>NZ_CP034412.1 GCF_006094275.1 Glutamicibacter creatinolyticus
GTGAGCACCGACGAGACCAATACCATTGGCAGCTCATGGCGTCAGGTGATCCGCCAGATCGAGGATGACGACCGGGTCAAGGCGCGCTACCGCCCGTTTGTATCGCTGGCCAAGGCCCAGGGTCTGATCGGCAGCACTCTCTTGGTAGCAGTGCCCAACGATCTCACACGCGATATTCTCCAGACGCAACTGCGCGAACCTCTTGACGATGCACTGCGCATTGTCTTCCAAGACGAGATTCGCTGTGCAGTCAGTGTTGATCTGACGCTGGCAGATTCTGAGGAAGAAGAGAAGGCCGAGGATGTCGCTGCTGCCGCAGCCATCGAAGAAGACACCGGGCCAGAGCCTACCGGCCCACGTCCCAAGCCGGCGCCGCAGCCGACTCCCCCATCGAATTCTCAAGAGTTCGGTCGTCTGAATCCGAAGTACATTTTTGACACGTTTGTGATCGGTTCCTCCAACCGCTTCGCCCACGCCGCAGCGGTGGCGGTCGCTGAAGCGCCGGCCAAGGCCTACAATCCTTTATTCATTTATGGAGATTCGGGACTGGGCAAGACTCACCTCCTGCACGCCATTGGGCACTATGCTCGCCACCTGTATAAGGGCATCCGGGTTCGCTATGTAAATTCCGAAGAATTCACAAATGACTTCATCAATTCAATTCGGGATGACGAGGGCGCAAGCTTCAAGCAGACCTATCGCAACGTGGACATCCTGCTCATTGACGACATCCAGTTCCTTGCGAATAAAGATGCCACCCAGGAAGAGTTCTTCCATACCTTCAATGCGTTGCACAACCACAACAAGCAGGTAGTGATTACCTCCGACCTGCCTCCGAAGCAGCTACAGGGCTTCGAAGACCGGATGCGTTCCCGCTTCGAATGGGGTCTACTCACGGATATTCAGCCTCCGGAGCTGGAAACACGTATCGCCATCCTGCGTAAGAAAGCAGATGCCGAGAACCTGTCCGCGCCCAGTGACGTCATGGAGTACATCGCTTCCAGGATCTCTACAAATATCCGCGAACTGGAGGGTGCCCTGATTCGGGTGACGGCGTTCGCTTCCCTGAATAATCAGCAGGTTGACCTGACGCTGGCGGAAACCGTGCTGAAGGATCTCATCAGCGAAGACGGCGCGCAGGAGATCACTCCCTCCACCATCATCAAACAGACCGCCGAATATTTTGGTTTGACTATTGACGAGCTGAACAGCAAGTCGCGAACGCGTACTTTGGTCACCGCGCGACAGATCGCCATGTACCTGTTGCGGGAATTGACCGACATGTCGCTTCCTAAGATCGGTGCGGAGCTGGGCGGACGTGATCATACGACGGTGATCCACGCCGATCGCAAAATCCGCGAACTTATGGCTGAACGTCGTGCCATCTTCAACCAGGTCACAGAGCTAACTAACCGCATCAAACAGAGCCAGCGAGAACATTAGGACCGAAAACCACAGCTGTGGATAGATTTGTGGATGAACTGGTGACAGCTCCAGAGGTCTCTGCGGATAACTCAGGGGGTCGCTGTGGATCTAAAAAACCGTGAAACTGAGTATCAACACCTTCGTGGAACTGAGTTCCACTTGAAACCACAGACTGTTCACATGCACAATCTGGGTTCGATCTGCCCTTTAATCGGTTATCCACAGGATCCACAAGGGTTATTAACACTCCCCCTTTAAACCCTTAGGCCTTCAAATAACGAGTCCTTGTTCCCCTGACCTATGCCTCTCACCGAACACCAAGATCAGCTGTCGCTGATGTCGGAGACATTCTGGACAACGCAGGAACCTCGTGACATCACATCGAGCCACTTACCGGAGCGATCAGCTTTTCTCGGTGAGAGCAATAGCTCTAAACATGGCAAGATTGACCTTGCTCCGTGGTTCGTTGTCTATGCTTAAGAACTCGGTAGAGATTGACCTCAAAGGCTTGCTGGCAAGCTAGTGCGCTCCGAAAGGCGGATTGATTCGTGAAGTTCAGCGTTGAAAAGGATGTGTTGGCTGAAGCCGTGTCCTGGACCGCTCGGTCTTTGTCTCAGCGTCCGCCGTCTCCGGTCCTAGCCGGTATTTTGCTGACCACCAATCAAGGAATGGTTCGGCTTGAAGGATTCGACTACGAGATCTCCTCGCATATCCAAATTCCCGCTGACATTTCCGAAGAAGGCTCGATTCTCGTTTCGGGACGCCTCCTGGCGGACATCACCCGAAGTTTGCCTCAGTCCACCGTGACGATTGAAACCGAAGGGTCAAAGATCACGGTGACCTGCGGTCGCTCACGGTTCCATCTGGCAACGATGCCAGTGGATGAATACCCTGAACTGCCCAAACTCCCGGAAGTCTCGGGAACCGTGGACGGTCAAGCTTTCGCCGAAGCAGTTTCACAGGTGATTGTTGCTGCCTCAAAGGACGACACCCTTCCGGTTCTGACCGGGATCAAGGTTGAAATTGAAAATGACCTGATAACGTTCCTGGCCACCGACCGTTACCGATTGGCCATGCGTGAGCTGCACTGGAAGCCTGCCCAGCCGGAAATCTCAACCTCACTGCTCATCAAGGCCAAAACGCTCAATGAAGTCGCCAAGACCTTGGCTTCAGCGGGAGAATTGAAGATTGCCATTGGCGAGAACGGCGAAATGGTCGGTTTCGAAAGCGCCAACCGGCGCACCACCTCGCTGCTGATCAACGGCGATTACCCCAAGATCCGATCGCTCTTCCCCGAAAACACCCCGATTCATGCGACCGTGCGCACCAACGAACTCATTGAGGCGGTTCGCCGCGTCTCGGTGGTGGCCGAACGAAATACTCCAGTACGCATGGCATTCACCGACGGACAGCTGACATTGGATGCTGGAACCGGGGAAGACGCCCAGGCCGAAGAAGCAATCGAAACCCAGCTCTCCGGTGAAGACATCACCGTCGCCTTCAACCCCACCTACCTGGGTGAAGGGCTGGGATCCTTCAACACTGACTACGTGCGCTTCTCATTCACCAGTGCACCTAAGCCGGCAATGATGACCGGACAGGCCTCGGCCGAGGATGACGATCAGGACCAGTACCGGTATCTGGTCATGCCTGTGCGCCTTCCGAACGCGAACTAACTACCTTTGCGGTGGGGGCAGGCAGCCCTCACCGCTTTCATTTCAGGACTCTTGGTGTACATCTCGCAACTCTCCCTCACCGACTTTCGCTCCTACGCGCAAGCCGATGTGCGGTTGGCTCCGGGGATCAACGTACTGATCGGTCCCAACGGGGTCGGCAAAACAAATATCGTCGAGGCCGTCGGCTACCTCGCCACCTTGTCATCGCACCGGGTGAGCAACGATGCGCCGCTGATCCGTTTCGGTGCCGAGCGGGCCATTATCCGCGGAGCCCTGCATCGAGCCGAGCGCGTCACCTCGCTGGAGGTTGAAATCACCAGCGGGAAGGTCAACAGGGCGCGGATCAACCGCGCCAATCCGGTGCGGGCGCGAGAAATCGTGGGGATTGTTCGCACCGTACTGTTCGCCCCCGAGGATTTGGCCTTGATCAAGGGTGACCCGTCCAACCGCCGCAAGTTCCTAGATGACTTGTTGCTTTCCCTGCGCCCAGCGGAAGTGGCCACAAAGAACGACTACGAACGCATCGTCAAGCAGCGCAATGCGCTGCTGAAGTCGGTGCGCGGACGCACCACCCTCAACTCATCGCAAGAAGCAACCCTGCAGGCATGGGACCTGCAACTGGCCGCCATGGGCGCAAGGTTGATGCACGGACGGCTTCGGGTGCTGGAACTGCTCGAGCCCTACATGGCGGCGGCCTACGCCGACTTGGCCGACGGCGCCAAGAGCGCGAGCACCCAATACCTCAGTTCGATCAGTGGAGAGGGTCCGGAGGCGGAACTGGATCATTCGCAGTTGCCCGGCCTCACCCAGCAGCAGCTGCAGGAACAGCTGCTGCACATGGTTGAATCCAACCGGGACCGTGAGCTGGAGCGGGGGATCACCTTGTTTGGCCCGCACCGCGACGACGTGGCCTTGTATCTGGGCAGCACCCCGGCCAAGGGCTACGCCTCTCACGGCGAAACCTGGTCCTTCGCACTGGCGCTGCGCCTGGCCGCCTACCGCGTGTTCGGCGATGACGACCCGCGTCCGGGATCCGGGCCGATCCTGATCCTCGACGACGTTTTCGCCGAATTGGATGCCACCCGCCGCGATCGCCTGGCCCATATTGTTGCCGGCGCGGAGCAGGTGCTGGTCACGGCGGCGGTGCCCGAGGATGTACCATCCACGCTCAAGGGCAGTTTCTTCCAGGTTAGTCCGGGACACGTCGATGACGTCTGAGGAAGAGATTGACCCGGCCAAGGCACTGCTGAACCGGATGCGCCGTCTGGCCGAGGAACGCGGGGAAACCCGCATCGATGCCGCACGCATGGCCCGCGTGCAGCAGCGCCAGGCGGCACGCAAGTCCGGGGACAAGGCTCCCCGCAAGGCCGCCGACGGGGGCCGGGACCCCAGGGTCATTGGCGAAGTGATTTCCCGTTTATCCAAAACCCGCGGCTGGGGAACCCAGGTGGCCGTGGGCTCGGTGCTCGGACGCTGGGAAGAGATCGTGGGTCCCGACGTGGCTGCCCACTGCAAGCCCGAGTCCTTTGCGGATACGGTGGTGGTGGTGCGCTGCGATTCCACCTCGTGGGCCACCCAGCTGCGGCTGCTGACCCACCAACTGCTCAAGCGCTTCGACGCGGAGCTGGGGCCAGGAATTGTCACCGTGATCAAGGTGCTGGGTCCCAACGCCCCCTCCTGGCGCCATGGCAGTCGTTCGGTCGCCGGCCGTGGTCCGCGGGACACCTACGGGTAGAAATTGCTGGCGTGCCATGTGGCGCTCTCACGCCCCCGGTGCATGCATCCCCCCTCAGTTGCGGTCCCCGAACCTCTTAGATGCAGGATTTTGTGCGTTTAGCGGCCTGTTTTGAGACGCCGATCCCAGCATTTTTCCATAAACCGGGTAGAATTGGTGTAAGTGTGCCCGCGCGGGAGTGTTGCGATTCATTCCGGTCAGGGCATAGGAACATGGCCGCGTCTTTCCGGATCAACCGGAAGCATCGGCCAGCGCATCAAAATTCGAGGAGTACGTAGCACCCGTGTCTACCGAAAACGCTTCACCGCAGGAGCCAGCGAACAGCCCCAGCTCCACGGAATCGATGTCTTCCAAAGTTGAACACACCTATGGAGCCCAGGACATCACGGTGCTCGAGGGCCTGGAGGCCGTCCGCAAACGCCCCGGCATGTACATCGGCTCCACCGGACCGCGCGGGCTGCACCACCTGGTCTATGAAGTCGTGGACAACTCTGTGGACGAGGCCCTGGCCGGGTACTGCGACACCATCGAGGTGACCCTGCAGGCCGATGGCGGGGTACGCGTGGAGGACAACGGCCGCGGAATCCCGGTGGACGTGCACCCCACCGAGGGCAAACCCACCGTTGAGGTCGTCATGACGATCCTGCACGCCGGCGGCAAGTTCGGCGGTGGCGGCTACGCCGTGTCCGGCGGCCTGCACGGTGTAGGCATTTCCGTGGTCAACGCGCTGTCCCGACGCGTGGAGACCGAGGTCCGCCGTGAGGGCTATGCCTGGCGGATCTCCTTCGCCAACGGCGGGGTCACCCAGCAGGAGCTGACCCGGGGCGAGGAAACCCAGGAAACCGGCACCATCCAGACCTTCTACCCGGATCCGGACATCTTTGACACCACCGAGTTCGACTTCGAGACGCTGCGGGCCCGCTTCCAGCAGATGGCGTTCCTGAACAAGGGGCTGCGCATCCGGCTGACCGACGAACGGGTGCTGCACACCGAGGACGCGCTGGAGGACGACGAGGCCGGGCAGGACGCCGACCCCAAGCCCCGCGTGGTGGACTACCTGTACGAAAACGGCCTGCTGGACTACGTCAAGCACCTGAACCAGGCCAAGAAGGTCGAGCTGGTGCATGATGAGGTCATCGCCTTCGAGGCCGAGGACACCGAACGCGGAATCAGCATCGAGGTGGCCATGCAGTGGACCACCGCGTACGCCGAATCGGTGCACACCTACGCGAACACCATCAACACCCATGAGGGCGGCACCCACGAAGAGGGCTTCCGTGCCGCGCTGACCAGCCTGATCAACCGCTACGCCCGGGAAAACAAGATCCTGCGCGAAAAGGACGACAACCTCACCGGCGATGACGCCCGTGAGGGGCTGACCGCGGTGGTCTCGGTCAAGCTTGCCGAACCGCAGTTCGAGGGGCAGACCAAGACCAAGCTGGGCAACTCGATTGCCCGCGGCTTCGTGCAGGGCGTGGTCAACGACCAGCTCGGCGACTGGTTCGGGCGCAACCCGGGCTCGGCCAAGGACATCATCCGCAAGGCCCAGCTGGCCTCCCAGGCCCGCGTCGCCGCCCGCAAGGCGCGTGACAACGCCCGGCGCAAGTCCCCCATGGAGTCCTTCGGCATGCCGGGCAAGCTCTCGGACTGCTCCTCGAAGAACCCCGAGGAATGCGAGATCTTCATCGTCGAGGGTGACTCGGCCGGCGGTTCGGCCAAGCGCGGGCGGGACCCGCACACCCAGGCGATCCTGCCGCTGCGCGGCAAGATCCTGAACGTGGAGCGCGCCCGCCTGGACCGCGCACTGGGCAACGCCGAGGTGCAGGCGATGATCACCGCCTTCGGCACCGGCATTGGCGAGGAATTCGACATGGCCAAGCTGCGCTACCACAAGATCGTGCTGATGGCCGACGCGGACGTGGACGGCCAGCACATCACCACGCTGCTGCTGACCCTGATCTTCCGCTTCATGCGCCCGCTGATCGAACAGGGCTACGTCTACCTGGCCTCCCCGCCGCTGTACCGGATCAAGTGGTCCAACGCGCCGCACGAGTTCGTCTACACCGACAAGGAACGCGACGACGCGCTGCTGGCCGGGCAGGCCGCGAACAGGCGCCTGCCCAAGGACAACGGCATCCAGCGCTACAAGGGCCTGGGCGAGATGGACTACTCGGAGCTGTGGGACACCACCATGGACCCCGAACACCGCACCCTGCGCCAGGTGGCGATGGACGACGCGGCCGCCGCCGACGAGGTGTTCTCCGTGCTGATGGGCGAGGACGTCGAATCCCGGCGCAGCTTCATTCAGCAGAACGCCAAGGACGTGCGCTTCCTGGACATCTAGTCCCAGGTGCGCTCCGCGCAGACACTTCGCCGCATGACGGCGTGACTACCTAAAAGCTTGACTTACCCAAAGGGATGAAATGAGCGACGAGCAGACTCCTGGCAGCGAACCGGTCGACGGGGAGATCGTGGCCGACGGCGGCGACGTGCTGGACCGCATCGACCAGGTTGACTTGCAGACCGAAATGCAGCGGTCCTACCTGGACTACGCGATGGCCGTGATCGTCGGGCGTGCGCTGCCCGACGTGCGCGATGGGCTCAAGCCCGTGCACCGGCGCGTGCTGTACGCGATGTACGACGGCGGCTACCGTCCCGAACGCGCCTACAACAAGTGCGCCCGCGTGGTCGGCGAGGTCATGGGCCAGTACCACCCGCACGGCGACAGCGCGATCTACGATGCGCTGGTGCGCCTGATCCAGGATTGGGTGATGCGCTACCCGCTGGCCCTGGGACAGGGCAACTTCGGCTCCCCGGGCAACGACGGGGCCGCCGCCCAGCGTTACACCGAAACCAAGATGGCCCCGCTGGCCATGGAAATGGTCCGGGACATCAACGAGAACACCGTTGACTTCCAGGACAACTACGACGGGAAGAACCAGGAGCCGGTGGTCCTGCCGGCCCGCTTCCCGAACCTTCTGGTCAACGGTTCCTCAGGCATCGCGGTGGGCATGGCCACCAACATTCCGCCGCACAACCTGCGCGAGGTCGCCGAGGGTGTGCAGTGGTACCTGCAGAACCCGGAGGCCTCCCGCGAGGAGCTGCTGGCCGCGCTGATGCAGCGCATCAAGGGCCCGGACTTCCCGTCCGGATCGATGATCCTGGGCACCAAGGGCATCGCCGACGCCTACCGCACCGGCCGCGGCTCGATCACCATGCGCGCGGTGGTCAACGTGGAGGAAATCCAGGGCCGCACCTGCCTGGTGGTCACCGAACTGCCGTACATGGCCAACCCGGACAACCTGGCGATGAAGATCGCCGACCTGGTGCGCGACGGGAAGATCTCGGGCATCGCGGACATGCGCGACGAGACCAGCGGCCGCACCGGCCAGCGTCTGGTGATCATCCTGCGCCGCGACGCGGTGGCCAAGGTGGTGCTGAACAACCTCTACAAGCACACCGAGCTGCAGTCCAACTTCTCCGCGAACATGCTCGCCATCGTCGACGGGGTGCCGCGCACCCTGCCGCTGGACGGATTCATCCGCCACTGGGTCACCCACCAGATCGAAGTGATCGTGCGCCGCACGCAGTACCGGCTGGCCAAGGCCGAGGAGGAAGCCCACATCCTGCGCGGGCTGCTCAAGGCCCTGGACGCGCTGGATGAGGTCATCGCGCTGATCCGCCGCTCCTCCACCACCGAGGCCGCCCGCGACGGGCTGATGGAGCTGCTGGACATCGACGAGGAGCAGGCCCGCGCCATCCTGGACATGCAGCTGCGCCGCCTGGCGGCCCTCGAGCGCCAGAAGATCCAGGACCGCCATGCGGAGTTGGAAACCATGATCACCGAGTTCAAGGCGATCATCGCCGACCCGGCCCGCCAGCGGGAGATCGTCTCGGAGGAACTGGCCGAGATCGTGGACAAGCATGGGGATGAGCGCCGCACCCGGATCCTGATGGGCTACGACGGGGACATGAGCGTCGAGGACCTGATCCCCGAGGAGGAGATGGTCGTGACCATCACCCGCGGCGGCTACGTCAAGCGCACCCGGATCGACAACTACCGCTCCCAGGCCCGCGGCGGCAAGGGCATCCGCGGGGCCAGCCTGCGCGGGGACGACGTGGTGGAGCACTTCTTCGTCACCTCCACCCACAACTGGCTGCTGTTCTTCACCAACCACGGCCGCGTCTACCGCACCAAGTGCTACGAGCTGGCCGAGGCCAGCCGGGACGCCAAGGGCCAGCACGTGGCCAACGTGATGGCCTTCCAGCCTGATGAGCACATCGCCCAGGTGTTGGATCTGCGCACCTACCAGGACGCCGAATACCTGATGCTGGCCACCCGCGACGGGCTGGTGAAGAAGACCCGCCTGGAGGACTACGACACCAACCGCACCGCCGGGGTCATCGCGATCAAGCTGCGGGAGGGCGATGAGCTGGTCTCCGCCCAGCTGCTGACCCCCGAAGATGACGTGATGCTGGTCTCACGCAAGGGACAGTCGGTGCGCTTCACCGCCACGGACACCGCCCTGCGCCCAATGGGCCGGGCCACCTCCGGGGTGACCGGCATGAAGTTCCGCGACGGGGACGAGCTGCTGGCCGCCGATGTGGTGCGTGATGACTCCTACGTCTTCACCGTCACCAACGAGGGCTACGCCAAGCGCACCGAAGTCTCCGAATACCGTGTGCAATCCCGTGGTGGCTTGGGCATTAAGGTGGCCAAGCTGAACGAGGAGCGCGGCGAACTGGTCGGCGCACTGATCGTGGAGGAAAGCGACGAGGTGCTGGTGGTGATGCAGTCGGGCAAGGTGGTGCGTTCGGCCGTTTCCCAGGTCCCATCCAAGGGGCGTGACACCATGGGCGTGATCTTCGCCAAGCCCGGCAAGAAGGACCACATCATCGCGGTGGCCAAGAACTCCGAGGAAGAGCTCGAAGAGAACTTGGAGGAAAGTGCAGTACCGTTGAACCCAGAAAATACGACCACTGAATCATCCGAGGACGATCACACCCCCACCGAGGGCACCGCGGATGAAAGCACTGACGGAGGTAACGCATGAGTACACCATCGACGCCTCGCCCGAGCGGTAATGGTGAATCAGGCAATGCGACACCACGGACCACTCAGGTGAAAAGGCCGGCGCAGGGCACCGCCCCGCGCGGCAACCAGCCCCGTCCGGCGGCCCGCCCGGGCACCGGCACCGCGCGTCCGGCCACCGGTTCCCGGCCCGCCGCCGGCCAGGCCCGCCCCGCAGGCGCCGCCCGCCCGGCAGCCGGTCGTCCCGCCCCGGCCAATGCCCGACCGGCCGGCAGCCAGGAGAAGCTGGTGCGTCCGGCTCCGAAGGCCAAGGTGCGCAAGGCCCGGCTGCTGGTGTCGAAGGTGGAGCCGTTCTCGGTGCTCAAGCTCGCCTTCCTGCTTTCGGTCGCCTTCGGCGTGGTCACCGTGGTGGCCGCGGTGGCGTTCTGGGCGGTGCTGGATCTGACCGGCACGTTCGACAGCTTCAACCAGCTGATGCGCGACGCGATCGGGGCCGACAGCGGCTTTGACCTGCGTGACGCGTTCTCGCTGGGCCAGGTCGCCTCCTACGCCACCATTCTCTCGGTGGTCAACGTGGTGGTCATTTCGGTGCTCTCGATGCTGGGCGCGGTCCTGTACAACATCGCTGCCTCGCTGGTCGGCGGCGTCGGAGTCACCCTGACCGACGACTAAACACGCACCGCAACGCGCTTTTCGAGCCCTGGAGGGATCTGTGATGGATGCCACCAGGGCTCGATTTGTGTCCGGGCCAAAACCCCGGTAATGTTTTATTTCGTTCCGAAGGGAATGGCAAGGGCGTATAGCTCAGGCGGTTAGAGCGCTTCGCTGATAACGAAGAGGTCCCAAGTTCAAGTCTTGGTACGCCCACGGAAACCTTGCCACTGGGAAAGAGGGAAAATGAAAAAGATCCTGATTCTCGGCTCGATCGCGGCCGCTGCAGCGGTTCTGATCAAGAAGGCCAAGGGTTCTTCGGAAACCAAGGAGACCTGGCAGCAGGTCACCGACAAGGTATCCTGATCCCTGCGGGGGTATGGCGCAATTGGTAGCGCATCTGCTTTGCAAGCAGAGGGTTAGGGGTTCGAGTCCCCTTACCTCCACCAGCACATAGAATCCCATCCCACACCGGATGGGATTTTTGCTTTAACCACGCCAGGTTCCCGGCGCCTGCCAGGAGAAAACGCTCAGCGGCCCGTCCATGCGTGCTCTGCGGCGGCAACGTAGTGGCCGAGCAGCTGATCCCCGATGCGGCCCCAGGAGCGCTCCTGGACGCTTTCCAGCGCCGCTGCGGAGAACGCCGCGCGCTTGGCGTCATCATAGATCAGATCGGCCACCTGGGAACGCAGCTGCATCAGGTTCCCGGGCTGATACAGCCAGCCGTTGTGCGAGGAAGAGACCAGGTCCACCGGTCCCCCGCGTCCAACCGCCACCACCGGGACCGCACTGGCCATGGCCTCCTGGATGGTCTGGCAGAAGGTCTCCGACTGCCCCGGGTGCACGAACAGATCCAGGGAGGCCAACATCTCGGCCAGCTCGATGCCGCGCAGGAAGCCGGGGAAAACGGCACCGGGCAGCTGCTGCTGCAGGCTTTCACGCAACGGCCCGTCACCGACGATCACCAGCCGCGTGCCGGGAAGGCCAGCCAGTACCCGCAGGTCGCCGACCTGCTTCTCCGCTGCCAGGCGTCCCACGTAGCCGATGATCCGCTGTCCGCCGGGCGCCAGGCGCTGCCGCAGTTGCTCGTTTCTTCGCACCGGGGTGAATAGGGCGGTGTCCACGCCCCGGCGCCACAGCTTGACGCGTCCCACCCCCAGCTGCTGCAGCTGCGAACGGGAGAACGTGCTGGGGGCCAGGGTCAGGTCCGCCGCCAGGTGAATGGCCCGCACATGTTCCCACAGCCGGGCCTCGAGCCAGGGCACGCGGTACGGACGGGCATAGGCCGGCACCTCGGTCTGGTAGACCGCCACGGTGGGCAGGCCCAGCTCCCCCGCGGCCCGCAGTGCCCGCCAGCCCAGCACGAAGGGACTGGCCAGGTGGACGACATCCGGGGCCGAGGCGTGGAACATGCGGCGCAACACCCCGACCGGGCCAGCGGCCAACCGGACGCCGGGATAGCTGGCTAGGGACATGGAGGGCAGGGTGCGTACCGGAAAGCCGCAGTACTGCCCCGGAACTCCCCTCCCGCGACGCTGCAGCGCATGGGAGGCGGCAGGGGCGATCACCTCGGCCTCGTGGCCGGTGGCCCGCAGATGCTCCAGGGTGCGCAGCACCGAATTGGTGACTCCGTTGGTGTGGGGCAGGAACGATTCGGCGACGATGCTAACCTTCACGCCACCCATCGTGGAAGGCGCATATGGCCGCTTCATGAACCGCTCGGCTCCCCGGGATGAACTTCGCGTTCGTGCACCGCCGTGCCATGATATTGCACATGCCCACGCACGACCAATATACCGCTGATGCCGCGCAGGAAAACGAAACCCGCAGTGCACGCACCGCGGTACTGCTCTTTCCGGCCTTGATCCTGCTTGGCGGGCTGACCGGCATGCTGATGCCCGCAGCCTTCCAGCCGCTGTCCCCGTTGATCAATCCGCTGCTGATGGTGATCATGTTCGGCATGGGACTGACCCTGACCCTGCCGGACTTCGGGATGGTGCTGCGTCATCCGCTTCCGGTGCTGGGCGGGGTCTGCGCCCAGTTTGTCATCATGCCGCTGGTGGGTTGGGCCATCGCCGCGCTGCTGGGCCTGGATCCCGCGCTGGCCGCCGGCGTCATCCTGGTCGGCTGTGCCCCCGGCGGCACCGCCTCCAATGTCGTGACCTACCTGGCACGCGGCAATGTGGCACTGTCCGTGGCCATGACCAGTATCTCCACCCTGCTGGCACCACTGCTCACTCCCCTGCTCACGCTTTGGCTGGCCGGGCAGTACCTGCCGGTGGCTGCCGGGTCGATGGCCGGCACCGTAGTTCAAATTGTGCTGATTCCGGTCCTGCTGGGCCTGGTCATCCGGTTGCTGTTCAACCGGGCGGTGGAAGCCGTCCTCAAGGCCCTGCCCTGGGTTTCCGTACTGGCGATCGCGTTCGTGGTCACCATCATCGTTGCCGGCAGCGCCCAGACCATTTTGCAGGCCGGACTGTTGGTGCTGGTTGCGGTGGTCCTGCACAACGCGGCAGGACTGCTGCTGGGTTATGGAGTCGGAGCCGCACTACGGTTGCCCGAGGGGTCCAAGCGCACCGTATCCATCGAAGTGGGAATGCAGAACTCGGGATTGGCCGCCGGATTGGCAACCCAGTACTTCTCCCCTGAAGCCGCTCTTCCAGGCGCGGTGTTCTCCGTCTGGCACAACCTCTCAGGAGCCCTCGTGGCCGCGTTCTGGCGACGTCGGCGCCAGAACGCCGAGGCAGCAGGCGCCTCCAAGAACTAGCCGGCCACAGGCGGCTACAGCACCTTGCGGCAACATAGGACTCGCGAGGCGGTCAACAGCGGGACGGAAATGTAGCCTTGATTGGTGACCATCCTTCTTGTGATCGTAGGCGTCCTGGGAGTCTCCGCCTCCGGCCCACTGATTGCGGCGTTTCCCGGTGTTCCCGTCTTGGCGATGGCCTTGTGGCGGAACTTCGGCGCCACCGCGGTGCTGGTGGCGCCGACACTGCACCGGGATCCGACCTCGTTTCGCCGCATGGGTCGACGCGAATGGGCCTTTTGCTCCATCGCCGGAGTCTGCTTGGCTTTGCACTTCGTCTGCTTCATGTACGCAGTGCGCATGACCTCGGTGGCTGCCGCAACGGCCTTGGTCTGCATCCAGGGTGTCTGGATTGTGGTGTTCCAACGGTTGCGGGGAGTTAGCTGCACCCGCATGGTGTTCCTGGGAATTGCGCTGTCCATCACCGGCGTCGTGATCATCACCGGTTTTGATCTCGGGCAGGGGCGTGAGGCCATTCTCGGTGACCTTCTGGCTATCCTCGGAGGAATGCTTGCAGGAGCATATACCCTAGCGGGGTCGTTGGCGCGGCGGACAATGTCAACCGGTGCCTATGCATCGGTCTGCTATGCCGTGACCTCCCTGGTACTGCTGGCGATTTGCCTCCTGGCCGGGGAGCGGATCTGGGGTTTTGACGCCTGGGGATGGTTTGGCATCGTCGCGCTCACCGTGTGTTCGCAGCTTCTGGGTCATACGGCCCTAAACCATTTGCTGAGCATCCTCGGTCCACTGACGGTCTCGACTCTCATTTTGCTCGAGATCCCCGGTGCGGCATTCATCGCGGCGCTGATGATCGGCCAGCTCGTGCCCGCCGGAACCATTCTGGGCCTGATCGTGATCCTCGGCGGCCTAGTTCTCGTGGTCCGCGGACAAGCCAAGCCCGAGCCACCCACTGTGCCCCTCGAATCACCGTAAAACTAGTCAAGCACGTGCATTCCCTTAAAGGAATACACGTGCTTGGCTTGGTCTTTTTTGCTATTCGGACGCCAGCTTGCGAATGTCTTCGGTCTCGGCTTCCGTGGACTTTGCCACTGGAGACTGCGGCTCAGTCGAAGGGGCCGGCATTTGCCAGGGGTCTTCAATCGGCTTTGACGCCTTCCACACCGCTACTAACGCGGCAACGGCCGCGGCGAGCACACCGATCATCATGAACTTGCCGAACCCGAACTTCTTCTTTTCCATGTGAACTCCTTTAGCTAGGCCACGCGCTGGCCCAATGGAAGACCTTCGACTCATCCAGCCTATGCACTTTCTCCCTGTCGCACCATGCGGGAATCGCCAGACCACGCCTTTACGGCGTTTTTCACTCAACGCGTACAGGTGTCTTTGGCGGTCGCCGGTCTCAACGTGGGAGAATAAGGAGCATGACCGCAATTGCAACGCATAAAGCCACAATCCACACCAATAAGGGCGACATCGTCGTCAACCTCTTTGGCAACCACGCCCCGAAGACCGTGAAGAACTTCGTGGGACTGTCCACCGGTGAGCAGGAATGGGTGCATCCCGAAACTGGCGATAAGAAGACCGATACCCCGCTGTACAACGGCACGATCTTCCACCGCATCATTTCCGACTTCATGATTCAGGGCGGCGATCCGCTGGGCCAGGGCTTTGGCGGCCCCGGCTACCAGTTTGATGACGAGATCAACCCTGAGCTGGACTTCAACGCGCCCTACAAGCTGGCCATGGCGAACGCCGGCATTCGCATGGGTCGTGGAACCAACGGATCCCAGTTCTTCATCACCACCGTTCCCACCACCTGGCTGCAGGGCAAGCACACCATCTTCGGTGAGGTTGTTGACGAGGACTCGCGCAAGATCGTTGACTCGCTGAACGCAGTGGCCACCGACGGGCGTGACAAGCCGCTTGAGGACGTCGTCATCGATTCGATCGATATCGAGACCCTCTAGGATCTTCGCGTCATCGACGCCGCGGGCTCCGGTCGCCATTGAAGTGGCGGTCGGAGCCCATACCTTTAACGTCCCCGCCGCTTCCCCAACACTAAATATCTGAGGAACACCCCCATGTCCTACGGGCAAGTCTCACCGGAATCAACGCAGGTACCGACGTGCTACCGGCATCCAGACCAGATCTCCTACGTGTCCTGCCATCGATGTGGGCGACCAGTATGCCCACGGTGCCAGGTCTCTGCCCCGGTAGGGGTGCAATGCATTGAGTGTGTCCGCAACGCCAACAGGGCCATACCCAGTGCGAAGACCGAGTTTGGTGGGACCGCCCGCTCGAGTGCAAAACCGGTGGTGACCTACACCCTGATCGGCGTAAATTTGCTGATATATGTCCTGCAATGGGTCATCCCCAATTTCACGCAGCAAATAGTGCTCGTCGGCGCACTGGCTTACTGGGAGCCCTGGCGTGTACTGACCAGCGCTTTCGCCCACTCGCAGGGGTCTTTGCTGCATATCGCCATGAATATGTACGGCGTGTATATCTGCGGGGTGCTGCTGGAACCGCGTCTTGGACGCATGCGCTTTGGCTGGCTCTATTTCCTCTCGGCCTTGGGTGGTTCTCTGGGCGTCTTGCTTCTCAGTGACCCGTACACTGCGACTTTGGGTGCATCGGGAGCGCTCTCGGGTTTGTTCCTGGCCTTGTTTGTGGTTTTCCGTACCAACCGGACCGCGTTGCGCCAAATGGGAATTGTCCTACTGCTAAATGTCGTTATGGGCTTCGTGGTGCCCGGAATCTCCTGGCAAGGCCACCTAGGCGGAGCAGTGCTTGGCCTAGCTGCCGCAGCGTCCATCGTACTTATCCCCAAGGGATCCCAGCGGACGACCTTGCAATTTGTTCTGCTCGGTATTCTCAGCGTGGTGGTAACGGGCATGCTCTATCTGGCAGCGGTGACCGTTCGTTTTCCACTGGCCTAGTTCGAACACTACTCCAGTGCCTTATCCACACTGCTTATCCACACTGTTAATAACTTACACACATGTAATTCCCGAGCCGAACCGGGTTGTTAGATGCCGTGGATTCCCTTGTTGCCGGGGCTGGAGGGCAGACGTTCAACTATTTTACACAGGAATCTCCACACCTGTGGATAACTTTTAAACAGGGCCTGTAGATTCACGTTTTCCGAGCATGGAAGCATTCGGATCGCCTGATTCGAATTTTTAAACGACTCAAGGCTGACATGTACTTATATGGACTTCTGGTGACTCAAAGTGCTCGTATCCACAGCGGTAATCCACACTGTTAATAACTTACAGGCGTGTAATTCCCCTCCCTCCACTTCCCGGGATCCCCGGGTTTTCGGTTCTTTTGGGGGAGGCGCCGACGGACTTCTCCCCAGCTGTGGATAACTTTGTGAACAAGTTGTCGCGAAAGATTCCCACAGGTGCTGTGGATAGATGTGGGGAGCTGTTGATAACTGCGCAATCAAATCGCCCGCCTATTAGGCAAGGAGGATGTCGCCGGCGGCTCGGGGCGGGATTTTCCGCCTAGAACAGGGGGAGGATCAGGCGGATCGCAAAGTAGAGCATGAACAGGCAGATGAACCCGTCGAGCAATTGCCAAGCGCGTGGCTTGGCGAAGATGCGCGCCAAATAACGCGAGCCAACACCGAGGGCCATGAACCAGACCAAGCTGGCGACGATGGCACCAGCACCAAACTGCCAACGGGCACCGGCAAATGAGTTGCCGATAGAACCCAAGAGCAGAACGGTATCAACGTAGACGTGAGGGTTGAGCCAGGTGAGGGCGAGGGTGGTCAACGCCACTCTCCATGCCGAGGATTCGCTGGGGGAGTTCTTGGTAGCCATGCTCGTGGGAGAGAGCGCGCGGCGTAGCGCGAAGAGGGCATAGAGTGCCAGAAAAAGTGCTCCACCTATGCGTGCCGCACTCATGATCCATTCCGCGCGCTCTATCAGGGCACCCAGGCCGGCAATACCCGCAGAGATCAGGACAATGTCCGAGAGCATGCAGATGATGATCGCCACCCAAACGTGCTGACGAGTGATTCCCTGGCGCAGGATGAAGGCATTTTGGGCGCCGATCGCGACGATGAGCGACAGTCCGGTGCCGAAGCCCAACAGGGCAGGTGTAGCAAGCATGTAGCAACAGTAGAAAAACCCCAGAACTGTTGTCGAACTTAAAAGTCTTAGGACACTTTAGAGTTGCTAATGTGAACTTCGATTTTGAGCAGCTGGAGACTCTCCTGGCGGTCATCGAGGCTGGCAGCTTCGATGGCGCCGCCATTGACCTGGGGATCAGCGCTTCAGCGGTGAGTCAGCGCATGAAGGCACTGGAGAAACGGGCCGGGACCATTCTCGTGTTGCGTAGTAAGCCGGTGCGGCCCACCGAGCCCGGTGTCACGGTGCTGCGCTACGCGCGCCAGATCGTCTCCCTGGGCAGAGAGCTGAACACGCATCTGGGGGAAGGGGAGCATGCGGAAACGCCCCAACGGATCACCATTGGCGTCAATGCCGATTCCCTGGCAACTTGGTTCATCGACGTTCTGCGGGAACTGGGTCGCCGCGAGGACCTCATTTGTGATTTGCGCAGGGGAGATGAGCACCGTAACGCGGAACTGCTGAGGAAGGGCGAGGTCAGTGGGGTGGTGACGACCGGCGCCGATGCGGTGCAAGGATGCGCGGTGCAAAAGTTGGGAACCATGCGCTACTGGGCGGTGGCATCAACGGAATTCATTGCCCGCCGAGGCGGAATGGCGCCACGTGACTGGCTGGCGGTGGCCCCGGTGGTGATCTTTGACCGCGACGATCCGCTGCAAGCCCAGCTGCGTGGGCGAGTGACCGGACAGTCAACGTGGGACGGAGTGGCGACGCACTATGTCCCGGACTCGTGGCGTTACGCTACGGCAATTGAGGCAGGTATGGGCTGGGGGATGCTGCCGGAACTGCAGCTGCGGCAGCTGCCTGAGCTGCACCGTCTTGACGATGCATGGAGCATTGAGGTGCCGCTGTACTGGCAACGGTGGTCCATGGGTTCGCGGGCACTGGACAGTTTCGGTCGGATTCTGATGTCCGCGGCACAGGCCGCCGGGCTTTAGGCTGTCTACGCTGCGGACCACAGCGGTGTTGCGGAAACTATTTCCAATTTGTGGTCATGAAGAAGCCGATCATGGCAATGCCAAAACCGATCACGATGTTCCAGCCACCAATGTTGGGGATGGGGAAGAGCGTCTGCGAAATGTAGTACACCATGACCCAGACCAGGCCAAGGAGCATCAGCCCGAACATTACCGGCTTGTACCAAACCGGATTCGGGCTCTCAGCGCTGCGCGCCGCGCGCTCCGCGGCGGCCTGGGGCTTCTTCGTGCGACGCTTCGATTCCGGCAATGTATAGCTCCCTAGCTTCATCAGCTCATTGTATTAAACAGGACTCGCCACGGCGTTCCCGGTAGTCTTAGGAACGAAGTATCACCGACAAGACGATCCATACTTCGCGTAGCTTCCATACTAGCCGTTGCGCCGCTTCCCGCGGGGGCTAACTGGCTATGATGCGAACAACTTTGCTCCAAGTATCCCGTGCTAAGGACCGCCCCTTTGAACCGAACGCTTGCCCGGCCCGGACGCCGAACCGACCGCCGTCCCGTCAGCGTGGGTAATCGTCTGCTCGGGTTTTTCGGGGAACTGCTGATCACCCTCGGAATTGTGTTGATGCTCTTCGTTGTGTGGGAATTATGGTGGACGAATATTGACTCGGCCCACGCGCAGAAGCAGGCCACCGGTGAGCTGGTGCAAAGCCTGGGCGAAGTGAACATCCCCGAGACGGTGGATGAAAAGGACTACGGACCGGCCCCCGTTACGGAGATCGCCGATGCAGAGACCTTCGGAATCATGTATTTTCCGCAGTTTGGCCGAAATGGAACGCATCATCCGGTCACCAATGGAGTGGGCAGCGATGTGATCGACAGCGTGGGCATCGGCCACTATCCCACGACCCAGAAGCCGGGGGAGCAGGGCAACTTCGCGGTCGCGGCCCACCGCCAGACGCACGGACAGGTTTTCTGGGACATCGACAAGCTCGGGGACGGCGACAAGGTCTACCTGCAGACCAGGCAGGGGTACTACACCTACACCTGGCGCAAAACCGAGATCGTCCCGCCCAGCGCCGGAGAAGTGCTGTTGCCGGTGCCCCACGAGTACGGAGCCGAACCGACCACCTCGATCCTGACCATGACCAGCTGCCATCCGCCGTTCACCACCCGTGAACGCATCATCGCCTACTCAGAACTGACCAGCTGGCGACCGCTGGAGGCGGGGCCTCCCGAGGAGATCCGGAACTTGGTCAAGGACGCCACGAGCTAGGGGTAGGAAATGTATTCATGGATTTTTCGTAATTTGCCCGGACCGCTGTGGTTTCGCGTCATCCAGGCACTGATTCTGATTGCCGCAGTCGTACTATTACTGATGGTGTATGTTTTCCCGTGGCTGAGCCAGTTCAGCCCCTTTACCGAGTCGACGATTGGTTTGAGGATACTGTGAGTGCGACAAAGATCCTGGTGATCGACAACTACGACAGCTTTGTCTACACCCTCGTCGGATACCTGCAGGAGCTGGGGGCGCAGACCACGGTCATCCGCAACGACGACCGGGACCTTTCCGGGGCCATTGCGCTGGCCCAGGAGCATGACGGGGTGCTCATCTCGCCTGGGCCGGGGGATCCGGCCGGGGCCGGGGTCAGCATTGACCTGATCAAATGGTGCGGCGAGCACAACAAGCCGATGCTTGGGGTCTGCCTGGGGCATCAGGCCCTCGCCGAGGCCTACGGTGGCACGGTGACCCACGCCGAACAGCTGATGCACGGCAAGACCTCGCTGGTGCGCCATGCTGAGCATCCGGTCTTCGCGCAGGTGGCCAACCCGTTCACGGCAACCCGCTACCACTCACTGGCCGCGGTGCGCTCCACGATCCCGCAGGAACTGGAAATCATCTGCGAAACCGAGGACGGGGTAGTGATGGGTCTGGCGCACCGCACCGCGCCGCTATGGGGGCTGCAGTACCACCCGGAATCGGTGCTGACCCAGGATGGCTACCTGATGCTGGGCAACTGGCTGCAGTTTGTGGGGCTCGAGGGAGCCGCTGCCAAAGCCGCCGGACTCAGCCCGCTCTTCTCCGCGTAGCCTCCCGCCCGGGGCGGGAGACAGGGAACTAGTCCTCCTTGGCCGAGGGCGAAGGGCTCTCGCTGGGGGATTCGCTGGACTCAGCCGATTCATCCGGCGACGGGCTGGAAGAGGCGGCCGCCCGGGCGATGGTCAGCTGGATGGTGCTGCCCTGTTCCACATCCTCGTTCGGGCCGGAGGACTGCTCGAGCACGGTGTCGACGGCTTCGCTGCTCTCCTCATAGGTGTACTGCACCTTCAGGCCGAGGTCATCGGCCTCGAGCTTCGCCTTGGCGTCATCCAGGCTGGACCCGGTGACATCCGGGACGGTGACCTTGCCGGTGGACAGGATCAGGTCTACCTGCGAGCCGACCTTGACCTTGGAACCCATTTCCGGGCTGGTCTGCACCACCCAGTCGGTGGGGATGCTTGGATGGTTGATCCTGGTGACTTCGCCAACTTCCAGCCCGGCTTCACGCAGTGCCTCGCGCGCGGCGACCTCTGTCTGGTTTGCCAGCGAATCGGGGATGGTGCGCTGTTCAGAGCCGTCGGAGATGTACAGGCGCACCAGGCTTTCCTTGGGCACCGAGGCACCGCTCTTCGGGTCGGTGCGCACCACCAGGTCCTCGTCGACGGCGTCGCTGTATTCGTGCTCCACCTGCACGTTCAGGTTCAGCGCGGTCAGCTGGGCGGTGGCTTCCTCCTCGGAGAGCTTTTCCACGTTCGGGATGCCCACCGGGGCGTTGCGCTCCTGGTCCAGCTGGATCATCCGGTAGACCATGAAGCCGGCGACGATGACCGCGATCGCGGCAATGATGGAGATCAGCCAGAACATGCCCCGGTTGGACTTGTGCCGCCGGGTCGCGTCGTGCAGCTGCTGGCGGCTGGCGAACACCGGGTGCTCGTCGGTGGGCGGACGGATGGCGGACGCATCGTATGCGGCGGCCTCGGCGTCCATCGCCTGGGTCGGCTCCTGGTAGAGGGCGACCGTGGGCTGGGTGCTGGTGGCCAGCTGCGGGTCCTGGTAGGGGATGCCGTGCAACGCGTCGTCCAGGGCCCGGGACAGGTCCGCGGCCGAGTCGAAACGGTCGTCGCGTTCCTTGGCCAGCGCCTTGAGCACCACAGCATCGTAGATCTGTGGAACGTCCGGGTTTGCCTCGCTGGGCGGCACCGGGTCCTCGCCGACGTGCTGGTACGCCACCGATACCGGGGAGTCCCCGGTGAAGGGTGGCTCGTGCACCAGCAGTTCATAGAGCAGGCAGCCGGCGGAGTAGATGTCGGTGCGGTGGTCCACGATCTCCCCGCGTGCCTGCTCCGGGGAGAGGTACTGGGCGGTGCCCACCACCGCGGCGGTCTGGGTCATCGTGGCCGAGGAGTCGTTCACGGCCCGGGCGATGCCGAAGTCCATGAGCTTGACGTGCCCGTCGTCGGTGACCATGACGTTGGCCGGCTTGATGTCCCGGTGCACCACGTGGTTCGCGTGCGAGTGCTCCAGCGCCTGGCAGACCCCGTGCATCACGTCCACGGCGAACTCGGGTTCGATCCGCTCTTCCTTCAGCATTTGGCGCAGCGTGCGCCCGGTGACGTACTCCATCACGATGTAGGGCAGCTCATCGGGCCGGGTGTCCCCGGCCGGGATGACCCCGGTGTCGTAGACGCCCACGATGTTCGGGTGGCTGAGCCCGGCCACCGCCTTGGCCTCACGCTCAAAGCGCGCCACCACCATCGAATCGCGCGCCATGTCCGGGCGCAGCAGCTTGATGGCGACCTTCCGGGAAAGCACCCGGTCCATGCCCAGGTACACGTCCGCCATCCCCCCGCGCCCGATCAGCGACTGCAGCTCGTAGCGCCCTGCCACCAGGTCGGGCACGCCCGGCGGAAGCACTGACTGTTCGTTCATCAGTTATCTTCCGTGGCCGATGCGGTGGGCGAGGAGGAGGGGGCGGCGGCAGGGGAGGAAGTCTCGGCCGGTGCCGAGGAGGTGGCTTCGGTCGGCTCGGGGCTGGGCTCCGGGCCGGAGGAGATGACCAGGCTGACCTTGCTCCCCGGGGTCTGGCTGCTGCCGGCGGCCGGGCTTTGGCTCAGCACGGTGCCGGCCGGCTCGTCGCTGGCACGCTCGGTCACCGAGCCGACCGACAGGCCGGCCTGTTTCAGCTGCGACCTGGCGGCACTGGAGGACTGGCCGACCACGCCGGGCACCTCCACGGTTTCCGGGGCAATGGCGTAGGTGACCCGCACGGTCGATCCCGCATTGACGGTGCCCATCGGGGAAATGTCGGTGACGTTGCCCGGATCCTCGTCCTGCATGGGCCGAGCCACCGCGTCCACCTTCAGGCCCAGGTCCCGCAGCTGCGCGGTGACCGCATCAATGTGCTGGCCGAGCAAGGCGTTGCTGACCTGCACCGTCTTCGGCGACTGCGCATCCTCGGAAGGGGAGCTGGCGGCGATGGTGCTCTGCGTCGGCTCGGTGGTTTCCTCGCTCGGCTCGCTGCTGGTCTCGCTCGCGCTCACCGTGGGGGAGACGCTGGACTCATCACCGTCGCTGGCGCCGGTGAACATCGGCATCAGCCAGGCCCCCAGGGCGATCAGCACCGCCAGGACGATGACCACGATCAGCGGGACCAGCCACGGGGCGCGCTTCCTCTCCTCCTGGTCGTGGGCGTCCTCGTTGTCTGCCAGCCCATCGGAGTCGAAGTCCTGGTAGCTGGAGGAGGCCTGCAGCGACTGGGTGGCCGCCGGGGTGACCGGTAGGGCGCTGGTGGCCGGGGCGGCAGCCTGCACCGTGGTGTCCTGGGTGGGCACCGCCTGGGTCTTCTCATCGTCCAGGTTCATCGCCTGGGTGGCGGTGTCCTCGATCCCGGTGCGCAGCATGCCGGGCACCGCGAGCACCGCGGTGTGCGTGTCCTCGTGGCGGAGGGCCTCGGCGGCGTCGGCCAGGGCGTTGGCGTTCTTCGGGCGGTCGGCCGGGTCCTTGGCCAGCATGGACATGATCAGCTGGCGCACCGGGGCCGGAATGGATTCGGGCAGCGGCGGGGGAGTGTCGTTGACCTGGGCCAGTGCGATGGCGATCTGGGATTCGCCGGTGAAGGGCCGGCGTCCGGCCAGCAACTCGTAGCCGATGACACCCAGCGCGTAGATGTCCGAGCTGCCGGTGGCGGTCTGCCCGGTGGCCTGTTCCGGGGCCAGGTACTGGGCGGTGCCCATCACCTGGCCGGTGGCGGTCAGCGGGACCTGGTCGGCCAGTCGGGCGATGCCGAAGTCGGTGATCTTCACCTTGCCCGAGGGGGTGACCAGGATGTTGCCCGGCTTCACGTCACGGTGCACCAGCCCGTGCTCGTGCGCTGCGGCCAGGGCCCGGGCGGTTTGGGCGATCAGCGACAGCGTGCGGTCCACATCCAGCTTGCGGTCCCGTTCAATGATGGTTGACAGCGGCGGGCCGGGCACCAGTTCCATGACCAGGTAGGCCGAGCCCTCTTCCTCGCCGTAGTCGAAGACGCCGGCGATGCCCGGGTGGTTCAGCAGTGCGGTGTGCCGGGCCTCCACGCGGAAGCGCGTGAGGAAGCCCTCGTTGCCGGTGTACTCCTCCTTGAGGATCTTGATGGCCACCAGCCGACCCAGCACCTGGTCGCGAGCCTTCCAGACTTCGCCCATGCCACCGATCGCGATGCGGTCGGTCAGCTTGTAGCGACCTCCCAATGTAGTACCGGTAACTGGTCTCACTGGTTGAACACCGCCTCTGTCATTTGCTTCATAAGGGAAACCGCCAACCGGTGGTTCTTGTCGTAGTCAATTCTTTCAAAGGCCACCGTGATGGCCACTTCGGGGTCATCGCCCGGGGCGAAGCCGGTCACCCAGGAGTTCACCGTGCGCCCCGGCTGGTCATCCGGCACATCCGCGGTGCCGGTCTTGACCCGCAGGTCCACGCCGGGCACGTTGGCCCGCATCGCCGTGCCGGACTGCACCGGGCCCTTCATCAGTTCGGCGACCTTGTTGGCCACCTCCTTGGTGGTGGCCGTGGAGAACTCCTTCGGCTTGGTCTCCTCCAGGACTCGCAGGTCCGGGGCGATGACCTTCTTGACCAGGTTCGGCTGCATGATCACCCCGTCGTTGGCGATGCCCATGGCGACCATGTTCATCTGCAGTGGGGTGGCCTGCACGTCACGCTGGCCAATGACCGACTGGGCCAGTTCGCCGGCGCTCATGTTGGGCTTGAACTGGCTTTCGGTTACCTTCAGCGGGATGTTCAGCTGTTGGTTGAAGCCGAAGCGCTCGGCCACGTCCTCGAACGGTGCCGAACCCAGCTTCTCGCTCATCTGCGCGAACGGCGTGTTGCAGCTCTGCGCGGTGATGAAGCGCAGATCCGCCTGCGTCCGGTTGGCGCAGATTCCCTCGGCGAAGTTGCTGATCTTCGCGCCCTGGATGTTCACCTGCTGCGGGTTGGGGACCGGGGTGTCCATGTCGTACTTCCCGGACTCCAGCCCGGTGACCAGATCCAGGATCTTGAAGGTCGATCCGGGGCTGAACCGGTTGCCCAGCGCCGGGTTGACGTAGGGGCTCAAACCCTTGACGCCGGTCAGCTTCTTCAGGTTCTCCGAGGCGGCCTTGGTGGAATGCACCGAGAGCTTGTTCGGGTTGTAGCTGGGCTTGGAGGCCATGGCCAACACGTCGCCGGTCTTCACATCGGTGACGATGATGGTGCCGCGCAGTCCGTCGGGCAGCATGTTGAACGCCTTGTGCTGCAGCTCGTCGTCGATGGTCAGCTCCACCGAGGCGCCCTCGGTGGTCTTGCCGGTGAACAGCGCGGAGAGCCGGTCAAAGAGCAGGTCGGAGCTCTTGCCGGTCAGCCAGTCGTTCAGCTCGCTTTCCAGATGAGTGGACATGTTGGCCAACGAGTAGAAGCCGGTCAGGTGCGCGTACACCTCCGGGTCGTTGTAGACGCGCTGGTAGGTGAACTGCCCGTCCTCGGTTGGCACCGACTCCGCGATCGGCTTGCCGTCCACCAGGATCGCCCCACGGGGCATGTCGAATTCACGGTACAGCTCACGCTTGTTCAGGGCGTTGCCCGCCAGCTGGTCGGCGGCGAAGAACTGGATATAGCTCAGCGCCCCGAAACAGACCAGGAACATCACCATCAGGGCAACCCAAACGCGCCGAATGGCCTGATTCACTAGCTTTTCACCGCCTTCGGATCGCTGGCACCGGGGGTGGCCACTTCATCGGTCGGGCCCACATGCCCGGTCATTGGTCTGCGTGAGTTGTGGGAGATCAGCAGCAGCAGCGCCACAATGATCCAGTTCGCCAGCAGTGAGGATCCGCCGGCCGCCATGAACGGGGTGGCCAGACCGGTGAGCGGGATCAGCCGGGTGACCCCGCCAATGATCACGATGCACTGCAGCGCCAGGGTGAAGGACAGGCCGGTGGCCAGCAGCTTGCCGAAGCTGTCTCGCGATCCCAGTGCGGCGCGCAGCCCACGGGAGACCAGCAGCAGGTAGAGCATGATGATGGCGGCCACGCCGATCAGCCCCAGCTCCTCGCCGAAGGAGGCGATGATCATGTCCGAGTTGGCCAGCGGCACCCGGTAGGGCGAACCGTTGCCCAGCCCCGTGCCGATCAGCCCGCCGTCGGCCATGCCGAACAGGCCTTCGACGATCTGCATGCTGCCGCCGGTGGCGTAGTAGATGTCCGGGTTGAACGCGTCCAGCCAGGTGGTCAGGCGTCGGGTCACGTGGCTCATGGTGGTCGCGGCGAACACGCCGCCGACCGCCACCATCAGCAGGCCGATGACCACCCAGGAGATGCGGGCGGTGGCCACGTAGATCATCACGATGAACAGGCCGAAGAACAGGATCGAGGACCCCAGGTCGCGCTGGACCACCAGCACGCCGATGGACAGGATCCAGGCGACCACCATGGGCGCCATGTCCCGCATGCGCGGCAGCTGCATGGGACCGACCTTGCGCCCGGCCATCAGGATCAGGTCGCGGTTGGAGGAGAGATAGCCGGCGAAGAAGATCGACAGGGTGATCTTGGCCAGCTCACCGGGCTGCAGGGAGAACCCGGCCACCCGGATCCAGATCCGCGCGCCGTTGATGGTCACCCCGAGCCCGGGAATCATCGGAAGCAGCAGCAGCACAATGGATGCCAGCAGGGCGATATAGGTAAAGCGGCGCAGGTTGCGGTGATCGCGCACCGCCCACATCACCACCGCGGCGATGAGCATGGCGATGCCCGTCCACAGCAGCTGGCGGAACGATTGCTCCGTGGACTTTGCCAAGTCCAGGCGGTAGATCATGGCCAGACCCAGCGAGTTCAGGGCGATCGTAATCGGAAGTATTACCGGATCAGAATATTTGGCGAAAAGCCGCAATAGGATGTGGACCAGCAGCGCCAGGCCACTGAGGATCCCCATCTCCAACACGAAGCCGCTGCGGTCGGTTTCCTCGGTGGCGGTCCCGATCAGGTAGAAGGCGGCGAAGCCAACTCCCAGGGCGAGCACGAGCAGGAGGAGTTCGAAATTGCGCCGGGGAACCGGTGCTGTCTGCAATTCGCTCATTGCATGATCTCCTCACAGTAGGCGGGCACGGGTTCCTGGTCATTGTTCTGGTCGTCCTTGGACGGGGCCTGCACCGGACATTTCTGCTTGGCGGTCACCAGCAGTTCGTGCACCATCGCCTGGGCGTGGTTCAGGTCCTGCGCGTAGAGCGAGGACTCGACCCGCTGACGCGAATAGGTGGGCAGGGCCTCGAGCGGGATATTGCTGACCGACTCCACCTCGGAGAGGGAGATCGGCCCCAATTCCTGGGGCACCCCGCGGTAGATGGCCACATTGCCGTCCTTGGGAGCCACGAAATACTGGGTTTGGGTCCACAGGTAGCCCCACGCGCCGACGATCACCACCAGCACGCTCATCAGGGTCAGCAGCGCCGGCAGGAACCAGCGTCGACGCGGGCCGTGGCTCTCGAGCGGGTCGAGCATGTCGCCCGCTTCCGGTGAACGGTGGGTGAGCAGGGCCGCGGCGCGGCGCTCACCGGTGCTCTGGGTTACCACCGGGATCTGCCCGGTCTGGGTGGCCAGGTCGGCGGCGCCCACCAGTACGTGCGGGCGCTGGGAGATCTCATGGCGGATCAGCGAGGCGCTGGCCTCGATGTCACCCTCCACGGCGATCGTCAGCTGTCCGGTGTCCGGTTCCGGCTCCCCGGAGACCGCCTGGACCGGGGGCAGGTCAGGAGTTTCGACAATGTCGAACAGGACGATGGTGACGTTGTCCGGCGCCCCGTTGTGCAGGGTCGTGGCCACCAGGTCGGCCGCGATCTCCTCCAGGTCCGCGGTGGTGCGCATCGCCTGCTCAATGATTTCGTCGGGCACCACATCGGTCAGGCCGTCGGAGCACAGCAGCCAGCGTTCACCGACCGCGGCCGGCAGCTGCTGGATGTCCAGTTCGGGGGAGGCATCCGAATCGCCAAGGACGCGCAGCAGCACGTTCTTGTGCGGGTGCACCGATGCTTCCTCGGGGCGGATTCGGCCTTCCTCGACCAGGCGCTGCACGAACGTGTGGTCCCGGCTGATCTGCTCGAACACCCCGTCCTTCAGCCGGTAGGCGCGCGAGTCGCCGATGTGCGCCAGGTGCAGCGTTTCCTCGGAGAGCAGCAGCGAGGTCACGGTGGTGCCCATGCCCGAAAGCTTCGGGTTCGCGCCCACCAGTTCGTTCAGCACCAGGTTCGCCGCCTGGATCTCATCGGGCAGCGCGTTCTGCGGGTCCGGGGTGTAGCGGCGGTCCAGGTGGATCAAATCCAGCACGGTGGAGGCCGAAGCCACGTCGCCACCGACATGCCCGCCCATGCCGTCGGCCAGCACCGCCAGGTACTCGCCAACGTAGGCCGAATCATCGTTCTTTGAACGCACTCGGCCTACGTCTGACAGGGCGGCAAACTTGAGCTTCAATGCCATAGGCTAGGCCTTCAACTCCAGCACAGTCTTGCCAATGCGGATCCGCTGGCCCAATTCCACGGGCTGCGGACGCGACAGCTGGTTCTCCCCGATAAAAGTGCCGTTGGTGGATCCCAGGTCCTCCAGGAACCAGCGCGAACCCTGCGGGAAGAGCCGGGCGTGGCGACCGGAGGCGTAGTCGTCTTCCAACACGACGGTTGCATCCTGGGCGCGCCCAAAGAGGATCGGCTGGCCGTCAAGCTTGATTTCGCGGCCGGAAAGTGGGCCTTCCACCACCTGCAGGGCGGTGGCCGTCTTGCGGGCGGTCGGTTCGGGTTCAGCCAGTGTCGGGTTCTTCTTGATCGCCCGGGCGCTGGGCTGGCCGGTGCGGGCGCGGGTCCCGATGACCAGGTCACGGCGCATGGCGCCCACGACGCTGAGCACCAGAAGCCACAGCAGAACCAGGAAGCCCAGGCGGAACAGGGCGAGCAGCAGGTCGTTCATGCGCGTCCCTTCTGCCCCTGGGCGATGAGTCGGAAGACAACCTTGGTCTTGCCCAGGGAAATGACCGAGCCATCGCCCACCCGGGTCTCGCCGTTGACCTTGCGGCCGTCGACGAAGGTGCCGTTGGTGGACCCCAGATCGAGCACCACGTAGTCATCTCCTCTTTGTTCGACACGGAAATGTTGCCGGGAAACGCCCGGGTCATCGATCGGGATGTCGGTGGAGGCTGAACGGCCCAGCACAATCGAATGATGGTGCAGGGCATAGCGCTGGCCATCAACCTCCAGCACGGCCTGTTTGGCCACCGGTGCCGGGGCGGCGCGTGCCGGTTCGGGGCGGGCCGCGGCCCGCGGCTGGGCGGTGGTGCGTGGCTGCTCGGCCGCCGGGGTTGCCGGAGCCGGTGCTGCGGCCGGTGTGGGAGCGGGAGCTGGATTCTTTACCGACGCGGAGGCGGCGGCGCCTGCCGCGCCTTCCTTGATGGAGGCGCTGATCTCGACTTCACCGCGGCGGCGGTCCTCTTCGCCCACGAAGTGAATGCGGATGTTGTCCCGCACCGAGTATCCCTGGCTCATCGCGTGCTCGGCGGTAACCTTGGCCATTTCGTTGACAACCGAGGAACCCCAGGCCTTGGCGGTCTGGTAGTCATCGTTGCTCAGGTGTACGACAAAGTCGTTGGGGGCAAGGCTGCGCCCTTCGCTGATGGCCAGGATGCCCCGGTCCATTTCATTGCGCAGGGCAGTAGTCAGTTCCACCGGTTTGATCTCCGCGCTGCTGTTGCCACGAAAGAAGCTGGTGACGACCTTCTCTAGACCACGTTCGACGTTGTCGAGAAAGCTCATTTCGAGCGCTCCTTTCTTAGATTCACGCATGTCGCAGGGCAAGTGCTTGGTTCCTGCGACCCGTGTGGCGCGGAACGTCTCTGTCGATCTTACTGTTTTCGGCTGTGGAAATGCAGGATGCCAACTGCACGCAGTCCGACGATACGGCAACGATTTGGACACCTAAAGAGTTTCAATTGTGTCGCTAACCACATTTGCCCATTTCGATTAGGAGAATCGAATCGAGTGTGTATAAGATTATTTTCGTTGCTGCGAGAGTAGCGAACAAGCGCGAGTGGCGGAATTGGTAGACGCGCTGGCTTCAGGTGCCAGTGCCCGCAAGGGCGTGGGGGTTCAAGTCCCCCCTCGCGCACACACCGGATATCCCGGGACATCACATAGTTGATGTCCCGGGATATTTCTTTAACCCAGGCCCCGCGAGCCAGTCTGGATTCGGCGCTTGTCCCCGGCGCGCCGAGGCCTGAAGATGTAAGGCATGGCCACACGACTTCTTCTGCTCGCCGACACCCACGTCCCCGCCCGGGCAAGGAAACTGCCCTCTGCGGTGCTTCAGGCCGTTGCGGCCGCCGATGCCGTGATTCATGCGGGGGACTGGATCGATCTGCCGACCTATGAACTGCTCTTTAACCGGGCCCGCCAGCTCCATGGGGTCTACGGGAACAATGACGGTCCGGATTTGCGGCAGCGGCTGCCGGAAGTCGCGCACTTCACCGTGGAGGAGCTGAAGTTCTCCCTCATTCACGAGACCGGGCCTGCCCGGCGCCGTGAGGAACGCGCGGACGCGGCGTTTGCCGGCAGCGACGTACTGGTGTTCGGGCACTCGCATATCCCCTGGGATACGGTTTCTCCCGGCGGGATGCGCCTGCTCAATCCCGGTTCCCCCACGGGCCGGCGCCGCCAGCCACACTGCACCATGATGAGCGTGGTGGTGACGGGGCGCCGCCTGGAGGTCGAATTGCACCGGGTGGAGCGCGACTAGGCCGGTCCTGGCCACCGGGCCCGGCGGCCAGGACCATCAGTGGGAAGTCAGGCCTGGGTCAGGCGCTGGCCCGAGGCGGTGTCGAACAGGTGGATGTGTCCGGGCTCCGGGACGATGTTGATCTTCTCGCCCCGCTGCGGCGGCTTGCGCCCATCCACCCGCATCACCACCGGGTGGTCCTTGCCCTCAAGGTGCACGCTGCCGTAAATGTAGGCGTCCGCGCCGAGTTCCTCCACCACGTCCACGTGCAGTTCGACACCCTCGCCCGGGGCTGCCCGGCGCAAATCCTCGGGACGGATGCCGAAGGTGGTGCCGCCGGAGGCTCCCGGGGCGGGGTAGGCCGTATTGCCGAAGGCCACCTGGCCCCCGGTCTCGGTGAGCTCCAGCAGGTTCATGGACGGGGAGCCGATGAAACCGGCGACGAAGACGTTGTTGGGCCGGTCATAGAGTTCACGCGGGGTTCCCACCTGCTGCAAGGTGCCTTCCTTCAAGACCGCCACACGGTCTCCCATGGTCAGCGCCTCCACCTGGTCGTGGGTGACGTACACGGTGGTGACCCCGAGCCGGCGGGTCAGCGAGGAGATCTGGGTGCGGGTCTGCACGCGCAGCTTCGCGTCCAGGTTCGACAGCGGTTCATCCATGAGGAACACCTGCGGTGAGCGCACAATCGCCCGGCCCATGGCCACCCGCTGGCGCTGGCCGCCGGACAACGCCTTCGGCTTGCGGTCCAGGTACTGTTCCAGATCCAGCAGTTGCGCTGCCTCGCGCACACGCCGGGCCCGTTCTTCCTTGTCCACCCCGGCGATCTTCAGCGCGAAGCCCATGTTCTCCGCCACGCTCATGTGCGGGTACAGCGCATAGTTCTGGAAGACCATGGCAATATCCCGGTCCTTGGGCGGAACGTTCGTGACGTCCCGGTCCCCGATGCGGATGGTCCCGCCGTCCACCTCCTCCAGCCCGGCCAGCATGCGCAGTGTGGTGGACTTGCCGCAGCCCGAGGGGCCGACCAGGACGAGGAATTCCCCATCGGCGATTTCCAGGTCGATGCCGTCCACCGAGGGAACCAGTGCACCGGGATAGATACGCGTGGCTTTCTCAAAAGTCACAGATGCCATGACGACATTCCTTTCACGGGCAGGTACGTGCCCGACGATCCGTAGTGAAAGTGATATGGGTAACAGCATTCTTGCACACTTCTGCCCCGGGTTCCGGCCTGGTGTTGTTGGCCCCTAGGCTTGGGCGACGGTGGAGCCGCGCACCACGAGCTGTCCGGGCAGCACCAGATGCGAGGCATCCAGCGGTTCACCCTCGATGAGCCGGCGCAGCTGCCGGGCGGCCCCGCTGCCCAGCCCTTCGGCGTCCAGGTTGATGCTGGTCAATGGAGGATTGGTGGTGGAGGAGTAGGGAAGGTCATCGAAGCCGGCCACGGCCAGCTCGTCGGGAAGCTGCAGCCCGGCCACCCGGGCCTCCTGCAGCACCCCGTAGGCGTGGGTGTCGGTGGCGCAGCCGATCGCGGTGATCCCCTGCGCCTGCCACTGCGGCCACGCCGCGGCGAAACCGGCGGCCGCCTCTCCCACGTCGATGGTGGTGGCGATCACCGCCCCCTCGGGTAGCTGCATTCCGTGTTCGTGCACGGCATGGGTGAAGGCCTGCTGGCGCTGGCGCAGGGTGGCGGTCCCGGTGTTCGCGTCCAGGTACGCGACCTTGCGGTGCCCGAGTCCGGCGAAGTGTTCGACCATGTCCCGGGCCCCCTGGGCGACATCCAGGTTGACGGCCGGCACCTGCGGCGGGGCGTCGGGGGCGTCGATGGCCACCACCGGGATGGGCGAACCCAGTTCGCTCAGGAACTGCCGGTTTGGCGCATCGATGAGCAGACCCGCCGGACGCAGGCCCAGCAGCCGGCGCACCTCCGGGACGCTGGGGGACTGGCCGGGATCGGTGACCGAGAGCAGCAGCTGGTAGTCCGAACCCAGGACCTTGCGCACCCCGGCGATCAGCCGGGCGAAGAAGGGGTTGGAGATGTCCGGGGCGACCATGATGACGGTGGAGCTCACACCCCGGGCCAGGGAGCTGCCGATCCCGTCCACCACGTACCCCAGATCGCTGATGGCCTGGCGCACCTTTTGCACGTTGCGCTCGGAAACCCGTCCGCTGGCCTTGCCGTTGGCCACCAGGGAGACGGTGGCGGTGGAGACCCCGGCCGCGCGGGCCACCATGGCCGCGGTGACGGGGCGTGGCGGCCGTTCGCCGGCGTTGGGGTCCTTGGGATTCATGTCACTATCCTATCCGCTGCGCCCTCTGGGGCAGGTGGGCGCGGGAACCCCAAACCCGAAGCCAAGTTAAGCGTTTGACGTAAAGCGCTTAACGGAGCAGAATCTTCCCAGAACCAAGCTCTGTACCGGCCCAAGCGGCCGGTTCCCCAATGATGTGGAGGACCTGATGGCCGTGACGAACCCCGATGCGCCGCGCAAGATCATCCTGGACTGCGACCCCGGGCATGACGACGCGGTGGCACTGCTGCTGGCCCATGGCAACCCGCGGATCGACCTGTTGGCCGTCACCACCGTGGTGGGCAACCAGACCCTGGAAAAGGTCACCGCCAACGCGCTGGCCGTGGGAACCATCGCCGGAATCACCGGTGTTCCCTTCGCCGCCGGTTGTGCCCGGCCGCTGGTGCGCACCATTGAAAACGCCCCCGACATCCACGGGGATTCGGGGATGGATGGACCGCTGCAGCCGGAACCGGCCATTGAACTGGATCGGCGCCACGCCGTGGACCTGATCATCGAGACGATCATGAGCCACGAACCGGGGGAAATCACCCTGGTGCCCACCGGCGGGCTGACCAATATTGCGCTTGCCGCCCGCAAGGAACCACGCATCGTCGAGCGCGTGCGTGAAGTGGTGCTCATGGGCGGGGGCTGCCATGTCGGCAACTGGTCGGCCGTGGCCGAGTTCAACATCAAGATCGACCCCGAGGCCGCGCACATCGTCTTCAACGAATCCTGGCCGGTGGTGATGGTGGGCCTGGACCTGACGCACCAGGCGCTGGCGACCGACGAGGTCATCGAACGGATCGAAGCGGTGGGCACCGCCCCGGCCCGCTTCGTGCGCGAACTGATGGACTTCTTCAAGGCCGCCTACAAGGACGCCCAGGGCTTTGACGCCCCACCGGTGCACGACCCCTGCGCAGTTGCCTACGTCATCGACCCCACCGTGGTCTCCACCGTCAAGGTGCCGGTGGACATTGAACTGTCCGGCGCACTGACCCTGGGCATGACCGTCGCCGACTTCCGCGCCCCGGCCCCCGCCGACTGCAACACCTCGGTGGCAATGGAGCTGGACCACGAACGCTTCTGGGACCTGGTGATCCAGGCGCTGCACAACATCGGTGAAGTCCAGCTGCCCACCGCACAGAACGCCGGTGCCCGGTGAGCGCCCCAGCGATGCCGGGAACCGACCGGCGCAATGCCGCGGGGTTGATGATCGCCCTGCTCACCGCCTGCGTGGCCTTCCAGCTCAACGCCTCCATGCTGTCCCCGGCCCTGGTCACCATGGGCGAGGAACTCAACGCCGACCAGGCCTCCATCGGGCTGAGCCAGACCTGGTTCTTCACCACGGCGGCACTGTTCTCCCTCTTCCTGCCGCGCTTCAGCGATGTGGTGGGGCGCAAGCGGGTGCTGGTGGGCATGATGCTGGCCACCGCCGTCGGTTCGATGATCGCCGCGCTGGCCCCCAACATCGGGTGGCTGTTCGTCGGGCGCATCATCCAGGGCGTCTCCGGGCCCACCGTGCCGCTGTGCCTGCTGATGCTGCGCAGCGCGGTGAGCGACCCGAAACGCTACGGCACCCTCATGGGATTGATCCTGGCCGTGAACGGCGGGGTGGCCGGGGTGGACTCCTTCCTCGGCGGCTACCTGGCTGAGAACTTCGGGTTCCGCTCGATCTTCTGGTTCATGGTCGTGCTCGCCCTGCTGGCCACCGTCGCGGTGGCGATGCTGTGCGCCGAAAGCAAGCCGCAGGCGGGGACCGGCATGGACTGGCGTGGAGTCATCTACATTGTGATCGCCGTGGGTGCGCTGCTCACGGCCCTGAACGAGGCGGCCACGCTCATTGGCGCCTTCAGCACCGACACGCTGCTGATTTCACTGGCGCTGCTGGCGCTCGCCGGACTGTGCTTTGCCGCGTTCTGGCGCACCGAACAGCGGGTCGCCGAGCCGATGGTGCAGATCCGCCATCTGCGCCTGCGTTCCACCTGGGCGCCGTTGTTGACCACCCTGCTGACGATGACCGGTATTTTCGCCGTCATCAACGGGATCATCCCGGCCTTCGTCCAGGCCGCCGAGCCCGGCTTCGGCATCGGGGCCACCCAGACCGCGCTGCTGATCCTGACCCCGTACGCCCTGCTGGGCTGGGTGTTCGGCCCCATCAGCGGACGGCTGGCCCCGGTCCTTGGCTACACCACGGTGCTGCGCGCCGGAATGATCGGCTCCATCCTGTCCCTGGTGCTGATCCTGGTCCTGGGCCTGAACTCCCTGCCGTGGATGATCGCCGGCAGCGCGTTGTTGGGCATCTGCTATGCCGGTACGGTGAACATCATGCTCAACGGACTGGGCGTGGTCCTCTCACCCCCGGGCAACCCGGGCTTCCTGCCGGGGATGAACGCCGGGGCGTTTAACCTCGGTGCCGGGGTCAGCTTCCTGCTGCTGCCGGCCGTGCAGGTGGCCGCGGCGCCGCTGGGCGTACACGGGTCCTACCTGGCCGTGCTGGTCACCGGCCTGGTCATTACCGTGCTGGCCCTGGCCACGTCGTTGTTGATTCCCAAGCCCGTCGATGCGGAGGTCGAGGCATGAACGCCACACCAGGACGAGAAATTATCGTAGTCGGATCGCTGAACGCCGATTTGGGGATCTACACCCACCGCCACCCCCAGCCCGGGGAAACCCTGCACGGGCACGGCTTCAACGTCGGGCCGGGCGGCAAGAGCGCCAACCAGGCCGTGGCCGCCGCGAAACTGGGGGGCCGGGTGGCCCTGATCGGAGCCGTGGGCAACGACGCGAACGGTGCGATGCTGCTGGATTCCTGCCGGGCCGCCGGAGTTGACGTCTCCAGCGTCTACCGCCGGGGACAGGTGGAGACCGGGGTCGCGGTGATCACGGTGGATGCCAGCGGGGAGAACACCATTGTCATTTCCGCCGGCGCGAACGGCACCCTGGACCGTGAGGATGTGGAGCAGGAGGAGCAGCGCTTTGCCCAGGCCGGCGTGGTCTGCCTGTGCCTGGAGGTTGCCCCCGATACAGTGCTGGCCGCCGCGCAGGCCGGCCAGCGGCATGGCGCCACCGTGCTGCTGAACCTTTCCCCCTACGCGGAGGTGGACCCGGCGCTGGTCCAGGCCACCGACGTGCTGCTGGTCAACGTGCATGAGGCTTCCCAGTTCCTGGGCGGGCAGCCGCTGCCCGATGCCCAGGCGCCCCTCGCGGCCTGGTCTGCGGTGACCGACCTGCTTAGCACGCGGGGGATCAGGAATGCGGTCATCACCCTGGGCAGTGCAGGCTCGGTGGTGCTCCAGGCCGGGATCGAGGCGGTGCGCATCGCTCCGACCAAGGTCAAGGCGATTGACACCACTGGTGCCGGGGATGCGTTTACCGGGGCGCTGGCCGCGCGGCTGGCCGCCGGGGATCCGCTGCACAGCGCGGCGGCCTACGCTTCGCGCAGCGCCGCGCTGGCCACCACCGCCAAGGGAACCCAGGCCGCCTACCCGGATGCGGGCCGCCTGGAAAGCAGCTTCGGCACCTCCCAGGTCTAAGGCCACTGCGGCGTCATTCTGCAACGCCTCGGGAGTCGTTGACTTGGCTGTATTCCAAGAATGGAATGTGATGTCGGAGCATGGTCATGGGAGAGATCGTCACGTCGCCTTGGTAAACGCTCAATCGGGTGTACTGCTCCTGGGGTTATCCCTAGTGTCATGAGCAAGGTGAGCCGGAGCCACCGGCGCACCGCGCTTGTGGAAAGGGGAACATCATGACGCACGTAAGCTCGATGCTCGAGACCTACCCGAAGGACCTGGCCGGGGTGGATCGCGAAAAGTTGGCCGCCTGCATTGCCGCCTGTTTTGAATGCGCCCAGGTCTGCACGGCCTGCGCCGACGCCTGCCTGGCCGAGGACATGGTGGCAGAGCTTCGCACCTGTATCCGCACCGACCTGGATTGTGCCGACATCTGTGCCGCCACCGGCGCGGTGCTGACCCGGCAGACCGGGGCGAACCCGACCCTGCTGCGCTCCATCCTCGAAGCCTGCCAGGCCGCCTGCGAGGTGTGCGCCGAGGAATGCGAACGCCACGCCGAGATGCACGAGCACTGCCGCATCTGCGCCGAGGCCTGCCGCCGCTGCGCCCTGGCCTGCGCCGACCTGCTGGCGTCCATGGCCTAGGCAAAGCGCCCCCGGCGTCGGCGCTGCCGCCGGCGCCCCGCCCAACGCCGTCGAGTCCCCGCCCCGTGGCGGTGCCCGGCGGCGTTGTCTCATTCCGGGGGGCGAATACGTGCGGAAACCGCTGGATTTTGTGATACCGATTAATGCCAAAGGCTCCGGCGATTACATAGACTGTTATCAAAGTTCAAGTCACCCCGACTAAGGATGTGTCATGGCTGTCAAAACTCCCCATCAGAACGTCACCTTCGACTCGGTCGACGGCGAGGCCCACGGATACCTGGCGGTGCCCGAATCCCGGCGCGGACCCGGGGTGATTGTGATCCAGGAATGGTGGGGCCTGACCGACCACATCCGCGACGTGGCAGACCGACTGGCCGCCGAGGGGTTCGTCGCCCTGGCCCCGGACCTCTTTGGCGGCTGGATCACCCATGACGGGGATGAAGCGGCCAAGATGATGAGCGAGCTGCCCGAGGCCGAAGGCGCCCGGCTGCTGGCCGGAGCCGTGGACTACCTGCTGGGGCGCGAGGAGGTCACCTCCACCAAGGTCGGTGCGATCGGCTTCTGCATGGGTGGTGGCTTCGTGCTGAACCTGGCTGCCCAGCAGGGGGAGAAGATTGCCACCGCCGTCCCGTTCTACGGGGTGGGCCAGGCGGTGCCGGATGACTACACGGGCGTCAAGGCCGCCATCCAGGGCCACTACGCCATCCATGACGGGTTCTACCCCGTCGAGGACGCCCGGGCCCAGGAAGAGCAGATCCGCCGCGAATCCGGGGCGGAGGTCACCTTCTACTACTACGACGCGGACCACGCCTTCCACAATGACCAGAACCCGGCGGGTAACTACAAGCCCGAATACGCCCGGCAGGCCTGGCAGCGCTCGGTCGAATTCCTCAAGAAGCACGCCGGCTAAGGACTTTCACGTGGCACGCATCACATAGAGTGGTGTGCACAAGCGCGTGCTACGCACAGAACTGGAACATCAACCCAAGGAGAAACGCATTATGTCTGAAACCATCATCGTGGGCGTTGACGGCTCGGAAACCGCACTGAAGGCCGCGCGCCGCGCCGCCGACCTGAGCGCCAAGCTCGGTGCCGAACTGGTCGTGGTGACCGCCCACGCCTCGGACAACACCGAGGTCGTCTCCATCGGCTCGGACACCTGGATCCTGGATGACGCCGAGCAGGCCCGCAAGCTGGCCGAGCGTGTGGCCCGCGACGTGCGCGACGCCCAGCCCGAGGCCAACGTCTCCGCCGCCGCCGGACACGGCAAGCCTGCCGAGGTGCTGATCTCCGAGGCCAACTCCCGCAACGCCTCGATGATCGTGGTCGGCAACGTCGGCATGCGCGGCCTGGGCCGCGTGCTGGGTTCGGTCGCCTCCTCGGTCGCCCACTCGGCACCGTGCGATGTGCTGGTTGTGAAGACCGACAAGTAGGACACTGCGCACCGCAGATGCGTGGCCACCGGGATCCGGCGGCCACGCATTAGTCTTTAAGCGTGCAACAGCTACGCATTACCTACGCCGCCGGGGTGGTTCCGGGCAAATGGATTGACCGTTTCGCCCAGCGCTACCCGCAGATCGAGCTCAGCGCCCGGCGCCACGACGCCGGGCCGATCCTGGAGGAACTGTCCGCCGGGCGCGCCGATGTGGTGTTCGTGCGCTACGCCCCCGGGCAGTCGCCGAAGGACGAGACCCGCCACGTGATCCCGCTCTACCAGGAGCTGGAGGTGGTGTGCGCCGCCCGTGAGCACGACGTGGAGTACTACGACGAGAGCATTCCGGCCGCCGAGGTGGAAAAGTTTGCGCTGCTGGACCTGGCGGACTACCCGCCCGAGCGCGGCGGGGTGGAGATGGCGCTGGAGGTGGTGGCCAGCGGCGCGTTCGTGGCCCGCATGCCGATGAGCCTGGCCCGGCTGCACGCCCGCAAGGACGTCATCCACCGCGTGATCGAGGACGGGCAACCCACCCAGATTGGCATTAGCTGGCCGGTGGACGCGGCGAACCTTGAGATCGTGGAGGAGTTCATCGGGGTTGTGCGCGGGCGCAGCGCCACCAGTTCCCGGCAGGCCTCGGTGCGCCAGAAGCAGCAGCACCAGGCCCGCACCGAACGCAAGGCCGGGCGCAAGCCCGCGGCGGGCGGCAACCCGTCCCCGGGACGCCACCCCAAACCCCGCAAGCGCCGCTAGCCCCGCCCCGGTGCGCCGGCCGCTAAAAGTCTAGTGGGGCAGGGGTTGGGCATGAGAAGGTGGGGTCATGGAGCAATTTGAGACACTGAGCCTACGCACCCAGGGCAGCGCCCTGATCGTCACCATCAACCGCCCCGCGTCGATGAACGCACTGGCCCTGGAGGTCGTGGAGGACCTGGAGAAGCTGGTCACGCACCTGGCGGGCACCGGGTTCGAGCACCGCGGCGTGGTGCTGACCGGGGCCGGGGAGAAGTCCTTCGTGGCCGGGGCGAACATCGTGCAGATGAAGGACATGGACGCCGACGCCGCCGACGCCTATGGCCGGCGCATGCACCGGGTCACCGAGGCGCTGGAGGCCCTGCAGGTCCCGGTCATCGCCGCGGTCAACGGCTTCGCCCTGGGCGGGGGCTGCGAACTGGCGCTGGCCTGCGACTTCATCTACGCCGCGGAGAACGCCAGCTTCGGCCAGCCGGAGGTCAACCTGGGCCTGGTGCCCGGGTTCGGCGGGTCGGTGCGCCTGCCGCGGCGGGTGGGCGTGGCCATGGCCCGCGAACTGATCTTCACCGGCCGGCGCATCAAGGCCGCCGAGGCGCTGCGCATTGGACTGGCCAACCGGGTGGTGCCGGCCGCGGAGCTGATCGACACGGCGGTGGCCACCATCGAGGAGATCGCCGCCGTCTCCCCGATGGCGGTGGCCAACGTGAAGGGGGCGATCAACCAGATCGCCGACACCGACGTGCACGCCGGACTGGACCTGGAGGCCGCCAGCTTCCGCAAGGCCTTCACCACCGAGGATTCGGTGGAGGGCCGGGCGGCGTTCGTGGAGAAGAGGAAAGCGCAATTCCCGGGCAAGTGATCCGCTACGGCACGCACCCGGACCAGTACCTGGAGGCGCACCTGCCCGCGGCGGCCACCGGGTCCGGGGCCGTGCTGATCATCCACGGCGGCTACTGGCGCACCGGCTACGACGCCGGCCTGGGCCGGCCCCTGGCCGCGGACCTGGCCCGGCGCGGGGTGGCGGCCTACAACCTGGAATACCGCCGCGGGCCGGGCAGCGCCCGGCAGATGGTGCAGGACGCGCGCACCGCGCTGGGGCTGATTCCCGCCGACGGGCCGCTGAGCGTCATCGGGCATTCGGCCGGCGCCCAGCTGGGTTGTGTGCTGGCCGCCGCCGAGCCGCGCATCACCCAGGTGATCAGCCAGGCCGGGCTACTGGACCTGCAATTGGCCCAACGGCTGCGGCTCAGTGACGACGCGGTGCCCCTGATGCTGGGCGACACCCCGTTGGCAGAGGTCAACCCGGTGGCGCTGTGGCCGATGAGGGCGCGTGTCATAATCTTTCATGGGAGCCAGGACGAGGATGTTCCGCTGCAGCTGGCCGAGCAGGCCGCCGCACAGGCCCGCGCCCGCGGCCAGGAGCACCGCACCGAAATTTTCGGCGGGGACCACTACACGTGGATTGACCCGGCCAGCGACCAGTGGCGGGCCTGCGTCGCAGAACTGGCACCCTGGCACTTTGGAGGAAGCACATGAACCCGACGGTGATCGGCGAGGCGCTGGTCGATGTCCTGGCCCCCGGGATTTCCCCGCCCCAGGAGTTCGTGGGCGGCAGCCCGCTGAACGTGGCCGTCTCGCTGGCCCGGCTGGGCTACCCCGGCACCCTGGTTTCCCGGTGGGGGCAGGACGAGAAGGGGCGCACCATCGAGCAGCACCTGGCCGAGAACCAGGTGAAGTTCCTGGGCGGCGCCGATGACAAGCCCACCGTGATCGCCCATGGCGTGCTGGACCCGGCCGGGGGAGCGACGTTCGCCTTCAACGCGTTCTGGCAGATGCCCACCCTGGTCACCGAACTGGATCCGGGCAGCCAGCTGGTGCACACCGGCTCGATCGCCACCCTGTTCAGCCCCGCGGAGCTGCTGCCGCTGATCACCCGCGCCCGGCAGCACGCGACCATCAGCTATGACCCGAACCTGCGCCCCTCGCTGGTCTCCAACCACGCCCAAACGGTGGCCGAGGTGGAGCAGTTCGTCGCCGCCGCGGACGTGGTGCGGGTTTCGGGCATCGACCTGCGCTGGCTCTACCCGATGCGCTCGGTCAAGCAGACCGCCCGCGCCTGGCTGGAGCTGGGACCTGCCATGGTGGTCTCCACCGCCGGGTCGGCCGGGTCCTTCGGGGTGGTGCGCGCCGGAACCGTGGAACAGCAGTCCAGGCTGGTGGAGGTCACCGACACCGTGGGCGCCGGGGACTCGTTCACCGCGGCGCTGCTGTGCTGGTTCGCCGACCACGGGCTGATCGGCGCCGGGCAGCGTGAGCGGCTGGCCGCGGTGAGTCTGCAGGAGCTGCAGGCCGCCCTGGACTTCGCCTCGAAGGCCGCTGCCGTCACCGTCACCCGGGCCGGGGCGAACCCGCCCTACCGCCGGGAGCTGGCGTGATCAAGATGATCGCCTCCGACCTGGATGGCACGATCGTCTCGGGAACCGGGCAGATCTCGGCCCGCACCCGGGACGCATTCCTGGCCGCCCGGGCCGCCGGGATCCACATCGTCTTCGTGACCGGACGGCCCTACCGCTGGCTGACCCCGATCGTGGACGCCTTTGGCGGGCTGGGAACGGTGATCTGCTCCAACGGGGCGGTGCTGTACGACCTGGAAAACGACCAGGTGCTGTGGGCGCAGACCATCGACATCGCCACCGCCCGCCAGGCCCAGCAGATCATCCTGCACCATGAACCCCAGGCCAGCTTCGCCGCCGAAACCACCAAGGGCCTGCACCTGGGCCAGGGGTTCGCCCAGGCCGGGCGCACCCTGGGCTCCCTGGCGGAACTGGACCTGCACAGCCAGGAGCTGGACACGGAGGGGATCGTGAAGTTCCTGGCGCGCTCGCCGGGGCTGCCGGTCGAGGAGTTCTACCAGGCCGTGTACCCGGATTTGTCCCAGCTGCTGTGGCTGACCCATTCGGCCACCGACGTCTCGCTGCTGGAGATGGCGCACCTGGAGATCCACAAGGCGCACACGCTGAATGAGTACGCCCGCAAACTGGACATCAAGCCCGAGGAGATCATGGCGTTCGGGGACATGCCCAATGACATTGAAATGCTGCAGTTCGTGGGGCATGGGTATGCGATGGCCGATGGCCACCGCGAGACGCTGGCCGCCACACGGCTGACCGCCCCGCCGTTTTCCCAGGACGGGGTGGCCCAGGTGATCGAACGGCTGCTGAAGTGAAGTTCGGTTTCAGCCACCGCGGGTACCGCCGCGGCGCCGAGGAGAACACGCTGGCCGCGTTTCAGCGCGCCTATGCGGCCGGGATCCGCCATTTCGAGACCGACGTGCGCGCCACCAGCGACCAGACCGTCTATGCCTTCCACGACGAAACCCTGGAGCGCATCACCGCCGGGACCGGCCGGTTCAACGACCTGAGCGCCGAGCAGGTCGGCGCGCTGCGGGCCGGCACCGAGCCGCTGGCCACCCTGGAAGAGCTCATCAACGCCTTCCCCGATGTCATGTTCAACATCGATGTGAAGGACGTGGCGGTCATTGCGCCGCTGGCCAAGGTCATTGAGCGCACCGCTAGCCATGACCGGGTGGCGCTGGCCTCCTTCGACACCGCCCGCACCCGGGCCACCGCCCACCTGCTCTCCCGCCCGGTGCGCACCAGCCCGGGCACCCGGGAAATGACCCGCATCTGGCTCTGGGCCCATCTGATCGGGCGGGTTCCGGCGAAATACCCCAAGGAGTTCTGGGCCGTCCAGGTTCCCCGGCGCCACGGCATGATCCCGGTGACCACCGGGCGCTTCATCCGCGCGGTGCGTCGTTCGGGCATGCAGGTCCATGTCTGGGTGGTCAATGACGAGCCGAGCATGCGGCGGCTGCTGGATCAGGGGGTGGATGCACTGGTCAGCGATGAGGCGCAGCTGCTCAGCCGGGTGCTGCAGGACTACCCCAGGTAGCGCTGCCGCCAGCTGAATTATCCGGCAAACCGCAGCCTCGCGCGCATGCCTCAGCTTCGATCGCCAAGCTCCTCCCCAGCAGCCCCGTGGCCTGGGACTCTGTGCGGGTGAACGCGGCCGGGACCGCTACCCGGAGATCTGCAGGGTCTGCAGGATCTGCGGGGCAAAGTGCTCGATCTCCGCCGGTTCGGCCTCCACCAGCAGCCGCAGCCAGGCCTCATGCTGGGCCAGCGGGGCGATCAGGCAGGCCGGGTCGATCAGCGCGTAGAGCTCGTCCGGGGTGCCGTAGGCGGAGAACTCCTCCAGGTAGGCGAACAGCGCCCGCATGATGCGCTCGTCCTGGATCTCGCAATCCCACCGCTGCTGCATCGCCGCCAGCGGCTGGGCCAGGGAGGAGAACGGGTGGGCCCAGTGCCCGGCCCCCAGGTTCAGGATCCGCCCGTGCAGCCCCACCTCCGGGGGAATGACCACCTGGTCCAGGCCGAAGGCGCCGTGTTCCACGCTCAGGGGAACCGGGGCCTGGGCCAGCACCTGGCAGGCTTCGGCCAGGGCCGGGGTGCCGGCATACAGCTCGTCGGCCTGTTCACCGGTGATTGCCAGCGGGTGCCCGTTTTCCAGGGACACGTGCAGCATCAGGGCCTGGTCGAACTGCTCGGGCAGGAACTGCGGATCCACCACCGGCATCCCGGCGTCAAAGAACGTCTGTTCCTGGCCCATCAGCCCCACCTGCAGCGAGGCCAGCGAACGCAGGGCAAATTCCCAGCTTTCCACGGTTTCCCCCAGGGCCTGCACCGTGTGCCCGAAGTCGGGGCTGAGCAGGTAGCCGGCGGTGCGGTCGATGGCCAGGGGCATGACCACCCGTTCGGGCAGCAGCTGCCCGGCCGCCACGGTGATCGCCGCCTCGGCCGTGAGGCCCGGGGCGGTGGCGGTGAAGATCAAATCGGCGGCGTCGGTGCGCACCAGGGCGCTGATCTGCTGCAGGGTGGCGGGCCAGAAGTCCACGTCCCCCTCACGTTGGATGCCATAGGCCTCGCACGCGGCATCGATCCAGGCGGCGGTGTCCTCACGCCATTCATTGCTGTTCCACACGTCTATCCAGTGAGCCACGTATTCCATCGTAGTATGTCGCCGCAAGCCCCCGATGTTGCTACCGTGGGGCTGACGGCCAGTTTGTCCTCCACCAAAGGATTTTGCCTGTGAACTCTTCGCGTCCGATGTACCGACACCGTGACTTCAAAGCCGTGCTCTTCGACCTGGACGGGGTGCTGACCCCCACCGCCCAGGTGCACCGCGAGGCCTGGCAGGAGCTGTTTGACCGGTTCCTCTCGGCCCGCCACCCCGAGGCGGCGCCCTACACCCTGGATGATTACTTCACGCTGGTTGACGGGCGCCCGCGCTACGACGGGGTGCAGGCGGTGCTGGATTCGCGCGGCATCAGCCTGCCGCACGGCACCGGGCGGGACCTGCCCGGGTTTGAGACCGTGTGCGCGCTGGGGAACCTGAAGAACGACGTGTTCATCGACATCCTGGAACGGGAGGGCATCGCCCCCTACCAGGGGTCCTTGGACTTCTTGAACCAGGTGCTGGATGCCGGGCTGGACGTGGCGGTGGTCTCCTCCTCGCGCAACGCCCGCACCGTGCTGAACGCCGCCGAGCTGGCGGACTTCTTCCCCACCGTCGTCTCGGGCACCGAGGCGACGCTGCGCCAGCTGCCGGGCAAGCCGGCGCCGGACACGTTCCTGGCCGCCGCCCGGGACCTGGGCTGGCGCCCGGAGGAGTGCGTGGTCATCGAGGACGCGGTCTCCGGGGTGCAGGCCGCGGTGTCCGGCGGCTTCCGAGTGATCGGGGTGGCCCGGGAAAACAACGCCGCCTCGCTGGCCGAGGCCGGCGCGGACTTTGTGGTCACCGACCTGTCCGAGGTGATGACCGACGAATCCGGGGATGCGCTGAGCTACGACCCGTGGTCCATCACCCTGGATGAGGCGCGCGACGACGAGGGCGCCCAGGACACCGTATTCTCCCTGGGCAACGGCTTTTTGGGGACCAAGGCCCCGATGCTGGGCGTGGGGGACCAGGCGGGGGGCAGCTTCATCAACGGACTGCACGAGACCTGGCAGATCCGCTACGCGGAGAACGCCTACGGGCTGGCCTCCACCGGGCAGACGATGATCGCGGCCCCGGACTTCCGCACCATGCGTGTGTACATCAACGACGAGGCGCTGGAGGTGGGCCGCACCGAGATCGTGCGCGATGACCTGCGCCTGGACTTCCGGGACGGCACCCTGGTCTCCACTACGCTGTGGCGCACCGCCGAGGGCCACCGGGTGGCGGTCACCAGCCGCGCCATGGTCTCCTTCACCGACCGGCACCTGGCGGTGATTGATCTAAACGTGCGCCTGCTCGACGCTCCGGGGCACGTGGTGGTGCAGTCCTCGGTGATCGGCATCCCGCCCACCACCCTGGTTCCCACCCCGGCGGACCTGGATGCGGGGGAACCCTCATCGTTGGATCCGCGCAAGTCCGAATCCACCGGGCAGAACCCGCTGCAGCCGGCCGGGCATTATGAGCGTAACGGGCAGGCAGGATTATCCTACATTGTGCGCGGCTCGGGAATGAGCGTGGCCACCGTCGCCGAACACCGGGCCAGCCTCACCGGCGGCTCATCCTCGGAGATTCAGAGCACCACGCATGTCAACGAGGAACGTTCGGACCACGTAGTGAGCGTTACACTGCAGCCTGGCCAGGGACTGCGGCTGAGCAAGTTCGTGGCTTACCACGCTTCGCGCCGGCACACGGCCCGGGAAATGGTGGCCCGCTCGCACCGTGCCCTGGGCCACCTGGTGCCGCGCGGCGCCGATGACCACTTCCGCGGCCAGCGCACCTACATGGGCGAGTTCTGGCAGCGCAGCGACGTGCGGGTGGACAGCGACGACAAGACGCTGCAGCGCAAAATCCGCTGGAACATCTTCCAGCTGGCCCAGGCCTCGGCCCGCGCCGACGGGCTGGGGATCTCGGCCAAGGGCACCAGCGGCAACGGCTACTCCGGGCACTACTTCTGGGACACCGAGATCTATGTGCTGCCGTTCTTGACCTACACGAACCCGCAGTGGGCGCGCAACGCGCTGCGGGCGCGGGTCTCGATGCTGCCGGCCGCGACCCGCCGCGCGCAGATCATGAACGAGGACGGGATCCTGTTCCCCTGGCGCACCATCAACGGTGAGGAGGCCAGCGCCTACTACCCGGCCGGTACCGCCCAGTACCACATCAACGCGGACATCGCCTACGCGCTGAACCGCTACATGAACGCGACCGGGGACGTGGAGTTCCTGCGTTCGGGCGGCGCGGAGATCCTGGTGGGCACCGCCCGGATGTGGTCCTCGCTCGGGTTCTGGCGGACCACCGGAAGCCGGCAGAGCTTCCACATCCACGGGGTGACCGGACCGGATGAGTACACCGCGATAGTGAACGACAACGTCTACACGAACGTGATGGCGCGCTTTAACCTGCGCTGCGCCGCGGACATGCTCGACACCCTGGCCAACCGCTTCCCGCGCTTCCACGCCGAACTCACCGAGCGCCTGCAGATCCGCGAGGGGGAGGCCGAGAACTGGCGCAAGGCCGCGCACTGCTTCCACATCCCGTTCTCCGAACGGGTGGGCATCCACCCGCAGGACGAGCACTTCTTGAACCGGGAGATCTGGGATGTGTCCAACACCGACCCGGCGAAGCTGCCGCTGCTGCTGCACTACCACCCGCTGGTGATCTACCGTTTCCAGGTGATCAAGCAGGCGGACACGGTGCTGGCCCTGTGGCTGCGCTCCAGCGACTTCACCGATGCGGAGAAGCTGGCGGACTTCAACTACTACGACCCGCTGACCACCGGGGACTCCTCGCTCTCCGCGGCCGTGCAGTCCATCGTGGCCGCGGAGGTCGGCTACCGGGACCTGGCCTACGAGTACTTCCAGGCGGCGCTGAACGTGGACCTGGAGAACTCGCACCGCAACACCGCCGACGGGGTGCACGTGGCCTCCACCGGCGGGGTGTGGGCGACGCTGATCTACGGATTCGCCGGCATGCGCGATGACGGGGACGTGCTCAGCTTCGACCCCCGGCTGCCGGCCAGCTGGTCCACGCTCTCCTTCCGGCTGGCGTGGCGCGGCTCGATGATCACGGTGCGGCTGAACAGCGATTCCATGCGGCTGAGCATGGAGGGCGGGGCCACCTTGTACTTCGCGGTGCGCGGGAAGAACTACTCGCTCTCGGCCTCCGAACCGGTGGAGATCGAACTGGACGCCCACGGCCAGGTCCGCGAGGGCAAGCCCAGCATGGAGCACGTGGTGGCGCTGCACAGCGAGGACTCCGCCGACGTCATGCAGCCCCCGCGCGGGTTCTGACCCGCGCGGGCTAGAGCGTCATCTCCTCCAGCTTGCGTCCCTTGGTCTCCTTGACCATGAACAGCACGAACAGGAAGGAGAGCAGCGCGAAGCTGGCGTAGATGCCGTAGGCCAGCTGCAGCCCGGCCTCGGCCAGGGACGGGAACGTGGTGGAGACCAGGAAGTTGGTCAGCCACTGCGCAGCCGCCGCCACGCCCAGGGCCAGGGTGCGGATGGAGTTGGGGAACATCTCCCCCAGCAGCACCCACACCGCCGGGCCCCAGCTGGCGCCGAAGCCGATCACGAACAGGTTCGCGCTGATCAAGGCGATGGTGCCCCAGGCCCCGGGCAGGCTCAGCGCCCCGTCGACGGTCACGGCCTGGGAGAACGCGAGCGTCATGGCCCCCAGGGACAGGGTCATGATCCCGGAGCCGAGCAGCAGCAGCAGCTTGCGCCCCAGCACGTCGATGAGCGAGATCGCGATGATGGTCGCCACGATGTTGGTCACCGAGGTGATCAGCGAGATGGTGAAGGAGTCCGATTCGGCGAAGCCCACCGACTTCCACAGGGTGGTGGAGTAGTAGAAAATCACGTTGATGCCCACCAGCTGCTGGAACATCGAAAGCAGGATGCCGATCCACACCACCGGGTGGAAGCCGAAGCGCCCGATCAGATCGGAGAAGGTCTGGTGGCGCTCCAGGTGCACGGTGGCGCGGATCTCCTCGATCTTCTGCTCGGTCATGGCGCCCGGCTCCATGCCCACATCCCGGGACAGGACCTGGGCGGCCTCCACGTAGCGTCCGCGTTCGACCAGGTAGCGCGGGGACTCGGGCAGCCGGGCGGCCAGCACCCCGTAGACCACCGCGGGCACCAGCAGCGACAGGTACATCCAGCGCCAGGCCTCCAGGCCGAACCAGCCCACCGCGTCGGCCGAACCCATCACGTACACCAGCAGCGCGCTGACCAGGAAGGCGATGAAGATGCCCACCACGATGCTCATCTGCTGCAGCGAGCCCAGCCGGCCGCGGTGCGCGGCCGGGGAGATCTCGGCGATGTAGGCCGGGGCGATCACCGAGGCGAAGCCCACGCCCAGCCCGCCCACGATCCGCCAGATGATCAGATCCACCGGACCGAAGCAGAATCCGGCGCCCAGGGCGGAGGCGCCCAGCAGGACGGCGGCGATGATCATGGTGCGCACCCGGCCCACCCGCTCGGCCACCACCCCGGCCACCCAGGCGCCGATCGCGGCGCCGATCAGGGCGCAGGAGACGGTGAAGCCGATGGTGACCGCGTTCAGCCCGAACTGTTCCTGCACCGCATCCACGGTGCCGTTGACGATGGAGCTGTCATAGCCAAAGAGCAGCCCGCCCAGGGCCGCGCCCAGCGCGATCCCGATCAGGCGGGCCGATATCTTGCCATCCGTTGTGTGTGAGCTCATGAGCCGATCGTAGCGCGTGGACGGTGCCAACCCTAGGCTTTCGCGTGCGCTGGTTTCCGGCTACCGCTGTTCGCCTGCGGCCGGGGCCGGGGCGTGGGCCGGATCGCTGCCGCGCCAGCGCGCCACCAGGGACATCAGGTGGTAGACCACCAGGGTGGCGATGGTCCCCAGCGCGATCCCGCCCAGCTGGAACTGGCCGAAGCTGATCTCGGAGGTGACCGCGATGGCGATGATCAGGCCCACCCCGGCGGTCATCAGGTTGATCGGGTTGCCGAAGTCCACCCGGTGTTCGATCCACAGCCGGGCCCCGATGATGCCGATCATGCCGTAGAGCACGATCCCGGCCCCGCCGATGACCCCGGCCGGGATGGTGCCGATCAGCGCCCCGAACTTGGGCAGGAACGCCAGCGCCATGGCGGCGATCGCCGCCACCCAGTAGGCGGCGGTGGAGTAGACGCGGGAGGCGGCCATCACCCCGATGTTCTCCGCATAGGTGGTGGTCGCCGAGCCGCCGCCCAGCCCGGCCAGCACCGAGGCAGCACCGTCGGCCATCAGCGCCCGGCCGTTGAAGCGGGACAGGTCCCGCCCGGTCATCAGCCCCACGGTGCGCACGTGGCCGATGTTCTCGGCGATCAGCACGAACACGGCCGGCAGGAACATCAGCGCGGTGTCCAGGTGGAAGCTGGGGGTGTTGAATTCGGGCAGCCCGAACCAGGGGGCGTCGGCCACCGGGGCGAAGTCCACCTGCCCCTGGGCCAGGGCCACCAGGTAGCCGAGCACCAGGCCCACCAGGATCGAGAGCCTGCCCAGCAGCCCCTTGAACACGACGGTGGCCAGCACCACGGCCAGCACCGTGGCGAAGGTGGTCAGCGGAACCTGCTTCATCGGCTCCAGGGTCGCCCCGGCCAGATTCAGGCCGATCAGCGCCACGATGGTGCCCATCACCACCGGCGGCATCAGCGCGTGGATCCAGCCGGTGCCGGTCTTCTGCACCACCAGCCCGACCACGAACAGCAGCGCGCCGGTCATCACGATCCCGCCCAGGGCCGCGGACATGTCATGGCTGGACATGGTGGCCATCACCGGGGCGATCAGCGCGAAGGAGGAACCCAGGTAGCTGGGCACCTTGTTCGCGGTGATCAGCAGGAACAGGATGGTGGCCACCCCGGTGAACAGCAAGGTGGTGGTGACCGGGAAGCCGGTCAGCGTGGGCACCAGGATGGAGGAGCCGAACATCGCCAGGATGTGCTGGGTGCCGATGGAAATGGTCTGCGGCCAGTGCAGCCGCTCATCCGGGGCGACCACCTCACCGGGGGTGATGGACTTCCCGTCGCCGTGGATCGACCATTTCATGCGTGTTCCTCCTGATTATGGGCCGGGAAGTATCTTACGCTTCGGCCCCCGATTGCGCGAAAAACGCCAGCTCGTGGCGGCTGGAGGTCTCAAAGGCCCGCCACATTGCCTGCCGGGTGCGTTCATCGGCCCGCCGGTAGGCGGCACGCACCATGCCGATCGCCGCCGCGGTGGCCGCATCGAACTCGGCGGATGAGTAGGTGGCCAGCCACTGCCGGTAGGGGTGTTGCCCGTGCCCGGCCGCCGCCAGCCGGGACCCGACGTCCTGGTAGATCCAGTAGCAGGGCAGGATCGCGGCGATCAGCACCGGGTAGTGGTGCCCGGCCGCCGCCAGGTGGTTCACGTAGTTCGCGGTGGTCTCGCTTCCGTGCGCCGCGGTGTCCAGCGCGAATTCGCGGTGCAGCGCCATTTCCTCCTCGAACGTCGCCGAGGCGGCGGCGGCCCAGAAGCGCTGGGCGGCCGCGTCCGGGGCGATGATGCTGGCCTGGGCCAGCACCTGGGCGTAGCCGCGCAGGTACAGGGCGTCCTGGTTGATGTAGTAGTCGAAGTTCGCCCGCGGCAGGGTGCCCGCCCGCAGCTGGCGGATGAAGTCCAGCTCATCGATCCCCTCCCGGATCCCGGCGATGTCCTGCCACCACTGCTGCATCGGGTCCTGCGCCGGCGCCAGCCCCTGCCCGGACCACAGCCCGGCCAGGTGGTGCACCGGCCCGTGCCCGGCCCCCACTGACAGCTGCCCGGAGGCGGCGATCGCCTCGGCCAGGTACTCCTTGGCCGCGCCCAGCGCCGCCGCCCAGTTACCGCCGCGCGCGTACAGGCTGGCCAGGGCGCTGGAGAGCGTGCACCCGGTGCCGTGCGTGTTTTCGGTGTCGATCCGCGCGGCCGGGAAGTCGGCCAGCACCCCGGTAGCGTCCACCAGCGCGTCCGGGCACTGCTCCCCGCCCAGGTGCCCGCCCTTGGCCACCACCAGCACGTCGTGGGCGGCGGCCAGGCGCTGCGCCTGGGCCAGCACGCCATCCCAGGTGGTGGCGCGCGCTTCACCCAGCAGCACCGCCAGTTCGTCCATGTTCGGGGTCAGCACCGTGGCCCGGGCCAGCAGCCGGGACATCGCCTGGTGGGCCGCGTCATCCAGCAGCCGGTCCCCGCTGGTGGCGATCATCACCGGGTCGAGCACCACCGGCAGCCCGGCCGGCTGTTCGCCCAGCCACTGCTGCACCGCGTCGATGATCCCGGCGTTGGCCAGCATCCCGATCTTCACCGCGTCGATGCGCACATCGGCGGCGATGCTGCGCAGCTGGGCGGTGACGAACTGCGGCTCAACGGCCTGCACCGCGTCCACGCCCCGGGTGTTCTGCGCGGTCAGGGACGTGATGGCGGCCATCCCGTAGCCCCCGGTCGCGGCGATCGCCTTCAAGTCCGCCTGGATTCCGGCGCCCCCGGAGGGGTCGGAACCGGCGATGGACAGGATGTTGTGGATCATTTCGCCTCCTGCCAGGCGCGCAGCAGCCCGCCGGCGGCCGCACCGGGGTCGGTGCTGGAGCAGATGGCGCGCACCACCGCCATGCCCTCGGCCCCGGCCGCGCGCAGCGCCGGGGCGTCCTCGGCCTGCAGCGCACCGATGGCCACGCAGGGCAGCTGGGCGATCTTCCGGGCCCGGGCGAAGCCCTCGATCCCGATCGGGGTGGGGTGGTCCTTCTTGGTGGGGGTGGCCCGGATCGCCCCGACGCCCAGGTAGTCGATCATCGAGGCGTTCGCGTTCGCCGCCGCCAGCTGCTCATCGGTGGAGGCGCTCAACCCCAAGGTGGCGTCCCCGATCAGTTCGCGCACCCGCTGCACCGGCAGGTCCTGCTGCCCGATGTGCACCCCGGTGACCGCGGCCCCGGCGGCCCGTGCCGCCAGGTACACGTCCACCCGGTCGTTGACCAGCAGTTCGGCCCGGCCCGCGGTGAGCTGACCGGCGGCCAGGGCCAGTTCATAGAATTCGCGCGCGCTTTCCTCCTTGGCGCGCAGCTGGATCCACTGCACGCCGGCCTGCACGGCGGCCTGGATGACCTCAAGGGTGCGGTGCGGGGTGCAGCTGGCGGTGTTGGCGACCAAATATACGCCGAGATTTCGCATGATTGTCCTTAAACCGCCCCCCTGCGGGGCCGGCGGGTTGACTCGTGGGCGGAATGAAGAATGAGGGATCTAGAGTTCCTCGATGCGCACCGCACCCAGTTCCTGCGGATCGGTCAGGGCCAGGGCGTCGAGGAACTGCGCGGCAAAGCTGCCCGGCCCCAGGGACAGGGCGGCGGCGCGTTCGGCGGCCCGCCCGTAATAGGCGTGGGCGGCCACGGTGGAGGTGAACACGTCCTGCCCGGCGGCGATCGCCGCCGCGGCGAACGCACCCAGAGCGCACCCGCCGCCGGTGACGCGGGTCAGTTCGATCCCGTCGGTGTGCACCATGACCGTGCGCTGGGCACTGACCACGGCGTCGGCCGGCCCGGAAATCGCGACCACCGCGCCGTGGCGTTCGGCCAGTTCCCGCCCGGCGGCGATGGCCGCGGCCACGGGGTCGGCCGAATCCACCCCGCGCCCGGTGGACCGGTGCCCGGCCAGGGCCATGATCTCCGAGGCGTTGCCGCGGATCAAGGCGGGGCGCAGCGAAACGATGCGCTGGGCGTAGCGCGTGCGCACCGGCAGCGCACCAACGGCCACCGGGTCCAGCACCCAGGGCGTGTTGGCCTGGTTCGCGGCCTCGATCGCCTCATCCATGGCGGCCAGCTGTTCGGTGCTGGGGGTGCCCAGGTTCACCAGCACCGCGCAGGCGGTCTTCGCGAACGGCCCGGCCTCCCCGGGCAGGTTCGTCATGGCCGGGGCGGCGCCGGCGGCCAGCAGCGCGTTGGCGGTGAAGTTGGCGACCACGGTGTTGGTCAGGCAGAACACCAGGGGGCTGGTGTGGCGCAGTGAATGGATCACGGCAGGCAGGGTCATGTGCGACATCCCTCCGCTAGTTTGAACTAGTTCAGGTTCGACGGGTGTCATCTCAGTCGGCGGCGCCGACACCCCGTGTCACTCGTGACCGAGCGTACGCAATCGCCCACCCGTTGACAAACCTGTGACGCGCCGCACCGCGCCGCCCCCGGTCAGGGCCGGCCCGGCGCGCCCGGCGGTGCTGCAGGGCCGGCAGCAGCCGGGCGCCCATGTGCCGCTGCCGGGTGCTTTTCGGGGCCGGGGTGCGGGATGAGCAGCCGCGCCGGGAAGCACAGCACCGCCAGGCTGAGCCCGACCCATCCGTAGTCAAACCCGTAGCCGCAGAACAGCAGGGCGCCCAGGGCGGCGGTCACGGTGCGCAGCGAACGCAATTCGATCACCTGCCGGTACCAGCGCTCCCAGTGCCCATCCACCGCCCAGGCCACCTGCATCCGCCGGCTGGCCAGACGCACGGCGGCGTGGGCCAGCAACAGCACCGCCACCAGCAGCAGGATGAACGCCGCCGGGGCGGTGACCAGCCCCCACAGGTAGTCCAGTGGCGGGCGCAGCAGGAAGTAGACGCTGGCGGCCATCAGCAGCCCGGCCACCGGGTAGATCCAGCGCGGAAGCGGCCCCCAGTGCCGGGGCCCGGTCCGACCGGCCTTGCCGTGCACGTACCCCATGCTGCTGCCGGTAATCACCAGGTAGAGCAGGGCGGCGCCGGTGATCAGCGCCATCAGGTGCATCCCCGGCCGTGCATCGGGCAGGGCCTGCGGCTGCGGTGAGTGCGTGGGCCACAGGACGAGCAGCAGGATCAGTGAGGCGCCCAGCGCCACGTACTGGGTGGCGAACAGGTGATCGCGCAGGGCGCGCACCGGATGCCGCGGCACGGCGGTGACGCCCTCGAAGTTCTGCGGCGGGCGCCAGAACAGCATCACCAGGGCGACGCCGAGCACGGCGTAGTTCCCTACCGAATCCCAGCCGTCGCCCAGCGCGCGCAGCCGCTCAAGGTCCCCGACCGCGGCCTGCTGGTGGAACCACCGGGCCTTGTAGTGCAGGGCGGCCGCGCCGTTGGCGGCCAGGACCACGGCCACGGTGCGGTACAGCCGGTTCAGCCACACCCGGCGCAGCACCCGGTTGTCGTGCCGCGAGATCCCCGGCAGCGGCCTGCGGCGCAGGATCACCAGGCTGGCCAGGAGGGTGGCGGCCACCAGCAGCCCCAGGCAGAGGGCCAGGTACGGCAGCACCTCGCCGGCCGGGCGCAACCCGTCGGCGGCCGGGATGAAGTAGCTCATTTCCTCTTCGCTGAGCTCGCGCTGCGCGGTGGGAGCCCGGTAGGGCACATCGCCCGCCGCCCACAGCGCGGTGAGCGAGCCGGCCAGGACCAGGACGAGGGCCGCCACCAGCTTGCCCGGCACCAGCCCGGTGCGCGGCTGCGGGTCGGCGCTGCGCTGCACGCGCGGCCCGGTGAACTGGGCCAGCACGTAGACGAACCCGACCCACAGCGCCGGGGTGGCGGCCCGCCCCACCGCGCCCGGCCAGCCGCCGGGCACCGCCTGCCCCTCCGCGCTGATCAGGTAGAAGGCATCGAACCAGTCGGTGGAGACGGCGGCGAGGAATCCGATGAGCGCGCACCACCGGGCGTACCGGCGCGCCTGGGACAGCAGGTTCCCGCTCCCGCTCGGGCTGAGGGCCCGCAGGATCAGCGCCACCAGGGCGGCGGCGACGGCGAACGAGCCCAGCGGGGCGCTCAGGTCGGTCATCGGCCCTCCTTTATCCAGCCCAATGTATCAACCCGGTGGCGCAAACGGGGGCCGGGGGATGACGTACGCTCGAGCCATGGGAATCTTCACCTCACAGCAGCCGCCGGAACCGGTCGGGGAAACCGCGCCGCCGGTCGACGAGCACCCGGGCAAGATCGCGGAGATGATCGCGCACCTGCGCCGCTCCGCCGACGCGCGCATCACCCATCCGCGCCGTTTCCGCGCCCAGCAGCTGCGGGCCCTGGAGAAGATGCTGGCCGAACGCGAGGAGGACTTCATCGCCGCGCTCGCCGAGGACCTGGGCAAGAGCGCGACCGAGGCGAAGTTCTCCGAGATCGACTTCCTGCGCACGGAAATCGACGTTGCCCAGCGCCACCTGGCCGAGTGGATGGACTCCACCTCGGTGAAGGTGCCGCTGTCGCTGCAGCCGGCGATGGCCAAGATCGAGCCGCGGCCGCTGGGGGTGGTGCTGATCATCGGCGTCTGGAACTATCCGCTGCAGCTGCTGCTGGCCCCGCTGATCGCCGCGATCGCGGCCGGCAACGCGGCGGTGCTCAAGCCCTCCGAACTGGCCCCGGCCACCTCCGGCACGATCGCCCGGCTGCTGCCGCACTACCTGGACCCGCGGGTGTACGCGGTGTGCGAGGGCGGGGTGGACACCGCCACCGAGCTGCTGGCCGCGCGCTGGGACCACATCTTCTACACCGGCGGGGCGCGGGTGGCGCGGATCGTGGCGCGCGCGGCCGCCGAGCACCTGACCCCCACCACGCTGGAGCTGGGCGGCAAATGCCCGACCGTGGTGGACAACCACCTGCCGGCCACCGCCAAGCGGATCGCGTTCGCCAAGTTCATGAACAGCGGGCAGACCTGCGTGGCCCCGGACTACATCCTGTCCATCGGGGACGCGGACGCGCTGGTTGACCGCCTGGCCAAGGCGATTAGCAGCTTCTACGGCCGGGACCCGATCAGCCACCAGGACTACGGGCGGATCGTCTCACGCCAGCACTTTGAGCGGCTCACCGGGCTGCTGGAGCACGGGCGGGTGGTCATCGGCGGGCAGAGCGACGCCCAGACCCTGCGCCTGGCCCCAACGGTGATGCGCGACGTGGAGCTGGACAGCCCGCTGATGACCGAGGAGATCTTCGGTCCGATCCTGCCGGTGATCGAGGTGGAGTCCTTCGACGCGGCCCTGCAGTTCATCGCCGAACGCCCCGCCCCGCTGGCCGCCTACCTGATGAGCGAGAACCCGCGGCTGCAGTCGATCTTCTCCGACCGGGTGCGGGCCGGGGCGATCGTGCACAACGCGCCGATGACCCACCTGATCGTCCCGACCCTGCCCTTTGGCGGCGTGGGGGACAGCGGCATGGGTTCCTACCACGGCAAGCACGGCTTTGAGCGGCTCTCGCAGATGCGTCCGGAGCTGAACAAGACCACGGTGATCGACACCCTGAACGCCGTCTACCCGCCCTACTCCTGGGCCAAGCGCAAGTTCATCGACAAGCTCATCTAGCCCCGGCGCCGTGGCGGCGGGCTACACCTGGCCGGCCAGCGCGGCGTCCACGATCTGGCGGGCCTCGGCGAGCACCTGCTGCAGGTGCTCCTGGCCCACCGTGGATTCGGCGTAGATCTTGTAGATGTCCTCGGTGCCCGAGGGCCGGGCGGCGAACCAGGCGCGCTGGCTGGAGACCTTCAGCCCGCCGATCGGGTAGCCGCTGGCCTCGGTGGCCTTGGTGGTGATCGCGTCCCCGGCCAGCTGCGTGGCCTGCACCGCCTGCGCATCAAGCCGGCCCAGCACCTCCTTCTGCTGCAGGTCCGCCGGCGCGTCGAAGCGGGCGTAGTAGCTGGTGCCGTGTTCCCGCACCAGCTCGGCGTGCAGCTGGCTGGGGGACTTGCCGGTGACCGCACGGATCTCGCTGGCCAGCAGCGCCAGCATGATCCCGTCCTTGTCGGTGCTGAACGGGCGCCCGTCCCGGGTCAGGAAGGAGGCCCCGGCCGATTCCTCCCCGCAGAACACCGCCCGGCCGGTGGCCAGCGGCTGCACGAAGTACTTGAAGCCCACCGGTACCTCCAGCAGCTGGCGGCCGTGGGCGGCGATGACCCGGTCGATGAGCACCGAGGAGACCAGGGTCTTGCCCACCTGCGCGTCCCCCGGCCACTGCGGGCGGTGGGTGAGCAGGTAGTCGATGGCCACGGCCAGGAAGTGGTTCGGGTTCATCAGCCCGGCGTCCGGGGTGACGATCCCGTGCCGGTCCGCGTCCGCGTCGTTGCCCGTGGCGATGTCGTAGCTGCGGCGGTTCGCCACCAGGGAGGCCATCGCATCCGGGGAGGAGCAGTCCATGCGGATCTTGCCGTCCTTGTCCAGGGTCATGAACCCGAACCGCGGGTCCACCCGCTCGTTGACCACCTCCAGGTTCAGCCCGTAGCGCCGCCCGATTTCCCCCCAGTAGTGGGCCGAGGCCCCGCCCAGCGGGTCGGCGCCAATGCTGATCCCGGACTCGGCGATCGCGGCGAAGTCGATCACCTCGGCCAGGTCGGTGACGTACAGTTCCCGGAAGTCGAACGCCTCGGCGTCCGGTTCGGCCCGGCGGATCTGCCCGGATTCAAGCAGCTCGTTCGCGCGCTGGGCGATCGAGCCGGTGATTTCGGATTCGGCCGGCCCGCCGTGCGGCGGGTTGTACTTGATCCCGCCGTCGGCCGGTGGGTTGTGCGACGGGGTGATGATCAGCCCGTCGGCCTGCTGGCCGCCGGCGGCGTTGTGCACCAGGATGGCGTGGCTCAGCGCCGGGGTGGGGGTCAGCCCGTCCTCGGCCAGCACGCGCACCGAGTTGCCGGCCAGCACCTGCAGCACGGTGCGGTACGCCGGTTCGGACAGGGCGTGGCTGTCCTTGCCCACGTACATGGGACCGGTGATCCCGGCCGAGACGCGGTAGTCCACCACCGCCTGGGTGATCGCGGCGATGTGCGCCTCGTTGAAGGAGCCGTTCAGCGAGCTGCCGCGGTGCCCGGAGGTGCCGAAGGAGACCCGCTGCCCGGCCTGCTGCGGATCGGGAACGCGGCTGAAGTAGGCGTCCAGGACCTCCTGCAGGTCGATCAGGTCTTCTTCGCGTGCCGGCTGTCCCGCGCGTTCGTGTGCCATGCCCATCCTTTGTCTGCCAGGTCAAGAGTCTGCTACTAGGCATCCTATCGGGGTTGGCCGTGCGCGCCGCGCCGGTTTCCCTGGTTCCCGGACGGTTTATAGGATGGAGGCGATGAGCTACCACCCGTACCCCCAGAACACCTATGTGCCCCCGCCGCAGCCCACCGGACTCTCGGTGGCCTCCCTGGTCCTGGGAATCCTGTCCCTGCTTGGATTCCTGGTCATCATCTTCATCCCCCTGGCCGGGGTGATCACCGGCCACCTGGGGTACCGGCGCGAGCCGGCCGGGCGCGGGATGGCCCTGGCCGGGCTGATCACCTCCTGGGTGGGGCTGGTGCTGGCGCTGCTGTGCTACGCGTTCATCATCTTCGTGTTCTTCTTCTCCGCCTCGTTCTACACCGACCTGAACCAGAGCGTGTACTCCGACTACGCCTAAGGGCGCGCAAACACGCCAATGGCCTGGCCCCCGCATGGGGACCAGGCCATCGTGTGTTTGCGGGGACCTGCTAGTGCACGGTGCCCATCAGCTTCTTCAGCGCCGGGGTGGCGGCGAACATCGCCAGGCCCAGCACCACCGCGGTGCCGCCCAGCCACAGGAAGTAGGCGACCTCATTGCCCTCGGTGTAGTACCCGGCCAGCACGCCGGACAGGGTGGTGCCCAGCGAGACCGAGAGGAAGAACAGGGCGATCATCTGGGTGCCGAACGCGGCCGGGGCCAGCTTGGTGGTCACCGCCTGGCCGATCGGGGAGAGCAGCAGCTCGGCGATGGTGCACAGCAGCAGGATCCCCACCAGGGCCAGCAGCGGGGTCTTGGCCAGCGAGTTCAGCGGGATGAAGCACAAGAAGGCGATGCCCACCACGACCAGCGACAGGCCGAACTTCACGCTGGTGCGCGGCTGGCGGGAACCGAGCTTCGTCCACATGGTGGCGAACACCCCGGCCAGCAGCACGATGAACACCGGGTTGATGGACTGCACCCAGCTGGCCGGCATTTCCCAGCCGAACAGGTGGCGGTCCAGGCGTTCGGCCGAGTACGCGGCGATGAAGGTGAACTGCTGCTGGAACAGCGCCCAGAACGCGGCGGAGGCGATGTAGAACGGGATGAACGCGTACACGTGCTTGCGTTCGGTCGCATCCACCCGGGGGCTGCGCAGGATCAGCACGAAGTAGATGATGCTGGCGGCGATCACCACGTAGGCGATGGTGGAGGCCAGGTTCTCGGGGGTGACGATCTTCAGCGTGAAGGCCAGCACGATGACCACCAGCACGGCGGCGAAGATCAGCAGGTAGCGCTTGCGCTCAGCGGTCGGCAGCGGGTTGGCGACCTGGCGCACCGACTCGGGCAGGTTCTTGCGTCCGAACCCGTAGATGACCAGGCCCAGGGCCATGCCCACCGCAGCGGCGCCGAAGCCCACGTGGAAGCCGAAGTGCTTGTGCAGCAGCCCGGTCAGCAGCGGGCCGACCAGCCCGCCGATGTTTACGCCCATGTAGAAGATCGAGAAGCCGGCATCGGCCTTCGGGTCCTCCTTGGAGTACAGCGAGCCGACCAGGGCGGTGGCGTTGGCCTTCAGCCCGCCCGAGCCCACGGCCACCATCACCAGGCCGATGGCCAGGCCCACCACGCCGGGCAGCAGCGCCAGGGCCAGGTGACCGCCCATGATCACGATCGCGGAGATGAACAGCACCCGTTCCGGGCCGAGCAGGCGGTCCGAGACCCAGGCCCCCAGGATGGTGCTCAGGTAGACCGCGCCACCGTAGGCGCCCACCAGCGACAGCGCCAGGCCCTGCTCCATGCCCAGGCCGCCCTCGGTGGCCGAGAAGTACATGTAGTAGGCCAGCAGTGCCTGCATGCCGTAGAAGGAGAAGCGTTCCCACATCTCGACGCTGAACAGGTTGGCCAGCGCGCCGGGGTGACCGAAGAAGGTCTTGCCCGTGCCGGTGGTGCTCGGTGAAACAGTAGACATGCGTAACATTTTTCGCCCTTCTTGACTTCGATGCCTACTTTTGCGATAGATCTCACACGGTTTGGTGGATCACAGCCTGTTATGCTTCGGCCAGCAGCTGGTGTGCCAAAATGAGCAGTTTTTCCTCGTTGGCGTGGGCTGAAATGAGCTGAATGCTCATTGGCATGCCATCGGCGGCGGTGGCCACCGGGACGGTGATCGCCGAGCACCCGGCGACGTTGACCATCGAGGTGTATGGGGTGTACTGGCACTGCAGCCGGTAGTCGGTGTCCGCGTCATGGCGGGTGTAGTAGCCGATCGGCGGGGGCGTGTGGGCCATCGCCGGGGTGGCGATCACGTCATAGGCCGACCACTGGGCGATGAAGTCCGCGGCGATCTGCTTAATCCGGGTCGCGGCGCCCAGCGAGACCTGCGCGCTGCGCTGGCGGGAGCGGCGCCGGTAGTCCCGGGCCAGGGTGCCCAGCAGTGATTCGTCGCCGATCGCCACGTCCTTCAGCCCGTTGGTCCACACCGTGGCGAACGTTTCGGGGTAGTCCGGGGCGTAGCGCAGGTCGGCGGGCATGACGTGGTGGCGGTGCTCCAGCAGCCGCAGCCCGCGCTCGAACGCGGCCCGCGCGTCACTGCTGAGCCGGATCTGGTAGACCGGCTCAAAGGGGGAGTGGGTGCTGTAGCCGATGCGCAGCCCGCGCAGCGCGTCCACCGGCCCGTCCTGCAGGGCCGGCAGGTAGCGGTCCTGGCCGAGCATCGCATCCAGCAGCAGGGCGGTGTCCTTCGCATCGCGCCCCAGCGGACCGCTCACGGTCAGCTTCGGGGCGCCGAAGCGGTCCAGGTAGCCCTCGGCGACATCGGCCGGAACCCGCCCGAGCGCCGGCTTCAGGCCCACCAGCCCGCAGGCCGCGGCCGGGATGCGCACCGACCCGCCCCCGTCGCTGCCAGGGGCCAGCGGCAGCAGCCCGGCGGCCACCGCCGCCGCCTGCCCGCCGGAGGATCCCCCGGAGGACAGCTGGGGGTTCAGCGGGTTGCGGGAGGGGGCGGCGATCAGGTTCTCCGAATAACTGCTCAGCCCGAACTCCGGGACCTGGGTCTTTCCGGTGATGACCACCCCCTCGGCGCGCAGCCGGGCCACCAGCGGGTGGTCGCGTGCCGCCACCAGGTGCGGCACCGCCCTGGACCCGTAGGTGGTGGGCATCCCGGCGACCTCGTTCAGGTCCTTGAACGCGATCGGCATCCCGTGCAGCCGCCCGATGGGCCCACGCATGAACTGGCGGTCCGCGGCCGCCGCGGCCTGCAGCGCCCGCTGCTCCACGTGCACGAACGCGCCCAGGGAGGCGAAGCGTTCAATGCGCCGCAGGTAGTGTTCGGTCACTTCCCGGCTGGAGACCTCCCCGGCGGCCAGCTGGTTGCGCAACTTCAGGGCGGATGACGTCAACATGTCTGCTTTCGATGCTCGAACTCATTAGTCTTATAAGCAAACACCCTATGCGAGAGGAACGCTAACCATGAGTGACTTCGAGACCGTCTCGGTGACCGAGGTGCCCGACGGGGCGCTGATCCTGGATGTGCGCGAGGACTTCGAATGGGTTGAGGGCCACGCCAAGGGCGCCACCCACATCCCGCTGGGCCAGCTTCCCGAACGCTTCGAGGAACTGGATCCGGATGTGGACACCTATGTCATCTGCCGCACCGGGGGCCGCTCCGCCCAGGCCTCGGCCTGGCTGACCGGGATGGGCTACTCGGTGTACAACATTGCCGGGGGCTCGGACGCGTGGATCGAGGCGCAGCTGCCGATGGAATCCGAAAACGGGCAGGAGCCGGCCGTTCGATGAGATATGCCTACCTGGGCCCGTCGGGAACCTTCACCGAGGCCGCCCTGCTGCAGGTTCCCGGCGCGGACGAGGCCGAGCGGGTCCCGGCCGCCAACGTGAACGAGGCGCTGGCGATGGTGCTGGAGGGCTCGGTGGACGGGGCGATGGTGCCGATCGAGAACTCCGTGGAGGGCGGGGTCTCGGCCACCCTGGACGCGATCGCCCGGGCCGACCACCTGCAGATCGTGCGCGAGGTGCTGGTGCCGATCACGTTCGTGCTGGCGGTGCGTGAGGACATCGACGCGCTGGAGCAGATCACCCAGATTTCCACGCATTCGGTCGCCTGGGCGCAGTGCCGCGGCTGGGTACAGGCCAATATTCCCGGAGCGGAATTTATCCAGGGCTCCTCCACCGCGGCCGCCGCCGTGGGGCTGCAGGACCCCGAACAGCACCACCAGGCGGCGATCTGCTCGCCGCTGGTGGCCCACGACCGCAACCTGAAGGTGCTGGTCGAGGGCGTGGAGGACAACCTGGGGGCGGTCACCCGCTTCTTCCTGGTCACCCGTCCCGGACCGCTGCCGGCGCCCACCGGGGTGGACAAGACCACCCTGATTGTCCCGCTGCCCGAGGACAAGCCCGGCGCGCTGATGGCGCTGCTGGAGCAGTTCGCCGCGCGCGGGGTGAACCTCTCACGCATCGAGTCCCGGCCCACCGGCACGGGGCTGGGCAGCTACTTCTTCTCCGTGGACATCGACGGGCACCTGGCCGAGGAGCGGGTCGCAGCGGCGCTGACCGGGCTGCACCGATTGTGCCCGGATCTGAAGTTCCTGGGCTCCTACAACGCCGCGGAGGGGATCACCCCGAGCATCGACTCACACAACTCCAACGAGGCCTTCATCCGGGCCCGGGAATGGGTGGGCCAGCTGCTGCACCGCCTCTAGGCGGTGCGGATGCGCAGCGCCGACGGGTTGATCCAGGCCTGCAGGGTATTGACCATGCCGGTCGGGTCCCCGTCGATCTGCGTGTTCATCGGCTCCGTGCAGCGCAGCGAGACCTTCTTGGTCTTGTAGAAGGAAATCACCGGGATCTCGTTCTTCGCCCGGAACGCGGTCTTCAAAAAGATCCACACCCACCCGGCCGCCGAGCGCGGGGAGAGCACCACCGCGTCCAGGATCCCGTCATCGAGCTTCGCCTCGGGCACGAAGTCCAGGCCCTGCAGCTTGCCGCAGTTGGCGAACAGCACCGAACGCACCCGGCGGGTCTGCCAGGGGCCGTCCCCGAGCTGGAAGGAGACGCGCTTGCGCTGCCCGGGCAGCTGGCGCAGCCCGGCCTCCGAGTAGGCCAGCCAGCCGACCCGGCGCTTGAGCTGCTCGTCGGTGTCGTCAAAGAGGTCCGCGTCGGTGCCCACCCCGGCGATCACCAGGAACGCGTGGTCCGCCTCCGTGCCGTTCAGGTGCTGCAGGCGCAAATGCCCCACGTCGATGCGCCGCACCCGGCCGCGCACCGCCAGCAGCGCGGTGGTGTGCACATCGTCGATCGGGATCTCCAGGTTGCGGGCCAGCAGGTTGCCGGTGCCCAGCGGCAGGATGCCCAGGGTTGCCTCCGCGCCCTCGATCACCTCGGCCACCGCGCGCACCGTGCCGTCCCCGCCGGCGGCCAGGATGGTGTCGCACCCGGCCTGCAGCGCCTGGCGCGCGCCGCCCTGCCCGGCGTCGTCCACCGTGGTCTCAAACACCAGCGGCTCGGGCAGCCCGGCCTCGGCACACACCCGACGCACCGCGTGGCAGGCGGTTTCGGCTTGTGACTTGGAGGGATTGACCACGATGGCGACCTGGCCGGCCGCGACCTGCTCCACCTCATCCGGTTCCCGGCTCAGCGGGCTGCTGGGTTCGATGAGCTTGCGCACCGACCGCCAGCTCAGCAGCGCGGCCACGCCGGCGCCGCCGGCCAATGAAGCGATGATCACGCGGTTTCTATGCATAGTGACTTCATCGTACTCATGGTTGCTACGCTTATCTTGTGATCGACCTGAAAATGCTCACCGATAATCCGGACCTGTACCGCGCCTCGCAGCGTGCCCGCGGCGCCGACGAGACGCTCGTTGACCAGCTGCTGGACGCCGATGTGGCCCGCCGTGAAACCATTGCCGCCTTCGAGACGCTGCGCTCGGAGCAGAACGTGTTCTCCAAGAAGGTCGGCAAGGCCAAGGGCGAGGAGCGCGCCGCCCTGCTGGCCGAGGTCAAGGACCTGGCCGCGAAGGTCAAGCAGGCCCAGGCCACCGCCGACGCCGCCGCCGCGAAGGCCAGCGCCCTGCAGCGCTCCATCCCGAACCTGATCGTCGAGGGCATCCCCTCCGGCGGCGAGGACGACTTCACGGTGCTCAAGACCGTGGGCACGGCCCGCGACTTTGCCGCCGAGGGCTTCGAGCCGCTGGACCACCTGCAGATCGCCGAGAAGCTGGACGCGATCGACATGGAGCGCGGGGCGAAGGTCTCCGGTTCGCGCTTCTACTTCCTGAAGGGGATCGGCGCGCGCCTGGAGATGGCGATGATGAACATGGCCCTGGACCAGGCGGTCTCCTACGGGTTCATCCCGATGGTCACCCCGACCCTGGTGCGCCCGGAAATCATGCAGGGCACCGGCTTCGACGTCGAACACGATGACGAGATCTACCGCCTGGAACGCGATGACCTGTACCTGGTGGGCACCAGCGAGGTGGCGCTGGCCGGCTACCACGCGAACGAGATCATGGACCTGTCCGACGGGCCGCTGCGCTACGCCGGCTGGTCCTCCTGCTACCGCCGCGAGGCCGGGGCCGCGGGCAAGGACACCCGCGGGATCATCCGCGTGCACCAGTTCAACAAGCTGGAAATGTTCGTCTACACCACGATCGAGCAGGCCGAGGCGGAGCACGCCCGGCTGCTGGCGTGGGAAGAGGAAATGCTGGCGAAGATGGAGCTGCCCTACCGGGTGATCGACACCGCCGCCGGGGACCTGGGCATGAGCGCGGCCCGCAAGTTCGACTGCGAGGCGTGGGTGCCCACCCAGGGGACCTTCCGCGAGCTGACCTCCACCTCGAACTGCACCACCTTCCAGGCCCGCCGCCTGAACATCCGTGAACGCCAGGTGGTGGACGGCAAGGCGGGCAAGACCCGGGCCGTGGCCACCCTCAACGGCACCCTGGCCACCACCCGCTGGATTGTGGCGATCCTGGAGAACCACCAGAACCCGGACGGCACCGTGAACGTGCCCAAGGCGCTGCAGCCCTACCTGGGCGGGCTGGAAGTGCTGTCCTAGCACGCCCGCGAACGCCACGGCCGCCGGTAGGGTACCGGCGGCCGTGGCGTTTTTTCGCCTCATGCCTCGACTTGGACGCCCAGCGCGGCCGGGCGCTGGACCCCGGCGTCCCGGCGGGCCGGGCTGCGGCGCAGCAGGCGCATCGCGTTGCCGATGACCACCAGCACCGAGGCCTCGTGCACCAGCATGCCCAGCGCCATGGTCACCCCGCCGGCGAACACGCCGGCCAGCAGCAGCACCACGGTGGCCACCGCGATGATGATGTTCTGGCGCATCACCCGCACCGTGCGCCGGGCCGCACCGATCGCCTGGGGCAGGCGCAGCAGGTTGTCTCCCATCAGCGCCACATCGGCGGTTTCCACGGCCACCGCCGAACCGGCCGCGCCCATGGCCACCCCGATGTCCGCAGCAGCCAGGGCCGGGGCGTCGTTCACCCCGTCGCCGACCATCGCGACCGTGTGCCCGCCGCGCTGCAGTTCACGCACCATCTCCAGCTTGTCCTCGGGCAGCAGCGACGCCCTGACCTCGGTGATGCCGGTGCGGGCGGCGATCGCGTGCGCCACCGGGGCGCTGTCCCCGGTGAGCATGACGATGCGCTTGACCCCCACCGCGCGCAGCTCGCGCACCATCTGCGCGGCGTCGGCGCGCACCGTGTCCGCGACCGCGACCACCCCCAGCACCTGACCGTCCAGCGCCACCAGCATCGGGGTCTTGCCGGCGGCGGCCAGTTCCCCGGCCGCCGCGGCCGCCCGCGCCCCGGGCACCAGCCCGTGATCGGCCAGCAGGGCGGGGTTGCCGATCAGGATCCGCTGGCCGGCGGAGCGGGCCAGGATCCCCTTGCCCAGCACCGGTTCGACCTGCTCGGGCAGCGGCACCACCAGGCCCCGCTGCGCGGCGGCCGTAAGGATCGGCTGGGCCAGCGGGTGCCCGGAGCCGGCCTCGCCGCGGGCGGCGACCTCCAACAGCTGCGCGGCGTCCACGCCCCGGCCGACCGGCACCAGGTCGGTCAGCTGGGGGCGGCCTTCGGTCAGGGTGCCGGTCTTGTCCACGGCCACCGTGTCAATCCGTGCCGCCTGCTCCAGATACTCCCCGCCCTTGATCAGGATCCCGTCCTTCGCGGCCCGGCCAATGCCGGCCACCACCGCCACCGGGATGGAGATCACCAGGGCGCCGGGGCAGCCGATGACCAGCAGGGTCAGGGCCAGCACCACATCGGAGGTGAGCAGCCCGGCCACCAGCGCCAGCAGGATGATCGCCGGGGTGTACCAGGTGGCGAACCGGTCGAAGAAGCTTTGCGTGCGGGCCCGGGCGTCCTGCGCCTCCTCGACCCGGTGGATGATGCGCGCCAGGGTGGTGTCCGCGCCGATGCCCTCGGCCACCACCTGCAGGAAGCCGCTGGTGGCGATGGTGCCGGCGAAGACCTGGTCCCCGGCGGCCTTGTCCACCGGCAGGGACTCCCCGGTGATCGAACTTTCATCCACCCCGGCGCTGCCGTGCTGCACCCGGCCGTCGACCGGGACCTTCGCCCCGTCCTTGACCAGCACCAGCTCGCCGACCAGCACCTGCCCGGCCGGCACGCGGTGCTGCTGCCCCTCCCGCAGCACCACCGCCTCGTCCGGGGCCACGGCCACCAGCGCCGAGAGCGCCGAACGGGTCCGGTCCAGCGTGGCGGCCTCCAGGGCGTGCCCGACGGCGAACAGGAACGTCACCGCGGCCGCCTCCCAGTAGTTGCCGATCACCACGGCACCGGCCGCGGCCACCGTGACCAGCAGGTCGATGCCCACATGCCGGCCCCACAGTGACCGTCCGGCGGCCAGGGCGATCCGGTACCCGGCCAGCACCGCGGCGGCGACCATGAACACGTCGCCGGCCGGCTGCTGGCCCAAGCCGGCGGAGAGCAGGAGGGAAACCAGGATCAGCGCCCCGGAAACGGCGGGGATGAACCAGCGTCCGGCGGTCAGCCGCCGCAGCGTTTGCCACACCTTGTGCATGATCACCACGCCCTCTAGAACGCCGCCGGGACGGCCTTGTAGCCGGCCTTGGCGATGGCGGAGACCAGGTCCTGCACGCTGGCGCGCTGCGGGTCGTGCTGCACCTGGACGCGGGAGGAGGCGAAGTGCACCTTCACCTCGGTGACCCCATCCAGCTTCTTGACCTGCTTTTCAATCTTTCCCACACAGGACGGGCAGGAGAATCCCTCGGCGCGCAGCGTGGTCCAAATGCTGGTCGTGGTGCTCATGATGGCTTTCCTTTCGCAGGTTGCGTCCTTCCCGGTATCCCGGGAAGTACCTTCACCCTACGAACGGGCCCCAACCCCCACCATGATCTGCGTCAGTTAACCGCACATACGCTCTGGCTAGTAGTTTTCGGCGATCTCCGTGAGCCTGGCGCGGTCGGTCAGCGCCGTCCAGCGCCGCCCGGTCTCGATGATGCCGGCCTTGCGCAGAGAGCTCATCGCCCGGGAAACCGATTCGGGGCTCGCCCCGGTGATCCCGGCCAAATCGGCGCGGGAGAGTGGGAACTGGATCAGCTCACCCTGCCGGCTGGGGGTGCCGAACTTGTCCGCCAGGCGCAGCAGGGTCGCGGCGACCCGGCTGGCCACCGGGGCGGCGTAGTGTTCGGCCAGCGTGGAGCGGGTGGTGCGCAGCTGCCCGGCCAGGGCGTTGAGCACCTGCAGCGCCACCGGGGGGAACTGCCCCAGGATGTTTTCGAACGTGGCGTTGTCCATCCGCAGCGCGCAGGTGGTGCTCAGCGCCTGCACGGTTTCCGGGTAGCGGTCATGGCCCAGGGCCGGCACCCCGCCGAACAGGTCGCCGGGGCCCAGCAGGTCCACCACCACTTGCTGGCCCTCGGCGGTGTCGTGAAACGCCTTGGCCCGCCCGGACGCCATTACGTACAGGTCGCTGGCCGGCTGTCCGGTCGCATACAGGTGCTCACCCTCCGCCCAGGCCAGGGACTGCATTTGGCCGTCAATGACCCGCAGCTGCTGCTCGGAGAGGCCGCGGAAATACGGGACCTGGCCCAGCACCCGCAGCCGCACCGGTTCCGGGCAGCTGTGCGGCTGGCCGCACCCCTGGGCCAGTGGCGTGTGGCGCCGGGTGGCCGATGGTTCGCGCATTGTTGCTGCCCTCCTGCAAAATGGGCGCTCTTATGCTCAGGTTTACCACGAAGTCGCCGCACGTTCATCGCACATGTGCGCCGCATCATCGCCAATTGTGGGACAAGATGGTTCACTGGGGTTATGACAGTCATGACCAAGACCGGCAACGAAGACCGGTTGACCAACGATAAGTTAATGGTGTGCCTAGACGTTGACGGCACCATCGTGAACCATCAGGACCAGATGAGCCAGCAGGTGCGCAGCGCCGCGCGCGAAGTGGTGGGCGCCGGACATGAAGTGGTGATTTCCACCGGCCGCTCCCTGGGCGCAGCCCTGCCCGTGGTGCAGGAACTGGGCATCGAGCACGGCTATGTGGTGGCCTGCAACGGCGGGGTGCTGGCCAAGGTGACCGGAGAAGAGGTGGAGGTCATCCACCGCGAGATTTTTGACCCCTCCCTGGTGTTGGCCACCCTGTGGCGCACCCTGCCCAACGCGAAGTACGCGTTGGAGAACGAGCGCGGCGAGTTCCTTTCCAGCGAGCAGTTCAGCGACGTCAGCTTCGGCGCCCCGGCCAGGGTCGTCGACTTTGAGGAGCTGGTGAACAGCAAGGCGGTGCGTGTGGTGGTGTTCTCCACCGACTCCAGCGCCGAGGAGTTCGGCCGTGCCGTGCACGGGCTGGGACTGTCGGGGGTCACCTACTCGGTGGGCTGGACCGCCTGGCTGGACATCGCCGCCGAAGGCACCACCAAGGCCAGTGGCCTGGAACGGCTGCGCGGGATCCTGCGCTTTGCCCCGGAGCAGACCATCGCGGTCGGGGACGGGCGCAACGACATTGAGATGCTGCAGTGGGCCGGGCTGGGGGTGGCCATGGGCCAGGCCCCAGATGAGGTCAAGGCGGTCGCCGACTCGGTGACCGATTCGGTGTGGGACGACGGTCTGGTGCCGGTGCTGCGCGGAGTCCTGGCGCGCTAGGCTGCGGCGTCGGTGGCGGCAGGCAGCCAGCAGGCCTGGGCGATCAGCGAGGGTGAAGGATTGCGGTAGACCGTGGTTGGCGGTGGGGCCAGTGATTGGTAGACCGCCCCGTCGGGGGTGGTGATCCGGATGGTGTGCGGGTCCTCCCGCACCACCCTTTCATGCCATCCCGGGGTTTCCTTGGCCTGGTTGCACCAACGGCACCGGTAGTTCGTGTTGTGCACGTTGGTCAGGCCCCCGGCCCGCCACGGGGTGATGTGGTCAAATTCGGCGGCGTCGTTATCGCAGTACGGGGTGCGGCAGCGCACGTCCCGGATCTGCAGGAAGTCCTTGAGGTTCTCCGGGACGGCGCGGGCCTTGGAATCCATCGCGATCAGCTCCCCGGTGCCGGGGGCCGTGAACAGGCGCTGGAGCTCCGGGAAGACCCCGATCCGGTCGCTGAGCTCCTCGGTGTCCTCATTCCACTTCGCATCGTAGAGCCGGGTGTCCATCTCCGTGACCAGGCTGCGCGCATACTGGGCCGGCACGAAGCCGTAACCGCACAGGTAGGCCGGCTCCCGATCCCCAAGCAGCAGCGTGCGGTCGGTCATGATCAGCTTGACGTCCACGAACACCGGAAGCTTCGCGGCGTTGCCGGTGATGGACTGGCGGGTGAGCAGATCGGTCATCAACTGGGCCATGCTGCGCTTGTCCCCGGCCGCGCGTTCCCGCCTGGCCCGCCGCTTCAGGCTGGTCTCCAGGCCCACACCCTCCTCCAGGGGCAGCTTGGCGCGCAGCCACACGCAGTCCTTGCCGCGGGTGAAGATCACGTGGCGTTCCTCCGCGGCCTTGCCGATCCGGTCGGCCTTCTCGATGCTCTCATGGCGCATAGTGAAGCGTTCGACCGCGTCGCGGCACCGCTTGGTGCCCAGGTCCTGGAACATCTCCGGTTCGCGGGCAAAAAGCTCATCGAATTCCCGACGACGGCGGGCGTTCACGTCCGTCAACGGGCCGGTGATCGCCAGGATCTGGCGTTCGGAAAGATGCCCGCGCTCAAAACTGGCGCACAGGTTGGGAAGGTCCTCCACCAGCATCCGGCAGGCCTGAAGATAGGAGCGGGCCCCCTGCTGGGACTGGCGCCGGGCCATGGCCACCGAGGCCGCGGCACCGCGCTCAAACTGGTCGATGTTGATGCAGCGGTCCTCCGCATCCAAGATCGTGTCCTTTTCCAGGCGGTAGGCCAGCTTGGCCTGCATGGCGCAGTAGCTGGCCTTGGCGCTTTCCAGCTGACGCAGCGCCTCCGCGCAGTCCCCGCGTTCCCCGGCGCGCAGCAGGATGTCCACGCGGCGGGTGAGCTGCTCGATCAGCTCGGCCACCTCATCGTGCAGGCAGCCCTCAGGCATCTGCTGCCTGATCTTCCGCTCCGCCTTGCGGCGGTGGCTGTGTTCTTGCTGGTCCATACTTCCAGCGTAGGTGTGACCCCCGACACTTTGGGTCCGGCTGCGGGGCAGCGCGCAAGATGGTTCGAAAATCTTTTCGGGCGCCGGCGTGCTAGCCCGCGTCGGCCAGCTGCAGCAGCCGGGCCACCCCGGCCCGGGCGTCGTGCTCGTCGTTGAACCCCGAGCGCACGATCGCCGCGGAGACCGCCTGCGGGGTGATGTCCAGGGCCTGGGCGATCGCCCGCTGCTGCCCGCGGACCCCCGGGGTCATCAGATCCACCACCGCCCATTCGGCCTCGGTGCGGGTGCGGATGGACTGGCCCAGCAACCGCAACAGCCCCTCGATGCCCGTGTCCAGCTCCGCCGCCGGCCCCGAGACGCAGATCGGAACCCGCTCCCCGCGGTGCCCGGCCGCCTGCAGCGCACCCAGCGCCCGGCGCAGCGCCCGCCCGTCGATCTGCTCGGCATCCTCGGGCACCGGAGTGTGCAGCGGGCCGATGCCCAGCCCGATGTTGCAGAAGTTCAGCCGCGCCACCCGCAGCACCGCGTCCACGGCCGCCGCCGCATCCGCCGGCATCCCCAGCAGCAGCTGCCCGGACAGCGCGGTAAACGGTGCGTGGGTGTGCACCTGGCCCAACTGGTGCCACAACGCCTCTCCGGCCGCGGCCACGTCAGTGACCGAACGGGGCCGGGGGCTGAGCGCAACGACAAACATGGCTTAAGTATTGCGTGCCAGGCCCGCTTTGTCCTGATGTTGCGCGAATCCGGCCCGGCGCGCGGGCGGCGGTGACCTAGGCTGGTACCGCAGGGAAACTGAAGGAGAGCGCATGGCAGAGGTCATAGCCGGGCGGTTTGAGCTGATCGAGCACATTGCCCAGGGCGGCTCGGGTTCGGTGTGGCTGGCCCGGGACCTGCAGTGCCGGCGGCGCTGCGCCGCGAAGGTGATGCGCCAAAGCTACAGCGGGGAGCTGCTGCGCTTCGTGCGCGAACAGGGCGTGAAGTTCGACCACCCCCATCTGCTCACCCCCTACGGGTGGGCGGCCGTGGATGACCGGGTGGTCATCGCCTCCCAGCTGATGCGCGGCGGAAACCTGCACACCGCCCTGCAGGACTACGGGGCGATGAGCCCCGAGCTGACGGCAGAGGTGCTGGCCCAGCTGCTGGAGGCGCTGGGCCACGTGCACGCCGCCGGGTGGATCCACCGGGACGTGAAGCCGGCCAATGTGTTGCTGGAGCTGACCGGGACCGGGGTGCCGCGGGTGCGGCTGACCGATTTCGGGATTGCCGCCCACATGGACCAGCCGCGGCTGACCCAGCTGGGGATCACCGTGGGCACCGACGGCTTCCTGGCCCCGGGGCAGCGGGCCGGCGCCGACCCGGAACCCGCCCAGGACCTGTACGCGCTGGGGGTGCTGGGGGTGCAGCTGCTTGACCCGGCCCTGCACGGCCCGGCGCTGCGTGAGCGTTGCGAGGCGCTCTCCGGCCAGCCACCCGCCGGGCCGCTGGAGCGGGTGCTGGTTGGGCTGCTCAGCCCCCAGCCGGATGATCGGCAGCGGGCGGCCGCCCGGGCCCCGGAACTGCTGGCCGGGCTGCGCAACCGGGAAGGCTACCGGGTGGCCTCCGGGGAGGTGTTCGAGGTGTTCGACCACTTCCCGCCCAACGAGGCGCCGGACCCGGCAGGGCCAGACGCCGCGGTGCCGCCGCAGCCCGAACCGGCGATCGCACGGGAAGCGGAAGCGGCCCAGCGCCGCGGCGCACCGCGCAAGGCGCTGCCCTGGGCGCTGCTGGCGCTCGCGGTGCTGCTCGGGGCGCTCTCGCTGTGGCTCATCGGGGCGGACCAGGGGGCGGGACAGGACGCGGGGCAGGGCAGCACGGACCCGGCACCGCAGCAGCAGACACCCGGCCCCGAGCCCGGCACGGCGTCCGCAGCGCCCAGCACCCCGGCCAGCGCGCCCAGCACTCCGGCCAGCAAGCCGTCGGCCAGCGACCCGGGGGTGGAGATCAGCTCCAATGTGCAGGCTGGGGAGCAGTGCACCGTTCTGGAGGCCGGGCTGAAGGTGCGCGGGCTGGATGATGAGCAGCTGCGCTGCGAAGAAGGGGACACCGGGTACCGATGGCACCCGATGTCCCCGTCCCCCTAGGGGCGCGCTAGGCGCGTTTGCGGCGCAGCAGCCACAGCCCGGCAAAGCCGGCCAGCGCCACCGCCGCCCCGCCCAGGAATGCGCCGAGCTGGGCGCCGCTGGGCAGCCAGGAGGAGGAACCGGCCCCTGCGGCCAGGGCCTGGCCCTGCTCGCCGATTTCCGGCTCCCAGGCGCCGGTGTTCTTCGCCTCCCCGCTGACCTCAACGGCCAGCGAATAGTTCAGCGGATTCAGTCCACGCGGGTCATTAGCGGTGCCGGCCACCGCGATGTAGTAGTCGCCGGGCACCCGCAGGCCGAACCTTCCCCCGTAGCCGTCCACCAGGTCGCGGGAGACCTCGCTGAGCGTGCTGCGGGTGACCGAGGCGCCCACATCCTCCCGGGAGAGCTTGTCCCAGCTCGTGCCGGCCACGTCCGGAGCCAGCAGGGGGGAATAGGTGCCGGTGGCCAGCCCGGAGGCGCTGGCGTTCTCGGAGGGCTGCACGCTCAACCGGTAGCTCAGCCGCTGACCCTCCGAAAGGTGCACCTTGTAGTACTTGACCTCGTAGGGCAGCACCGAATCGGCGGAGATCGTGCCGGCGGAAAGCCCGGTGGCGGTGGCGAAACCGCTGCCGCCGGACACCGGGCTCGGCTCCCCGCTCAGGCTCACCGAGACCGGGGGCTGCTGTTCGGGCATCACCCCGGACAGCGAGGTCGGATCCACCGCCGGTTCGACGCTGACCCGCAGCTCCACCGGCACCTCGTCCTGCGCCTGCCACTGCCCGGTGCGCTGCAGCTTCAGGTACACCGTGTCATCCTCGTTGGAGAAGCAGGTGGAGTAGGTGTCCTTCGCCGTGGTCTGCAGGTGCAGGACCGGCAGCGGGGTGGAATTGCTGCGGGAGATCGAAGCGTTCGAGTTGCCGGCGCAGGCGCGCCCCTGCGAATCAAGCAGCTCGGCGCGCAAGCGCATCGATTCGCGGCTGGTGGGTTCGCCCATCATGTCCACGATCGGCTGGCCGCTGACCGTCAGGCGCTCGCCGTCCTGGATGTCGGGCAGCTTGTAGTAGCGGGCCTGCTCCTCACCGGTGACCGGCAGGCGGTCCTGGTGGGCGCCCGCCTCCAGCCGGGGCGCCGAATCCATGGAATCCGAGCCGGTGATATCGGCGCCCACCGGCTGGTGCGCCAGGATCTTGCTCTCCGGGCTCTGCTCGGCCACCGCGGCGGTGGCGCCCTGGGCCACCAGGGCCAGGCCCAGCGCCGTGCTCAGTACAAGCTTCCTCATGGCCGTCCCTTCGGCTCGTTGTTCTGGATCTGGGTGGTCGCCGGTTCCACGACCGCCGTGGCGCGGTGGCGCTGCAGGAAGCTGCCGGCAGCCAGCACGGCCGCGGTGATCAGCAGCCCGGCGGTGAACCAGGGCCACAGCGGGCCGCTGGAGGGGCCTGCCTGCCCGGTGGCCTGCGGCTGCTGGCTGGGCTCCGGCTGATCCTGCTGCTGTTCGGCGGGGGCCGGTTCGGCTGAAGCCTGCCCGGCATCCTGGTCGGTGTCCGGTTCGCCGGCCGGTTCGCCCTCGAAGATCGGCGCGGCGCCCGGGAAGGGCTGCTCGGTGCCGGTGACCTCCACGGCCAGCTCGTATTCGAAGGGCACCGCATTGGACTTCTGCTGCCAGGTGTCGGAATACACCACCACGTAGTAGTCCCCGCCCAGGTAGGCGTCCTTGCCGATCGAACCGGAACGGTTGGACTGGTCGACCGCGGTGCGCATGTTCAAGGTCGCCGTGGAGTTCGTCTTGGAGCGGTACAGGGAATTTTCCCCCACCATCTGCACCTGCTCGCGCACCGCCGAGTACACCGCCACGCCCACCTTGTTGGTGCCCGCTTCGGTGTTGTTCCCGCTGGTGGCGCGCAGGTTCAGCTTCTGCCCGTTGCCCACGTGCACCTTGTAGTAGCGTCCCTCGCTGGTCAGTGCGGAGTCGGCATAGATCTTCCCGGACTCGATGGGCAGCGCGTCGTTGAAGCTGGAGCCGCCCAGCACCGGGTCCGCCTGCCCGGTCACGGTGACGGAGCTGGGTTCATCGGCCTGGCGCGCCTCGGCGCCCAGCAGCGTGGCGTCCACGGCCGGTTCCAGCACGTAGAGCAGCTCCACGTCCATGGGGGCGTCCTTTTGCAGTTCCCCGTCGCGGGTCACCCTGGCGAACAGTTCGCCGGTGCCGTCGGCGAAGCAGCCGGTGGAGGCGTCCTGGCGGTACTCGGGGCTGTTGACGTAGCCGCTCATCGGGCGGCCGAGCTCACTGGTGTTGGAGTTGGCGCTCTGCGCGGAGGTGCACTCGCGCCCCTGCCCGTTGACCAGCTGCACCCGCACCCGGCCGGAGGCCACGGTGGCGTGGTCGTAGGTCTGGTCCGGGATCATGGTGGCGGAGAAGTGGGCGCGCTCGCCGGGCTTGAGCGGACCGATCTTGTAGTACTTGGTGGTGCCGTCCTTGCTGACCCAGCTCTCGGTTTCCCCGCGCTCCAGGGTGTCCAGGTACTGGCCGGGAACCATGGTGGGGGCCTCATGCATCTGGGTGGCTCCCTGAATCGGGGCGCCGGCCGGGGTGTAGCCGGCGAAGGCGCGCAGGGTGCGCACCGTCAGCTCCTGCTGCAGCGAGTCGGCGTCCTGGGCGGTGACGTAGCTGCCGCCGGTGGTCTTGGCGATGCATTCCAGTTCGGCCCGGGCCTTGGAGTTCACCTTGAAGCCGATGGTGTGCACGGTCAGGTCGATGCCCTGCCCGGCCAGGTCCTTCGCCGCGTCACAGGCCGGGGGCTCGAAGCAGTTCTCCTCGCCGTCGGAGACCAGGATGATCGACTTGGGGCCCTTGACCTGCTGCAGCTCCTTGGCCGCGTGCAGCAGCGAGGCCCCGATCGGCGTTTCGCCCACGGCCTTCAGCCCGTCCAGCTTGCCGGCCAGCTCCTTCTTGTCCACCGGACCCGGTTTCTGCACGGTGGTGATGTCATCGCACTTCTTCGGGGTCTTGGAGCCGTAGACGACCAGGCCCATCGACGCGTCCTGGGGTGCGTTGTTGATCAGGTGCTTGGTGGCCTTCTTCGCGGCGTCGATGCGGGTGGTGCCCTTCCCGTCCGCGTCCTTGGCCAGCATGGAGCTGGAGTAGTCCATGACCACCATGACCGGCTGCAGTTCGGCGGCCGGGGGCTCATCGGCCTGCGCGGCGGCCAGGGGTGCCGCGCAGAGCAGCCCGGTGGCCAGCAGCGCCACGAGGCGGGTCAGATAGCGGGGCATCTCTCGATCCTTCCGTTGCGAGTGTTTGCAAAAGCAAATATAGCTCATGCGTTTGCAAATGCAAACGTCCGTGGGAAACTATTTCCATGGACAACACCATCGAACAGCAACGGGCCATCTATGGCACGTCCCTGGCCGAACGTTTCGGCGCGGTGATGAAGGATTACGGGTTGTCCCAGCGTTCCCTGGCCGCCGTGCTGGGCATCAGCGCGCCGATGCTCTCCCAACTGATCGGCGCCCGGCGCATCAAGATCGGCAACCCGGCGGTCTACGGGCGGCTGCTGATGCTCGAGGCGCGGGTGGGCGAGCCGGACCGGCAGGCGGTGCTGCGCGAGGTGCAGGCCGCCGACGCGGTTACCGCCACCCACTCCGAGACCCCGCGCACCGGCGCCGGGCGCGCCGGGGCCCTGGACTACCTGCGCGGCAGCGACCCGCAGCTGCTGCGCCGGCTGGCGCAGGTCGCCGGGCAGGGCGGGGACCAGGCGCTGGCGCAGTTGTTCACCGAAGCGGCCGACCGGCCCGGAACTACGCCCCCGCCGGCTGCGGCGCGGGCAGGCGAATGATCGTGTAGCGGAAGAAGAACTGGGTGGCCGGGCCAATCAGCAGCGCATAGACCACGGTGCCCAGCCCCACCGGGCCGCCCAGCGCCCAGCCCACTCCCAGCACGCCCAGCTCGATCAGCGTGCGGATCAGCCGGATCGACCAGCCGGTGCGCAGGTGCAGCCCGGTCATCAGCCCGTCGCGGGGTCCGGGCCCGAAGTGGCAGCCGATGTACAGCGCACCGCCCAGCCCGTTGATGAGGATTGCGGCCAGCAGCACGCCCAGCTGCCAGCCCAGCCCCTGCACCGGCGGGATCAGCCACAGGAACAGGTCCAGGCCCACCCCGATCAGCACCACATTGGCCAGCGTCCCCAGCCCGGGCCACTGGCGCAGCGGAATCCAGGCCAGCAGGACCAGGGCGCCGACGATGATCACGATCGTGCCCAGCGACAGCGGCAGGTGTTCGGCCAGGCCCAGGTGCAGCACATCCCACGGATCCACCCCCAGTCCGGCGCGGATCATCAGCGCCATCGCCAGCGCAAAGAGCAGCAGGCCGGTGATCAGATTGAACAGGCGCACCGGCAGGCGCCCGGCCCGCAGTTGCTGGACGGGGGTGAGGTTGGTCAGGCTCATGATCCATCCAGCCTAGGACCAGGACGTGAACCGGGGCCAAAAGCCGCGGGACGCGGCCGGTCACAATGTGCCCAGCGCCACTTCCAGCGCCCGGGCCAGCTCGTTTAGATCCCGCGGCCCGGCCGCGTGGTTGTTCCCGGTCCCCGCATCGGTCTCCGCCCCCACCGTGGCCGTCTGCCCGGCCGGGCGCAGCGCCGGAACGTGGATGAACAGGGCCGGCAGCGGCATCCGGTAGGCCAGGTAGGCCACGTGGTTGCACACGAAGCGCCCGGCGTCCTGGGAGACGCGGGCGCCGAACCCTGCCGCGTTCAGGGCCGCGGTGAGCGGTTCGGGGTCCAGGGTGCTGGCCACCCGCGGCGGCCCGGCGGTGATCGGGCGGCTGCGGGGCTGGGCGCCGTCATTGTCCGGGATCCTGGCGTCATCCTCATTCACGCCCCAGCGTTCGGGGGTGATCCGGCTGCGGCCCCCGGCCTCGCCCAGGCAGATCAGCGCCTGCGGGCGGTGCTCGGCGACCAGGTGCTGCAGGGCCGGGCCGGAACGCGCGAAGGAGACCGGCAGCAGCGCCGTTGCCAGGGTGTGCTGCCCGACCCGGGAGGGCAGCAGGGCCAGCACCTGGCCGCTGGCATTGAAGTGATCGGAACCGAAGGGCTCAAAACCGGTGACCAGAAGACGCATGCCTCCCATTATCGCGCCAACTGTCCGGCACGGGTGCTAGAACTGGGAACACGAAGCGCTTCCCAACCCGAAAAGGACGAATCCCATGACCGTGGCCCTCGTGATCCTGGTGGTCATCAACATCCTGTTGAGCGTGCTGCTCGGCCTGCTGGTGGTGCGGCGCACCGGGGCGGCGGGACAGGACCCGGCCGCCATCACGCAGGCGGTGCGCGCCACCCACGGGGAACTGCGCCAGGACCTGGGCAGCCAGCGCGCCGAGCTGCGCCAGGCGCTGGGTGAGGTCCGCCAGGACAACGAGGTGCGCCTGGAACGGGTGCGCGCCACCCTCGACGAGCGGCTGACAACGCTGACCGAGTCGAACTCCGCGCGCCACCTGCAGCTGCAGAGCCTGCTGCGCGAGGAAATGGACAAGCTGCGCGCCGGCAACGAGGCGAAGCTGGAGAAGATGCGCGAGACGGTGGATGAGAAGCTGCAGGGCACCTTGGAAAAGCGCCTGGGCGAATCCTTCGAACTGGTCAGCAAGCGCCTGGAGATGGTGCAGCAGGGCCTGGGGGAGATGCAGTCCCTGGCCGCCGACGTGGGCGGGCTCAAGCGCGTGCTGACCAACGTGAAAAGCCGCGGCTCCTGGGGCGAGGTGCAGCTCTCCCGGCAGCTGGAGGACATCCTGACCGCCGAGCAGTACGAGCAGAACGTGGTGATCCGCCCCGGCAGCCGCGAAAGCGTGGAGTTCGCCGTCGTGCTGCCCGGCCGGGAACAGGGGGTGGTGTACCTGCCGATCGACTCGAAGCTGCCGCAGGAGGACTATGAGCGGCTGCTTGACGCCCAGGAATCGGGAATCAAGCAGGACATCGAGCAGGCCAGCCGGGCCCTGGACCGGGCGATCATTGAGCAGGCGAAGCTGATCTCCGGGAAGTACATCGCCCCGCCGCACAGCACCGATTTCGCCATCATGTACCTGCCCACCGAGGGATTGTTCGCCGAGGTGGTGCGCCGCCCGGGGCTGGCCAGCCGGCTGCAGACCGAGCACCGCGTGCTGATTACCGGACCCACCACGCTGATGAGCCTGCTGAACTCGCTGCAGATGGGCTTCCGCACCCTGGCCATCGAACAGCGCAGCAGCGAGGTCTGGCAGGTGCTGGCCGCCGCGAAGGAGGAATTCCGCAAGTACGGGGACGTGTGGGACAAGCTGGGCAAGCAGCTGGCCACCGCGCAGAACACCGTGCGGGAGGCCGGCACCCGCACCCGGGCGGTGGAGCGCAAGCTGCGGGATGTGGAAAGCATCGAGGTCACCCAGGGCGAGGTGCTGGACTCCATCCTCTAGCCGGGCAGCTGGGCGGCGCCTGCGAAACGCTGCGCCGGTCCCGGTGCTTGGCTAGCATGGCCAAAACCCGAGCGAAGGAGTTGACCATGAGCAAATACCTCATCTCATTTCCCAGCGGAGCGATGGACTTCCCGCCCGAGGACCTGCACGAGGTGGCGCGCGCCTCCCACGAGGTGGTCCGGCAGGCCAAGGAGGCCGGGGTGTGGGTGTTCGGCGGCGGCATTGATGAGAGCATCCCGCCGGTGATGGTGCACGCCGACGGGACCGTGAGCAAGCAAACCTACCCGCAGACCAGCCAGCTGGAAGGCGGGTACTCGGTGCTGGAGCTGCCCAGCTACAAGCAGGCGCTGGAATGGGCGGCGAAGTTCGCCGCCGGCTGCCGCTGCGCCCAGGAGGTGCGGGTCTTTCAGGACGACCCGGAAAGCTGAACCTCAGCCGCGCAGCGCCTGGGCCAGCTGCCGGGCGAGCTGCGGCCGGTCCAGCACGAACTGGTAGCGCCGCCCGCCGGCCGAGAAGCTCACGGCCGTGCGCCCGCCCATGTTCAGGCGGATCAGCCCGCCGGTGCGCAGCACCGGCCAGTTCAGCAGCCCCGGGTTCAGCCCGGAATCCGGCTCGACACGGACCTGGCTGATCTGCTCCCGCGGCAGCCTGCGCCGCCACAACGGGGCGGCCAGGGTGAGGGTGTGGGCATCCAGCCGCGCCGAGATCCGGGCCGCGAACGCCCACCAGATCCCGGCCAGGGCGAAGAACCCGGCCCCCAGCAGCGCCGGCAGGCCCGCCGTGGCGGTGCCCGCCGCCAGGCCGGCCGCCACGAGCAGGAGCAGGACGCCCCCGCCCCGGCGCAGCCAGCGCGGGGGACGCTGCCTACACAACAGCACCGTGGGGTGCGCCGATGTCATCTTGTTCCTTCCCCGGGCCGCGGCGGCCCCGATCCGCCCTCGGGTACGGCGAAGGGCGGCAACCCCGCGGTCACCGCCCCCTGCACCGTTTGGCCTAGCCCTTGAAGCGGGCGATGGAGCGCTCCAGCTCCGCCTCGGCGGCCTCGCGGCCCTCCCAGCCCTCGGCCTTGACCCACTTGCCCGGCTCCAGGTCCTTGTAGCGGGTGAAGAAGTGCTCGATCTCCTTGATCAGCCACTGGTCGATGTCCTCAAGCTCCTTGATGTGCTCAAAGCGCTTGTCGGTCGGAACGCACAGCAGCTTCGCGTCGCCGCCGCCGTCATCGGTCATGTTGAACACGCCGATCGGGCGGGCCTCGACCACCACGCCGGGCAGCAGGTCCACACCGGGGATGAAGACCATGGCATCCAGCGGATCGCCGTCCTCGCCCAGGGTGTCATCGAAGTAGCCGTAATGGGTCGGGTACTGCATCGAGGTGAACAGCACGCGGTCCAGGCGCAGGCGGTGGGTTTCGTGGTCGATCTCGTACTTGACGCGCGATCCGGTCGGGATCTCGATAGTGACGTCGTGGCCCATTAAAAGCACGCTCCTAAACTAGTCTTAGGGATATCCGATTCCAAGCGTATATGGCAACGACGCAGAGTTGATAAACCGGGGAAGGGAAAAATTCGCGCATGAAGGCGTCCACCCGACGGCTGGTGACCCTCATCGCCGCAGCAGCCGCGGCCCTGGCGATGATCGTGGCGATGTTCAGCGCCCCGCGCCTGTTCACCGGCGCCCCGCAGGCCTTCCACACCCCCGCCAGCGCCACCCTGGAGCCGGCGCCCGCGGCGCAGGTCACCGACCCGGGCGGGCAAGCCCCGATCACGGATGCCGGGATCCTGACCGCCAAGCTCGACGCGATCCTGGCCGACGCCCCGGACGGCACCGGCTTCAGCGCCCAGGTCCTGGATTTGCCCACCGGCCAGGTGCTCTACGAGAAGAACGGCGCCGGGCCCGGCACCCCCGCCTCCAGCCTGAAGATCGCCACCGCCATCGCCGCCCTGGACACCCTGGGCGCCGGGCACCGGCTGCAGACCAGCACCCTGCTGGACGGGGACACCCTGGTGCTGCGCGGCGGCGGGGACGTGCTGCTGGGGGACGGAGCCTCGGACCCGGCGGCGACGGTGGGGCACGCCGGGATCAAGACCCTGGCCGAGCAGACGGCCAGGGAACTGAAGCAGCGCGGGGTGCAGCAGGTCAAGCTGTGGCTGGACGATTCGCTGTTCGCCGGCGCCCAGGGCAATGCGGCCTGGGACAAGTCGCTGTACACCTCGAACAACATTGCCGACCTCTACCCGCTGGCGCACTATGCCGGGCGGGCCTCCGCCGTGAAGGGCGCGGCCCATGAGCGGGATGCGGCCCAAGCGGTGCGCCGGGTTTTCGCCCGCGAACTGTCCGCGCACCTGCAGGTCACCGACGGCGGGCGCGGCGCCTATCCGGGCGGCGAGGTGCTGGCCAGCGTCGACTCGGCCCCGCTGGGGGCGCAGATCAAGCACATGCTGCTGGTTTCGGACAACTACCTGACCGAGACCATGGGCCGGCTGGTGGCCGTGGAGCTGGGGCTTGAGCCCGGACAGGCGAACCAGGCGGTGCAGCAGGTCGCGGAACGGCTTGGCGCGCAGGGGATGGAGCTAGCCGACGCCAGCGGCCTGGCCGCCAGCAACAAGGTGCCCCCGGCCGCGCTGACCGGCCTGCTGCACGCCGCCAGCCACAGCCCGGACGCGGGGCTGCGCGAGCTGGCGTACTGGCTGCCGGTGGCGGGGTACAGTGGCACCCTGGCCGATCGGCTGGGCACGGCGGACACCCGCGGGCTGATCCGCGCCAAGACCGGATCGCTGTCCGGGGTGGCCACCCTCACCGGGGTGACGCTCACCAGCGATGGCCGCCCGGTGGCCTTCAGCATCTTCGCCCACCACCCCGGCGGCGGACTGGCCCCGCACAAGCCGACCCTGGATGCGGCGGTGCGGGCGCTGCACGCCTGCGGCTGCCGCTAGCAGACCGTCAACCAAAGGAGAAACACCATGAACCAGTGGATTGACTGGGAGGTGGCCCTGTCCACCGCCAAGGCGCTGACCCCCGCCGGGCCGGCCCTGGACCAGGCGCAGGCCGCGCGGATCGTGGCCGAGCTGCGCCAGGCGGCGGAACTGGGTCTGCGCAAGGCCGAGGCGATCTCGGGGCTGGGCTCCACCAAGCCGGCCCAGGTGCTGGTGGTGGACCGCGCCGGATGGGCCAAGGCCGTGAGCCAGAACTTCGCCGCGATGATGCCCGAACTGCCCAGCACCCCGCCCAGCGTGCCGGTGATCGCCGGGGCCGAGCTGGGGGCGGTGCTCTCCATCCTCTCCACCCGGGTGCTGGGCCAGTTTGACCCCTACAGCGGTTCGCGGCTGCTGCTCAACGCCCCCACCATCACCCAGATCCGCGGGGAGATGAACCTGAACGCGGCGGACTTCTACCTGTGGGTCGCCACCCACGAGCAGACCCACCGGCTGCAGTTCGAGGTGGCCACCTGGGTGCCGGAGGTGATGCGTGAAACGCTGGCCGCGATCTTCACCGGCAGCGGCGGCAAGACCCGCTCCATGGCCGAGATCGGCCAGCGGGTGAAGTCGCTGCGCAGCGAGGTGGGGGAGCTGACCACCATCATGTCGGTGCTTGAGGGCCACGCGATGGCGGTGATGAACGACGTTCACGACATCCCCAGCATCAAGACCATCCGCCAGCGCTTCGCCGCCCGCGGCCAGAACCGCGGGGTGATCGCCACCTGGGTGGGCAAGCTTTTGGGCATGGATGCCAAGGCCCGGCAGTACGAGCGCGGGGAGAAGTTCGTGCGACACATCGTCGGGCAGATCGGCTATGACGGGTTCAACCGGATCTTCGAATCCCGCCAGGCCTTCCCCACGGCCAGCGAGCTGGACCACCCGCAGCAGTGGCTGGCGAGGATGGCGTGAGGCCGGCGCGATGAGCAGTGCCCTGTCCCAGGCCCGGATCGCCATTCAGCGCCAGGTTGGCGGGCAGTTCGTGCTGCTGGGGGTCTCCGGGGGATCGGACTCGCTGGGGATGGCGGTGGCCGCGGCCGAACTGGTGCGCGCCGGCAAGCTGCGCGCCGGGGCGGTGATCGTGGACCACCAGCTGGCCGCGGGCAGCGACGCGGTGGCCCGGCAGGCGGCCGAAACCTGCCGGAGCCTGGGCCTGGACCCGGTGCTGGTGCGCCAGGTGAGCACCGCCGCGGATGAGGCCAGCGCCCGTCATGCCCGCTACCAGCAGTTCGAGCACGCTCTGGGCGCCACCGGTGCCCAGGCCCTGCTGCTCGCCCACACCCTGGATGACCAGGCCGAACAGGTGCTGCTGGGGCTGCTGCGCGGTTCCGGGACGCGCTCGCTGGCCGGAATCCGCGCGGTGCGCGGCCCCTATCGGCGCCCGCTGCTGGGCCTGCGCCGCGAACAGCTGGAGCAGATCTGCCGGCAGGCGTCGGTGAACTGGTGGCAGGACCCGAGCAACACGGATGTGCGCTACCGGCGCAACCAGATCCGCCACCGGGTGCTGCCGGTGCTGGTCCGGGAGCTGGGCGCCCACCTGCCCCAGGCGCTGGCGGGCACCGCCGAACTGGCCGCCCAGGACGCGGACGCGCTGGATGAGTGGGCGGCGCAGAGCTACCGGCAGCTGGCCGACGGGCACCGCCTGCCGCTGCGCGGGCTGCGTGAACTGCCCCCGGCCATTTCCTCGCGGGTGCTGCGCCTGGCCGTGCGCGCGGCCGGGGGAACGAACCCGAGCCGGGAACGCACCGCGGCGCTGCAGCAGCTGGCCGGACTGGGCACGGCGCCGAGCCGTTCGGCCGGCCCGGTGCAGCTGGAGGGAGAGATCTACGCCTACCGGCGCGGTCCGGTGATCGTTTTCACCAGACCCGGCTAAACACTGGGGGCCGGAGTGTGGCAATCTAGTGGGGTACCACCCCTCTACATTCAGGAGAACCTTCGTGGATTCGAACGAGATCAAGGCCGATCTGGCCCACGTGCTGTACACCAAGGAAGAGATCCAGGCCCGGATCAACGAACTGGCCGCGCAGATCGACAAGGACTACGAAGGCCGCGACATCCTCGTGGTGGGTGTGCTCAAGGGCGCGGTGATGGTCATGGCCGACCTCTCGCGCGCACTGAAGTCGCACGTGACCATGGACTGGATGGCGGTCTCCTCCTACGGTTCGGGCACCCAGTCCTCCGGGGTGGTACGCATCCTCAAGGACCTGGACACCGACCTGATGGGCAAGCACGTGCTGATCGTGGAGGACATCATCGACTCCGGGCTGACCCTGTCGTGGCTGAAGTCCAACCTGGAATCCCGCGGCCCGGCCAGCGTGGAAATCTGCACCCTGCTGCAGAAGCCGGAGGCGGCCAAGGTGAAGATCGACGTGAAGTACGTGGGCATGGACATCCCCAACGAGTTCGTGGTCGGCTACGGGCTGGACTACGCGGAGAAGTACCGCAACCTGGACTGCATCGGCACCCTGGCGCCCCACATCTACCAGTAGGGAACTTTTCGTGCGCCGCGTGCGTTGATCAGTATCGATAGACATGGCGTAGCCCGGACGTCGGATGAAGTGCGTGAGGGGGATGCGGGGGAACGGGAACCTCCGGATCGATGAAAACCAAGAAACTTTTTAACAGCTGGATCATTTGGGTGCTCGTCGGGGTCACCGCCGTGCTGTTGTTCCTGCCGATGCTTTTCGGGCAGAACAGCGCGCGCGTGGACACCTCGGTGGGCCTGAACCAGCTGCGTTCGGGCAACGCCGCCGAGGCGAAGATCTTCGACGGGGACCAGCGGGTGGACCTGCTGCTGAAGGACCCGCTGAACGTGGACGGGGTCGACAAGGGCAAGAACGTCTCCTTCTACTATTCGGTGGCCCGCAGCGAGCAGGTTATCGACGCCATGAACGGCGCGAAGCTGAACAAGTTCACCGACCAGCCGGTGCAGAACAACTGGTTCGTCTCCATGCTGGGCGTGATCATCCCCTTCCTGCTGATCGCCGGCCTGTTCTGGTTCATCCTGGCCCGCTCCCAGGGCGGGGGCTCGAAGGTCATGCAGTTCGGCAAGTCCAAGGCGAAGCTGATCACCAAGGACATGCCGCAGGTGACGTTCAAGGACGTGGCCGGGGCCGATGAGGCCGTGGAGGAGCTGCACGAGATCAAGGAGTTCCTGCGCGAGCCGGGCAAGTTCCAGGCCGTGGGCGCGAAGATCCCCAAGGGCGTGCTGCTCTACGGTCCCCCGGGCACCGGCAAGACCCTGCTGGCCAAGGCCGTCGCCGGTGAGGCGCAGGTCCCGTTCTACTCGATCTCCGGTTCGGACTTTGTGGAAATGTTCGTCGGCGTGGGCGCCTCGCGCGTGCGCGACCTGTTTGAGCAGGCGAAGAACAATTCCCCGGCGATCATCTTCGTCGATGAGATCGACGCGGTGGGCCGCCACCGCGGCGCCGGCATCGGCGGGGGCAACGACGAACGCGAGCAGACCCTGAACCAGCTGCTGGTGGAGATGGACGGCTTCGACGCCACCACCAACGTCATCCTGATCGCCGCGACCAACCGTCCCGACGTGCTGGATCCGGCGCTGCTGCGCCCGGGCCGCTTTGACCGGCAGATCCCGGTCGAGGCCCCGGACCTGAAGGGCCGCGAGCAGATCCTGAAGGTGCACGTGAAGGGCAAGCCCGTGGACGAGTCCGTGGACCTGACCGCGGTGGCCAAGAAGACCCCCGGGTACACCGGCGCGGACTTGGCCAACGTGCTGAACGAGGCGGCGCTGCTGACCGCGCGCTCCAACGCGAACCTGATCGATGACCGCGCCCTGGATGAGGCGATCGACCGGGTGATGGCCGGCCCGCAGAAGCGCACCCGGCTGATGGACGAGCACGAGCGCAAGGTCACCGCCTACCACGAGGGCGGGCACGCGCTGGTGGCCGCGGCCATGAACCAGACCGCCCCGGTCACCAAGATCACCATCCTGCCGCGTGGCCGCGCCCTGGGCTACACCATGGTGGTGCCCGAGTCGGACAAGTACTCGGTGACCCGCAACGAACTGCTGGACCAGATGGCCTACGCCATGGGCGGGCGCGTGGCCGAGGAAATCGTCTTCCACGACCCGTCCACCGGGGCCAGCAACGACATCGAGAAGGCCACCGCCACCGCGCGCAAGATGGTCACCGAATACGGGATGAGCGAGAAGGTCGGCGCGGTGCGCCTGTCCTCCTCCTCCGGGGACGCGATGTACGGCCAGGCCGGCAGCCGCGAATACTCCGATGAGATGGCCTCGCTGGTCGACGACGAGGTGCGCAAGCTCATCGAGGCGGCGCACGACGACGCGTACTGGGCGCTGACCCACAACCGTCCGGTGCTCGACCGGCTGGCGCTGGCGCTGTTGGAGCACGAGACGCTGAACCAGAAGGAGATCGAGGAGATCTTCTCCGACCTGGTCAAGATCGACAAGCGCGAGGTGTGGCTGTCCAACGCGCAGCGCCCCGTGCACGAGGCCGGGCCGATTCTTAGCCCCAAGGAGCGGGCCGCGCAGGCCAGCGACTAGGCAGGCACCCCGCGGGCGGCCGGAGGCGAAACGCCCCGGCCGCCCGCGGCGTATCGCCCACCGCCCACGGGTGCCGGCGGTGCCCGTGTTACCTTTCGATGCGCGGGCCGGCACCCCAAACCGGATAGGATCTAGAACGTGAGTAGTTCCAAGACCATAGACAGTTCGAAGAGCCAGGACAGCGTGCCCGGTCCCGAGGGAGCCCAGTCCTCCAACGGCGTGCCGGCCAAAGAAGTGGACCAGCCGCGCATTGCGGCGGCGGTGCGCGAGATCCTGCTGGCCATCGGCGAGGACCCGGACCGTGACGGGCTGGTGGACACCCCCAAGCGGGTCGCCAAGGCGTACGCCGAATTCTTCGCCGGGCTCAGCCAGGACCCGGCCGAACACCTGGACACCACCTTTGACATCGAGCACGATGAACTGGTGCTGGTCAAGGACATCCCGTTCTACTCCACCTGCGAGCACCACCTGGTCCCGTTCCACGGTTCGGCGCACATCGGCTACATTCCGGGCAAGGCCGGAAAGGTCACCGGGCTGAGCAAGCTGGCCCGGCTGGTGGAGGTCTTCGCCCGCCGCCCCCAGGTCCAGGAGCGGCTGACCACCCAGATCGTCGACGCCCTGGTTGAGCACCTGCACCCGCAGGGCGCGATCGTGGTCGTGGAATGCGAGCACATGTGCATGTCCATGCGCGGGGTGCAGAAGCCCGGCGCGAAGACCGTCACCAGCGCGGTGCGCGGCCAGCTGCGCGAAACCGCGACCCGCGCCGAAGCCATGAGCCTGATCTTAGGAAAGTAGTGATATGTCTCTAGGAGCGATTCCGGGCACCGGCCCGGCCACCAGCCCGCTGACCGTGATCCGCAAGATCAAGCGCAAGACCTTCGCCGATCTGCCCACCGACCGCACCCTGGTCATGGGGATCCTGAACATCACCGAGGACTCCTTCTCCGACGGCGGGAAGTACCTGGACTCCGGGGCCGCCATCGACCAGGGCCTGAAGCTGCTGTACTCCGGCGCGGACATCATTGACGTGGGCGGGGAGTCCACCCGTCCCGGCGCCGCCGAGGTGGATCCGCAGCTGGAACGCGAACGCATCATCCCGGTCATCCAGGCCCTGGCCAAGGGCGGGGCGGTGGTGTCGGTGGACACCATGCACGTGGACACCGCCCGTGCCGCCATCGACGCCGGCGCGCACCTGATCAACGACGTCTCCGGGCTCACCTACGAGCCGGGCATGCCCGAACTGATCGCCGAAACCGGGGTCCCCTACGTGCTGATGCACCGCCGTGGCACCGCGCAGAGCATGGTCACCGAGGCGAACTACCAGGACGTGGTCACCGAGGTGGTTGGCGAACTGCGCCAGCTGCGCGACGAGTTCGTGGCCAAGGGCGTGCGGCCCGAACAGATCATCCTGGACCCGGGGCTGGGCTTCGCCAAGGACGCCGAACACAACTGGGCGCTGCTGGCCGCGCTGGGCGAGCTGGAGGCGCTGGGGCACAAGGTGCTGATTGGCACCAGCCGCAAACGCTTCCTGGGTGAACTGCTGCGCGAGGGCGGCAAGCCGCGCGACGTGCAGAACCGCGATGCCGCCACCGCCGCAACCACCACGCTGGCCGCCGCCAACGGGGTCTGGGCGGTGCGCGTGCACGACGTGCAGTCCAGCCGCGACGCCATCGAAGTAGTGAAGGCGCATGGATCGCATTAGCGTCACCGGCATCACCGCCACCGGCCACCACGGGGTCTTCGAGCACGAGAAGCGCGAAGGCCAGCCGTTTACGGTGGACGTGGTGCTGCACACCGACACCACCCGCGCGGCGCTGAGCGACAACGTGAGAGACACCGTGCACTACGGGGAGGTCAGCGAGCTGGTCGTCGACCAGATCCAGGCCGGGCCCTGGGACCTGATCGAGAAGCTGGCCGAACAGATCGCCCAGGCGATCCTCACCGGCTACCCCAGCGTGGCGCGGGTTGACGTCACCGTGCACAAGCCCCAGGCCCCGATCCCGGTGCCCTTTGATGATGTCACCGTGGCGATCAGCCGCGTGCAGAGGGAGCACCGCGCGGTGCTGGCGCTGGGCTCGAACCTGGGCGAGAGCCGGCAGACGCTTCAGGCGGCAGTGCGCGAACTGCAGGACCACCCGCAGGTGCGGGTCGAAGCCGTGTCCCCGCTGGCGCTGACCAAGCCGGTGGGCGGGCCCGGGGGCCAGCCGGACTACCTGAACCAGGTCATCGCCGTGCGCACCACCCTGGACCCGCACCAGCTGCTGGATCTGTGCCAGCAGGTGGAGCGGGAGCACCACCGCACCCGCACCGTGCGTTGGGAGGCGCGGACCCTGGACGTGGATGTGATCACCTATGACCAGCTGGTGCTGCAGGACGAGCGGCTGACCCTGCCGCACCCGCGCGCGCACCTGCGCGGCTTCGTGCTGGCGCCGTGGAGCTGGATGGACCCCGACGCGGTGCTCGGCGGCCAGCTGGTCTCCCGCCTGGCCGCGCAGGCCGAAGACACCCCCGGCATCATCCGGCTATGAGCACGCTGCGTTTCCTGCCCCTGGCCCTGTGCGCCGTCGCCGGCGCGGTGATCGGCTACGCGCTGATGCTGGTGATGAGCGGGCGCGGGATGATGGCCCCGGTGCTGGACTATTCGGCGCTGTTTTCCATGGCCGCGGTCTCGGTGATCACCCTGATCCTGGGGATCCGGGTGAAGCTGTTCACCGCCGGGCGCACCCGGCATCGGGTGGAGCCGATCGCCGCGGCCCGCATCCTGGTGCTCGCCCAGGCCGGGGCGTACGCCGGGGCGGTGATCGCCGGGTGGCACCTGAGCCTGATGGCGGCGCTGCTGGGCGCCAGCGGCCCGAGTCCCACCGCCACCCGGGCGATCGTGCTGGCCGGGGCCGGGGTGCTGATGGTGGTCATCGGGTTCATCGTTCAGCACCTGTGCAAGCTGCCCCCGGAGGACAACGATGAGGATGCCGATGGAGCCCAAGGATATGCCACCGACTGACTTCACCGCGGTGGACCCCGCCTACTTCAAGGTCCGGCTGCTGACCTGGCTGGCGAACACCGCCCTGTACCTGATCATTGCGCTGGTGCCGCTGGGGCTGGCGCTGTTCGGGGTGCAGGTGCCCCGGTGGCTGGTGGTGCTCCCGCCGCTGCTCGTGCTGGGGATCGCGCTGTGGGCGCTGGCGCTGATCCGGCGCCGGGTGCGCGCCCTGGGCTACAGTGAACGCGCCGAGGACCTGGTGGTGCGTTCCGGGGTGCTGTTCCGCAAACGCGTGGTGATCCCCTACGGGCGCCTGCAGTACGTGGAGATGAGCTCCGGGCCGCTGGAGCGGCGCTACGGGCTGTGCCGGCTGACGGTGAACACCGCCGCCGGGGCCGCGACCGCGGTGATCCCCGGGATCCCGGCCCGGGAGGGCCAGCAGCTGCGCGAACGGCTGGTGGCGGCCGGTGAAGAGAAGATGATCGGGCTATGAGCGGGCCGTGGCAGCGGGTGCACCCGGCCAGTCCGTTCGTGCACGGCTGGCTGGCGATCGTCGGGCTCATCTACGTCTACTACACGAACACCGACGAACTGTCCTGGTCCGAACGCTTTGAGGGCCCCCGGTTGGGCTGGACCGCGGCGATCGGTTCCGCGGCGCTGCTGGTGATCCTGGTTTTCTACGCCCTGTCCTGGTATTTCACCCGCTACCGGCTGAGTGAAACGCACGTGTACGTGAACTCCGGGATGCTCTTTCGCAGCCAGAAGCAGGCGCGCATCGAACGGGTGCAGGCCATCGACATCGCCCAGCCGCTGGTGGCCCGGCTGCTGGGCCTGGCCGAACTGCGCTTTGACGTGGCCGACGGCTCCGATTCGGTGATGCGCCTGGCGTTCTTGAAGAAGGCCGACGCGCACCGGCTGCGCGGGGTCATCCTGGACCGCGCCCACGCCGCCCGCCACGGCTCCGCCCCGCCGGCGCCCGGCCCGCAGACCGGCACGGCCGATCACCCGGCCCCGGCGGCGGACACCGGGCAGCTGATCGTCTCCCGGGTCCCGGCCGGGCGGCTGCTTGGCTCCCTGCTGCTGCGCATCCCCACCATCGTGGGCCTGCTCTTCGCCCTGTTCTTCGCCGTGATGGTGCTGCTGGGCAACGCCGGTGCGTTGGCCGGGGTGATCCCGGCGCTGCTGGGCTTTGGCGGCTGGCTGTACAAGGAGCTGAACAACTCCTGGAACTTCACCGCCTCCAACACCGACACCGGGCTGCGGATCAGCCGCGGGCTGGCCGACACCCGCCAGCAGTCGATCCCCGCCGGGCGGGTGCAGGCGGTCAAGATCAGCGCCCCGGCCCTGTGGCGGCCGCTGGGCTGGTACCGGATCGAGGTCAACGCGCTGGGCCTGGGGGAGGGCGCGGAGAGTGAAACCCTGGTGATGCCGGTGGGCGACTTCGACTCGGTGTGCCAGGTGATGTGGATCCTGCTGCCGGACCTGGGCGTGAACGAACAGCGCGCCGTGCTGCACACGGCGCTGTCCACCGGCGCGCACCACGGCTTCACCACCTCCCCGGCCAGCGCCCGGCTGATCTCCCCCGGGGCGTGGCGGCACCAGGGGTACCTGCACACCGACACGGTGCTGATCACCCGCTACGGCTGGCTGGCCCGAGTGGCCAGCTTCATCCCGCACCGGCGGATCCAGGGGGTCACCTGGCACCAGGGGCCGCTGGAGCGGCGCCGCGGGCTGGCCGGGGTGCGGGTGCACTCGGCCGGGGGCAGCATCATGGGTTATGCCCACCAGATAGACAGCCGCCAGGCACTCGAACTGTTCGAGGCCCAGGCGCACCGAGCGGCCGAAAGGTAGACAGTGCACGCTCCACGACTAGGAATTGGAATCATCTCCGCCGGCCGGGTCGGCAGCGTGCTCGGCGCGGCGCTGGCCGCGGCCGGGCACCACATCACCGGGGTGCACGCCGTGTCCGAGGCCTCCCGGGAACGGGCCGGCGCCCTGCTGCCCGACGCCCAGGTGCTGCCCCCGGATGAGATCCTGCGGCGCAGCGAACTGGTGCTGTTCGCGGTGCCCGACGACGTGCTGGGGGAACTGGTGGCCGGGCTGGCCGCCGCCGGGCACTTCGTGGCCGGGCAGCTGGTGGCCCACACCGCCGGACGCTACGGCACGCGCATCCTGGAACCGGTGCGTGCCGCCGGCGCGTTCCCGCTGGCCATCCACCCGGCCATGACGTTCACCGGGATGAGCCTGGACCTGGAGCGGCTGACCGACTGCGCGTTCGCGGTCACCGCCGACGAGCCGATGTTGCCGGTCGCCCAGGCGCTGGTGGTGGAGATGCGCGGTGAGCCGGTCACCATCGCCGAGGCCGACCGCACCAGCTACCATGCGGCCCTGGCCCACGGGGCCAACCACCTGAACACCATCACCGCCCAGTCCATGGACCTGCTGCGGCGCATCGGGGTGCAGGAGCCGGGCAACACGCTGCGTGCCCTGATGAGCGCCAGCCTGGACAATGCGCTGCGTTCCGGGGCCGGTCTGCTCACCGGCCCGGTGGCGCGCGGGGATGTGGGCACCGTGCAGGCCCACGTTGAATCCCTGGCCGATGATCCGCAGGAAACCGCGGACAGCTACCGCACCCTGTCCCGCGCCACCGCCATCCGCGCCCGCGCCCAGGGCCTGATCTCCGAGGCGACGCTGCGCGAACTGCTGGGCATCCTAGAATAGTGCTGTGAAAAGCCCCGCCGCGAAAAGCCCCCAGGTCCTGACCACCCGCGCCGAACTGCGCGCCGCCATCCGCGCCGCCGCCCCCGCCTCACTGGGTTTCGTGCCGACGATGGGCGCCCTGCACTCGGGACACGAACAGCTGTTCCGGCAGGCGCGGGAGGAAAACGAGCTGGTGGTGATCTCCATTTTCGTCAACGAACTGCAGTTCAACGACCAGCAGGACTACCAGCGCTACCCGCGCGACCTGCAGGCCGATGTGCAGGTGGCCGCCCGGGCCGGGGTGGACCTGGTCTTCGCGCCCGCACCACAGGAGGTCTACCATGCCGGGACCCCGCTGATCCGGCTGGACAGCGGCGCCTTGGGACGCATGTATGAGGGGGCCTCACGCCCCGGGCACTTCGACGGCATGCTGGCGGTGGTCGCCAAGCTGCTGCACTATGCCGATCCCGGGCAGGGGCACTACCGTGCCTACTTCGGACAGAAGGACGCCCAGCAGCTGGTGCTGGTGCGCCGCATGGTCGCCGACCTGGACTACCCGGTGCAGATCCGCGCGGTGCCGATCGTGCGCACCGCCCAAGGGCTGGCCCTGTCCAGCCGCAACGCGCTGCTCAGCCAGCGGCAGGCCAGCGCCGCCCTGGTCATCCATCGGGCCATCGAACTGATCGCCGGGCGGGCCGCCCGCCACGAACCGCTGTATCTGGAGGACGCGGTCGGGCTGTTCCAGATGGAACCGGAAGTTGAGCTGGACTACTTTGTGGTGGTGGACCCGGACACCCTGCAGGAGCTGGCCTTCAACTGCCAGGACACCCCGTTCACCGGGCAGGGGCTGATCCTGGTGGCCGCCACCGTCGGCGGGGTGCGGCTGATCGACAACCAGCCGATCTAGGCAAAGCGCCGTGCCGCGTCCGCCAGCAGCTCACGGAACCCGCACAACTCCTCCATGATCTGCGCCGCGGGCTGCACCCGGATGCTGAACGCGGCCGCCTGGCCGGCGTAGACCGGGGCGATCTGCGGATCCGCGTCCGCCCGGGCCTGCTTCATCCGCTCCCGCAGGGCGCCATCGGCGTGCTCTTCCAGCCCGGACAGATCCCCGGCCCAGCGACGGGAGAACTCATTGGCCAGCGCCCGCCCACCGAACTCGGGCGCCCACGGCAGCTGCTGGGCGATGTCAAACGCCCGGGTGTAGACGGTGTCATCCAGGCCCGCGGCATTAACCGCATCCTTGAAGCGGGCATGGCCGCTGGCTTCGGCCGCGGTGATGAAGCGCGTGCCAACCCACACCGCCTGCGCGCCACCGGCCAATGCGGCCGCCACACCGCGCGCGGTGCCGATCCCGCCCGCGGCCACCACCGGCTTGTCGGTTGCATTAACCGCCAGCTGCAACAGTGCCAAGGTCCCGGCCTCGTTCCGCCCGTGGCCGCCACCCTCGCCGCCGCGGCAAATGATGATGTCAATGTCGGCGTCCTGGGCCCGCTGCAGGTCCTGCGCGTTGCCGATCTGCATGGCGGTGAGCACCCCGGACTCGCGGGCCAGCGCGGCTGGGCGGCCCACCTCGCCGAAGCTGATGCACACCAGGGAAGGGCGCTCATTCAGGAAGGCCTGCAGCGGACCCATGTCCTGCTCCAGGGCCCAGCCCATGAATCCCGCTCCCCATGGTGTGGGCAGTTCCCGGACATGGGAGAGCTGTTCCTCGATCCACTGCGGGCTCGGTGCCGCCGGAACACCGATCATGCCCACACCTCCGGCCGTGGACACCGCTGCGGCCAACTGACCGCCGGCCGCTCCGGCCATTGAGGCATTGAAAATCGGGTGACGGTAGCCAAGACGTTTCTGCAGATCGCTCATGACTCCCACACTAGGGCAGAGCACCGGCCGGTCCGAAGAGTGGGGCAGGCAGATACGCCAACGAAGACGATGAAACAGCCCGGGCGATCATCATCCGGGTTTCCGTGCCCAGCCCGGACACCAGGCACCGTGAAACGCCCCCATGACGGCCCCACGGGAGTATGACGCAGAACACCGCTTTTCGATTTGCGTGTGTGGTGGAACCTGCGTATAGTTTTTATCTGTTGCCAGCGGGAAACACACACCGGAAACGGGATGTTTACCTGGCAGCGAGAATCCCTTCCTTTGCAGGTCACCGGATGTTCGGGTCATTTTGACTCGGGCCGGGGATGTGGTAAGGTTGGAAAGTTGCTCCGGAGCGAAGCGGCCAGCCAGATGATGGTGGTTCGTGGTGTCGGAAGCGCTTGTTGTTTGAGAACTCAATAGTGTGCCAAGTTTGTTGATACCAAATTATTTTTGTTTGGTGAATACGAAACATTTATTTGCTTGATCGCCCGCACCCCCGTGTGTGGTGGTTGAGTGTTTTTTATTCGCCGGGATTGCATCATTGGCCACCGTGTGGTGGTTGGTGGTGTGCTTTTCTTGTTTTTTATGGAGAGTTTGATCCTGGCTCAGGATGAACGCTGGCGGCGTGCTTAACACATGCAAGTCGAACGATGATGCTGGTGCTTGCACTGGTGGATTAGTGGCGAACGGGTGAGTAACACGTGAGTAACCTGCCCCTGACTTCGGGATAAGCCCGGGAAACTGGGTCTAATACCGGATATGACTTCCTGCTGCATGGCAGGGGGTGGAAAGATTTATCGGTTGGGGATGGACTCGCGGCCTATCAGCTTGTTGGTGAGGTAATGGCTCACCAAGGCGACGACGGGTAGCCGGCCTGAGAGGGTGACCGGCCACACTGGGACTGAGACACGGCCCAGACTCCTACGGGAGGCAGCAGTGGGGAATATTGCACAATGGGCGAAAGCCTGATGCAGCGACGCCGCGTGAGGGATGACGGCCTTCGGGTTGTAAACCTCTTTCAGTAGGGAAGAAGCCCCTTTTGGGGGTGACGGTACTTGCAGAAGAAGCGCCGGCTAACTACGTGCCAGCAGCCGCGGTAATACGTAGGGCGCAAGCGTTATCCGGAATTATTGGGCGTAAAGAGCTCGTAGGCGGTTTGTCGCGTCTGCCGTGAAAGTCCGAGGCTCAACCTCGGATCTGCGGTGGGTACGGGCAGACTAGAGTGATGTAGGGGAGACTGGAATTCCTGGTGTAGCGGTGAAATGCGCAGATATCAGGAGGAACACCGATGGCGAAGGCAGGTCTCTGGGCATTTACTGACGCTGAGGAGCGAAAGCATGGGGAGCGAACAGGATTAGATACCCTGGTAGTCCATGCCGTAAACGTTGGGCACTAGGTGTGGGGGACATTCCACGTTTTCCGCGCCGTAGCTAACGCATTAAGTGCCCCGCCTGGGGAGTACGGCCGCAAGGCTAAAACTCAAAGGAATTGACGGGGGCCCGCACAAGCGGCGGAGCATGCGGATTAATTCGATGCAACGCGAAGAACCTTACCAAGGCTTGACATGTTCCAGACCGGGCCAGAGATGGTCTTTCCCCTTTTGGGGCTGGTTCACAGGTGGTGCATGGTTGTCGTCAGCTCGTGTCGTGAGATGTTGGGTTAAGTCCCGCAACGAGCGCAACCCTCGTTCCATGTTGCCAGCGGGTTATGCCGGGGACTCATGGGAGACTGCCGGGGTCAACTCGGAGGAAGGTGGGGATGACGTCAAATCATCATGCCCCTTATGTCTTGGGCTTCACGCATGCTACAATGGCCGGTACAATGGGTTGCGATACTGTGAGGTGGAGCTAATCCCTAAAAGCCGGTCTCAGTTCGGATTGGGGTCTGCAACTCGACCCCATGAAGTCGGAGTCGCTAGTAATCGCAGATCAGCAACGCTGCGGTGAATACGTTCCCGGGCCTTGTACACACCGCCCGTCAAGTCACGAAAGTTGGTAACACCCGAAGCCGATGGCCTAACCACCTTGTGTGGGGGGAGTCGTCGAAGGTGGGACTGGCGATTGGGACTAAGTCGTAACAAGGTAGCCGTACCGGAAGGTGCGGCTGGATCACCTCCTTTCTAAGGAGCTAACCATTATTGGTTGCCCGTTGCCGCCACGAGTGTTGGTGGGCGGGTTGCTCATGGGTGGAATATCAATGAACTATCGGTCGTGGTCCGTGCACTGTTTGGTGTGGGGGTTGTGGTCGGGTTTGGTGCTGTGGGTGGTGCTGCTGGTGAGTACGCCGTGGGTTTCCGTTGTGGGGGCTTGTGGTTGGAAGGCTGGTGGTGGTGCTTGTGGTGCCGGGTTGTGGCGCACTGTTGGGTTTTGAGGCAACAAGCATGCTGTGCCTGCCGTTGGGTGGGTGTGGTGTTCTTGGTGTTTCGGTTGAAAGACCATGTTTGTTTTCCTGTGTCCTTGGCACGCGCGCCCCGTTGGTGGGTGTGTGGTGTGGGGGTGTGGGGTTGTTGTTTGGGAACTGTATAGTGAACGCGAGCATCTTGAAATGACAGGTGCCTGCCGCATTTTGTGTGTGTGGGTGTTTGTTGTTTTGTGATTTTGTTGATTGTTTTGTTGCTCATGTATTTGAGGTTTTCTGTGCTGTCGTTTGTCTGTGATGGATGGATGATTGTGTTGAAAGTTTTTAAGGGCGCACGGTGGATGCCTTGGCATCAGGAGCCGATGAAGGACGTGGGAATCTGCGATAAGCCTGGTGGAGTCGATAACCGGACGTTGAGGCCAGGATTTCCGAATGGGGAAACCCGGCACCATGTTATGTGGTGTGACCCGTGGCTGAATGTATAGGCCATGTGGGGGGAACGCGGGGAAGTGAAACATCTCAGTACCCGCAGGAAAAGAAAACAATAGTGATTCCGTTAGTAGTGGCGAGCGAACGCGGATGGGGCTAAACCGGTAGGTGTGTGATAGCGGATAGGCGTTGCATCTTCGGGGTTGTGGGGTCCATATGTGCCAGTTCTATTCGGCTGGCGGGATGAGGTGCAGGCGTATAGGTGAATCGGTTGGAATGCCGGACCAGAGAGGGTGATAGTCCCGTAGTTATCATGCGTGCTGCCGTCCTAGTGTGGGTGCCCGAGTAGCACGGGGCTCGAGGAATCCCGTGTGAATCTGCCAGGACCACCTGGTAAGCCTGAATACTACCTGATGACCGATAGTGAATCAGTACCGTGAGGGAATGGTGAAAAGTACCCCGGGAGGGGAGTGAAATAGTACCTGAAACCGTGTGCTTACAAACCGTTAGAGCAGGGCTTTGTGTTCTGTGATGGCGTGCCTTTTGAAGAATGAGCCTGCGAGTTAGTGCTGTGTCGCGAGGTTAACCCGTGTGGGGTAGTCGTAGCGAAAGCGAGTCTGAATAGGGCGTTTGAGTGGCACGGTCTAGACCCGAAGCGAAGTGATCTACCCATGGCCAGGTTGAAGCGCGTGTAAGAGCGTGTGGAGGACCGAACCCACTTCAGTTGAAAATGGAGGGGATGAGCTGTGGGTAGGGGTGAAAGGCCAATCAAACTTCGTGATAGCTGGTTCTCCCCGAAATGCATTTAGGTGCAGCGTTGCGTGTTTCTTACTGGAGGTAGAGCTACTGGATAGGCGATGGGCCCTACAAGGTTACTGACCTTAGCCAAACTCCGAATGCCGGTAAGTTAGAGCGCAGCAGTGAGACTGTGGGGGATAAGCTTCATAGTCGAGAGGGAAACAGCCCAGAACGCCAACTAAGGCCCCTAAGCGTGTGCTAAGTGGAAAAGGATGTGGAGTTGCTGTGACAACCAGGAGGTTGGCTTAGAAGCAGCCACCCTTGAAAGAGTGCGTAATAGCTCACTGGTCAAGTGATTCCGCGCCGATAATGTAGCGGGGCTCAAGCACACCGCCGAAGTTGCGTCATTCAAACATGTCATTGGCTTTTGTGGTCCAGTGGTTTGGATGGGTAGGGGAGCGTCGTGTGGCCGGTGAAGTCGCGGTGGAAACCAGCGGTGGAGGCTACGCGAGTGAGAATGCAGGCATGAGTAGCGAATGACGGGTGAGAAACCCGTCCGCCGAATGATCAAGGGTTCCAGGGTCAAGTTAATCTGCCCTGGGTTAGTCGGGACCTAAGGCGAGGCCGACAGGCGTAGTCGATGGACAACGGGTTGATATTCCCGTACCGGCGAAGGACCGCCCATACTGAGCATCTGATGCTAACCACCTGCCGCCATGACGTGCTGCCTCCTTTGGGGGGTGGTTGTTGTGGTTGGTGGCTGGGAACCGAGGGTGTGAGGTCAGCGTGTTAACAGGTGTGACGCAGGAAGGTAGCCGAGCCAGGCAATGGAATTGACCTGGTCCAAGGGTGTAGGGTGTTTCGTTGGCAAATCCGCGGAACGTGTGCCTGAGACCTGATAGGCGCCCACTTTGGTGGGTGATTCGGTGATCCTATGCTGCCTAGAAAAGCATCGGCGTGAGGTCCCAGTCCGCCCGTACCCTAAACCGACACAGGTGATCTGGTAGAGAATACCGAGGCGATCGAGAGAATCATGGTTAAGGAACTCGGCAAAATGCCCCCGTAACTTCGGAAGAAGGGGGGCCTGCCTCGTGAGGGAAACTTGCTTTCCTGAGCGGGTGTGGGCCGCAGAGACCAGGGGGAAGCGACTGTTTACTAAAAACACAGGTCCGTGCGAAGTCGCAAGACGATGTATACGGACTGACTCCTGCCCGGTGCTGGAAGGTTAAGAGGACCTGTTAGACCCCTTTGGGGTCGAAGCGGAGAATTTAAGCCCCAGTAAACGGCGGTGGTAACTATAACCATCCTAAGGTAGCGAAATTCCTTGTCGGGTAAGTTCCGACCTGCACGAATGGAGTAACGACTTCCCCGCTGTCTCAACCATGAACTCGGCGAAATTGCAGTACGAGTAAAGATGCTCGTTACGCGCAGCAGGACGGAAAGACCCCGAGACCTTTACTATAGTTTGGTATTGGTGTTCGGTGCAGCTTGTGTAGGATAGGTGGGAGACTGTGAAGCCTGGACGCTAGTTCGGGTGGAGTCATCGTTGAAATACCACTCTGGCTGTACCGGTCACCTAACTTCGGACCATGATCTGGTTCAGGGACAGTGCCTGATGGGTAGTTTAACTGGGGCGGTTGCCTCCTAAAGAGTAACGGAGGCGCCCAAAGGTTCCCTCAGCCTGGTTGGCAATCAGGTGTTGAGTGTAAGTGCACAAGGGAGCTTGACTGTGAGAGTGACAGCTCGAGCAGGGACGAAAGTCGGGACTAGTGATCCGGCGGCACCGTGTGGAAGGGCCGTCGCTCAACGGATAAAAGGTACCTCGGGGATAACAGGCTGATCTTGCCCAAGAGTCCATATCGACGGCATGGTTTGGCACCTCGATGTCGGCTCGTCGCATCCTGGGGCTGGAGTAGGTCCCAAGGGTTGGGCTGTTCGCCCATTAAAGCGGTACGCGAGCTGGGTTTAGAACGTCGTGAGACAGTTCGGTCCCTATCCGCTGCGCGCGTTGGAAATTTGAGAAGGGCTGTCCTTAGTACGAGAGGACCGGGACGGACGAACCTCTGGTGTGTCAGTTGTACTGCCAAGTGCATCGCTGATTAGCTACGTTTGGAAGGGATAACCGCTGAAAGCATCTAAGCGGGAAGCCTGCTTCGAGATGAGATTTCCATGCACTTTTTGTGTGAGAGGCCCCCAGCTAGACCACTGGGTTGATAGGCAGGATGTGGAAGCAAGGACTAAAGACTTGTGTAGCTGACCTGTACTAATAGGCCGATGACTTATCAACACACAACAAAACCACCCCCCCCTTTTGTGTGGGGTGTTCGGCAAAGAGTGTTGCTCGCGTTCACTATACGGTTACGAAACAACAACCACACCACCCCAGGCCCCCCTCCTTGTTGGTGGGGTGTGGGGGTTGGCAGGTGTTGTTCATGGATGGTTTTGCAGCCGGCACCAGGTGTGTGGTTGTTTCACTGCTGTTACGGCGGTCATAGCGTGGGGGAAACGCCCGGTCCCATACCGAACCCGGAAGCTAAGGCCCACTGCGCCGATGGTACTGCACTCGTGAGGGTGTGGGAGAGTAGGACACCGCCGGACTTAATTTGATGAAGGGTTTGAGGCTCTACTGCACTCGTGAGGGTGTGGGAGAGTAGGACACCGCCGGACTTAATTTGATGAAGGGTTTGAGGCTCCAACCAGTGATGGTTGGAGCCTCACCTGTTTAAGCCGTTGGCGCACGGGGCAACATCTTTTGCCCCCAGCGGCGCTCAGCTGACTACAGTACAGAGGTAGAAACAGTCAGGTTTGGACAGGGGAGCATTTAGTTGAGCGCGAAGGCATTGAAATACCGCGACGAATCCATTCGGCCACAGGACGACCTATACCGCAACGCGAATGGCAAGTGGTTTGCCTCGGCGAGCATCCCCAGCGACCAGGGGCTGTACGGCTCGTTCATGGAACTGCGTGACGAGGCGGAAGCTGCGGTCCATGCGATCATCGAAGACGCCGTCGCCGCCGTGAACTCCGGCACCGAGCAGGCTCCGGATAAAGTACGCATTGCCCACCTGTATGGCAGCTTCATGAATGAGGAAGCCATCGAGGCCAAGGGGCTCGATCCGGTTCGCGGCTATCTGGAAGATATCCAACGGGTTTCCACTGCCGAAGAGCTCATTGAGCTATCCGGAGGCTTCTACCGCAAGGGCATCAGCAGCTTCCTGCAGGCCGGCGCCATGAATGACGCTGGTAATCCCGAGCGCAATCTGCTGACCTTCCTGCAAGGTGGACTGGGCCTACCGGATGAGTCTTACTACCGTGAAGAGCAGTTCGCCTCGACCGTCAGCGACTACCAGGAGCACCTGGCACGCCTGTTGGATCTCGGTGAAGTGGCGGATCCGTCGAAGGCCGCCGAAGACGTCGTGGCGTTGGAGAAAGTCATTGCCTCCCACCATTGGGATCGCGTCAAGGTCCGCGATGCCCAAGCCCGGTACAACCTGATGAGCGATGAAGAACTGCTCCAGACTTTCCCAGGGATGCGCTACTGGCTCCAAGGCGCGGGAATTGAACCGAAGTACTATGCCGAGGTTGTGCTGTGGCAGCCCAGCTTCTTCGAAGCGCTGGGCCAGACGCTGAAGGCAGAACCCCTCGAGCGTTGGAAGGCCTGGCTCACCGTCCAGGTGCTGCGCTCCTTCGCACCCTACCTTTCCAGCCCCTTCGTCAATGAAAACTTCGCGTTCTACGCCGCGAAGCTGGGCGGGGTGGAAACCCTGAAGGAGCGCTGGAAACGTGGGGTCAGCTTCACCGAAAGCGCCGTCGGTGAGGACCTGGGCCAACTCTACGTGGCCAAGCACTTCCCGCCGGAGGCGAAGGACGCCATGGACCACCTGGTGGAGCGGCTGATCGAGGCCTACCGGGACTCGATCACCACCCTGCCGTGGATGGGGGAGCAGACCATCGAGAAGGCGCTCGAAAAGTTGTCCATGTTCCGTCCCAAGATCGGCTACCCCAACGAGTGGATCGACTACTCGAGCATCACCACCGATCCGCAGGACGTGATCGCGAACCTGGCGGCCGCCAACGAGTTCGAGTTCAAGCGTGAACTGCAGAAGATTGATGACGGGGTGGATCGAGAGCTGTGGTTTATGTATCCGCAGACCGTGAACGCCTACTACCATCCGCTGTTGAACGAAATCGCCTTCCCCGCCGCGATCCTTCGCCTGCCTTTCTTTGACGTCGATCGCGACCTCGCCTCGAACTTCGGGGCGATCGGCGCGGTCATTGGCCACGAGATCGGACACGGCTTTGATGATCAGGGTTCGCAGTACGACGGCAGCGGGCAGCTGAAGAACTGGTGGACAGCGGAAGACCGGGAAGCTTTTGAAAAGCTGACCACGAAACTGGTTGACCAATACGATGCCCTCAGCCCAAGCGAAGCCCCGGACCATCAGGTCAACGGCAAGCTCACCCTGGGGGAGAACATCGGCGACCTGGGTGGCTTGGGCATCGCGTACAAGGCCTACAAGCTTGAGCTGGCCGCCCGCGGCATCGAGCAGGACCAGGTGATTGACGGGGTCAGCGGGGACCAGCGGTTCTTCTACGCCTGGGCCGAATGCTGGCGCACGCTGATTCGCCCGGAAACCGCAGTTGTTCGAGTGACCACCGACCCGCATGCGCCGGGCGAATTCCGCTGCAACCAAGTGCCAAAGAACCTGGATGCTTTCCACGAGGCGTTCGGCACCCAGCCCGGTGACGGGATGTGGCTGGATCCGGCCGAACGCGTCGAGATCTGGTAGCCGGAAGAAAGGCGGGCGCGACGTGCGCCCGCCTTTTGGCTGTTGTGGCCAACCTCAGGTGAGAGTCCAGTCATGAAGCGGCCACAACGAGAATTTTCACACGTAGAATGATGTACTGTGACTTCCCAAGATAATTCCCCTGCAGCAGACAGCCAGAACACCAACGACCAGCGGCAGGTGCGCCTGAGCAAGCGCGCCGAGCTGCTGTCCCGTGGTGAAGAGGCCTACCCCGTAGGCGTGCCGCGCACCCACAGCCTGGCCGAGGTTCGCGAACAGTTCCCTGATCTCGAGCCGGACCAGGCCACAGGAGTGAATGTGGGGGTCGCCGGTCGCATCGTCTTCATGCGCAACACCGGCAAGCTGTGCTTCGCCACCCTGCAGGAGGGCGGACCGGAGGGCGCCGGAACGCGGCTGCAGGTGATGATCTCGCTGGCGAAGGTCGGCGAGGAGCGTCTGGCCGACTGGAAGGCCCTGGTGGACCTGGGTGACCATGTCTTCGTCAAGGGAGAAGTGATCTCCTCACGCCGGGGCGAACTGTCGATCATGGCCGATGAGTTCCAGATGGCCTCCAAGGCCCTGCGTCCCCTGCCGGTGCTGCACGCCGACCTGAACGAGGAGACGCGCGTCCGTCAGCGCTACGCCGATCTGATCGTGCGCAACGAGGCCCGGGAAATGATCTACAAGCGGGCAGCCATCATCCGTGCCGTGCGCCGCACCCTGGAGGAGCGCGACTACGTCGAGATCGAGACCCCGATGCTCCAGTTGGTGCACGGCGGAGCCTCGGCCCGGCCGTTCCATACCCACCTGAACGCCTTCGACCAGGAAATGACCCTGCGCATCGCCCTGGAACTCTACCTGAAGCGCACCGTGGTCGGCGGAGTGGATCGAGTCTTCGAACTCGGCCGCATCTTCCGCAATGAGGGCGTGGACTCCACGCACTCCCCGGAGTTCACCATGCTCGAATGCTATGAGGCCTACGCCGACCAGTTCGTGATGGCCGAGCGGATTAAGGAGATCATCCTCAACGCCGCGGACGCCATCGGCGCCGGACGCGTGCTGGAAACCCCGAAGGGAACCATCAACCTGGACGGCGAATGGCGCTGGCTCGGCGTCTACCCAGGTCTGTCCGAGGCCGTCGGCATGGAGATTACCCCGGAAACCCCGGCCGAGACGCTGCGCGAGATCGCCGACAAGCACGAGGTGAAGATCGACCCGGCCTGGGATGCCCAGAAGCTGGTCATCGAGCTCTTCGGCGAGATCGTCGAACCGAACCTGATGGACCCGACCTTCGTCTACGACTACCCGCCGCTGGCCCAGCCGCTGGCGCGGCCGCACCGTTCCAAGCCCGGTGTCATCGAGGCTTGGGACCTGATCATCGGGGGCATGGAACGCGGTACCGCGTTCTCCGAGCTGATCGACCCGGTCATCCAGCGTGAGCGGCTGACCGAGCAGTCGTTGATGGCCGCCGGTGGAGACCCGGAGGCCATGCAGCTGGACGAGGACTTCCTGCGGGCCCTGGAGTACGGAGCCCCGCCCATGGGTGGCATCGGCCTGGGCATCGATCGCCTGGTCATGCTGTTCACCGACGTGGGAATCCGTGAAACCATACTGTTCCCATTGCTAAAGCCGGAGGCATAATATGCCCTATGTTGAAGCCATTCTTCCAACAATCGTTGTCGCCCTGATTTTCTGGTACGTTATCAAGGCTGTTATGAATGCCGACCGTTCGGAGCGTCAAGCTCAGGCGGAAGTTGATCAGAATAATGATTTTGGAACTACAGGTGTAGATCTGAAATCAGGAGATAATAAAGCTCACCCTGATAATTAGGTGTTAATCGTAAGATTAATGCGTAAATCATCGCCGTTATTGTCTATGATGGATACAGGTTAAGGTCTGAAGATTATTTCAGCGACCAAAGATGTACCAACCCGGAGGCTAATAACATGGCACGCCAAGTACAAATTGCATTGATCGACGATATCGATGGGGGAGAAGCCACGGAATCATTTTCCTTCAGCTTCGGCGGGCAGCATTACGAAATTGACCTGAATGATGAAAATGCGGAGAAATTCCGTGCCGCCATGGAGCCTTACATCCAGGCAGGGCGTTCCTCCAAGCAGAACTCCACCAGCGAGGCGCCGGCCATCCGCGCCTGGGCCAAGGAGAACAACATGAAGGTCAACGCCCGCGGACGACTGAATGCGGATGTGGTGGAGGCCTACTACGCGGCGCAGCGCAAGGGTGGACGCAGCCGCTCGCGCTAAGGCTTCGAACACCCCAAGCCACCACGCAAAATGACCGGGATGATTTCATCCCGGTCATTGTCGTTGGCGCACCTTCTCGGGCGCCGGGGCAACCTCACGCGGTTATCCCTGTGGCGAACAAGGCAGATTCCCGGCCTCATGGTGCGTAGCATCGAACTATTGGTAAGCAAGGAGTGTGCCGCAATGTTTGAGAGATTTACCGACCGTGCCCGTCGCGTTGTCGTGCTCGCCCAAGAAGAGGCGCGCATGCTCAACCACAACTACATCGGCACCGAGCACCTGCTGCTCGGGCTCATCCACGAAGGTGACGGAGTTGCAGCCAAAGCGCTCGAGTCCCTGAACATCTCCCTGGGCGCCGTGCGTGAACAGGTGCAGGAGATTATTGGCAAGGGGCAGCAGGCCCCATCTGGACATATCCCGTTCACTCCGCGCGCCAAGAAGGTTTTGGAGCTCTCGCTGCGCGAAGCGCTGCAGCTGGGCCACAACTACATTGGCACCGAGCACATCCTGCTGGGCCTGATTCGTGAAGGCGAGGGCGTGGCCGCACAGGTGCTGGTCAAGCTCGGTGCAGACCTGGGACGCGTGCGCCAGCAGGTCATCCAGCTGCTGTCTGGTTACCAGGGCGGGAAGGACACCGCCGCGGCGGGCGTCAGCTCCGGCGGCCAGAGCGAGGGCGCCCCGGCTGGCTCGGCCGTACTGGACCAGTTCGGCCGCAACCTGACGGCCGCAGCCCGCGAGGGCAAGCTCGACCCGGTGATCGGTCGCGAGCATGAGATGGAACGCGTCATGCAGGTCCTTTCCCGGCGCACCAAGAACAACCCGGTGCTGATCGGTGAGCCGGGCGTCGGCAAGACCGCGGTCGTCGAGGGCCTGGCCCAGGCGATCGTGCGCGGCGACGTGCCCGAGACCATCAAGGACAAGCAGCTGTACACCCTGGACCTGGGATCCCTGGTGGCCGGCTCCCGTTACCGCGGTGACTTCGAAGAGCGCCTGAAGAAGGTGCTGAAGGAAATCCGCACCCGCGGGGACATCATCCTGTTCATCGATGAGATCCACACCCTGGTCGGTGCCGGTGCCGCCGAGGGCGCCATCGACGCCGCCAGCATCCTCAAGCCGATGCTGGCCCGCGGTGAGCTGCAGACTATCGGCGCCACGACCCTGGATGAGTACCGCAAGAACATTGAGAAGGACGCCGCGCTGGAGCGCCGCTTCCAGCCGATCCAGGTCAAGGAACCGACGGTGGAGCTGACCACGCAGATCCTGCGTGGGCTGCGTGACCGCTATGAGGCGCACCACCGCGTCTCGATCACCGACGGCGCCCTGCAGGCCGCCTCCCAGCTGGCCCACCGCTACATCTCGGACCGCTTCCTGCCGGACAAGGCCGTTGACCTGATCGACGAGGCCGGGGCGCGACTGCGCATCCAGCGCATGACCGCTCCTCCGGCGCTGAAGGAAATGGACGAGGAAATCGCCACCGTGCGCCTGGAGAAGGAGGCGGCGATTGACGCCCAGGACTTCGAGGGCGCCGCGTCGCTGCGCGACAAGGAATCCAAGCTCATCGAGGCCCGCAACGAGAAGGAAAAGTCCTGGCGCAATGGCGACATGGACGAAATCTCGGAGGTCACCGAGGAGCTGATCGCCGAGGTGCTGGCCAACTCGACCGGCATCCCTGTCGTGAAGCTGACCGAGGAAGAGTCCACCCGCCTGCTGAACATGGAAGACGAGCTGCACAAGCGGGTCATCGGCCAGGATTCGGCGATCAAGGCGATCTCCCAGGCGATCCGCCGCACCCGTGCCGGGCTGAAGGACCCGAACCGCCCCGGCGGCTCGTTCATCTTCGCCGGCCCCACCGGTGTGGGCAAGACCGAGCTGGCCAAGGCGTTGGCGGAGTTCCTCTTCGGCGAGGAAGATGCGCTGATCACCCTGGACATGTCCGAGTACTCGGAGAAGCACACCGTCTCCCGGCTCTTCGGCGCCCCTCCAGGCTACGTGGGCTACGAGGAAGGCGGCCAGCTGACCGAGAAGGTGCGTCGCCGTCCCTTCTCCGTGGTGCTGTTCGACGAAGTGGAAAAGGCCCACGCGGACCTGTTCAACTCACTGCTGCAGATCCTGGAAGACGGTCGCCTGACCGACTCCCAGGGCCGGGTGGTGGACTTCAAGAACACCATTATCATCATGACCACGAACCTGGGCACCCGGGACATCTCCAAGGGCGTGATGACCGGCTTCCAGTCCTCGACCGACACCCGCACCGGCTACGAGCGGATGCAGGCCAAGGTCCAGGAGGAGCTGCGCCAGCACTTCCGTCCCGAGTTCCTGAACCGTGTCGATGACATCGTGGTGTTCCCGCAGCTGAGCCAGGAAGAGATCGAGCAGATCGTGGACCTGTTCGTGCAGCGCCTGGCCAAGCGCCTGGAGGAACGCAACATGACCATCGAGCTGACCCCGGCGGCCCGCACCGTGCTGGCGGCCCGCGGCTACGACCCGGCCATGGGTGCCCGTCCGCTGCGCCGCACGATTCAGCGGGAGATCGAGGACCAGCTTTCCGAGCGGATCCTGTTCGGCCAGATCCTGGCCGGCCAGCACATCCACGTGGATGTCGAAGGGGAGCCCGGCGCCGAGAAGTTCACCTTCCGCGCCGAAGGCGGCAACGGCCAGCTGGAAGGCGAGCCGGCCCCGGCGGCCATCGAGGGCTGACCCCCGGGTCAGCACCCCGACCAGAACCGAAGGGCGGTTCGACGGACATACCCGTCGAGCCGCCCTTTGGCGTCGGGCGCCACGGTCGCGCTGAGTGCTCAGCCGCGCCTGCGGGCCCGCAGCACCAGGAAGACCCCCAACACCGTACAACAAAGGTAGATCCCGGCCACCATCAGCCAGCCCAGGGTGAAACCCCCGGCCGAGGAGATCACCATCCCCATCACCAGGGGGCCAATGGTGAACCCGCCAAACTGCCCGGCGGAGACGATCCCGCTGGCGCTTCCCATCAGGGAGGCCGGAACCGCGCGCAGCAGGGCCGCCATCAGCACCACCGAAACGCCCAGGGCGGACGCGCCGTGCAAGGCCACGGCCAGCCACAGCAGGGTGGGGCAGTGCCAGGATTCCGCCAGCAGGAATGTGCCGGCGCCGGCCAGCGCCAGCACCGCCAGAAGCAGCAGCAGCCGCGGCGCGGAGATCCCACGCGACATCATCCGGCCCCAGCCCACCCGGGCAGTGACCCCGATGGCCCCGGCGGCCGCCGCCGTCAGCCCACCAAGCACCAGGGAGAAATCCAGTTCCCGGACCGCAAACAACGGCAGGTACACGTTCGTGGCCTGTACACCCATCCCGTTGATGAAGCCGAACACCGTCAACGCCAGGATCATTGAGCGTGTCGAGCCGCCCGCCGTCGTGGGAACCGGTGCCGCTTCGGCGGCCCGGGGCGGGGCGTCCTGCGCCAACAGCGGCACCGCGGCCAGCATCCGCACCGCCGCCAGGCCCAGCACGCCAGCGGCGACCGCGCCAACCAGGCTGGCCCCATGCCAGCCAATCCAGGCGGCCAGCAGCGGGAAGCCGACGCTGCCCACCAACTGGCTGACCTGCACCCCGGACTGCTTCACCCCGGTCCAGGCGATGCGCTGGGCACTGGGCACGCGCTGGGCCAGCACCCGGTTGGTGACCCCGTTGGGGAACGACTGCGCCAACCCGGACAGCGCCGCAGCGGCCAGCAGCAGCAGGTAGCCGCCGGGCAGGGCCGCCAGCCCCATCGATACCGCGGCGGCGCCGAAGATCAGCAGCATCAGGGTGCGGTCCGGCTGCCGGTCGCTGAACTTGCTGAACACGGCATTGCCGACCGCGGCGAAGCCAAAGCAGACGGTGGCCAGCAGTCCGAACTGCGCCTCGGAGATGCCCAGCTCCCGAATGATCAGGTCACTGGTGGCACTGAGCCCGTAGTTCAGCAGTGGGGCGATGCCCACCGCGCTGAGCAGCACCGCCAACAACCCCAGTCCGGGACGTCGCGCGCCGGTGTGCATGTGGCCCCATCCTCCTTTGCGCCCGCCATCGGGTTGAACCCCACCAGTCTGGCACAGCGCTGCCTCGCCCAGCGGCTTGCGGCAGGATTCTTACAACAGGCCGCCTTCCGCCCGGCCGCCGCACCCAGCGGGCAGGAAGGTGGGCAAACAGATCCGAAATACAGGGGTAAACTTCGCCAGCTGCCCACGGTGCGGGGCATAGGATCAATAAGGTGAGTTCTTTTACCGTCCGTCCCGCCCGCACCACCGACGTCCACGCCATCCGCAATCTAGTCCGGCCCCTGGCCGAGCAGCGCATCCTGCTGGACAAGGAGGCGGTGACCTACTACGAATCCATCCAGGAGTTCGTGGTCGCGGAGGACGCGGCAGGGCAGGTCATCGGCTGCGGGGGGCTGCACGTGATCTGGGAGGACATCGCCGAAGTGCGCACCCTGGCCTCCGCCGAATCCTGGCGCGGGCAGGGAGTGGGCACCGGGCTGATCAACGAGTTGCTGCGTCGGGCCCGCGATCTGGGGGTGCACCGGATTTTTTGCCTGACCTTCGAGGTCGAGTTCTTTGAGCGGCATGGCTTCAGCGTCATGGCCGACCAGAGCGCCGTTGACCCGGCGGTGTATGCCGAACTTCTGCACTCGCGCGATGAGGGCGTGGCCGAGTTCCTGGACTTGGCAAGGGTTAAACCCAACACCCTGGGCAACACCCGCATGATTCTGCAGTTCTGATGCCCCCGGACTGTCCGGCCTAGCTGGGCAGCACGATTCCTTCATCGCCGCTGGCCGCCAGGCCGTCGGCCAGCAGCCCGGACAGCGCCCGCTGGCGCTGCTGGAGCGGCGCATCAAGCTTCTGCAGCGGCGTGAACACCGGGTCTTGCTGCATCGCCAGATCGGCCAGGAACACGGCGGGATCCACGGCCTGCTCGCCGGCCCGCAGCACCGCCATGATTGCCCCGCGCACTTGCCGGTCGGTCCCGTGCCAGGCCTGCCCCTTGGGCGTGTAGTGCGGGGCAGGCTGCCCGGCGGCCACCCAGGCACAATGGGCGAACACCGGGCACTGGGAGCATTTGGGGCTGCGCGCGGTGCACACCAGTGCCCCCAGCTCCATGACGGAGATGTTCCAGGTGACGGCTGCTTCATGGTCCTCGGGCTGAACCTGGCGGGCGCGGGCGAACTCGCTGGCCCGCGGGCTGGGTTCGGGCAGCGCCGCGCCGCCGAAGAGCCGGGCCTGCACCCGGCGGATGTTGGTGTCCACCACGACGGTGGGTTTATCGAAGGCGAAACAGGCGATGGCGGCGGCGGTGTAGTCGCCCACTCCCGGCAGGGCACGCAACTGCTCCTCGGTGCGCGGGACCATCCCGTTGTGCTCGGTGGTGATCTCCACCGCTGCGGCATGCAGGCGCATTGCCCGCCGCGGGTAGCCCAGCCGCCCCCACGCCCGAATCGCTTCGGAGACCGGTTCGGCGGCCAGGTCCTGGGGGCGCGGCCAGCGTTGCATCCACTGCTCCCACACCGGCAGCACCCGCACCACCGGGGTCTGCTGGAGCATGAACTCACTGACCATGACCGCCCACCCGGAGGCCCCGGGCTCCCGCCAGGGCAGGGTGCGCGCATTGGCGTGGTACCAGTGGTTGATCAGCTCGTGGATTTCGTGCACCCCACCACTGTATGGCCTGGCACCCCCGGTCAGGGAATCACCGCGAAATCACCGGGAAGCGCACCGCAATGAACTAGCCTTGAGCTATGAGTAAAGCACCGCAGGGCAGGCTGCCGACCAGCGTCTACCGGCGCCGGCGGATCACCGTGGCAGTCATCGCACTGCTGCTGGTGGGTCTGCTTGTCTGGGGTGTGGTTGCGGTGGTCTCGGCCCTGGGCGGCGAGGAGAAGCCCCCGGCCGCAAACGAGCAGCCGCAGCAGCCGGAGCCGGGCCAGCAGCCCGAAAGTGAGCCCGAGAATGAGACTGCCTCCCAGTCGCCGGAGGGCATGTGCGCGGAATCGGATATTGAGCTCAGCGCCGCCACCGACGCCGCGTCCTACACCGCGGACCAGGACCCGGTGCTGATCCTGCAGGTGAAGAACGCCTCGGAATCCGAGTGCAAGATCAATGTGGGCACCAGTCAACAGGAGTTCCGGGTGATGAGCGGCTCGGACCGCATCTTCTCCACGGCCGACTGCGCCCAGAACGGGGAGGACGTCATCTTGGACTTCAAGCCCGGACAACAGGAGAACGCGCGCTTCACCTGGCAGAAGGAACGGTCGGCCCCCGGGTGCAAGGCCGTAAACGTGCAGCCGCGGCCCGGCACCTACCGGTTTACCGCGCTGCTGGGGGAGCTGGAGTCCGAACCGAAGTCCTTTGAACTGAAGTAGCCGCTACAGGTAGCGGTCCAGCAGGGAGGACTCGGCCATCCTGGCCAGCCCTTCGCGGATGGAGCGGGCCCGCTGTTCCCCAATGCCCTCGACTTGAATCAGTTCGGCCGTGGACGCGGCCATCAGCAGCTGCAGGTCACCAAACTTCTCCACCAGGCGCTCGCCGACGGCGCGCGGCAGGCTGCGGATCAGCGAGAGCATCCGGTAGCCGCGCGGGGTCAGCGCGTCATCCAGGCTCAGCGGCGCCTGCGGGATCAGCACCCGCAGCAGTGCATCCAGTTCAATCAGCAGCGCGTCGGGCACCTGCTCCAGGCGGGCCAGCGCCTCGGAGAGGTGCTGCGCCCCGCCGGCCAGGTCCGGGTAGTCCCGCAGCACCATCTGGTTGTCGGTCTTCACCCCCGCCAGCAGCTCGGCATGCTGGGCGGCCAGCAGCCGCCCGTCCGCACCCAGCTCCAGGACCTGGCGGGAGATGTCCTGGCTGGTGCGGCGCACCATCTCGGTGCGCTGCAGCACCGCCAGCACGTCACGCACGGTGGCCGCGTCCTCGATCTCCGCGGCGGTCAGGGCGCTGGTGACCTGGTCCAGGCGGTGCCGGTAGCGCTCCAGGGTGGCGATGGCCTGGTTGCCGCGCACCAGCAGGCGTTCACTGGTTTCCAGCACATGGCGTTCGGAACCGGCGTACAGGGTGATGGTCTGCATGGAGGAGGACACTGCCACCACCGGGAAGCCGGTCTGCAGGGCCACGCGTTCGGCGGTGCGGTGCCGGGTGCCGGATTCGGCGGTGGGCAGCGCCGCATCGGGCATCAGCTGCACCCCGGCCTGCAGGATCCGTCCCCCGGACTCGTCGCAGATGATCGCCCCGTCCATTTTCGCCAGCTCGCGCAGCCGGGTGGGGGAGAAGTCAATGTCAATGTGGAAGCCGCCCGAACAGATCGATTCGACCACCTGGTCGTAGCCCAACACGATCAGTGCCCCGGTGCGCCCGCGCTGGATCCGCTCAATCCCCATGGCCAGTTCGGTGCCCGGCGCGATCCGCGCCAGGGTGCCAAGCAGTTCGCCGGAGGGTTCTCGTTGCACCTGGTGATTCCTTTCGGGCGGGACGGATCAATCCTATCCTGCCTGCTTCTGGCGTTGGTTGAATGCCAGATCCAGCGCCTCGGCGATCGATTCGACCTGGAACACCCTGATCCCGGCCGGGATGTTCTTCAACGGCTGCGGGGTGGCCGGAACCATGGCGAAGGAGAAGCCCAGCCGGGCCGCCTCGGTCACCCGCCGGGAAATCTCCGGGACCTGACGCACCTCCCCGGCCAGTCCGACCTCCCCGAACGCCACGAAGTCCTGCGGCAGCGCGAAGTCATGCATCGAGGAGGCCACCGCCAGGGTGCAGGCCAGGTCGGTGGCCGGTTCGGAGAGCTTCACCCCGCCCACGGTGGCGATGTAGGAGTCCATCCCGGACAGGTCCATGCGCGCCCTGGCCTGCAGCACCGCCAACACCATCTGGGCCCGGGCCGCGTCCAGGCCGCTGGTGGCCCGGCGTGGGGCCGGGCCGGCGGAACGCGAGAGCAGCGACTGCACCTCCGCCACCAGGGGTCGGCGCCCCTCCAGGGTGACGGTGATGCAGGTGCCGGGCACCGGGTGCTTGGTGCGGGTGACAAACAGCCGCGAGGGATCCGACAGGGACTCGATCCCGTCCTCGGTCAGGTCAAAGCAGCCGACCTCATCGGTCGGCCCGTAGCGGTTCTTCAGGGCGCGCAGCAGCCGCAGCCGCGAATGCTTCTCCCCGTCAAACTGGCAGACCACATCCACCAGGTGCTCCAGCAGCCGCGGCCCGGCGACCGAGCCGTCCTTGGTCACGTGCCCCACCATGATGGTGGTCATGGCCCGGGTCTTCGCGGCGTTGATGATGCTGGCCGCGACCTCGCGCACCTGGGACACCCCGCCCGAGGCCCCGTCCACATCCGCGCTGGAGAAGGTCTGCACCGAGTCCAGGATCAGCAGCTGCGGGTCAATCTCCGCAATCTGTCCCAACGCCAGGGCCAGGTCGGTTTCCGCGGCCAGGTAGAGCGAATCGGCGACCGCGTCGATGCGTTCGGCCCGGGACTTCACCTGTGGGGCGGATTCCTCCCCGGTCAGGTAGAGCACCCGCAACCCGCTGCGGGCGGCCTTGGCGGCGACATCCAGCAGCAGCGTGGACTTGCCCACCCCGGGTTCCCCGGCCAGCAGGATCGCCGCGGCAGGCACCAGCCCGCCTCCCAGCACCCGGTCCAGTTCGGTGACCCCGCTGGTGCGGAACGCGGCCTGGGAGGCGTCGATGGCGGCGATCGGCTGGGCGGGGTTGGCCACCCGGGCCGCGGCGGTGGTGCGCGCGGCAACGACCCCGACTTCCTCCACGGTGCCCCAGGCCTGGCATTCGGCGCAGCGCCCCACCCATTTGGCGGTGGTCCAGCCGCATTCGGCGCAGCGGAACTTGGCGGAATTCTTCGTACGCGCGGTCTTGCTCATGGATTCATGCTACCCACGGGACCGGACAGTTCGGGCATGGGTGCCTAGCGGTGCAGCGGAGGCAGGGCGGAGGTGGCCTCCTCGGTGTCCGCGCCGGCGGCCTTGAGCAGGTCCACCACCATCGGGCGCAGCAGCAGCACCAGGCCCTCGCCCTGCAACCCCTCGATGCCCATCTGGTGCGGGTCCAGCTTCGCAGCGCAGTCCTGCAGCTGGTGGCGGGCCAGCCGCTCGTACTTGTGCTGCCCGGCCACGGTGGGTTCCCGCACCGAATGCGCCAGCGTGCCCACCGCCTCGGACAGTTCGCGCAGCAGCGCGGTGATCTGCTCGGCCCCCTCGGCGCTCAGCGCGCTTTGGCTCAGCACGGCCGCCAGGCGGCGCACCACCACCCGCAGGTTGCGGGCGGCCAAATCGAAGTGGTCGCTGCGTTCGGAGAGCTGGCGGATTTCCTGGCGGTGCCGGCGCTGGGTGGGGGCGAAGGTGGCCACCTCCAGCGCGGCGGAGAAGGCGGCCGGCAGCTTGTCCACGTGGCGTTGGGTGCCGCGCGCCTTGACCAGGGCATGGAACGCGGAACGGTGGTCGTCATCGCGCACCGCCCAGGAGCATTCCAGCAGCACCTCGGCCATCTCACGCAGCAGCTCGGACAGCGCCGCGATCGGGGTGCGCCGCGAATCGCTGGGCAGCAGGATCATCAGCAGGATCGCCAGGCTGACCCCCACCACCGCATCCAGGGAGCGGGCAAAGGGCCCATCCACCGAGATCGGCAGCAGCACCACCAGCGCGGACTGCATGCCCAGCTGGGTGGAGAAGATCGGCCCGGAGTTCAGGTAGCGGGCCACCAGCAGGCTCAGCGACATCACCGCGGCGGCCTGCCACAGCCCCTGGCCCCACCAGTGCATCAGGAAGTCGCCCATCGCCACCCCCAGGGTGCATCCCACCGCCACCTCCAGCACCTTGCGCATGGTGGTGGCGGTGCCGAAGCCGGAGGCCACCAGCGCGCTGGTGGCGGCGAAGATCGGCTGGGTGTGCCCCAGCAGGGAATCGGCGATCCAGTACGCGCCGATCGCCGCAATGGTCATCCGGATAATGCGCGGCAGGGAGTTCCAGGCACGGGTGAGCCCCACCCGGTTGCGCTGGCGCACGAAGAGCCGGGCGCGCCTGAGGTTCGGTGCACTGGCCATGACAACCAGTCTTTCACGCCTGCCGCGCCGATGGGGGCATCATGACGCACTGTCGATGGTGGGGCTCGGGACGCCGGGATGTGAGGCGGTTCATAGCGGCGCGCGGCGGTGTTAACCTTCCGTTCACCTTCGCCGGGGGTGCTGGTTACCTGCACTGCCTACGCTCAAGGCAGACCTAAAGCCTGTATGGCGGTCACACCACACCGCAATTCCTGAATATGGGGGAAACACTCGTGAACTTCAAACGCCTCTCCAGTGCGGCCGCTGTGCTGTCCGTGGCCGCCCTGGCCCTGACCGCCTGCGGTTCAGACAACCCGACCGGCGCCGCGCAGAGCAGCCCCTCGGGCGACCAGGACACCGCCGCCAGCGTTTCGGGCACCCTGACCGGCGCCGGCGCCTCCAGCCAGAGCTCGGCCATGGACGCCTGGACCAACGCGTTTGCCGCCGCGAACTCCGGCGCGCAGGTGCAGTACTCCCCGGATGGCTCCGGCGCCGGGCGCAAGGCGTTCTTGGCCGGCGGCGCCCAGTTCGCCGGATCCGACGCCTACATGAGCGAAGAGGAGCTGGCCGACTCGAAGAAGGTCTGCGGCCCCGAGGGCGCCTTCGACGTGCCGGCCTACGTCTCCCCGATTGCGATCGCCTTCAACCTGGAGGGCGTGGAAAGCATCAACCTGGATGCCCCGACCATCGCCAAGATCTTCAAGAAGGAGATCACCAAGTGGAACGATGAGGCCATCGCCAGCCAGAACCCGGACGTGCAGCTGCCGGACACCGCGATCACCGTGGTGCACCGCAACGACGAATCGGGCACCACCGAGAACTTCGTGGAGTACCTGAAGGCCGCGGCCGGGGACGTGTGGGACTACGAGGTCTCCGGCGACTGGCCCAAGGACATCCAGTCGGAGAACGCCAAGGGCACCTCCGGGGTGGTTTCCACCACCTCGAGCACCGACGGGGCGATCACCTACGCCGACTTCTCCGCGGTGGGCAAGCTGTCCACCGTGAACGTGAAGGTCGGCCAGCAGTACACCGAAATCTCCGCCGAGGCCGCGGCCAAGGCCCTGGAGGCGGCCACTCCGGTCGAGGGCCGCGGTGAGCACGACATGGCCCTGGAGTTGGCCCGCGACACCACCGAGGCCGGCACCTACCCGATCGTGCTGGTCTCCTACCACGTGTACTGCTCCAGCTACAAGGACCAGCAGACCGTGGACCTGGTCAAGGCCTTTGGCAACTACGTTGTCTCCGAGGAAGGCCAGAAGGCCGCCCAGGAGTCGGCCGGCAACGCCCCGCTCTCCTCGGCCATCGCCGAGCAAGCCGGTGCGGCCATCGATTCGATCACCGTGGCCGAATAGGCCAGTGCACCACCCGGCGCGGGCCGCAGCCCGGCCCGCGCCACACCCCTCCAACCCTCCTTCGCGCCGGTAAACCCGCCGGCATACGACCCCACTAGAAGGCTTATCCCATGACCACCAATGCCCTGAAGAGCGGCTCGACCGCCGGGCGCGCCGGGGACAGGATTTTCTCCACCGCGGCGCTGTCCGCGGGCGTGCTGATCCTGCTGACCCTGTTCGCGGTCGCGGTCTTCCTCTTCATCCAGGCCCTGCCCACCTTCACCGCCGACCCGGCGGAGATCTCCGGCGGCGAGGGCTTCTTCGCCTACATTTTCCCGATCATCATCGGCACCGTGATCGCCGCGGCGATCGCCCTGCTGATCGCCACCCCGATCGGCATCGCGGTGGCCTTGTTCATCTCCCATTACGCCCCGCGTTCGATCGCCGGCCCGCTGGGCTACGTCATCGACCTGCTGGCCGCGATCCCATCGGTGATCTACGGCGCCTGGGGCTACCTGGTGCTGGCCCCGGCCCTGGTGCCCGGCTACCAGTGGTTGGCAGAGAACCTGGGCTTCATCCCGATCTTCGGCGGCCCGGCCAGCCAGACCGGCAAGACCATGTTCACCGCCGGGATCGTGCTGGCGGTGATGGTGCTGCCGATCATCACCTCGCTGTGCCGTGAAATCTTCCTGCAGACCCCGAAGCTGCATGAGGAGGCCGCCCTGGCGCTGGGCGCCACCCGTTGGGAAATGATCACCACCGCGGTGCTGCCCTTCGCCCGCCCCGGCATCATCTCCGCGGTGATGCTGGGCCTGGGCCGCGCCCTGGGCGAAACGATGGCGGTGGCCCTGGTGCTGTCCACCGGTGCGCTGATCCCGTCGCTGATCCAGTCCGGCAACCAGACCATCGCCGCGGAAATCGCGCTGAACTTCCCGGAGGCGTTCGGCCTGCGACTGGCTGAGCTGATCGCCGCCGGCCTGGTGCTGTTCGTGATCACCCTGGTGGTCAACATGATTGCCCGGGCCATCATCGCCCGCCACAAGGAATTCTCGGGAGCGAACTGATGAGCCTGACCAAAACCCCACAGCCAAAGTCCACCTCCGGCTCCGCCCAGTCCCGCGCCGAGCTGGCTCCGCGCACCCGCAACGCGCTGGCCAAGGGCAAGCTGCCGCGCTGGGCCGTGCCGGCGACCGCGGCCGGCGCCGTCATCCTGGGTGCGGCCCTGTCCACCCTGGGCGGATTCTCGGTGGCCAGCTTCGCGATCTACGCGGCGCTGCTGTTCGTCATCGGGGCCACCACGGCCACCGGCATTGTCGAGGGGGCCCGGCGCGGGAAGAACGCGCTGGCCCTGTACCTGATCTACGGCGCCTTCATCCTGGCGCTGATCCCGCTGGCCTCGGTGATCTACACCGTGCTGGAAAAGGGCCTGCCGGGGATGAGCCTGCACTTCTTGACCAGTTCAATGAACGGGGTCACCGGTGCGGTGGACAACCAGAGCGTCGCCGAGGGCGGGCCGGTCGTCGGCGGGGCGTACCACGCGCTGATGGGCACCTTGCTGATCACCCTGTGGGCGACCATCATCTCGGTGCCGGTGGGCATGCTCACCGCCATATACCTGGTCGAATACTCCAAGGGCGGGCTGCTGTCCCGGGCGATCACATTCTTCGTCGACGTGATGACCGGCATCCCCTCGATCGTGGCCGGCCTGTTCGCCGCCGCGTTCTTCGGGGTGATCCTGGGTCCCAACGCCCGCATGGGCATTGTCGCGGCCGTCGCGCTGAGCGTGCTGATGATCCCCACGGTGGTGCGTTCCACCGAGGAAATGCTCAAGATCGTGCCGAACGAGCTGCGTGAGGCCTCCTACGCGTTGGGCGTGCGCCGCTGGCGCACCATCCTGAAGGTGGTCATCCCCACCGCGATCTCCGGCATCGCCTCCGGCGTCACCCTGGCCATTGCCCGGGTGATTGGTGAGACCGCCCCGATCCTGGTCACCGCCGGCATCGCCAGCAACATCAACTTGAACGTGTTCGCCAACTGGATGTCCACGTTGCCCACGTTCATCTACTACCAGATCCTGACCCCGACCAGCCCGACGAACATCGACCCGTCAATCCAGCGTGCCTGGGCCGCTGCCCTGCTGCTGATCCTGATGGTGATGGCGCTGAACCTCGTCGCCCGCCTGGTCGCCTCGATCTTCGCCCCCAAGAAGGGCCGTTGAGCCGCACCGGCTCCGGACCTGTCACCCACAGTTTTTCCAAAGGACCCAACCACCATGTCAAAGCGCATCGACGTCAAAGACCTGAACGTCTACTACTCCAAATTCCTGGCCGTGCAGGATGTAAACATCAACATCGCCGCCAAATCCGTCACCGCCTTCATCGGCCCCTCCGGCTGCGGCAAGTCCACCTTCCTGCGCACCCTGAACCGCATGCACGAAGTGATTCCCGGCGGTCGCGTCGAGGGTGAGGTGCTGCTGGACGGGGACAACCTCTATGAGGCCGGGGTGGACCCGGTGACCGTGCGCAGCCAGATTGGGATGGTCTTCCAGCGCCCGAACCCGTTCCCGACCATGTCCATCCGCGACAACGTACTGGCCGGGGTGAAGCTGAACGGCAAGAAGATCTCCCGCTCGGATGCCGAGGCGCTGGTGGAGAAGTCGCTGCGCGGGGCCAACCTGTGGAACGAGGTCAAGGACCGCCTGGACAAGCCCGGCTCCGGCCTTTCCGGTGGCCAGCAGCAACGTTTGTGCATTGCCCGCACCATTGCGGTCAAGCCGAACGTGATCCTGATGGATGAGCCCTGTTCGGCCCTGGACCCGATCTCCACGCTGGCGATCGAGGACCTGATCAATGAGCTGAAAAACGACTACACCGTGGTGATCGTGACCCACAATATGCAGCAGGCGGCCCGGGTGAGCGACAAGACCGCGTTCTTCAACATTGCCGGCACCGGCAAGCCGGGCAAGCTCATCGAGTACAACGACACCGCCACCATTTTCTCCAACCCTGCCCAGAAGGCCACCGAGGACTACGTCTCGGGCCGCTTCGGGTAGGCGCGGAAGCACAGAATTCGTCCGCTGCCGTTGGCGGCGGGCGGTCCGGAAGGGGGTCTTCCGGGGGATCCTGGAGGGGATCAGGCCGGTGGCCCACCCGCGTGCGGGTGGGCCACCGGCTGTTTAAGACGCACGCCACCTGTCGAGGAAGCTTGCCCTGGTCATTTGGCTGCCCGATTTTACCCGTTTTTCCAAGAAGAACGTGCTGAACAGGGCCACACTCTTTATCCAGGCTGGTGGACTGTCGCCGGTTTTACCATGCTTTGGACTGACACGACCCCAGGGCGGCACGGCAACGAAGCCTGGCGGGCGCTCCCGCAGCATCAGCCGGAAACTCAGTCCTACATGGATTACTGCCGCATCTTCCGCGCAGCGGTCCTCTACCGGCCGCGCCAGTGCGGCATAGGCCGTGCTGGACCGACTGCACGACGGGCAGGGTAAGTCCGCAACCGCGGCGGCTTCACCCATCTCCAACAAGATCGAGCCAGCAGATCGCGCCACCAGCAGACGTTGGCGGCCTCGTCGAGCACTCCCACCAGAGGAGTCTTTAGCCGGCCCTCGGCGGACCGGGAGGCTAGCTCCTCGACGGCTTCCACAACTGCAGCCGTCAGGGAGCAATCGGTCGAGGGGAACGGTGTTGAGATGGTTAGGGCGGTGGCGAAGTTCCGCTGGGACAGGGCACTGTTTGGAGGCCCGCCGGTGACGCTGATCGCTGTGTCGCTGGCCTGCGCGCTACTGCTGGCACTGGGCATGGGAGTGTTTTTCGGGCTGAGCACCGCGGGGATTGGCCAGTGCTCGGTGCGGTATTAGGGGCGCTGATGGTGCTTTACATGACCGTTGCCCTTTGCTGGGTGCTGTGCGTGGAACGCAAGACGCTGGCCGCAGCCATCGAAGATGTCGCGTCCTCGGTCGAAAGCCACTGGTACGGCCGGGCGGCCAGCGCCGTGTTTGCCGACCTGCTGCTGGTGGTGGGAACCGGGCGAGGATCTTCGACTCTCCCCGGGGGCGCGCGCCGCTGAACCTGGTGCTGGTGGCAGTGCTGCTGGTGATACTCGACTTCGCCGCCCACTACCGCTCGCCAAGACGGGCCGAAGGCTGATGCGGAACCGCTTGGCCGAATTCCGCAGGGTCCTGGGGCTGTCCCAGTCGGCGCTCGCCCAGGCGCTGGCGTCTGGCGGAAGACGTTGATTTCATCGCAGAAAGGTCGGTATGACCCGTCCCTTCCGCCGGCCTTCCGGCTGGCGAGCTGTTTCGAATGCGCCATCGAGGAATTGTTCATCCCCGAGCCCCGGGACTGGCTTTGGGACTACAGCTGGGTCAGGGGATAGGCCGCCAGCGCCAGGACGGCGCCGCCTAGGACACACACCACCGGGGTGGCCAGCCAGTGGCCCACGACCCGCATGACGTTGCGCCAGATCACCGACTCAAAGGGCTGGTTGGCGCCGGCACCGACGATTGCGCTGGTCACCGACTGGTTGGTGGACAGCGGCAGGTGCAGCAGCAGGGCGCCGACATACAGCAGCCCCGCGGCCACCCCCTGGGCGACCATGCCGCGCAGCGGGTCGATCTTCACCAGCCGGTGCTCCAGGGTATGGGTGATCCGCCAGCCGCCCAGCAACACCCCGAAGGCCAGGAAGGCGGCCGCGGTCAGTTGCAGGGCCCAGGGGGTGGTTCCCGGCTCCATGGACTGGGCGGTAATGAATACCAGCATCAGCATGGCTCCGGAACGCTGTCCGTCTTGGAGCCCCAGCCCCAGGGCCACCGCGCAGGCGCCCAGGGCTTGGCCGGCTCGTGAACGGGCGCTGACATTGCGCGCCGTTTCGTGGCGGATCAGCCAGGTGGCGGGCAGAACCAGGAAATAGGCCAGTAGGTAGGCGACAATTGGGGTGACCACCAGCGGCAGCAGTACGCCGCTGGCCAGGATGTCCAGGCCGCTGCCGCCGGGCAGGGCCCCCAGCAGCACCGCCGCGCCCGTGGCCCCGGCGATCCCGGAGAGCAGCGCGTGCGTTGAAGAGGTCGGCATGCCCCGCCACCAGCAGAACAGTCCCCAGCCGGAGGCGGCCAGCAGCGCGCAGATCAGCATCATTAGTCCAGCGTTGCCCTCGGGCAGGCTGACATCCAGGCGGTTAACCAGGAAAAAACCGAAGCTGGAGCTGGCCAGGGTGCCCAGGAAGGCGAAGATCGCCGCCACGGTGACCGCGATGCCCGGGGTCAGGGCCCGGGTGCGCACCGCTGCGGCCACCGCCGTGGAGGCGTCACGGAAACCGTTCAGGGTGGTGTAGCCAAGGGTCAACAGCACGGCCACAGCGCACAGGATGGTGGTCATTGCCCTTAGGACTCCTTGACCAGGACGCGGCCCAGGTGATCAGTGAACTGGCGCATGACGGTGCACGCGTCCTGCAGCTGATCGGCCACCAGCTGGTGGCGGTGCATGGTCGAGGCCTTGGAGTAGGAGGCGTTCTCCACGCTCCAGGCCAGATGGGTGCGGGCCATGCGCTTGGAGACGTGCAGCATCTGCAACCAGTTGTCCTCCAGGTCATCAAGGTGGTGCAGCTGGCGCAGCGAGGCGGTGGCCATTTCCCCCAGCTGCCCCATCAGGTCCAACTGCTCGGAGGCCCGGGCGGAGAGCGGGGTGGAGCCCACCAGCGCGATCAGCTCGCCGGTGCCGCGCAGCTTCTCAATGGTCTCGTGCAGCAGCCGGGCGAAGGTGTACATGTCTTCGCGCGGCAGCGTGGACAGGTAGGAGGTGCGCAAGTGGGTGAGCACCGCGTGGTGCAGGTCGGAGGCCTTGGTTTCGGCCTCGGCCAGGGAGCGCAGGGTCTGCTCCCGGCCCTCGGCGTTGCCGATCATTTCGGCCAGGGTGTCCACCGCGCCGTGAATCAGCGCGGCCAGGTCTCGCAACAATTCAAGTCCGCGGGAGGCGGAGGGAAAGAGCTGGAACTTCACGATTTACGGCGCACCATTCAAGTCGTACTTCATTGGGGGAGGACTGACGTTGAACAGTGTACGTCGGGAAGGTTAACAACCGTGATTGGTGGTGCCGGACCGGGAACGCCTCTCGGCGGAAGGCCGCTCGCAGCGGCTAATGGTTGGAGCCCGGGGTTACCAGCGGCCCGACACCAGAGTCCAGTTTTCTCGCTTGCCCCGGTAGATGTCAACCGATTTCAGCTTCCGTGCTGGATCTCACGCATCCGGACGCGGCGGCTGCGGGGCGAGCCTGCCCCGCCGGGCCTCAGGTGGCGCGGCGGCGCAGTGACTTTTCCAGCCCGCTGGCCGCCAGCAGGGCGCAGCAGAACCAGATGGCCCCGGCCGGGCCCAGGCCCACCGCCGCGGTGCCGGCCACCATCGGCACCACCACCTGGCCCAACCGGTTGCCCATGAGCCGCACCGCCAGCGCAGCCCCGCGGTCCTGCCCGGGCACGGAGGTGGAGACCATGGTCATGGTCAGCGGCTGGCCCAGGCCCAGCAGGAACCCGCCGGCGAACAGCGCCAGCGAGGCCACGCCCAGGTGCTCCATCAGCAGGGGCACCAGGGCGATGGCCAGCCCGGAGCCGAAGAGGCTTCCCAGCACCATCTTCTGCCGGTCAAAGCGCTTCGAGGCCCACGGCAGGATCAGCCGGGAGAGCACCGAGGCGGCGCCGCGCACCGCCAGCAGCACCCCGACGGTGGTCGGCGCCACCGCGTGATGTTCGGCCACCAGCGGCAGGAACGCGGCCAGGATGTCAATGATCGCCAGCAGCGTCAGCGAGGCGAACATGTGCGAGGCCATCCCCGGGATCCTGATGATGGAAAGAATGGTGGCCTGGGAGCGCGCCGGTGCACCCTGCGCCCGGGCCGGCCCATCCACCGCCTCGGTGCGTCCTGCCCGGCGTGGCTGCAGGTTCGGCAGCAGCAGCGGGATAGCCACCGCGGCAATTACCGCGCCCAGCCACAGGGATAGGGCGATGTCCCCGGAACGCTGTGTGGACTGCAGCTGCGCATCGTTGCCCAGGATCAGCCCGCCCAGCAGCGGTCCAAGGAACTGGCCCACCGAATAGGCGGCCGTGAACCAGCCGAACCCCTTGTCCAACTGGTCATCGGGGAAGAAGCGGGCAATGGAGGACTGCCCGCCAATGGTGAACATCAGGTGGCCCATGCCCAGCACCGCGCTGCCCGCGGCCACCACCAGGACGCCCGGGGCGCTGGCGATGGCCGCCGCGCCGAGCACGAACAGCAGCACCCCGGCCAGCATCAGGTAGCGGATGCGGCGGATGCGGGAACTGGCCCTTCCCAGCCACATGGCGCTGAGCAGCGGCAGCAGGGCGTACGCTGCGGTGGTCAAACCCACCGCCACCGGCCCGGCGGAGAAGGTCAGCAGCTTGTAGGTGGTCACCGGGCGCACCAGGTTCAGCGTGGTCTGGGTGAGAATTGCGGTGAGAATCAGAACCAGAAGCCATCGGCCGGTGCCCGTAGCTGGCCGTCGTGGTTCTTCGCTCAATCTGCCCGCCCTGGTCGCCTGGAATCTGCCAAGCTACAACTTATCGCGCCCGCGGCTAATCGAGGCAATCATTGCGCCACATGTGGGCGCAGGCCTCCAGGTCCTCGGCGGTGCGCACCAGGGCGGTGGCCCGCTGGGTCAGCACGCTGCCGCGCACCGCATTGGCCAGATCCGCGGCGTCCGCATGCTCCGCCATGCCCAGGGCGATGACCCGGCAATAGGCGGCCGTGCGTTCCAGGGCATGGGCGAAGTCCCCGTCAAAGGCGCCGGAGAGAATCGAGTCGGCCATCCTGCGCAGCTCATCGGCTGTCGGCGGCTCCGCCGCCCCGGCCACGATCCGGTCCACCTCGGCCCGCTCGGCCCCGGCACGGAACCGGGTGGCCATCACCTCCGGGTTGTTCAGCGTCGCGGTGCGGATGGCGTACAGCCGCCACAGGGCACCGGGCAGCGAGCGGGCCGGGGCTTCGCTCCACAGCTCGGCCAGCACCTCGATGCCCTCATCCTCGGCCACGGCCACCAGCCGGGCACTGACCTTCGGATCCTGGTTGGCCAGCCCGCCGTGCACAAAGGCGCGGGCCGAGAGGTGCGCGGCTTCCGAAACGCGCGCGGGATCGGCACCACCCACGTAGGCTTCGAACTCGCGGGGGGTGAATGGCTTGGGCTTGTGGTGGCGGAATCCGGAGTCGTGGGGGACCTTGGAACCTGCGCGTGGGCCTTTCATGGTGTCGAGAATACTCCCTGTTGCTGGGTGGGTGGTCTAAAAGCGGCGGCCAGCCAGTCTACGCCACCGTGGCGCCCGGGGGCAGTTAGCTGGCACACCCCGTGGGGGAGGGAGTCAGCACTGGGCTGACCTGCGGATTAAGAGCGGGTGGCGGTGATCGGGTAACATTGATCTTGGCTAAATGCCGTGCGCCTTTAGCTCAGTTGGTAGAGCACTGGACTTTTAATCCATTGGTCGTGGGTTCGAGCCCCACAGGGCGCACCATCAAGATCGGGTCCGGCGAGGAACACCTCGTGGGGCCCGATCGTTTTTGTTTCGTGCATCCGCGGCGAGGCGGTTATGGCGTGGACCGGTCAGGGGACGCGGCGAGCCGCTCAAGAAACACCCCGACGCGCTGCATCAGCAGCGCAGTGGCCTGCGGATCGTGGCCGGGCAGGGAACTGTCGGTGAACAGGTGGGCCCGTCCCGGGTAGGTGAAAAGCTGCGCCAGCCCGGCGCCCGGACCCTGCACGAACTGCTGCGCCGCGTCCAGGTCCCCTTCATGGGCGAAAAACGGGTCATCAGCCATGCCGTGGATCTGCACCGGCACGGTACTCGGCCACGGCCCGAAGGACCAGGAGGCCTGCGGGTCCACAAAGGACTCCAGCAGCAGGGCACCACGCGCCCCGGCCCGCCGCTGGGCGAAGCGCTGGGCCAACATCACGCCCCAGGAGATCCCGGCATAGACCAGATCCTGCGGCAGGGCGCCCACCAGCTCATCGGCCCGCTGGTTCACCGTCTCCTGCCCGAGCCGCTGCACCAGCTCCATCCCGGAGGGAATGTCGGGCGGCAATTCGCCGGCAAAGAAGTCCGGTGTGTGAACGACGTGCCCGGCCTGCTCCAATTCATCGGCCAGTGCGCGCACCCCGTCGGTCAGGCCCTGCACGTGGTGGAACAAGATGACTTCGGCCATGGGGGCTCCTGAGAGTGGGAGAGGCGGGGATGCGCCCGATCCTAGGGTGTGGGCCGCAGCGCGTCAACGTCCCGCCGCCGCTAACGCCCGCCACCGCCTAGCGTTCGTCCACCAGGTTCTCGATGCGCTGGGGCAGGTGCTGAAGCGCCGAATCCCAGCCGGGCATCTCACTGTTGATCTCCACGCTGTACCCCTCGGTCAGGATGAACTCGGCGCAGGTCAGGGTCTGTGATCCGGAGGTGCTTTCGTAGATGAAGGCGCGGCGGATGTCATGCCACAACAAGGTGGCGGACTCGTCGATGACCAGCCCGGTGGGTTGAACCTCGACGGTGCGCTGCGGGTAGCTCATGGGGGCCTTCCGTGGCTGAAAACGTGCTTTCGTCCCAGTGTAAGGGCAGGATGCGGCGAATCCGGAAGGCCCGGGCCGCAACTCAGGCAATCTTTGGCGGATCCACACGACGCAGCGAGCCCTCGGGCTCCAGGCTGAGCAGGTAGTCCAGGCCCAGGGACGCCAGGAACGCCTCGTCGTGGCTGACCACCAACAGCGCACCGTGGTAGGCCCGCAGCGCCTGGACCAGCTGCTCCACGCTGGAGATGTCCAGATTGTTGGTGGGCTCGTCCAAGATGACCAGGTGGGGAACGGGCTGGGCCAGCAGCACCGTGGCCAGGTAGACGCGGAACCGCTCACCGCCCGAGAGTGTCCCCAGTTCCCGGTCCACACTGGAGCCGCGCAACAGCATCCGGGCCAGGAAGTTGCGGATTTGTCCCGGGCTTGCCCCCGGCGCCGCCGACCGGACATTGTCCAGCGCCGAGGCGTGCTCATCCAGCGAATCCAGGCGCTGTGGCAGGTAGCCCACCAGGTCGGTGTGCAGCGTGGCCGACACCGCGCCATCGGTTGGGCCGGTGCCGGAAAGCAGCCGGCGCAGCAGCGTGGTCTTGCCCGCCCCGTTCGGGCCCACCAGGCCGACCCGTTCGGGGCCCCGGATGCTGTGGGTGGCCGCTGCGTCGCTGAATTCGGCGATGCGCCGTCCGCGCGGCAGCGCCGGGTCGGGTAGTTCCAGGTTGATCTGCTCCACCTGGCGGACCTTCGCGTCGGCCGCGTCCACGGCCTGCTGCGCGCTGTCCACCTTGGATTCCAGATGCGAGCGCATCGCCCCGGCCGAGGCCTGGGATTTCTTGCGCAGGTTATCGGCGGCCATGCGCGGTATGCTGCCGCTCATCTGCAGGGACCGGCCCTGCCGCTGGCGCCGTGCCAGCTTTGTTTCCGCCTCGACGCGTTGGCGCTTTTCCACCTTCAGCGCCTGTTCGGCGTTGCGGGCCGCCTGCTGCGCGGCGGCCTGTTCGGCCTGCAGCTGTTCGCGGTAGATGCTGTAGGGGCCGCCAAAGCTGCGCAGCGTTCCGCCGTGCAGCTCGGCGGTCTGCTCCATCAATTCCAGCAACTGCAGGTCATGGCTGACCACGATCAGGGTGCCCGGCCAGGTCTGCAGCATTGCGTAGAGCTGGCGCCGGGTGGGCAGATCAAGGTTATTGGTCGGTTCATCCAGCAGGGTGATCCCGTGCTGCGCCAGGCGCAGACCGGTGACGGCCAGCAGCATCGCCTCCCCGCCGGACAGGCTTGTGACCGCGCGGGTGAGGTCCTGGGCTCCAAAGCCCACACGCGCCAGCTCGGCCTCGGCCCGCGCCTCGATGTCCCAACGCTCGCCGACGGCCTCGAAATCGGCTACCTCGACGCTGCCGGCCTCGATGGCCCGCAGCGCGGCGAGGGTGGTCTCAATGCCCAGCAGCCCGGCGACGGTCATCTGTTCGTCCAGGATCAGGTTCTGCGGCAGGTAGCCGACCTCCGCGGTGGTTTCCACGTGCCCGCCGCTGGGGCGAAGCTGCCCGGCGATCAGCTTGAGCAGGGTCGACTTTCCGGCGCCGTTCTCGCCCACCAGGCCGGTTTTCCCGGTGTTGAATGTGCCGTTGACTTCCCGCAGCGCGGGGCTGCCGTCGGGCCAGGCGAAGGACAGGGAATGGATGGCGACGGCCGGTGAGTGAGCCATGGGATTCTCCTCGGGCGCCGTGCTCGGCGCGGGTTGCGGCCGGCGACGGGCTGCAGATGGCATCGAGGAAAAGAGCCGCCCCGGCTGGGAGGCGACGTCTTGGGGAATTCGACGAGATCTGAGGTCGGCCAGCCGGTAGTGAACAAGGGCGCGTGCGCGCGGTTCGTTGGGCTAGGCGGTGACGATCTCGGTCTTCATGCAGTGCAGTCTAGCAAAGTGCGGGTGCTGTTCGGCGGAGTTGTGGGCCATTGCACCCAGCGCAGCCGATGCCACGCGCGGAAGCCGACAGAAGCAAAGCACCGCCGCAGGCATTGCCCGCGGCGGTGCTTTCGGGGTCTGTGGCTGGGGCCGGATGCTATTTGGTTGCCCGGTGCAGGGCAACGATGCCCCCGGTGAGGTTGCGGAACTCCACGTTCTGCCAGCCGACGGCCAGGAACTTGTGGGCAAGCTGCTGCTGGTTCGGCCAGGCGGCAATCGACTCCGCCAGGTAGGCGTACGCCGAGGGGTTGGAGGAGACCAGGTAGCCCAGCGCCGGAATCACCCGGGGCAGGAACTGCTGGTAGGCAATCCGGATCGGGGCGAAGGTGGGGGTGGAGAACTCCGCCACCACAATCCGTCCGCCGGGCTTGGTGACCCGACGCATCTCGGACAGCGCCTTTTCGGTGTCGGAGATGTTGCGCAGCCCGTAGGAGATGGTCACCGCGTCAAAGGTGTCGTCCTCAAACGGCAGATCGGTGCCGTCCCCGTACACGAATTCCAGTTCCGGGTGGCGCTTGCGGCCCTCGGCAAGCATGCCGTGGGACATGTCGCAGGCGGTGACCTTCGCCCCGGCCTGTGCGAAGGGAACCGAGGAGGTGCCGGTGCCGGCGGCCAGGTCCAGGATCCGCTCCCCGGACTTGGGGTTCACGGCCTCGGTGGTGAGCTTGCGCCAGTAGTTGACGATGCCGCCGGTCATCAGGGTGTTGAGCAGATCGTAGCGGGGTGCCACGTTGTCGAACATCTCCTGAACCTGGTTTGCCTGCTTGTCCAGGCCCGCACGCACATTATGGGAAGTCATGGATCCAAGTCTTTCACAATCTTGGTGGGTTGGCGTCCAGCCTGTGCCGCACATCGCCCCGCGCCCCGGCGGGTGCCGGGGCGCGGGATGCGCACGGTCAGAGCAGGGAGTCCAGCCGGGCGTAGCTTGCCTCCATCCCGTCGGTCATCCCGGTGCCCAGGATCGAGTCGCGGGTGTGGGCGTCCGGGTAGGTGATCACCAGGGTCAGCAGGGTTCCGCCGGGCGCCGGGGTCAGTGTCAGCTCATTGACGGTGACCGGGGAATCGGTGCCGATCATCTGCTCGGTGGTGCGTTCGTAGACCGGGGCCTGGCGGGCCAGGATTCGGCCGCAGAAGCCGAATCCTTCCTGCCCCGACCCGGCCTGCGGTTCCCACCAGGAACGGTGCTCCTGCCCTACCTCGCTGCCGACCGCACATTCGGTCAGCCGCCAGCCGTCCGGGCCGAACATCCAGCGGCGCAGCATTTGGGGGTCGTGGTAGGCGTGCCAGACCTGCTCCCGGCTGCCGCGGATGACCCGGCTGATGCGCACCTTCGTGTCGCTGAGCAGCTGGGCCTCGGTGGGCCGTGCCAGGGCCACATCACCCAGGTCGACCAGCACCTGGTCCAGCTGTCCCATGGCCAGACGCAGGCCTTCATCCATCCCCATTTCCAGCAGCTGCTCCAGGTCCTCGACGGAATTGAAGTGGGAGGTGACCGTCAATTTCGAGCCTTCTTCCCACGGGCGGAAGGCGAAGCTGACCCGGGTGGTGGGCAGTTGCCGATTTGGTTCCCCCTCGGCCGTGGCGAAGCCGTCGATGACCTCGAAGAACCTGTGCTCGAGAAGTTCACTCCACTGCCAGTAGCCGTGGAACGTCTCGCCCTCGGGGGAGGTCATGTAGTAGTGGCTGAAGCCGTTCGCGCAGCCGTCGTGGCGGGTGAAGGTGGCCGGGTAGTCCGGAGGCCCCCAGAATTTTTCGATCTGGCGCGGGTCGAGGTAGGCCTGCCAGAGGCGTTCGACCGGCACGGGGAATTCGGCGTGCACGGTGAGGGTCAGTGTCTCGGCGTCCTTGAGGACCGAGGTGACGGGCATGGCGTGTTCCTTAGGATGGTGCCTCGTCGGCGAGGAAGTCATCCAGGCGTTCGATGCGCTGGCGCCAGATGTCCTCGAAGGCTGAGAGTGTTTGCGTGATGTGCCGGAGTCTTTCCGGCTGGCCCCGAACGAGTCGTTCGCGGCCACGTGCGATCTTGCTGACCAGGCCCGCCGTCTGAAGCGCGGCCACATGCTTTTGCACCGCGGCGAAGGACATGTCGTAGTCCGCCGCCAGGTCCGAGATGCTGACCTCGGCGTTAAGGGTTCGCCGCACGATGTCACGTCGTGTGGCGTCGGCCAAGGCGCGGAAGACCCGGTTCAGCTGCTCATCGCTCAACTCTTGTACAACCATTTGGTTGTACAATACCGGATGCCGCACGGGCTGGGAAGGGGGCGGGGCAGAAAAATCTCCGCAATTCACTAGGGCGCTAGTCAGGTGACAATTCATCTAATCAAAAGGTGATAAGTCCCCGGGATTCAGGGCGACGGCTCCGGCTCTTCCCAAGGCGTCGCCGGGAGCCTAGCATCGAAGTCACCACCGAGGGGGCGGACAGAGCACGCTAGGGGGCGCAATGGGCGAGGCGATCATCCAGATTTCCGCACTGAGGAAGAGTTTCGGACGCGTCGAGGCGCTAAGGGGCCTGGATTTGGAGTTGGCTCCCGGTCAGATCCATGGCTTTCTCGGCCCCAATGGGTCGGGCAAGACCACGACCATCCGGGTGCTGTTGGGGCTGTTGCGTGCCGATGCGGGCCGGGTGCGGCTTTTCGGGGCTGATCCGTGGCGCGGGGCGGTGTCCCTGCATCGGCGGTTGGCCTACGTCCCCGGGGAGGTGAACCTGTGGCCGAAGCTGACCGGCGGGGAGGTGATTGACCTGCTCACCGCGCTGCGCGGCGCCGCGGACAAGGCGCGGCGCGATGAGATGATTGAACGCTTTGAACTGGATCCGCGGCGCAAGACCCGCACCTATTCCAAAGGCAACCGGCAAAAGGTGGCCCTGGTGGCCGCCCTGTCCAGTGACGTGGATCTGCTGATCCTCGATGAGCCGACCAGCGGCCTGGACCCGCTGATGGAACGCGTGTTCCAGCACGCGGTGCAGGAAGCGGCCGAGCGCGGCACCGCCGTGCTGCTCTCCAGCCACCTGCTGGCCGAAGTGGAGAAGCTGTGCAGCCACGTCACCATCATCCGCGATGGGCGCAGCGTGGAATCCGGAACCCTGCAACAGCTGCGCCACCTGACTCGCAGCGATGTGGTGCTTTCCAGTGACATTCCGCTGGAGCGGCTGCGCGGGTTGCAGGGAGTGGAGGCGGTCCACCAGGAGCAGGGGCTGATCCGGTTCAGCATCGAGCAGCAGCGCGTGGCCGGGCTGCTGCGGGTGCTTGGCGGGTACACCGTGCACTCCTTCAGCTGCACCCCGCCGAGCCTGGAGGAGCTGTTCCTGCACCACTATCAGGCCGGGGCGGGACGATGAGCGCCCGGCGCGGGGGGGCGGCATGCGCAGGTGGGTGTGCGCCGGCAGGGGTTCGGCGCCGCACTGCTCCTGTGGCGGCGGATGCTGTTCGCCTCCCGGTGGGGCATCCTGGTCTGGTCACTGGTGATGGCGGGCCTGCTGTACTACATGGTCCAGGCGGTGCACACCGTGATGGGCCCGGACGGGTTGCAGGCCCGGGCACAGGTGATTGGGCTGCCGGCCGGAGCCATGTTGTCCGGGCCCGGGTACGGACTGGAGGACTATACGCCGCAGGCCATGACGGCCAACGAGCTGCTCGGGGGCTTCGCGGTGGCCGTGGCGATCATGTCCCTGCGTCTGGCGGTGCGCCACACCCGGGGCGATGAGGAAGCCGGGCGTACCGAGCTGCTGCGGGCGCTGCCGGTGGGCCGGTTCGCGCCGCTGGGTGCCGCCGTGGGTACCGGGCTGACGGCCAACCTCGGTGCGGCTGTGCTGGTGTTTCTGGCGTTGCGGGCCTGCGGCTTCGAGGCCAACGGCAGCCTTGGATTCGCCCTCGGGCTGCTGTTGCTGGGGTCGGTGTTCACCGGCGTCGGGGTGCTGTGTGCGCAGCTGAGCCTGACGGCGCGCACGGCCAGCGCCTGGGCGGGAATGCTGTTGGGGTTAACCTACCTGCTGCGTGCCGTGGGGGACGCCGGGCAGCGTGGGGGCGGTGTGCTGTCCTGGGCCAGCCCGATTGGGTGGATCCAGCAGCAGCGGCTCTTCGTTCAGCAGCGCTTCTGGCCGCTGTGGCTGGTGCTGGGTCTGGGGGTGCTCCTGATCGCTGCCGCCTTCGCGCTGCAGGCCCGGCGGGAGGTCGGTGCCGCCATCTTTTCCCAGCGTGCCGGCCGGGGGAGGGCCGGGTTGCTGGGCCGTACCCTGCTGGGATTTGGGCTGCGCATGGAGCGCAACCGGATGCTCTGCTGGGCTGCTGCCGTGCTGGTGGCCGCGGTGCTCACCGGCTCCCTGGCCGGGGCGGTGGCCGATACCTTCGCCCAGTTGCCCCAGCTCCAGGCCCTGTTGGGGGCGCCGGGGGCGGATGCCCAACTGGATCAGCTGGTGATGGCCGCGCTGGCCAAGTTCCTGGCCTTCTTCGCGATGGTGGTGGGCGTCTTCGCAGTGCAGAGCCCGCACCGGCTGCGCCGCGATGAACTGCACCACCGCGGTGAGGTCGTGCTGGCGCTGCCGGTGTCCCGGTGGTGGCTGATGGGTCACCAGATGCTGCTGGGTCTGCTGGGCAGTGCACTGCTGCTGGCCATGGCCGGGCTGGGTCTGGGGATCGGGGCCGGTTCCGCGCTGGCCGCTCCGGTGCTCGGGAGCTTTGTTGCCGCGAGCCTGTGGTACCTGCCGGTGGTGGCCTGCTGGCTGGCGCTGTCCATGGTGGCGCTGGGCATCGAGGTGCGCGGCGGGGCAGCGCTTGTCTGGGTGCTGCTGGTTGGCTGCATCCTGATCGGCACCTACGGGCCACTGCTGAATGTGCCGCAATGGGTCATGGACGCCGAGCCATTCACCTCCATCGCGGCACTGGAAATCGTGCGCGAGGGCGCATCCGCCGTCCCGGCGGCGGGGTTCACCGCCGCGGCGCTGCTGCTCGGTGCCCTGGCCCTCGGGCTGTACCGGCGCCGGGATCTGCGTGGCTAGCCGGCAACGCGCTTAGGGGAGCTCCTGGACCTGGATAATCTTGCCCGTCTGGACATCAACCACAATGGTGGCCGGCTGTCCTGATAAAACCGCGGCCCGATCCTGCAGCGACAGCTCGCTGACGGCTTCGGCCAGCGAACCCTGCGGGACAAAGGCCTCCTGCAGCGGGAAGGGCCGGGACTGGGGCGCGACACCCGCAGGCGCGGGCGCCAGCACGGGCACGGCGATGACAGCGGCAGCCAGCATCAGCACAGCGGCACCGGCAACGCGGCGCATGGAGGTGAACTTCACGGTGTTGTCCAATCACTGGGGAACGAGATTAACCGTCATTGTCTCCCAAGGTGGGACTGTTGCGGGAAAAAAACCACGCATCGGTGCGCGCCCTGGCGGCGGCGCCCTTCAAAAGCCCGCGGATTTGCCCTAGTCTGATGTTCCACGATCAAAAGTTTTAGGCACGGGTCTACGCTTCGGGATTTGGAGTGGCATGGGGGGAGCGGTCATCGACTGGACGGCAGAGGCCCGCAAGGCGGCGCGCGCCCACGAAATGCTTGGCAGCCAATCCGGGAACATCGACGCATTGCCGCTGCGCAACGTGGTGCGCGAATCCTGGAAGCGCTCCCTGTCCATTCCCGGGATCCGCCGCGAACCGGCGGTGCTCAGTGATGAGCGGCTGCGGTTGACTCGCGAACGCAGTGAGCTGCAGCGGATTTGGCCGGTGTTCGAAAAACTACTGGTGCCCGCCGCCACCGACGCGAACCTGCTGGTGGCGCTCGCCGACGCCCAGGGCACCTTGCTGTGGGTGGCCGGCAGCGGCTCCTCCGTGGACGGGGCCGAACGGGTGGGGTTCGCCGCGGGCGCGAACTGGGCCGAAAGTTCGGTGGGAACCTCCGCCCCGGGGCTGGCGCTGGCCACCGGTGACGGGGTTCAGGTTTCGGGGGCCGAGCACCTGTACGAGCACGTGCATCACCTGAACTGTTCGGCAGCGCCCATCCACCACCCGAAGACCGGGCGGATCATCGGCGCGGTGGACCTGACCGGCGGGGATGAGGCCATCGCCGTGCACTCCCTGCCGCTGTTGCGTGCCGCGGTGGCGGCCGCCGAAAGCCAGCTGCTGCTGCCGGGGCCCGCCCACCGTCCGGGCAGCGGGGACTTCCTGGATCTGGGCGCCGCCGAGGGCCCGGAACTGTCTGGCCAGCCCATCTCGCTGCGCCACGCCGAGATCCTCACCCTGCTGGGCGCCCACCCGCGGGGGCTGAGCAACGCCGAGCTGGTCGAGCGGCTCTTCGAATTCCCGGATGCGGCCGCCGCCGGGACGGTGCGCGCCGAGATCGTTCGGCTGCGCAAGGTGCTGGCCGCCGTCCCGGGCCGCAGCATCGCCGCCCGCCCCTACCGGCTGGGATGGGATCTGCACACCAGTCTGGGCCGGTTGTGGCAGGCACTGGAATCCGGGGACCTGGAACAGGCGCTGGCCCTGCACCCGGCGGACATGCTGGCCCGCTCCCAGGCGCCGGGCATCGTGGAACTGCGGGCCCGGGCGCACGCCGCCCTGCGCGAGGTGGCAATGGACCGGGGCAGTGCCCACCAGCTGCTGCGCCTGGGCCGGCAGCTGGCCGACCCGCAGCTGCTGCAGGCGGCGTTGCGCGAGCTGCCCGCGGACTCCCCGGCCCGCTCCCTGGTGGTGGCCGAGGTGGAGGCCATGATCCGCTGAGCTAGGCGGGCAGCCCCACCAGCCCACGGGGCGTATGCCACAGGGCCCCGGCCAGCCATTCGGCACCCAGCCCCCAGTCGTTCAGCACCTGCAGCTGATGGCTGTAGGGGTAGGGGATCGAGGGGAAATCGCTGCCCAGCACCACCTTGCCCGCCAGCCCATGCAGAATGCGGGCATAGTCGGGCGGGACTGGAAAGAGCTGCTGCATGTAGGAGGTGCCCACCATCGTGGTGTCCAGGTAGACGTTGCGGTGCTTGTGGGCCAGCTCGGCAAACGGCAGATAGTCCGGCAACCCGGCGTGGGCGATGATCAGCACCAGACCCGGGTGGCGTTCAATGAGCCGCCGGATCGGTGCGATGCCGGTGAACGTCCCGGGGTGCGGCCCATGCCCGCAATGGATAACCACGGGGGCGCCGGCCTGCTCCACCAGCCTCCAGGCCTCCTCCAGCCGCGGATCCAGGACGCAGAACCCGCCGACCTGGACATGGATCTTGAAGATCCGCGCCCCGGCGTCCAGCGCCCGCTGCACCACGGCAGGGGCCTGGGGTTCCGGGAAGAACGTGGCTGAGTGAATCACCTGCGCATGGTCTTGGGCCAGGGCGGTGCTGAAGTCGTTGAGCCACTGGGCCATGCCCGGGCGGTGCGCGTAGTTCAGCGAACTGAAATTGCGCACCCCCAGCCCGGCCAGCGCCTCGATCCTCTGCTGGAGCGGAAGCCGGTAGTGGATTGGCCAGGCCGGCGCGCCGCTGGCGGCCACCCCATCGAAGAATCCCCAGACCTTCTGCTGCACCCGATCCGGCATGAAATGCACATGCAGGTCAGTGATCCCGGCAATGCCCAGTTCAGCCAGCCAGCCGCTGACCTGCGCGTCACCACCTGGCCCCGCCCTATGCCGCATAGCGCTGCCCACCTGTTCTTGAATCGTCCGCCGCCCGGTCCCCTCGCGCCTCATCGTACGTTGCCCGGGGCATGCAACCTAGTTGCAACCTTCCAGTGACTATCGTCACATCCAACAGCTGCGGTTCACCGCGAAGGAGCCCGCGGCACCGCGGGCCCGGCGCCGGCGGACGCGCCAAGAACCACCACGGGCAGCATCTGTCCGGCCACGAAGGAGCAAGACAACCATGGGTATTTACGCCAACCCGAACACCGACGGCGCACTGGTCGCGTTCAAGTCGCGCTACGAGAATTACATCGGGGGCCAATGGGTGGCCCCGGTCAAGGGCATGTACTTCGAGAACATCACCCCGGTCACCGGCAAGGCGTTCTGTGAGGTGGCCCGCTCCACCGCCGAAGACATCGAATTGGCGCTGGATGCCGCACATGCCGCCGCCCCTGCGTGGGGCAGGACCAGTGTCGCCGAACGGGCGGTCATCCTGAACAAGATCGCGGACCGCATCGAGCAGAACCTGGAAATGCTGGCGGTCGCCGAAACCTGGGACAACGGCAAGGCGGTCCGTGAAACCCTGAATGCGGACCTGCCCCTGGCGGTGGACCACTTCCGCTACTTCGCCGGGGCCATCCGCGCCCAGGAAGGCACCCTGTCGCAGATCGATGATGACACCACCGCCTATCATTTCCACGAACCGCTGGGCGTGGTCGGGCAGATCATCCCCTGGAACTTCCCGATCCTGATGGCCGTGTGGAAGCTCGCCCCGGCGCTGGCCGCGGGCAACGCGGTGGTGCTGAAGCCGGCCGAGCAGACCCCGGCCAGCATCCTGGTGCTCATCGAGCTGATCGGGGACCTGCTGCCCGAGGGCGTGGTGAACATCGTCAACGGCTTCGGTGCCGAGGCCGGCAAGCCGCTGGCCTCCAACCCGCGCATCCGCAAGATCGCGTTCACCGGTGAAACCACCACCGGTCGGCTGATCATGCAGTACGCCTCGGAGAACCTGATCCCGGTCACCCTGGAACTGGGCGGTAAGAGCCCGAACATCTTCTTCGAGGACATCGCGGCCAGGGACGACGCGTTCTACGACAAGGCGCAGGAGGGCTTTACCCTGTTCGCGCTGAACCAGGGCGAGGTGTGCACCTGCCCCTCAAGGGCACTGGTCCAGGAAAGCATCTATGGCGAGTTCATGGAGAAGGTGCTGGCCCGCACCCGGGCGATCAAGCAGGGCAACCCGCTGGACACCGAAACCATGATGGGGGCCCAGGCCTCCAATGACCAGCTGGAGAAGATCCTGTCCTACATGGACATCGGCACCGCGGAGGGCGCCAAGGTGCTCACCGGCGGCGGCCGGGCCGAGCTGGGTGGGGAGCTTGCCGACGGCTACTACGTGCAGCCCACCATCTTCGAGGGCAGCAACAACATGCGCATCTTCCAGGAGGAGATCTTCGGTCCGGTCGTTGCGGTCACCAAATTCAGTGACTACAACGACGCGATCACGATCGCCAATGACACCCTCTACGGCCTGGGGGCCGGCGTGTGGAGCCGCGAGGGCAACACCGCCTACCGGGCCGGACGACAGATCCAGGCCGGTCGTGTCTGGGTCAACCAGTACCACGCCTACCCGGCGCACTCGGCCTTCGGGGGCTACAAGTCCTCCGGCATCGGCCGGGAAAACCACCTGATGATGCTCTCGCATTATCAGCAGACGAAGAACCTGCTGGTCTCGTACTCGGAGGACAAGCTCGGCTTCTTCTAAGCAACACCGTTCACACCCTCCCCGTCCTTGGGGAAACCACTTCCACATTTTGAACAGACCTCGAGGGCGTGGGGTCACCGGGCGCAGCGCCGCCGATAGCCAGCCTCATCGGCGGCCGCCCCGCTCACGCTGCACGCCTTCGAACGCCAAGCAAAGGACAACACCATGAGCACCATGAAAGCAGCCGTCGTCGAGGACTTCGGCCAGGAATTCCAGGTCAAGGACGCCCCCATCCCGGAGCCGGGCCCCGGCCAGGCGCTGGTGAAGCTCATCGCCTCGGGCGTATGCCACACCGACCTGCACGCGGCCGAGGGGGACTGGCCGGTCAAGCCGACGCTGCCGCTGATCCCCGGGCACGAGGGGGTGGGCACCGTTGAGAAGGTCGGCCCGGGCGTCACCGAGGTGAAGGTCGGAGACCTGGTCGGCAACGCGTGGCTGGCCAGCGCCTGCGGCAGCTGCGAATACTGCCGGACCGGCTGGGAAACCCTGTGCGAGTCCCAGACCAACGGCGGCTACTCGGTGAACGGCAGCTTCGGGCAGTACATGCTGGTGGACGCACGGTTCGCCGCCCTGATCCCACAGGGCTCGGACCCCCACGAAATCGCGCCGGTGCTGTGTGCCGGCGTGACGGTGTACAAGGGCCTGAAGATGACCGGGGTGCGCCCGGGACAGTGGGTGGCCATCTCCGGCATTGGCGGGCTGGGGCACATCGCGGTGCAGTACGCGGTGGCCATGGGCATGCGGGTGGTCGCCATCGACGTCGCCGACGAGAAGCTGGCGCTGGCCACGAAGCACGGGGCCGAACTGACCGTCAACGCGTTCGCGCAGGACCCGGCGGAGGTAATCCAGGAAAAGATCGGCGGCACCCACGGGGTGCTGGTCACCGCCGTGCACCCTGCTGCCTTCGGCCAGGCCATCGGGATGACCCGCCGCGGCGGCACCATTGTCTTCAACGGTTTGCCGGCCGGGGACTTCCCCGCCCCGATCTTCGACATCGTGCTCAAGGGACTGACCATCCGCGGCTCGATCGTCGGCACCCGCCAGGACATGATTGAGGCCCTGGAATTCTATGCGGCCGGGAAGATCAAGCCGACCTTCCACACCCGACCGCTGGAGGACATCAACGCCGTCTTCGACGAGATGCGCCATGCGAAGATCGATGGCCGCGTCGTGATCGACTACACGGCGCAATAGTAGGACACTGGGGACCCGGCCACTGCCCGAAGAACGCAGCGTCAGCGCTCACGCGTGCACTTCGGGCGCAGGCTTCCCCGCCGACGCCAAGCCGCACCAACCAGCAAAGGACACACCATGGCCCAGGTTATCGAATCCCGCCCGGTGATCGATGGTGAGCAGTTCTCCCGGGTCGACTTCACCGCCCAGTGCGTGCAGCTGCTGCGCCGGCTGTGGGATCTGCACGGCCCGCTGATGTTCCACCAGTCCGGCGGCTGCTGTGACGGCTCCTCTCCCATGTGCTACCCGGCCGGGGAATTCAAGACCGGCAACGCCGACATCCTGCTGGGGGTGCTGGCGCTGCCTGCTGAGGACGGGACCGTGCTGGGCGACATCGATTTTTGGATGTCAAGGGAACAGTTCGAATACTGGAAGCACACCAGGCTGACCGTGGACGTGGTCAGCGGGCGCGGCTCGGGGTTCTCGCTCGAAGCCCCGGAGGGCAAGCGGTTCCTGATCCGCAGCCAGCTCATCGAACCGCCAGCTCACTAGCGGCGCGGTGCGGGGGCACCGGGCCTAAAGCCCGGTGGAGGGCAGCAGGGGCTGCTGCGGGTGGCGGGGCGCCGCCGTGCGCCGCGCCAACTGGCTGCACACCAGCAGGACCAGCACCAGGGCCGCCAGGCACAAGCCACCGGCCAGCGGCAGGGTGGTCCAGCTGCCGCGCATCAGGAACAGGGCCGGCACCGTGCTGCTGGGAATCCCGGTGAGGATCAGGAACCAGCCGGTAAAACGCTGGATGTCCACCTCGCCGGCCCGTTCCCGGCCCAGGGACAGGCGCCAGAAGAACAGGAACCAGGCCACCGCCCAGCAGAGCCAGATCACCGCAAACACCGGGTCGCTGCCCAGCAGGGACAACGCCTGATACAGCGCAATGGCCGCCACGAACAGGCAGTACCAGCCAAAGCCGTGCTCTTCGGCGCCGGTGACCAGGCTGTAGCCCACCCAGAGATAGGTGATGCCAAACAGGTAGCTGGGCCACGCGCCGGACACCAGCTGCGGGTCACCGCCGGCTTGGGCCAGGATGATGGTGGGCAGCACCACCTGGATGGTCCCCACCAGGAAATTTAGGGGAATAGTGGACCTCGCGCCAATAATCCCGGCCGCGGCCAAGCCGTTGACCAGCAAAATGACACCGACGAATACCAGTCCCACATGTTCCATATTCCACTCCTCGCCGTGCATTGCCGGGGCAATTGGGCTCAACCGGGTCGCGGCAGCGAACCGGGAAGATTTTGGCCGCCAGAGCAGCGGTTGAACATATTGTAGCGCCCCCGGGCCTTGAACGTGACCGGCGGCACTGGCCCGGGGCCGTGGTGTGCGCCGCGCTCGATGCGTAGACTGTGGCCATGCGACTATGGTCCCTGCATCCAAGCCTGCTCGACGTCAAGGGACTGGTGGCCTGCTGGCGTGAAACGCTGCTGGCGCAAAAGGTCCTGGCCGGACAAACCAAGGGGTACACCGCGCACCCGCAGCTGGTGCGCTTCCGGGCCGTGGACCAGCCGCTGGCGGTCATCGGCCGTTACCTGCAGGGACTGTGGGATGAGGCCGCGAACCGTGGCTACCACTTCGACCCCTCGCGCATCCGCGAACCACACCCGGCGGCGGGGGAGCCGACCCTGGCACTGCCCAGCGGGCAGGCGGCCTTCGAACGACAGCACCTGCTGGGCAAGCTATTGATCCGCGACCCGCAGCGTGCCGAGCCGCTGCGCCGCCTTGGGGTCCAGCAGCTGCCGTTGCATCCGCTGTTTCACCTGGTTCCCGGATCCGTGGAACCCTGGGAGAAGGACACGGCCATCACGCGTAACGGATGATGCCGCGGCGCCGGGAAGTTGCTGAAATGGGGGAATGAGCCAAACTTCACCAATCCCCACGGGTGGGACCGACATTGAAATCCAGTTGCGTTGGAGCGACGAGGACAAGCTGGGCCACGTGAACAACGCCCGGATCGTGACGTTGATGGAGGAGGCCCGGGTCCGCTGGCTGCGCCGTGATGGAATCGCCGAACGCTTCGGCAACGGGCTGGTGGTTGCCGCGCTGCAGATCAACTACCTCAAGCCGCTGTACTACCGGCCGTCCATGACGGTTCGCATGGGGGTGGGCCGAATCGGCACCAAGTCCTTTGCCCTGCGGCATCTGGGTTACCAGGACGGCCAGGTCGCCTTTGACGGAACCACGGTGATGGTGGCCCTGGACACCGATGGCGTGTCCTCACGCCTGCCCACCCCTGCCGAACGCCAATGGCTGCAGGACCAGATGCTCAGCGTCGGCAACGCATAGCGTCCACGCCGCCGGTGCCTTCCCCTTGCGGCGCCCGGGGAAGTGTGTCCAACCCGTGGGCGCATCAGCGTGCTGGCCGCCTGCGTGGCAGGCTGTTTGGCCGCACTCCGGGCCGCCCCCCGCTGGCCGTGGCCGCCGGGAAGGCGGGAGGAAGGGCTTTCCCAGTTCCTCGCGGGCCTGCGCATCCCGCGCTTCGGCGGCCCTTCCCGGATCGGGCCGGCAACAGCGCAGCCGGTCAAGGCCGGTTCTATGATGGCACCAGGAAACGGTGAACGTCGGCGGCGGAGGGCAGCTGGCGGCGCCTTGCGGCAGAAGGGAAACGGCAATGAGTGAACAGCGCACGGGGCAGGCACGGACAGTTGTCCTGCACGCCTCGGACAAGGTGCAGGACGTGCAGCGGGCGATCGATTCGGCCCGCCGGCTGGGCGAGGCATTTGAGGGGGTTCGGGTGCGCATCATCATCAATGGCCAGGCGCTGGACGCGGCCACCGGACTGCGCCCGGATCGCCTGCCGCCGGAAACGACGGTGGGGGTGTGCGCGGTGGGTTTGGCCAACCGGGGGATCGATGCCGCCCAGCTCCCCGCGGGAATCCAGGTGGTCCCGGCCGCCCCGATCGCGATCGCGCAGGAGCAGTTCGCCGGCGCCGCCTACGTGCGGCTTTAGCTGGCCAGGACCGCCAAGTGTCCGGCCAGCCGGGTGCTGGCATTGGCCAGGTGCGCGGCCAGCACCTCGGCGGCCGCCTGGCTCTCGCCCCGCGAGATCAGCTCGAGCAGCTGCGCATGCTCGCCCGCAATGCGTTCGGTGGACAGCAGCGTCGCGTCCTGGACATGGCTCATGCACAACCGGATCTCATCGGTGAGCTGGCTGTAGATGGTGCTGGTGCGCGGTGACTCCAGGGCGTCGACCAGTGCGGCATGAAACCGCACGTCGGGGTCGACGATGTCGATGGGCGAGGCGCCGCGCAGGGCGGTGATCTCCGCGTTGGCCTGCAGGGCGGCCTGCGGCAGACGGCGTTCGAGGGCCAGCAGGCGCACCGCCTCGGCCTCGATGATTCCCCGGGTTCGGTAAATGTCCCGCGCGTCATCGGCGTTCAGCACCCGCACCCGCGCGGTTTGGTGGGCGTTGCGGCTGAGCAGGCCGCTGACCACCAGGTTTTCCAGGGCCGCCTTCGCGGTGGGACGGGCCACCTCATAGCGCGCGGCCAGCTCGGTTTCACGCAGCGGTGTTCCCGGAGCCAGTTCCCCGCTGAAGATTCGCTCCCGCAGGTCACGGATGATCGCCTGAACCACGGAGACCACTTGCAAGCGCGCCACCTGCGCTCCTTTCCGCCTTGGTGCCTGGACGGTTCAAGTATCGCACGCAAGGGTCTACCATGGCATGTGTACTTGTTAGACAATCTTTTATGTGGGTAGTCTGGATCCCCAGATGACAGGAGCACACCATGGCCGTGAGCACGCCAGCATTGGGTGAGAGCACCGTTGCGTCGGAAGTATTGAACGTCGTCACCGACGCGTCGCGGGTGCGCACCCGCTCCATTGACCGGGTCGCCTACGCCTCTGATGCCTCGCACTACCTGTTCACCCCGCAGGCGGTGGTCATCGCCGCCGACGCCAAGGAAGTCAGCGGGCTGCTGGCCGCCGCGGCACGCAGCCATCAGCCGGTCACCCTGCGTTCGGGCGGCACCTCCCTGGCCGGGCAGGCCAGTGGGGAGGGGCTGCTGGTGGACGTGCGCAAGAACTTCCGCCAGATCACCGTGCTGGACGGGGGCCGGCGGGTGCGGGTGCAGCCCGGGGCCACCATCCGCCAGGTCAATGCGCGCCTGGCCCGCCACGGCTACAAGCTGGGCCCGGATCCGGCCAGCGAGGCGGCCTGCACGGTGGGCGGGGTGATTGCCAACAACTCCTCCGGCATGGCCTGCGGCACCGAGTTCAACACCTACCGCACCCTGGAGTCCATGGTCTTCGTGCTGCCCAGCGGGACCATGATCGACACCGCCGCCCCCGACGCGGATGCCCAGTTTGCCGCCGCCGAACCGCACCTGGTGGCCACCCTGCAGCGCCTGCGTGAACGGGTGCGCGGCAACCGGGCCTCGGTGGCACTGATTGAAAAGCACTTCGGGCTGAAAAACACCATGGGTTACGGCATCAACGCCTTTTTGGACTTCGACTCGCCCGCGCAGCTGATGGCCCACCTGATCATCGGCTCCGAGGGCACCTTGGCGTTCGTGGCCGAGGCCGTGTTCCGCACCATCCCCATCCGCAAGCTTGCCGTGGCCACCCTGGCCGTCTTCGACAACCTTGACCAGGCCACCCGGGCGCTTCCCGAGCTGGTGGAGTCCGGGGCCGCAACCCTGGAGCTGATGGACAGCACCTCACTGCGGGTGGGGCAGGGCCTTCCCGGGGTGCCCGAGGCCATCCTCGGATTCGAGGTCAGCGACCAGGCCGCGCTGCTGGTCGAATACCATGCCGACAGCGAGCAGGAGCTGGCCGCGCACACCGCCGCCGGGCAGCGCCTGCTGGATGCCGCCGCCCTGCGGGCCCCGGCCCGTCTCTCGGCCGACGCCGCCACCCGGCAGGCCGCCTGGAAATTCCGCAAGGGGCTATACGCCTCGGTGGCCGGCGCCCGGGCTTCGGGAACCACCGCGCTGCTGGAGGACGTGGCGGTACCCGTCGCCGAGCTGGCCGACACCTGCCAAAACCTGCAGGAACTGTTCGGCTCCTACGGGTACGCCGACTCGGTGATCTTCGGCCATGCCAAGGACGGAAACATCCACTTCATGCTCACCGACCGCTTTGAAGGCGACGCCGCCCTGAAGCGGTACAACGCTTTCAACGAACAGATGGTGCAGTTGATCCTGGACAAGGGCGGGAACCTGAAGGCCGAACACGGCACCGGGCGGGCCATGGCCCCCTTCGTCCGCCGACAGTACGGGGATGAGCTCTATTCGGTGATGTGCGAGCTGAAGGCTGCCGCCGACCCGCGCAACATGCTCAACCCCGGGGTCATCATCGATGAGGACCACGCGGCGCACATGCGCAACATCAAGCTGAACGAGACCATCGAAGTTGAGGCGGACCGCTGCGTGGAATGCGGCTACTGCGAGCCGGTGTGCCCCTCCAAGGACCTGACCCTCACCCCGCGCCAGCGCATCGTGGTGCGCCGGGCCATCGCCAAGGCGCAGGCCGAGGGAAACCACGAGCTGGCCCGGGAACTGGAGCGCGAGCAGGGCTATGACTCGGTGGACACCTGCGCCGTGGACGGCATGTGCGTCACCGCCTGCCCGGTGCAGATCAACACCGGGCTGCTGGTCAAGCGGCTGCGGCGCGAAACCGCGAACCCGGTGCTGGCCGCCGGCTTCAAGGCCGCCGCCAAGGGCTGGGGTGCCGCCACCCGGGCCGGGTCGGTCGCCCTGAGCGTGGCGGACAAGCTGCCGGCGCCGCTGGTGCGCGGCACCACCGAGGTGGCGCGCAAGGTCCTTGGGGATGATGTCATGCCGCGCTATGACGCGGACCTGCCGGCCGGCGGGGCCGCCCGCAAACCGTTGACCGGACGGCTCGGTGCCCCCGATGCCGAGCCGGTGGCGCTCTACCTGCCCGCCTGCGTCAACTCCATGTTCGGCTCCTGCGGGGATGGGCCGGGGGTGGGAGCCGCGTTCGAACAGCTGCTGCGCCGGGCCGGGGTCGCGGTGCTGGTGCCCGAGGGCATCGAATCCATGTGCTGCGCCACACCCTGGACCTCCAAGGGCTATGCGCAGGGTCATGAGGTGATGGAGGCCCGCGTCCTGAACCGGGTGCGTGCCGCCCAGCCTGCCGGCGGCAGGCTGCCGGTGATCTCCGACGCGAGCAGCTGCACCGAGGGGTTTGAGCACATCCTGGGCCAGGCCGGATTCCAGGTCATCGACGTGCTCGGCTTCACCGCCGAGCACCTGCTGCATCGGTTGCCGGCGGGGCGGAAAATCCAGTCGCTGACCCTGCACCCCACCTGCTCCTCCACCCAGATGGGGCTGAACGACCAGCTGGTGCAGATTGCCCAGGCGGTTGCCCACACCGTGCAGGTGCCCCAGGACTGGGGATGTTGTGGCTTTGCCGGGGACCGGGGCATGCTGCATCCGGAGCTGACCGCCTCGGCCACCGCTGTGCAGGCCGAACAGGTGCGCCAGCTGGACAGCCAGGCCCACGCTTCCTGCAACCGCACCTGCGAATTGGGAATGAGCCGGGCCACCGGCAAGGACTACCAGCACGTGTTGGAGCTGCTGGCCGCGGCTACTGCCTGAAGCCTGAAGAGACGGTGAGGCAAACTCCCTTTGCACTGGGTGAGTTGATCTCACACGCGAAGCGTGGGGATGCAGGATCCCCCTGGGGTCCGCCCCGTGTGGGTGCTTGAGCGCGCGAACCCATCGTTGTCCTAGCACTCGCACAGGGCCATCACGGCGGCCACGGTGATACTTGGTACCGGCTCGTGGGGCAGCCGCCAGTCCAAAGTGCTGGCGGTCGTACCCCAAAGCGCTTCCGCCGGTACACTTCGTGCCTGGCAGACCAGCGATCCGCTGGCCCCACATGCCTTATGATGCACCGCCTTCCGTCCTTATCAGGCGGTAGCTACCGGGAGATCAAAAGGCAGTGGACTTCATGTCTTGCGGGAATCGGGGTGTACAACCCGGATTCCCGCAACGCAGCTGCAGTTTCTTGCACAACTGCTTCCAGGCGCCTGTGTTAACCGCTCCCGGCTCTAGCGTCCAAAGAGCCGGCTAAAGAAGCCCTTGCCCGGCTCGTTCTCGTGGCCTTGACAGCGGTCCTTGGCGGGGACGCCGCGCATAACCGAGTCAACGTGCTGGCCGCAGCCGGCCCAGGTGGTCTTGCCACATTTTTTGCAGGAAACCTGTCGGCACATGAGGTGCCTCCTTCTCTGGCTCGTAAGCCGTAAATCTAGGAAAGTGAGAGGAAGAGCTTCTCAAGCTCTTCAACGGTCAAGCCGTCTTCCGCTTCGGCGGTCTTTTCGGGATCGATGAGGCAGTGCTGCATGGCCGTGGCCACGATGGCGAATCCGGCGCGGTCCAGGGCGGTGGACACGGCAGAGAGCTGGGTGACCACGTCGCGGCACTTGCCGTCGTTTTCAACCGAGTTGATCACTGCATCAAGCTGGCCGCGGGCCCGCTTCAGGCGGTTGAGGATGCGTTTGCGTGTGGCTTCATCTGCGTTGCGCATGATGTGCTCCTATTCGAAAAGACCATGGGGTGCACCCCCGGATTACTGTTGGGACTTCCCCGCGGCCGCCATCTGGGCGTGCACGGCTTCCATGTCCAGGTTCTTCAGCGAGGCAATCAGTTCCTCCAGGCCGCGGGAGTCCAGCGCACCGGGCTGGGAATAAACCAGCACGCCGTCCTTGAACGCCATCAGCGTGGGAATGGAAGTGATCTGGGCGGCGGCCGCCAAGTTCTGCTGCGTCTCGGTGTTCACCTTGCCGAAGGTCACCTCCTGGTGCAATCCGGCGGCGGTGTCGAAGACGGGTGCGAAGTTGCGGCACGGGCCGCACCAGGCTGCCCAGAAGTCGACCAGCAGCATGGCAGAGGACTTGACGGTTTCAGCGAAGTTCGTTTCGGTCAATTCTAGCGGTTTCATTGATGCTCCTTTGGTTGTTGGCGGTTACTGCGCCGCCCGGGCATTGCGCCAGGGGCATATGGCGGAGAGGGTCGGGATTTTGGTGCAAAGCACCCAGGCGAGGGTGAGCAGGGCCATGGCAGCGGCAAGGATGGCGCCTGCCGGGTGCGGCAGTTCCTGGGCCAGGACGAAGACGCCCATGGCCAGCACGAAGTATCCGAACCCGCGGCGCAGTCTCTGCTCCGGCACCTTCGAAGCCAGTCGCGCTCCAAGCAGGGAGCCAATGATCGCTGCTGCCGTGATGAGCAGGGTCAGCGGCCAGTTGACCGCGGTGGAGTTCAGGTGCCCCAGCAGCCCGGATGCCGAGTTCAGGGCGATCACCAGCAGGGAAGTGCCGACCGCATGCTTCATCTGCAAGCCTGCCAGCAGCACCAGGGCCGGGACGATGAGGAAGCCACCGCCGGCACCCACCAGGCCGGTGACCAGGCCGGTGACCAGGCCGACGGGAATGTACAGCAGCACAGAACGGCCCTTGGCTTCAGCGCCGGCGGCCTTCTTCCGTCCGCGGATCATGTTCCGCGCACTGGCCAGCATGATGATGGCGAAGGCCACCATCAGCACCGTGGCGGGAATGGCCGCGCTGGCCAGGCCGCCGAGGAACGCGCCGCTCATGCTCGCTGCGGCGAAGACCAGGCCGGGGACCCAGCGAACGTGGCGTGCCCGCGCGTGGGGCGGCAGGCTGGCCAACGAGGTCACGCCCACCACGAACAGCGAGGTGGTGATCGCTTCCTTGGCGTCCATGCCCGCGACGTAGGTGAGCAGTGGAACCATCAGGATGGAACCACCGCCACCCAGCAGACCCAGGGTCAGGCCGACGACGATCGACAAGGCCAGGACCAGAATCACCAATGGCTCCACGTCCTTGCCCCTACTTGCCGTTCGGGTTCAGCAGCTGCCCGGCGCTGGGGATCTGGGCCAGGGGGTTGGCCTTGGCGGCCGTGCTGGCCTGGTTCCACGGCATCTTGGACAGCAGGCTGGCCATCGCGCAGGAATTGCTGGCCGCGGAGTAGGTCAGGCCCGCGCCGATCGCCGCCGAGAGGTAGCCCAGCTTCGGGTGGATCAGCTTCGAGGCGACGAAGCCCAGCAGCACCAGCGAGCCTGCGCTCATGCGGACCTGGCGGTCCATGGCCCAGCGCCGGGTGCCGCGCACCACGGTGCCGCCGGACTTCTCATAGGCCGCGATGCCGCCTTCGAGCACGCTGCCGGCTTCGATGTGGATGTCGACCAGCCTCTGCTGCGCCTGGCCGGCGCGGACACCGGACTGGCAAACCAGCACAATCTGCTTGCCCAGCTTGCGGGTCACGTCGTGGGCGTGCTCCGCGACCAGCTCCAGCGGCAGGTTGTAGGAGCCCGGGATGTGCACGGATTCAAACTCCGCGGGGGTGCGCACATCCAGGACTGCTACGCCGGATTCGTCGGACGCCAGCAGCTTTTTCAGGGCCGCTGCGTCCATGACATCAAGGGGGGTGCTCATGTTTGAGGGGGTGTCCTTCTTCGTGGGGTTGGATTAGGCGTTGGTCTTGTTCATGGCGGCAGCCCAGCCGGCGTAGCTGCCGGTCAGTTCGACCACGTCGTACCCGGCATCGCGCAGGGCGCTGGCAACGATCGAGTTGCGCAGGCCACTTTGGCAATAGGTGACGATCTTGCCGTCGGTCGGAAGTTCGTCCAGGGCCCACAGGGCGCGGCCGCCGGAGATGTGCTTCGCGTCCGGGATGGCTCCGGCGTTGAACTCGCCCCGGCCGCGGACGTCGAGGAGCAGGGCGTGATCGAAGTCCTCCAGCTCCGTCGGGTCCACGCGTGGCGGGGTAAAAGCCGGCAGGCCCCGTAGGCTGGTGGCGTAGCCGGACACCGCATCGATGCCCACACGCATCAGGTGGTCGCGCATTTCCTCGGCCGACTCCAGGTTCTCGGCGAACAGGATCAGCTGGCGGTCGTCGGCTTGCGGGTCGAAGGCCCAGGCGCCGAAGCTCGCCATCTTGGAAATGGCCGGGATGGCCAGGGCGCCGGCGACGGTGCCCTCGGCTACGGCCACATGTCCACGGGTGTCCACGAAGACCGCCTCTTTCGCGGAAGTCTTCTCGATGATCTGCTGTGCGGTGAACTGAACCAACTCCGGCAGGGTGCCCAGCACCTTGGCGCCGTCGCGGTTCTGGCGCTTCATCCGGGCGAAGTAGGCGTGGGCGTCGGGCTGTCCGTCGAGCAGCTCGGCGATGAAGCCCTCTTCGTCGTTATTGGCCAGGTAGCGGCCCCACCAGGCGAAGTTGCGCTCGTAGCCCACGGTGGTGGAGGGAACGGCGCCCAGCGCCTTGCCGCAGGCGCTGCCCGAACCGTGGCCCGGGTAGACCTGGATGTGGTCCGGCAACTTCAGAAAGACGTCGCGCAGCGAGGCGAACAGGTCCCTGGCCCCGGCGAAGCGGGTGTCCACGCCGCCGGCCGCCGCGTCCAGCAGGTCCGGGCGGCCCAGATCACCGGCGAAGATGAAATCGCCGGAGAGCATGTAGCCGGGCTGGTCGCTGAAGGCGCCGTCGGTGATGAGGAACGAAAGGTGCTCCGGGGTGTGGCCGGGGGTGTGGCGCGCGGTCACGGTGATGTTGCCCAGTGTGATGGTGTCCTTGTCCATTAGGCGCTCGGCCTGGAAACCGTACTGCCAGTCGGCTCCGCCCTCGCCCGAGACGTAGGTGGGGGCCCCGGTGGCGGCAGCCAGCTCGCGGGTGCCGGAGAGGTAGTCGGCGTGGATGTGGGTTTCGGTCACCGCGACAATGCGCATTCCGTGCTTGGCGGCCAGTGCCAGGTACCCGGAGATGTCACGCCGGGCATCGACGACGATTGCCTCGCCCTTGGCCTGGCAGCCAATGAAATAGCTGGCTTGGGCCAGATCTTCGTCATAGAAGCGTTCCAGAAGCATGGTGCATCCTTTCGTGGGGGGTATGCATCCAACCTAAGCTATACCCCGGGGGGTATGTCAAACGGGCCCGTCGGCCCGTGATTGGTGGTAAGGGGCCTGCGAAAACAAGCTGCAACCTTTCGCTGGCCCGCAGCCCGCAAATTTGCGGCATATCCTGCCCTGAGCGCCGCGGCAGGAGCAACGCCCGGGCCGCCTGGTTCTCCGCTAGGGTTGGGCCATGAGCATTGAACGCGCCGTGCAAGTGCCCCAGCCCATCGATGAGGTGGTGGCCTGGTTCTCCCGGCCTGGCGCGGTGCGCCGCCTGCTGCCGCCCTGGCTGCCGCTGAAGGTGGAACAAGAAGCCCGATCACTGCGTGACGGCACCGCGCTGCTGCGGCTTCCGGCCGGAGTGCAGTGGGTGGCCCGGCATCAGCCGCGGCGGTACATTCCGGGCCGGCGCTTTGTCGACGAATTGGAGCCCCAAGGGTGGCGATCCCTGCCCACCAGGGTGCTGCACTGGCGCCACGAACACCTTTTTGAACCGGTCGGTACCGGGCACACGCGGGTGGTCGACCGGATTGACTCCAGCATGCCGGCCTCCTCCACCGTGCGCATGCTCGCCTACCGGCACCGCCAGCTGCTCGGGGACTTCGCCGCGCACCAGCAGGCGGCCGACGCCGGACTGGGTTCTGGCACGGTCGCAATCACCGGCTCCAGCGGACTGGTGGGCCAGGCCCTGGCCGCCCTGCTGTCCACCGGCGGGCATCGGGTGATCCGTCTGGTGCGCTCGGCCCCCGCCGGGCCGGGGGAGCGCCTGTGGGATCCGGCCAACCCCGACCCCCGGCTGCTTGCGGGGTGCGATGCGGTGATCCACCTGGCCGGGGCCAGCATTTTTGGCCGTTTCACGAAGGAACACCGGCACGCCGTCGAGTCCAGCCGCATTCAGCCGACCGCCCGGCTTGCCCGGTTGGCCGCCGACAGCGGCGTGGAGACCTTCATCAGCGCCTCGGCGATCGGCTACTACGGTGGTGCCGGCGGGGACCAGGAATGGACCGAAGAGGCTGCGGCCGGCAGTGGCGGGGATGACTTTCTCAGCCAGGTGGTGCGCCGCTGGGAGGCCGCGGCCCAGGAGGGAAGCAGCCAGGGGATGCGCCGTGTGCAGGTCCGCACCGGAATCGTCCTGGACAGCGGCGGAGGGATGCTGGCGGTGCTGCGCCCGCTCTACGCGGCCGGCCTGGGTGGCAAGCTGGGCCATGGGCGGCAGTGGATGTCCTGGATTGGCCTGGATGATCTGCTCGACATCTACCTTCGCGCGATGTGGGACCGTTCGCTGAGCGGCCCGGTGAATGCGGTGAGCCCGCATCCGGTGCGCAATGAGCGTTTCTCCGCGGACCTGGCCGCCACGCTGCATCGCCCCGCGGTGATCCCGGTGCCCCAGTTCGCGCCGCGGCTGGTGCTCGGGCGCCAAGGCGCGCAGCTGCTGGCCATGGCCGACCAGCGGGTGGTGCCGGACAAGCTGCTGCAGGCCGGGCACCGCTTCCGTACCGCGCAACTGCCCCAGCTGCTGGCCCACACTCTGGGCCGCGCCGAGTAGGATACGGCGGCCGGCCGGTAGGCCGGCAAAAGGACCCCGGCTGCCCGTACTATCGGGAAGCCGGGGTCCACAGGATTAGTCCAGCACCGGGGCCTGCAGGCCGAAGCGGGATACCGCCTGCGCCTCTCCATCGGCCAGGTGGTAGGTGACGCCCACAACGGCGGTGCGTCCCTCATCGATGGCGTCGGCGATGATGCGTGAACGGTCCACGAGCCGCTCGGAGGTCTCCCGCACGTGTTCCACCACGGTGGAGTTCACATCGCTCAGCCCCTTGCGCTCGGCCGCGAAGACCGACGGGGTGATGTGCTCGACCAAATCGCGGATGAACCCCTTGGGCAGGGTGCCGCTGCGCTTGGAGTCAATCGCGCTGGTGACCGCGCCGCAGCTGTCATGGCCCAGGATCACGATTAGCGGGATGTTCAGGATGTCCACGGCGAACTCCAGCGAGCCCAGGCTCGCCGAGTCGATGACGTGGCCGGCGGTGCGCACCACGAAGACGTCCCCCAGGCCGACATCGAAGATGATCTCGGCGGCCAGGCGCGAGTCCGAGCAGCCGAAGATCACGGCGAACGGCTCCTGCCCGCCGACCAGGGATTGACGTCGATCCCCGTCCTGGTTCGGGTGCTCGGTGTGGCCCTTGATGAACCGCTGGTTTCCTTCGGTGAGCTTCTTCCACGCTTCGGTGGGGGTCATGGCATGCTGTGCGGGATTCGACATACCTCAAAGTTTATCCCCGCCCGATGCCCGCGCCCCCGTCGCCGGAGCCCGTACAGTGCGCCACCGGACTGACACGGTGCCGGTTTCTGCCCAAATTTCCTAGTCAGCTTTCGGTGGCGGGGGCACCGCAGGGCACGGCTGGTGCGCCGTCACAAAACTGCACACCGCCAGGCTTCGGGCTAGGCTCCGGCGCCGGCACCGTCCGGGTGTGGTCTTCGGCGCGCGGCATGCCTTATCCTATTGAATGTCAGGAACCGTTTTACGGTTTCCGGCGCTCTCAAAAGGGGCGATACCCGCTGGCGGCTCTCCGGTAGCGAACGGTAGCGGCAGACATATATGGAATTTTCTCAATCAGCATTTCGTGAAAAGAGTCCATGATGTCCAGCGTCTCAGCTGTAATCGCCCGCGCCCTGAAGCCGATCGCCCCGCAGATTTTCGGATTGATGGGCAACGGCAACGCCCACTTCCTGGATGCCGCGGTCCGCCAGGGCTTCGACTACACCGCCGTTCGCCACGAACAGGCCACCGTCACCGCCGCCGACACCCACTTTAGGCTCAGCGGCAAACTCGCCATCGCCTCCACCACCTACGGCGCCGGCTTCACCAACGCCGTGACCGCGCTCGCCGAGGCCGCGGCCGCCAACACCCCGGTGCTCTTTGTAGCCGGGGACGCCCCCACCGGCGGGCTGCGCGGCTGGGACGTGGACCAAACGGCGATCAACACCGCGGTACGCGCCGTGACCTACACGGTGGACGCCCAGAATCCCGGAGACACCGCCCTGCAGGCCGCCGCCCACGCACTGCGTGAACGCACCCCGGTGGTGCTGGCGATCCCCTATGACCTGGCGGCTGCCCCGGCAAGCCAGGAAGGGCCCTGGGATCTGGGTCAGTACAGCTTTGACCCGCCGGCCCCGCGGCTGGGCGAGGAACAGCTGCAGCAGATTGCCGCGCTGCTCAACGCCGCACAGCGCCCCCACGTGCTCTACGGCCGCGGTGCCCTGGACGCAGCCGGACCCATGGCCCGGCTGGCCGACAAGCTCGGGGCCACCAGCTCCGGCACCCTGCTGGCCCGTGATCTGTTGGCCCGCCCCGCCGATCTTGGCATCACCGGGGGCTTTTCCACCGAAGCCGCGGCGCAGCTCATCGCACAGGCCGACACCGTGCTGGTGCTCGGTGCGTCGCTGAACCAGTTCCAGATGCGCTTCGGGCAGCTGTTCGACCCGGCGGCCCGGGTCATCCAGGTCGATGTCGCCCCGACCGCGACCAGCCCGCGCGTGGATGTCTTTGCCAGCGCCGACTCCGGACAGGCCCTGGACCAGCTGCTGCCCCTGCTTCAGGAGCGGGCCGGAGGGCGGCGCTACTGTGACGGGCTGGACCTAACGGCGGTACGTGCCCGCCCGGCCGGTGACCCGGTGGCCGCGGATGGGCTGCTGGATCCCCGTCGCGTGGCCAGTGAACTGGAGGAAATCCTGCCGGAGAACCGGCTGCTGGTGCAGGACGGCGGGCATTTCATCGGTTGGGGGCCCATGTACTGGTCCACCAGCGGCACCCGGTCGCTGAGCTGCGTGGGCACCGCCTACCAGTCCATCGGCCTGGGTGCGGCTTCCATGGTCGGCGCCGCCCCGGTGGCCGAGGGGCGCACCGTGGTGCTGGCCGCCGGGGACGGCGGGTTCCTGATGTCCCTTTCGGACCTGGAGTCGATCGTGCGGACCGTTAGCAGCGGGGTCATCGTGATCTATAACGATTCCGCTTATGGGGCCGAGATCCACCAGTATGGCTCGATTGGGCTGCACGAGGATCCGATGCTGATTCCGACCGTGGACTTCGCCGCCCTGGCCGCCGCCTTTGGAGCCACGGGGATCAGCGTGAAGAGCGTAGCCGACTTGGAGCAAGTTCGTGCATGGGTTGGGGCAGGCGCCAACGGCGTCTGTCTGGTTGATGCGCGCATTTCCCCGTTGGTGCGCGCCCCCTATATGGAGGAAGTGCTTCAGGCCAACGCAAAAAGCGCCGCTGAGCTGGTATCACAATCTGATTAAGCCGCTGGAAATCCCCAACGCGTTCAGCGTAGGGTTGCCACGTGCAGTTTTTGTCGGTTAGCCTTGCAGCTTTTGGCCTGGGAAGCGCCCTGATCTTTCCCGCCACCCCGGCTGCCGAGCAGACCCCAAAACCGGTGGACTACCAGCAGTGCGGGATCTTCGACATTGAAGAGGACCCGGCCTACCCCTTCGGGGCCCAGTTGTTGGAGGACCTCTGGGTCGATTCACCGGATGGCAAACTGCGCGTGGCAACCTTCGACGTGAACCTCAGCGCCAAACAGCAGGGCCAGCTCGGCGCCGACCTGGCCGGGGGCGCCAGCACCGAGGCCGCGCAGGTGGCCAGGGCCATCCAGCAGGCGGACGCCGACGTGGTGCTGCTGACCGGCATTGACGCGGATGAGGCAGCGGCCCGCTCCCTGAACAACCAGTACCTGAAGCACGCCCAGGATGGTGGGCGGGCGGTGGACTACCCCTATGTCTACGCCGGGCCCACCAACAAGGGCACCCCCAGCGGCGCCGACCTGGACAACGACCAGGTGGTCGGCGGCCCAGCCGACGCCTGGGGGTACGGCGAATTCCCCGGGCAGGGTGCCATGGTGCTGCTCTCCAAGCACCCCATCGACGCCCAGCACGTGCAGACCGTGACCAAGCAGCGCTGGTCCCAGATGCCGGGGAACACCATGCCCCAGTCGGGACTCAACGGCACCATCGCCGAGGCCATGCCGGTCATGGAATCCGGACTCTGGGATGTACCTATCAAGGTGGGTGGCAGCACCGTGCGGGTCATCGCCGTGCAGACCGACCAGGTGCGCGAGGAACTGACGCACTCCGCGCCGCGGCACAGCGACCAGCTGCGCATTGTGGGCGATTGGCTTTCGGCGGCCGACTACCTGCAGGATGACCGCGGCGCCGCCCCCGGCAACCACCAGCCCTACGTCGTGCTAGGCGAGCTGGGACGCAACCACGGCAATAACCAAGCCGTGGATGACATGCTGGAGAACCTCGGGGTCGCCGAGCAGGGCATCCACGACGACACCAACTACATCCTGCCCGCCGACACCCTGGAGATCGCCCGTCACGGGAGCATCCGGGACCAGGAAATGACCCCGTCGAACCCCGGCACCGAGCAGCCCAACCTCAGCGGAACCCCGGAACTACTCTGGAGCGATTTGACCTACTAGTGGGTAACGCGGCGCGGCCGCAGCCGCACCCGGTCGATCCGAACCACGTTTTCCCTGCAAATTTCTAGCCTTGCTCGCTACAGTTGGTACATCATGAGCAAAGACCCCATCACCATGTCACTGATCGGACCCGACGGAAAACCCCGTTCCGGCGTCCAGCAGGCCATCCTCAAGGGCATTGGCGTGCAGCGTCCCATCGTGCTGGCCTACCTCAAGCGCCTGCACCGCAAGCACCCCCAGGCCACGGCGGCGGAACTGGCCAAAATCGTGGAACGGGACTACCTGGCGCTGGCCACGGGATCCGGCGCAGCGGTCGGCGGGACCGCCGCCGTGCCGGTGGTGGGAACCACCGCTGCCCTGGGGCTGTCCCTGGCCGCCACCCTCGGGTTCCTGGAGGCCAGCGCGCTCTACGCCCAGGCCCTGGCCGAACTGCACGGCATCGCCATTGAGGATCCGGAGCGCTCCCGGGTGCTGGTGATGGCGGTGCTGATGGGCGAGGAGGGAAGTTCGATGATTTCGGGCCTGACCGCCCAGGCCGCCGGCCGCGGCGGGGGACCGGTCAAGGGCTGGGCCCGGGCATTCGGGGCAGGACGCCCCACCAGCTTCTACACCTCCATGCAAAGAACCCTGCAAAAGAAGTTCATGCGCAAGATCCTGGGCACCCAGGCCGCCAGCATGCTGGGCAGGGTGGTGCCCTTCGGGATTGGGGCGGTCATTGGCGGAGCCGGAAACCGGTTCCTGGCCAAACGGGTCATTGAGACCGCCGCGGACGCGTTCGCCGGAATCCCCACGCTCAGCGACCAGCAGCTGGCGCTGGACGACCCGAACATCATCGACGCCGAAGTCATTGAGCCGGTTCCGCAGCCGGCCCTGCGCCGCAGCGGCCGCCGACGCCGGGGCGAGAGGTAGCCTGCCGGGCCGCCCGGCTATCCGGCCAGGAGCAGGATCAGCTGCCCTCCGGCATAGATGGCCACCCCGGCCAGGGCCCCGATGACGGTCCCGTTGATTCGGATGAACTGCAGGTCCCGGCCCACCTGCAGCTCCAGCTTCGCACTGGCCTCGGCCGGATCCCAGCCGCGCACGGTGTCGCTGACCAGAGCCGCCAGGGACTGTCCGTGTTCTGCGGTGAACCGCTGCACCATCGTGACCAGCCGGGTCTCAAGGCTTTGGCGCAGGGCCCGCTCACGCAGCAGTCGACGCCCAAAGTCCTGGACGGCTCCGTTCAGGGCCCGGCACAGTGGGGAATCGGGATCGGCCAGGGAGGCATCCAGGCCGGCCTTCAGTGACCCCCACCCGGTGACCGCAAGTTCCCGCAACTGCCGGTCCCCGAGCAGCGAGTGCTTGAACTGCTCCACCTTGGCTATGGTGGCCGGGTCGCTTTGCATGTCCCGGGTGAATCCGGCCAGCCAGTCGGTGACCGCCCGGCGCAACGGGTGGTCCCGGTCCCCGGCCACCGCGTTCAATACCCCGCCCAGTTCGCGGTGGATCTTCTGCGCCAGCAGCTCATCCACGACCCGGGGAACCCAGGAGGGCGAACGTCCGGTGACCACCTCACGAAATACCTCCGGGTGCCCGGCCACCCACACCTGGGCGCGTTGGGCCAGCAGCTGCACGGCCGCCTCGTGGTGCCCGTCCTGCACCAGCTTGGCCCCCAGGGTGCCCAAGGTGGTGGACCACTGTGGGGCCACCATGTAGTCCCGGGCCAGGGCCTGCAGCACCGGCAGGACCTGTTCGTCATCCACCGTGTCCAGCATCCCCCGGGCCACCGTGCGCAGCTGGGCGCTGGCTGCGTCCGCTCCGGGCCGGCTGGCCAAGTAGCCGCCGGCGCGGGCCAGCAGCCTGGCTTCGAGCAGCTTGCGGCCCACCACCGCCGGGTTCAGGAAGTTTTCCTGGACAAAACTGCCCAACGAGGCGCCCAGTTCGTCCTTCTTGCGCTGAATCAGGTTCGTATGCGGAATCGGCAGGCCCAGCGGGTGGCGGAACAACGCGGTCACCGCAAACCAGTCGGCCAGCGCACCGACCATCCCGCCCTCGGCGGCCGCCCGAAGATAGGCGAAAGCGGGCCACTGGCCCTGTAGCAGCAGCCCGGCCACGAAAAGCACGAACATCAGCAGCAGCAGTGACAGGGCCACGCGTTTCATCCGGCGCAGTGCAGCGGCGCGCGGCTCCAAAAGCTGGGACATGCGCACCACTTTAACGCACGGTAGACCCTGGCACGCCGGGCCGGGGCCGGTGCGCCGACCATTTTTCGAAGTTCGCCGGCTCTTGGCCAACACACAACCCGAGGACCGTGCACCGGGCGGCCACTGGCCAGTAGCGTAGGGGCATGAGCACTCTCTTCTACGCCCACCGCGGAAGCTCGGCACAATTCGCCGAAAACACCCGTGCCGCCTACCTGCAGGCCATTGCCGAAGGCGCGGACGGAATCGAATGCGACGTGCACCTCAGCGCGGACCAGGTGGTGGTCTGCCACCACGACCCCACCGTGAACCGCACCTCCAACGGCGAAGGGCGTGTGGCCCGGTACACCGTCAAGCAGCTGAAGGAGCTGGACTTCACGGTGCTGCGTTCCACCCCGATTCCGGCCGCCTATGGGGACATCCACGAGCAGCTGCTCACCCTGGATGAACTGCTCACATTGATTGAGCACAGCAATGCCGCGGTGGGGCTGGCCGTGGAAATTAAGCATCCCAGTCCGGCTGGGCGCGGACTGGAAGACGCGGTGCTGCAGGTGCTCGACGCCCACGGGTTCAACCGCGAAACCGGCGCCGCCGGAAGCAGCGGGCAAATTCAAGTGAGCCTGATGAGCTTTGAGCCGGAGTCCAACCGCTACCTGGCGGACCTGGTCAACCGCAAACTGCTGTGCCAGCTGATCACGGAGGTGGACGCCGAATGGGTCGACGAACTGCTCTCCAGCGGGCAGACCGACCGTGCCGCGGTGTACCGGGTGCTGCAGCGTTCGGTCGAAGAAGGCCTGGAGCTGATCAGCCGCGGCACCGTGGGAATGGTCGGGCCGGGCGTGGCCTGGGTGCGCCGGAACGAGGACCTGGTCCGGCGGTGGATCGGTGAAGGCCTGGTGCCCCGGGTCTGGACCGTTGACGAGCCGGCGGACGCGCGCTACCTGCACGGCCTGGGGGTGCGCCAACTGACCAGCAACCATCCGGCCTGGCTGCGCGGGGCCACCGGCCTGGCCTAGACGCCCCGACCGATGCACGTGCCTTCGGTTACGGTCGGTGAACCGGCTCAACAAACGTTTGCCGGTGATCTGCGGCTAAGCTGAAAAACGTGAACACGCCAACATCCCCACAGGAACAGGCCTACCTGTTCGACACCTACCTGTTTGAGAACGAGGCGGAGGTCATTGCCGCCGGGGCCGATGACGAGGGGCAGTACATCGCCCTGAGCCCGAACATCTTCCATCCGCGCGGCGGCGGCCAGCCAGAGGACACCGGGACCGTCAATGGCCAACCGGTCACCGTATCGCGCATTGAATCCCTGGTGGTGCTCCACGGAACCACTGGGCTACAGGTCGGGGACCGGGTGGTGGCCACCATCGACGCCGAACGGCGCAAATTGCATGCCGCACTGCACACCGCGGGGCACCTGGTGGGGTTCGCCGGTGAGGAGCGCGGCTGGCAGCACCGCGGGCATTCGCACTTCCCGGGCCAGGCCCGCCTGGACTTCGATCCACAAAGCCTGGATGTGCCGGTGGAGCAGCCCGAGCAGCGCCAGGCGGCGGAGGCCTGGCTGCAGCGGCGGGTCGATGAGCTGCTTGCCGCCGGCACAGCGGTCACCAGCACCATCGCCGCGGATGGGACCCGCACGGTCAGCATCCAGGGCGTGAACAGTGAACCGTGCGGCGGCACCCACGTCCAGCACGTGTCCCAGTTGCGGCAGGTGCAAATTGGTCAGGCCCGCGTCAAGCGCGGGGTGTACAAGGTGCGCTACGATGCCGGACATGCCTAGGGGCAAACTGACGCCGGCGACCCGGATGGGCCTGTCCATAGCGATTGCCACCGGGCTGTACGGCATTTCCTTCGGGGCCCTGGCCATCGCCGCGGGACTGAACCTGTGGCAGACGGTGGCCCTGAGCGCGCTGATGTTCACCGGCGGTTCGCAGTTCGCGTTTATCGGGGTGATCGCCGGCGGCGGGACGGCCTCGGCCGCCTTTACCGCCGCCTCGCTGCTTGGGGTGCGCAACGCGGTCTACGGCATGCAGATCAAGCAGGCCCTGCGTCCGCGGGCTGGCCAGGTGCCGCTGATGGCCCACGTGACCATCGACGAATCCGTGGCTACCTCGCTGGCCCAGTCCTCCCCGGCAGAGAAGTCCCGGGGGTTTTGGACCGCGGGCCTGGGAGTGTTCATCCTGTGGAACCTGTTCACCCTGGCCGGGGCACTGCTGGGAGAGTCCCTGGGGGACCCGGCCGCCTGGGGGCTTGACGGCGCGGCCGTGGCCGCGTTCCTGGGTCTGCTCTGGCCCCGGCTGAAGGGCGCCGAGCCGATCCTGGTGGCGATCGGTGCAGCGCTGGTCACCGCGCTGGCGGTACCCTTCACTGCGCCGGGCCTGCCGATCCTGATCGCCGCAGCAGGCGCGGTGCTGTACGCCCTGGCCGGGTCCCGGCACGCGCCGCGGGCCACCGAGCACGGCGGACTGCGTGAAGTTGATGGAGGCAAGCCGTGAGTGAATTGAGCTGGTGGATCCTGGGCGCCTGCGTGAGCGCCTTCGCGATCAAGCTGTGCGGCTACTTCGTGCCGCGCCGGGTGCTGGATTCCCCGGTGATGTCCCGCGTCGCCGGCATCCTGACCATTGCCCTGCTGGCCTCGCTGGTGACCATGAACGGGTTCACCTCCGGGCAGGACTTGGTCATTGACGCCCGGGTGGGGGCCCTGGGCGCCGCGGCGATTGCGCTGCTGTTGCGGGCCCCGTTCCTGTTGGTGGTAATTGCCGGGGCAGGGGCCGCGATCCTGCTGCGGGCCACCGGGCTGGCCGCGTAGCGTACGCACGCAAGGGATGACAATGCCGGTGGGACGGTGGCACAGTGGGGATCGACACCACCGGCCCCAAGGAAGGATTTTCCCATGATCGTCGCATTCTCCGTAGCCCCATCCGGAACCGGCAGCAACCCCGACGGCTCCGTCCACGATGCCGTCGCCGCTGCAGTTAAGGTCGTCCGCGACTCGGGCCTGCCCAATAGGACGTCGAGCATGTTCACGGAGCTTGAAGGCAGCTGGGACGAGGTCTTCGACGTCGTCAAGCGGGCCACCGAGGCCGTGGCCCCGTTTGGGTCGCGGATCTCCCTGGTCATCAAGGCCGACATCCGCCCGGGTTACGAAGGTGAGATCCACGGCAAACTCGAACGCCTGGAGAGCGCCATCGAGGAATCCGGGCAGTAGCGGCCCGCAGGCCGAAGGGGGAAGCAGCCGTCGATGAGCTCCGCCCCGGTTTGGGGGCGGGAGGTTGCCGCAGCGCGCTGGGCCGAGGAGACGAAGAAACCTGGCTAGACGTGGTGCTCGCTATCCACCAGTGGCTCCTGGACAGGGCGCGGCTCACCGATCACCGGATAGCTGCGGGCCAGGTAATAGGTGGCAACCCCGCCCACCACGGCGATGAGCGGGCCCATCCAAAAGGTGACCGGCCCGGAAAGCAGCCCGCAGATGCTCGGAGCCAGCACCAGCGGCACCAGGTAGTACCAGTGCCTGCGGTTCAGCTGCGCGGAGCCGCGTTCAAGCTGGGCGATGACGGTGAAGCAGCCCATCAGCAGGATCGCCCCGGCCACCGCCAGCCACAGCCCGGGCGCCAGGCAGATCACCAGCGAAAAGCCCGTCACCATGGCGGCGGCCACCCACGCGAACTTTTCATTGTTGCTCACGCGTCAGGGCACCTCCAAGGCGGGTCGTGGTGCCGGTGGGCACCGAGTGTTTGTCTAAATGCCAGTCTTTCAAATCCGGGCGGGGCGCTCAATCGTACTTAAGTAGGAGAGCATCCGCGCGCCCAACGTGAGATGGCTGAAATTTTCCGTCCGCGTGGTTTCTTGGCCACTCTCGCATGGCCTGTCGTACGCTGTAGTGGTGCAACTGAGGAACGACTATCGAATTCGTTTGGCCCGGACCGAGGACATCCGCCCGGCACTGCTGATGAAATTGCAGGCATGGCGCGAGGCGTATGGCCATCTGCGGCCCGAATCCTTCTTTACCGAGCAGGAGGACCAGCTAGAGGCGCAGGTCCAATGGTGGGAGCGCGGGATTGAGGCCGGCGCCCAGTTCTACGTCGCCGAACTGGCCGACGGGACCATCATCGGGCTGGCTGGCGGTACCCCGGTGATCGATGAGGACAAGGACACCGGGGTCGAGATCGAGCTGGGCATGCTCTATGTGCTCTCCCCGCTGTATGGAACCGGGGTGGGCGAGCACCTGCTGGAGACCGTGCTTTGCCGGCGCGACGCGCTGGTTTGGGTTCTGGAGCAGAACGCCCGCGCCCGGGCCTTCTATGCCAAGCACGGTTTTGAGGCGGACGGTACCGGGGAAGACCTGGCCGGCTGCTGGGAAGGCCTGCGCGAAATCCGGATGGTGCGAAAACGTGGCTAGAACCACCGGTGCCCTGCTGCCCGGGCAGTATCCGATTGACACCGGACTGGCGGAGATTGAGCCGGACCCGTACGGGGCCGAACGCTACATCCTCAAGGTCAACGGGGTGCCCTCCTCGCATATTGACCTGAATGATCCCACGTTCCTGGACTTCGAATACATGCGGTGGATGCAACCGCTGTTCGGCTTCGGCTATCCGGCGGAGCGGTTTGATGGCCGGCAACGCAAGCTGCGCGTCCTGCATCTGGGCGGGGGCGGATGCACCATGGCGCGCTGGGTGGCAGCCACCTACGACAACGCCCGGCAGGTGGTGGTGGAACTTGACGCCAAGCTCGCCGAGCTGGTGCGCACCCAGTTCCAGGTGCCCCGGGCCCCACTGGTGCGTCTGCGGGTGGGGGATGCCGCGCAGGTGCTGCCCGGCCTGAGCGATGCCAGCCGGGACATCATCATCCGGGATGTCTTCGCCGGCAGCACCACCCCGGTGGAACTGACGACGCTGGAATATGCCCGTCAGGTGCAGCGCGTACTGGATGTGGGCGGCACCTACCTGGCCAATTGCGGGGACACCGCGGATCTGGCCGGGGCGCGGGCCGAGGCCGCCACTCTCAGCGAGGTGTTCGCCCATGTGGCCATGGTGGCCGATGCCCCCATGCTCAAGGGGCGGCGCTACGGGAACATCGTGTTCTTGGCCAGTGACGAACCGCTGCCGCTGGATGCCGGATTCGAACGCAACCTGCGCATGGCCCCGTTGCCGGCCCAGGTCATTTCCGGGGCCGGGGTGCGCCGCTTTATTGCCGGCGCCAGCCCGATCAGCGGCTAGCCTGCGCTACGCCGCGCCGGTGCTTCGGTAGGCGCTGCCGTTCGCGCTGCGCTCCAGAAGCAAGCTGTCAACCATGTAACGGCGCAGCAACGCGACGTCCGGGTGGATTGTGCGCAGCCGGTCGTTGAGCCGCTCTTCACTTAGTTCCTCATCAGCGCCAATCGCCGCATCCCGGATCTGGCGCAGCACCTCGTGCCGTTCAACGGGCCTCGCCGGCAGCGTGAGCAGGCGCGGCCCGTTGAAAAATCGCTGCACCCCTTCGGGCTTGGGCCGGGCCCGAGCCCGAAGGGCCGAGGTGAGCAGCTGCTCGTTAAGCTCCCAGCCCGGCCCCTGGCGCAACAGGCCAATTTTCTCCCACCGCTCCAGATTCTTCGTGGTGGTTCGATCCTCGGGCAGCTGCTCTTGCTGGCCGCAGAGCACCAGCCCCAGCACGTGGCGCATCCCGGGATTCTTCATGCCGGCAAAAACTTCGATCCATTGGGTGCCCATGCCGCGTAACCTCCTGCAGGTGGGAAGTGGTATCCGGCCGCCGCGGAGCGCAGGACCGTTGTTGGTGAGTCTACATTGACCCATCACGGCCGTGGCGCATGCCGGATGGCCCGGTGTACGACAAACGGGTCGAATCCGGAGCGCCATCCGACGCTCCGGATTCGACCCGTGCTGCGCAGGGGCGTTGAACGGCTACACGCCCGTGAGCTGCTCGATCAGGCCAATGCCGAAGAACAACACGAAGGCGGCGGCCACTACCCACATCAGAGGGTGCACTTCGCGGGCCCGGCCCTGGGCTGAGCGGATAAACACGAAGGCGATGAAGCCGGCGCCAATCCCGTTGGCGATCGAGTAGGTGAACGGCATCAGGGTGAAGGTCAGGAACGCCGGCAGCGCCAGGCCCCAGTCGTTCCAGTCGATCTTGGTGACCTGCGAGATCATCATGAAGCCAACCACCACCAGTGCTGGGGCCACGGCCTCGAAGGGCACCAGGTAGATCAGTGGGGTCAGGAACATGGCGGCCAGCAGCAGCAGTCCAGTGATCACCGAGGCAAACCCGGTCCGTGCGCCTTCGCCGATGCCGGCGCCGGACTCGACGAAAATCTGGGACGAGGAGCTCGAGGTGCCGCCACCGACAATGGCGCCGGCGGCATCCACCAGCAGGACCTTCTCAACGTCGGGGATGTTGCCTTCCTCGTCGATGTTCCCGGCTTCGGCCGCCAAGCCCACCATGGTGCCCATGGCGTCAAAGAAGATTGACAGAAGGATCACGAACGCCAGCAGCAGCGCTGCGGTCACGCCCAGGGAGGAGAACGCGCCGATCGGGTTCACGTGGCCGATCAAGCTCAGATCCGGCAGGGTCCAGGAGGGAAGGGAGGGGACCACCAGCGACCAGCCGCTGGGGTTCTCGGCGCTGGAGGCACCGATGTCGAACATGGCCTCCAGGATGTTGGCCAGCACCGCTGCGGCGACAATGCCGATGAGGATGGCCCCCTTGACCTTGCGGACCACCAGGGCCATGGTCAGCAGCAGTCCGACGATGAACACCAGGATGGGCCAGCCCAGCAGCTTGCCGTCAAAGCCCAACCCCACCGGAACCGTGGTGCCCGCGGCGTCCGGGATGCGGCGCACAAAACCCGAGTTCACCAGACCGATCAGGGCAATGAACATGCCGATGCCCACTACGATCGCCGTTTTCAGCGAGGCCGGCACCGCGTTGAACACCGCCGTTCTAAAGCCGGTAAGCACCAAAACGAACATCACCACGCCGGCGATGACCACCAGTCCCATGATGTCCTGCCAGGTAAGGCCCGGATTGGTGGCTACGGTGATGGCCACAAACGCATTTACGCCAAGGCCGGTGGCCATGGCGAAGGGGTGGCGGGCCCAGACGCCCATGATGATGGTCAGGATGCCGGCCACGAACGCGGTCACGGCGGCCACGCGCTGCAGCCCGAGCTCGGTGCCGCTGGCATCGGCCCCGGAGAGCACCAGCGGGTTGAGCACGACGATGTAGCTCATCGCAAAGAAGGTGGCGATGCCACCGCGGATTTCGGTGGAGAAGGTTGATTGGCGTTCGGAGATCTTGAAATAGCGGTCTACGCGCTGGGCGAACGTAAGTGTCGCGGGGGTTTGGGTGCTGGAGGACATGGTAAAAATTCTATGCTTTTCTGCCTCGGCGAAAAACCCCGAACCCCGCAATGAGTAGGCTGTGCGTGAAATCATTAGACCCAACTCACACCAATGGGAAGAATGGAAGTACATTGGGGGTAACGGGAATCACCCCGATGTAAGTGCCGGGCTATGAGGAGTGAATCTGATGAGCGACCAGACACCTGCCGCAACCGAGAAGATCGAGGGGATCGTCGTTGGCGTCGATGGCTCCCAGCAATCGCGTTGCGCCCTGAAGTGGGCGGTGCGTGAGGCGAGCCGCAGGGGAACCGTGCTGAACGTGGTTTCGGCGTACACCATTCCGGTGTTCGCCGCATCGTCAATGGACGCGGGCTATTCCACCCTGGACGACGACTTGATCCGTGGCGGCGCCGAGGACATTGTGCGTCAGGCCCGCGAGGAAATAGGGGACACCGACGTTCAGGTTCGCACCTACATTGAATCCGGGGACCCGGCTGGAGTGCTGTTGGACCTGAGCAATGACGCCGATCTGGTGGTCGTGGGCACCCGCGGCCGCGGCGGCTTCGTCGGGCGCCTGCTCGGCTCGGTGTCCTCCGCCTTGCCGGCCCACTCCAAGTGCCCCACCGTGGTGGTGCCGCTGAGCATGGCCAGGGAGCAGGAGAGCCAGGAGATCGAAAGCCGCGAGGCCATCGTGGTCGGTGTGGACGGTTCGGACCGTGCCCGCGCCGCGGTGCTGGCCGCGGCGGAGGCCGCGCTGGCCCGGGACATCACCCTGCGCGTCGTGTGCGCTGTGGCCCCGGTCAGTGCCGCGCTGGCCTGGATGCCGGCCACCGTGGACCAGGAGGCGGTGCTCGAAGACGTGCGCTATCAGATGGAAGTCGGTGCACGCTGGCTGAAGTCGCATTTCCCGGACTTGAAACTGGAAACCGATGTCATCCCCGGCCCTCCGGTGGAAGTGCTGATCCGTGAATCCGAGCACGCGGTGCTGACCGTGACCGGTTCGCGGGGCCGCGGCGGATTTGCCGGCATGCTGTTGGGCTCGACCAGCCAGGGCGTGCTGCACCACTCGAAGGGCCCGGTGATGGTGGTCCCGGACAGCGAGGACCCGCGTCTGGCAGACCGCAAGGACTTCGAGGAAGAGGAACAGTAGAAAGACCCAGCGCTCCGGCACTCACGTAGCCGGAAGCCTGAACGAGCGGCCGCTGGACCGCCGGGAAGCCCCGGTGATCCAGCGGCCGCTGGGTGTCAGGGGGTTGCGCGGAGGGTTGGGGAGCCCCTGCATCCGCCGGGTCAGGTGTTCGGGGCATGAAAAGGGACCGTGGGCGGGGCAGTTCGAGAAGAATGCTCCATCCACGGTCCCTGTGACCGGGTGCTGGCTGTCCCTTTCGGGTGTGCCTAGTAGCGTGCCGCCCGCGGCATGATGTTGTTGACGTAGCTCAGCGGGGTCACCGAGATGCCGGCCTGTGGGTTGCGTGCGTGCACGACCTGTCCGTTGCCGATGTAGATGGCCACGTGGTACATGGAAGCCCCACCGTTGGAGGAGGAGAAGACCAGGTCCCCTGGGCGCAACTGGCTCAGCGATACGTACTGCGGGGCAGCCTGGTACTGCTGGGTGGAGGAACGTGGCAAGGAGATGCCCGACTGGGCGAAGGCCCGCTGGGCAAAGCTGGAGCAGTCAAAGGCGTTCGGGCCATTGGCGCCGAAGACGTAGTACTTGCTCGGGTCATTGGCGGTCTTCATGGCCCAGGAGATCGCCGCCGAGTAGTTGCTGCTGCTCTGCGGGGTGATGGTTTCCTTGGGCTTCTCCGTCACTTGCGGCTTAGGCTGCGGCTTGGGAGTAGGCTTCGGAGTGGTCTGCGGCTGCGGCTGCGGCTGCGGCTTGGGCTTGGCGGTTTCCTTCGGCTTCTCAGCCTTGGGCTTTTCCGTCTTTGGCTTCGTTGATTCCTTGGGCTTATCCGCCTTCGGCTTGCTGGTTTCCTCGGGCTTCTCGGTGGCCTTCGGCTTTTCGGCCTTTGGCTGCTCTGGCTCGGGTGCCTTGCTCTGCTCCGGCTTCGGGGTCGGCTTGGCTGCTTCCTGAGGCTTCTCTTCCTCGGCCTGCTCCGTTTCGACTTCCGGAGTTGGCGCCACGTTCGGCTTGTCCTGCTCCTGTGAGTCCTCCGGCTCGCTGGCAGCCAGTTCCTGAGGCTTCTCTACCGTTAGCGGAGTGACCTGCCCGACCGTCGGGGCCTGCTCGTTGTCCTCAACCTTGGGCTCAGTGTCCTGGGCAATGACGGAGTCAAGCTTCTCTTCGTCCGCCTTGGCTTCAGCCTTCTCGACCTGCTTGCGCACCTCGGCTTCTTCCTGCTCTTGCAAGGTGGCCAGGTGACCGATTAGTTCGTCGCGCAGCTTGCGCTGCGGATCCACGGCCGATTCGTAGCGGTTCAACGTGGAGTTGGCGGTCGAAGCAGCCTGATCGTAGTCCTCGGTGGCCTTCTTTGCCGCCTTTTCGGCTGCAGACGAATAATCCTGCCAGGCGTCGACCAGGGCCTGCGCTTCAGCGGCGGAGTTCAGTTTGTGGGCTTGGCTTTGGCTCAGCGCATCAATGGTTGCGGCCTTGTAGAACACGTCGTTGGACTCGTCGTCCTGCAGGAGAATGCCCAGGGTGGAGGAGCTTGCGCCGCCGCGGTACAGGTCGGCCGCGATATTTCCAACGGCTTCGCGGCTCTGGTCCAAGTAGGTCTTGGCCAGTTTCACCTGCTCGCGGGCCCGGTCGGCCTCGGCAACGCGGGCGTCGCGCTCTTCGGTGGCCGTGAGTAGAACATCTTGCGCCTGCAGCGCCTCAGCTTCCGCCTGCTCCAGCTGATCCCGGCTGGCGGCCAGTGAGCTCTCCAGTCGGCTGATCATGGCGTCGGTGGCGGCCTTGTCGCCCTTGGCGGCTTCCACCTCTGCGGCAGTGGGCATGCTCGAACCTTCTGGTGCTGCCGGGACCGTGAAGGATGAGGTGACAGATGGCTGGCTGGAGGCCGCGGCCGGAATGGCGCCCGCGAGGCAGGTGGCAGCCAGGGCAAGGGAGCATGCAGCGACGCTGAGCGTGTGGCGTTTAGGCATGTGGTCGTTCCTCACGAGTTTTGAATGATGATGAGTGGTGCCCGCATCCGTTGTTATGAAGCCTTCGAAATCCGTCTCAAAGGTCACGGTTTGGATAAGGTTCCAACTAGCACACTAGGCCAATTCTGTAACCGATGGCAACACTCGTCACACCAGTCACATGAATTACATTGCTGGAAGATTCTCCCGAAACGGTGTGACATGAGGACTTTTGATATGCATGAAAGAGATTGGGTTTCCTTGAGCTAGTGCTGGGCCTCGCTAAACTCCGCATGAAGGTCTCAGAATTTGGAGGATTGTTGCGATTCGGTATAAGGAAGCGTCCTGCATTCGCTGTCGGAAAGGGTTCGGGCGGTGGTCCTGGATTCAATACGGGCTGGGTCGGATGGCGTCGGGTGCGGCCCCTCTCCGGCAGCTCTCGTCCGTTACCTATAGATAGGCTCTTAAGGGGATCCGCGGTTTGATCCGGTCGCGATCGGCGTGGGGTGCGGCGGTCTCGCCCTGCGGCGGGAACCTGCCTGGTGACGCAGATCTCAAAAAACTTTGCGCCGCCTTCGGAGCTATCCCCAGCCCAATTCATGCAGTCGGGCGTCATCGATGCCGAAGTGATGAGCGAGCTCGTGCATAACGGTAATGCCCACTTCCCGTACCACTTCTTCAGGTGATCGGCAGACCCGCAGCGTTGGGTTTTTGAAGATGATGATCCGGTCCGGCATGGCACCCGCCGCCCAGTCGTGGTCCCGCTCGGTGAGGGCGATGCCCTCATAGATGCCCAGAATCTCGGTGTTTTCCGGTTCTCCGGGCAAGGGTTCGTACTCGTCTTCAATGAAGAAGGCGACGTTATCCATCATGCGCTGGGCAGAGGCGGGAATCGCCTCGATCGCCTGACGGACCAGCTCGTCAAACTCCTCGTCGGGCATCTGCAAATCCATGCCTCCAGACTACGTTGGAAGATGGCGGCGAAGGGTCTTCGGGTGCGCCATGGGAGGGGTGGAGCTCGTTTTGCGAAATCAAAAAATGCCACGTATAGTTATTGAAGTCCGCAGCGGAGACGCAAGAAACCGCAGCAGATCATAGGCCCCCATCGTCTAGCGGCCTAGGACACTGCCCTTTCACGGCAGCGGCACGGGTTCGAATCCCGTTGGGGGTACAAGCAATCGTTATCGATTGCCAGGTGGAGTAATTCACCGGCTTGCAATAGCAAGGCCCTGTAGCGCAGTTGGTTAGCGCGCCGCCCTGTCACGGCGGAGGTCGCGGGTTCAAGTCCCGTCAGGGTCGCTTAGGTTTCCAAGAAATTGGATACCGGGTGTCCGTCAGCAATGGCGATGCCAGGCTCTGTAGCTCAGTTGGTAGAGCGTTCGACTGAAAATCGAAAGGTCACCGGATCGACGCCGGTCGGAGCCACGCAAGCCCTCGGGTGACCGAGGGTTTTTACTATGTCGTTTGGGTGGCAATCCAAATCACATGGCCCTGTAGCGCAGTTGGTTAGCGCGCCGCCCTGTCACGGCGGAGGTCGCGGGTTCAAGTCCCGTCAGGGTCGCCAAGAAAAGCCTTCCTTCGGGAAGGCTTTTTGCGTTAAGCTTGCCGGTGGCGCGAACCGAAGGCTCACCCGCCTCCCGTGGTCGGCCCTAGTTGGCGCGTCCCAGATGTCGCGGCCCCAGCCAGCGGTTGCTTAACCTGCGGTATGCGGCAGCCGCCCCGGTGGCGTCGCTCTCTTCCAGCGCCTGCAGGCCATGGTGTAGGTCATTGACCGAATCGTCCGGCCAGACCAATTCGGCCAGGGTGCCGTAATCGAGTTCAAGCACCGACTCCCGGTCAAAGCCCTCCAGCCAGGTGCCCAATTGTCCCAGTTCTTCAAACAGCGGGGCCTGGGCGGCGTGCGCGACCATGACGTTCAGGGCCCAGGATAGTCGCTCCACTGCCTGCGAAAACGTGGTCAGCAGGCGAACCGAGCGCAACTTGTCGCCCTGCTGGTGAACCCGAACCTCGTCATCCTCGCGGAAGAGCGCGAACCAGCTCAAGGGGATGCCCCAGCTGGAGGTGCGGGTGTTCAGGTGCGTCAGGTCCTCGGCCAGCCGGTTGGTGTCCAACCGGGCAGCGTTGGCTTCCCGCGCTGCGGGGGGAACGAGCAGGTCAAAAACCTCCGGACGCATAGCTTCCTCCGCCTGCTCCGCGGCGAGCAGCGCCCGGGCCGGCAGTTGGCCTGGGCAGTACCGCGTGTGCTCTGTACCGTCATAGCCAGCGATGGTTACCGCTCGGAAGAACTCCGGCTCGTCGTGGGGGAAGGGATCCGAAACCCTGCGTAACGTGCGGGTCCAGAGCAGACGGGTTTCATGTTCCTCGGATTGTTGCCAGTCGCGCTTGGGGGTGGACAGGATGATACTCTGCGCCCAGTCCTCAAAGGCGGCCAGCGGTTCATACACCCGCAGGTGAGCGGTGGCTGCACTCAGCTCCTGAAGTGGGCCAGAGATCTCCGGAGTCATCAGCCGGCGAGCTCCACAACCACCGGGGCATGGTCCGAAGCACCCTTGCCCTTGCGTTCTTCACGGTCAATCCAGGCATTGTTCACCCGGGCGGCCAGCGCCGGCGAGGTTAGTGCGAAGTCGATGCGCATGCCCTCACCACGCGGGAAGCGCAGCTGAGTGTAGTCCCAGTAGGTGAAGGCGCCCTCGGTGAAGGGGCGCACTGGGTCGCTGAATCCTGCGGTCTCAAAGGCCCGGAACGCTGCGCGCTCGGGCTCGGAAACGTGGGTCATCCGGTTCTCAACGAAGAAGTCGATGTCCCAGACATCTTCGTCCCTTGGGGCAATGTTCCAGTCCCCGGCCAGGGCAATCTGGGCGTCGGGATCCCGTTCCAGCCAGGAGGCCGCATTGTCCTTCAGCACATCGAGCCACTGCAGCTTGTATTCCATGTGCTCGTCATCCAGTGCGCGTCCATTGGGAACGTAGAGGCTCCACACGCGAACGCCGTTGCAGGTGGCGGCCATGGCGCGCGGCTCCTGGATCGGATCCTTCCCACCCTTGCCGAAGGAGGGTTGACCGCCAAAGGTGCGTTCGACGTCGTCCAGCCCTACACGGGAGGCGATCGCCACCCCATTCCACTGGTTCACCCCGAAATGGGCCACCTCGTAGTCGTTGTTTTCGAACAGTTCCCAGGGGAAGTTCTCGTCTTTGCACTTGGTTTCCTGGATCGCCAGGACATCGACGTCGGTGCGCCGCAGCCAGTCCTCGACACGGTCGGCGCGGGCCCTGAGGGAGTTCACATTCCAAGTCGCAATCTTCACGTCTTCAACCTATCAATTTTTGGCGCGGGAATCCGGGTCGATGAAATCACGGGCTGGCCGCTGCGGCGAGCGAGTTTGGATGGCACCCTTCAAAATACTTGGATGTCCGAGTATATTCGTCAGTAGCATGTGACCTCCCTCACGAGAAGGCCTGATAGATGAGCGATATCCGCATTGAACAGCGCGGCACCCTGGGGCTAATCACCTTGGACCGTCCCCGTGCGCTGAACGCCCTGACGACCGCGATGTGCCAGCAGATGCTCGACGTTTTGCTGGCTTGGCGTGACGATCCGCAGATCCACCAGGTCGCAGTGACCGGGGCCGGGGAGCGCGGGCTGTGTGCCGGTGGGGACATCGTTGCCATCTATCGCGACATTAACGACCGCGACGGGTCCACCGAGGAATTCTGGCGCATTGAATATCAGCTCAATGCGCTGATTGATGAATACCCCAAGCCCTATATCGCCCTCATGGACGGCATTGTTCTGGGCGGGGGCATAGGCATCTCGGCCCACGGTAGCCACCGTGTGGTCACCGAGGCCAGCAAATGCGGCATGCCAGAGGTCTCCATCGGATTCTTTCCCGACGTGGGCGGCACCCACCTACTGGCGCGCGCGCCGCGTTCGGCGGGACGCTACGCGGCGCTGACGGGACAGAGCGTCGGGGCGGCCGACGCGATCGAACTGGGCCTGGCCGACGTGCACGTGGAACAGCGCCTGTTGCCGCAGCTGCTGCGGGAGCTGGAAACCCTGTCGGCGGACCAGGTGCTCAACCAGCACCGCAGTCAGCCGGCCCCCGGGATCCTGTCCGAACCGTGGATCAGGGCGTTTGAGGCCGCGGAACCGGTGGATATCCTCCAGCAGTTGCAGCGGTACCAGGATCCGGCGGCGCAGCGGGCGGCCGCCGCCCTGCAACGGGCCTGCCCCAGCTCGGTGGACCTGGTGTTGGCGTTGCTGCAGGAGGCGGGCAGCGACCTGCGCGAAGACCTGCGCCGGGAATTCCGGGCCGCAGTGCACCGCCTGGACGACCCGGACTTCGGCGAGGGGATCCGTGCCCAGGTGATCGACAAGGACCGCAGCCCACAGTGGGCGGCGCGGGTGGACGGGCTCAGCGCGCAGCAGCGCGTGGCCCGCCACCTGGCGCCCCTGACCGGGCGCGAACTGGATTTCGAGTTGATCGAACATGGCACCGTAAGCGTTAAGGAGTGAAATAGGCATGGACAGCAAACCTCGGATCGGATTTCTCGGGCTGGGCCACATGGGCCTGCCCATGGTGGCAAACCTGCACGCGGCCGGCTACGAGCTCAAGGCCTTCGACGTCATGCCCCAGGCACTTCAAGCGGCCACCGGCCTGGGCATCACCACGGTGCAGGAAGGGGCGCAGGCGGCGCAGGGTGTGGACATCGTGGTTACGATGTTCCCCACCGGTCAGCACGTGCTTGATGCCTACCGCGACTACCTGCTGGAGGCGGCCCCGCCAAATACGCTGTTCCTGGAATGCTCCACCATTGATGTGGCCCAGGCCCGCGAAGCCGCCGAGTTGGCGGTGGCCGGTGGGCACCGCAGCGCCGACGCCCCGGTCTCCGGTGGGGTGGTGGGAGCCGAGGCGGGAACGCTGACCTTCATGCTCGGCGCCGAGGAGGCGGACCTGGACCAGATCCGGCCGGTCCTGGAAGTCATGGGCAAGCGGGTGGTGCACTGTGGCGGGCACGGAGCCGGGCAGGCGGCCAAGGTCTGCAACAACATGCTGCTGGGGATCTCTATGATCGGTGCCGCGGAGGCCTTCGTGCTCGGCGAGCGGCTGGGGCTGAGCCACCAGGCTCTCTTTGACGTCATCTCCTCGGCTTCCGGCCAGTGCTGGTCGGTGACGACCAATTGCCCGGTGCCCGGGCCGGTGCCTTCATCCCCGGCAAACCGGGACTATGCCCCGGGCTTTGCCGCGGCCCTGATGAGCAAGGACCTGGGCCTGGCCGCCAGCGCCGTGCAGCTGACCGACACCGACGCGCACATGGGCGCGCTGGCCACGCAGCTGTACAAGAAGTTCAGCGAGGCCGGGGGAGCGGACAACGACTTCTCGGCCATCATCACGGCAATTCGCGAAGGCTCGCTGTAGCGCCGTGGCACGCTACAGGAAATCGCCGGCCCGGTGCCGGAAGGCGGCCAGGATTTCGAACAGCTGTGTGGCTTCCGCGTGCTGCAGCCCGCTGTTGGCGAAGAGCTGCTGGTTCAGTTCATCGCGTGCCTGCTCCAGGACCGCGCGTCCCTGGCCGGTCAGTTCCAGGAGCCGGGTTCGCCCATCGGTGGGATGGGCCACCCGCCGGACCAGGCCCGCGGCTTCCAGCCGGTCCACGGAGCTGGTCAGGGAGGTGGCATGAACCTGCAGGCGCTGGCTGGCGTGGCTCATTGGCAGCGATCCGCGCGAGGAGAACCCCAGCAGGGCGAGCACCTCGAAGCGCGCGAAGGTCAACCCATGCGGCTTGAGGATCGCGTCGGCACGCTGCAGGAAGATCGAGGCGGTGCGCATCACGGCGGTAATCGCCGCCATGGCGTCGGCCTCCTGGCCCCACCCATGTGAAACCCACTGGCTGCGCGCCTCGGCGATCGGATCGCGTGGTAGCGGATCAGTCATCTCATACCCCTAGGAAAACGGAACTAGTCCAACAATATACTTGGACGTCCAAGGTTTGGAAGGAGACCCCAGATGGACCTTTTGGGAATCGAAACGCAGCTGTCACCGGCAGAACAGGCCCGGCTGCGCGAAGTGCGTGAACTGGTGCAGCAACAGCTGCGGACACAGTCGGTCGAGTACTGGAACAAGGAGGCGTTCCCCGCCGAGCTGGTGCGCACGCTGGGCGCTGCCGGGCTGGGCGGGCTGCAGCTGCAGTCGGGCTCCCAGCTGCTGCGCGGACTGATCCATGCCGAAATCGCCCGGGCCGACATTTCCCTGTCCTCCGTGGTGGGCATCCACAATGAACTGATCGTGGGGATGATCGACTCGCTGGGCTCCCAGGAGCAGAAGGACACCTGGCTGCCCAGGCTCAGCCGGTTCGAGGCCTTTGGCGCCTTTGCCCTGACCGAACCGGAACACGGCTCGGATGTCGCCGGCGGGCTGGGCACCGAGGTGGTGCGCGATGGCCAGGAGTACGTCATCACCGGCTCCAAACGCTGGATCGGGATGGCGACCCTTGCCGACTTCGCCCTGGTTTGGGCCCGCGACCCAGAAAGCGGCGAGGTCGGGGCGTACCTGGTGGAAAGCAGCCGGCCGGGATACCGGGCCAGCAAGATCGAGAACAAGATCGGGTTGCGGATCATGCAGAACGCGGATATCGAATTGGATCAGGTGCGCATCCCGGTGGCGAACAAGCTGCCCGGAGCCACCAGCTTCGCCGCGGCCAATGAACTGCTGATGCAGTCACGCGCCTGGGTGGGCTGGCAGGCGGTCGGGGCGATGATGGCCACCTTGGACATCACCCGGCAGTACAGCCTGCAGCGCGAGCAGTTCGGCAAGCCGATCGCCTCCTTCCAGCTAGTGCAGCAGTCGTTGGCCGAGATCGCCGGTCACCTGACCGTTTGCCTGTCGATGATGCGCGATGTGGCCCTGCGGCAGGAGCAGGGGGAGCTGGAGATGGTGCAGGCGGCCCTGGCCAAGTCCACCGCCACCCGCCTGGCCCGCGAATCGGTGTCTCAGGGCCGGGCGTTGCTGGGTGGAAACGGCGTGGTGAGTGACGGGCACATGGCCAAGGTCTTCTGCGATGTCGAAATCCTGCATACCTATGAGGGGACCTATGAAATCAACTCGCTCATCGTGGGGCGGGCCCTGACCGGGGTGAGCGCGTTCGTCTAGCCCGGGGGCCAGCTGTTTGCTGAAAGTACTTTCCAATACGGAAAGTACTTGTCATGGTGGTGGAAACCAACGGCGACGGCAGGGGAGCACGACATGGGCGGCACCGGCAGCACGATCAGGGGCACAACTCATCGGCAGAACACCCGCGGCAGGGCGGCGATGGCGCTGCGCATCACGCTGGTCCTCGCCGCGACGGTGGTGCTCGGCGCCTTCATAGCCTTCGCCCTGACCGGGGCCCCGGTCTACTTTGTGGCCGGGATGTCCGGATTCGCGGCAGTGGGCGCGGCGGCCAGCGCCGCCCACCAGGTCACCGGCCGCAAGGAGGCGGCATGAGTTTTGGCGAACGGGAGGAAGCGGCCCGGCAGTTGGCCGCCGTGCAGGCTGCCCAGCGGGCCCTGGCCTCGCCACGCCGGGCCGGGGCCCGCCAGATCGGCTGGCTGAGCGTGCTGCTCGGTCTGCTCCTGGGGGCGCTGCACGTACTGCTGCATTTCTTTACCCCGCAGCGAAGCCTGACCAGTTTCTGGGTGCTCTGCGCGGCTGCGGCGGTGGCGATCACCGTTCTGGCGCTCGGGTACCGCCGGCTTCACCGGGTGCTGCCAGCGGGCTTCGGGCGCAGGTACCTGGTTGCCCTGGCCGCCAGCCTGGTGCTGTATGCCGGGCTGCTGGCCCTGATCATGACACCGATGCCGTTGGCCGTGGTGTTGCTGCTCGGCGCCGTGGTGGCCCTGCCGCTGGCGGTGGCCGGAGGGTGGATGATCCGCCAGTGACGCAGCATCCCCGGGCCCGAATGAATGAGGACTTCACCAACCCGGTGCGGCTTTCGCTGATGGTGGCGCTGCAGCAGGTGGACGAAGTCGATTTCAGGACCCTGCGCGAAACCCTGGGGGTCTCGGACTCGGTGCTCTCCCGGCACCTGGCGGCCCTGGAGGAGAAGGGCCACCTGGTGATCCGCAAGGGTTTTGTCGGCAAGCGGCCGCGCACCTGGGCGCACCTGTCAAAAACCGGGCGGCAGAGCCTGGCCGAACATGTCCAGGCCCTGCGGGAAATCACCGGGACGCTCTAGTCCTGGGCACGCCACCAGGTGTCGGCCGGGGTGGCCGGGGTGGTGCGCTTGTGCCGGGACACCAGGTAGCGCCGTTCCAGCAGCTCGGCCGCGGCGGTGTCGATCTGCTTGCCCTCCAGGTAGTCATCGATCTGCTCGTAACGCAGGCCCAGTTCGTCCTCGTCGGTGCGCTGGGGCTGATCATCGAGCAGATCCGCGGTGGGCACCTTGGCCCACAGGGCCTGCGGGGAATCCAACTCGCGCAACAGCGCCTGGTTCTGCCGCTTGTTCAGGCCCGCCAGGGGAACCAGGTCGGCCCCGCCGTCACCGAACTTCGTGTAGAACCCGGTCACCGCCTCGGCAGCGTGGTCGCTGCCCAGGACCAGGAGATGACGGTCCCCGGCCAGGGCGTACTGCACAATCATGCGCATCCGGGCCTTGACGTTGCCGCGGTTGAAGTCCGAGAGCTGCTGGTACCCGGATTCGGTGATGGCCTTGTCCACCCCCATCACCGCGTCGGCGATGTTCACCGTGTAGTCCTCATCCGGACCAATGAAGTCGATGGCCGCCTGGGCGTCCGCCGCGTCCATCTGCACCCTGTGCGGCAGCTGCACCGCAACGAAGGTGGCCTCGGTGCCCTCCGCCCGCAGTTCCTGGACCGCCAGCTGTGCCAGCTTGCCCACCAGGGTGGAGTCCACTCCGCCGGAAATGCCGATGGTGAAGCCCTTGGCGCCGGTCACCTTCAGGTAGTCCTTCAGGAAGCCGACGCGGTTCCGGATTTCCTGTGCCGGGTCGATGTGGGGCTTGACGCCCAGTTCCTTGATGATTTCAGCTTGAAGTTCGCGCATGCCTCCATCCTAGGTGCCGGTCTCGGGGGACGTCTGCGGTTCCCAGCCAAGATTGCGGGCCATCTGCTCCAGTGAGGCCACCGTGGTGGCGTACTGGTCCTCGCTCAGGTTTTCTCCGCACTGTTCGCGAATCTGGTCGACCAGTTCGCTGAGCGTGGACAGGGAGGTGCTGCCGCGTTCGGTGATCGAGAAATATTCGCCCTCGTGGGCGATCCACCCAGACTCCACCAGCTCGGCCAGGTGCTCACTCACGCTGGGCGGTTCATCGGCCGAGGCGAAATAGGGGGCCAGCGCATCGATCAGGGAGCGTTCGGTGGCGGGGTGTTGTTCGAGCATGTTCAGTACCTGCCATTGGCGCCGGGTCACGCCATGTTCATCGAGAGTCGCTGCGAAGTGCTCGTCAATCAGCGAATCAACCAATTTCAACCAGAAACCCAGTGGGCGAGTCGCGTTCATGGCATCAGCCTAAACCGGATGCCGACTAGAATCGAGGGCATGAGCAAAACCAGCGCCCGCGAGCGACTCAAAGAACTTATCCAGGAACTTGCCATCGTCAGGGGCAAGGTGACTCTCTCCTCCGGCAAGGAAGCCGACTACTACATCGATCTGCGCCGCATCACCCTGCACCATGAGGCATCAGGTTTGGTTGGCCAGGTCATGCTGGAGATGCTGGATGTGGCCAAGCTGGAATTCTCCAACGTGGGCGGGCTGACCATGGGCGCGGACCCGGTCGGCACCGCGATCATGCACAGCGCTCGCGCCGCACACCGCAACATCGACGCTTTTGTGGTGCGCAAGGCCCAGAAGTCCTATGGGATGGGCCGCCAGGTTGAAGGCCCGAGCATCGAGGGCAAGAACGTGGTCGTCCTGGAGGACACCTCCACCACCGGCGGCTCGGCATTGACCGCCGTTGAGGGCGTGCGCAAGGCCGGGGGCAACGTGGTCGCCGTCGCCGTGCTGGTTGACCGGGACACCGGGGCCAAGGAGCGCATCGAGGCTGAAGCCGAGGTGCCGTATCTGTTCGTTTACGGCAAGGACGAGCTGGGTCTCTGATCCCCGCCGGTTTCCTCCGCACATCCCGGGCCAATTGCCCATGATGTGCGGAGTCGTCGTTTAAGCGCCGGTGCATCTGCGGCGGGCCGTGCTGCTTGGCGAGCACGGTCTGCGCCGTGGCGCGCCGGAGGCGGAGCGCACCGGCCGGGGGCAGGCCCCCACCCACACCGGGGAGCGGGGACCTCAGATGGGTGCTCGTTGCCCGGCCCCGCTTTGGGGCAGTGAGGTGCTACTTGGCTTGGGGAAGGTCCTCATCCTGTACGGCGTCCGTCCCGGACACGACGGGCGGGACATCGGCCGCGGCCTCCGGATGTGGTCCTTCCTTCAGCTGCTGCTGCAGCTCGGCCACGGAACCGGCCATCAGATCCGGCCGGAACGGGAAGGAGGCCACATCGGACTTGGAGGTGATTCCGGTGTGGACCAGGATGGTCAGTAGCCCCGCTTCCATACCGGCCACGATATCGGTGTCCATCCGGTCCCCGATCATGGCGGTGGTTTCCGAGTGCGCGTCTATCCGGTTCAGGGCGGAGCGGAACATCATGGGATTGGGCTTGCCCACCACGTACGGGTCGCGGTTGGTGGCCCGGGTGATTAAAGCGGCCACGGCGCCGGTCGCCGGCAACAGGCCCTCGGGGGAGGGGCCGGTGGCATCCGGGTTGGTGGCAATGAAGCTGGCTCCCGCCTCGATCAGCCGGATGGCCTTGGTGATGGCTTCGAAGGAGTAGGTGCGGGTCTCGCCCAGCACCACGTAGTCCGGTGCCACATCGGTGAGGATGAAACCGGCGTCGTGCAGGGCCGTGGTCAGCCCGGCTTCACCGATCACGAAGGCCCTTCCGCCGGGACGTTGGCGGGAGAGGAATTCCGCCGTGGCCAGAGCCGAGGTCCAGATGTTTTCCTCGGGCACGTCCAGTCCGCTGGACAGCAGACGGGCGCGCAGATCCCGCGGGGTGTAGATCGAGTTGTTGGTCAGGACCAAAAACGGCATGTCATTGGCGCGCCAGTAGTCGATGAGGTCCGAGGCGCCGGGGATCGCCTGGTCCTCATGGACCAGCACCCCGTCCATATCGGTCAGCCAGCTGTTGATGTCGTGGATGGTGCGTTTTGCCCGCTGTAGCTTGGACACGATGCCAAGGTCCTTTCGTTGGATGGAACCGGCGGAACCAGTCGTCGTTGAGCGGCTTCCCTCTTAGGTACAGATTACACAGCCGCGCACGGAGCCCCGCCGTGCCCTCAGAGGACCGTGCGGAAGATGCTCAAAGCCATTTGTTCTTCTTGAACACCAGATACAGTCCCAGCGCGGCGGCCACCATGAGCCCCAGCGCGTAGGGGTAGCCGAAACTCCATTCCAGCTCCGGCATGATCTCGAAGTTCATGCCGTAGATGGCACCGATCAGGCTGGGGGTGAACAAGATGGCGGCCCACGAAGAAATCCGCTTCATCTGCTCATTCTGGGCCAGACCCGTTTCGGTCGCCCGCTGTGAGGCCAGGGTCGCCGACAGGGACAGGGCGTTGGAGAGCAGGGCGCGGAAGGACTCCACCCGCTCGGCGCAGCGAATCGCGTGGTCGATGACGTCCACCAGGTTGGCGTCCAGGCTCTTGGCCTCATCCCGATCCATGCCCGTGCGCCGCACCAGCCGGCGCAGCTGCTCCAGGACCTCGGGCAGCGGGGCCACGGCGCGCTGGAAGTCGATCACCTCGCGGGACAGCTCATAAATGCGCCGCGAGACGTCCAGGTTGCCCTGGAAAAGCTGTTCATCGATCTCGTCGATGTCATTTTGCAGCCCGTCGATCACCGGGAAGTACTCGTCGATCACCTGGTCGATGATGGCGTACAACACCGCCGCCGGGCCGCTGGCCAGCAGCTGTGGGGACTGCTGCAGGTGCCGGCGCACGGTGGCCAGCCGCGGGGACTCGGCGTGGCGCACGGTCACCACGAAGTCGTCGCCCGCGTAGATGTGAACCTCCCCGAACTCCACCTCCTCGACGTCATCGAGGTAGCGTGCCGGGCGCAGCACCATAAACAGATGGCCCTCGTAGCGATCCAGCTTCGGGCGCTGGTGGCCCTTCAGGGTGTCTTCCACGGCCAGTGAATGCAGGGAGAATTGCTCGCTGACCACCTGAAGCTCCTGTTCGGTGGGTCGGTACAGGCCGATCCACCCCATGCCGCCGGTGCGTCGCATCACTTCAAAGGTCTGGTCCAGGTCCTGCGGATGGGCCACGGCCTTGCCCGCCACGTAGATGACGTTGTCGATCACTGTCACCGGTTACCACCCGTTCGTTCCATGGACAGAAAGAATCCCATGACCTACTACCCTAGTAAGAGTGAGTCAAGAAGTGCATGATCCCTCCCGCGAGTCGACCGCCCAAGGTGAGGCTGCAGGCCAAGACACGGCGCAGAGCGAGGTCGGTGTCGGCCCCTGGCAGGGCCCCTGGCCGCAGGATGAGCGGCTGGATCCGCAACTGCTGGAGCACGGGGACCGGCGCAACGTGGCCGACAAGTACCGCTACTGGTCCATGGAGGCGATCGTCGCCGACCTGGATGAACGCCGCCATGACTTCCACATCGCCATCGAGAACTGGCAGCATGACATGAACATCGGCACCGTGGTGCGCACCGCGAACGCGTTCCTGGCCAAGGAAGTGCACATTATTGGCCGCCGCCGCTGGAACCGGCGCGGTGCCATGGTCACCGATCGGTACCAGCACGTGCGTCACCATCCCACCGTTGAGGACTTTGTCCAATGGGCCCAGGGCGAGGGCCTGGCGGTCATTGGGGTGGACATCTTCCCGGACTCGGTGCCGCTGGAAACCTATGAGTTGCCGCGCCGCTGCGTGCTGGTCTTTGGCCAGGAAGGGCCCGGACTGAGCGATGAGGTGCACGCCGCAGCCGAGGCCACCTTGTCCATTGAGCAGTTTGGCTCCACCCGCTCCATCAACGCAGCCTCCGCGGCCGGTATTGCCATGCATGCCTGGATCCGCAGACACGTGTTTAACCAGCAGGTCGGCTAGCCGCCACTCCAAAACTCCCCTACTTTTTACTCAAGCGCCTTTATTAGTCGCGCGGGAGTGCCTAGGCTTGGAAGTGTTCGTCCTCGGGGGAAAGCGGGCACTTGTGAAACGGCGTCATCAGGTTAATCGCGAGCTCTTGCTGCCCACGCGCACACGCGGCGCGCGCCGTGCCGTGAAAGTGTCCTTAACCGGACTGGCGGCAGCTGGCCTGAGCGCGGCCCTGGCCTTCCCGCTGGTGGCCCAGGGCACCGAGGACCGTCAGGGCAACATCCCGGTTGCGATCGATGCGATCGGCGACCCGAACTTCTTTGCCGGTGATGTTGTCGTCGACCAGTACGCGCCGCTGGCGGTATTCGGTGGATCGGGCAAAGTGGTGGCCATCGATGGCCGGCCGGTGGAGATGCTGAAGGGCGCCGCCCCGCACACAGCGGCACCGGACCGGGATTCCCCCAGGGCGCCGCTGCTGGCCGGGCAGGTGGGGCAGCTGGGTGTGCTGCCCGGCAGCCTGCAGCTCATGCACCCGGTCACGACACGCAACATTTCCAGCCCCTACGGGTGGCGCAAGAATCCCACGGGTCCCGGCAACCAGATCCACATCGGCCAGGACTATCCCATCGCCTGCGGTTCGCCGGTCTATGCCGCCGAAGCCGGCCGCGTGGTCGTCTCCGGTTGGCGCGGCCATTCGGGCAATCGGGTGACCATCGACCACGGGAACAATGTGCACACCGGCTACAGCCACAACTCCCGCCTGCTGGTGGGGATCGGGGACGAGGTCGAACAGGGTCAGCTGATCGCCCGCAGCGGAACCACCGGCAACTCCACCGGATGCCATGTGCACTTTGAGGTCATTGTGGATGGGCGCTGGCACGACCCGCGCAACTACCTGCCGGGCATCCCCGGGCAGCGTCAGGCCATGATCGACTCGCGGCGGCTGACCGTGAAGTCCCCGACCCTGCCCGGCGGCGGCCAGCAACGTGAGGAACCGACCCCGCCGGCCGCGGCGCCGGATCCGGATGTGGTGGTGCCGGAGGATGACACCCCGGTGGTTCCCCAACCCAAGCCCAGCAAGCGGCCCAGCTCAGCACCGCCCACCCGCCCGGCAGCGGAACCTTCCCAGTCCTCAACGCGCCCGGATAAGCCGCACAGCTCACCCACACCGAGCACATCGCGTCCCGCACCCCCGAGCTCGACCTCGCCGAGCCCGGAGGAGAGCAGCACCCCACCGAGCGCCGAAGGCTCCAGCCCGTCCTCGACGGTACCGACAGCGTCGCCAACGCCCACCGATTCCACACCCCCGGAAACCACGCGAAGCCCGCAAAGCGAACCTTCTGAGTCCACCAACGCGCACAGCCGGAGCGCCCCGCACACCGAGTCCCCGGATCGCGAACCCACCCACAGCGCGCCGGCCCAGCAATGTGAAGAATCAAGCGCCTCGGTCCTTGAATCGCTGGTTCCCTCCGACAGCGCCTCGCCCTTCGAGCGGTCGACGCCGCCCACGCATGGCTCCCACGGGCCCAGCGGCCCCACCGCCTGCTAGGTCAACCGGTGGGCCCGGCGCCCGGTGACCGGCGTAACTGGCGCGTCACTTACCGTGGCCTTCTGATGCCAACCCAGCGAGGAAGCTAGGATGGAAACGAATTGTCGTCGAGGATGACGGGTTATCCCCGCTCAATCACCAGGAGTGAAGCATGCCTATCGCAACCCCGGATAAATACAACGCCATGATCGACGCTGCCAAGGCAGGGGGATACGCCTTCCCCGCCGTCAACGTCACCAGCTCCCAGACCCTGAACGCGGCCATCCGCGGCTTCGCCGAAGCCGAGTCCGACGGCATCATCCAGGTTTCCACCGGTGGCGCCGCCTACTTCTCCGGCGCTTCGGTCAAGGACATGACCGCAGGCTCCCTGGGCTTTGTGGCCTTCGCCCGGGAAGTCGCCAAGAACTACGGGGTCAACATCGCCCTGCACACCGACCACTGCCCGAAGGACAAGCTGGATTCCTTCGTGCTGCCGCTGCTGGCCGCCTCGGAGGCCGAGGTCAAGGCCGGACGTGACCCCTTCTTCAACTCGCACATGTGGGACGGCTCCGCCGAGACCCTGGACGAGAACCTGCGCATCGCGGCCGAACTGCTGCAGCGCACCTCCGCCGCCAAGCAGATCCTGGAAGTTGAGATCGGCGTCGTGGGCGGCGAGGAGGACGGCGTGGAAAACGCCATCAACGACAAGCTGTACTCGACCGTTGAGGATGCCATGGCCACCATCCAGGCCCTGGGCACCGGCGAACAGGGCCGCTACATCACCGCCCTGACCTTCGGCAACGTCCACGGTGTGTACAAGCCCGGCGGCGTGAAGCTGCGCCCGGAAATCCTGAAGGACATCCAGGCCCAGGTTGGCTCGAAGGTCGGCAAGGACAACCCCTTCGACCTCGTCTTCCACGGTGGCTCGGGCTCCTCCGAGCAGGAAATCGCTGATGCGGTGTCCTACGGCGTGATCAAGATGAATATTGACACCGACACCCAGTACGCGTTCACCCGCCCCGTGGCCGGACACATGTTCACCAACTACGATGGCGTGCTGAAGGTTGACGGGGAAGTCGGCAACAAGAAGACCTACGACCCGCGCGTCTGGGGCGCCAAGGCCGAGGAGTCCATGGCCGCCCGCGTGGTTGAAGCCGCGCAGCAGCTGGGTTCGGCCGGGAAGGCCCTGAAGTAATGATGATTGGCAAGAACCTGCTGGGCATCCCCGAAACCCTGCTGCCGGAGGAGACCGAGGTTCTTGAGCGGCTGCAGGCCGGCGATGAGCCGGTGGATGTTGCCGCCAAGTACCCCGCCTCCTCACTGGCTTGGGCACTGCTATCCAACGAGGCCCACGACGAGGGGCGGGCGGTGGAGTCCTACGCATACGCGCGGGTCGGGTACCACCGCGGCCTGGATGCCCTGCGGCGAGCCGGTTGGAAGGGCCAGGGCCCGGTGCCGTGGCGTCACGAACCGAACCGCGGCTTCCTGCGCTCGCTCTATGCCCTGGGGCGTGCCGCCGCCGCCATCGGTGAAAGCGAAGAGGTGCAGCGCATCTCGGACTTCCTGAACGATTCGGACCCCAACGCGAAGGCCGCCATCGAGGCCGGCGAGTAATCCGAGTAGCACCATCCGCGCCGTTGCCCGGTCCGATCCCGCATCGGTCCGGGCATTCGTGCGCTCAAACGCGCCGGACGGCGGGGAGGGGAAAATCATGAGCAACCCAAAATTCCGGGTTCGCCGAATACTGATTCCGGACTGGCATACGTCAGTTGCGGGGGTTTACGAAGTCGAGGCGACTCCTCGCGGTGCTTCGATCCCAGCCTTTAGGCTCCGTACTCGTTTTCCCGTGGATGTCATGAGCGCCAGTCGACAACCCGGCAGCTTACTTGCCCAGACGAACCAGATTGAACCTCGTTTGGCGTCCAGCATCGTTCAAGAAGCTGACCGCGCGGCGGGAAAGCGAGGTATTCTCTGGGCTAAGTTTGCGAAGACCGAGGAACCCGGACCCTGGTGCGGTTCGGAGAAGGATCATACTGAACCGGAATGGCCAGTATCTTCAGCACAGGAACGAATGGTCCTGATGCAGTGTCAGTGGATGGCCGAGTGGTTCAGTCGCAAAATGGGTCAGCCCGCCCTCCACGAGACATATTCACTGCTCAGTCGCGGAACTCCAGGTCCTGCTCTTGAACAGCTCCTTGCGACGGTTCGGAGAGGGGGAACTCCTGTTCCGCGTCGTTATGCGAACACCTTCGAGCGTCTGGCTCTAGTGTGTGGTCTACCCGACGATGTGGCCACATCGATCTGGTCATTTGTGTCGCCAACAGATGGTGTGAACTTCTGGTCGGAGCTTTTGCCATTACCAAGAATTAGAGTTTGTTGGGTGCCCGAAGTGGAGGATGAGTTGGTGGAAATTGAATTTACGCCGATTGGATCCTCGGAACCAGAATGGGTCGAGACGAAAAAGTTTCCGACCGGGTGGGTGCCGGGGCCCAGCGAAGCGAGAGAGGTCCTTAACGACCTGCTAGATCGAGACTTCGCAAAGAGCCTTACGGATCTCATCGAAGACGAGCAGTATGCTCCAGCGCACCGCTGGCTGTCGCTATTCCGACAAGACGAATTGGAATGACAACAACTGGGAGCGGGGTTGTCGTTCAATAGTCCGACGGATCGTCGGACACGGAAGGGTTGCCCGAGATTCTGGGTGTAGGCATTTCTGAAACATGACCGCCAAGAAAGGAACCTAATTTATCTTGGCGGTACGAATCAGCCATACCTCCCGAACCCATGGAACCGAGGAGCGATCATTGATACATGGTAGTTGAACTAGAACACGAAGCGTTCGGGCAGGTTGCGGATCAGTTGCGTGAACTAGCCGCCTACGTGGAACACGAGCGTCTCATTGCTGCGGCCCAAACCTTCAGGGCGTTCGCCAGTGAACTTGAGGAGGAAGTCCTGCCCGATCGACTGCGGCAGATCGCCAGCGAACTGCAGGAGGCGCTTCGAGCCGGTCCCATGAGTATCAGCGATCACCCGATAACGAATTCAAGCGGGGAAGTGGATCCCCAAGCCGCGGCACGATTCGATGCGCTCATCGAGCAACTGCGTAAATTCGCGCGACAGACCAGTCGCCGACCCAGCATGTTCGGCTTGCTGGGCAAGCGAAAACGATAGGCAGTTCGTCAAGGTGCCGTTCACATTGAATTGAATGCCAATCGGCGGTCAGGCAAGTGACGGCGCACCGGCACCCACCGATTTGGACGAAAAATCGGGCTGCGCGCGGAGATTATGAGCAGATGGATGCCTAGAAAGATAAGTGTTCCTGAGGATCCATGGCAGCAAGTTGAAGCGGCTGGCGGAACAGGTAGGGCGCCGCTTGACGACGGTCGATCGTCAGCTTGACGCTACCTCTGGAAGCTACAAACACGGTGGTTTGCATGGAGATTGCAACAGTGAGCATCGAATCGCCGTTCGAGGAAGATGACTGTAATGGAAGTTGGTGGAGACAATGATCGAGAAAGCTGAGCGCAAACCGCGTTATGCCAAGGGGGCCGACGCCGTGTCCTGGGCTGTTGCCATCGCCGCGCCATTCTCGGCAGTTGCGTTGTCTCTGTTCTTCGTGGGGGTGGGTGTGCTTCCACTGCTTTTGCTGGGAGTAGCCGTAGGAGTGCTGTGTGGATCTGCGATGTACTATTTTCTCCGTCCAAATCTGGCTGGTGTGGCGCTTTCACTAGTGGTCTTCGCCAGCGTTGCGCTGCTTGGCCTGACCGAGAGCCGATGGCTGGGTTTGTGGCCAACGGAATTGGTGAGTGCGGTGTCCGGGGCCATTATTGGGGCACACTTCAGGTTCCTGGCGGATCGGCGCTATTCGAGAATCGGCAATGTGTCGCGTCGTGAGGGAAGAGTTTGAAGAACGCTCGGTCCAGGGTCCGCCGAATTAATAATGGCGCCCGCAATTTTCGTCGCGGTGCGTTGTATAACGTCGAGGCAATCCCGCCGGCGCGGTTATGTCAGCTTTCCGTGGAGGGGCAAGTAGCTCCCCAATAACTCATGAGCGAAATCTGTAGACATCGGCGCATGGACTCCAATCTTTACTAGTCGACGTGATGTTGTTGGTTCAACAAGCCGATCGAACCCGCTGGAAAGGCGGTGCCGGGCGCCGGGACAAGTGGCAGTCGCTATTCAGGGGGGACGTGATCTAGAGCCAATCACGGTCATGTCTTTGAAGGCGGGTTCAGGCTGACGACCCCAAGACATGCCAGACATATCGCGCCGCAAACCGGATTTAAGGGATCATGCTAGTTGCGGGACGCGAACCAAACAGGAAAACCGAATTCTCGGCGACTCGGCGACTCGGCGACAGGGGAGCTCATAGGAAAATGGCCGCTCAATTAGACGGAGCATCACGCCAGGAGTTAGCAGGCAAGCTTCAACGGCTTGCGAGGTACCTTGAGGGAATGTGGCAACCAGAAATTGCCCAGAAGTACGAAAAGGCTGCACTTGAACTTGAGCGCGGTGTCACGCCACAACGGCTATATCAAATCTGCAAGACGGTTTTGGCCACGGTCACCGGACACCATGATGGTCTGTTGGTAATTTACGTTCAAAAATCTGACGGATCACCGGACTCCAGAGAAACTGAAAAATATAATGTTTTACTCAAAGAAGTTCGAGCTTTCGCGCGCCGAACCGTTATTGTTGCTAGATTCCATTGGGCTGCCCGTGGATTCCGGTGGTAGGCATTAAAAGGTCATCTGACGCACTGTATCTAATGAAATAGGCGACCGTACTCCTCGGGGCGAAGTGCGGAAGGACTACGCACTGGGGGGCGTAGGTCGAATCTTCCGACGGGTGCATCGGGCAGATCTGGCTCCTGAAAGGGGCACCGCAACCTGGTGAGCTGCCTGGTTCAGCGATCTAGTTGATAAGAAGACGCTGGAGTTGGTCTATCTTCTGATCGCTTCCGGAGGCACCCGATCCGCCCTTGACCCCTCGTGCGCCGGGGCCGCTTGCTCTCTCGGGCGATTGATGCGGGTTTTTCAGGGCTTCCACTGGTAGCGCCGGACCGTCAGTTGTTGTCATGCATCCCATGACGCACATGAGAGTCTTCTCATCGGCTTCTCTTATTTCCTTCATTTGGCCTTCCTACTCTTGAAACAAGAGATGAACTTCCGGTGAAAGGTAAATGAAATGTTGTCATTCTGGATGGCGCTGGCGGCCAATGTTCTTGGCATGACGGTGCTGGTTTACTTCGTGTACTTCCGTCGGCACTTCCGCCGCGACCTCGTGCTGGCCTACATTGCCCTGAGCATGGGCATCTTCGCGGTCACCCTGCTGCTCTCAGGCAGCGGCGCAGGGATGGGCCTCGGCTTGGGGCTGTTCGGCATCCTGTCGATCATTCGTCTGCGCTCGGACACGCTGACCCAGGAGGAAGTGGCCTACTACTTCATTTCCCTGGCCATTGGTCTGGTCAACGGCCTGCACCCCGATCCGGCCTGGTTCTCCCCGGCGGTGACCGCCGCCCTGGTGCTGGTCATGTTCCTGGCCGATCACCCGGGTTTCGCCCCGCGCACCCAGCGCCAGACCGTCACCCTGGAACGCGCCTACCCGCGCAATGAGGACCTGGTCGCGGCACTGGAGGAACTGCTGGGAGCCAAGGTGCTGCGCACCGTGGTGACCGAGCTGGACATGGTCCGGGATCTGACCATCGTTGACGTCCGCTTCCGGGTGACCCCGTCCACCGGCACCAAGGACTTCCACGGCACCTACGAGCTGGCCAATGTCCCCTCCCAGGTTCCCGGCGGCAAGCAGGAGACGTGGTCCTAATGACTGCGGCATCACAAGACGTCCACGCGGCGGGCACCGGGCATACCGGACGCGCCCGCCAGGCGTTGGAGGAAGCCGTCGCCCGCCGGGCCCCGATCCAGCTGGAGGAGGTGATCCGCGAAGCGGCCCTGCAGACCCGGGTGGACCGCAAGTTCCTGTTGACTCCCGAGCAGTTCACCGCCATGGTGCAGAAGCTGGGGAAGGACTTCAGGATCATGCAGATCGAGGGACTGCGCACCTTCCGCTACGAGTCGGTGTACTTCGACACCGCCGATTTTGAGCAGTACCGTGCCCACCGGCAGGGTCGGCGCCGGCGCTACAAGGTTCGCAGCCGCACCTACGTGGACACCGGGTTGTCGATGTTTGAAATCAAGACAAAGGGCCTGCGCGGCAACACGGTCAAGCACCGCATCGAGCAGGACCCTGCCGACTGCGGGCGGCTCACCGAACGCAGCATGCGCTTCCTGGACGAGGTGATTGCCCGTGAGTACGGCGAACAGGTGCCGGATTTGCGCCCGGTGCTGGACAGCTCCTATGTGCGGGCCACCTTCGTGAACCCGCTGGATGGGGAGCGGGTCACCTGCGACGTGGAGCTGGCCTATTCCAATGGCCGCGAACAGGTGGACGGCCCGGATCTGGTCGTCGTGGAGACCAAGTCCGCGGACGGGCGGGGGGTCTCGGACCGGGCCCTGGCGGAGCTGGGCATCCGGCCGGAGAGCATGAGTAAGTACTGCATCGGCGTGGCACTGCTGAACCCGCAGCTGCCGGCCAACCGCTGGAGCCGGCTGCTGAAGCAGCGGTTCAGCGTCCCGCGCGGTTCCCGGGGGCCGGGACGCCGGATCCCCAAGACCCGTCCGTAGCCCGTGGCGGCGCCCCGGCGGTCCTGGGACTAGTTCAGGCCCAGGACCGCGGTGGCGATGGAAAAGTAGATCAACAGGCCCGTGGCATCGCAGAAGGTCGAGATGAACGGGTTGGAGAACACCGCCGGGTCGGCGCCGATCTTCTTGGCCAGCAGGGGCATCACCCCTCCAACGCAGGCGGCCATGACACAGATGGAGAGCAGGGTCAGTCCGATCACCGCGCCGATGTCCATTCCGTAGACCAGTGAGGCCACCGCGAACCCCAGGGATCCAAGGGCCGCACCGAGAATGGTGCCCACCCGCAGTTCCCGCCAGATCACCCGCGGCAAATCTCGCAGCCGCACGTCTCCGACGGCCAGCGCCCGGGTGACCGTGGTGGCCGCCTGGTTGCCGGTGTTCCCGCCGGTGCCCGTGAGCAGCGGGATGAACAGGGCCAGCGCCACCACCTGGTCCAGGCGGTCCTCGAAGATTTCCAGCACCTGCACCGTGAGCACCGCGGAGAGGGCCAGCACGACCAGCCAGACGATGCGGCTGCGCACAATGCGCAGGACCGAGGTGCTCAGGTAGGAGCGCGAGATCAGCTCCGAGCTGCCCGAACGTGCGGCGCTGCGCGCGGCGGCCTCATCGAGGATCGCCGAGGCGTCATCGTTGGTCAGCATCCCCACCAGGCGTCCGTCGGCATCGGTGATCGGCATCGCCACCAGCTTGTGCTTCATGAACCTTCGGGCGACCTCCCGGCGGTCTTCATCGGCCCGCGCGCTGATCGGCACATCGCTGATCTGCGCCAGCCGATCCCCGGGTTCGGCCCCCAAGAGGTAGCGGATCCCGATCACTCCGGTCAGTTTCCGGTCCTGGTCAATCACCGGCAGCAGGTAGACGGTCTCCGGTTCGCGGATCCGCGAGCGCAGGTACTCCAGCGCCTGCCCGGCGGTGAAGTTCTCATCCAGGCCCAGCACGGCCGGGGACATGTAGCGGCCGATCGCGGTGCGGGGGTAGCCAAGCACCAGTGCGGTCATCTGGCGCTGGTCGGCGCTGAGCGAGGTGAGCAGCTCCTCCCGCACGGCGGCGGGCAGCTCATCGAGCAGGGAGGCCCGGTCATCCGGGGCCAACGCCTCCACCAGGGAGTTGATGTCCTGGCCCTGCAGCACCGAGAGCAGCTTGCCCTGGTAGGCCGGGGCCAGGTCCTGGAACACCCGCAGCCGGGTCTCGGCGTCCAGCGCCTGGAACAGTTCGGCGCTTTCGGTGGGGGAGGTGGCCTGGATGAGATAGGACAGCTCGTCCACCGACAGCTGCCGGGCGTGGTCGGCCACGCTGACCAGCGGGCCCTGCCCGCCCGGTCCGTTGCGCAGCGTCCGCTCGATTTGCTTCATGATCTGTGTTGACACGCTGCGCTCCCGTGATCCCGCTCTGCCTGGTATCCGGTTCGGGCGGGCGCCGCGAACCCTCACCAGCACCGTAGCCACCGGCCGCGCCGCTTACAATTCACCTTCGGTGGACATCGAGCAAACACCCAGCCTCACTGTTCGGCCCGCCCCCGCCGGCGGGGAACCGCTAGGCTTCCCGGGCGAGCCGGTAACCCATGCCGCGCACCGTCTCAAAGCGTGCTCCGCCGAGCTTGTTGCGCAGGTAGCGCACGTAGACGTCCACCACGTTGGAGCCCGGGTCGAAGTCATAGCCCCACACCCGGGAGAGCAGCTGTTCCCGGCTGAGCACCTGCCCGGGATTGCGCAGGAACGCCTCGGCCAGCGAGAACTCACGGGCCGAGAGATCCACCTCCGCCCCGTCGACCTCCACCACCCGGCGCAGCAGGTCCATGCGCAGGCTGCCGTGCTCAAGCACCGCGGTGTCCGCGCCGTTGTCCTCGCTGCGCAGCCGCAGCCGCACCCGGGCCAGCAGCTCATCAAAGTGGAAGGGCTTGGCCATGTAGTCATCGGCCCCGTCCCGCAGCCCGGTGACGGTGTCGTCCACCGAGTTGCGGGCGGTGAGAATGATGACCGGCGAATCGATATGCGCCGAGCGCATCCGGCGCAGCAGGCTGAACCCGTCCTCGTCGGGCAGTCCGATGTCCAGGATGATCAGTTCGTAGCAGCCGTTCTGGGCGTGCTCGAACCCGTCCGCGGCGGTGTCGCACACGGCGGGGGCGAAACCGGCGGCCTTCAAGCCCTTGGCGATGAACGAACTGATCCGTGCCTCATCTTCGATGATCAGGATCCGGCTCATGGGGTGGGGGCTCCTTCGGCTAGGGGGATGTCGATGTAGAACGTGGAACCGCTTCCGGGGGTTGAATCCACCCAGACCTTACCACCATGGGATTCGGCGATGGCCGCGACGATGTTCAGCCCCAGGCCCGAGCCCATGGCCCGTTCACTGTTCTTCCCGCGCCCGAAACGCTCGAAGATCCGCTGCAGGTCATCGGGGGCGATGCCCACCCCGCCATCGCGCACCCACAGGCGCAGGCACGGGGCTGATCCGTCATTGTGCACCAGGGCCGAACCCAAATCGATGCGGGAGCCGGGGCTGGAGAACTTCACCGCGTTGGCGCTTAACTGCAGCATCGCCTGGGTGATGCGCGAGGCGTCGAGCCGGACGCTGGCCTCGGCACGGTGCCCGATGCGCCAGTCCCGTTCGCCCAGGCCCCGGGCCTTGTCCAGGATGTCATCCAGCAGCGCCCCCACCTCGCAGGGCCGGCTGACCACGAAGTCGGCCTGGTTCGCCCCGGCCAGGGTCACCAGGTCGTTGATCAGCAGCGACATCCGCTTGAGCTCATCCAGCGAAATTTCCCGGGTCTGGGCCACATCCTCGGCGTCATGCACGTCCATCAGCTCCAGGTGCCCGCGGATGATGGTCACCGGGGTGCGCAGTTCGTGGCCCACATCATCCAGCAGCTGGCGTTGGGACTGCAGGGCCGCCTCCAGGCGGTCGAGCATCTCATTGATGGTCACCGTCAGCTCGGCGAACTCGTCGTGGCCGGTCACCTCGATGCGGGAGGAGACATCGGATTCGGAGATCTGCCGGGCGGTGTCCCGCAGCCGGCGGATGGGTTCGAGCATCCGCCCCACGATCAGCCAGGCCGCGATGGAGGCCAGCACCACGACCATGGCCCCGGCGGCGATGAACACCATGATCTGGGTGTTGATGTGCCGGACCTCGGAAGTGTAGTCATAGGCCAGCACAAAACGGGCCGGCTTGGGATCCGAGGCCAGCTGGATGGGCACCACCATGGCCCGGTAGGTGCTGTGCTGGGTGGAGACATTCTCGATGCGCACCCGGGCGTCGGTGGAACTGTTCTTGGCCCACTCCAGGAATTCCGGGTCATCCTCCAGGCGCAGTGTCACCGAATGCGGCGCGGTCCACTGCAGCTGATCGGCGCTCAGGCCCAGCATCCCCTGGTAGCGGGCCGGCACGGTGCGCTGCATCGCGGTGTACAGCAGGTCCTCGGCGTGTTGGAAGCCCTGTTTGGTTTGCGGATCCACCCCGGTCTCGGCCAGCACCCGATATTCCTCCACGGTGCGGATCAGCGAGTCATCCAGCCGGTCGTTGAGCTCGTGGCGCTCCAACACGTACATGGCCGTGCCGGCGGTGGCCAGGGCAATTGCCACCAGCAGGATCATCCCGGTGATCACCTGGGCCCGGATGGGCATGCGCCGCTGGCGCGGCCTAGTCGTCGTCATAGTCGTCATCATCGTCCCATTGATCATCATCCCAATCATCGTCGTCGTCATCGTCATCGTCATCGTCATCGGTGACGCGCGGCGTCGAGGGGGAGGTGGGCGGCAGGGGCTTGACCGGCCCGTGGGAGCGCGACGGGGTGGGCTTGGGGGTGGGGCTTGGCTTGGGTGTGGCCTTTCCGCTGGCCGGTGGATCACCGACCTTCGGGGTGGGCTCTTCGGACCCGGGAGACGGGTCGCTGCCGGTGCCCGGCGGATCGGTGGGCGGCTGGTCCACGACCACCCCCGGCCCCAGGTCTCGTTGTGTCGGCCCGGAAAGCACGTGGGCGATTCCCACGGCGCCCAGGGTGAGCAGCACGATGACTGTCACCACGACCAGGATGCGAAAGATTGCCTGCCTACCCATGTGATCCATTCTCCCCAAGCCAGATGAGACGAGGATGAGAACCGCCGCGCACGCCAGAACGCTGGCCTGCACCAGCGTTCCCCGGCGTCCGCCGGCGGTTTTCACCGTAGATGTTCGAAGATGATGCTGGTCTGGGTGGAGGAAAAGGCGGGGTTCGCCCCCAGGTGGCGGGCCACAAAGTCCCGCAGCTCGTCGATGGTGCTGGTGGCCACCCGCACCAGCAGGTCCGGCGTCCCGCCCAGCACGAACACGTCACGCACCTGGGGCAGCGCACCCAGTGCCTGGGCCGAGGGCAGCATCCGGTCCCGGGCATGGGCGGCGACCACGATGGAGATCATGGCGTTGACGCTCACCCCCAGCAGCTTCTCGTTGATGCGGGCCTCATAGCCCTGGATGATCCCGCGGGCCTGCAGCGCCCGCACCCGTCCCAGACAGGTGGAGGGCGCCAGGCCCACCCGGGCGGCGAGCACGTTGTTGGCCACACGGGCATCCTGGCCCAGTTCCGCCAGGATCGCCAGGTCCGTCGCATCGACGCGAACCGGATTCGACGCACCATCCTCGGGCACGGGGAATTTCGAATCAGCCACGGAACCTCCGGCCCTTCTTGCGCAGAACTTCGGCCGCGCCACCACAATCTTGATTCCAATTCTATGATGGGGTTTCACCTCCGATCACGCGCAGACACCGGCGCACCGTTTGTTGAAAGGTCACGATGAGCACTCAGACCAGTCGCGAAGCCCTGCAGGCCCTGGACCGCCAGGATCCCCTGGCCCGCTTCCGGGACCGTTTTGTGTTGCCCGAGGCGGTGATTTACCTGGACGGCAACTCGCTGGGGCCGCTGCCGGTCGGGGCGGCCGAACGGGCCGCCGAAGTGGTGAACGAACAGTGGGGCCAGGGGTTGATCCGCTCCTGGAACACCGCGGGCTGGTTTGAGCTTCCCACCCGGCTGGGCGACAAGCTCGGAACACTGCTGGGGGCCAACCCCGGGGAAACGGTGGTCACGGATACCACCAGCCTGAACCTGTTCAAGGCGCTGGCCTCGGCGCTGCGCATCCAGCAGGTCGACGGACCCGGGCGCCGGGTAATCATCACCGAGCGGGACAATTTCCCCACCGACATCTACATCGCCCAGGGCCTGGCGGATTTGCTGAACTCGGTCACCACCGAAACCGGCGTGGACTACGAGGTACGGCTGATCGACACCCAGGACGAACTGCTGGCCGCCCTGGGGCCGGACACCGCGCTGATCTCCCTGTCCCACGTGAACTACCGCACCGGGCGGATGTGGGACATGCCCGCCATCACCGCCGCCGCCCATGAGGCCGGGGCGCTGGCGATCTGGGATTTGGCCCACGCCGCGGGCGCGGTGCCGGTGGACCTGAACGGGGCCGACGCGGACTATGCGGTGGGCTGCACGTACAAGTACCTCAACGGCGGGCCGGGCGCCCCGGCGTTCATCTGGGTCAACGCCCGGCACCAGCGGCGTTTCTGGCAACCGCTCTCCGGCTGGTGGTCGCACGCCCAGCCCTTTGCCATGGATGAGGACTACGCCCCGGCCGATGACGCCCGCCGCTTCATGTGCGGCACCCAGCCGATCACTTCGCTGGCGATGCTCGAGGTGGGCCTGGACGTGTCGCTGGAGGCGGACCAGCACCAGCTGCGGGCCAAGTCCCTGGAGCTGACCGACCTGTTCATCGAGCTGGTGCGCGAACGCTGCCCCGGACTGGGACTGGAACTGGTCACCCCGCAGCAGCACGCCGAGCGCGGCAGCCACGTCAGCTTCCGCCACCCCCACGGCTACGCCGTGATGGCCGCACTGATTGAGCGCGGGGTCATCGGGGACTACCGGGAACCGGAGGTGCTGCGTTTTGGGGTGACCCCGCTGTACCTTTCGCGCACCGATATCTGGGATGCGGTGGAAATTCTGCGTGAGGTTCTGCACACCGGGGCCTGGCAGCGGGAGGAGTTCACGCGTCGAAACGCGGTGACCTAGTCCAGCTTGGCGTCCCGGGACCAAGACCGGGGCAGGCAGCGGCCCCTGGGGTGGGCGCGGTAGCGTTGTTCACGGCGCCCCAGCGTGGGGCGCGGTGAACAGTGAATCCGAGGACGGTACGTGTCAGAAAGTACGGGGCCCGACGCCACCGGCGGCGGGCTGAAGCGCACCCTGGGCTCCGGGCAGATGTCCATGATCGCGCTGGGCGGCGCGATCGGCACCGGGCTGTTCATGGGCAGCAAGCTGGGCATCGAGATGGCCGGCTCCAGCGTGATCCTCAGCTACGTGCTGGGCGGGCTGATCGCGCTGCTGGTGATGGGCGCGCTCGCCGAAATGACGGTGCAGCACCCGGTGTCCGGCTCCTTCGGCCTCTTCGCCCAAAAATACCTGGGCAACTATGCCGGGTTCATGACCCGCTACCTATACTGGTCCGCGCTGGTGCTGGCGGTGGGGACCGAGGTCAGTGTGGTCGGGCAGTACATGCAGCTGTGGTTCCCGCAGGTGCAGCCGCTGTTGTGGGTGGTCCTGTTCTCGGTGGCCCTGCTGGGGGTGAACATGAGCAATGTGCGCGCCTTTGGCAGCACCGAGTACTGGTTCTCCGCCATCAAGGTCTTCGCCGTGCTGGCCTTCATCATCGTGGCCGGGTGGCTGGTGCTGGGCAGCGGCAATCCCGACTACGGGGTGGCGAACTACACCGCGCAGGCCCCGTTCTTCGCTGGCGGCCCGCTGGGGGTATGGGGTGCGGTCATCGTGGCGATCTTCTCCTACATGGGGGTGGAGGTCATTGCGATCGCCGCGGCCGAGGCCCGTCAGCCGCGGGTGGCGGTGCGCCGGGCCTTCAAGGTCACGTTCCTGCGCCTGCTGCTGTTCTACATCGCCACCCTGGGCCTGATCCTGTGCATTGCCCCGCGCGATGAGCTGCTTAACGGCGGATCCCCGTTCGTGACGGTGATGCAGGTGGTGGGGATCCCCTACGCCGATTCGGTGCTAAACTTCGTGCTGATCGTGGCCGCGCTGTCGGCCATGAACGCCCAGCTGTACGCCGCCTCCCGCACCCTGAAGTCGTTGTCCGAGGTCGGCTACGCGCCGGCGCTCAGCGGCAGGGTCGCGGCCAACGGGGCCCCGGTGCATGCGGTGTGGATGTCCGCCGGGGGGATCGCGGTCGCCGCGGTGGTCTACGCCCTGGTGCCCGAGGGCGGGATGGGCATCATGATTTCCCTGGCGACCTTCGGTGCCATGGCGACCTGGCTGATGATCCTGCTCAGCCACGTGGCCTTCCGCCGCCGGCATCGCCAGCAGGGCACCACCCCGGACTTCCGGCTGCCCGGCTTTCCGGCCGGTTCGCTGCTGGGCGCCCTGCTGCTGGCCGGACTGCTGGTGACCTCCCTGTTCACCGAACAGTTCCGCCTCACCCTGGTCTTTGGCGTGCCGTTCGTGGTGGTGATCAGCATCATTTACCGATTCCTGGGGCGCCGGGCGGACAAACTACACTCGGGAACCGTGGCTTCCGGGCCATCCGGTACGAGCTAAGGGAGCGTCAGTGGCCAAACTGTATTTCCGCTACGGGGCAATGAACTCGGGCAAGTCGACCAGCCTGCTGCAGGCCGCGTTCAACTATGAGGAGCGCGGCCAGCGCATCGCGCTGGCCAAGCCGGGGGTCGACACCAAGGGGGACAGCTCGATTGTGTCCCGGTTGGGACTGGAACGGGAAGTTGATTTCGTGGTTGGTCCCGCGGACAACCTGCGCGAGCAGTTCGCGGCCCTCGCCTCCGGGGAGGACCCCGAGGCGCTGCTGACCCACGTGGATGCCCCGCCGGTGGCGTGCCTGCTCGTGGACGAGGCCCAGTTCCTCAGCCGTGACCAGGTTGATGACCTGCTGCGCATCGCGGTGCTCGATGACGTGCCGGTGCTCGCCTACGGCATCCGCACCGATTTCAGGACCCACGCGTTTCCCGGATCGGCCCGGCTGATGGAGCTGGCGCACTCCCTTGAGGAGCTCAAAACCATCTGCCGTTGCGGGCGCAAGGCCATGTTCAACACCCGCCGGGTCGGCGATGAGGTGGTTTTCGACGGGGACCAGGTCGCCATCGACGGCGAGGACGTCTGGTATGAGTCGCTGTGTGCCGGCTGCTATCTGCGGCTATCCGGCGGGGAGCTGAGCTAGTTTCCCTGCCGCCCTGCGGCCGGCGGGACGTTGTGGCTCAGCCCGCGGTTTTCGGCAACAGCCCGGCAACCGCCCGCTGCAGGGCCCAGTCAAACCCGTCCGCCTGCTCGTGGCTGACGTCCAACTGCACCAGGTTCTGCCGGTAGGCCACCGACCCCAGAATGTGGTTCAGAAGCAGCTGGCGGCCGAACGCGGCCTCCTGGGCCGGCAACCCGGCCGACTGCAGCAGCCGATCCAGCTGGGCCAGCGGGGCCAGGCCGGTCACCTGCAGGGCGCTGGCCACCTCAAGCACCTCCGGGCTGTCCTGGATGGGCAGCAGGGTCAGGTACAGCTTGCGGCACAACTGCAGCAGCGCATCGCGGGGGTGCGCAAAATCGGTGGGATCCACCGCGAGCTGCGGAGTGTTCAGCAGGGCAGCGGCGACCTGGCCGAGCAGTTCCTGCTTGTTCTTCACGTGCCAGTACAGCGCCCCCACCTGGACGTCCAGTTCCCGGGCCAGGCGGCGCATTGACAGGTCGGCCAACCCAAACCGCTGCAGGATATCCACTGCGGTGCTCACCACCGCCGACTGAGTTAGGGCCATACCCACCAGTCTAGGGGCAGTTGTCCCGCCCTGCGCATTAGGCCCCCTGCCGCTGGGGTAGGTGACCTGGGTAGTCTGGACACCACGATTCAGGGCCGTGCGCCCATGACGGGGAGGGGTGAGCCGCAGTGGGAGCGAAGGTGGACTTCAAGCGGCAGATCGAGGCATATCGTGCGCCGCGCGGACGCGTCCAGCGGATTGCGGTGCCCGCCCTGCAGTACCTGATGATTGACGGGCACGGTGACCCGAACACCTCCCCGCGCTTTGCGCAGGGCATCGGGGCCCTATTTCCGCTGGCCTACAAACTCAAGTTCCACAGCAAGAACGAACTGCGGCGGGACTATGTTGTCATGCCCCTGGAGGGGCTGTGGTGGGCCGAGGACATGGGGGCCTTTACCGTCCGGCGGGACAAGTCCCAATGGCTGTGGACGATGATGACCATGGTCCCGGACTGGATCGATGCGTCCCTGCTGGACCTGGCCCGCCAGCAAATTGGGGCCAGCGGCGCCAGTCCGCTGCTGGATCAGGTGCGTCTGGAACGCCTGGAGGAGGGAACGTGTCTGCAGACCCTGCATGTGGGTTCGTTCGATGACGAGGGCGGGGTGATGGGGCAGCTGCATGCCCACGCAGCGGATGCCGGCCTGCGGCTGACCGGGCGGCATCACGAAATCTATTTGAGCGATATCCGGCGCAGTGCGCCGGATAAACTGCGCACCATCCTGCGCCAACCGGTGACCGGCACATGAAGGAGCCCCGGGGCCAGCGCCCCAGAGGTGGTCAGGGGCAGGGGCAGGCGTCCGGTGAGCAGGTCGCGGCTCAGCACAGGTTTCTGCGGGAGGTCGTGGCCGCGTTGCCCGCGCTGAGTTCGATCCTGGCCAGTCAGTTTGCCGCCTGCCTTGTCGAAGCCGCCCCGCACGGCGGCCAGTGCCTGGTCCTGACCCGCCGGGGCGCTGCGGCCCCATTGCCGGCGGGAGTGGAAAACCCGTTACCTCTCGATGCGCAGATCGATGAGAACCCCGGCGCGGCGCAGGTGCTGCTGTGGCATGAGGCAGGGTTCGTGGAGCAGGTGGAGATCTGCTGGTTCGGCCAGGACCATCCGCTGCTGGGGGATTTGCGCCTGATCACGGACGCGTCGCCGCGGCCGTCATAGTTCCTGGGCCACCACAGGTTCTAGACTAGTCTGTCTAGTGGAGGTGGATGATGTCCCCACGGATCAGTGCCAGGGAGAGGCTGCTGCAGGAAGCGGCGCAGCGTTTCTACGCGAACGGGATCGCCGCCACCGGCATCGACGGGATCATCCAGGGTGCCGGGGTGGCGAAAATGAGCCTGTACAACAACTTTGGGTCCAAGGCCGAGCTGGTCGCCGCCTACCTTGAGCGGCGCCACCAGCAGTGGCTGGAGCTCTACCATGAACGTTTGGGCCGCCAGCGCGGGGCGCAGGCCGGGGTGCTGGCGGTGGTGGACGCGTACCTGGACCACGCGCACATGGCCTACGCGCACGGTTTTCGCGGGTGCGGCCTGCTCAACGCGGCGGCCGAATTGCCCGCCGGCCACCCTGGTCGTGCCACCGTGGCCCGGCACAAGGCCGAAGTTGAACACCTCCTGCGCGGGCACCTGGACACGCAGGACCCGGGGCGGGCCGCTGCGCTGGCCGAACAGATCTCCTACCTGCTGGAGGGTGCCATGGCCCGGGCCGGCCTGGAAGGCAGCGACCAGCGTCTGGTGGCGGCGCGCCGGATCATCGCCGGGTGGGTGGAGTCCCGGTGAGCCGCGCCGCGGCCCCCGGCGTCCTGGCCCTGGTGGTCACCTCAATCCTGTGGGGAACCACCGGGACCGCGGCGAGCTTCGCCCAGGGCGTCTCCCCACTGGCCATTGGGGCGGCGTCCCTGGGCATTGGCGGACTGCTGCAGGGGATGATTGCCCTGCCCCAGCTGCGCCGGCAACGCTCGGAGCTGCGTCGGCGCGGTGGGCTTCTCGCCGCCGGCGCGCTGGCGGTCTTCGTGTATCCGCTCGCTTTCTATTCCTCCATGCACCTGGGCGGGGTGGCCCTGGGAACGGTGATCTCCCTGGGCTCCGCGCCGGTGCTCTCCGGAGTGCTGGAACGGATTTTTGACGGACACCCCCTGCGGGCACGGTGGTGGCTGGCCGTGGCCGTGGGGGTAGCCGGCAGCGTCCTGCTGTGCCTGGCCCGCAGCGCCGGCGACCAGGCCGGGCAGCAGCAGGTCGTGGCCAGCGTGTTGCTGGGTCTGCTGGCCGGGGCCAGCTACGCGCTGTACTCCTGGGTGGTGGGCCGGCTGATGGGCAGCGGCATCGAGCGCCGCGCGGCGGTGGGGTCGGTGTTCAGTGCCGGCGGGCTGCTGCTGATGCCGGTGCTGCTGCTGACCGGCGCGCCGCTGTTGGCCTCGGCGGTGAACACCTGGGTGGGCCTGTATTTGAGCCTGGTCCCGATGTTCCTGGGGTATGTGCTCTTCGGGGTGGGACTTTCGCGGGTCAACGCCAGTACCGCCACCACCATCACCCTGCTGGAACCGGCGGTGGCCGCCGTGCTGGCCGTGCTGATTGTGGGCGAACACCTGGGCGTCGTTGGATGGCTGGGGGTGGTGCTGATTGGGCTGGCGCTGGGTGTGCTGGTGTACTCCCCGCGGCGGATAACCGCCCAAGGCCGGCCGCGCGGCCCCGCGCGGTCCAGCGGGGGGCAGCAATGCCCAACCTCCAGGACGATGCAGTAACATCGCCTTCTTATGCACCACGCTGGCCGATGAACCGGGCGCCGCGGGAGCGCGAGGTGTCGATTTTTGGAGGAAGAATGCGCAGCAGTACCGTGGGTGGAGCCCTGGAGGTGCTGCTGTTCGCCGGCGCGGGCCTGGTGGTCCTGCTGAGCCATTCGGTGCTGTTCCAACTGCCCGGGCTGCTGCTGCTTGGCGGAATCGTTCTGGCGTACCGGATGACGGTGCGGGGGCATATTCTGGGCTGCGTCCCGTAGGTGGCCCGGGTCTACCGCAGGAACACGCTCATCCTTGGAAGCGTGGGGTTCCTGGGCCTCTTTGATCCGCTGGGCTGGCCAGCCGCGCTGCTGCTGTTTGTCCTGGCCGTGGTGATCGGCAAACGTGCCCGTGCCTACGGGCACCCGGTCACGGAGCGAGGGGATGTCCCGCGTTTGATGCAGCTTTTCTAGTTCCGGGTCCGGGTCCGCGCCTGCTGGCGGAGCCGGCGCAGGCAGAACACATGACGGCACACGGCAACGAGCTCGAGAATAACCTACCGGTTCGCTAAACTTTGGTTGTAAGAGCCCCCTGAACTCTTATGGTGGACCCATGGTCCTGTAAGTGCGTCAAGGGGTATATTTTTGCCCGGCACCGTGCCGGGGCGGCGCGAAGCACGCCGGTACCACTGCTTTACGCAAGGGGGAGGATCCCATGCCAGCAATCGTGATCGTCGGCGCCCAGTGGGGCGACGAAGGCAAGGGGAAGGCCACCGATCTGCTCGGTGGCAAGGTCGACTACGTGGTCAAGCCCAACGGCGGCAACAACGCCGGGCATACCGTGGTTGTTGGCGGTGAGAAGTATGAGCTCAAGCTCCTTCCCGCCGGCATCCTGTCCCCGAACGCCACCCCGATCATCGGCAACGGCTGCGTGGTGAACCTCGAGGCCCTGTTCGAGGAAATTGACGGGCTGGAAGCCCGCGGGGCGGACACCTCACGCCTGCGGGTCTCGGCCAACGCCCACCTGGTGGCCCCCTATCACCAGACCATGGACAAGGTCACCGAGCGTTTCCTGGGCAAGCGGGCCATCGGCACCACCGGCCGCGGCATCGGGCCCACCTACATGGACAAGATCGGCCGCCTGGGCATCCGCGTGCAGGACGTGTTCGATGAATCAATCCTGCGCCAGAAGGTTGAAGGCGCGCTGCGTCAGAAGAACGAACTGCTGGTCAAGGTCTACAACCGCCGTGCGGTGACCGTCGAGGAAATCGTCGAGTACTTCCTGTCCTTCGCCGAGCGCCTGCGTCCACTGGTCATCGATTCCACCTATGAACTGAACAAGGCCCTGGATGAGGACAAGGTGGTGCTCATGGAAGGCGGCCAGGCCACGTTCCTGGATGTTGACCACGGCACCTACCCGTTCGTGACCTCCTCCAACCCGACCGCCGGCGGCGCGTCCGTGGGCTCGGGCATTGGCCCCACCCGGATCAACCGCTCCATTGGCATCATCAAGGCCTACACGACCCGTGTGGGTGCCGGGCCGTTCCCCACCGAACTGTTTGACGAGATGGGCGAATACCTGCAGAAGACCGGCGGCGAGTTCGGCGTGAATACCGGTCGTCCGCGCCGCTGCGGCTGGTACGACGCGGTCATGGCCCGCCACGCCTCGCGCGTGAACGGCTTCACCGACTACTTCGTGACCAAGCTGGATGTGCTGACCAGCATCGAGAAGATTCCGGTTTGCGTGGCCTATGACGTGGATGGGGTGCGCCACGACGAAATGCCGATGACGCAGACCGAATTCCACCACGCCAAGCCGATTTTCGAGTACTTCGACGGCTGGACCGAGGACATCAGCGGGGCCCGCAGCCTGGAAGACCTGCCGGAAAACGCGCGCAACTACGTGTTGGCGCTCGAGGCCATGAGCGGCACCCGGATCTCGGCCATCGGCGTTGGCCCGGACCGCGACCAGACGATCGTGCGCTACGACCTGCTCAACGACTAGTCTCCGTCGGCTGCAGGACACACCCGGTTGCCGCGCAGGATGGCCGGCACCCCAGGGGTGTCGGCCATTGCCTTGCCCGGGGCGGCCGCCGCCAACGCGGCGCCTGCGACGGTGTCCGCTAATCCTGCGGGGGCGCGGGGTACGGGTTCTGCCGCAGCAGCCGGGCCAGGTGCGCGGTGTTGCGCACCGCGATGGAGGTGGCGTTCGCGGTCACCTCCGGGGTCTGTTCCAGATCCTGGTAGTCCACGGTGTGCATGGCCTCGCCCACCCAATAGGTGGAGCCCTGCGCCGGAAGGCTGAAGCCCACCTCGGCCAGCCCCTGGGAAAGCTCCGCCACCACATGGTGGGCACCGTCCTCGTTGCCCACCACCGCAACCAGGGCGACGCGGTCAAAGAGAATTGGGCGCCCCTTCTCATCGGTTTCCGACAACTCGGCGTCCAGCCGTTCCAGGACGCGCTGCGCCGGGCTGGCCGGGTGGCCCACCCAGATGGGGGTGGCCATCACCAGGATGTCTGATTCCAGCATGGTCTTGCGGATCTGCGGCCAGGCGTCACCTGGGCCCATGTCGGTGAGCACCCCGGGTTTGACGTCGTGGTCGACCACCCGCAGCAGCTGGCTTTCGACGTGGTGCTTTTTCAATTCCTCGGCGACCTGCCGGGCCAGCAGGTCACTGCTGGAGGGCTTCGGGGAGGGGGTGAGCGTGCAGACCAGGATGAGGGCCTTGAGCGGTGTAGGTGTCATGCCCCCAGTCTGCGCGAGGCGCTGCACCCTGGCCACGGTCGCCAGCAGATCGCCAGCTACCGCCAAGTTTTGGCTCTTGCCAGCCGGTTGGGCAGCGCCTCCGGTCGTGCCCGGGCCCTCGGTGCACACCCCAAGTCCCTGCCTGGCGCGACCTGACCTGGAAAAACCGGGTTCGTTCCGGCATGCTCGCCGGGTCGCGCCACGGCAAATTCCCTGCCCGCCATCGTGGCCGGGGGTGGAGATAGATCACGGAGAATCGGCATGACAGCTCCGGCTGTGCGTCATAAGATGAATTGCTACGAACCACCACAGCGACCCCGAGGCGGAGAACAATGGCACAGATGAGCGAGGAGCTCATTGAGCAGTGGGCTGATGCCACTGCTGAGATCTACAACGAATCCCTGACCGGCATCAACCTGACCCGGCTGGAATCCGCGGTGGAGCGCTATATCGACCTGTTCGCCCAGACCGAGGACCTGACCTTCAACCCGGAGGTCACGCCCCTGGACTTCTTCGAACGCCACCCGTTCCATGCAGTGAGCACCATCCTGAACCTGCCCGAGGCCCAGGAAGTGCTGGACTCCGACCAGCTGGACGAGTTGGACGCGATTGCCGACTTCACCGAAGCGTGGCACACCTTTGACGCGGAACAGGAACCGGAGCTGGGGATTTCCGAGGCGGACGACGAAGAGGGCTGGTAGCCGGGCCCCACCGGCTCCCGCCCCCGGCCCGTGGAGCTATTCACTTTCCGGGCCACCCATGGCACGATGCGCGTATGAGTCAGTTCACTGTGTTCGAAAGCGTGGAAACCATCCACCTGCCGGTGCACCGCGTCTGGGAGCTGCTGACCGACTGGGGGTCGGCGAACCTGTGGATGCCGCAGGTGAGCTACATGGACGCCAGCCAGGACCCGCCGCGGGTGGGCACCCTGCTGGATTACCAGGTGGCGGGCCGTTCACGGCAGTTCGTCATCCACGACCTGGTGGAGCCCAACACCCTGGTCCTGCACTCCTCGGAGGATACCGACGCGCTGTCCTACCGTTTTGACCTCACCGCGCTGGGCGCCGACACCCGGGTGATCCTGCAGGTGATGATCATCGACCCGGACCTGACGGTCCAGGAATGCGAGCGCTTTGCCGAACAGGTGCGGGCCAGCGACGAAACGATGCTGGCGCGCCTGAAGCAGTACGCGCAGCAGGCCCCCTGACCGGCGATTACTGGGAATCGGCCGGGGCGCTGGGGGAGGGCCCGGCGCTGGCCGGGGTCTTCAGCTTTGTGTAGACGCTCCCGGGCTCGAACTCCGTGTGGGCGAACAGGTCCTGCACGGTCACCAGGGTGTACCCGGCCTCGCGCAGTTGCTGCACCAGCTCGGGCACCGCGTCCACCGAGGTCTCGTGGATATCGTGCATCAGGATTACCGACCCCGGGCTGACCTCCTGCATGGCGATCTTCACGGTTTTCTTCGGGTCGTGGTGCTTCCAGTCCAGCGTGTCCACGTCCCACAACAGCAAGGGGGTGGGAATCAGCCGGTTGTAGACCACCCCGTTGGCGCCGTACGGCGGACGGAACACCTCGGGCGTCACCCCGGCGGCCTGCTGGACGGCCTCATCGGTCCACTGCACCTCATGCTCGATTCCCTCGCGGGTCAGCTTGGTGATGTCCTTGTGGTCATAGCTGTGCGAACCGATCTGGTGGCCCTCCGCCACCATGCGCTGCAGCGCCTGCGGGTAGTGCCCCACATTCTTTCCCAGCACGAAGAACGTGGCCGGGGCCTGGGCTTCGCCCAGTTCATCAAGCAGCCGGTCGGTGTACTCTCCCGGACCGTCATCGAAGGTCAACGCGACGCAGGCCACCTGCTGGCAGTCCACCTGCTGCGGCGCCTGCTCCTGCGGGGCCGGCTCCTGATCGGATCCGGGGCTTGCGCACCCGGCCAGCAGCGGCAGCAGCAGGGCGGCGGCCACCATCCGGTGCCGCCGACGGTTGAACAAACGCATCCTTCCACTGTGCTCCGGACCCGGGACAAAGTGAAATCGCCACGCGCACCGCGTGGCGATTTCACAGGGTGATCTGTGCCGTACCGCTGGGGCCGGCGGCGCGGGCCCCTACTGGGCGTCGTGGTCGGTTTCCAGTACTGCGGCCAGTGTTTCCAGCGCCTGTTCGGCACCTTCGCCTTCGGCCCGCAGCACCACCCGGGTTCCGTGTTCGGCGCCCAGGCCCATCAGGGACAGGATGCTGGAGGCGTCCAGCGCCTCCTCGATGGGTTCGCCCTCCAGGGCGATGGTGACCTCGACGGGCTGCTCGGCGGCGGCCTCGGCGAAGATCGCGGCCGGGCGGGCGTGCAGGCCCACACGGCTGGCAATGGTGGCGATACGTTCTGCCATGATGACTCCTTCGGTGAAATGGTAATCGGTGGTGTTTTCGGTTGGGCTTGGGCGTGCTGCTTGGTCCTAATTTCCGCTGGCCGGCGCGGTGCCGGGCGCTAGAGGCCGAAGCGCTGCAGGTCCGGCAGCTCGGCGCGCACCAGCTGTCGCGCCTCGGCGGCGGACGCGGCATGCAGCGCCAGCTGTGCCAGGCGGCGCGCGGTGTGCGAGTCCACGCCGCGCAGCACCTGGGCGACCGCCGGCAGGGCGCGCTGGTTCATGGACAGGGAGGCGACTCCCAGCCCAACCAGCACCACGGCCAGGGCCGGGTCGGCGGCCGCCTCACCGCACACGCCCACGGGTTTGCCTCCGCTGCTGCGTGCGCCCTGCGCCGTGGCCTGCACCAGGTGCAGCACCGCCGGCTGCCAGGGGTCGTTCAGGGCGGCCAGCGCGCCCAGCTGCCGGTCGGCGGCCATCGTGTACTGGGTCAGGTCGTTGGTGCCGATCGACACGAAGTCGCAGCGCTGCAGGATCGGGGCGGCGAGCAGCGCCGCGGAGGGCACTTCCACCATCACCCCGCTGGTGTCCAGGCCCGCCTGCGCCGCCAGGGCAGCGAAGTCGGCCGCTTCCTGGGCGGTGGAGACCATCGGGGCCATGACCCACACCTGGGCCGTGCTGGACCGGGATGCCTCGGCGATGGCCGCCAGCTGCCGGGCGAGCACCCCGGGAACGGAGGCGTCGGTGCGGTAGCCGCGCACCCCCAGGGCAGGGTTCGGTTCGGCGGTGTCGGTCAGGAACGGCAGCGGCTTGTCCGCCCCGGCGTCCAGGGTGCGCACCACCACCTTGCGTCCCTCAAAGGCCTGGAACACCGCTTGGTAGGCGGCGACCTGCTCGGCGTGCTCAGGTTCGCTGTCGCGCCCCAGGAAGCAGAATTCGGTGCGCAGCAGCCCGACACCCTCGGCCCCGGCGGCGGCCGCGCTGCGGGCATCGGAGCCGCTGCCCACGTTGGCCAGCAGCGCCACCGCGGTGCCGTCGCCCAGGCGACCTGCGCCGTCGAAGGCCGGCAGCGGCTCGCGCCGGGCGTAGGCCTCGGACAGCTGCCGCTGGGCCTGCCCCGGGTCGGGGATCACCTGTCCGCTGACCCCGTCCACGAATACCTCCTGCCCCTCTGCGAGCCGCTGGCTGTCCCGGGCGGCCACGACGGCCGGCAGCCCCAGCGACCTGGCGATGATCGCGGTGTGGGACTGCGGTCCGCCTTCGGCCGTCACCAGGGCCAGCACCCGTGAGGGGTCCAGGGTGGCGGTGTCGGCCGGGGCCAGGTCCTCGGCCAGCAGCACGAAGGGCTGCCGTTCGTCCGGGATGCCCGGCGCCGGTTCCCCGCGCAGCTCGGCGACGATGCGGGCGCGCACATCCAACACGTCCGTGGCCCGCTCGGCCATGTACCCGCCCAGCGCGCTGAGCTGGGTGGCGACCGCGTCGGCGGCCTCCCAGATCGCCGATTCGGCGCGGGTTCCGGAGGCGACCAGGGCACTGGCCGACTTGAGCAGGGTCTTGTCCGCCGCCATCAGCGCGGTCGCCTTGAGCACCGCGCGGGCGTCGCCGGTGGCCAGCGCGGCGCGCTCCTTCAGCCGTTGGGCCACCCGCCCGGTGGCCTCGGCCAGCCGCGCGGTTTCCTCCTCGACGCTGCTGCCCTCGGGCAGCGGGGCGCCCTCGGGTGGGGCCGCCAGGGGTGCGGGCATCCGGCGCACCGGACCGATCACGCGGCCCGCGCTGACCCCTACACCGTGCACTATCTGGGATTGTTGCCGGCTCATGCCGCCACCTCCGTCTTGACCGGTGCGCCCTTGCGCACATACTTCTTCAGTCCCACCACCAGCAGGCCGGAGACGATCGTGCCGAGCACTGTGGAGACCAGGAACATGGGCCAGCTGCCCTGCATCGCGAAGAAGACGAAGATCCCGCCGTGCGGGGCCTGGCTGACCACGTCGAAGGCCATGACCATCGACCCGGTGATCCCGGCACCGACCATGGACGCGGGGATCACGCGCAGCGGGTCCGCGGCGGCGAAGGGAATCGCTCCCTCGGAGATGAAGGCCGCGCCCAGCAGCCAGGCCGCCTTGCCGTTCTCCCGCTCGGCCGGACTGAACAGCTTCGGGGCGATGAGCGTGGCCAGGGCCATGGCCAGCGGCGGCACCATGCCCGCGGCCATTACCGCGGCCATGATCATCCATGGGGCCGGGTTCTCCAGCGAGCCGGTGCCCAGCCCCGCCACGGCGAAGGCGTAGGCCACCTTGTTCACCGGCCCGCCCAGGTCAAAGGCCATCATCAGGCCCAGGATCAGCCCCAGCAGCGCGGCCCCGGTGCCGCTCATTGAGGAGAGGAACAGGTTCAACGCGTCGGTCAGCCGGGCGATGGGGCCACCCAGGAACAGGAACATCAGCCCGGAGGCGATGATGGAGCCAAGCAGCGGCACGATGACCACCGGCATCAGCCCGCGGGCCCACTTGGGCACGTTCCAGGAGCTGATCCAGCGGGAGGCCAGACCGGCGATCACCCCGCCAACGATGCCACCGAGGAACCCGGCGCCCATGAACCCGGCGACGGCGCCGGCCGTGAAGCCCGGGGCGATGCCCGGCCGATCGGCGTAGGCGTAGGCAATGTACCCGGCCAGCGCGGGGACCAGAAAGCCCATGGACAGCGAACCGATCTTGAACGCCACCGCCCCCAGGTAGGCGCCCAGCCCTCCCGCGGGCAGGTTGAACAGCGTGTTCGTTCCCAGGATGTCATCGGCCACGTCGGTGATGTCGTAGCCGCCAAGCAGGAAGCCCAGGGCGATCAGCAGCCCGCCGCCGGCGACGAAGGGGATCATGTAGGACACCCCGGTCAGCAGGGCCCGCTTCAGCCCGGCACCGAATGATTCCCGCTGACCGCCGCGCGGGTCCTGATGCCCGGATCCTTCCGGCGTGCCGGCCTGAACCCGCCGCGCCGCGGGGTCGGTGGCGGCCGCGATGGCCTGGCGCAGCAACGCTTCCGGCTCGTCGATGCCGCGCTTGACCGGCACCTGGATGACCGGTTTGCCCGCGAAGCGGGAGCGGTCGCGCACATCGACGTCCACGGCGAAGATCACCGCGTCGGCGCGGTCAATGACCTGCTGGTCCAGGGCCGTGGAGCCGGAGGATCCCTGGGTTTCCACCGCGAAGTCCACCCCCATCTCCTCGGCGGCCTGCGCGAGCGAATCGGCGGCCATATAGGTGTGGGCGATGCCCGTGGGGCAGGCGGTGACCGCCACGATGCGTGCGCCGGGCTCCTGCTGGGCGCCAGCGGCTTCCGGTGCGGTGCTGGGGGTTTGCGGGGTCGGCGCGGCGGGCGCTGCCGGGGCCGGGGTCCCGGAAAGCACCCCGTCGATCAGCTCCACGACCTGTCCTGGCTCGCGGGCCTCGCGCAGCGCCGTGGTAAAGGACTTTTTCACCAGGGCCCGGGCCAGGGTGGACAGCAGCTTCAGGTGGTCCTTGTCCGCCCCTTCCGGGGCGGCGATGAAGAACACCAGGTTCGCCGGTCCGTCCTTGGCCCCGAAGTCCACTGCCGGGGCCAGGCGGGCCATCGCAAGCGTTGGCGCAGTCACGGCGGCCGAGCGGCAATGCGGGATGGCGATGCCGCCGGGAACCCCGGTGGCCGTCTTCGCTTCCCGGGCCTTGGCGTCAGCGGCCAGGGCCACGGCGTCGCTGGCCCGGCCCTGCCTGGCCACCAGCGCGGCCAGCGCGTCAATGACCTGGTCGGTGCTGGAACCCAGGTAGGTGTCCAGGCTCACCAGATGCTGGTTGATCAGTTCGGTCATGGCTGCATCCTTGACTTAGAACGGTCCGTCGACGCTGACCGCGTCGGCGGTGAGATGGGTGGGGGAGGGGATGGTGGAACCCGGCAGGGCGACGGCCGCCGAGCCGTAGGCCACCGCGTGGGCCAGGCTTCCGGCCGGGTCCGAACCGGTGGATTCTGCGATCAAGTACCCGGCCAGGGCCGAGTCCCCGGCCCCGACCGTACTGCGCGGGATCACCGGCGCGTGCCGGGCCAGCCAGCAGCCCTCGGCGGTGGCCAGCACGGCGCCCTGCGCGCCGAGGGTGGCCAGCACGGTGCCCACCCCGCGCTGCACCAGGTAGCCGGCGGCGCGGGCCGCCTCTTTGGGGGACTGCTCGAACCCCAGGGCCGAATCCTGGGCGATCAATTCGGTCAACTCCTCGGCGTTGGGCTTGATCAGATCCGGCAGGTGGTTGGCATCAAAGGCAAACAGGCTGGCCAGCGGGGCGCCGGAGGTGTCCACCGCGATGCGTGGGGCGCGGTCGGCGAGCCTGCTGCGCAGGGTGGCGCACAGCCGGGCGTAGAAATCCGGGGCGACTCCCGGCGGCAGGGACCCGGCCAGCACCACCCAGCGGGCCGAGGCACCCAGCTCGCACAGCACCTCGGTGACCTGTTCCAGGGCTGGTGCGTCCAGTGCGGGGCCCGGCTCGTTGATCTTGGTGGTGGTCCCGTCCGGATCGGTGATTGTGATGTTGGTGCGCAACGGCTGGTCGATGGGGATGGCCCGGTGCGGCAGCCCGTCGGCTTCCAGCGCCCGCACCAGCGGGTCGTGGGCCGCCCCGGGCAGTACGGCCAGCACCGGCTGGCCGGCCTGGGCAATGGCACGGGCCACGTTCACGCCCTTGCCGGCGGCCTGCACCCGGCTGGCTGCGGCGCGCTGCACCTGTCCCGGGGCCAGCGCGGAGCTTAGCTCCACCGTCTGGTCCAGGGCCGGGTTCATGGTCAGGGTGAGGATCATGCCAGCACCACGTCCACGTCGGCCGCCTCCAGGGCGGCCGCCAGTGCGCCGGCCGGCGCGCGGTCGGTGACCAGGGTGTCGACCTGGTCCAGGGTGGCGAACTGGACCAGGGTCAGCTCGTCGTGTTTCGTCGCGTCGGCCAGCACGACCACGCGCTGGGCGCTGGCCACCATGGCGGCCTTGACGCTGGCCTCCAGCGGGTCGGGGGTGCTGAGGCCGAAATCGGCGTGCAGGGCGTTGGTGCCCACGAAGGCCAAATCCGCCCGCAGCCGCGCATAGGCCGTTACGGTTCCGGCCCCGGTGGCCGCACTGGTCAGTCCCCGGACCCGTCCGCCAATGAATTCCAGCGCCAGCTGCGGGTTCGCGCTGATGCGGGCGGCGATCGGCAGGGCGTGGGTGATCACCAAGGTGTCCTCGCCACCCTGCTGGGCGATCAGGCCGGCCAGCTCGGCGGTGGTGGTGCCGGCATCCAGCATGATCGAACCGCCCGCGGAGGGCAGCAGCTGTTGTGCGGCCCGGGCGATGGCCTGCTTCGCCTCGGCGTGCAGGGTGCTGCGGTCGCTGTGGCTTTGCTCCCGGGTGCTGGCCGCGGCCAGTCCGACCGCCCCGCCGTGCACCCGGCGCAGCAGGCCGTCGGTTTCCAGCAGCGCCAAATCCCGCCGGACGGTTTCACGGGTGATGGCAAAACGTTCGGAGAGTTCCGCGACGGAGACCTTCCCGTGTGTTTCCACCGCTTCGGTGATGAGCCGGTGTCTCTCTTCGGCGAACATTCCTGCCTCCCGTGTGCGTGAGCTGACCCACAGTGATCTGTGTTTGTATGACTTTATGCCTGTTTGTGTGGCATCGTCAAGACATTTGGGGGGCAAAAGTTGGCGTTATGTTTGCTTATCTGTGCTTTGGGGCTCTTATTCGCCCTGCGGGGCCACTGGTTCCGGGGCGCCCTCGTCCAGCGGGTGGGCGATTTCGTCCCGCCAGAAGCGGCCGCACCACCAGGCGATGACGGCAAAGACCGGGGAGGCCAGGCCCGCGAAGATGAAGATCTCCCGCGGCGCAACGAGCTGGCTCAGCGGTCCGGTGACGGCCATAGAGACCGGCATCAGGGCCAGGGAGACGAAGAAGTCCAGGCTGGAAATCCTGCCGAGCAGGTGCGCCGGCACCCGCCGCTGCAGCAGCGTGCCCCAGGTGACCTGCCCAATCCCGTCGGTCAGCCCCACGATGAACAGCAGGATCACCAGACACCACAGGGCCGGGACGAAGCCCACGGCAACCAGCGGCAGGGAGCCAAAACCCCAGCAGGCCATCATGATGCTCAGGTAGCGCCGGGGCATGCGCAGCGTGGCGGTGGCCATTGACCCCAGGGCGCAGCCCACGCCGTAGGCGGCCAGTGCGGAGGCGAAGTCCGTCGCGTCCCCGCCCAGCCGGTCGCTGACCTCGAAGGGCAGCAGTACTTCGAAGGGCCCAATAAACGTGAAGACCGCAACCACCGCGAACAGCAGGGTCCAGCGCAGCCACGGGGTGCCCACCGTGTAGCCCACGCCCTCCCGCAGCTGGTGGATGATGCCACCCCCGGCCTGCTGCCCGCTGCCACCGGCGGGCCGGTCATAGGCCGGGGCATGGGAAATGCGGCGCAGGGTCAGCAGGGCCGCCACGTGGGTTACCGAAATCCCGGCAATCGCGTGGGCGGGGGAAACCGAGGCCACCAGCACCCCGGCCGCCAACGGACCCAACGCGGTCTGCACCACCGGGCGCACCGTGCCCTCGATGCCGTTGGCCGCCAGCAGCTCGGCGGCCGGCAGCATTCGCGGCAGCAGTGCCGAATAGGCCGGATAGAAGAACGCGGCCCCGGCCCCGGAGAGGAACCCGGCCAGCACCAGGTGCCACAGCTGCAGGCTGTGGGTCAGGGCCAGCGCCGCCGTGGCGCTCATCACCAGCAGTGAGGCGGTTTCCACCAGCAGCAGGATCTTGCGGCAGGAGTACCTGTCGGCAGCGATCCCGCCCAGCAGCACCAGGCCAATCAGGCCGAGCGAGGTGGCCGTGGCGACGCTGGAGAGCTGCACCGGACCGCCGCCGAGCTGGCGCACCTGGTAGACCATGGCCACCGCCCACATGCCGTGGGCCAGGGTGGAGAGCACCAGGGCGCACGCCAACACGGTGTAGTCGCGGCGCGCGAAGGGCCGCAGCAGGCGGATCGCGGCGAATGGCTTGGCGCCCATGGCGCACTCCTCGGGTCGGTGATTTGTCTATCGTCACCGACCCGATTGATATTTGTCAATCACTATTTGCCGGGTCCGCCGCCCCGCCGGGCCGGCAGCCTGCGGCCGTGGCGGGGGGCAGCGGGCAAGCGCTAGGCCAGCAGCTGGCGTTTGGAGGAGATCACCCCGGTGTTGAACCCGGCCAGGCGCAGCCCGCCGTGGAAGCGGGCGTGTTCGATTTTCACGCAGCGGTCCATGACCACATTCAGCCCCGCGGCCTCGGCGCGCTCGGCCACCTCCTCGTGCCAGGAACCCAGCTGCAGCCACAGGGTCTTGGCCCCCACGGCCAGGGCCTCGTCCAGCACCCCGGGCAGGTCATCATGCTTGCGGAAGACCTCGACCAGGTCGGGGGTCTCGGGCAGGTCCGCCAGCGACTTGTAGACCGGTTGGCCCAGGATCTCGTCCACCACCGGGTTGATGAAGTACACCCGGTAGTTTGAGGAGGACAGCAGGTAGGTGGCCACGAAGTAGCTGGCCCGCGAGGGCTTGTTCGAGGCCCCCACGATCGCGATCGAGGTGGTCTCGCGCAGGATCTGGAGGCGCTGCGCGGCGCTGGGGCCCTGCCAGGTGCGTAGTGCGGTGCTCATTAGTTCGCTCCCTTCCCGGCCGGCACGGCGCAGGCCGCCGCGTCATAGGACGGCATCTCGAATTGGTGCTCCGGCTCCGGCTGCTGGGCGGCGCTCAGTGCCTGGTCCAGGTCCCAGATGATGTCCTCGACATCCTCCAGGCCCACCGACAGGCGGATCAGGTCCTGCGGCACCCCGGCCGCCTGCAGCTGCTCCTCGCTCAGCTGCTGGTGGGTGGTGGACCCCGGGTGCAGCACCAGGGTGCGTGCATCACCGATGTTCGCCAGGTGGCTGGCCAGCTGCAGGGCCTGGATGAACTTGGCCCCGGCCTGCCGGCCGCCCTTGATTCCGAAGCTGAAGACCGAACCCACACCCAGCGGCAGCAGCTTGCGCGCCTGCTCGTGCTGGGGATGGGAGGCCAGGCCCGCATAGTTCACGTAGCTGACCCGGTCATCGGCCTCCAGCCACTGGGCGACCTGCTGGGCGTTGGCCAGGTGCGCGTCCATCCGCTGGGCCAGGGTCTCCACGCCCTGCAGCAGCTGGAACGCGGACTGGGCCGGCAGGGAGGGGCCGAAATCGCGCAGCTGCTCACTGCGCAGCTTGGTCAAAAACCCGTACTCCCCGAAGTTGCCCCACCAGGAGACGTTCCCATAGCTGGGTACCGGCTCGGTCATGGTGGGGAACTTCCCGTTGCCCCAGTTGAAGGTGCCCGATTCGATGACCACCCCGCCCAGGGTGGTGCCGTGACCGCCGATGAACTTGGTCGCCGAATGGATCACGATGTCCGCGCCGTGCTCGATCGGACGCAACAGGTAGGGCGGGGTCAGCGTCGAATCGACCACCAGCGGAATGTCGTGGCGGTGCGCCACCGCGGCCAGCCCGGCCAGGTCGGCAATGTCCCCGGAGGGGTTGGCAACCACCTCGGTGTACACCGCCTTGGTGTTCGACCCGATCGCGGCCTCGAAATCGGCCGGGTCGTTGGAGTCGATGAAGGTGGTCTGAATGCCAAAGCGGCGCAGTGAGACATCCAGCTGGGTGATGGTCCCGCCGTAGAGCTTCGCAGAGGCGACAATGTGGTCCCCGGCCTGGGCCAGCGCGGCAAAGGTGATGAACTCCGCCGCCATGCCCGAACCGGTGGCCACCGCGCCGATCCCGCCCTCCAGGGAGGCCATGCGCTCCTCGAAGGCGGCCACGGTCGGGTTGCCGATGCGGGAGTAGATGTTCCCGTACTTCTGCAGCGCAAACAGGTTCGCCGCGTCATCGGTGTCCTTGAATACGAAGGACGTGCTTTGGTAGATCGGCACCGCGCGGGCGCCGTGTTCGGCATCGGGGGTTCCGCCGGCGTGCAGGGCACGGGTGCGGAATCCAAACTTGTGGTCGGCCATGGTGGCGTGACTCCTTATCGGCTCGTCTTCCGGCCCACCGCGGCATTGGCCGGGAGGGCCATCAAGGCAATATCCCGGAATCAATGTCTGTCTTCACTGCACTGGCCCTATGGCCGAAGACAGCTCCATCGTTTCTGGCGGTAGCACCGTATCCACCGGCTGTGGCAGGTTGCTGCGGCGTCATCGAACCAGATCTCTCGGCCGCTCGGGATGGTTACCCCCAGTGTCTCAACATGTGTGAATGTGACCCAAGTTGTGCGTCGAAAGATTGCGCGGCGCGTCACAGGCCCCATCCGGCCATCCGCACCCTGGGGGATTCAGCGCCACCGGCAGTACTGGCTAGACTCAAGAAGTATGAATGGTGCACTGGCTTTGGTTCGACACGGACAAACCGACTGGAACCTGGCAGGCAGGCTGCAGGGGCAGACGGACATCCCGCTCAACGCGACCGGGCGGGAACAGGCGCGCGCGGTCGGCGCCCGGCTGGCCGATGAGGGCTGGGATGTGGTCCTGGCCTCCCCGCTGGGCCGCGCCCAGGAAAGCGCGCAGATCATTGCCAAGACCCTTGGGGCCCGCACCGGCCCGCCGGTACCGGAACTGGTGGAGCGCGGATTCGGGCCACTGGAGGGGCAGTGCCGCTCGGAGCTGGATGAGGACCTGGTGCAGGAGCTGATGGAGCAGGCCGAACCGCGTTCGGCCGTGCTGCGCCGGGCAGTGCCGGCCCTGCTCCAGCTGGCCGCCACCCATCCCCAGCGGCGCATCCTGTGTGTCAGCCACGGGGCGACCATGCGCATCATCCGCGATACCCTGCTCGGACGCCGCCTGCCCCAGGGCGTGGAGAACGGGGAAGTGGTGCCCCTGGACCTGGGCGAACTGCGCGAACTGGAACTGGCCCTGCGCGACGGTGACCCGGTCGTGGTCTAGAAACAGGGCCGGCCCCCACCGCCCGGTGGGTGGTCGCAGGAAATCCGGCCAAAGACCTCACGAAAAGCTGTCCCGCCACGTTTACATGGTGAGAGCCAATCACCAGGAGCACCATGAAGCAGCCATTCGAACAGATCGTGCAGGCCCACGGACTGAGCGTGTTGCGCGTGTGCCGCTCCCTGCTGGATGAACACCGCGCCAAGGACGCCTGGTCGGAAACCTTCCTGGCCGCCCTGCGGGCCTACCCGCAACTGGATCCGGAGGCCAACGTCCAGGCTTGGCTGGTGCGCATCGCCCACCGCAAGGCCATCGATGAGCTGCGCCGCCACCGCGGCGAGGATCTGGAAACCGACCCCGCCGCACACGCCCCCTCGACGGAGGCCGGGCCAGAAGGCCGGGCCGAAAACCTGGAGCTGTGGCAGCTGGTCAAGCAGTTGCCGGAAAAACAACGCTTGGTCGTTGCGTACCGCTATTTGGGTGGATTGGACTACCGGCAGATCTCCCAGATTCTTTCCGGAACCCCGGAAGCAGCGCGGCGCGCCGCCGCCGACGGGATCAGCAATCTGCGACGCCGAATGGACGCCGGATCAGCAACTGGAGGAAAACCATGAGTCAGCTTGATGGCACCGCCCCGCTCAACACCCCGCCGACCGAGGTTGAGCAGCGCCTCCTGGCCAGCCTGCACGACCGGCTGGAGCAGGCCGCCCACCGGGAGCACCTTACCGACGCGGTGTACCGGATCGTGCAGTCGCCCCTGGGCCCCCTGTTGGTGGCCGCCACGGAGGTAGGGCTGGTGCGGGTGGCCTTCGCCTCCGAGGAGCACGAGCGCGTGCTGGAACAGCTCAGCGAAAGCCTGGGCGCCCGGATCCTGCGCTCGCCGGGCGCATTGGACACCGCGGCCCGGCAGCTGGAGGAGTACTTCAGCGGCCACCGCACCAGCTTCACCCTGCCGCTGGATCTGCGGCTCTCCACCGAATTCCGGCGCCGGGTCCAGCTGGAACTGGGCCACATCGGTTACGGACACACCCTGAGCTACCGGCAAATGGCCGAACGCATCGGAAAGCCTGCGGCCGTACGGGCCGTGGGGTCGGCCTGCGCCACCAACCCGCTGCCCATTGTGCTGCCCTGCCACCGGGTGCTGCGTACCGATGGTTCGCTGGGCGGCTACCTGGGCGGGCTGCAGGCCAAGCGGATCCTGCTGCAGCTGGAAAACCCGAACGGCGCGCGGCAACCCTCCACCCTGTTCTAGCTCCCCATGCGACGCCCGGGGTGCCGGCGCTTGCGTGGGAGGACGACCGCCGATTCCACGTGAAACAACCTTGAGAGGCTGATAGCATCACCGACGTGGTGTGATAGAGGTTTGTCGCCACTACGAGAGAATATTCGACAAACGATTTCGTTTGCCATCCGACCCTGTTGTCCTCCCGCCAGGGTCGGGAGTGCGGACCGGATCAGGCATCGATGACCAGGTCCGTGCTCGCGGTGGAGCAACAGGGCAGGAATTTTCCGGCTTCGATTTCCCGGGCCCGGATCCCGCCCTGGTGGTTCATGTCCACCTCACCGGAGAGCTTGATGACCTTGCAGGAGCCGCACATGCCCTCCTGGCAGTTGGCCCCGATGCGCACCCCGGCCTGTTTGGCGACCGGCAGAATCCGCTGGTCGGGGTCGATGCGCACCTTCAGGCCGGACTTGAGGAAGGACATGGTCAAACTGCCTTCCCCGACGGTGGCAACCTCCTGGGGGTCCATGGGCGGTGTGCCGCCAAGGTCCGGTGGCGGCCCGGGCACCGCATCCGATGCGGAACCACGCCCGCCCTCCTCCGTGGGCAGGGCACCGGGCGGGTTTCCCGGCGGCGTGGCTGGCGCCGGGTCGTACAGGCCTAGGTTCTGCTGTTCGAATTGGGATTCGGGTGCCTCGGCCATTTCCCCGGCCAGGTCCTCGGCATATGCCAACTCCTGCTGGTATTCCAGGCGGGTCTGCCGGCCCCCCGAGAAGAACTCCATGTGGATGGAGGTGTCGTCAACCCCCACCTCCAGCAGCAATTGGGCCGCGTTGTTCAGGTACCCCTCTGGGCCGCACGCATAGACGTGGCGGCCGTTCGCGTCCGGGGCCACCTGCTCAATCATGTGGCAGGTCAGTCGTCCCAGCATCCATTCCCAGTCCCCGGGCACGGAGCGGTCCCCCAGGGAGTAATACACCGTGATGCGTTCATCGACCGCCGCAATGTACTCCAGTTCCTTGGCAAATCCGAACCCGCCGGGTTCGGCTCCGTGGTACAGCACCACGACGTCGGCCTGGCCGGGCAGGGCGTGGATGGTGCGCACCATGGAGATGATCGGGGTGATGCCCGCCCCGGCGGCCAGGAAGAGAAAGCGCGCGCGGCGCTCGGCGTCGGGCAGGTGGAAGGCGCCAATCGGGCCGAGCATCTCCAGCACGGTGCCCGGGCGCACGTGCCGGTGCACCCACGGGGAGACCAGACCCTGTTCCTCGCGCTTGACGGTGATGTTAAAGGTCCATGGTTCGGTGGGCGCACTGGAAATCGAATAGTTCCGGTCGACCGGTTCCTGGCCTTCCCCGTGAACGGGAAAGGCGATGTTCAGGTACTGGCCGGAGCGGAACGCCAGCGGGGCCCCGTCGGTACGGCGGAAGACGAAGGTCATCATGCCCCCGGCCTCGGGGATCGTTTCCACGCATTCGGCGCTGAATTCCTGCGGGTGCCAGGGGCCCAGGGCGCGGGCGGCACCGGCTGCCCGGTTCGTGGCCCGCAGCACCCGGTTCCAGGGCATCTCCAGACCGCGGATGCGCTGGATGCCGGAGGCACGGATGCTCGTGGTGGTGACCGTCATGCCAGATGCTCCCGCATCCGCTGCACGTACCAGTTGATGAACGCCTCCACCTGGTACTCGCTTTTCATGTAGGGCCCGGGCTCGTAGGCGGGACTGGCGGCACCGGCCTGGCACAACTCCACGAAGGCCTTGTCCTGCAGGTTGGTCTGCTTCCAGGTGTGCGTCAGGGACTCCACCTCGTAATCCACCCCGGCCTGCGCGTCGTCGGCCACCAGCCAAGTGGTGCGCACCAGGGTCTGGTGTTCGTTGATGGGGAAGACCGCAAAGGTGATGACGTGATCACCAAGCAGGTGGAACCAGCTGTTGGGTTGAATGTGCAGCGAGCAGCGGCCGAGGCGGAAATCTGGGAGGTCGCCGAGCAGTTTCTTGGACAGCCGGCGCCCGGTGGGCGAGAAGGATTCGCCCTGTCCGTCCAAAGGTTCGCGCGAGACGCGGAACCCGGCCACCCGGGTATCCAACTCCTCGATGACCGCATAGGGCAGCCCATAGCGTCGGCAGCGTTCCTCCAGTGCGCCCTGCGCCTGTTGGTTCCGGTCCCAGACCTCGACCAGGTGCGGTGGCACCGTGCTCTCATTCAGGCCCCAGGTGGGGAAGAGCGCGCAGGCCAGCTCCGGGTGGCCGTCGCAGTGGTAGCACTCGCGGTTGTTCTCCATCACCAGTTTCCAGTTGCCCTGTTCAACAATGTTCTGCTGGTAGGCCACCTTGGTGCGGGACAGGTCATGGGGCGCGAGGTAGGGCTCGAAGACGGCCGCTGCCCGGTCAAAGTCCTCGGGCGGCTCGGGGGACAGGCAGACGAGGATCAGTCCCGCATAAACCCTGCTGTGTGCCCGTTTCAGCGCGAAACAGCCCTTGTCGAAATCCACTTCCCCGGGGGCCGAGGCGTGAATCAGCTCCCCGTCCTGGGAGTAGGTCCAGGAATGGTAGCCGCACACCAGGTTGCCGGTCGAGCCGGAGGCCTCGGTCAGCACCCGCGCGCCGCGGTGTCGGCACACGTTGTGAAGGACGTTGATTTGCCCGTCGTCCTTGCGCAGGATGATCAGCGAGCTGGGGCCGAAGTCCACGGTGATGTAGTCCCCGGGCTCCGGGATTTCCGCGACACTGGCGGCGTAGAGCCACTGGGTGCCGAAGATTCCCTCCATGTCCAGGGCGAAGAGGGTCGGGTCGGTGTAGAACGGCGCATTGAGCGAATACCCCGAGCGGCGCCGGGCGAAGAGCTGGCGTATTTCCTCCAGCTGCCCGGCGGGCAGGGCAGTGGCAAGGCTGCCGCGGGCCGTGCGCGGCGCATTCATCGAAACAGACATGGGCGGTTCCTTGGAAGGGGGGCGGAAGGGGAGCCTGTCAGCGGCCGCGGCGTGGCGGGGACCGCAACGTGAACGGATGTTGTACCGATCACATTAGATGCTGTGAAAGTGCAATAAAAGCGCAAAAAACTGCCGATCATCGTGCACAATATCCGCATGATCGATGCCCGTCTCCACACGCTGCGCGTGTTCGCCACCTGCGGCACCGTGGCGGCCACGGCCGAGCTCACCGGCTACTCCCCGTCGGCGGTCTCCGCGCAGCTGCGCGAACTGCAGCGCTCGCTGGGCATTGAGCTGCTGGTCCGTGACGGGCGGGGCGTGCGGCTCACCGCGGCCGGTCGGCACCTGGTGGCGGGTTCGGATGACCTGGTCGCGCAGTGGGAGGGGCTGCGCGCTGCGGCCCTGCGCGCCGATGAGCAGGTGCCGGCGCAGTTTGGCCTGGGCGGGTTCTCCAGTGCCGCCGCGCAGCTGCTGGCCCCGCTGGCCGCCGCGCTGCGCGAAACCCGGCCCACCCTGGCGGTACGCCTGATCGAGGCCAGCCCGGCACGCTGCTACGAACTGCTGGTGGCCGAACGCATTGACCTGGCGGTCGTGGTGGCAATGCAGGCAGACAGCGTGGGGGAGGAGGACCCCCGCTTTGAGCAGACGTTCCTGCTCAACGATCCGCTGGACGTGTTGGTCCCGGCCGGGCATCGGCTGGCCGAGCGGGTCTCGGTGCGCCTGGAGGAGCTGGCCTCCGAGCCCTGGATTACCGACACCGTCGGATCTACCTACCGGGCGCTGTTTACGGCGGCCTTCACCGCGGTGGGCGCCACCCCGCGCATTGCCCACGAGTCCCTGGAGTGGGAGACCATGATCGCCTTCGTCGGTGCCGGGCTCGGGGTGGGCCTGTTGCCGCGGCTGGCACCCATCGGTGGGCATGAAAATGTGCGCAGGCTGCGACTGACCGGGCCAGGACGCCCCACCCGACGCATCGTCGCCGCCGCGCGGCGCGGCAGCATGGACTCCCCGCTGATTGGTCAATGCCTGCAGATCCTGCAGGGGAGGGCGCGCAGCATCCTGGACGAGCGGCTGGACGAGGAGACGTAGGTCGAGCCGACCACGGAGCGCACCCTTGACACCCCCTGTGACGCAGAGCACACTGTTGCTAGGTTGGACTCATTTATCCAACTTATATTTAACAAGGCGGAGGTTCTCAGGTGGGAAACAAGGCAGTGAGCTACGCAGGACCGGGCAAGGTCGAGGTCATCGACACCCCCTATCCGGAATTCGTCCTGCGCGACGGGCCCGGGGTGCACCCAGACAACGTCGGACGCAAGGTGGAGCACGGGGTGATCCTGCGAACCATCGCCACCAACATCTGCGGTTCGGACCAACACATGGTGCGCGGACGCACCACCGCCCCCTCGGGCCTGGTGCTCGGGCATGAAATCACCGGTGAAGTCATCGAGGTGGGGCGGGACGTCGAGTTCGTCAAGGTCGGGGACGTCGTCTCGGTGCCGTTCAACATCTCCTGCGGCCGGTGCCGCAACTGCAAGGAAGGCAAGACCGGCATCTGCCTGAACGTGAACCCGGACCGTCCCGGCTCCGCCTACGGGTACGTGGACATGGGCGGCTGGGTGGGTGGCCAGGCCGAATACGTGCTCGTTCCCTACGCGGACTGGAACGTGCTGAAGTTCCCCGACCGCGACCAGGCGATGGAGAAGATCCTGGACCTGGCGATGCTCTCGGACATTTTCCCCACCGGGTACCACGGGGCCGTGGGCGCCGGGGTGGGTGTGGGATCAACCGTGTACGTGGCCGGCGCCGGCCCGGTGGGCCTGGCCGCCGCCACCTCCGCCCAGCTGCTGGGCGCCGCGGTGGTCATCGTCGGGGACCTGAACGCCGACCGGTTGGCCCAGGCCCGCAGCTTCGGCTGCGAAACCGTGGATGTCTCCCAGGGCGACCCCGGTGAGCAGATAGAACAGATCCTGGGCGTGCCGGAGGTGGAGTGCGGGATCGACGCGGTCGGGTTCGAGGCCCGCGGCCACGGCCACGAGGCGGCCACCGAGCAGCCGGCCACGGTGCTGAACTCGCTGATGGAGATCACCCGCGCCGGTGGCCACCTGGGGATCCCGGGGCTGTACGTCACCGGGGATCCGGGTGCCGCCGATGAGGCGGCGAAGGTCGGTTCGCTGTCGATGCGCTTCGGCCTGGGCTTCGCCAAATCCCACACCTTCGTCACCGGACAGTGCCCGGTGATGAAGTACCACCGCGGGCTAATGCACGCGATCCTGGCCGACAAGGTGTCCATTGCCAGGAACGTGAACGCAACGACCATTTCCCTGGATGAGGCCCCGGCCGGGTACGCGGCCTTCGACGAGGGGGCGGCACAAAAATTCGTGCTTGACCCGCACGGCCTGATTCGCGGCTAAACGCCGAAGGCGGGCGCAATGCGGGGGCGCGGGGGCGGGGAGGCGAGGAATTTCACATCCCCGCCCCTGGCACTGCATGGCACAAGGGCAAAAAGCGTTCTGGTGGGAACGGGATCGGGGGCAAAAAAGACCGTGGGGCTTGACCTGACTTGCCTGCATCCAACAGTATTGAACGCAGACCTTAGGGCCGCGGTGGGCCGTGTTGGCCGTTGTCGCATGCATCTGAACGGCGGGCTCGCCGATCTTCGAAGCGCCGCCGTTTCCGGCCCCTGCCGTCTGCTGGCCCGCCCGACTGGGGCCATGCAACCGTTCCGCTGCCACCGCCTGGCAGCCTGCCGTCCGGAGCGCGCCGCCGCCGAGTCGATGATTTCCCCGTCGGCAGCGCCGTCCTGCCAGTGAAGGAAGAACGTAATGAAGCCAAGTGATCAATCGATCCAGGAGCTCGTGGGTGAGCTGCACACAGCTCGCAAACGCCGCCCCCGGAAATACACCGCCTCCGGCACCGACTACTGGGTGTTCGGCATTGCCGGCTGCCTGGCCCTGGCGTTCATCGCCTGGGGGTTCGTTTCCCCCGAGGGCCTGGGCGCAGTGGCCGGCAAGGCACTGGATTGGGTGATCACCAACACCGGCTGGCTGTTCGTCATCGCCGCCTCGGTGTTCGCGGTCTTCGTGATCGTGCTCGCTTCGAAGAACTTCGGGCGCATCCCGCTGGGCAAGGACGGGGAAAAGCCCGAATTCAGCACGGTCTCCTGGATCTCGATGATGTTTGCCACCGGCATGGGCATTGGCCTGGTGTTCTACGGGGTGGGCGAACCGCTGTTCTTCTACATGTCCCCGCCGCCGGGAACCGTGGAGGGGCAGACCGATGCGGCGCTGAGCACCGCCATGGGCACCACCTTGTTCCACTGGACGCTCTACCCGTGGGCGATGTACGCCATTGTGGGCCTGGGCATGGCCTACGGCAGCTTCCGCCTGGGCCGCCCGCAGCTGTTCTCCTCCATGTTCTCCTCGATCTTCGGCGAGCGCGCCATCCACGGCTGGGGCGGACGCACCATCAACATCCTGGCCATCCTGGCCACGCTGTTCGGCTCGGCCTGTTCGCTGGGCCTGGGCGCCCTGCAGATCGGCGGCGGCATCCAGGCCACCGGCGTGATGGAGAACGTCGGCTCGGGCATCCTGGTGATCATCATTGCCATCCTCACCGCCCTGTTCGTGGCCTCCGCGGTCTCCGGCATTGAGCGCGGCATCCAGTGGCTGTCCAACACCAACATGGTGCTGGCCCTGGTTCTGGCGCTGATTGTCTTCATCGGCGGCCCGACCCTGTTCATCCTGAACGTCATCCCGAACGCGATTGGCGCGTTCATCCGCGACCTGCCGGAAATGGCCTCGCGCACCGCGGCCTCCACCGACGGGACCATGGCCGACTGGCTTTCGTCCTGGACCGTGTTCTACTGGGCCTGGTGGGTGTCATGGACCCCGTTCGTGGGTCTGTTCATTGCCCGCATCTCCCGTGGGCGCAGCATCCGCCAGTTCGTCACCGGCGTGCTGCTGGTGCCCTCGACCGTGACCCTGCTGTGGTTCGCGATCTTTGGCGGCGGCGCAATCGGCCTGCAGGAACGCGCGCAGCGTTCGGGGGATTCGGGCCAGGCGCTGGCCAGCATTGTTGACGGCGCCCCGGACATCAACTTCGACCTGGTGCTCTTCGACCTGCTGGAGAAGCTGCCGGTGCCCGGCTGGGTGGCGGTGGTGCTGATGGTGGTCACGGTGCTGCTGATCGCGATCTTCTTCGTCACCGGCGCCGACTCGGCCTCCATCGTAATGGGGGCGCTCAGTGAGCGCGGGGCTGAACACCCGACCCGCAAGTCCGTGATCTTCTGGGGCGTCGCGGTGGGCGCCGTGGCGGCGGTGATGCTGCTGGCCGGCGGGGACCACCCGGCGGCGGCCCTGAACGGGCTGAAGAACATCACGATTGTCTCGGCTCTGCCCTTCGTGCTGGTGATGCTGCTGCTGTGCGTGGCCATCTGGAAGGATCTGAGCCGCGACCCGCTGGTCATCCAGAACAAGGTGGCCCGTGAGGTGCTGGAGCAGTCGGTGGCCGAGGGCGTGGAACGCCATGAGGGCGGGCACTTCAGCCTGATGACGACCGAAATCGACATCATCACCATCGAACGGGCCCCGGCCCCGCACGACACGATCGTCTACGAGGAAGGGCAGCAGCCGCCGGCCAAGCCGGTGACCGATGAGGACCGCCCCGACCCGGAAGGGGAGAACCCGCGGACCGGGGACGATGACCCGCAGTCCGATGGCACTGATCCCCGGAAATAGCCGGCCCACCGGCTAGGCACCGGCCGGGCGTACGCCCCGGCGGGCACCACAACGGCCTTGCCCCGCCCCGCGCAGCTCACTGCGTGGGGCGGGGCAAGGCCGTTGTTCTCCAAGAGGCTCAGCCCAGCGGGCCCGGCGCCTAGCGGTGGCGGCAGATTTGCTCCAGCTTCGCGATGCATGGCTCGTTTTGCAGGCTGGTGGTGTCACCCAGTTCGGTGCCCTGGAACAGCTGGGTCAGCAGCCGGCGCATGATCTTTCCGGAGCGGGTCTTGGGCACGTCCGGGACCAGCACCACGTCCCGCGGCTTGGCGATCGGGCCGATCTGCCGGCGCACGGTCTCCCGCAGCTCTGCCACGAACGCCTCGCGCCTCGCCGCGGTGGCCGCATCCGGTGCGGCCGCGACCAGCGACTGGTCCAGCGGCACCACGAACGCGGTGGCCGCGTGCCCGGTGGTGGCATCCGGGGTGGGGCACACCCCGGCCTCCACGACGCCCGGATGGGTGACCAGCGCCGATTCGATTTCAATGGTGGACAGCCGGTGCCCGGAGATGTTGATGACGTCATCGGTGCGTCCCAGGATCCAGATGTCCTCATCCGCATCGAACCGGGCCCCGTCCCCGGCCAGGAACCAGCCCTGCTCGGCGTACTGCTTCCAGTAGCTGGTGTAGTAGCGCCGCGCATCGCCCCACACGGTGCGGGCCATTGCCGGACCGGTGCGGGTGATGACGATGTTGCCCTGTTCGCCGGGGGCCACACGTGTTCCCTGGGCGTCCACGATGTCCACCGCGACCCCCGGGGTGGCTCGCGCGGCACAGCCGGGCTTGAAGCCGGTGTCGGTGGGCCGCGGGGAGAGGATCGTCGCCCCGGACTCGGACTGCCACCAGGTGTCCACCATGGGGATGCCTTCGGCGGTGTTGCGTCCCACTTCGGTGCGCAGCCAGCGCCAGGCTTCCGGGTTCACCGCCTCGCCCACGGTGCCGCCCACCCGGATGGAGGACAGGTCATAGTGTGCCGGGATGCCGTCGGGGAACCAGCCCATGAGGGAACGCACCAGGGTGGGGGCCGTGTAGTAGCTGGTGACCTTGTAGCGTTCGATGATCTCAAAATGCCGTCCCGGGTGCGGAGCGTTGGGCACCCCCTCGTAGATCACCTGGGTGACCCCGTTGGCCAGGGGACCATAGATTTCGTAGGTGTGGGCGGTGACCCAGGCCAGGTCCGCCGTGCACCAGTGCACGTCCAGCTCGCGCAGCGCCGGGTCCGGGTTGGCGAACAACAGGTTGTGGCTGTAGGCGGCCTGGGTCAGGTAGCCGCCGGTGGTGTGCACCAGCCCCTTGGGCTTGCCGGTGGTCCCGGAGGTGTACATGATGAACAGCGGGGTTTCGGCGTCAAAGGCCTGGGCCTGGTGTTCGGTGGGCTGGCTGTCCACCAGCTCGTGCCACCACACGTCCCGTCCCTCGGTCCAGGCGATGTCGCACCCGGTGCGCCGGATCACCAGCACGTTCTCAATGTTGTTCTCCCCGGCCACCGCCGTGTCCGCGTTGTCCTTGACCGGGACGGCGGCGCCGCGGCGAAACTGGCCGTCCGTGGTGACCAGCAGCTTCGCTGCGGTGTCCTCGACCCGGAACTTCAGGGCCGCGGCGGAGAACCCGCCGAAAACCAGGGAGTGGATCGCGCCAATGCGGGCGCAGGCCAGGGTGATGACCACCGTCTCCACCAGCACCGGCAGGTAGATGACCACCCGGTCACCCTTCCCGATGCCCAGTTCGGTCAGCGCGTTCGCGGCCTGGCATACCCGTTCGGCCAGTTCCCGGTAGGTGACGGTCTCCCGGTCCCCGGGTTCCCCCTCGAAGTACAGGGCCACCTTCTCACCGCGGCCGGCCGCCACATGCCGGTCCGTGCAGTTCACGGCGGCGTTCAGCGTGCCGCCCAGGTACCAGGAAATCTGCGGGCCGCGTTCGGCGGCGGGGTCGGCGGCAACGATCCGGGAGGTGGTGTGCCATCGGGTGTCCCAGTCCAGCAGGTTCGCCGCTTCATCCCAGAAGCGCTGGCGGGTGGCTTCGTCGGTGCTTTCCTCGGAGGTGAGGTCGATGGTTGTCATCGAAGAAAATCCTTTACACGTGGTCGCGGGCCCTAGGCCCAGCGGGCAATGGCCTTGCGTTCGGCGATGGACAGCAGGGCATCGGTGAGTTTGCCGAAGATCGCCAGCAAGATGATGGTCAGGATCAGGCGGTCAATGCGCCCATTGTTTTGGGAATCGGTGAGCAGGAACCCCAGGCCCATGGAGGCGCCGAGCAGTTCGGCCGCCACCAGGAACAGCCATGCCTGGGCCAGGGCCAGGCGCAGCCCGGAGAAGATCGCGGGAACCACGGCCGGCAGCTGAACGGTGCGCAACAGGCGCAGGCCCCGGTAGCCAAAGGAGCGGGCCGCCTCCACCAGCTGGGGATCCACGTGGCGCAGCGCCAGGGAGACGGTGGTGAAGACCGGGAAGAAGGCGCCGATGATGATCAGGGTGACCTTGGAGTCCTCACCCATCTTCATCCACAGCACCAGCAGCGGAACCCAGGCCAGTGACGGGACCGCGCGCAGCGCCCCGATGCTCAGGCTCAGCAGGGCATCGGCCAGCTTCGATAGTCCCACCAGGGCACCGAAGACCAGGCCCAGCAGCGAACCGGCGGCAAAGCCCAACAGGACCCGCTGGGCGGAGATGCCTATGTGGGTCCACAGCTCGCCGCGCTCCAGCAGGTCAACGGCGGCGGTGATGACGGAGGCCGGGGTGGGCAGCGCATAGGAGGGCACCAGTCCGCTTGTCGTGGCCAACTGCCACGCCACCAGGACCAGGGCGGGGACAACCAGGCCCACCAGCCAGTGCGGGAGCCCCAGCAGTGCGGCGAGCAGCCCGGCGCGCGGGGCATCGGCTTGTGTGGTGGCCGGCTGCTGGTCAACAGGAGCGGTCATCGCCTATTCACCCGCAATCTGTGAGGCATCGGCCTGCCGGGCAAACTGGTCGTCAACCAGGGTGTCCAGTGCGGCGTCCACCTCGGCTTGGCTCTTCACATCGCCGCTGTCGACAAACACCGGCCCAATGTTGCCCAGCACCTGAACGAACTTCTCGCCCGGGACCGCCGCCACGTCGAGGTTGGATCGCTCGGAGATGACCGTGTCGGCGACCTGAGCGTCCAGTCCGGCGACATCGGCCAGGATCTGTGCGGTTTCCTCCGGGTGGCTGCCGGCCCACTGGCGCGCCTTCTCATAGGCGTCAACCACGGTCTGCGCCACTTCCGGGCTGTCCTTGAGGAAGTCCTCACGGGCGTTGAGCGCCCCATAGGTGTTGAAGTCCAGGTTGCGGTACAGCAGGCGTGCCCCGTCCTGTTCGGCGGACGCCATGATCGGGTCCAGTCCGCTCCAGGCATCCACCGAGCCGTTGGCCAAAGCGGTGCGCCCGTCGGCGTGCTGCACGTTCTGCAACGTGATGTCCTTTTCCCCCAACCCCGCCTCCTGCAGGGCCTGCAGCAGGAAGAAGTAGGGGTCGGTGCCCTTGGTGGCCGCGACCTGCTTGCCCTTCAGGTCGGCGACCGAGGAAACCGGTGAATCCTTGCCCACGACCAGTGCTGACCATTCGGGCTGCGAGTACAACGCGATCGTCTTGATCGGGGAACCGTTGGAGCGGGCCAGCAGGGCGGCGGATCCGGCGGTGGAGCCCACGTCGATGGCGTCCGCACGCAGTGCCTCGTTGGCCTTGTTTGACCCGGCCGACTGGATCCATTCGACGCTGATGCCGTCGTCGGCCAGCGCATCCTCCAGCCATCCCTTTTCCTTCAGCACCAGGCTCAGGGGGTTGTAGGTCGCATAGTCGAGGGTCAGGGTCTCACCGGCAGCGGCGTTCTCCCCGGCGCAGCCGCTGAGGCTGCTCGCGGCCAATGCCACGGCGGCGAAGGTGAATGCGCAACGGCGGGACAGGATGAATTTTGACATGGGAATCCTTAGCGGGTGGGTTCGGCGGCGCACGGGAGCAGGCCCGGACGCAAGGGTGAGGGATGGGCAGGAAGGCGACGCGGCGCGGGGGTTAATGGCCCGACGGGTCGACACCGAGCAGCTGCAGCAGATGCGCGCGCTGGGCGGTGAATCCGGAACCCGTCCGGTTGCGGGGCCTGTGGGAGTTCAGGGGCAGGTCCTCGATGACCCCGGCCCCGTTCTGCTTCTGCTCCGCGTTCGGCCGCCGGTGCCCCAGGACAATGACGCGGTCGGCCAGGCTCAGGGCCTCGTCCACGTCATGGGTGACCATCAGCACCGTGGTCGGGAACGAACGGTGGATGTCCAGCAGCAGATCCTGCATTTTCAGGCGGGTCAGGGCATCCAGCGCGCCGAACGGTTCGTCCAGCAGCAGGACCCCGGGGCGCCGTGCCAGGGCGCGGGCCAGTGAAACGCGCTGGGCCATGCCCCCGGAAATCTCGCGCGGACGAAGTTCCGCCGCGTGGGTGAGTTCGGTCAGTTCCAGCAGCTCGGCGATCAGCTCGCGCCCGGCCTGGGCGGTCAGCTGCGGAGACAGGCCCAGGGCGATGTTCTGGCGCACCGTCCGCCACGGCAGCAACCGGGGTTCCTGGAACGCCACCGCACAGCGGTCATCGATTCCCTCCACGGCGTGGCCGCCAATGCGGACCTGGCCGACACTGGGGTGATCCAGGCCGCTGACGGTGCGCAGCAGTGTGGACTTGCCGCAGCCGCTGGCGCCCAGGATGGCCACCACCTGACCGGCGGTGATCTGCAGGTCGATGCCCGACAGGACCGTGCGGGTCTGCCGTCCTGCGGTGAACGAACGCCCCAGGTTGTGGAACTGAACCGATCGGGCAGTGGATGGCGCCACGGGTGTGGGCGACACAAGGACAGTACTCATTGTCATCTCCATCGCTTCTGGCGTTAGCACCGTCCATGCAGGAAGAGGCCTTCTCCCCGTCATGGTGGTTGCTGCGGCGTCAACGAGCCAGATCTCTCGGCCGCTCGGGATGGTTACGCCACCATGTAATCGTCCCGAACGGATGGAAGGCAAATCGTTCGTAATGTGACGAATCTTCGAAGCATACGTTTCTGGGGCCGGTAATTCTGGTATTTCTTTGATCCCTTGTGGATTCTGCATCATTCTGCCGCTTGAGGGGGTCAGGCTGTAACGTCCTGCCCATTCGCGCGATCCGGGCGTTCGACGTCATCTGCGCTTCATGCCCCGAAATATGACGCCAGGCCTTGAGCCGGCTTCGTCACCGCCGGTACAAATGAGATGAACCATCCAGAGCGGCCGAGAGATCTGGCTCCACGACGCCGCAGCAACCACCCCATGCGGGCCGGTGCTACCGCCAGGACCGATGGAAGAATTGAGGCTCTTGCATGTCATTCGGCGAACCCCAACCGGACTTCAACACGCTGTCCGACCCTGCCCAGGCCCCTGCGGGCAACGCCGTGGACCTGGACCAGCACCCCGAGCAGCTGCCCGAGCGGCAGCTGCTGAAGATCACCCCGGGGCCTGGGGCCGACGAACAATATGAACGCCTGGCCGCCACCTTCCGGCCGGTCTTCGCGCAAATCGCCGAGGGCGCGGCCCACCGGGACCGGGAGCGCATCCTGCCCTTTGAGCAAGTGGGGCTGCTGAACCGGGAACGCTTCGGGGCCCTGCGCGTCCCGGTGGACCGCGGCGGGTACGGTGCCCGCATGTCCGATGTCTTCCGCCTGCTGATTGAACTGGCCGAAGCCGACTCCCACATCGCCCAGCTCTGGCGTGCCCACCTGGCCTTCGTCGAAGACGTGCTGGCCTTCGAGGACCAGTCGCTGCAGGCCAAATGGCTGGAGCGGATCTCCGCCGGGCACATTGTGGGCAACGCCTACACCGAACGCGGCGGCAACCGGCTGGGCAGCCTGAACACCACGGCCACCGAGCACGAGGGCCGCTGGTTCGTCACCGGGGAGAAGTACTACTGCACCGGGACCATCTTTGCCGACTGGACCATGGTGGCCGTGGCCCACCCGCAGCTGCCCGGTCGGCAGATCGCCGTCGTGGCCACCCAGCATTCCGGGGTGCGGATCCTGGATGACTGGGACGGGTTCGGCCAGCAGCTGACGGGCACCGGCACCACTACGTTCGAGCGGGTCCCGGTGGACAGCTTCATCCCGCAGCATGAGAACGACACCGAATCGGCGATCTTCCAGCTGGTGCTGCTGGCCGTGCAGGCCGGCGTGGCCCGCGCGGCGCTGAATGACCTGCGCTCCTCGGTCCAGCTGCGCACCCGCAGCTTCAGCACCGGCACCGGGGTCCCGGTCCGCCACGAACCGCAGGTCCTGCAGGTCGTGGGGGAGGTCTCGGCCGAGGTCTTCGCCATCGAGTCGGTGGTGATGGGCGCCGTGCTGGAGGTCGAGGCCGCCCTGGCCGACGCCAACCTGAGCCCCGCCGAACGCTATGCGGTGTGCGAGTTGGCCGCCAACCGCGCCCAATCGGTCACCCAGCCGCTGACCATCGGGGTGACCAGCAAGCTCTTTGACCCGCTGGGCGCCTCGGCCACCAAGGCCAGCTGCAACATGGACCGGCACTGGCGCAACGCCCGCACCATCGCCACCCACAACCCCGCCATCTACAAATCCCGCATCGTGGGCGACTACGAGATCAACGCGGTGCCCCCGGTGCGGCTGAACGCCACCGGGGACGTCCCCGCCCCGGGCCAGGTCAGCTTCCGCTAGTCCCGCCCGCCACCATCGAATCAAACCCCCGAAAGAAGGACCGCCATGAGCCGCACACCCCGCGAAATCCTGTTCAACGCCTTTGACATGAACTGCGTCGCCCACCAGTCGCCCGGACTCTGGCGCCACCCGCAGGACCAAGCCGCAAGCTACAACACCCTGGGCTACTGGACCCACCTGGCCAAGGTGCTGGAAAAGGGCAAGTTCGACGGGCTGTTCATCGCCGATGTGCTGGGCACCTATGACGTCTACAACGGCACCAACGAATCCCCGCTGCGCACCGGCGCCCAGGCCCCGGTCAACGACCCGATTCTGCTGGTCTCCGCCATGGCCGCGGTCACCGAGAACCTCGGCTTCGGCATCACCGCGGGCACCGCCTACGAGCACCCGTACCCGTTCGCCCGCCGCCTGGCCACCCTGGACCACCTCACCGGGGGCCGGGTCGGCTGGAACGTGGTCACCGGCTACCTGCCCTCCGCCGCGCGCAACATGGGCCAGGAAGACCAGATGGAGCACGACGAACGCTACGACCACGCCGATGAGTACCTGGAAGTGGTGTACAAGCTGCTGGAGGGCTCCTGGGAAGATGACGCGGTCAAGGCCGACAAGGTCCGCGGCATCTACACCAACCCGGAGCAGGTGCACCCGATCAACCATGAGGGCAAGTACTTCAAGGTACCGGGCATCGCCATCACCGAACCGAGCACCCAGCGCACCCCGGTGATCTACCAGGCCGGGGCCTCCAGCCGCGGGGTGAAGTTCGCGGCCGAGAACGCGGAGGCCGTCTTCGTCACCTCGCCGACCCGGGAAATGCTCAAGGCCACCGTCACCAAGATCCGTGACGCCGCCGAGGCCGCCGGCCGGGACCGCTACGACATCAAGATCTTCGCCATGCAGACCATCATCACCGGCCAGGACTCGGCCACCGCGCAGGCGAAGTACGAGGACTACAAGTCCTACGCTGACGTCGAGGGGGCACTGGTGCTGATCTCCGGGTGGATGGGGGTGGACCTCTCGGCCTACGACCCGGACGACGTGATCGGCTCGAACGTGAAGTCCAACGCGATCCAGTCTTCCGTGGAGACCTTCCAGAAGGCCAGCGGCGACGAGGGCTCACCGTGGACCATCCGGCAGCTGGCCGAGTGGGTCGGCGTGGGCGGTTTCGGCCCGATCACCGTCGGTTCGGGCGCCGAGGTAGCCGAGAAGCTGATCGACTGGGTGGACTACACCGACGTGGACGGGTTCAACCTCGCCTACGCGATCACCCCGGGAACCTTTGAGGACATCGTCGAGTATGTGGTTCCCGAACTGCAGGCCCGCGGCGCCTACAAGACCGAGTATGCCGAAGGCTCGCTGCGCAACAAGCTCTTCGGTGCCGGCGACCGGGTCAAGGACACCCACCGCGCCGCCCAGTACAAGATCGCCAACCGCCTGGCTGCCGCCCGCTAGCGGCCAGCGGTGAACAGGGCGGCGCGGCCGCGGAAAAACCCGTCACTGGTCTTTCCGCGGCCGCGCCGCCTTCGGTGTGGATGCGCGGGAGCTACTTGTGCTTCTTGTGTCCCTTCAGCTGCTTCACCACCATCGCCGAGCCGCCCCCGCGCCGGGTCGGTTCGGCCGCGGCGGTCAGCTTGCCCCGCGGGCCGATCTCCACGGCCGCCACCGCACCGATCTCCGCCTGCGGGGTAAAGGAATCCCCGGACGGCACGAACTGGTGGCCGAAGGGCTCCAGCATCCGGGCATCATCGGCAATGAACTCCGGTTCGGCGGTGACCGCGGTGGTGTTGCGCTGTGAGGCGCGCGGCGCGGCAATCGCCTCGGAAATCTCCATGCCCAGATCCACGCGGTTGACCAGGGTCTGCAGCACCGTGGTGATGATCGTCGAGCCGCCCGGGGAGCCAACCGCCAGCACCGGCTTGCGGTCCTTGAGCACAATGGTCGGCGCCATGGAGGAGCGCGGCCGCTTGCCCGGCTCGATGCGGTTCGGGTCGGCCGGATCGTAGACGGTGGAGAAGTCGGTCAGCTCGTTGTTGAGCAGGAACCCGCGGCCCGGCACCACGATGCCCGAACCGCCGGTCTGTTCAATGGTCAGCGTGTAGGACACGACGTTGCCCCACCGGTCGGCCACCGACAGGTGCGTGGTCGAGATGTTCTCCGTGTCCTTCTCCTGCGCCACCACACCGGCTTCGGTGGGGCAGCGCCCGTCGTAGTTGGCGGCATCGCCCGGCGCTACCGGTTTCACGGAGGCGCGCTGCGGATCCAGGGCGCAGGCCCGCTCGGCCCCGAAGAGCCGGTCGGTCAGCTGGCGGGTGGGCACATCGACGAATGCCGGATCCCCGACGTATTTGCCGCGGTCGGCAAACGCCAGGGCGCTGGCCTCCAGGTAGTGGTGCAGCGCGTCGGGTCGCGGCATCGTGGAAAGCTGGAACCGATTCAGGATGTTCAGGGCCTCGCCGACCGTGGTGCCCCCACTGCTGGAGGGGGCCATCCCGTAGACGTCCAGGCCGCGATAGTTCACCCTGGTCGGCTTCTGCTTTACGACCTTGTAGCGTGCCAGGTCCGCGGCGGTCATGTGGCCGGCTGGCACGGGCAGCTCGGTTCCCGGCACCACCGGCGGGGCCTGCACGGTCGCGGCGATCTGCTCGGCGAGCTCACCGCGGTAGAACGAGTTGATGCCCCGGCGCGCAATCATGCGGTAGGTCTTGGCCAAATCGGGGTTCTTGAACACGCTGCCCACCTTGGGGGCATCCCCCCGGGGAAGGTACAGCTTCCGGGTGGACTCGAAGGCCTCGAACCGCTCCTTGTTATCCAGGGTTTGCTCGCGGAACGTCTCATCCACGACGAAGCCGCGCGTGGCCGTCTTGATGGCCGGCTGCAGGGCCTTGCCCAGGCTCATCGTTCCCCAGCGGTCCAGGGCCTCATCCCAGGTGGCCAGCGTGCCGGGCACGCCCACGGACACCCCGCTGGTCACCAGCTCCGGGGTGAAGGGGTAGGGGCTGCCGGTCTGCGGATCAATGAAGGCGTCGTGGGGCATGGCGGACGGGGCGGTTTCCCGACCGTCCAGCGTGCTGATCTTCCGGGTGTCGGCGTCGTAGTACATGAAGTAGCCTCCGCCGCCAATGCCGGCGCTGTAGGGTTCGGCGACTCCCAGTGTCGCGGCGGCGGCCACCGCCGCGTCCACGGCGTTGCCGCCGCGGCGCAACACGGAAATCGCCGCGGAGGTGGCCTCCGGGTCGACGGTGGCCACGGCGCCACCGTAACCGGTGGCGGTGGCTTGCTTTTCGGTTTGGCGTGGTTCTGCCTGGGCCGGCGCCAGACTGAGCGCGGTCAAGCCCAACGCCAGGCTGATCGCGCAGGCTGGGGCGCGAAGTGATCGTGGGTGCACAGCTACCCGCTCCTTGGGGGGTTGATGGGTTCTGACCCCCTCAAGCTAGGCGAAGTGCACCACATCGAATGGAAGTGACACGCATCACATCCCAAAAGTTGTGGTTGTACTGAGGAACCGGCTTTCGGCGCAGTGCCTCCTGGGCGGGGCCGTCCTTCGGAGAGGAGCCGGTGGTTTCTGCGCACGAAGCACCATATGCCTTTCCCGCCGATTTTTGCGCGCAACCTTGGTTCCGGGCAGAGGCAATGAAAGGCCCCTGTGCAGCGCCGGCCCATGGCGGAAAGCACTAGGCTTGGGGCCATGGATTCCTCGGCCTCCCGGTTCCCGCCGGTCGGCCTCGCGCGGGCAAGACAATTGTGGGGCGATTATGTGCTTTGGGCAGGGGGCGGGGGCCTGCGACCCGAGGTGTTGCCTGTCGTTGACTACTTCGGGGACAGTCCCGCGTTGGCCGATGCGTTGCTGCGCGCAGTTTCCGACGGGGATAAGCGCGCAACCTCGAGCCTGGAGAACGAGTACACGGCAAGCGGTGAACCGTTGCCGGAGGCAGGCGCCTATTGGCTAGCCTGCGATTCCACCGGTACGGCGCGTCTCATCCTGCAGACCACCGAGGTCACCTTGGCGGCTTTTGATCACGTGGACGCCGATTTCGCCTTTGCCGAAGGGGAGGATGACCGCTCGTTGGCCAGCTGGCGCCGCGAGCATGAGAAGTACTGGCGTCGCACCCAGCGGGTTGCTGGACACCAATGGGATCCGACCCTGACGTCGCAGCCGGGTTTCCGGGTCGTGCTTGAGCGTTTCGTTGTCGCCTGGCCTATGGGCCCCGGCAGGGCGTAGCCCCCAGCGGTTTTTCCGCGCCGGTGGATCGGCCGGCTCGTGGATGAGGAATCTGTACAGGGTTTCACAGGGCTCCAACTGCGGGACAGGGGCAAGCAGGCCCGGCCCTGCGGCTGCTGCACGGTGCTGCCCCCGGTCCGCGGATGCGTGTAAGACCCGCGCCACCCGCTACAGCGGGCGCGGTGGCACCGGCGCCATCCTGCCGGGGGGATTGTCAAGGATCTGCGGTTTTCGCCTTCACATAATGACTTACCGGCGCATGTGACCCCATTGTTACGGTGCTGCCGAGCCTTTGTCGCCTCCTCGGTGACGATGTGACGTCGATGTTTCGTCATGGTTGGTCACATGAATGTCCCCGCCGCACACTGAAATCACCCGGAACACCCACCGGAACAACACCATCCAGAGCGACTGAGAGACCTGGCTCGTTGACGTCGCAGCAACCACCCCGACGGGGAGCGGTGCTAAGGCCAGGACCGATGGAGATTGCTAGATTTCGCAACGGTCCCCGAACACGGGCGGATGTCTGCCTGTTTTGCCTCCCTTCGCGGGAGGGACCTGAATTCAGCGTGCTCCTCGGGCTAAACCGAGAGGAACACGGATTATGCGGCCACCACGTTTGGCGCTGAAAGCCACCGCACTGCTTGCGGCCCTGGGGCTGTCGTTGACCGCATGCGGCGGCAGCGGCGTGGCAAGCCCGAACACCGAGTCGGCACAGTCGGCCGGCGACCCGGTGCAGGGTGGAACCCTGACCTACGCCGAGGTCACCCCCATCGACAACTGGCAGACCCAGGCGGCCCGGTTCTACGAGAAGGCCAACGTGCTGAACTCGGTGCTGGACCGGCTGACCTATTTTGACGCCGAGCAGGGCAAGCTGGTGGGGTGGATCGCCAGCGGCTTCACCTCCAACGAGGCCAAGACCCAGTACACGTTCACCATTCGTGATGGGGTGACGTTCTCCAACGGCACCGCACTGGATGCCAAGGCCGTCAAGGCGAACCTGGACGCGCTGGGACTGGGCATCAAGGATGCGCAGATCCAGCCGAACGTGGATTTCTCGGCGTACAAGTCCTCCAAGGTGCTGGACGGGAACAAGGTCCAGGTCACCCTGAAGCGTCCGGACGCCAACTTCCTGCGCGCCACCTCCTCGGTGACCGCCGGGCTGGTGGCCCCCGAAACGCTGAAGCTGGACAACGCCGGGCAGTCGGCGATCTCCAAGATCGTGGGTTCGGGACCGTTCGTCTTCGCCTCGGAAAAGCCCGATGAGGAAGTGGTGTTCAGCGCCCGCGACGACTACGCCTGGGCTCCGCAGGGTGCACAGAACCCGGGGGCTCCCTACCTGGATGAGCTGGTCATCAAGTACCTGCCGGAGGTTGCGCACCGTGCCGGTGCCGCCCAGTCCGGGCAGGTGGACCTGGTTCGGGGATTGCAGCCGGTGGATGAGCAGGTGCTGAAATCCGGCGGCGGCCAGGTGTTCGCCGCGCAGGGCGTGGACTTGACCACCAACAACGCCTCGGTGCGCATTGGCTCCGGGCAGCTGGCCGACGCCAAGGTCCGCCAGGCGCTGCAGGTGGGCATCGACCGCCAGGCGCTGAAGGACACCGTGCTTTCGGACAGCTATGTGATTTCCGCATCGATTCTGAACCACAAGGCCCCGGGCTTCGTGGACTTCTCCGCGGAATTGGCCTACGACCCGGCGCGCTCCAAGGAGCTGCTGGATGAGGCCGGCTGGGTTCCGGGACCGGATGGGATCCGGCAGAAGGACGGGAAGAAGCTGGAGGTCACCGTCGCCTCCTCGAACAACTCGGTGGTCATCAAGCCGGCCTTCGAACTTATTGAGCAGCAGTGGCGCGAGATCGGGGTCAAACTGGTGAACCGGGCAGCGGACAACACGTTCCTGACCAGTGCCCTGGTCGATGACAAGGTCGAATTCTTCGGCACCCGGCAGTTCGCCTACGGCGGGCTGGGGCCGGTCTTCGGGCCGGCGAACAACACCCAGACGCTGAACGCGGACGAAGAGCTGAACGAACTGTTCACCCGGGAACAGGCGGCCACCACCGAGCAGGAGCACCTGAAGCTGATCGGTGAGGAACAGCGTGCCCTGGTGCTGGACAAGGCCCTGACCCTGGTGCTGTGGGATGAGGTCCAGGTCTACGGCGCGCATTCGGGCACCCACGTCGACTTCACCTCCGGCACCGCCCCGATCTTCCAGGGCGCCTGGAAGAGCGGCAAGTAGGGGAGGGAAGCATGGGCGGATACATTGCCAAGCGCGTTGGCCAGGCCCTGCTGGTCATCTGGCTGGCCTACACCGCGGTTTTCCTGGCGGTGCAGGCCCTGCCGAATGACCCGGTGACCATCTTCCTGTCCACCGACGCCGCCGCGGACCCGGCCACCATCGCACAGCTGAAGGCCCACTACGGCTATGACCAACCGCTGATCACCCAATACCTGGGGCAGCTGTGCGCGCTGCTGCGCGGGGACCTGGGCTACTCGCTGTCCTCCGGGGCGCCGGTGGCCGCCCGGATCGGGGAGGTCATCGGATCCACCCTGGTCCTGGCCGGCAGCGCCTTCGTGCTGGCCGTCCTGCTGGCGGTGGCCCTGGTGGCCGCGGCCACCCTGGCCCGCGGTGAGCGGCTGCGCCGGGCGCTGTTGAACCTGCCGCCGCTGTTCATTTCAATCCCGGTGTTCTGGCTGGGCCTGGTGCTGCTGCAGCTGCTGGCCGTGCAGCTGGGGGTGATGTCCCTGTTCCCGGACGGTTCGGCGCTGTCGCTGCTGGTGCCGATCCTGGTGCTGGCCCTGCACCTGAGCGCACCGATCGCCCAGGTGCTGCTCAAGAGCGTTCAGCAGGTCTCGGCCCAGCCGTTCGTGGACGTGCTGCGCGCCAAGGGGGCCGGAGAGTCCTGGATCTTCTACCGCCACACCCTGAAGAACGCCGCCCCGGCCGCGCTGTCGATTGCCGGGATCACCATCGGCACCCTGCTGGCCGGCTCGGTGATCACCGAGACCGTGTTCGCCCGCGCCGGACTGGGGCAGCTGGTGCTGCAGGCGGTCACCGTCCAGGACATTCCCCTGGTGCAGGGGCTGGTGCTGCTCACCGCCGCCACCTTCACTGTGGTGAACCTGCTGGTGGACCTCATCCACCCGCAGCTGGACCCCCGAATCATTACCGCCCACGCCGGCTCGGCACGGGCCCTGGCCGCCTGAAGGGACAAGGGATCATGAGCGTACTGACCGAACAGAACACCACCCCGGCCGGGCTGCCGCTCCCGGAGCCGGCACCAACCACCGCGGCGCCAGCACCGGGCCGCCCGGTGCGCCGCTGGCTGGGACGCTGGTGGATGCTGCTGCCGCTGGGCCTGCTGCTGGCCTGGGCGCTGGTGCCCGGCGCGTTCAGCGCAGCGGACCCGATCACCGGGATCCCGGCGCAGAAGCTGAGCGCCCCCAGCCCCGCCCACCCCTTTGGCACCGACCACCTGGGCCGCGACGTGTACTCCCGGGTGGTGCACGGCACGCGGCAAACCCTGATGACCGCGGGACTGGCATGCCTGATCGGTTCGGTGCTCGGCAGCGTGCTGGGCCTGCTGGCCGGCACCGCCGGAAGGGCGGCGGACGCCGTGGCCATGCGCCTGGTGGACGTGCTGCTGGCGGTGCCCGCGTTCCTGATCGCGCTGATCCTGGTCACCGCCACCGAGCCCGGGCCGCTGTCCCTGGGCCTGGGGGTGGGGATCGCCTCGATCGCCGCGTTCGCCCGGCTGGTGCGCACCGAGGTGCTGCGGGTGCGCTCCCACGACTTCGTGCAGGCGGCACTGATGAGCGGCGGCGGCTACTTCACCGTGCTGCGCCGGCACATCCTGCCGCACGTGATCGGACCGGTGCTGGCCCTGCTCGCCGTGGATTTGGGGGCGGCGATCCTGGCCATCTCGGGACTGGGTTTCCTGGGCTTCGGCGCCCCGCCGCCCACCCCCGAATGGGGGCTGCTGATTTCCGAGGGACGCCAGTACCTGTCGGTGGCCTGGTGGCTGACCACCCTGCCGGGCCTGGTGATCGTCACGGCCGTCATGCTCACCGCCGCCCTGGGGCGCAGCATCAACCGCGCCTTCCGCTTCTAGGACAAGGACAGTGGACATGGAAATGAACACCAAGAACACCCCCGCCGCACCGGTGGTGCGCATCGAGGACCTCACGGTACGCTACCCCGGCGGGACGGTGGCCGCCAACGGGCTGGACCTGCACATCCCCTCGGGGCAGATCCTCGCCGTTGTCGGGGAATCCGGGTCCGGCAAGTCGACCCTGACCAAGGCGCTGATCGGGCTGCTGCCGGCCGGCACCCGCGTCGAGGGGTCCATCCGCTTTGGCGGCACCGAGGTGACGAGCCTGGATGTGCGCCGCTGGCGGGCCATCCGCGGGGCCGGCATCGGGCTGGTGCCCCAGGATCCGGGCTCCAGCCTGGACCCGGTGAAGACCATCGGCTCCCAGCTGATCGAGGTGTTCCGGCTGCACCCGCAGCGTTCGGTGCCCAAGGCCCAATGGCGGTCCCGGGTCGTCGAACTGCTGGCAAGCGTGGGCGTTGACCGCCCGGAATACCGGCTGGGCCAGTACCCGCACGAGCTGTCCGGCGGACTGAAGCAGCGGGTGCTGATCGCGATCGCCTTCGCGCTGGACCCGCAGCTGCTGATCGCCGATGAGCCGACCAGCGCCCTGGACGTCACGGTGCAGCGCACCGTGCTGGAGGTCTTCGTATCCCTGGCCCGGCAAAAGGGCACCACGGTCCTGTTCGTGACCCACGACCTGGCGGTCGCCACGGACATCGCCGACCGGGTGCTGGTGATGAATTCGGGGCGGATCCTGGAGGACCGCAGCGTGCGCTCGCTGATCACCGAAAGCACCGAACCCTACACCCGGGCGCTGCTGGCCCAGGCCACCGGCAACCGGCAGCGGCCCCAACCGGTCGCACACGCAGACATCGCGATCGACGTGCAGGAGGTGTCCAGGACCTTCGGCCGCGGCGCCACCGCCCACCGTGCGGTGCACCAGGTCAGCTTCCAGGTCCCGCGCGGCACCACGTTCTCCCTGGTCGGGGAATCGGGTTCGGGCAAGTCCACGACCGCCAAGCTGATCATGGGCCTGCTGGATCCGCAGTCCGGGCAGATCCGGGTCAACGGGCAGCGGGTGGGTGCGGCCCACGGCCGGCGCCGGCACCAGCTGTGGCGCCAGGCCCAGCTGGTCTACCAGAACCCGGACTCGGCGTTGGACCCGCGCCAGCGCATCGCATCGATCATTGCCGAGCCGTTGCTGAACTACCGGCTGGGGGACCCGCGCTGGCGTTCCGGACGGGTGGCCGAGCTCATGGAGCAGGTCAACCTGGCCCCTTCCCTGGCCGCGGCCCGCCCGCCCCAGCTCTCCGGCGGACAGCGCCAGCGGGTGGCGATCGCCCGGGCGCTGGCGTCCGGGGCCGAGATCCTGGTGCTGGACGAGGCGCTGAGCGCACTGGATGTGCTCACTCAGGAGCAGATCCTGGCCTTGCTCCAGTCCCTGCAGCGCGAGCACGGGCTGACCTACCTGTTCATTTCCCACGACCTGCATGTGGTGGAACGCATCAGCCACCATGTGGGGGTCATGCGGCGCGGGGAGCTGGTGGAGAGCGGCAGCGTGCACCAGGTGTTCACCGAACCGGCCCACCCCTACACCCGCACCCTGCTGGCGGCGAACCCCGGGCAGGTTCTGCGTGAACTGTGCCCTGCCGCCGGCTGAACCCGAGCCCGGCCGGGAAGCGCCCGGCCACCGACGAACGACGAACTTCCCCCGTCACGAAAAGAGGAGCATGAGCACCCACGCCATCCAGGCCACCAGCGACGAAGCGGTCTACCAACGCCTGCTGGAACGCTTTCGCCCGGTCTTCACCCGCATCGCCCAGGGCGCCCGGGAGCGCGAACAACACCGTGAACTGCCCTACCAGCAGGTGGCGTGGCTCAAGGACGCCGGCTTCACGGCGCTGCGGGTCCCGGCCAGCCACGGCGGAACGCCGGTGAGCCACACCGACCTGTTCCGGCTGCTGATCGAATTGGCTGCCGCCGACTCCAACGTGGCCCACCTGCTGCGCAGCCACTTCTCCTTCGTGGAGACCATCGCGCTGCAGCCCGCCGAGTTCCAGGACCGCTGGTTCCCGCGGGTGCTGGCCGGCGAAATCTTCGGCAACGCCGCCACCGAACGCGGCGGCAACGCCCTGGGCGCCACGAACACCAAGCTGATCAACACCGGGGCCGGGTGGGTGCTGCGCGGGGAAAAGTACTACACCACCGGCTCCATCTTCGCCGACTGGGTGGTGGTGATGGCCTCCACGGACGGCGTGGAGGGGCGGCAGTACGCGGTCGTGGAACGCACCGCGCCGGGCGTGCGGATCCTGGATGACTGGGACGGCTTCGGCCAGCCGCTGACCGGCACCGGCACCGCCATCTTTGAGGATGTCCCGGTGCAGGAGCAGAACATCATCCAGCGCAAGGTCGCCTCCACCCTGGAACCGGCGTTCTTCCAGCTGTGCCTGCTGGCCGTGCTGGTGGGCATCGGCAAGGCGGCCCGTGGCGAGGCGGCCGGGCTGGTGGCCGCGCGCACCCGCACCTTCAACACCGGTTCCGGGGCGCTGTTCCGCGATGACGCACAGATCCAGGAACTGGTGGGGCGCCTGGCCGCCAACGTGTTTGCCGCCGAGTCGATTGTCATCACCGCCGCCCGGGAACTGGATGCCGCCCACGATGCGGCGCTGGGGCTGGACGAGCAGCAGGCCTACCTGCGCGCCGAACTGGCGGTGCAGCAGGCCCACGTGGCCACCCCGAAGCTGGTGCTGGATGCCACCAGCGAGCTGTTCGACGTCACCGGCGCCTCCGCGGTGTCCACCAGCAAGTCGCTGGACCGCTACTGGCGCAACGCGCGCACCGTGGCCACCCACAACCCGGTCGCGTTCAAGGCCCGCTCCGTGGGGGACTACTTCATCAACGGCACCATCCCCACCGGGTTGAACTCCATTGGCGAAGCGAAGGGAAAGAAGTAAATGGGAACCTTTGACCAGCGACCGCGCCTGCTGCTGTCCGCCTTCTTGATGAACACCTCCAGCCACATCCTGGGCGGCATGTGGCGCCACCCGCAGGCCCAGCAGCACCGCTTCCACGAACTGGCGCCCTGGGTGGACCTGGCCCGCAAACTGGAGGACGCGAAGTTCGACGCCATGTTCTTCGCCGACGTGGTGGGCCTCTATGGGGACCACGAGGGCGGCTGGGCCTCCCACGTGCGCAAGGGGCTGCAGGTGCCCAGCCACGATCCACTGGTGCTGCTCTCCGCGCTGGCCGCCGGCACCGGGCAGATCGGGCTGGCCATGACCAGCTCGGTCATCCAGGCCCACCCCTTCCAGTTCGCCCGCCAGCTCTCCACCCTGGACCACCTCTCCAACGGCCGGGTCGCCTGGAACATTGTCACCAGCGTCCTGGAAAACGCGCACCGCAACTTCGGGGGAGCCTCCCTGGTCGCCCACGATGACCGCTACAGCTGGGCGGAGGAATACGTGGAGGCCGCCTACAAGCTGTGGGAAGGCTCCTGGGCGGACGACGCGCTGCTGGCGGACAAGGCTAACGGGATCTACGCGGATCCGGACAAGGTCAGCAAGATCAACCACCGCGGCCAGATCTATTCCATCGACGGGCCGCACCTGGCCGTGCCCAGCACCCAGCGCACCCCCTTCCTCTTCCAGGCCGGTTCCTCCCCGCGCGGCACCCAGTTCGCCGCGACCCACGCCGAGGCGACCTTCCTGTTCGCTCCGCACCCGCAGTACGTGGCCAAGAAGGTCGCCCAGCTGGATACGAACCTGCAGGCGGCCGGGCGCCGCCGCCAGGATCTGAAGGTTTTCGCCGGGCTTTCCTTCGTGGTGGGCTCCACCGAGGCGGAGGCCAAGGCGCTGGAAGCCGAATACGACCAGTACCTGGACCCGCACGCGATCATCGCGCACATCGGCGGCGGGCTGGGAATCGACCTGGGAGGACTGGAGCTGGACACCCCGCTGGGCCAGGTGCAGACCGAAGGCGCCCAGGGGGTGCTCGAAGCGGTGCTGGCCTCCACCCCCGGCGGCAACCCGACGCTGCGGGATCTGGCCCACTACCGGGCGAAGGCCCAGCAGCTGGTCGGAACCCCGGAACAGATCGCCGACCAGCTGGAGCAGTGGCAGGACGCGGGCATCGACGGGCTGAACATCATGAACCACGTGCTGCCCGGCTCCTACGACAACTTCATTGACGGGCTGCTGCCCGAACTGCGTCGCCGCGGACTGGCGCAAACCCAGTACACCCCGGGAAGCCTGCGCCACAAGGTGTTCGGGCGCGGGGACCGGCTGCCGTCAAACCACCCGGCCGCCGCGTTCCGCGGGGCATTCACGCACTCCAGCGCCGCCAGCGGCCAACCGGAGCAGAATCTGGTCCCGTAGCCGGACACAAGACCCGGGTAGCGGCCCCTTGGATGGCTGGGGGAGGCCGGGCCGCTACCCGCACCTGAACCACCGCTGCAAGTTCGCAGCGGTGGTTTTCCCCTGCCCGCACCCGGGGTAGGGTGACGGCATGAACGCCAAACATGTCAATGATCCAGAGGTTATCCGCCGGCTGCTGACCACCCCCGCCCGCTGGGCCGTGGTGGGATTGACGAACAACCCGCGGCGGGTGGCCCCCTCCATTGCCCGTTACCTGAAGGAACAGCTGGGAATGCAGATCCTGCCGGTATCCCTGAGCGGGGAAACCGTCATGGGGGAAACCGGGTTTGAGCGTCTGGACCAGATCCCCGGGCACATCGACGTCGTGGACTGCTTCGTGAACTCGGCGAAGGCCGGGGACATCGTGGACCAGGCCATCGAGGTCGGCGCCAGCGCCGTCTGGCTGCAGCTGGGCGTTGTGGACGAAGCCGCCGCGCAGCGCGCCAAGGACGCCGGGCTCGAGGTGGTCATGGACACTTGCCCGAAGATCGAATACCCGCTTCTCTAGCGCCAGTGCTGCGAAGGAGCCCACCCCAGTCCCTGCCCCGGACGGCGACTGCTACCGTGGGAACCGGACGCGGCGGAGATCCGGGACGGTGGAAATGAGCGCGCTGGAGGAGCACCACGAGGTGTGGCGGGCCCTGTGCCTGTCCATGCCCGGAGCCTACGAAGACTTCCCCTTTGGGGAACACAGCACCGTGTTCAAGGTTGCCGGACGGGACCGCGCCAAGGGCAAGATGTTCGCCCTGCTGATGGTGCATCAGGGCGAACTGCTGCTGAACCTGAAATGTGAACCGGCCATCGCCGAACGGCTGCGAGACGAGCACGAACAGATCACCGGCGCCTACCACATGAACAAAAGACACTGGAACTCAGTGCGCGTGGGACTGGGCCCGCAGGTGATGCGCGAACTGGTCGAGGATTCCTATGATCTGGTGATCGAGGCAATGCCGGCACGTGACCGGAGCGCCATCCAAATCAAGAGACACACCGGTGGCGGCTAACTAGACTGGTGGCATGTACTTCATCGTTGTTAAGTTCCAGGTAAAGCCCGAATTCACCGAAAGCTTCATGGACCGCGTCGCCGAGTTCACCCGCACCACCCGCGCCGAGGAGGGCAACTTGTTCTTCGACTGGTCCACCAGCGTCGAAGACCCGAACGAGTTTGTGCTGGTTGAGGGGTTCCGTGACGACGAAGCGGCCGCCACCCACGTCAATGGCCCGCACTTCGCAGCAGGTCTGGAAGCCATGCGTCCGGCCCTGGTGTCCACCCCGAAGATCATTTCCCGCAAGGTCGATGGTCAGGGCTGGGACGAAATGGGCGAGCTGAAGATCGACTAGTTTCTGCCGCTGAGCGACCCCGCTTCCCCGGCTGGGGTCAGGGCGTCGACACGTCAAAAGCACCGCCGCTGGCGGTGCTTTTGACGTTAATCTTCACATTGTCTCCCTGGGCTCTCGGCCTTTAGTGGGTGTTGCCCCGGCGACGCAGCAGCACCATGAGCAGCCCTACGACCAGGATGACCGCGGCAATGATGCCGATGCTCGAGTACGCGAAGCCCGTGTCGGCCAGATCCTGAGGATCGGGTGCCGGTGACTGGGAAGCGTCCGGGCGTGGCGGTGCGGGGCTTTGGGTTGACTGGGTCGGCGACGGCGACGGCGACGGCGACGGCGACGCCGACGGGGACGCCGTGGGCGAGGCGCTCGGCTGCGGGCTGGGTTGCGTGCTCGGCGTGGTGGGTGCCTCGGCAGCTACCGTGAGCGGCACGGAAATGTCCTCCCGGCCCACCTGCGAGATCACCAACTGGTACTGGCCTTCCTTCAGCTTTTGAGGCGCGGTCAGCTGGAAGGATGTGGAGCCGGCGCCATCGGCCGCGGCGATGTCCTGAACTTCAACCTCCCCGTCGAAGGCGCTGGCCGAGATCTTCGCCCCGGGCTCCAAATCGGAAACCGCCACATCCAGGGTGCCGCCAGGAGCGAGGGTGGCCGAGGAGAGGCTCACGGTGGCCCATTCGGTGCCGGCCTGCACGGCGCGGCCCAGCGGCGCTGGATCCACGACGTCGTGGGACTTGAAGTAGTTCACCGTGGCGTCCAGGTCCACCTGGCCGCTGTCGGCATGGTCCTTGGCTTCAGCGAAGGCCGTGAAGTTATCCCCGCCGGAGGCCAGGAACGCGTTGGCCGCGACCCGAAACGTGTCAGAGTCGGCGACGGGCTTTCCGTTGAAACTCACCGACGTGATGTGCTCACCGCGGGCCGCGTCCTCCACGTAGGTGTAGCTCAGTCCTTCGGAGATCCCCAGGTGCAGCTTTTCACGGGAAGCTCCTTCCGGCTGCCACTGCTGTTCGAGCACTTCATACAGCTGGGCGCCGGTCATGTCCATGGTGATCAGGGTGTTGGCGAAGGGCTGTACGTCCGCGGCTGCTTTGTAGGTGACGATGCCGTTTTTGCCGTACAGCAGATCAGCGCGCAGACCACCGGGGTTCATGAAGGCGATTTGTGCCAGGGTCCCGCCGAAGTCCTCGTTGGAGGTCGCCCACAAGTGGACATCGGCGACGGTGTTACCCAGGGTGGATTCTACGCCGCGGTCATCACCCGCCGGTTCGCCGCCGCGCAGGATGTCGGCGCTGATGGCGCCGATTTCCTGCTGGCCTACTTCTTCGGATTCGGCAACGGCCTTGTCAACAATCTTTGTAGCGGCATCGTTTGGCTCGAAAGCCGAGCCGCCTTCGGCAGCCAAGGGGACAAGCTTGGTGTCCGACTGCGTGACCGTGCCGTCGCTGGCATCAATGCTCAGGGAGATTTCGCCCAGGGTGGTGCCGTACTGATGCGCCTGGATCACCGGCCGGGTTTGGTCAGTGCCCGCGACTGGCACTGAGCAGTGGTAGGGCTTATGGGTGTGTCCGGAAATGATGGCGTCAATGTGCTCATCGGCATTGCGGATCAGCTGCCCATAATCCGTTGATTCCTGAGCGATCGTGTCACAGGCCGTGCTTTCGGATCCGTCGTGGGTCAGCAGCACCAGCACGTCGGCTTCACCGTTGTTCTTGTCGCCATCGCTCAGCTTCTCTGCCACCCGGTTGGCGGCCTCGAGCTGGTCGCCGAAGGTGAGGTCGCTGATCCCGCTGGGGCTAACCAGCGTGGCCGTGTCCGCGGTGACCGTGCCGATGAACCCGACCGATACACCGTCGACTTCGCGGATTGTGTACTCCCTGAGGGCCGGCTTGCCGGTGCCCTTCTCGTATACGTTCGCGCCGAGGGCATAGTCCGCCCCCTCAGCTCCTTCGGCTTCGGACTTCGTGCCGTAGCGGGGGATGACACGCTCCTGCAGGTCCTGGAAGCCACGATCGAATTCGTGGTTGCCCACGACCGACAGGTCCAACCCGGCGGCGCCGAGCGCGTCAATCGTGGGCGCATCCTGCTGTGCAGCGGAGGCGAACGTGGAGGCGCCGATGTTGTCGCCGGCCGAGACAAAGAGGGTATTCGCGTTCTCCTGCCGATATTTTGCGACCGCTCCGGCCAGTACTGCAGCTCCGGCAGATTCGCCCTCGGCCTGGATGCGTCCGTGGAAGTCATTGATGCTCAGCAGGTTGAGCTCTACTTCCTTGGCCGGACTTGTGTCGGTGGGCGCTGCCTGCGCGCCAACGGCGCCGGAGGCAATGAGCGAAAAGGACGCCAGGGCAGTGAAACCGACCCTGGGCAGACGTCTGGAGGTAGGCATGGAAAATCCCCTAGAGGTAAACAAGTGATCGTCACATGTTTATCCCATGGGAGTGAACCTGTCGATACTTTTTGATGAAGTGTGGGGTTGATGTCGGGGGTCGTTCACGTGGCCTGGCTTCACACGGCCCACTCGCAGCGGGTCGGCCTGGTCGGCTTTCATCGCGAAATCCGCGCCACAGTTTGACTATCAAGCAGATCTTTCACGTTCACCGTGTGATCGTGGCCGGCTTTGGTGCAGAGCCGCAACGGGGGCGCGCGGATCATTCGCCGCTGGGTGGTCTCACCCGCGAGGCTCCCACGATTCGTCCGACCAGCGTGCATACGGCCAGCACGAAGAGCAGGTATGCCCCGGTGAGCAGGCCGTAGGCCAACTCACGATGCTGGACGTTGAGGGCAAAGATGAAGACCGCGGCACCGCACACCAAAAGCGCAACCCCCAGAAGCCGCATCTTCATCTCCGCATCACGCATCCCTTGTTCCGTAGACCACGCTGTCCCGTGAAAAACCAATGACTGTAATTACAATAATTGCACAAATAGTTGTCCGAAGGAATCCTCCGAAAGGACTAGATGTGCCTGCTCACCTACCGCAGTGGGATGAAGCGGCGCCTCGGGGAGCAGGGTAAACCTAGGAAAAACCCGTTCACCGCCGTGAGTCGGGGGTGTGCGGTTAGAGGCAGCTGCGCAGGATCTTCTCAATGGCCGCCTGTTCGGCCTTTGTCATCCACGCGTCATATTTCGCCTTCACCTGCGTCTGACGGGAAACGTAGCTGCACCGGAAGGAGCGGTTGGGCGGCAGCCACGTTGCCGCGTCCTTGTCGCCCTTGGATGCATTGGTCGGGCCATCCACAGCCATCAGGTTCAGCGGGTCGTTGGCAAAGTTCAGGCGGGTTTCGGCGTCCCACTGCTGGGCGCCCTTCTGCCAGGCATCCGAAAGCGCCACCACATGGTCGATCTGCACCGCGCTGCTGGTTCCCTGCCCGCGCACAAAGGAGATGCTCTTGCCGGTGTAGGGGTCATCAAGTACGCCGCTGAGCACCACGCATTCAATGCGTCCCTCCCGGTATTCCACGTCCTTCAGGTCCCGGGCGAGAATGTCATTGCGCGCGTCGCACCCGTTGCGATCGGGGTCCTTCCAGCCCTTGCTGAATTCCTCGCGCGAGTACCCGGTCTTCGGGGCGCGGCCCTTGACGTCGATTTCCTCAAGCAACGCCAGCGATTCTGCGAACTCAAGGCTTTGCTCTTCGGTGATGGGGCCGCCGGTGGAGAGGGCTTGTGACTGCGTTTGCCCTGGAGCGGCGTCGGGGTTGAAATCGCTGAGCGTCCCGGCCGAGCATGAGGTCAGTGACAGTGAGCCAAGCAAGAGGGCCAGGGTGATGAAGCGACGCGGGCTGCGCATGCGGTAGAAGGTTCCCTTCGATGCAGTGGGCGCACCAAAAATAAGGTGCTGCCTGTGGTGTACAGCCAGCACCTTATCGCTTCGGGGCGACACTATCGCCCGAACCGCCGGGGCACCTTCATGTGGTGTCCGTGACGCAGACCGCGCTAGTTGGTCGCGGTTCCCGGATCCTCGTCCTGGCCCGGACGGATGTGCGATGCCCCGCCCTCATCACGCCACTTCTTCAGCTGCTCGGGTGACACTTCGCCGGTGTCGATGTTTTCTGGTGCGTAGGGATCCTTGCCCTTGTCATTTACCGTGTCCATATCCTCACCGTAGGCCGGTTCCGGCAAAGCGACAAGGAGTCCGGTCCCGTCCGTTTTCGTAACGGCAACGGCGGCCTCGGCATTGTCCGGGCCAAAAAGTCTCCAAGTCGGTGCCTTGTCGCTGGATGTGGTAGGAATGGGGTTAGTGACACGGGGTGCCGCCGCAGCGGCTGAGAAAACACCCGTCGAACCTGCACCAGTTAGTACTGGCGAAGGGAATGTCCTGGATTCCACGATGCCCCGCACCTTTGAGTGGCTGCGGCGTATCCACACCGGGTTCCGTTCGCCTTGACCCACATTCAAGGAGTTCGAACACCATGAACACACAAACCACCACCGTCGAAACCAGCAACAGTGCTCTACCCCTGGCAGAGCAGCAGGTGTTGGTCACCGGCGCCGCGCGCGGGCTGGGCGCGGCCATCAGCACCGCCTTCCTGGACGCCGGAGCGAACGTGGTCCTCAACTACCACTCCTCGAGGCAGGCCGCCAACGATCTGGCTGCCCGCTACCCCGAACAGGCCCTGGCCGTGCAGGCTGATGTGCGTGAAGCCGGGCAGCTGAAGGACCTGGTCCGCCAGGCCGAAGAGCACTTCGGCAAGCCGCTGACCACGCTGGTCAACAACGCGCTGGTCGACTTCTCCTTCAACGGGGACGCCCGGCCCAAGGCTGGCGAACTCAGCGCGGCCGATTTGAGCAAGCAGTTCACCGGGTCGGTGCTGGCCCCGGTCGCCGCAATCCAGGCCGTGCTGCCGAACATGCGCAAAGCCGGTTTTGGACGGATCATCAATATCGGCACGAACCTCTTCCAGCATCCGGTGGTCCCGTACCACGACTACACGGCCACCAAGGCGGCACTGCTGTCGCTGACCCGCACCTTCGCCGATGACCTGGGACCCGAGGGGATCACCGTGAACATGGTCTCGGGCGGACTGCTGCGCACGACCGACGCCTCCGCGGCCACCCCGGAAGAGGTCTTTGACTTCATCGCCTCCGGCACACCGCTGCGCAAGGTCACCAGCCCGGCCGAACTGGCGGACGCCGTCCTGTTCTTCGCCTCCCGCTGGGCCCGCGGCGTGACCGGGCAGAACCTGATCGTGGATGGGGGACTGGTCAAGGGATGAGCCCCAAGCAATTGAAACTGAACCTGTTCATCTACGGTGCCGGCCACCACCAGGCTGCCTGGCGGGACCCGGACTCCGCTGCCGAACGCCTGGGCGACACCGGGTACTACACGCAGCTGGCGCAGACCGCAGAGCGCGGGCTGCTGGACGCGGTGTTCCTGGCCGACGGCCAATCCGTCTCCCCGCAGGCCGCAAAGGCCGGACCCACCTGGTTCTACGAGCCGCTGACCCTGCTCTCGGCATTGAGCCAGCACACCGAGCACATTGGCTTGGTGTGTACTGTCTCCTCCAGCTTCTACTCCCCATTCCATGCCGCCAGAATGCTGGCCAGCCTGGACCACCTCTCCGGCGGGCGGGTCGGGGTCAACGTGGTCACCAGCATGTGGGATGCCGAGGCGCAGAACCATTCGATGCCCGGGCTGGGGGACCATGACACCCGATATGCGCGAGCCGATGAATTCATTCAGGTGGTGCGCCGGCTGTGGGACTCCTTCCCGGCCCAGGCCATACAGGCCAGCCGGGACGGGGACTTCGCCAACCCGGAACTTCTGCAGCCCATCGAACACGTGGGGGAGCACTTCACGGTGCGTGGCCCCCTGAACGTTCCCGGCGGCCCGCAGCGGGCCCCGGTGCTGTTCCAGGCCGGCTCCTCCCCGCAGGGTCGGGAGCTGGCCGCGAAATATGCCGAGGCCGTGTACGCGGTGGCCGCCGACCAGCAGATGGCCCTGGAGTACGGTACCGACCTGCGCTCCCGGATCACCGCGGCGGGACGCGACCCGGAAGCGGTGGCGATCATGCCGGGTCTGGTGACCTACGTGGGGCGCACGCATGAGGAAGCACGGGCCAAGCAGCGCCGACTGAACGAGCTGCTGCCCACCGGTGACGCGCTCAAGCAGCTGGGCGTCTTCGTGCAGCAGGACACCTCCGGGTGGGACCTGGATGCCCCGGTGCCCGAACTGCCGCCACTGCACAGCTTCACCGGACCGAAGGGACGCTATGCCACGATCCAGCGGCTGATCGCCGTGCACCAGCCCACGGTGCGCGAACTGCTGGGGCTGCTGGCCGCCGGAGGCGGACACGCCACCATGATCGGTACCCCGCAGTCCATTGCCGATGAGATGGAGCAGTGGCTGGACTGCGGGGCGGCGGACGGCTTCAACCTGATGCCGCCCACTCTGCCCGGCGGCATCGCGGATTTCGTGGACCTGGTGATCCCCGAACTGCAGCGGCGGGGACTTTTCCGCACCGCGTACTCCTCCTCGACCCTGCGCGGGCATCTGGGACTGGGCCTGCCCGCATCGTCCCGGCCCCGCGAAGAAGCCAGCCAGCCCGGATAGCGGCCGGGGCCGGTTCAGCGCGATCGGGTCCGTAGCGTCCAGTAGGAGGAGACGTGCACCCGCTTCTTGTCCAGGCCCCAGCCAGCGACGATGCGGGAGATCGCCTTGGCGGCAGAGCGCTCGCCGTGGGCGATCACCGTGCTCTGTGGCGGGGGAGTGGGCAGCTCCAGGAAAGCTTCGGCCAGCAGGTCGGTGGTGCCCGGAGGCTGTCCATTGCGGTGCAGCCAGCGCAGCTCCACTCCCGCAGGGTGGGGGATCTGCAGTTCGCCCTGCGGCCCGGCCACCTCCAGCAGGGCCACGCCCTGCGCCGTCTCGGGCAGGGCGGCAAGGGCGCGGGACACCGCCGGGATCGCCGTTTCATCGGCGCCGAGGACGAAGTACTGCGAGTCCGGGTCCGGGCTGAACTTGCCGCGGGCCGCCGAGATCACCAGTCGGTCCCCGGGGCGCGCGGCCAGCGCCCACTCCCCGGCGGAACCGGGTTGATCATGCAGCACGAAGTCGATGGCCAGTTCCTGCGCAGCGCGGTCCACCCACCGGATGGTGTAGGAGCGGGAGCGGGGCACCAGGTGGCGGGGCAGGTGCTGCCGCAGCGCCTTAATGTCATAGGGCGGTTCAAGACCCAGCTGGGGGTCGGCGAAGTAGACCTTCACATATTGGTCGGCCTTCGTGTTGGGCTGGAAACCGTCCAGCTGTGGTGCTCCGGCAATGATCCGGAGCATTTGCGGGCTCAACTGCTCGCTCCGGCGGATCTCCAGCACGTGCTGGCCCTTGCCCTGCGCCGGCGCCACACGGGGCTGGTCGGATTCGGAGGCGGCGGAGGCCGGCGCCTCGGCGGGCTCCCCTTCACTGTGCGGTGCGTGGAGCGCGGAACCGTGCAGCATGTTGCGGGCTTCGAGCAGGGCCGCGGCGGCCCCGGCACGTTCGGCGGCCGCCCGAAGCTGCTCACGCTGCTCTGGGCTCAACTCGAAGCCAGGGGTGTCGGCGTACTTCAGCGCCTTCCTCACCGCTTTGCGCCCGGCCTTCGCCCCGGCCTGCTCGGCGCGTTCAAGCACCTGCAGGACGAACAGATCCGCGCCACTCGGAGCCTCCTCGCCTCGTCCGGGGCGCGGGTACTTCTGCCTCTGGTGCTTCGACATCTGCCGGCTCCTTTCGAATCACGCGCGGGTATCGGGTGGCGGTGCCGCACTGGCCCGGCCCACCGCGCTTGGGCCGGAACCTCGAGTCTGCGCGCTGCCGAGCGGGGATACAAGATGGGACGGCTCACCTCCACCACCGACGTGACTCTCCGTAGCGCAGCCTTATCTTGCACTATTCCACGGCTACCACGAACATCAAGGTTGACGAATGGAGAATTTTGTTTGAGCGTCCCTTCAGCCGTGTCAAGTGGTGTCTTCGGTGATGAGAGACGGGCTGAATTGGCATGAAGGGGTCGATGATTCGTTGGAGATCAGTGCCGCTCTGCTCCAACATGGCGGTGTAAAGTTCTAGATTCCCCTGTAAGCGGATTGCTCGAAAGGACCTAAGAGTGGGCAAGCTGCCTCGTGATCGCGTCACTGCGACTTCCCGTAAGCGGATTCTTCAGTGGCTCGATTCCCCTGAGATTGACGCCGCGTTTCTGGGCGATGATTTGAAGTTCTCTGTGTTGTTGCTAGACCAGTACGAGGCCGGTGTCGAGCGTATCCTTGCAGAGCGGTCCGAACTAGGGGAGCTGTCCTGGCTTGGTGGACCAGCATTAGGCCCGATGGAGCAATGGCCTCGTAACACGGATGGGGAACCGTTGGCGCATATCGCAACGATCCAACTTGGTGAAGCCCAAGCGCTAATTGAATCCCCGGACTTCACGGAACCCGACTGGCCCGAAGCCACGGTCCGTTTACCGGAATCTGGATATCTTGAGGTATTCCATCACTTGGGCACCTATGGGAACCCTGAAGACGAAGGCACTGGCGGATGGCTTGTTCGTCATCTGCCGCTAACCGGTGAGTATTTTCCGCCGTTGGTTGATGGTCCTGAGGATTTGGAAGTCCCTCACCCGGTGTGCCAACCAGTCCTGCTTGGGACCGGTTTCAGCCTGCCTCGCGCTGTGGAGTTCATTGATGATGCTGCTGCTACATTCGAGGCTGCTGAGCGGGTTGAAGAAGAAGCTAACGCCACCTGGATGGCCTGGCGGCAGGGAGCTGATTCTGTCACCGGCCCGGTCATTCCCACCTCGCACCTGTACGGCCACAGTAACTCCGGCGATACCTACGCTCACGAGATCCTTACGGCAGTTCGCCCATTAGAGCCGGGAGATACCTACGTTCTGATCCTTAGTGTCGAAAGCTGGACGCATTTTGAAGGCTGGTTCGCAGACGTCGGAAACTTTGAAGTGTGGATGCGCGCCAGCGACCTTAAAGCGCAACGCTTCGACCAGGCTTGGTGCATGATCCGGACCGATCACTAGCAGAGCTACCAGCGAACTTGAGTAGTCCGTCGTGCCAAATAATCAGTAAGTGGGGGGGATTCACCTTGGTGTATGAAGCGAGGACACTGTCCTGAACCGGCCTGGGTTTGCGGGAGAGCATGATCTAACACGGAGAATAGGAATTATGCCCACACCACGCAAATACGACGCCGAGACCCAGGCCCGAGCAGTCCGCCTATACCAGGAACGCATAGAGCAGGGAAACATCTCGCAGACCCGTGCCCGCCAAGAGATCGGTGAGTTGCTGGGTAATAATCCCGGCACCCTGCGCAACTGGATCCGTCGAGAGCAAGGCGAAAGCCTCACCCCTGCAGCGGCCGCCAGTCGGGAGCCGGCCAACGAAGAAGTGGCGCGCTTGCGGCGCGAGAACGCTCAACTGCGGCGGGCGAACGAGATCCTGAAGACCGCGTCAGCTTTTTTCGCGGCAGCGGAGCTCGACCGCAAACTCGGACAGTAATCGCCTACATTCGCCAGTACCACCCCCGGTTCGGGGTCGAGCCGATCTGTGATGCCCTGCGCGAGCAGGGCATCACGATTGCCCTGTCCACTTTCTATGCCCACCAGGCCCGCGGATTCGGTCCCAGCGACCGCGACCGGACCGACGCCTACCTGGCCAACAGCATCTACGATCTCTGGGCGGCTAACCGCCGTCTGTATGGGCGCAGGAAGCTGTGGAAAGCAGCGCTGCGTGCCGGTATCGAGGCAGGCCGGGATCAGGTCGAACGGCTGATGAAGCTGCTGGGCATCACCGGGATCCGGCGTGGGAAACGCACCACGGTCGCGACCCGCCAGGATCCGCAGGGTCTGCGGCATCCGGACCACGTCCAACGCCGATGGAACTGGCCCACGCGACCGGATCAATGGTGGGTGGCGGACTTCACGTATGTGTGGACACCCCAGGGTTTTTGCTATGTCGGGTCTGCTGAAAGTTTGGTTGACACCGGGGTTTATGCCGCCAGAGCGACGGACTCGATCATTCTAGCTTCGAACTGGACAGGAGTCAGCTTCCCCAGCCTGCGCTGCTTGCGTTTGCGGTGATACTTCCCCTCCACCCACCCCACGATCGCCAGGCGCAGCTGCTGGCGGGTGGTCCACCAACGCCGATCCAGCACGTTCTTCTGCAACAGGCTGAAAAACGATTCCATGGCCGCATTGTCACCGGCCGCACCAACCCGGCCCATCGACCCGATCAGCCCATGGCGTTCCAGCGCCTGAGTGAATTTGCGGGAACGGAATTGACTGCCACGGTCGCTGTGCACCCGAACCCCACGCTGGTATCCACGGCGCGCCACCGCCATCTGCAGGGCGTTGACCGCCAGCTGGGCCTTCATCCGCGAGTCCATCGAGTAGCCCACGATCCGGTTGCTGAACACGTCCTTAATCGCACACAGGTACAGCTTGCCCTCACCGGTGTGATGCTCCGTGATATCGGTCAACCACAGCTGGTTAGGCTGCTCGGCGGTGAAATTCCGCTGCACCAGGTCATCATGCACCGGCGGACCAGCCGGGGCGCACTTGCGCCGACGCTTGCTGATCACCGAACGAATGCCCGCCTTGTTGCACAGCCGCCACACCCGCCGCTCTGAGACCTGGTAGCCCAGGTCCTCCAGGTCATCGGCCAGCACCCGGTACCCGCCCTCAGGGTCCTCGGCGTGCAGCTCACGCAGCTTCGCGGTCAGCTCCTGCTCTTCAACATCCCGCGCCGAGACGGGACACTTCAGCCACTTGTAATACGCCTGGGTACTGAATCCCAGGACCTAAGCACGTCACCACCACAGGCACACGTTTCCTGCCTGTTCTGGCGGCCAATCCACGGACGAGCGGGCCCATTATTTTGGGGAGCGGATATGCGGCTGTGAAAGGTAGGCCGCAGCCTTGCGCAGCACCTCGTTCTCCATCTCCAGCTCCCGGATCCGCTTGAACGCCTGGGACATCTCCTTGCGTTCTTCCGGGTCGATGGACGGTGTCATGCCATGGGCATGGAACCGAGTATCGCGCAGCCAGGACTGCAGCGCTGTCCTGGAGATCCCCAAATCCTGACAGACCTGCTTCTGGGGAATCCCTGATTCCACCAGCGCCACGGCATCGCGCTTGAACTCATCGGTGTAGACATTCTTGGGCATGGGGTCTTCCTTCGTTTGAGCACAACCTTATCGAGGTTATGCGGTCGAAGTATCAACCAAACCTTCAGCAGACCCGGGTCTTGCGCCCAGGCGAACACGTCAGTAATCGGACGGTTGCCGACCGCTGCGGCGAAGAACAGGTGAGAGAGCAACCGTTTACCGTCGGATTCGAAATACGCGTCCTGCTTCGCGCCGGCATCGGTGGCCGAGGCCAGGAACACGTCCGCGAGTTTCTCCGCTGTTTCCATATCGGTCACGAAGGAGAGGGGATTCCACCACCAGGAGGGTTCTTCTCCGATGATGCCTTGCACGTCATGCACCCACACGGTACCGATCCGGGCGCGGGGGCCCCGAGTCATGTCCACGATGTCGCGCTTGTTCGAGGTGGCCAGTACCGGTCCCCCGGTTTCTATTCACCGCCGCCGCGTCTGAGTCGCTAGCTACCGCAGAATCTACACCCGAATCGGAGGAACCAGCGATGGAACTCGCCCAAGCTGCCGACAAGCCTCAGAGCGTAACACCGGCCCCCGCGGGCCCTGATGCTGTAGCATCCAAAGCCCAGCAGCCGAACCCGTTCGCCCAGAAATCCCAATCCCACACCGTTCCCGCACCGGACGGGGCACCGGCAACCCGGCGCGAAGCCCGCCAAAGCTTCCTCACCCAGGAACAAGTTGAAGAACCGGCCACCCAAGGCTGGCGCGGCACCGTGACCCGCCTCGGTATCCGTATGACACCCAGCGAGGCCGAACGCGCCGAACGTGCCGATGTGCAAGCCGTGAGCCAGCACTGGCCAGGGCCACGCACTATCGCCATCGTGAACGGCAAAGGTGGAGCAGGTAAAACCCCCACCACCGTGTTGCTCAGTGCGATCTTCGCCCGCTACGGCGGAGCCGGGGTACTGGCCTGGGATAACAATCAAACCAGAGGAACTTTGGGCTGGCGTACCGAACAAGGCCCGCACGAAACGACCTTGTTGGAGCTGCTGCCCGAATCCGAAAAACTCTTAGGCACTGGGGCGCAATCAGCAGACCTCGCGCATTTCGTGCACCACCAGACCCGCGATCGGTTCGACGTGCTGCGCTCCAAGCCGATGGAGCTGGCCAGCGCGCAGCGCGTAGACGCGGCCGATGTGGACGCGATCCACCGGGTGGCTTCAAAGTATTACCGGCTGATCTTCATTGACTCGGGCAATGACGAGTCAGATCCGATGTGGCGGCGCATGATCGACCACACCGATCAGCTCGTTGTGGCCACCACGACCCGAGATGACCACGCCGAAGCCGGCGCACTACTGCTCGAAGCGCTCGCTCAGCAGAACGACAAAGCCCACGCCCTGGCACAGAACGCCGTAGCCGTGGTAACCCAAGCTGATTCCAAGGCCACCGCCGCCGACGTGAAGCGCGTCGCAGACGGTTACCAGACCCTGGCCCGTGATGTGGCAACGATCCCATTTGATCCAGCAATGGTAGATGGGATCCTGCGCTACGACGCGCTACGCCCGAGCACGCAGCGCGCATGGCTGGCAGCGGGTGCCGCAGTCGCAAGAGGGTTGTAGAAACTTTTCTAAAGGATGCAGGAAGTTTAGCGGGAAGCCGGAGGCATCATAGAACGGAAAGAACAGCGGTTCCCCTCTGCCTGTTGAGTTTCTTCCCTCTCTACTCATAGGAAGCTAGTAGAAGTCGAATAAAGGTTCAAGCGTTTTTCCGTGCCTCGTTAAAGCAAAAGCTGGGTCGCCACCCTTGGTAGCAACCCAGCTTCAGTGAGCCGAGGATTCCTTAGCGTGAATGCTTCCGTTCAAGGAACTGATGACGCAACGAGTTCACGGACTGGAGGGCTTGGCTTTCGTCGGTTCCAATGTTTTCTTCGACCCACGTGTAGTAGCGGTAAGCTTCATCCAGGATTCCCGGAATAAAGTCGTCGGGATCAACAATGTTTGTTTGGCGATTAACAGTGAAAAGTGTCGATCGTCCCTTCACTTCCAGTCGAAGTGGCACTGGCTGGCTAGGAAACAGCCTTTCAGCTGACCCCTTCTCCATGAACTCCTCTACAAGCTCGAGGAGCTCAAACCAGATTCCTGTAACCTCATCCCACAGGTCACCTGAGATCAAATCGATCCCGTAGTAAGACAGAGAAAGAAAACCTTCACTGCCGTAGGGATTCTCTTTGAGTCGATTCCGCCATATCTCGGCGGCCCGTTCGGGTTCCTGAAACATACTTACCAAGTAGTTTTCGGGATTAGCGACGAAATCATCGAGATCCGTGACCGTCTGCGGAACCAGAATGTATGGTTCGCTATATACAGCTTGTTCTTTCATCTCACCTTGATTCTTATCGCGGGTAGAATTGGACAACTCGACCTCTGTCAATGACCATTTTGTACTTCACGTTGTTATAGGTTCCTTCGAGCTGTATTCGCTTGTTGGTTCCACCGCTTTTCAGTTTACTTTGGTTCTGCTTCATGGCGCCATGAACCAGATTTCGTACATCATTGACTGACATCTTCGGATTGAAAAATGTTTGGCTACTCTTAGAAGAACCATCCCAATACTTAGGATGATGCCGCTGAAGAATATGCTTCATTCCGCTCTTATCAAGTTTGAACGTATGTGAACCCGTTCTGTAAGAAAGGGTCTTGAAGGAAGACAACGCGTTGACAACTCGTGAAGCGGGAGCCTTAGCGTACTTGACGGTCTTGGAGCCTACCTTGATTACGATGCTGGTAACCCTGATAGCGACAATAATTGCTGGGATCCAAAACGGATCAGCTACGACGGGGTAATCATGGTCTTCCCCAATGTCTACTTTTTGGACCAAGTCACCATCGTGAAGCTCATACCAAGTTTTGACTGTTTCGCCACTTGCATCAACTGCCCATGCAGGTTCGAATCGACTGGTCAGGACGTTTTCGTTTTCATCGGGGAAAGATTGAAAGACGTCTACTCCGCCATCTTCGGCAATCTCAGCGAATGACCCTTCCGGTAGCCCCAATTCATACCGGAACTCATGAGGCGCATCGGCGTCGTGAATAATTGTCTGGGCACGTATAGCTCCGTCGTTATGAGTCCGCAGTGCGAGATCTATTTCATCATCGCTGAATACAGCAGTGCCATCTTCGAGCATCTGCGCATCATTTGGCGCACTCTCAATGGGCAATCCGAAGCTGAACTCTTGTTCCGCATTCTCTGCACCAACTACAAGCGATTTACCTTCTTCAGTTGCTTGGACGAATACCGCGCCTCCCTCGGTCCCGAACTCCAGGACTTCAGAGTTCAGCGTCGGTTCAACTAAATTGCCTTCAGTTTCTCCCACTGCCACTAAAGCATCTGACAGGAGCTCTTGGGTAGTTACTTGGCTCGGCTCGGAGGGATCCGCGAGGCTGGCTGATGTTGCAGTTACAGAGACTGCGCAGGCGATGGCCATCGCCGATAGGAGCCGAGAACGAGTCCGGCGAAACAAAGTGCTATTCATTTTTCTTCTTTCCTATGCACCGAGTGAATACCGGATGCATGGTTGTGGCATGCCTAGGAATATCCAGCGACTTTGCATTCAAGTCAGATGCCAATGCATCCAGAGCATCACTCGGGACACGGGATTCCCCAAAAATCCCTACTCAGACCAATATGAGTCGCTATAAGAGATAGTAATGGTTTTAAAGCCGATACAGTGGGTTTTTTGTGAAAAGGAGAGAGCTTTCGCGCAAAGGGTGCACTTGCCTACCGGGAATTAGGGCCGTTCGCTGGAAAGGTGGTCTCGGCAGATCCGACAGTTGAGTGAGAATTCGACTGTGCATCGGTATTGACGAGGAGTTGTTTGGATACTACTTGCAGAGCCGATAACCGACGTTATGTAAAGTATCGCTTGCCGGAGACGTAGGCGAAATATACTTGTTTATCGTCAGACAGAGAGCTGCAGATCGAGACTACGAAGCAATAAGGCTCTCGAAGTCCCTTTCAGTAAAAAATTCGAGCATCAGCTCAGCAACTGAATCTGCACCATCGGGCAGTAGTTTTGGTTCAGAGCGGTCATCTCAAGGCCGAACCACCATCAATTCAGACCCCGAGCTTCCTCTGATTTATGAGCCCGAAGGCTCCGATTACATCGTTGGAATCAACCTGCCATCCGACCTGGATCTAACCGACGGCGTAAAGCTTGATTCTGCGGTGGCATTCCAAGATGCTAAATCCGGCGTAGTCGTTACTGCCGAAAGCGTGGAAGGTGGAGCGCGCGTCCACACCGTCCTGGAAGACGCAGATTCGCCTCATTCCTTCTCCTATGCATTAGACCTTCCGTCCGGAACTTCCCATCATCAGTATGATGACGGATCGATCGTTTTCACTCACGGCGGCGGCGCGGTTGTTTCGATGGTCGCCCCTCCGTGGGCAAAAGATGCTACCGGAAAATCGATACCAACCCAGATTTCCTTCGAGGGTGGTGCGCTGACCCAGGTGGTATATCCAGAAAAGGGTTAAGAGCGTGACCTACCCAATTGTTGCCGACCCATACATGGGGCGGACGCTTTTCGGTAGCTTCAACACCTCAAAGCGCTGGAAGAGCCAAGTGGTCTATTCGGGCACAAAAACAAAATGGGGCCAGGACATCCACAACGGTTCAGCTGGAGACGCAGCAGGCTGGGTTGGCGGCGTGATTGCCGGCCAGGGCATCATGCACAACGAAGGTTGGGCAGAATGGAAGAAGCGCTTTGGGTCAACCACAATGACCAACACGGCCACGCTCTATCAGCAATACAGCTGCCACATCCTTGGCGGATTCTATAACTGGGCCGGAGACCGGAACCTTGAGCGGGCCCGATCGAATAACTCGGGCTGGGGTTGGAACGTAGCGTTCCACCATTGCAACTGGTAACAACCACGCATAAAGTAAGAGCGACTTGAAACCCTTGGGCATCAAGTCGCTTTTACTTTATCTGAATCTAACGTACCCGCAACGCCAAGTTGGACTGAATGCGCGGTGCGAACCATAGTGCGACCAAACTCGCAACAACAACGACAAGACCTGCGATCAACAGGATAGATCCACCAGCCGCCAGAGGGCATCCCATTGCTGAATCCTCTTCGGCGCACCTTGCCCATGGCTGGAACACAGCCAGAACAACAATGCTCACGCCCAATCCCAGTAAAACAAGGAGACCGATTACCAGTGCGGCCAGTGACATGGGTTCACGCTTCCGCATCGTGGCTCCTTTCAAATCTTGTTTGCAGCAATACACATAATTTAAGCATCTGGTGAAAATTATACCTTCCCACGTATATGTTTTAGTAGCTTTCAGGTCTGCCGCAGGAGAAGCCAGCAGTTCGTGTCAGGCCTTTAGAGACAGGTTCCTGCCCAACATCTCCTCGAATTCGACTAGAGCCAAACGCCCGCCTCGATGTCTTTTAACAGGCCGTAAAGCATGGAATCGGCCTCACGTTGCCTAGGCGGACTCATACAAGGTTCCCTGCGATTCGAGCTACGCAATCTCACCTGGTGGGGGTATTCGCCCTGGGTTAGGTCATGAAGCACATGGATCTCGAAAAGATGATCGGCGTGCACCCGTCAGGGGCGGCACAGCCTCCCCGGGCGAATATTTGAGAGATGTGAAGGTGCAAGCCCCGAGGAACCATTGGTTTTTCGGAGCTCGTGTGTTTGCTGTCTGCTGCACTTCAACACCTTAGAGGAATTCATGACCAAGGCCTACACCCATACTCTGGCCGCTAGCGAAATCGAACATGAGCTCACGTTGGACGATGTCGCCGCCCAGCTGCCTCGGCGCGCTTTCATCGACAATGGCCAAGCAGTGGTTTTACTGAAAGATGTGGGCTCTGCGTTGGTCAGCAGCACGGCACGCTGCGTGTTCGCCGGAAGCCCTGCATCCTTTGCCCGGGTTGAATAAGCTGGGGATGCCGGTTTACCGACGCAAAAGCTCCAACCAGATCTAAACAGCTACACCCCGCAGCTCCAAGAAAGGCCATATTCCCAATGGCCCGCACCCCGTCTTTGAACCCGACCGATACTATCGGCGACCTTAAGGCAAACGTTCCCTCCGTTGACGACGATTCCTTTGCCTTCGACATGCTGAGCTTGGCTGAAAACTTGCTATGGATGCACGCCTTGGCTCTCGTCAATGAGCAAGAACTTCCCGAGAGTCGTAGGGCTAGTGGCCGGGTTGCTTGTCCCGTTCGGCTCATTCACGCGGTTCATAGTCGTAGCATTTTTCATGCTCATCGGTGGTGTGGTCGGCTGGTTCTTGCAGACGCGAGTCGACTGGGAGCGTGTTTTTATTAACCGTCGGAGGTAACTCTCAAGGCAACAGATAACAATCGCGCAGGTGTAACGACTATAGATACGCAGGTGTATTCGAAAATTGCCGCTAAGGCAGCTTCGAAAGTTCCCGGAGTCGGCGCCAGTTCCGGCGGCTGAATATCATTCGGGAAACTCTGATTCCAGAGTTGGAACAGGCCCTCGGTGCTCAGTTCATAGAAAAGCACATCAGCATTGGTTTTCTCCCCAAGAAAGCCGAACCCATCAACAAAACAACATTGACTGTGTAAGTTCTGGCCGAACCTTCTGGGATGAAACGACACGGATCTCCCAAACAAGACCAAAGACGAAGCCCGGGTCGCAAACACGACCAAAGAACGGGTACGTGAAACTCCTGTTTTCCGTGAATCATTGATACAAGAGGTTCTTGGCACTCTCAGCAGAGTGGCAAGGACCTCTTATTTTCCGGGGCTTCCAGGTCCATTTGGGGGGTTGGACATGAAAGTTAGACCACTGTACTGGTTTCGACTAGGGGGAACGAAACCAAACGCCCGGTTTGGTCTGTGGCCAGGCTAGCAATGAATCTGGCTACATGGAATAAAAACTGTAGAGAACCTCGACATGAGTGCGACGGGCATCAAGCGCGATATGTCTTTCTACCTAAGAGTTGCAAGACGTCTCGTCATGCTCCTTGTCCCCGCTCCTAAACCCTTGAGAAAACAGCGATGGACGATTCTCGTAACTATGTGCTGCAACCGATCTCTTGAGTTCGTGTCACCATCGTTAGTTGCGAGACACCCTTCACGTACTAAGGTTCTGGCTGGTCAGATACGTCCGCGCTTCTACCAAAGCTCGGAACACAAATCTGCAGATTTAGGTTCTTCTCGCGGCAGAGGTGTCCGGGGATAACCTCTATGTGGACCCCGTCCTTTCCATTGCACCCACCAAGTGACCAGTATCGGGGAAAGCACTCGGCGCATTGCGCCCAAGGGGACTGTGGCCATCACCTCCATATACAAGACGGGGCGGCTCACCCCTGAGAAGAGGGAAACGCAACGGCCCGTCTCCCCGCGAGGGGGAAACGGGCCATTGCGCTAATGGGAGGGCGGCGATTAACCGAAGTACTTCTCCATAGTGCCCTCGTGGGCCTCACGCAGTTCCTCCACCGAGGCGGTGAAGTGCCCCTGGACCTCCAGCGCATTGGACTCGGCGTCCACCACGCCGATCCGGGCCACGGTGATCCCGCGGGCGCTGGTCATGTCGTTGAAGCGCACTTCCTCGCTGCGCGGCACCGCGACCAGGGCGCGGGCCTGTGTTTCGGAGAACAGCGCAGTGAACGCGTCGATGCCATCACGAGCCATGATCTCATCCAGTGCCACCCGGGCACCCACGCCGTAGCGCAGCACCATCTCGGACAGCGCCGCGGCCAGGCCGCCTTCGGACAGGTCGTGCGCGGCGTCGATCATGCCGTCGCGGCTGGCGTTGATCAGCACCTGGCCCAGCGCCTTCTCCGCGGCCAGGTCCACCTTCGGCGGCAGACCGCCCAAGTGCCCGCGCAGGTTCGCGTACTCGGAGCCGTCCAGCTCATCCAGGGTCTTGCCGATCAGGTAGATCGCCTGCCCGTCGGCCTCGGCGCGCCACCCGGAGGGGGTGCGGCGGGCCACGTCATCCAGCTTGCCCAGGGTGGCGACCACCGGGGTCGGGTGGATGGCCTTCTCCCCGGTCTGGTTGTACAGCGACACGTTGCCGCCGGTGACCGGCACGCCCAGCTCCATGCAAGCGTCGGACAGCCCGCGGATGCCCTCGGCCAGCTGCCACATTACGTCCGGGTCCTCGGGGGAACCGTAGTTCAGGCAGTCGGAGACCGCCGCCGGGATGGCCCCGGAGGTGGCCACGTTGCGGTAGGACTCGGCCAGCGCCAGTTGAGCTCCTGCGTAAGGATCCAGGTAGGTGTAGCGGCCATTGGCGTCGGTGGCGATCGCCACCCCCAGCCCGCTCGCTTCGTCCACGCGCACCACGCCGGCATCATCCGGGGAGGCCAGCGCGGTGTTGCCACCCACGTAGCGGTCGTACTGGCGGGTGATCCAGGACTTGTCGCACAGGTTCGGGCTGGCAATCAGCTCCAGCACCGCCGCCTTGAGCTGCTCACCGGTGCCCGGCAGGTCCTGCCCGGCTGCGGAGGAGCGGAAGGTGTCGGCCTGCAGCGCATCCTGCCAGTCGGGGCGGGAGTATGGGCGGTCGTAGACCGGTCCGTCGTGGGCGACGGTCTTGGGGTCCACGTCCACGATCACTTCGCCGTTCCAGGTGATGACCAGGCGGTTGGTGTCGGTGACCTCGCCCAGCCAGGAGTACTCCACGCCCCACTTGGCCATGACGGCCTCGAACGCCTCAACGTTCTCGGGGGAGACCACCGCCATCATGCGTTCCTGGGACTCGGACATCAGGATTTCGCCCGGGGTCAGGGTCGAGTCGCGCAGCAGCACGCTGGTCAGCTCCACGTGCATGCCGCCCTCGCCGTTGGAGGCCAGCTCGCTGGTGGCGCAGGAGATGCCCGCGGCACCCAGGTCCTGGATGCCCTCGACCAGGGAGGCCTTGAACAGTTCCAGACAGCACTCGATGAGCACCTTCTCGGCGAACGGGTCACCGACCTGCACGGCCGGGCGCTTGGAGGGCTTGGAGTCGTCGAAGGACTCGGAGGCCAGCACGGAGGCGCCGCCGATCCCGTCCCCGCCGGTGCGTGCCCCGAAGAGCACCACCTTGTTGCCCACGCCCGAGGCGTTGGCCAGGCGCAGGTCCTCGTGGCGCAGCACGCCCACGGCCAGCGCGTTGACCAGCGGGTTGCCCTGGTAGATCGGGTCGAACACGGTTTCCCCGCCGATGTTCGGCAGGCCCAGCGAATTGCCGTAGCCGCCGATGCCGGAGACCACCCCGTGCACCACACGCTGGGAATCCGGATGGTCGATGGCGCCGAAACGCAGCGGATCCATGACCGCCACCGGGCGGGCGCCCATGGAGATGATGTCACGCACGATGCCGCCGATGCCGGTGGCCGCACCCTGGTAGGGCTCCACGTAGGAGGGGGAGTTGTGCGATTCGATCTTAAAGGTCACGGCCCAGCCGTCGCCCAGGTCGGTCACGCCGGCGTTTTCGCCGATGCCGACCATCAGGTCCTTCTTCATCTCCTCGGTGACCTTCGCGCCGAACTGGCGCAGGTGGTTCTTCGTGGACTTGTAGGAGCAGTGCTCGGACCACATCACCGAGTACATCGCCAGCTCGGCGGCGGTGGGGCGCCGGCCCAGGATCTTGACGATTTCGTCGAACTCGTTTTCCTTCAGGCCCAGTTCGGCCCAGGGCAGCTGAACCTGCGGGGTGGCCGAGGCATTCTCCACGGTGTCGATATTGAATTCCTGAGCGACGTCCTTGCTCATTTCTTGCCTCCAACAAGGTGGGTCAGAACACTGGTGAAGAACCGCAGGCCGTCGGTGCCGCGGTGGTCCGGCCCGAAGCCGGGCTCGATGGCGTGCTCCGGGTGCGGCATCAGGCCCACGACGTTGCCGGCCTGGTTGCTCACCCCGGCAATCGCGCGGCGGGAGCCGTTCGGGTTCCAGCCCACGTAGGAGAACGCGATGCGGTTCTCCGCCTCCAGCGCGTCCAGGGTCTTCTCATCGGCCACGTACTGGCCGTCCTGGTTCTTCAGCACGATGGTGATTTCCTCACCCTGCTCGTACTCACCGGTCCAGGCGGTCTGGTTGTTCTCCACGCGCAGCACCTGGTCGCGGCAGATGAACTTCAGATGGTCGTTCTTGATCATCGAACCGGGCAGCAGGTGCGCCTCGGTCAGGATCTGGAAGCCGTTGCAGATTCCCAGCACGGGCAGCTTCGCCTCGGAGTTCGCCGCGTCCACGATCTTGTCCATCATCGGGGCGAAGCGGGAGATCGCCCCGGCACGCAGGTAGTCGCCGTAGGAGAAGCCACCGGGGATGATTACCGCGTCCACCTCTCCCAGCGAGGTGTCGGCGTGCCACAGCGGCACGGCCTGGGCGCCTGCGGCGCGCACCGCACGGGCGGCGTCGCGGTCATCCAGTGTTCCGGGGAAGGTCACCACGCCGATGCGGGCGCCGGACAGTTCAGCACTGGGCGTCGAATAGTCGCCAATCAGGGGCAGTTCGGTGCTCATTAGTCCGCGACGACCTCGACGTTGACGACGTCCTCGATCACCGGGTTGGACAGCAAGGTGGCGGCCGCCTCACGGGCCTGGGTGAGGATCTGCTCGGTCACCTCGCCCTCCACGGTCAGCTCGAAGCGCTTGCCCTGGCGGACAGCTTCGAAGGAGGAGAAGCCAAGGCGGGGCAGTGCTCCCGCAATCGCCTTGCCCTGGGGGTCAAGGATTTCTGGCTTGAGCATGACATCAACAACGATCCGGGGCATCCGGCATATCTCCTGTGCGCGAGGGGGTTAAATGCCACACGGAGTTGCCGTCTCACACCAGGGGGATTGGCGCTCCGCGAGCTTGCCCATCCAGTCTACCGGCAATGTGACCGGTGCTGGGCCGAGTGTGAGCCAGCTATCCCCGGGACCGGAACCCGCCCTCCGCACGGGTGCCGGGCGCAGCCAGGCAGTACGCTGGAGGCGTGGCTACTTCACTGAGCACTTCACTCGCGGCGACCTGCCCTTGCCGGGTCGCCGAGGAGCACGCGCGCAGCTATGGGCGCTGTTGCGCCCCCTGGCATGCGGGACGGGCCGATGCCAGCGCGCTGCCGCAGAGCGCCGAACAGCTGATGCGTTCACGCTACAGCGCGTTTGTGCTGCAGCTGGCCGACTACCTGCTGGCGACCTGGCATGAGAGCACCCGTCCGCGCAGCATCGACTTCGACCCGGGTGTGCACTGGCTGGGGCTGCGGATCCTTTCCACCCGGGCCGGCCAGGAATCAGCCTCGCGCGGGGTGGTGGAGTTCGAGGCCAGCTACCGTGCGGCCGACGGGGTGGGCACGCAGCACGAAAAAAGCACGTTCGTCAAGGAAGACGGGGCCTGGTTCTACCTGGACGCCCTGTAGCCGCCGGGCGCGGCCGCACCCTAGCGCGAGGCGCTGCGGATGGCCTGCACCATCTGCGACAGCCCGCGTTCGCTGGCCAGCTCCAGCGCGTCGCTGCCGGTGCGGTCCTTGATCGTCGCATCGGCCCCGCCCAGCAGCAGCAGCCGGGCGACGTTGACGAAGTTCGAGGAGCCCTGGCCCAGCACGACGGCCTCATGCAGCGCCGTCCAGCCCAGGTCGTTGACGTGGTCGACCTCCACGTCGTGCTGCAGCAGCAGCCGCACGGATTCGACCTCACCGTTTTCGCTGGCCATCATCAGCGCGGTGCTGCCCATGTGGTTGGTGGCCTCCAGGTCCGCACCGTGCTCGATCGCGGCGGAGAGCACCGGCACCATTCCCTCGGCGCTGGAGCGCAGGTAGGCGGATTCGTGGAAGTCATCGGTGGCGTTCGGGTCAGAGCCCAATTTCAAGAGCTTCAGGGCCATCGCCTCGTCCTTGTTCACCACCGCCTTCAGCAGCGCGGTGCGCCCGTAGCTGTCGCGGGCCTCCAGGTCCGCGCCGTCGGCAACGGCCTTCTCCGCCTGGGCGACCTTCTTGTTCTTTACCGCATCCAGGAGCTGGGTGGTCGCCTTGTCGTAGCTGGCACTGGTGCTGGGCAGCAGGGACACCGCCGGGGCCTTAGCTCCGGTGCCGGCGCTGGAAAGGGGGGCCACCTCATCGGCGGTCTTGCTCGCAGCGGTGGAGGGGGCCGGTTTGGTGGTGGCCGGCGCCTTGCCAGGGCTGCTGGCCTTGGGTTCACTGCTGGGCTGTGGGGCGGCCGCGACCTGGCTGGAACCCTGTGCGGCGGCCTCGGGGGCCGAAGACGAGGTGGGGGCGGCGGGCTGGGCCGGTTGGGACGGAGCCGAGCAGCCGCTGACGCCCAGCGCAGCGGCCAAGGGCAGGGCCGTGAAGGCCAGGGGACGACGAAGCGAGCGGCGTCGAATCTGCTGAACCATTGTCCCTTTCCGGGGTTGCGAGTGCGGTCATCATGCTACGCCCCAGCGAAGCAACTGGGTTTGAGCCTATCGCCGGAACCTGAAAAATCCCGGGCAATCAGCGTCGAGCTCACTTAGTTGGCAGCGGGGCGGATTCGATAACATGGCCAGCATCATGCAATGCCTCTACTTCTCGGCCGGCCGGTGCCGTTCCTGCAGCCAAATGACCCGCCCCTACCAGCAGCAGCTGCGGGGCAAGGCCGAGCACTGCGCCCAGCTGCTGGCCGGGCATGAGCAGCTGCGCTTCCTGCCCCCGCAGCCCAGCGTCGAATCAGGGTTCCGCAACAAGGCGAAAATGGTGATTTCCGGCACCAGCGAGAACCCGACCATCGGCATCCTGGACGCGGACGGGCACGGGGTGGACCTGCGCCACTGCGGGGTCTGCGACCCGGCGTTGCGCGCCGCGTTTCCCGTCATCGAACGCTTCATCCGCCAGCTGGGGCTGATCCCCTATGACCTGCCGCGGCGCAAGGGTGAGCTCAAGCACGTGATCATCACCCTGGCCCCCTCCGGGCAGCTGATGGTGCGCTGGGTGCTGCGCACCAAGAAGCACTTCGTGGCGCTGCGCGATTCGCTGCCGCTGTTTTCCAAGGCGCTGCCCGCGGCGAAGGTGGTCTCGGTGAACTTCCTGCCCGAGCACAAGGCCGTGCTCGAAGGCAGTGAGGAGATCGTGCTCAGCGCCGCCCAGACCCTGCCGATGGAGTTGAACGGCATTGGGATGCACCTGCGCCCGCAGGGCTTCTTCCAGACCAACACGCCGATCGCCGCCGCCCTGTACCGCCAGGCCGCCAGCTGGGTGCGGCAGCTGCAGCCGGCCAGCGTCTGGGACCTGTACTGCGGGGTCGGCGGGTTCGCATTGCACACCGCCGCGCCGGGGCGCAGCGTGACCGGGGTGGAAACCAGTGCCGAGGCGGTGCGCGCGGCCGAACGCAGCGCCGCGGACCTGGGGCTGGCCGATACCCGGTTCATCGCCGGGGACGCCACGCAGTTTGCCCTGGCCCAGGACCAGGCCCCGCAGCTGGTCGTCGTCAACCCGCCGCGGCGCGGCATCGGGCCCACCCTGGCCGACTGGCTGAACGCCTCTGAGGTGCAGCACGTGATCTACTCCAGCTGCAACGCGGTGAGCCTGGCCAAGGACCTGCGGCGCATGGACCGGTTCACCGCCGTCGAGGCACGGGTGATGGACATGTTCCCGCAGACCAACCACTATGAGGTGATTGTGCGCCTGCAGCGCCGCCCCCGCACGGCGGACAACGGCTAGCGGTCCAGGATCATGGTGCGCTGGTCGAGGCGGTGAATGATCTCATCGACCATGTGCGGGTCCACCCCCGGTTCGTTGCGCGCCCGCAGCAGCTCGTTGCGGGCCGCGTCCAGCGCCTGGCTCTGCAGGGAATCGGAGATGTGGATCAGCTTGCGGTACTTGGCCATTTTCTGCCCGTGCAGGGTGTCGCTTTCCACCTGCGACTCCTCGCTGAGCAGCAGGGTGTGCAGCGTCTGCAGCCGGCGGGTCACCAGCTCCCGGTAGTCATCGGGCAGCCTGTCCAGGTCCGGGGAGGCCTTTAGGGTCTCCATCGCGGTGTGCTGTGCCCGGTTGGCCAGCTTGCGCCGCTTGCGCCCCAGCAGCTCCACATTGTCCTGGATCTTCAGCACCCGCATCAGCGCCGGCAGGGTCAGCCCCGGGATCACCAGTGTTGTCAGCAGCACCGCGCAGGCGGTGACCACCGCAAAGTTCCGGCCTTCGATCGCCTGCCCGGCCGCGTCGCTGACCGGCAGCGCGAGCGCCAGGGCCAGGGTGGCCAGCCCGCGCATCCCGCACCAGGTGAGCACCAGCGAGTCCTTGGCGGCGGACATGCCCTGCGCCCGCACGTGCGGCAGGTAGTAGGTGGCGAAAATCCAGGCCAGGCGCACCAGGATCACCACCGCACAGATCAGGGCCACCTGCGGGATGAAGGTCAGCAGGTGCGCGCCCTCCTCGATGACCACCCGGTTCATCTCAATGCCCATGAACCCGAACGCCAGGCCCGTGGCCAGCATCTCCAGCACTTCCCAGAACGCGGTGCGGGTCAGCCGTTCACGGGAGTCCTGTGGGCGGGCCCGGCGGCCCAGCTCCAGCGCCGTGACCACCACCGCGATCACCCCGGAGGCGTGCACCTCCTCGGCCAGCAGGTACACCGCATAGGGGGCCACGAGCGTGGCCGCGCAGCGGGCCACCAGGTTCGGCACGAAGCGGTTCATTGCCCCGACCAGCCAGGCCATTGCAATGCCCAGGATGGTGGCGGCCGCGGCGCCGAGCACGAACTGCGGGATGATTTCCAGTCCCACGTCGGTGCGGTTGATGGTGGCGTTCACCGCCAGCTGGAAGATCACGATCGCCATCGCGTCGTTGAACAGGCCCTCGGTCTCCAGCAGCGAGGTCAGCCGGCGCGGCATCTTCACCTTCGTGGCAATCGCGTCCACGGACACCGGGTCCGGCGGGGCGACGATGGCGCCCAGCGCGATGGCCAGGGGCAGGGACAGCAGCGGCACGAAGGCCCAGACGGTGGCGGCCACGGCGCCGGCGGTGACCACGATCAGCAGCACCGCCATGCGGATCAGCGTGCGCCAGCGCAGCCGGAAGACCGACCAGGAGCTGCGTTGGGCGGTGGCGAACAGCAGCGGCGGCAGGAACAGCGGCAGGATCAGTTCGGGGTCGATGTGCAGGGTCGGCATGAACGGCAGGAAGCCGGCCACCAGCGCGGTCAGCAGCATCAGGATCGGATAGGGCAGTCCGATGCGTTCGGAAACTCCCACCACCAGCACGGTGACAAAGAGCAGGGCGACGGTGAGGAGGAAGAATTCCATGACACCTCAAATCCTAGTTGTCACACGATCAAATGTAGTTGATTTTCATCAACTTTTTTCCGTGTCGGTCCGCGGGTGGCAGGTCGCCTAGAGTCCGCCGTGGCCCAGCAGTGGGGCCAGCACATCCCATTCGGCGATCGCGCAGCCGTTGCTGCGCGTAAAGGATGTTTCCACTGCGTTGCCCCGGTGGGTGCCGGTGACCACGGCCCGGTCCGGCCCGCCGTACTGCTCGGTGCACGGCTGGGAGGCCGGGCGCTGCGGGGCGAGGACCGCCGGGTTCTCCTCAATCAGCGCGCAGGCCGCCGCCGCATCCGGGACGGTGCTCGAATCCACCGGCTCGGCGCCCCGGCAGCTCAGCGTGTACTGGCTGCTCAGGTTCGTGCCGTCGGCGTACAGCTCCACCGTCAGCGCGGTGTCCACGGCCGGATCCGTGGGGTTGGGGGAGGGGGCGGAGCTGCTGCTGGCGGTGGTCGTTGGCTGCTGCCCGTCGGGCTCGACCTGCGCGCAGCCGCTGGCCGCCATCAGGGCCAGCAGGCAGGTCAGCGAAAGTCCGGCGCGGCGCGCCAAGCGTAGAACGTCCATAGTCCATTGTGGCTTGAAGCACAGCCCGGCCGCCAGCGTCCCGGCGCTAGCTGGTGCTCAAGGTGTTGCCGGAGGTCGGCAGCGCCACGGATTCGGCGACCGCCAGCAGCCGCGAACGCAGCACGTCGGCGCGTTCGGCGAAGCGCTTCTGCTCCCGCACGTAGCGGGCCTTGCCCTCGGCGGTTTCGATCCGGATCGGCGAGTAGCCCCACTCGGCCAGGTCGTAGGGGGAGGCCTGCATGTCCATGGTGCGGATGTCCCAGGCCAGCTCGAAGCAGTCCATCATCAGCTCACTGGAGACCAGCGGCACCAGCTTGTACGCCCACTTGTACAGGTCCATGTTGGCGTGCAGGCACCCGGGCTGTTCCAGGTCCCGCTGGGTTTCCCGGGTGGGCTGCAGCTCATTGAGCGGCGCGGCCTGCGGGGTGTAGAAGCGGAAGGCGTCAAAGTGGGTGCAGCGGATCCGATGCCTCTCCACCACCCGGTCGGTGCCGGCCGCGCCCAGCCGCAGCGGCAGGTATTCGTGCCGGATCCCGTTCTCCTCGGACTTGTAGGCCATCGCCCACTCGTGCAGTCCAAAGCAGGAGAAGCTGGCGGGGCGGCTCGCGGTGCCGCGCAGGATCACCCGGGCGAACTCCAGCATCCGGGCCCGTGCGGCGGCGAACGCGGCGAGATCGACCTGCGCGACCGGCGTGCCGTCCACCTCGGAAACCCGGTAGAACTTCCAGTGGGCCCGCTGCCGGGCCGGTTCCCCGGCCAGCTGCACCCCGGCCCCCGGATGCCAGCGGTACAACTGGCCGGGCTTCTGCGTGTAGTAGGTGAACAGGAAGTCCTCAACCGGGTGCTTCTTCCCGCTCATCCGCCGCGTGGTGAAGGCCTCGCCGAAGCTGCGCGCGCGCCGCTCATGCTCCAGGGCGCGTTCGCCCCATGCGGCGGCGGGCAGCAGGACGGTTTCAGGCGTGGGCATGGCACCCATTATCCCGCCCCTGAGGCGGTGGCGGCCAGCGGCCGTCGCGCATCTCACTCCCACCGCCCGCTTAACGCCGCTGGCGGCTCTTCCCGGCAATGTCGGGAAGAGCCGCCAGCGGCGTGGGAAGTGGGTCTAGCCCATGTGGATCACGCCGAAGAGCACGCCGGAGGCGAGCATCACCAGCGAGACCACCAGGGCCCGCCACAGCACCTTCTTGTGGTGATCGCCCAGGTCAACCTTGGCCATGGAGACCAGCAGCAGGATCGCGGGCACCAGCGGCGACTGCATGTGCACCGGCTGGCCGGTGATCGAGGCGCGGGCCATGTCCACCGCGTCGATGCCGAAGTGGGCTCCGGCCTCGGTCAGCACCGGCAGGACACCGAAGTAGAACGCGTCATTGCTCATGAAGAACGTCGCCGGGACGGAGATCAGGCCGGTGAGCACGGCCAGGTAGGGGCCCATGGAATCCGGGATGATGTCCACGAGCCAGGCGCTCATCGCATCGACCATGCCGGTGCCCGAGAGCACGCCGGTCAGCACCGCGGCGGCCAGCACCATGGAGACCACGGCGATGATTTCGCTGGAGTGCGCGGTGATCATCTTCATCTGGTCGCTGACCTTCGGGAAGTTCACCACCAGGGCGATGCCGGTGCCGACCATGAACAGGTAGGACAGCGGAACAACGTCGATGATCAGCAGCACCATGATCGCCACGGTGAGCACCAGGTTGAAGATGAACAGCTTCGGGCGCAGCGTCTCGCGGTTCGGGTCCAGCGCGGTTCCGTCCATGGTGGGCCGTTCGCTGCCATCGCCCTTGGTGGCCACCGCCTCCAGCACGGCCACCGGGGAGGAGCCCGGGCCGCCGGCCGGGGTCTTCGGGCGGTTCAGCGCGCCGCCGCCCAGCTCGGTGCCCCACACCTCGGGCATTTCGCGGTGCAGCCGGCGACGCTCGGACAGGCCCAGCTGCCAGGCGAAGATGCCGACCACGACCAGCGCCACACCCAGGGAGGGGAGCATCGGCACGAAGATGTCGGTGGCCTCCACGCCCAGGGCGGCCGCAGCGCGGGCGGTGGGCCCGCCCCAGGGCACGACGTTCAGGGTGCCGTTGGTCAGGCCGGCCACGCAGGTGAGCACCACCGGGCTCATGCCCAGACGCTGGTACACCGGCAGCAGGGCGGCGGTGACCACGATGAACGTGGTGGAGCCGTCGCCGTCCAGCGAGATCACGGCGGTGAGCAGCGCGGTGCCGATGACGACCTTGGCCGGGTCGTTGCCGACCAGCTTCAGGATCGCGGCCACCAGCTTGTCGAACAGGCCCACGTCGATCATGATGCCGAAGTACATGATGGCGAACATGAGCAGGGCCGCGGTGCCGGACATCGACTTCACGGCGTCCATCACCATGTCGCCCAGGCCCAGCCCGGCCCCGGCGAACAGCCCGAACACGGTGGGCACAATGATCAGTGCCAGCATCGGGGTCATGCGTTTGGTCATGATCAGCACCATGAAGGTGGCGACCATGAGGAATCCGAGGGCAACTAACATTGCACCGACCTCCTTGGCGGAAAAACGTTGATGATTGCACCCGTGGGGCGGGTACGCCATTGACGCTACGTGGGCTGCGTCACGACCGCGGCTTGTGCTGGGTTCTGATCGCTTTTAGTTTTTGACCGCTTTTTGCTCATTAAAATCTCCCCGGCCCGTATGCTGGGTAAATGCGCTCCACCACCGCCACCAGCCGCCGCCTGAGCGGCAAGCACTTCGCCTCGCGCATCATGCGCCTGCAGTTCGCGGTGCTTGGGCTGCTGATCCTGGTGGTGACAGCCGCGACCATCGCGGTGCGCTACGACCAGGTCTTTGAACGCGCCGAAGCCACGGCCCTGGGCATCGCCCGCACCGTGGCCGCCGATCCGCAGGTGCGCCAGGTGGCCGCCGAGCAGGCCGAACGTGAGCGGCTCGACGCCGGTTCGCTGCGCCGTGGGCCGCTGCAGGCGCAGGCCGAAGCGGTCCGGCGGGACACCGGGGCCGCGTTCGTGGTGATCACCGAGGACCGCGGGCTGCGACTGACTCACCCGAATCCGCGGCAGATCGGCCAGCGGGTCTCCACCGATCCGGTTGCGCTAAGCGGGGTGGAGGATGTCTCGCGGGAGCACGGCACCCTGGGCGATTCGGTGCGCGCCAAGGTGCCGGTCCGGGCCCCGGGCACTGACGCCGTGGTCGGGGAGGTCTCGGTCGGGCTGGCCACCGAGTCGCTGACCCGCACCCTGCTGGTCTCCATTTCCTGGATCATCCTCTTTGCGCTGCTGGCCGCGGTGCTGGCCACCCTGGTTGGCCGGGCGACGGTGCGCCGGCTCAAGCGTGAGACCCTGGGGCTGGAACCGGCGGAAATCGCCCAATTGGTCCGCGACCAGCAGGCCGTGCTCTACGGGGTGACCGACGGGGTGATGGGCCTGGGCAGCGACGGGGTGATCACGGTGCGCAACAAGGCCGCCCGGCAGATGCTCGGGCTGCCGCACCGCACCGAGCTGGCCGACGTGGTGGGCCGCCACTACGCGGCCGCCGGACTGAACGAGCGGCTGGTCACCGCCATCCGGCAGCGCGAACGGACCCCGGTGCGCCTGGAGGTTGGCCAGACCTCGCTGATCGCGCGCATCAATGACGTGGTGCGCGACGGGGTGGACCTGGGCCAGGTGATCCTGCTGCGCGACGTGACGGTGGTTGAGGCGTTGGGCACGAAGCTGGATGCGGTGCAGGACATGGCCGACGCGCTGCGCGCGCAGCGCCACGAATTCGCCAACCGGATGCACGCGGTGCTGGGACTGCTGCACCAGGGCAGGATCGACCAGGCCCGCGACTACCTGCGTGAGGTCACCGACTCGGGGCCGGCCATTGTCCCGGTCCAGGGGCTGGAAACCGTCAGCGACCCCTACCTGGCCGCGTTCATTGCGGCCAAGGGGATCAGCGCCCACGAAATGGGAATCGAGCTGCGCATCTCCCCGGACTCAATGCTCTACGCGCCGGTCGCCAGTGCCCACGACGCCCAGGACGTCACCGCGGTCCTTGGAAATATGCTTGATAATGCATTTACTGCTTCACTAGGGGCTGAAGCGCCGCGGTGGGTGGAAGTCGACCTGTTGTCCGAGGGGAGCACCCTGCATCTGGCGGTAGCCGATTCGGGGGCGGGCATCACCACCGCACAAGACATCTTCAATCCCGCGGTCACCACCGGCAGCCAGCTCGGTGCCGGGCACGGACACGGGGTGGGACTGCCCCTGATCCGCCGGCTGGCCCGGGCCCGCGGCGGGGACGTGTGGGTGGCCGACCGGGGCGGGGAGCACGGCGGGGCGGTCATTGCCGCCCGGCTGCCGTCGGTACTAAGCGAGGAAAGGAAGGGCTGAACCATGCCAACCCCTGGGGACTACCGGGTGCTGATCGTCGACGACGACTTCAGGGTCGGTGAACTGCACGCCTCCATGGTCAATGAGATACCGGGTTTCACGGCGCTGGAACCGGTGCAGGATTCGCGCACGGTGCCCAAGGTGGTGGCCGCGCAGCAGCCGGACCTGGTGCTGCTGGATTTGTACCTGCCGCAGGTGAGCGGCCTGGAGCTGGCCAAGGTGCTGGACGTGGATGTCATCATGGTTTCGGCCGCCAGCGAACCGCAGAACATCGCCGCGGCCCTGCGCGCCGGGGTGCTGGCCTTTGTCATCAAGCCCTTCGAACCGCGCACCCTGGCCACCAAGCTCAAGGGCTGGGCCCGCTACCGCCGGCAGCTGGCGGCGAGCACGAACCTGGACCAGAGTGCCGTGGACCGGCTGTACAAGGCGTTGTGGGCGGGGGAGGAGACCGCCGCGCCGTCCGGAGGCGCCGCCCCCACCGAGCAGGCGGTGCTGGCCTGCGTGCAGGATGCCAGCGAACCCTTGAGCGTCGCCCAGGTCGCCGAGGCCGTGGGAATCGCCCGGGCCACCGCGCAGCGGTATCTGGCCGCGCTGGTCGCCAGCGAGGCCCTGCAGCTGCAGCTGAGCTACGGAAACCGGGGCCGACCTGAACACCGATACCTGACTTCACCTCGGTAGGAACGCTACGATAAGTGCAATCACCACTTCGTGTCGAAGGAAAAACACATATGTCTACGATCGGCAAGAAACCGTCACGCACCGGGAAGGCCACACCACCCCCGTGGCTGCGCCCGGTTCTCACGGTGGCAGCGGCATTGATCGTCGCCGCCCTCGTGGTGCTGCTGGCGCGCTGGCTGCGCACCCTGGAACCGGTGCAGGATTTCCTGACCCGCTACCCGGGGCATTCCACGCTGCCGCAGAACGCGCCGGTCGGCTTCCCGGCCTGGATGGGCTGGCAGCACTTCCTGAACATGTTCCTGATCGTGCTGATCATCCGCTCCGGCTGGCAGGTGCGCAGCACCGGGCGCCCGCGCACCTTCTGGACGCGGAACAACAAGGGGCTGGTCAAGACGAAGGGCACGCCGAAGAAGATCAGCCTGGAACTGTGGTTCCACCTGAGCCTGGACGCCCTGTGGGTGCTCAACGGGCTGGTGTTCTACATCCTGCTGTTCTTCACCGGCCAATGGATGCGCATCGTGCCAACCCACTGGGACGTGTTCCCCAACGCCCTGTCCTCCGCCCTGCAGTACGCCTCCTTCGACTGGCCCCTGGAGAACAGCTGGACGAACTACAACGCCCTGCAGATGATCACCTACTTCCTGGTGGTGTTCGTCGCCGCGCCGCTGGCCATCATCACCGGGTTGCGGATGTCCAACGCGTGGCCGAAGCAGGCCAGGATCAACAAGGCGTACCCGATCGAGCTGGCCCGGGCGATCCACCTGCCCACCATGCTGTTCTTCGTCATGTTCATCATCGTTCACGTGGTGCTGGTCTTCTCCACCGGGGCGCTGCGCAACCTGAACCACATGTACGCGGCACGTGATGACACCGGCTGGCTGGGCCTGTGGGTGTTCATCGGCTCGGTGGTCGTGGTCGTCGCCGGCTGGCTGCTGGCCCGCCCGATCTTCCTGCGCCCGATCGCCGGGCTCACCGGCAAGCTCAGCCGCTAACGCGCCGGCACCCTGACGCCAAAGGGCCCGGGTTTCCTCCCGCTGTGGGAAGGAACCCCGGGCCCTTTTTGTGCTGTTGCCGGCCGGCCGCGCGCTGCGGGCCTAGCGCCCGGTGCCGCCGTAGACGGTGGCCTCGACCTCGGCGTCCAGGTTGAACGCAGTGTGGATCGCGCGCACCGCGTCGTTGAGCTTGTCCGCGTCGGTGACCACGGAGATGCGGATCTCCGAGGTGGAGATCATGTCCACGTTGATCCCGGCCTGGTGCAGCGCCTCGAAGAAGGTGAAGGACACCCCGGGGTTCGAACGCATCCCGGCGCCGACCAGGGAGAGCTTGCCGACCTCTTCGTTGTACTCCAGCTCCTCAAAGCCGATCTCGCCCTTGGCGGTGTTCAGCGCATCGAGCACCCGCTTGCCCTCGGTCATCGGCAGGGTGAAGGAGATGTCGGTCTTGCCCGAGCCCTGGGTGGAGATGTTCTGCACGATCATGTCGATGTTGGCCTGCGCGGCGGCGATGACCCCGAAGATCTGCGCGGCCTTGCCCGGGATGTCGGGCACGCCGATAACGGTGACCTTCGCCTCGGAGTGGTCGTGGGCGACACCGGAGATGATTGGCTGTTCCATGGGTTCTCCCTCTTGGATGGTGATCTTGTCGTCCGGGTCGGGGATGACCCAGGTACCCTCATGGGTGCTGAATGAGGAGCGCACGTGCAGCGGCACGCCGAAGCGGCGGGCGTACTCCACGCAGCGCAGGTGCAGGATCTTCGAGCCGCTGGCGGCCATCTCCAGCATTTCCTCGCTGGAGATCTTCTCGATCTTCTGCGCCGAGGAGACCACCCGCGGGTCGGCGGTGTAGATGCCGTCCACGTCCGTGTAGATCTCGCAGACATCGGCGTCCAATGCCGCGGCCAACGCCACCGCGGTGGTGTCCGAGCCGCCGCGGCCCATGGTGGTGATGTTCTTCGTTTCCTTGCTCATCCCCTGGAAGCCGGCCACGATCGCGATGTACCCGCGCTCGATCGCCCGGTGCACCCGCTGCGGGGAGACCTCCATGATGCGGGCCATGCCGTGGGAGGCGTCGGTGATCAGCCCGGCCTGCGAGCCGGTGAAGGAGGCGGCCTGTTCGCCCAGTTCGTCGATGGCCATGGCCAGCAGCGCCATGGAGATGCGTTCCCCGGCCGAGAGCAGCATGTCCATTTCCCGGGCCGGGGCGTTGGTGGTGAGCTGGGCTGCCAGATCCAGCAGGTCGTCGGTGGTGTCACCCATGGCGGAGACGACAACGACCACGTCGTTGCCGGCGGCCTTGGTGTCAATAATCCGGCGCGCAACACGCTTGATGCCTTCGGCATCCGAGACGGACGAACCACCGAATTTCTGGACGATCAGGCTCATGGGCAAGCACACTCCAACACTGAGAGTTGTTGAACCACACCCGTGGCAACAACCATGATGTACGCGCGGCAGCCAGCCGATTTTGGCCGGCGCGGCCACGGTATTTCTATCAGTGTCCTATTGTGACAGCAGGTGCCCCACTTGACCTAGTTGCGGTTCTTAACATTAGTCATATTGCCCAACATCTTCGCAACATGCTGTTGAAATCGTTTCCCGCAAGCCCGATCGACCGGTCAAAGGGCGGGATCCGCGGGGCCGGACCGGCTCAGGAGGGCAGCTGGGCGAGCAGCGAGCGCCAGTAGGACTTCCAGTTCTCCACCAGATCCGGGTCCATGATCCCGCTGTGGTTCACCACCACCGCGGACTTGGTGCCCTTGGCGCTGATGTTCACCGCGATCCGCGCCCCGTCCTGCAGCCCGATGCGCCAGTACCGCCATTTCGGGGTGCTGCTGGCGCGCCCGGGCTCCTGGATCGGCACCCCGTTGAAGTCGCCGCGTTCCTGGACCAGCTCCTGCCAGCGCTGCAGGGCCTGGCCCATGTCGGCGTCGATGGTGCGTGAGACGGAGAACTGGAAACTGCCGTCGTTGGCCTGGCCCGGCAGCCGCCGTCCGATGTGCTGCTCATAGGCCACCGCCACGCTCTGGGCCCACCAGCCGGAGTTCTCCACCCGGTGCGGCATGCGCTGCTCGGCCAGCTCGGCGATGCGCGCGTGGGCCAGCGTCTGGGCCTGGGCCGCGCCCAGGTGCTCAACCCATTGTTCCCACCCAATCCCGGTGGCGCGCTCGATGGCTGGGATGTTGCTGGACTTGCTGGTCATGGCACGACCTTACCGAAGCCGCGCCTCGGTGTCAGGGGTGGAGAAACAGCAGGACGCCGGGGGACTTTCGTAGTCCCCCGGCGTCCTATCCGGTGATACACCTTGCTCTCCGCCTCGGAGCACGAGGTGAGTCCGGCTGTTTAGTTCTCCCGCAGATCGATGTTCAGCCGATCCAGGAGTCCGATCAGCCGGTCCACATCGTCACGGGGCCACTCGCTTACCTTGGACCGCCAGCGCGACCGGTGCTCTCCCATCAGAGCGCGCCAGCGTGTGCGCGCTTCGTCGGTGGCACTAAGCCGGCTGACCCGGCGGTCCTCCGGATCCAGGCTGCGCACCAGCAGCCCGACCTCTTCCATCCGGGTCACCAGCCGGGAGAGGCTGGCCTTGTCGATCATCAGCTGCGAGCACAGCTCCGACTGCGCGATATGGTCGTTCTTCAGCACCAGCGCCAGTACCGGCAGCGCGGCCGGCGGCAGCTGATCCCCGAATCGGGCCGCGAGGTTCCGTTTGGCGTGGGTGTTGTTCACCATCAGCTGCACCAGCTGGTGCTCCAGCGCCTCAAAGCGGTGGCTGAAGTCGTCCCCGGTGGCCGCCGGCCCCAGGTCTTCCCGGGCCGGTTCGGCCGCGGCCGCTAGATCCGTGTTCATCGTGGATTACTTTCCCGCCGGGTTCCCCGGGCGTTGCTGCGCGGTGGAGCCTGAGCCCAGTGTCTTGCCCTGCTCCGGGGCCTGCGGTGCATCGGCGGCATCCCCGGTGGGCTGTGCGGCCTCGGTGGTCACCGCGGCGGCGGCCAGGCCGTGCTCCGGGTCAACCTCAACCAGGCCCTGCTCATCGCGCATGCGCTCGGTGCGGGTCTGGGTGCTCAGCGACTGGTTCGGCAGCAGCAGCACCGCGATCACGGTGATGATGCTGATCGGTGCGGCGACCGCGAACAGCTGGGCTACGGCATCGCCATAGGTGGATTCCAGGATCACGCGCACCGGTTCGGGCAGCGAGGAGATTTCGGGCAGCGAGCCCGAATTCAGGGCGGCGCCCACCTCAGCGGCCTTGTCGCCCAGCGAGGCCAGGGCCTGCATCAGCTCGTTCTTGCGGTCCTCGAGCATGTTCGGGATGCTGACCGCCAACAGTGCGCCCAGTCCGGCGGTGCCGGCGGTGCCGCCCAGGGTGCGGAAGAAGTTCACGGCCGAGGAGGCCACGCCCAGCTCACGCTGTGCGACCGAGTTCTGCACGACCAGCACCATGTTCTGCATCACCAGGCCCACGCCGGCGCCCAGGATGAACATGTACGTGGCCACCAGCACGAACGGGGTGTCGTAGTGGATGCTGCCCAGCAGGAACAGCCCGATCACCTGCAGGAAGGACCCGCTGACCACCAGCGCCTTCCATTTGCCGTAGCGCGAGATCAGCCAGCCGGCTCCGGTGGAGATCACCAGCAGGCCCGCCATCATCGGGAAGGTCATCAGCCCGGCCTGCATGGCGCTGGCGCCGCGGGCCATGATCATGTACTGGCTGAGGAACACCGAGGTGCCGAACATCGACACGCCCACCGCCAGCGAGGCGATCACGGCGAAGGTGAAGGTGCGGTTGCGGAACAGGGTCAGGTTCAGCAGCGGCTCCTCGGCGCGCAGCTCGACCAGGACGAACGCGGCCAGCAGCAGTACCGAGCCGGCGACCATCAGGTAGCTGGTCAGGGAGGCCCACTCGAATTCACTGCCGCCCAGCGACATCCAGATCAGCAGCAAGGACACACCGGCGGAGAGCAGGATCATGCCCCAGTAGTCGATCTTGAACGACCGCTTGGTCACGGCCGGCAGGTGCAGGGTCCGCTGGATCATGATGACCGCGACGATCGCCACCGGCAGGGCGACGAAGAAGTTCCAGCGCCAGTTGATGGTGTCGGTGATGAACCCGCCGATCAGCGGTCCGCCGACCGTGCCCACGGCCATGACCGCGCCGAACAGGCCCATGTACTTGCCGCGTTCGCGCGGGGAGAGGATGTCGGCCATTACGATCTGGCTCAGGGCGCCCATGCCGCCGCCGGCCAGGCCCTGGATGATGCGCATCGCGATCAGGAAGTTCGTGTCCTGTGCAAAGCCGGCGGCCGCGGAGGCCAGCACGAACATCATCAGCGCGATCTGCAGCAGCAGCTTGCGGTTGCCCAGGTCGGCGAACTTGCCCCAGATCGGGGTGGAGACGGTGGTGGCCAGCAGCGTGGCGGTCACCACCCAGGTGTAGGCGGTCTGGCTGCCGTGCAGGTCGGCAACGATCACCGGCAGCGAGCTGGCAACAACGGTGCCGGCCAGGATCGAGACGAACATGCCCATCAGCAGCCCGGTGAGAGATTGCAAAACCTCCCGGTGCGACATACGCGGGTTCTGATCCGCGGGTGTAGTGGTCATAGTGCTCCAAAGTCTGTTAGTTGAACTACGTCAACTATAGACCGATGGTTGAGTTCGATCAACCAAAGTGGTCGATTCCACATTCATTGACTTTTGACAACTAAAAACCGGGCGTGTGTGCCCGTCCACGGGAGGCGAACCGTGGCGTGCCGGGGAGGGCGATGGCCGTGGGGACAGGCAGCCCTAGGAATCCTGGGAGGCGGAGGGCGTGGCGGGGGCCGCGGGCGCGGTGTCGCGCCGCCCCTCGAACGCGCGGGCCAGGGTGACCTCATCGGCGTACTCCAGGTCCCCGCCCACCGGAAGGCCCGAGGCCAGCCGGGTGATGCTGATGCCCAGCGGCCGCAGTGCACGAATCAGGTAGGTGGCCGTGGCCTCGCCCTCCAGGTTCGGGTCGGTGGCCACGATCAGCTCGGTGATCGACTCATCGCCCAGTCGGGCGAGCAGCTCGCGGATGTGCAGCTGCTCCGGGCCGATGCCCTGGATCGGATTGATGGAGCCACCCAGCACGTGGTACTTGCCGTTGAAGGCGCGCGTGCGCTCAATGGCCAACACGTCCTTGGACTCCTCGACGATGCAGATCTTGCTGCCGTCGCGGCGTTCATCCCGGCAGATCGCGCAGATCTCCTGCTCGGTGATGTTGAAGCAGATCTGGCAGAACTTCACCTTCTCCTTCACCGTCTGGATGGCGGCCGCCAGCCGGGTCATATCACCCGGATCGGCATCGAGGATATGGAAAGCGATGCGCTGTGCGGACTTCGGACCGATGCCCGGAAGCCGACCGAGCTCGTCGATCAGTTCCTGAACTGCTCCCTCGTACACTGCTGCTCTCTTTCCTTGCTGGGCGAACCCGTGCTGGCTGGCCCGGGTTCGCGTACTAGATTAGCGTCTCACACCGACACTTACCCGTGGCGGGCGGCGCAGCTAGAGGCTGCGGCGAAGTTCCACCGGATTGCCGTTGGTGTCACGCTGTTCGATCACCACGCCGCCCAGCAGCCGTTCGATGGCCGGCACCCCGATCAGGTTCGAATCCTCCACCGCGATGTCATCATCGCTGGGCACGAACTCATCCGGCTCCGGTTCCGGCTGCGGGGTGGGGCGCTGCGGTGCCGAACGCTGCGGCTGGCCCCAGGACCCGGCGGCCGAATCCACCGGGGAAGAGGAGCTGCGCGCCTGGTTCATCAGCTGCTGGTAGCGGCTCAGCCGCTGGCCGCCCTGGGCTGCAGGAGCAGCGGGGGCCGCGGGTGCGGGGGCTGCGGGTGCGCCCGACTGTGCGCGCGGCGCTGCGGGCTGCCCCCACGCATTGTCCGCCGCCGAGGCATGCCCGGCGCCATGAGCCGGGGCGACGGGGGCCGGTTCCTGGTTCATGGGTGGGCGCTGCTGGTGCGGTTGCGATGGCTGTGACGGTTGGGCCTGCGGCAGGCCGGTCGGCTCCGGCCTGGCCGGGATCGGGGCTTCGCGGTGGGCCTGGGGTGGTTCCGGTTGCCGACGCTGTGGTTCGTTGCCCGGGGCCGGCGGTGCCGGCTCGGAAGGCACGTCCACCGGACCGGTAGGCGTCGGGAAGGAATCGGTGGTGCTGCCCGGGCGCAGCGGAACGTCGCTGACCGGCCGGGAGTAGCCGCCGGCCGCCGCGGCAGGTGCCGCCGGCCCGCCCTGCTCGGCCTGCCGGGCACTCATGCCGGCGGTCATCCGCGGCTTGGGTGCCACCGGTGGCCCGTCAAAGGTACGCGGAGCCCCGGGGGCAGCCGTCTGCCCGGAGGGGGCCACGGGACCGGACGGGTCCTGCCGGGCAGGCGTAGCTGGTACGTCGGCAGCGGCCGGGCGCGCGGCTGGCTGGGGGCGCGACGGCTCGGGGGAGTAGTAGCTGTCCTCTGGAGGGTAGGAGTCCTCGTACGGATCGTACGGCGGTTCCTCATCGTAGGGCGGTTCGTCGTAGGGCGGGGCGGAGATCCCCGCCGGTGCGGAGTCCGCACCGGCGCGCTGCCCGGCAGGTTCCTGCCGGGAGGGCTGGGCGACCGAGGCTGCCTGCGGTGAGTGGGGGGTGGGCGCCGGGGCGTCCGCCGCTGCGTTCGACTGACGTTCAGCTACTGGTGCGGACGCCGGCTGGGGCCGGCGGTCACCTTTTGGGGAACCACCACCGGTGGGGCCCGAGCCTCCCTCGGTGAGGACCACCTCGACCTGTTGCCGCATGACCTGGCTGACCGTATTGGTCAGCAGCCCCATCATGTCCGGCCGGTTGCGCAAGTTCACCAGCGGCCCGGAGTTTGAGAAGGCCAGCGTCAGGGTGCGACCGTCGAAACCTCCGATGTTCGCATAGTTCGCAACCATCGAGTGCAGAACCCGCGAGTGGGATTGCAGCTGCTCCAGGATCGTGGGCCAGGCCTGCTGGAACGCCTCGACTGCACCGCCGGACCCGCCTGAGGCGGCAGCCGCTTGAGACTGCTGCTGTGGCTGTTGGCGCTGCGGGGAAGGCAGACCATGTGGTGCCTGCTGCTGCGGCCGCTGCTGCTCCTGCTGCATCTGGCGCTGCTGTTCGGCGCGCTGGGCCTGCTCGCGCTGGGCTTGTTCGCGTTGGGCCTGTTCACGGCGTGCGATTTCTTCGGCCTGGCGCTGCGCTTCGGCGCGTTGGGCTTGTTCGCGTTCGGCCTGTTCTCGGCGTGCGTTTTCTTCGGCTTGACGCTGCGCTTCGGCGCGTTGGGCTTGTTCGCGTTCGGCCTGCTCGCGCTGGGCTTGTTCGCGCTGGGCCTGTTCGCGGCGCGCGTTTTCCTCAGCCTGGCGCTGCGCTTCGGCGCGCTGCTGTTCCGCGTGCTGATCCTGCTCGTCGGCCCCTCGGTGCTGTTCGAACTGGGCTGGATGGGCAGGGGAATCCTGTGCGGGTTGTGGCGAGGCGGGCTGCTGCTGACCGGTTTGCTGTGGTGCGGCTGGGCCCTGCGGCTGGGACTGTTCGCGCTGCGCCGCCGCGCGCTTGGCGAATTCGGCCATGGCCGCGTTCTGCTTCACGTCGTCGATAGGCACTCCGGTGCCAAAGGAGAGGTCTTCGCCGCTGGCCGGATCCGGAACCAGGCTGAACGGGGAGACGCCTTCCGGACGCTGGGCCGGGACACTCGGGGAAGGATCCACCGGGGTGGTTACCGGATTGCTCGGCGCATCACTGATCGGACCCCAGGTGCCGCCCCAGTCGGCGTCGGCCCCGGTGTTGAGTGAGCCGCCCGGATCCAAGGGTCCGTCTTCGGCATCCGGGATCTGCTGCGCGCTCGGCTCCTGCGGCTGCCGGTGATCGGAAGCCGGAGTCTGTGAGTGAGCGGTCTGAGCGTCGGCTGGAACCTGTTCGGGCTGCTGAGCGGCGGGGGTTTCAGGCTCCTGGGATTGCGGGGAGGCAGTCTCGGCGGGGGCTGTTCCCTGCTTGCGGGCGCGGGCAGCCGCCAGTGCCTCACGTACTGCGGCGGCGCCCTGGCGGGTGCTTTCCGGAGATGCCATGGGAGCGCTGGACATCGGTGCATCGCTGGAGCCATCCTGCGCCAGCTCGGGCAGCGCGCCGCCGGTCATGGCATGGCGTTCGAGCCGATCCAGGCGGGCGGCAACGGCGCTGGCCCCGGCATCGGCCGAAGGCAGCAGCAAGCGCGCGGCCAGCAGCTCCAGGTGCAGGCGCGGTGAGGTGGCCCCGGTCATGTCGGTCAGGGCCTGGTTGGTTACATCGGCCCAACGGCTCAGCTCGGCCTGTCCGAACAGGGTGGATTGATCGGCCAGGCTCTGCAACTGGTCGCCGGGCATGCCGCGCAGGATCTTTTCCAGCCCCTCAGGCACCGCCTTGGCGATGATCAGGTCACGGAAACGCTCCAACAGGTCCTCGACGAAGCGGCGCGGATCCAGGCCGGTCTGCACGATCCGGTCGATCGCGTCGAACAGGCTGGCCCCGTCGGCCTCATGCAGCGCCAGGGACACCTCATCCAGCAACGTGGCGTGCGTGTAGCCCAGCAGGGCGACCGCGGTTTCGTAGTCGACCCCGGCCTCCGAGGCCCCGGCCATCAGCTGGTCCAGTACGGAGAGGGTGTCACGCACCGATCCTCCGCCGGCGCGGATCACCAGCGGCAGCACGCCCTCGGCCACCTGGACGTTCTCACGTTCGCAGAGGGTCTGCAGGTACTGCAGCAGGGCCTCGGGAGGAACCAGGCGGAACGGGTAGTGGTGGGTACGCGAGCGAATCGTGCCGATGACCTTGTCCGGTTCGGTGGTCGCGAAGATGAACTTGATGTGGGCCGGCGGCTCTTCAACGATTTTCAGCAGGGCGTTGAATCCTGCCGGGGTAACCATATGGGCCTCATCGATGATGAAGACCTTGTACCGGTCGCGGGTCGGGGCAAAAGTTGCACGCTCGCGAAGGTCGCGGGCGTCTTCGACGCCGCCGTGGCTGGCCGCGTCGATCTCGATGACGTCAAGGGAGCCCGGGCCGCCGCTGGCCAGTTCAATGCAGCTGTCGCATTTGCCGCACGGGGTCGGCGTCGGGCCTTCGGCACAGTTCAGGCAGCGTGCCAGGATGCGGGCGCTGGTGGTCTTGCCGCAGCCGCGGGGCCCGGAAAAGAGGTAGGCGTGATTGACCCGGTTCTTCGACAGGGCAGTCATCAGGGGGGTGGTCACGTGCTCTTGCCCGATAACGTCGGCGAAGGTGTCGGGACGATATCTACGGTAAAGCGCTGTACTCACACCGATACCCTATCTGTTCTTCGATGCATCAGGCATCAGCTGGTGAACAATTTCATCTGGCCGTACCACCCAAGGCTCCCGGGGCAGCCGGGCCGGGTCAAAGGCCCGCAACGCGGCGTCGAGCGAGCTGGTAGGCAGGCCCAATGACTCTAGCAAGATCCCGCGCACTTGGTCGGCATCAATGCCTTTCTCGAAAAGGTCTTCGAGGGTCACTGACCCGTCGCGTTTGGCCAGCCGTTGCCCCTTGTCGTTGACCGCCAACGGCACATGGGCATATTCGGGGACGGGCAGTGACAGCAGCGACGCCAAATAGGCCTGCCGGGGCGCCGAAGAGAGCAGGTCGTCCCCGCGCACGACCTGGTCGATGCCGAAGTGCCCGTCATCAACCACCACGGCGAGGTTGTACGACGGTGCGCCGTCGTTGCGTAACAGCACAAAGTCGTCGACCAGTCCGCGGTATTCGCCAGCCAATTCGTCATGGACGGTGAAGGAGGCGGTTTCGGCGCGGAGCCGCAAAGCGGCAGGCCGAACCTTGGCTCGCTCGGCCCGCTGCACGTCCGTCAGGTTTCGACAGGTGCCCGGGTAGGCGCCGGGTGCGGCGTGCGGCGCGGACGCAGCTTCGGCGATGTCCTTGCGTGAGCAGAAGCATTCGTAAACCATTCCGCGTTCAGCCAGAGACGCGATGATCTGCTGATAAGTGTCCAGCCGCTCGTGCTGGCGGACCAGGGGGCCATCAAAATCCAAGCCCAGCGCCGCCAATTCCTTGAGTTGCATTTCTTCGGCGCCGGAACGCACACGGTCCAGGTCTTCAATGCGCAAGAGGAACTGCCGCGAGGTTGAGCGGGCAAATAGCCAGGCCAGAATCGCAGTGCGTAAATTGCCAAGGTGAAGCGGCCCCGAAGGACTTGGGGCGTAACGACCAGCGCCCACCTAGACTCCATTCACGCATCGTGGAAAAGTAAAGACCCCTCATGCACCTGCCAGAGCCCATCTACCCTTGCTACCTTCCGGTCCTGGGGGAGTTCAACAGGATGACACCACACGAGGGGTCACCGAAAATACTACCGGAGACGTGCCCGTGGATGAAATCGAGGAGACGTGCCCTTGCTCTCAACGAGGGTGTCAAGATCCTTGCCGCTTACCCGGCATTCTGTTGGGGAGGGTCACGCCAGCCCAGAACCCGGAGCACTTCATCGTTCACCTCGACTGTGGGCAACATTGGATTTGTCGCCATCTCGGGTTCGAACGATTGGGCGCTGCGGATGCTGCCCGGCAGGTGAGTTTGAATCATCCCGTTGGGGGTGCGCCATTCAACCGAGCCATCCGGGCGGTATGTGGATTGCCACCCGAGCGCGTGCTTGAACATCTGGTGCCGCTTGCACAGCAGTCTCGTGTTCCGCCGTGTCGTTCCGCCGCCCTTCGCCCAGTCGTCGATGTGGTCGATTTCGCTGGCATCGGGCAACCGACGACATCCGGGGAAGCAACAGTGCTCGTCCCGCCAGCGAAGGAATTCCCTTAGCACGTTGGGTGGCCGGTAGCGGGTTCGACCAATGTCGATTACCGCTCCGGTCCAGGGGTCGGTTAGCACCGGAATCAACGAAGGCGCGTTCATGGCCAGCTGCAGCGCCACTCCCAGTGGGACCGGCCCGTAGCCTTCTAGTTCCGCTACCGTCCGCTGTGGGTTTGCAAGCATTTCCAGGGCCGGGATGGTGATTGCAATACGAGCCTTGACGTCGGCTCCCTTGCGCTCCGGCCAGCCATCCAACAACACATCCCGGAAGATGTCCGCGCGAATCTGCGCGTCGCCGCGATCGTCGTCCGGGTCGCGGTGTCCCGCGATGTGCCAGTTCAGCGTATTCATGATCGCGAGTGCGTCCTGGGCTTCCAGGGTGATCAGAATCTTGGCCATCCCGCCATCTTCGTTCCAGCAAATGACGCCGCGTTCGGCCTGCTTCACCTTGTGGCGTTCCTCCGGGCTTTGTGGATGAAGGCGTCCGCGCATCTTCTGCGCCTGTTTCTTGACGGTGTGGTCGGGGCTGGTGCGGGCAATGGGCAGCAGCACCTCTTCCAGATGGTGGGCTTCCTCCGGTTCAAGATCCTGCGAGTTTTTCACGATTTCCACCGCGCTCTTGGTGGTGATGCTTCCTTGGCTGAGCTCGCTGAGCGTCCTTGGGCACAAATGGCGCAGGCCTTCTGCGGTGATCAGTTTGCCTCGCACTACCCGCTCGGGTTCGCGCATGGCGATGGAAACTTCACTGACCAGCGAAGAGCGGATAATGTCCGGGTTTCGAGGGTCGACTCCGTAGTACTCAGCGCTGCGTTCCTGGAGTGCGTCCTGGAAGAGGACCTGTTGCTCGGCGTTCTGTTCCGCCTCCCGATTGGCCAGTTCCAAGGCATCAGCCAGCAGGAGCGCTTCCGCGCTATCCAGTTGTGAGCGAATTCTGGCGATTTGCTCAAGCTGGGTCAGGGCCTGCTTTGCAGTGGTGGCAACACCGAGCGCCGACAGTGTGGTGACGTTATCTGCCAACGAGCTGAAGACAACTTCCTGTTCCACCTGCGCGGACCAGTCTCCATCTGATCCACAAAACTCACGATGACCAGATGGGAGGATGTGCAAACGGTGAGGATCACCGTCGTTATGAAATACATCTCTTTTTCCCATGTATTCATTGTCTCGTGGCACCCCGACACTTTGATCTCGCGGTCTGCGCGATGGGGATAAGCGTCTGGAATCCCCGAACTTCCGGGGATCTTGAGCGACTGGGATACTTTTGAGGCTGGCTCGGAACCCGATTCGTGAATCAGGAAAAATTTCGATATGCTGGAGCCTGCTCTACAGAGCGCTATGGAGGATTCGCCTAGCGGCCTATGGCGCACGCCTGGAACGCGTGTTGGGTTCACGCCCTCGGGGGTTCAAATCCCCCATCCTCCGCCAGATGGATGTCCCGGTGGACCGTAACTTCGGTTCACCGGGACATTATCATTTAAGCCCTGGGATCCTGCGGACTTGATCCCTGAGGGGAGCCGAGAATGACTAGTTGGATCACCGAGATCGGAATCGGGGCTATAGGCAATAAAGTGTGTCTGGCCCGGGCGTGTTCCAAGGCCAGACACCCTCAAAACCAGTGACTAGTAGCTGTTTCGAATCCAGCCTCGTCTGATGAACTGTCCATCCTCGGTACTAGCGCCGGTGCCATAAAGCTCCGGGCCGATTGGCTCGTCATCTGACACTTGCTCAGCTGCCTGGATGTCGTGCCGTTCTTTTTCATGGGTGAATGGCAGATAATACAAGTATGGGATTGTCCAGTAAGCTCCACACTTATGGATTGAATACCCATGTGAACCTTGATCCTGTCCCGGCTTTCCGGGGCAGGATCAGGTTTTCAGACACACTTTATTGCCTATAGGCCCGGAATCGACTGTCATCAACCCGAAGCCTTGGCGGATTTCTGGTGTGCCGCACTGGGCTTTGCCGTTATCGAACGCACCGCCGAATTCGTGTCCATAGGTTCGCCCGCACTACGTGGTGAAGGTGGGCTTATGAGGAGTGCGGGTGAGGGGTCCGGGACCCCGATCCTGACCTTTGCTCGAGTTCCCGAGGGCAAGGGCGTCAAGAACCGGCTGCACCTGGACCTCACCCCGCATGGTGTTTCCCAGGAGGAGGAGGTGCGGCGTCTAATTATCCTTGGGGCCCGTCCCATCGACATTGGTCAGGGCATTCAAGAATGGGTGGTCATGGCCGACCCCGAGGGCAATGAATTTTGCGTCCTTCCTGATCGATAGGCCCGCCACGTCGACGGTTGTGGGTGTGGCGTCGTTGTTCCTGGATTGCATTGGATTTGCGGCTTCCCAGGTAATCTGCGCTCTTTACCCGTCATCTCTTTCCCCGTCAGCCGCATGTTCTGCTGTAGTATCTGCTGTACTTGGGAAAAATTGGATCGTTCATCGATGTTTGGGGCATAGATATGGTGAATGAGAAGCGCAGAGTTGTGCTTATTTGTGGAGACGCGGCGGCGGGACCAGATTTTGATTTGGTGCTGCATAACGCCGGGTTCTCTGTTGACCGTGCGGACTCGGGCCGCTTAGGGGTGCAGCAGGTTGAGAGGGCCGAAACGGACATTGTCCTGGTCTTCCCCGGGCTGCCGGATATCGACATGAATGAAACCATTCAGCGAATCCGCCCGATAACCAAAGCGCACATCATTGCGATGTTGCCCAGCGACGACGAGATAGAAGTCGTGCTGGCGCTGGAGGCCGGGGCCGATCAATACATGGCCGGAACCGGACGCATGCGGGAGCTTCGCGCCCGGATCAATGCGATCATGCGGCAACGCGAGCGAATGCGGCAGCTGCTGAACGGAATCGATCCAGACGGCGGCGAGGAATTGCGCCACCGGGATCTGATTCTGAACACCAGCACGTGGGATGTGACGATTGACGGAACCTCCATTCCGGTCACCGCCACGGAGTTCTCGCTGCTGCACATGTTGCTGATGAATCCGGGGCGTGTGCGCAGCAAGCAGGAGATGGTGCGCCATCTCAATGGCTACGAGAACGGCGGAGACAGCTACATTTCCTCCGCCGATCAACGCAGCATCGAGGTGCATATCGCAAACCTGCGCCGCAAGCTGGGTGACTCGGCGCGCGAACCAAAATGGATTGAGACCGTTCGCGGCGTTGGCTACCGAATGATTACGGAACAGAAACTAGCGGTCTGACAGGCGTATTCAGATGAATTGATGAAATCTTTAGATGAACCTATCAGTAGTTTGAGTCACACGGGTAAGAATGGGGGCACGGTGTATACCGGGAGTGCTTCTCAGATGACGGCTTGACTGGTAATTGGGGGACCAGTTGACGTCATGAACACTCGCACTGTTAACAGCAGACGGTTGGCAAGAGCTTCAGGTTCCTGCCAACCGTCTGCTGTTTACAGCACCGTAAGGGCTCCCGCGCTCGCGGCGTCCGTTGCGCCCGGCCTTGCGGACTTAAGCGCTGGCCTTGCTCTGCACCAGTTCTGGGTAATGGATTGCCGCGGTCTGTGGGTGGGCGCGCAGCCAACCCTTGAGCACATTGGCGCCGTAGGAGGCCAGCATCGGGTTCTGCGGATCATCGGAGACACCCCGGGCTTCGGCCGCCAGTTTGGCTGGCAGCTGGACCTTGTCGATCACCGCGTCCAGGCGCGGGGAGTAGAAGAAGGGCACCGAGTAGCGGTCCACGCCCGCCGGCGGGGCGATCACCCGGTGAATGGTGGCCATCAGGTAGCCGTCGGTCGCCACCTCGAGCATCTCACCCAGGTTCACCACCAGCGCGCCGGGAGTGGGTGGCACTTCAATCCACTCTTCCTGCCCGTACGGCTGCACCTGCAGCCCGCCCACGCTGTCCTGCAGCAGCAGGGTGATGAAGCCGTAGTCGGCGTGCAGCCCCACGCCCTGGTTGCCGGCGTCCGGGACCACGTCGCCGGAGACGTAGTGCACCAGCTTGCCCATCCAGGCCGGGGTGTTGGCAAACGGCTCATCGAAGTGGTCCTCATCCAGTCCCAGGCCCACAGCCAGCGCCGAAAGCAGCTCATGTCCGGTCTGGTGCATCAGCTCGGCCCACGCCATCGCGCGTTCCTCCAGCTGCGGGAAATCCTGGGGGAACTGGTTCGGGCCCTGCAGATTCAGGTAGGGGGCGTCCGCGGGAACGGCGTCGAGGGCCGGACGCTGTGGGCCGTAGTCGATCTGTTCGCGCGCATCGGCCCGTCCCCGGGTGATCTCGGTGCCCATCCGGGTGTAGCCGCGGAACTGGGCGCTGTTGCGGTTATCCAGCTTCAGCTTCTGCTCCACCGGCTTGGCGAAGAACTCGGCGATGGTTTCCAGCAGCTGCTGGTCCTGGTTCTCGGTCTTGGCGTAGCCGACGATCTGGAAGAAGCCGACGCGGTGCGCCGCGTCGCGCAGCTTCTGGACGAACTGCTGGTTGAAGGAGCCGTCGGCGTTGCGGGCGGTGGAGATATCGAGCACTGGGATCTCGGTGACTGCGTTGTTCATGCCCACAATGTTGCACCCGCCGCGGCGATTGTTACCAGCGTAGGTTACGCACGGTTCCGGCAGGTTAATGAATGCGTCGAAATCCTTGTTTTCTGCGTGATTACTGGGGCATACTGCCCGGCGACGGCACGCGGGGGCGCTGTGTAGAGGACAACGAGCCGCTCCGCCGGGGACATGGTAACCCACGCGGGGGCGGCTGGCCGCATCCGTTGCGTTGCGGGTCTGGGCCGACAGCGGTTTTCTATGCTGGAGGGGTGATTTTTAAAGCAGTAGGAGAGCAGCGCCCCTATCCAGAGCATCAGATGCGCAGCACCCGGGACTGGAGCGCGATTCCCCCGCAGCAGGTGCGCCTGGAGGAGCTGACCACCACAAAGCGGACCCTGGACCTGGAAGCCCTGTTGGCCGAGGACTCGACGTTCTTCGGGGATCTGTTCCCGCACGTGGTGCGCTGGCAGGGCAACCTGTATCTGGAGGACGGGCTGCACCGCGCCGTGCGCACCGCCTTGCACCACCGTTCGATAATGCACGCCAGGGTGTTGAACCTGGACGAGTAGCCGGTAAGCTACAGGTCACACAGGGCATCGACGCCGCCCCGGCCAGGCCGGCCACTACGGAGCGCGGCGCGCGGGCCCGGAAAGGTGGGCCATGAGCGGCGAGCAGGAACCCCAGGACGCGAACACCTGGCATGGGCAGCGGATTGTGGGGGAGGATGAGCTGTCCTTCCAGTCCGACGCCCAGGCCAAACGGCGTCGCCGCCGGCGGCAGAACGCCGTGTTCGGCGCGCTCAGCGCACTGGTGGCCGTCGTGCTGGTCGTGGCGCTGCTGGTGTTCACGCAGAAGATCCAGCTACCCGGGCAGCGGCAGACCCCGGCCGCCGCCGACCAGCAGCAGCCGATTGCCAACCCCGATTGCCCGCAGCGTGACTTCACCTACCTGGATCCGAGCGAGGTCGAGGTGCGGGTGCTGAACGCGGGCGGGCAGAACGGCCTGGGCGGCAGCACCGCACAGAAGCTGTCCCAGCGCGGTTTTCAGATTGCGCTGACCACCAGCGCGGTCAGCGACTACGCGGACACGGTGGGCGCGGTGGTTTCCGGCCCGCAGGGCTATGCGCAGGCGCTGACCCTGCAGCGGCACCTGGATGGGGCCGTATACGTGTTCGACAAGGACAAGCGCGGGGCGCAGGTGGACTTTGAAATCGGTGCGAAGTTCGCCGAAATGACCAAGACCCGGCGCCTGGACAAGACGCCGGGTCCCCTGCGGTGTGCCGCGCCGGCGGCGAAGAAGTAGAAGAAGCCGGACGGCAGGGATGCCGGCGGTCTCCTGCCGCTAGGCCTGCTCGGCACGCACCTGACGCAGCGCCTGGACAAAGTTCTCGGCCGGCTGCGCCCCGGAGATCCCGTACTTGCCCTCCAGCACGAAGAACGGCACCCCGCTGATGCCCAGCTGGCGGGCCTGGTCGATGTCGGCTCGCACCTCATCGGCGTGGGCATCGGTTTCCAGCACGTCCAGCGCCTGCGAACGATCCAGGCCCACCGCGGCGGCCAGGTCGGCCAGGGTTTCCCGGTCGCCGGTGTCCAGGCCGCGCTCGAAGTGCGCCGAGAGCAGCGCCTCCTTCATCGCCGAGCCCTGCCCCTGCTGCTTGGCGAACTGAAGCAGCCGCAGCGCGTTGAACGAATTGGCCGGACGCAGTTTCTCAAAGTCGTAGGACAGCCCCTCACCGGCGGCCTGGTCGGTGACGTGCTCCAGCATGCCCTGCACCTGCTCGGCCGGCATTCCCTTGACCTCGCTGAGGTACTGAAGTTCAGTGCCCGCATAATGCTCGGGCAGGCTCGGGTCCAGCTGGAAGGCGTGCCAGTGCACGTCGACCTGGTCGGCAAAGTCCAGCTGCTGCAGCGCGGACTCGAAGCGGCGCTTGCCGATGAAGCACCACGGGCAGGCGATGTCGGACCAGATGTCCACGCGAAGACGTTGTTCACTCATGTCGGTGCCAACCCGGGGCCGGGCGGGCTTATTCCCGGCCGCTGCCCGAGGGGGCGTCCACCGCCTGCGCGGCCGGGGCCTTGACCAGCAGCTTGTAGCTGATGCCCAACAGCACCAGCCAGCCGGCGCCCACGTAGAGTGCGACCCGGGTTTCGGCGCTCAACGCCAGCAGCACCACCACAAAGCCCATGAACGCCAGCGCCGCCCAGGCGCTCAGGCTGCCGCCGGGCACCTCGAACGCGTTGCGCTTGCCGCCGGTGCGTCCCATTTCACGGCGCATCGACAGGTAGGAGGCCAGGATCATCACCCACACCCAGACGGTGGCGAAGGTGGCCAGCGAGGCGATCATCAGGAACAGCTGCTCGGGCAGCAACACGTTGAGCACCACCCCGATCACCAGCACCAGCACCATCACCAGCACGGTCATCCACGGCACCCCGTTGGCCGAGACCCGGGTGAAGGAGCGCGGGGCCAGGCCCTTCAGGGACAGGGCATAGAGCATCCGCCCGGCGCCGAAGGTGTCCGCGTTGATCGCGGAGATCGCCGCGGTGATCACCACGAAGTTCAGTACGTGGGCGGCGGCCGGGATGCCCAGCGCGTCGAAGATCTGCACGAACGGGGAGGTGGTCCCGTCGATCTGGCGCCAGTCGAAGAGCATCATGATCACGGCCAGCGAACCGACGTAGAACAGCAGGATCCGCCACGGCACCGTGTTGATCGCGGCGGGCACCGCCCGGGCGGGGTCATCGGCCTCCCCGGCGGTGATGCCGATGGTCTCGATGCCGCCAAAGGCGAACATCACCACGGCGAAGGAGAGCAGCAGGCCGGTAAAGCCGTTGGGGAACAGGGTGCCGGCGGCCAGCAGCGTGTCCAGGCCCGGGGCGGTGTCCTGCCCGGGCGCGTGGAACCCGAAGACGATCAGCGCGGCGCCGGCCACAATCATCGCCACGATCGCGCTGACCTTGATCACCGCCAGCCAGAATTCGGTTTCCCCGAACACCTTGACCTTCATCAGGTTGATCACCAGGATCAGCAGCACCACCGCCGCCACCCAGATCCAGCGCGGGACCTGCGGAAACCAGAAGCCCATGTAGATGCCGAACGCGGTGACGTCGGCGATCGCCACGATCGCCATCTCAAAGGTGAATGTCCAGCCGGTGACGAATCCGGAAAAACGCCCCAGGTAGCGCGCGGCGTAGTGCGCGAAGGAGCCGGAGACCGGGTGCTTGACCGCCATCTCGCCCATGGCGCGCATCACCACGAACACCGCGGCGCCGCCGATCATGTACGCGAAGAGCACCGCCGGTCCGGCGGCCTGGATGGCGGCCGAGGAGCCGTAGAACAGCCCGGTGCCGATGGCCGATCCCAGGGCCATGAAGCGGATGTGTCGGGCATTCAGGCCCCGGGCGAGGGCCTGCTGGGTTTCACTCACGGTGCGAACTCGGTTCCTGGTTGGCTAGATTGGAGTCGGTGACGCGCCTACCGCGCACCGCTCTGCCGGCCTTGCGCCGGCACCTGCGCGGCGGTGGACGTCGAACCGTGAAAATCATACGCGCTGCCGCGCCCTTTTGGGTACTGATGTGGCGCAAGTCAATATGAGGTTGACCGCAGGCACGCGCCGGGGCCTGGGTGAAGGGGGAAGTGGTGGCCAGAAACCTGTCGTGGCGGGGAGTGTTCTTCGCCGGCGCGATCACGGCGATCGCCGGATTCGTGGACGGGGTGGGGTTCATCCACTACTCCGGGTACTTCCTGTCGTTCATGTCCGGCAACTCCACCCGCTCCTCGGCGGCGCTGGCCGGCGGGGATGTGACCGGGTGGTGGCTGGCGATGGCGTTTGTCTCCTGCTTCGTGCTCGGGGTCATCCTGGCCACGCTGGTCGGCGCCCGGGCCCGGGTGCACCGCCGGCCGATCGTGATGTACATTTCCGGGGCCCTGCTGGTGGTAGCGGCGCTGCTCGGCGAGCGCGGGCAGGTGCTCACCGCCTGCGTGCTGGCCAGTGCGATGGGGGCGGTGAACGTGAGCTACACCCGCTCCGGGGAGGTGTCGATGGGGCTGACCTACATGACCGGCACGCTGGTCAAGCTCGGCCAGCAGCTGGCGGCGGCGCTCAGCGGCGGGAACCGGGGGATGTGGGCGCCCTACGCGGTGCTGTGGGCGATGATCACCCTGGGCTCGCTTCTGGGGGCGATCAGCTACCTGGCGTTCGGGCTGGCGGTGCTGTGGATCGCGGCCGCGGCGATGCTGCTGTGGGCCACCCTGGGGCTGAACCATGAGCGGCGGCAGCGCGCCCTGCGCCCCTAGCCGCAGCCGAGCGCTACCTTGCCCCCGGCTGCTGCCCGGCCCCATCCGCTGACGTGGCCGCGGCGCTGCGCCGGGCGGCGGTGTCCTCGGTGACCCTGCGGGCCAGGGCCTGCAGCCGGGACCCGGCCATCCGGTGGCGCTGGGTATCCAGCCAGGAGCCAACGGCCAGGTAGGCGCGCTGGCGCACCTGGGGCACGGAGAGGAAGATGTCGTGCAGCGCCCCGTCCAGGCGCAGCAGGGACAGGTTGGCGCCCAGGTCCACGCTGCGCCGGGCCACCACCTGAACGTTCAGGGCCACATCCGCGCGGGTGGCGTCCGGGGTCCAGCGCGGCAGCAGGTAGTCACGGGCGGAGAGTAGCACCAGCACCGGCTGCTGCAGCTCCAGGCCCTTGGCCACGGTGGCCTGGGCGCGGAACACGGCGTTGACGAACCCGGTGGTGATCCGAAACCCCTGCGGGGGACGCCACTGCAGGTTGTAGTCCCATTCCCCGTCGTAGGCGCTGGAGACGCTGCGGGTGTAGAACCCGGGGTCCACCTGCGGCAGTTCCCGCAGCGGGTTCAGCCGCGAGCCGGCGGCGAACAGTGCGGAGATTGCGGTGCGCCCGAACTCGGTGGCCTGGAATTCCAGCCAGGGGCTGTTGAGCACCAGCGCATCCACCTTTTGCGGGTTCTGCGCCGCGTACAGGGATGCGGTCAGCCCGCCGGTGGAATGCCCCAGCAGCACCACCCGGTTCTGCGGGTGTTCGGCGCTCATGATCCGGTGGGCGGCATCCAGTTCGGCGGAGTATTCCTGCAGGTCCGTGATGTATCCCGGTGTGCTTTGCGCGGTGAGGTTGCGCCCGTAGTTGCGCAGGTCCACCGCGTAGAAGTCCGCCCCGGCGGCGCTGAAGAACTCGGCCAGCTCGCGCTGGAAGAAGTAGTCGGACCAGCCGTGCAGGTAGAGCACCGAGTGCCCGCGCAGCACCCCGCCCACGGCACGGCGCCAGCGGGCCGGACGGTGCCGGATGAGGGTGGCCTGCTCAGCATCGGGCAACGGCAGCACCCGGCACTCAAAGTCCTCGCCGAGCACGTCAGCGGTCCATCCCTGCCCTTGCCGGTCCCATTCTGCTGCCATGCCTCCAGCATAGGCGCTGCCCGCCTCCGGTCCCTCCGCCCCCCCGGTTCCGGCGCACAGCTGCAGCGCCCGGGCACAGCACAGCGGCACCCACCGCGGATTCCTGGGGCCCCGGCCCGCCTCGCCCCCGGTACGGGCAACAGTGCCGGAACCGGGAACTTGGGGGCCGAAACCTGGTGGAATGCTGGCGGGTGCCGCAGGTCCTTGCGGGATTAGCTGGCCATCGCGTACTGGCGGGCCGGCTTGTCCAGGTAGCGCAGGTAGGCGTTGGAGGTCAGGAACGTCGGGAAGTCGTCGCGCAGCGAGCAGGCCTCGAAGATCTCCATGGCCTCCTCAAAGCGGTCACCTTCGAAACGCTCAATCTTCTCCATGGTTTCCTCGGCCAGTTCGCTCACCCAATGCCGGGTGACCACTTCGCCCTCGTCGGTGATCGCCGACTGGTGGATCCACTGCCACAGCTGGGAGCGGGAGATCTCCGCGGTGGAGGCATCCTCCACCAGGTTGCGGATGGTCACCGCGCCGTTGCCGCGCAGCCAGGACTCGATGTAGCGGATGCCGATCTCCACATTGTCCCGGATCCCGGTTTCGGTGATGCGCCCACCCAGCCCGGAAACGTTCAGCAGCTCGGAGGCCGAGGGCTGCACATCCTCACGCAGCCTGGAGACCTGGTTCGGGTTCTCGCCCAGCACGTTGTCGTAGGCCTTCATCGCCACCGGGACCAGGTCCGGGTGCGCCACCCAGGAGCCGTCAAAGCCCTCGGCCGCCTCACGGGACTTGTCCGCGTTGACCTCGGCGAAGCCCTGCTCGTTGATGCGCGGATCCTTGCGGTTGGGCACGAACGCGCTCATCCCGCCGATCGCCAGCGCCCCGCGGCGGTGGCAGGCGCGCACCAGCTGCTCGGTGTAGGCCCGCATGAACGGGCTGGTCATGGTCACCGAGTCGCGGTCGGGCATCACGAACCGGGCGCCGCGGGAACGGAAGTTCTTGATGATCGAGAAGATGTAGTCCCAGCGCCCGGCCACCAGGCCGGCCGAGTGGTCGCGCAGCTCGTAGAGGATCTCCTCCATCTCAAACGCGGCGGTGATCGTCTCGATCAGCACGGTGGCGCGGATGGTGCCCTGCTCGATGCCCAGCAGGTCCTGGGCCAGGATGAACACGTCGTTCCACAGCCGCGCCTCGGCGTGGTTTTCCAGCTTCGGCAGGGAGAAGTACGGGCCGCGCCCGGCGGCGATCAGGCGCTGGGCGTTGTGGAAGAAGTGCAGTCCGAAGTCCACGAACGCGCCGGCGATCGGCTTGCCGTCGATGAGCATGTTCTTCTCCGGCAGGTGCAGCCCACGGGGGCGAACCACGATGGTGGGCAGCTCGCGCAGCTCGGTGCTGCGCGGGGTGAGCACGGTGCCCTCCACGGTGGTGTAGTCAATGGTCCCGTCCAGCACCCGGCGCAGGTTCACCTGGTTCTTGATGACGTTCGCCCAGGTGGGGGAGCACTGGTCCTCCATGTCGGCCATCCACACCTTGGCGCCGGAGTTCAGTGCCCTGATGGTGGACTTGCGGTCGATGGGGCCGGCGATCTCCACGCGGCGGTCCTCCAGGCCCGGTGCGGCCGGGGCGACCTGCCAGCTGTTGTCTTCGCGGATATGGCGGGTGGAATCCAGGAACTTCGGGTCGTGGCCGTTGGCGATGCGGGCCCGGTTCAGCTGGCGGCGCTGCATCAGTTCCACCCGGCGGGATTCAAATGCCTGGTGCAGCTTGGCGATGAAATCCAGTGCGTCGGCGGTCAGGATCTGTTCCTGGTAGCGCACCGGGGAAGCGGTGATGGACACGGTGTTCAAAGTGATTGGGGAGTTCATGGCTGCATATCCTTAAAGACTTAATGGCTGGTGGGGCCCGTGGGCCCCGGCAACCGCTGACGACTGGTGCTGAGTTTGTCGGCTGCCGGGGCGTTTCAGACCCCACCAAGGCTCGAAAAGTGAGCCAGTTTAGTGAAATTGGCCTTCTTCGGTGGATCCCACCAGGGCCAGGGTCGAAGCGTTCGGGTTCAGGGTGGTCGAGATGTCATCGAAGTATCCGGTGCCGACCTCACGCTGGTGCCGGGTGGCGGTGTAACCGCGGTCCTCGGCGGCGAACTCGCGCTCCTGCAGGTCGACGTAGGACTTCATGCCGTCCCGGGCGTAGCCGTGGGCCAGGTCGAACATCGAGTAGTTCAGGGCGTGGAAGCCGGCCAGGGTGATGAACTGGAAGCTGAAGCCCATGGCGCCCAGCTCGCGCTGGAACTTGGCGATGGTCGCGTCGTCCAGGTGCTTCTTCCAGTTGAACGACGGTGAGCAGTTGTAGGCCAGCATCTGATCCGGGAACTCGGACTTGACAGCTTCGGCGAACCGACGGGCCACTTCCAGGTCGGGGGTGCCGGTTTCCATCCAGATCAGGTCCGAGTAGGGCGCGTAGGCCTTGGCCCGAGCGATGCACGGCTCGATGCCATTCTGCACCTTGTAGAAGCCTTCCGCGGTGCGCTCGCCGGTAATGAACTGCTGATCGCGTTCATCCACGTCCGAGGTGATCAGGGTGGCGGCCTCTGCATCGGTACGGGCGATGACCACGCTCGGGGTGCCGGCGACGTCCGCTGCCAGGCGGGCGGCGTTCAGGGTGCGGATGTGCTGCTGGGTGGGGATCAGGACCTTGCCGCCCAGGTGGCCGCACTTCTTCTCGCTGGCCAGCTGGTCTTCCCAGTGCACGCCTGAGGCGCCAGCCGTAATCATCGACTTCATCAGTTCGTAGGCGTTCAGCGGCCCTCCGAAGCCGGCTTCGGCGTCGGCGACGATCGGAACCAGCCAGTCCTCGACGGTCTTGATGTCTTCGGAAAATTCGATCTGGTCGGCGCGCAACAGGGCATTGTTGATGCGACGCACCACCTGCGGCACCGAGTTGGCTGGGTACAGCGACTGGTCCGGGTAGGTGTGGCCCGAAAGGTTGGCATCCGCGGCGACCTGCCAGCCGGAAAGGTAGATGGCCCGCAGTCCGGCCTTGACCTGCTGGACCGCCTGGTTGCCGGTCAGGGCCCCCAGTGCGTTCGTGTAGCCGCCGGTCGGGGTTTCTTCAGTCAGCTGCTTCCACAGCTTTTCCGAACCGCGTTTGGCCAGTGTATGCTCCTCTTGGACTCGGCCCTGGAGCTTGACGACCTCGGCTGCCGAGTAATCACGGGTGGTCCCCGCCCAGCGCGGGTTGTTTGCCCAGTCATTCTCAAGGGTTGCAATCCGGTTCTCGGTGGTGTTCTGATCGGTCATGTCCTGCTCCTTCGTCAGCTGTCGTCCTCTACCGGTGATGCTCCGGTCTTGCCGGATCTTGCCGGTGGACTTCCTCGTGACAACTACTTTTCCCTAGGGGCAAGAGTGTTGGTAGAGGTTATCCAAGGAAAGATCTCCGATTATTGATGGTGTGAGAAGAACTAGTCTTTTTCGCTTATCTATGAGGTGGATCATGAAGAGCGTGCGATTTTTGAGGATTCAACCCAGAAGAATCGGCAAATTATAGATTTCAGGGTTTTTTGCAAGCGCAACGTGGTGCGATTCGTGGATAAGAGGGAACCGCTTGCAGTGGTGGTACAGAACTGCGCGCAAGAAGCCGCCCGGAAGTTTGCGATGTGTCGGAACTCCAAAAAGCCTCCCGGCTATACAACCGAGGTATAGCGAATGCATGGCCATGCAGTGGGATGGGTGGGCAATTCCGAGCATAGACGGCCCTTATTCCCAGGCGCGTGCTTAACTCCGAGTGCGGGTTCGCAGGGGTAGCGAGGTGCTGTTTACCCGTTTCGGTCCAGAGAAACGACGGCGAGCGTCCCCCGCCCGTGTAATCTAACGCCTTCTGACTCGCTACCAATGACCGTGTCACGCAACATCATGCGCGACTCGTTATCGGCGGTATTCACGATGGCCTGTCCTTGGATGAGGACGCCGAGTTGCCCGTCAAATAGATATTGCTCGCGGTTTTTGGACAGTTCGACCAGGCGGACGACACCGCTTACCTTGGATGTGTCATGCGCCAGATGAAGAATCAGCAGTTGTTCCATGGGGCGGGCGGCTTCGATTGATGACCTATCGGCAAGAGTAAGAGGTCGAAATAATTCGAGGCCTTGACTCTTTCCCTCAACCTTTAGCTGGAGGAACTCGCCTTCGATAATAGTCACAGTCTGTCGGAGCATTGACGTCTCAAAAATACCAGCGCGTTCTACGGACCGAACCGAAAGAAACCATGATGTCTCGTCATTCGATGATGGCACTAGTAGTCCCTTCTGGGAGACTGTTCCAGTGGCTATTTGTCGCATGTCCCCCAACTCCCACGACCGCTTTGTGCTGGTGGCAAGTGGAATGATTGAACCGGGCGTGTATGACGAGACGTTTTCGCTCATGGTACGAGTCTAAGGGTCGTAGTTTGAGTCGGGGCATCGGCGGTGAACGACAAAGAAGCGCACACGCAGAGATCTCCGGCACCTTAGGTTTCCGGCCTACTCGATGCGGACTCGGTCCTAAAGGACTCACGAGGCGAAGACTATAAGCGTGTTCCGGTTTTCCAGGACCTGGAGCTCCTGCCATGAGTCATCTTGTAATTTCAGGGATTCTTTGACGGCGTACGCACCGCAGATATTCAAGGACGGCAACGAAATTACCAAAGGCTGGAAAGTATCTCAGTTCTTTCCTAGACTGTGCGTGTGACGACTACCACATGGAGCGGGCAGGTTCCCGGTGAATCAGACGATTCCGAACGTGCAGAGCTAGATTCCATCGCGCTTGGACGAAGGATTCGGCACCTTCGGAAGCAAAAGGGCTTCACCCTCGATGATGTTTCCGGACTCGTGGATACAGCACCCAGCCAGCTGTCGCTCATTGAAAACGGCAAACGGGAACCGAAGCTTTCACTTCTCAGAACTTTGGCCCGAGCCCTAGAAGTCGGTATCGATGACCTTCTTGGTACTGAGCCGCCCTCCAGAAGGGCAGCACTCGAAATCGAACTGGAGCGGGCTCAGCGAGGGCCCTTATATCAATCGTTGGGCCTGCCGACGGTCCGCGTTAGCAGCACGCTATCCATGGATGTGCTGGAATCCTTGGTGGGGCTGCAACGAGAACTGGAACGACGACTTAATGAACAAGCAGCGACACCGGAGGAGGCGCGGCGGGCGAACACCAAACTTCGTGAGGAAATGCGGCAACGAAACAACTACTTCCCGTCCTTAGAGGAAGAAGCCAGCTCGTTGCTGAAAGCAATCGGCCAAACCGAGGGACCGCTGTCAACACATCAGATTACCGATATCGCAAGTCACCTGGGCTTTACACTCCACAATGTGTCTGACCTCCCTCACTCGACACGATCCGTAACCGACCTGAAAAACAAGCGCATTTACTTGACGCAGTCGTCTCGATCGGAGTTCAGCACACGTTCGGTCCTTCTGCAGGCTTTCGGACATCAGGTACTTGGGCATCAAACGCCGAAGGACTACGCCGAATTTCTGAGACAACGAGTTTCTACCAATTACTTTGCTGCAGCGCTGATGATGCCCGAAAAAGCTACTGTCGATTTTCTGCAACGCGCAAAGGAAGCCCGCGAAATCGCAGTGGAAGATATCCGGGACGCTTTTGCTGTTTCCTACGAGACGGCAGCTCACCGTTTCACCAATCTTGCGACAGAACATCTGGGAATTCCGGTGCATTTCCAGAAGGTGCACGAGTCAGGAATCATTCACAAGGCGTATGAGAATGACGGCGTGAATTTTCCGCAGGATCACATTGGCGCGATCGAAGGACAGTCGGTGTGCCGGTACTGGACCAGCCGAGAAGTTTTTAACGTTCCAGACCAGTTCAGTGCATTTAACCAATACACGGATACGATTGCAGGAACGTTCTGGTGCACGGCGCGTACCGAGCGTTCGACCAGCGGCCGATTCTCGCTGAGTATCGGGGTTCCATATGTCCATGTCAAATGGTTTCGCGGCCGCGATACAACTGAGCGATCAACTTCAACCTGCCCAGACCCTTCCTGTTGTCGTAGGCCCCCTCACGATCTGCAGCAAGAATGGGCAGGGCAGGCATGGCCAAGCGCCCGAGCTCAGACTCATCTTTTGGCAGCGATGCCGCAGGGCGCATTCCCCGGTGTTGATGAAACAGAGGTTTACGCCTTCCTCCATCATCATGCGCAAATCAAGTGACCTAGCACCGTCAGAAATCTCGTTAGAAGGAAGTGAAGCTTGAAGTATGTAATCGGTTGTACCGATGATGAACGGGGACGAGCCGCGATTTCGCTGGCTTTGACCTTGGCCCGTTCCCTGGCTGAGCTTGATCAGGTGGAGCTGGAACTTGTGCACATCATTCACGGTGTCTCCCCGGAAGATGCGTCTACCCAGAGCGAGAAGGTGTTTCAGCAGTACCAGCTTGAAACTGCGCAAACATGGATGAAGAGGTCCTTGGATCTGATACCTTCGTCGATAAACGCTCGGACCCGGGTCCGTTTCGCGGACTCGATGGCTCAAGGGCTGTTGGAGAGTGTTTCCAGTTTTAACGCTGACCTGGTCGTTATTGGCGCAGCGAGTCATGGCCCACTGCGGCGTTTTACTGTCGGAAGTGTTGCCAATGCCCTTCTGCATTCATCACCGGTTCCGGTGGCTTTGGCACCAACAGGGTATCTTCCGCCGCGTCACCTCACACGTTTTACCTGCGGTGTGGGGCTGCGTTCCGGATCTGATGCCGTCTTAGACGTAGCCGTTGAAGCCGCAGCATTACGCCATGTTCCGTTGCGTCTCGTGTCGTTGGTTGCCTTGGATCTCAGCGCCGCGCGTAAAGTTGGCAATTTGCAACAACGAGCGCAGGCGCATGCCACACGAATGCTCAATCAGGCCGTGGCGGCCGTAGCCCATCGAACTCTCGTAACTGCCGAAGTGGCTCAGGGAAAGACGATTGAGGCGGCTATTGAGCAGTTGGAATGGGACGAATCCGAAATTGTTCTCATCGGTTCCAGCCGTCTGGCCGAGCGGAGCACGATTTTCATGGGAACAACCGCCAACAAAATGCTCCGGGCTCTTCCTGTGCCCATGGTGGTAGTTCCCCGGTACCACCTGAGCAGAAATTCCACGCACTCAATCCAGCTCTGAGTGACGCTGACATGACGAATAACTCTCAGAAACCTGCTCCTGAAGTGTATGAGCAGATTCTTGCCCCAATCTCGATCAGTTCCGAGGTCGGAGAGCCGCTTTACCGGCAGTTGCGTCGAGCTCTAGAGCATCAGATCCGCGTGGGCGGCTTTGCTCCAGACGCTCCTCTGCCCTCTTCCAGGGAGCTTTCACGCGAGCTCGGGTTGTCACGAAACACAGTAAATGCGGCCTTCCAGGAGTTGCTGGCCTGTGGAATCATAGAATCCCACGCTCGACGCGGCTATTTCATCAATGCCCAGATCTTAGACGCCTCTGCGCCTTTGCCCCACAACGCGGTTGTTGGCCCCACGGCCATCGACTGGAGTCAGCACATTCGTCCGCGCGTAGGCGCAGACAGGCCCGAAATCACCAAGGTAAGCAATTGGCGAGAACACCGCTATCCGTTTGTCGCCGGGCAGGTTGACGAACGCGATTTCCCGCGTTTGGCATGGGCTCGTGCATTGCGGGATGCACTGGATCCACCACACTTGCATTACTCCTTACGCGACTCTGTCGATGAGGATGACCCTTACCTAATTGATGTTCTGTGCCGCAGAGTGCTACCGTCCCGCGGGATTGTTGCCGAGCCCAAGAACGTACTTATAACCGCGGGTTCGCAACAAGGACTAGATCTTCTGGCCCAGACGATCATGGATAGCCGCTCAACAGTTGCCGTGGAGGATCCTGGCTACGTGGACGCTCGTCATACTTTCGCACGTACTGGAGCTGAACTGCGCCCTCTGGACGTAGATGAACATGGGCTGATCCCGCCAGAATCATTTGCTGGTTTGGACGCACTCTACTTGACCCCAAGCCACCACAGTCCAACGAATGTGACACTCAGCGTTAGTCGTCGCAGAACTATTTTGGATGCGACACTTGCAAGCGGAACCTTGGTAATCGAGGACGACTACGACAGCGAGTTTCGGTATCGGGGAAAACCCACTCCGGCGTTGAAAGCTCTACCTAATTCGGCGCACGTCGTTTATCTGGGATCCTTCACCAAGTTTCTCGCTCCGGGGCTTCGCATGGGGTACATAGTTGGTGACCCCGTGATCATTGCTGAGTTGAGAAGCCAACGGCGATACCGCATCCGCCATATCGCCGGGCATCCCCAGCGCGCCATGGCGATGCTGATTGACTCTGGGCAGTACCATCGAACAATTTCGCGGCGGCGCACGCAACTCCAGCGGAAATGGCGCTTGCTTGTCGAAGCACTTGAAAAGTACCTCCCCTGGGACGTGTCGGCTCCACCCGGAGGAGTCAGCGTGTGGATTAGGGGGCCGCAGGAATTGGATTGCATCGAACTTCAAGCGGCGTGCCTGAGGGAAGGAGTCGTCATCGAACGCGGTGACGTGTTCTTTGACGATCCGTCTACTCACCGGAATTTTTTCAGACTCGGGTTTGCCGCAATCGACGCAGCGGCCATAGAACCGGGGATAAGACGACTGGCGAAAATCGTTCACGGCCTCGGCCTATAGACCTTCTTACCGCTGGTTCTTGGAAAACCAGTGCGATCTGGGTCTAGGGCCGCGAGTCTGCTTCGGCGACAGTAGTTGGGAAGGTACCCGAGTGTGTAAAGGAGCACGCTATGACCGCCCAACAAGAAGCCGCGTTTGCGGCTAAACCCGAGGCCCAATATGGGCGTGGACAGCGAAATGCCGATATCGATTTGGCTGCCATCAGCAAAAACGTTTCTCTTCTGAGCCAGTTTGCCGCGCAATCCAAGGTGATGGCCGTGCTAAAAGCCGATGCCTATGGTCATGGGTTGATTCCCTCGGCCGAGGCTGCGTTGCGGGGTGGCGCGGATTTCCTGGGGACTGCCGTTCTGGAGGAGGCGTTCGCCCTGCGAGACGCGGGTATCGAGGCGCCGGTTTTCGCATGGCTGGCGGCACCAGGCGCAGATTTTGTCACCGCACTCTCCAAGCAGATCGATGTAGCGGCTTACAACATCGAACAGCTAGCAGAAATCATCAAAGCCTCCCGAGAAGCCGGAGCCACTGCCCGTATTCACCTGAAAATCGACACCGGCATGTGGCGGGGTGGCGCCGACGCAGCGTCATGGCCTCAATTATGCGCAGCCGCCCGCCGTGCAGAAGCTAACGGTGTTGTCCGCATCGTCGGGGTATGGTCCCATCTGGCTTGTGCCGATGAACCCGGGCATCCTTCCATCGACGCTCAGCTTTCCAACTTTCGTCGAGCAATAGCCGTCGCACGAGATCTGGGGCTCAGACCAGAGCTTTGCCATATTGCAAATTCTGCCGCAACCCTCTCCCGCCCCGATGCCCATTTCGACATGGTGCGCACCGGCCTAGCCGTCTATGGCATCAACCCATTGCCCCGTGAAGCCCGAACTTCACGGATGCAACTACAGCCCGCCATGAGATTGAGCGCGAAGATCGTGAACGTGAAGCCAGCGCCTGCTGGAGCACCTGTCAGCTACGGGGCGACCGAGAAAACCGCTCGAGCCACGCGGCTGGCTGTCGTGCCTCTTGGGTACGCAGATGGTGTGGTTCGGAGTGCCAGTTCAAGGGGACCTGTGCGCATCGGGGACGAGCACTTCCGCGTTATAGGGCGCATTTGCATGGACCAGTTCGTGGTCGACGTGGGCGACTACGCGATCCAGGCGGGAGACGAAGCCGTTCTCTTCGGTTCTGCACAAGATGGCGAACCAACAGTTGAGCATTGGGCGGAAGCCGCAGGAACCATACCCTATGAGATCCTCACGGGCATTGGCGCAAGAGTCCCACGAAACTATCGAGATTCAACATCTGGTACCTAAAAACTGGCTCCATTGTGGCTCTGGGAAAGGACCCAGCGACAAGGCAGAGTGATATTCACCACATCAAATCTTGGTAGTTGTTAGTGAATCTAACGCTGGCAGGATCAGATCTTCATCAAGGAGGAAAGCAATGACCGCTTCAGACATCCGCAATCGTGCCCAGCAGCACCTCTACCCGCACTTCACTGCCGGCCAGGTGTGGAATGACAAGAATCTGCCGATTATCGTCAAGGGCGAAGGAAGCTACTTATTCGACGAGTCCGGGGAACGCTACCTCGATGGCTTGGCAGGGCTTTTCTGCGCGAACATCGGTCATGGTCGACAGGATATTCCGAAGGCCGCCTATGAGCAGATGTCCGAACTGGCCTACTGGACGAACTGGGGTTCAGCTCACCCTGCAGCGGTGGAGGCAGCGACTCGTATTGCCAACTTGGCTCCGGGTGACCTGGATGTAACGTTCTTCGTCAACTCCGGCTCTGAGGCCGTGGAATCGGCGATCAAGTTCGCGCGCCAGTACCACCGCAGCCAGGGGCAGCCCGAGCGAACCAAGATCATTGCTCGCAACATGGCCTACCACGGCACCACCCTCGGTGCGCTGGCAGTAACGGGAATCCCGGCCTACAAGGAACCTTTCGGCAACTTGATGCCCGGTGTGTTCCATGTTCCAAATACTCTGGGAGAAACGATTCCAGAAGGCGGAAGCGCCGCAGACCTGCCCTCGGTTCAAGCGATTCGGCAGGTCATTGAGGAGCAGGGCGGTCACACGATCGCGGCCTTGTTCGCCGAACCAGTTCAGAACTCCCGCGGTGCCTTGGTGCCCCCGGCCGGCTACTGGCAGGAACTGCGAAAGATCTGTGATGAGCATGGAATCCTGCTGGTGGCGGACGAAGTCATCACGGGCTTCGGTCGACTGGGCGAGTGGTTCGGCAGCATCAAGTTTGATGTGGTCCCTGACATGATTACCTTTGCAAAGGGATCCACAAGTGGCTATGCGCCACTCGGGGGAGTGATCATTCGCAAGCCGCTGGCCGATGGCATGCTCGCCAGTCCGCAGGCGGGGATCTTCACACATGGCGCCACCTGGGGCGGTCACCCCGTGTCGACTGCCGTGGCCGTGGCCAACCTGGATGCTCTGAAGGAAGAGAACATTACAGGCAACGTTCGTAGCCTCGAGCCTTACTTCCAGAATGGACTGAACCAGCTGGTCGATGCCCATTCGAGCATCCGAGAATACCGAGGTGCGGGATTCTTCTATGCAATCGAACTGATGGGTGACCGGAACACTGGACGAGAACTGACTGAGGAAGAATCCAAGCACTTGCTGACCCAGGTGATGCCGAAGGCGATGCGGGAAGTCAATCTCATTACTCGCCCGGACAACCGGGGCGCCACCATGCTGGTGCTCTCCCCGCCGCTGGTCGCCGACCAGGACGTTCTGGATGACTTGCTGGGCAAGGTGGATCATGTGATGAGCGCAGCCGATCAGTACTTGCGCACTAACGTGCAATCGCTGGCAGGCGTCTAAGCGCGGGACCGCAGGAAGGACCATTCCATGGCCAGCACCATTGTGGATCTCGCCGGCATTGACCAGATGCTTCTACAGCGTTTCGAACAAGCTCTTGCCTACCGGAACATGCATCGCATCATCTTGCCGGAAGGACAAGATGAACGGATACAGCGCGCTGCGGATATCTTGAGCGGACTGGGTGCCCAACCAGTCTTGCTTCAGGCGCCCGCCGCAGCGGTCGGGAACTGTTCGATACGCGAACTGCGCACCTCATCGGTTGAGGAGCACCTGCGTTCCTCGCTGGAACCACGCGGTGCAGAAGCGGTGGACCAGGCCTTGCAAGACCCGGTGGCGCTGGCCATGGCGAAAGTCGCATGTGGAGAAGGAGAAGCTGTTGTGGCGGGGGCAACCCTGCCCACGGCAGACATCATGCGTTCCGCATTTCGTGTCGTCGGACCGGCAGAAAAAGGGGCGACCGTATCGTCCTGCTTTCTGATGCGCTTGACGTCTGGACAGTATCTTGCCTACGGCGATTGCGCGGTGGTACCCGACCCCGAGGTCGAACAACTGGCTCGGATCGCCATCGATACTGCCGGTACGTTTCAAGCAATAACAGGCACAACACCTCGGGTTGCAATGCTTTCTTTCTCCACAGCCGGAAGCGCCGAGCATCCGAGTATTAGGACGGTACGTGAAGCCACGAAATTGGTACGCCAATGGCGCCCCAGCCTATGCGTAGATGGTGAACTTCAGTTTGATGCGGCAGCGGATTCCGCTGTCGCAGCCGCTAAAGCACCGCAATCTGAAGTAGCCGGAAGAGCCAACGTGTTTATATTCCCGAACCTGGCGGCCGGGAACATCGGATATAAAATCACTCAGCGGTTAGCCGAAGCGCAGGCCTATGGGCCGATCCTTCAGGGCCTGGCCGCACCGGTCAATGACTTGTCCCGTGGGGCGAGCGTCTCAGACATCGTAAATGTCTCCCTTATCAGCTTGGTGCAGTCTCTGCCTTCACCGCCCGCCGAGGCGTGAAGGAGTAAGAGTCAGTCCAAAGAAGTGCAGCACCACTTGAGATCGAGGTAAAAATGAAGGCGACTACTACAAGCAACACCAGCCAACCGGCGAGACCTTCCGGAATCGCTATGGAATCCGCGTCAGGGGGAGAACAGCCCGAACGCCTAGCCAAAACACTTAAGGCCCGGTGGGTCTGGGCAATTGCTCTGGGATCTGCCGTCGGATGGGGCGCGTTTATTTTGCCCACTGACTGGCTCGCGATCGGCGGACCCGTCGGAGCTTTGAGCGGCTTCATGATCGGTGGAGCGCTGATGATTCTTATCGCCGTCAGCTATGGCTTCCTGATCAAGTCCTTCCCGGTTTCCGGTGGTGAGCTAGCATTCGCGCTTGTCGGTTTCGGACGTACACACGCGTTCTTCTGCGGCTGGTACCTGACCCTGGGGTATACCTGTATTGTGGCCCTGAACGCTTCAGCCATGGCCTTGCTTTTCCGCAAGCTCATGCCGGACGTAGTGCAGCAGGGATACCTCTACACCGTGGCCGGATGGGATGTGTACATCGTCGAGGTAGCCATCTCGTTGACTGTGCTGATCGTCTTCGCCCTGCTCAACATTCGAGGCACAGCGCTGTCGGGCAGAATTCAATTCATCGCCTGCGTCATCATGCTGATAGCGGTGGCGTGCATCCTGGTCGGCGTCCTGGCCAGTCCACAGGCAGTACTGAGCAACGCTACCCCCGCGTTTCCCGCTGAAGTGAATCCAGTTGCCGCTATTGCCGCGATCGTCGCCATCGCGCCTTGGGCATTTATCGGATTTGATAATGTGCCTCAGGCGGCCGAAGAGTTCGATTTTCCTCCGGCCAAAGCCATGCGACTGATCGTGCTGGCTCTGTTGGCTGCTGCATTGCTGTACTGTGCAATGATTGCGGCAGTTGCTTTCAGTGCACCTTGGGAGGCCTTGGCAAATGGGACTTCGGCCTGGGGTAGCGCCGATGCTTTGACCGCGGTCATGGGCGGTGTAGGAATGCTGTTGCTGACCATCGGCATCACCATGGGCGTCAGCACGGGGCTGAACGGTTTCTACGTATCGGCCAGTCGCATCCTGCTGGGCATGGGGCGCGCGCAGATGATTCCGGCAGTGTTTGCCCGGCTTCACCCCAAGTACAAGACCCCCCACTACGGAGTTCTCTTTGTGGCAGCAGTTTGCTTGATCAGCCCGTGGTTTGGCCGCGCTGCGCTTACCTGGGTAGTAGACATGTCGGCTGTCGGGGTAACGGTCGCTTACCTGTACACGTGTTTGTGCGCTTTCAAGCTTTTCCGCACGACAAATTCCAAACAGGGAATCAGCTCTCTAGGAGACGTCAACTCGACTTCAAAGAAGGTTCTCAGCCTGCTTGGGGCGATCACCTCGCTGACGTTTATGGCGTTGCTATTGATTCCTGGGTCACCTGGAGTGCTCGGAAAGGAATCGATGATCGCGCTGGCTGTGTGGACGCTGCTCGGAGTTCTGTTCTTCCTCATGCGTCGTAAGCACAATAAGACACTGAGCGATGAGCAAGTCGACATGCTAGTGCTCGGAGCACCGCGGCCAGCAGGCACGGAGCTAGCGGTCAAAGTGAAAAGGTAGGCAATCGAATAAAGGCTGACAAGGCCCGGGAAGCAACCTCGTCTTCCCGGGCCTTGTCTTGTATTCAAGGGACAAAGGTGTCGGGACGCCCATCACCGGATGAGGTAAGCCTGGTGTGCTCTGTCGGTTAGCCAGTTATCTTTCCCACCTCCGCATTGTCCTGCGCAGAGATCCCTCTCATGGAAATGGTTTGACGTGCTTCCAGTCTGCGAGCTTGTCGTGAGTGAGATTCAGGCAACGGAAGCCTTTTCTCTGGCGTGGTCACGCGAGCCTACGAATGTGCCATTGGGTTCGGCCCTCACCAAGTTGCCGAAGAACTATTTGGCCAGCCTCCGTTTTTGAATGTGGACGCCGTTCCTTTGACCGCATAAATTAACCTGGGAAACAGCGTGCCGAGGGTAAGCATTCTTCTCGGGCGGGCTCAATGGGCCGGGAGCGGCTGGCGTTTCAGACAACGCAATTTCGCCCGCCTGAACGGCAGCATCTAGCGGACAGCCTGAATTGCGGTAACTTACGTTTCTTGGAAGACCCATTCTCCTATAGATGACGAGAGCGCAACAGTGTCTACTGGATCTCCAACGGGTACGAATGACAGCAGGAAGTTGAATTCAGCGGAGGGTGGGAAGCCTTGCCAAGAGCGACAAGAAGGCACGGATCCCGCGGTCGCTGGAAAGCTCACAGTCTTCAATTACTACTGCCTGATCACCGAAATACGGGCTCATGTCTAATCCCAAACCTATTCCTGCGACACTTGTTCGGCTAGTATTTGCGTGCCTGATCACCTCAACCAGATCCTGGTGGAGGTAGGATGCACCGTTCGTTTGTGTCGTGGCGGTATCCGATGGACTTCCATCTGAAATGACGATAAGAACTCGACGTTCTGCGGCATTTTCGGATAGACGGTGTAGGGCCCATCTCACAGCTTCACCGTCTACGCCCTCCTTGTAGAGAGGCTGGTGCAACAATGCGCCGATGCTGTTCCGGCTCGTCCGCCAGCTTGAAGTGAAGTCTTTAAAGATAAGATGGTTTATCTCGTTCAGCCGTCCCGGCTGTTGGGGTGAGCCGGCACGACGCCATTCGCTTAGCGGGCGGCCGCCATTCCAAGCTCGCGTTGTGTAGCCGAGGACCTCTACGGGAACCTCACACTGATCCAGCGCTCTTATCGTCAGGTTCAGAAACGAAGCAATCGATTTCGCATGGTGCCGCATCGATCCCGAGCAATCGATGAGAAAGCTGATCGCTGCGAATGGATGCGATGCTTCGTGTGTTTCTCGAAATACTCTATGGTCAGTGGGAGAGGCAATCAACGTAGCCAACCTGCCGCCGTCAATCAAGCCGCGTTCGGCACCCCCATACCAGGCATCCGGTGTGGGATAGCAGAAGATCGCTCGCAGGGCCCGTGCGAGGAATCTGTGGTTTATTCCAGATTGAGACGCTAAATGCGCGATCTCCGCACGGTAGCGTTCGAGTAGCCCAGCACGAATATGCTGGGTTGCCGGAACAACCTGATCATACTGTCGGGTAAAGGCACGGTAGCGGGAATCCTCGCGCCCGCTCTTGGATCCAGGGTCCAATGCTGCACGTGCGACGGCAGCAGCTTCACCAGCGACATCCAGATGTAGAGTGAATCGTGAATCATCCGCTCGACGTCGTGGTGCCGGCCGACTGCCGCGATTGGAGTGGTGCGCGGCGATACTGTCGTCTACCAGTCTGGCAATACGCAGTGAGATCTGCGCGAATCGGAGCTGGTCAAAACGTGCCGGACGGAGACGGGCCGCTAACGCCCCGATGCCGGATGGGAAAGCTATGCGCGCAGCTTCGATGGAATCTTCCATCTCTGGAGCTAGCCCGGTGCCATTGATTTTGGACCGGCAGACTTGGGCCAGTGCGAATAGCATCTGCCCTAGCTCCGTCTCTGCCAAAGCTGACGCCTGAAACTGTGTGGTCCAACTGTGAAATCCATTGTCGAGATTTGAGCGAACGCCAGGCAACCTGTTTAGCGACTCGCACCGGAATTGCTCGAGAAGCTCGAAGATGAAACGGCCGCCCGAAGATTTCGGAAGTAGCTCTTGATGCTGTCTCATATCTGAATGACGCACCCGAAGGGCCATTCCGTCGCTAGCGCCTCGATAGGCGTGCAAATCGGAATAGCCAATTTGAGGGTAGAGATGGGCTGCGTTGATGGGAAGCATCCTGCCGGAGCTCCAGGCAGTGTTGCCACGTAACTCTAATCCGGCATCAGCACTCAGTGCCCGGAGGCAAGCGCTCTGGAGGCGTCTGATCTCCTGAGCGTGTTGGGATATGCGGGGCGGCTCCGTAGGCTGTTCAGTCATCGCTGAAGCCTTCTAAAAATCAATGGCCATAGACTCTGGCAGTTCTGTGTCAAAACAACGTTGGAAGTATTCCGCGATGAGAGAGTGTTCTGATTCATCGCACTTATTGAGGAAGGTGAGGCGAAATGCCAAAGCAGGATCGCGGAATATTTCGATGTTTTGGGCCCAGGTGATCACGGTGCGTGGCGACATGAGTGTAGAAACATCGCCGGCCGCAAACCCGTCACGCGTCAATGCAGCAACGGACACCATGGCACGAATTAGCTCCATGCCTTCCGGAGTGCGAGCCAGTTCCGGAACACGTCCCGCTACGATAGAGATCTCGTCCTCAGCCGGCAGGAAGTTGAGGCTGGCGACAACGTTCCAGCGGTCAATCTGCGCGTGATTTAAGCGTTGCACACCATGATAGAGACCGTTCAAGTTTCCCAATCCGACAGTATTAGACGTTGCGAACAACCGAAAATGCGGATGGGGCTGAATGACGCGATTCTGGTCGGGCAGCACGAGTGCCCCGTTCTGCTCTAGCAGGCGTTGGATTACAAACATGACATCTGGACGACCTGCATCGTACTCATCAAGAATGAGGGCCATTGGTTGGCTCATCGCCCAAGGAATGACACCTTCTTGGAACGATGTAGTCGGCTGCCCATCACGTATCACGACGCTATCCTTGCCGACCAAATCCATACGCCCTAACTGCCCGTCAAGGTTGACTCGCATCACCGGCCAACGAAGACGCGCCGCGACCTGCTCAATATGGCTCGACTTGCCCGTGCCATGCATCCCCTGCACCAAGACTCGCGAATCGTGCATGAAACCCGCGAGTATGGCCAACGTGGTGGGCTTATTGAACCGATAGTTCGTGTCGATTGTTGGTACATGAGGCGAGTCACCAAGAAATCGAGTCACCGTTAGGTCAGTATCAATATCGAAGAGTCTGCGCGCGCTCACGCTTTCGAATTCGTCAGTCGGTGCCGGGGCGAAGGTCGTCATCTTTACCATCCTGCAGCTAGTGGGCTGTCGTCTTCTTCCAAATCCTCAATTCGCGCGATATCTGCGGCTGCTTGCTGTACCAACGGCAGTAGCTGTTCCAGATCCGATGCAGATTTGCGCATTACCGGTGCTTGAATAGCAACGCACATATTCGAGCGTCCTGCCGCGTTCGGAACTAAGACCGCGAGACACACTAGGCCGTTCAAGAATTCTTGACGGTCGAGTGCATAGCCCTGCTGGCGAACGAGTGCCAGCTCGGATTCCAGTGCCTCAAAATCGGTCAGCGTTTGCTCCGTGTACCGAGGTAGGCGACCCGTGCCGAGTAGACGACGGCGCTGCGCAGGGCCAAATTGAGCGATGATGAGCTTTCCACTCGCTGAACAGTGCGCCGGAACGCGAGAGCCCGGGCCGAGGTGTACGCGAATTGGTTCAGAAGTTTCGACGCGATCTAGATAGATCACCTCGTTGCCAGAGAGGGCGGTGATATTGCAGCTTTCGCCGATGCGGGACACTAGGTCCTGCAAGATCGCGTTACGCGCACCTTTGCGTGTGTCGTTAAGTAAAACGTCCTCGGCAAGACGCCGCATTCTTGCTCCCGTGGCGTAATGGCGTCCATCGCTGTGCCGAGTTAGCAGATCCGCGCTTTCCAGCTGCTGCAACATCCGGTGCAATGTCGGCTTAGGCAGACCGGTCTGATCGACAAGTGATTGCAGCGTAAATAGCTGATCTCGGCTCGTGATGAGTTCCAGTAAGGCGAACAAGCGTAGTGCCGGCGTCTCGCCCTGAACTGACCCCTGCGCCCCGAGCGAAGGCTCGGTGAGATTGTCCATGGTAGGACTCCTCCCGATTCGAAGTTTCATTAAATACTAACATTCGAAACAAAAAGCTGAACAGGTCTTGACGAATGTGACTCAGCTCGCATAGCTTTGGTGTCAATCCCATTTTCTATGGGAAAACGCACCATTTTCTGAGATGCAGAAAGTATGTTCCACTGAAGGGGGCAACATGTCCGAACAGATCATTGAATCCCAGCGGGTTGAGACGGACGACGCGAGCGCGCAGGCAGCGCCGGTCGCCAAGCGCGAAGCGGTCAAGGGAGTGCAAAAGATGACGCCGTCTGAGGCGTTCGTCGAAACTTTGGTAGCCAATGATGTCACCGATATCTTTGGAATCATGGGCTCAGCCTTCATGGACGCCATGGATATCTTTGCGCCCGCAGGGATTCGCCTGGTGCCGGTGGTTCACGAGCAAGGCGCTGCACACATGGCTGACGGCTACGCCCGTGCGTCCGGGCGGCACGGTGTAGTCATCGGGCAGAACGGCCCTGGCATCTCAAACTGTGTCACCGGTATCGCCGCTGCATTCTGGGCCCATAGCCCGGTTGTTATTGTGACTCCAGAAGCGGGCACCAACACCATGGGACTGGGTGGTTTTCAGGAAGCCAACCAGTTGCCTATGTTCCAGGAGTTCACCAAGTACCAGGGACATGTCACCCATCCCAACCGCATGGCAGAATACACGGCACGTTGCTTCGATCGGGCCATGAGCGAAATCGGCCCGACACAGCTCAACATCCCTCGCGATTACTTTTATGGCGAGTCCACGACGGAGATCCCTGAGCCACGTCGTGTCGACCGTGGAGCGGGTGGAACGAAATCGCTCGACGAGGCGGTGGAACTGCTGGCCCAGGCCAAGTTCCCCGTGATTATTTCCGGTGGGGGCGTCGTTATGGCTGACGGCGTCGAAGAGTGTAAAGCCCTCGCCGAACGGCTAGGCGCTCCGGTCGTGAACAGCTACCAGCACAATGACTCGTTCCCTGCCAGTCATCCTCTTTGGGCCGGTCCTCTGGGATACCAGGGCTCGAAGGCGGGGATGAAGCTGATTTCCCAAGCTGACGTCGTCCTCGCACTGGGCACGCGACTTGGACCATTTGGCACCTTGCCGCAGTACGGCCAGGCTTACTGGCCAAACGATGCAAAAATCATTCAAGTCGACGCTGATCACAAGATGCTGGGCCTGGTTAAGAAGATCTCCGTCGGTATCTGCGGGGACGCCAAGGCTGTCGCCACGGAACTGGTCGCGCGTCTGAAGAGCCGTGCGCTTGATTCGGATGCCACGAAGGCGGAACGTGCTTCAGCTATCCGGGCTGAAAAAGAAGCGTGGGAAGAAGAGCTCTCGGCTTGGACGCACGAAAAGGATGACTATTCGCTGGATGTGATTGAAGAAGCCAAGGACGAAGACGGCAATTGGCTGCATCCTCGTCAGGTCCTGCGCGAGCTGGAGAAGGCCATGCCGGAAGACGTTATGGTTTCAACCGACATCGGCAATATCAACTCTGTGGCCCACAGCTACCTTCGTTTTGAGAAGCCACGCAGCTTCTTTGCGCCGATGTCCTTTGGCAACTGCGGCTACGCGCTGCCGACGATCATTGGAGCTAAGGCAGCCGCGCCTGAACGACCGGCGATTGCTTACGCAGGGGACGGCGCGTGGGCCATGAGTATGGGAGAAGTTCTGACGGCGGTTCGCCACGATATCCCTGTCACTGCGGTTGTATTCCGGAATCGGCAGTGGGGTGCAGAGAAGAAGAATCAGGTGGAGTTCTACGGGCGCCGCTTTGTTGCAGGCGAACTCGACAACGGCGAGAGCTTTGCAGAGATGGCTCGCAGCATGGGCGCTGAAGGAGTCGTAGTCGACAAACTTGAGGATGTCGGACCCGCACTCCAAGCTGCCGTGGATGCACAAATGAACGACGGCAAGACCACTGTCATCGAAGTGATGTGCACCCGAGAATTGGGTGACCCGTTCCGCCGTGATGCGCTGTCGACTCCAGTGCGCCACCTCGAGAAGTACAAGGACTACGTATAAAAGGAGACCGAATATAAGCAGCGAATAATCTGCAATAAACGGCCCGACTAGAGGGCTCTGTACACCGGGTAATGGGTGTCCTGTCACTCTCCCATTAGGGGAGGGCCAGGACACCCATTGCCTTTACCCTCGGGCCCAAAAAATAGTTACAGCAGAAACTGGTCGATGAAGTTGGAGGCAAGCGGAGCGAGCAGGGCTCCATCTTGCTCGACCGTACGCCCGGAGTATGCCGTCTTGAAGGAATGATCGCCGCCTTCGATCCAATGCATTGTTGCCCTTGCGCCACGTTTTCCGACCACATCCTCGAGCAGCTGCGGTGTTGCAAAAGGGTCCTTGGTTCCCTGCAAGAACAACATTGGGGTGTCCAGACCGTACAGATGCTCATCGCGCAGTTTTTCGGTTTTCTTTGGTGCGTGCAGCGGATAGCCAAGGAAGATGAGGCCTGGAGTCTGCATCCCTTCGGCCACCGCCGCCGACGCCATGCGCCCACCGAAGGATTTGCCAGCGGCGAATACGGGAAGGCCCGCGGCAAGATTTTCAGCGGCCCATTCCCTTACCTGTTTCCACACTTCTACTGCTCGGGGAGCGCGGTCCGGAAACTTCTTGCCCGCATCCATGTATGGAAAGTTAAAGCGCAGCGTGCTGATCCCGAGCCCGGGCAACGCAGTGGCAAACCCGGACATAAACGGGTGGTCCTTGCCCGCGCCTGAGCCGTGAGCGACGATGAGAAGCGACTTTGGACCCGCGGCTGGATCCCAGAGCGCGCTCACGGTCTCGCTGTCGAATGGAATTCGTAGTTCTTCGCTCATGTGGTTAACCCTATGTGGAGGCATTGACGTCATAAGGTCGTGGAGCAGAGCATTACTGGCTCCATTGCTCGCGCGTTCCCGTGCTGGATTCCTTCCCGTTTTCAGTTTTTACAGTCAACTTCTCCACGGCCTCACTACTATGAGCCTTCTTGTTGATTTTCAGAATCATGTTGCCGGAGACAAAATCAACACCGGGGATTCTTGCAGTGTCGTAGGTATTGTTTTGCCATTTTCCGTCCGCCAAGGTCACCAGGAGCTCTCCGCGTGCAGGCGCCTCAACGGATGCAATGTACGCGTGAGGATCGGTGGGAATGCAGGACCGATAATCCTCCAATTTCTTGATGCTCTTTCCGCAGAAGGACTCGTACGTATCATTCATGCTGTCGAGCCACTGCACGTATTTTTCTTCGGCCCAACTCTCCAGGTCGGCCGGATCCGCTCCGGTGCGCGCACGAGAGTAGGTGCCGCTTTTTGAGCGGTCCTCTGTCGTGAAAGTGACGGCTTCCAGCTCTGGAGAGGATTCTCCGATGCTCTCGAACATAACTAGTCCCATGACGCGCAGCTCATCCTCAGCGGTTTGGTAGCTCTGGAACATGCCGTCCGAATTGAACCGATAGGAATTCTCTAGGTAGACAGTGATATTGCCCGGTTCGTTAACTTTCCATGAGTTGATGAGGTTGCAGGGCGGAAGAAACCCCTTAACGGACTTGATCCCCGAATTCGCTACCCACATGGCCATCTTTTCGTCCGCCCACTGCTGGGTGGTAGCCGTCGTGGCAGGGGATGCGCCCGGACGTGACGATGCAGGATCCTCACTCTGAACGGAGGATACGTCTGGATTCGCTGTAGCGGCAGCAGTGGACGGTGCCGCCGACGAAGGCTGGGTGACCGCTTCAGCGCTCTTCTGCGGAACCGCTGCCGTGGAACAACCGGTGAGCAGCAGCCCGGCAACAACAAGAGACAAGGGGATAGCTGCGCGCATGAGGCCTTCCAGGTCGGGTGATTCCCGATCAGTGTAGACCGGGACCTGATAAGGAACGAAACCTGTTTGGCCACCTTCTCGCCTCGTCTCGCCCCGCGGCTCTGTCCGCTGTTCCCGGCATAGCAAAACTGCCCCGCAGCCTTCGCACACAAGGTGAAAAAGACTGCGGGGCAGTTACAGCTAGCAGCTGGCTACCGCGTTCGGGTTAGACCCCGAAGTATTCGGCGGTGGTGGCGGCCGCCACCGGCTGGTCCTTGCCGACCGACAGTTTCCCGTCGACGACATCGACCAGAACGGTGTCGCCCTCGCCCAGTTCGTCAGCGACCAGCAGATCCGCGATCGCGTCGTGAACCCTGCGCTGCACCAGACGGCGCAATGGGCGGGCGCCGAACTCCGGATCGTAGCCCTCGGTTGCCAACCAGCTGGTGGCCGCATCGGTCACCTTCAGCTGCAGCTTCTGGTCGGACAGGTAACTGCGGGTTTCCTCCAGCACCAGGGTCACGATCTGGGCGATCTCCTCCTCGCTGAGCTTGCTGAACAGCAGTACCTCATCCAGGCGGTTCAGGAACTCGGGGCGAACGAATTCGCGCACCTTGCCCATGACCTTTGCCCGGATGTCCGAGCGTTCGCTCTGCGCATTGGCGGAGGCGAAGCCCAGTGAACCGGTGCGGCTGGCCAGGTACTGGCTGCCCAGGTTGCTGGTCATCAGGATCAGCGTGTTCGAGAAGTCCACGGTCCGGCCCTGTGCGTCGGTCAGCCGTCCGTCATCGAGCACCTGCAACAGGACGTTGAAGATGTCCGGGTGGGCCTTCTCGATCTCGTCGAGCAGGATCACCGAGTACGGGTTGCGCCGCACCTTTTCGGTCAGCTGGCCCGGCTCGTCGTGACCGATGTACCCCGGAGGGGCACCGATCAGCCGTGCCACGGTGTGCTTCTCACCGTATTCGCTCATGTCGATACGGATCAGCGCATCGGACTTGCCGAACAGGTTCGTCGCAAGCGCCTTGGCCAGCTCGGTCTTACCCACGCCGGTCGGGCCCAGGAACATGAACGAGGCAATCGGACGGTTGGCGTTGGCCATGCCGGTGCGTGAACGACGCACCGCACGAGCCACCGCGGAGACCGCATCGTGCTGGCCGATGACCGAGGAATGCAATTCCTCTTCCAGTTTGGCCAGGCGCGACTTGTCATCCGAGGTGATCCGGGCGGCCGGGATGCCGGTCGAGCGGGCAATGACCTCGGCGATCTGCTCCTCATCGACCACGCGGGTCACGCTCTTGCCACCGGCGGACTCCACCTGGCGGATCCGTTCGGTCAGCTCGGTGATGTGGTCGCGCCACGCACCGGCGTCCTCGAACCGTTCCTCCGCGATGGCCCGGGCCTTGTCCCGTTCGGAGTCAACCAGCTCGGAACGCAGCGCCTGGACATCCACGGTGCCGTCGGCGGCAATCGAGCGCCGGGCACCGGCAATATCCAGCAGGTCGATGGCCTTGTCCGGCAGCTGACGGTCGGTCAGGTAGCGGGCCGAGAGGCTCACCGCGGCCTGCAGGGCCGCGTCCGTGTACTGGACCTGGTGGTGGTCCTCGTAGGACTCCTTCAGGCCCTGCAGGATCTGCAGTGCATGCTCCTCGCTGGGCTCATTGACGGTGACCTTGCCGAAGCGGCGGGTCAGCGCGGCATCCTTCTCCACCTTGCGGAACTCGGAGAGGGTGGTGGCGCCGATCAGCCGCAACTCACCGCGGGCCAGCCGCGGCTTGAGGATGTTGGCCGCATCCATGCTGCCCGATTCCCCGGCCCCCGCGCCGACCAGCAGGTGCATCTCATCGATGAACACGATGGTCTGGCCCTCGGCGCTGGCGATTTCCTCCAGCAGGGAGGTCAGGCGCTGCTCGAAGTCACCGCGGTAGCGGGTACCGGCGAGCATACCCGGCAGGTCAATGGAGATCAGCCGGGTGCCCGAGATCTGCTCCGGCACCTCGTCGGCGACGATGGAACGGGCCAGGCCCTCGGCGATGGCGGTCTTGCCGACACCGGCCTCACCGATCAGCACCGGGTTGTTCTTGGTGCGCCGGGCCAGGATCTCAATGACCTGCTCCAGTTCCTGGTCGCGACCGATCACCGGGTCGATCTGCCCATCGGCAGCCAGGGCGGTCAAGTCGGTGCCGAAGCGCTCCAGCATCGACTCGTCGGATTCCTGCTGCCCCTGGCCGGCGGCACGCTGTGCCTGTTCGGCAGCGGCCTGCTGCAGGGACTGGGCGGTCACACCGTGCTCGGCCAGCAAGATTCCCACCGGGGACTCCGGGGAGAAGACAAAGGCCAGGAACAGGTGCTCCGGATCAATGTAGGTGGAGCCGTAGTTGCGGGCCACCTGGTAGGCGTCAAACAGGGAACGCTGGGCAGCGGCCGAGAGCCGGTTGGTCTTCTCGTTGCTTTCCGAGCGCTTGGGAAGACGCTGGTTGGCGGCGGCGGCCAGGGCCTCGAGGTCCACTCCCATGAACTTCAAGTGCGAGGCAACCGGTTCGGTATGCAGCAATGCCAAAAGCAAGTGCAAGGCATCGATTTCGTCGTGGCCGTCCTCGCTGGCAATAGTGGCAGCCCGTGAAACCACTTCATGAGTGCGTTGCGAGAGCAGACGGGTGATGTCGATCGGACGGGCTGATTGGGCTCGCGAAGAGAGGAACCGCGAAAGGAATTCCTCAAACGAGCCATCGGCGGATGAACCGAAGAACGCTGGCAAGTGAGCCTCCTGAAACTTGAGTGTTACGTACTCATGTTCAACGCTACAGATCGTCAACTATTCCCGAACACCGAAAATTGGTTCGAAAGTTATGCGCTTCACACGCTGGGGCGGCTTTAACGGTGCGGGGGGTCGATTTCTCGGGCGTTGAGATTCACCAGTTGGAGCTGGGTGGCCACGATCAGTGCCTGGACGCGGTCACGCACGCCAAGCTTGTGGAAGATTTTGGCCATATGCGATTTAACGGTCGTCTCGGCGACATCGAGGTACTTGCAGATTTCGGTGTTGTTCAGGCCTTGGGACAAGAGGGTGAGGATCTGCATCTCGCGGGCGGTGAGGCCTAGCTCGTCAGCGACACCTTCGGAGGAGGCGGGCGGGCTGTAGGCGCGCTGCACGGCTGCGATTAGGTCCGTGGACACCGAGGGGGAGATGGCGGCGGTGCCGGAATGCACCGACAATACTGCCTGAACGATTTCCGCCGGTTCGGTATCCTTCACGAGGTATCCCGAGGCGCCGGCTAGCAGGACGGGCACCAGGTAATCGTCGGAGGAGAAGGCGGTAATCGCCAGGATTGCTGTTTGCGGATTGTGGTGTTTGATCTGGCGGGTGGCCTCGACGCCGTCCATGATCGGCATCTGCAAATCCATGAGAACAACATCCACCTCGTGAGAGGAGCAGTAGTTTACTGCTTCCTGTCCATTTTGTACGGAATTTAATAACAAAATGGCATCGTCTGTTGCTAGGATTGTGCCCAAGGCACGCCGGATGAGCGGTTCGTCGTCCGCAATCAGAACTCTGACTTGCTCCATGGGTAATTCAACTTCCTTTGCGGGAACCGAAAAAGTGGCTGCTTAGTGTCGAAGTATATAAGTTCTAGCGTTGGGGATGGATTATGAAACTCGTATATGCAGCAGCTGCACTGGCCTTGGCTATCTCGCCATTTGCCGCCGTTCAGTCCGCCGCACCCGCCCAGGCCGCACCGGCCGTGGCACTGGCAGGACCTCCGGTGGCTTCGCCGGCCGGCCTTGGTACTGAATTCTCGAAGTGGATGTGCAAGCGCTACGGAATCTCCTGCTAGTCCAAAGTGCGGAGCATTTATAGCATCGCCCTGAACAGCCTATGAAGGACCGAATTGGTCTGCGCCTAGGCAGGTTTTTAGGCGGCAGCAATGCCATCATCTGGCTCGGGGCGATTGCTATTGCCGCAATCACCGTTTCGGAGCTCGTGACGGTCCTGCAAAACGGTCTTGAGAATACAGAAGGTCGGGCAGCTCGTGGAGCAGTGCTTGGGCTTTTGATTCTGGTGATCCTCATCGTCGGATACCGCTTTGCAGGAGCTTCTCTGGGCGCGTATATCGCCGTGCTCTTGTTTGGGTTCGGAGACGCGGACCTCTTACTCCTTTTAATTGTTTCTGAAGCAGTTTTCTCAGCATTAGCAGCCAGCACTAGATCGTCGTTGCTTAGAACTATCTATTTAGCGATGCAGATAGCGTGGTTTGTTCAGTTCGGATTGCGGGCGCCTGACGACGTTATCACTCTTGTCATTCTGGCTCCGGTAGTTTTTATTACGTTCGGAGCAACGCGGAGCATCTTTGTATTGCTCGAAAAGAACCAGCAGAGTGCACAGCAGATGGAGCTATTGAGGGAACGTACCGAAAGCGCGATCCGTGACGAGCGTAAGAATATTGCGCGGGACCTGCACGACATCGTCGCGCACGACATCACCATTGTTGCGATGCAATCCAAGGCGGCGAAATTTGCAAACAATGAGAGCACTTTCCGCGAGGCGGTTGAAGTGATCTCCAAATTGAGTTCCGAGACTTTGCACGATTTGCGGCTAATGCTCAACGTGCTCCGTAGTGACGGGACGATGAGTGACATAGGTGCAGATCTCGACGGGAAACCGTCGGCAACTACTATCCAAGCGCTCCAGGGTGTATCGGTGTTTTCCCAGCGCCTCGCCGACGCTGGGTTCGACGTGCACACAGATGTCGACGAAGAAATCACTCAATTGCCACGATCGGCACATACTGCTCTCTATCGAGTGATGCAGGAAGCAACTACCAACATCATTAAGCACGCGGAGCCTGGCAGTCAGTGCTCAATTTCGCTCAAGCGCCGCGGAGACACTGCGGTGCTGCGCATGGTGAATCAAGTGATGACTAGCAAGAAGATCGCCACCAACGACGCGTTGTGGGGTGGCAGTGGTCTCATTGGCATGGAAGACCGCATGCGGGCTTTCGGAGGCCAATTTGAGGCCGGAAAGCATGCTCACCAGTGGATTTTGGTCGCTGAGATCCCCTTCTGACCCACCCCCTCCTACTTAAGTACTATTTCGCTTCACAGAATGACGGGTTAAGTTAGATATGTATCGGTGAAGACCGATCACCGCGGAAGACGAATGACGGGGTTTTGCGAGTGGCTCCTGATTTTATCCGCAGTGATTAAAAGGTACGTTGCGTGTACTACGGAGTGTAACTTTCTCGGTGATGTGCCCCCATCGCATGCCGTGTCCGAGAGTACATGCAACGTACCTTTTATAACGCCCAAACGCATTCTGCGTGTGCTTCCACTCACAATCGGTTGCACGGATCCCCAATAATGGCGAACTGTTGAGTTGTAAACGAATTCGCCCCTGAAGGAGACCCCGTGACCCAGCAGGCATATGCCACGGCCCACGACGCATACACCATCGATCCCGCAGCGATGGATCAGCTGTTTTTCGAAGCCCGCAGCGCTAATTCCTTCAGTGGCGAACCCGTATCCGATGAATCCCTCGAAGCCATTTACGATGCCATGAAGATGGGTCCGACGCTGATGAACAATCAGCCGCTGCGCATCAGTTGGATCAAGAGCGATGAAGCGCGCAACGCCATCGCCGCTACCATGTCCGGCTCAAATGCTGCCAAGGCGCTGGCGGCCCCGGCCCTGGCGGTGTTGTCCTTCGATCCGGAATGGCATGAACAGTTCCCCAAGTTCTTCCCGCACGCCCCGGAACGCAAGGCAATGTTCGAGGACGCCGAGTCCCGTGCCGCCGTGGGCAGCAGCAATGCCTGGCTGCAGGCGGGCTACTTCCTGATGGCTGTGCGTGCAGTAGGCCTGGCCGCCGGACCGATGGGTGGATTTGACCATGCAGCTGTGGACGCGGCCATTAACGAAGAAACGGGCCACAAGTCCTTCATGATCGTCAACGTCGGCAAGCCGGGCGCCAATGCCTGGATGGAGCGCCTGCCGCGCCATGAGGCGAAGTTCGCGGTGCGCAACCTCTAGCAAGAAGTACAGGTGGGGGCGCGGTCCATGTTCGGACCGCGCCCCCACCTGTATCAGACGTCCTGTTCGTGGGACTGTTTGCTAGTCCTGTTCTGGGGCCTCGGATTCGCCGCTGAGCAGCCGTTCGGATACCTTCTCCAGCGCGCGTTCCAGCGGGCCGCGAACGACTTCTGGCACCTCGATGAACTCGTCGATGACCACCAGGCCCTCGCGTTCGAAGCAGCGCAGCACGCGCTCAACTTCGGGGATGGTCGATTCCAGCTTGGGAATCAGGTGATGTTGTTCCTCGGGCAAGTCATCCTTGCCCGGTACTTGCAACGCGAACTCGGCACGCGGCTGGTTGGACGAGGCGGCATTGCTCAAGACGCCGGCCACCATCTCGGCCACCTCGCCTTGACCGGGAACCGCCAGAGCATTGGTGAGCACGTTGGAGAAGATAACTTCGGCGACGAGCTCCTTGATCAGCCGGGCGCCTGGGCCGGTGGCGGCGTTCAGGGCGTCCCGCAGGCTCTCGGTGGGCACTGCGTTGGGCGCATCGTAACGCAGCATGGCCGTTCCAATCAGGGCATCCCAGTAGGCCGAAAGCCGTGGAATCTGGCCGAGGGAGGAAACTGCCGTTCCATCGGCCGGTTCCCAATCCTTTACTGGGTCCGTGGCGGCCCCATCAATCCGCACGTCCATGCCCAAGGCCGCGGCGGCCTGCTGCAGCTGATCGCCGTGCAGCACGCCACTGGGGTCTGTCGGCTGACCCGCGCCAACCCACGCCACCAGCTCCCGCGCGGCGAAGACCAGCGGCAACTGCTCCAGTGCGGCGTTGGCCTCGTCGTCCTCCATGAAGGGCACGACGATGGGGGAGTCTCCGGCCATGCGGGAAAGGAACTCGAAGCTGGCTTTGAAGTCCTCGACGCTGCCGCCGAAGTGGGCGCTTTGACCCAGGAAGACCAGGTACTGCTTCAGCAGCCCTGCGCTGGCCTTGAGCACTTCCTCGCCCAACGAGCGCAGGTGTCCGAGTTGCTCACCCAGGGCTGTGGAATCCAGGGTTGTCACATCGACTTCCTTGCGCAGCTGCGCGTGCACGGTTAGCAAGGTGGTCAGCCCCTCCAGCGCGGCGCGGGTTTCGGTGGCAGACTCGTGCTGGAAGTGGCGGTACAAGGCCTGTTTGAAGGGCTGCAGGGCCTGGCGGACCTCGGTTTCGAAGGGTACCGAGCTCGCGCCGGGGCGGCGCGCGGGGTGGCCCTGGGCGGTCTTCTTCTTGTGCGGTTTGCGTGATGCCATGACGGGCGCGCGGTCCTTTGCGTAGGTTGGCAGTAAGAATCTGATTCCAGTCTACGCAGGCGGTTCTGAGCTCCGGCCGGCTCCATCGCCGGGCTGGAATTCCAAAACGTGGAAAACCTCAGCAAAACACCAGTATTCGGAGCAGAGGCAGCGAAAGCCCGTTGAGCGCCGCAAATATTGCGGTAGTTCCCAAGTTTTGCTCCAAAAAATTCAGTGTAGGACAAAATGTGGCCTGGATCACCGTTGAATCTCCAGTCCGCGTTGCAATCGAGGGGCAAAACCGAGACAGTGAGGGCAAAGTTATTCCCTTGTGTCTTCAGGGGAAGCAAAAGATTTTCGTTGGTTTCAAGGAGTGTGGATCATGGCCAAGGGTGCTGCCCCGGATCATGTAGTTATCGTCGGCGCGGGTTTCGTCGGCCTGTCGACCGCCTGGTACCTCCAGGAGCAGGGTGTGAAGGTCACGGTCGTAGACCGCGGCGGTGTCGCCTCCGGTGCATCCTGGGGCAATGCCGGCTGGCTGACCCCGGCCCTGACCCTGCCGATTGCAGAGCCCTCGGTCTTCACCAACGGGCTGAAGATGATGTTTGACCCGGCCTCGCCGCTGTACATCCCGCTGAAGGCCGACGCCAAGCTGATCCGCTTCCTGCTCGGCTTCGCCTGGCACAGCACCCCGAAGAAGTGGGAGCAGGCCATGCGGACCTTCTCCGAGATCGGCACCAGCGGCCTGGACGCCTTCGACGAGATTTCCGAATCCACCTCGGCCGGCCCGGGCGTGCAGGAAACCACCACTCCGGCCAATCCGTTCCTCACCGGCTTCCGCACCATGGCGGACCGCGACGGGCTGCTGCACGAATTCGAGATGATCCACAAGACCGGTGGCAGCGTGGAATACGACCTGCTGACGGGCGATGAGCTGCGCGGCATCGAACCGACCCTGTCGGAGAACGTCGTGGCCGGCATTGCCATCAAGAACCAGCGCTTCCTGAACCCGCCGAAGTACATGGCTTCGCTGGCGGAGTCCGTTCAGGCCCGCGGCGGTGACATCATCGGCTCGTTCAACGTCACCGATGTGCGGGACAACGGCGGCTCGGTGACCGTCATCGGTTCCGAGGGCCGCGCAATCACCGCGGATCACGTGGTCATGGCCACCGGCGCCTGGATGAACGACCTGACCAAGAAGTTCGGCGTGAACGTCGTCGTGCAGGCAGGCCGCGGCTACTCCTTCACGGTCAAGCCGGAGCACATGCCGACCCACCCGATTTACTTCCCGGCACAGCGCGTGGCCTGCACCCCGCTGGGGGACCGCTTCCGCATCGCCGGCACCATGGAGTTCCGCGACGCCAACCACAAGCTCGAGCCCAAGCGCATCGAGGCCATTGTGGCGGCCGCGAAGCCGGTCTACACCGGCATCAACTGGGAGAACCGCCAGGAGGAATGGGTTGGCGGGCGTCCCTGCACCGCCGATGGCCTGCCGCTGATCGGGCAGACCAACTCCTCGCGCGTCTCCGTTGGTGGCGGACATGGCATGTGGGGCGTGGCCCTGGGTCCGCTGACCGGCAAGATCCTGGCCTCGCAGATCACCGGCCAGTCGGTGCCCGCGGTGGCCCGTCACTTCAACCCGTTGCGCAAGGGCTTCTAAGACCAGTAATCGGTCGAAGACCAACACGCATTCTGCCTCGCGGCCGGAGCCTCACCCTGGGGGATCCGGCCGCGAGGCCGTTTAAGAGCCCGGCCCCGAGGCTCGGGCCGCCCCGGAGCGCCGGGGCCGGGAACCTTCAAGGTGTTGCGCGGTCAGTGGTGGCGGCGACCGGAGCCGCGCAGGATGGCCCGGTACCCTTCCCGGTAATTCGGGAAGGTCGGCTCCCAGCCGGTGGCGCGCAAGCGTGCGTTGCTCAGCCGCCGGTCGGCCCCACTGCCGGGGGCCTCCTCGCTGGCGGGTGGCAGCGTGGTGCCCAATAGGCCGGCCAGGTGCTCGTAGACTTCGGCCAGCTGCGCCGGCTCGTTGTCGGTGGCCAGGTAGAGCTCGTCAATATCGGAGCCAAAGTGCGCCAGATGCACCACGGCCTTGGCCAGATCGTCGCGGTGGACCCGGTTGGTCCACTGCGAGCTTCGCGGCAGGCGGGCCTTGCCCTCGCGCAGGGAGTCAATCAGCCGGGTGCGCCCCGGTCCGTAGATGCCCGAGGCGCGCAGGATAGTGACCGGCAGGGCTGAATCCAGCAGGTAGTCCTCGGTGCGGGCCAGGACCTTGGCGGTTTCCCGCCGCGGCTCCTTGGGGTGTTGCTCGGTGACCCACTGCCCGTCGTTGCCGGCGTTCACCGCCGTGGAGGAAATATAGAACAGCCTGCGCAGCGCGGGAGCCTGTTGCTGCAGGGCGGTGACCAGGTGCCGGGCCGCCTGCAGATAGCTGTGCTCGTAGCCTGCGGCGTCGCGGCTGGCCGGGACCGGGGTGAACAGCACGACCTCGGTGTCCGGGTCGATTGGCGGCAGCTGCCCGCTGGCCACATCCACCTGCTGCCCGTGAAAGGTTGGCGGCAGCTTCTGCGGATTGCGCCGCCAGGCGGTGACATGGGCTCCGCGGGCCTGGAAGCGGAAACCGGCTTCCGTGCCCACGTCCCCGCAGCTGATCAGTAGTACCTTCACGAATGCGGCTCTCTTCCCCCGGGTGCAATCTTGGCAGACGCGCCGACCGACGGCCGTGGTGCGCGAATCCTGCCTGCTTACAGCATAGACACTGCGGCGTGTTTCCTTGCTAGAATCACAGTATTCGAATATGTGTACGAAAAGTGGTGGGCGATGGCTGCGAAGGATCCGCTGGTCCCCGAGGCCAGCAGCAGCGGGCCGGTCGGCGCGGTGCAGGCCATGGGGTTCCCCTCACCGGCGCGCGACTACTTCGACGGCGGGCTGGACCTGAACCGGCTGCTGATTACCGACCGCGTCTCCACATTCATCATGCGGGTCGCCGGAGGGGCGATGGTCTCCGCGGGGATCCATGACGGGGATGAAATCATCGTGGACCGCTCCCGCTCGGTCCAGCACGGCAGCGTGGTGGTGCTGAGCCTCAATGAGCAGATGCTGGTGCGCCGCTGGCAGGTGGAGCGGGGCCGGGTCGGGCTGCTCAGCGACGAGTCGGCCCAGCCGCAGTGGCTGGGTGAGCATGACGAGGTCGAGGTGTTCGGCGTCGTGACCAGGTGCCTGCATTATGTCCGCTGACCCATCCGCACAGGCCGGCGAGCACATCGCCCTGGTGGACGTGAACAACTTCTACGTTTCCTGCGAACGGGTTTTTGACCCCACCCTGCGCAACCGGCCGGTGGTGGTGCTGTCCAACAACGACGGGTGCGTGGTGGCCCGCTCCGCCGAGGCCAAGGCCCTGGGCATCACCACCGGCCAACCCTACTTCCAGGTCCGCGACCTGCAGCGCAGCTATTGGTAACCCGCGTTGTTCAAGACGGCGCTATTGCCTTAGTTGACGAATCGGCAATAGGTCAGCCGGCGCGGTGTACCTTTTCCGACAGGGAGGTTCCCGAGGATCCTGCATCTGCCGCAATACCGCCGAGAACACGGGCTGGCGGTGCGCTCGAGCAACTACGAACTGTACGGGGACCTCTCGGCCCGGGTCATGGAGGTGCTGGCACGCTTCGGAACCTGGCAGGAGGTGTATTCCATCGACGAGTCCTTCCTGGGACTGACCGGGTCCCTGCAGCAGGTGCAGCGCACGGCCGCGCAGATTAGGGCGGCCCTGCAGCGTTCGGTGGGGGTGCCGGTCTGCGTGGGGGTGGCCGCCACCAAGACGCTGGCCAAGTTCGCCAACCATGTGGCGAAGAAGAACCCCGGACTGCAGGGGGTCTGCGTGGAGCAGCTGATGGACCCGGAGGTGGTGGCGCGGATCAAGTCCCTGGTTCCGGTCACCGAGGTGTGGGGTGTGGGACGCAAAACCGGCAGGAAACTGGCCGGGATGGGCATCGTGAGCATCGCCGACCTGGCGGGCGCGGACCCGCAGCTGATCCGCAAGAGGTTCTCCGTGGTGCTGCAGCGCACCGTTTTTGAACTGGGCGGCACCCGCTGCATCGGCCCGGTGGAGGAGCGTGCCGACAAGGGGCAGGTGATGTTCACCCGTTCCTTCGCCCACCCGGTGACCAGCCGGGAGCAGATGCGCGAGGTGATGAGCTTCTACGCCCAAAAGGCCGCAGCGCGCCTGGCGCGGGAGGGGCGCTACGCCGCACTGCTGACGGTGATGGCCGGAACCAGCCGCTTTGCCGCCGGCCCGGCCTCCTTCCCCTCCACCCAGGTGCGCCTGCCGCAGGCGACACGGGACCCGATCCTGATCACCCGGCTGGCGGTGCAGGCGATGGAGGGGCTGATGGAGCCCGGCACGGAGTATGTGCGTGGCGGGGTGATCCTCTCCGGGCTGAGCGACCAGCCCGAGGCCACCCAGCTGGACCTGCAGTGGCAGGACGCGGCACCGGCACCGCAGGGCGCCGGGGACAGCGGGGAAACACTGAGCCAGATGGTGCAACAGGTGACCGAGCGTTTTGGCAGCAAGGCGATCGGGCTGGGGCGCAGCGGGCTGGCCGGGGATCCGGACTGGGCGATGCGCCGCGAGCACATGTCCCCGCGCTTCACCACGAACTGGGATGAGCTGCCCACGGTCCGGGCCTGAATCCGGTTGCCGCGCGGCCGGGGCCCGGCGGGGGTGCCACAATGAGAGCATGAGGTTTCCCTGGCGTGCACCACAGTCCCTGGCCCTGTCCTGCGTCCTGGCATTGGCGCTGAGCGGATGTTCCGGCGGGGCCCCGCAGCCCGACCCCGCCCCGGCCCCCGGCTCTTCCAGCCCCGCCCCCAGCGGCAGTGCCTCCGCACCGGCGTCCCCCACGGCGTCGCAGAGCCCCACCGCCTCCCCGACCACCACCGCCTCCCCGCAGGATCCGGAGGCGCAGCGGGCCAGTGAGCTGGTGCGGGACCTGGAGGTGCAGCAGCAGGCCGGACTGCTGGTGATGGCCGGGGTGCCGGCCACCGGTGCCACGCAGCAGGAACTGGACCAGCTGGCGGACGCGGGGATTGCCAGCGTGTTCCTGCGCGGGCGCTCGCAGTTGTCGCTGCAGCAGACCGCCGGTCAGGTGAAGCAGATCCGCAAGGCCGTGGCACCGAACGTGCCCGGCCAGCTGGAGCCGTGGATCGCCACCGACCAGGAGGGCGGTTCGGTGCGGGTGCTGCAGGGTTCGGGCTTCACCAACCTGCCCAGCGCGCAGACCCAGGGCGGATGGTCGGCCAAGCGCCTGGCCCAGTCCACCGGACAACTGGGCCGGCAGCTCAGCGAGGCCGGGGTGAACGTGAACCTGGCGCCGGTGGCCGACACGGTCCCCAAATCGCTGGGGGCCGGCAACGCCCCCATCGGGCAGTGGCAGCGGAATTTCGGTTACGACCCGGACACCGTGTGGGATGCGGTGGGCGAAGTGAACCAGGCGCTGGATGATGCCGGGGTGCAGCCGGTGATCAAGCACTTCCCGGGCCTGGGAAGGGTGAAGGGCAACACCGACACCACCGAACGCGTGGTGGACACCGTCACCGACGCCCAGGACCCGTACCTGCAGCCCTTCGTGCGCGGCATTGAACAGGATCTGGCCTGGGTGATGATCTCCAACGCCAGCTACTCCAAGCTCGACGCCAAGAACCCCGCCCCGTTCTCCCGGGCGATCATCGATGAGCTGCTGCGCGACCAGCTGGGCTATGAGGGCCTGGTGATCTCCGATGACCTGTGCGACGCAGCGGCCGTGTCCGAGACCGCGCTGGGGCAGCGGGCGGTGAAGTTCATTGCCGCCGGGGGCACCTTGGCCCTGTGCGTGCAGGCCGATGAGGCGGTGCAGATGGTGCAGGCGATTGCCGCCCGCGCCGCCAAGGACGGGGCCTTCGCCGACACCGTGCGACAGGCGGCCACCCTGGTGGTCACCGAGCACCTGCGGGCGCAGGAGTAAGTGCAAGAGCCCCGGTCGTGCCCCCAGCATCTGCTGGGAGCACGACCGGGGCTCGGTACCTCAGGACGGAACAAGTCCTGCCGGATCGTGCCGGCTAGTTCTTGCGGTGTCCCGACTTGTGTCCGTCGACCACGGTGAGCACCTCGGCGCGATCACCATCGTTCTGCGGCTTGTGCTTGTTCTTCTTCTCACCGAGCTTTCCGGTGCCGTTGTGCAGGTGCAGCAGCAGCGCCTTGGACTCCTTCTTCACGTTCTCGACGCTGACCGGGATGTGGTTGCCCTTCAGGTCGGTGAACAGGGTGCCGGTGGCGCCGAAGTCCAGCTGCGGGCTGGCGACGTTGAAGTCGATCCACTTCGTGGTGTCCACCGGAACCAGGGCGCCCTGGTCATCGGTGTGGTACCAGGAGTAGGACTGCACGCGGTAGGAGATCTTGCTGCTGGACTCATCCAGGCCCAGCGAGCTGAGGGCCACCGGCAGGATCGCCACATTCGTGTCGAAGGTGTTGGTGTCCACGTCTCCCAGCACGCCGTTCAGCGGCTGCAGGTCAACCTGGGCCCCGGTCTTCGAATCGAACGTCGCCACCAGGTCCAGGTCGATGTCATCGAGCTGGGTGGTGAACGAGACGTAGTCGGCCTTGCCGTCCCCGTTGGTGTCGAATTCGACGTCCAGTTCGGTGGCGCCGGCCAGGTTCGCCCAGTTGTCCCAGGTGGAGATGCCGATGTTCAGCAGCCCATCGGCCACCCCGGTGCGCGGGGCAGTGGTGGAGGCGCCCACGTACTGCAGGTCCATGGCGCTGGCCACGGGGATCGACTCCAGGCGCTTGCCCTCACGCTTGCTGGTGGCGCCCAGTTCGAACGCGCCCAGCAGGCTGGTCACCTGGCCCTCACCCTTGCCCAGGGCCAGATCCTGGCCCTTGAGCTTGATGCTGGTCTGGTTCTGCCCCTTCTTCAGCTTCTTGACCTGCCCGCTCATCTCGGCAGTGGGCTTCGGCGCGGCCTGGACCGGCACCCGCAGGGTGGGGGCCTTGGAGCTGCTCAGTTCCACGCGCCCGGTCACGTCGCTGACCCAGGCCCGGGCCAGGCCGGACTGGGTGCGCTCCATGGTCGGGTCCATGGTCTTGGAGAACTTGCGCGGGTCGATGCGCAGGGTCACGTTGACCTTGGCGCTCTTGCCCGGGGCCACCCGCACCGAGGAACGGTCCAGGCTGTAGCTGGCACCCGGGATCTCGGTCGACGGCACGTACTTCAGCTTGTAGTCCACGCTCTTCTTGCTGGTGTTCTTCACCGTGATCGAACGGGTGGCGGAGAACTTCTTCTTCGCGTCCAGTTCGATGACCCCGAACACCACGGAGGTCAGGTCCGGGTTCTTGGTGTCGAAGGCGTAGGCCGGGGAGGAGATCGCAGCATCGGCCATCACCCGTCCGGCGCCCACGCGGTTCGGCCCGTAGGCCTTGCCGTTGGCGGCCAGCACGTCGGCGGCGGCGGTGTTCATGATCAGGCTCTTGGCCTGCTCCGGGCTGTAGTTGTTGCCTTCCAGCACCAGGGCGGCCACACCGGCGACCATTGGGGTGGCCATCGAGGTGCCGGACTTGACGGACGGACGGTTTCCGGTGCCTACGGCCACGGAGCCGATCTGCGTTCCGGGGGCCGCCACGTCCGGCTTCACCACGCCGTTGGAGCCGTGCACGCCGCGCGAGGAGGAGGAGTTCAAGGTGTCCTTCGCCCCGGATTCCCCGGAGGTGGCCCCGATCAAATCGGGGGACAGGGTGACCTTCAGGGTTCCGGCCTCGGCCGCCGGGCGCAGCTTCTTGGAGTTGTCCAGGGTCAGCTGGGCGCCGGGGATGGTGGCGTTGCCGGCGATCCCGGCATCAAACAGGTTCGTTTCCGAATCCAGCAGCACCCCGGTGGCGCCCCCGGCTTCGGCGTTGTTGAAGCGGGCGGCGGAGCCACAGGGGAACTGCCCGTCTTCGCTCCACTGCAGCCACACCCACTTGCCCTTGAGCGAATCGGCCGCAAAGGGCTCACAGCCAAAGGCGTTGGAGGACGGGGCCATGACCACTTCACCGCTGAGCTTGGCAGGATCGGCGGAGGTGTAGTTGAAGTTCGAGGAGTACTGTCCGGCGACGGTGCCGGCCACATCGGCCGGGGCATCGACCTGGATGCCGTCCAGGGAAACCTGCGAGCCCACGGTGTTGGCCACCGTCAGGGAGCTGCGTGAGTTGCCTGGCGAACCGCCGATGTCGGTGACGTCCCCGGCGTTGCCGCTGGCGACGACCGAGAGGATCCCGGCCTTGCTCAGCGCGTCAACGATGTCGTTTTCCGGGTCCTGCGTGGGGGAGCGGTCCGAACCCAGGGACATGTTCACCACGTCGGCGCGGTCGGAGAAGTCCCCGTCGCCGTTCGGGTCCAGCACGTAGTCCAGGGCCTGGCCCACCACGGCGGAGGAACCGGAGCAGCCAAAGACGCGGATGCCGATCAGCTGGGATTCCGGCGCCGTGCCCGGACCGACGCGCATCGTGGAGACCTCCTTGGCGGTGAGCTTGGAGTAGTCCCCGCTGAAGGTGGTGCCATCGGCGTTCACGCCGTAGCCCGAGGAGCTGCCGGCCACGTGGGAACCGTGCCCTGCGCTCTGGCAGTCCAGCGGGTTCGGGTCGGGGCGCGGCACCGGCTGGTAGTCCGCAGCCTTCGGGTCGGCATTGTAGTCATCGCCCACCAGGTCCCAGCCGCCAATGAACTTCTCGGGATCCAGCAGGCCGGAGTCGGCCGAAGGCAGTTCGTGGGAGGCCTGGGCCTGCTTGTATCCCTCCAAGGTCCCCGGACCGCCGAATCCGGCGTGGGTGTAGTCCACGCCGGTGTCCAGCACGGCGATCTTCACGCCCTCGCCGGTCTTGCCCAGCGCCTTCCAGCTTTCCAGCGCGCCGGTGTCAATGACGGCGCCGCGGTTGGTTGGATGCTTGGGAACGATGGCGCTGATCTTGGCAACGTCCGGGCTTTCAGCCAGTTCGCGCAGCTGTTCTGCATCGCCCTTCAGTGCCACGCCGCGCAGCGTGTTTGCCGTGGTGTACAGGACTTCGGACTTTGATTCCTTGGCCAGCGCCTTGCCGCGCTTTTCGACCTCGGAACGGATCTGCTTGACCCGCTTGGTGTTCTTCTTGCGGGTCTTGACCTCCACTTCCTCGAAGGCGCCGGCGCCTTCGAGCTGAACGTATACCGATACTTCACCGCTGGCCTTGGCCAGCGGCCCGGAGACCTTCAGGTCCTCCAGGGTTGAATTGTGCTTGCCGCCAAGCGACTGTGCTGCCTCACCGTCGGCAGGTCGCGGCACCGGGGCCGCCATGGTGGGTGAGGATATGGTGACTGCCAACGCCAAGGCGGTGGCCGACGCCATGACCGTACGGGCAAGGCCCGATGGGCGCCGAGTGATCATGATTCTCCTAGCTGGGCTGGAAAGCGGAATCATCCTGCGCGAGTATCGGCTCCCGGCAGAAGCACCCCATTGCCCCAAGATCAGTCGCCGCTAGGCTTTCTTGACGTCCGCTCGTGCGTCAAGATCCCACCGTTATCTTATGTGACCATGACCACATTTCAAGCGTTTATTGAATAGTAATCTTCGGAGCTTCGCATTTTCGCTACCCAGCGGGCGATAGCGGGAGGAAAAATGCCGCGAGATTCCCGGCCCGGAGGCGGTTCGCAGCTCGCGCGGCGTTCATAGAAGTATGACGCCATCTGACGTCCGCCCCCCGGCCGGGGGGCGGAGATCAGCTGGCGTTGTTGGTGCTGTGGGGTGCGGGCGCCGGGCTACACCCGGTTGATCAGTGCCTGCAGCCGTTCGCCCATTTCAATGATGCGTTCGGCCACGACCGCCGCGGGGTCCGGGTTGATTGCGTTCTTCGGCGGCAGTACACGGATGTTCTGCGGGCATTGGAAGTCCGAGCAAATCAGCGTGCCCAGGCTGTTGCCGTTGCGTCCGCTGGCGCCCGAACGCCGGGCGTTCCACATGGTGACGGGGTTGGTGGCATTGACGTCCCGGCAAATCTCGCACATGATCGCGCGCTTGACCTTCGGGGTGGTGTCCGGCGCGCGCAGCAGCAGTGCGCGGGTCGTGCCGTCCGGGCCCGTGGCGACCAGGTAGGCGCGCTGCGGCATTTTAGGATCGCGCCAGCCCAGGAAATCATGTTGCTCCCACTGCAGGGTGGGGAAGCCTTCCGGAAGGGTGAGTTTGCGGGCCTCGGAGCGGGAGGCGTTGATGAAGCTGGAGCGGATGGTGGATTCGGTAATGGGCTGCATGAGGATGTCCTGGCGTAGGTGGGTGCGGACAAGGCGCACCGGCGGGTAGGGAGGCTAGGCCCTGCAGCGAACATCGGGGACGCGAAACGGCGGCAGCGCGCGCGGCGCACTGCCTGAGGTGGCGTTAACCCCGTCCGCCGGCAGGGGCGAACGGGCGGGGAATCCTCAAGCCCATGTGGGCCACACCCCTTTCCCGTGCCAGGCACGTATCGCAGTCAGCAGACAAGTCATCGGCGGCTCCGGCAAGGGCGGAACCAGAATGAGCCCCGCGGCGCCAGCAGCGGCACACGACTCACTTTTTAGGGTAACAGCCAACGAACGCCGAGGATCTCACATTCCCGGGGGAGATGCGCCACAAGGGGGCAGTATCGCAATACTGCCCCCTTGTGGAATCCTGCGTGGCAGGAGTCTAGCGACGTCCGCCCTGCCAGAGGGCATCGAACGGGGTGGCGCCCGAGACGCGGTGGCGGATGCCCTCGGTCACGAACTCCTTGGCGGTGCGGGCCGCCTCCAGTGGGGAGGCGCCCTTGGCCAGCTCAGCGGTCACGGCGGCAGCCAGCGAGCAGCCGGCGCCGGAGACGGCAACATCACCAATCTTCTTGGCGCGCAGCACCTCCAGGGTGGTGCCGTCGTAGAAAACGTCGATCGCGTCCTCACCGGCAATGCGGACCCCGCCCTTGGCCAGCACCGCGGCGCCGGAGGCCTCGTGGATCTTCTTGGCGGCGGCGATCAGGTCTTCCTCCGAGGAGATCGAGATCCCGGACAGCTGCTCGGCCTCGAAGTGGTTCGGGGTGACGAAGGTGGCCAGCGGCAGGAGGTTCGCCTTCAGGGCCTGGTCGGTGTCCAAGGCGTGGCCCGGTTCCTGGCCCTTGCAGATCAGCACCGGGTCGAGCACGACGTTCTTCCACGTCTGCTTCTTCAGGGCGTTGGCCACGGTGTCGATCGTGGTCGGCGAACCCATCATGCCCAGCTTGACGGTGTCCAGGCTCTCGGCGTAGCAGGCCTGCACGGCCTCGAGCTGGTCGGCGATCACCTGGGCATCGACCGGCACGAAGCGGTGGTTCCAGTTGTCCTTCGGGTCAAAGGAGACGATGCAGGTCAGCGCGATGATGCCGTAGGTGTTCAGTTCCTGAAAGGTCTTCAGGTCGGCCTGCGCCCCGGCGCCGCCGGTCGCTTCGGAACCGGCGATGGTCAGGGTGATGGCAGGGCGTTCAGCAGTGCTCGTAGAAGTCATAGTTCAAGTGTAGGGAATCGGCGGGGATGCTCAGTTCGATTCACGGGACATGACACTGATCTGTGTGGCCTTGGACCAGCCGGGCGCCAGCGGGTTGGCGTGCTGCTCCTCGGCGACCAGCAGCATCCAGCTCATCCCGTGCTGAAATGCCGAGCCGGCGAAGTTGGCCAGTACGGCCCTTCGGGCCAGGTCCGGCTGGGAGGGCGAGTACAGGTCCGGGTCGGAGAGCAGCGCGAAGTTCGAACCCAGGTGCATCCGCCCGCGGGCGACGGGGCGGTCAAAGTCGGTGACCTCCACGACGTCGTAGTTATCCATCGGTGCTTCAAAAATGGTGGAGGTATCGGGCAGTTGGACGACCTGCTCGACATCTTCGGGCTTCCCGGCCAGCAGGACGAGCGTGGCGGTGTGCTGCCAACCCTGCTGCGAAAGTTCGGTCGCGGCCTGGTCATTGCGGGCGCCGAGCAGCATCAGCCGGGTCGCGTCGGAAGGGGCCTTCCAGGAGCCCTGGGGCCAGTAGCGCAGCAGCTCCACATCATTGCCGTCCTCGGAGACCGAGCGGACTTCCTCCGGGGAGGGCACCGAGGGAATGCGGTCCCGCAGCAGGGCATAGCTGTTCGTCCATTCCGGAAGCTGTCGGGCTGCGGCGTTCATGCGGGACTCCTCTGGTGGTCAGGGCCTGGGATTCGTACTTTCGACTTTACGCCCATTTGCCGCCCCGTCCAGATCAGTGTGACCAAACCCGGGCCGGGAACCCGGTGCGTCAGGAGGCCAGGTTTCCGGCGGCAGGACGCCCGGGGTGGGTGCCCTGGGGTTCCTCGGCGTCCCGGGCTGCGGAATCATCCAGCAGCCCCAGCAGGTCATCGAACAGGGAGCGCACCACCGGCAGCCGGGAGAGAACCGCGAACTTCGCGGCAAGGGGCGCCGCATTGCGCATTAACCGGCGGGAGCGGCGTTGGTTTGCAGTGCTGTCATAGGCCCACAGGAAGAACAGCATCCGGGAGAGCAGCAGCAAGAAACGCGGCAGGTCCCGGCGGATTCCCAGCGGCGGCAGGGGTCGGGCCTGCTCGACCACCTGCTGCCACATCTTCAGCTCGGTCTCCCGGCCCGGCGCGCCGGTGGGCTCCGCCTCGCCGAGCAGCACCTTTAGAAAAGTGGGGCCAAAGCCGTGGTACGGCTGCAGTACGCCGACCGAGATATCCAGTGCGCTGCGGATATTGCTTTCCAACGTGTTGCCCTCGGTCAGGACCTGCTGGCAACGCTCGAACTGTTCCTGGCGCAGGCGCAGCAGCAGCTGCCCGACAATCTGTTCCTTGGACTCGAAGTAGTAGTACGCGTGCGACAGCGACACACCGGCCCGCTGGGCGATGACGCGCATGCTCGCCTCCCGGTAGCCGAGCTCGGCAAAGGCCTCCAGGGCGGTCTGCAACAGTTCGGCCCTGGTGTTGCGGCCCTTGCGGGTGGCTGGCTGCACGGCGGCGATTCTCCTTCAAGGCCCGGCGATCACGGTCCCTGGCTCCATTCTACGGACTTTTGAACGCGTTCAAAAATAACGGTTCGGAAACGACGGATCCAGGCCTGAATCAACTGAAGCCCCCTGTTCCTACCGGATGTTGATCGAAGAACACCAGATGGAAATGGGTTTGGGAGCCTACCCGTATCCACTGTGACGCAGCTGACTTTTGTCCCGACAGGCTGCAGGCGGCCCAAAGTGCTGTGGTTCTTCGAATGGGGCTGGCTGACCGGCGGGAACCGGAAGGGGCAACAAGCGCCGGGCAGGCCGCTGGGCCCCGCGCCATCCAAGGGGCCGAAGCGTGGGATAATGGTGGGGCAAGTGCTAATACAGCGGGGTCCGGTCGGCCCCACTTCCGGGGCAGATCGCCCCACCCCTCCAGACGGAAACCGCAGCCGGTTTCCCGCGGGCGGCGAAGTGGGAAGGCAGGCAGGACCCTGGCGAACCACTTCTAATGAGGAAAATTTCATGGGCGCATCAAACGCCAACTCCCTGACCGAACATCGCTCCAAGGCCATTTTCGCGGCCACCGGCAGCCCCTATTTCTCCACCGTCCTGGCCCTGATGGCCACCGTGGTCATCCTTTCGAACATCGGCGCCTCCAAGGGCGTGGCGTTCGGGCCGATCATCACCGACGGCGGGTTCTTCCTGTTCCCCATCGCCTACATCCTGGGCGATGTGATCTCGGAGGTGTACGGGTTCAAGGCCGCACGCCGCTCCATCCTGGTCACCTTCGCCCTGGCCATCTTCGCGGTCGTGTGCTTCTGGATCATGATTGCCCTGCCGTCGGCCGACTTCTACGACGGACAGCAGGCCCTGGAGCGCACCCTGGGTCCGGTGTGGCAGATCGTGCTCGCCTCCGTGCTGGGCTTCCTGACCGGGCAGATGGCCAATGCCTGGGTGCTGGTCAAGCTGAAGGAACGCTTTGGCGAACGTGGACTGATCGGCCGCCTGATTGGATCCAGCGGGGTTGGTGAATTCCTGGACACCCTGATCTTCTGCTCCATCGCCGCCTCGGTGATCGGCATCGCCGATGCCGCCAGCTTCATCAACTACGTGGTGGTCGGCTTCGTGTACAAGACCGGGGTGGAGATCATCTTCGTTCCCCTCACTTCCCTGGTGATCCGCTGGTTCAAGCGACGCGAGCCCGGGTACCGGGACGCTGGCCTGCAGGGCCAGGGCTAGGGCGAAATCCTCCACGCGGAGGATGCCTCTGCCACCGCGGGGCCGATAGCCTCGGAAGATGAGCGAAGCGGCCCCCACCATCGGCATTCAGGGCCTGGTCGCCGGTTACGGCGCCCAGGCCCTGTGCGCACCCCTGGACCTGCAGCTGCACCCCGGGCAGGGGGTTGGCATCATCGGGGTCAACGGCAGCGGGAAGTCCACGGTGCTGCGCGCCATCTTTGACCTGCAGGCGCCGCTGGAGGGCAGCGTGCGTTTCGTGGACGAACCGATGAACGCGGCCGCGCTGGACTACCGGCGCAAACTGGCCCTGCTGGTGGAAGACGCCGCCTTCCTTGACGAGCTGAGCGTGGCCGAACACCTGGACCTGGTCGCGCGCGGACACCAGGTCCGGGACCCGGAACAGGCCGTGGCCCGGGAGCTGGACTTCTTCGGCCTGCAACCGGTGGCCGCACACCTGCCCCACGAGCTCTCCTCCGGTCAGCGGCGCAAGCTGATGCTCGCCGCCGCCCTGATCCGGCCGGCGGACTACCTGGTGCTTGATGAACCCGAACAGCGCCTGGATCCCCAGTCCAAGGCCCGGCTGGCCGAGCGGCTCAGGCGCCGCCGCGAGCAGGGGGCCGGGCTGGTGCTCGTCAGCCACGATGCCGGCTTCATCGGGCAGTGCACCGCTCGCGTGCTGCTGCTGGACCAGGGGCAGTGGAGGGAACTGACAAGCGCGCAGGCGGTGAACTGGCTTGCCCGCTAGCATGCGCTATCCGCAACCGGCCGCCAACGCACCGGGCCTGGATCCGCGCGCGGTACTGCGCCAGGCGCGGCGGGCGCGCAGCCGGGCAGAGAAGTTCGACGCCTTTTCCGACACCTACATGTGGATCCTGCTGGTGGGTTTCGCCTTGGCCTATGCCTTTGGTTTCCTGCGGGCCTGGCTGGGGGCGCTGCTGGGCGAGTTCGCCGCGCCGGTGCCGTTGCCGAGCGCGGTGCTGCCCCTGGGACCGGTGCTGCTGGTCGGGGTCCTGGTGATCCCGGCCCTGGTGGCGCGCCTGCTGCTGCATCTGGGGCCGGCCGCGGTCAGTGCCGCCCAGGCGGTGTGGTGGCTTTCGCTGCCCATTGACCTTCGGGGGCTGCACGCCGCGGCGTTGCGCCGCGCCCGCTGGATTGGGGCGCTGGGCAGTGTGGCCGCCGGGGTGCTGTGGTTCGCCCTGTGCTGTGCGGTGCTGCCGGCCCCCACCCTGGTGCTGGCCGCTGCCGCGCTGGGAGCTGCGGTCCTGGCCGGGGTGCTGGTGGCGAACCTGGCGGTCATCGCCCAGGCCCGCGGCGCCACCAACCGGTTGCGCCGGGCCGGCACGATGCTGTTGTGGTCGGTGGTGCTGGCGTCACTGGCCGGGTGGGGGCTGGCGGTGGCCGGGATCCTGCCGGATGTGGAGGGCTGGATGCGGGACTGGGCCTGGCAGGGGTTGAGCTTCCTCGTGCTCGTCCTGGTTCTGCTGGTGCTGGTGCTGCTCACCCACGGCCCGGCCGGGCGTGCGGTGCGCGGCATTCCGCCACGGGTGCTGCGCGCTGCCGGGCAGCGGCAGCAGGTGGTGTCCGCGGCGCTGGGCGTGATGAATCCGGGGGCCGCGTTCGTGCAGGCCCCGGCCATTCGCGGGCCGCGTCCGCGGCGCCAGAAACGGGGCGCGCGGCTGCCGGTGCTGCAGCAGGTGCTGCTGACCCGGGTGTGGCGCCGAGGCCTAGCCGTGCCGCCACTGGGGATGGGTTTGGCGCTGGCGGCGGTGCTGCTGCTGGTGCGTTCGGCGGCGAACCCGATGACGCTGGCAGTTGGGTTGCTGCCCTTGCTGGTGCTGCTGATGCTGGCCGCGGCCAGCGCGGTGGAACCGCTCCTGGCCTCGGCGGCGCTGCGCCGGATGCTGGCGGCGGACCGCACCCAGGTGGTGCGCGCGGCGGCGTGGCTGATCCTGCCCGCGGCCCTGCTGGCGACCTGCCTGGCGGTGGGCGTTGCCGCCTGGTTGTTCGTGCTGCCCTCCTGGACGGCGGCACTGGCCGGGGTGCTGCTGGCCAGCGGCGGGGTGTTCGCCGGAGCGGTGCAGCGGGCCGGGCGCGGGCACCAGGACTTCTCAGGCCAGCTGCTGGCGGCCGGCACCAGTACCGAGGGGTTCGCGGCGGTGGGGTATTCCCTGTCCGGGGTGCTTCCGGTGTTGGCCGGGGCCGCACCGCTGCTGGCGGTGCTGCTGGGCACCACCGACCTGCCCTGGGTGCTGTGGGCCGTGGGCGCACTGGCCTGCGGGGGCGTCCTGGCGGCGCTGCGCGGGAAGGCAGCCTGAGCTTCCTCCGGCCGTTAGGCCGGCTGGCCCTGCGGGTCGGGTTTGCCGGCGTAGTACTTGGCCATGACCTCGTCCTTGAACTCGAAGAACGTGCCCTGCTCGATCGCCTGGCGGGCGGATTCGACCAGGTTCACGGTGAAGTGCTCATTGTGGATCGAGATCAGCGTGTGGCTGAGCAGCTCCTTGGCCTTGTACAGGTGGTGGATGTAGGCCCGGGTGAAGTGCTGGCAGGCGTAGCAGGTGCAGCCGTCGACCAGCGGGGTGAAGTCGCGCTTGTAGCGGGCCCCGGAGAGGTTGAAGCGGCCGTGCGGCGTGTAGAACGCCGAGTTGCGCGCCACCCGGGTGGGGGAAACGCAGTCGAAGGTGTCGGCCCCGTTTTCGATGGCGGTGAAGATGTCATCCGGTTCGGAGATTCCCAGCAGGTGCCGCGGCTTGTCCTCGGGCAGTTCCTGCGCGCACCATCCCACGATGGTGCCCAGGTTTTCCTTCTCCAGGGCCCCGCCGATGCCGAACCCGTCAAAGGCCATTGCCCCCAGATCCCGGCAGGCCTTGCGGCGCAGGTCTTCGTACTGGGCGCCCTGGATGACCCCGAACAGGGCCTGGTAGGGCTTGGTGCTGCGCTCGTCGGTGAGCCGGAAATGTTCGGCGATGCAGCGTTCGGCCCAGCGCCGGGTGCGCTCCAGCGACTCGACCTGGTAGCCGCGCGAGTTCTGCAAGGTGGTCAGCTCGTCAAAGGCGAACATGATGTCCGCCCCGATCTGGTGCTGCACGCCCATGGAGATTTCCGGGGAGAAGCGGTGCATGGTCCCGTCCAGGTGGGATTTGAACCAGACCCCGTCCTCGTCCACGTTGGCCATGCGTTCCTTGCCGGGGGCGACCGCATCATCCGGGCCGGACTGGTCCACCGACTTCATGTCGATGACCTTCTTGAACCCCGACCCCAGGCTCATCACCTGGAAGCCCCCGGAGTCGGTGAAGGTCGGGCCCTGCCAGCCCATGAACGAGCCCAGTCCGCCGGCGGCGTCCAGGATGTCCGCCCCGGGCTGCAGGTACAAATGGTAGGCGTTGGCCAGCACCGCCTGGGCGCCCAGCTCCTGGACCTGCACCGGGGTCAGTGCCTTGACCGTGGCCTTGGTGCCCACCGCGATGAACGCGGGGGTCTTGATCTGCCCGTGCGGGGTGGTGATGGTTCCGGTGCGCCCGGGCAGGGTGTTGCCCTCGCCGTCCGTCAGCCGGGTGCCGACCTGGAAGGAGAACTCGGCTTGCTGGGGGTGGGCGGCGGCGGGATCAAAAGTTGTTTCTGGCACCTATCTAGTGTGCCGCATGCGCGCACCCGTGAGGAAAACGACAGGTGGCGGCGTGGAACAAACTAGGCAATGCGCGGTGCAGCGGACAAGAATGGACAGCGGAAGGCCGCGGGCCGCCGGAAAGCGGTGGGGCCGTGGGCGCAGGTGGTGTCGTTGGGCAAGGGAGGCAGCGTGGGTTTGGAGCAGCCGGGACTGCGTGGAGCATTGAAGTCGCTGGTGACGCTGGGCCCTGCCCGCAATGACCACTGGATCGGGCTGCGCACCGCGCTGGGAATCTTCCTGCCGCTGCTGGTGCTGATGCTCGTGGACCGGCTGGATCTGATGGTGTTCGTGGTCTTCGGCGCGTTCACCGGCGTCTACGGCCGGGTGGACGGGTACTGGAACCGGCTGCGCATGCAGGTGCGCTCGGGGCTGCTGTTCTTCGCGGTCATCACCCTGGCGCTGGCGGCGTCCACCTGGTGGGTGGCCCATGATGACCCGGAACTGAAGTCCTGGCAGATCGTGGGGGCGACCACGCTGGTGGCCGGGATCTGCTCGGTGCTCGCCGGGCTGCTGCGGTTGCGTCCGGCCGGTTCCCTGTTCCACATCTTCGCGTTTGCCGCGATTGCCTCCATCCCGCATCCGGTGCCGTTCGCCGACGCGCTGATCGCCACCGGGGCCACCATGGCCCTGGCCGTGGGGATCGGGGCGGCCGGGGCGGTGGGCCAGTGGGCGAACGTCTGGCAGCGCACGAAGCTGCCGCCGTTGTCGGACAACGTGAAGAAGGCGATCTGGTGGGAGGGGCTCTTCCACATCCTGACCGCCGGTGCGGCCGGGGCGCTGGCCAACATCGTGGGCAGCCAGCTGGCGGCCGGGCACAACTACTGGGCGATGGTCGCCGCGGTGGTGCCGTTGGCCGGGCACACCACCCGGCTGCGGGTGCGCCGCGGCATCCACCGTGTGCTGGGCACCTTGGTGGGCATGATCCTGATGGCCGCGCTGATTCTGATCAACCCGCCGCTGTGGGTGCTGGTCGGCTGCATTGGTCTGTTCCAGTTCATGACCGAGGTGCTGGTGATGCGCAACTACTTCTTCGCGCAGATCTTCGTCACCCCGCTGGCCCTGGTGGGGGTCACGCTGGTGACCGGGTTGTCCACGGCCGTGATGTATGACCGGATTGTGGAGACCGTGATCGGCTCGCTGGTGGGCATCATTGGCGTGCTCGCCGGCAGCGCCTTCGGGCGGATGCTGCTGCGTCGCCGCGCTGAGCAGGCATAGCCGCCGGCGCTTCGGTGCCGGCACCGCCGCCGGACGGAGGTCCGGTGCGGCGGCGCGGGCGGTGGATTGGCGGTCGGGTTAGACGTTGATGCCCACGTGGGCCATGGCCTGGCGCAGGATGTTTTCCCGTCCGCCCACGAACTCGGACTGGATCTGGCTGCTCAGCGCCTCGGCGGGTGACAGCCAGCTCAGTTCCAGGGCGTCCTTGCGCGGGGTTGACTCCCCGCGCACCGGCACGATGTAGCACATGGCCACCGCGTGCTGGCGGTCATCGGTCAACCCGGTCTCGCTGGGGGCCGGGAAGTATTCGGCGACCGTGAACGGCACCGGGCTGGCCGGCAGCTGCGGCAGCACCAGGGTGCCCAGGTCCTTCTCAATGTGGCGGATCAGCGCGGCCCGGATGGTCTCGCGGTACATGACCCGCCCGGAGACGAAGGTGCGGCGCATGCGCCCGTCCCCGTCCCCGGTGAGCATCAGGCCCACCTCGTTGACGTAGCCCAGCGGGTCCAGCCGGACGGGGATCGCCTCCACGTACAGCATGGGCAGGCGTTGGCGGGCCTCGTAAAGATCCTCTTCACTCAGCCATCCCGGATAGGGGTCAGGTGTGCGCACGTTCATACTTCCCATCTTCTCCCACAGCCGGGCGAATGGAACAGAAGCTGACCCGGTGTTGCGCAACTCACTGGCGAAGGTACCCTCCGGGGGTAGTCAGCAGCCGCGCAGGACGGTAAACTTGTTGGGATTCTTCAATCACTTGCGGCGCGATGTCGGGCCCGCCCTTTCAACCACGCGACCATCCACTCGAGCGGGGACCAAGATGACCAATGCCACCGAGCGCCTGAGCGCCAAAAACTTCACCACCATTGCGGTGCTGATCGTCTCGACTTTCGTGGTCATCCTCAACGAGACGATCATGAACGTTGCCCTTCCCGTGCTGATGGGTGAATTCCAGGTCACCGCCGACACGATCCAATGGCTGACCACCATCTTCATGCTCACCATGGCGGTGGTCATCCCCACCACCGGGTTCCTGCTGCAAAAGCTGAGCACCCGGCAGGCCTTCGTGCTGGCCATGGGCCTGTTCACCCTGGGCACCGCGCTGGCGGCGCTGGCCCCGGGCTTCTCGGTGCTGCTGGGGGCCCGCATCATCCAGGCCTCCGGCACCGCGATCATGATGCCGCTGCTGATGACCACCATCCTGGACCTGGTGCCCCCGGAGCGCCGCGGCGTGCTGATGGGCAACGTGTCCATCGTGATCTCGGTGGCCCCGGCGGTCGGGCCGACCCTGTCCGGGCTGATCCTGCAGTACCTGTCCTGGCGGTTCATGTTCATCGTCATCATCCCGGTGGCGGTGCTGGCCCTGCTGATCGGCACCCCACGGCTGGATGCCACCGCCCAGAGCTCGCAGACCCCGCTGTCGGTGCCCTCCCTGCTGTTGGCCTTGCCGGGCTTCGGCGGCCTGGTGTACGGGCTGAGCCGGCTCTCGGCCGCGGGGCTGAGCGCCGTGAACGCCACCGTGCTGGTGGTGGCGGTGCTCTGCCTGGTGGCCTTCACCCTGCTGCAGGCCCGCCTGCAGCAACGCGATGCGGCGCTGCTGGACCTGCGTTCGTTCACCTACCGGCCCTTCACGCTTTCGCTGCTGCTGATGGTCTTTGCCATGGTGGCCCTGTTCGGGGTCATCATCCTGCTGCCGATGTTCTTCACCTCGGTGCTGGGCCTGGACACGCTGGCCACCGGCTTGATCATGCTGCCCGGCGGGCTGTTGATGGGTCTGCTGGCCCCGTTCGTGGGCCGACTGTTCGACAAGGTCGGTGCCCGGCCGCTGCTGGTGCCCGGCGGGGTGATCCTGACCGCGGTGCTGCTGGGCTACGCGCTGGTGCTTGATGCACAGACCCCGGTCTGGCTGCTGGTGGTGATGCACCTGGTGATGAGCCTGGGCATGGCGCTGATCTTCACCCCGGCGTTCACCACCGCGCTGAACCCGCTGCCGCACCACCTGCATTCGCATGGTTCGGCGGTGCTCTCCACGCTGCAGCAGCTGGGTGGGGCCATGGGCACCGCCCTGGTGGTGGGCGTGGTCGCCGCCACCACCGGTGCGCGCGCCGCCGCCGGCGTGGATGAGCTGGATGCGACCATCCAGGGCTTCTCCGCCGGTTTCAGCGTCGGGGTGGTCTGCGGCATCGGCGTCATCGTCATCGGGTTCCTGCTGGGCGGCAGGCAGCAGGCGCCGGTTGCCGAGGAGGGCGCCCTGTCCACCCACTAGCCAAGCGGGTGGATCCTACTGAGCAGGCCGCATCCGGGATTTGCCCGGATGCGGCCTCTTCAATTTCCGCGCGGGCCGAACTAGGCTGAAGTCGAAACCACATCAGTAAGTGAGCATTAACCGAATGTCGGTGGTGGCCACGACGGCGGAGGGGTAGCGGATGCAAATCAAGAATGCGGTGGCACTGGTCAGCGGCGGCCTGTCGGGATTGGGGCGGGCCACCGCCCAGACCCTGGCCGAGGCCGGGGCCAAGGTCGTGGTGCTGGACCTGCCGCGGGAGGACGGGGATGAGCTTGCCGCGCAGATCGGGGCGGGGGTCAGCTACTGCGCGGCCGACGTGACCAGCGCCGAGCAGGTGCAGGCGGCCGTGCAGGCCGCCGCCGCGCGCGGGCCGCTGCGCATCGTGGTCAACTGCGCCGGGGTGGCCACCCCGGGCAAGGTGCTGGGCCGCGAGGGGGTGCTGCCGCTGGAAAAGTTCGCCAAGGTCCTGGAAATCAACACCATCGGCACCTTCAACGTCATCCGGCTGGCGGCCGAGGCCATCAGCCAAACCGATGCGCTGCAGGACGAGCAGGGCACCAGCGAACGCGGGGTCATCGTCAACACCGCCTCGGTGGCCGCATTCGACGGGCAGATCGGCCAGCCGGCCTACGCGGCGTCCAAGGGGGCGGTGGCGGCCATGACCCTGCCGCTGGCCCGTGAGCTGGCCCGCCACCAGATTCGGGTGATGACCATCGCCCCGGGGATTTTCGAAACCCCGATGATGTCCGGGCTGCCGCAGGCCGCCCAGGATTCGCTCGGCGCCCAGGTGCCGCACCCTTCCCGGCTGGGCAAGCCGCAGGAATATGCCGCGCTGGTGAGCCACATCGTGGCCAACCCGATGCTGAACGGGGAAACCATCCGGCTGGACGGCGCGATTCGGATGGCGCCGAAGTAGGGGGCGGTTCTACCCCGAGGAATCTTCCGGCGAGGTGCTCCCGGGGTCGGCGGGGTGGGAAGCGTGGTGCCGGGCGGCCCGGTGCTCGGCGTGCGTGACCTGGTGACGTCGGGTCTCGGCGGCGATCAGCACGATCACTGCGCCCAGGGCGGTGCTAACGGGCAACCACCATGGAAGCCCGGGGTCCCGCCACTGGCCAAGGGCCACCGGCAGCATCCCGGCAAGGAAGCCCACGGCCACCGAATGCCGCCCCCGTTCACCGTGGGCGGCGGCCGCGCCCAGCACGGCCAGCACCAGGACCGCCACCAGCCCCGCCCACGCCTGCTCGTCCCATTGCGTGGCGGAGAAGAACAGCTCGGTGGTGAAGACCAGCCCGTAACCGGTCAGCAGCCCCAGCGGCACATCGGTGCCCAGCCGCTCGGTGAGGTTGCCGGCGGTGTGCCGATTCAGCTCCCGCAATCCCAGGGCCGCGGCCCCCGTGGCCGCCACTGCCGCCACCACCGCCGTCCACGGCAGGAACGCGGCCGCCAACACCTGGCTGCAGCCGAACAGCGCTGCCGTGCAGGCCAGCAGCGGGCCGGCCGCCCGCTGCCGACGGGCGCTGCGCTGGGTGGGCAGCAGCGCAAAGAGCCCGGCCCCGAATACCGCGAACGCCAGGACCGGCCAAACCGCCACCTGGCTGGCACCGGTGCTCCACAGGGCGGTCGCGGTGCGTGCCACGCCGGCGGCGCCCAGCGTCAGGCCGCTGAGCGTAAACAACACGGTGGCCAGCAGCTGCACCCCCAAGCGGTAGTGATCCAGCGCCTCCACCGGCGGGGCGCTGCGCAGGTCCGGGGCCGTGTAGGGCAACGGAACCGCGCTGCCGCCGGCGGGACTGGCTGCGTCGCTGCTCATGACGGACCTCGCTTCCCGGGCGGGCGGAGCCGCCCACGGCTGTGCCACCCAGCCTAGGAGGAATGCCCGGCCCTGACCAGCGCCCGGCGGGAAGCGCCCGGCGGCTCACGCTGCCGGTGGGGCCTCCAGCAGCTGCTGTTGGGAGGTGAAACTGCGCGCCTGGCCGCTGAGCGGGTCGGTGAACGCAATGGACTTGGCCAGCAGCTGCAGCGGACGGTCGTAGTCATCCGGGGCCAGGTCCCACAGCCTGGGGTAGAACGCGTCATTGATGATGCCCAGGCCCAGCGAGGCCAGGTGGACCCGCAGCTGATGGGTCTTGCCGGTCAGTGGATCCAGGTCCAGCAGCGCCACCGGAAGGCCGCTGAAGTGCCCGGCACTGCGCCCCAGGGCGGCCAGGCTGATTCGGGTGCGGGCATTGGGCTCGCCGTCCTGCACGATGGAGCGCAGCTGGCCCTTGACCTTGGTCATCCGGTTGGCGAAGTCCAGGGGCAGGCTCTCGATGAGTTCGCGCAGCTGGGCGGGGCTGCGTTCGGCGATGATGTCCCCGGCCTGCAGCACCTTCCCGGTTTCCAGTCCGGCCCCGGGGGCCAGCGGAACCACCGCCTGGTAGCCCTTGCGGATTTCGCGGCGTTCAAACAGGCTCTGGTAGGCGCCGCGGGTCTGCGGGTTGACCGCAAAGAGGATCACCCCCGCGGTGGCCCGGTCCAACCGGTGCATCGGCACCAGCTCATCGATCCCCGTCTGGTTGCGCAGGCGCACCAGCGCGGACTGCTGGATGAACCGTCCGCCCGGGGTGGTGGGCAGGAAATGCGGCTTGTCCACCGCGATCAGGTGCTCGTCCTGGTGCAGGATCCGCGCCTGGAACGGGATCGGCTCCTCTTCCGGCAGGGAGCGGTAATACCAGATGAAGTCGTGACGCCCCAGCGGTGTGCCGGCATCCAGCGGCTGCCCGCCCAGCCCCACGATCTCCCCGTCATGGAAACGGCGCAGGATCCCCGCCGGGTCAACATGCCCGAAGCGTTCGAGCAGGTAATCGGCCACGGTGGGCCACGGGCCGGAGCCGGGCAGGCGCAGCCGGGTGGCGTTCACGCCGTTGCGCACCGGTAGCGGGGAGAGCATTGCCATGGGTTCTATTGTTCCAGCTGTTGGCAGTGCGGGCAGTAATAGCAGTCTCGTTCGTGCTGCCCGGATTCCTCGGCCAGCTTCAGCAGCCGGATCCCGGTGCCGCAGCGCAGGCACGGTTTGCCGGCCCGCCCGTAGACCCAGAACGGGTCCCGGGTGCGGGCGGTGCCGGTGGTGACCCGCCGCCCGCGGTCCTTGTTCGCCTGAATCAGCCGGTGGGACATGGCCACCACCTGATCCAGCTGCGCCACCTGCCCGCACGGGGTCAACGGGTGCAGCCGGGTCAAAAACAGCACCTCACAGCGGTAGATGTTGCCCAGACCGGCCAGCAGGCGCTGGTCCAGCAGCGCGGTGCCGATGGTGCGCCGCGGATCGCAGCGCAGGTTCTCCGCCGCCAGCCCGGGATCCCAGTCCGGGCCCAGCAGATCTGGTCCCAGGTGGCCCACCAGCTCGGATTCCTGGTCGGTGGGCACCAGGCGCAGCTGCTGGATGTCGTAGCCGACCACGTCCGCCGACTCGGTGCGAAGGATCACCCGGGCGGTATGGGCCGGGCGCTTGAAGCGCTCGCCGGGAACGTAGAAGTCCCAGCGCCCCTCCATCATCAGGTGTGAATGCAGGCTCAGCGTCGGCTGCTCACTGTCCGGGTTGTGCAGGCGCAGCAGCAGGTGCTTGCCGCGCGGAACCACCTCGGTCACCCGGTACCCGGCCAGGTTGGTGGTGGCCAGCTGCGGCACCCGGAATTCGGTGGAGCGCAGCACCTGCCCTTCAAGGGCCGTGCGCATGCGCCGCGCCAGGCGGTAGACCGAATCTCCTTCGGGCATTGTTGCTCTTCCTCCTGCATCGGGAAGCGCCGGCCGGGTCGCGTCGGGTCCCGGCCGGCGCCGTGGTCGGGTTAGCGCCGGAAACGGATTCCCTGCGGGGTGCTGTAGAAACCGGCCTGCAGCAGCGCCTGGGCCAGCGGGTCCTCAAGCACGGGGAGCCCGTTGACGGTGGCGATGGCAATCTTTTCCACCGCCGCGGTGCGCAAGGTGGCCACCAGCCTGGCGCCCAGGGCCGCCAGGTGCTCGGCCGGCCAGGAGCCGAAGCTGAGCACGGTGCGTCCACCGCGTTCCAGGTAGAAGGCCAGCTCCCCGTCGATCAGCCCCACCAGCGCCCCGGCCTTGCGCCCGGGCCGGTGCCCGGTCTCGGTGGCCGGCCAGGGCAGGGCGGCCCCGTACGGGTTGGCCGGGTCGGTGGCCGCCAGCACCAGGATGCGCGGTTGGCGCCGCGGGGTCTGGGTTTCCAGTTGGAAGGAACGCAGCCGGTCGATGGTGTTGGCGGAGGCGAACTGGGCGGCGCCGAGCTTCTCGATGAAGTAGCCGCGCCGCGTATGCCCGGCCTCCTCCAGCTTGCCCAGCACCCGGTACAGGGTGCCGAAGCCGCCGGGCACCTGTTCGGCGGCGACCGAGCCGCGGGTCACCACCCCGTAGCGTTCCAGCAGCACCTCCGCGGCGGCATGGGAGCGGATGGTCGGATCGGCCACCGGCTCGGGCAGCCGGCTCCAGCGGGCCCCGCCCGAACGCGCCGGGGCGTGCGGCGCGGCCGGGCTGCCGGCCAGCCGGGTGAGTCCGGAGAGCCGGTTCAGCCGTGCCGCGCGGGCCCGCGGCGGGGGCTTGGCGATCTTGTGCGCGGTGCTGCCCCCGGCCAGATAGCCGCGCACCGGGGACAGGGTGTCCGGGCTGATGAAGCCGGCCCAGAACAGCTGCCAGCACGCGTCACCGACCTGGGACAGGGACGGGGGCGCGTTGTCCTCCTCGGTCATCCAGGCGGCCAGCTCCTCCACAAAGTAGGCGCCGGTGCTCTCGAACCGCTCCAGCAGGCGCAGCGCGAACGCGTCCAGTTCGCTGCGGTCCCCCGGCGGCAGGGTCAAGCTGGCGTGCTCGGCCGTGTGCAGCGCCAGCCAGCCGTCCTTGCCGCCGGCGGCCCCCGCCCCGGCAATCAGCACATCACCGGAACTGGTCAGCTCATCCAGCGCGGCGCCGGTGTAGTTTTTCACCCGTGCCGGCAGCACCAGGGATTCCAGGGCGCTGGCCGGCACCTGGGCGCCGGTGAGCTGGCCGATGGCCTCATAGAGCCCGTCGGCGCCCTCCAGCTGGGAGCCCACCTGCTGCCAGACCGGCAGGAACCGGGCGAAGGTGGGCTGGTCCACCGGCTCAACCTCGGCGCGCAGCGCAGCCAGCGAACGGGTCCGGATGGTGCGCAGCACCTGGATGTCGCAGTACTCATCGCCGCTGACCCCCTCGGGCACAATCTCCAGGGGGCGGAACGCCCCGGTGGCCAGGCGCCCGGCGGCCACCAGCGCGTCGAGCACCGCCCGCACCACCGCCACGCCCAGGCCCAGTGCGCTGCCCGCCTCGGCCGGGGTGAACGGCCCGTGGGTGCGGGCGTAGCGGGAGACCAGGTCCTCCACCGGGTTGCTGGCCGGCTCCAGGAACGCCTGCGGGATCCCCGGCGGCAGCGGGGTGCCCAGCGCGTCGCGCAGCTTGCCGGCGTCCTCGATGGCCGCATACGCGTTCTGCCCGCCGCGGCGCAGCGGGAACACGCGGCGGGCGGCGAGCAGCGACTCGGCGTGCATCCCGGCGGCCGCCGCCTGCAGCGGCTCCCGCTCATCACGGGGGTCCGCCAGGCGCCGGGCCAGCTGCTCGGCGGTGAGCGGGCCGAGCAGGCGCAGCAGGTCCGCGGCCCCCTCCATGCCGCGCAGCCGGCGCTGCGGGGCCAGGTGCTGCAGCTGCGCCTCGTACTGGCGGATCACCTCCGCGTCCAGCACCTCGCGCACGTCGTTGCGGCCCAGCAGTTCACCGAGCAGCACCGGGTCCAGGCTCAGCGCCGCGGCGCGGCGTTCGGCCAGCGGGGCGTCGGACTCGTAGAGGAACTGGGCCACGTAGCCGAACAGCAGCGACTGGGCGAACGGGGAGGGGGTGGGGGTCTGCACCTCCACCATCCGGATGCCGCGGCTGCCCAGATCCTTGAGCACCTGCACCAGCGCCGGCAGGTTGTACACGTCATTGAGGCATTCGCGCACGGTTTCCAGGATGATCGGGAAATCCGGGTACTTGCGCGCCACATCCAGCAGCTGGCTGGCCCGCTGGCGCTGTTGCCACAGCGGGGTGCGCTTGGCCGGGTTGATCCGCGGCAGCAGCAGGGCCCGGGCCGCGCACTCCCGGAAGCGGGCGGCAAACAGCGCCGAGTTGGCCACCTGGGAGGTGACCGCGTCCACGATCTCATCATCGGCGAAGGTGAACAGCTCGGCGCCCGGCGGTTCGTCATCCATGGCCGGGATGCGCAGCACGATCCCGTCATCGGCGGCCATCGCCGAGGCGTCCAGGCCCCAGCGTTCGCGGATCCGCGCCCCGATCGCCAGCGCCCAGGGGGCGTGCACGCTCAGCCCCAGCGGGGAATGCAGCATCACCCGCCAGTCCCCGAGCTCGTCGACAAAACGCTCGATGACAAAGGTGGTGTGGCTCGGCACGGTGCCGGTGGCCTGCTTCTGCTCCTGCAGGTAGCTGAGCAGGTTGTTCGCCGCGTACTCGTCCAGGCCCTGCCCGCGCAGCCGGGCCAGGGCCGCGGGCTCCTCGGCGGCCAGCAGCCCGGTGGTGAAGCGCCCCAGCTCCCGGCCCAGCTCGATGGGCCGGCCCTGCCCGTCCCCGTGCCAGAAGGGCAGCTTGCCCGGCTGGCCGAACGCCGGGGAGACCAGCACCCGGTCATGGGTGATGTCCTCGATCCGCCAGCTGGTGGCCCCCAGCGCGAACACGTCGCCCACCCGGGACTCGTAGACCATCTCCTCATCCAGTTCACCCACCCGCTTCGGGGCCTTGGAGTCCTCGGCCCCGGCCAGGAACACCCCGAACAGCCCGCGGTCCGGGATGGTGCCCCCGGAGATGACCGCCAGGCGCTGGGCCCCGGGACGGGCGGAGAGGGTCCCGGCATCCCGGTCCCAGATGATCCGGGGCTTGAGGGTGGCGAACTCATCGGAGGGGTACTTGCCCGAGAGCATGTCCAGGGTGGCCAGGTAGGCGCTGCGCGGCAGCTGGGCATAGGGGGCGGAGCGGCGCACCGTGTCAAACCAGGACTCCACGCGCAAATCCGCCAGGGCGACCGCGGCCAGGGTCTGCTGGGCCAGCACGTCCAGCGGGTTGGCCAGCACCGTCATCTTCTCGATCTGCCCGGTGCGCATCCGGGTAACCACCAGCGCGGTGGACAGCAGGTCCGCCCGGTGCTTGGGGTAGAACACGCCGCGGGAGACGGAGCCGACCTGGTGCCCGGCACGGCCCACCCGCTGCAGCCCGGAGGAAACCGAGTTCGGCGACTCCACCTGGATCACCAGGTCCACCAGCCCCATGTCGATGCCCAGCTCCAGGGAGCTGGTGGCCACTACGGCGCGCAGCCGCCCCAGCTTCAGATCCTCCTCGATCACCGCGCGGGTGTCCTTGGACACCGAACCGTGGTGGGCGCGGGCCAGGATGGGGGCGGCCGGGTCGCTGCCGGCACTGGAACCGGCCTGGGCCATCAGCACCGCCGGGGTGCCGGCCGGTTGCGCCGGGTCCGGGGTGAAGCCCTCGCGTTCGGCGTAGAGCTCGTTGAGCCGGCCGGTCAGCCGCTCGGCCAGGCGGCGCGAGTTGGCGAAAATGATCGTGGACTGGTTGGCCAGCACCAAATCCACCAGCTGGTTCTCCACGTGCGGCCAGATGCTGGCCCCGGCGGTGGGGGAGGAGCCGGGCCCCAGGTCGTGGGCGGCGGCCGCGGCCGGCAGGTCGGTCATGTCCTGCACCGGCACCCGCACCGACAGCTCCCACTGCTTGGCCGCCGGCGGGCGCACAATGTTCACCGGCCGGGTGCCGCCCAGGAAGCGGGCCACCTCCTCGGGTGGTTCCACGGTCGCCGACAGCCCGATGCGCTGGGCCGGGGTGCCCAGCAGCACATCCAGCCGCTCCAGGGACAGGGCCAGGTGGGTGCCGCGCTTGGTCGCGGCCAGGGCGTGGACCTCGTCAATGATCACCGTCTGCACGGTGGCCAGCGTGCTGCGGGCCTGGCTGGTGAGCATCAGGTACAGCGATTCGGGGGTGGTGATCAGGATGTCCGGCGGGTTCTTCACCAGCTGGCGGCGCTCGGCGGCCGGGGTGTCCCCGGAACGGATGCCCACGCTCACCGCCGGCTGGCTGATGCCCAGATCGTGCGCGGTGGCCCTGATCCCGGCCAACGGGGAACGCAGGTTGCGTTCCACATCCACGCCCAGGGCCTTCAGCGGGGAAATGTAGAGCACACGGGTGCCGCCGCCGCTGGGCGGCTGCGGCAGCCCGGGCAGCGCCGGGGCGCCGGCGGCGGTGTTCAGCAGCGAGTCCAGGGCCCACAGGAACGCGGCCAGCGTCTTGCCCGAGCCGGTCGGGGCGATCACCAGCGTGTGGTTGCCCCGGGAGATCGAGTCCCAGGCGCCGTTTTGGGCCGCGGTGGGTTCCCGGAAGACATCGGTGAACCATTTGCGGGTCGGGGCGCCAAAACGCGAAAGGATTTCGCTCATGGTTCGATCTTAGGACCTGGGACCGACGGGTTAGGCGGGAGCCGGAGCCGGGGCGCGGTCACCGGGTGGTCCCGGTGATTTCGCGCAGCGCCGCCAGGTGCCCCACATAGGCGGCGCGTCCGGCGGCGCTGAGGCTCAGGCGCGTGCGGCTGCGCCCGGCGCGGCTGAAACGCTCGGCCCGGAGGTAGCCGGCGGCGTCCAGCTGCCGCAGGTGCTTGCTCAATACCGAATCGGTGATGCCCAGCAGGTCGCGCAGCTGGGCGAATTCGGCCCACTGGACCGGGGCCAGGCTCGCGCAGATGCGCAGCCGTATCGGGGCGTGGATCAGCGCATCGAATCCTTGTGGTTCAGTGGGCGTGCTCATGCGCGTCCTTCTGCCGGGCCAGCGCCAGCGCCCGGCGCATGCGCTGCTGGCAGAACCAGAACACCGCGAAGGCGCTGAGCCACTTCGCCGTGATCGCGATGGGGCCCAGGGCTTCCCAGAACTGCAGCACAGCCAGCGCCAGCAGGCCGAACAGGAAATAGCCGGCGTAGGCGCCGTCATTCTCCACCAGCCGGCGGGGCCGCGGGCGGCGGCGGTAGTGGAGCAGGCACCACAGGGCCAGGGGCAGCAGCAGGCTGGCCAACACGATCAGCAGCCCCAGCGGGGCGACATGCCGCAGGCTGAGCAGGGTTGCCACCCAGGCCCCCAGCAGCGCCAGCAGGCCCCGGGGGGCAGCGCTGGTGCGCACCATGTTCGCCGCGGCGTCATCGGCCAGTGCCAACAGCTCGGCCGCGGACTGCGCCGGAGCTCGGCCGGAGCCCGTGGATCCATGCATGAGCCGCTCTCTTTCCGTTGTGGAAAGTCTTGTCTTTCCGGTATGGAAAGTCAACCGGGTGCCATCGCCAGGGGCACTGATGGGGGCCGGAAGTCTAGACGTGGTGGTACTTGCCGCCGGCCAGGATGTCCTGGGCCCGGTAGAGCTGTTCGGTGAGGATCAGCCGGACCAGCTGGTGGGGAAAGACCAGCTTGGACAGCGACCAGGTGAAATCCGCGCGGTCGTGGACCGTGGAGTCCACCCCGTAGGCCCCGCCGATGACCACCACCACATTGCGGCCGGCGTCGATCGGGGCGCGCAGCGTGTTGGCCAGGGCCGGCGAATCGACGTTGCGCCCACGCTCATCAAGCAGCACCACGAAGTCGCCGGGCGCCACCTTGGCCAGGATGCGCGTCGATTCCTCGGCGCGCGCCGCCTCGTTGTCGCGGGCGGAATGGCTCAGCAGCTGCCAGGACAGGTTGAAGGGCTTCTTCAGCCGCTTCTCATAGCGCCCGATGCCCTCGGTGACCCAGGACTCATGCTTTTTCCCAACTGCCAGCACCTTGATTGTCATGACGCCATTCTCCCGCATCCCCGGCGGTGACCCGGTGACTTCTGCCGCGGGGCACGCACCGGGGCGGGGGGCGAAGACTACGATGGAAGCCATGCGATCCTCGTGGTATTTCCGGCCCGGCCAGCGCACCGGCGCAGCCCGGGCGCTGTGGGTGGTGCTGGGCCTGATCGTCGCCATGTTCTACTTCACCCGCCGTGTGGTGGTTTCCCTTGGCGCGGGTGGCTGGGTGCAGGATTTTGACGCCCCGGTGCAGCAGTGGGTGCTGGAGCACCAGGACCCGGTGCTGGCGGCCCTGGCCCATGGGTTGTATTGGTGGGGGTCCACACCGGGGATGACCGCCACCATGGTGTTGGTGACCGCGCTGTTGTGCTGGTTTACGCGCAGCTTCTGGCCGCTGGCCACCGTGGGCTTCACCGCGCTGGTTTCCGTCCTGCTCACCACGATCCTCAAGGGACGGCACGAAGTGATCAGGCCCGACGGGATCCCCGGGGGCCCGGAACCCCCCGGTTCCTTTTCCTTTCCCAGCGGCCACACGCTGAACGCCGCCGCGCTGATCGGCATCGCCGCCTACCTGGCCATCGTCTACGGGCTGCGCCGCTACGCCTACCTGATTGCCTCGCTGGCCGCGCTCTTCGTGTTGGCGATGGGCTTCTCCCGGATCTACCTGGGCCACCACTGGCTCTCCGATGTCGTGGTCGGCTTCGTGATCGGGGCCGGCTGGGCTGCGGTGGTGGCCATCCTGCACTACTACTTTGTTCCCTCGAAGCGCATTCGCCGATAATTCCGGTGTGCCAACGATCATTTCGAGATGTGAGAAATGTATCAAAGAACCGACGGCTTGTTGAGACTCGCGGCACATTAAAGCGACGAGCGAGATCGTCGGATTTTCCGCCGCGGATGTTGCCGCGGCCACGCGGCGGGGCCTGTTCCGTCACATAAAAACGTTGGATTCGCGCCGATCAGGAACCCATGGGCCGCGCTGCGGCCCGTGCGTGCGGTGTCCTTTGGGGACACGGTTAAGCCAGCTCACTCTTTTCCAGCTCCCGGGAATTTTCCCTGCGGCATTCTCATGCGGTGAGAATTTCGACTTGCCCCACCGCCGCGGTGGAAAGAACAATGGGTGACTGCGCCTGATTCCACCTGCCTTGAATCGGGTGGTGAACAGATCGTGGCCCGCAGCCCAGGGCCCCCGGCAAAGGTGTTATGTACGTAAGAAAAGTGTCCGATTCGCAGACCGCTCGGGTCCTGTGGATCCTCGCGGCGTTGGCCAAGGTCCCCCAGGCGACCGTTAAGGAGCTGTCCGAGGCGTCCCAGATTCCGGTCAGCTCGGTCTACCGGCTGCTGGATGACCTGGTGACCTCCGGCTTCGTGCACAAGACCTCCTCGCGGCACTACGGGGCCGGCCCGGTGGCCGTGCAGCTGGCCGAACGCTACCGCGACACCACCATGATGACCGGGACAATCACCCCCTACCTGCGCCAGCTCAGCCAGGACACCGGGGAGCTGGCCGCGTTCATGGTCGCCCACGGCGCCGAGGCGGTCTGCGTGGAATCGGTGGAGGCGGCCCGGGCGCTGCGCTGCAGCTACACGGTGGGCGCCTCCCAGCCGCTGACCTTCGGCGCCAGCGCCACCGCACTGCTGGCCCAGCTTCCGCCCGCATCCCGGGCGGAGATCTTTGACTTCCATGCCCTGGCCGAGACCGACCGCGAGCGCATCGACGCCGCCTGCGCGGCCGCCCAGGCCGCCGGCTACGCCCAAAGCGCCGGGGAACTGGACGAAGGTATCTGGGGAGTCAGCGCCCCGGTGCTTGACGGCGCCGGGGAACTGCAGGGTGTGGTCACCCTGATGGCTCCCATCCAGCGCAGCCAGCAGCGCCGCGCCCACCTGATCGAGCAAACCCGCCGCACTGCGATGAACCTGAGTGGAGGAATTAAATGACTTGGAAACAGCCCCAGGGCTGGTCCGGACGCGATGACGGGCCCGGACCCCAGAACGCCCGATGGCACAACACCATCACCCCGTGGCAACCCGGTGCCGACGTGGGCACCGCGTTGCTCGGCTTTGCCAGCGACGAGGGCGTGCGGCGCAACAAGGGCCGCACCGGGGCCCGCACGGGTGCCGCCTCGCTGCGCACCGCCCTGTCCTCGCTGGCCCTGCACGAACCGCTAAGGCTCTACGACGCCGGAGACATTGAAGTCCAGGGCCAGGAGCTGGAGGCCGGGCAGGAGGCCTTCGCCGCCGCGTTGGCCACCCTGCTCAGCGAGGGACACTTCACCGTGGGCCTGGGCGGTGGACATGAAATCACGTTCGCCAGCTACCGCGGGCTGGCCCGGGCCCTGGGCGATGAGACGCCCTGGAGCCTGGGCATCGTGAACATCGACGCCCACTTTGACCTGCGCGAAGAACCGCTGGCCAGCTCCGGCACCGGGTTCGCCCAGATCGCCCGGGCACAGCAGGACGCCGGCCGGGAATTCCGCTACGCCGCGGTGGGCATCAGCGAGGCCTCCAATACCCGCAAGCTCTTCGACTACGCCCGCAGTCTGGGCGTTGAGGTGCTGCTGGACACCGAATGCCACCTGGGGAACCTGGATGGGGTGCGCGGCTTTGTCACCGACTTCGCCGACTCGGTGGACCACCTGTACCTGACCATCGACCTGGACGCGCTGCCGGCCAGCATCGCCCCGGGAGTCAGCGCCCCGGCCGGATTCGGCATCGGGCTGGAGGTGGTGCGCGAGGTGGTGCTCGCCGCGGCCGGCAGCAACAAGCTCATGCACGCGGACATTGCGGAGCTGAACCCGCTCTTTGACATTGACCAGCGCACCGCCCGCACGGGCGCCCGGCTGCTCAACGACCTGATCCTGAACCGAGGGTAGACATCTATGGAATTGCAATTATCACTGGTCCAGACCTCGGCGCTGGCCATGGTCCTGCTGGCCTTCGGCGAGTTCGCCCGGCGCCGGGTGGGATTCTTGGAGAAGTTCTGCATTCCCGCCCCGGTGGTGGGCGGCTTCCTCTTCGCACTGCTGGTGCTGGTGCTGCGCCAGACCGGCGCTGCCGAAATCAGCCTGGACACCTCGCTGCAGACCCCGGCCATGATCGCGTTCTTCTCCACCATCGGCCTGGCCGGTTCGCTGGCCACCATTAAAAAGGGCGGCAAGCTGCTGCTGGTGTACCTGGTGGCCTGTTGGTCCCTGGCGATCGCGCAGAACCTGATCGGCATGGGCATGGCCAAGGTGCTGGGGGTCGATCCGATGCTGGGCATCATGGCCGGCGCGGTCAGCCTGGAAGGCGGGCACGGCGGCGCGGCCGCGTTCGGCCCGACCGCCGAGGAAATGGGCGTGCAGGGCGCAACCACCGTGGCGATCGCCTCGGCGACCTTCGGCCTGGTGGCCGGCAGCCTGCTGGGCGGCATGCTGGCCAGCTTCCTGATGCACTGGCACAAGCTCAAGGCCCCGCAGAAGGCCGGGGTGCGTGAGGCAAAGCAGCCGGTGGGCGCGGGCATGCGCAAGCTGGCCGGTGGCGGCGGCTCGGCCGGCGGCCCGGCGGTGGGTGAGGACCTGGACGAGGCGATCAAGCAGCCCGGGGATGAAATCAGCAACTACTCCTCGCTGTTGTCCACGGCCACGGTCATCGGCATCATCATGGTGGTCGGCATGCTGCTGGGCGACTGGATCGCCGAGATCACCGGCTTCTCCCTGCCGGCCTACGTCGGTGCGATGATCATCGCGGTGATCTTCCGCAACCTGAACGACAAGCTGAAGCTGATCAAGATCAACGACGACTCGGTCAACCTGATCTCCCAGATGACCCTCGGCTTCTTCCTGACCCTGGCGATGATGAGCCTGAAGATCTGGGAGCTGGCGAACCTGGCCGGCCCGCTGTCGGTCATCCTGCTGGTGCAGCTGGTGTTCATCGTCCTGTTCTCCGCGTTCGTGGTGTTCCGGATGATGGGCAAGGACTACGACGCGGCGACCATGGTCGCCGGCTTTCTGGGCCACGGCCTGGGCGCCACCCCGAATGCGCTGGCGAACATGGACGCGTTCAACGCCAAGTTCGGGATCCGCTCCGAGAAGGCCTTCCTGATTGTGCCGCTGGCCGGTGCGGTGCTGATCGACCTGGTGGCGCTGCCCTGGATTGTGTGGTGCATGAACCTGGTCGCCTAGCCGCGCCACGGTCTTCACCCCGCGGTGCCCCACCCCCTGCTGTTGCCGGGGGTGGGGCACCGTTGGTTTCCCCGGTCCGCTGACCGTCGCGCTAAGCTGGGGCGAAACCCCGGGGAGGAACAATGGGCGCCGAGATGGACATGCAGGCCGCGCTGCTGGCCGGACGCCGCGGACGGCGGCTGCTGTACGAGCTGGTTGCGGCCAGCCAGCTGGAGCAGGACACGGAGGGTGGCGGGCCGGCACCGGTGCTCGGTGCGTTCCACGACGCCGCCTACCTGGTGGCCAAGGAGCGCGGGGATGCGGTGGCCCGGTTCGTGGCTGTCCCCGAAGGCGCGCCGGTGACCACCGCGGACCTGGAACCGGTGATGCCCACCGACGCCGAACTGGCGGCGCTGCTTGGCCAGGTGGCGCTGCCGGAACCGAGCCTGCCCACGGTGCGCCGGGCCCTGGCCGCCTCGGTGGACGCCGCAATGTACTGGCAGCCACCCGATGGCGAGGACACGCTGCTGGGCCGGGCGGACATCATCCCGGCCCTGCGCCGGCTGGCGGGTGCGCTCGGCCCCTCACGCCCGGTCACCAGGTGGACGGATGCGTGCGCCCGGGCGGATCAATGGAGCATCACCTGGGATGATGTGCAGGGCCTTGGCGGGCCCGGGCCGGAGCAACCGGTGCCATCGGCGGCCGAATGCCTGGCCCGCTGGAAGGAACAGGTTGTGCGGGAGAACGGGCGGCGGCGCCGGGAGCTGCGCCGGCCGCTGCGCAAGCTGGGCAGCGGGCCGTGGTGGTCCACCCCGCCCTTTGGCACGGTCCGCTCCACCGGGCGTTTTGCCGACGGCACCCCGGTGGGGCTGTGGTGCGCCGAAGACGGGATGGGTTGGCGCGGGGCGCAGCTGCGCCGGCTGAGCGTGCCGGCCGATGCCCCCGTCTATGAGATCACCGGGCCCAACAGCTGGGCCCGGCTGTGCCGCCAGTACCCGCTGGAGGTCACCGCGCTGCGCCGCCGCGACTGGTTTGATACCACCGGGCGCGACGGGCGCTGGGTGATCCCGGACTTCTCGGCGGTGGCCCGGGACTACGCGGGCGTGCACCTGAGCATTGCCGGGTACCTGGCCACCGCCGGGGAAGTGGTCCCGGTGGACGAGCACACCGCCTCGCTCATCGCCGGCTGGGACCCCGATGCCACCTACTGGCTGCGGGACGAAACGGCGCTGGTCGGGCAGGCGCAGCGCTGGGTGCTGGACGATGCCGGTCCGGGCCCGGATGACTGGGTCCGGGTCCGGTCCTCGGCCTGAGGACCGCTGGGCTACTGCTGGTACTCGGCCAGGACCTTATTGCCGATCTTGAAGGCCACGTTCGCCGCCGGGACCGAGCAGTAGATGGCGCTTTGCAGGAACACTTCCTTGATCTGCTCGGGCGTCATCCCGTTGCGCAGGGCCGCGTGCACGTGCATCTCCAGCTCCTCCCAGTAGCCGCCGGCAATCATGGCCGTCAGGGTGATGGCGCTGCGGGTGGTGCGCGGCAGGCCCTCGCGGGTCCAGATCGTGCCCCAGGCGTAGCGGGTGATCATTTCCTGGAATTCATCGGTGAACTCGTTCGAGGTGCTGCTGGCCCGGTCCACGTGCTCGTGGCCGAGCACCTCACGGCGGACCGCCATCCCGGCATCATAGGTGTCCCCGGGCAGGCGCTGTGAATCTGTCATGGTCAAACCTTTGCTAGTTGGCGGTGAAGAAGGCGCTCAGCTGGCGCGCGGTGGCCTGCGGGTCCTCGGCCGGGGCCAGGTGGGCGACGCTCTCAATGATGGCGCAGCGGCCCCGCGGGGCGTGCTCGGCAATGAACTGGGCATCGGAGGGCGGACAGACCTGGTCATGGGCGCCGTTCAGGGCCAGCAGCGGGTCGGTGAGCCCGGCCAGCTCTTCGCGCAGGTCGAACCCGGCCAGCGCCCGGCAGACGTGGGCGTAGGAGAAGCGGTCGGCGTCCTGCAGGTTGTGCAGCAGATTGGTGGAGGTGACCGGGTCCTTCTCGATGAACCCCGGGGCAAACCAGCGCTGGGCGGAGCCGACCACCATGGTCGGGGTTCCGGCGGCGGCGACCAGGTCGGCCCGTTCGTTCCAGGCCTGCTCCGTCCCGATCTTGGCCGCCGAGCACACCACCGAGAGCGCCTGGAACGCGCCGGGATGGTCGTGGGCCAGCTGCAGGGCGATGGCCCCGCCCACGGACACCCCCGCATAGTAGGGCCCGGCCCCCTGGTCGATGACCCCATCCACGCGCAGCGCCTGGATCATGTCCATGACCGCCTGGGCCAGCTCGGTCATGGTGAACGGCTGCGTGGCCGGCTGGCTCGCACCGTGGCCGGGCAGGTCCCAGGCGATGAGCTGGAAGCCGTCCTTCAGGTGGGGGACGGCCGGGCCCCACAGGTGTAGCGCGCCGGTACCCAACGACGGGCCCAGGATCAGCGTCGGCAGCGAGGCGTCGAGGTGGAGCAGCGAGGGGGTTAGTTGTGGGACAGCCATGATTCCTTCCACAGGGCGTAATCGGCAAGAACGGTGTCGGTGAAGCGTGCGGCGCTGCCCAGGTAGCCGGCCGGGTCCAGCAGCTCATCAAGCTGCGCGTCGGACAGGTCCGTGTGGGAGACCTCCAGGCGCAGCAGCTCGCGCAGGCTCACCTGGTCGGTGAGCGAACGGCGCACCAGATCCTGGACGGCGGGCTTGCCGCCCGCAATGACCGGGGCCAGCACGGTGGCCAGGCGTTCGGAGAGCACCGCGTCCCCGCCCAGGGCCAGGTTGCGGGCCAGCGCCGATTCGTTGACGCGCAGCCCGTTGGCCAGCACGTCGGCGTGCTCGGCGCTGCCCACCGCCAGGCGCAGCAGTTCGCGCAGTGCCGGCCATTCGGCGTGCCAGGCGCCATCCGGGCGTTCGTCGGCCGCGGTGCCGGCGGCGGTGAACAGCGTTCCCACCAGGGCCGGGGCGCTGAGCGCCGCGGTGCGCAGCAGCAGCGAATGCACCGGGTTCTGCTTCTGCGGCATGGCCGAGGACCCGCCCTTGCCGGCCTCGCGTGGCTCGGAGAGCTCCCCAATTTCCGGGCGGGAGGCGGTGAGCACATCGGTGCCGAAGGTGCCCAGCGCCGCGATCACCGTCCCCAGTGCGGAGCCAGCCTGCAGCAGCGGCACACGGTTGGTGTGCCACGGGACCTGCCGGTCCACCAGCTGCAGTTCGGCCGCCATACGGCGGACCAGTTCGGCGCTGTCTGGGTGGGTCCTGGGCTGGTCGGCAAGGAACTGGTCCAGGGAGGCCAGCGTGCCCACCGCGCCGCCCCACTGCAGCGCCAGCGTGTTGGACAGCTCCTGCAGCGCCCGGCCGGCCGAACCCAGCGCGGAAAGCCACGCGGCGGCCCTGTAGCCGAAGGTGGTGGGCAGCGCATGCTGGGTCAGCGACCTGGCAATGCACGGGGTCCGGGCATAGGTGCGCGCCAGTGCGGCCAGGCCCTCACCCGCCGCATGCAGGTGGGTGGACACCACCTTGATGCCGCGGGCCAGCAGCAGCATCAGCGCGGAATCGATGATGTCCTGGCTGGTGGCCCCGCGGTGCAGCACCGTGCCGGTGCCCCCAGGCGCGCCGTCCCGGGCCAGCAACTCGCGCATCATGCCCAGCAGCGGGATCAGCGCGTTCGCTCCGTCCGGGGTCCGCCGCGCCACTTCGGCCAGGTCGTAGCGTTCGGCGCGGGCCACGGCGTCCACCGCCGCGGCCTGCTGCGCGGTGCACAGTCCGGCCCCGGCCTGCACCCGCACCCAGGCGGCCTCAACATCAAGCATCGCCTGGACGAAGGCGGTGTCATCGGCCAGCCGGGCCGCGGCGCCGCCGGCCCACGCCGGGCTGAGCACCCCGTAATCGGCATTAGTCATCGGTCAACCTCACTTCGGCAATACGTTCAACGCCCCGCCGGGGCGGAAGGCCGCGGTGCTTGGGCACCTGCAGCTTCCACCCTAGCGGGGCAGCTTCTCCTGCTTCCTAGCTTTCGCGCGGGTAGGTCAGGAACACGGTCTCGTCCTCACCCTGCAGCCGAATGTCAAAGCGCAGTGATCCGTCCTGTTCCCGGGTGGCGATCAGGGTCTTGCGCCGCTCCTCGGGCAGCGCCGACAGCAGCGGGTCATTGGCCAGCGCCTCGGTGTCCTCCGGCAGGTAGATGCGGGTGAACAGGCGGTTGAGCAGCCCGCGCGCGAACACGGTGAGCATGATGAACGGGGCCTTGCCCGCCTCGGTCGCGCCCGGGTTCACGGTGGTGAAGGTGTAGCGGCCCACGTTGTCCACCGCCACCCGGCCCCAGCCGGTGAACGTGTAGCCGTCGCGCAGCAGCGAACCGTCCTGGGTGGGCACCCGTCCCTGATGGTCCGCCTGCCAGATCTCCAGCATCGAATCCGGGATGGGGGTGCCCTGCCCATCGGTGATCACCCCGTGCAAGCGCACCGCGTTTGGGTTGGACGGGTGGATCAGTTCGTGGCCCTTGTCGTAGGGCAGTGCGTAGCCGTAGAACGGGCCGATGGTCTGTCCCGGGGTCGGGACGAGCTTCAGCTCTGGTGCCGGTGCCATTTAGTGGTCCCCCTCTTCGTCTTCCATCCAGGTGCGGTTGCTGCCGGTGAGCACAATGTCCCAGTTGTAGCCGGTGGCCCACTCATGCGAGGTGATCGAGTGGTCGTAGGTGGCGACCAGCCGGTCGCGGGCCTTCTGGTCGGTGATCGACTGGTAGATCGGGTCCAGGGAGAACAGCGGGTCACCGGGGAAGTACATCTGGGTGATCATCCGCTGGGTGAAGTCCGTGCCAAACAGCGAGAAGTGGATGTGCGCCGGACGCCAGGCGTTGTGGTGGTTCTTCCACGGGTACGGTGCCGGCTTGATGGTGGTGAACGTGTACTCGCCATTCGGCCCGGTGATCGCCCGGCCCACCCCGGTGAAGTTCGGGTCAATCGGGGCCGGGTGCTGGTCGCGCTTGTGGATGTAGCGTCCGGCCGCGTTGGCCTGCCAGACCTCAATCAGCTGCCCCGCCACCGGACGGCCGTCCCCGTCCAGTACCCGGCCGGAGACCACGATGCGCTCGCCGATGGGGTCCCCGTTGTGCTGGATGGTCAGGTCCGATTCCAGGATGTGCACGTCCCGGTCCCCGAAGGCGGGGGAGTGCAGCTCAATGGTTTCCGGATCCGTGTGGTGCAGGTCCTTGGTGGGGTGGCGCAGCAGGGAGGAACGGTAGGGGGCGAAGTCGATCCGCGGCTGGGTTTCCTCCTTCTTCCCGGCCAGCACCTCCTGCCGGTAGGCCTCATGGATGTCCTGGATTTCGCTGGTGATGGTTTCCTGCGAGTCGGCGGTGGCGGCAGGATCCAGGACGCGCGGGTTCTCGAACGTCTCATCGGTGGTGTGGTTCGTATCGGTGCTCACTGCGTGCTCCTTTCAGTGGTCAATGGGCGGGAAGGTGGTGGTTGGGCGGGTCAGGCGTGCGGCCAGCCGGTGTAGGACTCGGCCAGGTATTGCTGGCCGAAGCGCGAAGAGGTCACGGTTTCCAGCTCTCCCAGGGCGCGGCGGGTCATGAACGGGTCGGCGCCCACGGGGGTGTGGAGCATGGAGGTCATCCAGTACGAAAAGTTCTGGGCCTTCCAGACCCGCTTCAGCGCCAGGTCCGAGTAGCCGGCCAGGAGCCGGTCACTGCCGGTGGTGTAAAACGAGTCGATGGCCTCGAACAAGACCTTCACATCCGCGAAGGCCAGGTTCAGGCCCTTCGCCCCGGTGGGCGGGACCGTGTGCCCGGCATCTCCGGCCAGGAACAGCCGGCCGTGGGAGAGCGGTTCGCGGACAAAGGAGCGGAACCCCAGCACGGTTTTGTCGAAGATTGGCCCGGTCGCCAGCTGGAAGCCATCCGGTCCATCCACCCGCCGCTGCAGCTCGCTCCAGATCCGGTCCTCGCTCCAGTCATCAACGTTTTCGTTCGGATCGCACTGGAAGTACATGCGCTGCACCGTCTCGGAGCGCTGGGAGATGAGCGCGAATCCGTGGGGGGAGTTCGCATAGATCAGTTCCGGAGAGGACTTTGGGGCCTGGGTGAGGATGCCGAACCAGGCGAAGGGGTATTCGACCTTGAAGTCATTGCGCTGGGCTGCCGGCATCTGGCGGCGGGTAAAGGAACGCGACCCGTCGGCGCCCACGATCACGTCAGCGTGCACCTCGAACAGGGTGCCCGCGGCGTCGGTGAAGCGGAACTTCGGGGTGTCGGTTTCGATGCCCAGGATCTCGGTGACTTCGGCCTCGTAGCGCACGTCCCCACCATCGCGCTTGCGTGCCGCGGCCAGGTCGATGAAGACCTCGTTTTGGGCGTACAGGGTGACCGTGGCGTCCACCAGGTCGCGGAAATCCAGCGGATGGGACTCGCCGTTGAAGCGCAGGTCGATGCCGGCGTGCTCGTCGCCCTCGGTCAATACCCGGCCGTTGACCCCGCTGTCGGTCAGCATGGCCACGGCCTGGGCCTCAAGGATGCCAGCGCGGTGGGTATTGCGGATCGTTTCGTGATCCCGTTTTTCCACCACGATGTTCTCGATGCCTGCCTGGGCCAGCAGATGCGAGAGCATGAGCCCGGCCGGACCGCCGCCGATGATGCCCACCTGGGTGCGGATGATCCGGGGAGTCTGCGTCATTGAAGCCTGCCTCAGCGTTCGGGGCCGTGTCTGCCGCTACGCCGATTCTCGGCGGGCAGGGCGACATGGGTGGGGACAAGAGATTGACTTCAAGAATGCAGTGACGTGGGGAAAAAACACATCATGCTTCTCATTGAATAAGAATATTTATGGGCAGTGCGTTGGGAAGCCTGAAATGCGGCGCCCGCCCCGGGCCGGTCACCCGGGTGGCCGCCGCATTTTCAGCATCGGGAAGGTGCGGGACGAATGCTTCCGTCCTAGATGCCCTCGCGCCGGCCGCGCATCAACAGCAGGAGGGTGACGCCCAGCAGCAGCAACATGAAGGCGCCAAAGCCGAGCACCGATGGCGCCAGCGCAATGAACTGCATCAGTGCGCCAAGCAGCAGGACCGGCACTGACATTCCCAGGTAGCCGGCCAGGAAAATGCCGGCCAGGGCTTCGCCGCGCTGGGCCGGGGAGGCAATGGAAATGGCGGTGCCGATTCCTGCCTTGAACGACATCCCCGAGCCTGCACCGGCCACCAGTCCGCCAATGACCAGCAGCGCCAGGGACGCCACCAGGATGCTGGCGGTCACCAGGAGCAGGCCGATACCCAGGCAGGCCAGACCCGCCGTGGTCTGCCGGTGCAGGCTCCAGCGCGAGGAAACCACCTGCATCGCGGCAGCCGCGGCAAAGACCACGAAGGCCACGGCGCCGGAGACCACATGGGAGGAGATGGCCAGCTCGCCGGCAATCAAAGCCGGGGCCAGGGAGGTGAACAGCCCAAACATGGCAAATCCGACAAATGCCATCATCGCCGCGGCCGCAAAGCGCGAATGGGCCTCCGGGGGCACCGAAACCCTTTGTGGCCGATATTTCCAGTTGCGATCCACCTGCACGGTTTCCGGGACACGGACCAGTGACAGCAGGCCGAGCAGCAGCAGCGCGGCAAAGACAATGTAGGTGGTGTAGAGCGGAGCCGGGGCAAACTCCGCCAGCATTCCAGAGACCAAAGGCCCCAGACCCAGCCCGCCGATGTTGGCGGCGGTGGCGATGACCTCGGCCCGGCGCAAGCCCGTCCCCGGGCGGGAAGTGGCGTGCAGTTCGGTCATGCAGGCGGTCGCGGTCGCGGTCAACATGCCCACCCCAAGGCCCGAGACGAAACGCGCGGTGAGCAGCCCGGGCAGGTCCTGCCAGAAGATGAAGACGAGTGTGGAGATGAAAACCAGGGCCACGGCGGGCACCAGGATGCGGCGCCGGCCGACACGGTCGGAGATATGTCCGGCCAGAAACAGGCTCACCACCACGCCGAGGGCGTAGGCGGCAAAGATGAGGGTGACGGTAAAGGAGCTGAACCCTGACCGCTGTTGATACAGGACGTAGAGCGGGGCCGGGGCGGAGGCAAAGGCCATCGAGGTCAGGAACGCGAAGGCGACAATCCAAAAGCCGCGGCCGTGCTGCACGGCGGGTGCGGAGCGGGTTGCCGCGGGGGAAGATGAAACGGGCATGAATCCATCATCCGTGGCGGTGTTGATCGCGTCCAACGATAAATGTTGATTGCTTGCATCTTGCTTGGTGATACTGAAGCATGCAGTTATCCCAGATCCAGTACTTCCTGGCCGTCGCCGAACAGCTGAGCTTCACCCGTGGGGCACAGGAGTTGAACGTGGTCCAGTCGGCCGTCTCGGCGGGAATCAAGCAGCTTGAACGCGAACTGGGAACCCAGCTTTTCGTCCGTCAGGGGCGCAGCGTTCGCCTGGCTCCCGCGGGGGAGGCGCTGCTGCCCCGGGCACGGGCCATCCTGGCGGAAGTGGATGGCGCGCGGGATGCAGTCGATGCCGTGGGAGGAATGGTGCGCGGCACGGTGTCGCTGGGCACCCTGTCCTACCTGGGGGCCTTGGATATGGGGAAGGTGCTGCTGGAGATTCATCGACGGTATCCGGAAGTCGTAGTCAAGCTGCGGCTGACCGTGGAGGGGACGCGCACCAGTCTGGCTGCTGTGCAGGAGGGAACGCTGAACCTGGCACTGCTCTCGGTCAGTAATCCCCAGGTCGCGGGGATAGCGCTGCATGAGATCCATGCCGAGCCAATGGTCCTGGTCATCCCGGCGGGGCATCGACTCGCCGGGCGTCAGCAGGTCGACCTTTCGGAAATTGCCGGGGAACAGTACGTGGACTTCCCCGAAGGTTGGGGAAACCGAACCACCATTGACTCCGCGTTCTCCGCGCAGGGACTGCACCGTAGCGTGCGCACGGAGGTCGTCTCACTGGATTTCGCGCTGGAGCTTGTCCGGCAGGAGCTGGGTGTCGCCTTTTTGCCGCAGTCCACCGTCGAGCGCTCGGGGACCCAGGGAATCTGGGCGGTGCCGGTGCCCCTGAAGTGGCGAATTCAGCTGGCCCGCGCCACGAATCGGCAGCCGACCGCCGCCGAAGACGTGGTCATGCGGGCCATCCTTGCCGAAGCACGCAATGCCAAATAGACCGACCAGCCTAGGCAGCATCAAGCCCGTGCGCGCTGTGGGGGAGCCGGCGGCCCGGGTTAACCGTCGGCGGCGTAGCCCAGGGCCCGCGAGATGCCTCGTGCCGCAGTGCGCAGAGCCATGGCCGCGGCGGGCAGCGTTGCAGAGCCCCGGGGAACCACCACAGCCAACACGGCCGCCGCGTACCCCTGACCGTCAAGAATCGGGGCCGCCGCCCCGGTGGTCTCGGGATCGATAAAGCCATCGAAGGTGGCGTAGCCGCGGCGTCGGATCTCAGCCAGCTCATGACGCAGCCGGGGATGGTAGTCGAGGACGGCTTCCTCGTGTCGGCTCAGGTAGTCCTCCAGTACCGGGGCCGGGGAGTAGGCCAGTAGCGCCATGCCCATGGAGGTGCGGTGGATCGGCATGCGCCCGGCAACGCTGGCCTGATTGACCACCGACCCGGGACGGGAGAGACGCTCAATGACCAGGACGTCATCCTGATGCAGCATCGCCAGCTGGGTGTTCTGGCCCAGAAGCTGATTGATGTCCTCCATAAAGGGCAGCGCTGCGGTGCGTAGGTCCTGGGTAGCGGCACTGCGGTTGGCCAGCTCCCACAGCCGCAGCCCCAGTGAAATTTGTCCTTCGTGATCACGCGCCAGCAAACCGTGGCCGACCAGATCCTCAATCAAGCGGTACATGGTGGCGCGGGGAATCTGGGCGCGCCGAGCCAGGGCGGCGACCGAAAGCTTCGGGGTCTTGGGGTCAAAGGAATCCAGGATCCGCACAATGCGGTCCAGCATGGAATCCCCACTGGGCGAGTTGGCCATGAATCAACTTTAGTCTGTTGACGGCAGAGGGAATATTGGCGAACGAGTGGGAGGGGCTGGGAGATGCGCTGGGCATGGTGGGGGAACCCGGCAGGTCTCCTAGGGGACGGAATGAGTAAGAGTGTGCCGGGGCCATCCTGTGGCACCGGCACACTCTTACTCAATTGTTGGCCCCGGGATTCGTCCGTTTGCCGCTAGGAGGACTTCGGCTTGGGGATCTGCGCGATGACCAGGACCGCGATCAATGCAGCACCCCCGTAGAGGAAGAACGCCCCAGGATATGCGGTCCCCGCGGCCACCATGAGACCGGTGACGTAGGGGCCGATAATCGCGCCGAAACGCCCGATCCCCGAAGCCAAACCGATGCCGGTGGCCACCATGTCACGAGGATAGACGTGCCCGGCATAGACGTACATCAGGCATTGGGCGCTGAAAACAAAGACGCCGGTGATGAAGAGGACCACCGTGAGCAATGCCTGGCTTCCGAAGGGCAGGGCCAGAAGAACCAGGAAGACAGCCGAGGCGGCGAACCAGAGCAGGGAAACCAGTTTGATTCCCTTCGCATCGGCGGCATAGGCGCTGATGATGAGCCCGGCGATCGCACCTAGGTTCAGGACAAAGAGCATCGTCAGGGAGTCGGCCACCGGGTAGCCGGCGGCGCCCATGATCTTGGGCAACCAGGCGTTCAATCCATAGACCAGGACCAGACCCATAAACGCCGCAATCCACAAGCCGATCGAGCTGCGCAAGTACTTGGGCTTGAGCACATCTGCCAGCGAGCTGCGCTCTCCCGCGGGGCGCACTTCGCTTTCGGGGAGCTTGAACCAAAGCAGGCCGAGCAGCACCAGGCCTAGTCCGCCGCCCAGATAGTAAAGCAACGACCAGTGCATGCCCGCGGCCCGGCCAGCCAGGGAGGCCAGCACGGCACCCAGGTGATATCCGACCATGGGCAGGTTGTTGGCCAGGGCCCGGCGTCCAACCGGCGCGTTCTCCTGCATCAACGCCAGGGCCACCGGCATGCATCCACCGAGTCCCAGACCTGCGATAAAACGCACCAACCCCATCAGTGCCGCATTGGGCATCAGCGGAAAGACCAGCGTGAAGGCCGAAAACACCAGAACCGCCAGGAGCAGGGGGCGTCGACGGCCAAAGTGGTCGGCCAAACGCCCCATGAGCGCGGCTCCCACTCCGACGCCGATCAGGGAAAACGTGTTTACCCAGTTCATGGCGGCGACACTGAAGCCTCCGATGTCCGGGTCGGTCAATACGGGAATGGTGGCTCCCAACGCCACGATGTCGTAGCCCTCGAAGACCACGATGAAGAAGCAGAGGGCGGCAATCCAGCCGCCAAGTTTTTGCGGCCTGGTGCCGCTAAGCGACGTAGTCAAGGTGGCTCCCTTCGAGTCCCGCCGACGAAGTGGCGGTGATGTGCGTCATAGCAAAGTGATGTTAGCATCAAATTCACTTCACGCACACTAGTTCGCATAGCGAACTTCTTTGCTAGTATTGAGCGCGAGGGCTGGGGCTGATATTGTTCGTTTTACGAACGAAAGTTCACAGTATGAACATCGAACGGTAATGGAGCAGTGACTTAATGCAGCAGGCCTATCTCTATGACGCGATCCGTACGCCTTTTGGCAAGCTGGGCGGGAGCCTGTCAGGGCACCGGCCGGATGATCTTGCCGCGCACGTGATCCGCGAACTGGTGGCCCGCGCGCCGCAGCTGGATGTCTCCGCCCTCGATGAGGTTATTTTCGGCAACGCCAACGGGGCCGGCGAGGAGAACCGGAATGTCGCGCGCATGGCCACGCTGCTGGCCGGGCTGCCCACCTCCATCCCCGGCACCACCATGAACCGGTTGTGCGGTTCCTCCCTGGACGCGGCCATCGCCGCCTCCCGCGAGGTCGCCACGGGGGATGCGGACCTGGTGCTTGTCGGGGGAGTGGAGTCCATGAGCCGTGCGCCATGGGTGCTGCCCAAGACCGAGCGCCCCTTCCCCATGAACAACCTGGAACTGGCCAACACAACCCTGGGGTGGCGCCTGGTCAATCCGTCCATGCGTGGGGAATGGACCGTTTCGCTTGGTGAAGCGACCGAGCAGCTGCGTGAAAAGTACCAGATCAGCCGCGAAGACCAGGACCAGTTCGCGGCGACCTCCCACCAGCAGGCTGCCGCCGCCTGGCAGGCCGGCAAGTACGACAACCTTGTCGTGCCGGTGCCCCCGGCGTCCAAGAAGGGCACCGAAGTCACCCGCGACGAGACCGTCCGCCCGGACTCGACGGCGGAAACCCTCTCCGGACTGCGCACCGTGTTCCGCCCGGCCGAAACCGGAACCGTGACCGCAGGGAATGCCTCACCCATGAATGACGGGGCCTCGGCAGCCTTCATTGGCTCGGAAGCCGGAGGACAGGCGCTCGGGTTGGACCCGCTGGCCCGCATCATCTCCAATGCGGCCCACGCCCTGGACCCGCAGTACTTCGGCTTCGCCCCTGTCGAGGCCGCCAACAAGGCGCTGTCCAAGGCTGGACTGTCGTGGAACGACATCGCCGCGGTGGAACTGAACGAGGCGTTTGCGGCGCAGTCGCTGGCCTGCCTGCGCGCCTGGGACATTGACCCGGGCATCGTCAACGCCTGGGGCGGGGCCATCGCCATCGGCCACCCGTTGGGCGCCTCGGGCCTGCGCATCCTGGGGACCTTGGCCCGCCGGCTGCAGGAGTCGGGGCAGCGCTACGGCCTGGCGGCCATTTGCATTGGCGTTGGCCAGGGCCTGGCCGTGGTCATCGAGAACGTCAACGCCGCCAACTAGCCACACCGGGGGTTCGCCCCTCCCCAAGGATTTTCGCTCAGAGAGGTAGACACTGATGGCACCACGTATCGCCACCTCGCCCGCCGAGGCCGTGGCCCAAGTGAAGGACGGCTCCACCGTCCTGATCGGCGGCTTCGGCAACGCCGGGCAACCCATGGAACTGATCGACGCCCTGCTTGATGGCGGGGCCACGAACCTGACCGTGGTGAACAACAACGCCGGACAGGCCGACGCGGGCCTGGCCCTGCTGATCAAGGAACGCCGGGTAAAGAAGATCATCTGCTCCTTCCCCCGCCAATCCGATTCCTGGCACTTCGATGAGGCCTACCGGGCCGGGGACATCGAGCTGGAACTGGTTCCGCAGGGAAACCTGGCCGAACGCATTCGTGCGGCGGGCGCCGGGATCGGCGGATTCTTCACCCCCACCGGCTACGGCACGCTGCTGGCCGAGGGCAAGGAAACGCGCATGATTGACGGGCGCGGTTATGTCCTGGAGACCCCGATCCACGCCGATGTCGCACTGATCAAGGCGCTGCGGGCCGACACCCACGGCAACCTGGTCTACCGCAAGACCGCGCGCAACTTCGGACCAATCATGGCCACAGCCGCCAAGCAGGCCATTGTCCAGGTTGATGAGATCGTGCCGGTGGGCGGCATCGACCCGGAGGTCGTGGTGACCCCGGGCATCTACGTGGACACCATGGTGGCACTGGGAGGGAAGAACTGATGGGCACGCTGCTGCACACCGACGAAAAACTGACCCGCGATGCGATGGCCCAGATGGTGGCCGCGGACATCCCCGCCGGTGCCTTCGTCAACCTTGGCATTGGCCAGCCCACCAACGTTTCCAACTTCCTCACCGCCGAACAGGGCGTCACCCTGCACACCGAGAACGGAATGCTGGGCATGGGACCGGTGGCCACCGGGGAGCAGGTGGACGAGGACCTGATCAACGCCGGTAAGATTCCGGTCACCGAGCTGCCCGGAGCCAGCTTCTTCCACCACGCCGACTCCTTCGCCATGATGCGCGGCGGGCACCTGGATGTCTGTGTGCTCGGGGCCTTCCAGGTCTCGGCCGCCGGGGATCTGGCCAACTGGCACACCGGAGCCGAAGGGGCGATCCCGGCCGTTGGCGGCGCCATGGACCTGGCCATCGGCGCCAAGCAGACCTGGGTCATGATGAGCCTGTTTACGAAGAACGGAGACTCCAAGCTGGTGGACCAGCTCAGCTATCCGGTTACCGGGCTCGGCTGCGTCTCGCGAATCTATACGGAGGTCGCGGTCTTTGAGCTGCGCCAGGGGCAGGTGTTCGTGCGCTCCACCCACGGGATCAGCTTCGAGGAGCTTCAGGCCAAGCTGCCGGTCGAACTCGCCCGCGGCTAAACGCGCCAGGCCGCCGCGGGCATCCGCGGAGGCGGTGCTCGCCAACAACCAGTAAATTAGGAGGGGCACGCGCCATCCCAGGCCGCGTGCCCCTTCACCATCCCCGCAGCACGGCACCCCGTGGGCGGAGCACATCAATCAGGAGAGCCTTGAGCAGCGAGAACAGCGAGAACAGCACGTCGGCGAAGACCTCGGTGCAGTCCCTGGCCCGCGGGCTGCAGGTCATCCGCAGCTTCGACGCCGAACACACGTCCATGACGCTGTCCGAGGTCGCCGCACGCACCGGACTGTCCCGGGCCACCGCGCGCCGATTCCTGCACACCCTGGCCGAGCTGGGCTACGTGCGCACGGACGGGAAGCAGTTCGCGCTCACCGCGCTGGTGCTGCAGCTGGGGTATGCCTACCTGTCCAGCGCCACCCTGCCGCAACTCATTGAACCGGTGCTGGAGGAGCTCTCCGCAAGTGTCGGGGAATCGGCCTCCGCCTCCGTGCTGCAGGGCAGTGAAATCATGTACATCGCCCGCGTGCACACCCGCTCCATCATGCAGGTGGGGATCTCTGTGGGGACCCGCTTCCCGGCGCTGAGCACCTCCATGGGCCGGGTGCTGCTGGCCCATCAGCCGGCGCAAACCGTGCAGCAGGTCCTCCAGGACACTCCTGCTGCACTGACCCCGCGCACCATCACCGACGCCAAGGCCCTGGAAGCGGAACTGGAGAAGGTCCGGGAACGGGGGTATGCCCTGGTGGACCAGGAGCTGTCCGTCGGACTGCGCTCGGTGGCTGTTCCGGTGTTCAGCAAGGACGGCAGCATCGTGGCGGCCATGAACGTATCCATGAGCGTGGGACCCGACAGCCCGGCCGATGCGCAGGAAGCGGCCCAGCGGGTGCTCCCGCAGCTGCTGCGGGCGGCCGGCCAGGTCGAGGAGGCGCTCGCCGCGCGGCGCTAGTTATCAAGAGATGTACTGACTCGGAATATCTTCGGTTCAGGCTCAGTTCACGTCCATTTCGCAGAGCTGTTGCCCGAGCGCGAAACAGTAGGCGGTGTTGTATTCGAAACACAGGAGAACCGCTGACGTGAACATTCGATCGCTTTGCCTTGGGGCGCTTTCAGCCCTCATGCTCGCCGGGCTGGGGCTGCCGGCCGCCGCCGCTCCGGCACCCCACTTACAAGACGAACCCCTACTCATCGGCCACCGGGGAGCTGCCGGAGTAGCTCCGGAAAACACGCTTCCCGCCATCAAAGCCGGCAGCCAGTCCGGTGCCGAATTCATCGAAATCGACGTGCAGCTCAGCCGCGACGGCGTCCCGTTCGTCTTCCATGACGACACCCCGGCACGCACCACGAATGTCGAGCAGGTGTTCCCAGGCCGCGAGCATCAGCCGATCACGTCATTTACCTGGGATGAGCTGCAGCAGCTGGATGCTGGCTCCTATTTCTCCGCGGCCTACGCCGGGGAACGCATCCCGCACTTTGACCAGGTGCCGCAGGCCGTTACCGGCACTACCGGGGTTTTCATTGAGATCAAGTCGCCCAAGAATTCGCCGGGCGTCGAAGAAGTGGTGGCCAAGGCGCTGGAGCAGGAGCGCAGCTGGTCCCGGCTGCTCGATGCCGGGCGCATTGAAGTGCTCGGCTTTGACGCCGAATCCAACCAGCGGTTCGCGCAGCTGGCCCCCGAGGTGCCGTTGCAGCAGCTGGCCGGCACCGTGCCGGATGCCGCCACCTTGGAAGGCTACTCCCGATTCGCAGACGCCTTCGGCACCAGCTATCGGACCCTGGATGCGGCCGGTGCCGAACGGGTCAAGCGGGCCGGGCTCGGCCTGGGCGTCTACACCGTGAACTCCACCGAGTCTGCCGATGCCGCCAGGCAGCTGGGCGTGGAACGCATTACCGGTGATTTCCCGGCCCAGCTCTCCCGGCACTTCTCCGGTCGTGACCCGTTTCCGGGCAAGCCCGGTTTGGTGATCCACTCATCGGTCAACGACGTGCCGGGCAATGACCTGCAGCCCGAGACCGGTGAACACGTGGTGCTGAGCAACCCCGGGCCCCGTTCGGTCGATGCCTCGGGCTATCTGTTGCGCGATGCCGCCAATAACCTGCTGCAGATTCCTGCCGGCTACACCATCCCCGCCGGAGGCCAGCTGCGCGTCTACCCTGGCCCCGGCACCAACAGCATGGATGCCTTCTACGCCGATATGGGCAGCGCAATCCTGAACAACGGTGGTGACTCGCTGGGGTTGTGGAACGGGCAGGGCAAACTCGTGGACACCTTCGCCAACTAGCCGGCCCGGATCCGCCAACGTCACAATCCCATCCACCGCTTCTGCCCCTGCCGGCTTGGGGGACCCACAGATTCCCAAGCCAGCAGGGGCAGGGGCGTGCCGGGAGCGAAAAACTGATGAAAGCCCCCACCACGCGACACGCGCGCCCTGCGACACGGTTTGCCCCGCCCCGGGAAAACCGGGTTCACTAAGGGTGGGGAAATTGGGGTCCGAACCTTGTGCCACTGCACTGGAACGGCAAAGTCGCAGGGGGAGCATTGGGCGTAAACGAACTGAAATGCAAGCTTCGAACCGTTACCGGCAACTGGTGGAGCGCCGCGACCGGGCGTGGCCCGCGAACGCTGTTGGGACGAAGCTTTCCCTGGCATCTGTGCCTGGTGGCCACCACCTTCTGGGTTGGGGAAATCCATGATCCGAACGCCCACGACGGCTCGCAGATGATCAGTGCCTACGACGGATGGTGGTACGAGCGCTACGGCGGATGTGACGGCGTGGTCGAAGACGGCGTCTGCAACACGGAGGTTCGTGAGGCGGCCAACAACTATTTCCCGAAGCACATGACACCCCAGCAGAACCCCTTCTACCTGGACCTGCCGTTCAATGACGTGACCAACGAGAAGGCGTTCTCGCAGCGCCACCTGATCCCGTGGGCCAACGACTTCGGCTATGCCGGAAATCTGGAGAACAAGAATTTCTCCTACATGAAGAACCGCTGGGTTGAATTGAGCTTTCGGGGCAAGACCTGTTTCGCCCAGATCGCCGATGCGGGCCCTGTCGTCTACGACGACTTTGAGTATGTTTTCGGGGAGAACAACGAACGCCCGAAGAACTCCGAGTTCAACGGGGCCGGAATGGATGTTTCCCCGGCAGTCGTTGGATGTCTGGGCTTTGATGCGCTGAACGGAACCCAGGCCGGGGTCTCGTGGCGGTTCGTCGATGAAGTCGATGTCCCCGACGGACCGTGGAAGATTGTGGTGACCGAAAGCGGCTACGACTGGAGCAGCGGCGGTCCGCAGGCCAACCAGTAAGCTATTCGCCGGATCTGCCCGTTGCCTTCTCGGATGTAGGTGACTCCTTGCCGCCATCCGAACCTGAGGTCGATCAGGTGCCCGATGCTGCCGCTAGATTGTGCGCGTCAGTGTCGCGGGCCGTGTCCGCCGCCGGTGATGCGCTGTTCGAGCAGGTGTTCCAGCAGCGGGTCCAGAACCGCCAAGCCGTCACGCACTCCTCCGGTGGAGCCAGGCAGGTTCACGATCAGGCAGGAGCCGGCGAAACCGGCGACCCCGCGGGTGAGGACGGACAGCGGGGTCACCGCTTCACCGCGACGGCGAATGGCCTCAATGACTCCGGGCAGCTGCACCTGCAGCAGCGGCGCCGTCTGCTCGGGGGTGAGATCGGTGGGGGAGACCCCGGTGCCGCCGGTGGTCAGGATGAGCCGGGGTTCACCCGCCAGCAGCTGGCGCAGTCCGACACCGACCTCCGGCCCGTCGGCGGTAATACGAAGATCCACGGTGAAGCCGCGCTGTTGCAGCCACTGGCTGATCACCGGCCCGGTGCGGTCCGGGTTCGTCCCGGCGGCTGCGCTGGTGGAGGCCACCAGCACCCCGGCGCGGCGCACGGCGGCGGCTGCATCAGTCACGGGCCCAGTCCCCGGATTTTCCGCCGGATTTGGCCAGTACCCGGATGCCGGTGACCTCGGCGTGCTTGTCCACGGCCTTGACCATGTCATAGAGGGTCAGCGCGGCGACGCTGGCGGCGGTCAACGCCTCCATCTCCACCCCGGTGACCCCCTTGGTGGTCACCTGCGCGCTCACCCGCACCGCCGACTCCTCGGCAGTGAAGTCCACCGACACCTTCGAAATCGGCAGCGGGTGGCACAACGGCACCAGCTCCCAGGTGCGTTTAGCCGCCATGATCCCGGCGATGCGGGCCGTGCCCAGCGCCTCACCCTTGGGCAAGTTGCCGCTCATCAGCATCTGCACCACGTCCGGGCGGGTGACGAACACGGCTTCCGCGGTGGCCACCCGCTTGGTGACCTGCTTGTCGCTGACATCAACCATGGCCGCGCTGCCATCGGCGCGCAGGTGGGTCAGCTGCTGCTCGCCGGACGGGTTCGAATCAGCTGCGTGTGGGGCGTTTGAGTCAGTCATGGAATCTCCAAGTGTCTACCTTGGTGCCGGCCGGAAGGTGGGCGACACCGACGGGAAGGTGCACGAGCACATCGGCCCGTGCCAGGTCGTGAATCAGGTGGGAGCCGGGATCCAATACGGTGACCTGCCCGTCGTTGAGCAGTCCGCGGCGCACCTGGTGCTTGTCGCCCGGGGAATGCACCTCGTTGGCCAGGGCGTACTGTTCGGGGACGGGCTCGGCCACTGCGGCCAGGCGACGCAGGCTGGGGGCCAGGAACAGTTCCAGCGAGAGCAGCGCGCTGACCGGGTTGCCCGGGAAGCAGAGCACCGGGGTGCCCTCCAGCAGCGCGAAGCCCTGCGGACCACCGGGTTGCAGGGCCACATGGTGGAAACTGCCGCCGGAGGGGGCCAGCGCCTCGCGCACCACCTCGTAGGCCCCGGCGCTGATGCCGCCCACCGTGAGGATGAGATCCACCTCCCGCGCCTGCTTGGCCAGTTCGCGGGTCAGCGCCGACGCATCATCGGGCAGCCGCAGAACCTCCACCTGGGCGCCATAGCCGCGCAGCACCGCCGCGAGCATCGGTGAATTTGAATCGGGGATCCGCCCGGACTCGGCGGTCCCGCCCATCAGCTCATTGCCGGTGGTGCACACCAGCACCCGCAGCCGTGTGCGCACCGGAACCCCGCGCACGCCACTGGCCGCCAGCGCCCCGATCAGGGTGGGTGTCAGCCGGGTGCCGGCCTCCGCGACCACGGCACCGGCCTGCAGGTCCTGGCCGAGCGGCCGGATGAAGCGCCCGGGCTCCGCGGGCTGCGTGAAGGTCGCCACCCCGCTCGGCTCGCCCTCGCCCCGGCGCACCAGCGGACCGAAAGCGCCCTGCATAGTGGCCTCCACCGGAATGACGGTGTCCGCCCCGGAGGGGATCACAGCTCCGGTCATCACCGGGGACACGGTGCCGGGCAGCAGTTCGATTTGCCGGTCCCCGGCCGCGGCGGTCACCCCCAGCGGCAGCTGCACCGGGTGCTCGGTGCTCGCGCCGGCCAGCTCCGCGCTGCGGGCGGCGAACCCGTCCATCTGCGAATTGGTGAAGGCGGGAATGGGCAGGGGCGCGGTGATGCGGGCCGCGGTGACGCGTCCGGGCAGATCGGCGGCGTCGACGCCCAGCGTCTGGGTGCCCAACGCCGCGATCACCGGATCCAGCAGCGCCGCGATTTCCGCGCGGTGGGTTTCCAGGGTGCAGCTCATGGGCTATCCGCCGGCGAAGGGAGGCAGCACGTCCACGGTCAGGTCGGCGTCATCGCCCAGCTCACCGTCATCGCGCCGGACCACCCCGTTGATCAGGAAGCTGCCCGCCCGCAGGACCTGGGCCATGGCATCGCCATAAGCGCCGGCCAGCTCGGTGCGCAGCTGGGACAGTGAATCGGGGCGCGCCCAGCGCTCCTGCTCGGTGCCCGCCGCGGCCGCCGCCGCGGCGAAGTAGCGTATCGTAATCTGCGACATGACTTCATGCTATCGCCTATCCTCCGGCGCGGCCGGGCGCGTAGGATCCGACTATGAGTGATCGTGCGTTTAAGCCCCTGGTCGACCCGGCCCCTGCGCTGAGCGACGAGCAGCTGGCCCGGGCCCAGCGCCAGCTGTCCCTGCCCGGATTCGGGGAGGCGTCCCAGCGCCGCCTGGCCGCCGCCCGCGTGCTGGTGATCGGGGCCGGGGGACTGGGCAGCGCCTGCATCCCGTACCTGGTCGGTGCCGGGGTGGGCACCGTGGGCATCGTGGATGACGACGTGGTGGAGCTGTCCAACCTGCACCGCCAGATCACCCACACCACCGCCAACATCGGGCTGCCCAAAACCGCCTCGCTGGCCGCCGCCGCGCGCGCCCTGGACCCCGGGGTGCGGATCATCGAACACCACCTGCGGTTGACCTCCGCGGACGCGTTGGAGATCTTCTCCGGCTACGACCTGGTGATCGATGGCAGCGACAACTTCCCGACCCGCTACCTGAGCAACGACGCCGCCCAGCTGACCGGCATCCCGCTGGTGTGGGGCTCGATCCTGCAGCACCACGGTCAGGTGTCCGTGGCCTGGCACGAACACGGACCGGGCTACCGCGACCTGTTCCCTCTCCCGCCGGCCCCGGGCACCGTGGCCGACTGTGCCACCGGGGGTGTGCTGCCCGGACTGTGCGGAACCATCGGCTCGCTGCTGGCCACCGAGGCGCTGAAGCTGATCACCGGGATCGGCGATCCGCTGGTGGGCCGGGTGCTGATCTACGATGCGTTGGGCGCAAGCACGCGCACCCTGGAGTACGCGCCGGATCCCACCGCGCCACCGGTGACCGAGCTGATCGACTATGAGCTGTTCTGTGCCGGCAACCTGCCGCAGCCCAAGCAGCTGGCCCCCGAGGCGCTGGTGGCTGCGCTGGCTTCGCAAGAACCCCCGTTCCTGCTGGATGTGCGCAACCCGCAGGAACGCGCCGCGCTGAACCTGCGCGGCTCCCATCACCTGCCGCTGCCGCAGCTGGAGGCGGCCATCGACGCGGGCTCGCAGCTGCCGGCGCTGCCCGAAACCCTGGTGGTCTACTGCGCCAGGGGTCCGCGGGCCCTGCGTGCCGCGCAGCTGCTGGCCGGGCGCGGCATCACCGCCTCCTATGTGCCCGGTGGCGCCCCAGCGGTCGCGCAGCTGGCCCCCGACCTGACCGAATCCGCGCTGCACCAGCAGTCATAAGAGTCCTAAGCAGAGGAGCTACGTGAGCTACGCACTGATCACCGACCAGCCCATCGATGAGGACGCCGTCAGGCAGGGCGTGCAATCGGACACCGCCGGAGCCGTGGTGCTGTTCCACGGGATCATCCGCAACCACGACGGCGGCCAGGCGGTGAACTCGCTGGACTACTCGCATCACCCGCAGGCGCAGGAATTCCTGGAGAAGATCCTGGCCGAGGAGGAGGCCCGCACCGGGTTGCGGCTGGCAGCCGTGCACCGGGTCGGGGCCCTGACCATCGGGGATGCCGCACTGGTTGCGGCATCCGCGGCCGCGCACCGGCGCGAGGCCTTCGAAGCCATCGAGAATCTGGTGGAGCGCATCAAGGCGGAGGTGCCCATCTGGAAGCGTCAGCACTTCACTTCGGGATCCTCCGAATGGGTGGGGCTCTAGTCTCAATGCTCGGCTCGTGCAGGGCTTGTTGAAGGGCGATGCCCGGACCCTGAAACACCGGGACGTGCAAGAGTTGGGATGAATCCCTCGACCACGCGGGCGGTAATTTTGTTGTCCGTGATCGCTGGCTGCGCGGCATGGCAAGCATCCCCAGCTGGTGCGTCAGGGCGTGGGTCCAGCGGGAAGCACCACCGGGCCAGACAAACGCGGGCCCGGTTGCCGCGGTTGATCTTTTGATCTGGGGGTCGTTGGTCGCAGCCCCGTGCCTCCACGACGCCGCGTTCACCCCAGCCATCGCTATCTTCGGTTCACTGCCGGTAGATCGGGTTCCCGTGGCTGCTCAGATCGGCCGGCCTCGCTCTACGAGTCGGGCCGCGATGTCAGGTTGGCGGACCACGTCGCGAGCAGCTCACGCAGCTTCGGCGGCTGCACCTCGCTGACCGGGGCCTCGCACAACGCCAATCCAAAGGCGGCCCAGCGCAGGTCTGCGTTCTGGGTGCGCAACATGCTGCTGTGCTCATCCAACGGCTCAATCTCAAACCAGCGCCCCACACGCGGGGCCAGCTGCGCGGCGCTTGCCTGAACCCGTGCGCTGATGTGTGGATGCCCGGACCCGCTTAGCCCGGCCCGCACGAACTGCGCCGCGTCGCCACCTGGAATCCGCCGCGGCGCGAAGCGCAGCGCCCGGGGTTGGGCGTTTTCGGCCCGGTCCACCCGGAAACTGCGCCAATCCGCACGGTCCACATCGTAGGCCACCAGATAGTAGCGGTTTCCCACATTGACCAGATTGACCGGCTCCACCCGGCGCGAAGTGGCGATGCCCTGGGCATCGCGGTAGTCGAAAGCCACACGTTCACGGTCGCGGCATCCCTGGGCGAAGACCACCAGCACCTGCGGGTCTACCGGCTCCGGCGCGGAATATTGGGTAGTTAGCGCAACGGTGCTCGAAGTCAGGGCCTGGGCCCGTTGCCGCAGCCGCGTCGGAAGCACCGGAACCACCTTGGACAGGGCACGCAGTCCCGCCTCAGCCAGCGTGTTCTCCCCGCCGTGGACGGTGGACTGCAGGCCGATGACCAGCGCTACGGCTTCCTCGTCGTCGAGCACCAGCGGCGGCAGCGCGGCTCCGGCGGCGAGCTGGTAGCCGCCGCCCACACCGCGTTCAGCCTGTACCGGGTAGCCCAGTTCCCGCAGCTGATCCACGTCGCGGCGCAGGGTGCGCAACGAGACCTGCAGACGCTGTGCCAGTTCCTGTCCAGACCAGTAGCGCCGGGTCTGCAGCAGGGAGAGCAGGCGCAGCGAACGTTGGCTTGTACTCATGCCCACATTCTGCCTCGATTTAGGACAGAAATAGACACCTATGGCTCCTAGGGTGGTTTTATCCGGCACACCGAGAATGAGGAGCAATGCCATGAGCACCACCATGAAAGCCGTCAACACCACGCTGAGCGGCGAGCGGGCCGACCTGCACCGGGCGCTGGCCAACGCCCGCCACTTCCTGCGCTTCACCGCTCAGAACCTGAGCGACGAACAGGCCGCAACCCGCGCCACCGTCAGCGAACTAACCGTCGGGGGACTGATCAAGCACGTAAGCGCCGTGGAACTGCAGTGGCAGCAGTTCATGATCAGGGGCAAGGCCGCCATGGACTGGGACGGAGTGGACTTCTACAACATGCCGGCCGAGGCGCTGCAGGCCTTGAAAGCCGAGTTCAGCATGCAGCCCGGCGAGACGCTGCCCGGGCTGCTGGAGAAGTACGCCCACATCGGCGAAGAAACCGACGCGCTGCTGGCGGAAATCGACCTGGACACGGTCCACGAACTGCCCCGGGCGCCGTGGTTTGTGGACACCCATTGGTCGGTGCGCCGCACGCTGCTGCACATCATCGGCGAAACCACCCAGCACGCCGGGCATGCGGACATCATCCGCGAGGCGCTGGATGGCCAGAAGACCATGGGCTAGCTAACCGCCGATGTAGGACATCTCGATGCGTCGGCGGTTGCCGGGGGTCAGTGCCGCGCGCAGTTCCGAGTAGTTGTCATTGCGCACCCGCCACAGTCCGCTCAGAGCCACAGCCAGCTGCTCATCGTCGGCCCCGCCGCGCAGCAGGGCCCGCAGGTCGGTGCCGCCGGTGGCGAACAGGCAGGTGTACATCTGGCCCTCGGCCGAGATCCGGGAGCGAGTGCAGTTGCCGCAGAACGCATTGGTGACACTGGAAATCACGCCAATTTCCCCCTGCCCGTCGGTGAAGCGCCAGCGGTTGGCGGTCTCCCCGGGGTCGGTGCGGGCCAGCCGCTCCAGCGGGTATTTCTCATGAATCCGGGAAATCACCTCGCTGGAGGGGACCACGTCATCCAGCCGCCAGCCGTTGGTGCTGCCCACATCCATGTACTCGATGAAGCGCAGTATGTGCCCGGTGCCGCGGAAGTGTTCGACCAGGTCCAGGATTTCGTCGTCGTTGACCCCGCGCTTGAGCACCGTGTTGATCTTCACCGGTCCCAGCCCGGCCTCGGCCGCGGCGTCAATGGCCTGCAGCACCCGGGAGACCGGGAACTTCACATCGTTGATCGCCTGGAAGCGCTCTTCAATCAGTGAGTCCAGGGAAATCGTCACCCGGTTCAGCCCGGCAGCCTTCAGTGCGGCGGCCTTGACCGGCAAGGCGGAGCCGTTGGTGGTCAAGGCCAGGTCCACCGGTTCACCGTCCGGGGTGCGCAATGCGGCGAGCATTTGGATCAGCTCCTCGATGCCCCGGCGCAGCAGCGGCTCGCCGCCGGTCAGGCGCAGCTTGTGCACGCCCAAACCCACCGACACCCGGGCCAGGCGCTCGATCTCCTCAAAGCTGAGCAGTTCGGAACGCTCCCGGAACTGGAAGTCGCGCCCAAAGATTTCCTTGGGCATGCAGTACACGCAGCGGAAGTTGCAGCGGTCGGTCACCGAAATCCGCAAATCCCGCAGGGGCCGGCCCCGGGCATCACCCAACGGTACGAATGCGGGCTTGTCTGCCACGCCAACCTCCTGACTAGTCGGTGCCGCCACGATAGCAGATCGCGGCGCCGCCACCTTCAGCTTACGACAGCCAGTCTGCGCGCTGTAGGGCTCACGGGGCAAGCACCGGGCAGAATCCGCAGCCGCCGGTCAGCTCGCCCCGCCCTGCCCGCGGCCCGAGCCGCGCTTCTCAGGTCACACTTTGGCGCACTGGGCGCAGGCGATAGCATGGCGGCAACCGTTCACGATCAAGGAGTGGGTATGCGCATCCGCGGAACACTGGCACTGCTGGCACTGACGGGGCTGGGCCTGACCGGATGCTCCACCGCGGATCAGCCCGCCGATTCGCCGGCTGCGCAGGATGAAGGCCACACCCAGATCACCATCTCCGCGGCCGCCTCCCTGCAACGCTCCTTCGATGAGATCGCCAAGGACTTCCAGGAAGAACACCCGCAGATCAAGGTGAAGCACATTTCCTATGACGGCTCCTCCACCCTGGCCACCCAGATCGTGGAGGGAGCCCCGGTGGACGTCTTCGCCTCCGCCGATGAACGCAACATGGACACCGTGAGCGATGCGGGCCTGGCCAAGGACCCGGTCATCTTCGCCACCAACACCCTGGTGATCGCGGTCCCGGCCGGAAACCCGGCCCACGTACAGTCCCTGGCGGATCTGTCCCGGGTGACCACGGTGCTGTGCGCACCCCAGGTCCCGTGCGGCGGGGCCTCGCAGAAGCTGCTGGATGGTGCCGGGGTGCAGGTGGAACCGGCCAGCATGGAACAGAACGTGAGCGCGGTCCTGCAGAAGGTCTCGGCCGGGGAAGCCGACGCCGGGTTGGTGTACCGCACCGATGTGGTGGGCGATGACAGCGTGGACAGCATTGTGCCCGACGGGGCGCAGGAGGTCGTGAACTCCTACCCGATTTCCGTGCTCAGCACCTCCCAGTTCCAGCAGCAGGCCGAGGCCGCCCAGCAGTTCGTGGACTACGTACTTGGCGCCGAGGGCCAGGAAGTGCTGGTTGAGCACGGGTTCGGCAACGCCGGCGCCGGAGCCGAAGGCTAGGGCATGGGCCAGGCCGATGTGGGGGTGCGCGCACCCGTTGCCGCGGTGCTGCCGGCCATCCTGGGGGTGGGGCTGCTGGTGCTGCCGCTGCTGGCCCTGGTGGGCCGGGCCTCCTGGGGAACCCTGTGGGCGGATGTGACCAGCCCCAGTGCGCTGCAGGCGCTGGGGCTGTCGCTGCGCACGGGGGTGGCGGCCACCGCGCTGTGCGTGGTGCTGGGGATCCCCCTGGCCCTGGTGATTGCCCGCAGTTCACCGCGCACCGCCCAGCTGCTGCGCGCCGTGGTGGCGGTGCCGCTGGTGCTGCCGCCGATGGTCGGGGGCGTGGCGCTGCTCTTCCTCTTTGGCCGCACCAGCCCGGTGGGCCAGTTCATTGAGTCGTTGTGGGGGGTCACGCTCCCGTTTTCCACCACGGCGGTGGTGATCGCCCAGGCGTTTGTGGCGCTGCCGTTCCTGGTGCTCTCCGTGGAGGGGGCGCTGCGTTCGGCCGGGGCCGGGTACGAGCAGGCCGCCGCCACCCTGGGGGCCGGGCGCTGGATGGTGCTCACCCGGGTGACCCTGCCCTTGGCGGCCCCGGGCCTGGTGGCCGGGGTAATCCTGTGCTTTGCCCGGGCGATTGGCGAGTTCGGGGCCACGGCCCTGTTCGCCGGCAACGCGCCGGGGGTGACCCAGACGATGCCGCTGGCCATCTACACGGCGTTCAACGGTGCCGGGACCGGGCGGGAATCCGCGGTGGCGCTGTCCCTGCTGCTGCTGGCCACCGCCGTGCTGGTGCTGGTCTGTGTGCGGGCCTGGCGTCCCGGGGCCCTGAAATGAGCCCGATGCTCACGGCCCGGTTCACGGTGCCGCGCTCCGGGTTTGAGGTTTCCATCGACCTGGAGCTGGACCGGGGCCAGGCGCTGGCCCTGATGGGCCCCAGCGGGGCGGGCAAGTCCACGATCGTGCACGCGCTGGCCGGGATCGAGCAGATCAGTGGCGGGCAGATCACCCTGGACGGGCAGCGGCTGGCCGCCCCGGGGGTGCACCTGCCCCCGCACCGGCGCGGCATTGGGCTGCTGGGCCAGGACCCGCGGCTGTTTCCGCACCTGGATGCGGCCAGCAACATCGCCTTCGGGGCGCGGGCCGGCGGCAAGGACAAGCGCCAGGCCCGGCAGGTCGCCCAAGGGTGGCTGGAACGGCTGGGCTTCCAGGCCCTGGCAGGGCAGCGTCCGGCGGCCCTGTCCGGCGGTCAGCGCCAGCGCATCGCCCTGGCCCGCGCCCTGGCGGCCGGGCCGAAGATGCTGCTGGTCGATGAGCCGTTCGCGTCACTGGACGTGGAGGCCGCCGCGGACATGCGCGAGCTGCTGCGCACCGAACTGCAGCGCACCGGGATGACCTCGATCGTGATTTCCCATTCGGCGGCGGACGCGATTGCCCTGGCCGGGCAGCTGGCGGTCATCGAGCACGGGGTGGTGGTCCAGCGCGGCCCGGTGGCCGAGGTGCTCAGCGCCCCGGCGACCCGTTTCGTGCGCGCCGTGGCCGCGACCGTGCCGGCCAAGGGCGTCTTCGGGACCGCCGGCGAACCCGGCTAGGGTCCCGGGCTCCCCGGCCCCAGGACGGCAAAAGGCCTCCGGACCGAGAAGGGAACAGGCAGTCCCTTTTCGGTCCGGAGGCGGTGCCGGGCCGGCCTAGGGCCGGTTGGCGGTGATGCCGCGGCGGTTGCGCCGCCGCTCCGGGGGAGCGGTGACCGGGTCCCAGCCGCGGCGCACGGGGCGCATGCCGCTGGGGGCCTCATCGCGCGAACGGTACACGATGTAGGGGCGGAACAGGTACGGGATCGGTGCGGAGAACACGTGCACCAGCCGGGTGAACGGCCACAGGGCGAACAGCAGGTTCGCGGTGATCACGTGCAGCGCGAAGGACAGCGGGATCTGCTGCATCAGCGCCGGGTCGGGCTGGAAGATCAGCAGGCTGCGCACCCAGGGTGAAATGGTTTCACGGTACGGGTAGCCGGGCCCGAACACCTGGTGGACCATGGTGGCCACGGTGCCGAAGAACAGGCTCGCCCCCAGCAGCACGTACATCAGCTTGTCCATCCGGGTGGTGGCCAGGAACACCGGTCCCACGGTGCGCCGCCGGTAGATCAGGATCACCAGCCCGGCCAGCGTCAGCACGGCCGCCGCGGTGCCCATCCAGGTGGCGCCCAGGTGGTAGAGGTGTTCGGTGACGCCGATGGCGTAGAGCCATTCGCGCGGGATCAGCAGCCCCACCACGTGGCCCACCAGAACCAGCAGGATGCCGAAGTGGAACATCGGTGAGCCCCAGCGCAGCAGCCGGTTCTCATAGCTTTGGCTTGACCGGGTGGTCCAGCCGAACTTGTCGTAGCGGTACCGCCAGATGTGGCCCACGATGAACACGGCGGCGCACGCGTAGGGCATCGCCACCCACAGCAGGAATTGCATGGTGCTCATACTCCCGTCCCCTCCCTCGGACTAAATGGTGGTAGGTTGCCCAGGAAGCTGAGCCCCACGGTCTCGGTTGGCGGGCCCTCGCTGACCAGGGACAGGATCCGTTCCTGGGTGGCCCTATCCACCGGCGGCAGGGAGAGGGTGATGGTGCGCACCACGTTCGCCCAGGGGCTGCGCATCCCCTCCAGGGCGGCGCGCAGCACCTCAATGCCCTCCACGTGCGCTGCCAGCAGCGCCCCCGCGATCTCATCGTCGCTGCGGGCGGAGAACTCCAGCACCGCCGGCAGGTAGTCCGGCAGGTCCTGGGCGTCGAACTCGAAGCCGGCCGCCCGGTAGGCCTCCAGGAAGGTGACCAGCGCGGTGCCCCGCTTGCGGGTGTCCCCGGTGGCGAAATAGCTCAGGTACAGGCTGCACTTGCGCTTCTGGTCGAAGGTGTCCACATAGCTGCGCTGCCACTGGGCCGAACCGGCCGCCCGGGAGGCGGCCACGAACTCGGTCAGCGGCCCGGCGATCGGCGCCGGCAGCGCGGCGATGTGCGGTTCGAGCACCTCCAGCTGGGCGAACCACTCCTCGTCGGGGTAGTCCAGCAGCAGTGAGGCGAGCATGTGCACGGCCCGGCGCTGCGGGTTCTTCAGCGGCACCGGATCCAGGGTGCCGGGCAGCCGGCGGCGCGGGGTGGCCCGGTTGAGCAGCTTGGGAATCATTGCTCATTCTCCTTGGAACGCTGGTGCTGCGGCGGGAAGAGCCCCTCGGGCCGGCCGTTGCCGTCCCAGTTCAGCAGGTTCACCCGTCCCGGGGTGGAGGGCCGGTCCGCGGTCTGCCGGCTCTGCAGCGAATGGAAGTTCTCCACCGCCACCGGCACCTGCTCGCCGCTGGAGGAGCCGAACGGCCCGGCCCCGCCCATGCCCGGTCCGCCCTCGAACTCCAGCGAACAGCCCATTTCCTCCAGGTCGTGGGCCTGCTCGGCGTGGGCCGGGGGGATCACATAGCGTTCCTCGTACTTCGCGATCGCCAGCAGCCGGTACATTTCCTCGATCTGCGGCCCGCTCATGCCCACCGCGTTCGCGATCGACTCATCACGCACGTCATCGATGGACACCCCGCGCATGTAGGAGCGCATGGCCGCCAGCTTGCGCAGCGCCAGGTCCACCGGGGCGGTGTCCCCGGCGGTGAACAGCTCGGCCAGGTAGCCGATCGGGATGCGCAGCTTGTCGATCGCCGCGAACAGGTTGTTCGCGTCCTCCCCGTCGTTGCCGGTGCCGGTGACCACGTCCACCACCGGAGACAGCGGCGGGATGTACCAGACCATCGGCATGGTGCGGTACTCCGGGTGCAGCGGCAGCGCCACCTGGTAGTCGCGGATCAGCTTCCAGATCGGGCTCTGCTGGGCGGCGGTGATCCAGTCCTCGTCCATCCCCTCGGCCCGGGCCGCGGCGATGACCTCGGGGTCACGCGGATCCAGCAGCACCTGGCGCTGGGCCTCGAGCAGTTCATGCTCGTCCTCCACGCTGGCCGCATCGGCCACTGCATCCGCGTCGTAGAGCACCAGGCCCAGGTAGCGCAGGCGCCCAACACAGGTTTCGGCGCACACGGTGGGCAGACCCACTTCGATGCGCGGGTAGCAGAACGTACATTTTTCGGCCTTGCCGGTGCGGTGGTTGAAGTACACTTTCTTGTACGGGCAGCCCGAGACGCACATCCGCCAGCCGCGGCAGGCGTCCTGGTCCACCAGCACGATCCCGTCCTCGGCCCGCTTGTACATCGCCCCGGAGGGGCAGGAGGCCACGCAGGAGGGGTTCAGGCAGTGCTCGCAGATGCGCGGCAGGTAGAACATGAAGGCCTTCTCGTACTCGGCCTTCACCTCCTCGCTCATCTTGGCCAGGATCGGGTCATCGGCCATGGTCTCCAGCGAGCCGCCCAGGTTGTCATCCCAGTTCGCCGACCAGCCAATCTTCATATCCTTGCCGGTGAGCAGGCTCTTGGGCTTGGCCACCGGAGTGTGCTCCCCGGAAGGGGAGTTCAGCAGCATGTCGTAGTCGTAGGTCCACGGCTCGTAGTAGTCCTGGATTTCGGGCAGCTTCGGGTTGGAGAAGATGCGCGAGAGCTTGTGCAGCCGCCCGCCGTCCTTCAGCTTCAGCCGGCCGCGCTTGGTGCGCTCCCAGCCGCCGCGCCACTTCTCCTGGTCCTCATAGGTGCGCGGGTAACCCACCCCGGGGCGGGTCTCCACGTTGTTGAACCACACGTACTCCACCCCGGAACGGTTCGTCCAGGCCTGCTTGCAGGTCACCGAGCAGGTGTGGCAGCCAATGCACTTGTCCAGGTTCATCACCATCGACATCTGGGCCATGACCTTCATCGGTATTGCACCTCCTGGTTGCGGCGACGGATCGTGGTGACCTCATCGCGCTGGTTTCCGGTTGGACCAAGGTAGTTGAACGCCCAGGCCAGCTGGCCGTAGCCGCCGATCAGGTGGCTGGGCTTCATCAGGATCCGGGTCAGTGAGTTGTGGATGCCGCCGCGCAACCCGCTGGTTTCGGCGATCGGCACGTCCACGGTGCGGTCCTTGGCGTGGTACATGTACACCGTGCCCTCGGGCATGCGGTGCGAGACGATCGCGCGGGCCACGACCACGCCGTTGCGGTTGTAGGACTCAATCCATTCGTTGTCCCGCACCCCGATCTTCGCCGCGTCCTGCGGGCTCATCCAGATGGTCGGTCCGCCGCGGGAGAGGGAGAGCATGAACAGGTTGTCCTGGTATTCGGAGTGGATCGACCACTTCGAGTGCGGGGTCAGGTAGCGCACCGCCACCTCGGCGTTGCCCGACTCGTGTTCGCTGGTGCGCCCCAGCTGCGCGTCCCCGTACAACCGGTGCATGTCCAGCGGTGGACGGTAGATCGGCAGGGCCTCGCCCAGCTCGTCCATCCAGTCGTGGTCCAGGTAGAAGTGCTGGCGCCCGGTGAGGGTGTGCCAGGGCTTGAGGTGCTCCACGTTGATCGCGAACGCCGTGTAGCGCCGGCCCCCGTGTTCGGAGCCGGACCATTCCGGGGAGGTGATCACGCTGCGCGGCTGGACCTGCACGTCATGGAAGGAGATGTGAGTGCCCTCGTGCTCCTCGGAGAGGAAGGCCATCTTCTGCCCGGTGTGCTCCTCCAGCGCCCGGAAGCCCTGGGTGGCCAGCCGCCCGTTGGAGGTGCCGGAGAACGCCAGGATCATCTCGCACGCGCGCCGGTCGGTGTCCAGGCGCACATGCCCGGCGTACGGGCCGGAGGGCACGGTGCCGTTCAGCCCCTCCAGGGTGCTGATCTCCGGTTCCGGGTGGTAGTTGATGCCCTTGGTGGTCATCCCCATTTTGGCGGTCAGCGGGCCCAGGCTGCGCCACTGGTCGAACAGGTTCGGGTAGTCGCGTTCGACCACCTTCAGCTTGGGCATGCTCACCCCGGGCACCAGCGGCACCTCGCGCTGCACCCGCCCCTTGGGGGTGGCCATCGCATCCGGGGTGTCGTGCTGCAGCGGGGTGGCGACCAGGTCCCTGCGCACCCCCAGGTGCTTGGCGGAGTACTGGCTGAAGCGCTGGGCCATCAGCCCGAACAGCTCGAAGTCGGTCTTCGTCTGCCAGGGCGGGGCGATCGCCGGGTTGAAGGAGTGGATGAACGGGTGCATGTCCGTGGAGGACAGGTCGTATTTCTCGTACCAGGTGGCGGCCGGGAAGACCAGGTCGGAGAACAGCGTGGTGCTGGTCATCCGGAAGTCCGCGGTGGCCAGCAAATCCAGCTTGCCCTCCGGGGCCTGCTCATGCCACGCCATCTGCTGCGGCCGGGAGCCCTCGGCGGCCTCGGGGGCGCGCACCGCCGCGTTGGTGCCCAGCAGGTGCTTGAGGAAGTACTCGTTGCCCTTGCCCGAGGAGCCGAGCACGTTGGCCCGCCACATCAGGATCACCCGCGGGAAGTTCGCCGCATCATCCGGGTCCTCGCAGGCGTAGGCCAGCGAGCCGTCGTTCAGCGAATCCACCACGTGCTGCGCCGGGTCCTTGCCGGCGGCCTCGGCCTCATCCACCAGATCCAGCGGGTTGCGGTTGTAGGTGGGGTAGGAGGGCATCCAGCCGCGCTTGGCCGATTCGACCAGGCAGTCCGCGGTGGTCAGCCCGTCGAAGTGGCCGCGGGCCAGCGGGGAGGCCAGCTGGTTGGCCGGCAGCCCGTCGTAGCGCCACTGGTCGGTGGACAGGTACCAGAACGCGGTGCCGATGGTGTAGCGCGGGGGCCGCACCCAGTCCGAGGCGCCGGCGTACTGCTGGTAGCCGGTGAGCGGGCGGACCTTTTCCTGGCCCACGTAGTGCGCCCAGCCCCCGCCGTTGACGCCCTGGCAGCCGGTCATCATGGTCAGCGCCAGGAAGGTGCGGTAGATGGTGTCCGAGTGGAACCAGTGGTTGGTGCCCGCGCCCATCAGGATCATCGAGCGTCCCCCGGACTTCTCCGCGTTGTCCGCGAATTCCCGGGCGATGCGGATCGCCTGCTCGGCCGGCACGTTGGTGTGCTCCTGCTGCCAGGCCGGGGTGCCCGGGGCGGTGGCGTCATCGTAGCCGGTGGGCCACACCCCCGGCATGCCCGCACGCTGCACCGCGTAGCGGGCGAGCATCAGATCGAACACGGTGGTGACCAGCTTGCCGGCCACCCGCATCACCGGCACGCCGCGGGTGAGGATCCCCGAACCGCCGGCGTGTTCCTGCCCGGCCTCCGGTTCCAGGTCGAAGCGCGGCAGGTTGACCTCGCTGGCCGCGCCGTCCCAGCCATCCAGGTCCGCGACCGAGAGCATCGGGGTGATGTCCCCCAGGTCCAGGTTCCATTCGCCCTTGTCTTCGGCGGCGAAGCGGTGGCCCAGGGTGCCGTTGGGGACCCGGGCGGTGCCGCTGGCGTCCAGCAGCACCGGCTTGAACTCGGCGTTGGCGGCGCCGGCGGCCTGCCCGCCCAGATCCGCGGCGGTGAGGAACTTGCCCGGCACCGGCAGCCCGTTGGCTTCATCGATTTCCACCAGGAACGGGGAGTCGGTGTAGCGGCGCATGTAGTCCTGGAAGGGGGCGGTGCGCTTGGCCACGTAGTGCTCGTTGAGGATCACGTGGCCCATCGCCATGCCCAGTGCGGCGTCGGTGCCCGGGTGCAGGGCCACCCATTCGTCGGCGAACTTGGTGTTGTCGGTGTAGTCGGGGGAGACGGTGACGACCTTCTGGCCGCGGTAGCGCGCCTCGGCCATGAAGTGCGCGTCCGGGGTGCGGGTCACCGGCACGTTCGAGCCCCACATGATCAGGTAGCCGGCGTTCCACCAGTCCGCGGATTCCGGCACGTCGGTCTGGTCCCCGAACACCTGGGGGCTGGCCACCGGCAGGTCGGCGTACCAGTCGTAGAAGGAGAGCATGGTCCCGCCCACCAGGTTCAGGTAGCGTGCCCCCGCCCCGTGGGAGACCATCGACATCGCCGGGATCGGGGAGAACCCGGCGATCCGGTCCGGGCCGTACTTCTTCACCGAGTACACCTGGGCGGCCGCCGCGATCTCCATCGACTCGTCCCAGGTGGTGCGGATCAGCCCGCCCTTGCCGCGGGCCTGCTTGTAGCGCTTGGCCTTGACCGGGTCCTCCACGATCGAGGCCCAGGCGTCCACCGGGTCGGGGTGTTCGGCCTTCGCCGCCCGGTACAGTTCGGCCAGCACGTCGCGGATGTACGGGTAGCGCACCCGGGTGGGCGAGTAGGTGTACCAGCTGAAGGCGGCGCCGCGCGGGCAGCCGCGCGGTTCATATTCGGGGGAGTCCGCGCCCACCGACGGGTAGTCGGTCTGCTGCGTTTCCCAGGTGATGATCCCGTCCTTGACGTAGACCTTCCAGGAGCATGATCCGGTGCAGTTCACCCCGTGGGTGGAGCGCACCACCTTGTCGTGCGACCATCGGTCGCGGTAGAAGACATCACCCTGGCGTCCTCCGGAGAGGAACATCGCCCGCAGATCCTGGCTGGTTTCCCCGCGGCGCAGGTACTTGCCCATGGTCAGCAGCGAATCGGCCAGTGGTCCGTCGGTGGCCGGTGTTGTGTGGTTTGGCCTTTCGGTCATGACAGTGACTCCCAACTGTGACGCTTGACTCAAGCTTCGTCCTTTGTCTCGATAGATGCAAGGGTTCTTCCCCGGGTGTCACTGGAAGTGAGATTTCACATTCCCTAGATAAAAATGTTTGTTTCACTAGCGCGTTGGCGTTTGAGCGGTTAGTGTGCACAACAAGTGGTAGTGCAGCACCTGACGGTTACGGTGGAGGAAAACCATGAGCCAGAAGTCCCCAGCACAAGCCGCGCAGACGTCCCCGGAGCTGCGTGGGCAATTCCCGCAGCTGCTGCTGGCCACGCTCGCCAGCGCCGTGGGTTTCTGGGCCTGGATGCTGATTTCCCCGATTCAAACCCACTACGCGGAGCTGATGAAGCTGGGCGAGGGGCAGATTTCCCTGATGCTGGCCACCCCGGTGCTGGTCGGTGCGCTGGGGCGCATCGTGATCGGTTCGCTGACCGACCGCTTCGGGGCCAGAAAGATGTTCACCGTGGTGCTGCTGGCCTCCGTGCCGGCCGTGCTGCTGGTGGCGCTGGCCGGAACGCTGGGCAGCTTCGCACTGCTGATCGCCTCGGGCACCTACCTGGGCATCGCCGGCACCATCTTCGCGGTCGGGGTGCCCTTCGCCAGCGCCTGGTATGAGCCGCGCCGACGCGGTTTTGCCAACGGCGTGTTCGGCATGGGCATGATCGGCACCGCGGTGTCCGCATTCTTCACCCCCCGGCTGCTGCGCCAGCTCGGCTACTTCGAAACCCACCTGTTCATTGCCGGCCTGCTGGTGCTCAGCGCCGCGGCCGTGTGGTTCTTCATGCGCGAATCCCCGGCCTGGACCCCGAACCGCCAGCCGCTGCTGCCGAAGCTGATCGACACGCTGAAGCTGCCGATCACCTGGGAGATGTCCTTCCTGTACGGCATCGTGTTCGGCGGGTTCGTCGCGTTTTCCACCTTCCTGCCCAAATACCTTGTCACCATCTACCCCGATGACGTGGACCCGGTGGGGGCCGGCGCCCGCACCGCCCTGTTTGCGGTGGCCGCGGTGATTGCCCGGCCGATCGGCGGCGTGCTGGCCGACAAGTTCGGTCCGAAGCTGATTGCCCTGATCTCCCTGGCCGGGATCGTCTCGCTGGCCTACATCGTGGGCATGCAGCCCCCGGAGGGCATCCTGACCGGCATCACCTTCCTGCTGATGGCCTCGGCCATGGGCCTGGGCATGGGCGCCGTGTTCGCCTGGATCGGGCCCTCCACCCCGCCGGAGAAGGTGGGCGCGGTCTCCGGCGTGGTCGCCGCCGCCGGTGGCCTGGGCGGCTACTTCCCGCCGCTGGCGATGGGCGCGACCTACCACGCCGAAACCAACTCCTACGCGCTGGGGCTGTGGCTGCTGGTGCTGGTGGGCACGTTCGCGCTGATTGTGGCCGGCATGCTGCGCGGCACCAAGGGCCGCGGCGGCATGTAACACCGGCCAGGCGCATGCCACATGGGCCTTTGCGGCTGACTTTGGGGTGCCAATGGGGGCATACTGGCGGTAGGCAACCGAAAGGACGCAGATGGCCCTGACCCCCGAAGCGCACCTGGAGTGGATCCTGGATCAGCTGAGCCCCCTGCCGGCCCGGCAACACAGCCTGACCAACGGCTTCCACCACCTGTACGGCACCGTGCTGGCCGAGGACTTCGCCGCCCGCCACCCGCTGCCGCTGTGGGACAATTCGGCCATGGATGGGTACGCGGTGCGTGCCGCCGATACCCGCGGCGCCAGTGACAGCACGCCGGTCACCCTGCGCGTGCTGGGCGAAATCCCGGCCGGCAGCACCCAGGACCCGGCCCTAGAACCCGGGCAGGCGGTGCGGATCATGACCGGGGCGCCGCTGCCCACCGACGCGGACGCCGTGCTGCGGGTGGAGGACACCGTGGGCGAGGACGGGCAGCGCTGGGGCACCGGGCAGGTCACGATCCTGCGTGAGGTCCAGCCGGGCAAGGACATCCGGCACCGCGGTGAGGACCGGGCCGCCGGGGACCTGGTTGCAGCCGCCGGACAGCAGGTGGACGCGGCACTGCTCTCCGCGCTGGCCGCCGCCGGGGCCGAACAGCTCTTGGTGCGCCCACTGCCCACCGCCGCGGTCCTGGTGACCGGCGCGGAACTGCAGGAGGTGGGCGCGGTGCTGCAGCGCGGGCAGATTCCCGAATCGAACTCCTGGCTGATGCAGGGGCTGCTCACCGAAGCCGGCATCACCCAGATCACCGTGCAGCGCTGCACCGATGACACCGACCTGGTGCGTGAACAACTCGCCCGGTTGGGGGCCAGCCACGATGTGGTGATCTCCACCGGCGGGGTGGGCCCGGGCACCCACGACGTGATGCGCCAGGTGCTGCAGGACGAGCCGGGGGTGCGGGCAGTGCGGGTGGCCCTGCGCCCCGGAGCCCCGCAGTGCGCCGGACGCCTGGAATCCGGGGCGATGATGTTCGCCCTGCCCGGCAACCCGGTCAGCGCCGCGGTCGGATTCGAGCTCTTTGTGCGTCCGGCCCTGCGCGCCCTGCAGGGCAACGCGCAACTGCACCGGCCCCGGCTGCGCGCCACCGCGGCCGTGGGATGGAAATCCCCGGTGGGGCGCCTACAGGTGCTGCCGGTCGTCTTTGACCCGGTGAACCCGCAATTGTGCGCCCCGGCCGTGCAGGCCCAGGCGATCTCCCATTCGGTGGGCGGCTTCGGGGCGGCTGAGGGCTACGCCCTGGTCGGACCCGAACAGGGAGACGTGCAGGCCGGAGACCAGGTCGAAGTGTTGCGGGTTAAACCATGACGGAAGCACCTACGCCAGGGAACCAGCGGCCAGCGAACACGCCGAAGGCGGGCGCCGGGTTTGACGCCCTGGTATTGGCCGGCGGGCGCGGCAGCCGCCTGGGCGGGGCGGACAAGGCGGCCCTGACCCTGCACGGACAACGGCTGGTGGACCGGGTCATCACCGCGGCACGAAGCGCCGGAGCAAACCAGGTGGTCGTCATCGGCCCGCCGCACGCCGGCACCGAAGCGGACCGGGTCGTGCGCGAGGAACCAGCATATGGTGGACCGCTGGCGGCACTGGCCGCCGGGATCCGCGCCGTGGACAGCGAATGGGTCATGGTGCTGGCCTGCGACCTGCAGCACCCGCTGGCGGTCGCCACCGCGCTGCGCACCGCCAGCGGCATGGAGCTGGGGGATGGGGCACTGCTGGAAGACGAGGAAGGCCACGTGCAGTGGCTGGCCGGCTACTATCGCACCGCCGCGATCACCACCGCCTGTAAACGGCTCGGGGATGAGGTGGCCAACGCGCCGCTGCGCCGGGTCCTGGGTGAGCTGGAGCTGCACCGGATCCCGGTGGGTGAAAGACTCAGCGACGACATCGACACCCCGCAGGCCCTGGCCACCGCGCGGCAAAGCACGAAACCGGTGGAGCCGGACGACGCGCGCGGCCCCGGGCAACCTGGGGCCGGCCGCCAAGCGTCGGCCCCACCCACACCAAACTGAGTGAGAACACGACCAGCGCCACGCAAAGGGTGGCCGTGAAAGGAATTCGAAAATGGCACAGCATCTCCCACCGGAGGCCCTGGATGAATGGCTGAGCGCGGCCGCCGCCGAACTGGGCCTGGATGAAAACGAGGTGGACATTGCCACCATCCTGGACGTCGCCAAGCACGTCGCCCACGACGTCGCGCGCCCCGCGGCCCCCTTGAGCACCTTCCTGCTGGGCCTCGCCCTGGGACGCGCGGGCGAACAGGGCTCGCTGGCGGCGCTCGCCGGCCAGCTGACCGAGCGGGCCCACCGGTGGGAGCAGGAAAACCCCCAGTAGGAAGATCTGGTGAGGTGCTACCCGGCCAGCAGGGCCTTCTAGAGGTCCAGGATCTGCCGGTTGTGGGGCAGCTGGCCGTGGAACGTAATCGGTACCGGGGCAGCACGGCCGGGCTGCGGGCCATCCATTGCCTGCAGGTGCAGGTGCGGTTCGGTGCTGTTGCCGGTATTGCCGCAGCGTCCCACGGGCTGCCCGGGAGCGAGGTGTTGTCCCACCTCCACCTTCACGCTGTCCTGCATGAGGTGGCAAAGCGCCACGATGATTCCGTCGTGCTCGATCATCACATGGTTGCCGGCCAGTCCCGGCCAGCCGGCGCGGACCCGGGCGCGCTGGCCCAGCGCGTAGCCAACCGAGGCCAGGGCACGGTGGGCTTGATGATCCGGGATGGCGCGCTCAACGGCGATCACCCGACCGTCGCACGGGGCCAGTACCCTCCGGCCAAAGCCAGGGAACGCGGCAGCCGGTTCGCGGCCACGCCAGGTGTTCCACGTCAGTTGGGCACGGCGCCTGCTGTCACCCACGGGCACAAAATCGATGGCATGGGAACTGGCGAACAATGTCGTTCCATGGCTCGGCACACGGTTGGCCGGACTGTTTTGCACCAGCCACCTGCCGGTGAATGGGTAGTCCAGGTCGATCTGCGCTGTCATGGCAACCCCGTGGCTCGGTCATTTGCGTGTTGCCCGCATTCTTGCATCACCGTCTGGAATTTGCCGGTGAGCACGGGGTTGCCGAGCCGGACTGCGGTGCTGTGGAGCTGATCTTCCGTTGTTTCGCCTAGGCTTCGTGTGGGGCCAGGAAAGCCTTCGGAATCAGTTCGGCGCCGGAGACATTCTCCAGGAACTCCGGTTCAATGGGCACCCCGGTGCGCAGAACGCTGATCTGCCCGGTGGGTTCGAGGATGACGCAGGCGATTTCCGAGCGGTTGCGGACCCCGCTCAAGCGCAGCCGGGAGAGCAGCTCGCTTTCCGAGACGTGAGTGCGCTTCAGATTCGCGGTGATGAATTCTTCCCCGGCCATCAGCAGGTACGCCTTGTTGTTGACTGCGGCCCGGCCCCGTGGAAATCGGCGCAGCTGACCGGTGAGGGCCTGCAGAACCAACAGGGTCACCAAGCCCAGCGCCCCGGCGGCCAGTGTGGGCGTGTAGCCGAGGATCGCACGGCCGATGACGGCGCCGAAAGCCACCACCGCGGCAAGGTCAAAGCTGGACAGGTTAGCCATCGTGCGCTGACCGAGCACTCGGATCGCCACGAGCACCAGAACGTATAGCGCAATCGCGGAGAGCACCACGCGCCCGGCGTCGGCCCAAGTTAGTCCGAAATCATGCCACACAAAGAATCCCCTCTAACCTCATCGCTGGAGTGCTTTCGCCCCAACCCATCCTCTCAATAGGGCAGGCACCCGACCGAATTGAACCCAGGACAAAGCGCAACCGAATCGGTCGCAATCGGGGAGCAGACCACCAGCGCATGAGACGGAGAGGACCCGGAACCTCTAATGTCATGGGTTGTGAACATGAGAGTGTTTGGTCCTACGGGGACCTGCGCGTCGCGAATCTTTTGGCGATTTGGCCCTAGTTAAATCGGGGCCTTACAACGGGCTCACCCATTATTCAGATCCTTCTTGATGCCCACTGCTGCGAATCCGAGGGCGATGGCGAAGCAAATCCAGAGTGCGCCGAACGCAACCGGGTATGCGTGGCCGCCTATCAAGGTCATGGCGCCCATGAGCAGTCCGGTCACGACCATGGTGATGGTGAAGCGGTGCGTGATGATCTTCTTCATGGTGTTGAGAATTGCCAGCTGTGTTTGCCGGGCGACACGGGCAGTTGCCATATTTCGCGTTCTGGCTTCTGGAGCTGCTCACTTCCCGCTCGCGGCCACGCGTGATCATGCTGGCTCACTGCGGTAAGGGTGCCGTGGCAAGCAAACGACGGAGACTAGCTCGTTCCCTTGCACTTCCTTCCTCTGATTATCGTTTCCCGTGCAGGAGAGTGGCCGCTTTTTCTGGTGCGTTTCCGGATCGGGGCCATGAGGTTGATTGTGCACGTCGAAGCCGACATTTTGACTCAGCCAACAACTCGGTTCCATGCCCGCACTTTGAATTCAGGAAGAGAAAAACCCCGTAGATTCATAACCTACGGGGTTCATCGTGGCGGTGACGGTGGGATTTGAACCCACGGTACGGGGTTACCGTACACAACATTTCGAGTGTTGCACCTTCGGCCGCTCGGACACGTCACCAGACCTGATAACTCTACAACGAAGGAAAGCTGAAAACCAAAACAACGAGGGCCGATTGGATGGCGAAGTGGCCAGAACCACATGGCGGCTATCCGTGTGGGTCAGCCGTAACTGTTTGCGCCGGCAAGGTTCTAGCGGCGCTTGGCGCGGAAGAAATCCAGCAGCAGTTGAGCGCATTCAGCTTCCAAAACCCTGGGGTACACCTCGACCCAGTGGTTCAGCCGGGGTTCGCGCACAATATCGAATACCGAACCACAGGCTCCGGCCTTCTCATCCCAGGCCCCGAACACCAGCTTTGGGATGCGGGAAAGGACAATGGCGCCGGCGCACATCGCGCAGGGCTCCAGGGTGACAACCAAGGTGCAGTCCTCCAGCCGCCAGCCATCATCCGTGCCGCGGGCCTGCAGGGCGCGAACGGCATTGCGGATGGCCACCACCTCGGCATGTGCGGTCGGATCTCCGCCGGCCTCGCGCTCATTGCGCCCGGAGGCCAGCACCTGCTGGTCGGGGGAGAGAATGACGGCACCGATGGGCACATCATCGGTGGCCAGCGCGGTCCGGGCCTCATCCAGTGCCAGCCGCATCCACTTCTCGTGTTCTTGCACCATAGTGTCACCCACTTTACGTTGCGCAGTGCCACCGGCGTGCGCGAGCTGGGGTGACAACGGTGCCCGGAGCTTCCCAAAACCTCCCGGGCTTGTTCGGTTGGGCACATTGGCCGGATTCAGTGCCCGAATCTCGGGTAAGGGGCTCGTCGGGGCAGGTGGGCGGCTGGTAGATTTTTGCCTATGCGCGTACAGGTAGTTGACCACCCGCTGGTGGCACACAAGGTTTCGGTCCTGCGAGACAAGAACACGGCTTCGCCGACCTTCCGGCAGCTGACGGAGGAACTGGTCACGCTGCTGGCCTACGAGGCGACCCGCGAGGTGAAGACCGAAGAGGTCGAGGTCGTGACCCCGGTGGCCACGACCACCGGAATTGCCTTCGCAAAGCCCACCCCGCTGGTGGTGCCGATCCTGCGCGCCGGGCTGGGCATGCTGGAGGGGATGACCCGCCTGGTGCCCACGGCCGAGGTCGGGTTCCTGGGCATGGCCCGCAATGACGAGACCCTGGACATCATCACCTACGCCGACCGGGTCCCGAACGACCTGCAGGGACGCCAGGTCTTCGTGCTGGATCCGATGCTGGCCACCGGCGGAACCCTTGCCGAAGCCATCAAGTTCATTTTCGAGCGCGGGGCCGCCTCGGTCACCTGCATCTGCCTGATCGCCGCCCCGGAGGGGATCGAGCGCCTGCGCGAGATCCACGGCGAGGACGAGCGGGTCCACCTGGTGCTGGCCGCCCTGGACGAGCGGCTGGATGAGAAGGCCTACATCATTCCCGGGCTGGGGGATGCCGGGGACCGCCTGTACGGCGTGACCCCGCCCATGCACTAGGCCTTCTGGCCCCTACGCCGCCTCGGTTTTTGCCGCAGGCGGCGTTTGCGTATCGGCCAGCGGCAGCCGCACCTCAAAAACGGTGTCCCCGGGCTGGGAAGTGACCGTGATGGTGCCGCGGTGCGCCTGCACGATGCTCTTGGCGATGGGCAGGCCCAGGCCGGTGGTACCGTCGGAACCCGAACGGGCAGCGTTGGCCCGGGTGAAGCGTTCAAAGACATGCGGCAGGAACTCGGGGTCAATGCCCTCGCCGGTGTCCTGCACCCGCAGCACCGCCTGTCCCACGTCCGCATCGGCCAGCACGCTGACCGTCACGGAGTTGCCCACGCTGGTGTGCTTGCGTGCATTGCCCAGCAGGTTGGTGATGACCCGGCGCAGCGCCGAGGAGTCGCAATTGATCGCCACCTCGTCCTGGGTGGCGATGAACGTCCACCGGTGATCCGGGGCGGTGACCGTGAAGTCGTCGGTGATTTCCCGGGCCAGGTCCACCAGGTTCGCCCGGGAGAGCTTGTAGGAGGTTTCCTCCTCCAGCCGGGCCAGCAGCAGCAACTGCTCCACCAGGGCGCTCATGCGTGAACTTTGCTCCAGCACCCGATCGACCGCGCGCCGCCCGTCATCGGAGAAGTGCTCGGTGGCGGCCAGCAGCTCGGTGTAGCCGCGGATCGCCGACAGCGGGGTACGCAGCTCATGGGAGGCATCGGCCACGAATTGGCGCATCTGCCCCTGGGAACGCTCACGCACCTTCAGCGCGCTGTCCACATTGTCGATCAGCGCGTTCAGCGCCTGGCCCACGTTGCCCACTTCGGTGCCCGGGATTGCATCGTGCGGGGAGACCCGCTGGGTCAGCTCCACCTTGCCCGATTCCAGGTCGGTGTGCGCCACGGAGGAAGCCACCGCGGCCACGCGTTTGAGCGGGTTGAAGGACCGGCCAATGGCCCAGGTGCCGGCCAGGCCGGTGCTGATCACGGTCAGCACGCTGATCACCAGGGTCAACCAGGCCATCTCCCGCAACGCGTATTCGGTGGGCTCGGTGGGCAGCCCGGTGATCAGGATGCCTCCGGAGCCCTGGTCCGGGCGGGCGACCAGCACATAGTCCCCGATCGAGAGCTTGCGGATCACCGGGCGGGAGTTGACCTCCAGGGACAGCAGCGGGTCGATGTCCGCGTCGGTGATCGTGATGCGTTCACCGGTGCGTTCATCCAGCCAGGCCCCGAAGGTCAGCTTGCCGTCCACGAAGCGCACGTTCAAGGTGCCCGAGGCCTGCCCGGGCGCGAACAGGTCATCGGGGGAGTTCTTCGGGGTGGAGTAGGTGGCGGCACGGTTCGCCGCCTGGGAGAGCTGCTCATTCAGCTGCGCCATCAAGGTCTGGCGCATGCCGGCGTTGTAGAGCAGGCCAATGAGCACACACACCATCGTCAGGGCGCCGAGCAGGATCACCAGCAGGCGGCGCTGCAGGTTGTAGGGGGTGTGCTTGGTGGCGGGGGAGAACAGGCTCATGCCGCCGGCTTCAGGACATATCCCACGCCGCGCACCGTGTGGATCATCGGTTCGGCGTCCACGTCAATCTTCTTGCGCAGGTAGGAGATGTACAGTTCGACGATGTTCGCCTGGCCGTCAAAGTCGTAGTGCCAGACGTTGTCCAGGATCTGCGACTTGGACACCACCCGGCGGGCGTTGTTCATCAGGTAGGAGAGCAGGTCGAATTCGGTGGCGGTCAGCGAGATGGCCCGCCCGGCACGGGATACGTCGTGCGAATCCAGGTTCAACACCAGATCGCCCACCACCAGTTCGGAGGCGTCCGCGCTGGTGGCTCCGGAGCGTTCGACCAGCCGGTGCAGCCGGATGAGCACCTCCTCGAGGCTGAAGGGCTTGGCCACATAGTCATCGGCCCCGGCCCCCAGCCCCTCGATGCGGTCCTCCACCGCGTCCTTGGCGGTCAGGAACAGCACCGGGACCTCCGGGAAGTAGGTGCGCACCTTGCGCAGCACCTCGGGCCCGTCGAAGCCGGGCAGCATCCAGTCCAGGACCAGGACATCCGGGGCGAAGTTGCGGGCGGTGGCCACCGCTTCGGGCCCGTCGTGCGCGATCGCCGATTCCCAGCCGAGCATCCGGGTGCCCATGGACACCAACTCGGCCAGCGACGGTTCGTCGTCGACCACCAGGACCTTGATGGCGGTGCCGTCCGGGTGGGTGAGCCGTGGGAGCTGTGAAGGAGAGAAACGCGAATCGTTCATGGTCTTACCTTCCCCCATGCCATTGGGCTGACTTTGTGTTTTACCTGTGTGCTTGCTGTGCCCCCAAGCCCGATTTTATGCGGTGCGAAGCCTTGCAGATAGCCGAATATTTGGTCAAGAGCAGCTCTGGGCGAATGTTTGCATCGTGAACAGCGTCCAGCGCTGAATGCTTATTCATGGCAATGTATAGGGTAGTCAGATTGATCGATTCTGGGCGTATCATTGTGCAATGCGTGGCTAGTTAAACGTTTAACGAAAACATTTGTTCAAAGTGGCAAAGGTCACAAATGGATGCTTTTGTCTCGCATCGTGGACATGGGGGTTGATTGTTACTTGCAAGTTCCAATTGTTACGGGGAAACTGGAGGGGTGAGTCAGGCGCAGAACAGCAAAACAGGCAGGTCACGGTTCCCGTGGTCCGGTCCCCAGTGCTGTTCTCGAATGCTTTGCGTCAGCGGTCAGCTCGCAGCGGAAACCTAGTTTTCGTCGCGATCCAGCCGCTGGCGGGAAACCAACTGTCGTGGGTGTAGAGAAGGACGCCCGCGGCGCAAGCAACAAGCAAACAAGAAGCATCAGCGCCAAATCACTTGGCCTTCGCATAGTTAGAGGAAAAACATGACGGCTGGATCCGGATACGTACACGTTTCAATTCGCAACGCGCAGAACCGTGCTGCTGCAGCACAGCGTTCGACAGCTGGCGGCTATGCCCCGGCAGGCTACCGCCCACTGCGCGCCGTATCCACCAACCATGAGCCGCGCGATATTTCACGCCATCAGACCGCAGCCCCGGTCCAGGCCACCGGCGCCGGCTCGGGCAGCGCGGACACCACAGCCCGCGGGTTCGTCCTGTACGTGGGACTCGATGAGGCCACCGCGCAGGCCAACGGCACCTCGCTGGGCAAGCTGGCCACCCAGGTGCGCGCGTTCCTGGCCACCCTGTCCCCACAGGCGCAGACCCACGCCGCGGTCGCCCTGGCACCGGCCACCGCGCAGGGCGAAGCCATTGACGTGGTCCGCCAGGCACTGGGGGACCCGACGGTCAACCGCCGCGCCCGCACCGAGAACCGTCCCAGTACCCCACGGCCCTCCGGCGTTCTGATCGACCTGTCCCGCCGCGAGGTGTACCTGGACGGGGAGACCCTGAACCTGACCTTCAAGGAGTTCGAGCTGCTGAACTTCCTGGTCGAAAACGGCACCCGCACCGTGGGCCGTGAGGAACTGCTGGAAAACCTGTGGCGCAACGCCGAAGAGGTGCCCAATGAGCGCACCATCGACGTGCACATCCGCCGCCTGCGCTCGAAGCTGGGCCGCCTGGCCAACACCGTGCGCACCGTGCGCGGACAGGGCTACCGCTTCTACGAACACCCCGAGGTCGTCGTCTGGGCCGCCCCGGAATACTCGATCTAGCATCAGCTGGTCGCAGAACGGCCACACCGTCCAACGGGCGGGCGTGCTCCTGGCATGGAGGTACGCCCGCCCGTTCGGCGTTTAAGCGGCCCCGGGACGGTGACCCCGTAAGCTGGTGGCATGAATGCTGGAGGCAAGAACACTGCACAGGCCCGGCGGCTGATCCTGCTGCGGCACGGCAAGGCGGACTATCCGCTCGGGGTGGCGGACCACGACCGTCCGCTGGGTGCCCGCGGTGACCGGGAGGCGCCGGCGGCGGGCCGCTGGTTGGTGGAGAATAACCTCATCCCGGACTACATCATGTGCTCCGATGCGCTGCGCACCCGCTCCACCTGTGCCTGGGTGCTCTCCGAACTGGGGGAGAAGGCGCCCACCCCCTACATTGACTCCCGCATCTACTCTGCGGGCACCTCCGGGCTGTGCTCGATCATCAACGAAACCCCCGATACGGTCTCCACGCTGCTGGTCATTGGCCACCAGCCGGTGCTGCAGGAACTGGCGCTGCGCCTGGCCTCCAAGGACTCGGACCAGGAGGCCGTCTACGAGCTGGCCATGAACTACCCCACTCTGGGAATGACGGTCATGGAAACCGCCGAACCGTATTCGCACCTGGATGCGCGGGACGCAGCCGTGACGCACTTCGTGGTGCCCCGGCCCTAGCAAAAAGATCCCGTGACACCGCAGGCGGTGTCACGGGATCGGGGTTAGTTGGTTCGGTCGGTGGGGAGAGCCTGGGCCAGGTTATCCGGCGGCAGCGCGCTCCAGCCCGTGCACGGTGGCCAGCACCGCCTGCACGTAGACCTCCAGCGGGGGCATCGGGGTGGTTACCGCGCGTTCCCGGGCGGTGAGCAGCGTCGCGCCAAACATCGCGCTGGCCGCCACCTGCAGCAGGGGCTCGGGAACCTGCACGGTGCGGCGCAGCACCTGGCGGATCAGCGCGGTGATCTGTTCCCTGAAGTCGCTGAGCTGTTCGCCCCATAGGCTTTCGGAGCGCTGCTGCTCACTGATCCACAGCTGGGCGTAGGACGGGTAGCGCTCCACGAAGCGGAACGCGCTGACCACCATGGCCTCCAGGGCCTGCAGCCCGTCGGACTGTTCGGCGTACTGTTCCAGCTCCTCCAGGAGGATGTCGGCGCCAAAGGCCAGCAGGGCGCCGATCATCGAGTCCTTGGAGCCAAAATTGTAGTACACCGTGCCCTTGGAGACCCCTGCGGCCCGGGCGATCTCATCCACCGAGACCGCGTTGATGCCGCGGTGCCCCAGCAGGGTCATCGAGGCCGCGAACAGCCGTTCCTTGGAATCGGTGGCCCGCACCCGGGGGCGCCCGACCGCCTCGCCGGTCATACGACCAGCTCCGGCTGCAGGGTCTTCAACGTCCAGGTCTTGTGCTTGCGCACCGCCAGGGTGCTCAGCGCCAGACCCAGCAGCGTGTAGCCGATTAGGCCCAGCACCACTTCGGAGAGCAGCGCCAGATCCGCGCCGTAGACCAGGTGGCGCAGGCCGGCAACCACATGGCCCATCGGCAGGATGCGGTGCAGCACGTGCAGCGGCTCAGGCAGCGTCTCCCACGGGAAGGTGCCGCCGGCGGTGACCAGCTGCAGCACCATCAGCACCAGCACCACGAACTTGCCGGCCGCGCCCAGTAGGGCGGTGATGCCCTGGATGATCGCGGTGAAGGCCATGGAGGCCAGCGCCAGCAGGCCCCAGGTCATCCACGGGTGGGCGGTGTCCAGGCCCAGCCAGAAGAGCACCACCGCGTACAGCAGGCTGGACTGGATCACTGAGAGCAGGAAGAACGGCATCCAGCCGCCCAGCGCGATCTTCCAGTCCCGACCGTTGGAGGCCAGGGCACGCTTGGTGATCGGGCGCATCACCTGGGTCAGGATGAACGCGCCAATCCAGGTGGCCAGGGTGATGAAGAACGGCGCCAGGCCCTCGCCGTACGCGCCGGCCTTGGCCTGGTCGGTGCGGTCCACGGCCACCGGGTCACCGATGACCTCGGAGAGGTGCTCGCGGGTCGGGTCATCCGGGTTCGGGATTTCCTTGGTGCCGTCGGACAGGCCGGTGGCCAGTTCCCCGGAACCGTCGGCCAGGTCGTTGGAGCCCTTGCCCAGATCGCCCACGCCGCTTTGCAGGTCCTTCAGGCCGGTGTACAGCTGGGCGCTGCCGGTTTGCAGTTCGGCGGCACCGGCGTTCAGTTCCTTGGCCCCCGAATCCAGCTGCTTCGCTCCGGCCAGCGCGTCACGCTGCCCGGCATACAGCGTCTTGGCGCCGTCGTTGAGCTGCGCCGCACCGGCGGCCAGGTCGTTGCCGCCGGTGGCGGCGGTGGAGATGCCCTTGACCAGGGTCGGCACCGCGGCGTTAAGCTGTGCGGTGCCGTCCGCCAGGGTGTTCAGCCCCGCCGAGAGCTGCTTGTTGCCCTGGGCGACCTGCTCGGAGCCGTCGGCCAGCTGCTGGATCTGCTGCTGGGCGGTCTTCAGCTGCGCCTTGATTTCCTTGGCGCGCTGGATCACCTGCGAGTTGGCCGCGGCCTCGTCCACTGAGCTGGAGACGGTTTTGACTAGCTCATCGGCCTGCTCCTGGGTGATGATTTCATCTTTCACCAACTGCTGGATGCCATCGAGGCTCTTCTTCTCCACGGTTTGCAGGCGCTTGTCCGCATCGGCTTCCAGCGCGGTGATGACCTCGGCGGCCTCGCTGACTTTGTCGTTGAGCTGGGCGTTGCCGTCGGCGACCTGACGGGAGCCGGCAGCCAGCTGCTTGGCGGCCTTCGCGGCCTGCTGCGCGCCGTCGTTCAGCTGCTTGGCGGAGCTGGGCAGCGGGGCGGTCTGCTTCTTCATTTCATTGAGCCCGGCGGCCAGCTGGTCTGCACCCTTCTTCAGGTCCCCGGTGCCGGCGGACAGTTCCTTGGCGCCGTCGCGCAGCTGGGTCTGGCCCTTGACCAGGTCCCCGGTGCCCTGCTTCAGCGTCTTGGTCCCATCGTGCAGTTCCACCGTGCCGTCGGCCAGCTGCTTGCCGCCGTCGACCAGCTGCTTGGTGCCGTCCGAAAGCGTGGCGACCCCGTCCTTCAGCTGCAGGGTGCCGTCGTAGACCTGGCCTGCGCCATCAGCGGCGTCGGCCATGGAGGAGTGGATGTCCACGAATCCGGCGATCATCGAGTCGGCGGTTTGGGTGCCCACTTCCTTGGCCACCGAGTTGTGCACCTCATTGGCCAGGGTGTCGGCGAACGTGCCCACCATGAAGTTGTTGGCGTCATTTGTGGTGATCTTCAGCTGGGCCTGCTTGGCCTTGTCGAAGTCGGCCGGGGAGGCCAGGTTGGCGGAGAAGTCCTTGGGGATGGTCATGGCGAACGAGTAGTCGCCGTTGGCCACGCCCTCATAGGCTTCCTGCTCGGAACCCACCAACTCCCAGCCGAAGGTGCCGTCCTCCAGCAGGGATTCGGTGACATCCTCACCGACCTTCAGGTCCTTGCCGGACTTCTCGGCTCCCTCATCGAGGTTGACCAAGGCGGCGCGCACGCCGGAGAGGTGGGACTGCGGATCCCAGTTGGCATAGAGGTACATGGCCCCGTATAGCAGCGGTACACAGCTCAGGGCGATAATCGCCAGCTTGGGCAGGGTGCCGCGGGTCATGCGCTGCAGCTCGGAAAGAGCCAGTCGCAGAATCGTCATTTGGTGTCCTCCCCGCGGGAAGTGGTCTCAGGTTTTGGGTTGATCGCCGGGTCGTGGGGCTGGGCATGCTCGCCCGGCTCGGTCTCCCTGGCCGGCTCGGCCTGGGTGGCTTCGGGTTCGGCTGGGGCCGGGGGAGCCTCGTCCGCCGGCGGGGCCAGATGCTGCGGTTCGTGATCCGGCTCGGTGCCGCCGGCATTTTGTTCCACCGGTTCGGGACCCGGGTCCTCGGACTTGTGTTTCGGACCGTCCGGTTCATCGCCGTCGGCGGCAGCGTCCACCTCGATGTGCTCGGTGTCCTCGTGCTCGCCCAGCAGGGCATCAATGGCCACCGTCTGCTCCGCATCCTGGTTCTGCCCGGCCTGTTCGTGCACGGCATGCTCGCCGACGTCGGCGTCGTCCTGCGCATGTGCCGAATCGTGCGGAAGGTGCATCTGCGGTTCGACATCCTGCTCACCCATGAAGAACACCGGGCCATGCCAGTCATCGGGGACCCGGGAGACCACGGCCACGACCGCCGGCTTGCGGCGGGACTGGGCCATGGCCTCCAGCAGGTCCAGCCAGCTGGAGTCCTCCAGACGGTGGCGGTCGGGAGAGTCGAAGACCGACAAGCGCACCTGGTGGTACTCCTCGCTCAGCCGCGCCATGATGTCCAGGCGGGTCAGCGGATCGAGGGCATCCACCCATTCGCTGGCCACCTCGGAAAAGCCGTGCTGGTTCAGCCAGGAGTCAATTCCGCGCTTGCGCCAGATCGGCACCGGCACCAGGGAGAGGTCCTCGGCCACCAGGTCGCGCACCTTCAGGTGGGGTTCCGGGGCGTTGATTTCCGGTGAGTCCACCAGCGCGCTGTGCTTGCGCAGCAGCTTCAGGCTGTCCTTGCCTTCCCAGCTGGCCGTGCCGGAGCTGGGCTTCATGCGCCCGGAGAGCACCAGGCTTAGTGCGGTGCGTGAGAGCGCCGGTTCGGCAACTACCAGGACCACCTCTCCGCGCTCTACTCGCACGGTGGTTGGAGGGCAGATGACGCCGTGGCGTCCGTCCACGGAAACAGAGTCAGCAAAAAGCATGAAACAAGACTAATTGAACTGACCGGTCAGTTCAATTAGTAAGGCTGTTTTCTCACTCACACGCAGGAGTTTCACAGGTCATGCCGGTGATGCGGTCAGCTTCTGCGGCTGCGGCACTACGTCCGAACGCGGTCCCTTAGCTATCGGACAGCAGCTCTTGGCTCCGAGTGTACTGGTAGCCAAACTCGGTGGCTACCGATTCCAGGGTCAGCTTTCCGGCGTGGGTGTTCAGGCCGTTGGCCAGGCCCTCGTCTTCCCGCATGGCCTGCGCCCAACCCTTGTTCGCGATGCGCAGGGCGTAGGGCAGGGTTGCGTTGGTCAGGGCCGCCGTCGACGTCTGCGGCACGGCGCCGGGCATGTTGCCCACGCAGTAATACAGTGCATCGTGGACCTTGAAGGTCGGATCGTCATGCGTGGTGGGCCGCGAGCCTTCGAAGCAGCCGCCCTGATCAATCGCGATATCCACCAGCACCGAGCCCGGACGCATCCGCTGAACCATGTCCAGGGTCACCAGCTTCGGTGCTGCGGCTCCGGGGATCAGCACCGAGCCAATCACCAGGTCCGCGTCGGCGACCTGCTCGGCGATGGCCAGCTTGGTGGACGCGAGGGTCTTGACGCGTCCGGCGTGGGTGGTGTCGATTTCCTTGAGCCGGGCCAGGTTCACGTCAATGACGGTGACGTCGGCGCCAAGTCCGGCACTGGCCACCGCGGCGTTCTCGCCGGCTACGCCACCACCGATGACCACGACCTTGGCCGGGCGGGTGCCGGGCACCCCGCCCATGAGGATCCCGGAGCCACCCGATGGATGCAATAGGGTGACGGAACCGATCTGCGCCGCCAGCCGCCCGGCGACTTCGCTCATCGGCGCCAACAACGGCAGCGTCCGACCCCGGGTGACCGTTTCATAGGCGACCGCGGTGGTTCCCGCGGTGAGCAAGGCGTCGGTGCATTCCCGGGAGGCGGCCAAGTGCAGGTAGGTGAAAAGGACCTGGTTCTCGCGCAGCAGCGGGTATTCGCTGGGCGTTGGCTCCTTGACCTTGAGCACCAGTTCTCCGGCTTCGAAGGCCGCAGCCGCATCTGGAACCAGGCGGGCGCCGGCCTGGCTGTACTGCTCGTCGCTGATGCCCGAGCCGATGCCCGCCTGGGTTTCGATGACCACTTCGTGGCCGTGGGCAACGAATTCGGCAACGCCGGCCGGGGTGATCGCCACCCGGTGCTCGTTGTTCTTTGATTCCTTGGGCACGGCAATGATCATGGAACGTTCCTCCTTGGCGGCGAGCAGTCAAGCCCTGAAGTGTTAATCCTCCACGATACGTTCGGGCTCTGAAGTGTGCTCGAAGATGACGCAACAAAGAAGAGAACAGCTTCAGATGGCTCTGGGACATGACCGCCCCTTGGTTTCGTGAATGCGGAGGCGGTACCAAGCGCCAATGCCTGAATGGAATAAGGGGATCAAAGCCAGCCGGACAAGCGCTCCCGGGTCGGAGCGGCAGCGGGGAGCAGGGGAGTTAGGTTAAAAGCAAGAATCCCGGGAGCTTGAAAGCTTCCCGGGATTCTTGAACCTGTGCGCCCAAAGGGATTCGAACCCCTGACCTTCTGTTCCGTAGACAGACGCTCTATCCAGCTGAGCTATGGGCGCTTATTGAGTTGTTGTCGTCGTGACGACTTGAATAACTATACACGGGCGAAGGCGGGCTCGCGAACCGGAACGGTTCAAAGTGCCGCGATTCACATCCACGTCCTCCAGTCCAGTGCGTGGGCCCGGGTTCCTCGCTTGGCGCGAGAAAGATGTGACAGGATCCGACGGGGCGGAGCGAGGGCGCCCGGGTGGCTGGGCCGGGATGGGCCGCAGTGGAAGTTGAGAACGGGAACAAAAAATCCCGGAACTCGCCGTTGCGATGTTCCGGGATTTGCTGGTGCGCCCAAAGGGATTCGAACCCCTGACCTTCTGTTCCGTAGACAGACGCTCTATCCAGCTGAGCTATGGGCGCGTATTCTTTTATTTGGCCCGCAGGTGCGAACCTCGAATAACTATACAGGCCAACCGCCCGGCCTCCAAATTGGCTCGGCGGGGCACTGATATCTTGGTTTTTTACTTTTATTGAGGACCGAAAAAGGGTACCGGTCTACGTGACCTTCGTCACAGTAAAAGCTGGTTGGTGCACCAATCTTCCCCGAATTCACGGTGTTTTTATTCTAACCATGTTGACCATCCCCGGATTCTGCGGCTTGGGTCACAAGCGGCCGAAAACGTTGACCCCCTAGCCTTGAACTATTGCAAGTTCAGCCCAATGGAGGGAATGGATAATGAGCACCAGCTCCGATCAGAACGTACTCGATGCAGCACCGACCACCCACGCGAAGTTGGCGGCTTGGGTTGAGGAGGTTGCGGCACTGACGAAGCCTGATCGTATCTATTGGGTTGATGGCTCCCAGGAAGAGAACGACCGCCTGTGCGGCGAGCTGGTTGAAGCCGGCACCCTGGTCAAGCTCACCGACCCGAACTTCCCGAACTCCTACGCGGCCTTCTCCGACCCGGCCGACGTGGCCCGCGTCGAGGAGCGCACCTTCATCTGCTCCGAAAAGGAGGAGGACTCGGGCTTCACCAACAACTGGGAAGACCCGAAGGTCATGAAGGAGCGCCTGACCGGACTGTTCGATGGCGCCATGCGTGGACGCACCATGTACGTCATCCCGTTCGTCATGGGACCGCTGAATGCCGAGCAGCCTGCTTACGGTGTGGAAATCACCGACTCGGCCTACGTGGTCGCCTCAATGCGCATCATGGCCAAGATCGGCGATGAGGTCCTGCGCAAGATGGAAGCCGAGGACGCCTTCTTCGTTCCGGCCATGCACACCGTCGGTGCCCCGCTGGAGCCGGGACAGAAGGACGTGGCCTGGCCGTGCAACGAGGAGAAGTGGATCGTGCACTTCCCCGAGGAGCGCTCCATCTGGTCCTACGGTTCGGGCTACGGCGGCAACGCGCTGTTGGGCAAGAAGTGCTACTCGCTGCGCATCGCCTCGGCGATGGCCCGCGACGAAGGCTGGCTGGCCGAGCACATGCTGATCCTGAAGCTGACCAGCCCGCAGGGCAAGTCCTACAACATCGCTGCCGCGTTCCCCTCGGCCTGCGGCAAGACCAACCTTGCGCTGCTGGATCCGACCATCGACGGCTGGAAGGCCGAAACCCTGGGCGATGACATCAACTGGATGCGTCCGGGCAAGAACGGTGAACTGCGCGGCGTGAATCCGGAGTACGGCCTGTTCGGCGTCGCCCCGGGCACCGGCTGGTCCACCAACCCGAACGCCATGCGCGCCATCACCAAGGGCAACTCGATCTTCACCAACGTCGCGCTGACCGATGAGGGCGGCGTGTGGTGGGAAGGCATGACCGACGAGGCCCCAGCCCACCTGATCGACTGGAAGGGCAATGACTGGACCCCGGATTCCGGGCGCAAGGCCGCCCACCCGAACTCCCGCTTCTGCACCCCGATCGACCAGGTCGATATGCTCGCCGAGGAATACTACTCCCCGGACGGCGTGAAGATCGATGCGATCCTCTTCGGCGGCCGCCGCAAGACCACCATCCCGCTGGTGACCGAGGCCCGCACCTGGACCAACGGCATCTTCATGGGCTCGACCCTCTCCTCGGAGACCACCGCCGCCGCCTCCGGGGCCACCGGCGTGGTGCGCCGCGATCCCATGGCGATGCTGCCGTTCATCGGCTACAACGCCGGTGACTACCTGAACCACTGGGACCGCATCTCGCAGAAGCTGAACCCGGAACAGATGCCCAAGATCTTCCTGGTCAACTGGTTCCGCCGCACCGCCGAGGGTGGCTTCGCGTGGCCCGGCTTCGGGGACAACTCCCGCGTGCTGAAGTGGGTCATCGAGCGCATCGAGGGCACCGCCGAGGCCAAGGAAACCGCCGTGGGCTACGTGCCGACCGGTGATTCCCTGGACCTGACCGGCCTGGAAGGCTTCACCTCGGATGACGTGGAGGTCGCCGTGAAGGTTGACACCCAGGAATGGCTCGAGGAAGTCGAGAGCATCGAGGAATGGTACGCCAAGTTCGGTGAGGCACTGCCGGACTCGCTGCGCGCCGAACTTGACGGCCTGAAGGAGCGCCTGAGCGCCTAATCCGGCTCCCGGACAAAACACCTACCCTGCGGAAGAATCATTGATTCCGCGGGGTAGGTGTTTTAAGCGCTCATCCACCGGCAAGTTCCCGGGGCGCCAAGTTCCCGGGGAGCACAAGCCCGGGCCGGAAAGAGGGCAGGGAGCTAGCCCCGGCGGGGGCGATGCCGCGCGTCGGCGGTGGACCAGTAGGCGCCCAGCGCCAGGAGCAGCCCAACCAGTGCGGTCACCGAGAACGCGACCGGGGAATCTTCCCCGCCCAGCCCCACCAGCGGGCTGACCAGTGCGCCGGCCAGGAACTGTGCGCAACCCAGCGCAGCCGAACCGCTGCCCGAGGTGCGTCGCACCTCCTCCAGGGCCAGGCCGGTGGTGTTGCCCATGACCAGGCCAACGGGAGCCACCATAAAGAAGATCACCACCGCAAGGATGGGGGAGCGCACCCCGGAAAACACCAGGGTGAGCATCACCAGGCTGGAAACCAGCAGGATCACCAGGGCCACCCCCACGGTGCGGCGCAAGGGGACCCGCAGCGCCAACCGGGCGGAGATCAGGCCGGAAAGAATCAGGCCCAGTGAATTGACGCCAAAGCACAGGGCGTAACCGGTGGGGCTGAATCCCATGACGTTCTGGTAGAGGAACGGGGAAGCCGAAATGTAGGCCATCATCGCTCCGAAAGTCGCCGCGAACTGGACCATGTAGCCCACGAACCGGCGCTGGGTCAGCACCGTCCCCAATGGCCCGAACAGTGCCCCGGTGGAACGGGCCGCGGCCGGGTGGGTTTCACGCACCACCGCAAACGAGCCCAGGGCCATCAGCCCCGCCGCCCCGGCCAGCACCCACAGCACCGCGCGCCAGCCCCCGGCATGGGCTACCGCGGCACCCAGGATCGGGGCGACCGCCGGAGCGACCCCGCCGATGGTCATCAGGATCGAAAAGATGCGTGCGGTGCGCGGCCCGGAGGTGACGTCGGAAACGATGGCCTTTGAAATCACCAGGCCCGCCGCAGCACCCACGCCCTGGATGCCGCGTGCGGCAATGAGCGTGGGCAGGCTCGGGGCCAGCGCGGCACCGATCGAGGCCAGCACGAACAACAGCGTTCCGTAGCGCAGCGGAATGGTCCGTCCCCAGCGGTCGGAGAACGCGCCCCACAGCAGCTGCCCCAGCGCCATCCCGATCAGGAAGGTGGTCAGCGTCAGCTGCACCCCCGAGGCGGTGGTGGAGAACTCGTCCTGCATTGCCGGGAAAGAGGGCAGGTACATGTCCGTGGCCAGCGGCCCGGTTGTGCCCAACAGCACGATCACCATAAACAGGGCAGCGGTCAGCCGGGAGGCGGAGGGGGAAGATGACATATCTGCCATTCTAAATGTGGCCCTGGTCGGGGACCGCGGCCGGCCTGGCAGGTTACCAAGCGCCCGTTCGGGCACCCACGGGGTCACCGGAAGCCGGGGGATTGGAGGCCGTGGCGTTGGGGCCCTCCAGCCAGGCCACGCACGCCCCGGCCAGCGCAACCAGCCCAATGCCCGCCAGCGCCACCGGCGACAGGGCCTGATCCAGCAGCAGCCACCCGATCAGCGTGCCCATGGCCGGGTCAATGGCGAACAGGGTGCCAATCACGCGGGCCGAGGAAATCCGGGCCGCCAGGGTGTCCACCGCGTAGGGGATGGCCACCCCGATCAGCGCGCTGAGCGCCAGCATCATCCACTGTCCCCCGGAGACCTCCGCCACCCGTGGAACCCCGAAGGGCAGGCTGACCAGCGCCGCAACCGCGACTGACAGGGCCAGGGAGGAAATCGACTCCGAATCCTGTTTGCCGACCTTTTCCGCCAGCAGCGTATACAGGGCAAAGCACAGTCCGGCACCCAGACCGAAGGCGAAGCCCAGCAGATCGAAATAGCCGCCGGGCCCGGCTATCAGGATCACGCCGGCCAGGGCCAGCAATGCCCACAAGGCCTCGCGCACGCGCCGACTGAGCACCAACGCCACAATGGCCGGACCCAGGAAATCAAGGGTCACCGCGATCCCCAGCGGCAGATGCTCAATGGCCTTGTACAGCAGCAGGTTCATCGCTGCCATCGCGATCCCGTAGCCGGAAATGGCTGCCCACTGCCGGGCACTGCGCCCGGTGAGCCGGGGACGGAAGAAGGCCAGCAGCATCAGCGCTGCCAGCACCAGGCGCAACGAGCTGACTGCCGGGGAGCCCAGCGAATCAAACATGCTCGCGGACACGACGGAGGAGAGCTGGATCCCCAGCGAGCCGATCAGCACATACAGTGCCGCCCGCGCGCCGGGGTGCGCCGGGGCCAACGCCGACGCATTTTTGTTCGTGGACAACAGCTCACTCCTTTGGGACGGGGCGGGACGTCACATCCCGGGGAGCCGGAGGACGGATGGAGGATGCGCTCCGACTTGAGCCTGAGTAAAGAATTCGTTGCGCTCACGGCGCACCGGTGGGTGCAAACTCCCCTACCTGTGAAAGTATAGTCACATGGTTTTGGCGCGATTGATCCTCGGGTTGTTGTGCTTGTCGCCGATGACCGGCTACGAGCTGAAGAAGCACTTTGACTCCTCCATCAACCACTTCTGGAACGCCGACAAGGCGCAGATCTACCGCACACTGGCTCAGCTGGTGGACAAGGGCTACGCCACGGTGCGCACCGTGCCGCAAAGCAACTACCCGGATCGCCAGGAACACCACATCACTCCCGAGGGCCGCCAGGCGCTGCGCCAGTGGCTGGGGGACGGGGTGGCCCGCGGCACCGAACGCGACCCGTTCATGGGCCAGGTGTTCTTCGCCGCGGAACTGGAACGCGAGGAAATCCAGGATCTGCTGGCCACCCGGCGGGATCAGACCCAGTCCACCCTGGATGACTACCTCTCCCAGCGGGAGGGCATCGACATGCGTGCGGCCGCCGACCGGCGCAGCTTCCTGATGGCCGCCACCTTGGATCACGCCATCCGCCAGCAGGTGGCCGAAATTGAATGGCTCGACGCGGTAATGGAGTACCTGCCATGACTGATAAGAAGAACCCCGAGGGCCTGGGCCCGAACCAGAAGAAACCGACCGGCCAGCCCGCCGGCGAGCAGCCAACGGCGGCCGGGCAACAGACCGGCACTAGGCAGCCAGCCGAGGGTAAACCTCAGCAGGCAGCGCCGCAGACCAAGGGCGCCACCGCCGCAGGCAACCAGGCCAAGGGCAACCGGCCCCAAGACGCGGCAGACAAGACAGCTGCCGCCAAGGCGAGTGCGGCAAAGCCGGACGCAGCAAAGGAGCCGGTGAAGGAAAAACCGGCCGCCAACGTCCCCACCGCGAAGGACTCGGGTCAGCAGGCCGCCGATGGGCCGAAGCCGGCACCCCAGAAGTCGTCGCCGACCAAGCCAGCGAAGAGCAAGCCGGCGAAGAGCAAGGCGGCACAGGAGGGCTCGAAGCAGCCGGCCGCCGAGCCGCGGCCCAAGCCCACCGACCCGGTGAACAGCTCCGCCCCAGCGCAGGCGGCCAAGGACGGCAAGCTCAGGGCCGGTGAACCGATCGGTGAACAACCCAAGCCGGGCACCGGGCAGCGTCCGGGCGTGGTCAAGTACCCGAGCGGCCCCAGCCGTGAGGGATCCGCGCTGAGCCACCTGGCCGACAAGGTCAAAAACGGCCGGCTGCTTGCCGGGCAGGGGTTCGGGCGCAGGCCGCAGGCCGGCCCACTGGCGGACAAGTCCGGCACCGGCGCGACGGCGAAGCCGGCTGCCGCCGCCAGGCCCGCCACCCCCACCCGGGTCGACGGCAAGGGGCCGGGCGACTACCCGGAGGTGCATCCGGTGCGGCGCCACAGCGGCAACCAGACCCCGCAAACCATTGTGTTCCTGCATGGCGGCAACGTCGGCAACTGGTCCTGGGACCCGCAGGTGCTGGCGCTGGGGGACTTCCACATCCTCACCCTGCACCTTCCGGCGTTCGGGGCCCGCAGCGAGGAGCCCTGGCAGGGACTGGAGTCCGCGGCCGATGACGTGGCGGCGCTGATCGCCGATGAGGTCGCCGAGGGCGGGGTGCACCTGGTGGGGATGTCCCTGGGCGGGGTGATCGCCCTGCACGTGGCCGCCCGCCACCCGGAACTGGTGGAATCCCTGATGATCACCGGCACCCCGGTGGCCGGGGTGCCCGCCCCGGCCCGGGCGTTGAGCCGGATGCAGCTCAAACTGCTGGGCAACGAATGGTACTGGCGTTTCCAGGCCGGCGCGCACGGCATGGTCGATGACGAACGCGACCTGTTCGCCTCCCACGGCCTGGCGTTGAAACCGGCCAACCTGCGCGCCATCATGGACGAGCTGGACCCGGGAGGGCTGCCGGCGAACCTGACGGCCTTCACCGGCCCGGTGCTGATCCTGGCCGGGGCGAAGGAGCCGAAGGTGGTTCAGCGCTCCTTCGCGCCGCTGCAGACCCTGCTGCCCCAGGCGGTCACCCGCCTGGTTCCGAACCTGCACCACCAGTGGAACATCGAGGATCCGGTGTTCTTCAACTCCGTGGTCCGCCGCTGGGTCACTGAGGGCAAGGTCCACACCCGGCTCGTGGACCCCGCCGCAGCCAAGCCGGCCCAGGGCAAGTAGGGATCCGGGCCCCGGCCCCGGTGGCCTGGGCCGGGGGACAAGGGAAAAGGCGCGCCCGCTGTCGCGGACGCGCCTGGTACCCGTGCGGCTCAGCGGACCCCCATGATCCGTTGGACTGCCAGAGTGCGGTGTTGTGGCTAGACGGCCAGCCACACATCCGGTCCGAAGACCTCATAGTGGATGCGCTCGGCCGGAATGCCTGCAGCCAGTGCCTGTCCACGCACTGCGTGCATGAACGGCAGTGGACCGCACAGGTAGACGTGGGAATTCGGGTCGAACTCGGCATTGTTCAGGTTCATCAGGCCGGCGGTGCTCTTCACATCGGTGGGCAGCTCGCCGCGCTCGAACCAGGTGGTCAGGGTCGCGTTGGGCAGCTTCTCCACGGATTCGACCATCTGGGCGCGCAGGGCCCAGGTGTCGGCTTCCTGGTCGGCGTGCAGCACCGTGATCGAACGCTGTGAGTTGCTCTCGGCCAGGGTGGCCAGGGCGGCGGCGCTCGGGGTGCAGCCAATGCCGGCGGTGGCGATCACCAGCGGCTCACCGGAGTGGTCGATGACCAGGTCGCCGTAGGGGTTGGAAATCTCAATGGTGTCCCCAACCTTCAGCTGGGTGTGCAGGATCGGGGTGAACTCACCATTCGGATCCAGCTTCACGGTCACGGTGCGCCGGGAGGTGTCGGCGACATTGCCGGAGAGGGTGTACTGGCGGACCTGGCGGACGCCGTCGGCCATCGGCATGCGCAGCGAGATGAACTGGCCCGGCTCGGCGGGGGTGACCGGGGTGTCATCGGCCGGCTCAAAGGTGAAGGTCACCGAGCCCGGCGCGGTTTCCTCCCGCCCGGTCAGGGTCCACAGGCTGTAGTAGTGGTCGTTGACCTGCTTGGCGTACAGGCCCTTCTCGATCTTGATCAGCGCGTGGGCCATCAGCCAGTAGACCTCGGACCAGGCGTCGGCGATCTCCGGGGTCAGGGCGTCCCCGAGGTTCTCGGCGATGGCGGCGAACAGGTGTTCGTAAACGATCGGGTACTGTTCCTCAACGATGCCCAGCGAGGCGTGCTTGTGGGCGATGCGCGCCAGCATGGTCTCGGGCAGGGTGTCGGGGTTGTTCAGCAGGTGCGAGGCGAAGACCGCGATGGAACCGGCCAGCGCCTGCTGCTGCTTGCCGTTCTTCTGGTTCGAGCGGGAGAAGTATCCATCCAGCAGGTCCGGACGCGCGGCAAACATGCGGTTGTAGAAGTTCGGGGTGATGCTGGAAATCCGCTCGGCGATGATCGGCAGGGTGGCTTCGATGACCGGGCGGGATTGAGTGGAAAGCATCGGGTCTCCTTGTGGCGGTTTATCTTGCATCCCATATGCAAGATTTACATCTTAAGTTCTACGCGACGTAGAACTGATTGGCAAGTCCGTGACGCCCGGCAGCTGGCTAACGGGTGCCGCTGGGACGGATTTGGGGGAAGGGAAGGCGCGTCAGCGCCGGGGAAGCGGAGACCACATCGGCCACCGTCAGGTTGTCCAAAGAAGCGTAGAAAGCGTCTCTGGCTTGGCGCAACGCGCCGCGTAACCGGCATCCGCCGACCATCGGGCAGTCATGGGCGGCGTCGTGGGTTGTGCAGTCCACCACATCTTCACGCCAGTCCAGGGTGCGCAGCAAGGAGCCCAGATTCATCTGCAGACCCTGTTCGGTGATGCTGGCCCCACCGTGCCGGCCTCGGGTCACCTCCAGGGCCCCGAGGCCGCCCAGCTCGGCCACGGCCTTGGTGACGTGGTTGTACGGCACGTGGATCAGTTCGGCGATCTGCCGGGTGGTCAGCTGGCCGACACCGTGCGCGCCAAGCACCATCAAGGTGCGCAGGCACACGTCGGTATAGGCGCTGAGTCTCATTGCTGATCCATCACTAGGTCCGGGCCGCTGGGCGGGGGCCGGTGGCTACTGGGCGTCCTGGGCGAACAGCGACATGTCCGCCGGTTCGGCCACCGGGTCCTCGAAGTGCCAGGTGCCGCCGGGCTCATCGGGCATGGTGTAGGGCTGGACAATTGCCAGCGCGGCGCCGGCCTTGTGCTCGGCCACCACATGGATCGCGTCGCGGTTGTCCTCGGCCAGCAGCACATCGGAGGTGATGGCCACGGCCGCGAAGTTCGCGCCCTCCTGGTTCAGCACCTGAACCAGGTCCGCGGCCATGGCCTCGGTGTCGATATCGGCTTCCGGGTCATCGGGGTTCTCGGTCGGCGGCACCGCCAGCAGACGCAGCTCCGGCTCCTCGGCCCCGCTCTGCGGTTCCAGGCCGATCGCGAAGGGCAGGAAGACGCCCTGCTCCTCCAGTTGCTCGCGAGCCACACCCAACGCCGTACCCAGCACCTTGTTCAGGGCTTCCTTGACCGAGTCATCGAGTTCGTCAAAATTCATGGTCTCGTCCTCTATTTCCTCGTCCGCTTGCTTCGTTTCGGTCGCTTACTTCGTTTTGGCGTTTTCCCGCACAATGCCCAGCACGGTGTCCCGGATGGGGGTGATCACCGAGGCCTGCGCCCCCTCGCCGTTGAACCGCAGGTACGGTTCGGTGTTGGAGGGACGCAGGTTGATCCACCAGCTACCATCCTGCGCGCTGATGGTGGTTCCATCAAGGCGCTGCACCACCACCGGCTGGCCGGCGAAATGCTCCAGCACCCGGTCCACGGCCCCCTGCTTGTCCTCCACCTCGGAGTTGATCTCCCCGGTGGCGGTGTAGGGCTCGTATTCCGCGCCGAATTCTGACAATGGTAGCGGCTGGGAACCCAGGGCCGCCAATACGTGCATGGCCGCCAGCATCCCGGTGTCGGCGTTGAAGAAGTCCCGGAAGTAGTAGTGCGCCGAGTGCTCGCCACCGAAGACCGCGCCCTGGCGGGCCATCTCGGCCTTGATGAAGGAGTGGCCCACCCGGGTCATCACCGGCTTGCCCCCGGCCCGGGTCACGAACTCCGGGACCGCCTTGGAGGTGATCAGGTTGTGGATGATGGTCGGGGTCTGTTCCCCGTCCTTTTGGACGCGGGCGATTTCACGCACCGCCACCAGCGCGGTGATGGCCGAGGGGGAGAGCGGTTCGCCCTTTTCGTCAATGACGAAGCAGCGGTCCGCATCCCCGTCGAAGGCCAAGCCCATGTCCGCACCGTGCTGGAGCACCGCGGCCTGCAGGTCCCTCAGGTTCTCCGGCTCCAGCGGGTTGGCCGGATGGTTCGGGAAGGTGCCATCCAGCTCAAAGTACAGGTCAATGATTTCCAGCGGCAGGCCGGGCAGCACCGCATCTCCCAGCACGGCCGGGGTGGTCATCCCGGCCATCCCGTTGCCGGCATCCACCACGATCTTCAGCGGGCGGATCTGGGACAGGTCCACCAGCTCACGCAGGTAGGCGGCGTAGTCGCCCAGCACGTCCAGTTCGCTGATCGTGCCCTGGGGAGCGTCCCCGGAGACCGGCAGGCCCTCATCGAGGTACCCCTGGGCCACATCACGGATGTCATACAGCCCGGTCTCGGAGGAGATCGGCACGGCCCCGGCCTTGGACATCTTGATGCCGTTGTACTGGGCCGGGTTGTGGCTGGCGGTGAAGACCACCCCGGCGGCGTTGTGCTTGCCGGCGGCGAAGTACAGCTCGTCGGTGGAGATCAAGCCGAGCATCTTCACGTTGGCCCCGCGGTAGGTCGCCCCGCGGGCGAAGGCCTGGCAAAAGTCTGCGCTGGAAGGACGCATGTCCCCGCCCACCAGGACCTCGCGTCCGCCTAGTCCCAAAACATCGACGAACGCTGCGCCAATGGCTTCCACGGCTTCCTCGTTGATGGTCTGTCCCACCACGCCGCGCACGTCGTACGCCTTGAAGCACTGCTTAAGATCAATCTCTGCACTCACGCACCTCACACTACCGGGATGCCGGGCCCAATGCCCTGTCCTGGGGCGGTACGGGCATAGGAGTTCGCTAACAGTTTCGCCCTGGGCAGGATCGTGCGCACGCCGGTGCCCGGGCAGAAGCGCAAAAGGTCGGAGGCTGCTGGAATACTGGGGGCATGGCGCAGCTACAGCAGACCGAATTAAAGGAACTGGCACTGGAGAAGCTGCGGGCGCTGGTCCAGCACCCGCAGGCCGAGTTCCATCCTGGACAGTTCGAGGCGATCTCCGCCCTGGTCGCCCAGCAGCGCCGCGCCCTGGTGGTGCAGCGCACCGGCTGGGGCAAGTCGGCGGTCTACTTCGTTTCCTCCCTGCTGCTGCGGGCCATGGGCCGCGGGCCGACCCTGATCGTCTCCCCGCTGCTGGCGCTGATGCGCGACCAGGTCGCCGCCGCGGAGCGGGCCGGGGTGCGTGCCGCGGCGATCAACTCGGCCAACGTCCTGGAATGGCGTGAAATCCTGGACCAGCTGCAGCGTGACGAGCTGGACGTGCTGCTGGTCTCCCCGGAGCGGCTGAACAACCCCTCCTTCCGTGAACACCAGTTGCCGGTGCTGATCCAGCGCATGGGCCTGTTGGTGATCGACGAGGCGCACTGCATCTCCGATTGGGGGCATGACTTCCGCCCGGACTACCGTCGCATCCGGGACCTGATTTCCCGTCTGCCGCAGGGGCTGCCGGTGTTGGCCACCACCGCCACCGCCAACTCGCGCGTGGTGCAGGACGTGGCCGAGCAGCTGGCGGTGGGCGGCCAGGAAGTGTTTACGCTGCGCGGCACCCTGGCCCGCGACTCGCTGCGCCTTGGAGTGCTCAAGCTCGCCTCCCCGCGCATGCGCCTGGCCTGGCTGCTGAGCCACATTGAGGACTTCCAGGGCTCCGGGATCATCTACACGCTCACCGTCTCGGCGGCCGAGGACATTGCCCGGATGCTGCGCGAAGCCGGGCACGAGGTCGCGGCCTACACCGGGCGCACGGATCTGGAGCAGCGCGAGCGGCTGGAGGCGGCGCTGAAGGCCAATCAGGTCAAGGCGCTGGTGGCCACCAGCGCGCTGGGCATGGGCTTTGACAAGCCGGACCTGGGCTTCGTGATCCACGTGGGCGCGCCCAGTTCCCCGGTGGCCTACTACCAGCAGGTGGGCCGTGCCGGACGCGGCAGCATCAACGCGGACGTGCTGCTGCTGCCCGGGGTGGAGGACGCCGAGATCTGGGAGTACTTCGCCACCAGCTCGATGCCCGACGAACAGCGGGCCGGGCAGGTGCTCTCCACGCTGGCCGCGACCGATGGCCCCATGAGTGTGCCGGCCCTGGAAAGCGCCGTAAACCTGCGACGCACCCCGCTGGAGCTGCTGCTGAAGGTACTGGCCGTGGACGGGGCGGTGGAAAGGGTGGCCGGCGGCTGGATGCGCACCGACATGCCCTGGTCCTATGACGCCGAACGCTACCGCCGGGTCGCCCAGAGCCGGGTGCATGAGCAGAACCTGATGAAGGACTATGAGAACACCACCGGCTGCCGGATGGAGTTCTTGACCCGCACCCTGGATGACCCGCAGTCCGAACCGTGCGGACGGTGCGACCGCTGCGCCGGGCCCTGGTATGACGATCACATCCCGGACACCGCGAAGGACTCCGCGCAGGCGGCACTGGGCCGCGTAGGGGTGCCGATCGAACCCCGTAAGGCCTACCCGTCCGGGATGGACCGGCTGGGGCATTCGCTCAAGGGCAAGATCCCGGTTGACGAACAGGTCCAGGAGGGCCGGGCCCTGGCCAGGCTGACCGACCTGGGCTGGGGCAACCGGCTGCGCCAACTGTTCGCCGATCCCACCGACGCACCAATCAATGACGCCCTGCTGCAGGCCTGCGTGAAGGTGCTGGCCGAATGGGACTGGCAGACCCGGCCCGTCGGGGTGGTGGCGATGCCCTCGCGGGCCCGTCCCCAGCTGGTCGGCTCCCTGGCCTACCGCCTGGCCGAACTGGGCCAGCTGCGCTACCTGGGTCAGCTGCAGTACCGCACAGCCCCGGCCGAGGGGGGAGCCGGAGGCAACTCGGCGTTCCGGGTGGCCGAGGTGGCCGATGCCTTTGACATTCCCGCGGACATGGAGGCCCTGCTCTCCTCGGCGCCGGGACCGGTGCTGTTGGTCGATGACCTGTGCGATTCGCGCTGGTCACTGGCGATGGCGGGCCGTGCCTTGCGGATTGCGGGAGCTCCCGGTGTATTGCCTTTCACTTTGGGCATAGCCGGGTGAACGGGCAGGGAAAGGAAGTACGCTGGAAGCATGGAAATCCTCATCTGGCTCGTCGTGGTCATCTTTGTCCTGGTAGCGGGGTTCTTCTGGCTGCAGTCCGTGCGCAAGCGCAATATGGAGCAGATCTCCCAGTCGGTTAGCCGTGAAGCTGCCCAGGCTGCCGCGGCCAAGCTGGATGAGGAATCACGCAAGTCGATCTACCGGGACCTGGCCAAGGGGGATGTCATGGCCGCGGTGCAGAAGTACCGTGCCAAGACCGGAGCCAGCGTAAAGGAATGCGTGATCGCCGTGCGCAGCCTTGACGCCTACCCGCAGGCCGGTGGCCCCGCATCGATTCCGGAGCTGGATGCCGAACCGCACCAGGATAGTTCGGATCTGCCCCCGGCGGCGCGCGACGTGGCCGTGGCTGAAGCCCCCAAGGATGGAAGCGACCAGGACGCAAACGCCGAAGACTTGCCGGGTTCGAAGGAACCCGCCGCTGATTTGCCGGGTGATGACACCGGGGCGGGCATCGAGGTGCCGCGCACTGCGGATACCGGGGACATCCAGTCGCTGCCCGATGATGAAACTTGGGTGGTGCCCACCGAATGGAACGAAAAATTTGGATCGGATCGCACCCCCAGTTCCACTCATTTCAAGCTGGCCTACGAGGTGGATGGCGAACAGCATGAGTTCTCCAGCGAGAAGCTGCCGCCGAACGAGTACGACCAGCTCTTCTCGATGTTGCGCGACGGCGATACGGCCGGGGCAGCCCAGATCCTGCACGAGCACACCATGCTTCCGGTGGAGGATTTGGAGCGCATGATCGCCACTTCACCGATGGCCGGGGGAGAGGGCACCGGGAACGTGGCCGACTTCCGTTTTGAGGGGCAGGGCCCGGACGGCCCGGTCTACTTTGACGCCGCGGACCTGCCGGAATCAGAACGCGAGGAGCTCTTTGACGCGATCGCGCGCACCGACCTGGAAAAGATGAGTTCCATCATCGTCAAGCACACCTCACTGCCCGCGGACATAGTCCAGAACATGCTCCGTTCCTTCGTCAAGCGTGAGGAATAGACGCGCATTCACGGTGGCAGATAACTTCTCGAACATCTTCTTGGAGTTTCATGTGAGTCACCGATTTCCGGTTGCAGGCCCATAGCGCCCTCACTAGCGTCGTACATATCAACGCACCGCACGGTGTGTGAGATCGCTACGGAAAGGGGAAGTACATGGGACTCGGAGATAAGATCAAGAACCAGGCCCAGGACCTCTCGGGCAAGGCCAAGGAAAAGCTCGGCGATGCGACTGATAACCAGGACATGCAGGCCGAGGGTCTGAAGGACCAGGCCGGCGCCAAGGCCAAGAAGGCCGGCGAAGAGGTCAAGGACGCGGCACACGACGTGAAGCGTGACCTGAAGTAAACCAGTATTAAATTTTGAACCGGTGGGGCCGGAGTCGACCAAGGGGTCGGCTCCGGCCCCACCGCTGTTTACCGGCAGAAATCGTCATAGGTCTGCAGCGCCTTCAACGGACGGGTAAAGCTGAACGAGAGTGAATGCCTGCTGCAGCCCAGCGTGCACTAGGAAAATCAAACCTGTCAGAGGCTTGAGACCTACCTCGCAGAATCTGTGAAATGCATCTTGGCAAACGAAAAACCCCCTAGTTTACTAGGGGGTTTTTGGCGGACACGGGGGGATTTGAACCCCCGGTCGAGTTTAACCCCGACCCTTCATTAGCAGTGAAGTCCATTCGGCCGCTCTGGCACGTGTCCATCCGCTGTTTCCAGCAAAATAAAGCTTATCGAAATTGCTGGCTGGAAACAAAACGGCCGCACGCTACTGTATCGCACGCCATAGGAACTCGTAGCTGGTGGCCAACATGCGGGCGGTAGACGCATTGTCGGTGGAACCGGCATGACCTCCGTCTTCCGGCTCGTGGTAACGCGTGGAGGAGATCCCCTTCTCCAGCATGCGAGCTGCCATCTTGCGTGCCTGTACGGGGCCAACCCGGTCATCGGTCGTCGTCGTCCAGATCAGGGACTTCGGATAGTCTTGCGCCGGATGCGGCTGATCATCCAGCCGGTGCAGCGGTGAGAAGGTGCGCACGTATTCCCATTGTTCCGGAATCTCCGGGTCTCCGTACTCGGCGATCCAGGAGTGGCCGGCCGAAAGCCGGGTGTAGCGCTTCATGTCCAGCAGGGGAACACCGCAGGAGATGGCGCCGAAGAACTGGGGGTACCCGGTGATCATATTGCCCATGAGCAAACCGCCATTGGAACGGCCGGTCGCGGCAAGGTGCGAACGGCTGGTGACCTTTCGTGCCACCAAGTCCTCGGCAATGGCCGCAAAGTCTTCATACGCGCGGTGCCGGTTCTGCTGCAACGCCGCACGGTGCCACTTCGGGCCGTACTCGCCCCCGCCACGGATGTTGGTCAACACGTACACGGCGCGGCGTCCCTGCGCAGTGCGGCGATTCAACCATGCGGTGCCCAGGGACGGGCTGTAGCCCGGGGTGAGGCTGACCTGGAACCCTCCATAGCCGTCCATCAGTACCGGGTTCTTTCCGTCCAGTACCAATTGCTCATCAGCGACCTGGAAATACGGCACCCGGGTGCCGTCCGCGGATACCGCGAAATGCTGGGTCACGCTCAATCCGGCGGAATCAAAGCGCTCCGGTGAGCGCTTGATGACCTCGGCCTGCCCACCAACTCGTCCGCGCAGCAAGGTGGTGGGCTGGGTGAAACCGGTGACGGTCATCCAGTAGTCCTCACCGGCCTGCTCATCCTCGTCATCCACGGCGCTGACCGACACGGAGAGGAAGTCACCCTGAACCGGCAGGGTACTGCTCGCAAACCCGGAATCCAGGTCGACAACCTGTACTTCGCTGGCCACATCCCGCAGGAGCGTGATCAGCAGGTGGCCTGCGGTGAAGGAGAAGGACTCAAGCGAGGTGTGCTCATCCGGGGTGAAGACCAGGGTGCCCGGATCGCCGGAATCAAGGAAGCTGGACAGTTCGGTGATGGCCAATGCTCCGGCCGGTACGACCGTGCCCTGCTGGTTCCAATCGGTCTGTGGCGCGAAAAGCACCCATTGGCGGTGCAACAGGACCCGAACATCGGTGGGAACCTTGATGATCTGGTGGGTATCATCCCAAATCACCCCAGTCACCGAGTTGTAGAAGTCAATGGCGTCGGTGGTGACAATGCGTTCAAAACCCGGTGTCGAATCGAAATGTGCCCAGCCGCCCACGTGTTCCACGTCGACTTCGAAAATGCTCTCGGCCGCCGCCAGCTGCTGTCCCCGCTTCAAACGGCGTGTGCAGCGGGCGTAGGTGGAACGGGTCGTATCCTGTTCGTTGGTCGCGCTGGCCACCAAGATGGTGTCCTCATCCACCCAGGAGACCGAGGTCTTGGCCACCGGCAGCTCAAATCCGTCCGGCACGAACTCCAAGGATGCCAGGTCGAATTCCCGGATCATCACCTGGTCCCCGCCATCGGGGCTCATCCGGATCAGGGCGCGTCGGTACGGCTCGCCCGCCCCGGGGCGCAGCAGCTGTGCGCCGGCGAAATGCCAGTCCTGTTCCTGATTCCGCGCGTAGTCGTCAAAGTCGATCAGCACCTGCCATCGAGGGTTGGAGCTGCGGTAGGACTGCCAGTCGGTGCGCCGCCATACGCCCAAGCGGTGATCGGCGTCCCGCCAGAAGTTGTAGTAGTACTCGCCCCGCTTGGTGACCATGGGGATCTTGTCGGTGGCGTCCAGTACCTGCTGGATCCGTTGCGTGGTGGCCTCGAAGTTGGCGTCATAGAGCTCGCCTTCGGTGACGGCGTTCTGTTTCCGGACCCATTCAAGGGCCTTCTCGTCATGGATTCCCTCAAGCCAGTCAAGGGATTCGGTGTGATCAACGGGCGGTTGCTGGGTTGCGCTTCGGTCCATGTGCCCCAGTCTAGGCCGGAAACAGAATAATCTTGGAGGGTGAGTACCCAACGAGATGACACCAAAGCAACGTTCGCAGTAGCCATTATTGGCGCCGGCCCCCGCGGCACCAGCACGGTCGAGCGCCTTGCCAGCATGGTGGCCAACACCGGCCGGCTGGCTGTGCAACTGCGTGTCATTGTGCTTGATGCCTACCGGCCAGGCTCTGGACATGTGTGGGACTCAAGCCAGTCACCCAATTTCTGGATGAATACGCCCGCTTCCTTTCCCACTGTCGCCCCTGACCGGCAGGACAGCGAACCGGGACTCAGCTTTGCCCAGTTCGTGCAGCGCCATGGGGACGGTGCCAACCTGAGCCAGGGGCAGCAAGCCGAACTGCAGAACACCTCATCGGGGACCTACCCCACCCGCGCCCTGTACGGCCGGTATCTTGAGCATGTCTACGACCGGTGCGCGGCGGTACTCACCGGGCACCCGGATGTTGACTACGAATTCATCCGCGGTGAAGTGGTGGCGGTGGATCCCCGCGAGGCCACCTACCGGGTGAGCTATGAAACCCCCGGGAGCGACCAGCGGCACGAGTTGCGGGCCGATGCGGTGGTGCTGGCCCTGGGGCACCAGGCAGCGGACCTGAACCCGCAGCAGAAGGTGCTGGCAGAGCAGGCCCAACAGGCCGGGACCACCTATATTGGCCCGAGCATCCCGCTGGATGTGGACTACTCGAAGTTCTCCGCCGGCAAGCCCGCACTGCTGCGTGGGATGGGCCTGAACTTCTTCGACGCCATGGCCGAACTGACGATCGGCCGCGGAGGGCAGTTCCGTGAGGTTTCCCAGGTACCCGGCGAGCGCTTTGACTACCTGCCCTCCGGGAAGGAGCCGGTACTGGTTGCCGCTTCCCGGCGCGGCACCCCCTACTGGGGCAAACCCTTGACGGATCGGTTCATCCCCGAGGACATCACGCTGCATTACCTGCAGGCCGAGGAGCTGATGCAGCAGGTGGCCGAAGCCCGGGGAAACAACCCCGAGGCCACTTTGGTGTTCAGCCGGGACATCTGGCCGCTGCTGCATCGGGACATCCTCTGGGCCTATTACAGCCAGTGTGCACGGGAGCACGAGGCGCAGCTGCCCATCCCGGCCGAGCAGTTCCTCTCCCATGTGGCCGAAATCCTGGACGCCGAACACCACGAGGGCACCCAGGTGTGGTTGGCTGCGCTGCGTGACTTCATCACCGGCTTCCCCATGATCCAGTGGCTGGATGTGCCGGGGCTGGCCCACCCCTTTGAGGAGATCGGCTTCCCCTCGCACGAGCACTACCAGCAGGCGGTGCGCCAGTACCTGCGGCATAACGCGCACTGCAGTGCGCGCGGCATGCAGGACCCGCTCTCCTGGGCGGTGCTGACCATGAACGCCGGACGGATGGTCGTCAAGGACCTGATCGCCCAGGGCCTGATAGACCAGCAGTCGAAGATCGAGGAAATCCAGGGACGCTTCGAACCGCTGGTGGAGGGAATGGCCTCCGGTCCTCCGTTGGAACGCATCGAACAGCTGTTGGCGCTTTCCCGTGCCGGACTCGTGTCCTTCGCTGGACCAGAACCGCGGTTTGAATTCGATGCGCTCGCCGGGGAATTCACCGTCTCATCCCCCTGGGTGGACAGCGAGGGGTACACCGCCCGGCTGTTGTGCGAATCGATGATGCCAGCCAACCGCGTGTTGCAGAACAACACCCGGCTGATGCGACAGCTGTTGGGGGACCGGGTGGCCCGGGCCTTCCACTGGCAGAACGCGGATGGGGAACTGATCCCCGGGTCGGGCTTCGACGTGGTCGGTGAGCCCTACCGGCTGGTGGCCGGTGACGGCACCGTGCACCGCGGCATCTTCGTGCTGGGCCTGCAGCTGTCCTCCGTGCAGTGGGGGACCGCGATTGCCGCACAGTCCGGGGATGTGGAAGACCCGGCGGCGCGCACGCTGGGAGATGCGCACCTGGTGGTCAACGAGCTGGCACGCCTGAGCGGGCTGGGGATCTCCCACCTGTCACTGCGGCGCTCGCAGCAGGGCGCCGAAGTCGGCGTGGGTGCCGGCCCGGACTACGACTAGCACCCGATCCCGGTCTTGTGCCGCCGGCGGCGCTGCCCACGCCCGGCCCGGGCGTGGGAACACAAAAACCCCTTGCCATTCCATGTAAGAAGGAAGGCAAGGGGTTTTTCCCTGTGCGGATGGTAAGAGATTCGAACTCTTGGTACGGGGTTACCGCACACTGGTTTTCAAGACCAGCTCCTTCGGCCGCTCGGACAACCATCCAACCGGAACGAGTATACGCTATCGGCAAGACCTGAAAGGAATCGTTGACTATGTCCCACACCATGCAGGCCTACATTTACTCACAGCCCGGGGGACCGGAAGTTCTGGAGAAAGTCGAACGCGGCAAACCGGTGCCGGGGGCCGGGGAAGTGCTGATCAAGGTCGCCGCCTTTGGCCTGAATCGTGCCGACGTGCAGCAGCGGATCGGGGTCTACCCGCCGCCCCCAGGCGCCAGCGACATCCCGGGCCTGGAGGTGGCCGGCACCATCGAGGCACTGGGCCCCGACGTGGAACGCTGGGCCACCGGAGACCGGGTCGCCGCGCTGCTGGCCTCCGGAGGCTACGCCGAATACGTCACCGCACCGGCCGAGGTGCTTTTCCCGGTTCCCCAGGACATGGACCTGAGCCAGGCCGCCGGGCTGCCGGAGGTCGCCTCGACCGTGGTCTCGAACATCTTCGACCAGGGCGAACTGCGCTCCGGGCAGACCATCCTGATCCACGGCGGCGCCGGCGGCATCGGCTCCATGGCGATCCAGCTGGCCAAGGCGGCGGGGGCACGGGTGCTGGTCACCGCCTCCAGCGCTCAAAAACTGGCCTACTGCACCGAACTGGGTGCGGATGCGGGAATCAACTACGCCACCGAGGATGTGCTCACCCGGGTCGAGGAACTGACCGAGGGCACCGGGGTGGATCTCATCCTGGACGTAGTGGGCGCGAAGTACCTGGCCATGAACCTCAAGGCGCTCGCCGTGGGCGGACGGCTGGTGATCATTGGGTTGCAGGGTGGGCGCAAGGCCGAAGCCGACCTGGGACTGATGCTCTCCAAGCGGCTGCGCATCATTGCCACCACGCTGCGTTCCCGACCGCTGGAGGAGAAGGCCGGGATCGTGCACCGCACCGTCCAGCGGCTCACCCCGCTGCTGCAGGACCGGTCACTGGAACTGAATGTGGAGCGCAGCTTTGGTTTTGACGAGCTGGCCGCCGCCCACGAGTACTTCGACTCCGGAGAGCACAAGGGAAAGATTGTCGTAACGCTGCACTAGGCCAGCGGCCCCGTGGGAGTAGTGTGGATTTGTTTACATCTGGGTGACCCGCTTCATAGCATGGGGTCACCCAGATCACGGGGCACATCATCACCGCACCCTCTCGAAAGGTAAGTTGCCATGAGTCGCAGTCATACATTGCCGCCGGCAGCGGTCGATCCGCAAGTGGCCGAGCGCGAGGAGAACCGCTGGACCCCGACGCGGATCATTATCTGGGTGGCGATCGCGCTGCTGGGGGCCGTGGCCTGGTCCGTCCTGGCCTTCTCCCGCGGCGAGACCATCAATGCCATCTGGTTCGTGTTCGCCGCGGTGGCCACCTACCTGATTGCCTACCGTTTCTACGCCAAGTTCATCGAACGCAAGATCGCCAAACCCGATGACCACCGCGCCACCCCGGCCGAATACCTGAACAACGGCCGGGACTTCGTGCCCACCGACCGCCGGGTGCTCTTTGGTCACCACTTTGCCGCGATCGCCGGGGCCGGCCCGCTGGTCGGCCCGGTGCTCGCCGCGCAGATGGGCTACCTGCCCGGAACCATCTGGATCATCGTCGGCGTGGTGCTGGCCGGAGCGGTGCAGGACTACCTGGTGCTGTTCTTCTCCATGCGCCGCGGCGGCCGCTCACTGGGCCAGATGGCCCGCGAGGAACTCGGCGTCATCGGCGGCACCGCCGCCCTGATCGCCACCCTGGCCATCATGATCATCATCGTCGCCATCCTGGCGCTGGTCGTGGTCAACGCGCTGGGTGAATCGGCCTGGGGCGTCTACTCGGTGGGCTTGACCATTCCGATCGCCCTGTTCATGGGCATCTACCTGCGCTTCATCCGCCCGGGCAAGGTGCTGGAAGTATCCATCATCGGTTTCGTGCTGCTGATGTTCGCCATCATCTCCGGACGCTGGATCGCCGAAACCCCGTGGGGTGCCGAGTTCTTCCACATGGAACGCACCACCATCGCCTGGGCCATCATCATCTACGGCTTCATCGCCGCGATCCTCCCGGTCTGGCTGCTGCTGGCCCCGCGCGACTACCTGTCCACGTTCATGAAAATCGGTGTGATCGCCCTGCTGGCGATCGCGATCATTGTGGTGCGCCCGGAAATCAACGTCCCGGTGGTGTCCGAGTTCGCCTCCCGCTCCGATGGGCCGGTGGTGGCCGGCAGCCTGTTCCCGTTCCTGTTCGTCACCATTGCCTGTGGCGCGCTCTCCGGGTTCCACGCCCTGATTTCCTCGGGCACCACCCCGAAGCTGGTGGAGAAGGAAAAGCAGACCCGCTTCCTGGGCTACGGCGGCATGCTGATGGAATCCTTCGTGGCCATCATGGCCCTGGTCGCCGCGATCTCCATCGACCGCGGCATCTACTTCGCCATGAACGCCTCCTCCGCCGCCACCGGCGGCACCGTGGAAACCGCGGTGGCGTTCGTGAACTCGCTGGGGCTTTCCGGGGTGCATCTGGAGCCCGGAACGCTGACCGACCTGGCCAACCACGTCGGGGAGGAGTCGGTGGTTTCACGCACCGGCGGCGCCCCGACCCTGGCGGTGGGCATTGCCACGATCATGCACCAGTGGTTCGGCGGGACCGCGATGATGGGCTTCTGGTACCACTTCGCGATCATGTTCGAGGCCCTGTTCATCCTCACCGCGGTGGACGCCGGAACCCGTGTGGCCCGCTTCATGCTGCAGGACACCATCGGCAACTTCGTCCCGAAGTTCAAGGACACCTCGTGGCGTCCCGGGGCGTGGCTGTGTACCGCGATCATGGTCGCCGGCTGGGGGTACATCCTGATCCTCGGGGTCACCGACCCGCTGGGCGGGATCAACACGTTCTTCCCGCTGTTTGGCATCTCCAACCAGCTGTTGGCGGCGATCGCCCTGGCGATCGTGATGACCATCGTGGCCAAGCGCGGAAACTTCAAGCACCTCTGGGTGGTCGTGCTGCCGCTGGCCTTCACCGTCGTGATCACGTTCGTTGCCAGTTGGCAGAAGATCTTCTCCACCGACGTGAAGGTCGGCTACTTCGCCAACCACAACGCCTACAAGGAAGCGCTGGCCAACGGGGAAGCCAGCCTGGGCAGCACCAAGAGCGTGGAGGCCATGGAGGCGGTCGTGCGCAACACCGGCGTGCAGGGCTGGCTCTCGGTGGCGTTCCTGCTGCTTTCGGTCATCGTGATCGTAGCCGCGATCATCGCCACCGTGCGTGCCCGGAACCTCAACGCGGCCGATGACACCGAGGACCCGTACGTGGAATCCAAGATCTATGCACCGCAGGGCATTGTCTCCCTGCCGGCGGAGAAGGAACTGGAGGCGAAGTGGAAGGACTACCACGAGGCCACCGGCACCACCCCGGCCGCGGGGCACTAGGGGAGGGGAACATGGGATTCGTCCAGGGCCTGTTCAAGGCCAAGAAGTTCGTCGACGGGGTGTTGGGCGCCGACAAGTACCAGCACTACCTGGAACACCACCGGCGCCAGCATCCGGGCGAGGAACCGATGAACGAACGGGAGTTCTGGAAGGACTACACCGACTGGCAGGAGCGCAACCCGCAGGGACGCTGCTGCTAGGAACCCGGTCCGGGGCACCCTAATCGCAGCGGGCAGTGGCCGTCGCATCCGTCAAGGATGCGGCGGCCACTGCCGGTGGTGGGCTGGTCTGCGAATCCCGGTACTCTTAAACCGGTACCAGAGCACAGGAAGGCAACCACGAGCTCATGGCTTTCTTTTCCCGGCTGCGCCAAACCCGCGCCGCCAACCGCGACCTCGGGCAGGGGGTGTGGCGTCGCGCCCACGACCGGTTCAACCGTTCGCTGGACCGGGTGTTCCAGGTGGTGGAGGGAATCGGCAACGACGAGCTGCACAACCAGCTGATGGCCTGCGCCAATGAACTGGCCGACCTGCAGCCGCGGGTGCGCGTGGTGTGCACCCAGGCCCAGAAGCTGACTCCCAGTGAAGAGGAATTCGTGCCCGAACGCACCTTTGACGTGCACCGAGCCCTGACCAAGGCCGCCAATGACCTGGCCACCAGTGCCCAGGTGCTGGCGATGACCCGGCTGCAGGCCGAAGCCGGCAGCGATGTCAGCAACTTCGCGGTGCGCACCCGCGTGCAAATCGTTGTCGAAGGAGTCCAGGCCGCTGAGGCGGCCCTGGAAAAAGTGCGCGACTGACCCGTTTTCCGGTTTCCCCGCACCCGGTGCGCACACTAGATTGGGAACATGAGTAGACAAGTTCCACAAGTCACGTTCCTGGACGGAAATTCCATTGACCAGCTGGGCTTCGGTGTCTGGCAGATTCCCGATGAGCAGGTTGCGCCGGTGCTCGCCGCGGCATTGAAGGCCGGTTACCGGCACATCGACACCGCTGCGATCTACGGCAACGAGGCAGGAGTGGGCCGCGCGATCGCAGAGAGCGGGCTGGAACGCCCGGAGCTGTTCATCACCACCAAGGTCTGGAACTCCGAGCAGGGCTACGACAAGACCCTGGCCGCCTTTGATGCCTCGCTGCAGAAGCTGGGCACCGACTACGTGGACCTGTACCTGATCCACTGGCTGCAGCCCAAGCGCCAACTGTACGTGGATACCTGGAAGGCCCTGGTCCAGTTGAAGGAATCGGGCCGGGCCCGCTCCATCGGCGTCGCCAACTTCACCATTGAGGCCCTCGAGGAGCTGCATGAAGCCACCGGTGTCCGCCCGGTGATCAACCAGGTCGAAACCCACCCGTACTTCCCGCAGCATGAACTGCGCGCCTACGAGAAGGAACACGGGATCATCCACGAATCCTGGTCGCCGCTGGGCCAGGGCGGCGAGCTGCTCAAGGACCCGGTGCTCGTTGAGATTGCCGAGAAGCACGGGGCCAGTACCGCCCAGGTCGTCATCGCCTGGCACCTGGCCTTGGGCAACGTGGTGATCCCCAAGTCGGTCACCGAATCGCGGATCGTTGAGAACTTCGCGGCGCTGGATGTGAACCTGGACGCCGAGGACCTGGAAAAGATCGCCGGCCTGGACCGCGGGGCCGAAGGGCGGATCGCCTCGGATCCGGCAACCGCCGACTTCGCCTAGAACCCGCGTGGCACGGCGGCTGACCCTGTCTCTGGTGGGGCCAGCCGCTGCGCTCTAGACTGGCGTTGTCCTTTCGCCGACCCAGATGGAGCGAACATGAGCGCAGAGCAGTTTCCCGAGCCCGTCATCGAGGATCACCCGCTGGTGCACCTGGCGCTGATCCGCAAGACCCTGGGGTTTGACGAGATTAGGGCGTTCTATGACGCCAGTTTTCCCCAATTGTTTGCCGCGCTGCAGGACAGCGGCCGCCGGCTGGTGGGCGCCCCGCTGGGTATTACCTACGGCACCCCCGGCCGCCTGATCGACTTGGCCGTGGCGTTGCCGCTGGATGCCCCGCTGGGTTCCGTGCAACCCGTGGTGGGCGCAATCCTGCCGGCCGCCCGTACGGCCACCCTGGTGGTGCAGGGCGACTACGAACAGTTGGCAGCAGCGCACGCCCATCTGCGCCAATGGGTGCTGGAGCAGGGGCTGAACCCAGCCGAGGTGGCCTGGGAACAGTACCTGACGCAGCCGGAACCGGACGCCGATCCGGCGCAGAACCTCACAAAGATCGGCCTGGTCTTGGCTGGTTGATCCGAACCCGGCATCATCCGGCGTTATCCGTCGCTCCCTGAAACGGGCACCGGCGGCGTCGGCGTAGCCTTGCGGGTACGAAAAACGCCCTTGTCACAATCGCTGGCGATTCTGACAAGGGCGTCTGGCCGAGCCCCCTGCCGGATTTGAACCGGCGACCTGCTCTTTACGAGGGAGCTGCTCTACCCCTGAGCTAAGGAGGCCAAGTGCCACTAGGGCACCAAGTCACTTTATCCGAGTCGCTCTTGGCTCGTCAAAACGCGAGGGCGGCTGGCCGCGTCCTAGCATTTGGTTCCGTCTTCGGGAACCTGTCCATCAATCAGGTACCCGTCCACGGCTTGGGTCACACAGTCATTCGAGCGGCCGTAGGCGGTGTGGCCGTGGCCCTCATAGGTCAGCAGCACCCCACCCTGCAGCTGCTTGGCCAGTGATTCCGACCAGTGGTACGGGGTGGCCGGGTCGCCGGTGGTTCCGATCACCAGGATGTCCCCGGCGCCGTCGGCGTGCAGCTCGCCGGGAACCCGGGTCGACTCGAACGGCCAATCCTCACACCCCAGGGCACCGTAGGAGAGGTACTTGCCCATAATGGGAGCCTGGCGCTGCAGTTCGCTGGCCTCGGCCTCCATCCGCGCCTCGGCCGCGTCCATCGGGTAGTCCAGGCAGGTCACCGCACCGAAGGCCTCGGTGGTGTTGCCCGTGTAGTTCCCCTCCTCGTCGCGGCCGGCGGACAGGTCGGCGAAGTACTGGATCTGATCGACGTCGCCCTCCAACGCGTCGGCCATCGCCGAGCTGAGCATCGGCCAGGAGGTTGACTCGTAGAGCGGGATGATGAAGCCGTTGATGAAGTCGATGACCGGTACCTTGCGCCCGTCGCTGGCCACCATGGGCTTGGCCTCAAGCTTCTTGAAGAAGTCCTGCAACTGCTTGTAGGCGTCCTCCGCGGTGCCGGTGAACGGGCAGTCCCCGCTTTCCACGCAGTCTTCCAGCCAGGCCTTGATTTCCTTTTCGAAGCCGACCGCCTGGGCCAGGTCCACCTGGCTGGAGGTGCTCTTTGGATCCATGGCCCCATCCAGCACCATCCGCCCGGCGTGGCCCGGGAACAGGTCGGCGTAGGTGGCGCCGAGGAAGGTGCCGTACGAGAAACCCAGGTAGTCCAGCTGCTCATCACCCAGGGCCTCGCGGATGATGTCCATGTCCTTGGCCGCGCTGGCGGTATCCACGTGGCCAAGCAGCTCACCGGTCTTTTCCAGGCAGGAGTCGGCGTACTTCTTGGACTCGGCGCGGATTTCCTCGCGTTCGGCGGGGACCCAACTGCGCTGGTTCTGCTGGCGCAGTTCGTCCTGTTCGGCGTCGTCCAGGCAGGTGACCGGGGTGCTCTTGCCCACCCCTCGCGGGTCGAAGCCGATGACGTTGTATTCGCGCTGCAGTTCCTTGCTGAACATCAGCGGCACCGAGGACTTGACCAGGTCCAGCCCCGAGCCGCCCGGACCGCCGGGATTGACCAGCAGGTTCTTTTCGCTGCCCTGGGCGACGCGGCGGTTCAGCGCCAGGTCGATGGAGCCATCCTGCGGGTTCTCATAGTCCAGCGGCACCTTCAGGGTGGCGCATTCGATGACGCTGCCGCACTTTTCCCACTGCAGCTGCTGCTCGTAGTAGCTCTGCAGCCCCTGGGCCACCGGCTCCGGTTCGGCGCGTTGTTCCGTGGGGGCCGAGCAGCCGCTGACCAGCAGTGCGAGCACCGCGCTGAAGGCCGCGGCGGGGAGCCACCGGCGGTGGCGTGGACGTACGGACACGTGTCACTCCTTGGGTTGGTGAGCGCCGCAGCGCTGGAAAACTATCGTCGGACCGGTTGCAGCAGGGTGGACATCAGTGCCTCCAGGGCCAGCAGCGGGGTGACGTTGGCGGCCAGGCGGCGGCGGGTTTCGTTGATCGCGTCGATCTGGGAGAGGGTTTTCTCGCTGGGCTGGGCGGCGGCGTAGGCGCTGATCTCTTTGCGCCGGTGCTCATTGATCAGCTCCACCCGGGTGCCCAGCTGCAGGGTGAGCACGTCACGGAAAAAAGTGGTCAGGTCGATCAGGGTGCGGTCCAAAGAATCGAAGGTGGCGCGGCGGGAGAAGCGCTTGGCGTCCTCCTCCAGCTGCTTGAAGGCCCCCCGCAGGCCCGGCGGGATGGTTTCCTCCTCGCCCAGCCCGTTCGCGTGGCGCAGCGCCGCGGTGCGTTCGGCCAGTGAGGCGCCGGTGGTCGCCTCGGCGTGGTCGGTCGCCAGGGACACCACCTGGGCGGCGGCCGCCATCGCCTGGGGCAGGGTGCGCAGGCGCAGCGGCAGGCTGATGACCTCCTCGCGCCGGGAGCGGGCCTGTTCGTCCCGGGCCAGCATCCGGGCCACCCCAATGTGGGATTGGGAGACGCGGGCGGCGAAGTGGGCCTGCTCCTGGCTCAGCCCGTCCCGGCGCACCAGCAGATCGGCGACCTCATCCACGGAGGGGATGGACAGATTCACCGCGCGGCAGCGGGAGCGGATGGTGACCAGCACATCGGCGGGGGAGGGGGCGCACAGGAACCACAGGGTGCGTGCCGGCGGCTCCTCGATGGCCTTGAGCAGCACATTGGTGGTGCGCTCGGTCATCCGGTCCGCGTCCTCAATGATGATGATCCGCCAGCGTCCGGTCCGCGCGCTTTCCTGGGCGCGGGTGATCAGCTGGCGCACGTCCTCGATCTGGTAGGCGACCTTGTGGGTGGAGATGAAGTCCACATCCGGGTGGGTGCCCTCCAGGACCTGCACGCAGGCGGTGCACTGCCCGCAACCGGCCGGTTGGCGCTCGCACTGCAGGGCCGCGGCGAAGGCCCGGGCCGCGGTGGTGCGCCCGGAACCGGGCGGGCCGGTGAACAGCCAGGCGTGGGTGGGCGCGCCCAGTTCAATCTGGCGCTCGAGCACCTGAATGATGCGCTGCTGTCCGGCCAGCTCGGCAAAGACCGGGCGCATCAGAGCATCGCCTGCACTCGGTTCAGGATCTGGCGGTGCAGCTGTTCGGCGCCGGTGGTGGCGTCAAGGACCAGGTAGCGTTCGGGGGCCGTGCCGGCCAGGGCCAGGAAGCCCTGGCGGATGCGTTCGTGGAAGTCATCGGGTTCGGCTTCCAGCCGGTCGGCGTCCTCCACCCCGCCCCCGGCGGTGACCCGCCGGGCCCGGCCGTCGGCCGCGGAGATGTCCAGCAGGATCGTCAGGTCCGGGGCCAGCCCGTCGGTGGCGAACCGGTTCACGGCCGCCACCTGCTCGATCCCCAGACCGCGCCCAATGCCCTGGTAGGCCAGGGAGGAATCCACGAAGCGGTCGGTGACCACGTGGGTGCCCGAACGCAGGTGCGGCAGGATGAACTGGTTGACGTGGGCGGCGCGGGCCGCGGCGTACATCAGCGCCTCGGTGCGTTCATCGATCTGCCCGTGCCCGTGCTCGAGCACCAGGGAGCGCAGCTTCTCCCCGATGTCGGTGCCGCCCGGTTCCCGGGTGATGACCACCGGGGCGCCGCCGCGGGCCAGGGCCTGGTGCAGCAGGCGCAGCTGGGTGGACTTGCCGGCGCCGTCACCGCCTTCAAAGGCAAGGAACAGGCCACGCGCGGAACTGGGGGATGCGGTACTCACCCGTCTAGCCTAACGAAGATCGGGGCGCGGATTGCCCGGCTGGCCGCAGAAGTCGTCACGCTCACTGTGCCCGGCGGTGAAACATGCTGCAATGCTGCTGCTTCGCTTCCCGGCCCGGGCGTAATCTTGGCGCTATGAGCCCAACCAAGACCCCGCACACCGACCCCGAACAGTGGAGCGCCCACACCCTGGCGGTGGCCGGCGCCCGGCCCGAGGCCGTGAACAACGCCCCGGTGAACCATCCGGTGACCTTCACCTCCACCTTCCATTCACAGGCGGTGGCCAGCGGCGGGGACCGGGTCTACGCCCGCTTCGCGAACCCCAGCTGGGATGGGTTCGAGCAGCTGCTGGGCCAGCTGGAGCTTGCCACGCTCCCGGCGCTGGTCTACTCCTCCGGGATGGCGGCGATCGCTGCGGCCCTGTCACTGGTTCCGCGCGGGGGCACCCTGGTGCTGCCGCGGCACTCCTACAACGGTTCGCTCTCGCTGCTGGCCCAGATGGAGGCGGCCGGGGACGTGGTGGTGCGCCCGATCGATATCACCGACACCGCCGCCGGCATCGCGGCGCTGCAGGGCGCCGATGCGCTGTGGCTCGAGTCCCCGACCAACCCGATGCTGGAGGTGGCCGAGCTGCCCGTGCTGCTGGCCGCCGCGGCCGAGCACGGTGTGCTCAGCCTGGTGGACAACACGTTCGCCACCCCGCTGCTGCAGCGCCCGCTGGGCCTGGGCGCGGACGTGGTGGTGCATTCGGTGACCAAGTCGCTCTCCGGACATTCCGATGTGGTCCTTGGCGCGGCGGTGACCTCCAACCCGCAGCTGCGGGAGAAGCTGCACGCTTACCGCACCCTGCATGGGGCGATCGCCTCACCCATGGACGTGTTCCTGGCGCTGCGCGGGATGCGCACGCTCTCGGTGCGCCTGGAACGGGCCCAGTCCAACGCCCAGTTCCTGGCCGAACAGCTAGAGGCCCACCCGGCGGTCGGCGCCGTGCGCTACCCCGGCCTGCCCGGGGATCCGGGCCATGGACGGGCCCGGGAGCAAATGGACGGGTTCGGGTCGATCATTGCCCTGGAGGTCGGTGCCGATGCCCCGGCCGCCGACCGGGTGATCGCGGCGCTGCGCCTGATTACCCCGGCCACCTCGCTGGGCGGGGTGGAAACCCTGGCCGAGCGCCGGGCCCGGCACGCCTCCGAACCGGCCAGCGTGCCGCCGAACCTGATCCGGCTCTCGGTGGGCATCGAGGACCCGCAGGATCTGTGGCGGGACCTGAGCCAGGCGCTGGGGAGCCTGGAAGGCTGAGCCCGCCGCCGTCGGCGGGCTGGTCGGGGTGCCGGTGCGCCAAATGTGTCGTTGCCAATGTGTCCCGGCGCGGGGCCGCGCGGGTAGGCTGGAAACATGCAACTAGCACGCACCATCGAATTCTTTCTGATGTATGCCCTGTCCCTGGTGATCGCGGTCCTGGCGCTGTGGGCGCTGATTGACGCAGTGCGCCACCCCGGGGACCGCTTTGTGGCCGAGGGCAAGCGCACCAAGGGGTTCTGGATGGCGTTGACCGGCGGCAGCGCCTTCATCGCCGTGCTTTCCGTGCTGCCCAACGCGGCCGCGCTCGGCGGCGGATTCCTGCAGCTGATTGCCGCCTGCATCTGCTGCGTCTACCTGGCCGACGTGCGCCCGGCGCTCTCCGGGCGCGGAGGCAACTGGTACAACTACTGACCCGCCGGTCCCTGCGCCCGTTCCGAGGGATGGGCCGGGAGCACCGAGGGGTGACCAACGCCCAGGGTGGGTGCAATGAACCACCGGGGCACGAACCTGCAACGCTAAGATGGGAATCATGAGCCATACTTTGATTTTGCTGCGCCACGGGCAGAGTGAATGGAACGAGAAGAACCTGTTCACCGGGTGGTATGACGTCTCGCTGACCGAGAAGGGCCGCGCCGAGGCCGTGCGCGGCGGCCAGCTGATGGACGAGGCCGGCTACAAGCCGCAGGTCCTGCACACCTCCCTGCTGACCCGTGCCATCGTCACCGCCAACCTGGCGCTGGAGGCCTCCGGGCGTTCCTGGATTCCGGTGCACCGCAGCTGGCGCCTGAACGAACGCCACTATGGGGCGCTGCAGGGCAAGGACAAGGCGCAGACCCTGGCCGAATTCGGCGAGGAGCAGTTCATGCAGTGGCGCCGCAGCTACGACACCCCGCCGCCGGCGCTGGCCGACGACTCGCAGTTCAGCCAGGTCGGCGACGAGCGCTACGCCTCGCTGGGTGATGACGCTCCGCGCACCGAATGCCTCAAGGACGTGCTTGAGCGCATGCTGCCGTACTGGGAGGACTCCATCAAGCCGGATCTGACCGCGGGCAAGACCGTGCTGGTCGCCGCGCACGGCAACTCGCTGCGCGCCCTGGTCAAGCACCTGGACGGCATCAGCGACGAGGACATCGCCGGGCTGAACATTCCCACCGGCATCCCGCTGGTCTACGAACTGGACGAGAACTTCACCCCGGTCACCGCCGGGGGCACCTACCTGGATCCCGAAGCCGCCGCCGAGGCCATCAAGGCAGTGGCCAACCAGGGCCGCAAGTAGGTTCCACGCACTGTAAGACGTGCCACGAACGAAGCGTGAAAGCGCTTCCGACGTGGCACGTCTTTTGCCGTTCCGCTACCGGCGGGGCCATGGTTGACAGGCTGTGAGCGAAACCTCCCTCCACGATTGTGTTTTTGTCTCATCTATGCTGTAATCTCCTATCTCGAACAGCACAATGGCTCACGTTAGGAATGCAATTCGTGGCAACTGATTACGATGAGGTCCGCCCGGATGTAGCCGAGGCACGTAAGGCTTCACTGGATGCGGTCAAGTCCGCAAACGCCCCCGACGCCAAGAGCGTCGTGCGCGAACTCGACGAAACCGACCACACCGACGGTTTGGAACTGCCCGGTGCTGACTTGTCGAACGAGGAACTGACCGTCACGGTCGTTCCCGCCAAGGACGACGAGTTCATCTGTGGCTCGTGCTTCCTGGTCCGTCACCGCTCGCAGCTGGTGCGCGAGGAAGGCAACATCGGATTCTGCGTCGAGTGCGAAGGCTAATCGCCGCACTTTTACCAGCTTTCTTCAATCGGCATGTTTCGAAGACCACTTCGAGACATGCCGACGGTGTTTAACGGCCCGGCCGTGCGGGTTCGCGCTCAGCGGGGCAGCCCACCGCGGTCCAGCTGTTCCAGCAGGCGCGGCCGGTTCGCATGGCGGATGCGCACCTGGGCAATGAACTTCCGTGCCCGCGCCGTCTCACCGGTTTTTGCCGCCAGTTCCAGCAACTGGCGCAGCTGGTCGGCGACCTGCGGGTACATGCGCCGGTCGGCATGCAGCAGCTTGGCTTCCACGCTTGATTCCAGCAGGGGCACGGCCCGTTCGGGGGCGAATGGGACAACGGCGCTGATCACCTGATCCAGCAGCGCGTGGCCCGGTTCCTCCAGGCGTCCCAGCTCATCGCAGGCCCGTGCCGGGTCCTGCAGCACCTGCAGGCCAAAACGCACCGCGTCCCGCGGGGAATCGGCGCGCAGGCGCTCAAAGACCATCTGCTCATGTTCCGGCCACTGACCGGCGCCGAGCCGGTAGATTTGTTCGGCCAGCTCGTAGCCGCCGTAGCGGTGGAAAAGCTGCAGCCGGGCAGCCAGGGAGCGTTCGGGTTCCAGCCGGTCCAGCAGCTGCAGCCACAAGCGCAGGGCCCCGGCGCGCGGCCGGGATCCGTCGGGCAGCTCAACGTGCACGGCGCGGTGGGCGTAGTTCAGTGCGGCACTGGCCAGGCCGGCCTCGTCCAGGGCCTGCGCAATGAGCAGCGGATCCCGGCTTGGCCCGCCATGGCTTTGGACTATCGCCGAGGCGTCGGCTTCCAGGACTGCCAGGCGTTGGCGGTTGTACTGCGCCACCCGCTGCACCTGCAGCAGGCGGTCAGCCGCGGCCGCCGGTTGCCGGGAAGCCTGGGCCTGCAGGGACTGCAGGGCACGCTGCAGCCGCTGCTTGTATGGGTTGAGCGCCGGGCCGGGCAGCAGCGCGCGGTAGGCGAAGACGTCCGGCTGCCAGTTCGCCGGGGGCCGACGCAGCTGCTGCTGGAGCAGCCATGGCACCAAGTCGGCAGCCGGGACTCCTGCCTGCACGGCGGCCCGGGCGTGCAGCGGGGCCAATTCCTGCAGGGCCATCTGGATCAGCCCGTAGTCATCCCCGGAGCGGGCCAGCTCTGCGGTGAGCAGGTCGATGGCCTGGGCGCAGGTTTGGTACACCGGCAGCGCGGGCCCCTCCTGCAGCATTGCGGCCAGCTGCTCGGCGGCATCCAGCAGATCCAGTTCCAGGTCCTGCAGCCACTGACGTGCCGCCGGCCCGCGGGGCGCTGCCGCGGCGCGGCGCAGGTCGAAGCAGTCACGCAGCTGGGCAAGGTCCTGGTCCAGGGCGCTGACCGGGGTGCGGGCCACGGAGTGTGTCCGGGCCATGCTCAGGCCGAGAGTTCGGTGTGCAGCTCGAGCAGTTCGTTGGTGATTTGGGCGAAGACGGACGCGGGGGCCTCGGGCAGCTGGGAGGCCTCGTTGATTTGGCTCAGGGCCTGTTCGGTCAGATCCCGGGCGTTCTCGCGGTGTCCGCGGTTGGCCAGCGCGCGCAGCAGGGTGATGCCTTCACGGGCTTCGGCTGCGATGCCCTCCGGTTCCCGCAGGGCCGGGCTGATTCCGTCAAAGGTGAAATGCAGCAGGATCCGGGAGAACAGTTCCATCTCTGATTCGTTGCTCATCAATACTCCTTGGCGCAGGCTAGGTTCGTCTCCAGTATGTCATTGACCCGGCGGGCGGCGGCGATGCGCAAATGCCACGGTCCGGCATCCCGTTGGGGAGATGCCGGACCGTGGCATGGTGCTGTATTGCGTGCCGGGTGGAACCTAGCCCTGGGGCTCCCACTCGCCGGTGACCAGGTAGGTGACCTTGCGTGCCACCGAGACGCCGTGATCACCAAAGCGTTCCAGGTAGCGGCTGGTCAGCGACACGTCCACGGTGGTGGGGGCGTCCTCCTGCCAGCTTTCCTCGGCAATGATCTGGAAGACCGACGAGTGCAGCTTGTCCAGTTCGCGGTTCAGCTCAATGATCTGGCTGGCGATGGCCAGGTCGCGGGTGTCCAGCAGCCGGCCCAGTTCCCGGGCAATGCGGATGTCCAGCTGGGCCATCTTGCTGAAGGTCTCGGAAATTGCCGAGGGCACCGCCCGCTTGGGGAAGCGCAGGCGCGCCAGCTGGGCCAGGTGCCGGGCCAGGTCGCCCATCCGCTCCAGCGAGGCGCTCATGCGCAGCGAACCGACAATCATGCGCAGGTCGCTGGCTACCGGCCCCTGCAGGGCCAGGGTGTCAATGGCCCGCTCATCGAGCTGGGTCTGCAGGAAGTCAATCTTCGCGTCTTCGGCAATGACCTCCTGAGCCAGGTCCACATCCGCGTTGGCCAGCGAGTCCCATGCGCGTTCCATCGCCTCGGCCACCCGCTGTGACATCTCAATGAGGTCTTCGCCGATCTGCTGCAGATCAGCCTGAAATACTTTGCGCACTCGCGTACGTCCTTTCGGGTCCTAGGCGTTCCAGCCCGTTTTCGGGCATGGCGGAGGGATCGTGAACAAGCCTGACAGCACCAGCTTAACTGTGCAGGAGCCAAAGGTGAACGTTTGGTGAACACCACACCCGAAGCGGGAAATCCGGCGACATCCGGCGCTTCACCACCGGTTAATGCCGATACCCTGAAGGGGTGAACGAAGTCTTTCCAACCCTGATCGCCGGCCTGATCGGCCTGGCCCTCGGTGTTGTCGGCGTCCTGGCATACTTTTTCGCCCAACGCCGTTCGGCCCAGCTGCCGGCCGTGGATGAACCGACGCTGCCCGAGGGGGCCGCCGCGGTGCTCTCGGTGATCGGCCGCGCCTTCGTGGTGCTTGATGACGTTGACGGGGTGGTGCGCGCCAACCCTGCCGCCTACGCCTATGGGCTGGTGCGCGGACACACCCTGGTTCACGAACAATTGGCCAACATGGTGCGCCGGGTCCGTGATGACGGGGTGATCACCGAAAGCCAGTTTGAGCTGCAGCGCGGGACCATGGGTCCAGGGGCACTGGTGGTGCACACCCGGGTGGCACCGCTGGGTGAGGAGTACATCCTGCTGCTGGCCGATGACCGCACCGAGATCACCCGCACCGAGGCGATGCGCAACGACTTCGTGGCCAACGTGTCCCACGAACTGAAGACCCCGGTCGGGGCGATTTCCCTGCTCGCCGAGGCGATCGAGGACGGAGCCGACGACCCGGTGGCGGTGCGCCGCTTCACCGGGCGGCTGCACAAGGAATCCTCCCGGCTCTCAGCGCTGGTACAGGACATCATCGAACTCTCCCGGCTGCAAAGCAGCGACGCAATCGTGCACGGGGAGCAGGTGCAGGTGGCCGCCGTGGTGGCCGAGGCGGTGGACCGCAACAAGCTGCTGGCCGAAGAACGCAACATCACGATCTCCGTGGGCGGCCAGGTTCAGGCCCCGGTGCACGGGGATGCGGACCTGCTGATGACCGCGCTGCGCAATCTGATCGACAACGCCATCCGCTACTCCCCGGAGCACAGCGCCGTCGGGGTAGGGCTGCGCGAGCGGGACGGGTTCGCCCTGATCTCCGTGACCGACCAGGGCCCGGGCATCTCCGCGGAGGAGCAGGAACGGGTGTTCGAACGCTTCTACCGGGTGGATTCGGCCCGTTCCCGCCAGACCGGGGGCACCGGGCTGGGACTGAGCATCGTCAAACACGTGCTGGCCAACCACGGCGGGGAGGTCTCGCTGTGGTCCCAGGAGGGACAGGGATCAACGTTCACCCTGCGCATCCCGACCTTGGATGAGCAGGATCTTGATTTGGAGGGGCCGGTTGTGCGCTCCGCCAGTGGAACTAGCGCGGCCGCCGAGGGCGGGCGTGAAGGAGGAAACCGATGACCCGGATTTTGATCGTCGAGGATGAGGAGTCGCTGTCCGACCCGCTCTCCTACCTGCTGGAGCGTGAGGGCTTCGAGGTACGCATCGCCGATGACGGAATCACCGCGGTTACCGAATTTGAGCGTCACGGGGCGGACCTGGTTTTGCTGGACCTGATGCTCCCGGGGCAGCCGGGCACCGAGGTGATCCGCCAGATCCGGGCCACCAGCCAGGTGCCGGTGATCATGCTGACCGCCAAGGACTCGGAGATCGACAAGGTGGTGGGCCTGGAACTGGGGGCCGATGACTATGTCACCAAACCCTATTCCTCGCGCGAGCTGCTGGCCCGGATCCGGGCCGTGCTGCGCCGCCAGGGCGAAAGCGAGGAGCTGCTGACCAACGTGGTCACCGCCGGGCCGGTGCGCATGGACGTGGAACGCCACGTGGTGTCCGTGAACAACGAGGAAATCGCGATGCCGCTCAAGGAATTCGAACTGCTGGAAATGCTGCTGCGCAACGCCGGACGGGTGCTCACCCGCGGCCAGCTGATCGACCGGGTGTGGGGCAGCGACTACGTGGGCGACACCAAGACCCTGGACGTGCACGTCAAGCGGTTGCGTTCGAAGATCGAAACGGACCCGGCCGCCCCGGCGCACCTGGTGACGGTGCGTGGACTGGGCTACAAGTTCACGGTGTAAACCCGACCGCCCGGGTGGATCCGCAGCATTGGGCCGTCGGCACAAGGTGCCGGCGGCCCAAGGTTGTGCGAGGGCTCTGGTGCGCTCGGGCAGCGCACCGTCCCTGCCCACCGGGGGCAAGCCCGAACCCGTGAACTACGCGCCGCTGGGTGCCGCACGCATTAAAGCGAAGGACCGGCGCACCTGCCCCTTGCTGGGGTGGTGCGCCGGTCCTTCGCGGTTGGTCGCCCGGGCCTGCCGCCTAGTGGCTGCCGCCGTGCTCCGGCTGCTCGCTCGGGGTCAGGTGGTCGGTGGTCGACTGCTCGAAGCCGCCGGGAACGAATTCGCGGTACTCCTTCAGGGTGCCGTCCACAACCGGAATGCTGGTCTCCACGCTTTCACCCTCGGTGCTCAGGGTCGCTTCGGCGTGCTCACCGGGGGCCACGTTCAGCCCGTCCACGACGAATTCCTTGGATTCAAGCTTCACGGTGCCCGAGGCGTCGACCGGAATCTTCACGGCGCTGGCGTTGCCAGCCTTGACGCTCAGGGTCAGGGAGCTGTCCGAGTTGTTGACAACGCTGCCAATCAGGCGGGCTTCCTGGTGCTCGGCGTTGGTCACCAGCAGCAGGTTGCGGACCTTGGCGTCGGCGACATCGGCAATGATGCCATCGCTCGGGGCGTAGTTGGTGGTGGTTTCCTGCTGGTTAATGGCGCCACAGCCAGTGACACCCAGTGCCAACCCGGCCAGGGCGAGGGACGCGGCGATACGGCGTCCAGCGGTCATGCGTGCGGTGATCACGACACAAACTCCTCGATGAGAATAGTGAGTTGCATGGTTTCGTGGTGCACTTTCGGGGTTCTGCAATTTTCGAAACAGGCCACACGAAGTCCACGACTATTACCTAGCCTAACGGTTTAAGCGTGAAAAGCGTGATTTGGCGAGCTGTAACACTGGACAACCCCAACGGCGGGAAAGGGGCTTGGGTTGTCCGTTGGACTCTGAACTACTTTCTTCATACCACGTTTCTCCCCCGTTTGGAAGAGTAAAAACCGCATGAATTCGCGGTTATTGGGGCATAGGTAACAGCGGCCAAAAAACCGGTCGTGGTAGACTAGTACGTGGGAAAGGGGTTTATCCACATGGTTTTTGAGGTTGGCGAGACTGTAGTCTACCCGCACCACGGCGCGGCAATGATCGAAGAGATCAAGATGCGCAAGATCAAGGGCGAAGAGAAAATGTATCTCAAGCTCAAGGTGGCGCAGGGTGACCTGACCATCGAGGTCCCGGCCGAGAACGTTGACTTGGTTGGAGTCCGTGACGTGGTCGGTCAGGAAGGCTTGGACCATGTGTTCGAGGTCCTTCGTGCTGAATTTACCGAGGAGCCGACCAACTGGTCGCGCCGCTACAAGGCAAACTTGGAAAAGCTTGCCTCCGGTGATGTCATCAAGGTGGCAGAGGTCGTGCGTGACCTGTGGCGCCGTGAGAACGACCGCGGCCTGTCCGCGGGCGAGAAGCGCATGCTGTCCAAGGCGCGCCAGGTGCTGATCAGCGAATTGGCGCTGGCCAAGGACCTGGACGAAACCAAGGCCGAAGGGCTCTTGGATGAGGTTTTGGCTTCCCACTAGATCAGTGGGCACACCGGGGCGCAAACCCCGGCTGAGAATCATCGACCGTGGTCGGTTGCTACAGGTAACCAACCACGGTTCTCTCGTTTAACCAGCAGCGCGCGGCCTCGTGGCGCCGGGGCACAGTAGGCTGGAAGACGTGAATGAACACCCCAACGTTGATGCCGCGCTGATCCTGGTCGCGGCCGGCAGCGGCACCCGCCTGGGTGCCGGAATCCCCAAGGCGCTGGTGACCATCGAGGGCCGCAGCCTGCTGCAGCACTGCCTGGATCGGGCCACGCAGGTAGCCGAGCTGGCGCAGATCGTGGTCGTGGTTCCCCCCTCCGATGAGCTGCTGGCCGAACAGGCCCGGCCCTACGGCCCGCGGGTCAGCTGCGTGCCTGGCGGCGCGACGCGAGCCGAATCCGTGGGCGCCGGCCTTGAAGCGGTCGACCAGCGCCTGACCCGGATCCTGGTCCATGATGTGGCCCGCGCGCTGACACCGCCGGACACCTTCGAACGCGTCCTGCAGACTCTGGAGGATCCACAGCGTCCGGCCGTCATCCCCGCCCTGCCGGTCATCGACACCATTTCCGTGGTCGAGCAGACCAGCGGGTCCGACACGGTGCGCGACACCCCGGCCCGAGCCAGCTTGCGTGCCGTGCAGACCCCACAGGGGTTCCACGCGCCCGTCCTGCGGGCCGCGCATGCCGCGCTGCGCGAAGCCAGCGACGCCCGGCGTGAGGCGGTCACCGATGACGCCTCCCTGGTCCGGGCCCAGGGACATTCGGTGACAGTCATCGCCGGGGACCAGCGGGCGTTGAAAATCACCCATCCGCAGGACATTCACGCCGCACGGACAATTCTGCGGGACGACACGGAGGAAGACGCCATGGACCAGCCGCTGATCCCACGCATCGGCAACGCCATCGATGTGCACGCGGTGAGCAAGGATCCGCAGCGTCCAATGTGGCTGGCCGGACTGCTGTTTGCCGATGACGTGGGACTCGACGGGCACTCCGATGGCGACGCGGTGGCGCACGCCGCCTGCGACGCCCTGTTTTCCGCCGCCGGAATCGGGGACCTGGGCACACACTTCGGGGTGGACCGGCCGGAGATGGCGGGAGCCAGCGGCACCACGCTGCTGGCCGAGGCCGCCCGGATCGTACGCGCTGCCGGCTATCAGATCGGCAACGTCTCCGTACAGTTCGTTGGACGCCGTCCCCGCTTCGCCGCTCGCCGCGAGGAAGCCAACCAGGTGCTTAGCGACGCGGCGCAAGCCTCGGTCACCGTTACCGCCACCACCAGCGATGGCCTGGGGTACGAAGGGGAGGGCGCCGGAATCACCGCCTACGCCACCGCCCTGGTCTATCGCCGCGACTAGCGCCCCGGCAGCCGGGACCGCCAGCCGGCGGGCGACACCGAGGGGATTTGCGCCACCTGCCGACCCTGAACCGCGGGCTTTCGGATAACCTTAATGCTGTGAGCCTGCGATTCTACGACACCAAATCAGCGTCCGTGCGAGACTTCCAGCCCATCACCGAGGGCGAGGTCAAGCTGTACTACTGTGGCGCCACCGTGCAGGGGATGCCGCACGTGGGGCACGTTCGCAGCGCAATTGTCTTTGACATCCTCACCCGCTGGCTGGAATACCGCGGCTTCGCGGTGACCACCGTACGCAACGTCACCGACATCGACGACAAGATCCTGGAAAAGTCCGCCGCGTCCTTCGCGCCGGACTTCGCCGCCGATCAGTACTACCGTCCCCGTGAACAGTGGTTCGCCCTGGCCTACCGTTTCGAGCAGGAGTTCGCCCGTGCCTACGAGACCCTGGGGGTACGCCGTCCCACCTACGAGCCGCGGGCGACCGGGCACGTGCCGGAAATGCATGAGCTGATCGAACTGCTGATCGAGCGGGGACACGCCTACCCGGCCAGCGACGGGTCCGGCGACGTGTACTTCGACGTGCGTTCCTTCCCCGAGTACGGGGCACTGACCCGCCAGAAGGTCGATGACATGCAGGAAGCGGCCGACGCCGACCCGCGCGGCAAGCGCGACCCGCGCGACTTTGCGTTGTGGAAGGGGCACAAGGACAGCGACCCGCTGACCGCCTCCTGGCCCAGCCCCTGGGGCCGCGGGCGTCCGGGCTGGCACCTGGAGTGCTCCGCCATGGCCGGCAAGTACCTGGGCGAACACTTCGACATCCACGGCGGCGGGCTGGACCTGCGCTTCCCACACCACGAAAACGAGCTGGCCCAGTCCGCGGCGGCCGGCCACGGATTCGCGAACTTCTGGATGCACAACGGCATGGTTACCTACCAGGGCGAGAAGATGTCCAAATCCGTGGGCAACACCATCTCCCCGCACCAGATGCTGGAGCAGGCAACCCCGCGGGTGGTGCGCTACTTCCTGGGACAGGCGCAGTACCGCTCGCAGCTGGACTACCGTCCGGATTCGCTGACCGAGGCCGCAGCGGCGGTCGAGCGCATTGACACCTTCATCGCCAACGCCCGCTACCGGCTGGAGGCTGCGGCCGGGACCGCCAACGCCGTTCTGGACTCCCAGTCCGGAACGGTGCCCGAGGCCTTCGCGGCGGCGATGGATGATGACCTGAACGTCCCCCAGGCCCTGGCGGCACTGCACGAGACCGTGCGTGAGGGCAACGCGGCGCTGGACAACCACGATGAGGCCACGGTGGCCCGGGCACTTAGCCAGGTGCTGGCCATGGTCCGGGTGTTGGGACTGGATGACGCCACCGAACCGGAGACCACCGGCACCAGCGCCGAATACCAGGTGCTCGACCAGATGATCCAGGCGCAGCTGGCCGAACGCGCCGAGGCCCGCGCGGCCAAGGACTGGGCCCGTTCGGACCAGATCCGTGACGCCCTGGCCTCGCTGGGCATCAGCGTCGTCGACTCCGCCGACGGGGTGCGCTGGACCCTGGAGAAATAACAGGCCAGACCCCGCACCATCGGCGCCCCGGTGCCGGCAACCAACCACAGATTTTTGAACTAAAGGAAACCGCGAGTATGAGCACACCAAAGGATCGGCCAGGAGCCGTTCGCAAGAACAAGAAGGGCCCGACCAAGGGCAGCGGCGGCAAGGGGCGCAAGTCCCTGGAAGGCCGCGGGCCGACCCCCAAGGCCGAGGACCGGCCGTACCACAAGGCCTACCGCAGCAAGCAGCTGGCCGAACGCTCCCAGGCCAAGCGTCCCACCACCCGCCGTCCGCGGGTGAACGCTGAGATGGTGACCGGACGCAACTCGGTGGTGGAGGCGTTGCGCGCCGGCATCCCGGCCAAGGCCCTGCACATTGCGGTGCGCATTGACGTTGATGACCGGGTGCGTGAATCCCTGAAGCTCGCCGCCGAACAGGGCATCCCGGTCATGGAAGCCAGCCGAGTGGAGCTGGATCGGATGACCGATGACGCCATCCACCAGGGTCTGGCCCTGCAGGTTCCGCCTTATGAGTACCAGGACGCGGTGGAACTGACCAGCAAGGTCGCCCGGGACTACGAGAAGGGCTACGAGCGCAACCTGCCGTTGTTCCTGGCCCTGGACGGAATCACCGACCCCCGCAACCTGGGTGCCATCATCCGTTCGGCCTCGGCCTTCAGCGCCCAGGCTGTCATTGTTCCCGAACGCCGCAGCGTGGGCGTCACCGCTTCGGCCTGGAAGACCAGCGCCGGCGCCGCCGTACGCGTGCCCGTCGCCAAGGCCAGCAACCTGACCAGTGCCCTGAAGGAGATGAAGGCCGCGGGTATCTTCGTCATCGGCCTGGACGCCGGGGGAGATGTCGAGCTTCCGAACCTGGAACTGGCCACCGAACCGCTGTGCATCGTGATCGGTTCCGAGGGCAAGGGACTGTCGCGACTGGTTCGTGAAACCTGCGACGCTATCGTCTCGATTCCGATCTCTTCGGCCATGGAGTCCCTGAACGCCTCGATGGCGGCGGGTATCGCACTCTACGAAGTAGCGCGGCGACGTCAGGATGCCGGCCAGTAGAACGGGTCTCTGATCGGCCAAACGTCGGCGCAGTCCAACGCAACGGCAGAACCCGACAAAGAGCGGGCCGGAGATATCCGGCCCGCTCTTTGCGCTCTCCCCGCATGCGAGACGTGGTTCACAACAACCGATTCGACGCTCTTCACGAGGGGCGGAGGCGAAAGCGGGGTGAAGATCCCCGAGAATCCGGGCGAGAAACGGGTGCAGGAAACCGCAGCAGAACGTTTTGCGTTCATCGAAATTTCGTGTAGAGTTAGTACCCGCGCCGCTCGAACAGAACGGTTTGAACCGAAGAAGTTTAGGCGCGAGACAAAATCACCGAGTTGACAAAGATCGGCCAAGTGGTAGGATTGAAAAGTTGCTCCGGAGCGAAGCGGCCAGCCAGATGATGGTGGTTCGTGGTGTCGGAAGCGCTTGTTGTTTAAACGGAAGAACAAGAAGGGCCCGACCAAGGGCAGCGGCGGCAAGGGGCGCAAGTCCCTGGAAGGCCGCGGGCCGACCCCCAAGGCCGAGGACCGGCCGTACCACAAGGCCTACCGCAGCAAGCAGCTGGCCGAACGCTCCCAGGCCAAGCGGTCCCACCACCCGCCGTCCGCGGGTGAACGCTGAGATGGTGACCGGACGCAACTCGGTGGTGGAGGCGTTGCGCGCCGGCATCCCGGCCAAGGCCCTGCACATTGCGGTGCGCATTGACGTTGATGACCGGGTGCGTGAATCCCTGAAGCTCGCCGCCGAACAGGGCATCCCGGTCATGGAAGCCAGCCGAGTGGAGCTGGATCGGATGACCGATGACGCCATCCACCAGGGCCTGGCCCTGCAGGTTCCGCCTTATGAGTACCAGGACGCGGTGGAACTGACCAGCAAGGTCGCCCGGGACTACGAGAAGGGCTACGAGCGCAACCTGCCGTTGTTCCTGGCCCTGGACGGAATCACCGACCCCCGCAACCTGGGTGCCATCATCCGTTCGGCCTCGGCCTTCAGCGCCCAGGCTGTCATTGTTCCCGAACGCCGCAGCGTGGGCGTCACCGCTTCGGCCTGGAAGACCAGCGCCGGCGCCGCCGTACGCGTGCCCGTCGCCAAGGCCAGCAACCTGACCAGTGCCCTGAAGGAGATGAAGGCCGCGGGTATCTTCGTCATCGGCCTGGACGCCGGGGGAGATGTCGAGCTTCCGAACCTGGAACTGGCCACCGAACCGCTGTGCATCGTGATCGGTTCCGAGGGCAAGGGACTGTCGCGACTGGTTCGTGAAACCTGCGACGCTATCGTCTCGATTCCGATCTCTTCGGCCATGGAGTCCCTGAACGCCTCGATGGCGGCGGGTATCGCACTCTACGAAGTGTCGAGTTGACAAAGATCGGCGATGTGGTAAGGTTGGAAAGTTGCTCCGGAGCGAAGCGGCCAGCCAGATGATGGTGGTTCGTGGTGTCGGAAGCGCTTGTTGTTTGAGAACTCAATAGTGTGCCAAGTTTGTTGATACCAAATTATTTTTGTTTGGTGAATACGAAACATTTTGCTTGATTGCCCGCACCCCCGTGTGTGGTGGTTGAGTGTTTTTTATTCGCCGGGATTGCATCATTGGCCACCGTGTGGTTCCGTGTGGTGGTTGGTGGTGTGCTTTTCTTGTTTTTTATGGAGAGTTTGATCCTGGCTCAGGATGAACGCTGGCGGCGTGCTTAACACATGCAAGTCGAACGATGATGCTGGTGCTTGCACTGGTGGATTAGTGGCGAACGGGTGAGTAACACGTGAGTAACCTGCCCCTGACTTCGGGATAAGCCCGGGAAACTGGGTCTAATACCGGATATGACTTCCTGCTGCATGGCAGGGGGTGGAAAGATTTATCGGTTGGGGATGGACTCGCGGCCTATCAGCTTGTTGGTGAGGTAATGGCTCACCAAGGCGACGACGGGTAGCCGGCCTGAGAGGGTGACCGGCCACACTGGGACTGAGACACGGCCCAGACTCCTACGGGAGGCAGCAGTGGGGAATATTGCACAATGGGCGAAAGCCTGATGCAGCGACGCCGCGTGAGGGATGACGGCCTTCGGGTTGTAAACCTCTTTCAGTAGGGAAGAAGCCCCTTTTGGGGGTGACGGTACTTGCAGAAGAAGCGCCGGCTAACTACGTGCCAGCAGCCGCGGTAATACGTAGGGCGCAAGCGTTATCCGGAATTATTGGGCGTAAAGAGCTCGTAGGCGGTTTGTCGCGTCTGCCGTGAAAGTCCGAGGCTCAACCTCGGATCTGCGGTGGGTACGGGCAGACTAGAGTGATGTAGGGGAGACTGGAATTCCTGGTGTAGCGGTGAAATGCGCAGATATCAGGAGGAACACCGATGGCGAAGGCAGGTCTCTGGGCATTTACTGACGCTGAGGAGCGAAAGCATGGGGAGCGAACAGGATTAGATACCCTGGTAGTCCATGCCGTAAACGTTGGGCACTAGGTGTGGGGGACATTCCACGTTTTCCGCGCCGTAGCTAACGCATTAAGTGCCCCGCCTGGGGAGTACGGCCGCAAGGCTAAAACTCAAAGGAATTGACGGGGGCCCGCACAAGCGGCGGAGCATGCGGATTAATTCGATGCAACGCGAAGAACCTTACCAAGGCTTGACATGTTCCAGACCGGGCCAGAGATGGTCTTTCCCCTTTTGGGGCTGGTTCACAGGTGGTGCATGGTTGTCGTCAGCTCGTGTCGTGAGATGTTGGGTTAAGTCCCGCAACGAGCGCAACCCTCGTTCCATGTTGCCAGCGGGTTATGCCGGGGACTCATGGGAGACTGCCGGGGTCAACTCGGAGGAAGGTGGGGATGACGTCAAATCATCATGCCCCTTATGTCTTGGGCTTCACGCATGCTACAATGGCCGGTACAATGGGTTGCGATACTGTGAGGTGGAGCTAATCCCTAAAAGCCGGTCTCAGTTCGGATTGGGGTCTGCAACTCGACCCCATGAAGTCGGAGTCGCTAGTAATCGCAGATCAGCAACGCTGCGGTGAATACGTTCCCGGGCCTTGTACACACCGCCCGTCAAGTCACGAAAGTTGGTAACACCCGAAGCCGATGGCCTAACCACCTTGTGTGGGGGGAGTCGTCGAAGGTGGGACTGGCGATTGGGACTAAGTCGTAACAAGGTAGCCGTACCGGAAGGTGCGGCTGGATCACCTCCTTTCTAAGGAGCTAACCATTATTGGTTGCCCGTTGCCGCCACGAGTGTTGGTGGGCGGGTTGCTCATGGGTGGAATATCAATGAACTTGCGGCTGGTGTGTGGGTGTGTGGTGTGGGGGTGTGGGGTTGTTGTTTGGGAACTGTATAGTGAACGCGAGCATCTTGAAATGACAGGTGCCTGCCGCATTTTGTGTGTGTGGGTGTTTGTTGTTTTGTGATTTTGTTGATTGTTTTGTTGCTCATGTATTTGAGTTGTTTTGTGTTGAAAGTTTTTAAGGGCGCACGGTGGATGCCTTGGCATCAGGAGCCGATGAAGGACGTGGGAATCTGCGATAAGCCTGGTGGAGTCGATAACCGGACGTTGAGGCCAGGATTTCCGAATGGGGAAACCCGGCACCATGTTATGTGGTGTGACCCGTGGCTGAATGTATAGGCCATGTGGGGGGAACGCGGGGAAGTGAAACATCTCAGTACCCGCAGGAAAAGAAAACAATAGTGATTCCGTTAGTAGTGGCGAGCGAACGCGGATGGGGCTAAACCGGTAGGTGTGTGATAGCGGATAGGCGTTGCATCTTCGGGGTTGTGGGGTCCATATGTGCCAGTTCTATTCGGCTGGCGGGATGAGGTGCAGGCGTATAGGTGAATCGGTTGGAATGCCGGACCAGAGAGGGTGATAGTCCCGTAGTTATCATGCGTGCTGCCGTCCTAGTGTGGGTGCCCGAGTAGCACGGGGCTCGAGGAATCCCGTGTGAATCTGCCAGGACCACCTGGTAAGCCTGAATACTACCTGATGACCGATAGTGAATCAGTACCGTGAGGGAATGGTGAAAAGTACCCCGGGAGGGGAGTGAAATAGTACCTGAAACCGTGTGCTTACAAACCGTTAGAGCAGGGCTTTGTGTTCTGTGATGGCGTGCCTTTTGAAGAATGAGCCTGCGAGTTAGTGCTGTGTCGCGAGGTTAACCCGTGTGGGGTAGTCGTAGCGAAAGCGAGTCTGAATAGGGCGTTTGAGTGGCACGGTCTAGACCCGAAGCGAAGTGATCTACCCATGGCCAGGTTGAAGCGCGTGTAAGAGCGTGTGGAGGACCGAACCCACTTCAGTTGAAAATGGAGGGGATGAGCTGTGGGTAGGGGTGAAAGGCCAATCAAACTTCGTGATAGCTGGTTCTCCCCGAAATGCATTTAGGTGCAGCGTTGCGTGTTTCTTACTGGAGGTAGAGCTACTGGATAGGCGATGGGCCCTACAAGGTTACTGACCTTAGCCAAACTCCGAATGCCGGTAAGTTAGAGCGCAGCAGTGAGACTGTGGGGGATAAGCTTCATAGTCGAGAGGGAAACAGCCCAGAACGCCAACTAAGGCCCCTAAGCGTGTGCTAAGTGGAAAAGGATGTGGAGTTGCTGTGACAACCAGGAGGTTGGCTTAGAAGCAGCCACCCTTGAAAGAGTGCGTAATAGCTCACTGGTCAAGTGATTCCGCGCCGATAATGTAGCGGGGCTCAAGCACACCGCCGAAGTTGCGTCATTCAAACATGTCATTGGCTTTTGTGGTCCAGTGGTTTGGATGGGTAGGGGAGCGTCGTGTGGCCGGTGAAGTCGCGGTGGAAACCAGCGGTGGAGGCTACGCGAGTGAGAATGCAGGCATGAGTAGCGAATGACGGGTGAGAAACCCGTCCGCCGAATGATCAAGGGTTCCAGGGTCAAGTTAATCTGCCCTGGGTTAGTCGGGACCTAAGGCGAGGCCGACAGGCGTAGTCGATGGACAACGGGTTGATATTCCCGTACCGGCGAAGGACCGCCCATACTGAGCATCTGATGCTAACCACCTGCCGCCATGACGTGCTGCCTCCTTTGGGGGGTGGTTGTGGTTGGTGGCTGGGAACCGAGGGTGTGAGGTCAGCGTGTTAACAGGTGTGACGCAGGAAGGTAGCCGAGCCAGGCAATGGAATTGACCTGGTCCAAGGGTGTAGGGTGTTTCGTTGGCAAATCCGCGGAACGTGTGCCTGAGACCTGATAGGCGCCCACTTTGGTGGGTGATTCGGTGATCCTATGCTGCCTAGAAAAGCATCGGCGTGAGGTCCCAGTCCGCCCGTACCCTAAACCGACACAGGTGATCTGGTAGAGAATACCGAGGCGATCGAGAGAATCATGGTTAAGGAACTCGGCAAAATGCCCCCGTAACTTCGGAAGAAGGGGGGCCTGCCTCGTGAGGGAAACTTGCTTTCCTGAGCGGGTGTGGGCCGCAGAGACCAGGGGGAAGCGACTGTTTACTAAAAACACAGGTCCGTGCGAAGTCGCAAGACGATGTATACGGACTGACTCCTGCCCGGTGCTGGAAGGTTAAGAGGACCTGTTAGACCCCTTTGGGGTCGAAGCGGAGAATTTAAGCCCCAGTAAACGGCGGTGGTAACTATAACCATCCTAAGGTAGCGAAATTCCTTGTCGGGTAAGTTCCGACCTGCACGAATGGAGTAACGACTTCCCCGCTGTCTCAACCATGAACTCGGCGAAATTGCAGTACGAGTAAAGATGCTCGTTACGCGCAGCAGGACGGAAAGACCCCGAGACCTTTACTATAGTTTGGTATTGGTGTTCGGTGCAGCTTGTGTAGGATAGGTGGGAGACTGTGAAGCCTGGACGCTAGTTCGGGTGGAGTCATCGTTGAAATACCACTCTGGCTGTACCGGTCACCTAACTTCGGACCATGATCTGGTTCAGGGACAGTGCCTGATGGGTAGTTTAACTGGGGCGGTTGCCTCCTAAAGAGTAACGGAGGCGCCCAAAGGTTCCCTCAGCCTGGTTGGCAATCAGGTGTTGAGTGTAAGTGCACAAGGGAGCTTGACTGTGAGAGTGACAGCTCGAGCAGGGACGAAAGTCGGGACTAGTGATCCGGCGGCACCGTGTGGAAGGGCCGTCGCTCAACGGATAAAAGGTACCTCGGGGATAACAGGCTGATCTTGCCCAAGAGTCCATATCGACGGCATGGTTTGGCACCTCGATGTCGGCTCGTCGCATCCTGGGGCTGGAGTAGGTCCCAAGGGTTGGGCTGTTCGCCCATTAAAGCGGTACGCGAGCTGGGTTTAGAACGTCGTGAGACAGTTCGGTCCCTATCCGCTGCGCGCGTTGGAAATTTGAGAAGGGCTGTCCTTAGTACGAGAGGACCGGGACGGACGAACCTCTGGTGTGTCAGTTGTACTGCCAAGTGCATCGCTGATTAGCTACGTTTGGAAGGGATAACCGCTGAAAGCATCTAAGCGGGAAGCCTGCTTCGAGATGAGATTTCCATGCACTTTTTGTGTGAGAGGCCCCCAGCTAGACCACTGGGTTGATAGGCAGGATGTGGAAGCAAGGACTAAAGACTTGTGTAGCTGACCTGTACTAATAGGCCGATGACTTATCAACACACAACAAAACTACCAGGGGTGTGGGTGTTTCAGTGCTGTTACGGCGGTCATAGCGTGGGGGAAACGCCCGGTCCCATACCGAACCCGGAAGCTAAGGCCCACTGCGCCGATGGTACTGCACTCGTGAGGGTGTGGGAGAGTAGGACACCGCCGGACTTAATTTGATGAAGGGTTTGAGGCTCTAACCAGTGATGGTTGGAGCCTCACCTGTTTAAGCCGTGGGGCTTTAGCCGGCCGCCACACCTACGACTACACGACTTTCCGTAAGCTGGACATCAGCCCAAAGCTCCTTGCCGCATTTTTGTGATCTCGGTTATGGTGGACGCATGTCAGGGTTTAGCTTCTTGAATTGGCCGGTCGTACGGCAATTCCGATCGAGCGATCCGCTCGGTCGCGGCGAAGCCGTCATGTCCCAGCGGACCAAAGAGATCACTCCACGCACTTCCACTGCAGATCGAGTAGTACAAAGCGTCTGCCCGTATTGCGCCGTTGGGTGCGGCCAGAAGGTCTTCGTCAAGGACGAGAAAGTCGTGCAGATTGAAGGCGACCCCGACTCCCCAATTTCCCGCGGTCGGCTCTGTCCCAAGGGTTCGGCCAGCGAACAGCTGGTCAACGCCCCCGGGCGGCAGACCAAGGTCCTCTACCGGCCTGCCTACGCGAGCGACTGGCAGGAACTGGAATTGGACACCGCCATTGACATGGTGGCCGAACGCTTCCTCGAAGCCCGACGCAACCACTGGCAGGAGACCGACGAGCAGGGCCGGGCCTTGCGCCGCACCATGGGCATCGCAGGCCTGGGTGGCGCCACCCTCGACAATGAGGAAAACTACCTCATCAAGAAACTATTTACCGCTGCCGGCGCAGTGCAGCTGGAGAACCAGGCCCGTATTTGACACTCCGCCACCGTTCCCAGTTTGGGAACCTCATTTGGGCGGGGAGGCGCCACTCAAACACTCCAGGACATGGCCAATGCGGACTGCATTGTCATTCAGGGCTCGAACATGGCCGAATGCCACCCGGTGGGCTACCAGTGGGTCGCTGAAGCCAAGGCCCGGGGTGCGAAGGTCATCCACGTTGACCCGCGTTTCACCCGGACCAGTGCCGTGGCCGACAAGCACATCGCAATCCGTGCCGGATCCGACATTGTGTTGCTGGGCGCACTGATCAACTATGTGATCTGCAACGACCTGTGGTTCAAGGAGTATGTTCAGGCGTACACCAACGCCGCCACCTTGGTCAGCGAGGAGTTCCAGGACACCGAAGACCTGAACGGCCTGTTCTCGGGTTTCGACCCGGACACCGGACAGTACGACATGTCCTCCTGGGCCTACCAGCGCAAGGGATCCGATGACGGGGACGGCCAGGATGGCTGCAACGACCATGAGCATGGGGCCGACACCTCCCAGCGCGCCGTGGGGCACAGCCACGGTAGTGGGGGACCGACGCTGGAACGCCCCGAATTTGAGCAGGATCCGACGCTGCAGCACCCGCGCAGTGTGTTCCAGATCCTCAAGCGGCACTATGCGCGCTACACCCCGCAGATGGTGGAGGAAACCTGCGGCATCAGTGCCGAGGACTTCGAATACCTGGCCCGCTCGGTCACCGAGAATTCCGGCCGGGACCGCACCACCTGCTTTGCCTATGCCGTGGGATGGACCCAGCACTCCTCGGGAGCCCAGTTCATCCGCACCTCCTCGATCCTGCAGCTGCTGCTGGGGAACATGGGCCGGCCCGGCGGCGGGATCATGGCGCTGCGCGGTCACGCCAGCATCCAGGGTTCCACGGACATCCCGACCCTGTTCAACCTGCTGCCCGGGTACCTGCCGATGCCCAGCGCCGAACTGCAGAACCTGGACGAATACCTGGACAGCATCTCCTCCCCGGGCCAGAAGGGGTACTGGGCCAACGCCGACGCCTACACGGTCAGCCTGCTCAAGGCCTGGTGGGGCGAGGCCGCCACCGAGGAGAACGACTGGGGCTACGGCTACCTGCCGCGCATCAACGGACCCCACGGCACCTACCAGACCGTGATGAGCATGCTCGATGACGAGGTGGACGGGTACTTCATCTTTGGGCAGAACCCGGCCGTCGGCTCCGCCCACGGACGGATGCAGCGGATGGGGATGTCCCACCTGAAGTGGCTGGTGGTGCGCGACTTGAGCCTGATCGAATCCGCAACCTGGTGGAAGGACGGGCCGGAGATCGCCTCGGGCGAGCTGAAGACCGAGGAGATCGGAACCGAGGTGTTCTTCCTGCCCGCGGCCACCCACGTGGAAAAGGCCGGCAGCTTCACCCAGACGCAGCGGCTGTTGCAGTGGCGGCACCAGGCGATCGCCCCGCCCGGCCAGGCGCAAAGCGAACTGGACTTCTTCTACCAGCTCGGCACACGCATCCGCGAGAAGTTGGCCGGGTCCACTGACGAACGTGACCGGCCGCTACTGGATCTGACCTGGGACTACCCGGGGCAAAACGAGGAGCCGGATCCGGAGGCGGTGCTTGCCGAGATCAACGGCCGGCACCTGAGCGGGCCGCAGGCGGGTGAACCGCTTCAGACCTACACCCAGATGCGCGCCGATGGCACGACCTCGGGAGGTTGCTGGATCTACACCGGGGTCTACGCCGACGGGGTCAACCATGCCGCGGACCGCACCCCGGGCGACCAGCAGAACGAGCTGGCCCCGGAGTGGGGCTGGGCCTGGCCGGCGAACCGGCGCATCCTGTACAACCGGGCCTCGGCCGACCCCGAAGGCAAGCCATGGAGTGAACGCAAGAAGATCATCTGGTGGGATGAGCAGCAGCAGCGCTGGACCGGGCAGGACGTCCCGGACTTCCCGGTGGACCGCGCCCCGGGCAGCCGCCCGGACCCGACGATCGGCGGGCCCGCCGCGCTGGCCGGTGACGACCCGTTCATCATGCAGTCCGACGGCAAGGGCTGGCTGTTTGCGCCCAAGGGCATGGTCGACGGTCCGCTGCCCACCCACTACGAACCGCAGGAATCCCCGGTCGCCAATCCGCTGTACCGCCAGCAGCAGAACCCGGCCCGGCTGGTCTACCCACGCGATGACAACCTCAGCGCGCCCAGCGCCGGCGCCCCGGGGTCCGAGGTGTACCCCTTCGTGTTCACCACCTACCGGCTGACCGAGCACCATACGGCCGGCGGGATGAGCCGTTGGCTGCCCTACCTCTCCGAGCTGCAGCCGGAGATGTTCTGCGAAATTTCCCCGCAGCTGGCCGCCGAACGCGGACTGGAGCCGTACGGCTGGGCCACGATCATTTCCCCGCGTTCGGCCATCGAGGCCCGGGTGCTGGTCACCGAGCGGGTCAAGCCGCTGAACGTTTCCGGTCAGGTCATCCACCAGATCGGACTGCCCTACCACTGGGGTGTGGGCAGTGATTCAGTGGTCAGCGGGGACGCGGCCAACGACCTGCTGGGAGTCACCCTGGACCCGAACGTGCAGATCCAGGAATCCAAGGCCGGCTCCTGCGACATCATCCCGGGCCGCCGTCCGCGCGGACCGGCCTTGCTGGCGCTGATCGCCGAATACCAGCAGCGCGCCGGGGCCACGGCACAGACCGGCAGCGAGAAGGTCACCGGTGCGCCGCCCGAGCAGGCGCCAAAGACCGGGGCCGAGCACGGCAACGACACGACGAGGGAAGGCTAATGTGAACCACCTGACCGAATCACCGCAGCACACCCGGCACAGCGGTTACCCGCGCAAGGGGTTCTTCACCGACACCTCGATCTGCATCGGCTGCAAGGCCTGCGAGGTGGCGTGCAAGGAGTGGAACCGCAATCCGGCCGATTCGCAATACGAGCTGCTGGAATCCTCCTATGACAACACCGGGGAACTGGGCGCGGACACCTGGCGGCACGTGGCGTTCGTCGAGCAGAACCGCGAACACATTGAAGCGGCCCGCGAGTCCGGGCGGGCGTTGGTCAGCCTGGGCATGCCGGGAGTCGGCCCGCCCGGCGGCAACGGGCAGAACCTGCAGGGGGTGGACACCACCCCACCGGACACCCCGGACTTCCGCTGGCTGATGTCCTCGGACGTGTGCAAGCACTGCACGAACGCCGGATGCCTGGATGTGTGTCCCACCGGGGCGCTGTTCCGCACCGAACACGGCACCGTGGTGGTGCAGGATGACATCTGCAACGGGTGCGGCACCTGCGTGGCCGGCTGCCCGTTCGGGGTGATCGAGCGGCGCAGCGACGGGGTGGTGGACACCAAGAGCGAACGGGACTTCACCCCCGGGGAACAGGCCGGCACCCACAACGTGGGCGTGGCCCAAAAGTGCACGCTGTGCTATGACCGGATCATTGACGGGCAGACCCCAGCCTGCGCCCAGGCCTGCCCGACCACCTCCATCAAGTACGGCACCCGTGAGGACATGGTGGACACCGCCCGCACCCGGGTCGCCGAACTGCACGCACAGGGGCTGACCGAGGCCCGGCTGTACGGGGCGAACAGCCAGGACGGGGTGGGCGGCACCGGTTCGGTGTTCCTGCTGCTGGATGAGCCCGAGGTCTACGGGCTGCCGCCGGACCCACGGGTTCCGACCGCCGACCTGCCGCAGATGTTCAAGCGGGCCGGGCTGGCCGCGGCCGGGATGCTGGCCGGGGCGGCCGCCGCGTTTGTGCTGGGAGGACGCCGATGACGGTCTCGGATTTCGACAGCTACCGGCCCCCCGAGCCCGAACGCCGCAAACGCCGTGGCGGCAAGCGGCGACGCGCCGGCGCCGGTGGGCGCGGCGAGGTGCCGGTGGTGCCCGAGGCCACGTTCGCCTCCTACTACGGCCAGCCGGTGATCAAGCCGCCGCCGTGGGGCAGCCCGATCGCCATCTACCTGTTTTTGGGTGGGGTGGCCGGAGGTTCGGCGCTGCTGGGGGTCGGGGCCCAGCTCAGTGGCCGGCGCGAGCTGTGCCGCAACAGCCGGCTCGCCGCGTTCGGCGCGATCGGGGCCGGCAGCGTGGCGCTGATCGCGGATTTGGGGCGGCCCGAACGCTTCCTGCACATGCTGCGCACCATCAAGCCCAGCTCCCCGATGAGCCTGGGCTCCTGGATCCTGACCGCATTCAGCGCCGCAGCCGGGGTGGCGGCCGCCGCCGAGGTGGACCGGATGAGCGCGGTCCGGCTGCCGCTGGGGCCGCTGCGCCGCGTGCTGCAGGCCCTGGAGGCACCGGCCGGGGTGGGCGCCGGGGTGCTGGCCACTCCGTTGGCCGCCTACACCGCGGTGCTGCTCTCGGACACCGCGAACCCCACCTGGAACGCGGCACGGCAGGACCTGCCGTTCGTGTTCGTCAGCTCCGCTAGCCTGGCCGCCGGGGGACTGGGCATGCTCACCACCGCGCCGGAGCACGCCGGCCCGGCACGCGCGCTGGCCGCCATGGGGGCGGCCGGGGAACTGGTTGCCACCCGGGTGATGAAACGCAACATGGATCCGGTGGCCGCCGAGCCGCTGGAGCTGGACGGGCCGGGCCGGCTGCTCAAATGGAGCGAACGGCTGACCATTGCCGGTGGGGTGGGCGCCGCGGTGGCCGGGCGCAGCCGCTGGCTGGCTACGGGCTCCGGAGCCGCACTGCTGGCGGCTTCGGCGTTGACCCGCTTCGGGGTGCTGCGTGCCGGGCTGGCCGCGGCCCAGGACCCGCGCTACACGATCGAACCGCAAAAGCGCCGGCTCGCCGCCCGCCGTAAGGCCGGCATCGTGCACGATTCGATCACCACCGCCGGCTAGCGGATCTCAATTCCGCTGCCGGGCACGGTATGCCCAATCACCGGGTAGCCGGGCAGCTGCCCGACCACCAGCAGGCCGCCGGAGGTTTGCGCATCGGCCAACAGCAGCAGGTCCTGCTCGCTCACCCCGGCCCCGGCGCGCAGGTGCGGGCGCACCCAGTCCAGGTTGCGGCGGGTTCCGCCGGAGATGTAGCCGTCGCGCAGCGCCTCCGCGGCACCCTCCACCAGCGGCACCGCGGCGCGGTCAATGACGGCCCCCACCCCGGAGGCCCGGCACATCTTGAACAGGTGTCCCAGCAGCCCAAAGCCGGTGATGTCGGTGGCGGCGCGGGCCCCGCTAAGCACCGCGGCCTGGGAGGCGTCCCGGTTCAACTGCACCATGGTGGCGATGGCCTGCTCGAAGACCTCCCCGGTCTGCTTGTGGCGGTTGTTCAGCAGCCCGAGCCCGATGGGTTTGGTCAGGGTCAGCGGCAGCCCGGCCACCGCGGCGTCGTTGCGCAGCAGCTTCTCGGGTTCGGCGATGCCGGTGACCGCCATCCCATACTTCGGCTCCGGGTCATCCACCGAATGCCCGCCGGTGACCGGGCATCCGGCCTCCCCGGCCACGTCCAGCCCGCCGCGCAGCACCTCGGTGAGCAGCTCCATGGGCAGCACGTCGCGCGGCCAGCCCACCAGGTTGATCGCGCTGACCGGTCGGCCGCCCATCGCGTAGATGTCCGAGATCGCGTTCGCGGCGGCGATGCGCCCCCAGTCGTAGGGGTCGTCAACGACCGGGGTGAAGAAATCCGCGGTGGAGAGCACCGCCAGATCCGGGTGCACCAGTACCGCCGAGGCGTCATCCCCGCCGTCCAGGCCCACCAGCACATTCGGGTGCCCCTGTCCGACCAGGCCGGACAGCGCGTCCTCCAGCTCGCCGGGCGGGATCTTGCAGGCGCAGCCGCCGCCGTGGGCGTAGCCGGTCAGCCGCACCTGATCCGCGTGCGGGGCTCCGTTGTGCAGGGTGGTGTTCTTCTCCATGACGTGTTCCGGGATTGGCCCGGCGGCAGCCGGCCGCCGCAACCCCGTGTTCCCCTTCCCATCCAGGTGTTGGTTCGTGCGCCCATTGCCCCGCGACCGGTGCGCCCTGCGGTGGCACATCGATGCGGGAGGTCATGAGCTCCATCACATCGTGGCACATATCCCGGACTCCCGCGCGAAATGATGGCCGGATGTGAAGCAGGCTGCCAGGGGGGTGCCCCTATGTTCAAAGTCAAGCAATTTTCAGCTCTGGAACATCATAAAGTGACCCATCCCGGATCATCGCGAACAGCACCGTCAGCCGGCGGTGAGCCAAGGCGATGAGCGCCTGATTATGCCGTTTGCCTTGGCCTCGTTTCCGGTCATAGTAGTCACGGCTGGTCGGGTCGGAGCGGATGGAGGCGAATGCCGAGAGGAACAAGGCTCGCTTCAATCGTTTGTTGCCTGAGTGGCTTACGCGCTCGGATTTGATCGAGGTGCCCGATTGCCTCGTCGTTGGTGCCAGACCAGCATAAGAGGCCATGGCCGCGGCGCTGTCGAAGGTCTTGCCGGAGGTCTCGGCGATGAAGACCCGGCAGTCCTGACGGCGACCCCTGGCATGGAAGTCAGGACCGGGTAAAGAGGGTGGGCCTCCACCATGGATTCAAGATGGGAAGCCACATCTGTCCGCTGGGCATGCAAGGCGATCAGTTGTCGGGCCAGGTGCGGGATGACTAGTCCCGCAGCCTCGGTACCGACGACGGTGACGGTTTGTTCGTCCAAAGCGTCCAAGATCGCGGCGGCCCAGGCGGTGTGGCGGCGGGCTCCGTGCTTCTTCAGCTTCGCATCAATCCTGGCTTTGCCAGCATGCTTCAATGCTGCTGGGGTGGGCCAGGCGGCGAGCACTTCCAAGATCGCGTCGTAGTCCAGCCGGGCACCGATCAGACGCTCCAGGGGCGGGTGGATCTGGGTGAACAACCCGCGGATCCGGTTGCTTGTCTGGGTGATCTGGCGCGCCAGGTCCAGGTCGAAACCGGTGAGCATTCCCAGCGCGGCTTCTTCCTTGTCGGAGACGTGGAGGCTGCGTAGCGTGTGCGGCATGGTGCGGGCCGCGTCGGCGATGATGAATGCGTCCTTTTCATCGGTCTTAGCCGTCCCAGGATACATATCAGCGATGCGGCGCATCGTCAGGCCCGGCAGGTAGGCCACCATGATGCCTAGATGTTGGGCCACCGCAACCGCCAGTGCGCCGATGGTGGCTGGCTGGTCCACGACGACCAGGACAGTGCCCTTGGCGCGGAGGTCTTGGTACACCTTGGTGAGTTTCGCTTCGTCGTTGGGCAGGGTTCTGTTCCAGATCTTTGTTCCGTCTTTGGTGACGGCGCAGGCCCAATGGTCGGTCTTGCCGACGTCGAGGCCGAGGAAGATCTGGATGTCGTCGGTTTTCATGAGGCTGGCTCCTTTGCGCATGGTTCCTCATTTGGTCGGCCAACCGCAGGTAGCAAAGTCTTACATCCACGTTATGACAGGCGTCCGTTTTCTGGCGCCGCGCCCCTAATTAGCAATCACCTCGCTGCCATCCCAGCCTCGGTGGCAACACCCCCCGGATCATTGGTTAGACAGGGGCAAGACACCATGCCGAGGCTGGTCGGCCGACAGTCCCTATGATCCTCTTTTAGGGGCTGTCAACAACATAACGGGCGGGGCGGGAATGAACAGCAGGCTGAGTGCCAGCGCCGCCGGACCACGGAGCGGTGTTAGCATGATCACGGAGGCGTCCGGGTCCTGGTGGGCCCCCCGGTCTTCAAAACCGGTGAGACCGAGCATCTCGGTCTGGCGGGTTCGATTCCCGTCCGCTTCCGCCAACAGCCAACGCTCCACAGACTTTTGGAAGGGGGCCCGTGGGCACCACCGACCCGCGCCGACTCATCCCGCGCACCGACCGGTTGCTGGCCCACGAGCCGATCCGCCGCGCCGAGCAGCGCCTGGGCCCGAATCTGGTGCGCGGCATCATCCGCCAGGTGCAGGGCCAAGCCCGGGCCGGGGACCTGGCCCCCGAAGAGGTGGAAGACCAGGTGGTCGCGGCGCTGGCCCGGCACCGGCCCACCAGCCTGCGCCCGGTGCTCAACGCCACCGGCATCATCGTGCACACCAACCTGGGCCGCGCGCCGCTCTCCGCCTCCGCCCGTGAGGCGCTGGTGACGGCGGCGGGCTATGTGGACGTGGAAATGGACCTGGCCTCCGGGCGGCGCTCAAAGCGCGGCACCGGCACCGTGCAGGCCCTGTTGCGCGCGTGCCCGGCCGCGCAGGACGCGCTGGTTGTGAACAACGGGGCCGCGGCGCTGCTGCTGGCCACCACCGTGCTGGCCGGTGCCGGTGAGGTGATCATCAGCCGTGGTGAGCTGGTGGAGATCGGGGCCGGGTTCCGGCTGCCTGAGCTGATCCAGTCCACCGGGACCACGCTGCGCGAGGTGGGGGCCACCAACCGCACCCACCTGCAGGACTACGCCGCCGCCGCGGCCTCCGGGCCGGGCGGGTGCCTGTTGAAGGTGCATCCCAGCAACTTCTGGATCGGCGGGTTCACCAGCGGGGTGTCGGTGGCCGAACTGCGTCCGCTGGCCGATGAACACCACCTGCCGCTGGTGGTGGACCTGGGCAGTGGGCTGCTGGAGCCCGATGCGGCGCTGCCGGAGGAACCGGACATCGCCGGGGCGCTGCGGGCCGGGGCCGACGTGGTGATCGCCAGCGGGGACAAGCTGCTTGGCGGCCCCCAGGCCGGGGTGCTGCTGGGTCGCGCCGAGGTGATCTCCCGCCTGGCCCGCCACCCGTTGGCCCGGGCGCTGCGGGCGGACAAGCTGCTGCTCGCGGCCCTGGAAGCCAGCCTGGACGCCGAACCCACACCGGTGCACGCGGCCCTGCACGCCGACCCTGACCGGCTGCGCGAACGCACCGAGGCCCTGGCCCGGGCCGTGGGCGGGGACGTGGTGGAACACGACGGCCGGGTCGGCGGCGGGGGAGCGCCCGGGGTGCCGCTACCCGGCTGGGCGCTGCGTTTGCCCGAACAGCTGGCCGCCGCACTGCGCACCGGTGACCCGGCGGTGCTGCCCCGGGTGCACCAGGGCGCGTGCCTGTTGGATCTGCGCTGCATCCCGCAGTCCGAGGACCAGCACCTGGCCGCGGCGGTGCGTGCCGCCCTGGCCGCCCACACGGCCGCGAACGGCCGGGGAGGCTAGCGATGTTCGTGGTGGCCACCGCCGGGCACGTGGATCACGGCAAAAGCACGCTGGTGCGGGCGCTGACCGGCATGGAACCGGACCGCTGGGCGGAGGAGCGCCGCCGCGGGCTGACCATTGACCTGGGCTTCGCCTGGACGCAGCTGCCCTCCGGGAGGGAGGTCGCGTTCGTGGACGTGCCCGGGCACGAACGCTTACTGGGCAACATGGTGGCCGGGCTCGGCCCGGTGCCCGCCGTGTGCTTCGTGGTCGCCGCCGACGAGGGCTGGCGGGAGCAGTCCGCGGACCACCGGGACGTGCTGCAGGCCCTGGGCATCGAGCACGGGCTGGTGGTGCTTACCCGCACCGACCGTGCCGGCGCGCCGCTTCAGACGGTGATCGACCAGGTGCGTGCCGAACTGCGCGGGACCGGGCTGGCGGAGGCAAAGATCCTCCCGGTCTGCGCACCCACCGGGGCCGGGCTGCCCCAGCTGCGCACCGCGCTGGACAGGCTGCTGGATTCCCTGCCCCACCCGCAGCCCGAGGCCCGGGTGCGGCTGTGGATCGACCGCTCATTCAGCATCAGCGGCGCCGGGACCGTGGTCACCGGCACGCTGCAGGCCGGGCAGCTGGCCAGCGGCGACAAACTCGTGCTGGCGGGGGAAAATGGCGAACACCAGGTCACCGTGCGCGCGGTGCACAGCCGCAACCGGGAGGTGGACGCGGTGGGCGCCACGAACCGGGTGGCTCTGAACCTGCGCTCCGGCCTCCGCGCCGAGCAGGTGCACCGCGGGGATGTGCTGCTCACCCCGGGCGCCTGGGATTTGGTGGACACCGTGGATGTGCGGCGCACCATGGGCGCGGACCTCACCACCGCGCCCGAAGAGGTGCAGCTGCACCTGGGCACGGTGAGCCTGGGCTGCCGGCTGCGGCCGCTGGATGCCGGGCACGCCCGGCTGATCCTGGCCCGGGCGCTGCCGCTGCAGCTGGGGGACCGGCTGGTGCTGCGCACCACCGGCAGCCGCTCCGTGTTCGCCGGCGCCCAGGTGCTGGACGTGGACCCTCCGGCCCTGCAGCGGCGGGGCGCCGCCGCGCGGCGCGCAGCGCAGCTGGCCGGGATGGAGCCGGACGGGGACGCGGCGCTGGAAGTGGCCCGGCGCGGTGCCGTGCGCCGCAGCGCCCTGCAACGCATGGGGGTGCGCGCAGTGCAAGCCGTACCCGACGGGGTGCTGCAGCAAGGCCAATGGTGGTTGCACGCCCCGGTGTTCGACGCCTGGCAGCGCCGCCTGCGCGCCGCCGTACAGCAGCTGCTCCAGGATGACCCGCTGGCGCCCGGGCTCTCGCGTGGGGCGGCGGAAAACCTGCTGGGGGAGGCCGGAGCGCAGCTGCTGCAGCAGGTGATCGACGCCGCCGGGCTGCAGCACCGGGCCGGATTCATCACCCTGCCCGGGCATCCAGCGGACCTGGGGCCGGCCGAACCCGGGATCCAGGCGGTGGAGCGCGCCCTGGCGGCAACCCCCTTCGCCGCACCGGAGGCCCGCGAGCTTCAGGCCTTGGGCCTGGGTCCCCGCGAACTGGCGGCCGCGGAACGCACCGGCCGGCTGCTGCGGCTTGGCGAGGGCATCGTACTGCTGCCGCTGGCCCCGGCCCAGGCCATGCGCACGCTCGCGACCCTGCCCCAGCCCTTCACCACCAGCCAGGCCAGGCAGGCTTTGGACACCACCCGGCGGGTGGCCATCCCGCTGCTGGAATACCTGGATAGACGTGGGTGGACGCGCCGGCTGGATTCCGGGCACCGTACCCTCGCCTAGCCAGGGACCGGATGCGAGACCCGCTGCGGGTGTAGCGCAGTTCACGTGCCCCGGGCGGGCCGTGAAATGGACAGGGCCAAACCCTCTTTGATATGTTTATCTGGTTGTCGCGATCGCGATGAACACCGAAACTTCCCGCGGGCAACCGCGAGGGCTAGTTTTTTATGGAGAGTTTGATCCTGGCTCAGGATGAACGCTGGCGGCGTGCTTAACACATGCAAGTCGAACGATGATGCTGGTGCTTGCACTGGTGGATTAGTGGCGAACGGGTGAGTAACACGTGAGTAACCTGCCCCTGACTTCGGGATAAGCCCGGGAAACTGGGTCTAATACCGGATATGACTTCCTGCTGCATGGCAGGGGGTGGAAAGATTTATCGGTTGGGGATGGACTCGCGGCCTATCAGCTTGTTGGTGAGGTAATGGCTCACCAAGGCGACGACGGGTAGCCGGCCTGAGAGGGTGACCGGCCACACTGGGACTGAGACACGGCCCAGACTCCTACGGGAGGCAGCAGTGGGGAATATTGCACAATGGGCGAAAGCCTGATGCAGCGACGCCGCGTGAGGGATGACGGCCTTCGGGTTGTAAACCTCTTTCAGTAGGGAAGAAGCCCCTTTTGGGGGTGACGGTACTTGCAGAAGAAGCGCCGGCTAACTACGTGCCAGCAGCCGCGGTAATACGTAGGGCGCAAGCGTTATCCGGAATTATTGGGCGTAAAGAGCTCGTAGGCGGTTTGTCGCGTCTGCCGTGAAAGTCCGAGGCTCAACCTCGGATCTGCGGTGGGTACGGGCAGACTAGAGTGATGTAGGGGAGACTGGAATTCCTGGTGTAGCGGTGAAATGCGCAGATATCAGGAGGAACACCGATGGCGAAGGCAGGTCTCTGGGCATTTACTGACGCTGAGGAGCGAAAGCATGGGGAGCGAACAGGATTAGATACCCTGGTAGTCCATGCCGTAAACGTTGGGCACTAGGTGTGGGGGACATTCCACGTTTTCCGCGCCGTAGCTAACGCATTAAGTGCCCCGCCTGGGGAGTACGGCCGCAAGGCTAAAACTCAAAGGAATTGACGGGGGCCCGCACAAGCGGCGGAGCATGCGGATTAATTCGATGCAACGCGAAGAACCTTACCAAGGCTTGACATGTTCCAGACCGGGCCAGAGATGGTCTTTCCCCTTTTGGGGCTGGTTCACAGGTGGTGCATGGTTGTCGTCAGCTCGTGTCGTGAGATGTTGGGTTAAGTCCCGCAACGAGCGCAACCCTCGTTCCATGTTGCCAGCGGGTTATGCCGGGGACTCATGGGAGACTGCCGGGGTCAACTCGGAGGAAGGTGGGGATGACGTCAAATCATCATGCCCCTTATGTCTTGGGCTTCACGCATGCTACAATGGCCGGTACAATGGGTTGCGATACTGTGAGGTGGAGCTAATCCCTAAAAGCCGGTCTCAGTTCGGATTGGGGTCTGCAACTCGACCCCATGAAGTCGGAGTCGCTAGTAATCGCAGATCAGCAACGCTGCGGTGAATACGTTCCCGGGCCTTGTACACACCGCCCGTCAAGTCACGAAAGTTGGTAACACCCGAAGCCGATGGCCTAACCACCTTGTGTGGGGGGAGTCGTCGAAGGTGGGACTGGCGATTGGGACTAAGTCGTAACAAGGTAGCCGTACCGGAAGGTGCGGCTGGATCACCTCCTTTCTAGTTTTGTGTTGAAAGTTTTTAAGGGCGCACGGTGGATGCCTTGGCATCAGGAGCCGATGAAGGACGTGGGAATCTGCGATAAGCCTGGTGGAGTCGATAACCGGACGTTGAGGCCAGGATTTCCGAATGGGGAAACCCGGCACCATGTTATGTGGTGTGACCCGTGGCTGAATGTATAGGCCATGTGGGGGGAACGCGGGGAAGTGAAACATCTCAGTACCCGCAGGAAAAGAAAACAATAGTGATTCCGTTAGTAGTGGCGAGCGAACGCGGATGGGGCTAAACCGGTAGGTGTGTGATAGCGGATAGGCGTTGCATCTTCGGGGTTGTGGGGTCCATATGTGCCAGTTCTATTCGGCTGGCGGGATGAGGTGCAGGCGTATAGGTGAATCGGTTGGAATGCCGGACCAGAGAGGGTGATAGTCCCGTAGTTATCATGCGTGCTGCCGTCCTAGTGTGGGTGCCCGAGTAGCACGGGGCTCGAGGAATCCCGTGTGAATCTGCCAGGACCACCTGGTAAGCCTGAATACTACCTGATGACCGATAGTGAATCAGTACCGTGAGGGAATGGTGAAAAGTACCCCGGGAGGGGAGTGAAATAGTACCTGAAACCGTGTGCTTACAAACCGTTAGAGCAGGGCTTTGTGTTCTGTGATGGCGTGCCTTTTGAAGAATGAGCCTGCGAGTTAGTGCTGTGTCGCGAGGTTAACCCGTGTGGGGTAGTCGTAGCGAAAGCGAGTCTGAATAGGGCGTTTGAGTGGCACGGTCTAGACCCGAAGCGAAGTGATCTACCCATGGCCAGGTTGAAGCGCGTGTAAGAGCGTGTGGAGGACCGAACCCACTTCAGTTGAAAATGGAGGGGATGAGCTGTGGGTAGGGGTGAAAGGCCAATCAAACTTCGTGATAGCTGGTTCTCCCCGAAATGCATTTAGGTGCAGCGTTGCGTGTTTCTTACTGGAGGTAGAGCTACTGGATAGGCGATGGGCCCTACAAGGTTACTGACCTTAGCCAAACTCCGAATGCCGGTAAGTTAGAGCGCAGCAGTGAGACTGTGGGGGATAAGCTTCATAGTCGAGAGGGAAACAGCCCAGAACGCCAACTAAGGCCCCTAAGCGTGTGCTAAGTGGAAAAGGATGTGGAGTTGCTGTGACAACCAGGAGGTTGGCTTAGAAGCAGCCACCCTTGAAAGAGTGCGTAATAGCTCACTGGTCAAGTGATTCCGCGCCGATAATGTAGCGGGGCTCAAGCACACCGCCGAAGTTGCGTCATTCAAACATGTCATTGGCTTTTGTGGTCCAGTGGTTTGGATGGGTAGGGGAGCGTCGTGTGGCCGGTGAAGTCGCGGTGGAAACCAGCGGTGGAGGCTACGCGAGTGAGAATGCAGGCATGAGTAGCGAATGACGGGTGAGAAACCCGTCCGCCGAATGATCAAGGGTTCCAGGGTCAAGTTAATCTGCCCTGGGTTAGTCGGGACCTAAGGCGAGGCCGACAGGCGTAGTCGATGGACAACGGGTTGATATTCCCGTACCGGCGAAGGACCGCCCATACTGAGCATCTGATGCTAACCACCTGCCGCCATGACGTGCTGCCTCCTTTGGGGGGTGGTTGTGGTTGGTGGCTGGGAACCGAGGGTGTGAGGTCAGCGTGTTAACAGGTGTGACGCAGGAAGGTAGCCGAGCCAGGCAATGGAATTGACCTGGTCCAAGGGTGTAGGGTGTTTCGTTGGCAAATCCGCGGAACGTGTGCCTGAGACCTGATAGGCGCCCACTTTGGTGGGTGATTCGGTGATCCTATGCTGCCTAGAAAAGCATCGGCGTGAGGTCCCAGTCCGCCCGTACCCTAAACCGACACAGGTGATCTGGTAGAGAATACCGAGGCGATCGAGAGAATCATGGTTAAGGAACTCGGCAAAATGCCCCCGTAACTTCGGAAGAAGGGGGGCCTGCCTCGTGAGGGAAACTTGCTTTCCTGAGCGGGTGTGGGCCGCAGAGACCAGGGGGAAGCGACTGTTTACTAAAAACACAGGTCCGTGCGAAGTCGCAAGACGATGTATACGGACTGACTCCTGCCCGGTGCTGGAAGGTTAAGAGGACCTGTTAGACCCCTTTGGGGTCGAAGCGGAGAATTTAAGCCCCAGTAAACGGCGGTGGTAACTATAACCATCCTAAGGTAGCGAAATTCCTTGTCGGGTAAGTTCCGACCTGCACGAATGGAGTAACGACTTCCCCGCTGTCTCAACCATGAACTCGGCGAAATTGCAGTACGAGTAAAGATGCTCGTTACGCGCAGCAGGACGGAAAGACCCCGAGACCTTTACTATAGTTTGGTATTGGTGTTCGGTGCAGCTTGTGTAGGATAGGTGGGAGACTGTGAAGCCTGGACGCTAGTTCGGGTGGAGTCATCGTTGAAATACCACTCTGGCTGTACCGGTCACCTAACTTCGGACCATGATCTGGTTCAGGGACAGTGCCTGATGGGTAGTTTAACTGGGGCGGTTGCCTCCTAAAGAGTAACGGAGGCGCCCAAAGGTTCCCTCAGCCTGGTTGGCAATCAGGTGTTGAGTGTAAGTGCACAAGGGAGCTTGACTGTGAGAGTGACAGCTCGAGCAGGGACGAAAGTCGGGACTAGTGATCCGGCGGCACCGTGTGGAAGGGCCGTCGCTCAACGGATAAAAGGTACCTCGGGGATAACAGGCTGATCTTGCCCAAGAGTCCATATCGACGGCATGGTTTGGCACCTCGATGTCGGCTCGTCGCATCCTGGGGCTGGAGTAGGTCCCAAGGGTTGGGCTGTTCGCCCATTAAAGCGGTACGCGAGCTGGGTTTAGAACGTCGTGAGACAGTTCGGTCCCTATCCGCTGCGCGCGTTGGAAATTTGAGAAGGGCTGTCCTTAGTACGAGAGGACCGGGACGGACGAACCTCTGGTGTGTCAGTTGTACTGCCAAGTGCATCGCTGATTAGCTACGTTTGGAAGGGATAACCGCTGAAAGCATCTAAGCGGGAAGCCTGCTTCGAGATGAGATTTCCATGCACTTTTTGTGTGAGAGGCCCCCAGCTAGACCACTGGGTTGATAGGCAGGATGTGGAAGCAAGGACTAAAGACTTGTGTAGCTGACCTGTACTAATAGGCCGATGACTTATCAACAAGTTACGGCGGTCATAGCGTGGGGGAAACGCCCGGTCCCATACCGAACCCGGAAGCTAAGACCCACTGCGCCGATGGTACTGCACTCGGGAGGGTGTGGGAGAGTAGGACACCGCCGGACAATATTTGAACGGCTAGAGGCCCCACCAGCTGGTGGGGCCTCGCCTGTTTAACCTCCCCGCAGTCTGCAGCGCAAGACCGCCTTTAAAAGCCCAGGGTGGGGTGCACCCGGTGCACCACCACCCGTGGGAGCTGGATCTTCGCGCCGGCTAGCTGCGCAGCTCGACCAGGTATTCCAGCAGTTCGGGAAGATCCGCCGGAGCGTCGATCCGGAAATGCGCCGCCGTTTGACCGGCCCCGACCTTGATTCCCAGGTCCCCCTCACCCAGGGCGTTGAAGCCGTCTTCGTCGGTGACGTCGTCGCCCACGAAGATCAGCGACTGGGCGCCGGTGACGGTGCGCAGCCATTGCAGGGCCTGGCCCTTGGTCGTCTTCAGCACGCTGGCCTCCAGCACCGCCTTGCCCGCCAACAACCGCAGCCCGGAAACGGCCTGCAGCTGGCGGTACGCCTCATCCAGGGCGGCCTGCCCGGTCACCGGGTCGGCCTGGCGGATGTGCAGCACCGTGGAGGCCGGCTTGTACTCCAGTGAAGTGCCGTCGAAGGCATCGGAGATCTCGCCCAGGATCTGGGTGGTGTCCTGCAACAGCTGCTCCTGCTGGGCATCCAGGTCAATGTGCTGGGCGTCGGTGTTCAGGAATTCGGGCAGAACCCGCTCGGCACCGTGCGAGCCGATGAGCACCTGGGGCCGCGGCGCCGGGTAGACGGCCTCCAGGGAGCGCAGGTCACGGCCGGAAATCAGGGCGGTGATCACCCCGGGCAGCCCGGCCAGCAGCTGGGCCGCAGCGGCGGAGGCCGGCAGCGGTCGCGCATCCTCTGGGCGGTCCACCAGCGGGGACATGGTGCCGTCAAAATCCAGGGCAATCACCAGGGGTGAAGTGCCCGACAGGCCGGTGAGGGCCCGACGCAGCTCGGGGCTAAGGGCTGAGACCAATGATCCATCCATGCTTCTGTCCATGTGTCTGTTCTATCGCGGGCCGCGACACCGGTTAGGCCTTGACGCGCGACTTGATGGCCGCGAGTTCCTCCAGGAACTTGTTCGACCACCGCATTACGTCGTGCTCCTCCAGGTGGCGGAACATCCGGCGCATACGCCGTGACTGCTCCTGCGGCGACATGTTCGCGGCATCCACAATACGCTGTTTCATCCCGTCAATGTCGTGCGGGTTGACCAGCACCGCCTGGGTCAGTTGGTCGGCCGCGCCGGTGAACTCGGAGAGCACCAGCACGCCCTTGCCGTCCTGGTGGGCGGCCACGTACTCCTTGGCAACCAGGTTCATGCCGTCGCGCAGCGAGGTCACCAGCAGCACGTCGGCCGCCAGGTACATGGCAATCATCTCGCGCATCGGGTAGGAATGGTGCAGGTAGCGCACCGTGGTGTGGCTGAGCGTGTCGTGCTGGCCGGTAATCTGGCCGACCATCAGCTCGACCTGGTTGCGCAGCTGGATGTAGCGGTCCACGTTCTCGCGGCTGGGGCTGGCGACCTGAATGAGGCAGACCTCGCCGGCCTTGAGCTGCTTGTCGGCCAGGATCTCCCCGTAGGCCTTCAAGCGGTGGCGGATCCCCTTGGTGTAGTCCAGGCGGTCCACACCCAGCATCACGGTCTTCGGGTTGCCCAGGCCCTCACGGATCTGGCGGGCGCGTTCCTGGATCTGCGGATCCTTGGACAGCTCGGCCACATCGGCGGTGTCGATGGAGATCGGGTGGGCGGCGGCGCGGCACACGTTCTGAACGCTGTGCGAGGCATCCGGGGTCGCCTCATGGCCCTTGACCGAGTAGTTGGTGTACCGGCGCAGCCCGCGCACGAAGTTTGCCGCGTCGGTTTCGCGCTGGAAGCCCACCAGGTCGGCTCCGGCCAGGCCCTCCAGGATCTGGCGGCGCCAGGGCAGCTGGGAGAACAAGCTGGCCGGCGGGAACGGGATGTGGTTGAAGAACCCGATGCGCAGATCCGGGCGGGCCTCACGCAGCATCTTGGGCACCAGCTGCAGCTGGTAGTCGTGCACCCACACGGTCGCCCCGCGGGCCGCCACCCGCAGCACCGCGTCGGCAAAGCGGCGATTGACCTTGCGGTAGTTCTCCCACCAGGTGCGGTGGTATTCCGGGGGCACAATCACATCGTGGTACAGCGGCCACAGGGTCGAGTTGGAGAAGCCTTCGTAGTACAGCTGCAGGTCCTCTTCGGAGAGCGGAACCGGCACCATGTGGATTTCGTCCTTGTCGAAATCCTCCAGCACCTCGTCGGTGGCGCCATGCCACCCGACCCAGGCGCCGGTGGAGGCCGCCATGATGGGAGCCAATGCCGTCACCAGCCCACCGGGGGAGCGGCGCCATCCTGGCGAACCGTCCTCATTGGTGATGCGGTCAACCGGCAGACGGTTGGCGACCACCACGAAATCATAGTCCGTATCCGGGATCTGGATCTCAGCGTCCTGGCTCACGATTGACCTCCTGAATGTCGTGATTCGCGCATTCGGTGATTCATCTGCGCACGATGGTTCCACGACGAATTCTACTAACGTCGGGGACCCCATTACCTCATGAGCCTAGTGAATCAATGTGACGAAGGAAACTTGGATGGATATTTGTGTCTCCAGTTGGCGACGGATCCGCGCTGCCGGCTGAGCGGCATATTTGGGAAGCATAAGTGAGTGCTGTGAAGCGCTCTCAAGGGCGCCATTGGCGCGACTTTGCGCCAACGGATTGGCTAGGATTGTCTCGGATTCAGTCTGTCGCAGAGCAAGGACTCAGAGAATATGTCTTCAACAAACCCCCGGCCGTCCAAGTCTGAACGGCAGGCCGGCGCGCGCGAAAAGGCCGCGCAGATCCGAGCTGCCCAGGAAGCGGCGGAGAAGCGCAAGTCGCTGTTCGTCAAGCTGGGCGTCGTCGCCGCAGTGGTCGTGGTGATCGCGCTGGTGGTCGTACTGATCCTGCAGAACCAAAGCGGCAAGGTCGCCGATTCGGGGACGGCTCCGAAGGGCGGCAACGCCGCCGGCGGCATCACCCTGGTTTCGGACACCGAGTTCGCCTCAACTTCCGAAGTCAACGTGGATGTCAACAACGCTGGCGAAGCACAGCAGGGTGCGGAACCCAAGCCGCGCGACCTGAAGGTGGGGGCCAAGGGCGAACCGGTGAACATCACCATTTACGCCGATGCGAACTGTGTTCACTGCGCGGACTTTGAAAAGACCTACGGCCAGCAGCTGCACCAGTGGCTGGCTGATGGCAAGGTCACCGTGGAATACCGCATGGTCGGTTACTTGGATCGTGGTTCGGCCACGAACTACTCCTCACGTGCGGCCAACGCCATGGCCTGCGTTGCCGATGCCGACCCTTCGGCCTACCTCGGTTTTGTCGAGGGCGTCTTTGCCCACTACGAGCAGGGCGAGATGAAGAATGCCCAGCTGGCAGAGTTGGCCAAGTCCAAGGGCGTGGACGTCTCCAAGTGCATCGATGACGGCAACTTCCGCCCGTTCGTGCAGTACACCACCGCAGCCGCCCAGGCTGACGGCATCGCCGGTACCCCGACGATCTTTGTCCAGGACAAGGAATTCGTGCTGGGCCAGGATGACTTTGTGGCCCAGGTTGAAGCGGCCATGAAGGCCAACGCCTAACCTCTTGGGGGTTCGCGGGAGGATCGGGTAGGATCCCGTATTGATCTCGCACCCAAGAAGCCGTGGGGAGTCCGCTATGACGCGGGCTCCCTTCGGCCGTTAAGGGGGCAGCTTTCGGCTGGCGCTGTGAGGGGCGAATTCGCCCGCCGGTGGCAGTTCCGATATTCTTATTCGGTACGCCTCCTTAGCTCAGCTGGCCAGAGCGTCTGTCTTGTAAACTGAAGGTCACCGGTTCGAATCCGGTAGGGGGCTCTCTTCACCCCGGCGAGCATGCGCGTTCGAGCATGTTCCCGGGGGTTTTGCTTTTCCCTTTCCCAACGCTCACCCTTCCCGCCATTAGGGCTGACTTGGGCGTGCAGGGCTGGCCCTCTGACGTCCGGTAACCATCGCGTTCGCCGCCCGAGGGACATCGGTACCCTGAGAGAATCCTCAAAAATCTGGAAGATCTGAATCTTCGCGGCTATCTTCTCCCTACACCTGCCGTTGTTGTGGCAACCGTTCTTGCGTTGCTGCTCGTAGTCGGTTCCACTCACACGCAGCGTGACTGATGGGGACATTCTGGAAGTTGCGAGTTGTGGAGGTTAGGACAAATGCCAGGTCGAGTCGCCCGGTCGCGTACCGCACAGCGGGTCTCGGAACTGATCGGAACCCGCCATGGTCGCCAATACCTGCAGCAACACGGTTGGATGCCGGGCATGCCGGTCATTATGACCGGGCCCCGGGAACCACTGGATGATGTGATGGGGTTGGTCTCCGTCCACGAAGGACCGAGCCTGGTCGCAATGATTGACCCAATCAGCGACCAGTTGCGGTTTTTGCATGTTTCATTGCCTACCCCAGTCCTGCAGGTAGTAGGACTGGAAGCCCCCGGAACCATAATCAGTTCCTTCTTTGACCGGGCCAGGCGAAGCGGTTCGGTTACATTTCGGGTGAAGTACTGGCCTTACAGTGCGGTCGCCCATGCCCTGCCGCCCAGGTTTGCCCAACCACTGGTCGCACTGACCGCCGCAACCACTGGGGCACAGATGGTGGAACCACAACCGTTCGGCGCGAGCTTGTCGGCCCGTTCCTAAGCGTTCGGGAGCCGATGTGAGGAGCTGAGAAACCGACTTTCTGCGGAACCCGGTGCCCCACTTCGACCAAAGACAGCGCTCGTGTACGTCCGGGGCGCTCGCCGGAAGCTGGTTCGAAGACAAAAGTGTGCTGAGAACAACCCGCATGCGGTGGTGCCGCAGGCTCAACACGGGAGTTGACTCGGTATTCTGGAAGCCGGCGTAAGCCCGAAACCTTCTTCGAGCAAAGGACGAACGATGGCCGGTGGACTGGTAGCACTCCTCGACGACATCGCGGCTCTGGTCAAGCTGGCCTCCACCTCATTGGACGATGTGGCCTTGGGCGCCGGAAAGGCCAGCAGCAAGGCGCTGGGTGTCGTGGTGGATGATGCCGCGGTCACCCCGCAATATGTGGCCGGAATTTCGCCCAAGCGCGAGCTGCCGATCGTGTGGAAGATTGCGCTGGGCTCAATCCGCAACAAGCTGCTGATCATCCTGCCGCTGGCGCTGCTGCTCTCACAGTTTGCCCCCTGGGCGCTAACCCCCTTGCTGATGCTGGGCGGCACCTACCTTGTCTTCGAAGGGGCGGAGAAGGTGCTGGAATTGTTGCACATCATCCGCCACCACGACCCGGTGTCCGGCGAACAGGTGCGCGATGAAAAGTCGATCATCGGTGCCGCGGTGCGCACGGACTTGATCCTGTCTGCGGAGATCATGGTGATCTCCCTGAACGAGGTCGCCGCCGAGGGCTTTTGGATGCGCACCATGATCCTGATCGCGGTGGCCCTGGGCATGACCATTGTGGTGTACGGGGTGGTCGGGCTGATCGTGAAGATGGATGATGTCGGTCTGCACCTGGCCCAGCGCACCTCCCACTTCCTGCAGTTGATCGGCCGGGCCCTGGTCAAGGCGATGCCGGTGATCATGTCCGTGCTGGGCAAGGTCGGTGTGGTGGCCATGCTCTGGGTTGGCGGACACATCATCCTGGTCGGTCTGGACGAGCTGGGCTGGCATGCCCCCTACGCGCTGGTGCACCACCTGGAACTGGCGGCCGCCGGAGCCACCGGCTCCGCTGGTCCGGTTATCGGGTGGCTGGTGAACACCGGGCTCTCCTGCGTCGCCGGCTTGCTGGTGGGCAGTGTCGTGACTGGCATCGTGCTGGGGATCCGCCGGATCCGCCAGGGCCGCAGCGCCCAGCAAGCCTAATCCCGGGCCCCGTGCGGTGACATCCGCAGGGGCGCGGTGAACCTGGTTGTGGATAGGATTGGTCGGATACGGCCGTTGCCGCACTCGCCTTGCGGTCGGGAACGGAACCGGGCCGCCGGATGGGGCAGAACCGGGCTAAAGTGTCGGCGAGCCATGGAAAGATCAAAGCGTGTTGAGCAGTGAACAAGTAAAGGCAGCAGCCGCGGCCCGGCATGGGCGCGGCGCCTACTTCACCCCGGAACCCATAGCACGCTTCATGACCGGCTGGGCACTGGACCAGGGCGCTCGCCGGGTCCTGGAACCTTCCTGCGGAGAAGCACAGTTCCTGACCGTCGCGCATGAACTGCTTGATGACGGGCGCGGGGCCGCCAGCCTGCACGGCATTGAACTGCATGAGCCGTCGGTGCACGCCGCCGAACGGATCCTGGCCGAGCACGGGGCCAGCGCGCAAATCCGCTGCGCTAACTTCTTTGAGGTCACCGGTCGCCAGGACATGGACGCGGTGATCGGCAACCCGCCCTACGTGCGCTACCAGCTGCACCGCGGGGCCGACCGTGAGCTCTCCCGCCGCGCGGCCCGGGCGGCCGGGGTGGAGCTGAACGAACTGGCCTCGGTGTGGGCTGCATTCGTGGCCCACGCAACCACTTTCCTGCGGCCAGGCGGACGCCTGGCGCTGGTGCTGCCCGCCGAGCTGATGTTTGTGAACTACGCGGCCCCGGTGCGCGCCATGCTGCTCGAACGCTTCAGCACCGTCAGCCTGGTGCTGTTCCAGGAGCGGGTGTTCGCCGACGCCCAGGAGGAAGTGGTGCTGCTGCTGGCCGACGGGTACGGGCAGCCGGGCAGCGGGGCGTTCCGGCTGCACCAGGTGCACAACGCACTGGGCCTGCAAAGCCTGGAGCCCGGGGTGCTGCATCCGGTGAGTGACCCGGCCGAACGCTGGACCAGTTCGCTGGCCTCCTTGGAAGCGCGCGGCATCTACGACACCGCACTGGCCAACGCCGAATTCGTTCCGCTGCAGACCTGGGGTGAAACCTCCCTGGGGGCCGTGACCGGGAACAACAAGTGGTTTACGCTCAGCGAGCCGGACGTGGCCGAGCTGGGGCTGGCCGAGCAGGACCTGATCCGCATTTCCCCGCCGGGTTCCCGCCACCTTCGCGGACTGGAACTGGGGCAGGAGGACTGGGAGCGGTTGCGTGAGCACGGTGCAGCCACCTACTTGTTCCGCCCGCAGGGCTCTGTTTCCCCGGCGGGTCAGGAGCTGATTTCCGCCGGGCAGCAGCTGGGCGTCGACTCCGCATACAAGTGCCGGGTGCGCACCCCCTGGTGGCGGGTTCCGATCCTGGCGGTGCCGGATCTGTTCATGACCTACATGAACGCCGATACCCCCAGACTGACCACGAACCATGCCCAGGTGCATCACATCAACTCCATCCACGGGGTCTACCTGGGGGCGGATGTGCGTGAGGTGGGCCGGGAACTTTTGCCGCTGGCGTCCCTGAACACGCTGACCATGCTGGGCGCCGAGATTGTGGGCCGCTCCTATGGTGGAGGGATCTTGAAGCTGGAACCCTCGGAGGCCGACCGGCTGCCGGTGCCCAGCCCACACCTGGTCCAGGAACACGCCCCGGCGCTGCGTGCCATTCGGCCGGAGGTTGCCAGGCTGCTGCGGGCCGGACAGAAGCTGCAGGCCAGCGCGTTGGTGGACGAGATCGTGCTGGGCCGGATGCTCGGCCTGGACGCGGCGGCCCGCTGCTGCCTGGAGGACTCCCGCGCCCATCTGCTGCAGCGGCGCAAGCTGCGCGGCAAGGCGGTGCGGAAGGCGCAGGCCAACATCGGGCACGCGGTGCGGGCAGGGAAGAATGCCGAGACCGGAATGAACAACTCCAACGGCAGGGAAACGGGGAACTAGGAACCAGATGGGGCACGAGAAGACGCTGGCCTTTGCCGAATTCGATACGGTGCTCTCCAGCGCCGCCAAGGACTCTCCCTGGTTGCTGGAAGGGGCCGCGCAACAGCAGTTCCAGCCGTCCTACTCGCTGCTTGAACAGTTGCTGAGCATCCCGGTGCGATCCAAGGCCGTCACCCGCTCCGGCCGCTTTGCCCAGGCAGTGGATGCGTGGCTGGCCCACGAGCTGCGGCGCGCCGGGTTCGATCAGGATCTGGTGTGGCCGCGCACCGAGGCGCCGCGGGTGCTTTCCTCCGACATCCTGGACCTACTGCGTAGGCTGCCCGAACGACTGGCCGAGGAAGTCCACGAGGCGATCCTTGCCGGCAAGGCCGGCAGCACCGATGCCCGGATCCTGGGCCGGGCCTACATGAAGCAGACCGATGTGGTGATGACCCACTGGTCGCGGGGCCCGGAACTGCTGCTGAGCACCAAGGCAATGACTTCATCGTTCGGGAAGAACCTGGCCAACCGCTACGAGGAAGCGTATGGGGACGCCGCCAACCTGCGCGCCCGCTACCCGTTGGCTGCCGTGGGCTTCTACTTCGTGCAGCGAGCCACGATCCTGCGCACCGAACCGGCCGCGTTCCGCCGCACCGTGGATATGATCCGCAAGCTGCGTGATTTCGGGGACGGCTACGGCTATACGGCCACCGGTCTGCTGCTGGTGGACTGGGATGAGGCCGACCCGAACCCTACCGTGCAGGTGGAGCACGACGCGGTGCCCGAAGACGTGGCCACCGAACAGTTCATGGCCACCATGATCGACACCGTGCTGCAGGTGACTCCCATCGACCTGCACGAGGTGGCACGGGCCCGGCGGGACGGGATCCCGGAGCCCGTGTCCAGCAAGGACCCGGCTGCGGACCTGCAGGACCCGCTCTTCTAGCCCCGCTGCTAGTAACCAGCAGGGTGCAGGTCGTGGTCGGTCTGTTGGCTACCGCAACGACACGGCGCGCATCCCAGCGCGTGCGGCACGGTGATGGTCGGCAGGACCGGGTGGACCCTGTCTTGCGCCTGGACCGGCACCGGATCCAGTGAAGGTTGACCGGTTCCAAGGGACAGGGGGAGGCTGTTCGCCCAGTCGCGGGCTGCGGCGGTGGCCTGGTAGATGAACATGCCCTGCCCGTCGAACTCGTACTCGCGCTCCAGGGCCCACAGCTCGGAGCGCTCGTAGAAGGCCCATGACGCCGGATTGGCGGCGTGGATGACGGTGATCGCAGTGCGTCCCGCGTCCAGGGCATGGGCCAGCCGCATCTCGGCGACCCGCTGGCGAATGCCCATCCGCCGGTAGCGCGGATCAACCACCATGCAGCCCAGCTCCACCGCATCCATCAGTTCGGTGGGAGCCACCACGCTGTCGTGGACAATCCCCGCCGCAACCAGTGCGCCTGCATCGCGCACTGTGACCACCAGCAGGGCGCGGTCCATTTTCTGATGCCAGCGCGCGTCAACACGTGGGTAGAGGCGGGCCAGCTCCTCGCGCTCGGCGGCGGTTGGGGGCATGGCAGATAGGGCATAGTCCAAGAAGGGGAGCACTGGGATCGGTCCTAAGAAGTCAAGAACGAACGAAAGGAAAAGATTTCCGCCACCCCTGGTGACGGAGGGTTTCGTTGGCCTTTAGGGGACCGTTGCCGGCGGCTTCCGGCAGCTTCCTTGTAGGGCCCAGTTTGGCGGCTCGATGAGCCACAGAAAAATTATGCGGTTCCCAAGCGTCGGGAACAAGCGGGAAAGGGGTCCGGAATGTTAAATCTGTGTTAACCGCCGTCAAGGTGGGCCATCGGCCCTCGAACGCCGCGCCGTGAAGCACGGAAAGGCGCCGAAAGGGACGCCTGTCGGCAGGAGGATCGACCCCGATTTGGTGGCGGCGGAAAATGCCAGTAATATCGTTTAGGTGCCGCGGTGAGAAACTGCGGAAAGCACTTCTGGATCTTTAGCTCAGTTGGTTAGAGCGTTCGCCTCACACGCGAAAGGTCGCTGGTTCGAGTCCAGTAAGATCCACCAAAAACCCCCACAAGAATCTTGTGGGGGTTTTCTCGTATCCAAGCGGGTAAGCGGTTCTTGGCGGCCAGGTCCGCCAAGCAAGCTTCTGCTCGGCAGGCCCGGCCGGGAACGGTTCGCCGCGCTACTGGGCCAGCAGTTCGTGAACCCGCGGCTTGACCACGGTGCCCAACAGCTCAATGCTGTGCATCATCACTTCGTGGGGCAGCGTGCCGTTGGAGTACTTCATATCCACCCGGCTCAGACCCAGCATCTGGGCAAAGCGCGCGATTTTTTGGGCCACGGTGTCCGGGCTGCCGGCGAGCATTGCCCCGTCCGGCCCCATGGCCGCCTGCAGACGCATCTTCGAAACCGGCGGCCAACCGCGCTCGGCTCCCAGCCGGTTCATCGCCCGCTGGTAGTGCGGCCACAGCAGTTCCAGGGCTTCCTCGTCGCTGTCGGCCACCAGACCATGGAAGTGCGCGGCGACCGGCTGGTCCGGTTTGCCGAAGGAGTCCAGGGCCTTGTGGTAGAGGTTCACCAAAGGCTCGAAGGCCGCGGGCTGCCCGCCAATGATCGCCAGGAACAGCGGAAGACCGTGTCGGGCGGCGCGGATCACCGATTCGGGGCTGCCTCCGACTCCGACCCAGGTGCGCAGTTCGCTGGATTCCAGCAGCGGATAGACCTGCTGTTCCTCCAACGCGGTACGGGTCTGTCCGCTCCAACTGACCGGTTCGCCGTGGCGCAACCGGGCCAGCAGCTCCAGCTTTTCCTCGAACAGGGTCTCGTAGTCGGTGAGGTTGTAGCCGAACAGCGGGAACGACTCGACGAAGGACCCGCGACCGGCGATGATCTCCGCCCGGCCGCCAGAGAGCCCGTCCAGGGTGGCGAAGCGTTCGTAGACGCGCACCGGGTCATCGCTGGAGAGCACGGTCACCGCACTGCCCAGCCGGATCCGTTCAGTCACCTGCGACAGGGCGCCGAGCACCACTTCCGGGGCGCTGATAGCAAAGTCGTCCCGGTGGTGTTCGCCCACCCCGAAGAAGTCCAGGCCCGAGGCCTCGGCCAGGCGTCCCTCGGCGACTACGTTGCGCAGCACCTGGCCGTGCGGCAGCAATTTGTCCTTCGCATCCACGGTGATGTCACCGAAGGTTTCCACGCCGATTTCCAGCTTCGTTGACCCGGTTGACTGGGTGCTCACCGTAACCACCTTTCCTCGAGACTTTCATGCAAAGACATGCATTCTGGTAACCCTTCGGGGTGGCTGATTCATTCCCCAGAGCCGGTGTTTTGGAAATCACAGATCCCGGGCGGTTTCCTCAGCATGGATCCAGCCTAAGCCCATGCCGCGGTTGTATCGTGAAGTCGTAGCAGGCAACTTCGTTTAAGGGGGTAGATCGGTGGCGCAGCAGGAGCGGGAGAACGAGCCCCGGGAGCAGGTGAATCCGGGGGCGGACCCGGATCCGAAGGTCTCGAGTCTGCCACGCATCAGCGCCAACGAAATCAGGCTTGGATCCCCTCTGGAAGCCAGCGAACCAAGCCAGCCCTACACCTCTTCGTGGCCGCTGCATGATGCCCCACCGGTCCCCGAGGACCCCACCGCCACCATCGCCGCCGCGGAGATCGGCGACCTGGAAGCCCGGACCGGCCAGGTGACCACCGAAGACGGGGTGACCGTGGTGCCCACCCGCGCGAACCCGGTCGCCCGGCGCCTATTGGCCAAGATGTGGGTTTCCGATGCCCCGCCCACCCAGGCGCTGAACATCGTCGAACGGCTCAAGGGCACCCCTTACGCCAACCCGCAGATCAAGGACACCGAGGCTTCGGCCCGCCCGGTCCTGGAATTCGCGCTGGATCTGGCCGAAACGCTTTTCCGCTACGGGGCCGGTGCCCTGGAGGTGGAGACCAGCGTCATCGCGGTCACCGCGGCGCTGGGGCTGAAGCACGTGGATGTGGATGTCACCAACCAGTCGATCCACCTGAACTACAACCCGACCGACGCGGACGGGTTCTCGGTGCTGCGCGTAGTGCGCTCCTCGACCGCGAACTTCGCCGGGCTGTGCCTGGTGCACGAGCTGGTCTCCGACGTGATTTCCGGGGGCATTGAAATCACCCAGGCTGCGACGCGGCTGCAGGTGATCATGCGCAAGCCGCGCCCCTTCCCGCGCTGGTTCGTGGCCACCGCGCGCGGCGTGTTCGCCGCCGCGTTCGTGCTGTTCATCGGGGGTTCGGCCCTGGGCGCGCTGATTGCCTTCGGTTCCTCCTCTCTGGTTTCGCAGATCATGAAGTTCGGCAACCGCTGGCGGGTGCCCGAATTCTTCACGGTGGCGGCATCCACCTGTGCGGTGACTGCGGTGGCGCTGATCGGCTTCGCGGTCCACGCACCCATTGATCCGGCACTGGTGGTCGCCGGCGGTATCCTGCTGTTGCTGCCCTCGGTGCGCTTTGTCTCGGCCCTGCAGGACGCGATCAACGGCTTCCCGGTGACCGCGGTGGGCCGACTGTTTTCCGCCGGGCTGATCTATACGGCGATCCTCACCGGCATCTCGGTGGCCCTGGTGATCAGTTTTATGCTCGGCGGCACCGAAGTGGACGTGCACCAGATCCAGCAGATCTCCTATCCGCAGTGGTTCATGATCCTGCTGGTGGCGGTGGCCATCGCCGCCGGCGCGATCTCCGAACAGACCGCGAAGAAGCTCGTGCTGCCCACCGTGGTGATCGCGGTCATCGGCTACTTGGTGCTGCTGGTGTGCAATGCGCTGGGGCTGGGGGAGCGGGCCACCCCGGCCGTGGTGGCCACCGTGATCGGCTTTGCCGCCCGGTACACCTCGGAGAAGCTGCGCACCCCGCAGCTGGTGATTGCCTCGCCCGGGGTGTACTTCCTGCTGCCGGGCCTGATGATCTTCCGTTCCATGTACGGGATCGTGCTGGAAACCGACGCCATGGACCAGGCGCTGGTGGAGATGTTCAACGCCTTTGCCATCATGCTCTCGATCGCCGGCGGCGTCGTGTTCGGCGACACGCTCTGCCGTCCGCTGATCGCCGGGGCCGGACGGGAACGCAAGCGCATTCGGCGCCGGTAACGCCTTGGCTGACCATGCCGCCGGGCCGACTAGGCCGGCGGCAGCTGCCAATCCACCGGCTGCAGGCCCAGCTGCTGCAGTTCACGATTCACCGCGCTGAAGGGCCGGGAACCGAAGAACCCGCGGGAGGCCGACAGCGGCGAGGGGTGGGCGCTGCGCAATTGAACCATTGCCGGCATCGCCGGAGCCAGTTTTTGGGCGTGCGCACCCCACAGGATCGCGACCACCGCCGGGGTGCGGCGGTTCAGCGTGGTAATCACCGCGTTGGTCACCGCATCCCACCCGAGTTTCTGGTGCGATCCGGCCTGCCCGGCACCCACCGACAGCGTCTGGTTCAGCAGCATCACCCCCTGCTCCTGCCAGGCGCTCAGATCCCCGTGGACCGCCGGCGCCACGCCCAGGTCATCTTCCAGTTCCCGGTAAATGTTCTTCAGACTGCGCGGCAGCGGGCGAACCTGCCGGTCGGTGGAAAAGCTCAGCCCCACCGGGTGGGACGGTGTCGGGTAGGGATCCTGGCCCAGGATCAGCACCTTCACCCGCTGAACGGGCAGCTGCAGGGCACGCAACATCAGCCGGGGTTCGGGCAGAATCTGTTCACCGTTCAGCGAACGCTCCGAGAGCCGGCGGGCCAGGGTGCGCAGCGTGTGGTCCAGCGGCAGCAGCGTTGGCACCCAGCTCGGATCGATGACCCCGGTCTCGGCCATCGCCGCCGCGCCGTGGAAGAACGGGAAATCCTCGGGCGTGAAGCTCGCCGCGGCGGGCTCGGCGGATGCGGCGAACAGGGCCGGTTGGTCGAAGCTCATGGCACCATTCTTCCCTGCCGCGGCCCGTCGTGCGAAGCGTCACCGGGAACCAGTGGAGGAAAACGGCTAGAATTGTCTATGGCGTAGCGCCGGGAATACCCAGATGGAAGAGTGTTCCCCAGTGGTTTCCAACGGTTTGGATCGAGGTGGATGAGCATGGCGGATGAAGGCATCTTGGTGGATTTCGTGATGAATCCAGATAGTGAGCTCGATGAGCGCTCGCAGCAGATCCTGAGCATGGAGCGGCTGTGGTGGAAGTATGCCGGGGCCAAGGAACAGGCCATCACCAAGCAGTTCTCCATCTCGCCGGCGAACTACTACCAGCTGCTGAATCAGCTTATTGAAACGGATGCGGCGCTGGCCTACGATCCGATGCTGGTCAAGCGGTTGCGTAGACTACGAACTACCAAGCGTCGTGTCCGCACCGGCAACGCCAAGTACTGACCAGTTACTGAGCCAGGCGTGCCCGGAGACCGGCAAGACATCGAACAAGGACGAGAATGACCAACTACCCACGTGACGAATTCGATCGCGTACCGGAGTTCAACACCCGCGTTGGGTCGCACCATGCCAATGGCTGGGCACAGGCTGCCGCCTCCAAGGACAAGGGTGGAAAGTTCCGTTGGGTGGCCATTGCCGCTGTGCTGGTGCTGCTGGTCGGCGCCGTCTCCTACTTCTTCTTCGGCCCCAATGGGCAAAACCAGCTGATGGGGTCCACCCCCACGCCCAGCCCCACCGCCTCGGCCAGCGCCGAGCCGAGCTCCGAGAGCCCCAGCCCGAGTGAGTCGCCCACGGCCTCCAGCATCATTGACGAGGATCTGGTGCTGTACCAGGTGCGGGTGGGGATCTACAACGGCGCGGGGGTCGCCGGAATTGCCGGTCAGGCCCAGCAGCTGCTGCTCGATGAGGGCTTCACCGGATCCTTCACGGACAACTGGGTGCGCGATGAAACCGAGTCCGCGGTCTACTACACGACCGAGCAGTACCGGATGACCGCCGAAAAGGCGGCCGAGGTGTTGCAGATCGAGGCCGTCTACCAGACGCAGAACATCCCCAACCCGGTCACCGTGGTGCTGGGGGCGGATGACCCGCTGCCCAGCGAGTAAGACGCACCTACGCTCACAGCCGACTAGCTTGCACTCGAGGGGCTGGAGTGCCAATATTTGTATTAGCACTCTAGTGCTTCGACTGCTAACGCAGGCGGGTGGAGCTGACCTTCATCCTACGCGGCGGCGGATTCGAGGCGCCGGAGCAAGAAACACCTCAGATAGCGAGAGCCAGTACGCGTCGCGGTCCGATGCCGCCCGCGGAACCCTCGTCCGTCGCGGGCGCTGTCTGGCGGTTGCATTTTCGCAAGCTAGTCCCGAAAGGACCACCAGCCACTATGGCCAAGATGATTGCATTTGACGAGGAAGCACGCCGCGGCCTCGAGCGCGGCCTGAACACTCTGGCCGATGCCGTGAAGGTCACCCTGGGCCCGCGCGGTCGCAACGTTGTTCTGGAAAAGAAGTGGGGCGCTCCCACCATCACCAACGACGGTGTCTCGATTGCCAAGGAAATTGAGCTTGAGGACCCGTACGAGAAGATCGGCGCCGAGCTGGTCAAGGAAGTCGCCAAGAAGACTGACGACGTCGCCGGTGACGGCACCACCACCGCCACCGTGCTCGCCCAGGCCCTGGTGAAGGAAGGCCTGCGCAACGTCGCCGCCGGCGCCGATCCGATCGCGCTGCGCCGCGGCATCGACAAGGCTGTTGAGGCCGTCACCTCCGAGCTGTTCACCGCAGCGAAGAAGGTCGAGTCCAAGGAGCAGATCGCGGCCACCGCTTCGATCTCCGCTGGCGACAACGAAATCGGCGGTCTGATCGCCGAGGCGCTGGACAAGGTCGGCGAGCAGGGTGTCATCACCGTCGAGGAATCGAACACCTTCGGCCTGGAGCTTGAACTGGCAGAGGGCATGCGCTTTGACAAGGGCTACATCTCGGCCTACTTCGTCACCGACGCAGAGCGCCAGGAAACCGTCCTGGAAGACCCCTACATCCTGATCGTCAACTCCAAGATCTCCAACGTCAAGGAAATGGTTGGTCTGCTGGAGAAGGTCATGCAGTCCAACAAGTCGCTGCTGATCATCGCCGAAGACGTCGAGGGCGAAGCCCTGGCCACCCTGATCCTGAACAAGATCCGTGGCCTGTTCAAGTCCGTCGCCGTCAAGGCCCCGGGCTTCGGTGACCGCCGCAAGGCCATGCTCACCGACATCGCCATCCTCACCGGCGGCCAGGTCGTTTCCGAGGAAGTTGGCCTGTCCCTGGACAACGTCGGCCTGGAGGTGCTGGGTACCGCCCGCAAGGTCGTCATCACCAAGGACGAGACCACCATCGTTGAAGGCGGCGGCGAAGCCGACGCCATCGAGGGTCGCAAGAACCAGATTGCTGCCGAGATCAAGAACACCGACTCGGACTACGACCGCGAGAAGCTGCAGGAGCGCCACGCCAAGCTCTCCGGCGGTGTCGCCGTGCTGAAGGCCGGCGCTGCCACCGAGGTGGAGCTCAAGGAGCGCAAGCACCGCATCGAGGACGCAGTGCGCAACGCCAAGGCTGCCGTGGAAGAGGGCATCGTCGCCGGCGGTGGCGTGGCCCTGATCCAGGCCGGTGCCGCTGCCTTCGAGAAGCTGACCCTGGAAGGTGACGAGGCCACCGGTGCGAACATCGTGCGCGTTGCCATCGAGGCCCCGCTGAAGCAGATCGCCGCCAACGCCGGCATGGAGCCGGGCGTTGTGGCCGACAAGGTCAAGGGCCTGTCCGCAGGCCACGGCCTGAACGCCGCCACCGGCGAGTACACCGACCTGCTGGAGGCCGGCGTGAACGACCCGGTGAAGGTGACCCGTTCGGCCCTGCAGAACGCTGCATCGATCGCCGGCCTGTTCCTGACCACCGAGGCCGTCGTGGCAGACAAGCCGGCTCCGGCCGGTGCCGCTGCCCCGGGTGCCGACGAGATGGCAGGCATGGGCGGCATGGGCGGCTTCTAGCCTCCCGCGTTCAACCCAACACTGCGCGAAACCCGCTCCACCGCGACCGGTGGGGCGGGTTTCGCCGTTAACCGCCGCCGCAGCTGACACGCTGCGGTGCCTTGCCGCGGCTGGGGCCGGCGGGCCGTGTTTCAGCTCCAGCGCGAGAGCTGCTCGATTTCCTGGCTGAGGTTCGCCCGGGCGGACGCTTCCCAGCGCTGCAGGCCCAAGGGGGTGGCGAAGATCTGTTCCTTGTCCAACAACGCCTGCAGGATCTGGGAGCGTCCGGCGGCAAAGTCCTTCTGCGGCAGGTGCGAATATTCCTCGGCGATCGCCGCGGTGTAGCGCTGGTAGGCGGCCGGTGGCCTGGCCAGCACCTCAAGGTCGGCATCGGAAAACATCTGCCCCAGATAGTCCGCGGCCTGCGGGCGGTGCGTGGTGGTCAGCAGCACCAGGCGGCGCACCTCGCCCACCGCGCCCGGGGAGATGAGCCCGTAGAGCCGGGCTTCGGCCAGGCGGGCGGAGTCCTGCTCGTCCTGGGCGGTGCCCCGGTAGACGGCATCGTGGAACCAGGCGGTCAGTTCCAGGATCTGTCGTTCGTCCTGCTCCAGGTCTTCGGGCATCAGCTCATCCAGGGCCTCAAGGACCGACAAGAGGTGAACCCGGTCGTGGTATTTGCGGTGCCCCTGGCTCCATGCTGCCAACAGCTCCCTGCCCAGTCCGGGCACCCCCAGGGTCCGCGCCCAGCGGCGCAGCAGAATTTTGTCGAGCTTCTCGGGACGGTGCCGCCCGGGCACCCGAATCCCGGACGCCACCAGCCGGCGCACCAGCTCCCCACCCGAAACCGGCTGGGCCCCACTGTCCACCAGCTGCCGGTATCGGCGTTCCGGCACGTCATAGTGGTCACGGTCAAAGGCCCGCTGCGGCAGGCCGGTACGCCGGGCGAACTCATGCAGTTCCTGCAGCGAATGATCGGAGACCACATGGGAGAACAAGGTCCCATGGGCGGGCCAGAGCGGTGGGTCAATCAGGATGCTCATTGCCCCAGCCTACCGACCCGCTGTCCACGGGGTCAGGCACACGGCTCAGAAGCGAAACATGGACGCGTTGATGTTCTCCACTTCCTCGTATTGGGTGGAGGCGTGGTGCAGGGCCGTGGCGATGGAGGAGAGCGACTCCTCGATGCGCACATGGGTGGCCCGCCATTCGGCGACAATTGCCTGGAACGACGCGGCGGCGGCGCCCTGCCACGTGCCCTGCAACTGGTCAAGGTTCATCTGCATGGCCGCCACTTCACTGCGCAACCGGTCGATGGTTCCCATGACGGCCTGGGACTTGATTTGCATGTCACCGGTGTCGGTGGAAAACGTGCTCACGATGGTCCTGCCTTTCCAAGGGGTTGGTGATGCCCCCACGTTAAGGCTGTGCTGGTCCTGAACCGCGGGTGGTGGTCCGATTGTGGATCAGACGGTGCATGAAACGGAACTGGTCCGGGCCGGGGCGTGATGCACCGGCCCGGTCCCTAGTCCTCGTCATCGTCGTCGTAGTGCTCCTCCACCGGAATGTAGGGCAAGTGTACTGCGAGGGTGGCCCCACCGCCGGGGGTGTCCTCCACCTGCACGTGGCCGCCGTGCTGTGCCACGATGGCCGCTACGATCGCCAGTCCCAGCCCCGAGCCGCCGGTTTCACGTTGCCGGGAACTGTCGGCGCGGTAGAAGCGTTCAAAGATCTTCTTCGCGTCTTCTTCCGGAATGCCCGGACCGTGATCGCGGATCTGGATCACCGCATCAATCTGGTCACCAACCTGGGACTTCACGCCGACCGCGATCTCCAGGGGCGAATCTTGCGGAGTGTAGCGCAACGCGTTGGTCAGCAGATTTGCCACGACCTGGCGGATGCGGGCCTCATCCCCGCGCGTGCTGGCCGGGGCCGGTACCGAGGAATGCAGACCGACCAGTTTGACCTCGCGCTCCGGGGCCCGCACCCGGGTGTCTTCCACCGCGTCCTGCCCCAGCACCAGCAGGTCCACGGGTGCCATCTCCAGCGCGCGCTGTTCATCGAGCCGGGCCAACATCAACAGGTCTTCGACCAGTTGGGCCATCCGCTTTGATTCGGCCTCGATCCTGCCCATCGCCGAGTCCAGGGCCTCGGGATCCGCCAATCCGCCGTGACGGTAGAACTCGGAGTAGCCCTGGATGGTCACCAGCGGGGTACGCAGCTCATGCGAGGCATCCTGGATGAAGCGACGCATCTTGCGTTCGGAATGCTCCCTGTCCTTGAATGCCCGCTCAATCTGGGCGAGCATCGCGTTCAGGGAGCGCGATAGGCGCCCGACCTCGGTTTCCGGCGGGTAATCGCGCACACGCTGGGTCAAGTCACCATCGGCAATCATCGCCGCGGTGCGTTCAACGCGCACCAACGGCAGGAAAGCGCGTGTGGTGACCCCGTAGGCGATCATGGACATGATCAGGGTAGCCAACAACCCGGTGGACAGCACCAGAACCGTGCTCTTGGAAACCGTGTCCTGCACCGTGTCCAACGGCAATGCAATAAAGAGGTTCGCATCGGAACTGGGCATCGGAACCACCATGGCCCGCCAGCCGATGCTGGCCGGATAGATCCCCGGGACGGTGACCGGATGCCATGGGGTTTCGGCCAGTTTCGCGGTCTGCTCGGGCGCCAGCAACGGCGAATCCATGCCCGTGGGCGTAACCCGGCTGCGCGGCATGATGTACACGATCTTGCCCGAATCATCCCGGATGTCGGCGTACGCGCGGTTCAGCCCCAGCAAGGTGGTGTCCACCCCGGTTTGCTGTTGCGGGTTGCGGTCCCCGTCCAGGGCATAGCGGTAGGCCTGGTTCAGTCCGTAGGAAAGCGTGGGCCCGGCCGCCAGCAACTGGTCATCTATCTGCTTGGTCAGCGAGATGCGCAGCGACTGGGCCGAGCCCACGGCGGTGGCGATGACCCCGAGGATCATCAGGCCGCACATCAGCATGACCAGTTTGGTGCGCAGCGAGGTACGGCGCCACGAGAGTCTCAGAGCCTGCATGTAATGACCTTACAAGTCCGCCGTTGCGAACTGGGTCATTAGCGGCGGTCCGGGGTGCGCATCAGGTAACCGACACCGCGCTTGGTCTGGATCAGTGCCGGCCACTCGGGACGGTCGACCTTGCGGCGCAGGTAGGAGATGTAGGACTCCACAATGGAGGCGTCCCCGTTGAAGTCGTACTCCCACACATGGTCCAGGATCTGCGACTTGGACAGCACCCGGTTCGGGTTCATCATCAGGTAACGCAGCAGCTTGAACTCGGTGGGGGACAGATCGATGATTTCCCCGGCGCGGCGCACCTCGTGGGCGTCGTCATCCAGTTCCAGGTCGGCGACGGCGATGGTCGCGTTTTCTTCCTCGCCGGTGTGGGTGCGACGCAAGACCGCACGGATGCGGGCCACGACCTCGTCCAGGCTGAAGGGCTTGGTGACATAGTCATCGCCGCCCACGGTCAGTCCGGTGACCTTGTCGGTGGTGTCATCCCGAGCGGTGAGGAACAGAACCGGGAAATGGCGTCCGGCGGCACGCAGCTTGCGGGTGATGGTGAAACCGTCCATATCCGGCAGCATGACGTCCAGGACCGCCAGATCCGGCTCACCGGCTTCCACAGCGGCCAGCGCTTCGCGGCCGTTGGCGGCGGCGATGACCTCAAACCCGGCAAAACGCAGGGAGGTCGAAAGCAGCTCGCGGATGTTCGGTTCGTCGTCGACGACCAGCAGTTTGGCTTCAGGTGTCTTTGCACTCATGGGTTCCAGTCTGCAATCAGTTTCTGGGAGTTAGCTGGACGAGCTCTGGAAGGGCAAGGGTGCTGCGCCTGTTAACTCCTGCGTCGTTGCCGAATGGAATACGCAATAACCACGGCGCCGAGGATGAAGGCCACCGGAAGCCCGTACAATCCGACGCCCATGACCAGTGGAGGGATGGCGATGTGCTGGAAATACAGGACCAGCACCGCGACGAGCGCAAGTGTCGAAACCGCCGCCAGCGCAATGGTGAAACGGGTTATCCAGGTCATGGCAACAGAAGGGGTACTCACATAGACCAACGATACCGCTTTGTCTCGGCTGGGTTCAGGCGTCAAAAGATGAACCGGTGGGGCAGACAATGACATAATCTATTTAATTCGACTTGAATCGCGCCCGTCGATCGAGCACCCGGTAGAACAATAGGCAGTCCGGTTAGATGCTCCGCGCGGCACGAGGGGAAAACACGGCTCCAGGCCCGGATGGCTGGAGACCCGGTGGCTGAGTAAAAAGAACGAGGTAAATGATCGTGCCCAGTGGCAAGGTTAAGTGGTATGAGAAGTCCAAGGGCTTTGGCTTCATCACGGCCGATGACGGCAAGGAGATCTACGTTAACGCGTCGGCGCTGCCCGAAGGCGTGATGGACCTGCGCCCTGGCACCCGGTTGGAATTTGGTATCGCCGACGGGCGGCGGGGGCCGCAGGCGCTGAGCCTGCGGATCCTGGATGAGGCCCCGTCGGTCGCCCGCGCCAAGCGCAAGAAGCCGGAACAGCAGGCGGTGCTGATCGAGGACCTGATCAAGCTGCTCGACCAGGTTTCCAATACCCTGCGCAAGGGCCGCTATCCTGAACACGCATACGGCAAGAAGGTTGCCACCGTGCTGCGCGCGGTGGCCGACGATCTGGACGCATAACTCATGGCTCGTAAACCCAAACTCGACACGGTGCTCGCCGACGCGGTTGATACCGCCCGCGCTGCCCTGACCGAAATCGCCCCCGCCTCGGAAGTGGGGGACTACCAGGGCGTCGCGGTGGAAGGTGAGCGACTTGTCACCCACAGATTTGTCGCCCATCGAGATGGCTATCGCGGGTGGAACTGGTTCGTGACCCTGGCCAGGGTCCCGCGGGCCAAGGCCAAGGACGCGACCGTGTGCGAAATCGGGATTATTCCCGGTGAGGAAGCCCTGCTTGCCCCGGCATGGGTGCCCTGGGCCGATCGCCTGGCCCAGGAGGAAGTGGAGGCCGCCGAGGCTGCGGCGCGCGAAGAAGCCGAAGGCGCTCACGCTGCTGATAGTGAAGCTGCCCCGGAGCCCGAACACGAGGAACGTGCAAAGAACGACACGGGGCAGGACCGGGCCGAGGCCGAGGAAGTCTCCGGCGCTGAAGAGGCATCCGCCGATGACGAGCCCGCAACTGAGGAACCGGAAGCCGCACAGGAACGGGGCAGGCGCCCAGTCCGCCGGCGACGTACCGCACAGCGGACCGCGGCACGTCGCCGCGCTGCCCAGCGCAATCGGTCGCGCCGTTCGTCCTAATCCGGCGTAGGGCCCCAACCACCGCAGACACGTGGCTGGGTGAGGTGCGGGAGACAAAAAGATGGAGGAGAAGCACACTGTGCTTCTCCTCCATCTTTTTCTCTTATGAAAAGAGCGGAACCCTAGAGCTGGTCAATCACGTAATCAATGCAGTCCAGCAGCGCCTGCACGTCGGAAGGTTCGATGGCAACAAAGGTCGCGATGCGCAGCTGGTTGCGACCCAGCTTGCGGTACGGTTCAACATCCACGACGCCATTGGAACGCAAGGTCTTGGCGATTGCCGCAGCATCAATGGAATCGTCGAAGTCGATCGTGGCGATGACATTCGAACGGTGCCCCGGGTCTTGGACGTACGGGCTGGTCTCTTTGCGGGCCTCGGCCCATGCGTAGACCTTGCCAGCGCTTTCGGCGGTGCGAGCCGCAGCCCACTGCAGTCCACCGTTGCTGTTCAGCCACTTGATCTGCTCGTCGAACATGACCAGAGTCGCCAACGCCGGGGTGTTGTAGGTCTGGTTCTTCAGCGAGTTATCCAGCGCCGTCTTCAAGTTCAGGAAGTCCGGGATCCAACGGTCCGAGGCAGCAATCTCCTCGATTCGGGCAATGGCTGCGGGGGAGACCATGGCCACCCACAGCCCGCCGTCCGAGGCGAAGTTCTTCTGCGGCGCAAAGTAGTAGACATCTACCTCGTTCAGATCCACATCCAAACCGCCGGCTGCGCTGGTCGCGTCGACCACGACCAGGGCATCGTCATTCGCGCCGGGAACGCGCTTGACGGGTGCGGCCACTCCGGTCGAGGTTTCGTTATGCGCCCAGGCATAGACATCAACATTGGCCTCCGCCGAAGGCTGCGGCAGCGAACCAGGCTCGGCGCTAATGATGGACGAGGCGGAAAGGAACGGGGCCTTGTCGGTCGCCTTGGCGAACTTGGAGCTGAACTCGCCGAAGGACAGATGCTGTGCCTTGTCGCGCACCAGCCCAAACGCGGCCGCATCCCAGAAGGCGGTGGAACCGCCCACGCCCAGCAGGACTTCATAGCCTTCCGGGGCCTTGAACAGTTCCTTTAGTCCTGACTGAACCGAGGCCACCAGGTTCTTGACCGGAGCTTGGCGGTGGGAAGTTCCCAGCAGCCGTGGGCCGGCATCCACCAGGGCCTGAACCTGTTCGGGGCGAACCTTGGACGGGCCGGCGCCAAAGCGGCCGTCGACGGGAAGAAGGGACTGGGGAATGGTGATGCCGGTGCTCATCGCGCTCCTCTTATAGCGATTGATTCGAAAGCGCGTTTTAGGACGTCCAAGCCCGGATGAGGGGAATTTAAGGCTCGCCAAACGCGTTCCACTAATATCTTCGCAAACCGGTCTGCGAAGAGGGAAAATTCGCGTCGTCGGTTACGTAGGCCGCGTAGGGGTCAGTGCACTAGTTGTCTGTTGCACACAGTAGAGTGGGTAACTGACGTCTCGTTTTACCGGCAAAACTTATTTGTTACTTTCAGGAGTGGCTACCGTGTCTGACCTAATCGATACAACTGAGATGTACCTGCGTACCATTCTTGAGCTTCAAGAAGAAGAGATTGTCGCTCTGCGTGCGCGGATTGCCGAACGTCTGGGCCACTCGGGTCCGACCGTCTCACAGACCGTCGCCCGCATGGAGCGCGATGGGCTGGTCGTGGTTTCCGCGGACCGTCACCTGGCTCTGACAGAAAAGGGTCACGAACTGGCCACCAGCGTGATGCGCAAGCACCGTCTGGCCGAACGGCTGCTCTCGGACATGATTGGCCTGGACTGGGAGTACGTCCACGAAGAGGCCTGCCGCTGGGAACACGTCATGAGCGACCGTGTGGAGCAGCGACTGTACGACCTGCTGGGTAAGCCGACCATTTCTCCCTACGGCAATCCGATCCCGGGTTTGGAAGTGCTGGGAGGGCCGAAGGTGTCGGAGATCTCCTATGAGGTAGAAAACCTTGACCAGGCGCTGGAAAACGGCAACGCCGGTCCACTGCCGATCGAACGACTGGCCGAGCCGATCCAGACTGACCCCATCCTGCTGGGCCAGCTGAATGAGGGCGGAATCAAGCCCGGAGCAGTAGTAACGCTGGAACGGGCCGAGGATTATGTGGTGGTTCGCGTCGAGGGTATCGAGGGCGCGCTGGAGCTTCCAGTGGAAGTCAGCAGCCACGTTTTTGTCCGCACGGCTCAAAGATAACGAAATTGTAACTTTAGCGTTTGACCTGTAGTGTGTACTGCTGGTGTCACCTACTTTCTGACACCCGCAGGCACCGCAGTGAACACCGAGTATTGCCCTCACCGGAGCTATGCGAGAAACAAATCCAGGGCAGTAGCGGGGGACCCAGACTTTGGCGTTGTCAACGCCTTGGGGTGAAGTCGTGCCTTCCACGGGTGAACGACCGGATATTTCTCAGGATCCGAACCCGACAGCTAACTTCGCAGGTGTGTCAACGTGAGAGGGAAAGTATTGGCAGAATCCAAGCCAAGCGGTCGCCGTCGGGCCGAGGGTGTTGAGCTTGATCCAACATTCGAAATCTTGAACGACGTTGCGAGCCGTCCGGCTGGTCGTCGGGCCCGCAGATCTGCTGCGTCTGACGTAGCACCGGCAGAACAGCGTGACTATGCAGGTCGCCGCTTTGAAAGCATTCAGCGCTACGGTGTTTCACCGCAGCAGGCCGACCTGGCCAGCAAATTCGCCGAGAATATCGTTCCCCTCTCCGCTGCCAAAACAGCCGAGGCGCCTGTTCCGGCCAGTGATGACCTTATTGAAGAGCTGCGCTCGGTCAAGCGTCCGAAGAGCCGGCTCGGCTTCACTCACAAGGTTGCGGCTGTTGCTGCCGTCTCGGGCCTGACCCTGGCCGCAGTGACCCCCTACCTCGACGGCGCCGATCCGCAGAAGGCCGAAGCCTCGGCCCAGCGTACGGCTACCAGTGCCGTGGTGGACGTCCAGGCTCCGGGCAACAGTGGGCTTGAAGTCGAACGCGCAGCATTGACCTCCGACCGTTCGGAAGAGGTCAAGAAGGAAGAGAAGTTCTCCGAGGTCCTGACCGCCGCAGGCGGGGACATCTCCCGGATCGCGACCCCGGGACTGCTGGATCGCCCGGTGGATTCCAATCGAATCACCTCTCCCTTTGGGCATCGCAAGAACCCCACTGGTCCGGGCTTCATGAGCCACAGTGGCCTAGATTACGGTGTGGCATGTGGCACCCCGGTCAAGGCGACAGCCTCGGGCACCGTTACCGTTTCGGGATGGGCGGGGCATTCGGGTAAGCGCGTGACCCTCTCCCATGGAAATGGTCTGGAGACCGGCTACAGCCACAACTCTTCCCTAAAGGTTGAGGTCGGACAGAAGGTTGAGCGCGGACAGGTGATCGCGCTCAGCGGCACCACCGGTAACTCAACTGGGTGCCATGTCCACTATGAAGTGATCGTTGACGGCAAGTTCCAGAACCCTGCTGGCTGGCTATAACGACCTCCGTCACCATTTCGTGACCAAAATGTGACAATCGAAAAAACATCCTGTAGGCTCGACAGCGTGCCTCGGGACAACCCGGGCAAAATTGCGTGAGAACCGAACACTGCCAACACGCAATAACACGTTATGAACAACTCGTACGGCAGTGGCGGGGGACCCAAACACCGGGTGGTTGGCTTAGGCCAAAAACCCTAGGGGTGAAGTGTGAAGAGAAGGAAACTTCGACTCCACCGAGGTAACTCCACTTCGAACCCGACAGCTTACCTCGTAGGTATCAAGGAGAGGCTTTAATTGTGACTAAGCGTCAATCGCAGGGGCGCCACCGCGCCGTGCCGGCACGCACCAACCCGTTGGAAGCTATTTCGCAGGCAGTGTCCTCGAACGCCGGTTCGGTCGGCCGCCAGGCCGCCGTCGTGGCCGCAGCTTCCGGTCTGATCGTTACCCTGGGTGTACCGGGCCAGGCCACCGCACCACGCGACGTTTCGGCAGCACCGGTTGACATCGTCAACCCGGAGCGCGTCGCCGTCAAGGCTGTTTCGGTTCCCGCCAAGAAGGCTGACAAGTTCGAAATCGAGCGCGCCAGCTTCACCGCAGAGCCGAAGCCGGAGCCGGTTGTCGTCGCCGTGGCCAATGAGGTCGCCCCGGTGAGCAATGACAACGCGCCGACCACTCGCGAGAATGCTCCGACCACTCGGAACAGCGTCTCGACCACTCGTAGCAGCGCGTCGACCAATAACGACAACGCTCCGATGACCCGCGAGAGCCGTTCGCAGACTCAGCGTTCTGCCGCCTCGGCTCCGGAATCGAGCAAGTCCAAGGCTCCTAAGAAGGAGTCGACCAAGAGCGTTCCTGGTCTGTCCGGCATCGCCGCGACGGCCAGCAAGTACGTGGGCGCCCCGTACGTCTGGGGCGGCAACACCCCGTCCGGTTGGGATTGCTCCGGCTTCGTGAAGTACGTCTACGCACAGCACGGCATCAACATTGCCCGTGGCACCTCGGCCATCCTTGGCTCCGGTCAGTTCAAGCGCACCAGCAGCCCGAAGCCGGGCGACCTGGTGTTCCAGCGCGGCGGCAGCCACGTCGGCATCTACCTGGGTGGCGGCAAGATGATCGGTGCTCAGAACCCCACCACCGACACCAACATTCACCCAGTGACCCAGAACCCGCTTTACGGGTACTACACCCTGGCTCGCTAGGAACTTAGCAAACGGTTAGGCCGCGGTGACGCTGTTGCGTCACCGCGGCCTAACCGTTTAATGCGTTTATCTCTACCCGCGACTTGATCCCCGCCAAGCGGCTTCGCATTGTCGCTCACCTCAGGCAACTGTTCGTTTTGGAAAAGCCCAGAAAGGCTTAGGGACAGCGGTGAACAGTGTGCGTTCATTGGATTAAGAATGTGCTTGGCCGGCAAAATAGTTGCAATTCATGGTGATCTATCGCATAGGCTAGCGCTTGTGAGGACTGTCCAACAGCGCTTCGTGAGGCATGTGGTAGATGCAGCACGCGGCGCTCCGGGGGAAAGTACATAGATGCGCACGCTGGTATTGAATGCAGGTTATGAGCCGCTGGCCGTGGTTTCATTTCGCAGAGCACTGCTGTTGGTGCTCGCCGACAAGGCTACGATTCTTTCAGCCGACGACAGCCGGCCGGTAATCAGTGCCCACACAAGCCTTCCGCGGCCGTCGGTCATTGTCCTGAACCGCTATATCCGTCGTCCGCACCGAGTAATGAATCATGTCACCCGTCGCGGGGTATTGCGTCGCGATTCCTACAAGTGCGCCTATTGCGGACGTCCCGCCACCACTGTGGACCATGTACTTCCGCGGTGCAAAGGCGGCAAGGACACCTGGGAGAATCTGGTCGCCGCGTGCTTCCCCTGCAATAGCCGCAAGGCCGATATGACGCTCTCGCAGCTCGGCTGGAGGCTGAAGGACACCCCGAAATGCCCGCGCTCAAACGTGTTGTTCATCCGTGGTCTGGAACGGGTTGAGCAGGACTGGGGGCAGTACCTGCAGGCCGTTTGAGCAGGAAGCTTCGTCTCTGCGTCACCGGTTTGCTCTCACCCCGTCAGCCGGGGGAAGCACGCTCAGCGGATTCTAGCTCGCCTGGGTAAGTCGCTCGATAGCCTGGGGGAGTACGTGCTCGCGCAATAGGGGAGCGAGGTCCTTGCGCTGCAGGGCTTCGTGGGGATCAACCCAGATGATCTCCTCCAGCTCAGCCTGCGGCCTGGGGGTATGTTCGAGCCGCCCGGCAAATAGATGTGCGCGCAGCCCGGTGTCAGGCTCATTGGCCGCCAAGCCCTCCCAGATGCCAAGCGGTTCCAGATCTGACAAAGCGTAGCTAATTCCCAATTCTTCTTCAATTTCGCGCACCACTGCCTCATGGGCGCTCTCGCCGGGTTCGAGTTTCCCGCCTGGTTGCATGAACTTACTTGTGCCCCGCTTTCTCACCAGGAGCACTTTATTCTCGCTATTCATCAGACAAGCCGCTGCGACGGTCAAAAAGTTCTTCACTAAACGAGGATATCGCGTGTGAAAACGATCTACAGATGGTAACGTGCATTTATGGATCTTCAACTGTTTTATTTGAACTAACCGCATCGTCCTGAACTCGCACTTTATAGACGTGAACGGCATGTTTGAATTGCGGTTTGAATCGGAAGGATCGATCCATCAACTTTATAGATCAATGGAGCGCAGATGCGACGGGGCACCAACTTAGGCCGTTTGGGAGACTTCAACCAAGCAGTCATTCTTGAATCAATCCGCCGGGCACCAGATGGGATCAGCCGGGTGGAACTGGCCGGGTCAACGGGGCTCTCCCCGCAGACTATTTCCAACGTGGTGCGGCGACTACTGGACGACGGGATTGTGCGTGAGGATCGCACCATCGTATCCGGTCCCGGTAAACCACGCACCGTCCTGGAGCTGGAAGGCAACCGTATGGTTGCCATCGGAATCCACCTGGACCCCAGCGTCCTGACCTTCGTGATGATGAACCTGCGCGGAGAGGTCATCCGGGAACGTCGCATCGATGTGCCCAACCTGGAAGTGGCCAGCGAGACCATCGAACTGATGGCGACTACGGTCAAGGAACTGATCGCCGAGGTGCGCATCCCGAAGAAGCACATCGTCGGTGTTGGCATCGCCGTTCCGGGTCCGGTGAACGTCGAGGATGGGGTCGTGCTCAACCCGCCGTTGCTGGACGGCTGGGCCGATGTGGACATCGTCGCACCATTGCGCAAGATGCTGCGCCTGCAGGTCATCATCGAGAAGGACACCATCGCCTCGGCGGTGGGTGAGCTGTGGCAGTCCAAGGAAGAGAAGACCGAGGACTTCGTCTTCGTGTACTGCGGTCACGGATTCGGCGCTGGCATTGTCTTCGATTCAGATGTCTACCGAGGCTCCAGCAACAACGCCGGAGAAATCGGGCATTACTCCACCGGACACAAGTCGATGTTCTGCGACGAATGCGGCGCCGATGACTGCCTGGCAGCGGGCACCTCATATGAGTATGTGGCCAAGAAGGCCAAGGAACGCGGGTTGGATCTTCCCTACAGCGACGATATGGGCCCGGAACAGCGTTCCGAGGGCTTGAATCACCTGGTTGAGCTCGCCCAGCAGGGCAATGAGATCGCCAAGGACCTGATCAAGGAATCCATGATTCTGGTTGGCGAAGTGGTTGGACAGCTGGCCAACTCGCTGGATATCCGCCAAATCGTTTGCGGCGGACCGCAGTGGGAGCAAGTCAAGGACTTTGCCGAGGAAGGCATGAGCGAGGCCATCCGCCGCCGCTTTGCGCTGCGCCAGGTGCATGACATTGAAACCCGCACCTCGGTACTGGGCTCGAAGATCGGTGCCATCGGTGGAGCCTGCGCGGTGATGGATGCTTCGCTATCGCCGAAGGCCACCGCCCTGCTGCTGCGCTAAGTCCGACGTTCCGCCCCGCGCCGGCCCTCGCCCTGCACGGTACTGGGGCGCAGTGACCAAAAAGAAATCGCATTCGACCACGGTCGAATGCGATTTCTTTCTTAAGGTGTGCCCCTGGCCGGAATCGAACCGACGGCCTACCCTTTAGGAGAGGGTCGCTCTATCCTACTGAGCTACAGAGGCAGGCGTTTAACACGCACGCACAACACTATCTTAACCGGTTACCCGCTCAGAATTCCCCTGTTCGGACCCGGACGCAGGCTGATTATTGCCTAGCGTTGTGTCGCCTCCGCGTACTTTTGGCGGAAGGTGCGAATGAAGCGTCGAAGTCCCACCACCACGATGGTCAGCGCGCTGATAATGAGCAGAGCCCATCGCAGGATGGTTAGTACTAAAGCAAGCTGGACGGCCGCGCCGTCAAGATCTGAGACAAACAGTGCGTCAATTGCCTGATTGCTCCACAAATCGACCACCACGAACAGCATCGGTGCCGCCCACGCCAGCCAGCGTCGAGAACGCGTGCGCACCCACTGGCCCAGGGTCAGCAGGCTAAAGAAGCCAAAGAGCAATGGGAAGAACAGGCCCACGCTGCGGTGCACATAATTCAACTGGGCCACAGCATCCTCGTTCATCACCGAACGCAGGGTCTGAATCTGCTCTTCGGAAAAACCGAAAACGTACTGATCCGGCATGGGCTGACCACCGGACAGGTCGGCGAGCTGCCCCAAGGCCCACACATGGTAGTAGAAGAACAGCAGTACCGACGTGACCAAGCCTGCCGAAATCAGGATCATCGCATTGGACTGCGCCTTGGCCTCACTGCGCGGAGCGGCTGGATTCATCGGCGCTACGGGCTGCTGCGCGAACTGTGAGGGTTTGCGGTATTCCTTGGATTTCCTGACCTTTTTTGCCATACCCCCATTATGCCGGGTGCATCACGGCAAGTGTCCCGGGTGCGACGTAGACTGGCACCACCATGGATTTTCTCTTTGACGACTTCACTCCCGAACCGGCAGTAAAGCCCCTGCCGAATGCCGATGAACTGTTGGTTGGAATGAATCCGCAGCAGGCCGAGGCGGTGAAGTATCACGGCGGGCCGCTGCTGATTGTCGCCGGTGCCGGCTCTGGCAAGACCCGTGTGCTGACCCACCGAATTGCCTACCTGTTGGCCACCGGCCGGGCCCGCGCTCACGAGATCCTCGCCATTACCTTCACCAACAAGGCCGCCGCAGAAATGCGCGAGCGTGCCTCCGACCTGATCGGTGAAGAACAGTCAAAGAAAATGTGGATCTCAACCTTCCACTCCTCGTGCGTGCGCATTCTTCGCCGCGAGGCTGCCACCATTGGACTGAAGTCGAGTTTCTCCATCTACGACTCTGCCGACAGCATGCGACTGATCACCATGATCGCCAAAGGCTTGGAGCTGGATCCCAAACGATTCACCCCCAAGGCCATCGCGCACAAGATCTCCTCGCTGAAGAACGAGTTGATCGACGAGGAGGACTACGCTTCGTCAATCAACACCAATGATCCGTTCTCCCGTGCCGTGGCTGGAGTGTACCGCGGTTACGCTCAACGACTGCGCTCCGCAAACGCGCTGGATTTTGATGACTTGATCGCCCAGGTTGTCTACATGTTCCGTGCCTTCCCGGCGGTGGCGGACAACTACCGGCGCCGGTTCCGCCACGTGCTGATCGACGAATACCAGGACACCAACCATGCCCAGTACGCGCTGGTGCGCGAACTGACTGGCCCCCAGGGGCAGACCCCACCGGGGGAACTGACCGTTGTGGGCGACTCGGATCAGTCGATCTATGCTTTCCGCGGCGCTGACATCCGCAACATCGTGGAGTTTGAAAAGGACTACCCCCAGGCAGCCACGATCAAGCTGGAACAGAACTACCGTTCCACCCAGAACATCCTGTCGGCGGCCAACGAGGTGATTAAGCGCAATCCGGAACGCAACGCCAAACGGCTGTGGACCGCCAGCGGGGACGGTGAACAGATTGTTGGGTATGTAGGCGAGTCCGAGTCCGACGAGGCCCGGTGGATAGCGGAGGAAATCCTGCGGCTGAACGACGAGCAGCAGGTGCGTCCCGGAGACGTGGCCATCTTCTACCGCACCAACGCCCAGTCCCGTGCGCTGGAAGAGCAGCTGATGCGCGTCGACCTGAAATACCGGGTAGTTGGCGGCACGCGCTTCTACGACCGCAAGGAAATCAAGGACGCATTGGCCTACCTGCGGATCCTGGTCAACCCGGACGATGACGTAAACGTGCGGCGGATCCTGAACGAACCCAAACGTGGCATCGGCGATCGGGCCGAAGGCGCGGTGGCGGCCCTGGCCGAGCGGGAGCGAATCACTTTCATGCAGGCGTTGCGCCAGGCCGAGCAGGCACCGGGCCTCGGAACGCGCGGGCAGAAGATGATTGCCGCATTCGTCTCCATGATTGACGACCTGCAGACCGTGGCCGAGGGGTCCGGGCCCGCAGAGGCGCTGGAAGCGGTACTGGAACAGACCGGATACCTGGAAACGCTGCGCGCCTCCAACGACCCGCAGGATGAATCACGCGTCGAAAACCTGGCCGAACTGGTTGCCGTGGTGCGCGATTACGTCAATGAAGAGCCGGAGGGCGGGTTGGAAGGCTTCCTGGAACGCGTGGCCCTGGTCGCCGACGCCGACCAGATTCCTGAGGCCCCCAGCGACGCGGAGGGTGCAGCCATGGCCGCGCAGGAAGGCATGGTCACCTTGATGACCCTGCACACGGCTAAGGGGCTGGAGTTCCCGGTCGTGTTCCTCACCGGCATGGAACACGGCGTATTCCCGCACCAGCGCTCAATGACGGATGAAAAGGAACTGGCCGAGGAACGCCGACTGGCCTATGTGGGGCTAACCCGAGCCCGGGAACGGCTTTACCTGACGCGCTCGGAACAGCGCAGCCTCTGGGGACAGTCGCAGTACAACCCGGCCAGCCAGTTCCTGGAGGAGATCCCAGCCTCCCTCATCGACTGGAAGCGCGAGGGATCGGTGGGCGGATTTGGGGGCAGCTGGGGCAGCGGCTCCGGGTCACTGAACTTCGCCACCAGCCGGTACGAGCGCGGCAGCCACTGGGGCGCGGGCACCTCGGCGCCCGCTGCCAATCGGGTGGCGGCACCGGTGTCCAAGCAACGTGTCCAACAGAACAAAGACATCGTGATTCCCAAGGTGGGCCAGCAGGTCAAGCATGCCAGCTTTGGGCAGGGAACGGTGTTGGCGCTGGAAGGGGCCGGGGATAAGACCGTGGCCAAGGTGCAATTCCAAGACTCCGAAAAACGTCTGTTGCTGCGGTATGCGCCCCTGGAACTGGTCGATGGCTAGGGCGCATTCACGCCCGTTGGCCACCGGCTGGGACCGAAAACACGCGACTCCGTTTTCTCTACGGCCGGTAAAACTGTGAACTATCGGAAAGTCGCGCTAGTCTGAGAGATGCGCACGGGCCAAGGCGCCGGAAATCACGCCGACGTGTTGCTCTGCGCTCTCCATTGGGTGCGGTGCATTGCATCGTGCCGTGAGTCAGCTTGAACTTCGAACGAAGGACACATACCCGTGGACCTGTATGAATACCAGGCGCGCGATCTTTTCGAGGCACACGGCGTTCCCGTGCTTGCCGGCATCGTCGCCTACACTCCCGAGGAAGCCAAGGCCGCCGCAGAGAAGATTGGCGGCGTCGTTGTTGTCAAGGCTCAGGTCAAGGTCGGCGGCCGTGGCAAGGCCGGTGGCGTAAAGGTCGCCAAGACCGCCGATGAGGCCTTCGAGCACGCACAGAACATCCTCGGTATGGACATCAAGGGCCACACCGTGAACAAGGTCATGATCGCCCAGGGTGCCGACATCGCCGAAGAGTACTACTTCTCGGTGCTGCTGGACCGTGCCAACCGCAACTACCTGGCCATGTGCTCGGTGGAAGGCGGCATGGAGATCGAGCAGCTGGCCGAAGAGCGCCCGGAAGCCCTGGCCCGCATCGCCGTTGACCCGCTGGTTGGTATTGACGCAGCCAAGGCCGCCGAGATCGTCGAGGCTGCCGGCTTCGCCGAGGAACTGCGCGGCAAGGTCGCCGAGACCTTGCAGAAGCTGTGGGTTGTCTTCAAGGAAGAGGATGCCACCCTGGTCGAGGTCAACCCGCTGGTGAAGACCGGCGCCGGGGACATCGTTGCCCTGGACGGCAAGGTTTCGCTGGATGACAACGCCTCCGAGGTCCGTCACCCGCAGCACGAAGAGCTGGAGGACAAGGCCGTAGCCGATCCGCTGGAGGCCAAGGCCAAGGCCAACGGCCTGAACTACGTCAAGCTGGACGGCGAAGTGGGCATCATCGGCAACGGTGCAGGCCTGGTCATGTCCACCCTGGACGTCGTCGCCTACGCGGGCGAGAACCACGGCAACGTGAAGCCGGCCAACTTCCTGGACATTGGTGGTGGCGCCTCGGCAGAGGTCATGGCCAACGGCCTGGACGTCATCCTGAACGACCCGCAGGTCAAGAGCGTCTTCGTGAACGTCTTCGGTGGCATCACCGCCTGTGACGCAGTGGCCAACGGCATCGTGGGCGCACTGAACACCCTGGGCGACTCGGCCAACAAGCCGCTGGTGGTTCGCCTGGACGGCAACAAGGTGGAGGAAGGCCGCGCCATTCTGGCCGAAGCCAACCACCCACTGGTGACCCTGGCAGCAACCATGGACGAGGGCGCCGACAAGGCCGCCGAGCTGGCCAACAAGTAAGAGGGATTAGCGAACAATGAGCATTTACCTGAACAAGGACTCCAAGGTCATCGTCCAGGGCATCACCGGCGGCGAAGGCACCAAGCACACCGCCCTGATGCTTAAGGCCGGCACCAACATCGTCGGCGGCGTGAACGCCCGCAAGGCCGGAACCACCGTGACCCACGGCGAGAAGGACATCAAGGTCTACGGAACCGTGGCCGAGGCCAAGGCCGAGACCGGCGCTGACGTGTCAATCGTCTTCGTGCCGCCGAAGTTCACCAAGGATGCGGTCGTCGAGGCCATTGAGGCCGAGGTTGGCCTGGTCGTGGTCATCACCGAAGGCGTGCCGGTACAGGACTCGGCCGAGTTCTGGGCGCTGGCCCAGTCCAAGGTCGACGAGAACGGCAAGCAGATCACCCGCATCATCGGCCCCAACTGCCCGGGCATCATCACCCCGGGTGAGGCCCTGGTGGGCATCACCCCGAACAACATCACCGGCTCGGGTCCGATCGGCTTGGTCTCCAAGTCCGGCACCCTGACCTACCAGATGATGTACGAACTGCGTGACCTGGGATTCTCCACCGCCATCGGCATCGGCGGCGACCCGGTCATCGGCACCACCCACATCGACGCCCTGGAGGCCTTCGAAGCTGACCCGGAGACCAAGGCCATCGTGATGATCGGCGAAATCGGCGGCGACGCCGAGGAACGTGCTGCCGAGTTCATCAAGGCCAACGTCACCAAGCCGGTTGTTGGCTACGTGGCTGGCTTCACCGCTCCGGAAGGCAAGACCATGGGCCACGCTGGCGCCATCGTCTCCGGCTCGGCCGGCACCGCCCAGGCCAAGAAGGAGGCCCTGGAGGCCGCTGGTGTGAAGGTCGGCAAGACCCCGAGCGAGACCGCTCGTCTGCTGCGCGAGGTGTACGAGGCGCTGTAAGCTGCCTGGCACCCGCACCGCGGGCCTGAAAACCCCACTGCCTTGAAACCAATTGGTTTCAAGGCAGTGGGGTTTTTGTTGTCTTCAACAGGCGCGGTGTGATGGGCGCCCGCTGCAGGACGCGACAATCCCTCCAAGAAGCGGATGCGGGCAGGCCCCGGCGCTGCCCCTGCGGCCCCCTCTGCGGCCGTACCAGGACGGTCACCGTCCCCGGTGGGAGGCGCCTAGTCGCGCAGCCCGCCAGCCGCGTCGGTGTCCACCCGGAGGAAGGAGGAGCCGACCACCACGAAGGCCCCAGGAATCAGCAGCATCCGGTGCTTCGGGTTGTAAAAGATTTCGGTGAGCGAAGCGGCGACGACCCGGCGCAGCTTCTCCAGCAGGTGAACGTTTTCCAGGACGAGCTGTTCCTGCTCAGTTTCAATGACCACACTGTTGTGCTCGGTGCTGACCCTGGCAGCTAACCAGTCGTCGCTCGGGGCACCTAGCGTCTCCGATTTAATCAGGGACACGGATATGACCGCCTTCGGTTCTTCGTTGTTTTGCCGAACGTCATTGTTGGCAAATGGGCGCGTGGACTGGTGCTCGCCTGTGTGGGGGACGTTTGGCACCGTGCACGCATATCGAATATAGCGGTTCGGACTGACAATAAGCTGATTTGATGACAATGTTTATCACACTGTTATGCCAAACGGTGGACCGAGCGGGCAGGCTGCTATTCCAGCAGGTCGCGGATGTCCTGCGCGGTGAGCGACTTGGCGAACCCGTCGGCCCCGTCCATGACCGTGGAGATCAGCTGCCGCTTGTTTTCCTGCAGCGCCACCACCTTCTCCTCGATGGTGCCCTGGGAAATCAGCCGGTAGACCATCACCCGGTTCTGCTGCCCAATGCGGTGGATCCGGTCAATCGCCTGGGCCTCAACGGCCGGGTTCCACCAGGGATCCAGTAGGAAGCAGTAGTCGGCCTCGGTCAGATTCAACCCGAACCCGCCGGCCTTGAGGGAGATTAGGAACAGCGGGGCGGTGCCGGCCTTGAAATCCTCAATGACCTGCGAGCGGTGTCGGGTGGAGCCGTCCAGGTACTCAAAGGCGATGCCCCGTTCGGTCAGCCGCTGGGCAAAGACCTTCAAAAACGAGGTGAACTGGGAGAACACCAGCGCACGGTGTCCCTCGCTGATTACGTCCTCCAGGTTCTCGAACAGGGCATCGAGCTTGGAGGAGGAGATGTCTGCCAGCTGCGGGTCGACCAGTGCCGGATCCAGGGCGAGCATCCGCAGATGGGTTAGCGACTGGAAGATCGTGAACCGGTTGCGGTCCATATCCTGCACCAGATTCAGAATCTTCTGCCGTTCCCGGTTCAGGTGCGTCTCATACACATGCTGGTGCTCGTCGTTCAGCCGCACCAGCACCTGCTGCTCCTGCTTGGCCGGCAGGTCAAGCACCACCGACTCCTTGGTGCGCCGCAGCATGAACGGTTTGATCCTCCGGTGCAGCAGTGCCAGACGGTCCTTGTCGCCCAGCGTCTCAATGGGCCGGGCGAATTGCCGGTTGAACGTACTGGTGCTGCGGAAGAGCGAGGGAGCCACCAGCGCCAGCAGGGCGCCGAGTTCCCCCAGGTTGTTCTCCATTGGCGTGCCGGTCACGGCCAGCTTGAATGGGGCGCGGATTTCGGCCGCAGCGCGGTGCGCCTTGGTGTTGCGGTTCTTCACGAACTGCGCCTCATCCAGGATCAGGCCCGCAAACCGGGGAGCGGCGTACGCTTCGTCGTTCAGGCGCAGCAACGTGTAGGTGGTCAGCAGCACGTCATTCTCCGCGACCAGTTCGGCCAGCCGCCGCTCGGAGGGCAGCTTGCCCTCGATGCTGGTGACCCGCAGCGAAGGCGCGAAGCGGCGGATTTCCATCTCCCAGTTGGAGACCACCGAGCTGGGGGCCACGACCAGGAAGGGAGCCGGGGTGCGCTGGGCTGCTGGCAGCTGCTGGCGTGAGTGCGGGTGCTCCCACAGCTGCCGGGCATGGAGCATCAGTGCGATCGCCTGCAGGGTTTTGCCCAGGCCCATGTCATCGGCCAGAATCCCGCCGAAGCCGCCGCGGTAGAGCCGTGAGAGCCAGCCGAACCCCTCCAGCTGGTAGGGGCGCAGCTCGGCCTGCAGGCCCTCGGGCAATGCTGGAGGCTCCTGCCCGGCAATGTCCAGCAGCGAACGCATCCGGGCGACGAACACATCGGCGCCGTCGATCCCGTCGGCCAGGTCGTTCAGCTCCTCGAACAGGGAAACCTGGAAGACCGAAACCTTCAGATCCGCGTCCTTGGGCTTGTCGTTGAGCATCTGGGCCTCGTCGACCAGGGCCTTGAGCTTGGCGAAGATCGGGTGGTCCAGGGAGAACCAGCTGTTGTCCGGCAACTTGACCTTCATCGCCCCGTTGCTCAGGGCCTCCACGATCGTGGAGAACGGGACCTCATGGGAGCCGACCGTGATCAACAGCCCCAGGTCCAGCCAGTCGTTCTTCTCAGAGTCCACGGCATTGATCTTCAGTTCGGGCAGCTCCGACAGCTTGCGGTAGACCGGGCGGACGCCGGTTTCGTTCAGCCGCACCCGCTGTTCCGCGCGCAACGCCGGAACCGTGTAGGAGACGAAGTCAATCAGCCCGTCGCCCTGGTAGATGCGCGGATCCAGGGCATCGTTCTCCCGCCCGGTGCTTTCAAGCAGCACCCGGTTTAGCAGCGCGCGCAGCAGCTCCTCCTGCGCCTGGTCGGGGACGACCTGGTCATCGGGGATTCCCGGGTAGCGGATGGCGAAGTTGACCTCGGCCAGGTCCTCGGCGGGCCGCGCCGGGGCACCCTGCCCGCTCTTGTCCTGTTCCGGCCGGGTCTTGGTGTAGTGGATGTCCACCGCCAGGTAGGGCGGCTCGAGTTCGGGCAGCACCAGGTCGGGGGAGGCGCTGCGCAGCGGGAAGCGGCGGGCCAGGCGCGGGTAGGCCCGGGTGAAGAACTGCTCCTGCTCCGCGGCCGGGATCCGCAACGGGGTGCGGTTCATGAACCAGCGCCGGTGTTGGGCGGCGATGGGCTGGGCGCTGGGTGCCAGCCAAATCCTCCGGCTGTCCTGCGGCTGCTGGTAAAAGCCGTGGTCCCCGATGGTTCCGGCGGGACTGTCCGGGTCCAACTCATGCTCCTGCCCGTCCAGGGTCAGGGTGCCGCTAAGCAGCAGGGCGTCGTCCTCACGGGCGGCCTGCAGCTCGAATTCCGCGCGTGCGCCGACCTGCACCTCGGTGTCGTTGCGGGTGCCCATCAGTTCGATGCCCAGGTGCTGCGCCTCGTTGAGCATCGGCCAGAGCAGGGGTGAGGAATAGTTGTCCAAGAACAGCCAGTCCTCGTCCTGCTTGAACTGCAGCTGCGTGTTGCTGCGGGCCAGGGCGGCGAAGCGGGTAAACCAGTGGTGCTGTGAGTACAGCAGGTTCCAGCCGAAGGTCTTGTACACGATGGTGGTCCAGCGCAGCTGACCGCGCACCCAGCGGCCGTCCGCGCCGCGCACCATGGGCCGCACCCCGAGGCGGAAACGCTGGTTGCGGTTCAGGAATTGGGTGGTGCCCGAGGGCAGCCACTGCTGTTGGGCCTGGTTCTTGACGTCCAACACCAGGAACTGCAGGCCCATCGGGTTGACCGGGTCCGCGGCCGAGCGGGTCACCCCGATGGGGTTGAGCGGGTCGGCCTGTTCAAACCAGTCATCGATGCTGCGTTGCCAGCCGCGCTCCGGCTGCTCCTGCACCTGCTCCTGCGCCTGCCGCGCGGTGGCCAGTTTGTTCGCCGCCAGCACCAGGGCCGCCTCGTGGCGGCAGGGCCCCTCCACCTCACAGGTGCACTGCGCCTGGCGGATCTGCCATCCCGTGGTGGCCCGTTCCAGCTGCACCCGCGGCTGGAACGTGTCGTTCTCGTCCTTGACCTCACCACGCAGTTCCGCATTATCCGCAGCAAAATGCACGCCACTGACGGCGCCCGGGGTGCCAGCCAGCTGCTGGCCCAGGAAGTATGGCAAGTTTCCCAGGTAGGCAAGCAAAGTCCTGCCATCTACCTGCGGGGGTACGGCGTTGGTCATCCTCTCATCGTTTCACGTTCGGAGCTGGCAGGGAAAGTTGGGGTCATCGAATGTGCACAACACCTCCGCGCCGCCGGATCCCCGCCCGCGTGCGCACCGGCCGGCGGGCGCAACCCGGCCGAATGGGCTAGGCGACGGGGGCGCCGAACAGCAGACCCAGGCAGTAGGTCACCGCGGCGGCGCCCCAGCCGATGGCCAGCTGGCGCAACCCGCGCTTCAGGGGCGAGGCCCCGGAAAGCAGACCCACCACGCCGCCGGTAAACATCAGGGCCGCTCCCACCAGGACGGCGGCCAGGATGATGGAGGGCAGCCCGGACATCCCGAAGATGAACGGGAGGATCGGCACGACCGCGCCGGAGGCGAAGAACAGGAACGAGGAAGCTGCCGCCCCCGGGGCCGAACCCAGCTCCTCGTGCTCGCGGGCCAGCTCCTCACCGCGCAGCTCCGGCTGCAGTGAGAATGAGGGGTTGCAGTCGCAGGTGAACAGCCCCATGCGTTCGGCGGCCCGGTGCTCGGCGTCCTCATCGCTCATGCCGCGCGCCTTGTAGATCAGCACCAGTTCGTTTGCGTCCAGGTCCAGGTCCTGCGCCGCGGAGAGCGTCACCTGGGTGGGCCGGGAAGCGGTGAGCAGTTCACGCTGGGAACGCACCGAGACATATTCGCCCGCCGCCATGGACAGCGCGCCGGCCAGCAGGCCGGCGATGCCGGCGAAGAGGACGAAGGAGGAAGCCACCCCGGTGGCACCGATGCCCAGCACCAACGCGAAGTTGGAGACCAGCCCGTCATTGGCGCCGAACACCGCGGCCCGGAAGTTGCCGGCCAGCCGGGTGCGCCCGGCGGTGGCCAGGGCGCGCACCACTTCCTCGTGCACCAGTTCGTCGGCGGCCATGTGGGCCGGGGCGTCGGCGTCCTTGGCGTAGGGGGAATCTCCCTCCGCGCGCTGGGCCAGGGCCAGCACGAACACCGACCCGAAGTGCCGGGCCAGGAAACGCAGCACGGTGCGGCGCAGCGAGGGGCGGCTGGGTCGGGCCTGGTCGCCGAGCAGTTCGCGCCAGTGCGCCTCATGGCGGGCCTCGGCTTCGGCCAGTCCGAGCAGCACCTGGCGTTCCTGCCCGGTGCGCCGCGAAGCCAGTTCTCGGTAGATCGCACCCTCGGCGATCTCATCGGCCAGGTATTTGCGCCAGCGCCGAACCTGCGCCGGGGTGGGGGAAGAAGGGGGATTGACGGTCATCACGGCAGTGAATCTCCTCAGTCAGGCCTCCTGCCTACAGTAGCTGTGGCAGGGGACGGACCCCGCGGTGCTCCGCGGCGCGTCCGTCATCGGCATCCAGTGTAGTGACCGAGGGGTGGGCGGGGAATTTGGCAAGGCTAAAAGCCACCGGACGCCCGCCGCTGGTGCCGCGCCGGGGCAGGAACAGCAGCAGCCGCCCGTGGGCCGGATCGAACCGGGCCGGGCCGGCCGCGCGGGTGAGCAGCCGCAGCAGCCGTTGCGGCTCACTGGTGTGCAGCACCTGCCAGGCGCCATGGAGGGTAAATTGCACTTCTCCGCTGTGCAGGTCGATCAGCGGCAGGACGGGAACGGCGTGCATCGCAGGCACCGGCCTTTCAGGCTAGCTCTTGCCCGGGCACAAGCTGGTGCCGCGGACCGCTTCCTCATCCGAACCACCCATGAACCTGGGGTTGGTGTGCGGCCAGTCGGAGCTTGGCGCCGCATCTCGTGAAGCTACGCTTCGATGCTACACGGAGTCGGCGATCTTCTTCAGCCGTGCGTAATGTTCCTTCCACTGCTCGTCACTGAACTCCGGCAGGTTCCCGTTCTGCGCGGACAGGCCCGTCTGTCCGTCAATCAGTTCGCGCACCAGATCCAGGTGCCCAGCGTGGCGGGAGGTTTCCCCCACCATGTGCAGCATCAGGTGCTCCAGGGTGGTTTCACTGTCCTCACCCCACCAGGGCACCGAGGCCGGGGCGTCCAGCTCCAGTTCCTCGAAGGCGGTGTTGGCCGCGTCGATCGCCTGGCGGTAGAACTGCAGCACGTCGGCGGCGCCGGTGTCCGCCTCCACCACGAAGTCCGCCATCGGGTCTTCGGAGGTGAAGGCCTGCACGGCCCGGGGACTGTCCACCGGGCGTTTGAGGCAATAGCTGAAGTAGCCGAATTCCATGACCGCCAGGTGGTTGATGACCCCCAGGACGTTGGTGCCGCTGGGCACCATGGGCCGACGCAGCTGGGCTTCGTCCAGATTCTCGGCCTTCCACAGCGCCGCCTGCCGGGCATGATCCAGGTAGCGGCGCAAACGCTGCTTGCGCGCGGTGACTTCGCTGTCCATGGACTGCAGTCTAGTGCAGCAGCCGCCGCGGCAACAGGGGGTGTCTACGGGGCAGCGCTCGCCGCGGGCCGGGTCGGCGGCCGGGCGCCGGGGCGCTCCCCGGCGCCCGGCTCCTGCCCGGTTCCCGGTGTGGTGCGGGTATCGACCGGGACCTCCAGGCTCACCCGATAGCCCTCGGTGTTGCTGCCGGTGACGGCGGCCAGCTGGCTGGCGCCGGCGTCGTCGCCGAAGACGTTGTCGCTGCGCAGGCTCACCGCGGCCAGGTTCTTGACCGAGGGCTCATAGCCCACGGTGGCGTACACCTGCTCGCACGCCTCTTGGGGCAGGGCCACCTGGGAGGTGGCGATCGCGTTGGCCGCATCGGTGACCGAATGCTCGTCCGGGTAGATTTCAAAGTGGATGTGCGGCCAGCGCCCGGCATAGCAGGCCGGGAAGATGCTGGTGAAGCTCACCATCCCGTCCTGGTCGCTGAGCTGCACGCCGCGCAGGTAGTTTTCCTCCTGCACCCCGGTGGAGTACATCGAGTAGCGGCCCTGGCGGTCGCACTGCCAGACGTAGACGGCCACCCCGATCATCGGGGCGTTGTCCTTCGCGCTGTCCAGGATGCGCAGCTGCAGCTGCATCTCGATGCCCTGGGCGGTGCCTGTGGCGCCGTCGAAGCTGGAACGGATATCGCTGCGCACGATCCCGGAACGCTCCAGCACGTCCGGTCCGTTGGACCCGTCCGCGGGGTAGGGGCCGGCCGTCTCCTCGGGGATTTCAGCCGCGTCCCGTGAACCGGTTCCGGCGGTGGGGGCGCAGGCGGACAGGGTGAAGGCCAGGGTGCCCAGCCCCATGGCGGTGAGCATCTGGCGCCGGTCGATCAGGGTCTGCACGTCAAACCCCAGCCCCTGATCCTCCAAGTCTTCGCCCGGGCGGGGCAGGGGGCGGTTGTTGAACCAGCGTCCTGGCGGGGTGGATGTCATGACGGCTCCTTTGTGCATCCGGGCAGCTTTAAAACCAAGGGCACCACCGGGCCTGTTGCCCGATGGTGCCTTTGAGGATATGCACCGGTATTGGGTTCCGGCACAGCTGCGGCTATGTGGCCGCTATGACCTTGTGCTTAGCGCACCGCGGAGTCCTGCACGCCCTCCACGCTGCTCTCACCGGCCACCCGCCGGTCCCAGCTGGCCAGCACCTGCGCGTCGGTGCGCCCGGTGGCCAGCGAGACCACGATGTAGGTCAACGCCGAGGCAAGCAGGCCGAAGTAGATCGGTTCGTTCGCGTACACCCCGTCGAACGTGTTCTTCGCCCGGATCTCCAGGTAGATCATCGTGCCCAGGGTGACCGCCGTGCCCGCGGCCATCGACCAGGCCGCGCCCACCCCGTTGCCGCGGCGCCAAATCAGCCCGCCGAGGATGGAGATCAGCAGCCCGCCGACCAGGATGTCATAGGAAATGGTCAGCGCGGCGACCACGTCGTCCACCACGATCGCCAGGATCATGATGACCACGCCCAGCCCGAACACCCACCAGCGGTTGTTGCTGACCTCGTGTTCCGGGTTCTTCTGCTCATCGCGCTGCAGGTCGCGGCCGAACCAGCTGGCCACAAACGGGGCGACGTCGGTGCGCGCCACGGTGGCGGCGGCGATCAGTGCGCCGGAGGCGGTGGACATCATCGCGGCCACCGCGGCGGCCAGCACGATCCCGCCCACGGCCAGCGGCAGCACCTGCAGGGCCACCTCGGCGTAGACCGCGTCCGGGTTCTGTTCGGCCTCGGCCGCGATCCCCGGCAGCGCCACGCGCGCGGCCATGCCGATGATCGCGCCGGCCGCGCCGTAGATGATGCAGTAGATGCCGGCCGACAGCCCGCCCCAGCGGGCCACGTTGTCGCTGCGGGCGGTGAAGACCCGCTGCCAGATGTCCTGGCCGATCAGCAGGCCCAGCCCGTAGACAACGAAGTAGGTGATGATGGTCTGCAGTCCGATGCCGTCCCACTGAAAGAAGGTGGCATCCAGGCGCTGCTGCATGGCCGACCAGCCGCCGCCGGCACCCAGCACGAAGGGCAGCATCAGGAAGAAGACGCCCACGGTCTTGATGAAGAACTGCACCTGGTCGGCCAGGGTGATGGACCACATCCCGCCGATCGAGGAGTAGATCAGCACAATGCCGCCGCCGACCAGGATGGCCAGCCAGCGTTCCCAGCCGTAGAGCACCATGAAGATCGTGGCGTAGGCGCCGGTGGAGGTGGCGCACAGCATCAGCGTGTAGGCCAGCATGACAATGCCCGAGGTGTTGGTCGCGGCCCGGGAGCCGTACCGCAGGGTGAGCATCTGGGAGACGGTGAAGATCTTCAGCCGCTGAATCTTCGGGGCGAAGAACAGTGAGAGGGCCGAGACCCCGATGCCGATGGCCACCACCAGCCACATCCCGGAGATGCCGTGGCGGTAGCCCAGGCCCACGCCGCCCACGGTCGAGGCCCCGCCAAGCACGACGGCGGCCATGGTTCCGGTGTACAGCACCGGTCCCAGCCGTCGGCCGGCCACCAGGTAATCGCTCGTGGAATGGGTGCGGGACTTGCCCCACCAGCCGAAGGCCAGCATGCCCACGAGGTATAAGGCGACAATGCCGCCGTTGATGTAATCCATTGAACTTCCCTGTGATGAAAATGACGCTCCACAAAGAATGACAGCAAAAACAAAAGATGTCTATCGGTAAACGCGAGGTGAGTCACAGAACGTCGCGGATCCACCGTCGCCGCGTGCGGGAAATATGAGGTCGCCCACTACAGTGGAGGCAGGAACCCAGTTGCGCGGAGGAAAAATGAAGGCGTTGCCCGTCGAGCCCACCGGCTCATCGATCAAGATCGGCAGCCGACTGCGCGTGGCCCGGCAGGGCCAGCGCCTGACCATTGACCAGGTCGCGGAAATGGCGGGGCTGACCAAGGGCTTCCTCTCCCGCGTGGAGCGTGATCTGACCAGCCCCTCGGTCGCCACCTTGCTGACCCTGTGCGAGGTGCTGTCCATCGAAGTGGGGGAGCTGTTCACGGTCCCCGAGACGAAGCTGGTCAAATTGGAGGCCGCCCCGCGCATCTCCCTGGGCGGGGAGGGGATCATTGAACAGCTGCTCACCCCGCGCACCGAACGCCGGGTGCAGGTGATCCGCGCCGAGATCGCGCCGCACGGCGCCGGGGAAGCCGAGCTGTATTCCATGGACTGCCAGGTTGAGGTGCTGCACGTGCACTCCGGGCACTTCACGCTGATCCTGAGCGAGGAGCGCATGGAGCTGCAGGCCGGGGACACCGTGACCTTTCCCGGGAGGGAGCCGCACAGCTGGATCAATCCCAGCCCCGAGCCGGCGGTGGTGACCTGGACCCTGGTGCTGTAGTCGCTGCCGGGGAAGAGCGCCGCGCCGGGCTATCCTAGACAAGGCGGGAAAACCGCCGGGCCAGGCAGGAAGACGGACGGGAGTGCGGTGAACGCAACGCAGCCAACGGCAGCCGAGGGCTCCGTACCGGTCATCCCCTGGTGGTTCTCCGCGGTCCTGGGCATCATCATGGGCGTCACCCTGACCCTGATTCGCACCCAGCGCTACTTCTTCATCGTCGGTGCCGGGGTGCTGGCGCTGATGATCTTCGTGGTGGGGATCCTGACCATCCGCCGCCGCCGGCGCCACGCCGAGCTGATGCAAAGCCGCACCAGCCTGGGCTACCTGCTGTGGATGCTGGTGATCATCATCCTGGCCGGTCCGGTGCACACCATCTACCTGGCCGATGAGCCCGCTGAGCTGTGGCTGAAGTCGGTGCTGCTTTCGCTGGGCTTCACGGTGGCCATCCGGCAGGTCGACCGCCACCTGGTCGCCCATTCACGGCAGCGGGGCTAACCCGCCGTTCCCCGCCCCCGATAGTGGAATTGGCGCGACTGCGTCCAGTGCACCGTCAAGTACCGGAGCCTTCTGGCGTGGCCGCATTGGATTCTCGCGGCCCGGCGGGGAGGGTTGCGGCGCCCAGGAACGCCGCGTGCTGCGGCGGCCCGACCTGGGCACTATGACCCACGCCCTGGATGAACTATCCCTAGCCTGTGTCCCGTCGGTTCCCTAATGTGATCTGCATCATTGAATGCGGGAGGGAATCGCTATGACGACATCGGGTGGGGCACCGGCGCAATCCGGGGCCGGACTGAAAAAGGTCCTGGGCAAATGGGACATCCTGGCCATCGGCGTGGGCGCCATGATCGGTTTCGGCTGGGTGGTGCTCACCGGTGACTGGATCACCAGTGCCGGTCCGCTCGGCGCGGCCCTGGCCATGGCGGTTGGCGGTGGCATCATGGCCATCGTCGGGCTGACCTACGCCGAACTGGTGGCCGCCATGCCCAAGGCCGGCGGGGAACACAACTACCTGCTGCGCGCCCTGGGCGCGCGCTGGTCCTTCGCCGGTTCCTGGGGGATTGTGGGCGGCTACATCACCATCGTCGCCTTCGAGGCAGTGGCCCTGCCCAAATCCGTGGCCTACATCTTCCCGCAGATCAACCAGGTCAAACTCTGGGACATTGCCGGTTCGGAGGTGTTCCTGTTCTGGGCGCTGGTGGGGGTGGCCGGGGCGGTGGTGATCACCTGGATCAACATCCGCGGCATCAAGACGGCGGGGATCGTGCAGACCTTCGTGGTGCTTTTCCTCTTCCTCATTGGAGCCATGCTGCTCACCGGGGCCTTCACCGGCGGCCAGGCATCCAACATGGAGCCCTTCTTCCTCAACGGCACCGCCGGGTTCTTCGGGGTGATGATCATTGTCCCGTTCATGTTCGTCGGCTTCGACGTCATCCCGCAGTCCGCGGAGGAATGCAATATCGCCCCGCGCAAGATTGGGCGCTATGTGATCATCTCCGTCATGATCGCCACCGCCTGGTACGTCATGGTCATCATGGCCACCTCCTCGGGAATGAACGCCTCCGCGCTGGCCGGCTCCGACCTGGCCACCGCCGACGCCATGGGTGCCCTGTTCAATTCCGACACCATGGCCAAGGTGCTGATCGCCGGCGGCATCGCCGGCATCCTCACCTCCTGGAACTCCCTGCTGATGGGGGCCTCGCGCCTGCTGTTCGCCATGGCGCACTCGGGCATGCTGCCGCGCTGGTTCGCCTACCTGCACCCGAAGTACCGCACCCCGTCCCATGCGCTGCTGTTCATTGGCGGGCTGTCCGTGCTGGCCCCGTTCTTCGGCTCGGCGATGCTCGGCTGGCTGGTGGACTCCGGCTCCCCGTCCATCGTGGTGGCCTACCTGCTGGTGGGGGTGGCCTTTGTGATCCTGCGCCGGCGCGAACCGCAGATGAACCGTCCGCTGCGGGTGGGTGGACGCGGAAACTTTGGGCAGCTGATCGGCGTGCTATCGGTGCTGTTGTGCGCCTGGCTGATCAGCCTGTACCTGCCGGGCATGCCGGCGGCGATCGGCTGGCAGCCCTGGGTGCTCTTTGGCAGCTGGTGGCTGCTGGGCATGATCTTCATCCTGCGCATCCCGCGCGGCATCACCCCCGGCGAGAACGCCGAAATGGAGCTAATGCAGCTGATGAGCATCCGCCAGCAGGCCAAGCTGGGGGCCAGCGGCCCGGATGCGGTGGCCGCCCGGGCCGCCCACCCCAACCGCCAGCGCGCCGCCCAGCGCGACGGGCGCTAGCCCGCCGAACCAGGCAGCATGGACCGGCTGCGGCGCAACCCCAGGGGTTGGCCGCAGCCGGTCCATGCGCCGTTAAGCCCCGGGCAGGCCGATGCCAACCGGGGGCTTGGGGCTAGGGTTCTTCGCGTCGAATGGCCAGCCACAGGCGGGCGGCGACATCCGGGTCATCCAGGTTCTGCTGCAGCAGCTTGCCGGCCGTGGCGATCCGCAGGCGCAGCGAATTGCGGTGAATCCCCAGTTGCCGGGCCGCCTCCTCCCAGGTGCCGCGGCTGGCCAGGTACGCGCGCACCGCGGGCAGCAGGTCGCTGCGCTGATATTCGCGCAGCGTGCGCACCCAGCCGGCCGCGGTCGCCTCGGTTTCCCCGCCGGCCCCGGTGATCATCCCGGGCGGGGCCTGGGACAGGGCCAGGCGCACCCCGGGCAGGATGCCGGGAATCTCGGCCAGTCCCACCGGTTCGCTGAGCACCGCGCACGCGTGCCGCGGCGGTGCCGGTTCGCCAGGTGTGGGCGCCGGACGGACCGCCGGCTCCCCGACGCTCGGCTCGGACAGCACCAGGTACCAGGTGTCGGCCTCACGCAACGCCAGCCGGTGGGTGGACAGGGCGGGCAGCCGCCAGGCCAGCCGGGGGTCGGGGGCCAGCTGCTCCAGCTGGCGCAACGCATCGTGGGCCTCGGTCTGGGGCAGGGTGGCGGCCAGCAGGCGCACCGGCGCCTGCAGCTGCCGGTCCAGGCCGAGCTGGTCACCGACCAGCACCGCGGCGTGGTGCTCGCCGTGCAACAGCAGCCGGGTGACCGCGGCCCCCAGTTCCCGGCGTGCCTCCTGTTCGGTGGCGCGCTGACGGGCCCGCATGCTCAGCAGCGTGGCCACCGTCATCATGACCTGGCGTTCGGCCCGGGTGACGGGCCGGTCGGCGCACACAGCCAGGTAGCCGGTCAGCCGGGGACCGCTGAGGATCGGGTAGACCACCACCGCTTCGCCGGCGATCTCAAAGGTTGCCGCCGAGGGCATGTCCACGCGGGCAAAGCGCCGACACTCCTGGCGCAGCTGCGCCAGATGGACGGCGGCCGAGGCCGGCCAGTGGGCTTCGGGGCCGTCATCCACCCGCAGGTAGGCGGCCCACCCGCCCAGTGCCCGGGCCAGTTCGCGGATGACCGAGCTGTCCGCATCGGCCCGGTTCGCCGCCCGGGCCAGGGCCGTCTGGGTGCCCAGGCTCTCCATCAGGTTGCTGGCGTCGCTGCGCGCGCTCAGCCGCCAGTAGGCGCGGGAAACCTGCTGGAAGGGAACCTCATCGGGCACCACCCCCAGCTGGATGCCCAGCCGCTGGCAGCCGGCCGCCACCCAGGAGGGAACCTCGTCCAGCCACGGCCCCAGCCCCAGGCCCAGGCTGGTGATTCCATGCGCGGCCAGCCGCCCCAGGTACTCGGTGCTGGCCTCGGCGGTGTCGGCGAAGGACATGCCCGTGGTCAGCAGCAGCTCCCCGCCCTCCAGGTAGGGGGTGGGGTCGGCCAACTCGGAAATGTGCACCCCGGTGACCGGGTTGGCCCGAAACGTGGTGCCGCTGGCCGGGTAGAAGCTGCGCCCCAATTCGGTGCCCAATTGCAAAAGCGTGATCACGGTGCAAATTATCCTGTATGAACCGCCGAATTGGATGGAACGGCCAGTGACGCGTGTCACCGACGGATCATAGCGTGGTTCCCATGACTGAAACCCTGCCTTCCGCCGTGCTGTCCCCGCTCGCTTCGAACCCTGCCGCCGACAGCGCCCACCGCCTGCCCCAAAGCCGCCATCTGGCCACCCAGATCCCCGGCCCGCGTTCCCGGGAACTGCATGACCAGAGGCTGGCCGAGGTCAGTGACGGCTTTGGGATTACCCTGCCGGTGTTCGTGCAGCGCGCCGACGGCGGGATCATCGAGGACGTGGACGGCAACCGGCTGATCGACTTTGCCTCCGGGATCGCGGTGACCTCCCTGGGCGCGGCCAACCAGCGCGTTGCCCAGCGGGTGGCGCAGCAGCTGGAGAAGTTCACCCACACCTGCTTCATGGTCAGCGAGTACGAGTCCTTCACCCGCGTCTGCGCTTGGCTGAACCGCAACACCCCGGGTGACTTCGCCAAGCGCACCGCATTGTTCTCCACCGGCGCGGAGGCCGTGGAGAACGCGGTGAAGATCGCCCGCGCGGCCACCGGACGGCCGAACATCCTGGTCTTCGACGAGGCCTACCACGGACGCTCACTGCTGACCATGGGGATGACATCGAAGGTCAACCCCTACAAGCTGAACTTCGGGCCCCTGCCCGAGCACATCGTGCGCGCCGCCTCCGCGAACCCGCTGCGTTCGCAGGGCCGCGACGTCCACGAGCTGCTGGCCCTGGTGGAGCAGCAAATTGTGGAGCACGGGGCACGGAGCTTTGCGGCCATGGTGATTGAGCCGATCCAGGGCGAGGGCGGGTTCATCGTCCCGATGCCCGGTTTCCTGCCCGGGCTGCGGGCCCTGGCGGACAAATACGGGATCGTGCTGGTGCTAGACGAGATTCAGGCCGGGATCGGACGTACCGGCAAGCTGTTCGCCGCCGAACACGAGGACGTGGTCGGGGACCTGGTGCTCACCGCCAAGGCGCTGGCCAACGGCGTGCCGCTCTCCGCGGTGACCGGGCGGGCGGAGCTGATGAACGCGCCGCACGCCGGAGGCCTGGGAGGCACCTACGCCGGGAACCCGCTGGCCTGTGAGGCGGCGCTGGCGGTCTTCGAGCAGTTCGAGGACGGCAGCGTGCTGCGCAACGCCCGGCGGATCGAGGAACTCACCCGCCAGATGCTGGAGCCGCTGGTGGACTCCACCGACAGCGTGGCCCAGGTGCGGGGGCGCGGGGCGATGCTGGCCGTTGAATTCGCGGACCGCGACACCCTGGCCCCGCGCCCGGAACTGGCAGCGGCGGTGTCCCAGGCCTGCCACGCGGCCGGGGTGCTGACGCTGACCTGCGGCACCTACGGCAATGTGCTGCGGCTGCTGCCGCCGCTGGTGATCGGCCAGGAGCTGCTGCGCGATGGGCTGCAGGTGCTGCGCCAGGCGGTCCTGGACCTCGCCTAGGCGCCATCCACGCCATTTTTAGGGGCCGGCCGAAGACCGGGAACGCGGCAGACCGCGTCGGTCTTCCGCCGGCCCGCGGCGTCCGTAGCGGACCCTCACCCTTGACGGGACGGGCAGGGGAAAATAGCATATTCGACAACGAGAGTTTCCTATTGGAAAACAGAGGTTTTCCCCTTCAGCGTCGAAAGGACCAGCCGTGGAAGAAATCCGTATCGAGGAAAACGGCAAGCTCGGACCCATCAATGCCGCACTGATCCCGCGCTACGCCGGTGCCGGAACCTACGCCCGGCTGCCGCGCCTGGACCAGGTTGAAAAGGCGGACATCAAGATCGTCGGCGTCCCGTTCGACACCGGGGTCTCCTACCGTCCCGGTGCCCGCTTCGGCTCCACCCACGTGCGCGAGTCCTCCCGCCTGATCCGCCCCTACAACCCGGCCGTGGACATCTCCCCGTTCGCGCTGAGCCAGGTCGCCGACGCCGGGGATATGGCGGTGAACCCGTTCAACATCAACGAGGCCATCGAAGCCATTGAACACAACGCCCTGGAACTGACCGAGGACGGGGCCTCGCTGGTCACCATCGGTGGGGACCACACCATCGCCCTGCCGCTGCTGCGCGCCGCCTCCCAGCGTGCCGGCGGACCGGTGGCGCTGCTGCACTTCGATGCGCACCTGGACACCTGGGACACCTACTTTGGTGCCGAATACACCCACGGCACCCCGTTCCGCCGCGCGGTGGAAGAGGGCATCCTGGACACCGAGGCCATCAGCCACGTCGGCACCCGCGGCCCGCTGTACGGCAAGAAGGACCTGGAGGACGACAAGCGCTTCGGCTTCGGCATCGTCACCAGCTCGGACGTGTACTACCAGGGGGTGCGTGAAATCGTGGACAAGCTGCGCGACCGCATCGGCAACCGCCCGCTGTACATCTCGGTGGACATCGACGTGCTGGACCCGGCCCACGCCCCGGGCACCGGAACCCCGGAAGCCGGCGGGATCACCAGCCGCGAGCTGCTTGAAATCCTGCGCGGGCTGCGCGGGATGAACATCGTCGGCGCGGACATCGTGGAAGTGGCCCCGGCCTACGACCATGCCGAGATCACCGGCGTGGCCGCCTCCCACGTCACCTACGACCTGATCAGCCTGATCAGCGACCTGCGCCACGGCAAGGGAATGAAATAGCATGTCCAACACCGCGCAACGCAACGGCGGGGACCTGGTCATTGAGACGCTCAGCGCGCTCGGTGCCAGGACCGTGTTCGGAATTCCCGGGCAGCACGCGCTGGGGCTCTTTGACGCGCTCTCCCGCTCGGACCTGCATTTCGTCTCCTCCCGGGTGGAGAACAACTCCGCCTTCGCCGCCGACGGCTATTCCCGGGCCACCGGGGAAGTGGGCGTGCTGTTCCTCTCCACCGGCCCCGGGGCGCTAACCTCCCTGGCCGGGCTGCAGGAAGCCTACGCCACCGGCGTGCCGATGGTGGTGGTGGCAAGCCAGATTCCGGTGGATGGACTGGGCGCCCGGCGCAAGGGCATGCTGCACCAGCTTGATGACCAGAAGGCCTCGGCCGCGAACGTCACCAAGTTCCAGCGCACCGTGCACCACGCCTCCTCGATCCCCTCGGCCATCCAGGACGCCTGGGCCGAGGCGATCACCGTGCCCATGGGCCCGGTCTGGGTGGAGGTGCCGCAGGACGTGCTGCTGGCCCCGGTCATGGTCCCGCCGGTGCGTGATGCGCTGGCCGAGGCCTATGAGCACCCGCCACGCATCGAGCTGATCGAGGAGTCGGCCCGCTGGCTGGCCGGGGCCCGGCGCCCGGTGATCGTGGCCGGGGGCGGCGTGCGCCGCTCCGGCGCGCAGCAGGCGCTGGCGCAGGTCGCCGAAACGCTGCAGGCCCCGGTGCTGAGCACCCCCGGCGGCAACGGCGCGTTCGGGTGGGACCACGAACTCTCCCTGCAGTCCTGGGTGGAGGACCGCTACGTCACCGAGGTCCTGGAGGACGCGGACGTGCTGATCGTGGTCGGCTCCTCGCTGGGCGAGGTGACCAGCAACTACTTCACCCTGACCCCGCGCGGGCGGATGATCCAGATTGACGCCGAACCGCGGGTGCTGGAATCCAACACCCCGGCCCTGGGGCTGCGCGCCGATGCGAAGGCCGCGCTGGAGTTCCTGGCCGAGGAACTGCGGCGCACCGGGCACCAGGCCCGCGTGGACTGGCACGGCCAGAGCCCGCAGCAGCTGGTGGCCCAGACCCTGGAAAAGGTGCAGCGGCGCCTGGATTCGCAGGACCTGGACAAGGAACGCCGGTTCATGGCCGACATCCGCCAGGCCGTGCCGGAGCGGATGCAGACCTACTGGGACATGACCATCGCCGCCTACTGGGGCTGGAGCTGCTGGGACGCCCGCCAGGGCCAGTTCCACTCGGCGCAGGGGGCCGGGGGACTGGGCTTTGGCTACCCCGCGGCCATCGGCGGTGCCGTCGGGCTGGAAACCCAGGGGCTGGGCCACGCCGAGGCGCGGGTGCTGGCCGTCTCCGGTGACGGATCGGCCATGTACTCGATCGCCGAACTGGCCACCGCCAAGCAGCACAACGTCCCGGTCACCTGGCTGATCGTGGATGACGGCGGCTACGGCATCCTGCGCGAATACATGGAAGGGGCCTTCGGCAAGGCCACCGCCACCGAGCTGGCGCGCCCCGACTTCGTGGCCCTGGCCGAGTCCTTCGGGATTCCGGCCCGCCAGGTCCCGGTGGAGGAGGTCGGGCAGGCGCTGCGCGAGTCCTTCGCCGCCGAGGGGCCAAACGTCGTGGTGGTGCAGACTCTGCTGAAGATGTTCGCTCCCACGCATCTGGAAGCGTAAGCCACCGCGGCGTGCCGCGCAGCACCGGGCACCAGCAATGAACACCAAGGGGGGCCTGCCGTGGGCAGACCCCCTTGGTGTTTGGCGGCAGCAGGGCAGTGGGTCCACCCGTGCCGAAGCGCCGGCTGATCCTGGCCCCGCACGGCCGGGAACAGCTGCTAGGCCCGGGTCCACGATCCGTTCCTGAGCTACCCGCAGCTCCATGGAAGACCCACGAACGGAGCAGCCGTGCCCTCAGACCTTCTCAAGGTCGATCCCACCCAGGCGGGCCCTGAACTGCCCGCCACCGAAGATGCGCGGATCCAGCCGATCCATCCCCGTCACGCCGCGGACTTGGCGGCCGCCTGCCTGGCCGCGTACCCGCCCGAGGTGGCCGCAGCAACGCTGCACGACGCCACACGAGAAATGGAGCAGACCTTCGCCAACCACTACGGGCGGTTGCTGCCCGAATGCTCCAGCGCTGCCGTACCCGGTGCACGGGCGGTCGGTGCCGTCTTTGTGGTCCAGCGATCCATCTGGGATCCCGGACTTCCCGGTCCCTTTATCATCGACCTCTTCGTGGCCCCCGCTGAGCGGGGACGGGGGCTGGGCCGCGCCCTGGTGCTGGGGGCGCTGTCGGGCTGCGCCCGCAGCGGGCACCGCACGCTGAGTCTGCGGGTGGGGGAGGGCACCTCGGCCGCGGCCTGGAACCTCTACCGGCAACTGGGGTTCTGCCCCATCCCCTGCACCGGGTAGGTGGGGGCGGGCAAGGGTGCTAGCGGCCGTGGCGTGCGGCGGCGGACCGGTGCTCGGCAATGCGCTGGGCGGCGGTGCGCAGGCTGGGGTAGTCGGCGCCCGGACCCTGGGCGATGAATCCCGGGGCCAGGTGGTCCGGGCCCGGCTCGCCGCCGTGATGCAGGCCCCGGTAGCTGCCCCCGCTCATGCGCACCAGGTGGGCCCCGGCAGCCACGTCCCAGGCCTTGGTGTCAAAGCCGATGGTGGCGTCGGCCCAGCCGGCCGCCACGTGTGCCAGGGCCATCGCCGCGGAAACCTTGCGCCGCACGGTCGCGAAGTCCAGGACCCACTGGCCAAAGAGGTCCAGGGCAATCCTCCCGTCGGCCGCGATCGCCTCGGCCGATGGGTAGTCGGTCATCAGGTTGGCGTGCTGCTGGCCGGGGCGCGGCCGCGGCCGCAGCGGCTGCCCGTTCAGGAACGCGCCCTGGAGGTTGGCGCTGAACTCATCGCCGGTGACCGGGTCGATCACCACCGACGCCACCAGCTCATCGTCGATGGCCGCGGCAATGGAGACGCAGAAGAATGCGATGCCGTGCACGAAATTGCTGGTTCCATCCAGCGGGTCCACGATCCACTGGATGGGCCCCGAGGGATCGCCGGTGGGCAGATCCTCCACCGTTTCCTCGCCCAGCACCCAGGAGTCGGGGCAGCGGGAGAGCAGCTCACGGGTGAGCAGCAGTTGGCTGCGCCGGTCCAGTTCGGTGACCAGGTCGTGGGTGTTCGTCTTGTGCTCGGCCCCGATTCCGGTGCGGAAGTTCTCCCGCAGCAGCCCGGCGGCCTGGCGCCCGGCTTCCAGGGCAACACCGCGCAGCCGTTCGGCCAGCTGCTGCCGTTGCGTGCACGACGGGACCGTCGGCGGCTGCCGGGGGTCGGTTGCCTCGATGGTCGCGGGACGCGGAGCGCGGTGCCTTGATGCCTGGGATGCCACGCCTCCAGCCTAGCGCCCCGACGCGCTGCACCCTCGTTGCGCGGGCCGGGGAACCGGGCGCGCGGGATGGAACCGGCCGATGCGCCGACCCGGCCCGGGCGAAGCAAGATAAGCTTCTGGCCATGAGTAGCATGCAACCGATCGTGCCCAAGGTGTCGTTGACCGAACAGGTGACCACCATGATCCGTGCCGCCATCGTCTCCGGAGAGATGAAGCCGGAGGAGCACTACTCGGCGATCGCCATCGCCGAGAAGCTCGGCGTTTCGCGCACCCCGGTTCGCGAGGCCCTGCAGCTGCTGGAGAAGGAAGGCATCGTCACCGTGGCCAAGAACCGCGGGGTACGGGTCAATCAGATCTCCCTGGACGATATCGTCGAGGTCTTCCAGGTGCGCCTGGCCGTGGAACCGCAGGCCGCGGCGCGCGGGGTGCTCAACGCCAGCGACGCCGATATCCGCACCCTCACCGAGCTGCACCAGCGGATGCTGCAGATCGGCGAAACGGGGGACGGGCGGGCCACCCTGGAAGCCGACAAGCAGTTCCACCTCTACCTGTTGGGGTTGGCAGGAAACGCCAAGCTGGATGCGATCATCAGCGAGCTGCGCAATCTGGTGCTGGCCCACGGGCAAACCACCATCCCCCAGGCCCGCACCAGCCAGGAGCTGGCGGGGGACCGGGATGAGCTCATCGAGGCCATCACCCAGCGTGACCCGGCGGCGGCGGCCACCGCGATGCGCAACCACGTCATGCGCACCGCCCAGCTGCTGATCCGCTCGGTCTGTGCCCGCACCCCCGGCCTGGATGCCCAGAAGTTCATTGAACGCCTGGACCAGCTGATGCTCCTGCCGGAGAACTGCCCCAACCCGCAGTAACTTTGGCTCCGCCCCTTGTCGCCGACGACCACCTGATCTAGAGTTGCATGCAACATGTAACAACGATGTTGGCTGATGAAAAGGTGGTCTAGCCGATGACCCAACCACTGCAGGGAATCAAGGTCGTTGACCTCTCCCGGATCCTGGCCGGGCCCTTGTGCACCATGACACTGGCCGACTTCGGCGCCGAGGTGATCAAGGTCGAAAGCCCGGCAGGCGACGAAACCCGCAGCTGGAAGCCGCCGGTCACCGACGCCGGGGTCAGCACCTACTATTCGGCGGTCAACCGCAATAAGCAGGCAGTAGTCGCCGACTTTGCGGATCCGGCCCAACTGCAGGCCCTGCTGGAGCTGATCCGCGACGCGGATGTGCTGGTGGAAAACTTCCGGCCCGGGGTCCTGGCCAAATTCGGCCTGGACTACCACAGCCTCGCCGAACTCAACCCCCGTCTCGTGTACTGCTCCATCTCCGGATTCGGCGACAAGCAGGGGGCTGCGCTCCCCGGCTTCGACCTGCTGGTGCAGGCCGTGGGCGGGCTGATGAGCATCACCGGTGAGCCGCAGGGCACCCCCTCGAAGGTCGGGGTCGCGCTGGTGGACGTGCTGGCCGCCCAGAACGCCACCACCGGAATCCTGCTGGCACTGCGCGAGCGGGACGCCAGCGGGCAGGGCCAGCAGGTGAACATCACCTTGATGGGTTCCCTGCTGTCCGGGCTGACCAACCAATCCAGCAGCACGCTGGCCACCGGGCGGTCCCCGGCCCGAATGGGCAACGCCCACCCCAGCATCGCACCCTACGAAACCTTCCGCACCGCCGACGGGGTGGTGGCCATCGCCGTGGGCAATGACCGCCAGTTCGCGGCCCTGCTGCGCGAACTGGGACTCGAGGCACTGGGGCAGGACCCGCGCTTTGCCGAGAACAGCTCCCGGGTGGCGCACCGTGAAGAGCTCAAGGAATTAATCGAGAACGCCACCGTCACCCGCCCGGCGGCGTACTGGGCCGAAGCGTTGATGGGGGCCGGGGTCCCGGCGGGCAAGGTGAACTCGATCGCCGAGGCCATAGACTTCGCCCGCGACCTCGGGCTGGAACCCACCGCCCTGATCCGCGACCGGCACACCGCGCAGGAAACACGGCAGATCGCCAGCCCCATCGGGCTCTCCCGCACCGGCGCCCAGTATCACAGCGTGCCCCCGGCCCACGGCCAGCACCAGCAGCTGCTGCTGAACCCCACCGGCAGCTAGCGCCACCGACCCGGGCCCGGCGCCCGCACCGGCCGGGCCACTACCCACCCAACCCCTCTTCCGTTTCAAGGAGCACACCATGACCACGACCACCACCGGCACCGCCCTGGATCCTTCGGACCTGATCAACTTCGATGCGCTGCTCAGCTCCGAGGAGCTCGCGCTGCGCCAGCAGGTGCGCCAGTTCGTCGCCGAGAACATCAAGCCGAACATCGCCACCTGGTACGAGAAAGCCGTCTTCCCGCTGGAAATCGTGCCGGAAATGGCCAAGCTCGGCCTGCTGGGCATGCACCTGGAAGGCTACGGCTGCGCCGGGCGCAGTGCCGTGGAATACGGGCTGGCCGGTGCCGAACTGGAGGCCGGGGACTCGGGGCTGCGCACCTTCGTCTCCGTGCAGGGCTCCCTGGCCATGAGCGCCATCTACAAGCACGGCTCCGAGGAGCAGAAGCAGCAGTGGCTGCCGCAGATGGCCGCCGGCGAGGCCATCGGCTGCTTCGGGCTGACCGAGCCCACCGCAGGCTCGGATCCCTCCAGCATGACCACCTTCGCCCGCCGTGACGGGCAGGACTGGGTGCTGAACGGAACCAAGCGCTGGATCGGGCTGGCCAACGTGGCCAAGGTCGCCGTCATCTGGGCGCAGACCGATGAGGGGATCCGCGGTTTCGTGGTTCCCACCGACACGCCCGGGTACTCGGCCACCCCGATCGAGCCGAAGCTGTCGATGCGCGCCTCGATCCAGTGCGAAATCGAGCTGAGCGACGTGCGCCTGCCCGCCGATGCGGTGCTGCCGCACGTCACCGGGCTCAAGGGGCCGTTCTCCTGCCTGAACGAGGCTCGCTACGGCATCATCTGGGGCTCCATGGGCGCCGCCCGGGACGCGTTCGAGGATGCCCTGGCCTACTCGCAGACCCGCATGCAGTTCGACAAGCCGCTGGCCGGCTACCAGATGACCCAGCAGAAGCTGGTGGACATGGCCCTGGAAATCAACAAGGGCTTCCTGCTGGCCCTGCACATTGGCCGGATGAAGGACGCCGGAACCCTGGACCTGCACCAGATCTCGGTGGGCAAGCTGAACAACTGCCGCGAGGCCATTGAAATCTGCCGGGAGGCGCGCACCATCCTGGGCGGCAACGGCATCACCATGGACTACTCGCCGCTGCGCCACGCCAACAACCTGGAATCGGTGCGCACCTACGAGGGCACCGATGAGGTGCACACCCTGATCCTGGGCAACAAGCTCACCGGGGTGCCGGCCTTCCGCTAGGACCGGCATTGCGTCGGGGCCGGCAAGTAGCCGCCCCGGCGCGGCGTCCCAAACACGAACCGTCACCAGCACCGCCTCCTCCAGCGGGCAGCATCTAGAAAGTCAGGCATATGAAGGAACAGAACACCGTGGTCGAGCTGCGTCAATTCCTCAATGGCCAGTGGGTTCCCGGCCAGGGGCAGCAGGTCAGCTCCAGTGCTGCGGCCATCCCCGAACGAACCCTCGCCCAGGGGGCGGCGGCCACCGCCGCACAGGTCGGGCAGGCCCTGGACGCGGCGCACGCGGCGTCCGCCGACTGGGCGGCAACCCCCATGGCCACCCGGGCCGGCTACCTGCAGCGGGCCGCAGCCTGGCTGCGTGAGCGCGCCGAACAGCTGGGCGCCGAGCTGTCCAGGGAGGAAGGCAAGACGCTGGCGGAGGGGATCGGTGAAGTCCGCCGGGCCGCGCAGATCCTTGACTACTATGCCGGGCAGGCCGAACGCGATGCCGGCACGGTGTTCCAGTCGCCACGGGCCGGGGAACAAATCCTGGTGACCCACAAGCCGCTGGGTGTGGTGGGGGTCATCACCCCGTTCAACTTCCCGATCGCTATTCCGGCCTGGAAGATCGCCCCGGCGCTGATCTTCGGCAACACCGTGGTGTTCAAGCCCGCCAGCCTGGTGCCGCTGCTGGCAATGCGGCTGGTCGAGGCCCTTCAGGCCGCTGGCCTGCCCGCCGGGGTGCTGAACCTGGTCATCGGTCCGGGCCGACTGGGCGATGCCATCATGGACCACCCGCGGTTGGCCGGACTGTCCTTCACCGGCTCCACCGGGGTCGGACGCCAGCTGTGCGCCGCCGGCGCGGCGCGCGGGGTCCCGGTGCAGGCCGAGATGGGCGGCAAGAACGCCTCGGTGGTGCTGGCCGACGCGGACCTGGAACTGGCCGTGGAGCAGGTGCTGTTTGGCGCGTTTCGCTCCACTGGCCAAAAATGCACCGCCACCTCACGGCTGATCCTGGACGCGGACATCGCCGAGGACTTCTTGGGCCGGCTCACCGCCCGGCTCGATGACTGGGTAACCGGGGACCCTCTGGACGCGGCGGTGCACATGGGTCCACTGGTGGATGCCCGGGCCCGCGATGCGGCCCAGCAGGGGCTGGAACGTGCCCTGGAGCAGGGCGCCAGCATCCGCTATCGGGGCGCCGCCCCGCAGGAGGCCGGGTTCATGCCGCCCATCATCCTGCAGCTGCCCGAGGGGCCGCGGGGGCGTGAGAACGCGGGATGGCGTGAGGAATTCTTTGCCCCCATCCTCTCGGTCATCCAGGTCGCCGGCGCCGAGCAGGCCTTCGCCGCCGCCCAGGACAGTGAGTTCGGGCTGAGCCTGGCGCTGTTCACCACCAACCTGGCCACGGCGATTTGCGCGCAACAGCAGCTTGATGTGGGTATTCTGCATGTGAATTCCGAATCGGCCGGGGCCGACCCGCACGTACCCTTCGGTGGGGCCAAGGCCTCCGGATACGGGCCGAAGGAACAAGGGGCCGCGGCCCGCGAATTCTATACGCACACCACCACCACCTACCTGCGCGGCTAGCACGGGCACGGGAATCGGAAGGACAACGATGCAGATACAGCGGATCCTGGTCATCGGGGCGGGAACCATGGGGCGCCAGATCGCCATGAGCGCGGCCCTGGCCGGCTACAACACCACCCTGAACGACATCTCCGGCGAGGCGCTAAAGGCCGCGGGGCGGGAACTGGATAAGTGGGCCGCGGGCCGGGTGGCCAAGGGCAAGCTGACCCAGGCCGATGCCGACGCGGCCCTCGCCCGGCTGGAACGCAGCACCGACCTGGACGCGGCGGCCGGCAACGCGGATCTGGTGATCGAGGCGGCCGTGGAGAAGCTGGAGGTCAAGAAGGCGCTCTTTGAGCAGCTGGGCCGCAGCACCCCGGCACACGCGATCCTGGCCACCAACTCCTCCACCTTGGCCTCCTCGCATGTGGCGCAGGCTTCCGGGCGCCCGGACTTGGTGTGCAACATGCACTTCTTCAACCCGGCCCTGGTCATGAAGTGCGTCGAGGTGGTGCGCAACGAACACACCAGTGACGCCACCGTGGAGGCCGTGATGCAGGTGGCGCGCGCCATGGGCAAGGACCCGGTGCTGGTGCAGAAGGAGGTCCCCGGGTTTGTCGCCAACCGCATGATGGGCGCGCTGCAGCGCGAGGCGCTGGAACTGGCCGCCAACGGGGTCGCCAGTTTCCTGGACATCGACACCACGGCCAAGACCGCGCTGGGACATCCGATGGGTCCCTTTGAACTGATGGACCTGGTGGGCATCGACGTCATCGACTTCATCGCCCAGGCCACCTACGCCGAGACCGGCGACGCCGCCGACAAGCCGCACCCGCTGATAGCCGAGAAGGTCGCCGAAGGCCGTCTGGGACGCAAGAGCGGCGCCGGGTTCTACGACTACTCCTAGCGTCGGGCACCGCCGATGGGAAACGTCAGGGGACCGCGAGAATTCCCGGTCCCCTGGCGTGGTGGCGCCCGGCGCGGGGCAGGGCGGGTGAAGCGGGAATCAGGCCTCGTCGGTAACCTCGGGTTGGGCGCCGAGGATGAAGTGGCGTCCGGAGATCCGCTCGACCTTGACCCGGACCCAGGCGTCCTTCAGGGTGGGGATCCACGGGGTGACGCCCGACTCGCGGGCCTCGCGGATCTCCTCCTCGCTTTCCAGCACGGCCGCGGTGCCGTGCACCACGACGCTCCAGGCTTCGTCGGAGAGCACCCCGTCGGCCTCGAAGGCGATGGAGGAGTTCACGGTCATTGCCGCGAGCTTGTTGCCCGGAGCGGTGCGGATGAAAATATAGCCCTTGTGCACGGCAAAATTCACGGGAACGATGTCGATGATGCCCGCCGCGGCGGTGGCAACACGTCCGTGGGCGCTATGGGCCAGCAATTCCCAGCACTGTTCCTCGGTCAGTTTAAGGACCGGATCGTCATTGTCGTGTTCAAATCTCATACCCTCAGTTTTCTACGTCCTGTAGAAAAAGTCCAGTGCATTCGGGCACAAATTTCTGGCGACACCCCCAGTCGGGGCCAGTCGTGAAAGACTGGTTGCATGACTCATGCTGCAACTGACGGCACCGCGCGCCATATTGCCGCACGCATGGAAGACGGCTTTCACCGCTGGCGCGCCCGTCGGGCTCAGGGCCGGGGGCTGCGTCCCATCATTATGCCGTATCTGGGTTATGGATACAGCAGCGGCGACGGGGGCTGGGTGCGCGTCTTCGCCCGGGTCGCCCTGGCGCGTCCGGGATTCTTCGAAAACGGGCGACACAAGGCCCAGATGATCGAGGACGGGATTCGCGGCTTTCGAAACTTCATTTCCCCGATCCTGCCTTACGCCGAGGTCATGGTCCACGTGGCCGGCCAGGACTTCAAGGTCCACGCCGACCGCGGCGGGGTGATTGATGCCAAGCTCAGCGTCGACCTGACCCCCGGGTGGCACCGGGTGGATGTCAGTGTGGCCCAGGGGGAAGGAGCCAGCACCGAGGTGCTGGTCATTGACGAAAACCAGCGCACCGGGGTGATCTGCGATGTGGACGACACCGTGGTGGTCACCGCGCTGCCCCGGCCGTTGCTGGCGGCCTGGAACTCCTTTGTGCTCTCCGAACATGCCCGGGTGCCCACCCCCGGGATGGCGGTCATGATGGAGCGGCTGGTCACATCGCGCCCCAACACCCCGACCATCTATCTTTCCACCGGCGCCTGGAATGTCGCGCAGACCCTGAACCGGTTCCTGAGCCGCAACCTCTATCCCCGGGGGCCCATGCTGCTCACCGACTGGGGACCCACTCCCAGTGCCTGGTTCCGCAGCGGAGTCCAGCACAAGGTGGACCAGCTGCGCCGCCTGGCCCACGAGTTCCCCAACATCCGCTGGGTGTTGATCGGTGACGACGGGCAGCATGACCCGAGCACCTACGCCGAGTTCGCTCGGCGCTATCCGCAGCACGTGCGTGCCATTGTCATCCGCCAGCTCACCCCATCCGAGGCGGTGCTGGCCGGCGGTCGCTCCCACGAGCTGCAAATGTCCACCCCGGACACCGACTGGGTCTACGAGGCCGACGGATCGCGCATCGCGCTGCGGCTGCAGCAACTGGGCCTGCTGGAAGGTGAAAAGCGTGGCGCCGCAGCCGCGCCGGAGTCCGGGAGCCAGGCCGATGACGGAAAGGGATAAAACGATGGAAGCCGGAACCGTATTGCGCGTCGAGGTCCCCATGCGCTGGGGCGACATGGATGCGTACGGGCACGTGAACAACGTGAACCTGATCAGGCTCATGGAGGAGGCGCGCATCGCCGGCTTTGGCGTGCCCGGGGGCACCGGCGCGCCGGGGATGCGTCCGAAGGTGGATATCTTCTCCGCCGTCCCGGCCGGGGTCCAGATCCTGGTGGTCGAACACCGCGTGCGGTACTCCAGACCGCTGGAATACCGCAACGTCCCGGTCAACGTGGACCTGTGGATCGCAAGCGTGAAGCCGGCCAGCTTCGATATCTGCTATGAATTCCGGGATCCCGTGGAGGACACCCTGTGTGTGCGGGCCACCACCACGCTGGCCTTCTTTGACACCGCCAGCTCGCGGGTACAGCGCCTGAGTGAGGCCGAACGCGCCGGGCTGGCACCCTTCCAGGGGCGGCCGGTCTTTGGGCGCTAGGTGCCGTTGGGCCCAAAAATGAATTAGGCTAGCTATATCTAACCTATTAGTTCAAGGGGTGTTTTTGTGGCCAAGAGTGATGGTCGTCGTCCGGTGCGTCCGCAGGTAGTGCTCGAAGTGGTGGCTCGCCAGCAGATCTCCGCGCACCTGGTGCGCCTGACCTTCGGCGGTCCAGGGTTTTCCGACTACCAGGACAAGGAGGTCACCGACCGCTACGTGAAGATCCTCTTCGCCAAGCCCGAGCTGGGGCTGCAGCCGCCCTACAACCTTGATGAGCTGCGGGCCATTCTCCCGGCCCAGGATCTGCCGGTACGCCGCACCTACACTGTGCGCAACGTGGACACCGAGGCCCGGACACTGGACATCGACTTTGTGGTCCACGGGGACGAGGGGCTGGCCGGGCCGTGGGCACGCGACGCGCAGGTCGGTGACAAGATCTGCTTCAGCGGTCCCGGCGGACGCTATGCGCCCAGCGCGGAGTACGACTTCCAGTTCCTGGTCGGGGACGAAACCGCGATCCCTGCCATCGCCTGCGCGCTGGAGGCCATGGATGAGGACATGGTTGGGCGGGTGATCATCGAGGTCAACGATGCCAAGGACGAAGTACAGTTCCAGGCGCCGAAGGGCATCGAGATCACCTGGCTGCACCGCAATGCGCCGTTCTCTCCGCAGACAACCATCCTTGAACAGGCGGTTCGCCAGGTGCCGTGGCCCGAGGGCAAGGTGCAGATCTTCTGCCACGGCGAGCGTGAGGTCATGAAAAAACTGCGCATGTACTTCCATGGGGAGCGCGAAGTGCAGCGCCAGGCGATGTCCCTGTCCGCGTACTGGGCCTACGGCCGGGTGGAGGATGAATTCCAGGCCGAAAAGCGCAGCGCCATCGGCCAGATCTTTGACGAGGAGCCGGCGCCGGCAAAATAGCGTCAGCGGCGGAAGATTCTAGGGGCCTGGCCCCGCAGTGGCTCGGAGCGACACCCGCTCCGGGCCGCTTTTTCTTAGATTAGACACACCTAAGAAAAGCTTTGAAAAATTAAGCCAGATGCACTTGACGTTATTGTGGTGGGGTGTCGTATGCTTAGTGCGGAGCCTTCCCCGTGTGTGGTCGGGGGAGGCGCTGACTTTGGTCGATGCGAGTCGACCAAGAGCCGTCACGGGACTTGCTCAATCCCCGGCGGTGGTCGGCCTAGCCGGCTTGAAGTAAAAGGGAAAGGGAACGGCTGACCTGCTCAGTCAGCCGATTCGCAGAATGAAGCGCATCAAGCATGCACGCCTTGATGCGCTTCTTCTGTTTTAAGTCCGGGTTTTGGCTGCGTGAGATTTGCCTGGGTGAGCCAGGGCCGTCCTCACATCGGTAGCGCACCTGCGCCTGGCAGAGCGCCAAGTTCGCCCGCGACCTTCCAGAGCAGCACGGTCGCCAGCGCGTTGTCCTTTTCCCAATCCAGCAGGGACGCCTTCTGCTCCCAGCCCAGCAGTTGCAGGGCGCGGCGCACCACCAGGTCCGAAGCCAAGAAGACGCGCGGGTCGCGCAGCCCGCGCAACGCCACATAATCCACCGTCCACGGGCCGACTCCCTTCAGGGCCAGTAGACTCTGGCGCAGCTGCGGGGCCGGGGCCTTCATCGACGGGCCGAAATCCAGGTACCACTGGGCCACCCGTTGCAAGGTTGCCGCCCGGGAGGCGGGGCACCTGATGATGGACACCAAATCGGGAACCGATGTTCCGGCGACCCTCGCGGCCTCTGGAAAGGCGTGGAACCCGCTCGCGTGCTCGACCCCCAGTGCCGTGACAAGCCGCAGCGCCAGCGTGCGGGCGGCACGGGTGGAAATCTGTTGACCCAGCACCGTAGTCACCAGGGCCTCAAAGAAATCCGGGTAGCTGATCAGGCGCAGGTGCGGATGCCTTCGGGCGCAGGCGCTGAGCAATGGATCCCTGGACAGGCGGCGCAATCCCGCAGTGCCGTCCTGCGCCAACCCCAGCCAATGGGTCACGGCGTCCCGCAGCCCTGCTTCGGCGCTCGCCGGCGCCTCGGTGGTCACCCCGACGCCGCCGGCATCTACCCGCAGCTCGGTCAGCTGCCAGCCGGTGGCCGTGCGCAACAGCCGGGTGATCGTGCCCTGCGCCGGATCCAGGGTTTCCTGAATGGGCAGTGAATGCACCTGCAGCACCTGGAACAGATGCGCCACATCCAGCGCCCCGGTGGAGGTGAGGCGGAACCGGTGCGTCACTGTCGCCAGATTCCGGAACTGCCGCGGCGGTGCGAACCCAGCAGGTGGGTGTCCACCATGCCGATGGCCTCCATCAGCGCGAACATGGTGGTGGGTCCCACGAACCTGAAGCCGGCCCGTTTCAGCGCCTTGGACAGCGCCACCGATTCGGGGCTCTGCGTGGGAATCTCGGCCAGGGTGGCCGGCTGTGGGGTGTGCTGCGGGCGGTGTGACCAAATTAGCTCCGATAATCCGCCGGCGGCGCGCAGGGCGACGGTTGCCCGCGCGTTGCTGATGGTGGCCTCAATCTTGCGCCGGTTGCGCACGATCCCCGCGTCCTGCAGCAGCTGGTCAATCTGCGATTGGCCGAAGGCCGCGACCGCGTCGGGGTCAAAGCCGGCGAATGCCCGGCGGAAGTCCTCCCGCTTCTTCAGGATGATCGCCCACGACAGGCCGGACTGGAAGGCCTCCAGGCTCAGGCGCTCAAACAGGCCGCGCTCATCGGTGATGGGCATGCCCCATTCGGTGTCGTAGTACTCACGCAGCAGCTCGCTGCTGGCTGCCCACGGGGGCCGCGCCAGCCCGTCGACCCCGATGATTAAATCTCCCATGCCACCATCCTGCCACTGCCGCCTGGCCCCGCTTGCCCTCGCGTCCGTTCCTGCTATCATCGTTATATGGCGATAATAGAGTCAGTGACCGATGAAGATGCGGGTGCGGTGACCCGCCGACGCACCGCGGCCCTCTTCCACTGCCTGGCCGACCCGATGCGGCTGATGATCCTGGAACACCTGAAGACCGGGGAGCACAAGGTCAAGGAACTGACCGAGCACCTGGGCCTGGCCCAAAGCACCGTGAGCGCCCATTTGGCGTGCCTGCGCGAAGGCAACCTGGTCAAGGCCCGTTCGGTGGGGCGTTCCAGCCTCTACTCGCTGAACGACGAGGCGGGGCTGCAGACCCTGCTGAAACACGCAGGACCGTTGGTGCGCGCCGAGCGGGGCGAGCACCACTGGCTCGACGAACACGAAGGCCCGAATTCCAACCAGGAGGCGCTGCACAGTGTCCCATGACCACTCCCATGACCACGGCCTGGCCGAGATGAACCGCAAACGCCTGGCCTGGGCGTTTGGCATCACCGCCACGATCCTGATCGCCGAGGTCGTCGGGGCGCTGCTGACCAACTCGCTGGCGCTGCTGGTGGACGCCGCCCACATGCTCACCGACACGCTGGGGCTGCTGATGGCGCTGACCGCCGCCAACCTGGTGATGCGCAAATCCACCGACCAGCGCACCTGGGGTTTCCGACGTGCCGAGGTGCTCTCCGCGACGCTGCAGGCGGCGCTGCTGCTGGCGGTGGGCATCTATGCGGCCATTGACGCGGTGCGCCGCATCTTTGAACCGGCCGAGATCCAGTCCACCGGCCTGCTGGTCTTTGGCGTAATTGGGTTGCTGGGCAACCTGGTTTCCATGTGGATCATCTTCGCCGGGCGGCAGGACAACCTGAACATGCGCGCCGCGTTCCTGGAGGTGCTGAACGACGCGCTGGGTTCGGTGGCGGTCATTGTGGCCGCAGTGGTCATCTGGCTGACCGGCTGGGCCACCGCCGACTCGCTGGCCGCACTGTTCATTGCCGCGCTGATTGTGCCCCGCGCACTGAAGCTGCTGGGGGAGACCACCCACATCCTGCTCGAATCCACCCCCCGGGGCCTGGACCTGCATGACGTGCGCCAGCACCTGGAGAAGCTGCCCGGGGTGTTGGCGGTGCATGACCTGCACGCCAGCCAGATCGCCTCGAACCTTCCGGTGCTCACCGCCCACGTGGTGGTGGCCGATGAAATGTTCTCCTCGGACTCCACCGGCGAGCTGCTGCGCCTGCTGCAGCAATGCGTCGCCGAGCACTTCGAGGTGAGCATCAGCCACTCGACCTTCCAGATCGAACCGGCCTCACATCGCCGGAGCGAATACCACGTGGACTGCTGATCGTGTGGGGCGCGTGCCTTGCGGCACTGCGACGGCCGGTGGGCGCAGCTCTCCACCCCTGGTATGACACTGTGGCGCCAAACACCGTTCATTTGGCCGATCCCTTGGTGGCATGCGGGTTTGTAGTCTTGGACTATGAATCAAGAAACCGTTGTGGAAACAGATTTCGCCGTGCAGGCCCGGGGCCTGACCAAGACCTACGGGCACGGCTCGACCCGTGTCGAGGCGTTGAGGAGCGTTGACGTTTCCTTCGTGCGTTCGCGCTTTACCGCCATCATGGGCCCCTCCGGCTCCGGCAAGTCCACCCTGATGCATTGCCTGGCCGGGCTGGACACCGCCGATGACGGGCAGATCCTGATCGGCGGCAAGAACCTGATGCAGCTCAGCGACGACCAGTTGACCGAGATGCGCCGCGAACAGATCGGCTTCGTCTTCCAGTCCTTCAACCTGGTGCCCACCATCACCGCGCGGGACAACATCCTGCTGCCGCTGGCGCTGGCCGGCAAGAAGCACGACCCGGCCTGGTTCGAGCAGGTGGTGGGGATCCTGGGGCTGAACGACCGCCTGGATCACAAGCCGCACGAGCTCTCCGGCGGCCAGCAGCAGCGTGTGGCCGTGGCCCGCGCCCTGCTCACCCGCCCCGAGGTGGTCTTTGGCGATGAACCCACCGGCAACCTCGATTCGCGCACCGGCGCCGAAGTGCTGTCCCTGCTGCGCGCCTCCACCCGCGAAATGGGCCAGACCATCATCATGGTCACCCACGACCCGGTGGCCGCCTCCTACGCCGACGAAGTGCTGTTGATGAAGGACGGGCAGCTGGTGGGCAAGCTGGCCGAGCCGACCGTTGCCTCGGTGACCGACGCGCTGGCCAACCTGGCGGAGTAGGACTGATCATGCTTCACGTCGCATTAGCGAATATCAAGACCTATGCGCGGCGCTACATCGCCGCGGTGTTGGCGGTGGCCATCGGCACCGCATTCCTCGGGGCCAGCCTGGCGGTGGACACCTCCACCCGGGCCACATTGAAGAACTCCGTGGGCGAGGTCTACCGCAACGCCGACCTGGTGGCCTTCCAGGACTGGAAGAACGAGGACTACGGCACCGAGTCGGACAAGCCCATGACCCTGGACGTGCTGAACTCGGTGCGCAAGCTGCCCGAGGTGTCCACCGCCTACGGTTCGGTGCGGGCCGGCACCAGCCTGCGCACCGACAAGAACGCGTTCGGCGCCTGGCTGGTTCCGGTCTCCGCCGAGAACCGCTTCTCCGGGCTGAACCTGATCGAGGGCCGGGCCCCGACGAAGGAAACCGAGATCACCGTCGATGAGAAGGGCGCCCAGGAGGAAGGCCTTTCGCTGGGGGACGTCGTCGCCCTGGACGGGGTCAGCGGCGAGGACGGACTGCAGGAAGTGCGCATCGTGGGGCTCAGCGCCCCCAGCGCCGACCCGTTCATGGGCGGGATGATGCAGGTGGGCGTGTCCGAAGACGCCTTTGAATTTTTGATGGGCGAGCAGGCGCAACTGGATGAGCTGATCGTCAACGCCTCCGGTGACGTTTCCGCCGCCGCGCAGGCGCTGCGCGAAGAACTGGCCGAGCAGTCGGTGAAGAGCGCCTCGGTGCTTACCGCCGATGAAAAGATCATCGAGGACGTCGCCCAGCTCACCGGCGGCACCGACCAGCTGACCGTGGTGCTGCTGATCTTCGCCCTGGTGGCCCTGGTGGTCACCGGCCTGGTGGTGATGAACACCTTCTCCGTGGTGATCGCCCAGCGCACCCGCGAACTGGCCCTGCTGCGCACCCTGGGGGCCAAGCGGGGGCAGATCCGCTCCTCGGTGCTCATTGAGGCGCTGCTGATCGGCGTGGTCTCCTCGCTGCTCGGCGTGGCCGCCGCGGTGGGCCTGATGGCCGGGCTGATCAAGCTGCTGCAGGTGACGGTGCCGGACATGGCCTACGCCACCCTGGCGCTGGATCTGAAGGTGCTGCTGGTGCCGTTGGCCATCGGCATCGTGATGACCGTGCTCTCCGCCTGGGTTCCGGCCCGCCGGGCCATGAAGCTGGCCCCGCTGGCGGCGCTGCGCCCCTTTGACGCGGCCAGTGTGAAGAACCGCGCCGGCAAGCTGCGGATCGTCTTTGGCGCCATCCTGGCCCTGGCCGGGATCGCCGGGCTGGTGGCCGGGGCGATGCTCAAGTCGCTGCCGATCGCCTTTTTGGGCGGATTGTTCTCCTTCCCCGGCATCCTGATGCTCGCCTCGCTGTTCGTGCCCTCCGCGGTGTACGGCATCGGGCGCCTGGTCTCCGGGGGCAAGGTGGCCGGCAAGCTGGCGGCACTGAACTCGGTGCGCAACCCCGGTCGCACCACGGCCACCGCGACGGCGCTGCTGATTGGCGTGACCCTGGTGTCCATGATCATGGTGGGCGGGCAAAGCGCGAAGGTGTCCCTGAACCAGGGGCTGACCGAGGAATACCCGGTGGACCTGATGGTCCAGTCCGGGGACCTGAACCCGGCGCAGGAAACCCAGCTGCGCCAGATTGAGGGGATCTCGGCGGTGAGCCGGTACGAATCCGGGGCACCGAAGATCGAGCTGGACAACGGCACCAGCGACGAGTCCTACCTGTTCATCGTGGACACCACGACGCTGCAGGATGTGCTGCAGCAAAACGCCCCGCTGCCGCAGGACGGCGAGCTGGTGTACACCAGCGGGGCCAGCGGGGACGCCAAGGCCACCACGGCCACCATCAAGGGGCATGAGCTGAAGCTGGTCACCTCCTCGGCCAGCTACCTGCCGAACATGATCACCCAGGACACCGCGCAGCGGATCGGGCTGCAGCATGAAGAGGTGATGGGCGGTGCCCTGGTTCGCCTGGACGACTCGGTCAGCGACAGCCAGGTCAAGCAGATCGTGGAGCAGATCTCCAAGACCCTGAACGTTGACCAGGCGCTGGTCAGCGGCGGGGTGACCGAGAAGGCGATGTTCTCCCAGATCATCGACGTGCTGCTGATGATCGTCTCCGGCCTGCTGGCAGTGGCGGTGCTGATCGCGCTGATCGGTGTGGCCAACACGCTCAGCCTCTCGGTGCTTGAACGCACCCGGGAGAACTCGCTGCTGCGGGCCCTGGGCCTGAAGAAGAAGCAGCTGCGCTCCATGCTGGCGGTGGAGGCGGTGCTGATCGGCGGGGTGGCCGCCCTGCTGGGCCTGATCCTGGGCGTCATCTACGGCATGTTCGGGGCATACAGCACCCTGGCGGCCGTGGGCACGGTGTACTTCGACATCCCGTGGCTGCAGCTGGCTCTGGTGCTGGGTGTCAGCCTGGTCGCCGCGCTGCTGGCCTCGCTGACCCCCTCCCGCCGGGCCGCGAAGCTCTCCCCGGTGGAGGGCCTGGCCACCGAGTAGCCCTCCGGGGCTGGGCACAGTGAAGGGCTGGTTCCACCTGATGGTGGGACCAGCCCTTCACCTGGTTAACCACAAGGTTGGGGCCGCGGCAACCAACGCCGCCGCCCGCCGCCCCTTCTAGTCGCGCAGCGCGATGGTGGTGGCCATCGCCGGGGAGCGCCCGGTGGTGACAAACCCGGAGATGTTCGAGCCCGGGTGCTTGATGATGTCGGTGATGGAGCCCAGGTGGCTGCTCAAGTCGATCTTGTCCTCCGGGGCGGCCAGCACCAGGTGGAAGCCGAACTCCTGCAGGGCCCGGATGCCGGCGGCGGCATATTCCGAGTTCGCCTGGATGAAGGCCTCATCGATCATCACGGTGCCGTAGGAGGTGAACCCGGCGGTGGCGAAGCCCAGCTGGTAGGCCAGGGCGGCGCCCATCACGAACGAGGTGAAGCGCTGGCCCTCACCCCCGGAGAGGGTTCCGGGCTCCAGCCCGGTTTCCACCTCGCCATTGGGCTTGTGCTCATCGCAGCGGATCACCACGTGGTGGCGCACATCCAGCACGGTGGCCCGCCAGGAGCTGCGGCCCGGGTCGGCCAGCGCCTCCACGATCGCCTCCAACGCGGCGTAGGAGCGCTTCAGGGTGCTTTCCTCCCGGGTGCTGTAGGCCTCGTTCAGGGCCTGCTTCAGTTCGCGGCGGAACGTTCCGGCCTCGGCCGGGATGGCCGGCTCCACCTCGAAGCGCAGGATCGACCCGTGCTCGAAGGGCACGTCGGCCAGGATCTGGTTCAGCGGCTTGATGCGTTCGGCGATCATCCTGCGTTCCTCGTCAAGCAGCTGCAGCAGGTCGCTGAAGCGCTCGTAGGAGCGGTTGGCGAAGTACTCGCGGAACTGGGCCTCATGGTGCGGCAGGCCCTCGGCGACGATCTGGTCGTGCAGCCGTTCATAGTGTTCGCCGGCCTGCGCCCCGGTGCCGTGGGTCTGGGCGTGGGAGGTGCCGAATTCGCGGGCGAAGCGCTTGAAGGTGTCGCTGAGCTCGTTGGCCACCGCCACCCGTTCGGCGTTCAGGGTGCCCAGTTCACCGGTCAGCTGCACCCGGGCCTCGGCGAAGACGGTGGTGATCTGCGCCGGGTCGGCCTGCTCGGCCTGCTGCAGCGCACCGATCACCGTCTTGACCGGTTCCAGCTGGGTGACGCCCTCGGGCAGCCGTCCCAGCAGCTGCCGGGCGTCGGCCTGCTCCTCGCCCAGGGCCTGCACCACCCGGCGCGCCTTGGCGATCTCGGCCTCCAGCTCCTGGATCCGGGAGCGGATCAGCGCCAGCTGGCCGATCACCTCATCGGATTCGGTCTGGGCCTGCTTCAGCTGCTGACGCAGCCCGGAGGAGTCCCCGGACCGGCTCAGCGCGTCCCCGAGCTTCTGTTCGCTGCGGCGCAGCGCCTCCAGCGCCGCGGAGGTGTCCAGCTGGGCGAAGCTGCGATCATCCTCGGTCAGGGCCTGGAGCACCCGCGCCTTGGCCAGCACCTGCTCCTTGGCGGCGCTGCGCTGGTCGGCGGCGGCCTGCGCGTCGGCGATCTGCTCCTGCAGCCGGGCCTGCTTGGCCTGCAGCTCGGTGATCTTCGCTTCGTTGGTGAACCCCAGCAGGTGCTCGGAGACCGGCAGGCTGCGGGTGTCGCGTTCGAAGCTGCCGGTGCCGGACTTCAGGGTGCCGGCCGGGGTGATCGCCTTGGCGTGCCGGTGCATCTGGGCATCGTTTTCCACGCACACCAGCGGATAGTCGGCGGTGATCTTGGCCTGCAGCCAGTGCCCGGCGGCGGTGGACATGAATTCGAGCTTGCTCACCAGGTCCGAGGCCCCGGCAACCGCCGGCTTGGGGGTTTGGGACATGTCCACCCAGCGGATCCGGCCCAGCCCGTCCAGCTGGTCGATGGCGTGGGTGACCGCCGCTAAATGCTCCCCGGGGACCAGGATCGAGCGGGCCAGGGTGCGCAGCGCCTTTTCCGCGGCCGTGCGCCAGCCCGCCTCGCCGGCGGCCACGTCCATCAGCTCCCCGGCAAAGGGCAGCTGGTCCTCGGGCACGCCGCTGGCCGAGGCGATCGCCCGCCGGGCGGCCACCGAACGGTCATCGATGTTGCTGGTGCGCCGCTGGTAGGAGTCGATCTGCTTTTGCAGGTTGGCCGCCCGCTGGCGCAGGTTCATCAGCGAGGCCATGGCCTCGTACTCCACGGTCTGCGCGTCCTTGGTGATCGAGTCCAGCTGCTGCACGGTGCGCGCCGCATTGGCGCGCAGCTCATCCAGGCCGGTGGCGCTGAAGTCAAAGCTCAGCCCGGCCTGGGTGACCTGTTCGTGCAGGGCACGCAGCACGCTCTCCTTTTCGGACAGCGCCTTGCGCGCCGCATCGGCCTCCCGCTCCAGCAGCATCAGCGCCTGGGCGCCGGTGTCATCCTGCAGCTGGCGCAGCTGGCCAAGCTGGCCGGCCAGCTCCTCCTTGCGGGCCTGCAGTTGCCCCTCCTGCTCGCGCAGCGTGGAGAGCTGCGTGGTGTGCACCTGCAGGTCCCGGCGCAGCACCTGGGCGCGCACGGCCTGCTCCAGTTCGGCCAGCTGGGTGTTCACCAGCTGCTCAATCCCGGCGATCTGCTCGGCCAGGGCCGCGTACTGCCGGTTCTGTGCCGGCACCTGGGCCAGCACGTCGCGCTGGCGCCGGGCGGTGTCCAGCTGGCGGTAGATGCCGCGCAGGTGGGCGAAGTCCTCCACGGCCGCGGCCGCGGCCTTCAGGGTGGCCGGTTCCTCCAGCACCTCGTGGCGGAAGAACTGGTTCACGCCCTTGGCCAGGCCCTTCCCGTTCTGCAGGGTGCGCAGCAGGGCGAAGGCCTTGTCGTTCTCCACCCCGAGCCGGCGGCGCAGCCGTTCCACGAACGCCTTGTGGGTGTCGAACGCCTCGGCCGGGTCCAGCAGCTTCTGCAGCGAGGAGACGGTGAAGCGCCGCGCCCCATGGTGTTCCAGCTCGGCCACATCCAGCGGCCCCTCGCACAGCAGGTAGTGCTTGGAGACCTGGTTCTCCAGGCCCGCCTCGGGCAGGTCGAAGACGGCCGCGGCGGTGACCGTGTTGCCCATCCCGTCCTCGTAGCCCAGGCTGACCGCGCTCCAGGTGGCCCCGGGCCGCTGGTAGACGGTGCCCGAGCCGGTCTTGAACTTGCGTCCGCGCATGTAGGAGAACGTGGTGCGCCGATCCTCGCGGGTGGCCGCGTCGTTGGCGGACTCGTTCAGCCTCGGGGTGGCGAAGAACAGGTGGCCCATCGCGTCAAAAAGCGTGGACTTGCCCACCCCCGGGTGCCCGGTGATCAGTGTCCCGGCCCGGTCCACCTGCAGGGTGTGCAGGCCGTGGAAGGTGCCCCAGTTCACGATCTGGATCCGGGAAAGCCGGTGCTGGCCCGGGTTGAGGGTGTCGCCCAGCGGCAAGGTCATTTCTATGCTCATCGGTGCTACTCCTGAACCATCTGGGATTCGTCGCTGATCCGGGCGTCGCCCCCGCCGGGCAGCGGCGGCTCATCAGGATCCTCCGCCAACTGCCCCTGGTGGCCTTCACCTGGCTGATCGGGCAGCGCCGGCTGCGCCTCGGTGTTGTCGATCGCGGCGATGTAGCCGGGGATGTCCTGGATGCTGGCGATCGGCAGGGCCATCGCCAGAGCCGGGGAGATGCGGTACTCGTCGACCAGCTCGGTGCCGGTGATCAGCCGCAGCGTGTTCAGCCGGCCGATCGCCGCGTCGCAGGACTCGGCGAAGCGCTTGTCGTCGCGGTCGCTGGCGGTGCGGTGCTCGGCCAGGATCTCGTGCATGGCGGTGCGGGAAATGACCGCGTCGGTGCCGCTGCCCGAATGCTGTTCCAGCAGCAGGCGCAGGCGCAGCGCCAGCAGCGTCTCGTCCCGCTTCAGGCCACGGCGCGGGGCGATCGGGGCCGAATGCGGCAAATCCACGTCCACCGGGTTGAGCATCGCGATCTTGCGTTCGGGATCGATGCTCAACCCCAGGAAGATTTCCGAGACGTACCCGGTGATCGCGGCGCGCTGATCCAGCAGCAGCTGCCAGCCGGCCGGGTCCACCGCGCCGTCCAGGTAGGGCCCGCGCAGCAGCTTGACCAGCAGCTGGCGCAGCTGCACCGGGAAGGAACCGGTGTCGCCGTCGAACAGGGGCTCGGTGATCGTTTCGGGGTTCACGGTGCTGGTGCTCATAGCGGCTCCTTGGTAAAGCTCAGTGCGGGCAGCAGGGCGGTACGGGTGCTGCCATCGACCTGGAAGTATTCGACCGGGTGCAGTTCGGCAAGGCTCAGCGCCTCACCGTTGGTCCGTCCGATCTCGATCAGCGCCCTGATCGTGTTCAGGTGCCGGTGTTCGGCCGGCAGCCGCGTGTACAGCTGGTGCAGCGCCACCGGGGCATGGCCGGCGTCCTCCAGCCCGGTGCGCACCGCCTCGCGCAGGAAGGGCATGTCGGCCTTCGCGGTGCTGGGGGTGCGCACGATGTCCGCGGCGTCGAACTGCGGCGCCTCGGCCAGGGGCGGGGGAGCCACATGCTCGGAAGGGTCAAAGATGCCCAGCCCGTGCAGGGTCACGAACTGCGGGGCGTACAAGTCCAACGGGGCCAGCGCGCTGCGCGGCTTCAGGTTCGTGGAACGGCTGATCGCCAGCTCCGCTTCACGCACCGCCTGGCGCAGCAGCTGCGCCTGCTGGTAGTCCTCGGACTGCACGAACGCGTGCAGCGATTCGGAGAGCCGGCCGTAGGATTCGTGGACCTCAGCGGCCTGGCGGCGCAGTTCGCGCAACAGGTTGGTCAGGATCTGGCGTTCGGGGGCCTGCAGGTCATCGACGAAGTCGCGCTCCAGCACCTCGTTGACCGCGGCCCGGAAACGCTGCTGCGCCTCGGGAGAGCCGAGGAATTCGGTGAAGCCGGAGAAGGTTTCCCCTTCCGCGGTGGAGCGCAGCTGCCGGTCGGCCTCCAGCACCTGGCCCACGGCCACGCCCTTGGCGGTGGAGGCATCCAGGATCCCCTCACGCAGGCTGTGCAGCATCTGGCGCACCCCGTCACGCATCCGCCGGAAGTCGGCGGGCAGGCTGGAGGCCAAATCCAGTACCGAGCGGGTGGCCGACAAGGCCGAGGCCGGGGAAAGCACCGCCGGGTCGTGCCCGGCCCGCAGCGCATCGATCTTCGCCTGGCGCTGGGCAATCTCCGCCTCCAGCGCCCGGATGCGGGCCTGCGGGTCCGGGTCGGTCTCATGGGCCAGGGATTCCAGCGAGGTCAGCAGCGTGTTCAGCCGGGAGGAGTTCAGCCGCGAGTCGTCGGTGGACAGCTCGTCCAAAAAGCGAAGCACCCGCAGGGTCGCCGCGGACGGCTCGTAGCTGAAGCGTCCGTCAATCAGCGGCCGGGCCAGGATGCCCTGGCGCACCCAGCCTTCGGCCAAGTCCTCGGCCGTGGAACTGGCCGGAACCTGCTCTTCGCTGTCCCGGGCCTGGCGCAGGAAGGAATCCAGGGAGGCGTGGAACAGTTCCAGGGACACCCGGGGACGGTCGGCGGTGAATTCGGCCCGAATAAACGCCAGCGCCCACGGCGGGGCGGTGATCAGCCGGTAGGCGGCGGACCGGCGGAACTGCTGGGACTGGTGCCACAAGCGATTCGCGCGGTGCGAGGGCTGCATAAACTTCCTTCGTCCTTGTCTCCTGCCTAACCTGTTTATCCTAGTTCATCTGCTGCAACACGCGGTGGGCGCCACAGCCGAAGCAACCCGGGCACCCGGGGCTGAGTAGGAGGGGAATGTTCACCTCGGGCAACACGCTTGTCCAAAGTTACACCGGCGGTTCTGAACCGGCCCCGGCCTGTGTAGGGTCGAAGCAAGGAAAGCGTAAACCTGCCGACCTTTGGAGGCTGTCAACCCGTGAACCGAACCAAGCTGCTCTCATCCGTGGCAATTCTCTCCCTGCTGCTGGCCGGCTGCAGCCAGGCAGACGACGCTGCGGGCGGCCCGGAGGCCGCCGGATCGCAGCAGGATGAACAACAGAGCCAGGAGCAGGCCAAGGCCCAGGAAGCCGAACGGGTCAAGCAGGTCAAGGCCGAGGTCAACCGGCTGGCCGACGGGTACGACTATGACGCGGCGATGAAGCTGGTCAAGGACGAACCCAATGAGGAACTCAGCTCGCTGGCCAGCGGCCTGCAGGAGGAAAAGGACGCGACGGTGGCCTGGGAGAAGCCGAACCAGATCCCGCACCTGTTCTTCCACTCCCTGGTGATCGACACCGACCGCGCCTTCGACGGGGACGGGGAAGCCCAGGGCTACAAGGACTACATGGTCACCCAGGACGAATTCTCCAAGATCCTGGACCAGCTCTACGAGCGCGACTACGTGCTGGTCAACCCGACCGACTTCGCCAAGCCCGACAAGAACGGGAAGATGAAGTACGGCAAGATCATGCTGCCCAAGGGCAAGAAGCCGCTGGTGCTGTCCATCGATGACGTGAGCTACTATGAGTACATGGACGGGGACGGGTTCGCCGACAAGCTCATCGTCACCGACGATGGCAAGGTGCGCAACGTCTACACCGACGCCGAGGGCAAGGAACACACCGGCGCCTACGACGTGAGCACCATGGTCGATGACTTCGTGGAGGAACACCCCGACTTCTCCTACCGCGGGGCGCGCGGGCTGCTGGCGATGACCGGCTACAACGGCCTGTTCGGCTACCGCACCTCCGACAGCCAGTACCCGGAGAACAAGAACATGGACAAGGACAAGGCCGCCGCCAAGGAAGTGGCCGAGGCGATGAAGGACAACGGCTGGGTCTTCGCCTCGCACTCCTGGGGCCACATCGCCACCGGAAAGGTCTCCCTGGACCGGCTCAAGCGCGACACCAAGCTGTGGAAGGACGAAGTGGAGCCGCTGGTGGGCAAGACCGACCAGCTGATCTACCCGTTCGGTTCGGACATCGCCCAGGTGGGCCAGTACTCCGGGTCCCGCTACAAGGTCTTCAAGGACGCCGGCTTCCGCTACTTCTACGGGGTGGACGGCACCACCACCGCCTGGATGCAGCAGACCGACGAATACCAGCGGCAGATGCGGGTCAACGTTGACGGCCTGCAGTTCGCCAAGGAAAAGCGGGGGGACCGTCCGGTGCTCTCCCACTTCTTCGACGTGGACGAGGTCATCGACAAGGCCCGGTAGCGGCCGGTAGCCAACCTCATCCCCGTGTGCGTCCTGCTGTCACCAAGACGGCAGGACGCACCGCGTTGCGGCATGAACGCAGATTGATGCCGCAGGAGTCCCTGCGTTGATGCGCCAAACTTGGGCCAAACCTGGGGCACCGGGGAGCGGGGATGGGCTGGCAACGCAGGATCAGCGGCTGACGTCCAGGGCTCTGCCCCGGAGCACAAAATGCCCGTCCTGCCGGTGAACCTGCACCTGCTCCAGGTTTTGCACCACGAAATCAGCATCGGAGAGCTCTTGGGCAGCGTGGGAGGTCGCGACGGCCAGTACCGTGGCTCCGGCCGCCCTTCCGGCGTGAATGCCGGCCGGGGCATCTTCGATCACCAGCGCTTGTGAGGGAGCTACCCCTAGCCGCTGTGCCGCCAACAGGTACCCCTGCGGATCCGGTTTGCCCTGCGACACGTCTTCGGCGCTGATGAAAACTTGCGGGGACGGCAACCCTGCTGCCGTCAAACGGGCACGCATGAGCTGCGCGCCACCCGAGGTGACCACGCCCCAACGCTGCGCAACGAGACCTTGAAGCATGCTTGAAACTCCCGGCAGCGCCACAACACCGTCCAGGTCAGCAAGCTCCATCTCGAGCAGTACGGCACACGCCTCGTCGACCTGATCCGCCGGCAGCAGCATGGAGACCACATCCTCGGTACGCCGACCGTGGCTCTGGGTGAGGATACGGGCCGCATCAAACCCATAGCGCTCAGCCCACGTCCGCCAGGTCCGTTCGACCGCGGGAGTCGAATCCACCAACGTTCCGTCAATATCGAACAGTAAGGCCTTTGCGCGCAGTTCCATTCCTCCAGCCTACTGACCCCGCACTGCCCCCTGAGCGGTGCCCAGCTGCAGAATAGATTCAGCCGCCATGCTGCTACGGTCTTTTGCCCACCATGGACGGTCAGAACGCCGCTTGCCCGCTGGTTCCGTTGGTGCGGGTGGTTGACCGCGACCCGTCTTTCCCGTTGCGTCAGTCAGTACGCGTCTGTCGAGGCGGGCCGCTGAAGTCTTGCCCGATGAGCCCACAACCTCTTTCCTCCCCATGAAGGAAGCCGGATGCTGAGGATCTATGGTGCTAGAGGCTCAAGAACGCACCGAGCTGGGAGAGGTTGGGAATCGAGGTTGGCAGGTAGTCGGTCAGCCGCGGGGAACGCACAATCACCGCCCGCCATTGGCCGCGGGAGATCGCGACGTTGATCCGGTTGCGGTTGAGCAGAAAGTCGATGCCGCGGGCCGCGTCCTCGGCGCTGGAACAGGCCATGGAGACCAGCACCACCGGGGCCTCCTGGCCCTGGAACTTGTCTACGGTGCCCACCCGGACATCGGCGTAGCCGTTGTCCTGCAGCAACTGCTGCAACAGGTTCACCTGCGCGTTGTAGGCGGCCACCACCAGGATGTCGTGCTGTTCCAGGGGCCGCGGCGCCGATTGCGGGCCGTCGGCCCATTCCAGCCCCAGATGCTCATCCACCAGCCGCAGGATCTCGTGGGCCTCCTCCACGCTGCTGGTGGTGTTGCCGCGGTGCTCAACGAAACGGGTTTCCACCCCGGCCCCGGGCCCGGCCAGGTGCCGTTGCCCGGCGGCCGGGGCCGCCTGCAGCTGTCCGTCGTAGCTGAGCCGGGACACCTTCTCACACAGCTGTGGGTGCATGCGCCACGAGGCGTCCAGGAAGTAGCCCAGCTCGGCGGGCAGGATCGGGTGCCCGTCCGAAAGCCAGCCCAGCGCCGAAATGTCCACCGGCTGCGGGTGGGAGCCCTGCGTGACCTGCGGCAGCTGCTGCGGATCCCCGAGCAGCAGCAGGTTGCGGGCCGCCACGGAGACCGCCAGCGTGTTCGCCAGCGAATACTGTCCGGCTTCGTCGATCACCAGCAGGTCCAGGGCCCCGGGCGCCACCTGCTTGCCGGTCATGGTCCAGGCGGTCCCGCCGACCAGGCAGCCGCCCTCCTGCTCAAGCAGTTCGGCGACGGCGTTGGCCCCGGTATGCTGCCAGGGAACCTCCTTGCCGTGGTTGGGCTTCTTGCCCACCTGGTCCGCCGGAACCCCTGCCTGCACCGCCTTGTTCAGCACGTTTTCGATGACAGCGTGGGACTGGGCGACGACCCCGATCTTCCAGCCGTGCTCCACCAGCTCGCGGATCACGTGGGAGGCCACGAAGGTCTTGCCGGTCCCCGGAGGGCCCTGCACCGCCAGGTAGGAGTTGTCCAGGTCCAATAGCGCGGCCACCACGGCCGGATAGACCTGGGCCGAACCGTCAACGACCTCCGGCGGCGGGGGAGCGGTGTAGCTCTTCAGCCGCGGAGGGCGGCGGCGCAGGATGTCCAGCCCGGCGGTGTCCGGCAGCGCCGGGACCATGGCGCCGACCTGGTTCGCGACCTGCGCCAGGGCCTGTTCAATGCTGGCGGTGCGCAGCGGCTGGTCCGGGGTCAACGCGACCGGCACCGCCCCATATTCGGGGACCCGGGTGGTGGACTTTTCCTGGATCACCAGGTGGTCCTCGCCGACCTCCAGCACAGTGGCGTTGAACGCACCGCCGCGCACGGACTCATCAACCTCCATGCCCTCGGGCAGTGGATCGCCGAACATGGCGAAGAAGCCGGTGCCTTCGGAAACCAGGGACCCCTCGGCCAAGGTCCCGTAGACCTTGGAGTGCCGCGCCAGGGTACGTGAACGCGGGGTTGGCTTGTGCCAGTCCTGCAGCACCTGTACCGAATCGACGGTGAATACGCCCCGCGTATCGGACCAGTCCTCCATGGGCGCGGCGAGCCGGTCGAAGTGCTCCCACCAGAACTGCTTGCGTTCCCGGCGGTGGTAACCGGTGGCTGCGGCCACCATGGCAATTGCCCGGTCATCCGCGCTCAACGCCTGCCCAGCCGGCAGCCCGGCGATGTAGCGCTGCAGCCGTTCCTCCTCTGCGGTGGGTTCCGCCGTCGAGTCCGGCAGCTGCTCCTGGGCCAGTGGCGCGGGGGCCTGGACCGGGCTGGCGGGAACCAGCCCGAGCAGCCAGTCGCGCAGCCGCAGGGTGGACAGGCAGTCATACTCGTTGTAGTCGGCGATGGACTCAAGCACCTGACGGGCCTCGGCCTCGCGCCCGGCATCCCGGGCCTGCATATAGTGTGCATAGGCGACCACCGAGGCCCCGGCATCCACCACGTCCCCGGAGCGCAGGTGCTCGCCCATGTAGAGCGGTTCAAGCTTCTTGATGGAGTAGGAACGCGTGGAGAGCACCAGTGAGTTGCGTACCGTTTCATACAGGTCCACCAGCAGCCCCTCGCGCAGCCACTGATCGATGGCTTCCTCCCCGGTCACGTGCACCTGGGACAGGTTGCGCAGCGCCGACTTCTCATACGGGGCGTAATGGTAAATGCGCATGTGGGGGAAGCGTTCACGCCGGGCGGTGACGTAGTCGATGAACTGCAGGAACGCGGTGCGCTCCTCGCCGCGGTTGTGCGCCCAGAAGGGGCGGAACACCGGGGTGCCGGTGTCGTTTTCCACTACCCCGAACAGGTACTCCAGTCCCCAGCTGCCGTCGGCGGGCTCCTGGTACATGGGATCGCCCTCGAAGTCGAAGAAGATGTCTCCGGGATCAGGCGCCGGCAGCCGGTTGATGGTCTGTGTTTCCTTGATCCGGTAGGACACTGCGCCAACCTGCCCGTCGGGTTCGGCCAACCCCAGCTGCATGCGGGCCTGGTCGACGTAGCGGCCCAGCGCGGTGCCGGGGGCCGCCTCCACCTCGGCCAGCTGATGGATGCTGTGAATTCCGCGACGGCGCAGCTTGGCCCGCTGGGTCATGGACATGTTCGCCACCTGCAGCACATCCCCGGTGGCGTTGACCTGCTCGGCGCAGAAATCGCAGCGCCCACACACCTTGATGGCATCCGAATCCCAGAGCACCGGGTTCCCGGACTGGCGGTGACGTTCGGTCAAGGCCAGGAATTTGCGCCGTTGGGCCCGGAACACCGGCAGGATTTCGGTGATCCGGTGCACCGAATGGGTGCCGTCGCCCAGCACCAGGGTTGCCTGCGGGCTGAGCGGGATGCCCTCGGTCTGCAGCTGGTCGGCGTAGGCTCCGAGCTGCAGCAACGCGCTGACCCGGGCGTGCCGGGCCAGTTTGGTGTCCCACACCGCCCAGGACCCGTCGGGTTGGCGGACCAGGAAATCGGCGAACCCCACAAAGGAACCGTCATAGAAGGTGGCCTGGTAGACCACGTCCGCGCCGTTGCGCAACACTTCGAGGGTCTGTTCGTGGGCGGCCAACAATCCCTCATGGGTCATCACCGGACGATCCGGGAAGGACTTCACGCCCCGGTGGGTCGCCGCGTCGTAGGGCCCGTACTTCTCCTCCAGCTCGGCCAGGATCCGCCGTTCGTGCACGTCGCCGAGCTCCGCGCTGCGTTCGAGCATCTCATCGGGGGCAAAGTGTGGCTTCGGACGCAGCCCCAGCTTGATGTCCAGCAGGTACAGCGACTGGTACTCGCACCCTACGGCGATGGCCAGGTCGCTGGCCGAGTAGATGAAACGGTCCTGGAGGAAGAACACGTGGACAGGTGCCTTTCGTTGACCTGGAAGTTACCCTGTCAACCTAGCACCGGTCCCCGACGTTTGTGGTGTGCCGGATCCTGCGTTCGGGCACTGGCCCTCTGCTACTTGGCCCGGCGCCCGCCGAAGATCAGCGAGGCGGCGGCCACTGCTGCACTGACGGTGTTGACCGCGGTCCACGGGCTCATGTTCTTGGCCAGCGGATGCGAACCGCCGAACGCCCCCAGATAGGCGGCGGTCAGGATTACGGCCCGTGCGGTGCCGGCATCCTTCTTCCAGATCAGGAACGCGCCGGTGCCGGCGGCCGCCAGCACGGCTCCGCCCAGGGCGCGGTTGCGGGTGCTGCGGGCGGTGGCGAACCCTCCGGTCAGGCCGCCGACGGCCAAAGCGGTTGAGACGATACGCGACATGGGTGCTCCTTGCGTCGGGGTGGTTGGTACTGATGCCATCCTATGCCGAGCCCCTCCGGTTCCCGGGCGCTCGCCGCACGGGCCGGTAACGCGAGACCCGGCACGGGAGGACGGAAATCCGGGCGACGGGCCCGGTGTTGCGTAAGCTCGACTGCAGGCGCGCCGCCCGACGCGCCAATCAAAAGCTGAAAGGTGCGGTGTGGGAGAAACGCTCAACGCGATGTGGCAGCGGCTAAGCCTGCAGCATGAACTGCAGCTCAGCCCTTGGCAATGGGTGTTGCTGGGCGCACTGGTGGCGCTGCTGGTGTTGCCGCGACCCGCCTGGCGGCTGACCGGGATGTACTCCACGCTGGTTCACGAGCTCGGGCACGTGGTGCTAGCGCTATTCACCGGCCGCTTTGTCACCGGGCTGCGCCTGGGCTGGGACCACTCCGGGGAGGTGGTCAGCCGGGGACGCGGCAAGGCCTCGGTGATCATCTCGGGCGTTGCCGGCTACCCGGCTCCGCTGTGGTGTTCGGCGGGACTGCTGGCCGCAACGGCGGCCGGCTACCCCGGACTGGCCCTGGGGGCCTACGCGATCCTCTTCTGCCTGGCCCTGGTTTTCGTGCGCAACCTCGCGGCCCTGCTGGTGTGCGTAGCCAGCGCGGCGCTGGCGTTGGGCATCGTGTTCTTCGCGCCGGTGGACATGTTCGTCTATGTGGCCCTGCTTTTGGCAGGGTTCCTGCTGGTCGCCGGGGCCCGGGACTGTCTGAAGCTGTTGGCCGTGCACACCTGGCGCCGGCAGGATGTGCGCCAATCCGACGCCTATCTGATCGGGGCGTCCACCGGAACGTTCTCGGGGATTTGGCTGCTGGTGATCCTGACGCTTGCCGGGAGCGGACTGTGGCTAGCGGTACGCAGTCTCATCCTGCTGATCTGAGGAGGCGGCCGGATCGGCGGAGGCCTCGTGCTTCCTGATGAGATGCCGCATTCCCAGCCAGGCGGCGGTGGCGGCCCCGGCCGCGAAAATCAGCCGATGGTGCGACTTGTGCTGCGGAAGCATGGAACCGTCCGCGCTCTCCAACGGGTCCCCGCCGTGCTGGATCCGAATCTGCTGGGCGTGGACCAGGTCGCGGAAGTTGCTCAGTTCCCGGCGGGCAAAGAGCGTGTCATCGCGCACCGGGTACTGCAGTTCTTCATCGGCGGCCACCCCCTTGCGCAACTGCGACAGGCGGGAGAACTCGACGTCCACGACCGCGCCCATCAGCAGGGCAATGTTGATGATCCAGCAGGCCACCACCAGGATGATTACACCGCCAATGGCGCCGTAGGTGGCCGAATAGGAAGCAAAGTTGGCGATATAGAAGGAAAAGCCGCCCACCGACAATCCCAGCACCACCAGGGCGCTGATGGTGCCGGTGGAGAACCATTTAAAGGGGCGCTTCACGTTCGGGGTGAAGTAGTACAGCAGTGCCAGGACCAACAGCGCCATGACAAACATGGTCGGTGGTTTGAGCCAGTTCAGTACGGTGGCGAATTGGTCTCCCAGCCCCACCACGTTGCCTATGCCGCGGGCGACTGGCCCGGAGGTGACCAACAGTGCGAAGGAGACCACCATGACAATCATGATCAGGATGGTGATGCCCAGCATCTGGGGGCGGCGTTTCCACTGGGGACGGCCTTCTTGCACCTTGTACAGGCGGTTCATGGCGCGGCTGAAGGCGTTGACGTAGCCGGAGGTACTCCACAGGGCGCCGGCGATGCCCAGGAAAATGGTGAGGCTGGTGCCCGAGGTTTCGGCCGCCAGACCGGTCAGCAGCTGCTCGGCCATGTCCATGACCTGTTGGGCGTCTTCGCCCAGGTGCTCATGGCCCTGCGGGTTCAGCGCCTGGTGCAGGATCTCCAGGATCGCCTCGGTCGCTCCCTGGCTGGCACCCACCAGTGCGAGCAGAGAAACCAGGGCCAGGACCCCGGGAAAGAGCGCCAGCACCATGAAGTATGAAAGGGATGCCGCCGAGTCCAACCCGTTGTTGCGGAAGAACTCCCGCACCGCCCGGGAAAATGCCTGCAGGACTTCCGGTGCCTTGCGTGGGCTGGCACTACTGGTCATGGATGTCCTCTCGGCTCGTTTGGCGCACCAAGGGCAACGGGCACCCTGATCAGTCCCACCCTACCCAAACTGGTCGGAAGCGCCCTGCTCAGAGCGGTCATGGCTACCGGATGACGAATGCGATTTCAGAAGCTGATCGGGTCGGTCATCTAGTGGGTTCTGGATGGTTCAAAGGCTCTGCCGGATCGCCCTCCGTTGCCTCATTGAGCTCGCCGGGAGCGTGCGGCAGCTTCCCAGCAAGGGAACAGCTAATACCACATTTTGTAGCACGCATCACCCCAAATTCGCTTCCATCCAAATAACGTTTTGGTTCCAAAATTCGGTGCTCCGGGGTGTCTCGAAGAACTTTTTTTGAAAATTTTTTAATGGGGTTGACTGCAACAAACGCCGATTCTGGAAGGAACCTGAGTTGCCAAGGGGGTCAGGGTGTGGGCTATCGTCATGGATAACGTTTCGATAACACTCGCAGTGTTATGGGAAAAAGCAAAACGCCGCCGGAACTTCCGTGTGCCCATTCGGTAGGCGTTTCAGTAATGTCGAAATGCGACGCTGGGCGCAGCGCCAGGATGGCTTGGACAGCCTACGCGTGGGAAGAGCACTGGAGAACCATGATCCAGCAGAAGAGCAAGAAGACCATCCGTCGCGGCACCGCCGCTCTGGCAGCAGTCGCCGTTGCAGGTGGCGCCATGGCCGTAGCAGCAGTTCCGGCCTCCGCAGCCAGCACCTGGGACGCCCTGGCTCAGTGCGAATCGAGCGGTAACTGGTCGACCAACACCGGTAACGGCTACTACGGTGGCCTGCAGTTCTCGGATTCCACCTGGAAGGCCTACGGCGGCAAGGGCTCGGCAGCCAACGCTTCGAAGGCTGAGCAGATCCGCGTTGCCACCAAGGTCCAGCAGGGCCAGGGCTGGGGCGCATGGCCCGCATGCTCGGCCAAGCTGGGTCTGAGCGGGAAGCCGACCGGCACCCCGAAGGCTCAGACCAAGAAGGCTGCTCCGCAGCAGAGCACCCAGAAGACCACTGCCAAGAAGTACACCACTCAGAAGGCTGCCCCGAAGAAGCAGACCACCCTGAAGTCGGTGGAGCGCACCGCAGTGAAGACTCAGTCCGGCAAGCACGTCGCACCGGTTGCCAAGGCTCCGGTATACAACGTGAAGGCCACCGACTCGGGCAAGAACTACACCGTCAAGGCTGGCGACACCCTGTTCAAGATCGCCCAGGACCTGGGTCTGGACGACTGGCGTTCGCTGTTCTCGGTGAACAGCGACAAGCTGTCCAACCCGGACCTGATCTTCGTGGGTCAGACCCTGAACGTGCCGACCAAGTAACCACCTACCTGGTCTTCAGCCCCGGACACTGCCGCATGCGGCAATGTCCGGGGCTGAACACGTTAAAGAGGTACGCACCTTAACGGTAGGCAGAGCGGAGAATGCCTTCGAGCGTGAACTGACTGACTGCCCAACCACTGCATGGCGCACGCCATGCCGTCGGTGTTCCCCACAGGCAACACAGCACTCATCCGCGCGCTGCCCACTGAAGACACGAGCAGAGGCAAGAGTCACCTTTTGAAGCAAGTCGGCTAGACACCATCGAAGCCACGCGTTGCCGGAGCTTTCCCTATGGCGCAACGTAATACCCGTGCTGGTGGTTCACGGCAAGTCCACGCGAACACTGTGCACCTGCTGTCCGACCTGGGCATGATAGTTCCATGTCGCGCGGCACTCAATTGATCCCCGGTTCCGCTGGTGCGGGGTTGCCGCCTTTGAATGCACCGTTTCTTGCGCATGGTCTGCTGCCTTCTGACGTGCACAGCGCGCCGCCGGGCCCGCGCCGTTGGTGGGCCGGGCCCCTGGATGTGGAGGGGCTGGCCCTGGCTGCGGTCCAATTATGCGTGCAGGCCCTTGAGTGCTGTGGCGCTGGCGCGCACCGGCTGACGGCGCCTGCGCACCGGGTGGCGCAGGCCTTCAACTCCTTCGGGCTGCTTCGTGTCGATTCCCAGCCCATCCCGGGTTTTGCGCCTCATTCCGGGTTTTTTCGCTGCGCCGAGGGATGGATCAGGACGCATGCCAACTACCCGCACCACGAGCAGGCCCTGCTGCGCGGGTTGGGGCTGGGGACGGATGGCAATGTGGAGCAGTCCCTACGGGAACTGACGGCGCTAGAGGCCGAGCAAAAAATTGTGAATGCCGGGGGAGTGGCCGCCACCGTCAGAACACGCAACGAGTGGAATACCATGATCGAGCGTGGCAGTCCGAGCACGCCGAACTGGGTCGAGTTCGATATGGCGTCTGGGGGCCCAATGCGATCATGGCAGCCCGGGCCCACCGGCGACGCCCCTCTGCGCGGCCTTCGCGTACTGGATTTCACCCGGGTCCTAGCTGGCCCTACGGCTGCCCGCACGCTAGCCGTGTTTGGGGCCAGTGTCTTGCGGATTGACCCGCCTCAGCTGCCTGAAATCATCGGACAGCACATCGAGACCGGCTTCGGGAAGCGAAGCGCCACGGTGGATGCTGGCAGCCGCGCGGGACGAAGGCAGCTGGAGGACCTTTTAGCCAAGGCGGACGCTGTTCTGCTCGGCTACCGCCCAGGGGCCCTGGAGCGCCATGGACTATCCGTTCAGGGCCTACGGGAACGTTTCCCGCACTTGGTACTCGTGACCCTCGATGCCTGGGGAGATGCGAACCCCTGGTTCGGGCGACGCGGTTTTGACAGCATCGTTCAGGCCGCCACCGGGATTGCAGAACTTTATCGAGCGCCCGGTGGTGCGCCCGGCGCCCTGCCCGTGCAGGCTCTGGACTACGCCACCGGGTACGGCATGGCGGCAGCGGCCATCGCCCTGCTTACGGAACGCACTCGCAGCGGACAGTGCGGGGTGGCCCATTTCGCGCTGGCACGCACCGCCAGGGAACTCATTGACGCCCCGGTGCCGCAGGTTAAGGCTGAGCGGCTGCCGGACGCGCCACTGCGGTCGATGCCGAGCCCGTATGGAACCCTGACCTACGTGCCACCTCCTTTTAATAGGAGGCACCGCACCGTTGACTATCCCGGGCCTCCACTGGTCTACGGCGCGGACGAACCGGTGTGGGACACCCGGGAACCTTCGGAGGTCTGAATGATGAGCCCCCTGGCATAGTCGTCGGCGCTGTGGGCAAAGCGCCGCGATAACTTGAGGAATCGCTCCCGGCTGGTGCTGCCCGGCCAGGTCCCCGGCAACATGTAGGCCGGCAGCCCGGGATCCAGGTAGGGAATGGCACGCCAGGCATCGATGAGCCGGACATAGTGGCGGTAGGCCAGGGCGTCGGTGAGCTCACGGTCCTGGTCCACGGTCGAGACGGTCTGCAGGAAGTCCTCGTGCCGCCGTGACAGCCGCTCCAGGTCCCACCACTGTTCGGCGGCAGTGCGCGCTGAGCCGGGAAAGTCGGGCGTGTGGGCACGGAACACCGTGACGTGGTTCCTGGCTTGCAGGGCCTGAACCACGGCCGAGACCTCATCGTGCAGGTATTCGGGAAAGATCCATACCCCGGCCGATACCTGTCCGCCGCCGAGCTGGCCGAAGTGCTTGCGCAGTTGGTGACGCAGGGGGCGCAGGGATTCGGGCACGGAGTAGGTCAAGAGGGTCCACCCGTCATGGGCGCTCATCTGCCGCGGGGTGAAGATGCGCCGGTTGCCGCGGGCAAACATGGCTTGGGCCGGTGAGGTGACGTGGATGGCCCCGTCACCGCTGGTGCCCAGCAGCCCCCGGTCCACCAGTCGAGACAGGGCGGTTTGGGCCGCCGGTTGGCTTACGCTGGCGGCAACTGCCAGCTCCAGCACGGTGGCGCGAGCTATCGGGGCATCGTGATGGCGCAGGTACAGGCCGGCGATGGTGCGGATGATGGAGGTCGCGCTGCCGCTGCGGGATTCAAAGTCGTCCAGCGTGAACGCGGCCAGTGCGTTAGCTGGCGCCAATTTCGGTGCGCACTGCGAAGAGCTCGGGGAAGAAGGTCAGGTCCAGGGCCCGCTTCAGGAAGCCAACCCCGGATGATCCACCGGTTCCGGTCTTGAAGCCGATGGTGCGCTGTACGACCCGCATATGGCGGAAGCGCCAAGCCTGGAAGTTGTCCTCCACGTCCACCAGGTCCTCGCAGGCCTGATAGAGGCTCCACAAGGTGTCCTCGGATTCATAAATGTCCTTGAAGACCGGGATCAACCCTTGCTGGAATTCCCAGGCCTTGGTCACGTCGCGGTGCAGGACTTCTGCCGGAATGGCGTACCCCTTGCGCGAGAGCGCGGCCAGGAACACATCGTAGAGCGTCGGCTCATGCAGCAGCTGCTTCAGCAACTGGTGCGCCTTGGGGTCGGCCTCATGCACCTTGAGCATTCCCGCGTGCTTATTGCCCAGGATGAATTCCACCGCACGGTACTGGAAGGACTGGAAGCCGGAGGAGGAGCCAAGGAACCCGCGGAACTGGGCGTATTCACGCGGAGTCAGTGTAGCGAGTACCGACCACTGCTCGGTGAGGGTCTTTTGGATGTGCTTCACGCGGGCCAGGCACTTCAGCGCCTTGCCGATCTCGTCCTGGGTCAGCAGGCGCCGGGCCTCCATCAGCTCGTGCAGCATCAGCTTCAGCCACAGTTCGCTGGTTTGATGCTGGATGATGAACAGCATCTCGTCATGATGCTGGGGCTGGCTCACCGGATGCTGGGCGGAGAGGATCCGTTCCAGATCCAAGTAGCTGCCGTAGGACATTGTGTTGTGGAAGTCGGTGTGCACTCCCGGTTCAATGTCGCGCTGGTTGGTGCCCTGCTGCTCAGTAGTCATGCCCCAAACTGTATCAATATCATGGCGACCGTCACAATGATGAAACCATGAACGAGCGGCGACTGCATGAGGGGCATCTCCTTGAGTCCACGGGAATGTTTTTGCAGACGAGGGTGTTTTGTATGCAAACGCATGAACTACGGGAGGGTACGAGATGAGCGAATCGATTGTTGTGATTTCCGGGGGACTGGGCACCCCCTCCAGCTCCGGACTGCTGGGCCGCCAGCTGGCGGACGCCGTTGCCCGCGAACTGGCCGTCACCGGCGTGCAGGGTGATATCAACGTCATCGAGTTGCGCGACTTCGCCACGGACATCACCAACAACCTGCTCACTGGCTTCGCCCCGCCCCGACTTGAACAGGCCATCGACTCGGTGGTGGGCGCCGACGTGCTGATCGCCGTCTCCCCGGTTTTCACCGCCTCGGTCTCGGGCCTGTTCAAGTCCTTCATTGATGTGCTGGACCCCAAGTCGCTGGAAGGCAAGCCGGTCGTGCTGGCCGCGACCGCTGGCAGCGCCCGCCACCAGCTGGCCATCGACTACGCGATGCGCCCGATCTTCTCCTATCTGCGCACTCATATCCTGCCCACCACCGTCTTCGCCTCCTCGGAGGACTGGGGTGCGGACCAGGGGTCGGGGACGCTGGCCGAACGTGAACAGCGCGTGGCCCGCGAAGTGGTGGCCACCCTGGCCGGCAGCAAGGGGCTGAGCGCGGACCTGGATCTGGGAGATACCCGCTCGATTGCGCCCCGGGTCAGCGAGAACGCCTCGTCCCGTGACGAGATGACGTCGCTGCCCTTCGAACAGCTGCTGGAACAGGTTCGTTCGGGCATCAACACCTAAAGGAACATCGGCTTTCCCGGCCCGCCCTGGCGGGCCGGGAATCTAAGTACGATGTGCCAAAGCGTCGGCATCCTCGATAGCATTCCCCTTACGAGCCGTGAAGTGATCCGGCTCGCAGGGCAACGAATCGAATGTGAAAGGTTGATCCGTCGATGCTATCCGAGGAAACGATCACGGCAATCGCCGATGAGCTGGTCCAGGCCGGTGCCACGCGCACCCCGGTGCCGCGGCTCACGGCCCGCTACCCGGAAATGACCGTGGAGGATTCCTACCGGGTCCAGAACCTGTGGCGCCAGCGCTCGGAAGCCAACGGACGGGTGCTGGCCGGACGCAAGATCGGGTTGACCTCCCGTGCCATGCAGATGGCCACCGGCATCACCGAGCCGGATTACGGGATCATCTTCGATGACATGGTGCTGGACTCTGGCTGCACGGTGCAGTGGGAGGACTACACCCACCCGCGCATTGAAATGGAACTGGCCTTCAAGCTGAACAAGGACATCGAAGGCCCGAATGCGAACATTTTTGACGTGCTGCAGGCCACCGAATACGTGATCCCGGCACTGGAAATCCTCGACTCGCGCATTGAGATGGAAGGCCGCACCATTGTGGACACCATCAGCGACAACGCCGCGATGGGTGCCATGGTGATCGGCGGGAACCCGGTCAAGGTGGACACCCTGGACCTGCGGTGGGTTTCGGGCATCCTGTTCAAGAACCAGACCGTGGAGGAGACCGGCGTTGCAGCCGGCGTACTGAACCACCCGGCCGCCGGCGTGTACTGGCTGGCGAACAAAATCGCCCCGCACGGCGACAAGCTGCAGGCCGGGGAGATCATCCTCGCCGGCTCCTTCACCCGCCCGATGTGGGTATACCAGGGCGACACCGTCTTCGCCGACTACGGACCGTTGGGAACCGTGACATGCCATTTCGAGTAGAACCCGATCCCTCCTTCAAGGACGCGCTGCACGGCGCGGACCGGGCGTTGCTGGGCATCTGGGTGTGCTCCGGGTCGGCGCTGAACGCCGAGATCTGCGCCGGAGCCGGCTTTGACTGGCTGTTCATTGACGCGGAGCATTCACCCAACGACCTGTCCAGCATCCTGGCCCAGTTGCAGGCGGTGCGCGGCTACCCGGTGGTGCCGGTGGTCCGTCCGCCGTTCAACGACGCCGTTTTGATCAAGCAGTACCTGGACCTGGGCGTCCAGTCACTGATCATCCCCATGGTGCACACCGCCGAGGACGCGCGCAACGCGGTGGCTGCCTGCCACTACCCTCCGCACGGGGTGCGCGGGGTGGGTTCGGCGCTGGCCCGCTCGGCCCGCTGGAACCGCATAGACGGCTATCTGCAGCGTGCCTCGGAAACCCTGACGCTGATGGTCCAGATCGAATCCGCCGAAGCGGTCGAGAACGTGGAACAGATCGTGGGCACCGAAGGTGTTGACGGAATCTTCATCGGACCCTCGGACCTGGCCGCCTCCATGGGGGTCATCGGCCAGCAGGGCCACCCGGACGTAGTCCAGGCCGTCACCACGTCGATCAACGCGGGACTTGCTGCCGGCAAGTTCGTGGGCGTCAACGCGTTCGACAAGTCCACCGCCCAGCGCTACATCGACGCCGGGGCCCACTATGTGGGGGTCGGGGCCGACGTGGCGCTGTTGGCCCGCGCCAGCGAGGCGCTGGCCGCGTCCTTTGGCGAGGAACGACCGACGGACGCCCCGGCCAGCTACTGAGCAGGTCAACCTCAGCACTACCCCAGCAGTTGCCATCATTGCGCGTCGCAGAGCAAAGCACGACGCCAATGGTGGCAACATTGTTTTTTAATGAGCCGCGAAAAGAAACCCATGAAGGCAGTAATGCTGCGCCTGCGCAATGGCTGGCCGATGCCATTGATGCTGCAGGGAGTATTTGAGATCCTGCAATCGGTGGTGTTCGTCGCTGCCATCCTGCTGGTGCCGCTGATCGCGGTCTACTTCAGCGGGGGCTTCAGCGAGGAATCCTTCGAAGCGATCATGCAGTTCGGCGGACTGATCTGGCTGGCCGTGCACGGGGTGCCGATTCAAATCCACAACCTCGGCCCGGAAACCGACCCGAGCTCGGTTTCCGGGTGGTTCACCCTGATTCCGCTGGGTTTGAGCCTGATCCCGCTGTTCTTCGCCATGCGCGCCGGGCGGCGCATCGCCCGCGCCTCCTACACCGACCAGCTCTGGCAGGGCCTGCTGGGCGCCTTCACCGCCTATGGGCTGGTGGGTCTGGCCACCGGGTTCCTGGTCAGCAACGACTACGCGTCGGTCAACGTGGTGGCCGCTGCGCTGCTGCCGCTGGTGATCGTGTTCTTCGGACTGCTTATCGGTGCCCGGCGTGAAGCCGGGTCCTGGGGGAGGCTGATCGGAATCGATACGGCCAAGTACCTGACCAGCATCTCCCCGCACCGGCGCTGGGCCGGCTCCTACGTCTGGCACGTGATCGTGGCCGGGTTCGTGGGGTATGTCGCGGCCGTGGGCATCAGCGGGGTGGTGCTTTCCGTGGCGGTGGGCACGCACTGGGTGGACGTGGCCAATGTGTACCAGGAACTGCGGCCCGGGGCGGTGGGTTCCTTTGCGCTGACCCTGCTGCAGCTGGGGTTCATCCCCAATGCCGTGTTCTGGGTGCTGTCCTGGATCAGCGGCGGCGGGTTCGCCATCGGCGCCGGCAGCACGCTGTCCACCCTGGAGACAACCGTGGGACCGCTGCCCTCGATTCCGCTGCTGGCTGCGCTGCCCTCCGGCGACCATGGAAACTTCTGGCTGTTCATGCTGCTGCCGGTGCTGGCCGGGGTGGCAGCCGGCTGGTACTTCCTGCGGGTGGGGGAGAACCACCTGGAGGACTGGTTCGCCCGCCGCATCCCCTACCACTGGCTTTCACTGGCCACCTCCACTGCGGCGCTGTCGGTGTTCACCGGCATTGTTGCCGGGGTGTTGAGCCTGGCCGGGGCGTGGCTGTCCTCCGGCTCACTGGCGGTGGGCCGGCTGACCGAGGTGGGCCCGCACCTGTGGGCCTCGGCCGGATGGCTGGCCCTGCAGGCCGGGTTGGGCACGGCGATCGGCTATCTGATTGCGCCCTTGTTTGAAACGGACCCGGTGCTCGAAGGGTAGCCAGGTCCTTCCGCCGGGCCGGGCACGGCGGCCGCTACGCCTTGATGTCCCATAAGTGGTGCAGCACATCGTGCCAAGCGTATTGTGCGAGGCTGGCCACCGTGAAGGCGGCGCCGTTTGAGCGCAGTCCCTTGCGGGAGTACTCATGCGGTGAAATCCCATCCAGCCGGGTCATGAACATCGCCGAGGCGGCACGCAGCCGGCTGGCCGCCTCCTCCGGATCCAGCTCGTTGTACCGGGCCTGCTCGGCCGCCTCGTCCTGGTCCCAGTTCGGGAACGTGGGTTCGTCTTCGGCCAGCATCAGATTAAAGCGCAGCACCATCACCCGCAGCATGTCCGCGACATGCACCACGTATTCCTGGACACTCCAGCGGGAGGGATCGGTGCGTTCGCGGGCGTGCTCACGGTGCAGGGCCAACAGGTAGCGGTCCACCTTGTCCGGCAGCTCATCGACGATTTCCTCCGGTGTCGTCGAGCGCACGTCATGGGCGCATTCGGTGCAGATTTCATCCAGCACCACGGTCCAGTCCTTGTCGTCGGGGACGATGCCTTCCATTGCTCCTCCTGGGAATCGAAGAATGGTGGCTCCAGTCTAGGGCCGTGGCCGACGCATTCCGAGGGATGTCCAGTGTCTTCCGGCTGACTCTTGAGCTGCCACCCAAGCAACCTCCTGGGTCAAGAGCGCCAGTGCGCCGCCTGCCGGCCGGTAGCCCAGGCGGTGGGCTGGGGCCATGGCCAGCACCACGCGGTGCCGGGCCACCGATTGGCTCCCCGCAGCCCGCTGTTCTACCCTGAAGGCAGGCACATTGCCGTTTTTCCGGGCGGGACGACCCGTCCGCTCGCTCGACATGGGGACGACCCCATGGAATAGGTTCTGAACCCTTGCGTTCCACTTCCTTGTTGCGATCAATCGTCACCCCGGTGGCCATCCTCCGGCTCGTCCTTGGCTGGGGCACCTTCTTCCTGCTGCTCGGGCTGGGACGGTTCCTCGCCCCACCGGTGCCCGGCGGGCTGCTGGTGCTGGCCCTGTCAGTCATCGTCGCGGTCATCCTGCTGTGCTCCTTCGGGGTGGTGCACGAAGCCGAGCAGCTCGCGCGCCGGCTGGGAGACCCCTACGGTTCGCTGGTGCTGACCCTGTCCATCGTGCTGATCGAAGTCATCCTGATTTCCGCGGTCATGCTGGGCCCGGGCGATCATTCGACGATCGCCCGCGACTCGGTCATGGCGGTGTCGATGATCATCATGAACCTGGTGATCGGCCTGTCCCTGCTGGTGGGAGGCACCCGGCACGGGGCCATGGCCCCCAACCGCACCGGTGCCTCGGCCTACCTGGCGATGCTGGTGGTGCTCACCTCCCTGGCGTTCGCCCTGCCGGCGCTGATCGGCACCGGGGGCAGCTACACCACCGCGCAGGAGATCCCACTGGTTCTGCTCACCGTCGTGCTGTACGCCTACTTCCTGTACCGCCAAATGGGGGCGCAGTCCGGGGACTTCATTGAGGTGGACCCCACGGTGATCCAGCGCCTGGGGATTGGCGGAACCGAGGGCCAGGCCGGTGGGCAGCGGACCCCGATCGGTCAGCTGCTGGCCACCCACCGCACCGAAGTGCTGCTTCGGCTGGGACTGCTGGTCATCACGGTGCTGCCGATCGTGCTGCTCTCCCATGACATGGCCAGCCTGCTGGATGACGGCCTGGGCCGGCTGGGGGCACCGGTGGCTCTGTCCGGGATCCTGATTGCCATGATTGTGTTCCTGCCCGAATCCATCACCTCAGTGCGCGCCGCCCTGAACGGGGAAATCCAGCGGGTGAGCAACCTGTGCCACGGCGCGCTGGTCTCCACGGTCGGCGTCACGATTCCCGCCGTGCTGGTCATCGGCGTGCTCACCGGGCAAAGCGTCGTGCTCGGTGAATCCCCGGCAAATCTGCTGCTGCTTGGGTTGACCCTGCTGATGACCGTGGCCGGGTTCGGTGCGAAGCGGGTCACCGCCGTGCACGGGGCCGCCCACCTGGCGTTGTTCGTGGTCTACGGGCTGGTGGTGTTCGCCTAGCGGCCCGCTGCTGCGCCCGCCCGCCTTACCGGTGCCAGGCGGCGGGCGCAGCCACCGTAGAATTGAAGCCATGCGTATTGTGGTTTTGGTTTCCGGCACCGGTTCGAATCTCCAGGCAGTCATCGACGCGATCGCCAGCGGCGAGCTGCCCAATGTGGAAATTGCGGCGGTCGGCGCGGACAAGCACGGCACCCTGGGGGTGCAGCGCTGCGCGGATGCCGGGATTGAAACCTTCGTGGTGAACTTCAAGGACTATTCCGAGCGGGCGCAATGGAACCATGCGCTGACCGAAAAGTGCCTGTCCTACGCCCCGGACTACGTCATCTCCTCGGGCTTCATGCGCATTGTGAACGAGGAGTTCATCAATGCCTTCGAGGGCACCTACATCAACACCCACCCGGCACTGCTGCCGTCCTTCCCCGGCGCCCACGGGGTGCGTGACGCCCTGGCGTACGGGGTGAAAGTGACCGGCTGCACCGTGCACATCGCCGACACCGGGGTGGACACCGGCCCGATCCTGCGCCAGGAGGCGGTCGAGGTGCTGCCCGGGGACACCGAGGAATCCCTGCACGAGCGCATCAAGGTGGTCGAACGCCGGCTGCTGATCGCCACCCTGGCGGATTTGGCCGCCGGCAAGGCGTAGCCCGGTCGCACTATTCCGGCGCGTCCCACAACGCCCGGTAGGCGGCAATGCGCTCCCAATCCGGCGCCACCCCGTAGGCGCTGAAGAAGAGCTCCTCGTAGCCGGGGCCGAAGTTGATGTCCCAGCCGATGCTGTAGCTGGCAATCGCCAGGTCCGATCAGCGGTCCGCCACCCCCAGCAGCCCCAGGTCCACGTGGGCGGCAAAATCGCCGGACGAATCCAGCAGTGTGTTCGGCACGCACGGATCCCCGTGGCAGACCACCAACTGCTGCGGTGCCAGAAGCCGTGCCGCATGGGGCTGCGTCCAGCTGCCGGTGAACGGGCAGTCCTCGACCGGCCGGGTCTCATGCAGCCTTCGCAGGCCCCGGGCGATCGCGACGACGGCGGTGCGCGGCTGGGCGCGCCACCGCTCATCCACGGCGCTGGTGCCCGCAACCCCCTGGGTCAGCAGCCAGGATCCGGCGGATGTGGCTCCCTGACCGAGCACCAGGGGAACCGGGTGATACATCCGGGCCCAGCGCAGCCGCCGGGCCTCGGCCGCCAAATCCACCGCCCGCGCATCTTGCCGGTCAACCGGCGGGCGCGGCTGCCACTTCAGGTACAGGCACCGGCCTGCGGGGGCCAGCCGAAAGGTCGTCCCGCCCAGCTCGTTGCGCCATACCGGTTCGGCCCCGCCGTCCGCGGCCAGCCGTAGCAGGTGCTGCGGCAGGTGGGCGGGAAGTTCAGTCAAGCTCGCGGCCCTTGGTTTCCGGGGCCACCCGCGCCATGACCAGCAGGGCCAGCACCACCAGCACGGTCGCCCCGGCGAACAGGGCGCTTAGGCCCACCACCGGCCACAGTGCGGCGAACAGCAGCGGACCGAACCCGGCCGCCAGCCGGGACATGGTCGAGGCCCACCCGAACCCCGAGGCGCGCAGCTCGGTGGGGTACAGCTCCGAGACATAGGCGTAGAGCACCGGGATCGCCACCTGCACCACCATCCCGAACACCAGCACCCAGCCGATGGCGGCGGCCGGCACGTGAAGCACCTGGGCCACCAGCACCAGCACCAGGCCGGAGAGCGGCGCGGAAACGCCCAGCAGCCACTTGCGGCCCACCCGCTCAACGAGCAGGGCGGCGATCACCACCCCGAGCAGACCCATCAACGCCATCACCGCGGTGGTGAACAGGGCCGCGGACTGGGCCATCCCGGCCTCGGCCAGGATGGTGGGCAGCCAGGTCAGTGCCAGGTAGTAGACCAGCAGGATGGTGATGAACAGCAGCCAGCTGGTCGCGGTCAGTGACGGGGAATACCGCCACAGCGCCACCACCTGCTGCCACCACGGGGTGGGCTTGGCGTCCGGCATCTCGATCCGGTACTCGCGCACCTTGGCCCCGGTGCGGGTCACCAGGTCGTCAATCACCGCCCGCGCCTCGGACTCCCGGCCCCGGGAGGCCAGGTACAGCGGGGACTCGGGCACCTGGCGGCGCACAAAGTAGACCAGCAGCGCCGGCAGGATCATCACCACCAGGATCAGCCGCCAGTTCTCGGTCGTGGCAATCACGGCCCCGGAAATGAAGAAGGACAGCGCCGCACCCACCGGCCACCACCCGTCCATGGCGGTGAGCACCTTGCCGCGCAGCCGGGCCGGGGTGAACTCGCCCACCAGCGCATAGTCCACCGGGATGCAGCCGCCCAAGCCCACACCGGCCAGGAAGCGGAACGCCACAAAGAACCCGAAGTTCGGGGACAGCGCGCCCAGCACCGTGAAGACCGAGAACATCAGCAGGGTCGCCGAGAACGCCTTCTTGCGCCCATAGCGGTCCGCCAGCCCGCCCCAGATGAACGCGCCGATCGCCATCCCCACCAGGTTCGAGGTGCCCAGCAGCGCCGCGGTGGTGCGCTCCAGCCCCCACTCGGCGGCGACCAGCGGGATCAGTGCGCCGTTCAGGGTCACGTCCCAGGCGTCGAACATGAACCCCAGGCCGCCGATGATGAAGATCGAGCCCTGCACGGACCATTTGAAGGGCAGCTCCTGCACAATGCGGGCGCCGGAGGGGCGGGTAATGGTAGACACGGTCAAAGTCCTTCGGTGGAGGATGCGGCTGCGGAGGCAACAGGCAGTAGCCTACCGACACTGCCGTGGCTTCGGGCACATCGCTACGCCCGATTGCCCGGTGCGTCAAGGCCTACCGGTGGCCCGCCGAACGGGGTAATCTCTGGACATGGGAGTAGATTGGACCGCTCTCGAAGAGGCGCTACGGGTGTCCGCCCTTCGACACGCGGCGGAGATTTTGGAACAACACCCGACCCAGGACTTTTACGCGATTGCCCTGCACGGGGTCAGCAGCGAGGAGTCCGAGTCCATTGACATGCCCCTGCTGGCGTTGAACTCCATCCAGGCGCTGGAACGCGACCGGCTGACCGAAACCCGCGAACTGCTGGTGGCGCGCGGCGAGGACCTGGACGAGGACGAGGAATACGAGGACCGGGCGGACGCCGATGACTACTCCGGCGTCGAACCCGGGGACCGTGAAACGGAGGACGACTCCACCGACGGGCACGGGGCCGAGGACGAGGACCACGACGGCCAGGACCTGGACGATGTGCTGCAGGCGCTGGAAGCGGACCTGGAAGCCGACGACGATGACGGATTCTATTCGGACAAGTGGGAACCCACCGAATGGCACTGGTCCTCCATTGGGCTGGTGGAGGAGGTGGCCGCCGAAATCTGGAGCGACGCGCTGGCCACCCAGGCTCAGCGTGAGGGCTGGAGCGAAACCATCCGCGCCTACTACCGCACCATGGTCAGGGTGGCGATCGGGTTGCGTGATGCCCTGAACGAACGCACCAAGCTGGACCTGGTCACCTACGTGGCCGACGACGACCACGCCGAGACACTGCTGAAGCTGTGCCTCACCCCGGAACAGCTCAGTGAACATTTCCCCGACATCGTCCAGGACCAGACCCTGTCCGAAACATCCTGAAGGTTGACCGCACCCCGGGGCTAGAATGGTTGCGGCGGCCGCCGTGCCGCCGCAACCACAATGTCGCACTGCCCGGGAGACCATTTACGTGAGCAAGACCGCCCTAGACCGTGTAGCGATCCGTCGCGCCCTGATTTCCGTTTACGACAAGACCGGTCTGGAGGAGCTGGCCGCCGGACTGCATGAGGCAGGGGTGCAGCTGGTCTCCACCGGTTCAACGGCCCAGCGCATCGCCGCGGCCGGCATCCCCGTCACCGAGGTGGAACAGGTCACCGGTTCCCCGGAAATGCTGGACGGGCGCGTGAAGACGCTGCACCCGCGGATCCACGGCGGCATCCTGGCCGACCGCCGCGTGGGCAAGCACATGGACACCCTGGCCTCCATGGACATTGACCCGATCGACCTGGTGGTCGTCAACCTCTACCCGTTCGTGCAGACCGTCGCCTCCGGCGCCGCGCAGGACGACGTGGTCGAGCAGATCGACATCGGCGGTCCGGCCATGGTGCGTTCGGCCGCGAAGAACCACGCTGCGGTCTCCATCGTGGTGGACCCCTCCTTCTACGGGCAGGTCATCGACGCCGCCAAGGCCGGGGGCTTCGACCTGAAGACCCGCCAGCGCCTGGCGGCCAAGGCCTACGCCCACACCGCCGCCTACGACACCGCCGTGGCCTCCTGGACTGCCAGCCAGTTCCTGGACGAGGACGAACAGGGCCAGGTCCAGTGGCCGGCCTACGCCGGGGTGGCCCTGGAACGCGAAGCGGTGCTGCGCTACGGGGAAAACCCGCATCAGCAGGCCGCCCTGTACACCGATGCCGCCGCGCCGGCCGGGATCGCCCAGGCCAAGCAGTTGCACGGCAAGCCGATGAGCTACAACAACTACGTGGACGCGGACGCCGCCCTGCGCGCCGCCTTCGACTTCAGCGAACCAGCCGTGGCCGTCATCAAGCACGCCAACCCGTGCGGTGTTGCGGTGGCCACCCCGGGCGCCGCGGACCCGATCGCCGACGCCCACGCCAAGGCCCACGCCACCGACCCGGTCTCCGCCTTCGGCGGGGTGATCGCCGCGAACCGCACCGTCACCAAGGCGATGGCCGACACCGTCAAGGGCATCTTCACCGAGGTGGTCATCGCCCCAGACTTCGAAGATGAGGCCGTGCAGATCCTTTCGGCCAAGAAGAACATCCGCCTGCTGACCCTGCCGGAGGGGTACCGCCGCGCCGCCAACGAGTTCCGCCAGATTTCCGGCGGCATGCTCATCCAGGCGTCGGACACCATCGCAGCCGACGGTGATGACACGGCCAACTGGACGCTGGCCGCCGGCTCGGCCGCCGACGAGCAGACCCTGGCCGACCTGGCCTTCGCCTGGCGCGCGGTGCGCGCCGCCAAGTCCAACGCCATTCTGGTGGCCAAGGACGGCGCCGCGGTGGGCATCGGCATGGGACAGGTCAACCGCGTGGACTCCTGCAAGCTGGCCGTGGAACGCGCCAACACCTTGGGCGTGAGCGTTGAATCCGGGGCCGACGCCGCCGGCGGAGCCGAGAACGTGGACGGCGCCGAGTCCAAGAACCGCACCCGGGGCGCCGTGGCGGCCTCGGACGCGTTCTTCCCGTTCGCCGATGGCCTGCAGATCCTGATTGACGCCGGAGTCAAGGCGGTAGTCCAGCCCGGCGGCTCGGTACGCGATGAGGAAGTGATCGCCGCGGCGAACGAAGCCGGCATCACCATGTACTTCACCGGCGCCCGCCACTTCTTCCACTAGGTCCTGGCGCATCGCGGGCCCCCGCACGACCTGAATGACTCAGGCGGGCGGGGGCCTGCCGCGTCTTGCCGGTGCCTCCCGGGGATTTTGTGTCGGCAAGCCGCCGGTGGCGGCAGCGGAAACGCGCTTTAACCGCGTCGAGGGGCAGCGCCCGGCGCCGTGGCGGATAACCGTGAGAGCAGCTCGGTTTCGGCCGCTTCCAGGTAGCTGCGCAGTTCATCGGCTGCCGCGACCCGCTGCCCGCGATCGAGCAGTCCCACGACGTTCACATTGCCCTGCAGGTAGGTGCGATGAAAATCCGTGGTGCCCTGCGCCGACTGGAACGCCAACCGCATCCGGGCCAGCACGCGGTGCATCAGCTCCTGCAGGTGCCTGCTGCCTGACCCGGCAACAATCTGCTGGTGAAACCGCTGGTTCGCATCCGCGACCCCGACCGTGTCGCTGGCCGCCATCGCCTCCAGGCCAGAAACCACGGTGCGGTGCAGCTGGGCAACATTTAGGTCCGGGCCCCAGGCCACCGCCGCCGGTTCGATCATCCGGCGCACCGCGTAGATTTCACGTACATCCTCCGGCCCGGGAGAAGCCACGAACACCCCGCGGTTGGGGACCCGCGTGATGATCAGTTCGTTGTTCAACATCCGGAACGCCTCGCGCAGGGTGTTGCGGGAGATCCCAAAGGTTTCGGAGAGCGCCTTTTCCCCAAGCTTTTGGCCGGGAACCATCTTGCCTGCGGCGATGAGCGCACGCAGCCGTTCGGCCACCCACGCGCCGGTGTGCGCGTGAGCGGCCACCCCGCGTTCCAACAGGCCGTGGCAGGGGGCAGCATCCGTGGCGGCGGCTGCTTGATGGAGCTCGTTCATCTGCGCCCACCTCCCGTCCGCGGCATCGATGAGCCGGGTTCCAGCAGCACAAAGCGGATGGGGGCGCCGGGGGCGAGCTGAGCGGCCTTCGAGACGTCCTCATCGACCAAGGTCGCGATGACCGGATAGCCGCCGGTCACCGGGTGATCTGCCAGGAACAGCACGGGCAATCCGGAAGGGGGAACCTGAAGCGAACCGCGGACCATGCCTTCGCTTTCAAGCTCACCGGCGCGCAGCCGGACCAGCGGCCTGCCGCCCGCGGCATTGCTCAGGCGCAGTCCCACCCGGTTGGACTGGGCGCTGACTTCCCACGTTTGGGAAACAAGCCGTTCCAGGCCCTGCGGTCCGAACCAATCATCGCGTGGACCGGCCACGAGGCGCAGCCTAAAACATCCGTCCGGCTCGGGCTGGGGCAGCGTGGAGGGTTCGGCGCCGCCCACCGGATGGGTACCGCGGATCCTCGCCGTGGGCAGGCGCTCGCCGGGTTGCAGGGGTGCCGGTCCGAGGCCGGAGAGGGAATCGGTGGACAGGGAGCCCAGAACCCGGTGGCCATCAAAGCCGCCACGGACCGCCAGGTAGCTGCGAAGCCCGGCCGTGGCCGCGGAACAGCTCAAGGTTTCCTTGTCCCTGAGGATGAACGGCACGTTCATCGCTGCGGTGCGCATGCTGGTGTGATCCTCGGCTTCGCCGTGGATCTCGAGCCGCACCTCGGCCCCGCTGACCGCCAGCACCTGGTGGCCAATGGCCCGCACCCGCAGCGAACCGGCAAGGGTCTCGATAACGGGCGCACCGGGCAGGTTCCCGACCAGCCTGTTCGCCTGGTGCGCCGAAATCGCATCCGCAGCGCCGGAGGGGGAAACGCCAAGGTTGCCGGCGCCGCGGCGTCCTGCATCCTGGATCGTTGATTGCGGGCCGGGGCTGATGACTTCCACCCCCGACGTCACCTGTGGTGCCGGTGGCTGGTGGTTCGCGGCAGGAACGCTCAGTCGCAGTGCCGCGCGTTGCGGCACGAATTTCACCTTGTCGCCCGGTTGCACCAGGGCCGGGGGCGTGCGGTTCACGTCCCACATGCGGGTGTCGGTATGCCCGAGCAGCTGCCAGCCGCCCGGGGACGCCGCGGGGTAGATGGCCGAGTACTTCCCGCCCAGGGCAACCGCGCCGGCGGGCACCGTAGTTCGAGGCGTGCTGCGGCGTGGAACCTCCAGGGGCGTGCCCTCGGACTGCAGGTAGGCGAACCCCGGGGCAAAGCCGGTAAATGCGGCAGCCCATCGTCGTGAACTGTGCAGTTCGATCAGCGCTTCGGTGCTCAGGCCGAGCAGCTCGGCCACCGCGTGCAGGTCCGGCCCGTCGTAACTGACGTTCACCGTGATGAGCTCGCCTTCGTGCCGGCGGTCCAGGTCAAGATGCAGCGTGGGAATGACCCGGTACGCGTAGCCGGCATTGGGCAGGCAGTCGGTCCTGAGCAGCACCGTGCGCGCACCGGTTTGCACATCCTGCTGTCCTGGCAGGGGATGGGATTCCAACCAGGCGGTCAGCGCCATCGCGGACGCGGCATCGGACAGCTCCACGAGCACCGCTCGGGTGCCGGCAAAGTGGACGGCATCGATCGTCATGCGAAGCTCTTGATGTCTATCCCCGAGGACTCCAGCCCGGCACGCACCGCGGCGGCCACCGCCACGGCTCCGGCCGTATCCCCGTGAACACAGATGCTCTCAGCGGAAGTGCGGATGATGGTGCCATCGATGGCCCGGATGGTGCCTTCGCTGGCCAGGCGAATCATGTTCTGGGTGATGCGTTGGGGGTCATGCAGGACGGCAGCGGGATCCGTACGCGAAACCAAGGTTCCGTCCGGGTTGTAGCTGCGGTCGGCAAAGGCCTCGCTGACCGCCCGCAACCCAGAACGTTCGGCCTTGTCCAGGGCGATCGACCCGGGAAGCAGGAGCACGGGAAGGTCGCGTCCGAAGGCCCGTATCGCGTCAATCACCGCCTGGGCGTGCTCTTCATGGTGCACGATGGCGTTGTACAAGGCGCCATGCGGTTTGACGTACTTGACTTCGCTGCCGGCAGCCCGGGCCATGGCATCCATCGCCCCTAGCTGGTAGAGCAAGTCATCTGCCAGTTCGTTGCCCGGAACCTCAATGAAACGGCGGCCGAACCCGGCCAGGTCGTGGTACCCGACATGAGCCCCGATGGTGATGCCCGCCTTCGCCGCCTCGCGGCAGGTGTGGGCGATGGTGCGCGGGTCACCGGCATGGAATCCGCAGGCCACGTTGGCCGAGGAGACGGATTGGAAGATCGCGGTGTCATCTCCCATGCTCCAGCTTCCATACGATTCGCCCACATCGGAATTCAGGTCGATGTATTGCACTGCGATCCCCGTCTCTACTTGCCTCCGACCTTAACCATGCAGCAAATGACGGGATTGTTCAACAATCTGGTTGCGTGCTTGCTGCCGGGTTCTTCCGGCGGCAGTCCCGGGGCGTCTGGGTTGCTGTTATGCCCCTCCCATGGCGGGGTTTGCGAAAAAGCGGTTTGAGTTACGAGACCTTAACTTAAAGCGGGGATGCCGATCTCGGGCCGCCAGGCCCGACATTCCAGCGCAAAATCAAGGCAGTTCGCAGGGATAACTAGGCCACAAAACGTGTCGTGGAGCCCGAAATCAGGTAAGTTGGGAACGTTGAGTTTAGGGCGGTTAACCCCGCTTCCGCACGACGATCAGGGAGACGCCACACCTATGGCCAAGATTATCTACACCCACACCGATGAAGCGCCGATGCTGGCGACCCACTCGTTCCTGCCGATCGTCGAGGCCTACGCTTCGACCGCCGGGGTGGAGCTGGAAACCCGCGACATCTCGCTGGCCGGCCGCATCATCGCCAGCTTCCCGGACTACCTGACCGAGGAACAGCGCATCGCCGATGCCCTGGCCGAGCTGGGTGACCTGGCCAAGACCCCCGAGGCCAACATCATCAAGCTGCCGAACATCTCCGCGTCGATCCCGCAGCTGAAGGCCGCGATCGCCGAACTGCAGGCCGCCGGCTACGCCCTGCCCGATTACCCGGACAACCCGAGCTCGGATGAGGAAACCGACATCCGCGCCCGCTACGACAAGATCAAGGGTTCGGCCGTGAACCCGGTGCTGCGTGAAGGCAACTCGGACCGCCGCGCGCCACTGAGCGTGAAGAACTACGCCCGCAAGAACCCGCACTCGATGGGTGCCTGGTCCTCCGACTCGAAGACCAACGTCGCCACCATGGGTGCCGATGACTTCGCCTCCAACGAGAAGTCCGTGGTCATCGACAAGGACAAGAGCATCTCGATCCGCTTTGTCGCCGAAGACGGTGAAGTCAAGATCCTGAAGAAGCCGTTCAAGGTGCTGGCCGGCGAGGTCATCGACGGCACCGTCATGCACGTGGCGGCCCTGGACGAGTTCCTCAAGGACGCCGTGGCCCGCGCCAAGCGCGATGACGTGCTGTTCTCCGCCCACCTGAAGGCCACCATGATGAAGGTCTCCGACCCGATCATCTTCGGCCATGTCGTCAAGGCCTACTTCTCTGAGCTGTTCGACACCTACGGCGAGCAGCTGGAAGCCGCCGGGCTGAACCCGAACAACGGCCTGGCCGCCATCCTCGGCGGGCTGGACGAGCTGACCGACGAGGTCCGCGAGGGCGTGGAGAAGCTGATCGCCAAGGGCCTGGAAGAGGGACCGAAGCTGGCCATGGTGGATTCGGACAAGGGGATCACGAACCTGCACGTGCCCTCCGATGTGATCGTCGACGCCTCGATGCCGGCCATGATCCGCCTGGGCGGAAAGATGTGGGGCCCGGATGGCGAGGAAGCCGAAACCCTGGCCGTGCTGCCTGACTCCTCCTACTCCGGCGTCTACCAGGCCGTGATCGAAGACTGCCGCGCCAACGGCGCCTACGACCCGACCACCATGGGCACCGTGCCGAACGTGGGCCTGATGGCCCAGAAGGCCGAGGAATACGGCTCGCACGACAAGACCTTCGAGATGACCGGCAACGGCCACGTCCAGGTGCTGGACGAGTTCGGCACCGTACTGATCGAGCACCAGGTCTTCACCGGCGATATCTGGCGTGCCTGCCAGACCAAGGACGTTGCCATCCGCGACTGGGTGAAGCTGGCCGTCAACCGCGCCCGCGCCTCCCAGACCCCGGCGGTGTTCTGGCTGGATGAGAACCGCGCCCACGACGCGGTGCTGATCAAGAAGGTCAACGAATACCTCAAGGAGCACGACACCGAGGGCCTGACCATCAAGATCCTCTCGCCGATCGAGGCCACCAAGTACTCGATTGAGCGCATCCGCAAGGGCGAGGACACCATCTCGGTGACCGGCAACGTGCTGCGCGACTACCTCACCGACCTGTTCCCGATCCTGGAGCTGGGCACCAGCGCCAAGATGCTCTCGATCGTTCCGCTGCTGGCCGGCGGCGGCCTGTTCGAGACCGGTGCCGGTGGCTCGGCCCCGAAGCACGTACAGCAGCTGGTGAACGAGAACCACCTGCGGTGGGACTCGCTGGGCGAGTTCCTGGCCCTGGCCGCTTCCTTCGAGCACCTGGCCAGCAACTACGACAACGCCCGCGCCCAGGTGCTGGCCGACACGCTGGACGCCGCGACCGGTACCTTCCTGCTGGAAAACAAGTCGCCCAAGCGCAAGGTGGGCGAGCTGGACAACCGCGGCAGCCACTTCTACCTGGCCAAGTTCTGGGCCGAGGAGCTGGCCAAGCAGGACAAGGACGCCGAATTGGCGGCCGCCTTCGCCGACGTGGCCAAGGCACTGTCCAACGATGAGGAAACCATCCTCAGCGAGCTGGCCGAGGTCCAGGGCCACAGTGTTGAACTGGGCGGCTACTACCGTCCGGACGAGGCCAAGACCACCGCGGTCATGCGTCCGAGCAAGACCCTGAACGCTGCTTTGGAACTGCTGACCAAGTAGTCCCGGCGCGCTGAACCAGTGGAGGCACCAGCCATGGGCTGGTGCCTCCACTCGTTAAGGCGGATGCGCAACCATTCAGTGGCCCCGACATCCTGCACCAGCTGCCGGGTTCCGGGTCGGCCTGACCCGTCCGGGCTCCCAGCGAAACCAGCCATGGCTGGTGCAAAACATCCCGCGCCCCCGGGAAGCTGGGACTTTTTTAACTCGGCGGCATCGGTAACGACCCCTAGCCTTGAAGTAGTACTGACGAGGAAGTGGACATCACCATGCGACTGGCAATGCTGCAAGACACCGCGACCGTGCTGGATGGGGACGCGAACATTTCCCTGATCGCCCATGCGGCCGAGCAGGCCGCCAAGGCCGAAGCCGACCTGCTGCTGACGCCTGAGCTGTTCATTAGCGGGTACGCGCCCGAGCAGATCCTCCAGCGGCTTGTCCCCGAGCAGGCCGCGGCGTGGGGCCAGCGGATGCCCGAGGTGGCGCGCGCCGCCGGGATCGCGATTGCCTATTGCCTACCCGAATACGTTGACGGCCAGTGGATGATTGTCGGCTATGTGGTGGACCGGAACGGGGCCCAGCTGGCCCGCTATGTGAAGGTGCACCTCTACGGGCCCGAGGAGCAGCGGGTGTTCAAGCCCGGCACCGGCGCCCCGGCCCTGTTCGAGCTTGAGGGCCTGCGCATCGGGCTGATGATCTGCTTTGACGTTGAATTCCCCGAAACCGTACGCGCCGCGGCCGTTCGTGGTGCCGAGCTGGTCATCGTGCCGACCGCGTTGAGCGTGGGCAACGATCCGGTCACCGATTCGCTGATTCCGGCCCGCGCCATGGAAAACGGGGTCTACGTGGCGTACGCGAACCACAGCGGCATGGAGGCCGGACTGGAGCTCTCGGGGCACTCGGTGGTGGCGGCGCCCTCCGGCACCGTGCTGGCCGCCGCCGGGGCCGAGGCCGAACTGCTGATCACCGACCTTGAGGCCCGCCAGGTGAGCGACGCCCAGCGGATTACCCCCTACCTGGCCGAACTGCGCAACAACCTCTACCAGCGCTGGGGTGCCGAAACCCGGACGGACTAGCCGCTGGGCTGGACTATGTTCCGGTCTTGGAAATGAAACGCAGCGCCAGATAAAGCTCCTGACGCACCGCCGCCTCGGACAGGTCCACGCCCAACAGCTCGGCAATGGCGCTCACGTGCCGGCGCATGGAGTTGCGGTGCAGCTGCGCAGCGGCTGCCGAGGCATCCCACTGCCCGTTGGCATCCAACCAGGAACGCAGCACCCGCAAGTACAGCTCGCGGCGGGTCGCGGGCAGTTCCAGTAGCGGGGCGAGCAGGTCGTGGGCCAGTTGTCGAGCCGCATTCAGCGGCAGCAAGTCGGCGAAGGTGCTGCCCAGATCCGCGGCCCTGAGGCTGCGCTGCTCATCGAGCACCCGCCGCAGCAGCCCCGCGGCCTGCAGATAGGCCTCGTGCAGTTCCGCGCCGCGTTGCCGCCACCCGGCGGCGGACGGATCCAGGGCGCGGGAGACCGCCACCAGCATTCCCGCTTCCCGGGCGCGCAGCATCAGCGGGTCGTCGACCGGTTGGCGGGTGACCACGGCCAGCTGCCCATCCAGCCGGGCCACCAGCCGGGTGTCGAACAGGCTGCGGCAAAGCACCACCTGGTGATCGGGATCGGTGTCCCCGTCTTCCTGGCCGGCGGCGAGCACCACATAGAGCGGCTGCCTGGGGTTTCCGCCCACCGCCGCGTCAAGCAGCTCATCGGTGCGCCCCGATTCGGGGTCCTGCCCGGTGATTCCCAGCACCAGCAGCGTGGCCAGCTGGGTCGCGGCGAAGGAGCCAACCAGGCGCTGATGCAAGATGACCTCCAACAGGCTCAACGCCGTACCGGCGATGCTGCGCACCGCGACCGACGGGGGTTCGGCCAGGGAGAGCACCAGGGTGCCGGTTCCCGGATCCGGACGCTGGCTGGCGGCATCCCTCGGGCCGGGGGAGGCCGTGGGCTGGCGGGCCCGCAACGGGTAGACCAAGTGCGTGGCCGCCCCATCGCTGAGCACCTCCAGGCGTGCCGAACGATGGGAGGCGAGCTTGTGGCGCACCGCGTGCAGGGCATCCTCATCGGGTAGCTCCACGCTGCTGCCGCGGGCCACATGGCGCAGGCGGCCATTGGGGTCCAACAGCTGCACGGCCGCGCCGATGCGTGGGGCCAGCTCCTCGATCAGCCTCGTCTCGGGCCGGTCGCGGTCCAGGGCGCGCAGCAGCGCCCGGTTCGCCTCGGCCACATCCTTCATCATCCGCGCGGTGTCACTGCGCAGCAGTTTGGCGAACGTGATGCCCAGGTGCGCGAACGGCACGGAAACATCGATCTGCCACAGGCTCAGTCCGTGGCGGCGGCAGGCGGCGCTCAGGGCCGCAGGCACGTTCTGGAAATAGGGTTCGGTGCCAAAGCCCAGGGCGCTGGCCCGGGCACCAACCAGTGCGGCCACGTAGTCATCGATCCGCCGATCGCGCTGCGGCCCGGCCGGCACGTCCAGCCATTGGGCGCCGGTGGTCAGCACCAGTTCGTGGGGGATCAGGTAGGCGGTGGGGTCGGCCAGGTCGCTGGGCTCCACCCAGTGCAGCGGGGCGTCCCCGCCCTCCACCACGACCTGCACCCCGCCGCGGATTTCGCGCAGGAAGCGGGCCACCGTCAGCCCTTCCCAGGGCACCCCGGCGTCTTCAGCCGCAGGTGCGCGATCCAACCAGTTCGGTGCATTTTGTCCCATGTGCTCAAAGTTTAGTTCAAATCGGCTAGGGTTGAGATGCCGCTCACAGACCTAGTCTGGAAAGCGATGGATGAACAGCTACGCAAGGAACATCATGAGTACACCGAGCGGCTTGACCAGGTCCCCACGCCCCACGCTGACGGCGCAGCTTCGACGCCGTAAGTCGATTTCCCACATGGTGGAGTCAGCCCACGCCGACAACGGCGGCGGGCAGCTGAAGCGCACCCTGGGCGTTTTCCAGCTCACCATGATTTCCGTGGGTGCCACCCTGGGCACCGGCATTTTGGTGATCCTTGGCCAGGCGGTGCCGATCGCCGGACCGGCGGTCTTCATCTCCTTCTTGCTCGCCGGTGTCACCGCCCTGCTCTCGGCGGTCAGCTACGCGGAAATGGCCGGCATGGTGCCGGTCTCCGGGTCCAGCTACTCCTACTCCTACGCCACCCTGGGCGAGGGCATCGCCTGGGTGTGCGGCTGGTGCCTGGTGCTGGAGTACGCGGTCTCGGTGGCGGCCGTGGCGGTGGGCGCCGCCGAATACGTCAACGAAACCCTCAGCGTCTTCGGCCTGGAGCTGCCTGCCGCCCTGGCGGCAGGACCCAGCGAGCCAGGCGGAATGGTGAACCTTTCGGCCCTGATCGTGGTCGGGCTGGCCACGATCCTGCTGATCCGCGGTGCCCGTGAATCGGCCCTGGTGAACACCGTGGTGGTCATCATCAAGACCGGCATCCTGGTGTTCTTCTCCATCGTTGCCTTCACCGCCTTCAACGCCGGAAACTTTGAACCGCTGCTGCCCATGGGCGCGGCGGGGGTCACCGGCGCAGCCTCCATCGTGTTCTTCTCCTACATCGGCTTCGACGCCGCCTCCACTGCCGGTGAGGAGGCCCGCAACCCGAAGCGGGACCTGCCCCGGGCAATCCTGTGGTCAATGGTCATCGTGACCACCGCGTACGTGCTGGTGGCCGTCACCGCCGTCGGTGCGCGGCAGTGGCAGTGGTTCGAAGGCTCCCAGGCCGCCCTGGTGCAGATCATTCACGAACTGACCGGCCAGCAGTGGATCGTGCTGCTCTTTGCCGCCAGCTCGGTGCTGGCCATCGCCTCGGTGGTGCTCACCGTGCTCTACGGGCAGACCCGCATCCTGCTGTCCATGTCCCGCGACGGACTGGTGCCCGGCATCTTCTCCCGGGTCAACGCCCGCACCGGCACCCCGATCGCCGGCACCGTGATCACCGGGAGCGTGGTGGCGCTGACGGCCGCCTTCATCCCGCTGGGACAGCTGGCCGAGGCCACCAGCATCGGCACCCTGTTCGCCTTCGCGCTGGTCAGCGTCTCGGTGATCTACCTGCGCCGCAAGCAGCCGCTGGCCACCCGCACCTTTAAGGTGCCCTTCTACCCGCTCACCCCGATCCTGGGCGCCGCGGCCTGCCTGTTCCTGATGAGCCAGCTGGCTCCGGTGACCTGGCTGGTCTTCGGGCTGTGGATGTGCGTGGGCATCGTGATCTACTTCGGCTACGGCCGGCGCCACTCCCGGCTGGGGCAGCTGAGCAAGCAGCAGTACATCGACGCCCACCTGAACCGGCCGGCCGACTAGGTTTTGGCGGGCCGAACCGCCCACGACTTTTCAATCCCAACGTTTCACGCACGACCAAGGAGCAACACCGAATGAGCCTGAGCATGCTCAACCCCGACTTCCCCTTCAGCTACGACCACTACCTGGCCGGCGCCGAGGGGCTGGGCCAGATTCCCCGGGAACATCACGGCACCGAGGTAGCCGTGATCGGTGCGGGGCTGTCCGGGCTGGTCACCGCGTATGAGCTGATGAAGCTCGGGCTCAAGCCGGTGATTTTCGAGGCCGACCAGATCGGCGGGCGGCTGCGCACCGCCTCCTTCGCCGCCGCCCCGGAGGTCACCTGCGACCTGGGAGGGATGCGTTTCCCGAGCACCGGCAAGGCGTTCTACCACTACATCGACAAGCTGGGCATCGACACCTTCGAATTCCCCAACCCGATGGCCGGGCCCACCCCCTCCACGGTGATCGAGCTGAAGGGGGAGAAGGTCTACGCCGAACGACCCGACCAGATGCCCGCATTCTTCCACGAGGTCGCCGACGCCTGGCGCCGGGCGTTGGCCGAGGACGCCGACTTTGAACGGATGCAGCAGGCCCTGATCTCCCGCGACACCGCGAAGATCAAGGAGCTGTGGGACCGGATGGTGCGTGAACTGGACGAGGAGACCTTCTACGGCTTCATCGCCAACTCGGCGGCCTTCAAGGAAGCCGGCTTCGAGCACCGTGAGGCGTTCGGCCAGGTCGGATTCGGCACCGGAGGCTGGGACACCGATTTCCCTAACTCGATCCTGGAAATCCTGCGGGTCGTGTACACCGACGCGGATGACAACCACCGCGGCATCACCGGCGGGGCGGCGAAGCTGCCGCACGCCCTGTGGAACCACGCGCCCCAGGACCTGGTGCACTGGCCGGCCGGCACCAGCCTATCCTCGCTGCACCACGGGGCACCGCGCGGTGCGGTCTCCCGGATCGTGCGCGGGCAGGGCCACGGCCCGCACGGGCAGCGCATCGCGGTCACCGAGAAGCACGGGCGGACCCAGGAATTCGATGCGGTGGTCTCCACCACCCAGTCCTGGCTGCTGTCCACCGGCATCCACGTGGAGGAGTCCCTCTTCGAACCGAAGATGTGGACCGCGATCGAACGCAGCCACTACATGCAGTCCTCCAAGACCTTCGTGATGGTGGACCGGGCGTTCTGGAAGGACAAGGACCCCAAGACCGGCCAGGACCTGATGTCCATGACCCTCACCGACCGGCTGAACCGGGCCACCTACCTGCTGGACAACGGCCCGGGCAAGCCGGCGGTGATCCTGCTGTCCTACACCTGGAACGATGACGCGCTGAAGTGGCTGTCCCTGGATGCCGAGCGCCGCACCGAGCTGATGCTGCACTCCCTGGAGCAGATCTACCCGGGCCTGGACATCCGCAGCCACATCGTGGGCACCCCGATCACCGTCTCCTGGGAGGCGGACCCGAACTTCATGGGCGCGTTCAAGGCCAACCTACCGGGCCACTACCGCTACCAGCAGCGGCTGTACACCCACTTCGACCAGCGGGGGCTGCCTGAATCGCAGCGCGGGATCTTCCTGGCCGGCGATGACATCTCCTGGACCGCGGGCTGGGCCGAGGGCGCGGTGACCACCGGGCTGAATGCCGTGCACGGGGTGATGCGCCACTTCGGCGGGGACAGCTTTGCGGCGAACCCGGGCCCGATCCACTTCCTGGAGGAATACGGGCCGATCGCGCTGGACTAGCGGATCCGGCCCTGGGGGCTGGCGGCCGCGGCGCGGATCATGTTTCGTGCTTCGGTCCCGGCCGCCAGCGCCTGGACCTGGGTGAGCGCCAGGTCGTAGACCAGCTCCATCACCCGGTGGGTGTTCCCGCCCACGTGCGCGGTGATCAGGCAGCCCGGGGCCTGCCACAACCGGTGGCCGGCCGGCAAGGGCTCGGGGTCGGTGACATCCAGGGCCGCGCGCAACCGCCCGGCCTCCAGCTCGGCCAACAGGGCGGGGGTGTCCACCACGGCGCCGCGGCCGATATTCACCAACAGCGCCCCGTCACGCATCCGGGCCAGGAACCCCTGGTTGACCAGCCGCTGGGTGTCATCGGTGTGCGGCAGCGCCACGATCACCACTTCGGCGTGCGGCAACAGCGAATCCAGCTCATCGACGCCGTGGACAATCGTGCCATCGGGCAGGGTGCGCGCCGTGCGGGCCACCGGCAGCAGTTGTGCTGGTTTGAAGGGCAGCAGCCGTCGCTCGATTTCCTGGCCCACCCCGCCGTAGCCCAGCAACAGCACCCGGGCCCCGTGCAGGCTGCCGCCCCAGGTGGGTTCCCAGCGCTGTTCACGCTGGCGGTGCACGGCGGTGTCCACCCCACGCAGCGCGGCCAGGACCAGGGCCAGGCAGTGCTCGGCGGTCGCGTCCTCGATGGCCCCGCGCGAGTTGCTCAGTCCCACCCCGGCGGGCAGGTGCTCCAGCACCCACTCGTAGCCGATCGACATCAGGTGCACATGCTCCAGTCCCGGAATGCGCGAGACCCTGGCACGGTGCTGCGGGTTGCGGGGCCGCTCGGTCACCAGCACCTGCGCGGGCGGGGCATCCGCGGCAGTGTCGTTCAAATGCCACACGATCGGCTCGACCCCGGGCAGATCCAGGCGGCGGGCCAGCTCGTTGGAGGGAACAAGAACACGCAACACCAAGGTTCATCCCGTCGTAGAAGTCAGGGGCCTGGCTTGGACCCAACCCCAGACCATTCTTGGCACAAGCCCTGCCGCCGCGCCAATCCCCGCAGGCAATGTGACCGACAGGGGCTGCCTGAAGGTTGGGCGCGTTCGGCAGCGACCGGGCCGGGTGCTAGAGTCCGCGGCCCACTTCCCAGATCCCTTCCGAGGTTCCGGTCAGCAGCGCGTTGACCGACACCGCCTGCGCGTCGGTGAAGGAGGCGATATAGTCCACGATCGCCCGGGCCTGGCCCAGGCGCTGGACCTCTCCGTCCCCGGCCGGCCCAAAGCGCTGGGGCTCCATGGCCCGCAGCTGGCGGTACTCCTCGGTGGCGGCCTCCACCGAATCCAGCAGCCGGCGCGGGGCGCGGGAGGCGTCGTCGGGGTCATTCAGCCAGGCCTTGAACCCCTCGGCCAGCGAGGAGATGATCCGGGTCTGCCCGCGCTGGTAGACCGCCAAATCCGAGCGGTCCAGCACGAAGCGCGAGTGCACGAACTTGAGCACCACCACATCATGCCAGGCAGCGTCCGCGAGCCGGACGTGGCCGCTGCGGACCACCGGGGTGCGTTCCACCGCGATCGAGGCCTGCAGCCGGTCAATCCAGCGCCGGGTGAAGCCGGTGACCGCCCGGTCCGCCTCCAGCCCGCCGTTGTACGGCACCGCCAGCAGCCCCTCCACCAGGTCGTGTTCCACCCGTTCCACCGAGTCGCGGAACGCCTCCGGGCAGGCGACCCACGGGTCCTTGGCCAGCAGCCGGCGCCAGGTGCGCTCCAGCGCGTGACCCGGGCGGCGCAGGTCCAGTTCCCCTTCGGGGATCTCGGCCAGGGAGCGCGAATGGTTCAGCCAGGCCCGCAGCTCGGCGGAGACCGTGGTGTACTGCAGCACCCCGGCCCGGTAGAAGTCATCCAGGTCGTGCACGGCATAGGCGATGTCGTCGGCGATGTCCATGACCGAGCATTCCAGGGTCTGCTGGTGGGTGGCGATGCGCGGGAACACGGAGAGCACATCGTGCATCTCGGCGATCTCGATGTCATAGCAGGAGAACTTCGCCGCCCCGGCCCCCGAATGGTTCCCGGCCCCGCGCGGCAGGTCCTGCGGGGAGCGCAGCGGCTGGTTCAGCCATTCGTTGCGCGACCACGGGTACTTCAGCACCCCGGCGCGCACCGCCCGGGTCAGGTTCAGCCCGCGGGCGGTGGCGTCGCAGCTGTCCAGGGCGGTGAGGATGCGAAAGGTCTGGGCGTTGCCCTCAAACCCGTCGGGCAGCCCCAGGCTCTGCCGCGCCACCCGGTCCAGCTCCTGCTCACCCAGGTGCCCAAACGGCGGGTGGCCCAGGTCGTGGGCGGCGGCCGCGGCCTGCACCACCACCGGGTCGCAGCCGCCCAGCTCCTCCACCAGCTGTTGGGTGCGCGGATCCGAGTTGCGCAGCCCGATCGCGATCGAGCGGGCCACGGCCGACACCTTCAGCGAATGGGTCAGTCGGTTGTGCACCACGGTGCCGGCCCCGGCCTGCGGGATCACCTGGGTGACCGCGGAGAGCCGGGAAAAGTAGGGGGAGAAGCGGATCCGCTCAATGTCCACACGGAACTCGTCCTCATCGGGGCGTGCAGCTTCGCTGATGGCGCGCTCGCGCCCGCCGCTTAGGTGGGTCTTCTGCCTGGCATTCATCGTAGTCACCAGCCTAGATGATGCACCGGCCGCAGTCCGGGAAGCGTGCGGGTTCATGCCCCGGCCCGCCGATCCAGCGGGCGGGCCGGGCGGCGCAGCAGCAGTGCACCGAGGGTGAACCCGATGTACACCAGCGCGGCCAGGAAGGACTGGGTCCCGAAAAACCAGCTCAGCTGCCCGTACCAGCTCAAGAGCACACAGCCGGTGGCGGTGAGCACCACCAGCCCGGCGGCCGGCCAGCGCCGGGGCAACTCCTCCAGCACCCGGCCCTGCACTGCCAGCAGCAGCCCGTAGACCAGCAGGCAGGCCTCGGTCAGCGCCAGCAGGCCGCTGACCGTGCCGCCGTACTGCACTTGCTGGCGCAGCGGCTGCAGGAGGCGCGAATACAGCATCGGCAACACCAGCGAGGCGACCAGGCACAGCACCACGGTCAAGGACAGGCGGATTGCGGTGTACATTGCGGCTCCTTGGCACCGGTTCGGCCACTGCGCCCGCGGCCCCTGCCGGCGCACGCAGTGGCCGAAGACTTTCATCCTTTCCCGGAGTGTATGTGATCGGCCGGGCTTTGGCACGGGCCGCACGGCGTGTCATCACCGCGTCACACAAAGCCGCCCGGCGCAACACTTCAGCGGCCCTGCCCCCCGGTGCGCCCCCGGCAACCCGGGGAAAACCGGTCACCGCCCGCGCGTCACACTGCGGGGGTAAGAATCGCGTCATCTTAACGTTCACGCGTCACATGACGGGGTGGGACGGCGGATGACGCGGCGCGGCCCGGCGTGCTTGCGCCGCCGCCGGGCCCTGGCGAACGATGGAATCACCAACAACCCATCAAGAGCGGCTAAGAGATCTGGCTCGACGACGCCGCAGCAACCACCGGGAAACCGAAAGGTGCTAATGCCAGAAACGATGGAGCAGTACCGTCCGATCCGCCCCGGCCGCCGCGCCGGGCCCGGCCGCTGCCGGGCGCACCCCAGGGTGCGGGTCACGGTGCACTGCCTCGTCGCTGACACGAGGAGGAACACATGCCCGGTTCGGTGGCCCCACCGTCCCTGTCCTACGAGCTCTACCCGCCGGTGAACCGCGAGGTGGCCGAGTCGGTCTACCACAGCATCGAGCAGCTGGCCGACACCAGCCCGGACTACGTCTCGGTCACCTATTCGGGCACCCCGGCCCGCCGCGCCCAGTCCCTGGCGCTGATCGAACACCTCGTCACCCAGACCAAGCTGCGCCCGCTGGCGCACCTGACCTGTGTGGGGGAGTCGGCGCAGTCGCTGCGCGTGCTGATCCGCCACTTCATCGCCCTGGGGGTGCGCGGGGTGCTGGCGCTGCGCGGTGACCTGCCGCAGGACCCGCAGGGCTGGCGCGGTGAATTCCCGTTCGCCCGCTACCTGATCGAGCTGATCCGCCAGGTGGAGGACGAACACGCCGCCTCCCTGGCCGGAGGCCGGCTGGGGGTGGGGGTGGCCTCCTACCCGCACCGCCACCCCGAGTCCCCGAGCTTCGAGCACGACATCGAGGTGCTGCTGGGCAAGCAGCGCTCCGGGGCGGACTATGCGATCACCCAGGTCTACTTCCAGCCCGAGGACTACCGGGGACTGCTCGCCGCGGCCCGCCGCGCCGGGGTGTGCATCCCGATCATCCCCGGCATCATCCCGCTCAATTCGCTGCGCCGGCTGAACCGGCTGGCGGCGCTGACCGGGGTGCAGCCGGACCCGATCCTGGCCCACGCGCTGCAAAGCGCGACCAGCGACGCCGAACGCCACCGCATCGGGGTGCGCTGGGCGGTGGACCTGGCCCGGGCGGCGTTCGATGACGGGGCCCCGGGGCTGCACCTGTACACGTTCAACGACCACCGCGGCAGCCTGGACGTGATCGAGCAGCTGCAGCTGCCCGGCGCCCGCAGCACCTTGGCCCAATCCTGGGCCGCCCACAGCGGGGCCTAGGCGCCCGCTTCCACCGACGAACCACCGAATTGCCCAACGACCCGGCCGGGCACCCCGGCCCGGCAGAAAACTAGGAGAACACCATGAGCAAGCAGCACTTCCCGCAGGCCAGCATCCTCGGCTACCCGCGCATCGGCCGGCGCCGCGAACTGAAAAAGGCGCTGGAGGCGCACTGGGCCGGCACCCTGACCGAGCAGCAGCTGCACGAGCGGGCCTTTGCCGTGCAGCAGCAGAACCTGGAACGCCTGGTGCAGCTGGGGCTTGACCCGGCGAACGGCTCCCTGCCCGGGGACCACGCCTACTACGACCAGGTGCTGGACACGCTGGTGGCGCTCGGGGCGGTGCCCTCCCGCTTCGCCGAGGTGCTCAGCGCCCCGCTGAGCACCGCCGACGCCTTCACGCTGGCCCGCGGTGACGCGCAGCGCGCCCCACTGGAAATGACCAAGTGGTTCGACACCAACTACCACTACCTGGTCCCGGAGCTCGGCGAGCGCACCACCCTGCGCGCCAACCCCGCCGGGCTGCTGGAGAACTTCACCGCCCACGCCCGGGCCGGGCACACCATCCGCCCCACCCTGGTCGGCCCGATCAGCTTCCTGCTGCTGGCCAAGGCCGAGGAGGGCGCCGCCCGCTCCGGGTTCACGCCGCTGCACCGGATCGATGAGCTCGTTGAGGTCTACGCCCAGCTGCTGGCCGAGCTGGCCGCCGCCGGGGTGGGCTGGGTGCAGCTCGATGAGCCGGCCCTGGTCACCGAGGCCGGTGCCCGGCACGCGGTGCCCGGCGGCCTGGCCGAACGCGTGTACCGCCAGCTGTCCTCCGGCCCGCGCCCGGCGCTGCTGGTCACCACCGGGTACGGCACCGCCGGGCAGCTCACCCGCCCCGGTGAGGGCCTGGGGGTACTGGCCCGGGCCGGTGTGGACGCGGTGCAGGTGGACCTGGTGCGCGGGGTGGCCCCGCAGCCCGAATTCCTTGGCCAGCTGCAGGGCACCACCGTGGTGGCCGGGATCGTGGATGCCCGCAATGTGTGGCGCAACCACCTGGGCGCCTCGCTGATCGCGCTGCGCGCCCTGCGCCAGGCGGTCACCGCCGCCGGCGGACGCCTGGCGGTGGGCACCGCCACCTCGCTGCTGCACGTGCCGCACGATGTGGCCCTGGAGGGGAACCTGCCCGAGGGGCTGGCCGACTGGCTGGCGTTCGCGGACCAGAAGGTCAGCGAGGTGCTCACCCTGGCCACCGGCCTGGAGCACGGGGAGGATGCGATCGCCCGCGAACTGGTGGCCACCGAGCGGGCGCTGGCCGCCCGCGCCGCCTACCCGGGCACCACGGTTCCGGCGGTGCGTGAACGCCTGGCCGGGCTGGGTGAGCAGGACCTGCAGCGCCCGGATGAGCAGCAGCGCGCCGCCGCGCAGCGGGCGGGCCTGCAGCTGCCGCTGCTGCCCACCACCACCATCGGCTCCTTCCCGCAGACCGCTGAGGTGCGCGCCGCCCGGGCCGCCCACGCCGCCGGAACCCTGGACGACCAGGGCTACCGCCGGTTCGTGGAGCAGGAGATCGCCCGGGTGATCGCGCTGCAGGAGGAGCTGGGGCTGGATGTGCTGGTGCACGGGGAAGCCGAACGCAACGACATGGTGCAGTACTTCGCGGAGAACCTCGACGGGTTCGCGGTCACCGAGCACGGCTGGGTGCAGTCCTACGGTTCACGCGCCACCCGCCCCTCGATCCTCTTCGGCGACGTCACCCGCCCGGCGGCGTTCACCGTGCCCTGGATTTCCCACGCCGCCTCGCTGACCGGCAAGCCGGTCAAGGGCATGCTCACCGGGCCGGTGACGATCCTGGCCTGGAGCTTCGTGCGCGATGACGTGCCGCTGCAAACCAGTGCCCGGCAGGTGGCGCTGGCGCTGCGCGATGAGATCCAGGACCTGCAGCAGGCCGGGATCCGCATCATCCAGGTCGACGAGCCGGCGCTGCGTGAACTGCTGCCGCTGCGTGCCGCCGCCCAGCCGGAGTACCTGCGCTGGAGCGTGGACGCCTTCCGCCTGGCCACCGGCGGGGCGGCGGCCGGCACCCAGATCCACACCCACCTGTGCTATTCGGAGTTCGGTGAGGTGATCGGCGCGATCGACGCGCTGGGCGCGGACGTGACCTCCATCGAGGCGGCCCGCTCGGCGATGGAGGTGACCGCGGACCTGAAGTCCTTCGGCTACCGCCGCGGCATCGGCCCGGGCGTGTACGACATCCACTCCCCGCGGGTGCCCTCCCAGCAGGAGATCGCCGAGCTGATCGGCACCGCCCTGGATTCGGTGGACCGCCAGGCGCTGTGGGTGAACCCGGACTGCGGGCTGAAGACCCGCGGCTATGCCGAAACCACCGCCTCCCTGGCCAACCTGGTCGCCGCCGCCCGGCAGGTGCGCGCCGACCAGCTGGCCGCGATCTAACCCCGCGCACCACCACCGGTACGCACCAGCACGAGTAAAGGAGCCAGCCATGGCGCAGCAGTCCACCACAGCGATCCACGCCGGATACAGCCCCGGCGGCGAGCACCGTCCCCTCACGGTGCCGCTGTACCCCTCCGCGGCCTACGAATTCACCTCGCACGCCGATGCGGTGGAGAAGTTCGCGCTGCGCCAGGCCGGCTTCACCTATTCCCGCACCGGCAACCCGACGGTGGCGGTGTTCGAACAGCGCGCCGCCGCCCTGGAGGGCGGGGCGCACGCGGTGGCCACCGCCACCGGGCAGGCGGCCGTGGCCCTGTCCCTGCTGGCCCTCACCCAGGGCCCGCGGCACCTGGTGGTCTCCAACCAGCTCTACGGGGGCACTGTGGACCTGCTGACCGACACGTTCCACGACTTCGGGATCCGGGTCAGCTTCGTGGACCCGGACAACCCGGACGCCTGGCAGGCGGCGATCGAGCCGGACACCCGGGCGTTCTTCCTCGAATCGGTGACCAACCCGCTGTCCACGGTGCCCGACCTGCCCCGGCTGGCCGCGATCGCGCACCGGCACCAGATCCCGGTGGTGGTGGACAACACCCTGGCCACCCCCGCGAACTTCCGGCCGCTGCAGCACGGGGTGGACATCGTGGTGCATTCGGCCACCAAGGCGCTGGCCGGGCACGGGCAGGTGCTGGGCGGGGTGGTCATCGACGGGGGCGGCTTCGACTTCTCCGACGCCGAGCGCTGGCCCCAGCTGGCCCGGGGCCGCGAACGCTACGCCGGGTCCAGCCTGCTTGAACGCCACGGGGCCGGGGCGTACGCGATGCTGGTGCGCTCAAAGTTCCTGCACGACCTGGGCCCCACCCTCTCCGCGGCCAGCGCCCACAGCATCCTGACCGGCATGGAAACCCTGGCGGTGCGCGCCGCCGCGGTGCAGCACAACGTGCAGCTGCTGGCCCGCTTCCTGGCCGCCCACCCGGCCGTGGCCCGGGTGCACCACCCCAGCCGTCCCGAGCACCGCCACCACCGGCGCGCCGCCGCCCTCTTTCCGCGCGGCACCGGCAGCGTGCTGGCCGTTCAGCTGCACGACGCGGCCCTGGTGCCCGGGGTCATCGACCGGCTGCAGGTGATCGCGCTGGCCGCGAACATCGGGGACACGCGCACCATGGTCGCCCACCCGGCGACGATGACCCACTGCCGGCTCTCCGCCGCCCAGCTGGCCGAGGCCGGGCTGGACCCGGCGGTGCTGCGCCTGTCGGTGGGGCTGGAGGACCCGGCGGATCTGATCCGCGACCTGGACCATGCGCTGAACGCGGCGCTGGCCGAACGCCCCGGACCCGGCGCCCCGTGTCTGGCCCCCGCACCGAAAGTGAGCATCGCATGAGCGGCTTCAACACGCTGGCGGTCCACGCCGGCCAGGCCAAGGACCCGGCCACCGGCGCGGTCATCCCGCCGATCTACCAGACCAGCACGTTCATCCAGGACGGCATTAACGTGCTGCGGGCCGGGCACGAATACTCCCGCGGCTCCAACCCCACCCGCAACGGATTTGAAACCCAGCTCAACGCCCTGGAGGGCGGGGCCGCCGGGTTCGGCTTCGCCTCGGGCATCGCCGCGGAGGACGCGCTGCTGCGCGCGGTGCTGGCCCCGGGCGACCACATCGTGCTAGGCGCCGACGGCTACGGCGGCACCCACCGGCTGATCACCGGGCTGCACCGCAAGTGGGGGATCACCGCCAGCGCCGTGCCGATCACCGACCTGGATGCGGTGCGCGCGGCCCTGCGCCCGAACACGGCGCTGCTGTGGCTTGAAACCCCCTCCAACCCGCTGCTGGGCATCGCCGATCTGGCCGGCTGGGCGCAGCTGGCCAGGGACGCCGGCGCCCTGCTGGTGGTGGACAACACCTTCGCCACCCCCTACCTGCAGCGCCCGCTGGATTTCGGCGCCCACGCGGTGGTGCACTCCACCACCAAGTACATCGGCGGGCACTCGGACGTGCTGGGCGGAGCGGTCATCGTCACCGAGCACCTGCACCGCGGCACCCCGCTGGCCGAGGCGGTCGGCTACCAGCAGTTCGCCGGCGGGGCGGTGTGCGGGCCGCAGGATTCCTACCTGGCCGCCCGCGGGCTGAAGACCCTGGGGCTGCGCATGGAACGGCATTGCGCCACCGCCGCAGGCCTCGCCCGCTGGCTGCAGACCCGCAACGAGGTCACCGGCGTCTACTACCCGGGACTTGAGGAACACCCGGGGCACCAGCTGGCCGCCCGGCAGCAGCGCGGCTTTGGCGGGATCCTCTCCCTGACGCTGGCCGATGAGCCCGCCGCGCGCGCCTTCGCCGAATCCATGCACTACTTCCAGCTCTCGGTCTCCCTGGGCGGGGTGGAATCCCTGGTCTGCTACCCCCGGGAGATGACCCACGCCTCGCTGATCGGCACCCCGCTGGAAGTCCCGGCGAACCTGGTGCGCCTCTCAGTGGGCATCGAGGAGCCCGAGGACCTGCTGGCCGACCTGGAGCGGGGGCTCGGCGCGGCGCGCACCGCCGGTGCCGGCACCGCACGGCGCCCGACCGGGAAGCTGGTGCCAACCCCGCGCTAGCTGTGCTGCCCAGGCAGGCTGGTCAAGCGGCCCCGGGGCGGCGGTACCGCTGTCCCGGCGGCCGGCGGCCTTGTTATCCACAGCAGGCCGGGGCGCCGGTGTGCAGGCTGGCTGCCGGGGGCATGATGGGGCCATGAACACCTCCGGCACCGAAGCGGCGCTGGATCAGCTGGCCCAGGCGGTCAACCTGATCGACAGCGCGACGGCGGCCTTTGCAGCGGATGAACCGGCTGCCGGGCATGCCGCCTACTTCGCCTGGCTTGTGGAACAGGCCGGCGAACGCCTCACCCGCGCCCAGGTGCACGCCGCCCACGGGCTGCGGGCCAGCGGCGCCCACCTGCTGGAGCCCGATTCCTACCAGGCGATCCGGCAGGCCGGGTTGCGGCCCAGCGTCGAGGACCTGGCGCGCACCCGCGGCCGGAAAACCACCGGGCGCAGCTACTTCAAGAACACCGTGGACCTGTACAAGGGGTGGCTGAACCTCGGCGTCGGCGTCGCCCAGGACCGGATCAACATGGCCGACGCGCTGGTCGCCGGGATCACCGAGGCCGGGCAGCGCACCGCGCCACGCTTCGGGCGGCTGGGCGATGAACTGGCCAACCCCGACACCAACCCGGCCCTGGTGCTCACCGCCGCGCGGCAGCTGCGCAAGGCCGAACCGGACCTGGGTGCCGGACCGCAGGCCGGCGAAGCGTGCGAACGGCTGCAGGAAGACGCGATCACGCTGATCCGGCACGAACCGGGCACCGCACGCCGGCACCTGCCGCGGCTGATCGAGCAATCCCTGGGGGAGAACCGTCCACTGGCGGCCCTGCTGGGCGAGGCCGGGCTGTTCCGCCGCGGCATGCGGCGCGGACTGATGCACTACCTGCTCAAGGTCATGCCCCAGGACGCGGAGCTGATCGAATCCCTGTGCGTGCAGATCGACAACCCCAAAACCATCGCCGGCAACCGGGACGAGCTCAAGGCCCTGGTCAACGAACAATACGCCCGGCCCACCCCGGAACCGGACGCCGATGAGCAGCCTGCGGGCGCCCAGGCCCCCGCACCCGGCTCTGCCAGCCTACCGCCGCAGTGGGGCGAGCAGGACACCATGCCCGACTGGGCCCGCCCTCACGACCCGTCCGCCACCACCAACGCCGCCGAGCAGGCTCCGCCCACGGCAACACCGCCCACGGCAGCACCGCCCACGGCAGCACCGCCCACCCCGGATGCCCGCCCCGCGCAAACCCCCGGGGCGGGGGAAGGCGCCGGCGCCTTTGGCCAGCTGGGCGGAACGGACCGGTTCCCCGAGGAGCTGCTCAAGCCCTTCGAGGACCTGCGCCCCGAATTCCGCCACCTGATCGCGCTGCTTTCACTGCTGCGCGCCGATCACAGCGGCACCGGCAAGCAGGTGGGGGTGGTGCAGCCCGAGATCACGGTCATCATGGATTACGACAAGATGGTCGCCGACGGCAAGGACTTCGCCGTCACGGAAAACGGCATCCCCATCTCCGCGGCCGCGATGCGGGCCATGCTCTGCAACGGGATCCTGCGCCCAGCGGTCTTTGGCACCAAGAGCGAGATCCTGGACATCGGCCGCACCAACCGGCTCTTCCCGAACTACATGCGCAAGGGCCTGCGGGCCAAATACCGCGGGTGCGCCTACCCCGGGTGCACCATGCCCGCCTCCAGATGCGAGGCCGACCACATCACACCCTGGGACGAAGGCGGGCAGACCAGCATCGATAACGGGTGCCTGTTCTGCCCGATGCACCACCATGCCCGGCACTGCGGCCTGTTTACGGTGATCCGCAACGAAGACGGCCCACCCATGGTGTTGTTGCCCAAGGATCTGGACCCCCATCAACGCCCGCGGATCAACACCTACTGGCTTAGCCCCTCCGAGGCGCTTACGGCCGCCCGGGCCGAGCAGGCCGCCGCCGACCGGCTGGCCGTCTGAAACACATAGGACTGCCCCGACCGGTCACGGTCGAGGACAGCACACCACCACTGCCGCCACGCGGCGTCCAATCCAGGCCGGTTTCCGCCGGCTCGGCGCTCGCGTCCCTAGGAATTGGCGGCCAGGTGCTTGGCGGCAAGCTCCAGGTAGGTGTCCGCGTTCTTTGACAATCCCGCGACCTCTTCCTCGGTCAGCTCACGGCGCACCTTGGCCGGAACCCCGGCCACCAGGCTGCGCGGGGGAACCTGGGTTCCCTCCAGCACCAGCGCCCCGGCCGCCACCAGGCACTGCTCGCCGATCACCGCGCCGTTCATGATCGTGGCGCTCATGCCCACCAGGCACCCATCGCCCACGCTGGCCCCGTGCACCACCGCCGAATGCCCCACGGACACGGACTGGCCCACCGTGCACGGGAAACCGGCATCGGCATGCAGCACCACGTTGTCCTGCAGGTTCGTTCCGGCGCCGACCCGGATCGGGGCCGAATCCCCGCGCACCGAAACGCCGTAGAAGGCGCTGGCGCGCTCGCCGAGTTCCACATCCCCGCTCAAGGTCGCGGTGGGGGCAACGAACACGTTCTGCGCCACCTTGGGGGTGGCGCCGTCAATGGTAATAATGTGAGCCATGGCACCCACTGTAGTTCAGGGGACGAACCGGCAGCGATTCCGGCCCGCGCAGATGACACCACCGCGCCGCTCGCACAAGCGGCCCGGAAAAGCGGCTCGGAAAAGCGGCTCGCAGGAAGCCGCTAGGAGAAGACGATGGTGCGCTGCCCGTCGAGCATCACCCGATGCTCGGCATGCCACTGCACGGCCCGGGTCAGGGTGCGCCCCTCGACGCTGCGCCCCAGCTCCACCAGCTGGGCGGCGGTACGTGAATGGTTGACCGGGGTGACTTCCTGGTCGATGATCGGCCCTTCGTCCAGATCGGCGGTGACGTAGTGGGCGGTGGCGCCGATGAGCTTCACGCCGCGGGCGTGGGCCTGGTGGTAGGGCTTGGCGCCCTTGAAGGAGGGCAGGAAGGAATGGTGGATGTTGATCACCCGTCCGGCCATGCGCTCGCACAGCGAGTCGGAGAGGATCTGCATGTAGCGGGCCAGCACCACCAGTTCGATCCCGTGCTCCTGCACGAGCTTGAGCAGCTCGGCCTCGGCCTGGCCCTTGTTCTGGGCGGTCACCGGCAGGTGCACGAAGTCCACCCCGTAGAACTCGGCCATCGGCTGCAGGTCACGATGGTTGGAGACGATCACCGGGACCTCGATCGGCAAGGTGCCGGCGCGCTGGGCGAACAGCAGGTCGTTCAGCGCGTGCCCGGCCTTGGAGCACATGATCATGGTGCGGGTGCGGCGGGACGATTCGAACACCTTCAGGTCCATGCCGAATTCGTCGCGGATGGGCGCCAGCTGGGCCATGACCTGGTCCAGGGTGTGCCCGGTGGCCACCTCGATGCGCATGAAGAAGGTGTTGGAATCCGGGCTCTCATACTGCTGCGACTCGGTGATGTTGCAACCGGCACCCAACAGGCCCCCGGAGACGGCATGGACGATGCCCGGACGGTCGACGCAGGAGAGGGTGACGATGAAGTGGTTGCTCATGCATTCCAAAATACGTGGGCTGGCGCCCCGGCACCGAATTGATGAGCAAAGATCACACCCGCAGCGATTGCGGTGACTTCTCCTCTGGGTGCACAGTCGTGTAGCCGCTCGCCTCCGTGCCCGCCATGCCGGAGGCATGCTGCTTCAGGTGCTTGATCGCGGCGATGGCGGCCCGTCGTCCGGCACGGGTGGCCCCAATGGTGGAGGCCGACGCCCCGTAGCCGACCAGATACAGTCCGGGCTGGTCGGCGGCGCTGACCGCATCGGCGGACATCCGGATCCCGCCCTGGGCGGTGCGCAGCTTCAGCGGCGCCAGGTGCTTCAGCGCGTGACGGAATCCAGTGGCCCACAGGATCGCGTCGATGCGTTCGCGGCTGCCGTCGCTGAACACCACCGCATCGGCCTCCAGGCGGGAGATCGGGCCCCGGGAAATCATCAGCCCGGAGGCGATCGCCGCACGCATCTGCCCGGTCAGCGGCAGGCCGGTGTTGGCCACCACCGGCCGCGGCGGACGCCCGGCCCGGGTGTCCTCGGTGACCCGGCGTTCGACCTCCAGCCCCCAGTCCCTGGTGCTGGCGAAGTCCTTCCAGCGCGGTGGGGTGCGGGTGGACCACCGCGTGTCGATGCCGGCCGCGTCCAGCTGCACGATGAACTGGGTGGCGCTGGCCCCGCCGCCGACCACCAGGGTGCGCCGGTTCGCGAACTGCTGGACCCCGGTGAAGTTCCAGGTATGCACCTGCAGGCCGGTGAACGTGTTCATGCCGCGGTAGCTGGGCCAGAACGGGTTGCTCCAGGTGCCGGTGGCGTTGATGACGGTGGTGGCCTGCAGCCCGGTGCCATCAGCCAGTTCCACTTCGAACCCCGCCGCGGAACCGGTTCCCTTGCGACTGACCGAAACCACCGGGCCCGAGCGGTAGACGGGCAGGCCCATGTGCTGTTCATACTCCCCGTAGTAGCGGCTGACCACGGCCGAGGCCGGCTCGGTGGGGTCCGGGGTGGCCAGTTCGAAGTCCGGCAGGGGGTGCAGGTGGTGGGCCTTGCCGAACGTCAGTGAGTCCCAGCGGTCCCGCCAGGCCCCGCCGGGTCCGTCGTTGGCGTCGAGCATGACGAAGTCCACCCAGGGCCGCATCCCCCTGCGCAGCAGGTGGTATCCGGCCGACAGGCCGGCCTGCCCGGCGCCGATGACCACCGTATGGTACCTGGTGCGCAACTTGCCGCGATCCACCGTTGAGCTCACTCCTTGACTCGTGCCATCCGGTCCGGGGCCACCCGCCAAATCATATTGACGTGTCAACCTCCTGCCCGTTGCAACGCTCACATGACGTGCAACATTCCCGCCGCATTCGATAAACTCGGTGACGGACTGAACTTCAACTCGTAACTGGCGTTGGGTGGATCACCACCGGGGAGCGAAAACCGACATTCCACCGCAGACCGCGCGCCTGGGTTTGCGGAACCTGACCATCGACGATGCCCCGCCCGGCCGGGGCTCGCGAACGAAAGGACACCCCATGACCGCCCAGATTCTCGACGGCAAGGCGACCGCAAAACAGATCAAGCAGGAACTGACCCAGCGGGTCGCGGCCCTGCAGGAGCGCGGGATCACCCCGGGGCTGGGTACCATCCTGGTCGGCGATGACCCGGCATCGGCCTGGTACGTGCGCGGCAAGCACCGCGACTGCGCGGAGGTGGGACTGGAGTCCATCCGCGTGGACCTGCCCGAGCAGACCACCCAGGAGGAGCTGCTGGCCAAGGTGCGCGAGCTGAACGAGGACCCGGCCTGCACCGGCTACATCGTGCAGCTGCCGCTGCCCAAGCACATCGACCAGGACGTGATCCTGGAGGCGATGGACCCGGCCAAGGATGCCGATGGCCTGCACCCGATGAACCTGGGCCGACTGGTCGCCAACGTCAACAAGCCGCTGACCAGCCCCGCCCCCTGCACCCCGGCCGGCTGCGTGGAGCTGCTCTCGCGCCATGGGCTGGATTTGAAGGGCAAGCACGTGCTGGTGATCGGCCGCGGGGTGACCATCGGACGGCCGGTGGGCCTGCTGCTGACCCGCCGTGATGTGAACGCCACCGTCACCCTGGCCCACACCGGCACCACCAATCTGCCCGAGCTGCTGGCCCAGGCCGACGTGGTGATCGCCGCCGCGGGACAGGCCCACATGGTCAAGGCCGACGCGATCAAGCCCGGCGCGATCCTGCTGGATGTTGGCGTCTCGCGCGTTGATGGCAAGGTCACCGGGGATATCGATCCGGACGCCGCGCAGCACGCCTCCTGGATCTCCCCGAACCCCGGCGGCGTGGGGCCGATGACCCGGGCGATGCTGCTGGCCAATGTGGTGGAAACCGCCGAACGCCAGGCCTCCTAGCCGACGCGCGGCGCCGGCAGCGGGGGGAACGTAAGCGAGAAAGGCTTGGGCCCTGCGGTTTTTCCGCAGGGCCCAAGCCTTTGTCACAGCTCCGGTGCCGGCCGCTGGCCGAGGCGTCGAGCCGGAACTACTTCACCGGTTCATTCTCGGTCGCGGGCCCGCGGCCCACCACCAGTGCCCCGACTTCCTGTTCCGCCTGGTTCGTGTAGGACAGGTCGATGCCCTGGCGGTCACGGATCAGGCTGACCACCAGCAGGGAAACAATGCAGAAGGCCAGCAGGTACAGCGCCACGGCGTTCGTTCCGCCGGTGGCCTGCACCAGGGCGGTGGCAATGGTCGGGGCGAACGCGCCGCCGATGATCGCGCCGATCGCGTAGGAGATCGATACCCCGGAGAAGCGCACCGAGGCCGGGAACATCTCCGAGTACAGGGCCGCCTGCGGCCCATAGGTCAGCCCCAGGCCGATGGAGAAAACCCCGAAGGCCAGGTACAGCATCACCAGCGACCCGGAGTTGACCATCGCGAAGACCGGGAAGAGGGAGAGCGCCAGCACGATGAAACCGATCTGGTAGGTGCGCACCCGTCCGATCCTGTCGGCCATGATCCCGGAAATCAGGGTCATCACCAGCCAGATCGCGGCACCAAAGGCCACGGCCAGCAGCACGTCGGTGCGTTCCAGGCCGATGGGGCCTTCGGGGTCGGTGGTGTAGTTCTGGAAGAATCCGCCGGTGGTCATGTACCCGGCGGCGTTGTTGCCGGCGAAGACGAGGGCGGCAATCAGCACCAGCGGCCAGTGCTTGCGGAACAGCTCCACGACCGGGACCTTGGTCTGGGCCTTCTTCTCGGCGATCTCCTCGAACACCGGGGACTCATCGACCGCGCGGCGTACGAAGTACCCGATGATGATCAGTACGAAGCTGACCAGGAACGGCACGCGCCAGCCCCAGTTCAGGAATGCGTCGCCGGGGGAGATGACCCCGGTCATCAGCGCCATCATGCCCGAGGCGAGCAGCATGCCCAGCGGCACGCCCACCTGCGGGTAGGCTCCGGCTCGGCCGCGGCGGTCCTTCGGTGCGTGCTCGACGGCCATCAGGACCGCGCCGCCCCATTCCCCGCCGGCGGAAACGCCCTGCAGGATGCGCAGCAAGAGCAGCAGCACCGGGGCCAGCAGCCCGGCGGTGTGGTAGGTCGGCAGCACGCCGATCAGGGTGGTGGCCGCACCCATCAGCGACAGGGTGAGCACCAGCATGGCCCGCCGGCCGATCTTGTCCCCGTAGTGCCCGGCCAGGAAGGCCCCCAGTGGGCGGAACAGGAAGGAGATGCCGACCGAGGCGAAGGAGATCAGCAGTCCGATCCTGCTGCCGGCCGGTTCGAAGAACAGCTGGGGGAAGACCAGCCCGGCGGCGGTGGCGTAGATGAAGAAGTCATACCATTCCACGGTGGTGCCGATGACCGTGGCGAAGGCGACGCGCCGTTGGTTGGATTTTTCAATGCGGGTGTTGGGCGAAGCGGCGATGCTCATGTTGCTCCTCGGTTGACGGTGTGTCGTGCGTGACCACCGCCTGAGTCTTGTGTCACCTCAGTGTTGCACCGCACACACGTAAGGTAAACTTCAAATATCTGCAATAGTTTTGAAGGAAGTCTTAAGAAGTGTCTGGATTCTCGCTGCGACATCTGCAAATCATGGCGGAACTGCCCGAACATGACACCCTGGGGTCCGCTGCTTCCGAGCTTCACATTTCCGAATCCGCGCTGTCCCAGGCGCTGAACACCATCGAACGTCTGGCGGGGGAGCAGCTGTGCCTGCGCCGCAAGGCCCACGGGATCACGATGACCGCCTCGGGACGCTACTTCTCCTCCCTGGCCCGCAAGATCGTGGCCGAGGTCGAGGATTTGAACGCGACCTTCCCGCACCGCGAGGGCGTGCTGCGCGGACCGGTGCGCTTTGGCTGTTTCGCCTCGCTCTCCCCACACCTGATTCCGGCCATCATGGAGGGCTTCCCGCCATTGCACCCCCGGGTGCAGGTCTCTGTGCAGGTGGGCACGCATGACGATTTGATCCCGGCGCTGAATTCCGGGGAGCTGGACGTGGCCTTCGTCTACGATCTGATGCTGCCCCCGGATTTGCGCAAGCAGGTGGTCTACGAGACCGAGATGCAGGTGCTGCTGCACCCGCAGCACCCATTGGCGGCCCTGGAGCGGCCCCTGCAACTGCGGGACCTGGTGGACGAACCGATGATCATGTACGAATCCACTCCCAGCACGGACTATGTCCTGCAGCTGTTCGCCGCGCAGAGTCTTGACCCGCACATCATTGCCTCGCTGCCGCAGATGATCCTGGTCAGCGCCATGGTCGGTCGTGGGCTGGGGTACGGGATGCTGATGGAAAGGCCGAACAACGCCCAGCTGTCCCTGGAGGGCAGGGCCCTGGCCTTCCGCCGGCTCAGTCCACCGAACTACCCCAATTCGGTGGTCGCGATCAGTCCCCGACATACCACCCTGTCCCCGCGGGTTCAGGCGCTGGTGGATTACGCCACCGACCTGATGGGCCAGGCGATGGCCGAGCAGCGCGCCCTGGCCGAGCTGCCCGGAAGCCGATCGCGGTAGCCGATCCGGTGGCCGGAGCCTGTTGTGCGAGCGCCTGCACGAGGCATAATGGCAAGCACCACAGGCACGGCACCAACATTTGGCGGGAGTGATGGACCGATGATCGGCACATGGCAGGCACTGGTAATTGATTGCGATGATCCCGATGAACTGGCCGGGTTCTATGAGCGGCTGCTGGGCATGGTCAGGATCGACAATGACCCGGACTGGGTGAGCATCGGCGACGCCCCGGATCGTCCCGCCATCGCGTTTCAGGCCGTCACCCCGTATGTTCCGCCGCAGTGGCCGGGACATGTGCACCCGCAGCAGGCGCACATCGACGTGCGGGTCAAGGACCTGGACCTGGCCGAAACCGAGGTGCTGGCGCTGGGTGCCACCGCCACCGGAGAGGGCACCAAGACGTTCCGCGTCTACCTGGACCCGCAGCAGCATCCCTTCTGCCTGGTCAGCTGGTAGCAAGTCCGCGGTTCCCGGGCCTGGCCCGGCCTGGAGCGGGCACCTACCCCCATTGGGCGAAGGCCACCCGCGCCGCCTGCAGCCGGGTCTGCACCCCCAGCTTGTCCATGACCCGCGAGGCATGGGTTTTCACCGTCGATTCGCCGATGCCCAGTTGCGCGGCGATCTGCGGGTTGCTCAGGCCCTGGCCGAGCCCCCGCAGCACCTGGATTTCACGCTCGGTCAGGCTTTCGGGCAGCGGCTCGCGCGGCGGAGCGGCCGGTGCTGGCCGCACGGCCCGTCTGATGACCCGGGCGGTGAGCTCCGGGCTGAGCACGGCCTGGCCGGCGGCGACCGCGAGCACCGCGTCGATGATCTGCTCCGGTTCGGCGCTCTTGAGCAGGAAGCCGTGGGCACCGGCCTGCAGCGCCCCAAACAGGTACTCATCGTCGTCGAAGGTGGTCAGCACCAGCACCTTGGCCGTGCCGTGTTCGCGCAGGGCAGCGGTGGCCGCGATCCCGTCCATGACCGGCATGCGCAGGTCCATCAGCACCACCTCCGGGCCCAGCGCCCGCGCCATCGCCAACGCCTGGCGGCCGTCGGCGGCTTCGCCGACCACTTCGATCCGCGAACTGGCCTCCAGCACCATCCGGATGCCCAGGCGCACCGCTGAATGATCGTCAACGATCAGGACCTTCATGAAACCTCCTGGTTGTCGGTGCCGCCGCCCGGGCCGGGCTGCAGCGGCAGGGTGACGTGCACCGTGAACTGTCCCTGGTCGATCTGCCAGTGGCTCTGGCCGCCCAGCGCCTGGGCGCGCGCGGCGATGTTCCGCAGCCCGGATCCCGCGCCCGGTCCACTGCCGCCGTGCGGGACGAGCGGGGGAGTGAAGGCGGCGTCCGCGGCGGGGTCCGGCGTGTTGTCCGGGCCGGGCAGCGGATTGGCGGCGGTGATCCGCAGCTGGCCGCCGTGGGCGCGCACGACGAGGCGCAGCGCGGTGTGCGGGGCGTGGCGGGAGTGGTTGACCAGCAGTTCGCTGATGGTGCGGTAGGCGGCGGTCTGCGCGGCGGCACCCACCTGGGACGGGTCCACCTCACCGGTGTAGTCGATGGTGCGTCCGCCGGCCCGGTGCGCCTCGATCAGGGCGTTGGCGCTGTCCAGGGTGGCGCGCAGGGCCTGGGGTGCCCCGGCGTGCAGCATCCGCACCATCCGGGTCATTTCCTCCAGCCCGGCCAGCGCCTCCCGGCGGATTTCGCCGACCGGTCGGCGGATCGCCTGCCAGGCGGGGTCCTGACTGGATGCCGGGACCCGGTTCAGCGCCGCCGCGGAGAGCAACGCCATGGAGGAGAAGCGGGCGGAGAGCACATCATGCATTTCCCGGGCCAGGCTGGTGCGTTCGGCCTCCACCGCAGCCGCATGTTCGGTGCGCAGCAGTTGTTCGCGCTGCCGGGCCGCGGCGGTGGCCTGCCGCGCCCGTTCGGCCTGGCTGGCGGCCAGCTCCTTGGCGGTGCGCACGTTCTGGGCCCAGAGCATCGGGGTGAACAGCACGAACCCGATCGTGAACACGGTGAGCACCACCGCGCTGGCCCCGGCGTCGCTGGCCCATTGCGCGGCGGCGGCCAGCACCGTGAACGTGGCCAGCAGTGTTCCGGTGACATTGCGGGTGCGCGGCGGACAGAGCAGGAAGATCGTGAACACGGTTTCGAAGATCAGGAAGTAGCCGCCGATGCTGCCCATCGCCAGCAGTGCCGAGCCGGCCGCGGCCATGCCCAACGAGCAGGGCAGCGGGGCGCGGCGGCGCAGCAGGATGCACCCGACGCCGGCCAGCAGCACCAGCGGCCACCAGGCCACCAGCGTTGCGGGCAACACCGGGGTGTTCACCAGCCCGGCGGCATGCAGCACCACGGCCAGCACCAGGTAGGTGATGGCCACCTCCGGCTCCTGCTCGCCGCTGATGAACCGCCGTCGGGTATGCGAAAAATCGATCTTCACCCCTCCATCATCGTCCACCGGCCCGGCCGCTGCCGTCCCCCAAAGGTAGGACACCGGCGTGGACCGATGCCCGATGTGCCCGTTCCCGCCCACTGGCAGGCTCGATGGCATGGACTTTATGCAACAGGCACCGGCCGCCGCGCTGGCCGTACTTGCCCTCATCGACGCCACCAGCATCGGCACCCTGGTGATCCCGATCTGGCTGCTGCTGCGCCGCGACTACCGCCGCGCCATTCCCAAGGTACTGGCCTACCTGGGCATCATCGCCGTCTTCTACTGGCTGCTGGGCTTGGGGTTGCGGGCCGGCTGGCTGGCCGGCACCCAGCTGCTGCCGGACGGGTTCTTCGACGCCCCGCTGCTGCGGATGCTCGCGCTGCTGGTGGGCGGGGCCATGCTCACCTGGGCGCTGCTGAGCAAACCGGCGGGCAAGGATGCCGCCGGGTCCCCGCAAGGCCCCACACCGCCCGCCCCGGCTGAACACGCCGCCGGCCGCACACCGGGCACGGAGCCGGCACCTGCGGCGAAGCCCGGGACGACGGCGGTGGCCCACGACCAGGCGGTGCCCGCCCGGCTGCGCCGGCACCTGGGCGCCGCACTGGATTCCTGGGCGGGGGTGATCGTGCTGGCCCTGCTGGCCGGTTTGCTGGAGGTGCCGACCATGCTGCCCTACCTGGGGGCCCTGGGGCTGATGGGAACGCTGGGTTGGAGCGGCCTCGTGCAGGGCGCCGTGCTGGGCGTCTACTGCCTGGTGATGATCCTGCCGGCCCTGGGCTTGGTCGCGGTGCGGCGCCTGGCCGGATCGCGCATGGACCGGTGGCTGCAGCGGGTCGGGGCGAAGCTGGGACGCTACGCGGCGGAGACCGGGGCCTGGGTGGTGGGCATCGTCGGGTTCCTGCTGGTGCGTTTTGCCTTCTCACCCCGGCCCGACGGGCAGGGGCTGTGGGGCGGGCTGCGCCGGCTGCTGGAGGGGATCCTGCCGTTCTGAGCCCGCCTGGGTACCTGTGCCGGCGGCGGGCCTGACGCTGTGGGCGAAGCGACGGGCCGAAAGTTGGTGGCCGCCGCGAACCGATGGGAGAATGGGGGCATGGAATCTCTAGGCAGCAACGCATCACGCGGGAAGAAGTTGACGCTGAACGCGTCCACAGTCTCCATGGGCGTGATGCTCATCATCCTCCTGGTCGCGGTCATCTTCGCCGCCAACTCGAACCAGATCGTCGGGTGGTTCGTGGTCGTCATTTCCGGAGGCTGGCTGCTGCTCTCGGCGTTCCTGGTGTTCGGGCTCAAGCGTGGGGCGGACCGGATCAACACCTCGCTGCGTGAGGCCACCGTGGCCGTGGCCGACCGGGCCAAGGGTGGTTCCACCGTCGTGATCGATGAGGCCACCAGCCAGCGCGACATGAAGCTGGACCATTCCTTCAAGATCGTCCAGGTGCAGGCCGGGGTGATCCAGCAGGAGCTGGAGAAGGCCGGTCCCGAGTCGCGCGCCATGATCGACCGGGCCCTGGACACCATCAACATGACCGCTGCCAACGCCCGGGACATGATGAAACCCAATGAGCAGCCGATCGACGGCGAGATCATCGACTAGTTTTTGTTACCGCACAGCGCAGCGTCCTGCCCGGGCGTTGCGCTGTCGTTTTGTAAGGTGGAACCGTGATACCTACCAGCTCGGAAATCCTGAACAAGAATGCCGGCGCCGTGCGTGTGGCCTCGGTGAACGTCAACGGCATCCGTGCCGCCTACCGCCGCAACATGGCGGACTGGATTGCGGCGCGCGACGTGGACATCCTGTGCCTGCAGGAAGTGCGCGCACCGGACAAGATCCTGCGCGAGCTGGTGGGTGAGGGCTGGCACATCCTGCATGCCGAGGCCAAGGACAAGGGCCGCGCCGGGGTGGCGATCCTCTCCCGCGCCGAGCCGGTGGCGGTGCGCGAGCACATTGGCGATGAGTACTTCGCCGAGTCCGGACGCTGGGTGGAGGCGGACTTCACCATGGCCGACGGCTCGACGCTGTGCGTGGTCTCCGCCTACGTGCACTCCGGGGAGCTGAACACCCCCAAGCAGGAGGACAAGTACCGCTTCCTGCAGCGGATGACCGAGCACCTGCCGGTGCTGAAGTCCACCAAGGACCATGTGCTGGTCGTGGGCGACCTGAACGTGGTGCACACCGAACGCGACATCAAGAACTGGAAGCCGAACCACAACAAGCGTGCCGGGGTGCTGGACGAGGAGATCGCCTACTTCAACGGCTTCTTCGGCGAGCAGATCGGCTACATGGACGTGGCCCGGACCCTGGCCGGTGACGAGCAGGGCCCCTACACCTGGTGGTCCTGGCGCGGACAGGCGTTCGTGAACAACGCCGGCTGGCGCATCGACTACCACATGGCCACCCCGGAGTTGACCGCCAAGGCGATCAAGGCCCACGTGGACCGTGCCAGCGAATACGCCCTGCGTTTCTCCGACCACGCACCGCTGGTCGTCGACTACCAGTTCTAAGGATCGAAATCTCATGAGCACCACCCGTCCCCGCGTCCTGTCGGGCATGCAGCCCTCCGGCGACTCCCTGCACCTGGGCAACTACCTCGGAGCGCTGGTCAACTGGGTCAAGACCCAGGATCAGTACGACGCGTTCTTCTTCATCCCGGACATGCACGCGATCACCGTCGCCCAAGACCCGGCGGACCTGCAGGCCCGCACCCGCAAGACCGCCGCCCAGTTCATCGCCGGGGGCATCGACGTGGAGAAGTCCACCCTCTTCGTCCAGTCCCAGGTTCCCGAGCACGCCCAGCTGGCCTGGGTGTTCAACTGCATCACCGGGTTCGGTGAGGCCAGCCGAATGACCCAGTTCAAGGACAAGACCGCCAAGGGCGGCACCGAGAACGCCAGCGTCGGGCTGTTCACCTACCCGGTGCTGATGGCCGCGGACATCCTGCTCTACCAGCCCGAAGGGGTGCCGGTGGGCGATGACCAGCGCCAGCACGTGGAGCTGACCCGCACCCTGGCCCAGCGCTTCAACCACCGCTTCGGGCAGACGTTCGTGGTGCCCAAGGCGCAGATCCCGGCCGAGGGGGCGCGGATCTACGATCTGCAGAACCCCACCGCGAAGATGTCCAAGTCCGCGGAGTCGCCCAACGGGCTGATCAACGTGCTCGATGAGCCGAAGCTGATCGCCAAGCGGATTAAGTCCGCGGTCACCGACACCGGCACGGTCATCGCCTACGACAAGGAAAACCAGCCCGGGGTCTCGAACCTGCTGGACATCCTGGCCGCGGTCACCGAGCGACCGGTGCCGCAGCTGGTCGCCGAGTTCGAGGGCAAGATGTACGGGCACCTGAAGGTCGCCGTGGCCGATGCGGTGGTCGAACGGCTCACCCCGATCCGCGAACGCACCCTGGAGCTGCTCGATGACCCGGCCGAGCTGGACCGACTGCTGCTGACCGGGGCGAACAAGGCCCGTGAGGTGGCCAGCCGCACCGTGGCCGACGTGTACGAGAAAGTCGGTTTCCTGCCGCCGTTGGGAAGCCTGCGGTAGCGGTGCAGCCGCACCCGGTCCCGCCTGAGGACCCCCAGTACACGCTGGGGGTCGTCATCCCGGTGCCCGAACCGCCGCGCACCCAGCTGCGCGACTGGCGGGCCAGCTACGGGGGCCAGGCCAGCCTGCTCATCGAACCGCACGTCACCCTGGTCACCGGGTCGCTGAACGGCGGCGCCAGCTGGCAGGACGCGGCGCAGCACCTGCACCGGGTCTGCGCCGCGCAGCCCCCGTTCACCGTGCAGCTGGGAGCGGCGATCTCCTTCCGGCCGCTGAGCCCGGTGGTGTACCTGCCGCTGCGCCAGGGGCTGGACGCCTGCCGGCAGCTGCACCAGGCGCTGCTGCACGGCCCGCTGCGCCACGACTCGCCCTTCGAGTACCACCCGCACCTGACGATCGCCCAGAACGTCACCGACGCCGAACTGGACGCGGCCCTGCACGCATTGTCCGGGGTGGAGCTGCGCTTCACCGTGGACCAGGTGCAGCTCTTTGCGATGCACGCCGGCACCTGGCAGCTGCGCGAACAGCTGGCGCTGCTGGGCTAGGCACGACCCGCCGATCCCGGCCAATCCGCACGGAAGGCACCGCTGCCGTGCATTGCCCGGCGGTGGCGCGAAAGGCAAAAAAACCTCCGCAGTGCAGCAGCACCACGGAGGTTTTTTCACGCCCTAGCGCACGCAGCGCCCGGGGCCGGCCCCTGGACCGTTGCCCGCAGGCAGGGTCCTAGACGGTCGCCTTCGCGCGAACGTTGGACTCGATCTGCGAGCCGACGTTCTCGTCGATGTTCTTCCAGTACTGGATGGCGTTGGACAGAACCGGCTCGATGACGCCCTCCAGGGCGCCGGTGACGGTCTGCACCAGACGGGCACGCTGCTCGTCGTCCATGACCTCGCGCACCAGGATGCCCGGCTGCACGAAGTCGCCATCGTCCTCACGCAGGGTGTAGGACGAGCGCACCAGGTCTCCATCGGATTCGAAGGAGTTGTCGACCGGGCCGGTCTCATCGCTCCAGGAATCACCGAAGGAGTTCGGGACGTAGTAGCTGCGGGCACCGGAGTGCTCGTACCACATGTTGCCCTCGAAGTTGTAGCTGTGCACCGGAACCTTCGGGCGGTTGACCGGCAGCTGCTGGAAGTTGGTGCCGATGCGGTAGCGCTGGGCATCCGCGTAGGCGAAGTTGCGGCCCAGCAGCATCTTGTCCGGGCTCATGCCCATGCCGGGAACCATGTTCGCCGGCGAGAAGGCGGCCTGCTCGATCTCGGCGAAGAAGTTCTCCGGGTTGCGGTTCAGGGTCAGGGTGCCGACCTTGATGCGCGGGTAGTCCTTCTTCGACCAGGTCTTGGTCAGGTCGAACGGGTTGTAGCGGTAGGTCTTGGCCTCTTCATACGGCATGACCTGGATGTACAGGTCCCACTGCGGGAAGTTGCCTTCCTTGATGGCGTTGAACAGGTCGCGGCGGTGGAACTCGGCGTCCGCACCGGCCAGGCGCTCGGCCTCGGCACCGTCGATGGTCTCGAACTTGTCCGACTGCTTGTTGATGAAGTGGTACTTCACCCAGAACTTCTCGCCGGCTTCGTTGACCCACATGTAGGTGTGCGAGCCGTAGCCGTTCATTTCACGCCAGGTCTTCGGCAGGCCGCGGTCACCCATGATGTAGGTGACCTGGTGGGCCGACTCGGGGTTCTGGGTCCAGAAGTCCCACTGCATGGTGCCGTCGCGCAGGCCCGAATCCGGCAGGCGCTTCTGCGAGCGGATGAAGTGCGGGAACTTCATCGGATCACGCAGGAAGAACACCGGGGTGTTGTTGCCTACCAGGTCGAAGTTGCCTTCGGTGGTGTAGAACTTCAGGGCGAAGCCGCGCACGTCGCGCCAGGTGTCCGGGGAGCCGAGCTCACCGGCCACGGTGGAGAAACGCAGCAGGGTCTCGGTCTTGACACCCTTCTGGAACAGTGCAGCCTTGGTGTACTGCGAGACGTCCTCGGTGGTCTCGAATTCGCCGAAGGCGCCAGCGCCCTTGGCGTGCGGACGACGCTCCGGAACGTTCATGCGGTTGAAGTGCTGCAGGGTCTCGACCAGGTGGTGGTCGTGCAGCACGATGGGGCCATCGGCACCCACGGTCAGCGAGTTGCGGTCGCTGACGGCTGGGATGCCAGCCTGAGTGGTCGAACCGGTGTGGTGACCGTTGTTTTCGGCAGCCATGTGCTCTCCTTTGTTTGGATCCGGCTAGGTGGTCAGGGAAGGTTCAGTCCAGCGGACGCCGCACACTTGGCGCAGGTCCCGTGATAGAGGACTTCAGCCACGGAGATTTTCATCCCGCGGACGATGTTGGGGTCCAGGCAGGCCGGCGCCGTGGTGGGCAGCGCGACATCCTCGACGAGTCCGCACTGCGTGCAGACGGCATGGTGGTGGTCGGTGATCCGGGTTTCGTAGCGTGCCCCCGCATGCGGCACATCCAGCCGACGCAGCAGCCCGGAGCTGGCCAGGTCGTTCACCACGGTGTGCACGGTGCCCAGCGCGATCCCGGGGATCTCCTGCTGGGCGTGGCGGTGCAGTTCATCGGCGGTGGAATGCGGGTGGCGGGTGGCGCAGTCCAGGACGGCCACACGCTGCTTGGTCACACGCCGGCCCGCGGCGCGCAGGGGCTCGGCCCAGCGTGCATGCGAAGCGTCGGTCTGATCGTGTGCCATATCTCTATCATGCCACAAACTTGAATAGTTCAAAATAAGCGCGGGATGGATTTTCGCTGGGAGACTAATGTGCTCCTGCCGGGTCCGCCCTGCGGTAGCGGCACCTTTGGGGAGCCGGCGCCGGGCGGGGGAGGGGACGGCAAAGGGGCCCTGAACCGAAGTGGTTCGGGGCCCCTAAGGTGCCGTCGGGCAGCTGGATTAGATGGTGCGCGACAAGATGGCCTGCTTGACCTCGGCGATCGCCTTGGTCACCTGGATGCCACGCGGGCACGCCTCGGTGCAGTTGAAGACGGTGCGGCAGCGCCACACGCCTTCCTTGTCGTTCAGGATCTCCAGGCGCATGTCCCCAGCCTCGTCACGCGAGTCGAAGATGAAGCGGTGGGCGTTGACGATCGCGGCCGGGCCGAAGTACTGGCCATCGGTCCAGAACACCGGGCAGGAGCTGGTGCACGCGGCACACAGGATGCACTTGGTGGTGTCGTCGAAGCGCTCACGGTCCTCGACGGACTGGAAACGCTCACGGGTCGGCTCGTGGCTGTTGTTGATCAGGAACGGCATGATCTCGCGGTAGGACTGGAAGAACGGCTCCATGTCCACGATCAGGTCCTTCTCCAGCGGCAGGCCCTTGATCGCCTCAACGGTGATCGGTTTGGAGGTGTCCAGGTCCTTGAGCAGGGTCTTGCAGGCCAGGCGGTTGCGGCCGTTGATGCGCATGGCATCGGAGCCGCAAATGCCGTGGGCGCAGGAGCGGCGGAACGACAGCGATCCGTCGTGCTCCCACTTGACCTTGTGCAGGGCGTCCAGCACGCGGTCGGTGCCGTACATGGTCAGCTTGAAGTCTTCCCAGTAGGCCTCGGACTTGCTCTCGGGCAGGTAACGGCGAACACGCAGGGTGATGTTGAAGGTAGGGATTTCTCCGCCGCCGCCGACACCGGGCTTCAGCTCGATCTTTGATGCTGGTTCTGGCTGTTCGGTGCTCATTAGTACTTACGCTCCATCGGCTGGTAACGGGTGAAGACCACCGGCTTGGTCTCCATGCGGATGCCCTTGATGTCCTCGGTGACGGCATCGGCGTCGCGGTAGGACATCGAGTGCTTCATGAAGTTCTCGTCATCGCGGTCCGGGAAGTCCTCGCGGTAGTGGCCGCCGCGCGATTCCTTGCGGTGCAGGGCTGCCACGGTCATGACCTCGGCAAGGTCCAGCAGGAAGCCGAGCTCGATGGCTTCGAGCAGATCCAGGTTGAAGCGCTTGCCCTTGTCCTGGATGCCGATGTTCTTGTAGCGCATGCGCAGGTCCTCGATCACGTCGCGGGCCTCCTTCAGCGAACGCTCGTCGCGGAACACCTGGACGTTGCTGTCCATGGTCTCCTGCAGGATCGAACGCAGCTCGGCGACCTTCTCGGTGCCGTTGGAGTCCATCAGCGCGCCGATCTGGCTGATGACGAACTGCTCGCTGTCCTCCGGCAGGGCGACGAAGTCGGCGTCCTTGGCGTATTCGGCCGCGGCCACACCGGCGCGCTTGCCGAAGACGTTGATGTCCAGCAGCGAGTTGGTGCCCAGGCGGTTCGAACCGTGCACGGACACGCAGGCGACCTCACCGGCGGCGAACAGGCCCGGGACGACGGTGTCGTTGTCCTGCAGCACCTCGGTCTTGATGTTGGTCGGCACGCCGCCCATGGCGTAGTGCGCGGTCGGGTACACCGGGACCGGATCGGTGAACGGCTCCACACCCAGGTAGGTGCGGGCGAACTCGGTGATGTCCGGCAGCTTGGATTCGATGTGCTCCGGCTCCAGGTGGGTCAGGTCCAGCAGCACGTAGTCCTTGTTTGGACCGCAGCCGCGGCCCTCGCGCACCTCGTTGGCCATGGCGCGGGCGACGATGTCGCGCGGGGCCAGGTCCTTAATGGTCGGTGCGTAGCGCTCCATGAAGCGCTCACCGTCGGAGTTGCGCAGGATCGCGCCTTCACCGCGGGCACCCTCGGTCAGCAAGATGCCCAGCCCGGCCAGGCCGGTCGGGTGGAACTGGAAGAACTCCATGTCCTCCAGCGGCAGGCCGCGGCGGAAGGCGATGCCCATGCCGTCACCGGTCAGGGTATGGGCATTGGAGGTGGTCTTGAAGACCTTGCCGGCACCGCCCGATGCGAAGATCACGCTCTTGGCCTGGAATACGTGCAGTTCGCCGGTGGCCAGGTCGTAGGAGACCACGCCGGCCACGCGCTTCTGCTTGTAGGCGGTGCCGTCCTCGCGGTAGGCGTCCTCCTCAACCAGCAGCAGGTCCAGCACGTAGTACTCGTTGTAGAACTCGACGTTGTGCTTCACGCAGTTTTGGTACAGGGTCTGCAGGATCATGTGACCGGTGCGGTCCGCGGCGTAGCAGGCGCGGCGCACGGCAGCCTTGCCGTGGTCACGGGTGTGCCCGCCGAAGCGGCGCTGGTCGATCTTGCCGTCCGGGGTGCGGTTGAAGGGAAGACCCATCTTTTCCAGGTCCAGCACCGCGTCGATGGCTTCCTTGGCCATGATCTCGGCTGCGTCCTGGTCCACCAGGTAGTCGCCACCCTTGATGGTGTCGAAGGTGTGCCATTCCCAGTTGTCTTCTTCAACGTTGGCCAGTGCCGCGCACATGCCACCCTGGGCCGCACCGGTGTGCGAGCGGGTCGGGTAAAGCTTGGTCAGCACTGCGGTACGGGCGCGCTGGCCGGATTCGATCGCGGCACGCATCCCCGCGCCGCCGGCACCGACGATGACGACGTCGTACTTATGTACCTGCATTCTTGAGGCTCTCTTTTCTAGAAATCTATTGCGGTGTGGCGCGCAATTAGGCGCACTGCGGCAGCGGGCTGTTGGCCACGCACGGATCGAAGGTGAAGATCACCAGCGAGCCGAGGACCAGGATGAAGATGGTGGCCACGTACAGCAGCCCCTTCAGCCAGGTGCGGGTCGCGTGCTTCTCGGCGTAGTCGTTGATGATGGTGCGCACGCCGTTGGTGCCGTGCAGCATGGAGAGCCACAGCAGGGCCAGATCCCAGAACTGCCAGACCGGGGAGGCCCACTTGCCGGCCACGAAGCCGAAGGACAGGGCGTTGATGCCGTCGCCAACAATAAGGTTGGCGATCAGGTGACCGAAAATCAGCACGACCAGGACCACGCCGGACAGGCGCATGAAGAGCCAGCCGAGCATTTCGAAGTTGCCGCGCGACTTCGGACCGCGAATGTACTTCGGGTCCATGCGCTGGCTGCTGCGCGGAGCTTGAATATCGACACTCATGGCTTAGTGACCTCCGAAGGCGAGCGACAGGTGGCGGATGGCGAATCCGGCGAAGACGACGACCCACAGGCCGAGCACGCCCCACAGCAGCTGGCGCTGGTACTTGGTGCCCTGCTTCCAGAAGTCCACCAGGATCACGCGCAGGCCATTAAAGGCGTGGAAGAGGATGGCGGCAACCAGGGCGGTCTCGCCCAGGGCCATCAACGGGTTCTTGTAGGTGCCGATAACGGCGTCGTATGCGCTGGCATCGACGCGGACGAGTGCAGTATCAAGCACGTGCACCAAGAGAAAAAGGAAAATAACGACACCGGTGACTCGGTGTCCCACCCATGACCACATGCCCTCACGGCCGCGGTAGAGGGTGCCTGACGAAGTCTTCGACACTGAACTAAACCTCCAAGACTCGCAACGGCGCATGTGTATCTTGCACACAATGAAATGTGACGCACTTGTGCGAGCGTTCCTTGCCCGAGTCTAAACCACTCGTGCCGGTGTGTTCTATGTTCTGATTATTTTGTGTGAGCAGGTTCACCGATAGGGGTGAATATTGCGCCGAATGGCCACAAATGCCCGTGGATTAGGGCATTTTTCAATGTTCTAATTATCGGAAATGTGCGCTAAATCCAACGTGCATTGACGCGTTCAAGCCGGGCGCGGATGGGCCAATGAACTAGTCTTGCTGTTGTGAATGAAGACCTGCTAGCGCGTTTCCATGGCGTCATTCCGGCCGGTGGAGTCGGAACCAGGCTGTGGCCATTGTCTCGGGCGTCGGCCCCGAAGTTCCTGCACGATCTGACCGGCTCGGGCTCCACGCTGATCCGGGCCACCTACGACCGCCTGGTGCCGCTGGCCAGTGAGCGGATTATGGTGGTGACCGGCCGGGCGCACCGTGGCGCCGTGCTGAGCCAGCTAAACGAGATCTGCGACGAGAACCTGGTGTTGGAGCCGGAGCCGCGTGATTCGGCCGCCGCGATCGGGCTGGCCGCGGCCATCCTGTACCGCCGCAACCCGAACATCATCATGGGCTCCTTCGCCGCCGACCAGGTCATCGGTCCGGTGGAGGTCTTCCAGGAGGCGGTGCGCGAGGCCATCCACACCGCGGCCACCGGCAAGATCGTGACCATCGGCATCCACCCCACCCACCCGTCGACCGGGTTCGGGTACATCCAGACCGGCCTGCCGCTGGAGATCGAGCATGCTCCCACCGCCCGCGAGGTTGCCCAGTTCGTGGAGAAGCCCGACGCGGATACCGCCCGGCAGTACCTGGCCAGCGGCTTTTTGTGGAACGCGGGCATGTTCGTCGCCCCGGTCTCGCTGATGCTCCAGCACCTTCAGGCCAACGAACCGGACCTGCATGCCGGGCTGATGCGCATCGCCGCCGCCTGGGACACCGACCAGCGAGACGCGGTCATGGAGGAAGTCTGGCCCGGGCTGCCGAAGATCGCGATCGACTACGCGGTTGCCGAGCCGGCGGCCGCCGCCGGGGACGTCGCGGTCATTCCCGGCGTCTTCAACTGGGACGACGTGGGCGACTTCGCCGCGATCGGGCGGTTGAACAAGGCCAGCGAGGAAACCGGGGTGACGATCCTGGGCGACAAGGTCCGGGTCTACTCGGACAACGCCTCCGGGGTCGTGTACGGGGACAATCCGCGGGTGGTGGCGCTGATCGGCATCGATGACGTGATCGTGGTGGACACGGCCGATGCGCTGCTGGTGACCACGAAGGAACATGCGCAGCAGGTCAAGCAGACCGTGGAGCAGCTGAAGAAGGACGGCGCCACGGACGTGCTGTAGCCGCAGCCAGCGCCCCGTCCCGGTGGTCGATGCGGGGCTGCGGCGCAAAACAGGCACGCTGCCGATGAAGATGCGAATCGCGGCCCCGGGGATCATCCCCGGGGCCGCGATCTGTCATTGCCGGCGGCTGCCTGCGGCAGCGCCCTAGCGCGGCAGCTCGGTGAGGAACTCGCGCACCAGCGGCCCGGCGGTTTGCGCGCCGCCCTCGCCCTCCTCGACGAAGGCCGCGATCGCCAGGTCGCCCTGCCCGGCAATGGCCCAGGCGTGGGCGTTGCGTTCGGCGTCGTACTCCGCGGTGCCGCTCTTGCCGATCACCGTGCCGCCGGGCACCGAATTCAGCTGCTTCAAGGTGCCGTGGTCCACGACCTCGCCCATCATGGAGCGCAGCTGCTTGGCTTCATCCTCGCTCAGCTCGGTGGCCTGCGTCGAGGGGCTGGGCTGCTGGGACTGCCCGGCGTCCTGCTGGTCCTGCGCGTCGGTGAGCACCAGCTGCGGGTGCACGGTCTCACCGGCCACCACCGAGGCCATCACCGTGGCCATGCCCAGCGGGGAAGCCTGCACCACCCCCTGCCCGATCATGTTGGCCGCCAGCTCCGTGCCCTTGGAATCATCGGGCACCGTGCCGAGGAAGGCGTTGGCGCCGGTGGAATCCTGCGCGTTCAAACCCAGCGAGCCGGCCGCCTGGGCGACCTTGGAGGAGCCCAGGTCCGCCCCGGCCTCAACGAAGACCGTATTGCAGGACTGGGCCAGGGCCTCGGACAGCGGCAGCTGGCCCAGCGCGCTGGAGGGGTAGCCGTCATAGTTCTTGAAGGCCTTGCCATCCACGGTGGTGGTGGCGGGGCAGTCGACCTTGGTGCCCGGGGTGGCCCCGTCGCGCAGCATCGCCAGCGCGGAAATGACCTTGAAGGAGGACCCCGGGGCGTACTTGCCCAGCAGCGCGGTGTTGTAGGCGTTGTCTTCCGGCCCGGAGGCGGCGGCCAGCACGGCCCCGTCGGAGGGGCGCACGGCGACCAGCGCGGCGGGGGAGACGGTGTCGGCGACCACCGAGTCGGCCAGCTGCTGCAGCTTCGGATCCAGGCTCAGCTCCAGGTCCTTGCCGTTGACCGGCTCGCTGCTGAACAGTTCGTCCTGCTGCTCGTGCTCGGAGTTGTAGCTGGCCACCGTGGTGCCGGCGGTGCCGGCCAGCAGCTGGTTGTACTGGGCCTGCAGGCCGGAGCGTCCCACCTGGTCCCCGGCCTTGACCTTGCCCTCGGACTTCTCGATGATTTCCGCGGTCGCCTGGCCCACGGTGCCCAGCAGCTGGCGGGCGAAGCCGCGGGTGGGGGCCAACGGCAGCTCATCGGGGGTGGCGACCGCCCCGGGGATGGCGTTGATCTTTTCATCGGTCGCCTCACGCTCGGCGTCATCGCGCAACACGATCGCCTCGACCCAGGCCCGTTCCCCGGCCGCGGCGACCCGCTTGGCGTAGTCATCGGGATCCAGGTCCACCAGCTTGGCCAGGGCCCGGGCCGAGTCCTCCCATTCGGAGGCCTCGGCGCGGGTCTTGTCGATGCCCACGCGCACGACCGGACGGTCGGTGACCAGTTTGGCGCCCTTCGCCCCGAGGATGTCGCCGCGCTGCGCCGCGGTATTCCGGGCGGCCAGGTAGTCGCCCTCCTCCAGGCCTGGGGCCAGGACGGCCGGATCGAAGCGCAGCTTCCAGTCCTGGGCGTCCTGGTCGTACTCAAAGACCGCGTTGGTTTGGTAGCTCAGGTCGTTCTCGCCTGGGTCGACGTCCCATACGGTGTTGATCACCGCGGTCGCGGTCTTCTGCTCACCCTGGGGTTCCTCGTCCACCTCGGCCGACTGCACGGTGTGCGTGTGCCCGATCCCGTCCATGCGCCGGAAGGTTTCCTTGACGACCTGGCTGACCTGCTCGGTATCGGCACCGGCGGCCAAGGGCACCTGCGAAAAGTCGTCGGATTCCAGTGCCGCGCTCAGCGCCTCGGCGGCCGGCTTGACCTCCGGGGTGGATTCACTGCAGGAGGTGAGGGTGGCCGCGAGCAGGGCGGCGGTGGTCAGGGCGCCCAAGGGGCGGAGAACGGGTCGCATGGCGCCATCGTATTCACCCCAGGGTGTTGCAGGCAATTGGTTAAGGAAACCCAAAGCGCATCCGGACATGGCCGGAGTTAATGGCGGTGGCGATCCGCTGGCGTAAAACCGGCAACGTTGCATATAGCTGGCCGCAATGGGCGGCCAGGATTCGGGGTGCGTTAATCCCTTGCGCGGAGGTTTGGACCGGCCGGGGCAGCAATGGGTTCTTGACGCCATTTCCGGCAGTGTTAAAGGCGCAGGGATCCGGTATCGTGGAACGGCTTAAAAAGGCCGTTCGGAACATCACTGGCTCGCCCAAATTCAAGGGTTAAAAGGACACGTCTTGCGGCGCCGCGCAAGAGGCGGCGCACGGTGATTTTCGCCCCAGTCCCGGCCGAACGTGCATCAACTCTCAAATCTGAATCGCAAATCCCTGTGACTAGGCTCGAAGAATAGTTGAAACATGAAGCTTCAAGCGGAATTGTGGTGCATTTCTCGCCCTATTTATTACTCATTGGTAGGCTCACTGGCCATGACTGCCCCTACGACAACCCCTGAACCACCCAAGACCAGCGGGGAAACTCCGCCTGCGGACCAGGCGCCCCCACCAAAAACCCGGGTCAACCGGGTGGTGTTCTACGGTTCGGCGCTGCTGGTGCTGGCCATTGCCCTGTGGGCGATCATCGACCGGGAATCGGCCGACGTGGTCATTACCGCGTGCGTGACCTGGATCGGACACACCTTCGGCTGGTACTACACGCTGATCGTCGTGGCGGTGCTGGTCTTCGTCATCGGGATCGCGATCTCCAAGGTGGGCAAGACCCGGCTGGGCCCGGACCACTCCCGGCCCACCTTCAACCTGTTCACCTGGGCGGCGATGCTGTTCGCCGCGGGCATCGGCATCGACCTGATGTTCTTCTCGGTCTCCGAACCGGTCACCCAGTACCTGGCACCGCCGCGCGGGGAGGGCTCCACCGTGGAGGCCGCACGCCAGGCGGTGGTGTGGACGCTGTTCCATTACGGGCTGCTGGGTTGGGGGCTCTATGCGCTGATCGGCCTGGCCCTGGGCTACTTCTCCTACCGGCACAACCTGCCGCTGTCGATCCGCTCGGCGCTCTACCCGCTGCTGGGGGACCGGATCCACGGCTGGATCGGGCATGCGGTGGACATCGCCGCGATGCTCGGCACGATTTTCGGCATCGCCACCTCGCTGGGCATCGGCGTCGCCCAGCTGAACTTCGGGCTGAACTTCATGTTCGACATCCCGGAGAACACCATGTGGCAGATCATCCTGATCGTCATCGCGGTACTGATGGCCACGATCTCGGTGCTCACCGGAGTGGAGAAGGGCATCCGGCGGCTCTCCGAGCTGAACGTGCTGCTGTGCATCGCGTTGATGGTGTTCGTGCTGGTGGCCGGCAGCACTTCGTTCCTCTTCGACGGGATTATCACCAACATCGGCGACACGCTCTCGCGCTTCCCGTCGATGGCGCTGGACACCTTCGCCTTCGACCGCCCCGATGACTGGCTGAACAGCTGGACCCTGTTCTTCTGGGCCTGGTGGATCGCCTGGGCCCCGTTCGTGGGCCTGTTCCTGGCGCGCATCTCCCGCGGCCGGACCATCCGCCAGTTCGTCACCGGCGTGCTGGTTGTGCCGTTCGCGTTCATCCTGCTGTGGATTTCGATCTTCGGCAACAGTGCGCTGGCCCTGGTGCGCGGGGGCAATGAGGCGTTTGGCGAGGTGGCGATGAACACCCCGGAACAGGCGTTCTACTCGCTGCTGGAGCAATACCCGGGCGCGCCGATCACCGCGGCGATCGCCACCTTCACCGGGCTGCTGTTCTACGTCACCAGCGCCGACTCCGGTGCCTTGGTGATGGCGAACTTCACCTCCCACCTGGCCGACCCGCAGTCCGACGGGTCCAAGCCGGTGCGCCTGTTCTGGTCGCTGGCCACCGGCCTGCTGACCCTGGGCATGCTGCTGGTGGGCGGGGTGCCGACCCTGCAGGGCGCCACCGTGATCATGGGGCTGCCGTTCTCCTTCGTGCTGGTGTTCATCATGCTCGGCGTGTTCAAGTCGCTGCGGGTGGAATCCGCGCTGGCCAACAGCTACAAGCACACCATGCACAAGCTGCTCTCCAGCCGCATCGGCACCCCCAACGACCGGCGCAGCTGGAAGCAGCGCCTGGCCCGGACCATGAACTACCCCGGGCACCGGGCCACCAAACGCTACCTGGACGAGGTGGCCCTGCCGGCCCTGGAGGAGGTCAGCCAGGAGTTCTCCGCCCGCGGTGCGGAAGTGGCACTGGATATCGAACGGGTGGAGCACCTGGAGCTGGATTCGCTGGACCTGGTGGTCAGCAACGGGGATGAACGGCCCTTCAAGTACCAGATCTACCCGGTGGCCATGCCGGTGCCCAGCTACGCCAGGGTTTCGGCCGGCAACGACATCTACTACCGCATCGAGGTCTTCTCCCAGGAAGGCAGCCACGGCTACGACCTGATGGGCCTGAACAAGGATCAGCTGATCTGCGACGTGCTGGACCAGTACGAGGCGCACATGACGTTCTTGACCACCCAGGTCGAGGCCGAGGGGCCCAGCCTGATCAACAGCAACGGGGTCTCGAAGACCGACTGGGAATCGGACTTCGACACCACCTCCCTACCGATTTCAACCACTAAGGAGCAAGCATGAGCCTGCCACAGGACACCGACTTTCCCCGCAACGAAAACCCGTTGCTGCATTCGGGCGCGACCCTGTTCATCGACGGGAAGTTCCAAAAGGCGGCCTCCGGGCGCATCCGCACCATCCAGTGCCCCGCCAATGGGGTAGCGGTGGCCACGGTCTCCGAGGCCGGCCAGCAGGACTCCGAGGCCGCGATTGCCGCCGCCCGCCGCTCCTTCGACTCCGGGGTGTGGTCCTCGGTGCCGGCCGGAGAGCGCGGGGACTTCCTGCTGAAGGTCGCCGACCGGATCAGCGAGCGCAAGGAGGAATTTGCGCTTGCCGAAACCCTGGACACCGGCAAGCGGATCGTCGAAGGCCGCCTGGACATGGACGACATCATCGCCAGCTTCCGCTACTTCGGCAAGCTGGCCGGCAACCAGGCCGGACGCATCGTGGATGCCGGGGACGCGAACGTGGTCAGCCGGATCGTGCATGAGCCAATCGGCGTGGCCGCGATGATCACCCCCTGGAACTACCCGCTGCTGCAGGCGGCCTGGAAGATCGCCCCGGCGCTGGCCGCCGGCTGCTCGTTCGTGCTCAAGCCCGCGGAGCTGACCCCCTCCACCGCGATCCTGACCATGCAGGTGCTCGATGAGCTCGGCCTGCCGGCCGGGGTGGCGAACCTGGTCACCGGCACCGGGGTCGAAGCCGGCGCGATCCTCTCCGAGCACCGCGACGTCGACCTGGTCTCCTTCACCGGCGGGCTGGTCACCGGGCGCAAGGTGGCCGCCGCGGCCGCCGGCACCGTGAAGAAGGTGGCGCTGGAGCTGGGCGGAAAGAACCCGAACGTAATCTTCGCCGACGCCGACTTCGACGCCGCGGTGGACAACGCGCTGAACGGCGCGTTCGTGCACTCCGGGCAGGTGTGCTCGGCCGGTGCCCGGATCGTGGTGGAGGAATCCATCGCCGAGAAGTTCACCGCCGAACTGGTGCGCCGCGCCCAGCAGATCCGCCTGGGCGGCCCGTTCGACGAGCGGACCGAGACCGGCGCGCTGATCTCCGCCGAGCACCTGGCCAAGGTTGACGCCTACGTGCAGGCCGGTATCGCCGAGGGCGCCCGCGTGCTGTGCGGCGGACGGGCCGCAACCGACGAGGACGGCGCGGGCCTGGGCTCCGGGCACTTCTACCTGCCCACCGTGATCGACCAGGTCAGCTCCGGGATGAGCGTGGTCGTCGACGAGGCGTTCGGACCGGTGGTCACCGTGGAGACCTTCCGCACCGAGGATGAGGCCGTGGCCATCGCCAATGACACCGACTACGGCCTGGCCGGAGCGGTGTGGAGCCAGGACGCCTCGCGCACCCAGCGCGTCGCCGCCCGCCTGCGCCACGGCACCGTGTGGATCAACGACTTCCACCCCTACCTGCCGCAGGCCGAATGGGGCGGCTACGGCCAGTCGGGCGTGGGCCGTGAACTGGGCCCGACCGGACTGGGCGAGTACCAGGAAGCCAAGCACATCTACCACAACCTGGATCCCCAGGTCACCGGCTGGTTCCCCGCCAAGTAGGCGAGCCGCAAGCGGCCCGTTCCGGCGCTGCGCCAGCCTCCTGCGGGGGAGTTGGCGCAGCGCCGGACCCCTGCCCACCGGTGCGTGCCGGACCGGCGCGGCACGGCTTCGCTGACCCGGCGGCGGACGGGGCCGCAAACACAGACACAGACACTGAGCAGGACAATGCCAACGCAAGGTAACGCAGAAGTGTAGCAACGCAATCGTGCAGTAACGACGAGGAGAATGACTGATGCATCAGGACAGTGCAAAAACCGACTTCGACTACATCATCATCGGCGGCGGATCGGCCGGCGCCGTGGTGGCGGCCCGACTCAGTGAGGACCCCGAGGTCAGCGTGGCGCTGGTGGAGGCTGGCCCCGATGACCGCGGCATCGATGAGGTGCTGCAGCTGAACCGCTGGATGGAGCTGCTGGAGTCCGGGTACGACTGGGACTACCCGATCGAACCGCAGGAGAACGGCAACTCGTTCATGCGCCACTCGCGCGCGAAGGTGATGGGCGGATGCTCCAGCCACAACTCCTGCATCGCCTTCTGGGCCCCGCGCGAGGACCTGGATGAGTGGGAGAGCAAGTTCGGCGCCACCGGGTGGAACTCGCAGATGGCCTACCGGCTGTACAAGAAGCTGGAAACCAATGAGGACGCCGGGCCCGAGGCCCCGCACCATGGCGATTCCGGCCCGGTGAAGCTGATGAACGTTCCGGCCGAGGACCCCTGCGGCGTGGCCATCCTGGACGCCTGCGAGCAGATCGGCCTGCCCCGGACGAAGTTCAACAACGATGAAACCGTGATCAACGGCGCGAACTTCTTCCAGATCAACCGCCGCGAAGACGGCACTCGCTCCTCCTCGTCGGTCTCCTACATCCACCCGATCCGGAACCGGGAGAACTTCACCCTGCTCACCGGCCTGCAGGCGCGCCAGCTGAACTTCGACGCCGAGCGCAACTGCACCGGCGTGGACGTGGTGGAGGGCGCGTTCGGGCGCACCACCACCCTGAACGCCCGGCGCGAGGTGATCGTCTCGGCCGGCGCGATCGACTCGCCCAAGCTGCTGATGCTCTCGGGCATCGGCCCGGCCGAGCACCTGTCCCAGGTGGGTGTGCAGGTCGTGGTCGACGCTCCGGGCGTCGGCGAGCACCTGCAGGACCACCCGGAGGGCGTGATCCAGTGGGAGGCCAAGAAGCCCATGGTGGAAACCTCCACCCAGTGGTGGGAGATCGGCATCTTCGCCGCCACCGAAGAGGGGCTGGACCGCCCGGACCTGATGATGCACTACGGGTCGGTGCCCTTCGACATGCACACCCTGCGCCAGGGCTACCCGAGCACCGAGAACGGCTTCTGCCTGACCCCGAACGTCACCCACGCCAAGTCGCGCGGCACCGTGCGCCTGCGCAGCCGGGACTTCCGCGACAAGCCGATGGTGGACCCGCGCTACTTCACCGACCCGGAAGGCCATGACCGCAAGGTGATGACCTACGGGATCCGCAAGGCCCGTGAGATCGTCGCCCAGTCCCCGATGGCCGAATGGGCGGGCCAGGAGCTCTACCCGGGACAGGACGTGCAGAGCGACGAGGAGATCTTCGACTACCTGCGCCGCACCCACAACACCGTGTACCACCCTGCCGGCACCGTGCGCATGGGCGCCGATGACGATGTGCTCTCCCCGCTGGATGCGCAACTGCGCGTCAAGGGCGTCAAGGGTCTGCGCGTGGCCGACGCCTCCGTGATGCCCGAACTGGTGACCGTGAACCCGAACATCACCGTGATGATGATTGGTGAGCGCTGCGCCGAGATGATCCGCGAGGACCAGGCCTCCTAACCGGAGCCGGCTGCCGGACGGCAACGCCTCGGCCCCCGCGTCGCCCCCGTTTTTGGGGTGCGGTGCGGGGGGCCGAGGTGTTTGGCAAGCCCTTGGCGTGGCCCTGGCATGGGCAGCAGTGTTTCACGGTTCGCTGCAAGATTACGCAGAAACTATCCCAGCGGACCTACCGACGCGTATCTTCGAAGGATGCGGACAGTGAAGTATCGGAATGTCACCATCCCCTCGGTCAAGCCCTGGGTTGAGCAGCTGCTGCCCGAATTGATCGACTTCCGGCGCGACGTGCACCGCAATCCGGAGCTGTCCTTCGCCGAATACCGCACCACCGAGATGATCCTGGCCCAGCTGCGGGCCGCCGGGCTGGAAGCGGTGCCGATGAACAACACCGGCGCCTGGGTCGATGTGGGCCGCGGGGAGCTTGCCATCGGGCTGCGTGCGGACATCGACGCGCTGCCGGTGCTGGAGGAAACAGGCCTGCCCTACGCCTCGGTCAACGAGGGCGTGGCCCACGCGTGCGGCCACGACATCCATACCACGGTCATGCTCGGGGCCGCGCTGACCCTGAAGAAGCTGGATGACGAGGGGCTGCTCAATGCCCGCGTGCGGGTGATCTTCCAGCCGGCGGAGGAGAAGATCCCCGGTGGCGCGCTGTCGGTGATCGAACAGGGCGTGCTGGATGAGGTGCCGCGCATCCTGGCGCTGCACTGCGACCCACGCATCGACGTGGGGCAGATCGGCACCCGCATCGGGGCAATCACCTCGGCCAGCGACACCATCCGCATTGAGGTCAACGGCCGCGGCGGGCATACCTCGCGCCCGCACCTGACCGAGGACGTCGTGTTTGCGATGAGTCAGATTGCCACCCAGGTCCCGGCGGTGCTGGGCCGCAAGGTCGACGTGCGCTCGGCCGTGTCGGTGGTGTGGGGTCAGATTCACGCTGGCAGCGCCCCGAACGCGATTCCGGCCACCGGCTACCTGGCCGGAACCATGCGCTGTCTGGATGGGGAGGCCTGGTTCGCCGCCGGGCAGCTGCTGGATGAGACGGTCCGCCAGGTCTCGGCCCCCTACGGCGTGGAGATCAAGCTGCAGCACACCCGCGGGGTGCCGCCGGTGGTGAACACGGCCGAGGAGACCGGGCTGATTGAAAGCGCCGCCCGGTTTGAAATCGGCTCGCAGAACATCGGCCTGACCCCGCAGTCGATGGGCGGGGAGGACTTCGCCTGGATGACCCAGAAGGTTCCCGGGGCGATGTTGCGCCTGGGCACCCGCACCCCGGGCGGGGAGACGTTTGATCTGCACCGTGGGGACTATATTCCCGATGAGCGATGCATCGGGGTGGGGGCCTCGGTGATGGTCGGTGCGTGTCTGCGCGCGATTGCCGACCTTGACTAGTGCTTCTGCGCCCAGCCCGAGCGAAAATTTTTAGCGGATCTTTGACAATGACGTAAAACGCTCTGACGTGGCCTTTGACGTTAAGCGCTTGCCGTGAATGTGTTGCAAGTTACCGCTTTGTAATCTCCAGCCGGTGTACCTGTGCCTGATCTCATATAGGCTATGGAAACGATGGGATCGTTAGCACTGGCGCAGCGAACGGCAAAGTAGTTTTCCGCTGGGTTACAGGTGCCTGGCCTCCCGGATATCTCGCAACGCTCTATGGAGGATTACATGCGCTTCGCATCGCGTAAGGCCAGTGTGGCCGCTGCCATGCTCGGTATTTCTGCACTGGCCCTTTCCGCTTGTGGCCAGGCCCCGGAAGAAGGCGGCGCCAACGCCGACAACTCGGACTACACCGGCTGCATCGTCTCGGACTCCGGCGGCTTCGACGACCAGTCCTTCAACGAGTCCTCCTACCGCGGCCTGAAGAAGGCCGAAGAGGACCTGGGTATCCAGGCCAAGGAAGCCGAATCCAAGTCCAACGCCGACTTCGCCACAAACCTGCAGGGCATGATGAACGCCGGCTGCAACATGACCGTGACCATCGGCTTCCTGCTGGGTGACGCCACCGAGAAGGCCGCCGCGGAGAACCCGGACAAGCACTTCGCGATCGTTGACTTCCAGTACGAAAACGAAATCGAGAACGTCAAGCCGATCATCTACGACACCGCCCAGGCCGCGTTCCTGGCCGGCTATGTCGCCGCTGCCACTTCGAAGACCGGCACCGTGGCCACTTACGGCGGCATCAAGCTGCCGACCGTGACCATCTTCATGGACGGCTTTGCCGACGGCGTGGAGAAGTTCAACAAGGACAAGGGCGAGAACGTCAAGCTGCTGGGCTGGAACAAGGACAAGCAGGACGGCACCTTCACCGGTGACTTCGAGAAGCAGGACAAGGGCAAGCAGGTCACCAAGACCTTCATCAGCCAGGGTGCTGACGTGATCATGCCGGTCGCCGGGCCGGTCGGCAAGGGCTCCGGCGCCGCGGTGAAGGAAGAAAATGCGGCCGGCAAGGACGTCAAGCTCGTCTGGGTTGACTCCGACGGCTTTGAAACCGCTCCGGACTACAAGGACGTCATGCTCACCTCGGTCATCAAGACCATGGACCAGGCCGTCGAGGACGTCATCAAGGAAGACACCGAGGGCAACTTCGACGCCACCCCGTACGTGGGCACCCTGGAGAACGGCGGCGTGGACATCGCCCCGTTCCACAACTTCGAAGATGAGGTCAGCGACGAGACCAAGTCCGAGGTGGAGGCGCTGAAGCAGCAGATCATCTCCGGCGAGCTGAAGGTCGAATCCCAAGCCAGCCCCAAGTAAGGGCCACAACACCCCTAACCGTCATGGAGCGTGCCACCGCTCACCGCCCGAGCGGTGCGCGGCTGGTGCGCTCCATGACTGTGTCCAACCTGAACCCAAACAACCAAAGATGGTGGGATCGTGAAACTCGAACTGCGGGGAATCTCCAAGGCCTTCGGTTCCTTCTATGCCAACAAGGGCATAGACCTGGTGGTCGATGACGGGCAAATCCACTGCCTGCTCGGCGAGAACGGCGCCGGCAAATCCACACTGATGAACGTGCTCTACGGGCTCTACGAGCCCACCGAGGGGCAGATCCTGGTCGACGACCAGCCGGTGGAGTTCAGCGGCCCGGGCGACGCGATGGCCGCGGGCATCGGCATGGTGCACCAGCACTTCATGCTGATCCCGGTCTTCACCGTGGCCGAGAACGTGGCGCTGGGTTCGGAGGCCACCAAGGCCGCCGGCGTGCTGGACCTGGATGTCACCCGGGCCAAGATCCGGGAGATTTCCGAACGCTATGGCTTCCACGTGGATCCGGACGCGCTGGTGGAGGACCTGCCGGTGGGCGTGCAGCAGCGCGTGGAAATCATCAAGGCGCTGGTGCGCGAGGCCAAGGTGCTGATCCTGGATGAGCCCACCGCGGTGCTCACCCCGCAGGAAACCGACGAGCTGCTGGAGATCATGCGCCAGCTCAAGGCCAACGGCACCTCGATCGTGTTCATTTCCCACAAGCTGCGCGAGGTCAAGGCGGTCTCCGATGTGATCACCGTGATCCGCCGCGGCGAGGTCGTGGGCAGCGTCGAACCGGACACCGACACCACCGAACTGGCCAACCTGATGGTGGGGCGCTCGGTTCAGCTGACCCTGCAGAAGGAGCCGGCGGTGCCCGGGGAGGCGACCTTCCAGGTGCGCGACCTGTCCGTCGTCGACGAGGCCGGCACCACCACCCTGGACCAGGTGTCCTTCGACATCCGCCAGGGCGAGATCCTGGCCGTGGCCGGCGTGCAGGGCAACGGCCAGACCGAACTGACCGAGGCGATCCTGGGCACCCAGGCGGTCACCGGCGGCTCGGTGAAGCTGCAGGGCAAGGAGCTGATCGGCCAGAGCGTGAAGCAGGTGCTGCGCTCCGGGGTCGGCTTCGTGCCCGAGGACCGTTCCGTGCACGGGCTGGTCGCCGAGTTCTCCATAGAGGAGAACCTGGTGCTGGACCTGTACGACCGTGCCCCCTTCGCCAAGGGGGTGTCGATGAACCTGGGCGAGCTGCGGCGCAATGCCGCCAAGCAGATCCAGGACTTCGACGTGCGCACCGACAACCAGCTGAACCCGGCCTCCAGCCTCTCGGGAGGCAACCAGCAGAAGGTGGTGATGGCGCGCGAGCTTTCCCGCCCGCTGAAGCTGTTCATCGCCTCGCAGCCCACCCGCGGCGTGGATGTGGGCTCGATCGAATTCCTGCACCGGCGGATCGTGGCCGAACGCGACGCCGGCACCCCGGTGATGATCGTGTCCACCGAGCTGGATGAGGTGATGGAGCTGGCCGATCGGATCGCGGTGCTCTACAAGGGCCGGGTCAACGGGATCGTGCCGGCCGGAACCCCACGCGAGGTGCTGGGACTGATGATGGCCGGGGTATCGGCCGAGGAAGCCATGGCGCAACACCAGGCGGAAGGAGAAGGCCAGTGAGCCAGACCAAGACCGTGCAGCCGCCCAACGGCGGCGCCGCGCAGCAGGGCAACGACCTGTTCCGCAAGATCACCCAGGGCCCGGGCATGGTCTCGGTGCTGGGGGTGATCGTGGCCCTGGTGATCGGCGGGCTGCTGATTGCCGTGACCGACGAGAAGGTCATCAAGACCGCCGGGTATTTCTTCGCCCGGCCCACCGACTTCCTCTCCGCGCTGTGGCATGCGGGCACCGAATCCTATGTGGCGCTGTTCAACGGCTCGATCTACAACTCGGCGCGCGGCTTCGCCCCGTTCCTGGAGACGTTGACCGTCTCCACGCCGCTGATCTGTGCCGGGCTGGGCGTGGCGCTGGCCTTCCGGGCCGGGCTGTTCAACATCGGCGCGCAGGGGCAGATCATCATCGGCGCGACGATGGCCGCCTACGCCGGGTTCGCCTGGCACCTGCCGATCGTGCTGCACCTGCTGGTCGTGATCATCTTCGGCCTGCTCGGCGGCGCGATCTGGGGCGGGCTGGTGGGCGTGCTCAAGGCCCGCACCGGCGCGCACGAGGTGATCCTGACGATCATGTTCAACTATGTGGCGCTGTACCTGCTGGACTACCTGATGAACACCGCGGCGTTCCGCCGCCCCGGAGGCACCAACCCGATCTCCCCGGTGCTTGATTCCACCGCCGTCTTCCCGGCGCTGCCCGGTTCCCGGCTGCACCTGGGGTTCCTGATGGCGATCGCGCTGACCATTTTCGTGGCCTGGCTGCTCAAGCGCTCCACGCTGGGCTTTGAGCTGCGCGCGGTGGGGCACAACCCGGCCGCCGCGCAGACCGCCGGGGTGAACGTGGCCCGCGCGACCATGCTGGCGATGGCGTTGGCCGGGGCGCTGGCCGGGGCCGCGGGCGTGGCGCAGGTGGCGGGCACCGAGAAGGTGCTCACCGCCGGGATCGCCGGGTCGCTGGGTTTTGACGCGATCACCGTGGCGCTGCTGGGCCGCTCCACCCCATGGGGCACGTTCTTTGCCGGGCTGCTCTTTGGCGCCTTCCGCGCCGGCGCGGTGAACATGCAGATCTCCACCGGCACCCCGATCGACATCGTGCTGGTGGTCCAGTCCCTGATCGTGCTGTTCATTGCCGCCCCGCCGCTGGTGAAGGCGATCTTCGGCCTGAACAAGAAGAAGCGCGCGCGTGCCGCGTCCTCCAAGCGTCCCGTTTCGACTAAGGCTGGTGCCTGATGACCGCACAGACTTTGCCTACCTCCGTGCTGCCCACCCGTCCGGCGGTGCCGATCAAGACCCCGGTGTTCCTGTCGGTGATTGCCGTGCTGGTGCTGGTGGGTTTTGGCCTGCTGGGCAGCAGCGAGGCCGCGCACTTCCGCCTCTCCAGCGCCGGGGACGCGTTCGAACTGCCCACCCTGGTCTTCCCGGGCCAGGCCACCAACCTGGTGATCGGCGTGCTGCTGGCGGCCGGCGCGGTCTACTCCTGGGTGCGGCGCAGGCAGGGGCTGGCCACCGAACGCTGGATCGTGATCGTCTTCGCGGTCCTGTTCGTGCTCTCGTTCCTGGTCTGGGTGGTCTCCGGGGCTAACGTGACCACCATTTCGCTGGCCTCCCTGCTGGCCGGGGCCGTGGTGCTGGCCGTGCCGCTGGTCTTCGGTTCGCTGTCCGGAGTGCTGTGCGAGCGGTCGGGCGTGGTGAACATCGCCATTGAGGGCCAGCTGCTGGCCGGCGCCTTCACCGCCGCGATCGTTGCCTCCACCACCGGCAACGTGTTCGCCGGGCTGGTTGCCGCCGGTGTGGCCGGGGCCCTGGTCTCACTGATCCTGGCGCTGTTCTCCATCAAGTACCTGGTCAACCAGATCATCGTCGGCGTGGTGCTGAACGTGCTGGTCTCCGGGGTGACCGGGTTCCTGTTCACCACGGTGATGCAGCGCGACCCGGAACTGTTCAACTCGCCCGGGCGCCTGCCGATCATCGAGATTCCCGGGCTGAGCGCCATCCCGGTCATCGGTCCGATCCTGTTCAAGCAGTCCGTGGTCGGCTACCTGATGTACATCGCGGTGTTCCTGGTCTGGTTCGGGCTGTACAAGACCCGCTGGGGCCTGCGTGTGCGGGCGGTGGGCGAGCATCCCAAGGCCGCGGACACCCTGGGCATCAAGGTCAACGTGATGCGCTTTTGGAACGTCACCCTGGGCGGGATCGTGGCCGGCATCGGCGGCTCCTTCTTCACCCTGGTGGCCATCGACTCCTTCACCAAGGAGATCTCCGGCGGGCGCGGCTTCATCGCCCTGGCCGCGGTGATCTTCGGGCGCTGGAACCCGATCGGCGCGTTCATGGCGGCCCTGCTGTTCGGCTTCGCCGACAACCTGCAGGTGACCCTGACGATCATCGGCACCCCGGTGCCCAGCCAGTTCATGGCGATGATGCCCTATCTGGTGACCATCTTCGCCGTGGCCGGATTGGTGGGCCGCTCCCGCGGCCCGGCCGCGGTGGGCGAACCGTACACGAAGGAGTAGCCGTGCCGTCACAGCCCCGCGCGCAGGAAGATCCTGCGCAGATCCCGGTGCCCGAGGGCGGGCAGGAAGAGCGGATCTGGTCGCGGCTGCACGCCGCGGCCACCGCGGCCCTGGACAACGCCTATGTGCCGTACTCCAATTTCCAGGTCGGGGCCGCGGCCCTGAGCAGCGACGGGCGCCTGGTCTCCGGGTGCAACATCGAAAACGCGGCCTACGGGGTGACCCTGTGCGCCGAATGCTCGATGCTCGGCCAGCTGTTCGCCACCGGCGGCGGAACCCTGGCCCACTTCCTGTGCCTGGGCCGCCCCGTCGGCGGGCAGGCGGAGCTGATCACCCCGTGCGGGCGCTGCCGGCAGCTGCTCTACGAGCACCGCGGCAACCCGCTGCGGATCAAGACCGCCCGCGGGGTGTGCAGCATCGACGAACTGCTGCCCGACGCGTTCGGGCCGCAGAACCTGGAACGCACCGGACACCGCGAACCCGCCGGGCCGGGCCCGGCACGAGCCGGGGCGCGGACACTACCTGAGACGCCTGCGCGGCAGAGCGCGCAGCAGGAGGAGGAGCAAGATGGCAATGGAGGCCTTTGACGCGGTTGAGGTGATCCGCACCAAACGCGACGGCGGGCGGCTGAGCCCGCAGATGATCGACTGGACCATCGACGCCTACACCCGCGGGGTGATCGCCGAGGAGCAGATGGCGGCGCTGAACATGGCGATCTTCCTGAACGGGATGGACCGGGCGGAAATCGCGCGCTGGACCACCGCGATGATCAACTCCGGACAGCGCATGGACTTCTCCACGCTCACCGACGCCTCCGGGCGGCGCCTGGCGACCACCGACAAGCACTCCACCGGCGGGGTGGGGGACAAGATCACCCTGCCGCTGGCGCCCCTGGTGGCGGTGTTCGGGGTGGCGGTCCCGCAGCTGTCCGGCCGCGGGCTGGGGCACACCGGAGGCACCCTGGACAAGCTCGAGTCCATTCCCGGATGGCGGGCCAACCTGAGCAATGAGCAGATGTTCGCCCAGCTATCCGAGGTCGGCGCCGTGATCTGCGCGGCCGGGGCGGGGCTGGCGCCGGCGGACAAGAAGCTCTATGCGCTGCGCGATGTCACCGGCACCGTGGAGGCCATCCCGCTGATCGCCTCCTCCATCATGAGCAAGAAGATCGCCGAGGGCACCGGCACCCTGGTGCTGGATGTGAAGGTCGGCTCCGGGGCGTTCATGAAGGACGAGGCCAGCGCGCGCGAACTGGCCACCACCATGGTCAACCTGGGCGCGGACGCGTCGGTGAACACCGTGGCGCTGCTGACCAACATGGACACCCCGCTGGGGCTGAGCGCCGGCAACGCGATCGAGGTCGCCGAATCGGTGCAGGTCCTGGCCGGCGGCGGCCCGCAGGACGTGGTTGAGCTGACCGTGGCCCTGGCCGAGGAAATGCTGGCCGGGGCCGGGGTGCGCGATGTGGACGTGCGCGCGGCGCTGAACGACGGGCGGGCGATGGACAAGTGGCGGGCCATGATTTCCGCCCAGGGCGGGGACCCGGACGCGCCGCTGCCGCAGGCGAAGGAATCGCACACGATCTACGCCCCGGCCGAGGGCAGCGTGCTGCGCCTGGACGCGATGGACATCGGCCTGGCCGCCTGGACGCTGGGCGCCGGGCGGGCCCGCAAGGAGGATGCGGTGCAGGCCGGGGCCGGGGTGCAGCTGCACGTCAAGCCCGGGGCGCTGGTGCGCCGCGGACAGCCGATCGCCACCCTGCTGACCGACACCCCCCAAAAGATCGAGCGCGCCGCCGCGCTGGTGGAACGCTCCCTGGTGCTCGGGGCCGAATCCGACCGGGCCGACACCCGGCTGATCATCGAGCGCATCACCGCCAGCTAGCGGCGTGAAACCCAGCCGCTGCACGGACACGGGCCGCCTGCCTCCACCACCGGTGGGAGCCGGCGGCCCGTGGCGTATGCCGCGCCGGATCGGTCCACGGCCTTGCCCTGGTGCAGGTGCGCAGTGCCGGTCAATCCGCTGGTGCGGCGGAACTTCTGCCCGGCGCGGTTCGTTGTGCCAAAGAGGGATTCTCCTGGCGCAACGGCCTCAACCCACGGGTGGAGACCGGACCGGCGCAGATCATCACTTTCGGGGGTGTGCGTGCCCGGCCCGGTGGGAGACAATGGAAGGCAGAAGCCCGGGGGACGGCTCCGGGCAGCGAGGAAGCGACGTACGCACCCATGGAAATGGTCAATGAGGCAATCATGCAGGCCGCCAGCGCCTGGTGGGTTTTGCCGTTGCTGTTTGCCTTCTGCCTGATCGACGGCGTGTTCCCGGTCGTTCCCTCGGAAACCTTCCTGGTGTCGCTGGCCGCGGTCGGCTTCGGCAGCGGCAGCCCCAACCTGCTGCTGATTTTTTTGATCGGGGTGGCCGGCGCCATCATCGGCGACCAGATCACCTTCCGGATTGGACGCAGCATCGGCTACCGGCAGTTCGCGTGGATGCGCTCGGGCCGGGCCAAGAAGGTGCTGGACTTCGCGGCCCGCAAACTGGAAACCTCCGGTGCGCTGCTGATCTTCACCGCCCGCTACATCCCGCTGGGGCGCGTGGCGGTGAACCTGACCGCCGGGGCGACCGGCTACTCCTACCAGCGTTTCACGTTCTTCGACGTCATCGGGTGCATCACCTGGGGCGGCTACTCGGTGGGGATCGGCGCGGTCGCCGGAAACTGGCTGTCTGACAACAAGCTGCTGGGCGTGGTGCTCTCGGTGGCGATCGCCCTGGTGCTGGGGTTCATCATCGACCGGATCGTGAACAAGATCCTGGAGGCGGTGCACCGCAAGCGACTGCGGCGGCTGCAGGCCGAGCGCGGCGGCGCGGAGGGAAAAGCCCGTGAAACCGTCCCGCCCGGTGAGCTGGACGCGAATTAACCCGCAGCACCAATAACCGCCCCCAAGATGTGTCCTTTTCTTCAGCCGTGGTGGCTATCTGTCCGGCCCAAATGCGGCTAGGCTCGACACTGTGACTGAAGAACTGATTCATCTTGCCTATGATCCCGAATTCGACTTCCGCGATCTGCCCAAAATCTCCCTGCACGACCACCTGGACGGTGGGCTGCGCCCGCAGACCATCATCGAACTGGCAGCCGAGGTGGGCCACACCCTGCCCGCGGACGACGCCGAATCACTGGGCGAATGGTTCCGTGAGTCCGCCGACTCCGGGTCGCTGCCGCGCTACCTGGAAACCTTTGAGCACACCATCGCGGTGATGCAGACCAAGGGCGCCCTCAAGCGGGTGGCCAGCGAGTTCGTGGAGGACCTGGTCGCCGACGGGGTCATCTACGGTGAGGTGCGCTGGGCGCCGGAACAGCACCTGGCCAAGGGGCTGAGCCTGGACGAGGCCGTGGAGGCGGTGCAGGCGGGCCTGGACGAGGCCGTGGAGCGGCTGACCGAGGAAGGCCACCTGATCCAGGTGGGCCAGCTGGTCACCGCAATGCGCCACGCCGATCGCGGCAAGGAGATCGCCGAGCTGGCGCTGCGCCACCGCGGCGACGGGGTGGTCGGCTTCGACATCGCCGGCGCCGAGGAGGGCTTCCCGCCCTCGCGCATGGCCGAGGCGTTCGACCTGCTGGCCGAGAACTTCTTCCCCACCACCGTGCACGCCGGTGAGGCGGCCGGGATCGACTCCATCAAGGAGGCCATCCTGGTCGGCCGCGCCCAGCGCCTGGGCCACGGGGTGCGCATCGCCGAGGACATCACCATCGAATTCGGTGGGGTGGACGATGAAGGCGAGCAGGTGGGGGAGGACACCGGCCTGGTTTCGCTGGGCCAGGTCGCCAACTGGGTGCGTGAACGCGGCATTCCGCTGGAAATCTGCCCGTCCTCGAACCTGCAGACCGGGGCGAGCGCCGGATTTGGCCAGGGCATCGAGAACCATCCGATCGACCTGCTGGTGCAGACCGGGTTCAACGTGACCATCTCCCCGGACAACCGGCTGATGAGCGGCACCACGCTCTCGGACGAGTACGAGCTGCTGGTGGAGGCGTTCGACTACGACCTGGAAGACCTGCTGGATCTGACCCTGAACGCCGCCGAGGCCGCCTTCGTGCCGCTGGAGGTGCGCGAGATGATGGTCGAGTACATCAACGACGCCTACGCGGACCTGCTGGACGACGAGGACGATGACTTCGACGATGAGTACGACGAAGACGACTTCGACGAGGACGATGAGGACTAAGCATCCACCTCAGCCATCCACCGCGGGTGGCTGAAACACGCACCGCGGGCCGGTGTCGGGTAATCCACGCGATTGCCCGGCGCCGGCCCGCCGTGCTTGGCAGCGGGGAGCAGTGAAAGGCATGGGGGAGCAATACGCGGCCCGGCTCGTCGACCTCTACGACGCGGACAATCCCGACGGGCCGGATCATGACTACTACCGGGAGCTGGCTGCACGTCATGTGGCCAACAGCATCCTGGATCTGGGGTGCGGCACCGGAATCCTGACCGTCACCTTCGCCGGGCCGGGCCGGCAGGTCACCGGAGTGGACCCCTCCGCCGCGATGCTCGACTACGCCCGCCGCCGTCCCGGCGCCCAGGCGGTGCGCTGGGTCCACGGTGACAGCCGACTGCTGCCGGATGGACCCTACGACCTCATGGTGATGACGGGCAACGTTGCCCAGCACATTGCCGATCCACAGTGGCAGCGGACCCTGTCGGACCTGCGCGTCCGGGCGGCTGCCGGGGCGGTGCTGGCCTTCGAATCCCGGAACCCCGCGGCGCGGGCCTGGGAAACCTGGGGACAGGAGGAACCCGAAATCAGGCACACCCCGCACGGACCGCTGGCGGAACGGTGCACTGTCACCGAACAAGGCCAAGGGCGGGTCCTGCTGCGATTCGACAACCACTTTCTGGCCACCGGGGAGAGGATCGGGCAGGAAACGCTGCTGACCTTCCGCGACCGGTCCACCCTGGCACGGCAGCTGCACGCGGCGGGGTTCAAGGTCAGCGCGGTATGGGGCACCTGGCGGCGCACGCCCTTCCGGGGACACGAGCCGATCATGGTGTTCGAGGCGCGGGCGTGGAACTAGGCAACAACGCACTGACGGCGGCACCTTAGCTGAAGGTGCCGCCCCGGAGTGCTGGTGTTTACTGGAACGCTAGAACGGGTACTTCTTGGCGGTGCCCTGCACGCCAATCCAGTGGTCGGTGGTGAACTCCTCGATCGCCCACTCGCCGTTGAAGCGCCCCAGCCCGGAGTTCTTCTCCCCGCCGAACATCACGTGCGGTTCATCGTTGGCGGTGATGTCGTTGATGTGCGTCATCCCGGCCTTGATGCCGCGGGCAAAACGCACCCCGCGCTCGATGTCGCTGGTGAACACGGCCGAGGAGAGCCCGAACTCGGTGTCGTTGGCCAGGCGCAGCGCCTCGGCCTCATCCGCCGCCCGGGTAATGCCGACCACCGGCCCGAAGATCTCCTCGCGGAACAGTTCCATATCCGAGGTCACCTCCGCGAAGACGTGTGGGGCGATGACCCGCCCGGTGATCGGGCCGGCCACCACCGGCCGGGCGCCCTGCTCCCGGGCGGTGTCGATCTTGCCGCGCAGGCCGGCCAGCTGCGAGTCGTTGATGATCGGCCCGACCAGGGTGGCCGGGTCGGCCGCGTCCCCGTACTTCAGTTCCTTGACCTGGGCGGCGAAGCGTTCGACGAACTCATCGTAGACGGCGTCCTCGACAATGATCCGGTTGATCGCCATGCAGATCTGGCCCTGGTGCAGGAACTTGCCCAGCGCCGCGGCCTTCACCGCCTGGTCCAGGTCCGCGTCGGAGAGCACCACGAACGGGGCGTTGCCGCCCAGTTCCAGCGAGACCCGCTTCATGCGCTCGCCGGCGATCGCCAGCTTGCCCACGTTCTGGCCCACCGGGGTGGAGCCGGTGAAGGAGACCAGGGAGGGGGTGGGGTGGGTGACCACATGATCCCCGATCTCCGAGCCGGAACCGATCACGGTGTTCAGCGCCCCGGCCGCCAGCCCGGCGGTCTCAAACGCCTTGGCCAACACCAGGGCACCGGTCAACGGGGTGTCCGAGGCCGGCTTGAGCACCACCGTGTTGCCCAGCGCCAGGGCCGGGGCCACCGAGCGCGCCGAAAGCAGCAGCGGGAAATTCCAGGGGCTGATTACCGCCACCACCCCGACCGGTTCGCGGTAGACGCGGTTTTCCTTGCCCGGGGCGTTGGAGGGCAGGATCTTGCCGTGCACGCGGGTGGGGAAGGTGGCCGCCTCCCGGATCGCGGCGATCGTGCCGGACAGTTCGATGTTCGCCTTCAGGTGGCTGGAGCCGGATTCGGCGACCAGCAGCTGCAGCACCTGCTCGAAGTGCTCCTGCAGGTAGTCCGCCGCCTTGCCCAGCACGGCGCTGCGCTTGGCCGGAGGCAGGCTGGCCCAGCCCGGCTGGGCGTCGGCGGCCGCCTGGTAGGCCGCATCCACATCGGCCGTGGAGGCCTGCCGGATCTCGGCCAGCAGGGTGTCGTCAAAGGGGTTGGTGGTGCGCAGCGTGCGCTGGGAGGTGCCTTCGCGCCACTGCCCGCCGATGAACAGTTCACTGGGCAGCTGATCGAGAAACTGGGGGCTGGTGAGGGTGTGCGGCTCGGTCATGGCAGGTCCTTTCGCAGGTTCCCGGATGGTGGGCGGGTCCCGGCAGGGCATTGCCCCCGTGCAGCGGCACGGGGGCGCTACGCGCGTTCCGGGACCGGGGAGGACGCCCAGCGTGCTCGCTGCGACGCCCATCACCCCCCAGCGTAGGCCACCGGGTGGGACCAGCAGCGCGGGTTGCGGGGATTAGCATGGTTTTCATGGCTGAAACCGAGACCGAGCAACTGCTGGAGACCATCGGGATCCTGCGCACCCACTGCGCCTGGACGCGGGCGCTGACCCACCAGTCGCTGCGCACCTACCTGGTGGAGGAGGCCTATGAGGTGATCGACGCGATCGGCGCCGGCAACCCGCAGGAGCTGCGCGACGAACTGGGGGACCTGCTGCTGCAGATCGTGCTGCACGCCCAGATCGCCAGCGAGGCCGGACAGTTCGGCTTCGACGACGTGGCCAACGGGCTGCGCCAGAAGATGCTGCGCCGCAACCGGCACATCTTCGACGAGCACGGGCAGCTGCGCGGGGACATCACCCAGGATGTGGCCACCATCATCGAGACCTGGGATGCGGCCAAGGCGGAGGAACAGCGCGGGCGCCGGCCCCGGGCCGGGCTGCCGGCCGGGCTGCCGGCCCTGACCCTGTCCCAGAAGCTGCTTTCCCGCCAGGCCCGCGCCGGGCGGCCGGTGGCGCCCGAGCACCAGGGCGGGGGAGCGCTGGCTGCGGCGGTGAACGACGAGCAGCAGCTGGCCGCGGCCCTGATGGGTCTCACCGCCCGGGCCAGCGAACTGGGCCTGGACGCGGAGGCGGTGCTGCGCGACGCGCTGACGGCCCGCTATGCCCAGCCCGGTGATGACACATCGTCGCCGGAAACCCCGGGTAAGCGCTAGGCTAGGAACCAGGCAACGGTGCCAACGGTCAATCTGGACCGCTGGATTGACTTGCCCCTCGACCACCCCTTTATACAAGGAGTCCAAACTCATGGCATTGATTGACGCCATCCACGCGCGTGAAATCCTTGATTCCCGCGGCAACCCGACCGTTGAGGTCGAAGTCCTGCTCACCGACGGCTCCCACGGCCGCGCGGCTGTTCCCTCGGGCGCCTCCACCGGGCAGTTCGAGGCCGCGGAGCGCCGCGACGGAGACAAGAAGCGCTACCAGGGCAAGGGCGTGCTCGGTGCCGTTGAGGCAGTGATCGAAGAGATCGCCGGGGAACTGGAAGGCATGGATGCCACCGACCAGCGTGCCATCGACCAGGCCATGATCGACCTGGACGGCACCAGCAACAAGTCCAAGCTGGGCGCCAACGCCATCCTGGGCGTCTCACTGGCCGTGGCCACCGCCGCCGCCACCAGCGCCAACCTTCCGCTGTTCAAGTACCTGGGCGGCCCGAACGCCCACGTGCTGCCGGTGCCGCTGATGAACATCCTCAACGGCGGTTCGCACGCCGACTCCGACGTGGACATCCAGGAGTTCATGATCGCCCCGATCGGCGCCGAGACCTTCTCCGAGGCCCTGCGCTGGGGTGTTGAGGTCTACCACAACCTCAAGTCCGTGCTGAAGGAAAAGGGCCTGTCCACCGGCCTGGGCGACGAGGGCGGCTTCGCCCCGAACCTGCCCAGCAACCGTGCCGCCCTGGAGCTGATCACCGAGGCGATCCAGCGGGCCGGCTACACCCCGGGCCAGGACATCGCCCTGGCGCTGGACGTGGCCTCCTCCGAGTTCTTCGAGAACGGCTCCTACCAGTTTGAGGGCCAGCAGCGTTCGGCCCAGCAGATGAGCGACTACTACGCCCAGCTGGTCGCCGACTTCCCGCTGGTCTCCATCGAGGACCCGCTGGATGAGAACGACTGGGAGGGCTGGAAGACCCTGACCGACGCGATCGGGGAGAAGGTGCAGCTGGTGGGCGATGACCTGTTCGTCACCAACCCGCAGCGCCTGGCCGAGGGCATCGAGAAGGACATCGCCAACTCGCTGCTGGTCAAGGTCAATCAGATCGGTTCGCTGACCGAAACCCTGGATGCGATCACCATGGCCCAGCGTGCCGGCTACACCACCATCACCTCGCACCGTTCGGGAGAGACCGAGGACGTGACCATCGCCGAGATCTGCGTGGCCACCAACGCCGGGCAGATCAAGACCGGCGCCCCGGCCCGCTCCGAGCGCGTGGCCAAGTACAACCAGCTGCTGCGCATCGAGGAGGACCTCGGTGATGCAGCTATCTACGCCGGCGCCAGCGCCTTCCCGCGTTTCAACAGCTAATTGCCAGTGATAGCGATTAAGCTCGTCGGTAGGAACCTGCCGGCGGGCTTCGTCGTTTAACGACGCGTACCGCCGCACGGTACCGCCGGCCACAGACCAAAGAATGGGGGAGCATGGCTCAGCGACCACCACGAATGCCTCGTCGACCGACCCCCAAGCGACCCGAGGGGAACGGCGAACCAGACGCCCGGGACGCGGGCACCGGTGCGGCGCACCCCGGCAGCGGGTCGACGACGGAGCACCGGCAGGGGCCACGCCCCACCGCGGCCCGCCCCGCCGCGGCCCGCCCCTCCGCCAGCGGGCCGCACGCCGCGGGGCACACCGCACCCCGTGCCACCAGCGCCAAGGTGGTCCCGCTGGATCCCGAGCAGCGCTGCGCCCCGCCCACCGAACTGCCCACCGACGCGATCAACGTGGTGCCCAGCCCCCGGCCCCGCCCGGCCGGGCGCCGCCGCGCCCCCGACCCGGAAGCCGCCCCGGCCCCGGGCAAGAGCGCGCGCTCCCCGCGGCTGGAGCGGGCCAAGCAGAAGCAGTCCCAGCGCCGCCGGGTGGACCGGGTCAAGTTCTCCGCCGCGGTGCGCCGCAACCCCGCCGAGGCCCAGCCCCCCACCCAGCCGGCCGAACCCGGCGGGGAGCCGGTGGCCGCGCACCGCTTCTCCGGACGCGTCGCCGCCCTGCTGGTGGTGCTCGCCTTCTTCGCGGTGATGCTGGTGCCCACGGTGAACCACTACCGCGCCCAGATGCAGGAGATCAACGAGCTGCGCGCTTCGATCACCGCCATGGAGGCCGAACGCGACGCGCTGAAAGAGGAGATCGCCCGCTGGGACGACCCGCTGTACATCAAGCAGCAGGCCCGCGACCGGATAAACTTGGTGATGCCCGGTGAGCGGGTGTACATGGTGGTCGGTGAACGGCCCTCCGCGCAGGAGGACGAACAGGCCAACGGCAGCACCTATGAGGTGCGCCAGGAACTGCCCTGGGTCGACGCCCTGCTGGACTCGGTGCGCCGTTCGGCCACCGACTGACCAAACCGGTCCCGGCCCCGCACCGGCCCGCCGCCACCGGCCCCGAATGACCCGAAGTCCCCTTTGTTGCGGACCCAAGACCTACGACGCAAGCGGAAGAGCAGTGAGACGTGAGCAACCAGCGAATTCATGAGGCCCTGGACGCCGCCGGGCGCACCCCCAGCGAGAAGGACCTGGAAACCCTCAGCCGGCAGCTGAACCGCCCGGTGCGCGACGTGGTGGAGATCGGGGCGCGCTGCGTATGCGGCAACCCGCTGGTGGCCACCACCGCCCCGCGGCTGTCCTCCGGCATCCCGTTCCCCACTACCTACTACCTGACCCACCCGGTGGTCACCTCGGCCGTTTCCCGCCTGGAGGCCGCCGGGGTGATGAACCAGATGAACGAACGGCTCGGGCAGGACCCGCAGCTGGCCGCCGCCTACCGCGAAGCCCACGAATCCTACCTGGCCAACCGGGACGCGATTGGTCGGCGTTCGGGCACCGGTGAGGTTCCGGAGATCGCCGGGGTCTCGGCCGGGGGCATGCCCACCCGCGTGAAGTGCCTGCACGTGCTGGTCGGCCATTCCCTGGCCGCCGGGGAAGGGGTCAACCCGCTGGGCGACGAGGCGCTGGCCGGGATCGCCGAATGGTGGACCAAGGACGTGTGCTACTGCACCGGGGCCTGGGACACGAAGGGCCCGGCCCCCAGCCGGGACCGCTCCCGGCACGTGAAGACCCAGGCGGTGGATCCGGAAGTCAAACGCGCCGAGCGTGCCCGCAAGCGGGCCGAACGCCAGGCGGCAGGGGAGGAGAGCTAATGCGGGTAGCCGGGATCGACTGCGGCACCAATTCCATCAGGCTGCTGATCGCCGAGGCCAGCCAAGGCGCCGACGGCGTGCAGCTGGCCGACGTCGAGCGGCGCATGCAGATCGTGCGCCTGGGCCAGGGCGTGGACGCCACCGGGCGGTTCGCCCCCGAGGCCCTGGAACGCACCTACGCAGCGGTGCGCGACTACGCCGCGCTGATCGAGCAGCACCAGGTGGCGCACACCCGCTTCGTGGCCACCTCCGCCACCCGCGACGTGGCCAACCGCGAGGAGTTCCTGGACACCATCGAGCAGATCCTTTCGGTGCGCCCCGAGGTGATCAGCGGCCAGGAGGAAGCGGCGTTGTCCTTCGCCGGGGCGACCGGCGTGCTGCCGGCCGATGCGGCCGGGGAGCGGATGGTCATCGACCTGGGTGGGGGATCCACCGAGTTCGTGATCGGCGCCGGACGCACCCCGCGCACCGCGGTGAGCCTGGACATGGGCTGCGTGCGGGTCACCGAACGCTTCTTCTCCGACGGGCTGGGTGGACTGGATGCCCGCAGCCAGGCGGCGGACTTCATCGACGACCAGCTGCGCGTGCTCGAATCCCTGGACCTGTCCCAGCTGACCGGGCTGGTCGGGGTCGCCGGGACCATCACCACGCTGACCGCCCAGGCGCTGGGGCTGGAGCACTACGACTCGCGGCGCATCCACGGCGCGCAGCTGGACTTCTGCCAGATGCGTGAGGCGACCGGCGCGATCCTGGGCATGAACCGGGCCCAGCGTGCGGCGCTGGGCTTCATGCACCCCGGGCGCGTGGACGTGATCCAGGCCGGAGCGCTGATCGTGGAGCGCATCCTTTCCCACGTGCACCGGGCCACCAGCGGCCGGGTTGAGCGGATCACCGCCTCGGAACACGATATCCTCGATGGCATTGCCGCCTCGGTGGCCGCCCTGCACACCGCCTAGGCCCCAGGGGCCACCTTGGCCTCGGAGCCACCCTTGAGACCCACCCACCACACACCCGCACCCGATCATGTGTCACGGCCAGCCGGCCGGCGGCCCGGGGACTAGGAGGAAACCGTGTTCGCACGCACCGAGCCCCGGATCACCCGCACCCTTGGCACGCTGCTGGCCATGAGCCTGGCACTCGTGCTGGGGGTGGGCGGCAACCTGCTGCTGGCACCCAGCGCCCACGCCGACAGCATCCGCGAGGCCGAGTACTGGCTAGACTCGCTGGGCATCAAGGATGCCCACAAGGACGCCAAGGGCCAGGGGGTGAAGGTCGCGGTGATCGACACCGGCATCGACACCTCACACCCCGACCTGCGCGGGGCCGTCACCGGCGGCACCGACGTCTCCGGATCCGGCGGACCGACCGGCAACACCCCGATTGGGGCGCGCAGCGAGCACGGCACCCTGGTGGCCACCCTGCTGGCTGGACGCGGGAACAACAAGGCCGAGATCGACCGGGTCAAGGCCGAGAACGAGAAGCTGAAGACCGCGTGGGAGAAGGCCAAGAAGCACGCGGAAGAGGAAGACGAGGACGTTCCGGAGGAACCGGAGTACGAGACCGTGCCCAAGCCCTCCGGCGGGCCGGACGGCGTGCTGGGGGTGGCCCCGGCCGCAGAGCTGATGTCCGTCTCGCTGTGGATGGGCGGGCAGAACCCGGCCGGGATCCCGGTCGAGGAACAGATCCCGCGCGCGGTGCGCTGGGCCGTGGACAACGGGGCGAAGGTCATCAACATGTCCCTGGGCTCCACCAGCCCGGCCTGGCCCGAAAGCTGGGATTCGGCGTTCAAGTACGCCGAGGACCACGACGTGGTGGTCGTGGCCGCAGCCGGGAACCGTTCCGGCGGGATGAGCCAGGTCGGCGCGCCGGCCACCATCCCCGGGGTGCTGACCGTGGCCGGGGTCGACGAGTCGGGCAAGGCCTCGAAGGACTCCTCCACCGAGGGCATCTCGATCGGGGTGGCCGCCCCGGCCGAGCCGCTGGTCGGCGGCATGCCCGGCGGTGACTATGCCCGCTGGTCCGGCACCTCCGGCGCCGCGCCGATCGTCTCCGGCGTGGTGGCGTTGATCCGCTCCAAGTACCCGCAGATGAAGGCCCCACAGGTCATCAACCGGATCCTGAAGACCGCCAAGGACGCCGGCGCCCCCGGGGTGGACAACCTCTACGGCTACGGGATCATGGACGCGAAGGCGGCCCTGACCGCCGACGTCGCCGAGACCAGCACGAACCCGCTGGGCACCATCGCCGAATGGATCCACGTGCACCGCCGGGACACCGACGCCGGAGCGCAGGACACCAGGGAACCGGGCATCTCCATGGAGAAGTCCGACCTGAAGCAGGTCGCCGCCCCGCGGCCGGTCGTCCCGCCGCAGGAGGCGCCGCTGCTGCAGCCGGCGCTCGTGATCGGCGTGGGGGTGCTGCTGGTGCTGGCCCTGGGCCTGGGCGGCTGGCAGGCGGCCGCGGCCAACCGGCGCTACCAGCGCTCGAAGCAGATCGACGACGCGGCACTGAGCGACCTGAAGGTTGGCCGGGCCCCGGGCAGCCGGGACCTGTTTGACGACGTGCCTGAATAGCCTTGCGGCAGCCCGGACGGGCTTTGCGGACGGGGGCAGCGATCCGGGAGACCGGTGCGCTGCCCCCGTTGCTGTTTCCGCGGTCCTGGACAGCAGGGTCGCCCCTAATCAGTGAAGTTGGATCCGGGCCCGCCGCCGGGCCCTGCCCGGGACTGGACCGCCAAGGGCGAACCGGTCACAACACCGGGTGGCCAATCTCCCTCCCAATGGTTAGTGAATGTTTTCACTAACCTGGTTTTTCCGCGTAGAATCGGCCATATGTCAATCATCGAAAGCTCCCAGAAGCGTCCACGCATTCTCGTTGTCGGCGGCGGCTATGTCGGTCTGTACGTCGCGAAGAAGCTCCAGAAGAAGGTCAAGGCCCACGGCGGCATCGTGACCGTGGTGGACCCCAACCCCTACATGACTTACCTTCCGTTCCTGCCCGAGGTGGCCGGCGGCGGCATCGAACCACGCCACATCGTGGTCTCGCACCGCCAGCACCTGAAGGACTCGGAACTGATCAACGGTCGGGTCACCAGCATCGACCACGCCAGCAAGAAGGCCGTCATCGACCCGGTCAACGGCGAAAGCTTCGAACTGGAATACACCGACGTGGTGATGAGCGCCGGTTCGGTCACCCGTACCTTCCCCATCCCGGGCCTGGCCGAAGAGGGCATCGGGCTGAAGACCATCGAGGAAGCCACTGCGCTGCGCAACCAGGTTTCCGAGCGCATTGAATCGGCCTCCAACATGACCGACCCGGCCGAGCGCAAGCGTGCGCTGACCTTCGTGGTCGTCGGCGGCGGCTTCGCCGGCATCGAGACGATCACCGAAATCGAGGACATGGCCCGCTACGCCATCTCCCTGAACGACCGCATCGGCCAGGACGAAGCCCGCTTCGTGCTGATCGAGGCCATGGGCCGCATCATGCCCGAGGTCACCGAGGACCAGGCCGTCTGGGTTGTCGAGCACCTGCGCAGCCGCGGCATCGAGGTGCTGCTGAACACCTCGCTGGCCGACGCCACCGATGGCACCCTGAAGCTGATCAACATGGGCGACAAGTCCCCGGCCGGCGAATTCGACGCCGACACCCTGATCTGGTGCGCCGGCGTGATGGCCAACCCGATGGTTCGCTCCACCGACTTCGAGATCGAACAGCGCGGCCGCATCGAGACCCGCACCGACCTGCGCATCAAGGACGCCAACGGCGACCCGGTGGAGGGCGCCTGGGCGGCCGGCGACGTCTCGGCCGTGCCGGATGTGACCGGCGGGCTGCCCGACGGCACCTGCGTGCCCAACGCACAGCACGCCGTGCGCCAGGCCAAGCTGTTGGCCAAGAACCTGTACGCCGCCCGCTACGGCGTGGGCACCATCAAGGAGTACAAGCACAAGAACCTGGGTGCCGTTGCCGGTTTCGGCCGCAACAAGGGCGTGGCCCGCATCAAGTCGATCAAGCTGCGCGGCTGGCTGGCCTGGATGGCGCACCGCGGCTACCACGGCATGGCCATGCCGACCTTCGAGCGCAAGTTCCGCGTGCTCGGCGACTGGATGGTTGCCCTGTTCTTCAACCGCGATTCGCTGCAGCTGAACAACATGCAGAATCCGCGCAAGGCCTTCGAGGAGTCGGCCAAGCCGAAGAAGTAGCCTGCCGGCCGAAGAAGGCTGCATCAAGCGATGATTGACCCGACGGTGGGCCGACGCCACAGGCGCCGGCCCACCGATCCTTGCCGTTCCGGCGAAATTTCAGAAAATGGGAAAACATCGCGTAGGATTTTTCAAGCTGGCCCCTATGGTGGAATTGGCATACACGGCTGACTTAAAATCAGCTGCCGCAAGGCTTGTGGGTTCGAGTCCCACTGGGGGCACCAGATGAATGGCCGTTACTTCCCTTTATTTACGGGGGAGTAGCGGCCATTTGCTTTATTCTCATGCCGTCTTTGGGCACAATTTGGGCACATCTAACCGCAGGAAAGCGGATGCTGAGATTCAGGCCAAGCACCGCGCCAAGCTCAAAGAGCAGGCAGAGGCCGAGGCTAAGGAATCGCCAAAGTCACGTGACACTAACGTGATTACCTCTACTGATTACCCAACCTCACGTGAGCGTCACGTGACATTGGAAGGTAGAGGCAAGGAAGAGGCAGAGGCAAGGACTAAGGAACCTACCAATTCTGAACAAAGCTTTGATTCCAATACTGGCGAAGTCTTTGGGCCTGCATCAGATCATTGGAACACCTCGGACCCTTGGGGCAATCAAGAATCATCTTCGCTTGACCCTGCTGCTGCATTCCGACAGGCAGGCGGTTCCCTGTGATGTGCGACCGTTGCCAGTTGGCCCCTTGTGCTTGCCGGAATATCGGGCAGCTCATGGCCGGATCTCATGGCTCGGTTACTCGGGAGGTTGCGTTGGCTCAGTCGAAGCTTGCGCAGCTTCACCGGGCGGCTTGCCCTTGTCCTGCATGTTGGTCTGTCCGGGCCGCTTCGTTTGAGCGTTGGGCGCAGCAGCAGAACTCTACTCATTCGCGACACTCTCGCGAACTAAGGATTTCGAACATGAACACTACTATCATGGATCGTTCTTGCAGTAGAAGGCAGTTACGGAAAGTACACCAAGGCCGCCCTGCAGCATCTACTTGCAGACCATGGGTGGTACACCCGCGAATGCGACGGAAGCTTCGGCTACCATTCGCAGCTGGCTTTGCAGAAGTGGCTCAAGGACGACACCTAGGGATACGTAACCGGTTACCCGAATACCGACAAGCACGCCTACTACACGGGAGCACTCGACGGAGACGCGGGCAAGATGACTTGGAACGCATTCCGAGATGCTCTTTCCACCTTCTATAACTGGGCGGCTCAGGGTGTAAAGATCGGCCCTGTCTACCCTAACCCGTACCCACATGGCGGGGATTCCTCGACGCAGTTCGTTGCGCAGTTGCAGAAGTTCCTAAACGCGATGCGCCGCTAACCTAAAATCGCCCCTGGCTAACGCTGGGGGCGATCTTTTCGTTTAAGTTCATTTGGCTTTGGCGACCATTTCCAGTCCGTTTTTTTCGTACCGAACTACAACCGAGCTTGGCGCCGATTCAAGGTCGGAAAGATCATTCAAGATTTCTTCCGCTACAATTTCACCATCACCACCCCATTCAGGGTTGCCGGAGTAGCTAACAAGCAGTGATCCGTCTTTGCCAGACTCAAACGACGTAATGTCGTAGAACGGATAAACGATAGCGTCGGGGCAATCAGCACCTCGGTTATCTAGCCATTTCTTGCCAAGCTTGTTAGCCCATTCTTGACCTTTAGAATCGGCTTCGGGCCATTCCCACGCGATGCAGTTTTTATCCCACGCATTTTCTGGGCGACCTGAATCTATGGCTTCCTGCTTCGCTTTAGCAATATCCGCTGCCGAGAACGTGGCAGGTGCAACGGTGGCGGGGGCGCTGGACGCAGCTGTGGCGCTTGGCGCGGCCTCGGTGGACTGATTATTGCCCGTAGAGCATCCGGTGAGCGCGAGAGCGGCCAGCACAGCAGCGGCGGCAAGTGTTTTCTTCATAGGTCCCCTTGAAAGATCTTGTGTCGCCCCGACAAGCCAGAACCAAGTCGGGGCAACATATTTGAGTGTATCGAGTAGTAGCGACATTCAACTTGTCGGCGTAGTAGGCCAAGATTGAAAGTGAATCGCAATTCCGCGATTCCGTTTAGCACGTAAGGAAGTAACATGTCCGATTACCCAACAGCTTGGGACGCCTTGACCAAGGCAATCGGGGCCGCGAAAGGCTCCAAGTCTGGGGCAATTGATGACGTCGATCATCTGACTGTCGATCAGCGAATCGAAGTAGCCAAGGTTGCGGCGCTCCTTTCCATCTCGCGGGAACTTTCCGCGCTCAATCCTCAGAACAGTTCTTATCGTGACGACGAGGGAAACGCCCGTAACGGCTGGGGCCTGGAAACGCATGAGGACAAGCCTAAGCGTCGTCCAACTCGCAGGATTCACGAGGGATAGCGGGTAGAACGTGGCCCCTAGGTAAATGGCTGAACCTAGGGGCCGAGCCGTTCGTCGCGCCAATCACGCCGAACAGCCGAGTTGCCCCCAGCTCATCGAACTGCGGCCACGATTAATAGCCCAAGCTTGCCACCTGGTTTCATGGGCACGTTTTGGGCACACTTTGCGTAAATCTGGCGCTATTTGAGGTTGATTAGCGTTAGTGAAAACCGCTAGATTTCGCAGATCTGGCGCGTCCATGCGGGAAAAGAACGGCTTCGAGTCCCACTGGGGGCACCAAAAGATACGCCGCTACATCTCCGGTTTTCGCGGGGCGGTAGCGGCGTTGTTGTTTTCTGTGGCAGGTTCGGGAGCATGCCGGTGCACGCTGTCAGGTACTTCGATCCGGCATCCGGGCGCCGACAGCCCGAGCCTCCGCGGCCGGGGCTGTGTTGGCGGTGGGCTAGATGTCCTGCGCCTTGGCCCATGTCGTCCTGTCATAGTGGGCCCGGTGTTGACCGTTGCCGGTGGCCACCTCAACGGTCTTCAGCTCAGGGATGGCAGGTGCCAGATTTTCCATGAAATCCCGCGCAATGTCCTCAAGGATCGCACTTGCCGCTGGTCCCGGCCACGCGGCAAAGACCGCCGCGTCCTCCACACGAATCCGCAGCGTTCCAGGCTCACCTGCGGACCAGGAGTCAACGAAATAGTGCGGGATGGTGATCGCATCAGGGCACCGGGCCCGGTGAGCCTCGAGCCACTGCCGGCCCATCCGGTTCGCCCAGCGTTGCGGATCCGTCGCCGCCTGCGGGACCTGCCAGGCAATCACTGCTTGTCCCACGCGGCCTCGGGCCGTCCCTCGGCCAGCGCCCGGGAACGAGCTCGCTCCAGCTCGCTCGCGGTCTGTGGCACCGCCGATGCGGGGGCCGAAGCCGCGGCGGTGTTGCGTGTGGGGACAATGGGGGTCCCGGCGTTCGCCTCGGCGGTGAGCGCGGGATCGTTGCGCAGGAATTCGTCGGACATGGCGCTTGTTATCAATAGCAGGAGGATCGCGGTCAGCGACGCAAGGACGGCGGTGTTTCCTGCGATGCGCTTGACGCGACGAGACAAGGAACCCTCCAACCAATGACGTACCAGCTGCTCACGGGTCCCTGCCGACCGGCGGCTGGCAACCGCGCGGCACGAGGAAGTGATCCACCCACCACGACGCCGCTGCCAGCGGATTTGCGAGCCAGCCGGTGAGAACGCGTGAGCCTGTGAATCCATTATGTGGCACCTGCAAGTGAACTGCCATTTCGGGGTTCCGATGGTGATCTCATCCGTAGGAATGAGCGCCGGGAACACGAACTGACGTAGTCTTAAAGCAACTGTCGTTAAGTAGCAACGAGGCATCCTCGCCGACGCTTCGCGACTTGACCTAATTGAGGGGAAAAGACCTTGAACGGAAACCCGATCTTCGACTCCAAGAACCAGGCCCAGGCCTGGGGCACCAAGCAGTCCCAGAATCCTGTGGGCTTCCAGAACGCTCCGCAGATGAGCGCCAGCCAGCTGGAGGACATGTACCGCCAGCCATCGGCCACCGGTGCCGATACCGGCCGGATGACCATCGGCGATGTCATTAACAAGACCATCCTGACCCTGGCCCTGGTGGCCGTGGGTGCTGGCATCGGCTGGATGTTCCCGGCCCTGATGCTTGTTGGCGCGATCGTCGGGCTGGTTCTCGGCCTTGTCAACGCCTTCAAGAAGATGCCCTCCCCGCCGCTGATCCTGGCCTACGCGCTGGCAGAGGGTCTGTTCCTGGGTGGTCTCTCGCAGGCCCTGAACTCGCTCTACCCGGGCGTGGCCGTGCAGGCGCTGGTCGCCTCCATTGCCGTGGCCGCCACCACCCTGGCGCTGTACCGTTCGGGCAAGTACCGGATGACCCCGAAGCTGAACAAGATGTTCTTCGTCGCGATGATCGGCATGCTGGTCTTCTCGCTGCTGAACTTCGTGCTGATGCTCACCGGCGCGGTTGATGGAATGTTCGGCCTGCGCAGCGCCGGCGGCGGCATGCTGGGCCTGGCCATTGGCGTGCTGGCGGTTCTGCTGGCGACCTACGCCCTGGTCTCGGACTTCACCATGATCGAGGACCTGTCCAACCGCGGCGCCCCGGCCATCATGGCCTGGCGCGGTGCGTTCGGGCTGACCATGACCCTCATCTGGATGTACGTGGAGATCCTGCGCATTCTGTCTATCCTGCGCGAGCAGTAATAATCATATTGAGCGCTCAAACCGGAAGCGGTATCAGATTTGGATACCGCTTCCGGTTTTTTGTCACAATCGGTTCATAGACCACGGAAGCCGTGAAACGAAAGGGTAGCTTAGAGCCATGAAGAGCAGGATGTTTTCGTGGGCGCGCCGTTTGAGGGTGGCTCCACCGTCCGCTCCTACCTCCGCCATTGAGGAATTGGCGCCGGGACCGGCGGCCTTCCGTGATGGTGAGGACCTGCCCTACGGCATGCGCATCGCCGCGTCCTGGGCGTGGCGGTTCCTGGTCGTGGTGCTCGCCGTCGGCGTGGTCATCTGGCTGCTGTCGAAGATTTCGCTGCTGCTGATCCCGTTGATGGTCGCCGCGCTGCTCACTGGCCTGCTCGGGCCGTTGGTTGAGTTCATGCACGGCCGTCTGGCCGTGCCGCGGGGGCTGGCGGTGGGCATCACCGTGATCGGCTTCCTGGCGGTGATCACCGCCGGGCTGACGATGGTCGGCCAGCGGCTGAGCACCGGGTTCAGCGCCCTGTGGAATCAGGCCGTCATCGGCATCTACCAGGTGCAGGACTGGCTGTTCAACGGGCCGCTGCAGCTGAGCAACGACGACCTGGCCAATGTGGTCAACGACGCGCTGCTGCAGCTGCGTTCGAACGCCTCAAACATCCTGAGCGAGGCGCTGAGCTGGGGATCGGTGCTGGGCCAGATCCTGACCGGGATCCTGCTGGCGATCTTCGCGCTGATCTTCCTGCTGTTGGACGGGCGCAAGATCGGCACGTTCATGATCAACCTGCTGCCGCGCCGGGCCCGCCCGGCTATGGACGGGGCGGCGACCCGCGGGTGGAACTCGATGATCCGCTACGTGCGGGTCCAGGTGCTGGTGGCGTTCATTGACGCGGTCGGCATCGGCTTCGGGGCCTTCTTCCTGGGAGTTCCGCTGGCCCTGCCGCTGGGCGTGCTGGTGTTCCTGGGCTCGTTCATCCCGATTCTCGGCGCGCTGTTCACCGGCGCCGTCGCGGTGCTGCTGGCCCTGGTGGCCAACGGCTGGGTGAACGCGCTGATCATGCTGGCCGTGGTGCTGGCGGTGCAGCAGGCCGAGTCCAACATCCTGCAGCCGCTGATCATGGGCAAGGCCGTGAGCCTGCACCCGCTGGCCGTGGTGATGGCCGTGGCCGGAGGCACCATGGTGGCGCAGATCCCCGGGGCGCTGTTCGCGGTGCCGCTGATGGCGGTGCTGAACTCGATGGTCAAGTACATCGCCCACCGGTCCTGGGAACACGACCCGTTCGTGACCGAACACTACGGGCCGCAGCAACCCGCACCCCGGCCGACGGAACCCGAACGTGAACCCACCGCAGGCATCGGCTCTTCAGACACCGCAGCCCCCGTCCCGGCCGTGCAGCCGCCGCCCGGGGAACGGAATGAACCCGAACCGAACGAGGACCAACCGTGAGTACAGTGCAACAGCTACCCGTCACCCTGGAGGACATCGAGGCCGCCCGCAAGGTGCTGGCCCCGATCATTTCGCTGACCCCGGTGGAACACTCCCGGATGCTTTCCCGCCAGGTCGGCTCGGAGGTCTACCTCAAGTGCGAGAACATGCAGCGCGCCGGCTCCTTCAAGGTGCGTGGGGCGTATGTGCGCATGAGCAAGCTCAGCGACGCCGAGAAGGCGCGCGGCGTGGTGGCGGCCTCGGCCGGCAATCACGCCCAGGGGGTGGCCCAGGCCGCCAGCCACCTGGGCATCAAGGCGCGAATCTACATGCCGGTGGGGGTGGCGCTGCCCAAGCTGACCGCCACCCGCGACCACGGGGCCGATGTGGTGCTGCACGGCACCACCGTGGATGAGGCGCTGGCCGAGGCGCAGCGCTACGCCGATGAGACCGGGGCGGTATTCGTGCACCCCTTCGACCACCCCGACATCATCGCCGGGCAGGGGACCATTGGGCTGGAGCTGCTGGAGCAGCTGCCGGAGGTGGACACCGTGCTGATGGGCGTGGGCGGCGGCGGGCTGCTGGCCGGGGTGGCGGTGGCGCTGAAGGAAAAGGCACGCCAGCTGGGCCGGCAGATCAAGGTGATCGGGGTGCAGGCGGAGAATGCGGCCGCCTACCCTCCCTCGCTGGCCGCCGACGCGCTGGTGCCGCTGGACACGGTGCACACCATCGCCGACGGCATCGCGGTGGGCCGCCCCGGGCAGCTGCCCTTCCAAATCGTCAAGGCGCTGGTCGATGACGTGGTCACCGTCTCCGAGGATGCGCTGGCCCAGGCGCTGGTGGTGCTGCTGGAGCGCAACAAGCTGGTGGTGGAGCCGGCCGGCGCGGTCGGGGTGGCGGCGCTGATGGAAAACCTGCTGGCCAAGCACGGCATTGAATCAAAGAACTGCGCGGTGATCCTCTCCGGGGGAAACATCGACCCGCTGCTGATGCTCAAGGTGATCCAGCGCGGCCTGGCCGCCGGTGGCCGCTACCTGACCATCCGGATGATGCTGCCCGACCGCCCCGGCGCGCTGGCCAGCATCTCGCGGATCATCGCCGAATCCGATGCGAACGTCACCCGGCTGGACCACACCCGCATCGGCGGGGCGCTGTCCATGGGGGACGTGGCAATCACCATCGACATGGAAACCCGCGGCCACGAGCACTCGGAGATGGTGCTGAACAACCTGCGCGCCGAGGGCTTCGAACCGGTGATAACCAGTTCGGCCGGCGGCTCGGTGGCCTAGCCACGCCCGGACGCCGGAGCTTGCCACAGCGGCAAGCCGGCTCAAAGACCGCACCCCCGGGCCCGCGCCGAAGCGCAGGCACCGGGGGTGCGGCTTGTTTTCGCGGGGCGGGGCCGGGACCGTGGTCCTGGGCCTCGCTGCCCTTGCGTGGCTAGAAGGGCTTGGCGGAGACAATCTCCACGGCGATGTCACGGCCGTTGGGGGCCAGGTAGCTCAGCTTGTCGCCAACCTTGGCACCATGGATGGCCTGCCCGATGGGGGACTGCTCCGAGTAAACTTCCAGTTCGCTGTCGCCAGCGACCTCGCGGCTGCCGAACAGGAAGGTGGTCTCATCGCCGGCGATCTTGGCGACCACCAGCATGCCCGGCTCAACCACGCCGTCATCGGCCGGAGGCTCCCCGACGTGGGCGCGACGCAGCAGGTCGGTCAGGTACACGATGCGGGCCTCGGCCTTGCCCTGCTCCTCGCGGGCGGCGTGGTATCCGCCGTTTTCCTTCAAATCGCCCTCGGACCGGGCCTGCTCGATGCGGGCGACGATCTCAGCACGCCCCGGGCCGGAGAGGTAATCCAGTTCCTCTTTCAGGCGGTCGTAGGCTTCCTGAGTCAGCCACACGACAGGTTCGCTACTGTTGGTGCTCACGTTGTACTCCCTCATGATCAGTGAAAGACTTCGCCCTGCCGGCGCTCCACCGGTAGGGGAGAACACCGACGGCGTCCACCGCATGCACGGAAGGACGCCGGGCGAAGTCTATGTTGTTACGTTTCTGCCGGCTCGACGCCAGGGGCGCCACAAGCAAAAGACCCCGCAGACGCAATGGAGCGAACCAGCGTGGTCCACTCCCTGGGCCGTTGCGGGGCGAATCGTACTTTCATCGATGATAGTCGCGATCGGGCAATAAACCCAATAGATCGACTGCCGTGCAAGAAACTTTCAGGAAATGTTACCGCCCCTAAAACCCCCTTGAACCAGGGCCGGGCGGCGCTAGAAGTCCTTGGGCACCTTGTAGCAGTCCTCGATGCCGGCGGTGGTGGCCAGGTTGTCCGTACGCAGCGGAACGTCGAGCTTCAGCTGCACATGGCGCGGGTTCTCCTCGGCCTCCAGGACCACGGTCTTGAACCCGACCACCGCGTAGCTGTCGTTCATCGCCCGCACTTCGCACTGGACCCGGTTCTTCGAGTCGTAGGAGACCTCCACGGTGGCCACGGCCTGGGTGGGTGAGATGATCTCAAAGCCCACGTCCTGGGAGGAGATCGGGGTGAAGTTGTTGATCCCGGCGTATGCCGCACCCACCACGCCCACGCCCAGGGCCCCGGCAATCAGCCAATTGCGGGTCTTGGGCGACAGTCGTTTCTTGGGTGTGTGGTAACGACCCATTAAGCTGGGATCAGACATGCAGCGCCTCTTGGTACTCTCTCAACAATCCGAATGGGACCAGTCTCCAGTCTACTGGCCAACGCGTGGAAGGAATATTCCGCGGCCGGTGAGAGTTGTCATGACGGGGTGCCGCGCCGGGCTTTACCCCGGCCCGAGGCACCAGAGAACGCAAAAGGAAAGAGCTTAGTGGAGAGTCACGACGTGAAGAAGATGGCCCCGTCCCAGGGACTGCGGCTGCTGGCAGTCCATGCCCACCCCGATGACGAGTCCTCCAAGGGCGCGGCCACCATGGCCGCCTATGTCGACGCCGGCGCCGAGGTGATGGTGGTGACCTGCACCGGCGGTGAACGCGGGGACATCCTCAATGCCGCCGCCGGGGAGCTGGCCCACGCCCACCGCGACCTGCCCGGGGTGCGTCGCGGGGAGATGGCCGAGGCCGCCGCCGTGCTGGGCATCGAACACCGCTGGCTGGGCTACGTGGATTCGGGGCTGCCCGAGGGCGACCCGGTGCCCGAACTGCCCTTCGGCGCGTTCGCGCTGCAGCCGGTGGAGGTTGCCGCGGCCGGGCTGATCAAGCTGATCCGCGAATTCCGTCCCCACGTGATCACCACCTACGACGAAAACGGCGGCTACCCGCACCCGGATCACATCCACTCCCACCGGGTGGCGCTGTTTGCCTTTGAGCACGCCAACAACCCGGACATGTACCCGGAACTGGGGCAGCCGTGGGAGGTGCGCAAGCTGTACTACGACCGCGCCTTTGCCCCCGAGCGCTTCCGCACCCTGCACTACGCCATGCTCGACGCCGGCTACGACTCGCCCTACACCGAACGGGTGCAGCGCTGGGAGGAGGACCAGCAGGACCAGATGTTCAGCTGGGTCTCCCCGCACACCACGACCACCCAGGTGTACTGCGCGGACTACTTCACGAAGCGTGACCAGGCGCTTTTGGCCCACCGCACGCAGATCGACCCTGAGGGCTTCTTCTTCGCCGTGCCCGAGTACCTCTATGCCGAACACTGGCCGTGGGAGGACTACACGCTGATCACCTCCAAGGTGCCCACCGAATTGCCTGAGTCCGACCTGTTCGCCGGGCTCAGATAGCGGCCCGCCACGCTAAGATAGTAGTAGGGCACTAACGCTGTAGAAATGAGTTGTACTAACCCGTGAACCATCTGACCTTGCTGTTGGCCAGCGCACCGGCCAACGAGTCGACCTCCAGTTACAACGCGGTCAGCCAGACCGGGCCGGGCTTCCTTGGCTTCGTGTTCACCGCGCTGATGGTGATCGCCGCGATCTTCCTGATCCGCGACATGATCCGCCGGGTGCGCCGCGTGCGCTACACCTCCGAAGCCGAATCCCGCCAGCAGCGCCTGGTGGCCCGCGGGGAATCGCAGCCGCTGCAGAAGCCCGCCGGGAAGATCGACCCGAAAACCCGGGAAAAGTGATCTGACCCCAACCAGCGATCCGGTCACCGGGCGGCGGGCTTCGGCCCGCCCCCGGTGATCGTGCATTTAACGCCACCGGCGACCCGGGACGGTGGCGCCGGAACATTCCAGGGGTCGCAGAACGGGGCGGGGAGGAACAACATGAAGCAGGTGCTGCTGTGGCTGCTGGCCGCGGCGGCGGTGGCCCTGGGCATCGCCGCGTTCATCTACGGCGGCTTTGACGATTCACCGGGGCTGCAGGGGCTCGGTGCCCTGCTGGTACTCGGCACGCTGATCTGGCTGGCGCGCCGCCGACGCCGTTCCCGTGCGGGCGTCGGGCCCGGAGGCGACGGGCCCTGAGCCGACGGCCCCGGAGACGACGGTGGGTGCGGCGGGCTGGGTGAACCCTGGTGGCTGGCGCCCAACCCCCTGCGGCCGGCCCGCCGGCGGTAGCATGCCGGTATGGCCAATCGACTAGAGCACGCATCCAGCCGCTACCTCAGGCAGCACGCCCACCAGCTGGTGGACTGGTGGTCCTACTCGGCCGAGCCCTTCGCCGAAGCCCGGCGCCGGGACCGCCCGGTGATGCTCTCCATCGGGTACGCCGCCTGCCACTGGTGCCACGTCATGTCCCGCGAGTCCTTCGACGACCCGCAGGTTGCCGCCTACCTGAACGAACATTTCGTCTCAATCAAGGTCGACCGGGAACAGCATCCGCTGGTCGATGACACCTACATGCTCGCCACCCAGGCCCTGACCGGGGCCGGCGGCTGGCCAATGACCGTGTTCACGCTGCCCGACGGGCGCACCTTCCACGCTGGCACCTACTTCCCGCCCCGGCAGCGCGGCCGGGTGCCCTCCTTCATGCAGGTGCTCACCGCCGTCACCGAGGCCTACACCCAGCGCCGTGAGGGGGTCGAGCAGCAGGCCGCGGCGCTGGCCGAGCACCTGGTGGAACTCAGCCGCGGACAACACCAGATGATGAAGTTCTCCGCCGATCCCGCCACGGTCCAGGACGGGAACCAGGCCGAGGGGCAGGCACTGGAGGTTGCGGTGCACCAGTGGATCAAGACCACCCGCAGCGAGGGCGGGTTCACCCCCGCCCCCAAATTCCCGCCCACCCAGTCACTGGTGGTGCTCTGGCAGCAGGTGCTCACCCACCCCGAGCCGGGCCCGCTGTTCGACGCGGCCGCCACCACCACCGAGGAGATCGTGCTCGGCGGTTTGCAGGACCACGTGGGGGGAGGCTTCGCCCGCTACTGCGTGGATGAGCATTGGGCGGTACCGCACTTTGAGAAGATGATCTACGACAACGCCCAGCTGCTGCGGCTGCTGGGACTGTGCCAGCTGGCCTGCACCCAGCTGGCGGCCACCGGCACGGACCCCGCCCGGACCCAGCGCGCGACAGCGCTGGCCGAGGCCTGCACCCGCGCCGCCGCCGGCACCGCCACCTGGCTGCGGGATTCGATGCTCACCGGGCAGAGCGGGGACCGGCACCGCGCCCTGGCCGCCTCCCGGGACGCGGACTCGCTGCGCGACGGGCAGCACGTCGAGGGCGGGGCCTACACGCTGACCCGCGAGGAGTTCGACCAGGCCGCCGCCGGCCTGGACAGTCCGCTGCCCGAAGACCTGATCCGGTTGGCCGAGGTCGCCGAGGACCCGGGACACTACTGCCTGTCCCTGCGGCGCATGCCCCGCGGGAGCGAACGCGAAACCTGGCAGCGGCTGCTGCAGGCGGTGCGCGAGCTGGTGGCCGAGCGCCCGGCCCCGGCCCGGGACAGCAAGGTGGTGGCCGGGTGGAACGGGCTGGCCATCGAGGCGCTGTGCCAGGCCGCGATCGTGTTTGAGAACCCGGGGCACCGGCAGCTGGCCGAACAGGTGGCCCACACGGTGTGGGAGATCCACGTTGCCGCCGCCACCGGCACCCTGGCCCGGGTGAGCTTTGAAAACCAGGCCGAGCAGGGCAACGAGGGAACCCTGGAGGATTACGCGGGGATGGCCCTGGGCTTCGCGGCCCTGGCGCTCGCCGAACCCTCCGGCCCCTGGGCCCTGCGCCGTGACCGGCTGCTGGAACAGGCGCTGAGCTTCATCGACGAACAAGGCCTGGCCCGGGACACCCGCGAACTGGACCCGGCGCTGGCCGCCCAGCGCGGGCAGCAGCCGGCGGCCACCGCCTTGGATGACGCGGTGCCCGCCGCCTCCTCCCTGCTGGCCCGGGCGCTGCTGCTGCGCGCCCAGCACACCATGGCCGTGCCGGACCAGGACGGCGCCGGGCCTGACAACGAAGAACGGGTGGACCGGGACATGCAGGCCGCCCAGGCCCTGGTGGGGCACAGCCCTGTGGTGGCCGCGCGCTTCCCCTCCGCGGTGGCCGGCGCGCTGGAGGTGCAGGGGCTGCTGCAGTCGCCCATCCAGTACCTGCGCATCTCCGGCGGCGAACCCCGCCAGCTTGGCGCCCTGCGCAGGCTGGCCACGGTGCTCGGCCTGCCGGTCGGGGCCGGCGACGAGCAGCAGCCGGCCGGGCCGGGCAACGCCCTGCGCATCTACCCGTGCCGGCACACCACCTGCCAGGCGCCGGTGGCCGACGCGGCCGCCCTGCTCCAGACGCTGCGCCGGGGGTAGAGGGAGAACAGGGACGGCGCGGTGGCGATGTGTGGCGGCGCGGATGCACGCCCCGGGGCCGGTATGGCGGTAAATTTAGACACAGTGCCGCACGGCACGGCGCGCATGCCGCCAGGTTTCACGCCACATGGACAAGAGGACACGTCAGGAGGAGCAGGTGGGCCTACCGTCCCTTGCCTATCGACTCTACGAGCGCCGGCTGGCCAGGTCGCTGCCGGGGGACAAGCTGCCGCACCACATCGGTGTGATGGTCGATGGGAACCGCCGGTGGGCGAAGCTGGCCGGAAGCACCACCGCCGCTGGCCACCAGGCCGGGGCGGAGAAGATCCTGGAGTTCCTGGAATGGTGTGAGGACCTGGGCATCAAGGTCGTGACCCTGTACATGCTCTCCACCGACAACCTGAACCGGGAACCGGCCGAACTGCGTGACCTGCTGGACATCATCGGCAACCTGCTCGACGAGTTGGGACACACCAACCGGGTGCAGGTGCAGCAGGTGGGGGCCCGGGACCTGCTGCCGGCGGACCTGGCCCAGAAGCTGACCGACCTGGAGGCTGCCACCGCCAACCGCAATGGCGTGCACGTGAACGTGGCCATCGGCTACGGGGGCCGGCGCGAAATCATCGACGCGGTCAAATCGCTGCTGAACGACGCGGCCAGCCGCGGCCAGTCCCTGAAGGACGTCGCGGACAACCTGGACGTGGACTCGCTGGGCGCCTACCTGTACACCAAGGGCCAGCCGGACCCGGACCTGGTGATCCGCACCAGCGGGGAACAGCGCCTGTCCGGGTTCCTGACCTGGCAGAGCGCCTACTCGGAGTTCTACTTCTGCGAGGCCCTGTGGCCGGACTTCCGGCGGGTCGACTTCCTGCGGGCCCTGCGGGACTTCGCCGACCGGCAGCGCCGCTTCGGGGCCTGACTCGGCCCATCTCCTTTTTTCGACCGGCCCCCACCGCCGCGAAGACCGGTCCGGCGGGCCGGGGTGGTGGCAAACCCGCGGCTGACAGCGCCATCTGCGTGAGCTTCGAGCCCAGAACCTGATCGATACCCAAAAGAAACCTGGTGTTGGCTTTTTCGACTCCCCGCCGGGGATAGGCTGGGCACACAGGCCCAGCCAGGACGGCCGGGCCGAACGAAAGGTTCGACACTGGATGGTTGCCCGCGCGTTTGACGGGGCCGCCGGCCGGCGGCCCAGCGGAATTCCGGTGCGGGCTTTTCCCACTGATGCGTGGGGAGAGCCCCCACGCTGAATTCGAGAACGGGTGGATCGTCATGGCCCAACAGACCGAACTAGCCCCCAGGACCTATGTGCTGGACACCTCGGTGCTGCTCTCTGACCCGCATGCCATCTTCAACTTTGCCGAGCATCCGGTGGTGATCCCGCTGACCGTGGTCACCGAACTGGAGCACAAGCGCAAGGACCTGGAGCTGGGATACTTCGCCCGACAGGCGCTGCGGAACCTCGACGATCTGATTCAGGAGCACGGCGGACTGGGCACGGCGGTGCCGGTGGGGGAATCCGGCGGGAGCCTGCGCATCGAACTGAACAACATCGCCCAGGAAGTGCTGCCGGTGGGGATGCGCAGCACCGACAACGACAGCCGGATCCTGGCGGTGGCCAAGAACATCCTGGATACCGGGCTTGAGGTCGCGCTGGTGACCAAGGACCTGCCGATGCGCATCAAGGCCTCGGCGATCGGCATCCACGCGGAGGTGTACCGCAGTGAACTGACCCGCTCCTCGGGCTGGAGCGGGATCCAGGAGCTGGAGCTGGACGCCCAGGCGATGGCCGAACTCTACGAATCCGAGCGGCTCGACGCCCCACCCGAGGTGGCCGACGCGCCGGTGAACACCGGGTTGGTGATCACCTCGGTGCGTGGTTCAGCGCTGGGACGCAAGGTGCACGACGGATCGATCCGGCTGGTGCGCGGGGACCGGGAGGCGTTCGGGCTGCACGGGCGCAGCGCCGAACAGCGCATCGCCCTGGACCTGCTGCTCGATGAGTCGGTGGGCATCGTCTCGCTGGGCGGGCGGGCCGGCACTGGCAAGTCGGCGCTGGCCCTGTGCGCGGGCATGGAGGCGGTGCTGGAGCGGCGCGAACACCGCAAGATCACCGTGTTCCGCCCGCTGTACGCCGTTGGCGGCCAGGAGCTGGGGTACCTGCCCGGCTCGGAGGGGGAGAAGATGAACCCCTGGGCGCAGGCCGTGTTCGACACGCTCAGCTCGGTGGTCTCCAAGAACGTGATCGATGAGGTCGTGGAACGCGGAATGCTGGAGGTGCTGCCGCTGACCCACATCCGCGGCCGCTCACTGCATGACACGTTCGTGATCGTGGACGAGGCGCAGTCCCTGGAACGCAATGTGCTGCTCACGGTGCTTTCGCGCATCGGGCAGCATTCCAAGGTGGTGCTCACCCACGACGTGGCCCAACGCGACAACCTGCATGTGGGCCGGCACGACGGGGTGGCGGCCGTGGTGGAGCAGCTCAAGGGCCACGACCTGTTTGGGCACGTGACCCTCACCCGCTCGGAACGCTCGGCAATCGCGGCACTGGTCACCGAGATGCTCGACGCGAAGGTGCGCTAGCGCCGCTTCAGCCCGGTCCCGCCGGGATCCTGCGCCGTTCGCGGGCGCAGGGTCCAGGGCCTGGGGGCGCGCACATCGACCAGGGTTGGGGTGGGGGCGGTGAACAGCGAGTCGATGTAGTACTCGTTGTGCGCCAGCACCCGCACCCGCAGGGTGGGCGCCGGCTCACCGTCCAGCACCTCGCGGCGCAGCAGGATCCCGGTCTGCCGGTCCAACTCCACCAGGGTGCGCGTTCCGGCGGGAACCAGCGGGTAGCCGGGCACCGCGGGCCGGTAGTTGTGCCCGGCGCTGAGTACCGCCGCCAGGACGGGGCGGCCCTGGGCATCGGTTGATTCACGCAGCTCGTGGATGAAGGTCGGGTGGTTGAACGCCAGCTCCAGGCTCGCCGGTTCCTCCCCGGCCAACTCATAGGGGTCCAGTACCGCCTGCAGGAACGGCAGCGGCAACAAATCCCCAAACCCCTGGATGGCCGGTCGCCGGTACACCAGGTGGTCATCCCCGAACACCGGGGTGACCAGGGACGCTGGCAGCTGCCAGGAGGCCGCGGTGGCGGCCACATAGTCCAGCCCCCGGTCCTGGGTGAAGCGTTCGCGCTGGAAGACCAACTGGTCCCGGTCGTTGGAGATTGCCACCGCCTCCCGGGAGCGCAGCAGCACCGTAAGTTCACCTTCCAGCCCCAGCTCTTCGCGGGCGTAGGCCGGCGGGAGGTCAACGCTCAAGCGCAGGCTGCTGGAGAGCCAGGGGGCCGAGCGCGCCAGGGCGCGCAGGTGCCGGCGGGCCGCGGAATCCGGCAGCCGGCCACCGGGAAAGTACTGATCGCGCGCTGGGGAGCTCATACACCCAGTCTAGGAGCCCCGCGCCACGGGACAAGGGCGCCGGTGGACGGGGCGGGGATTCGCACCGGGAGGGCTGGTTCCGGGCTCGGCCGGATTGTGCACAGCCCCCGGCCGGCTGCCCCGCGAATGCCGAATGCGGCCTATGCTCTGTACATGGTGGGTCTGCTGCTGGGTGAAGCGTCCCGGGCCGGGTTCGTCCCGGCCGGGGTGTCGCTGGCCGCGCTGTGGACCGACGGGTCCTGGCTGCGGATGGCCGGCGTCGCCTATGTGCTGTGCTTCCTGTATTTCGGTACTCGCTTGAGCCTGACCGACATTGCGGTGCACCGGCTGCCGAACCGGCTGGTGGCCCGGTGGGCCGGGGCCAGCGCCGGGCTGCTGCTGCTGATCAGCGTGTTGCGTGGGAACCTTGTCGACCTGCTGTGGGCGGGACTGGGTTTGCTGCTGTTGGGCGGGGGCTACCTGCTGGTTGCGGTGCTCGGACGCGGGGCCATGGGAATGGGGGATGTGAAGCTGGCCGGTGTGCTGGGACTGAACCTGGGCTACTTTTCGCTCGGCTCCTTGCTGCTGGCTACCCTGTTCGCCTTTGTCAGCGCCAGCCTGGTGGTGCTTGGCGGGATGCTGCTGCGCAAACTGAGCATGAAGTCCCATGTGCCCTTCGGCCCGTTCATGATCCTGGGTGCGGCGATCGCCTTGGGTATGACACCATGAACGGATGGCTACCCCCGAATTCATCACGGCACTGCGCCACCATGTCGGCACCGCACCGCTCTGGCTGTCGGGGGTGAAAGTGGTGGTGCTCGATCAGCGTGGTGTGCTGCTGGTGCGCCGCTCGGACAACGGGCTGTGGACGCTGCCAGCCGGAATCATCGAGCCGGGGGAGGAGCCGGCAGTGACCGCGGTGCGCGAGGTGCAGGAGGAAACCGGGGTGCGCTGTGCGGTGACGCACCTGATCGGGGTGGGGGTAACCGCACCCACCCAGTACCCGAATGGGGACCAGGCCCAGTACGTGGACATCGTCTTCCGGGCCGAGGCCCTGGATGAGCTCCAGCCCCGGCCGTTGGACGGGGAGAACCTGGAAACCGCGTACTTCGCGCTGGACGCCTACCCCCAGCTGCCGCCGCTGCATGAGCGGGCGCTGCGCTGGGCCCTGGCGCCCCGGGTGGGTGGCTACTTCGGCTAAGCCCTCCTTACCGGGCCGGAACGTGAAACGGCGGCGGGCCGTCGGTGACGACACGCCGCCGGGAGACGAAGCGGCGAAGGCTAGTGCTTGCCGGTCATCGTGGAGACATCCAGCAGCTCATCGAGCTGCTCCTCGGAAATCTCCCCGCGCTGCACAAAGCCCAGGGCGATGGTGGCCTCGCGGACGGTCAGCTTTTCGGCCACGGCCTTCTTGGCGATCTTCGCCGCGTTCTCGTAGCCAATCAGCTTGTTCAGCGGGGTCACGATCGAGGGGGACGCCTCGGCCAGGAAACGGGCGCGCTCCTCGTTCGCGGTAATCCCGTCGATCATCTTCTCGGCCATCACCTGGCTGACGTTGGTCAGCAGGCGGATGGATTCAAGCAGGTTCGCAGCCATCACCGGGATGCCCACGTTCAGCTCGAACATGCCGTTGGTGCCGGACCAGGCGATGGTGGTGTCATTGCCGATGACCTGGGCGGCGGCCTGGATGGCGGCCTCGGAAATTACCGGGTTGACCTTGCCGGGCATGATCGAGGAACCGGGCTGCAGGTCCGGGATCGCGATTTCGCCCAGCCCGGTGTTCGGGCCCGAACCCATCCAGCGCAGGTCGTTGTTGATCTTCATGTAGGAGATCGCGATCGAACGCAGCACCGCGGAGGCCTCGACCAGGCCGTCGCGGTTGGCCTGGGCCTCGAAATGGTTGCGGGCCTCGGTGATCGGCAGCCCGGTGTCCTCGCTCAGGAACTTCAGCACGTGCTGCGGGAAGCCCTCCGGGGTGTTGATGCCGGTGCCGACGGCGGTGCCGCCCAGCGGGACCTCGGCCACGCGCGGAAGGGCGGCCTGGATCCGTTCGATGCCGTAGCGCACCTGGGCGGCGTAACCGCCGAATTCCTGGCCCAGGGTGACCGGGGTGGCGTCCATCAGGTGGGTGCGCCCGGACTTGACGATGTCCTTGAACTCTTCGGCCTTGGCCTCCAGCGAGGCGGCGAGCACCTCCAGCGCCGGGATCAGCTTGCCGGTCAGCGCCGCGGTCGCGGCCACGTGCACCGAGGTGGGGAACACGTCATTGGAGGACTGGGACGCGTTTACATGGTCGTTGGGGTGCACGGTGGTGGAGGAGCCGGCCTCGGCCAGGTGGCGGCTGGCCAGCTCGGCGATGACCTCGTTGGTGTTCATGTTCGAGCTGGTGCCTGAACCGGTCTGGAACACGTCAATGGGGAAGTGCCCGTCATACTCGCCGCTGGCCACGGCGTCGGCGGCGGCGATGATCGCCTCGGCACGTTCCCCGTCGATGACACCCAATTCGAGGTTGGCGCGCGCGGCCGCCTTCTTTACCTGCGCCAGGGCCTTGATGTGCTCGGACTCCAGGCGCTTGCCGGAGATCGGGAAGTTTTCCACGGCACGCTGGGTCTGGGCGCGGTACAGCGCGTCCTTCGGGACCCGGACTTCGCCCATGGTGTCGTGTTCAATGCGGAAATCATCACTACTGGTCATGGCTTAACGCTACGTGCGAGGTGCATTAGGAAACAACTGTGTAGTCTAAAAATCACCCATGGTAGTGATGCGGGTCACCGGGTGGCGTGGGGTGCTTCCGCGGAACCGGGTTCGACTAGGAGATGCCGAAGCCGGAGACGATCTGCGCCTTGCCTTCGGCCAGCCGGTAGGTCACCCCCACCACCGCGGTGCGTCCGCTGTGGACCGCGTCCCCGATGATGCGCGAGCGCTCCACGAGTCGTTCGGAGGTTTGCTGGACATGCTCGACGACGGTGGAGTTCACATCAAACAGGTTGTGGCTTTCGGCGGCGAACACCGAGGGGGTGATGTGCTCGACCAGATCACGGATGAACCCCTGGGGCATGTTGCCGGTGTGGCGGGATTCCATGGCACTGGTCACCGCTCCGCAGTTATCGTGGCCCAGGATCACTATCAGCGGGATGTTCAGCAGCTGCACCGCGTACTCCAGGGAGCCAAGGCTCGCGGTGTCGATGACGTGCCCGGCGGTGCGCACCACGAACATGTCACCGAGCCCGACATCGAAGATGATCTCCGCGGCCAGCCGGGAATCGGAGCAGCCGAAGATCACCGCAAACGGTTCCTGGGAGTGGATCAGCGACTGGCGCCGGGCCCCGTCCTGGTTCGGGTGGCGGGTCTGCCCGTTGACAAAGCGGAAGTTGCCTTCGCGCAGCAGGTGCCAGGCCTGGCGCGGGCTCAGGCGCGGTGCAAGGTGGTGTTCGGGCATGGGTGTGGTCCTTGGTGGCGTACCGGGCGGAGTCGGTGGGTGGAGTGCGGCCGGCGGGCCTGGGCTGGCGGTGCTACTTGACCTGCTGGGTGGCTACCTGGGCCAGGTTGAACAGCTGTTGGGGGGAAGTGTCGCTGGAGAGGATGAGCGTGGAGTCGCTGCGCTGGGAGATCAGGTAGCTCTGATCGTCCTTGGTCCGCTGCTCCCATTCGGCCCCACCAATGTTCAGCTTGTCGGTGGGCGTCGCGTTGTCGGTGATGGTCGCCAGCCAGCTGGCGTTGAACTGCTCATTGGAGATCTGGCGGACCCACACGAAGTCCTTCTCCTGCATCACCAGGCCAAATTCCCAGTACGAAACTTCCTGCACCTGGGAGGTCTTCCAGCGGGCAAAGTTCGCGTACTCGCCCTCACCCAGCTGCGGTGTCCATGGCTCGAAGCTCGCCTCGGGGGCCGCCTGTTCGGCGACCTGCTGCAGGTTCACTGCCCGGTCGGCCTCATCGGCCTTCTGCAGCGGGTTCAGCAGCAGGATTGGGATGACCGCCGCCACCGTGAACAGCAGTGAGAGCACCATCCCCTTGAACGTCTGGTTCGCCCGCTTGGCCTGGCTCTGGGTGAGCTGCGGCTTGTAGGGCAAATCCTCGAACGTCGCCTCGGGGTCGTTCAGGTCACGGCGCGCCGCCGGGGCGTCCGTGGGAGTGGTTTCAGGCTGCTGGTCATTGCTTGGCTGCACCCCACCATTCTCCCCGAAGCCGGCGCACAAATCGAACCAAGGTGGCCGAGGACACGCCCACCGCCCGGGCGGGGGAGGCCCCAATCCGCTCATACTGTTCTCCCGGCGGACGGGTGTGTCAGGTGATGTCGTGTGATTCAGCCTAAAGACGGCCAAGCGATATGATGGGGATGTTTGCATAGGCGCAATACCTTACGACCGAAGCGATGGGAATTTTCGTGACCGAAAAGAACAACTTTGCCCAACTCTCTCCACGACTGTCGGTATCCGAGGCCGAACCGGACCGTAACCTGGCGCTGGAATTGGTGCGTGCCACCGAGGCCGCGGCCATCGCCTCCTCCCCGTGGGTGGGCTTCGGTGACAAGAATGCGGCCGACGGCGCGGCCGTGGACGCCATGCGCGGCCTGCTGTCCACCGTGAACTTCAACGGCGTGGTCGTCATCGGCGAGGGCGAGAAGGACGAAGCCCCGATGCTGTTCAACGGCGAGAAGCTGGGCACCGGCACCGGCGCGGAATGCGACGTCGCGGTGGACCCGATCGACGGCACCCGGCTGACCGCCCTGGGCCTGAACAACGCCCTGTCCGTGCTGGCGGTGGCCGACCGCGGTTCCATGTTTGACCCGTCGGCCGTGTTCTACATGGAGAAGCTGGTCACCGGGCCCGAAGCGGCCGAGCTGGTGGACCTGCGTCTGCCGGTGAAGCAGAACCTGCACCTGATGGCCAAGGCCAAGGGCAAGAAGATGAGCCAGATTACCGTAACCGTGCTGGACCGTCCCCGCCACGAGAAGCTGATCAACGAGATCCGTGAGGCCGGCGCCCGCGTGAAGCTGATCATGGACGGCGACGTGGCCGGCGCGATTGCCGCCACCCGTGAGGGGACCGGCGTGGATGCGCTGATGGGCATCGGCGGAACCCCGGAGGGCATCGTCACCGCGTGCGCGATCAAGGCACTGGGCGGGGTCATCCAGGGCCGGCTGTGGCCCACCGATGAGGCCGAACGCAACAAGGCCCTGGAGGCCGGCCACGACCTGGACCGCGTGCTGACCACCAACGACCTGGTCACCTCCGACAACTGCTACTTTGCCGCCACCGGCATCACCGACGGTGACCTGCTGCGCGGGGTGCGGTACAAGCACAACCGCATCCACACCCAGTCGATCGTGATGCGTTCGAAGTCCGGCACCATCCGCTTCGTCGAGGGCGAGCACGCCCAGGACAAGTGGGAAGCCTACACCCGCTAGGCTTTCCCGCCACCATCAAAGGCTTCGGCCGTTGCCCCCGGATGTTTCCGGAAGGCAACGGCCGAAGCCTTTTGCATTATGCGGGGAATGGCCCCTAGCCCTGAGGGCGGGGCCGCCCTCCGGTTTAGTCTCCTGGGGTCTGGGCGCTGGCCAGGAACAGGGTCGCGTCCGTCCCATCCAGCACCTGGGCCAGCACGGGGGAGCCGGCCGGCAGGAACACCGAGTCCCCGCGGTGCAGCTGAAGCTGCCGGCCGTCGCGCTGCAGGGTGAAGCTGCCGCCGGTGCACAGCGCGATCCCGGCCCCGTGGCAGGCCAGCTGCTGAGCCCGGCCCTCGGCAGACAGCTGCAGCACCTGCAGCTGGAATTCGTCGAAGTCCGGGGTGTACAGGGTGTTGCCCGGCCCGAGGGTCGCGCCGGACAGCGCGGTGGCTTGACCCGGCTGGGTGTGGGTGATGGCCAGCAGCTCGGGCACGTCGATGTGCTTGCTGGTCAGCCCGCCGCGCAGCACATTGTCCGAGTTGGCCATCACCTCGATGCCCACCCCGCGCAAATAGGCGTGCAGGTAGCCGGCCTGCATGCAGATGACCTCACCGGCCTTGAGGTCGACCACGTTCATCAGCAGGGTGACCAGCACCCCGGGATCCGCCGGGTAGTAGCCGGCCGCCCAGGCCAGTTCATCCAGCTGCCGGTTTTGGCGCAGCTGCGGGTGAGCGGTGATGGCGGTGACCATCTCATCGACCAGTTTCCCGATACGCTGATCCCCGCCGAGGACCAGGGCCAGCGCCTGGCCCAGCGGGTCCTCCTCCCGGTCCAGCACGTCGACCAGCTCCCGGCTGATGGCTGCGGCCGGCTCGGAGAGCCATGGCTGCAGGCGCTGCAGGTCGGCAATGATCTGGGCCGGGGCCCGGAAGCCGCTGAGCGCCACGAAGTCGCCCAGCGCGTAGAGCATCTCAGGTTTGTGGTTTGCGTCCTTGTAGTTGCGGTGGGCGGCATCCCGCCCGATCCCGGCCTGCTCTTCACGCTCGAATCCCGCCGCGGCCTGCTCCAGGGACGGGTGCACCTGAATGGACAGCGGCTGGTCGGCGGCGAGCACCTTCATCAGGAACGGCAGCTGGCCATAGCGATCGCTGACCGCCTGGCCCAGCAGCTGCGGGGTGTCGGCCAGCAGCTCATCAAGCCCCTGGCCGGTCTCGCGCAGCCGGCTGGGGTTGCCCGGGTGGGCGCCCAACCAGAGCTCGGCCTGCGGGGTCGCGTCGGTCTGCAGACCCAGCAGCGAGGAAATAGCGTCCGGCGAACCCCAATGGTAAGTGCGGATGCTGTTGTGCAGGTGAAACATGTACGTCAGCTGACCTTTCATCACGGAGAAACAAACATGTTCGGGGTTCGGTTTGGGGTGGAGGGAAATTTCTTAGGGAACCCGGCACTCGTCGTTGTTCGCCGCGATCTGGCTGATGCGCGTGGTGTAGCCGTAGCGTTCGAGCTGCACCAGGTACTCCTCGGTGATCGGGTCCCCGTTGGGCTGGGTGAATTCCTGGTCGCCGGTGGTGGACAGGGCCCGGTCGTCGCTCGGGCTGGCCGATGCGGAGGACTCGGTGGGGGTCGTGGAGGACTTCTCCTCCTTCTTGTCGTCCTTCTTCTCGTCCTTCTTTGGGTCCTTGGAGGCTTCCTTCGGCTTCTCCGGCTCGCCCTGCTTGGCGATCATCTCGTCGATGCGCTGGTGGATCTTGTCGAAGTCCGGGTAGGTGGAGAAGGTGCGCTCAAAGTCAGGGGCCCCCAAGGTCAGCCGGTCAAAGGGGGTCTTGCGGGCCTTTTCGGCCAGCGAGATGAACGATCCGAGCTGGCTGGCGGGGATGTCGGTCTCCACCAGCTCCTCGCCGGCGTCCATGATCGTGGTGAAGCGTGAGAGCACGTTCTGCGGGGTGATCTGGGCGATGATCGCCTGCTGCAGGCACTGCTGGCGCTTGATGCGGTGGTAGTCATCGGTGAAGTCGCGCGAGCGGGCGAACCACAGGGCCTGCTTGCCGTTGAAGTGCTTCTCGCCGGGGGAGAACCAGTGGGTGTTGATGTTGGTGCCTTCCCACTTCTTCCCGTTGTAGGGCACCCAGCCCCCGGAAATCACCTTCACGCCGCCCACCGCGTCAACGAAGGACTCGAAGCCCGCCATGTCGACCATGACGTAGCCCTGCACCTGCAGGCCGGTGGTGCCTTCCATGGCATCCATGACCGCCTGGGCGCCCACGTTCTTCACCGAGGCGGGGAAGGCGTCGGCGTGATGGTCCACCGCGTCGCGGTAGATGGCGTTGAACAGGCATTCGTTGCCGCAGTCATAGCCCTTCGGCCAGGCCTTCTTCATCGGCGAGTCCGCCGCGAACTGAGCCTTTTGGAAGTTGCGGGGGATGGAGATCATCAGCGACTTGCCGGTCTTGGCGTCCACCGAGAGCAGCGCCATCGAGTCGGTGCGCACCCCGTCACGGTTATCGCCGGAGTCCGCGCCGAGGATGGCGATGTTGTAGCGCCCGTCGACCGGGTCGAAGGCCGGGCCCTCGTCGAAGACTTTGGTGATGGTCTCCCGCCCGGTGTTCAGCAGCGAGGCGCCGTAGATGAAGATGCCGCTGGTCCCGGCGACCGCCAGCACCAGGAACAGCGCCACGATCCCGCGCATGCCCGGGGCCAGCAGCTTCGGGCGGATGATTACCAGCGTGTTGATGAACATGATCAGCCAGCCCACGGCGAGCACCGAGAGCACGATGATCAGGAACAGCTGGAAGTTCGGATGCCCGGCCCAGTTCAGCAGGATCGAGTAGTCGATGAAGTAGATCGCCACGAGGGCGAGGATTGCCAGCCAGCACAGCATGGTCAGGCTCACCACGAAGCGGCCCAGGCGGCGGTTGCCGGCGATCAGCTGGGCGCTTCCGGGGAACACGATGGTCAGCAGGACCAGGATCAGGGCGCGCTTGGAGCGCGCCGGCGAGGACAGTGTTTCCGGTTGGCGCAGCAGGCCGGGTGCACGATGGCTGGCAGAACCCATATAGCTAGAGACTTTCCTTGATCAGGACGCGAAATTTTCGTCGGCGACTTCAGCACGCAGGGCGGCACCCTTGGCGTGCGCTGAATCGCGCAGGGAGTCCGCGAATTCAAGCAACTTATTTTGTAACGTGCGGGCGTGTTCGTCGGTTCCCGCCGCGAGCATGCGCACGGCCAGCAGCCCGGCGTTGCGGGCCCCGCCGATGGAGACGGTGGCCACCGGCACGCCGGCGGGCATCTGCACGATGGACAGCAGCGAGTCCATCCCGTCCAGTTTGGCCAGCGGGACCGGCACGCCGATCACCGGCAGCGGGGTCACCGAGGCGAGCATGCCCGGCAGGTGGGCGGCGCCGCCGGCGCCGGCGATGATGATGCGCAGGCCGCGTTCGTGGGCCTTCTTTCCGTACTCGATCATCTCGGTGGGCATGCGGTGCGCGGAGACCACGTCGGCTTCGAAGGGGATGCCGAACTCGGTCAGGGCCTGGGCGGCCAGGCGCATGACCGGCCAGTCGGAGTCCGAACCCATCACGAGGCCGACCACGGGGGCAGAGGTTGTCATTCGTTGCTTCCTTGAACTTGTCTTGGGGTGGCGCAGGCCACCACCACTAGGCATAGGCTATGCGTTTTGCTTCACGCCGTCACGGATCAACGCGGCCACCATCTCGGCGCGCTGACGCAGTTCATCAACTGTTTGCCCGGTGTTGGCCACCACGTTCACGTGCCCGATCTTGCGTCCGGGGCGCACGGACTTGCCGTAGGCATGCACCTTGACCTCTGGCGCAGCACCCAGTGCGGCGGAGAAGGCGGAGTACAGGTCCTGGTTTTCTCCACCGAGGTAGTTTTTCATCACGGTCAGGCCCAGTTCGCGGGTTTCGCCCAGCGGCAGGTCCAGCACGGCGCGCAGGTGCTGCTCAAACTGGCTCGTGACCGAGCCGTTCATGGTCCAGTGCCCGGTGTTGTGCGGGCGCATCGCCAGCTCGTTGATCACAAAGCCGGCCCCGCTGCCGGGGGTCTCGAACAGCTCCGCGGCCATCACGCCGGTGACGCCGAACTGTTCGGCGATGCGCAGCGCCGCGGCGGCTGCGGCCTCGGCCACGGCCGGATCGATGTCCTGGGCCGGGGCGATGACCTCATCGCACACCCCGTCCACCTGGATGGTGTGCACCACCGGCCACGCCTTGGCCTGGCCGGAGGGGGTGCGGGCCACCAGTGCGGAAAGCTCGCGGGAGAAGTTGACCTTGTCCTCGGCCAGCAGCGCGCCGTTGGCGAACCAGTCGGCCGCATCGCGGGCGGCCTGGGCATCGTCCAGGATACGCACGCCCTTGCCGTCGTAACCGCCGCGCGGGGTCTTCAGCACGATCGGCCAGCCGATCTCGTCGCCGAAGGCGATCAGTTCCGCAACGTTCTTTACCTTGGCCCAACGCGGGTTGGGCAAGCCCAGCTGCTCGATGGCCTGGCGCATCACGAGCTTGTCCTGCGCATGGATCAGGGCCTCGGGGCGGGGCTGGATGTTCACCCCTTCGCTGATCAATGTGCTCAGGTGTTCATTGGGCACGTGTTCGTGGTCGAAGGTGACCACGTCCAGGCCCTTGGCGAAGTGACGCAGCGTATCCAGGTCCTTGTAATCACCCACGGGGGCGTCGGGGACGCTGCGGGCCGCCGAGACGTCCTCGGCCTCGGCCAGCACATGTAGTTCGAAGCCAAGATTCAGGGCCTCGGGGGCCATCATGCGGGCCAACTGCCCGCCACCAATTACACCAATTTTCGGAAAGCTCACCCCTCTAGGGTAGCGAAACTCTGGCTCCCGCCCGTTCCCCCGAGCCCCGGCAAGCGCCCATCCACGGTCATTTATCAGGAAAAGCCGATATTATGAACTGTTTGTATCAAGGGATAAGACAGCTAAATCTGCCAGAATCGCCATCTGTGTGATGTAGGTTCTGGCCCGTGGCAGCGCACCGAGAACGGTGGAGGCGGGCCGCGGCACGTCTGGAGGAAAATGTTCGAACGCATCAGCGTCAAGATCCGTGGACTGGTTTCCACGCTTTGGCGGGAAGTGGCGAAATTCGGTGTCGTCGGCGGGGCCGCTTTTGTGGTCGACTCCGCGATCTATTTGTGGATGCTCTCGGGCCCCATGAGCGATTCGCCGGTGAAGGCCAAGATTGTTGCTGGTGTGGTCGCGACGTTGTTCTCCTGGGTGGCCAACCGCTACTGGACCTTCCGCCACCGCCGCCAGGCGAACGTGGTGCGGGAACTGGTGATGTTCCTGGTCATGAACGCCATCGGCCTGGGCATCGCGGCCGCCTGTGTGTGGGTGACCAAGTACATGCTCGGCTTGACCGACACCACCAGCGTATTCATCGCCGGTTCGGTGGTCGGGCTGATCCTGGGCACCATCTTCCGCTTTTTCGCCTATAAGTTCTGGGTCTTCGGCGGGGAACGCACCGAAATCCTGCCCGACACCGAGCCGGCCCTGGTGGGTGCCGCCTCCTCCGAAGCGGAAGTCATTGCCGTTCGTTCGCAGGGCGCGCCATCCAGCACCGTGGGGCCGGACACCGGAAGCATCGGGCTGAGCCGACCAGAATCGGCCTAGCGTCCTCTGTCACCATCCACGTGATGATGGGCAAGGTGCCCGCCCCGCAGTACGCGGCGGCGGGCACCTTGCTTTCAACCGTTTCGGGTCTCGTGGCCGGCCGTAGCCCTAGTGTTCGGGGTGGCGGGCGGTGACGCGTTCACCCTCCAGCAGCCGCGGAGTGATTTCAACTCCCGGCCCGACCAACACCAGCGCGTCCCCGGCCTGCCACTGGCCGATGGCAAAGGGCAGCAGCCTTTCCATGCCCAGCTCGCTGGAGACCAGGATCGTTCCCTGCGCCCGGCCCGGGTGGGAGAAGAGCTGCTCGTAGCTGAGCTCGGCGTTGGCGGTGCGCAGCGCGCTCAGGCTGCCGCCGACCGGTTGCGGGTAGTAGTCGTCGGCAAAGGCGCGTACCTCGGTGTTGTAGTCCTCGGCCGGTCCCAGATCCCCGGTGAAGGACAGGGCCAGTGCGGCCAGGTCCACACCCAGCACGTCCGCGCTTGCCGGAATGTGCGCCCCGGCCGGACGGTCGCTGATCCACAACGCGGCGGTGGCGGATTGCGGGTCATCGGGGGTGATGACGGCCGCCCCGTGGTGCCAGGCCGCGACGGCCAGCACCAGGCTCTTCCAGTGGACGGGCAGGTCGAAGACCAGCTCGCTGGCTTCCTGGACGTCGAACAGCTCGGCGAGCAGGTTCGCCGTTTTCGCCACCCAGTTGTCGAAGACCCGTCCGCTCAGTTCAATGCGCTCACCGTCGGCAGAATGCCAGATCAGCCAGGGGGTTGCGTCGGCGCGGCGGGGGCCAAGTAACTTTTCGACGAAAGGTAACGAATTGGTATCGATTGTCATGCTGAACCTCAATCGCTTGCTGGGAATTCACCGGGAATGCGCGGAAGTGGCGACTCGCCCGGATTGGCGGGGGATTTCTCCGGCGTGTTGTGAAGACACAATGCCGAGATCTGTCCATAGAATATCCTCCCCGCTTGACTCTCGAGGAGTTACACCGATGTAATTAGATGGTGCGCCGGACGCCGGTAAGAGTTTTTCGATATTTCGATGGACTAACCGGAGTCGAGGCGTGTGGCATCGTCAGGATGCCTGAGACGAGACGTGTAGCGAAAGGGTCAACATCACCATGGCGAAGATGGAGCAGGGGTACTCCGAGTATTCGACATCGGCTGTTGCGTCCGCCCAGTATGGGGTTCAGGGCGCTCCGTCCGATTGGTTTGTCGATCCGCAGGCCGACGGGGCATCGCAGTCCTCCGTCGCCGCCGATTTGGAGAATGCCGCGGATGCATTCCTGCGTGAACACCAGACCCAGTCGCAGCCGGACGAGGACAACACCGGCTCCTGGGCTCCGGAACTGGATGAAAACGACCAGATGCGTGAGAGCATTAAGGCTGTCTGGCTGGGAATCGGTGGGGAAGTCGACGAGGGTGAACTCGGTTGGCAGGCCCGTGCGCTGTGTGCGCAGACCGACCCGGAGGCCTTCTTCCCGGAGAAGGGCGGCTCGACCCGCGACGCCAAGCGTGTCTGCGGGGCCTGTGTGGTCCGCTCCGAATGCCTGGAGTACGCATTGAGCAATGATGAGCGCTTCGGCATCTGGGGAGGCCTGTCCGAGCGTGAACGTCGTCGTCTACGGAAACGAGCAATCTAATTCGCCCGCAAGTTCATGTCACCGCCATCGTTGCCACGCACGATGGCGCTGACTTTTTACCACGCACTTTAGCCGCGCTGCGCAACCAGTCCCGGCCCATTGAACGGTTCATCGGGGTTGATGCCAGCTCCACCGACGGCTCCGCCCAGGTGTTGAGCGCCAACCTGCCGTCCAATGCGCTGATCGTCAGGGCGGACAAGCACTCGCTGGGCCTGTCGGTGGCCGAAGCCGTGGCCAGCCTGCCCGATGCCCGCGCGGATCGCGATGAATGGCTGTGGATCATCCACGACGACTCGATGCCGGCCCCCGACGCCCTGGAGGCGCTGACCACGGTGGTTGAGGCCAGCGAGTCGGTGACGATCGCCGGGTGCAAGCTGCTGGACATCGACTCCCCGCGACGGCTGATCGACGTGGGGCTGAGCACCGACCGCAAGGCGCAGCGGCTGACCATGGTCGACATCGACGAGGTGGACCAGGGCCAGTACGACGCGCGCAGCGACTACTTTGCGGTCTCCTCGGCCGGCATGTTCATCCGCCGCGACGTGTTCGAGGAGCTGGGCGGCTTTGATCCGGCCCTGCCCGGACGCGGGGACGACATCGACCTGTGCTGGCGCAACCGTCTGGCCGGTCACCGCGTGGTGGTGGTCCCGGCGGCGAAGATGTACCACCGCACGGACGTGCATGCGGCGCTGGCCGGGCCGAAGGAGGCCCGCCGCTCCGAGGTCTACCTGCGCCTGAAGCACGCCTCGGCGCCGGCGCTGCCGTTTGTGTGGCTGGGGATCCTGCTGGCCGGGATCGGGCATTTCTTCCTCTCGCTGCTGGCCAAGGATCCGGGCCATGCGTTCAACCACCTCGGTGCCACGCTGCGCGGGTTGTTCAGCCCGGTGAAGCTGGCCGCCTCCCGGCGCCAGGCCAAGGCCAGCCGGCGGGTCTCCCGCCACCAGGCGACCCGGCTGATGGTTCCGGCGGTGGAGGTGCGCGAATACCGGCGCAACCTCAGCGCCAAGGCCGAGGAGCACCAGGTGTTCGGCGACGGCACCGGCGCGGAGCCCGCAGCCGAGCCCAGCGGGGACAACTTCTCCGACTTTGTGCGCATCGCCGGGCCGCCGAAGACCACCGCGGTCTTCTCCCTGATTCTTTCCCTGCTGCTGACCACCGGCGTCTCGCTGGTGGCGTGGCGTTCGCTGCTCGGCGCCCAGGCCCTGGGCGGCGGGGCGCTCAAGCCGTTGTCGCTGAGCCTGAGCGAGATTTCCCGCAACGCCTTTGGCTGGTGGCAGCCGGCCGGCAGCGGCCTGGGGGCCGCACCGGATAACACCGACCTGCTGTACTGGCTGCTTTCCGCGCTCAGCTTCGACCACGCCAACCAGGCCAGCGCGGTGCTGCTGCTGGCCGCGATGCCGCTGGCCGCCCTGTTCGCCTGGTTCGGCGCCGGGGCGCTTTCCCGCTCCCGGGCGGTGCGCTTTGTGCTCAGCCTGTTCTGGGGCCTGTCCCCGGTGCTGTTCTCCGCCCTGGCCTCCGGCCGGGTGGGCGCGGCGCTGATCCATGTGCTGTTGCCGCTGCTGTTCCTGGCGGTGCTGCGCGCGCTGAAGGCCGGGATCGGGCATGAGCCCACGGCCGGTGCCGCCGGGATTTCCAACGCCTCGGCGTGGACCGCCTCGGCCTGCGCGGCCCTGCTGCTGTTCGTGATTTCGGCCGGGTCCTTCCCGTTCTTCCTGCTGTTGTGCGTGCTGCTGTACCTGGTGGCCATCACCCGCGCCCGCCAGGCGCGCACCCTGTGGTGGGTGCCGCTGCCGGCGCTGGTGTGGAACCTGCCGCTGCTGTTGGAGGCGCTGGGCAACCCGCGCCTGCTGTTCACCGAGCCGGGCGTGCCTTCCGCGTTCACCCCGGCCGCCCCGTGGCAGCAGCTGCTGGGCTTCCCGGAGGCGTTTGACGCCGCCGGCACCCCTCTGGGCTTCGGCTTCCTGCCCGAGGGCCCGTGGGCGCTGGTGCTGGCCCTGCTGGTCGGCGCCCCACTGGTGGCGCTGGCCGTGGTGGGCACCATCGGCAGCGCCGCCACCGGCCAGCGCACCCTGCGTTCGAACTGCCGGATGATGGTGCTCGGTGCCCTGCTGTCACTCGTCGCCGGGTGGGGGATTGGCTTCATCCCGGTGGGCATCGACTCGCAGCAGACGGTCAGCGCCTACACCGGCCCGTTTGTCTCACTGACAGTGTTCGCCCTGCTGGCTGCGGCGGCCAACGCGGTCGCCGCATTGCGCGCCGAACACCACGCCCACGGGCACCGGGCCCGCGGCGCCGCGCCGACCCTGAAGCTGCTGGCCGTGTGCTCCGCGGTGAGCGTGGTGGCCTGCGGTGCGGTGGCCGTGGCCGCCACCCTGGATGTGCCGGCCCCACAGCAGTCCCCGACCGCCCTGGTGGCCGGGCAGCAGGTGCACGCCTCGGCTGAACGCAGCATCCCGGCCACGGCCGCCGATGCCGGACGCGGCCCGCTGCAGGAGCGCACCCTGGTGCTGCGCCAGCGGGCGGATGGCAGCATCGACAGTGAACTGGTCTCCGGGGCCGGGCAAAGCCTGGACTCGCTCAGCCGCAGCTCCCAGGTGGCGCAGCTGACCGGTTCGCTGCTGCACCCTGAACGCAATGAGAATTCGGTGCCGCAGGACCTGCAGCGCCAGGCCGTGGCGATGTTGCTGGCCGATTCGACCGTGGACGCCCGGGAAAACCTGCGCCAGCTTGGCGTCGGGTATGTGGTGCTGGACCAGGCCGGGGAACCCTCGGCCATGGTGCGCACCCTGGACGCCGCCAGCGGCCTGGCCGCCATCGGGCAGACCGACAGCGGCTGGCTGTGGCGGGTGACCTACGATGACGCGGTGGACGCCGGTACCGGATTCGCCCGCCTGGTCGCCGAGGACGGCAGCGTGCAGGTGCTCGACAGCCGCCGCGGCACCCTGCGCGACGTGCAGATTCCGGCCGCGCAGCAGCCGCGCACCCTGGTGCTGGCCACCGGTGTGGACAGCCGCTTCAACGCCAGCCTGGACGGGCAGCAGCTGCGCCCGGTGACCTACCCGCAGGACGGGGAACAACGCTGGGCGCAGGCGTTCGAGGTGCCCGCCCAGGGCGGGGCACTGAACGTCGGCTACCAGCAGCTGCTGGCCGTGCCGCTGCTGGTGCTCGGCGCGGTGGTGCTGCTGGTGACCGGGCTGCTGGCCATCCCGGTCCCGGCCGGGCGCCGGCTCTCCGGATACCGGGATGCCGACTTCCGTTTCCGTGAGGAACCGGTATCGGTGGGCACTGCGCACGGTGCCACCGTGGCCCCGCAGCGCCCGGAGCCGACGATGCACGCCGAGCAGCTGGAGGAACCGGCCCCGCAGCTGGTGCCCGACACCCCGCTCAGCCGACGCCAGGCCCGGGAGCGCCAGCGTGAGCTGCGCGACCAGCTGGCCCCGAAGGCCAGTGACCGGTTGTCCGATTCCAGCGTTGAGCAGGAGAAGAAATAGTGGCTGACGAATCGAAGAAGCCGATGGACGACCAGCCGAACACCGGGCGGGAGGACAACGCCAAGGGAGCGCAGGGAACCCCGGCCCCGAAGCCGGCTTCCGGCGCGCTGCCCGAACCCAAGCCGGCGGCCCCCCAACCGGTTACCGAGGCCAGCGGGTCCCACCGCGCCGCCGAGCCCGGTGCGGGTGCCGGCGCACCCGAGGGCGACGCGCCGAGCCCCGCCGAACTCAAGCGCCGGGCCAAGGCGGAGGCCAAGGCCGAGAAGAAGGCGCAGAAGCTGCGCCAGAAGCGGGAGAAGGCGCGCGGGCGCACCCGGGGCAACGAGCCGAACGAGGCATCTGCCGCCGGCAGCGCAGCAGAACCCGCGAAGAAGCCCGCGCAGCGCCAGCCGCAGGCCACGGATCCGGCTTCGGCACCCGCAAAGCCCTCCGGCCCACAGCCCGGGACCGCCCAGGCGGGCACGGATCGCCCCCAGACCAGCACGCCCGAGGGCGCCGGACCCGGAGCCGCGGGCACACCCGCGAGCCCGGTGCCCAAGCCGGCCGACGCCTCTGACGCCGCCCCGGCCCAGCCCGGCGGGCCGGCGCGGGCCACGGAGCACGCGCACAAGCCGGCGTCCACCGATGCAGCGTCCGCTCCGGAGCGGTCCGCCACGGGCAAGGACGCGGGCAACACCGCGGGGTCCGGTGCCGCCGCGGGCAGCGCCGCCGGGGCCCAGGCCGCCAGCGGCGCCGCCGCCCAACAGAAGCCGACCGCTTCGGACACCCGGGGCGAAAGCGCCGGCACGACTGGAGCCCAGCCCGGAACCCCCGTCCCGCAGGCGACGGCGGCCGGTGCCGCCGCCACCGACCTGGATTCGAAGGCGGCCAAGCGCCGCCGCAAGCGGGAGAAGGCGCAGGCCGCCGCGGCCCGCGACAGCCGGCACTCCGGACGGCGCAAGGCCGGGGCGGTGGCCGGCAGCACCCTGGTGGTGCTCCTGGCCGGCGGCGCCGTCGCGGCGGGATCGCTGTTCGCCCCGCAGGCCGAACCGGGCAAACTGCCCAGCGCGGTCACCAGCCTGCCAGCGGGGGACAGCGTGTACACCTGCCCGCAGGTGCCGCAGCTGCTCAAGGGCGTGGACGGCACCGACCCGCAGTTCGCCCCGGGCGCCAAGGACGTGTCCACCACCATCCGCAGCGCCGTGGTCTCGGACCTGGCCAAGCGCATCCCGGGATCCGGGCTCGGTGAGCTGGGCCAGGACGAATCCCGCCAGCTGACCAAGCGCATCCCGGACGAGCAGGCCCGCGAGGCCCGCGGTTCGGATGACCAGGGCCTGACCGGGCGCACCGCCCAGGTGGGCAACACCGCGAACCTGGACCCGCTGCAGGTGCTGCGCATCCAGCCGCTGGGGGATCTGCCCTCCATCGGCAGCGGGCTGCGCAGCTACCAGGCCAAGGACGGGGACCTGGCCGGGTTGGCCGCGGGCAACTGTGTTGCCGCCGCGTCGAACTGGCGGTTCACCGGCCTGCAGACCACCACTGGCAGCTCCTCGGTGCTGCACCTGGCCAACCCGACCTCCACCACCGCCCAGGTCTCCATTGAGCTGCGCGGTCCGCAGGGGCTGGTCGACACCTCCACGCTGCAGGAAATCGTGCTGGCCCCCGGGGCGAGCCGGGCCATCGTGCTCGGCGGCTACGCGCAGGGCCAGGAGTCGGTCTCCGCGAACATCCGCTCGCTGGGCGGGAAGATCACCGCCAGCATCCAGCAGTCCGCGCTGCGCGGGCTGACCCCCTCGGGGGTGGACTTCGTCGCGGCCAGCGCCCCGGCGGCCAACACCCAGGTGATCCCCGGGGTGTGGATCGATGAGAAGTCGAACATCGACGAACTGACCGCAGATGCTGCGGCGAAGAACCTGGTGCCGCAGCTGCACGTGTCCGCCACCGGCGCCGCCGGGGCCGGGTTCAGCGTCAAGGTGCTCGACGAGCGCGGCGAGGTCGCCGCGAAGTTCGATGACCACCTGGCCGTCGCCTCGAACGCCACCTCGATCGTGGACCTGCGCCAGCTGGACTCCGGGTACTACACCGTGGTGGTGGAGGCCGATGACCCGGTGACCGCCGCGGTGCGCATGGTGCGCGGAAAGAACCCGAAGGACTCCTCGGACACCGCCTGGGCCAGCAGCTCCCAGCCGCTGGTGGGCAACCAGGTGACCCCGCTTTCGGCCCACGGCAACGCGACCTTCACGATCGCCGCCCCGCAGGGTGAAGCCACCGTCAACGCCGTGGTGATCTCCAAGGACGGGTCGATGGCCGAAGGCCAGGAGCTGAAGGTGCCCGCCGGCACCTCACGCACCTTCAAGCCCACCGACGTTTCCGAAGACGCCCAGGCGGTGCTGTTCCAGGCCGACGCGGACGCCTACATTGCCCAGACCCTGCTCGGCTCGGACCGTTCGGTCAGCTGGGCGAAGATGCCGCCGGCCAGCGTCGGCAGCGAAGGCATCGTGGTGAACGTCGGGGACTAGCCGCCACCAACGATTGAACCCCGGCCGGCAGGACCCCACACGGTCGCTGCCGGCCGGGGTTCTGTGTATTGTGCCCCGCCCGGACGCACTGCCGCTGGCGCGGGCCCCGGTTCCAAGGCTACTGACAGGAAAACTCCGCGCACCGCCCACGGTGGCATAAGCTGGCCGCCGAAAGGTGGTAGACATGGCCGATGTAGCCGAACTCAAGCGCCTGGCCCGCGAGGTCTTCGGGTGGGAATCCTTCCGCGCGGACCAGCTGAAGGCCATCAAGGCCGCCGTGGATGGACGGGATGTGCTGGCGGTGATGCCCACCGGCTACGGCAAGTCCGCGATCTACCAGGTGGCCGGGATGGCGTTGGAGGGACTGGTGGTGGTCGTCTCCCCGCTGATCGCGCTGCAGTCCGACCAGCTGGAGGACATCAACGCCCTGCCCGGTAGCGTGCGGGCGGTGGCGGTGAACTCCGCGGCCACCGAGAAGCAGCAGCGCCAGGCCTGGCAGGACGCGGCCGAGGCAAAGATCAAGTTCCTCTTCCTGGCCCCCGAACAGCTGGCCAAGGACGAGGTGATCGACCGGCTGATGAAGCTGAAGCCGGCATTGTTCGTGGTTGACGAGGCGCACTGCGTCTCCGCCTGGGGCTATGACTTCCGGCCCGACTACCTGCGCCTGGGGGCGCTGAAGGATTCGATCGGCGGGCCGGGCACCGTGGCGCTGACCGCCACCGCCTCCGCCCCGGTGCGTGAGGAAATCGTGGAACGGCTGCGGCTGAAGGACGCCCTGGTGATCGCCGAGGGCTTCGACCGTCCCAACCTGCGCCTGGAGGTCAACCGGCACCACGAGGACGGGCAGAAGCGGGCGGCGGTGCTTGAGCAGGTCGCAGCGCTGCCGCGCCCCGGACTGGTGTACGTCTCCACCCGCAAGGACACCGAGCTGTACGCCGCGGAACTAAACGACCGGGGCCTGCGCGCGGCCGCCTACCATGCCGGGCGCAACCGCGGGGACCGGCAGGCGGTGCACAACGACTTTTTGGACGGAAACCTGGACGTGGTGGTGGCGACCACCGCCTTCGGGATGGGAATCGACAAGCCCAACGTGCGTTTCGTGGTGCACGGGGACATCCCCGGCTCCCTGGACAGCTACTACCAGGAAATCGGCCGGGCCGGCCGGGACGGGGAAGCGGCGCGGGCGATCCTGCACTACCGCTCCGAGGACCTGGGGCTGCAGACCTTCTTCGGGGCCCACCACGCGGACCCGGAGGAGGTGCGCCGGGTGCTCACCGCCCTGCATGGGGCCGGGCGGCGGGTCAAGCCCTCAACCCTGAAGCGGGAGCTGGCCGGGCAGTTCTCCGCCCGGAAGGTCACCAATCTGGTGAACCTGCTCGAATCGGCCGGGGTGGTGCGCACCCGGCGCAACCTGGTGATCGCCGAACCGGGCCCGGAGGTGGACCAGGCGGTCGAGCAGGCGGTGGAATCGGCCGAGACCCGGATCCGGATCGAGCGTTCCCGCCTGGAGATGATGCGCGGCTACGCGGAGACCGAGGGGTGCCGGCGCCAGTACCTGCTGGGCTACTTCGGCGATGAGCTGGAAAACCCGTGCGGCAACTGCGACAACTGCCTGGCCGGCACGGCGCAGGACCTGAGCGAGGCCGATGAGAGCTTCCCGCTGAACGAACCGGTCATCCACGAGCAGTGGGGCAGCGGGATCGTGATGAGCAGCGAACAGGACCGGCTGACCGTGCTGTTCGAGGAGGAAGGCTACAAGACGCTGTCCAAGGATGTCATCGACGAGACCGGGGTGCTGCGCCGGCAATAGCCCGGGGCGCTACAGGTCCGGGTCCTCGGGGAAGTACTCCGGGTCGATCTCATGCACCGACTGCATCCACAGCTGGGAGAGCTCGTGCACCACGCACTGGTGCACGATGTCCACCACCTCGGGGTAGGACTCGGCGATCTGCTCAATCGGCAGCCGGTAGATGCTGATCCTTGCCCGCCGGCCGGGGGTGGCGGTGCGCGAGGAGGCCAGCGGCACCCGGTCCCCGGAGGCCGCCGCCTTCTCCAGCAGCTTGCCGCTGGGCACCGGGCGGATCCGGAAGTCGATGGCCTCCACCGCCGTGCCCCAGCGTTCGGCCAGGCGCTGCGCGCTGGCCACCACCGCGTCGTCGAAGCGTTCCGGGCGGGTGCGGTACCCGGGCAGGTGCATGGGCACCAGCGGTCCACGCCGGCCACGCCCGTGGCGGCGCCGGCGCGCGGGCAGGGCCGGGGGTCGGGATTTCTCCTTCATGCCCGCCAGCATACAAGGAAACACCCCGGCCGTGCGGTGCCCGTGCCTGCCGGCTTTGTGGGCCGGCGGCGAGTAGACTTAGCACCGTGGAAGGTCTTCGTTTATGCTCTCGTCCCGCGTGCCGCGAACAGGCGCGGGCCACACTGACCTATGTCTACGCGGACTCCACCGCGGTGCTCGGTCCGTTGGCCACCTACCCGGAGCCGCACTGCTATGACCTGTGCGCCCAGCACGCCGACCGGCTGACCGTTCCCAGCGGCTGGAAGCTGATGCGCCTGCAGCTGCCGGACTCGCTGCAGCAGTCCGCCGCGCAGGACGATGAACTCTACGCCCTGGCCCATGCGGTGAAGGAAGAACGCCCGGCCCCAGAGAAGCCCGCCCCCGCCCAGCGCAGCGCCCGCGGCGCGAAGCTCGACGCCCGCCCGCGCCTGGCCGTGCTGCCCCAGGACCAGCAGGACACCGGCCGCTAACCGGCTGCGGCCCCGCGCCGCCGCGGACGCAAAAGTCACCCCGTCCCCGCCGCCGGCGGCCTAGCGCGCAATGCCCTGCGCCGCCTCCCACCGGGTCCAGTGCCGGTGGTGCTGAAAGAAGCCGCGATAAAACGTCACCTGATTGCCCCCGCACTGGCGAATGTGACTAGCATCAAGCACTAAGTGCTGCGCCAGGCCGGTACCCCGGCAGCGCCCAGCCACCGACGTCGCGAAAGACTGGGAGCCCATGAGTATTGACTACAAGATCGCCGACATCACCCGCCATGAGGAAGGCCGCCACCAGATCCGGCTGGCCGAACAGGAAATGCCCGGCCTGATGTCCCTGCGCGCCGAGTTCGGTGACGCCAAGCCGCTGGCCGGGGCACGCATTGCCGGCTCCCTGCACATGACGGTGCAGACCGCGGTGCTGATTGAAACCCTGGTGGCCCTGGGCGCCGAGGTGCGCTGGGCAAGCTGCAACATCTTTTCCACCCAGGATGAGGCCGCCGCCGCGGTGGTGGTCGGCACCGGCACGGCCGAACAACCGGCCGGGGTGCCGGTATTCGCCTGGAAGAACGAATCCCTTGAGGACTACTGGTGGACCGCCAAGAAGATCCTCACCTGGCCGGGGGCCGAACAGGATCCGAGCCTGGGAGCGAACATGATCCTGGATGACGGCGGGGACGCGACCCTGCTGCTGCACCTGGGCGTGCAGTACGAGGCGGCCGGCGCGGTGCCCGGCCCGGACGCGGCGGAAAACCACGAGCACGGGATCATCCTCTCGGTGCTGCGCGAATCCCTGGCCCGCGACGCACAGAAGTTCACCCGCATCGCCGGGCAGATCCAGGGCGTCTCGGAGGAAACCACCACCGGCGTGCTGCGCCTGCACCAGCTGGCCGAACGCGGCGAACTGCTCTTCCCGGCGATCAACGTGAACGATGCGGTCACCAAATCCAAGTTCGACAACAAGTACGGGATCCGCCATTCGCTGCCCGACGGAATCATGCGCGCCACCGATGTGCTGATCGGCGGGAAGGTCGCCGTCGTGTGCGGCTACGGGGATGTGGGCAAGGGGGCCGCGGAGGCGCTGCGCGGGCAGGGTGCGCGGGTGATCATCACCGAAATCGACCCCATCTGCGCCCTGCAGGCCGCCATGGACGGCTACCAGGTCGCCCGCCTGGAATCCGTGGTCGGCCAGGGGGACATCTTCATCACCACCACCGGCGGCAAGGACATCATCCGGGTCGAGCACATGCTGGCGATGAAGGACAAGGCCATCGTGGGCAACGTCGGGCACTTCGACAACGAGATCCAGATGGCCGAGCTGGCCGCCGTGCCCGGCGTGCAGAAGATCGAAATCAAGCCGCAGGTGCACGAATGGGTGCTGGAGCCCGGCACCGGGCAGGAACGCTCGATCATCGTGCTCTCCGAAGGCCGGCTGCTGAACCTGGGCAACGCCACCGGCCACCCCTCCTTCGTGATGTCCAATTCATTCACCAACCAGGTCATGGCCCAAATCGAGTTGTTCACCAAGGCCGGTACCGGGCACTACGACAAACAGGTCTATGTGCTGCCCAAGGCACTGGATGAGAAGGTGGCGCGCCTGCACCTGGACGCCCTGGGCGTGGAGCTGACCGCCCTGAGCCCGGAACAGGCCGAGTACCTCGGCGTACCGGTGGAAGGACCCTACAAGTCCGACGCCTACCGCTACTAAAGGCGCCCGACGGCCGGGCCGGTCCTTGGCGGCCGGCCCGGCCCGGCACCCGACCGGCGAAGCTGGAGGCTAGCGGTGTGGTAATCCGGGAAAGTGCGCTGGTCACTGGTTATGCTGAAATCGCGACAGCCATCAGCAGGCTGAAGCAAATCGTCGATCGCCCAACGCGCACACCCGGGAGGACATCTCATGGCTGAAACGCCGGAGAACAACAAGCAGAACGAAGGTGCAAAGCCACAACCCGCACCGACGACTCCCGCCCCGACGGTGAAGGCCTCGCTCAGCGAGAAGGCCGAGAAGCTGGCCGCGCGCCTCGAAGAGCACAAGAACCAGCAGCCCAAGCCGACCCAGGCCGAAGCCGCAACACCGCCCGCCGCGTCCGGGCAGCAGGCCCAAAGGCCCAGCCCGAAGGCCCCGACCGGGGACAAGCCCGCCGCGGCGGATAAGGGGGCGCAAAAGCCGCCCGCACCGGGCTCGGGGGCAGCCCAGCCGGCCGCCGGCAAGCCGAAGGCCGAGCAGGCACCGGCCGCACAGCCGGCACCGAAGACCACCGTGCAGCCGGTGACGAAGAAGCCGGCCGCCCCGGCCACCAAACCGGTCAGCAAGCTGGAACCGGCCACCGAACCGGTGGAGGATGTCATCCGGGCCATTAAGCTGCCCCATGAGATCGCGGCGGAGAAGAAGGCCAAGGCCGCCCAAAACACCGGGTCCAGCGCCGCCCGGCCCGCCAGCGTGCCGCCGGTGACGGTCGCCGGGCCCAACGCCAGCCAGAAGAGCAACGCCTCGGCCGCCGCCGTGGCCGAAGCCCGCTCCCGGGTCTTTGGCAGCTACGTCCCGGAACCCGAGCCCTCCGAGGCCGCCGTGAAGCGCCGGGTCGCCCGGGAGCGTGCCCTGAACTCCAAGCCGCCGCTGGGACGCACCGCCCAGGTGCTGCTGGCCCTGATCTTCCCGGTCCTGTCGCTGATCGCCGCGATCCGCCTGGTCGCCACCCCCGCCTTCCTGGCCCTGGCCTATGGCCGCCCCGGCTTCCCGGCCGACGCCTACGGCTTCTCCTGGCCCGAACGGCTGACCTATGGCAGCTACGGGGTGGATTACCTGAACAACTTCGCCGGCCCCGAATACCTCTCCGGGCTGCGTCAGGCGGATGATTCGGCGCTGTTCACCGACGCCGAGGTGCAGCACATGGTGGATGTGAAGAACCTGATCGGGTTCGCGTACGTGCTCGGGGCGGTGCTGGCGGTGCTGGCGATCGTGCTGATCGTCTACCTGATGCGCCGCTACGCCGGGGGAGTGCGCCGCGGGCTGTTCGCCGGGGCGCTGATTACGCTCGGGCTGATGGCCGCGCTGGTGGTCGCCGCCGTGATCGGCTGGCAGGGCTTCTTCACCAAGTTCCATGAGCTGTTCTTCTCCGAGGGCAGCTGGACGTTCTACGTCACCGACACGCTGATCCGTCTCTACCCGCAGCAGTTCTGGATTGACTCGGCGATCAGCCTGGCGGTGCTGCTGCTCTTGGTGGTCATCATCGTGCTGATCACCTGCTGGCCCACCGGCCGGCGCCGCGAAGCCTCCCGGCTGCGCCAGGATGCGCGGGTCTTCGGGCTGGGCAACAGCTAACGCCGCGAACGCGCACCGCGGCCCCAAGGCAGATCAACCTGCCTTGGGGCCACGGTGCGTTAACGGCCCCCAGTGGTGGTGCGCCGCACCGCTCACCGGTCGGGGTGGGCGACCTGACCGCCCAGCACAAAGATCCCGTCCGGGGCCCCGGGCAGCTGGCGAGCGGTGGTGGGCGCGAAGATGCTCACGCACCAGGGGGAGTCGGGGGTGAAGGGGCGCAGGTGCCAGTCGGCGTAGCGCCCCAGCAGCTGCAGCCCGGTGCCTTCCGCCGCCCGGTCCTGGTCCTCGGGCCCGCCAAAGACGGCGGCTGTGGTGCCCAGAATGAACACGCCCTGCGGATCCAGCAGCGCGCCGGCCTGCCGGAACACGCCGGCCAGTTCGCGCGCGGAGAGGAACGCGGCCACGTTGCCCGCCATCAGCAGCCCATCATAGCGCTGGATTAGTCCGGCCTGCTGCAGCTGGGCGGAGCCGATGTCGGTGACCGGCATCCGGCGGTACCAGGCGGGTTCGAAGAGCTCCGCGGCCACCTGGAGCACCTCCCCGGAGGTGTCGATGCCCCAGGCCAGATGGCCCGCGCGGCGCAGCGCGTTGACCGCGGCGCCAATCCCGCACCCCAGATCCAGCACCCGGGCCCGACGCGGCAGCAGCGCGTCCAGGAACCGGGCATCGGTTTCCAGGTCCACGCCGGCCGCGGCCAGGTCCCGCATCTTCTGGGCGTACTGCTGCAGGTCGGGGGTGATCATGGCCCCATCCTTGCACCCGCGGAGACCGGAAGGCCAGCACCGCGGTGCGTCTGCCAGCCGGCGGGCAGCTTAGCGCTGGTAGAGCCCGCCGATCACCGTGGCGTAGGTATCGAGCACCTCTTGACGCTTGAGCTTGAGCGAGCTGGTCAGGTGCCCGGAGGCCTCGGTCAGCTCATCGGGCAGGATCTGGAACTTGCGGATCGACTCGGCCTTGGAGACGGTCAGGTTGGCCGCATCCACCGCCTGCTGCACCTGGGCGATCACCTGGGGGTGGGTGGCGGCTTGGCGCAGCGAGAGCTCACCCAGATTCCGGGCCTTGGCCCATAATGCCAGCTCCTCATGATCCAACGCCACCAGCGCGGAGATGAACGGGCGGTTGTCTCCCACCAGGATGCAGTGCGCGACGATGCGTTCGGCGCGCACGGTTTCCTCCAGCGGGCCGGGGGCGACGTTCTTGCCGCCGGCGGTGACGATCAGCTCCTTCTTCCGACCGGTCACCTTCAGGTAGCCCTGCGCGTCCAGCTCCCCGGTGTCCCCGGAGGTGAAGTAGCCCTCGGGGGTGAACATCTCGGCGGTGGCCTTGGGGTTGTTGTGGTATCCGGCGAACACCCCGATGCCCTTGATCAGGATTTCCCCGTCCTCGGCGATGCGCACGCTGGTGCCCGGGATCGGGCGGCCCACGGTGCCCACCTTGGTGTGCTCGGGCTGGTTCACGGTGGCCGGGGCGGTGGTCTCGGTTAGCCCGTAGCCCTCCACCAGCTGGATGCCGGCGCCACGGAAGAAGTGGGCCAGATCCTCGTTCAGGGCGCTGGCCCCGGAGATCGCGTAACCGCACTGCCCGCCAAAGACCTCGCGCAGTTTGGGGTAGAGCAGCACATCAAAGAGCCTGTGCTTGGATTTGAGCAGCAGGCCGGGCCCGCGCCCGGTGCCGTGCTGCTTGGCCTGCAGGGCCTTGGAGTAGGCGATGGCCACCTGTTCGGCCTGCGCGAAGAGCTTCGCCTTGCCGCCCTCCTCGGCCTTGGACAGCGCCGTGTTGCGGATCTTCTCAAACACCCGCGGCACCGCCAGCAGGAAGCCGGGCTTCACCGCCTGCAGGTCCTCGACCAGGGTGGCGGTGTTCGGGGAGTGGGCGATCACCGCCCCGCCGTGGATGCAGGCCTGCTGCACGGCGCGGGCCAGCACGTGGGCCAGCGGCAGGAACATCAAGGTGCGCTGGTCCTCGCCGAGCACGGTGCGCATGTAGTCGACCAGGTTGTAGGCGACCAGGGAGAAGTTCGCGTGGGTCATCATGCAGCCCTTGGGCCGCCCGGTGGTGCCGGAGGTGTAGACCAAGGTGGCCACGTCCTGCAGCCCGGCCCGGCTCCGGGCCGCCTCCAGCTGGCGCTGGCTGACCTGGTCGGGGTCGGCGAGCAGTTCGCTGAGCTTGGAGGAGGGGATGGAGCTCTCCCGGGCAGGGTTGCCGGCGTCAAAGAGGTAGACCTCCACCCGTTCGCCCAGTTGCGCGGCCGCCTGGCGGATCACCACCCGCTGGTCCGCGTTTTCGGCGAACACCACCCGGGCCCCGGAATCACGCAGGATCCATTCGATCTGGAAGGCGCTGCTGGTCTCATAGACCGGCACCGAGATGCCCCCGGCGAACCAGATGGCCTCCTCGACCAGCGCCCACTCGTAGCGGGTGCGGGACATGATCGCCACGTGGTCTCCGGGCTGCACCCCGTTGCTCATCAGCGTGGTGGCCAGGCGTTGCACATCGGTGAGGAACCGCCGGGCGCTGATGTCCCGCCAGGTGCCCTGGCGCTGCACGCTGAACAGCGGCTTGTCCGGGGCCTGCCGGACGCGTTCGAGCAATAGGTTGGTGGTGTTGTAGTTCGCATCCAGGTCATGCCGCAGCTCGACAGTCTCTTCGCGCATCAACTCAATCTTCCTGCCAGGTCGGGGAAATACCGCCAATACCTGGCAGTTACTTCACGGTAATATAACGTACTTAGCTCCAACTGGGAATCCAGACCCGGGCCCGCCAGGCGGTGTCCGGGATCATCTGCCCGGACCAGATCGGCCAGAAGAAAGCCGAGACCACCAGCAACACCGCCAGGAACAGCACCACCAGCACCAGCCGGGCCGGATAGCGCGGGGAGGCCGCCCCGCCGGGCGGGAGAAACTTGCCGATCATGAACGTCAGGGCGAGCATCAGGAACGGGGTCATCGGCAGCGTGTAGAAGAAGAACATGGTCCGCTCCGGGTACAGCAGCCAGGGCAGGAACCCGGCCGCAACGCTGGAGAGGATCGCCCCGGCCCGCCAGTCCCGGGCCCCGATCCACCACAGGATCAGCAACACCATGCTCAGGGCCGCCGCCCACCACATCACCGGGTTGGGCAGATCCGTGATCACCTCGGTGCACCGCGAGACCGTGCAGCCGTTCACCGCTTCGTCATAGCCCTCGAAGTAGAACAGCACCGGGCGCCCGGCGAACATCCAGGTCCAGGGCGGGGACTGCCAGCTGTGCGGCGAATCCAGCCCGGTATGGAAGCTGTAGGCCGAGACGTGGTACTGCCACAGCGACCGCAGCGGCGCCGGCAGCCAGCCAAGACCCTCCCCGGGATGCTCGGCCGCCCAATTGCGGTAGCGCCCCTCGCTGCCGGCCAGCCAACCGCTCCAGGTGGCCAGGTAGGTGGCCAGCACCAGCGGGATGATCTGGAAAAAGGCCAGGATCCCGTCCCGCCACAGCCCCGAGACCACCCAGTGGCGGATCCCTGCGGTGCGTCGCGCCGACAAGTCCCACAGCACGGTCAGGATCCCGAACACCGCGACGAAGGACAGGGCCGACCACTTCACGCCCACCGCGCAGCCCAGCATCAACCCGGCCACCAGGCGCCAGGGCCGGAACCAGAGCATCGGCCCGTGGCGCAGCATCCAGTAGTCCGCCCGGTTGCCCGGCGGGATGCTCAGCTTGGCGATCAGCCGCCGCCGCCCGTCGGCACGATCCAGCACCAGGGCGTAGAACCCGGCCAGGATGAAGAACATCAGGAACACGTCCAGCAGCGCCGTGCGGGACATGACAATCGAATGCCCGTCCACGGCCAGCAGCAGCCCGGCAATCCCGGCCAGTGCGTGCGAGTTGAACAGCGCCCGGGCGCACAGGGTCACCAGCAGCACCGCCAGGGTGCCAAACAGTGCGGTGGCCGTGCGCCAACCCAGCCCGTTGTACTCCCCGAAGACCAGCATCCCCAGCCCAATCAGCCATTTGCCCAAGGGTGGGTGCACCACGTAGGAGGCCCCACCCTCCAGCTGCGGGTCCCCGGCAATGAACCGGTCATTGCTCTCATCCACCCATTCCATCTCGTGTCCGAAATGCAGCAGCGCCCAGGCGTCCTTGACGTAGTAGGTCTCATCGAAGATCAGTTCGTGCGGGTGGTTCAGGTGCACGAAGCGCAGCAACCCGCCCAGGAGGGTGACGACCAGGGGGATGAGCCACGCCAGGACGCCGCCGGGGGCGGTGGCCGGCAGCAGCCGCTCGCGCAATGCGCTGGCGGTGAAGGCCTGGTACGGGGAACGGACCGGGCTGGCCGACTGGGGTTTTGACTCGGTGAGGCTCATTGTCATTCATGCTACCGGTGGGCAAAATACAAATGCCGCAGTTACACACCTAGGGATAGGCTAATAAGGTGCAACAGGCTAAAGAAAACCCAGAATCCCCAGTTTCCGCGCCGGCACCCGAGGCCCGCGCCACACGGGATCCGGAGGGCCAGGGGCAGATCGTGCTGGGGGCCACCCCGATTGGCAACCTCTCCGACGCCTCTCCGCGGCTGCGCGAGATCATGGCCAGCGCGCACTTGATCGCGGCGGAGGACACCCGCAACTTCCACCACCTGGCACAGGGCCTGGGGGTGCGGCCCACCGGCCGGGTGATGAGCCTGCATGAGCACAATGAAACGCACAAGATTTCCGAGGTGCTGGAGGCGGTGCGCGACGGGGCGACGGTGCTGGTGGTCTCCGACGCGGGGATGCCGGCGGTCTCCGACCCCGGGTTCCCGCTGGTGGCGGCGGCCCTGGACGAGGGGCTGCTGGTCACCGCGGTACCCGGTCCCAGCGCCGTGCTGACCGCGCTGGCCCTGTCTGGGCTGCCCACCGGCCGCTTCACCTTCGAGGGGTTCCTGCCGCGCAAGGCCGGGGAGCGGCGCAAGCGGCTGCAGGCGCTGGAATCCGAGGAGCGCACCATGGTGTTCTTTGAGGCCCCGCACCGCCTGGCCGCCTTCCTGCAGTCCCTGTTGGAGGTGTTCGGCGCCGAACGGCAGATCGCCGTGGCCCGGGAACTGACCAAGAAGTTCGAAGAGGTCCGGCGCGGCAGCGTGCCCGAGCTGCTGGCCTGGGCGCAGGACGGGGTGCGCGGGGAGATCGCGGTGGTGGTCTCCGGGGCCCAGGCCCCGGCTGCCGGGAAGCCGGAGGACCATGTGGGGCAGGTGCAGCAGCTGATTACGGCCGGCACCCGGATGAAGCAGGCGGTGGCCGAGGTCGCCGAGGCCCGCGGACTGAAGAAGCGCGAACTGTATGAGGCGGTGCTGGCCGCACGGCAGCAGGGCGAAAAATAGCGCCTTTGCCCGCGCGGCGCAACAATACTTCGATCCGCACGGTTTGGTGCGTCAAAATAGTGCCGCCAAGGCCCAAAGTGCATAGTCTAAATGCACAATTGGATCGTATATCACTGGTGCAAGGTGCGGTTTACACCACAGCCGGCACCCCCTAGCGTTGGAAGCAGACCTAGATCAGTTCCCGGCGCCGCCGGCCGCGGCATGCCGCCCGGCGAAGCCACCGGGACTCGAAAGTGTCCCGGCTGGCAGCGCCCTGACTGCCGGTCGGGGTTATGACGCCAACATCAGTCCTTACTACTACAGGAGAAGCCGCTATGAGCATTACCGCCGAACGCGAAGCAGAGCTGCTAGCCAAGGTCCCCACCGGTCTGCTGATCAACGGGGAATGGCGCGATTCCTCCGATGGCGGCACCTTTGACGTGCTGGACCCGGCCACCGGCCAGAAGCTGGCCACCCTGGCCAGCGCCACCTCCCAGGACGCACTGGCCGCCCTGGACGCCGCCGACGCCGTGCAGGCCTCCTGGGCACGCACCGCCCCGCGCGAACGCGCCGAGATCCTGCGTCGCGGCTTCGACCTGGTGACCGAACGCGCCGAGGACTTCGCGCTGCTGATGAGCCTGGAAATGGGCAAGCCGCTGGCCGAGGCCCGCGGCGAGGTGACCTACGGCGCCGAGTTCCTGCGCTGGTTCTCCGAGGAGACCGTGCGCCACTACGGTCGCTACATCACCACCCCGGAGGGCAAGAACAAGGTCCTGGTGCAGCACAAGCCGGTCGGCCCGTGCCTGCTGATCACCCCCTGGAACTTCCCGCTGGCCATGGCCACGCGCAAGGTCGCCCCGGCGATCGCCGCCGGGTGCACCATGGTGCTCAAGCCCGCCAAGCTCACCCCGCTGACCTCCCAGCTGTTCGCCGCCACCATGATCGAGGCCGGCCTACCCGCGGGCGTGCTCAACGTGGTCTCCGGCGCCTCGGCCTCGAAGATCTCCGCACCGCTGATGGCCGATGACCGCCTGCGCAAGGTTTCCTTCACCGGCTCCACCCCGGTGGGCAAGCAGTTGCTGAAGGACGCCGCGGACAAGGTGCTGCGCACCTCGATGGAGCTGGGCGGCAACGCCCCGTTCATCGTGTTCGAGGACGCCGACCTGGACGCCGCAGTGGAAGGCGCCATGGCCGCGAAGATGCGCAACATGGGCGAGGCCTGCACCGCCGCGAACCGTTTCCTGGTCCACGAATCTGTGGCCAAGCAGTTCACCGAGAAGTTCGCCGCCGCCATGGGCAAGCTCAAGCCCGGACGCGGCACCGAACCGGACAGCACCGTCGGCCCGCTGGTCGAGGAGAAGGCCGTGAAGGAAGTGCACTCGCTGGTTGAATCCGCCGTGGCCGAAGGTGCCACCGCGGTGGTCGGCGGCGCCCCCGTCGATGGCCCGGGCTTCTTCTACCAGCCCACCGTGCTGGCCAACGTGCTGAACGACTCGGCGATCCTCTCCCAGGAGATCTTCGGCCCGGTCGCCCCGGTGACCACCTTCTCCACGGAGGAGCAGGCCATCAAGCAGGCCAACTCCACCGAATACGGTCTGGCCTCCTACATCTACTCGCGTGACTTCAACCGCCTGCTGCGGGTGGCCGAGCAGATCGAATTCGGCCTGGTCGGCTTCAACGCCGGGGTGATCTCCAACGCCGCGGCACCGTTTGGCGGCGTGAAGCAGTCCGGCATGGGCCGCGAGGGCGGCGCCGAGGGCCTGGACGAGTACACCTCCGTGCAGTACATCGGCATCGCCGACCCGTACGCCGCGAAGTAGTCGCACCCAAAACACCGCCGTGGCGGGTGGCCGGCCTACGGGGCCGGCCACCCGCCACGGTTGTTTAAACCCGGATCCCTGGTGCCGGCGTGCCGCGCAGCGAGGCCGGCCACGCCAGCGCCCGCAGGCGCAGGCCCCAAGGCGAGGCGCCCCGCATTCGCTGGGCGAGGACCGCCAGGTCCTGCCCGGCCTGCACACCCTGGGCGGCGCCGGGGTGCTGGGCGGCGTAGAAGGAGCGTTCAATCAGCGCATCAAGCCGGGCCAGGGGTGGGCCGGCTGCCGGGAACTGGGCCGCGAGCCGGGCACAGTAGGCGGCCTCGGTTTCCCCGGACCGCAGTGGCTGCTGGTAGTCAGCGCCCAGGGCGCGCAGTTCTTCCCACACGGCGCCGGCGCCTGCCGCACCGCCCTGTTGCGCCACCTCCAGCCGCCGGCGGCGGACGGAGGCGCGCAGCAGCGGGGCGATGAGCAGCCCGAGCGCTGCCGCCGGCAGCAGCAGCCACGCGGTGGCGGCCGGCCAGCCGCGCTGCTCGCCCGGGCCCGGCGTTGTTTCGGTTGCCTGCCCCGTGGGCGCCGGGGTGCTGCTGGGCGGTGTCTCCTCCAGCGCCCGGTTGTCGTTGAGGGTGGGATCCGGGGCCGGTTCGGAACGGGGGACCGGGGCGTAGTCGGGGGTCACCCCGCGCCCGGGGGTCGGCTCAAAGGGGGTCCACCCCAAGCCCGGAAGGTACAGTTCGGGCCAGGCATGGGCGTCCTGGCCACTGACCCGGTACCCGTTGAGGGTGCGTTCGGTAAGGTCCCTGTCCTGGTTCATCCCGGCCAGGGAGGAGGCGTCCAGGGTGATGCTCTGCCCGGTGGCCTCTCCGGGGGCGAAGCCCACCGCAATCCGGCTGGGGATGCCGGCCTGCCGGGCCAGCAGCGCCATGGTGGAGGCGAAGTGCACGCAGTAGCCCTGGCGGCGCTCGAGGAATGCGGCGACAACCTTCATGTTTGCCCCGTCATACCCTTCACGCAGCGGGGTCTGCTCCGAGTAGCTGAACCGGGTGGAGCGCAGATAGTTCTGGATGGCCACGGCCTTGTCAAAGTCGCTGCCCGGGGTGCCGTTGGCCTCGAAGGCGCGGCGCAGGTTCTGCGCCAGCAGCTCGTGCACCGCCCCGCCCCCGTCCTCCGGCAGCCGGGTGAGCTGCTCATCCAGCGGCGGGGTGCGGCTTTCGAAGAACGCGAAGTTCCGCGCCAGCTCGGGGTTCAGCTCCGGCACGCTGTGGGTGACCAGCACGCTGCCGGTCTGCTGCCGGGACTCGCGGGTGAAGGAGGCGATGGCGGTCTGCGGCTGCCAGCGCCAGGTTCCCTGCAGGCCCTGGATGAGATAGGAATTCTGCGGCAGCGGCAGCTGCAGGTTGCGCGGCACCGGGTCCCAGGAGAGCTGGGTGACCTCCTGCTTCGCCCCGAAGGACATGTACTGATCGCGCAGCACCGTGTTCCCGCTGTACGCCAGGGCCTGCGGATCGCGTTGCGGTTCCCAGCGTGCGGCGGACAGGTCCTGGATCACGTCGGTGCGCAGGTAGGGGGCGGCCGGCGCCGAGGTGTAGTAGCTGAGCAGGGTGCTGTTTCCGTTGCTGCGCAGGTCCCGGCCCAGGTTCAGCAGCGGGTCGATGTTGCTGGCAAACAGTTCCCCGGAGGGGCGGGTGCCTTCGGGGAACATGCCCTGGCGAAAACCGGGCATCCAGGTGCTGCTGGCCACCAGCACCACCGCGGCCACCAGGACCAGCAGGCCGGAAAAACCCAGTTGCCGCCGCCCGGGCAGTGCCGAAGGCCGGCGGCGATACCGGTAGGGCAGGAACGTGGCGTAGCCGATCATGGCCAGGAACTGGATCAGCAGGTAGCCGGTCCCGGCCCCGCTGAGCTTGAACAGGGAGGCCAGCACCGGGGCGAAGGCCAGCGGCAACACCACCAGCAGGGCCAGGCGCCGGGAGCTGGTCAGGGTTTCGACCAGTACCGCCAGGACCAGGCCCAGCAGCAGGAACGTGAAATCCACCGCCGCGGTGTACGCCACCTGGGGCACCTGGGTGGCAAACTCCAGGTTCGCGTTGTGCACTAGCTGCCCGAAGCGCTGCCCCCGCCCGCCGCCCAGGCCCGGATCGGCCAGCGCCGGGGAGAACCAGGCGCAGCCGGCCGCGACCAGCAGGCAGGCGAGCGGCGCCAGCCAGACCGGCAACCGGCTGGCACGCACCGCCGCCCCGGTGCCATGTACCAGCAACAGCGGGAACCACAGGTTCCACAGCCAGCCGTGGCCCTCCACCACCCCGTGCAGGCTGGCCATCCCGGCCAGCAGGGCCGCCCACAGGCACAACGCGGTGACCAGGTGCGCCAGCGGGTGCCCGGGCCGGGGCATTGCGGCCGGTTCGGCCGGTGCCGCTGCCGCGGGGGCCGGCGGCTCACGCAGCGCGGTGCTCATGGCGACTCCCACAGCCGGGCCAGCGGATCCTGCGCCCCATGCAGGTGCACCCGCCACGGGGTGAGCGCGAACTGGGCGGCCGCCTCCCGGTGCCGTTCGGGGTGCGCGCAGATCAGGAACACGTCCACGTTGCGCACCGTGCGGGACAGCCCGGCCAGCCAGCGGGCCTGGGCGACGCCCAGCTCCCCGAGCACCAGAAACACCGGTTCATCGGCGAATCCCAACAGCAGCTTGCCCAGCGATTCGGCCAGCCCGCGCGCGTCAGCCTCCTGCCCGTCCTCGCTCAGGCCCAGGCTGGTGGTTGCGGCGTGGAAGGCCTCGAAGCGGTCCAGCGCAGAGGCGCCGGACACCGCCGCCTGCGGGAACGGGATCTCACCGGCCCGCCCGGACGGGGCCGGGCGCGGGTTGTCCAGCTCCTGCCCGGCCAGATCTCGCACCATCAGCTGGTAGCCGTGCCGGGCATAGAGCTCGCCGATGCTGCAGGACAGGGACAGGGCCTTTTCAAAGCGCAGCGTGCTGGCTAGCGGGGCGCCGGTGCCCTGCGGGATCTCATGATTCAAATCCCCGGGGCCATGCCAGGCACTGCGCCGCCGGTCCAGCACGATCAGGCTGTGCGCGGTGGCCACATAGTTTTCCTGGCGCACCATCAGCCGGCCGTGGCGGGCGGTCGCCTTCCAGTGAACCTGGCGCAGCGAATCGCCCTGCTGGTGATCACGGATCCCCACATCGTAGTAGTCCACCGAGGAGCTCTGGGTGTGCCGGGCCTCACCGGTGAGCATGCGCTCGCCGAGCGCGGTGGAGTGCTCCAGACTCAGGCAGTGGGCGCGCACCGCGACGCCGCTTGCCTCACCGGTGTCCACCAGCCCGTCCACCAGCCCGCACGGGTCGGCCAGGCGTTGCTGGGCCGGGCCGAGCAGGTGAAGACCGCGGCGGCGGAAGACCAGTTCGTAGTCGAAACGGCCCGGAGCCTGGAAACTGGGGGCGGGCGGGTAGCCCTCGGGCAAGACCTCGCGGATCACCGCCGACTGCTCACAGCGCAGGCTCACCGGCACCACCTCGCCCACGCTGACCGGGCGTTCGGGCAGCATCCGGGTGATCTGACCGGCCAGCCGGCCCAGGCGCACCACCAGCCAGGCACACCCCACCAGGGCCAGCAGGGTCAGCCCCACGGCCATCAGCTCACGGCGCCCCAGCAGATGGGCCAGCCACAGCGCCGCCAGCCCGCTGCCGGCCACCACCCAGCCGCGCCGGGAGACCAAGTCCAGGTGCCAGCTGCGCAGCACGCCGAACCGTTCGGGCTCGCGCACCCAGGACAGCGAGTCGTTCGGGTCAAAGCGGGGAACCGGGCCCATCTCAGCCCGCCCCACCCACCGCAGTGTGCTGCAGGACCTCGCCGACCACCGTTTCGGGGTGCACGCCCTCGGCCAGGGCCCGCCGGGTCAGCAGCAGCCGGTGGCCCAGCAACATCGGGGCGACCTCCCGCACATCCTCGGGCAGCACATGGTCCCGCCCGCAGACCGCCGCGTGGGACTTCGCGGCCCGCACCCACTGCAGCAGGGCGCGCGGGGAGGCACCGACCAGCACGTGCTGGTGCTCCCGGGTGGCCCGGCCCAAATCCACCACGTAGCCGGCCAGGCGTTCGGTCACGGTCACCCGCTGGACCTGCAACATCATTTGGCGCAGCCGCTCCAGGCCCAGCAGCGCACCGATCTCGGCCAACGGGTCGTGGCCGTGGTGGGTGCAGAGCATGGAGATTTCCGCCGCCCGGTCCGGGTAGCCCATGGAGATGCGGGCCATGAACCGGTCGCGCTGCGCCTCGGGCAGCGCAAAGGTGCCCTCCGCGTCGATCGGGTTCTGCGTGGCGATGACCATGAAGGGCCGCTGCAGCGGGTGGGTGACCGAGTCCACCGTGACCTGCAGCTCCTCCATGCACTCCAGCAGCGCCGCCTGCGTCTTGGCGTTGGCGCGGTTGATTTCGTCGGCGATCACGATGTTGGCGAACACCGGGCCGGGATGGAAGGTGAAGTCCTGGGTCTGCGGGGAGAACACCGATACCCCGGTCACGTCGCTGGGCAGCAAGTCCGGGGTGAATTGGATGCGGTTCACGGTGCCGTCCACGCTGCGGGCCAGCGCCTTGGCCAGCAGTGTCTTGCCCACTCCCGGCACGTCCTCCACCAGCAGGTGACCGCCGGCCAGCAGCACCACCAACGCCGTCTTGATGGCCTGCGGCTTGCCGTCGATCACCGCGGACATGCCCTGGATGATTCGCTGGCATTGCTCACCGAAATCGGCATCAACACTTGGCAGCGTCTGGTGAACGCTCATCTGGCCCCTCCCGGTGGAAAGTGCGGCGGTCGCCGGCTCCGGGACAGGTCCTGCCCGGTTGGCTTAACCCTACCAACGGAAGGTGAGGTACATCACGAAAAGGTTCCGGCGGTCCGGGCACATCCAGCCAGCCAGTGCTGCGGCGTTGCCCGGGACACTGCGCCGCGGCGGGCAGGATGGCAGAATCGTAGGCGGCGGGCACCAGTGCCGGGCACCGCAAGGAGAAGTGAAGGGAACACGGTGGGGCGAGGCAAGCAGATCAACTATCAGGCAATTCCGGAGGCCTACCGCCCCCGCGAGCAGGAGGGCGCGGCGGATGACGCCGAACGCAGCCGTTCGACCACGCAGGAGAAGGACGGAAGCAAGCGGAACCTGATCTACCCCGAGGCCCCCGAACCCCTGCCGCTGCCGGTCATCGACAACCACACCCATCTGGACTTCCGGGACGGGAAGCTGAACGTGAGCGTGGAGCAGGCGGTGCAGGCCGCCGCCCAGGTGGGAGTCGCCGGGCTGATCCAGGTCGGCTGCGATGTGCCCTCCTCGGAATTCGCGGTTCGCGCCGCCCAGCAAAACCCAGCCGTGCTGGCCGCCGTGGCCATCCACCCCAATGATGCGGCCCGGCTGGCCGAACGCGGACAGCTGGACGCGGCGATCGAGCGGATCGACGAGCTGGCCGGACAGGAGCGGGTGCGGGCCGTGGGGGAAACCGGCCTGGATTACTTCCGTACCGGGCCCGAGGGCCGGCCGGTGCAGGAGGAATCATTCCGCCGCCACATCGAGATCGCCCGCCGCCACGGCAAGGCCCTGCAGATCCACGACCGCGACGCCCACCAGGACGTGGTGCGCGTGCTGCGTGATGAGCCGCTGCCGCCCAAGGTGGTCTTCCACTGCTTCTCCGGGGATGCGCAGCTGGCGCGCATCTGCAACGAAAACGGCTGGTACATGTCCTTCGCCGGAACCGTGAGCTTCAAGAACTCCACCGGCATCCAGGACGCCCTGGCCCTGGCCGACCCCCGGCTGATCCTGGTGGAAACCGACGCCCCGTTCCTGACCCCGCACCCCTACCGGGGCCGGCCCAACGCCAGCTACATGATCCCCTACACGCTGCGCTTCATGGCCGGACACCGGGGTGCGGACCTGGAGCAGCTGTGCTCGCAGGTCATGGCGAACACCCTGGAGGTGTACGGCGCATTCTAAGCCCGGCCAAGTGTGTCGTGCGCCATTCACGCTTGCCTGATTATTACAATTCGGTTACGGTACTACAAGTGTCTCGCGCCGGGAGCGGCTGGAACCGCCCCCACAGCGACGCCGCGACAGCGCCGCAAAGCCCCGTACGGGGTGGCAGCGGCACGACGCATGGAAATTGTATGTACGTATTGGTGACCCACGGGTCACTGGGCCCGCCCGGGCCTCACGCACCGGGAACCGGCGCCCACAACCGATGGGGAACCATTCACTGTGATGCACTTGCTCAAGAAACGCTCGGTCAAGTTCCTGGCCCAGGCCGTAGCGGTCGCCGTCATCATCGCCGGCGCCGTCTTCTACATTGCCGGGCAGAAGTCCGTAACCCTGGCCATCGACGGGGACCAGCAGGTGCTGAACACCCGCGCCGCCACCGTCGAGGATCTGCTCGCCCAGCAGGACATCGCCCTGGGGGAACGCGACGAGGTCTTCCCGGCGCTGGATTCCTCGCTGGATGACGAGCAGACCGTTAAGGTCAAGCGCAACAAGTCGGTGCAGGTCTCGGTGGACGGCACCGACCGGGTCGTGCACACCACCGGGATGACCGTGGCCGACGTGGTCAAGCAGCTGGAACTGGAAAAGGGCGCCGAAGTGTCCCTCTCCGATGACATCGCCCTGATGTCACTGAGCGAAAGCATCGAAATCATCACCCCGAAGGTCGTGAACCTGAAGGTCGGCAAGGACAAGCGGCAGCAGGTGGAAACCACCGCGCAGAGCGTCGCCGAACTGCTGGACGCCGAGGGCGTGAAGCTGGATGAGAACGACGAGATCAACCTGAAGGCCGACGGCGAGACCACCAAGGACGCCAAGCCGGGCACCGAGATCAGCGACAAGATGGACGTCGACGTGATCCAGGTCGAGGTCAGGACCTGGGAAGAAACCCGCGACATCGCCTTCGACACCGAGGAAGTCAAGGACTCCAAGCTTCAGAAGGGCAAGACCAAGGTCAAGACCAAGGGCGAAAAGGGCGAGCGCGAGCTGACCCTGCGCCAGGAAACCCGCAACGGCACGAAGGGCGAGGAAGAAGTCCTGAAGTCCAAGGTCACCAAGGAACCGGTCGCCAAGGTCATCAAGGTCGGCACCAAGAAGCCGGCCGAATCCAAGAGCGAGTCCAAGAAGAAGACCGCCACCCCCAAGAGCGTCTCCGGCGCCTGGTCGGCCCTGGCCAAGTGCGAATCCGGCGGCAACTGGTCGATCAACACCGGCAACGGCTACTACGGCGGCCTGCAGTTCTCCGCCTCCTCCTGGCGTGCCGTGGGCGGCACCAAGTACGCACCGCTGCCGCACCAGGCCACCCCGCAGGAGCAGGTGGCAGCAGCGGAGAAGCTGCGCGCCAGCGGCGGTTGGGGCCACTGGCCGGCCTGTGCCCGCAAGCTCGGCCTGCTCTAGAACCACGAATTTCCCCCACAGCGACGCGACCACCCCACCGGGCGGTCGCGTCGCTGTTCTATGGGGCGCCGCGGCGGGGCTGAATGCGGGCCGGGCGCTGAACTAGTATTGGAGGCGTGATGCCTGAAGAACCCCTGCCGCTCCTGGGAGCCACCGAGATCCGACGCCTGGCCGATGAACTGGGCATCCGTCCCACCAAAACCCTGGGCCAGAATTTCGTGATCGACGGGAACACAATCCGGCGCATCGTCGCCGCCGCGGACCTTGACCCCGGCCAGACGGTGCTGGAGGTCGGACCCGGCCTCGGCTCGCTGACCCTGGGCATCCTGGACGCCGCCGCGAAGGTGGTGGCAGTGGAAATTGACCCGCCGCTGGCCCGACGGCTGCCCGAAACCGTCGCCGAGTTCCGTCCTGGACGCGAAGCGGATCTCACCGTGATCCTCAGCGACGCACTGAAGGTCACCGAACTGCCCAATGAGCCCACCGCGCTGGTGGCCAACCTGCCCTACAACGTGGCCGTGCCGGTCGTGCTGCACCTGCTGGAGCACTTCCCCTCCATCCGCCACGGCCTGGTCATGGTCCAGGATGAGGTGGCCGACCGGATGAGCGCCGTCCCGGGCAGCAAGATCTACGGGGTGCCCTCCGTCAAGGGCGCCTGGTACGGCACCATGCGCAAGGCCGGGGTCATCGGCATGAACGTGTTCTGGCCGGCCCCCAAAATCCACTCCGGGCTGGTCTCCTTCACCCGGGACGCGAAGCGCGGCGACGCCCCGCCGCGCACCGAGGTCTTCGCCGTCATCGACGCCGCCTTCGCCCAGCGCCGCAAGACGCTGCGCGCCGCCCTGTCCGGGTGGGCCGGCTCCGGGGCCCGGGCCGAAGCGATCCTCAACCGTGCCGGGATCGACCCGCGCGAACGCGGCGAGAAGCTGGACATCGACGGGTTCATCGCCATCGCCCGCGCCGCCGCAGAAGTCACCGACGCAGCGGATGAAACCCCATGAACGAACCCAAGAACTTCGTGATCGCCCACGCCCCGGGCAAGATCAACTGCTACTTCCGGGTCGGCCCGCCGCGTGAGGACGGGTACCACGACGTGGCCAGCCTCTACGTGGCGGTCTCCCTGTTCGAGGAGATCCGCGCAACCCTGCGCCAAGACGGCGAACTACACCTGCGCCTGGATGAGGCCTCCACGGTGGTCGACGAACCCGAAACCTTCCCGCTGGGCCCGGGCAACCTGGTCCACCAGGCCGCACAGCTGCTGCGCGAACACGCCGGGGTGAACCTGGGGGCCGATCTGGAGATCCTCAAACGGGTGCCGATCGCCGGGGGCATGGGCGGCGGCTCCGCCGACGCCGCCGCCACCCTGGTGGCCTGCAACGAACTGTGGGGCACCGGGCTGGACCGTGAGGAACTGGGCCGGCTCGGCGCCCGGCTGGGCGCCGATGTGCCCTTTGCGCTGATGGGCGGGGCCGCCATCGGACTGGGCGTGGGGGACCAGCTGGCCCCGCTGCTGACCCGGGCGCGCACCGACTGGGTGCTGATCCCGGCCAGCTACGGGCTGTCCACCCCACGGGTCTACGCCATGCTGGACCGGCTGCGCGCCGGGCAATCGATCCCGGTGCCCACCGAAGTGGACCCGCAGGTCATCAAGGCCCTGATGGAACCCGACGCGCAGGCGCTGGCCGACACCCTGGTCAACGATTTGACCCAGGCCTCGCTGGCGCTGGCCCCCGAACTGGGCACCGTGCGCGACCTGGCCGAGGGGGCCGGGGCGCTGCGGGCCATGGTTTCCGGCTCCGGACCCACCCTGGCGCTGCTGGTGCGCGACGCCGAGCACGCCCGCGAAGTCATGGCCCAGCTGGGCGATGAGGTCGGGGTCGCCACCCTGGCCGTGCAGGCCCCCGCGCCCGGGGCGCGGATCGTCCACAGCCAGTAGCCTCCCGCCCTTCCCATCCCCGCCCTTCCCCGGTAGGCTTGCGCGAACACCCAACCCCCGTGGGGGCGGATCAGGAGGATGGGATCTGATGCAGGTCTGGCCCCGCAACGCGGCTCTGACGCTGCTGCTGATCGCCCTGGCACTGTTGGCCGTCTTTCAATGGCTGCCGGCGTTGCTGCTCTTCCCCGCCGCCGGTGCCCTGCTGGTTTGGAATCAGGCGCCGCCCACGGGCCAGCGGCGTGGCGAATACTGAATTCCTTGCGCCGTTCAGGCGGCGGAACGCGGCCATTGCCAGGAAGGTGTCGCCCGCCTACGCTTAGCTGCAAGTGGGCCCGTCTTCGCCGGCCCGAGGTTGCAACGGGGCGGTGCGTTAGATGATCAACGGGCAGGTTTCACACTGGTGGGAACAACTGGGCAGCCCCCAGCCGCGTCCGGCGCTGCCCGGGTACCTGTCCACCGACGTGGCCATCGTCGGCGGCGGATTCACCGGCCTGTGGAGCGCCTACTACCTGAAAAAGCTGCAGCCGCTGCTGCGCGTGGTGGTGCTTGAACAACGCCACGTCGGCTACGGGGCCTCGGGACGGAACGGAGGGTGGCTGACCAACTCCATCACCGGCGGTCGGCAACGCCACGTGGCCCGCTTTGGTCGCAGTGGCGCCGAGGCGTTCCAGCAGGCCATGAACCGCAGCGTGGATGAGGTCATCGACGTCTGCCGGGCCGAGGGGATCGACGCCGACATTCAGCGCGGCGGGGAATTCCAAGTCGCCTACACCCCGGCCCAGGAAGCCCGGCTGCGCGCGGATTTTGCGTCCGAGCGCAGCTGGGCGCACACCGACGTGCAGCTGCTGCAGGCCGCAGAGGCCCGCGCCCGGATCAACATTGCCGGAACCCGGGCGGCACTGTGGCACCCGCATGCGGCGCGGATCCATCCGGCAAAGCTGGTGACCGGACTGGCCGCGGCGGTGGAACGGCTCGGGGTGGAGATCTACGAAGACACCCGGGTCACCGAGATCCTGCCCCACCTGCTGCACACCAGCCACGGCAGCGTCGCAGCCGAACACATCGTGCGGGCCACCGAGGGGTTCACCGCCGCCCTGCCCGGGCTGCGCCGGCTGTGGCTGCCGATGAACTCTTCAATGATTGTGACCGAGCCGCTGCCGCCAGCGGTGTGGGATGAGCTGAACTGGTCCAAGGGGGAGGTGTTGGGGGACTACGCGCACGTGTACATGTACGCCCAGCGCACCGCCGATGACCGGATCGCCATCGGAGGCCGCGGGGTGCCCTACAAATATGGGTCCCGCACCGACCTTGATGGGCGCACCGCGTCATCGACCGTCGCGGCATTGAGCGGCATCCTGCACCGCTTCTTTCCCGTCACCAGCCAGGCACGCATCGAGCACGCGTGGTCCGGGGTGCTGGGCGTGCCCCGGGACTGGGCGGCAACGGTGGGCCTGGACCGGGACACCGGGCTGGCCTGGGCCGGGGGATACGTGGGTACGGGGGTGAGCGCCACCAATTTGGCCGGACGGACCCTGGCCGACTTGATCCTGGGACGCGACAGCGAGCTGGTGCACCTGCCCTGGGTGGATCGCCAGGCCCGCCGATGGGAACCCGAGCCGCTGCGCTGGCTCGCCACCACCTCACTATATGCGGCCTATCATGCCGCCGACCGGTCTGAGGCCGCCGGACGTGAACGCACCTCGCCGATTGCCCGGATCGCCGATCTCATCACCGGCAAATCTTGAGCTGTTCAATCCGCAATTCGAACATCTGAGATCCTTCCCAGTTAACGCAGAGAGCTTGTTCGCGCTATCCTCCTTAAGAACGATGGCGAACTGTGAGGATCACGAGTACTGTGACCTGAAGTGATTTATTGTTCTGGGATCGGTTATTTTTTGCGACCATTGCAGTGGACATCATGGCCCGTGCAAACCCTGTAATAAGCTATCGAACACCTGCCTAAGGAGAACTATGGAAGAGCGCGTGGCTTTGCGCCAAACTCCGTATCCAATCCCCACGCTGGTCATGATGGGCGGCGCACTTCTTGTCGCCCTGATGTCGGTGGACTGGACCGGATCCGGCCAGGAACGCCCGATCTGGGTTTTCCTGCTGCCACCAATCTTCGGGTCCGTCGGAAGCCTGCTTGGCCTCGCTCGCCGGGACTACTCCTGGGCGACCGCTTCGGCCATCCTGGGTCTGGGGCTGCTGCCCATGCCCATCATCCTCACCCTGCTTGTTGACGGAATGTAGCGACCCTGTCAATCCAGCTCCGCCCCGCGCCGGAATTACCGGCGCGCCACGGCGTCAGCCATCTGCTGTACGGTCTGGATCAGCAGCGGACGGGGCATCGCGAAATTCATGCGGAGAAAACCCTCCAGGCCGGAACCGCACTCCGCACCGTCCACCACCGCCACCTGGGCCTGCTGCAGCATGAACTGCTGGGCATTGGGCGGCAGGCTGAGCCCGCTGGTGTTCAGCCAGGCCAGATAGGTGCCTTGCGGCGCAAGCCAGTCAATGCCCGGCAGTTGCTCGGACAGCAGTTGCCCCAGCAGGTCACGGTTGCCCTGCAGGTACTGCAGCACTTCATCGCGCCAGGCAGCACCATGATCATAGGCCGCCACGGTCGCCCGCATGCCCGGCAGGGAAGCGCCATGGCTGATGAAAAAACCATACTCCTGCCAGCGCTCAAGATCTTGCGGATTTGAGAAGAGCAGCTGCGCGCACTTCAGGCCGGGAATGTTGAAGGTCTTGGACGCCGCGGTCGCAGTGATCGCATGGCGCGCCGCGGCCGAGTTAACCGAGGCGTAGGGCAGGTGATCCCGTCCGTCAAAGCTGATGGACGCGTGGATTTCATCGGAAAATACCCGTGCGTCGTGCCGGGCCACGATGGCCGAGAGCTCCTCCAGCTCGGTGCGCGAGTACATTTTCCCAATGGGGTTGTGCGGGTTGCACAGAATCACCAGGCCGCCAGCCGGGGCCAGTGCCGTGTCGATGGCGGCCAGATCCATGTGCCAGCCGTGCTCATCCCGCAACATCGACACTTCAATGACCCGCCGCTGGCGCAGACGCGGGAACTTCAGGAACGGCATGTAGGCGGGGGTGGGCAGCACCACCGGCGCCGCGGGATCAAGGAAATAATCCAGCACGCCGCCCAGCCCGGCCAGCACGTCTCCGATCGGCACGATGTTCTGCACGCCAGGGGCCCAACCGAAGTTCGTCGAATAGTAGTCATTGGTGGCCCGGGCCAGCTCGTGTTCCAGCCACGGGGGAGCGTAACCGGTCAGTTCGGAGGAGGCATACTCCTCCAGCGCCGTGCGGATTGGCGCAGCCAGACCAAAATCCATCTCCGCCACCCAGGCGCCCATGGCGTCGGGAAAACCTGTCCACTTCAGGGACCCGCCCGATCGTAGGGACTGAACACTGCGTTGGTCCCACTGCTTCCAATGCTCCGTCATCAGTCCACCCCGTCCCTAGTTGTACACCCGGAACGCGACTTCACCCCCGGCAGCGGGGTCGATGCCGCCCAGCACCCGATCCACCACCTGGGCCCGTGCCTGTTCCTCAATCGGGTCTTCACTCAGCCGGGTGAGGTACTCCCGGTGCTCAGACAGCGCAGCGATCGCGGCGGTGATATCGGCCTCGCCGACCGGAACGTAGTGGGTGGGGCTCTCGTCGGCAAATACCGCGATCATCCGCACGCCGGTCCAGACCGGTTCCTCCAGGTCCGGAAAGATCCAGGAGTTCGCGGCATCGGAGACCGAATCCAGCACTGCCCGGCCGACCGCCTGATGGTCAGCCGAGTTGCGGTTCACTCCACCAAAGGCCCGATCGAAGTTTAGGGTGATGACGACGTCGGGACGGTAGGCCCGGATTTTCTGGGCGAATTTGCGTCGCATCTGCAGGCCGTATTCCAGGCGGCCGTCCGGCATTCCGAGGAATTCGAGGTTCTGCACCCCAACATGTCCGATGGCCCGCTGTTGTTCAGCTTCACGCAGTGGACCGGACTGTGCCGGTGCGATGCCCTCGATGCCTGCCTCGCCGGAGGTCGCCAGCACGTAGCTGACTTCCTTGCCTTGCCCGGTCCAGCGATTGACCGCCAGCGCGGTTCCGTATTCGGGGTCATCGGGGTGGGCCATCAGCACCAGGGCCCGGTTCCAGTCCTCATCAAACAGTTCTAGGCTCATGCCGCGATTCTTCCCGATAAGCGGTGACTTGCCAATACTTCAAAAAAATCGCCAGAAGCCAGAACAGGCGCCGTCCTGCTTGGGTTCCAGGCCAAGGCCTTTGGTTTAGCGGCCCATCAGGGAGGGAGGACAGCGATTCTGGGGCACTGCATGTTAACGAGCTGCCCGTCGGGACGCAGGAATTGCGGACCGTTGGGGTAGTGTCAGCCGTGCCGAGGTTGCTGAGACTAGTCCGAAGACAGCAAGGAACGCGTTGGCCATCGTCCTGTGTGGAAGTCGTCGTTCGGTCAGTGCTCTGTCGGCTGACCAGCTACCGTTTCATGAAGTGCTCGACCCGGAGGGATCATGAAAGAAACCAACTATGACCATTTCGCCGCTGCGTATTCCACGGAAAACCAGGGTAGCCTGCTCAACGCGTACTACGAGCGACCGGCCATGCTTGAACTTGCCGGAGGCGTTGAGGGGCATCAGGTACTGGATGCCGGATGCGGATCTGGCCCCCTCATGGAAGAACTGCGCAATCGGGGCGCCAATGTTGTTGGCTTCGATGCCAGCGCAGCCATGATCGACCTCGCCCGCAGCAGGCTCGGTTCGGCGGCAGATTTGTCGGTTGCAGACCTTAGCCGGCCACTTTCCTATTCCGATGACTCATTCGACGAGGTAATGGCATCCCTGGTTCTTCATTACCTGAAAGATTGGGTGGCGCCGCTTAGGGAATTTCGTCGCGTGCTTCGACCCGATGGGCGGTTGATCGTATCCGTCAATCACCCAATCCTTTACCCGTGGACTCGCCCGGGCCAAGACTACTTCAAGCTCACCCGGTACAGCGATGAACTCACCTTCGACGGTCAATCCGCGAAGCTCACTTACTGGCACCGCCCGCTGCACATGATGACCGACGCCTTTTCGGAAGCTGGATTTCGAATCGAGGTGCTCAGCGAGCCAGGGTATTCGCCCGAAGCTCCCGCGGAAATCATTCCGCCTCAGTTCAAGGACCGAACCGCGTTTTTGAGTTTCATCTTCTTCGTTCTACGTCCCGATGGGTAGCGAGAAAGCCGCCAGCAGCCGCCTCCGGTGCTCAACCGACGATCTCTGAAAGTTCCAGCCAGCGTTCCTCAAGTTCATCGACCTGCTCCTGCAGTTCCCGCAATTCGGCCGTGAACTTTCCCAAGGCCTCATAGTCGCTTTGATCGTGCGCGGCCATCTTCTCGTGCAGCTTGCCGATCTTCTCGTTCAGCTGGCCCACCTTGCGCTCGTTGGCGTTCATTTCCTTCTGGGCCGCACGGATCTCGGCACCCGAGGGGCCAGCGGTCTTGGGCACCTGCGCTGACCCGGCCTCGGGCTTGGCTCCGGAGCCGGATTCCTGGGCCTCGCGCAAACGCAGGTATTCATCGACGCCGCCTGGCACGTGGCGGAAGTGCCCTTCAAGGATCGCGTACTGCTGATCCGTGACGCGCTCCAACAGGTAGCGGTCGTGGGAAACCACAATCAGGGTGCCCGGCCAGGAATCGAGCAGGTCTTCCAGGGCGGCGAGCATGTCGGTATCCACATCGTTGGTGGGCTCATCCAGGATCATCACGTTCGGTTCGTTCATGAGGATCATCAGCAGCTGCAGGCGCCGGCGCTGTCCGCCGGAGAGCTCGGCGACCTTGGTGGACAGGTGCGCCCGGGAAAAGCCCAGGCGCTCCAGCAGCTGTGCCGGGGTCAGATCCTTGCCATCGACGTTAAAAGTGGTGCTGAAGCGGGAGAGCACCTCACGAACCTTGTCCTGGCCAATTTTCTGAAGTTCCCGAAACTGCTGGTCCAGTACGGCCAGCTTCACGGTCTTGCCCCGCTTGATTCGCCCGCTGCTGGGTTCCACGGTGCCGGCAATCAGGCCCAGCAGGGTGGATTTACCCGCGCCATTGGCGCCTAGGATGCCGGTTCGTTCGCCCGGACCGATCCGCCAGGTGAACGGCTTGAGGATTTGCCGGCCGTCAAAGCTGACCGACGTGTCGATCAGGTCCACCACATCCTTGCCGAGCCGGGCGGTGGCCATCTTCTTCAGCTCGATCGGGTTGCGGACCTCTGGCACATCGGTGATCAGCTGGTTGGCCGCCTCGATGCGGAACTTTGGTTTTGAGGTGCGGGCCGGGGCGCCGCGGCGCAGCCAGGCCAGTTCCTTCTTCATCATGTTCTGGCGCTTGGATTCGGTCACCGCTGCAATCCGGTCACGCTCCACCCGCTGCAGCACATAGGCCGCGTAGCCGCCCTCGAAGGGCTCGACGATCTGGTCGTGCACTTCCCAGGTGGTGGTGCACACCGCATCCAGGAACCAGCGGTCGTGCGTGACCACCATCAGCCCGCCGGTGTTCTTGGCCCAGCGGTGGTTCAGGTGCTGTGCCAGCCAGGCGATACCCTCCACATCCAGGTGGTTGGTCGGCTCGTCGAGGATGATCACGTCCCAGTCCTCGACCAACAGCGCGGCCAGTGCCACCCGGCGACGCTGACCGCCGGAGAGCGTGGATATCTTCGCTTCCCATTCCAGGTCGGAGACCAGCCCGGCGATGATGTCGCGGATCTTGGGGTCCGAGGCCCATTCGTGTTCGGCCTGGTTGCCCACGACCGATTCGCGCACTGACAGGGCCTCGTCCAGGGTGTCGGCCTGATCCAGGACCCCCACCCGCAGCCCCGAACGCTGCGTGACCCGGCCCGAGTTGGGCTCCAGCCGTCCGGCAAGCATGCGCAGCAGCGAGGACTTGCCGTCGCCGTTGCGCCCCACCACGCCGATGCGGTCGCCATCGGAAATGCCGATGGTTACCGAATCAAAGACGGTGTGGGTGGGATATTCCAGATGCAGGGCTTCGCCCCCGAGTAAATGTGCCACGTCTCCAGTCTACGAACCGGTACCAAATCCATGAATACCACCTCCATGACGCGATTGAGACTGTGCCGCTTGTCACAGGCTGCGGATGGGGCGAATGCCGGAATGGCCAATCTGCGCGTGTGGGCGTAAGCGGCGAAGGGGGTCTGGGAACAAGGGAACTCGGGCAGGGGAGAAGCGTGTGCTCCCCTCGTCTTAAAGACGCAGGAATCCCGTGCGGGGCACGGCGATTTGTGATTTCACTACGCGCGGTGATCATGGCAGAATAATGAACTGTGCTTGACCCGGGCAGCCGGTGCCGGAGCACGATCCGCCCTGGTGTAATGGCAACACGCCAGCCTTTGGAGCTGTGCATTCTAGGTTCGAATCCTAGGGGCGGAACTCACGGCCAGTATGGCCCTGCCCACTGCGTTCATGCGATGTTCATTCCGCGCGCTAGACTATCCCATGGGTTTCTCAACATAGGCACGAGAGCCTTGAAACGACATCGCAGGAGAACACAACTTGAGCGATCAGGTCAACGCACCAGTAGCTGTCATCGTCCTCGCCGCAGGCGCCGGTACCCGAATGAAATCGGCGAAACCCAAAATCATGCATGAGATCGCCGGTCGCTCCATGGTGGTCCATGCATTGCACGCGGCAGCGGCTCTGGAACCGAAGAACCTGGTCGCCGTGGTGCGCCACCAGCGTGATCTGGTCGCCGCGCACATCCTGGACCACTTCCCGCAGCTGACCATCGCGGATCAGGACGAGGTGCCTGGCACCGGCCGCGCCGTGCAGCAGGGACTGCAGGCCGTGGACGGATACCTGGAGGGCACTGTCGTGGTGACCTACGGGGATGTGCCGCTGCTGACCAGCGAAGTCCTCAAGGACCTGGTTGCCGTCCACGAAGCCCAGGGCAACGCGGTCACCGTGCTGACCACCGAACTGGATGACCCCACCGGCTACGGCCGAATCCTGCGCGACGCGCAGGGGGATGTCACCGCGATTCGTGAACAAAAGGATGCGACCGCCGAGGAACTGGCGGTGAAGGAAATCAATTCCGGCATCTACGCGTTCGACGCCGCCATGCTCACCAGCGCGCTGCAGGAAGTGACCACCGAGAACGCGCAGGGCGAAATGTACCTGACCGACGTGCTGGCCATCGCCCGCAACCGCGGCGGCCGGGTGGCCACCGCCCAGATTTCGGACCGCTGGCAGATCGAGGGCGCCAACGACCGCGTCCAGGTCCAGCGCCTGGGCCAGGTGCTCAACGAGCGGCTGTGCGAGCACTGGATGCGCCAGGGCGTGACCATCATCGACCCCTCCACCACCTGGATCGACACCACCGTGGTGCTCAGCCAGGACGTGACCATCAAGCCCGGCACCCAGCTGCACGGCAACACCATGATCGGCACCGGCGCGGTGATCGGCCCGGACACCACCTTGACCAACGTGGTCGTCGGCCAGAACGCCACCGTCAAGCGCACCGACGCCACCGACTCGCGCATCGGGGAAGGGGCCACCGTCGGCCCGTTCACCTACCTGCGCCCCGGCACCGAGCTCGGCTCGGACGGAAAGATCGGCGCCTTCTATGAGACGAAGAACGTCAGCATCGGGCGCGGCTCCAAACTCTCGCACCTCGGCTACGCCGGGGACGCTGAAATCGGTGAGTACACCAACATCGGGTGTGGCAACATCACCGCAAACTACGACGGCGTGAAGAAGCACCGGACCAAGATCGGTTCGCACGTGCGCACCAGCTCGAACACCGTGTTCGTGGCCCCGGTCGAAATCGGGGACGGCGCGTACACCGGTGCCGGAGCCGTCGTCCGCAAGAACGTCCCGGCCGGTGCCCTGGCACTGTCCGTGGCTCCGCAGCGCAACTCCGAAGGGTGGACCCTGGCCAAGCGCCCGGGCAGCGCCTCGGCAGACGCTGCCTTCAAGGCGGCCCTGGACACCTCGGACATCGAGTAGCCAGGCATCCCCCGGAATTTCCTCAGAAACCACCTCTACGTGATAGCGAAGCGAGCGAGAAAGCAAACCCATGAGTGAAATTAGCCATAACGTCGACAAGAAGCTGGTCTTGGCGACCGGCCGCGCCCACCCGCAGCTTGCGGAAGAAGTGGCGAAGGCACTGGACACCGAACTGCTTCCGTTGAACGCCTACGATTTCGCCAATGGTGAGATCTACGTTCGCTCGGACGAGTCGGTGCGCGGCAAGGACGTCTTTTTGATGCAGTCCTATCCGGCACCGCTGAACAACTGGCTGATGGAACAGCTGATCATGATCGACTCGATGAAGCGGGCCAGCGCCCAGCGCATCACCGTGGTCGCCCCGTTCTACCCCTACGCCCGCCAGGACAAGAAGGGCCGCGGCCGTGAGCCGATCTCGGCCCGCCTGGTGGCCGACCTGTTCAAGGCCGCCGGCGCGGACCGCATCATCTCCTGCGACCTGCACACCGCGCAGATCCAGGGCTTCTTCGACGGTCCGGTTGACCACCTCTTCGCTTTCCCGCTGCTGGCCGACTACATCCGCGACATCGTCGAGGATGACAAGATCACCGTGGTTTCCCCGGACACCGGACGCGTGCGCGTGGCAGAGCAGTGGGCCGAACGCCTGGGCGGCGCCCCGCTGGCGTTCGTGCACAAGTCCCGCGATCTGACCATGCCGAACCAGGCCGAGTCCAAGACCGTGGTCGGCCAGGTCAAGGGCCGCACCGCGGTGTTGATTGACGACATGATCGACACCGGCGGCACGATCGCCGGGGCGGTGCGCGTGCTGAAGGAAGCCGGCGCGAAGGACGTCATCATCGCCGCCACCCACGCCGTGTTCTCCGAGCCGGCCTCCCAGCGTCTGGCCGAATGCGGTGCCCGTGAGGTCGTTGTGACCAACACGCTGCCGATCCCGGAGGAAAAGCGCTTCGAGAACCTGACCGTGCTGTCCATCGCTCCGCTGCTGGCCCGCGCCATCAGCGAAGTGTTCAAGGACGGTTCGGTGACCAACCTGTTCGACGGCCGCGCCTAAGCGCAGCTGCACTTCCACGACCGCTGGCCGGCCCCCGCTCCCGGGGTGCCGGCCAGCGGTCTTTGGGAAGGTGCCCGGCGGCCCGGCTCAGTTCACCGCAAAGGGGTCGGCCAGGGTTGCGGCGAGGGAAGCTTCCAGCAGTTCGCGCAGCGCCGCCTGGTCCACACCCTCAAGCCGGGTCAAATACAGGCACGCCTTGCTCGCCCTGTATTTGCCCAGTCGTTCCAGCAGCTGCGGCCACCGCTGGGCAAAGTCGCTGACCAGGTAGATGGTGTGCCGGCTCGCGCCCGGGGCAAAGGCCAGCAACGGGGCCTGCCCACCATGGCCGGTGGCGTACCGGTACTCGTACTGCCCGAAGCCGATAATGCGTCCGGCCCACACCACCGGTTCCTGCCCACTGATCTGTCCGAACAGCTCCAGCAGCTGCTCGGCCTCAGCGCGGCGTGGACCGCTGGCGCGATCCAGAACCGGCCCGACGGGCAGATCCGAGGGTGACATTGCCGGTTCCTTGCCTGCCATGATCGTCCTTCCAAAAAACAGCTGATTGTTCGCCATCCTATGCGATGACGCGCACCCTTTGGACGGTGCCGGAGCGCTGGCCCACCGACTTGGCGGGCTTCCCGCCGTGTGTTTCCGGCAACAGGTTTTCATCCAGCGCGCAGGCACTGCTAGAATTATTGACTGTGCCCAGGCGAGGGGACCGGCTGTCAAGAGCCGGGACCGTTATCGACAAGGCCGGAAACGCTCGGTGAGAACCACTTCGGTGGGCTTTGTGCCGATGCTTCCCTGGTCCACGCGAGGGCGACAACGAAGCATTGAACAACCGAAGGAGAACACCATGAGCTCTGTAAACCTCGACGCCATCGTCCGCGAAGACTTCGGCAAGGGCGCTGCCCGCCGTGCCCGCCGCGATGCCAAGATCCCTGCCGTGGTCTACGGCGCAAGCTCCCAGCCGCTGCACGTGCTGCTGCCGGCCCAGGAAACCACCCTGGCCGTCCGCGACCGCTCCGTTGAGCTGGTCCTGAACGTGGATGGCAAGGAAGTCAAGACCACCGTCAAGGAGCTGCAGATCAACGCGCTGAGCCGCAACATCGATCACATCGACCTGATGGTTGCCGCCTAAGCAACGCAGCAGACCCATAGCTGATCATCATGAGTGATGAGACCTGGCTGGTAGCCGGGCTCGGGAATCCCGGGCCCGGCTACGCTGGCAATAGACACAATGTCGGGCACATGGTGCTCGACGAACTGGCCTCCCGCGTGGGCGGCAAGTTCAAATCCCATCCTTCACGCGCCCAAATCATCCAGGGCCGCATGGGAATCGGCGGGCCACGCCTCGTGCTGGCCAAGCCCGGCACCTATATGAACCTATCGGGTCAACCGGTGGGCAAACTGGCGAAGTTCTTCTCCGTCAGCCCCGACCACGTGATCGTCGTGCACGACGAGGTCGACATCCCCTTCGAGCAGATCAAGCTCAAGCAGGGCGGGGGAGAGGGCGGACACAACGGCCTGCGGGATATCTCCAAGGCGCTGGGCACCAAAGACTACCTGCGCGTGCGGGTTGGCGTCGGTCGTCCACCTGGCCGCATGGAGACCGCGGACTGGGTGCTGCGCGACTTTTCCAAGACCGAACGCGCCAGCCTGCCGCTGCATTTGGACCGTGCGGCCGACGCGGTGGAAAGCCTGATTACCCAGGGCCTGGAACGCACACAACTAAAAATCCACGGCTCCTAAAATACCTAGTCAACCCCATTTGCTAAGAGTACGCGCAAGCAATCTACTAAGCAGTAATAGTCCAGTTGTGCGCCAAAAAGTATGGCTATATTCTCTCATTCGGCTTCGGTTGAGAGGCCGATGAAGTCGCCGACAGCTGACAGGCCTCCCCCAAGTACGGCCTAACTCCCCCAAGAGTCAGTTGTCGGCGTCTTCGCGTTAACAGGCAGCGGTCGCTAACTAAGGACCGGCTTAGGTGTCAGTTCGCGGATGAGGTGGAATAATTAGCCCATGTTCGCTTTCCCTAATCATTGCGCGGGGAGAGGCCACCACCACCACCGGAGGGACACGTGCATTTGGCAAGTAGCACCACTTCGACCCTGCAGCAGCCATTGACGAGTCAGGAAGTCGCGCGGATCAAGGCAGACTTCCAGATTCTCGATCAACCGGTCTCTGGCCACGAGTTGGTCTACCTGGACTCCGGGGCCACCAGCCAAAAACCGCGCTGCGTCTATGAGGCCGAGCAGCATTTCTACGAAACCGCCAACGCGGCGGTGCACCGTGGTGCGCACAGCCTGGCTGTGGAGGCCACCGACGTCTTCGAAAACGCCCGTGCGACGGTCGCCTCCTTCATTGGGGCGGCACCAAACGAGCTGGTGTGGACCTCGAATGCCACCGAGGCGTTGAACCTGCTGACCTACTCCTTCTCCAACGCCTCTCTGGGCCGCGGGGGAGCGGAGGCCCGCCGCTTCGCCTTTGGCCCGGGCGACGAGATCCTGGTCACCGAACTGGAACACCACGCGAATCTGATCCCGTGGCAGGAGCTGGCCTTCCGCACCGGCGCCACGCTGCGCTACGTCCCGGTCAGTGACCAGGGGGTGCTGCGCTACGACCTGTTGGACGAGCTGGTCACCGAACGCACCAAGGTGGTCGCCTTCACCCACGTCTCAAACGTGCTGGGCACCGTGATCGACGTACCGAAGTTCGTGCAGGCCGCCCGCCGGGTAGGGGCCCTGACGGTGCTCGACGGCTGCCAATCGGTTCCACACCTGCCGGTGAACGTGAAGAACCTGGACGTGGACTTCATGGCCTTCTCCGGGCACAAGATGCTCGGCCCCACAGGCATCGGGGCCCTCTACGGCCGGGCCGAACTGCTCGACGCGATGCCCCCGTTCCTCACCGGTGGATCCATGATCACCCTGGTGGACATGGAACACGCCGAATACCTGCCCTCGCCCCAGCGCTTTGAGGCCGGAACCCAGCGGGTCTCCCAGGCCCACGGCCTGGCCACCGCGGCCAGCTACCTGGACGAAATCGGCATGCAGCGCATCGCCGAATGGGAAGAGCGCCTGGGAGGGCTGCTGCTGCAGGGCCTGGCGAACCTTGAAGGCGTGCGGGTCTTCGGTCCCACCGATGCCCCGCGCATCGGCACAGTCCCATTTGAAGTCACCGGCGTGCATCCGCACGACGTGGGCCAGTACTTGGACTCGCGGGGCATTGCGGTACGGGTGGGCCACCATTGCGCCCAGCCGCTGCACCGGGCCCTGGGCGTCACCGCCACCACCCGCGCCAGCACCTATTTGTACAACACCGAAGAAGACATCGCCCGGCTCATCGAAGCCGTCGGCTCGGTTCGAAAGTATTTTGGAGTCTAAGTGAACGACCTCGATCAGCTCTACCAACAGGTCATCCTGGACCACGCCAAGACGCGCACCGGATCCCCGTTGCAGCAGCCCGGCCAGGGCCACCGGCACGGCGAATCCCATCAGCACAATCCCATCTGCGGGGACCAGATCAAGGTCCGTGTCGAACTGGGCGAGGACGGGGGCCTGCAGACCATCAGCTGGGAAGGGGAAGGGTGCTCGATTTCCATGGCCTCGGCCTCGGTGCTCACCGAGCTGGCCACCGGGCTGAGCCGTGATGAATTCATGGAGCGCCTGGGGCTCTTCCGTGAGATGATGCGCTCCCGCGGAACCGCCACCCCCGATGAGGAGGCCCTGGAGGATGCGGCCGCCTTTGTCGGGGTCTCCAAGTTCCCGGCACGGGTCAAATGCGCCATGCTTTCGTGGGTGGCCGCAGAGGCCGCCCTGCTGGCCGCCAACGGCCAATAGCACGCCGGCAGGTCGTAGCAACGGCGCGGTTCCCGGAGAAACACGTCAGCCCTTGGAAACCACTGGTTTCCAAGGGCTGACGTGTTCATCAGGATACTTGCCGTACCGGGCTCACGCCCGCAGGAGGCGTGAGCAAATCAGCTGTCCTGCTGGTAGACGTCCGGGATCCCGTCCTTGTTTTCGTCCCGGGTTTCACGTTCGTGGATGACCCGGTAGCGGCGGTTACGCGGCACCAGCCACAGTGCGCCGAGGATCGCGGCGACAAACGATCCGGTAAGGATGGCCACCTTCGCGTGCTCGTAGTGCGGGGACTGCAGGCCGAAGGACAGCTCGGAGACCAGCAGCGAGACGGTGAAGCCGATGCCGGCCAGCAGCGTCACGCCCAGCAGGTCGCCCCACTTGGTGTCCTCATCCAGGGAAGCCTTGGTGAACTTGGTCAGCACCCAGGTCGAACCCATGATGCCGATCGGCTTGCCGACCACCAGACCGATGACAATGCCCCAGAACACCGGATCCAGGAACAGTTCGCCGGCCGATTCCATGCCCACCACCGAGACGCCGGCGGAGAAGAAGGCGAACACCGGGATCGCGAACCCACTGGACAGTGGCCGGAAGCGGTGCTCGAACTCTTGGGCCAGTCCCCGTCCGCGCCCCGGGTGGCGGCGCTTGACCGGTACGCAGAAGCCCAGCACCACGCCGGCAATGGTGGCGTGGATCCCCGAACCGAAAACGAAAATCCAGGTCAGTACGCCCAATGGCAGCAACAGCAGCCAAGCCGCCCAAGCATGGTTAGCGAAGAGCTTGCCGAAGGCGTAGGCCAGGATGGTAAACGCGGCAATCGGGATCAGGGCCAGGCCCAGGTAATTCAGCTTCAGCTCGTCGGTGAAGACAAACGCGATGATCACGATCGCGATCAAGTCATCGACCACGGCCAGGGTCAGCAGGAAGATGCGCAGCGCGGTGGGCAGGGCCGAACCGATGACGGCCAGCACCGCGACCGCGAACGCAATATCGGTGGCGGTGGGAATCGCCCAGCCGCGCAGGGTTTCCTCACCGGCGGAGAAGTTGATGATCGTGTAGAACAGGGCCGGGACCAGTACACCGCCAAACGCGGCCGTCACCGGCACAACGGCGGTCTTGAAACGCCGCAGGTCGCCGATCACGAATTCCTTCTTCAGCTCCAACCCGGTGAGGAAGAAGAAGATGGCCAGCAAGGCATCGGCCGCCCAGTGCCCGAGGGACAGATCCAGGTTCACGCCGAAGATCTCGGGCCCGAAGTGGAAGTCGCGCAACGCGAAGTATGAATCGCTCCAGGGGGTGTTGGCCCAGATCAGGGCCAGAACCGCACCGGCGATCAGCAGCATCCCGCCGACGGTTTCCTTGCGCAGGATCTTGCCGATGCGGATGAATTCGGGATAGCTCGGGCGGGAGAACAGGCGGTGCTGTCCTGGCGAGGGTGTTTGGGGCATGAAGGGTCTCGCTTACTACTTGGATGAACATTTTCCGCCGACCAGACTTCCCGGCACACCAAAGACAACAGTATCGATTTGAGCCGCAGCTCACAAGCAAAGCCCGGCGTCCACCGACGTCGTGGTCACCGGGCCTTGGGCTGGCGGGAAGAACGGACTTACTTCGACAACCAGGCGTTGACCTGGGCTGCCTGCATGTTCAGGGCCTTGCCCAGGTACGGCTCGGCCGCCGAAGCGATCTTGCCGCCAATGAACGGAATGGAGGAGGAGACTTTTGCCTCAATGGCGAAATTGGTGCCCGCGGCGTTCGCGTCCAACGCCTCCGAGCCACTGACGCTCACCGGCACCCCGCCCACCGAGATGTCCACCGTGGCGGTGCGGCTGCCCGAGGCATCCGGGGCGCCCCACTTCTCGGTCTGAGTGACTTCCACGGAGGAGCCAACGAACTTCTTGGCCATGTCCGGCACCCGATCGGTGGGCAACGCGCGCACGGTGATCAGGGTAAAAGCGCCAGCGGTGTCGCCCTGGACGGAGAAGTCGGTCAGGGTTCCCTTGGCCAGGGTGGTCAGGTGCTCGGCGAACTCGCGGTTCGTCAGCGTGGCGATAATGTCGGAAACCGGGTGGGGAATCTGGGTGCTAGCGTTCAGTGCCATGGATGCGTTGCCAATCCTTTGTTATTCGCTGCGGGTACCCACCGGTTAATGTTCCCGGTGAATCGATCACAATCTAGCCTACCGGCCAGCACCGGTTGGGTAGGCTAGGAGGGCATGGCGAAACACCATCTGATCTGTTGCGCGGCCCCCGGAACCCCGAAGGCCGCCCGTCGTGCTGCGCGCATGCCCGTCACCGACATGTCCGCCCCCGACATGCCCAGCGTCGAGATGCCCCACCCAGAATTGCCGCGAGAGGACCGTTGACTGTCATGACCCTGCACGGACTGCATGATTTCCTGCGCACCGAGACGTCATTCAAGAGGATCCACGAGAACGCCGCCCGACCCTATTCCACGCGCAGCACCGAGATTGAGATCGCCGCGCCCGCCGGGATGCGCGCCATCCTCAGCGCCCAAGTCAGTGACGCGCTGGTCGCCGCCGAGCATGAGGGGGTGGTGCTGGTTGTCACCGCCACCGGGCGGGAGGCCGAGGAGGTCTCCGAATCGCTGGGCGCCTACATGGACCGGGCCTCGGTCGCCGAGTTCCCCTCCTGGGAAACCCTGCCGCACGAACGGCTCTCCCCGCGCAGCGACACCGTGGGCCGGCGCCTGGAGGTGCTGCGCCGGCTGCATGACGGCGATCCGAACCTGAAGGTGATCATCGCCCCGATCCGCGCGGTCCTGCAGCCTCTAGTGCAGGGACTGGGACAGCTGCGCCCGGTGCAGCTGGTGCTGGGGGCCGAACCCGGGTTCGACCAGGTGATCAAGGACCTGGCCGCGGCGGCCTACGCCCGGGTGGACATGGTGACCCACCGCGGGGAGTTTGCGGTGCGCGGCGGCATCATCGACGTCTTCCCCCCGACCCTGGACCACCCGGTGCGCATTGACTTCTTCGGTGACGAGATCGACACCATGCGCTACTTCTCGATCGCTGACCAGCGCTCCATGAGCGACCAGGCGCCGGAGCAGATCACCGCCACCCCCTGCCGCGAACTGCTGATCACCGCGAAGGTGATGAGCCGGGCCGCGAAACTGGCCGATCAGTTCCCCGCAGCCACCGAAATGCTGACGAAGATCGCCGGGGGGATCGCCGTGGAGGGCATGGAGTCCCTCGCCCCGGTGCTGGTGGACAAGATGGTGCCGCTGCTCTCGCTGCTGCCGGCTTCCTCGGTGGCGCTGGTCATGGAGCCAGAACGGGTGCGTACCCGGGCCCACGACCTGAATGAGACGAACGCCGAATTTTTGGCCGCCGCCTGGGCCTCGGCCTCCGATGGGGCCAATGCGCCGCTGGATCTGTCCACCGCGGAGGCCGGGCGCCAGCTGGCCTCGGGCGACTTCGCCTCGTTGAGCGAGACGGTGGAGCACGCCGCGGCGGCCGAGGTCTCCTGGTGGGCGGTGACCTCACTGGGCGCCGATGAGGAACTGGAGCTGGGAGCCGAGACCATCCGGGTGCACGCCCGCGAACCGCGCGGCTACCAGGGGGACATCGAGGAAATGATGGCGTTCATCTCCTCCCGGATCCGCGATGAGTGGCGCCTGGTGGTCGCCACCGAAGGCCCCGGCCCGGCCGCCCGGCTCTCCCAGCTGTTCCACGAATACCAGATCCCGGCCCACCGGGTGGAGCAGATCTCCCAGGACCCCACCCCGGGGCTGATTGAGATCACCCAGGCACAGGCCGGACGCGGGTTCGTGTTCGATGAGCTGAAGTTCGGCCTGCTCACCGAGGCCGACCTGCTGGGCCGCTCCAGCGCCTACGCCCCGCGCGCCGGCAAGAAGATGACCGCCAAGCGCAAACGCAACGCGGTGGACCCGTTGTCCCTGGTCGCCGGGGACTACATCGTGCATGAGCAGCACGGCATCGGCAAGTTCGTGGAGCTGGTGGCCCGCAAGGTCGCCGGGTCCTCCAAGGACGCCAGGCGCGAATACCTGGTGGTGGAGTACGCCCCCTCCAAGCGCGGCGCCCCCGGCGACCGCTTGTTCGTGCCCATGGACCAGCTGGACACCATCACCCGCTACGTGGGCGCCGAATCACCCAGCCTGTCCAAGATGGGCGGGTCGGACTGGTCGAACACGAAGTCCAAGGCCCGCAAGGCGGTCAAGCAGATCGCCGGGGACCTGATCAAGCTGTACTCGGCGCGCATGGCCAGTCGCGGCCACGCCTTTGGATCCGACACCCCCTGGCAGTCGGAGCTGGAGGAGGCCTTCGCCTATGTGGAGACCCCGGACCAGCTCACCGCCATCAACGAGGTGAAGGCCGATATGGAAAAGCAGGTCCCGATGGACCGGCTGATCTCCGGGGACGTGGGCTTTGGCAAGACCGAGATCGCGGTGCGCGCCGCCTTCAAGGCGGTGCAGGACTCCAAGCAGGTGGCCCTGCTGGTGCCCACCACGCTGCTGGCTTCCCAGCACTACCAGACCTTCACCGAACGCTACTCCGGATTCCCGGTGCGGGTGAAGGCGCTCTCGCGCTTCCAGACCGCCAAGGAAGCCAAGGAGGTGCTCGCCGGGCTTAAGGACGGCAGCGTGGACATCGTCATCGGCACCCACCGGCTGCTGTCCAAGAACGTGGAGTTCAAGAACCTGGGCCTGGTGATCATCGACGAGGAGCAGCGCTTCGGCGTGGAGCACAAGGAGGAGCTGAAGAAGCTGCGCACCAACGTGGATGTGCTGGCCATGAGCGCCACCCCGATCCCGCGCACCCTGGAGATGAGCCTGACCGGGATCCGGGAAACCTCCACGCTGGCCACCCCGCCGGAGGAGCGCCACCCGGTGCTCACCTATGTGGGTCCACGCACCGACAAGCAGATCTCCGCGGCGATCCGTCGCGAGCTGATGCGTGACGGTCAGGTGTTCTTCGTGCACAACCGGGTTTCCTCGATTGAGCGGGTCGCCGCCGAACTGCGCGAGCTGGTGCCCGAGGCGCGGGTTGAGGTGGCCCACGGCAAGATGAGTGAATCCCGCCTGGAACGGATCATCCAGGACTTCTGGGAACGCAAGTTTGATGTGCTGGTTTCCACCACCATCATCGAAACCGGCCTGGACATCTCCAACGCGAACACGCTGATCGTGGACCGGGCCAACAACTACGGCCTGTCCCAGCTGCACCAGCTGCGCGGGCGCGTGGGCCGGGCCCGGGAACGGGCCTACGCCTACTTCCTGTGGGACGCCGAAAAGCCGCTGGGCGAGGTGGCCCTGGAGCGGCTGAAGGCGGTCGCGGCGCACAATGAACTCGGCTCGGGCTACCAGCTGGCGATGAAGGACCTGGAACTGCGCGGGGCGGGCAACCTGCTGGGCGGGGAACAGTCCGGGCACATCGCCGGGGTGGGCTTCGACCTGTACCTGCGCCTAGTCGGGGAGGCCGTGGCCGACTACAAGGGGGAGGGGGACACCGAGCCGACGGAAATGAAGATCGAGCTGCCGGTCAACGCCCACCTGCCCCACGACTACGTGCCCGGCGAACGGCTGCGCCTGGAGGCGTACCGCAACATCGCCTCCGCCGAGACCCCCGAGGCGCTGGCCGAGGTGGGGGAGGAGCTGGTGGACCGCTACGGCAAGATGCCGGCCCCGGTGCAGAACTTGTTGCGGGTGGCCGGGCTGCGGATCCGGGCCCGGGCAGCGGGCCTGAGCGACATCCAGCTGATCGGCAACCACGTGAAGGTCGCCCCGGCGAAGATCGAGGACCTGCCCGCCTCCCGCCAGGTGCGCCTGGAGCGGCTGTATCCGGGGGCAGCGAACAAGCCGGCGCTGAACGCGATCTTCTTCGATCGTCCGCGCACCGCCCCGGTAGGCGGACGCCCGCTGGCCGACGAGGAGATCCTGGACTGGGCCGAACAGCTGCTCTACAACCTGTTCGAAACCCAGCCGGCCCCCTCGGCCGCCGGCACCGGGGCCTGATCCCACCAGCCCGTTCCTGCCGGCCCGCGCGTCGGCCGGACCGGGCGGTAGGCCCACGCACCAGGGAACGAAAAAGGTGGATGGATCCGTGCGGATCCATCCACCTTTTTGCCGGTGCGGTGACTAACGTCGCGGCAGGTCTTAGTCGTTCTGGTGCATGGTGACTTCGGCCGAGTCGGCGCGCCCCATCAGGTGCATCGGAATGGCGAAGCCCAGGGAGACCAGGGCGAAGCACAGGATCGAGGGGATCCAGGCGTTGTCCAGCGACCAGAACGACAGGGCGTAGATGCCACCGGCGAACATGACGAAGAAGATCACAAAGCTGATGACGTTGCCAACCAGGCGACCCTCGCCGGAGTGGGAGACGTTCTTGTCGTTCGAGTACACTATTTCTCCTTGTGGAACGAAAACCTGCGGCCGGTTAGTAGCCGGTCCCGCCTTGTCCTCCCTCTAGGATAGCAACTCCTGAGCTGGACCCAAGACGGGTGGCGCCGGCGGCGATCATGGCCCGCGCGGTTTCCAAGGTGCGCACCCCGCCGGAGGCCTTGACGCCCATCTGTTCGCCCACGGTGCGGCGCATCAGCTCCACATCCTCCACGGTGGCCCCGCCGGTGGAGAAGCCGGTGGAGGTCTTCACGAAGTCGGCGCCCGCGGACTTGGCGGAGGTGCAGGCCAGCACCTTGGCCGACTCGTCCAGCAGGGCGGTTTCAATGATGACCTTCAAGATCGCCCCGCCCTCATGCACTGCCTGGGCGACCGCGAAGATGTCGTTGACCAGCGCGTCGCCATCCCCGCGCAGCGCGGCGGCCACGTCGATGACCATGTCAATCTCGTTCGCGCCGTCGGAGATCGCCTGCTTGGCCTCAAACACCTTGGTTTCGGTGGTGCTGGCCCCCAACGGGAAGCCGATGACCGAGCAGGTGAGCACGTCACTGCCGGCCAGCTCACGGGCAACGGTGGAAACCCACAGCGGGTTCACGCACACCGACTTGAAGTGGTACTGCTTGGCCTCGGTACAGATCTGCACGATCTGCTCCCGGGAGGCGTTCTGCGCCAGCAGCGTGTGGTCGATGTACCCGGCAATGTCCTGGGCGGAAAGTTCGGTCATGATCATCCTTGCCAATCGTTGGGGCTGGGGTCCAAGGACCGCAGCCGAACACTAAAAGCGAACTGTGAAATCGTGGGGTCCCTTCAGGACCTGCGGGTGGGGGCTAGCTATCGGCGAAAAATTCGGCGAGTTCGGCCTTGATGGCCACGCACTCGGCGGTAGCCTGCTCACGCAGTGCGCCCACCGGGACTCCTGGTTCCACCGAGACGATGGTCTCGATGTAGCACTTGAGTTTCGGTTCGGTGCCGGAGGGACGGATGATGACCCGGGCCCGGTTGGCGGTGTGCAGCACCACCGCATCGGTGGCCGGCAGCTGCGCGCCTGCGCGGGCCAGGTCCACCACCTCGCTGACCGGTGCCCCGGCCAGGGTGCGCGGGGCGTGCGTGCGCACCCGCTGCATCAGCACGGGGATCCGCGACAGGTCGGTGAAGCGCAGTGAGAGCTGGTCGGTGACATGCACGCCGTGGGCCGCGGCCAGTTCCTCCAGGCGCCGGGCCAGGCTCGAACCGGCGGCCTTCAGCTCGCTGGCCAGTTCGGCCAGCACCAGCCCGGCCGATATCCCGTCCTTGTCCCGCACCAGTTCCGGGGCCACGCAGTAGCCCAGGGCCTCCTCGTAGCCGAAGCCCAGGTGCGGAACCCGGGAGATCCACTTGAAACCGGTCAGCGTCTGGGCATGTGGGCGTCCGGCGGCGGCCGCGATCGAGCCCAGCATCCGGGAGGAAACAATCGAGTTGGCCAGCACCGCGCCCTCGGGCAGGCGCGGTGCCAGGTAGTCGCCCAGCAGCCATCCCACCTCGTCCCCGCGCAGCATCCGCCATCCGGACTCGGTGTGCACCGCAGCGGCGCAGCGGTCCGCGTCCGGGTCGTTGGCGATCACCAGGTCCGCCTCCAGCCGCTGGGCCAGCTGCAGGGACAGGTCGATGGCCCCGGGTTCCTCAGGGTTCGGGAACGCGACGGTGGGGAACTGCGGGTCCGGTTCGGCCTGCTCCGGCACCTGGTGCACGTCGCTGAAGCCGGCCCCGGCCAGGGCCTGGGCCATGGTGTGCCCGCCCACCCCGTGCATCGCACTGACCACGATGCGCAGCTGTTCGCGGGCCGCCTGGTGTTGTGCGCCGGCCTCGGGGATCACCTTCGCGATCGCCTTCAGGTAACGGGCCTCAATGTCCCCGGGCTGCCCGGCGGCGGGCAGCACCTGCCAGCCGGAGGGGGCCAGCAGGATGTCATCGACCGGCTGGTCGTGGTCAATCAGGGCGGCAATTTCCGCGTCGATCGGGGCGACGATCTGGGCGCCGCGCCCATGCTCGTCGCTGACCCGCCCGCCAACGTAGACCTTGTAGCCGTTGTCCTGGGGCGGGTTGTGGCTGGCGGTGACCATCACCCCGGCCTCGGCGTCCAGCTCGCGTACCGCCCAGGCCAGCACGGGGGTGGGCAGCGGGGACGGCATCAGGTGCACGTCGAATCCGGCGGCGGTGAAGATCGCCGCCGAATCCAGGGCGAACTGGTGCGAATTGTGGCGGGCGTCAAAGCCCACCACCACGCTCGGGGTGTAGGCGCGCTGGGCGCGGTGGGCCAGGAAGCGGGCGATCCCGGCGGCGGTGCGGCGCACGACCACGCGGTTCATCCGCATCGGCCCGGCCCCCAGCTCGGCCCGCAGCCCGGCCGTGCCAAAGACCAGATTGGCGCTGAAGCGCTCGGTCAAATCCTGCAGCGCATCAGCCCGGCCGGCCTGGGCGCCCTGGATTAGCGAGGCCAGCTCGGCCTGGGTCTGCGGGTCGGGGTCACTTGCCGCCCAGGCCTGGGCCCGGGCGAGCAGCTGTGCGTTGCCGGTGCTGTCGATCAACTGTGTGCCTACCTTTGCTGGGGGCGTGAAACGCCGTGACTAGAAGCGGGAGATGATCTCGGCCAACAGCTTGGAGATCCGCGGCCCGGCCGCCTGCCCGGCTTCGATGACCTCTTCGTGGCTCAGGGCCATGTCGCTGATCCCGGCGGCCAGGTTGGTCACCAGGGAAATGCCGAAGACCTCCATCCCGGCATGGCGGGCGGCAATGGCCTCCAGGGCGGTGGACATGCCCACCAGGTTCGCCCCAATCACCTTGGCGTACTGCACCTCGGCCGGGGTTTCGTAGTGCGGGCCGGTGAACTGGGCGTACACGCCCTCATCCAGGCTCGGGTCCACCTCGCGCGCGATTCGGCGCAGGCGCGAGGAGTACAGGTCGGTCAGGTCCACGAACGTGGCCCCCTCCAGCGGGGAGGCGGCGGTGAGGTTGATGTGGTCCGAGATCAGCACCGGGGTGCCCGGGGCCCAGTTCGGGTTCAGCCCGCCGCAGCCGTTGGTCAACACCAGCTGGGTGCAGCCGGCGGCCGCCGCTGTGCGGATCGGGTGCACCACCGCGCGCACCCCGCGCCCCTCATAGAAGTGGGAGCGCGCCCCCAGCACCAGCACCCGCTTGCCGTCCCGGGTGAGGATCGAGGAAATGTGGCCCTTGTGCCCGGGCACCGCCGGGGCATGGAAACCGGGAATGGTGGCCGCGTCCAGGGTGTGGGTGGTCTCGCCGATCAGTTCGGCGGCCTGCCCCCACCCGGAGCCGAGGACCACGGCCAGATCGTGCTTGGCAACGCCGGTGGCCTCGGCGATCGCCCCGGCCGCTTCCTGGGCCAGGGTGCTGGGATCAATATCGAAAGTAGTCACGGCAATACGCTACCGCCCGGTATGCGTTTTTGTCAGTTGAACCCGGCCCGCGCGGGCGCGCACCGGGCGAATGTGCACGCGCTGGCCCAATAAGAGACAATGGGGTGCGTGAGCACAGAATGCAGGAATGAAGCAACCAGACTAGTAATCATCGGCGGCGGGCCGGGCGGCTACGAGGCGGCCATCGGCGCGGCCCAACTGGGCGCCAACGTAACCATCGTGGAACGTGCCGGCATGGGCGGTTCGGCGGTGCTGACCGACGTGGTGCCCTCCAAGACCCTGATCGCCACCGCCGACGTGGTGCGCCGGGCCAAGCACTCCTCCAGCTTCGGGGTGAAGATCGAGGGGCTGGACGACGCCGAAACCGACTTCGCGGTGGTCAACCACCGGCTGCTGGACCTGGCCAAGGAGCAGTCCGCGGACATCCGCAACGGCCTGGAGCGGGCCGGGGTGCGCATCCTGATCGGGGAGGGGCGTCTGCTGGACGCCCACACCGTGGAGGTCACCGGCACCGACGGCAGCATCCAGAAGCTGGACGCCGACGCGGTGCTGCTGGCCACCGGCGCCCACCCGCGCGAACTGCCCACCGCCAAGCCCGATGGTGAGCGGATCTTCAACTGGACCCAGATCTATAACATGAATGACGTGCCCGAGCACCTGATCGTCATCGGTTCGGGCGTCACCGGCGCCGAGTTCGCCAGCGCCTACAACCTGCTGGGCGCCAAAGTCACCCTGGTGTCCTCCCGCGACCGGGTCCTGCCCGGTGAGGACGCCGACGCCGCCGGGGTGCTGGAGGACGTGTTCAAGCGCAACGGCCTGAACGTGGTCTCCCAGGCCCGTGCCGAAGCCGTCACCCGCCAGGGCGACAAGGTGCTGGTCACCCTCGCCGACGGGCGCGTGCTGGAAGGCAGCCACTGCCTGGTCGCCGTGGGCTCGATCCCGAACACCAAGGGCCTGGGCCTGGAGGAGGCCGGGGTGCAGCTGACCGATTCGGGGCACATCCGGGTCGACGGGGTTTCGCGCACCACCGCCAACAACGTGTACGCGGCCGGGGACTGCACCGGGGTGTTCAACCTGGCCTCGGTCTCGGCCATGCAGGGACGCATCGCCGTGGCCCACCTGCTGGGCGACTCGGTCAAGCCGATCAACCTGGACCTGGTCTCATCGAACATCTTCACCTCCCCGGAAATCGCGACCGTTGGTGTCTCCCAGCGCGCCGTGGCCGAGGGCAAGTACCAGGCGAACATCGTCAAGGTTGACCTGGCCACCAACGCCCGAGCCAAGATGATGAACATGGAGGAGGGGTTCGTCAAGATCGTCTCCCGCAAGGGCTCTGGCACCGTGATCGGCGGCGTGGTGGTTGCCCCGCGCGCCAGTGAACTGATCTACTCGCTGGCCCTGGCCGTGCAGAACAACCTACATGTGGATGACGTGGCCGAGACCTTCACCGTCTACCCGTCACTGGCCGGGTCGCTGGCCGAGGCGGCCCGCCGCCTGCACCGGCACATGTAACCCTCAATTCTGTGTTCGCCCCGTGGCGGGCTGGCGTTGCCCCGGTTGGGCCGCCAGCCCGCCACGGATCGTTAACCGAAGCCCCGTGCCGCGGCGCCGTCAGTTGCCGCCGCGGACAAGCGAGCCCGGCCCGGAGGGTAGGCTACAACCAGGCCCGGCAGGCGTCGGTTCGGAAGTAAGTTTTAGGTGGTGGAGCGCCCGTGTATCGGCTGCAGAGTCTGGATGGCCCGCGGAGTGTGCGCGATGAGGTCGTGGCGCTTTATGATGCCGTGGGCTGGGGTGCCTACACCGATCAGCCAGACATACTGCTGCAGGTGCTTGCAGCGAGCCTGCACACCGTGACGGCGTGGGACCAAACGCGGTTGGTCGGCCTGGCTCGCGTGGTCGGGGACGGACAAACGATCTGCTATCTGCAAGATGTGCTGGTGCATCCGGATCACCAGCGCCGCGGTCTGGGGCGGCGTCTGGTCCTTGAGGTGCTGCGGCCCTATGCGCGGGTGCGCCAAACGGTTCTGCTCACCGACGCGGATCCGGCGCTGGCCTCCTTCTATCGCGCACTGGGGTTTCACCGGGCCGCGGAGAATCCCGGGGCGCCATTGGAGTGCTTTGTCTCGCTGCGCTAAACCGCCTCAATGCGCCGCTGAGCCTTCCGTGGTCCCGTTTCCCTGCCTGCCGCCGGCCGTGGCTCCTTTCCTACCTCTTCCCAGTGGCGGATCTAGCGGTTATTCTCTGTAGCACGTTGCTCGAATCCGGCCACGACCAGCATTTGGGAGCACCAGCGTAAACATTGTCCAAATAATGGACACAAAATCCGCTATGTGGACTTGGCGCAGTAAGCTGGATCCATACATTTTTCGCTTTTCGCACCTTTGAAGGAGACGCCTCCATGTCTCAGGCAAGCCAGGTAGCGGTCCCGAAACAGAACACGCGCGGACGCGTGCTCTTTGCTTCGATGATCGGCACCACCATCGAGTTCTTCGACTTCTACGCGTACGCTACCGCGTCCGTCCTGGTCTTCCCGGCCCTGTTCTTCCCGAACGCAACCACCATCAACGCGATCCTCTCTTCGTTCGCAATCTTCGGTGTGGCCTTCCTGGCCCGTCCGCTGGGCTCAATTGTCTTCGGGCACTACGGCGACAAGCTGGGACGCAAGGGCACGCTGGTCGCCTCGCTGATGACCATGGGGATTGCCACCTTCCTGATCGGCTTCCTGCCCCCGGCCCAGGGCGGCTGGGTGGTGCTGGCTCCGCTGGCGCTGGTGCTGCTGCGTTTTGCCCAGGGCCTGGCCCTGGGTGGCGAATGGTCCGGCGCAGCCCTGCTGGCCACCGAAAACGCCCCGAAGAACAAGCGCGCCGTGTACGGCACCTTCCCGCAGCTGGGCGCTCCGGTCGGCTTCATCATCGCCAACCTGATGTTCGTTGCATTGCAGACCTGGCTGAGTCCCGAGGCGTTTTTGGCCTGGGGCTGGCGCGTACCGTTCTGGTTCTCCCTGGTCATGGTCATCGTGGGCCTGTGGGTGCGCCTGAAGCTGGTTGAATCCACCTCGTTCATGAAGGTCGTGGAACAGAAGAAGGTGGTCAAGTCCCCGTTCAGCGTCACCATGAAGCGGCACTGGCGTCCGGTGCTGGCCGGAACATTCATCATGTTCGCCACCTACGTGCTGTTCTACCTGATGACCTCCTTCACGCTTACCTACGGCACCGCGGCCGCCACCCCGGAGCAGGCGCAGGCCGCCGCCGACGCCGCCGGCAAGAGCTTTGATCCGGCCTCCTTCGTGCCGGGCCTGGGCATCGCCCGCCCCGAGTTCCTGACGATGCTGATCATCGGGGTGGTCTTCTTCGGCATCTTCACCGTCGCCTCCGGCCCGCTGGCCGAGAAGTACGGCCGTCGCAAGTTCCTGATCTACGTCACCGTGGGCATCCTGGTCTTCGGCGCCGCCTGGACCCTGTTCTTCGGACCGGGCAAGGGTGCGGCCATGGCCGGGCTGATCGTGGGGTTCACCTTGATGGGCCTGACCTTCGGGCCGATGGCGGCCTACCTGCCCGAGCTCTTCCCCTCCAATGTGCGCTACACCGGTTCGGCAGTCGCATACAACCTGTCCTCGGTGATCGGTGCCGCCCCGGCTTCGTTTGTGGCCATTGCCCTGTGGAATGCCGGGGAGGGCAGCACCGTCGGGGTGGGCGTCTACCTGGCCATTGCGGCGGTCGCGACCCTGATCGCGCTGCTGATGACCCGTGACACCCGCGACGTGGACATCGAGAACTACGTCGATTAAACACCCTCAGCGACCAGCGGACGGGAACCGTGTAGCCGGCCGCACCATTGCCATGTCAACGGACCATTTCCGCCCGGGTTTTTCGCCACCAGCCGCTGCCGCTAGGGTCCTAGCGACAACAGCTGGGAATGAAATTCCTGAAAGCGGACCAGGTGGGGCCCGGCCTACGTGGTCGCCGCCGGGGGTGCGGCGCTTGATAACGGAGTCAGTGATGCGCCCGCGTTTGGACTCGAGTTCCATTTGGGTGAGAGGCCGGTCAAGAGGGTGAAGACGATGGGTCTCAGGGGTGTTTGGGTATAGGCGTCGCCGCCGCCGAAGTTCAAGGCGCATAATACGGATTGTGGCCCCTGGTTGCGTTCTACGCCAGATCGGGCCGCCTGAGCGGCCACCGCCGGTTCGGGACGCCCGACACCGGGGCGGCACCAAAGCGGCGGCCGGGTTCGTGCCTCATGCACCAACCCGGCCGCCGCCCAAAAAGCCCGAGGTTATTCGGAGTCGTTGATCGAGGCGATCACGGCCCCGGCCGAAAGGGTCTCACCCGGGGTGACCTTCAGCCCGCTGACCACGCCATCGCGGTGCGCGGTGATCGGCTGCTCCATCTTCATGGCCTCCAACACCACGATCAGGTCCCCGGCGGTCACCGGGTCCCCGTCGTTCACCGCAACCTTCACGATGGTTCCCTGCATCGGGGAGAGCAGCTCGGTGCTGTTCCCGGCCCCGGCGGCCCCGCCCTTGCGGGTGCCCTTGCGCTTCTTCTTGCCGTTCTTGGCCGCGGCGCCATCGGTGACGCTGCCCAGCGATGCCGGCAGGGTCACCTCCAGGCGCTTGCCCCCGACCTCCACGGTCACGCTGGTGCGTTCGTCCGCTTCCTCGCTGTCCACCACGCCGGCAGCGAACGGCTCGATCGGGGTGTCGAACTCGGTCTCGATCCAGCGGGTGTGCACCGAGAACGCGCCGGTTTCGGGCACGAACGCCGGGTCGCTCATCACCGCACGGTGGAAGGGCAGCACCGTGGCCATCCCCTCGATCTGGAACTCCTCCAGGGCGCGGCGGGCACGGGCGGCGGCAACCTCACGGGTGGAACCGGTGACAATCAGCTTGGAGATCATCGAGTCGAAGTTGCCCGAGACGCTCTCCCCGGCCTCGATGCCCGAATCCAGGCGGACACCCGGACCGGCCGGCAGGGTCATGGAGGTGATGGTGCCGGGGGTGGGGATGAAGCCGCGTCCGGCGTCTTCCCCGTTGATCCGGAACTCGAAGGAGTGCCCGCGGATCTCGGGATCGCCATAGCCCAGCTGCTCGCCGCGGGCCAGGCGGAACTGCTCGCGCACCAGGTCCAGGCCGGTGACTTCCTCGGAGACCGGATGCTCAACCTGCAGGCGGGTGTTGACCTCCAGGAAGGAGATCACCCCATCCTGGCCGACCAGGAATTCGCAGGTGCCGGCACCCACGTAGCCGGCCTCCTTCAGGATCGCCTTGGAGGAATCGTACAGGCGCTGGACCTGCTCCTCGCTCAAGAACGGGGCCGGGGCCTCCTCAACCAGCTTCTGGTTGCGCCGCTGCAGCGAGCAGTCGCGGGTGGAGACGACCACCACGTTGCCCTCGGTGTCGGCCAGGCACTGGGTCTCCACGTGGCGTGGGGCGTCCAGGAAACGTTCGATGAAGCATTCGCCGCGGCCAAACGCGGCGGTCGCCTCACGCACCGCCGAGTCGTAGAGCTCGCCGATGCTTTCGCGCTCACGCACCACCTTGATGCCGCGCCCGCCGCCACCGTAGGCGGCCTTGATGGCCAGCGGCAGCCCGAACTCATCGGCGAAGGCATAGACCTCCTCGGCCGAGGCGACCGGGTCCTTGGTGCCCGGCACCAGCGGGGCGCCCACCTTCTCGGCGATGTGGCGGGCCTGCACCTTGTCACCCAGCTGTTCGATGGCGGCCGGGGGAGGCCCGATCCAGGTCAGCCCGGCGTCGATGACGGCCTGGGCGAACTCGGCGTTCTCGGCCAGGAACCCGTAGCCCGGGTGCACGGCATCCGCGCCCGAGCGCTCGGCCACATCCAGGATCTTCTCGATGCGAAGGTAGGAGTCGCCGGCCGTGGTCCCGCCCAGCGCGTAGGCTTCGTCGGCCAGTCGGACATGCAGGGCGTCGCGGTCCGAATCGGCGTACACGGCAACCGATTCGATGCCCTCGTCACGGGCGGCACGGATGATGCGCACCGCAATCTCGCCACGGTTGGCGATCAACACCTTCGTCAATGGGTTCATTGGTGGGCCTTGTCTTCAAGATTTCTAAAGTCTTCCTAGGGGAGCCTATCGGTTTTGTGGGAACTACATGTAATAACCCGCCTATCCCGGGATGAACCTCCGAAATTTTTGGAGGGTTCCTACAAAGCCGGTTCGGTGGGGACGGTTTCTAGGAGTCAGCGAAGAATGGTTGCGGCATGAAAATGGGCGTGCCTAGCGTGGCCAGACCAGCGGCACCGGCGGCGCAGCACACCGCCACGGTTGGGCCGCGGTCCCGGGCGGGGCAGCCCGGGGGACACTGGCATGGAAGGAACGGCAATGGCTGAACGGGTGAGCGCTGAGCAGGGACACGCGGATTTGGGGAAGGTTGACCGGATCGCCAAGATCTGGGGCACCCGCACCCCGTACGGGCGCGAGGAGCGGTGGCCGGTGCGGGTGGACCAGGTGCTGGCCGAGGGGGTGGAAGAATCCGAGGTTGAGCGCTGGGTGCAGTCCGCGTGCGTGCTGTGCAGCAACGGCTGCGGAATCGACATCGCGGTCAAGGACGGGACCATGGTCGGGGTGCGCGGACGCGCTGCGGACCGGGTCAACCACGGCCGGCTTGGACCCAAGGGGCTGTTCGCCAGCTGGCAGGCCATGAACAGTCCCGACCGGCTCACCACCCCCATGATCCGCCAGGACGGGGAACTGGTTCCCTGCGACTGGGACACCGCAATGGAGCGCATCGTGCAGCGCAGCCGCCACCTGCTGCAGACCAAGGGGCCGCTCAGCCACGGGTTCTACACCAGCGGGCAGCTGTTCCTGGAGGAGTACTACGCCCAGGCGATCGTGGGCAAGGCCGGGATCGGCACCCCACACATGGACGGCAATACCCGGCTGTGCACCGCCACCGCCGCCACCGCCTTGAAGGAATCCTTCGGCTCCGACGGGCAGCCCGGAAGCTATCGGGACATTGACGCATGCGATGCGATGTTCCTGTTCGGCCACAACATGGCCGAAACCCAGACCGTGCTCTGGGCCCGGGTGCTGGACCGGCTGGCCGGGCCGGACAAACCCCGGCTGGTGTGCGTGGATCCCCGGGACACCGACGTCGCCCGGCACGCCGAGGTGCACCTGGCGCTGAAGCCGGGGACCAACCTGGCCCTGATGCACGGGCTGGTGCGCGAACTGTTCGTCAACGGCTGGATCGACGAAGACTACATCCGCCGGCACACCATGAATGTGGAGGAACTGCGCTTCACCGTCGAACCGTGGACCCCACAGGAGGTGGCCCGCACCTGCGGGGTCGACGCCCAGGACGTACGCCGCGCCGCGGAGATCTTTGGCACCAGTGAACGGGTGCTCTCCACCGTGCTGCAGGGCTTCTACCAGTCCTCCCAGGCCACCGCCTCCTCCTGTGCCGTGAACAACCTGCACCTGCTGCGCGGGCTGATCGGCAAACCCGGCAGCGGGATCCTGCAGATGAACGGTCAGCCCACCGCCCAGAACAATCGCGAATGCGGGGCCGACGGGGACCTGTCCGGCTTCCGCAACTGGGAAAACCCGCAGCACGTGCAGGAGTTGGCCCAACTGTGGAACGTGGACCCGGCCACGATCCCGCACTGGGCGCCGCCCACCCACGCCATGCAGATCTTCCGCTACGTGGAGCAGGGCTCCATCCAGTTCCTGTGGGTTTCGGCCACCAACCCGGCCGTGTCACTGCCCGAACTGCCCCGCATCCGCGACATCCTGGCCAGTCGGGGCCTGTTCCTGGTGGTGCAGGACTTGTACCTGACCGAAACCGCGCAGTACGCCGACGTGGTGCTGCCGGCGGCCGGATGGGGTGAGAAAACCGGGACCTTCACCAACGTGGACCGCACGGTGCACCTCTCGCAGAAGGCGGTGGACCCGCCCGGCCAGGCCCGCAGCGACCTGCAGACGTTCATCGACTATTCGCGGCGGATGGGCTTCACCCAACTGGACGGCAGCCCGCTGTTGGACTGGCAGGGGCCCGAGGAGGCGTTCGAAGCCTGGAAGCTGTGCACCCGCGGGCGGCCATGCGACTACAGTGCGTTGACTTACCAGGCGCTGCGCGGGGGCAGCGGGGTGCCCTGGCCGTGCACCGAGCAGCAGCCCGGGGGCACCGAACGGCTGTACACGGATGGGGTGTTCAACACCGACCCGGATTACTGCGAAACCTACGGGCACGACCTGCTCACCGGCGGCACCGTCGGGCCGCAGGCCTACAAGGCGATGAACCCGGCAGGGCGGGCCATCTTCAAGACCGCGCCGTACCATCCCACCCATGAAACCCCGGACACCGGCTACCCGTTCCGCTACACCACCGGGCGCACCGCCTACCACTTCCACACCCGCACCAAGACCGGGCGCAGCCCCCAGCTGAACGCCGCCGCCCCGCAGGCCTGGGTGGAGATCTCCGCGGTGGACGTCGCCACCGGGGGCCTGAACGAGGGCGACATCGTCAGCGTGGAATCCCGCCGCGGACATATCAGCGCGGCCCTGCGCATCAGCGATGTGCGCGAGGGAACCATCTTCGCGCCCTTCCACTACGGCTACTGGGATGAGGGCGGCACCCCGGCCACCGCACACCGGGCCGCGAACGAGCTGACCCTGACCGAATGGGACCCGGTCTCCAAGCAGCCGGTACTGAAAAACTCGGCCGTGCGCCTGCGCAAGGTGGCCGACGCAGAGGGCCCCGCCCCGGCCCCCACCACGACCGCCTCCCACCCAGCCACCCACCCCCACCACGCCGCGCGCTCCCGCCGGGTGGTGCCCACCACCGGTGGGCCGGCCGCGCTGGCCAGTGAAGAATTCCCTCCGGCAGCACCGTCGGATGACCCTGCGAGCAAGGAGCAGCCATGAACCTGTCCACCTACCTGAGCCTGCTGGAAAAATCCGAAAGCACCCTGGCCGAGTCCTTCCGCCAGGTCGCCGAAGGGCACGGCCACGAACCGGATGTGCACTTCATCTGCCAGACCCTGGCCAAGCAATGCGATGAGCACCAGCGCGCCCTGCAGACGATCGTGCGGCGCTACGGGCAGGGCGACGTCGACGACGAACCCGAACGCCTGCACGCCGACGGGCTGAGCGAAACCCGCAAGGGGCCGCTGGGGCTGCTGCGCGATCTGCAGGACCTCTACCTGCTGGCCTCCCTGGTTGACATCACCTGGACCATGGTGAAGCAGGCCGGTCAGGGGCTGCGCGATGAGGAACTGCTCGACGTGGTACGCGCCTGCGAGGAAGAAACCGAAAAACAGCTGAAGTGGCTGAGCACCCGGATGAAGCAGGCCGCCCCGCAGGCGCTGCTGATCGCCGAGTAACGCCGCGCGGCCGAGAGAAGGGGACCCATGCCCAAGCAAGCGATGCACGCCCGACTGGCCGAGTCCAAAGGCCGGCTGGGCAGCAGCCTCTACGCGGCCATCCTCTGCCTGCTGGTGCTGGCCGCCAGCGGCGGGATCGGCCTGGCCCTGAAATCACCCTGGCTCTTTCCCAGCCTGGGCCCCACGGTGATGCTGTTCTTCGAATCCCCGCAACTGAAATCCGCGCGCCCCGCCAACGCGCTGATCGGGCACCTGGTGGGCCTGGCCGCCGGGGCGGCCTGCCTTTACGGCTTCGGCCTGCAACATCAGGCCGCTACCCCGGTCGGGGGAGTGAGCCTCACCCATGTGGCTGCCGGGGCGCTATCGGTCGCACTGACCACGCTGGTGCTGACCTGGACGAACAAACCACACCCGCCAGCCGGGGCCACCACATTGATCATCAGCCTGGGGATTTTGAGCACCCCGGCCGAACTGCTGTCCATGCTCGGGGCGATCATCTTCATTACCGTCCTTGGCTGGGGCCTGAATCTGCTGCTGGGCACCAAGCCTGCGACCGGCAAGTAGCCGGGGTACCCCAGCTACCTCTCGGCTTGGTGGGCCCGAGGTGGGGAAGCGGTTTTTATCCAGGCCGCCAGCCAGCAGGCCTGCACGGCGGCGTCAAGCAGGTAGATCCGGCTGATGCGCCCGCTGCCGCCGTAGCGAAGATCAACGCCGCCGAAGGACAGGGCAGCGCCAATGCCAATCCTGCGCGCCGTGGTCAAGCCTTCGCTCGTGGCGCGCGTGCGCAGCTGCTGGTAGGCCAGCGTAACCGCGAGCCCGCTGACGCACCTGACCAACCAGTCATCGACCTTGGGGCCCAGCACCGCTTCAAAACTCCGGTAGTGCAGCAGCGGCCACACCCCGGTCACCAGCAAGTGCAGGCCCTGGGCCCTGGCTAGGGCCCTGCCCGTCCGCGCTGCCGGGCCCGGTGGGGCCGACACCTCGAACCCGGTCTCGTTGCACACCATTCTCTGCTCCCATGTCTCACGCCGTGCCAAAGACCGACACCGTCGAAAGTTCCCTGAGCATAGGCACCCTTCCTTCCGCAGGCAACACCGAACCGGTGATTCCCAGCAGACCGGCACCCGCGGGGTGCGACTGAAACGTTCTTTAGTATCGTGAAGGAATGGCTCGATTACTGGACCGGCTGCACGGCGCACTGACCCGGCACGTACCGCTCCAGCTCCCTGCCTGCCTGCATCGGATCCGTGAGCGGGGCGTGGGGCAACTGCGCCGGGGCCAGGGTTGGCTGCTGGACTACCTGTACGCCGGTTACTGGCAGGCCCGCGCTTTCCTGCGCCCGGTGGCCGAGCAGGAGCTGCTCAGTTACTCCGATGCCCAGGCCGCGCCCGTGCTGCTGATCCCGGGCATCTGGGAGACCTGGCAATTCCTGCTCCCGGTCGCCCGGCACCTGCACCAGGCCGGCCATCCGGTGCATGCGGTCAGCGGGATCGGGTACAACCGGGGCACCGTGCCGCAAATGTCCCGCCTGGTTTCGGACTACCTGGCCGAACATGACCTGAACGGGGTAGTCATCGTGGCGCACAGCAAGGGCGGGCTGATCGGCAAACATGCCATGAGCGCCTCCCCGCACCCCGAGCGGATTGCCAAGATGGTGGCGATCAGCACCCCGTTCTCCGGCTCGGTGTACGCCCGCTTCGCACCGATCCGTTCCCTGCGCGCCTTTTCGCCGCGCAACGCCGGACTGCTGCAGCTGGCAGCGAACCTGGCGGTGAATTCGCGGATCACCTCCATCTACAGCTCCTTCGATCCGCACATTCCCGGCGGCAGCCAGCTTCAGGGGGCCCAGAACATCAAGTTGGAGACCATGGGGCATTTCCGGCTGCTCAACGACCCGCGCCTGCTGGAAGCCGTGCGTGAACAGGTGGCCGCCCCGGTGCCCGAGGAAACCTACCTGGGGGTGGAACGGCCCGAGCAGCCGGAATAGGCCCAACACACAATGCCCCGAACGGATCTCGCCGTTCGGGGCATTTCATGCTTGAGGGTTCTCAGCGGCCGGCTAGGCCCAGAGTTCGGTGATCGCCACGCCATGTTCGGCCAGCAGCCGGCGCAGCATGCTCACATCAAGGCCAACCACGCTTTGATAGTTGCCCTCGATGGATTCGATGAACGCGGAGGCCAGCCCGTCGATGGTGAACGCACCGGCGCACGGCAACGGTTCGCCGCTGGCCACATACGCCTCGATCTCCGCGTCGCCGACCTGGGCGAAGTGCACCACGGTTGCCGAGCCCAGCCCCACGGACCGGCCCCCGCCGGCGGCAATGAGCCAGTGTCCCGAATGCAGCACCCCGGCGGAGCCGCGCAACTGCTGCCAGCGCTGGCGGGCCACGTCCGCGGTGTGCGGTTTGCCGTAGGCGACCCCGTCGATCTCGAACACCGAATCACAGCCCAGCACCAAGGTGCCCGCTGGGGCCTGGGCCGCAACGGCCTCGGCCTTGGCCTTGGCCAGCAGCAGCGCGGTGGCGGCCGCGTCCTGCGGACCGTGCTGCGCCTCGGCGGCGGCCAGCACGGCGTCCTCGTCCACGGAGGACACCTGGGTGTCAAAGCGGATGCCCGCATCGGTGAGCACCCGGCGCCGGCCGGGGGAGGCCGAGGCCAGCAGCAGGCGCGGGGCCTGCGCGGGGTCCTGGTTCAGGATCTGTTCGCTCATGCGTTCACGCTTTCGGTGTGGCTTGCCCGGTCGTGGTGGTGTTCGTCGCGTTCCTCCAGCAGGGCGGTGAGCCCCTCGCCCTCGACGTCCACGTTCGGCAGGATCCTATCCAGCCACTTGGGAAGGTACCACGCCTTGTCGCCCAGCAGGTGCATCACGGCCGGGATCAGGGTCATGCGCACCACGAACGCGTCGAACAGCACGCCGAAGGCCAGCGCGAAGCCCAGCGGGCGAATCATCGCCAGGTGGGAGAAGATGAACCCGGCGAACACCGAGATCATGATCAGCGCCGCGGCGGTGACCACCGGGGCGGTCATGGAGAAGCCCGAACGCACCGCGTCACGGGCCGATTCACCGTGCACGAACCGTTCACGCATCGCCGAGACCAGGAACACCTGGTAGTCCATGGCCAGGCCGAACAGGATGCCGGTGAGCAGGATCGGCAGGAAGCTGAGCAGCGGTCCCGGGACGTTGACCCCGAATACGCCCGAGAGCCAGCCGAACTGGTAGACCGCGGTGCTGGCGCCGAACGCGGCGGCCAGCGAGAGCAGGAAGCCGCCGGTGGCCAGCAGCGGCACCACCAGGGAACGGAAGACCAGCAGCAGCAGGATCAGCGACAGGCCCACCACGATGCTCAGGTACGGGGCCAGCGCGTTGGTGACCACCTCGGAAACGTCGATCTGCGCGGCCACCTGACCGGTCACGGCCATGTCGGTGATGCCGGTGGCGGACTGGATCCGCTCGGCGTCATCCCGCAGTTCGTGCACCAGGTTCTCGGTGGCTTCCGAGGCCGGCCCGTCGGCCGGAATCACCTGGATCGCCACCAGTGAGCGGTCATCGGTCATGGTGGCCGGGATCGCGGCGATCACCGCATCATGGGTGCGCAGCTGATCGGCCACATCCAGGGCCAGCGAATCGGCCTGGCGCTGGTTCAGGTCCCCGGGCAGGTCGGCCAGCACCAGCAGCGGCCCGTTGTACCCGGCGCCGAACTTGTCACTGGTCTGCTGGTAGGCCTGGAACGCCATCGAATCGGCGGCCTCGGCCGAGCCATCGGGCAGGGCGGTGCGCATCTGGGTGGCCGGCAGGGCGATGGTGCCCAGCACCGCAACCACCACCAGGCTCACCGGGATCGCGGCCTTGGTCAGCAGCTGTACCCAGCGCGCCGACTTCGGCTCGGAAACCACCCCGGCGGCGGCCCGTTCACGGGCCCGCTTCGAGACGATCTTGTCGCCCACCAGGGACAGCAGCGCCGGCAGCAGGGTGATTGCCAGCAGCACCGCCATCAGCACGGTGAACGCGGCCGACAGGCCCAGCACGCTCAGGAAAGGCAGGCCCGGCACGGTCAACGCGGCCAAGGCGATGATCACGGTCAGCCCGGCGAAGACCACCGCGTTGCCGCTGGTGCCCACCGCCCGGGCGATCGACTCACCGACCTGCATGCCGCCCAGCACCTGGGTGCGGTGCCGGTGGATGATGAACAGCGCGTAGTCGATTCCCACCGCCAGGCCCAGCATCAGCGCCAGGGCCGGGGTAATGGAGGCCATGTCCACCAATGAGGAGAACGCCAGGGTGGTGCCCACACCGGCGCCGACGCCCAGCAGCGCCAACAGCAGCGGCAGCCCGGCGGCGATCAGCGTACCTAGCATCACGATCAGCACGATCGCGGCCACCACCAGGCCCACCACCTCGGCGGCCCCGAACACCTCGGAGATGTCCTGCAGGATTTCCTTGGAGAACAGCACCTCCACGCCGGCGGCCTGCGGTCCGGTGGCGATCGCGGTGATCGCCTCACGGTCGGCCGGGGTCAGCGCATCGGTCTGCCCGCGGAAGGACACCTGGGCCACGGCGGTGGAACCGTCCTCGGAGATGAAGCGCATGTCCGAGGAGGCGCCCACCTGGCGGGCGGCGAAGTCCAGTTCGGCCCGTCCACGCTCCAGTTCACGCTCGGCCTGCGGCAGCTTCGCCTCGGCCTCCTCCAGCTCCCTGGTCTTCTGCTTGACGGTGGCTTCGCCGTCCTTCAGCTGCTTCTCGGCGGCGGCCAGTTCGGCCTTGCCCGCCTCGAACTTGGCCTTCTGCTTGTCGAACTCGGCCTGCCCCGCGTTCAGCTCCGCCCGCCCGGCATTGATTTCCTGCCATCCGGCGGCCAGCTTGGCGCGGTTGGCATCCAGTTCCCTCTTGCCGGCGTCCAGCTGCTTCTTGGCCTGGGCCAGCTTGGGGCCAGCCGCCTCCAGCTCGCCGCGCTTGGATTCCAGCTGCTGGCGTCCGGCGTTCAGCTGCTGCTTGCCCGAATCCAACTGGGCGCGGGCCTGGTCAAGCTGCTTCAGCCCGGCCTGGGCCTGGGCGATCTGCTGCAGGGAAGCCTGGGATTTCTCTTGCCCGGATGCAGCTGCCGAGCGTTGTTTTTTCAGCTCTTCGATGCTCGCCTGGGTGGTGGCGATGCCTTCCTTCAGTTTGTCGAGTTCCTCGGTAGCACCGTTCTTCTCGGCTTCGGCCAGTTGGCTATTGAGTTTCTTCAACTTTGCCTCGGCTTGGCTTATCCCCGCATCAAGGGTCTTCAGCCCATCCTCGGCCTGCTGCAGCCCCTGCTGGGCCTGCTTCTTGCCGGCGGCAAGTTCCTTTTCCCGTTCGGCGCGGGACTTGCCGTCCAGGATCTTGTTCAGGTTCGCCCGGTACTGCTTTTCCCCGGCGGCCAATTCCTTGGCCGACGCATCGAGCTTCTGTTCCCCGGCGGCAAACTGCTTTTGCCCGGCCGCGTACTGTGCGTACCCGGACTGGTACTCGGCCATCCCGGCCTTCCACTGGCGTTCGCCGGCATCAAACTGGGCCTGCCCCTTGCGCAGTTCGGCTTCCCCCGAGCGCAGCTCTGCCCAGCCCTGGGCAAGCTTCGCCTCGGCGGCGTTGATCTGCGGTTCGCCCTGCTTGATTTCCTTCTGCCCGTCGAACAGCTGGGCCCAGCCCTCGGTCAGCTCCTCGCGCGCGTCCTCCAACTGCTGCTTGCCGTCGGCGATCTGCTGTTTGCCGTCCTCGAGCTCCTTCTGCCCGTCGTCCAGCTTCTTTTGCGCCTTGGCCAGTTCCGGCTCGGCCTCATCAAGCTGTTCCTGCAGCTCGAACGGGCGGGCCACGTTCACAACCTCACGGTGGTGCTCCAGCTGATCCAGCGCCGACTCGATGGCCTGGGACTGCTGCTCGTTGAGCGGACGGTTGCTGGATTCGCGGAAGACAATCGCCCCGGAGCCGCCAGCCAGGTCCGGAAGTTCACGTTCCATCCGGTCCAGGGTGCGCTGGGTTTCGGTGCCCGGCAGGGAGAAGGTGTTGGACAGCTGGCCCATGAACAAGGTAGCGCTGGTGCCGATGGCGATGAAGACGGCCAACCAGATGGAGATCATCCGGAAACGGTGCCGGTGGGCCCAGGAGGCCAGGCGGTAAAGGAAGGAAGCCATGGGGGTTAAAGGTCCTTGTCCGTGGAATCGGAGGTGGTCAAAAGCGCCGGGAAGCCGTCACGCAGCTGCTCCAGGGCGTGGGTGAGCAGCGAATGCAGTTCCTGGATCTGCTGCGGGGAAATGTCCAGGGGGGCGTTGGCCTCTGGACCGGTGGTGATCGCCAGCTGGCGGGTCCATTCCTCGAAGGCGGCCTGCCCGGCCCCCAGCACGACGTGGGAGAAGATCCGCACCTCGAACGGGTCGGCCTCCGGGTACTTGCGCTCAATGGTGGTGATGATGTCCCGCGAGGAGTTCTGCCACTGGTTCGGCTGGCTACCGCCGGGCTGGTGCGAGCAGTCCTCGGCGTAGATCCCCAGGTAGGCCACCGGTTCCAGCAGCTGCGGAACCCCGGCGCCCTGCAGGGCCCGGATGGCGGCGGTGATCAGCGGCAGTTCCTGGGTGGATTCGGCCAGGACCTCCACCACGCGGTCCAGCAGCCGCTGCAGCGGTTCGGCCAGCACGGCGTCCACGGTGGGGAAGTAGTTGAACAGGGTGCGCCGGGAGATGCCGGCGGCCTCGGCGATGGCGGTGGCGGTCATGGCCTCGCGGCCCTGGTTGCGCAGCAGCGTCAACGCGGCGTCTACAATGGCCTGCCGGGTTGCCTGCTTGTTCATTTCACGGCGGGTGCCGCTGGAGTCAGTTGTCACGAGTTTTACACTACGTGCAATTTTGCACTCGGTGCAAACCCTTTTTCGTGTGTTCGGTCACAGCCGGAACCCGCCTGGTGTTGCAGGGTCCGTCAACACGAAAGCGGGGCCGAATCCGTGATGGATTCGGCCCCGCTCTCTAATGGCTGGCCCGTAGCCGGACCGGCCCGGGATGAGCCCGGTTAGTGCACCGGCTGCGCCTGCGGCTCCGGCTGGGAGGTGGCGGCGTGCTCATCGGCGAACGGATTACCCGCCCGTGGCGCGTCGTACAGGTCGTTATCCAAGATGCCCTCGCGCTTGGCCACGATCGTGGGCACCAGCGCCTGGCCGGCCACGTTCACCGCGGTGCGGCCCATGTCGATGATCGGGTCCACGGCCATCAGCAGGCCCACGCCGGCCAGCGGCAGGCCCAGGGTGGACAGGGTCAGGGTCAGCATTACGATCGCGCCGGTGGTGCCGGCGGTCGCGGCCGAACCGAGCACCGAGACCAGGGCGATCAGCAGGTAGTCGGTCAGCCCCAGGTCAATGTGGAAGAACTGGGCGACGAAGATCGCCGAAACCGCCGGGTAGATGGCCGCGCAGCCATCCATCTTGGTGGTCGCGCCCAGCGGCACCGCGAAGGAGGCGTAGCCGGAGGGTACGCCCAGGTTGCGTTCGGTCACCCGCTGGGTCAGCGGCAGGGTGCCGATCGAGGAGCGGGAAACAAAGCCCAGCTGCACCGCCGGCCACACCCCGGAGAAGTACTGCTTGATGCCCAGCCCGTGCAGGCGCACCAGCACCGGGTAGAGCGCGAACAGCACCAGCGCCAGGCCCACGTAGATCGCCAGGGTGAACTTGCCCAGCGCACCAATGGTGTCCCAGCCGTAGACGGCCACGGCGTTGCCGATCAGGCCAATGGTGCCGATCGGGGCGATGCGGATGATCCACCACAACACCTTTTGGATGATGGCCAGGAAGGAGGCGGAGAAGTCCAGGAACGGCTTGGCGGCCTCGCCCACCTTCAGTGCGGCCACGCCCACGGCGATGGCGATCACCAGGATCTGCAGCACGTTGAAGCTCAGCGACGTGCTGGCCGCCCCGTCCTCAATGCTGGTGTTGGCTCCCAGCCCCAGGAAGTTGGCCGGGATCAGCCCGGTGAGGAAGCCCAGCCAGCTGCCGGTCTTGCCGTCGTAGTTCTCCGGCATGTCCTGGCCGGTATTGGCGCCGGGCTGGAACACCAGCCCCAGGGTGATGCCGATCAGCACCGAGATCAGTGCGGTGATCCCGAACCACAGCAGGGTCTGCCAGGCCAGACGGGCGGCATTGGTGACCTTGTCGAGATTCGCGATCGAGGCGACCACGGCGAAGAAGATCAGCGGCACCACTGCGGCACGCAGCAGGGAGACGTAGCTGGAGCCGACGATCTGCAGGGCCTGGCCCAATGCGGTGGGCTCCTCGGCGGTGCTGCCGGTGTACTTGGCAACCAGGCCGAGGATGAGCCCGATGATCAGGGCCGCGATGATCTGCGGCCCGAAGCCGGTCACCCAGCCGGGAAGTCTTTTGGTGTTCAGTGAAGTAGCCATGATCAACCACCGTAGGGGGCGTAACGTATCAGCAAAGAACCAATATTTCTTATTATTACGAAAGCCGAATTTTTGCTGATTGTGTCACGCCCGCCTGTGCCGCGCTTCACCGAAAGGCACGGAATAAAGCGTTAACCACGCAATGGTTCGTCATACTCGCCCAGTACGGCGCCAGACGGGCCTGCGCCAGCCAATCCGTGCGGGGACGCGTGCTACTCGACCCAGGCCGCGGCCCGTACCGGGGCCCCGTCGCAGGATTCCAGGTTCAGGGGAAAGAATCCGATGCGGCAGGAATCGGGCAACCCGGTGGCGCCGCGCAGGTTCTCCACGATTAGCCGGTCGCTGCCCAGCACCAGCTCGTGCACCGGAAACCCGGTGGCGTGTTCTTCCTGCCGGGTGTGGTCCGGGTTCAGCGTGTCCACGGCCAGCACCCGCATCCCGCGCTCGATCAGCAATTGCACAAGCGCCGGCTCCAGCACCGGATGCTCCAGGTAGGAGTCGGTGCCGTAATGCCGGTCCCACCCCGTGGCGATCACCACGATCGGTGGAACCGATTCGGGAATCTGCCCGCCGAGGCGCTCCCGGCCAAGAACCTCCCGCGGCCGGGCCTGGCCCACCTGGATCACCACCGCTTGCGCGCACAGCTCATCCAGGTCGATCTGCGAGGTGCTGCGCCCCGCGGCGATTACGTGGCTTGGCGCATCCAGGTGGGTTCCGGTGTGCGAACCGCAGTGAACCGCGGTGACGGCCACACCGTCAGTCGTCTGCTGCAGCGCCGGCTGCAGTAGGACCTGGGGATCCTGCGGGTAGACCTGCATGCCGCTGCTGATCGGGTGCGTCAAGTCAAGGACTGGCATGCGAGCTCCGTTCCGTTTTGATTGGCTCTCGAACCGGTGAGCGGCGCTTCCGCTCCCGGCGCGCCCTGCTCCAGCAACCCTAGTGAACGATCAGGGGAGTGGGAAGGAGAGGCAGGCCAAACTACGATGGGGAAAACAGGTTGAGGAAAGGGCAGAACCGTGAAGATCTACATCACCAGCGTCTTTGTTGATGACCAAAGCAGGGCCCGCGATTTTTACACCCGCGTCCTGGGCTTCAAGATCAAGCACGACATCCCGATGGGCACCGACAGCTGGATCACGCTGACCGCACCCGGGGAGCTGGATGGACCGGAGCTGCTGCTTGAACCCTCCAGCCACCCGGCGGTGCTGCCCTTCAAGCAGGCCCTGGTGGCTGACGGAATACCCTTCACCTCATTCGCCGTCCAGGACGTGCAGGCCGAATACCGGCGGCTGCGGGGGTTGGGCGTGGAATTCACCCAGGAACCCACCGACATGGGGCCGGTGACCACCGCCGTCTTCGATGACACCTGCGGCAATCTGATCCAGCTGAGCAGCTACGCGGGCTAAGCGCCGCGGTGAGCGATTCCAAGCCCGCCACTGCGGGGCAGACCGGTTCCTGGCATGTGCCCGCTCCCACCGACGGGGATCGGGTCTGGTCCCGGCTCGCCGCGTATGTGCGCTCCGGGGATTTCTTGCTGCACGGCTCCAGGACACCGGGCCTGCATCAGCTGACCCCCAGGACACCCATTGACCACAGTCCCGACACGTTTTCCAAAACCACCGCGGTGTTCGCCACCGAGGACCCCACCTGGGCCATCGCCTACGCGGTGCGCCCGGCCAACACCCCGGGTTTTCTCAACGCCTGCTTTTATCCGGGCAGCACACCCGGACGGGAGGCCGAGCGCCGGATCTTCCTCTCCTTTGCGCTCCCGGAGAACGGGCAGCCGCCAATGGACACCGGGGTCGTGTACGTGCTCCCGGCCCAGGGCTTTAGCCGGATGCCCAGTTACCTGGATCCGCAGCTCGGGGTGATCACCGAATGCCAGTGGATCAGCACCGACCCGGTGCCGGTGAGCGCCGCAATCCCGGTGCACCCGCAGAACCTTCCGCTCCAGCCGCGACGCCATGATCATCGCGAGGCTGTCCGCCGCGCCGCCGACGAGCCCCACGGCTTTCCCTGGCTGGGCCGTTCACGCGCTGCGAAGCGCTCGCCGTAGGTGCGGCGTCGGTAGGGCGGCAGCGACCGAAGGCGTTGACCGGATTGCGGCATGCCGGTGGGGCACGGCAAGACCCGCACCGAGGACAGGTGCGGGTCTTCGCCACGGGCGGACGCTGGCTAGTCCAGCAGGGCGCGCTTGAGCGTGTCCAGACCCACCGACCCGAGCTTCAGGGCCCGGGTGTGGAAGGCCTTCACGTCGAAGTCCTCGCCTTCGCGTGCCGAGAGCTCATCGCGGATCTGCTCCCACAGCCGTTGGCCTACCTTGTAGCTGGGTGCCTGTCCCGGCCATCCCAGGTAGCGGGTGAACTCGAAGTCCAGCTGCCCGGGGGACTCGTCAAAGTTGGCCTTGAGGAATTCGTAGCCCTTCTGCGCCGTCCAGGTGCCTTCGCCCCAGGCTTGGGGGACCTCCAGCTCCAGGTGCACACCGATGTCGAAGACCACGCGGGCCGCGCGCATCCGCTGCGCGTCCAGCATGCCCATGTGGTCGCCCGGGTCATCCAGGTACCCCAGCTGCTGCATCAGCCGCTCCGAGTACAGGGCCCACCCCTCGCCGTGGCCCGAAACCCAGCACAGGTTGCGGCGCCACTTGTTCAGCGTGTCCGCCTGCAGTTGCGCGGTGCCGATCTGCAGGTGGTGGCCCGGAACCCCCTCGTGGTAGACGGTGGTCAGCTCCGACCAGGTGGAGAACTCCTCCTCACCCGGCGGGATTGACCACCACATGCGTCCGGGACGGGAGAAGTCATCGGAGGGCCCGGTATAGTAGATGCCGCCATCCTCGGTGGGGGCGATCATGCATTCGATGCGGTCCATGGGGGAGGGGATGTCAAAGTGGGTGCCGGCCAGGTCGGCCAGCGCCGCGTCGGCCTTCTGCTGCATCCAGGTGCGCAGCGCCTCGGTGCCCCTGAGCTTGCGCGCAGCATCCTGGTTCAGGATCTGCTTGGCCTCCTCGATCGTGGCCCCGGGCTTGATCTGCGCGGCGACGCGTTTCTGCTCGGCGATGATGCGGGCCAGTTCCTCAACGCCCCAGGCATAGGTTTCCTCCAGGTCCACCTCCGCGCCCAGGAAGTAGCGTGAGGCCAGGGCGTAGTGTTCGCGGCCCACCGCATCCTTTTCAGGCGCCATGGGCAGCAGCTCCTCGCCCAGCACCTCGGCCAGTGACCGGTAGGCGTCCTTTGCCTGCTTCGCGCCGTTGCCAAGCGCCTGGGCCAGGGACGCGTCCACTGCGGCCCCGGCGGAGGCCAGCTCGTCGAAGAACCCGCCGTCCTTGGCGTAGTCGGTGGCCTGCTCGATCACGATCTTCACCTGCCGGCGGGCGGCGATCTGGCCCTTGGCGGCCGAGTCGCGCAGCGAGGCGATGTAGCCGTCCATGGCGGCCGGGACGTTGGCCAGGCGTTCGGCAATGAAGCGGTAGTCCTGGGAGCTGTCCTGTGGCATCAAATCGAAGATCGCGCGGATCTCCTGCGCCTGGCTGGCGATGTTGTTCAGCTCGGTGCGTCCGGTGGCGATGATCTCCAGCTCCAGGCCGAGCCGTTCGCGCATCGCGTCGAGGGTGACTTCATCGACGGCGTCCTGGGCGGTGAGTGCGTCCAGCTTCTCCAGGGTGGCGGAGGTCAGCTCCGCGTATTTCTGCGTGCCGGCCGGGGAGTAGTCCCCGTAGCGGCTTTCATAGCCCGGCAGTCCCATTTCGGTTCCGATCTCCGGGAAGAGTTGCAGAACCTGCTCAAAGTATTCGTTGGCCACCTCATCGATGGCGGAGTCGGCGCGGGCCGATGTGTCCTTGGTCATGAGCCAAGCCTAGTGGACGTGAAATATTTGTTGAAGAGTTTTGCCGGACCAATTCCGGGGCTCTCGGCGTGCCCGAGAGAGTGCGGTAGAAAATGGAATCCGCCGATTAGGTATCTTGCGATGTGAAAACCCCACCACGAACTCCTCCAGCGGTCAGCGAGGCGAGGTCGGCTCGGTGATACTGGCGGAGGCTGCCTTCACGGACCGTACCAGCCCTTACCCCGGTCGATGTCCCGTCGCGCCTTGCGCAGTGAACGAGCCGTCTGCTGATCCCGGCCCTCCAAGTCATCGGCGTGCCGGTCCAGGCTCTTGAAGGAACCGAAAACCACGGGCAGCAGGCATAGGATGATGATCCCGCCGAGCACAAGAAGCGAGGCAAAGTCCATGTTGCGAGCCTAATCAGAACGTTGAGCACAGGGCAATGCCCCGTTTCCCTGCGCTGCGGGCGCAGAGCAGGGGAACGGGGCAGGAAGCCGGTGACGGCGGTGTGAGCCTTCGGGGTTAGCGGCGGCCAATGCTCCATGGAAGCCGCGGAGTGCTCAATGCGCGGCGCTTGCGGATCCGGGCGACCCGTCCGGCCGGGGCCCGCGCGGCACCGTTCTGGTTTGGTTGGGAGCCCATGGCGCTGAGCAGTGCGGTGACCGCCGCCAGTTCCTCCGGGCTCGGATTGCCGCGGGTTACGGTGAGCGCGGCGGTGGCCTGCCGTGTGGCGGTGTGCTGTTCCATATCCAGTCCTTCGAACTTTGCTCTGGGCGTCGCTGGGGGTGTGGGCGGGGCCTACAGCGGGATGTTGCCGTGCTTCTTTGGCGGCAGGCTCGCGTGCTTCTCGCGCAGGGCGCGCAGCCCGCGCACCAGCTGCAGGCGGGTGTCGCTCGGGGCGATGACCGCGTCGATGTACCCCAGCTCCGCGGCCTGGTACGGGTTGAGCAGCTCGGCCTCGTAGCCCTCGATGATTTCCTTGCGGCGCGCCTCGACGTCGCCGCCCTCGGCCTGCACCGCCGCCAGGTCGCGGCGGTAGAGGATGTTCACCGCGCCCTGGGCGCCCATCACGCCGATCTGGGCGGTGGGCCAGGCCAGGTTCAGATCCGCGCCGAGCTTCTTGGAGCCCATCACGATGTAGGCTCCGCCGTAGGCCTTGCGGGTGATGACGGTCAGCTTCGGTACGGTGGCCTCGGCGTAGGCGTACAGCAGCTTTGCGCCGCGGCGGATGATGCCCTGGAATTCCTGGTCCTTGCCGGGCAGGAAGCCGGGCACGTCCACCAGGGTCACGATCGGGATGTTGAACGCATCGCAGTTGCGCACGAAGCGGGCGGCCTTTTCCGAGGCCGCGATGTCCAGGGTGCCGGCGAACTGCAGCGGCTGGTTGGCCACGATGCCCACGGTCGCGCCCTCGATGCGCGCGTAGCCGATCATCACGTTCGGGGCGTAAAGCGCCTGCATCTCGAAGAACTGCCCGTCATCGACCACGGATTCGATCACGGTGCGCATGTCGTAGGGCTGGTTGGCGGAGTCCGGAATCAGCGTATCGAGCTGTTCGTCCTCCTCGGTCAGCTCCAGCTCTTCCTCGAACTCGGCCAGCGGCGCGTCGGTGAGGTTCGAGGAGGGCAGGAAGTCCAGCAGTTCCTTGCAGAACTCGATGGCGTCTTCCTCATCCTCGGCCAGGTAGGTTGCGGTGCCGGTGGTGGAGTTGTGCTGACGCGCCCCACCCAGGGTTTCCATGTCCACTTCCTCGCCGGTCACGGTCTTGATGACGTCCGGGCCGGTGATGAACATGTGGCTGGTCTTGTCCACCATGATCACGTAGTCGGTCAGGGCCGGGGAGTACGCGGCGCCCCCGGCGCACGGGCCCATGATCAGGGAGATCTGCGGAACCACGCCGGAGGCGTGCACGTTGTTGCGGAAGATGTCGGCGAACATCGCCAGGGAGGCCACGCCCTCCTGGATGCGCGCACCGCCGCCGTCGTTGATTCCGACAACAGGGCAGCCGTTGCGGATCGCGAATTCCTGGACCTTGACGATCTTCTCGCCGTTCACCTGCGAGAGCGAGCCGCCGTAGACGGTGAAGTCCTGGGAGTAGACGGCAACCAGGCGGCCATCGACGGTGCCGTAGCCGCAGACCACGCCATCGCCCAGCGGCTTCTTCTTTTCCATGCCAAAGGCGGTGGAGCGGTGCACGGCCAGGGCGTCGAATTCCACGAAGGAGTTCTCATCGAGCAGCATGTCGATGCGTTCGCGGGCGGTGTGCTTGCCGCGGGCGTGCTGCTTTTCCACGGCCTCGGGGCCGGAGGGCAGCTGCGCCAGGGCCTCGCGACGGCGGAACTCGGCGAGCTTGCCGGCGGTGGTGGATAGGTCGATCGCTTCATCCGCCTCGGTGCGCCCCTGCGTCATGCCTTCGACTCCCTTGGTTGCCTGGTTCGTAAAGTTGTGTAGGAATGGCACAAGAAAAATGCCACCCACGTCAGTCTAACTGGGAAAATGGCGGTCCTGTTTGTAGGAAGCCTACAAAATGCCTTCGTCGAATCCGGCAACAGCGCCAGATTATGTTACTCACCAGTAGCTACGGGGGACGTTTTCAAGTAATCTGAGTCACATGACTGAAGATTCGCGCAACACCATTAATCCCCAGCCTCAAACCCTGGCGGGCAAGACCATCGTGATGAGCGGCGGCAGCCGTGGCATCGGGCTGTCCATCGCCCTGCAGGCGGCCAAGTCCGGGGCCAACCTCGTGCTGCTGTCCAAGACGGACACCCCGCATCCTTCCTTGGAGGGTACCATCCACACCGCCGTGGAGCAGATCAACCAGGCCGGCGGCACCGGGCTGGCGGTGGTCGGGGACGTGCGCAAGGACGAGGACGTGGCCCGGATGGTGGACAGCGCCGTGCAGCGCTTTGGCGGGATCGACATCGTCATCAACAACGCCAGCGCCATCAACCTGGCCAAGACCGATGACGTGGACATGAAGCGCTATGACCTGATGATGGACATCAACGTGCGCGGGGCCTTCCTGCTGTCCAAGACCGCGCTGCCGCACCTGCGCAAGTCCGCCCACCCGCACATCCTGACCCTCTCCCCGCCGCTGAACCTGGATCCACGCTGGGCCGGGGTCCACCTGGCCTACACCATGAGCAAGTACGGGATGAGCATGACCACCCTGGGCCTGGCCGAGGAGCTGAAGGACGAGGGCATCGGGGTCAACTCCCTGTGGCCGGCCACGCTGATCGACACCGCGGCCATCCGCAACCTGCCCGGAGGCGGAACCATGATCAAGGGGGCACGCGATGCCCGCATCGTCGCCGAGGCCGCCACCGCCATCCTGGCCAGCGACCCGCGCAGCTGCAGCGGCAACTTCTTCACCGACGAACAGGTGCTCTCCGCGGCGGGGGTCACCGACTTCGACGCCTACGCCACCGACCCGGCCAGCCAGCTGGTGCCGGACATCTTCCTCTAAGCGCTGCCAACACCCGCAGGGCCCCGGCGTGACGCCCACCGCGAAACCCGGCGGCAGCGCGGGCGTGCGGGGGTGAGCGGTGGCATAGGCTGGAAGGCATGATGCCTTCCTCCCGCGCGCCACGCGCCGCCCTGGACGCGGCGCGCCTGTCCCAGATTGCCCGCGACCTGGGCCTTGACCCGGTGCGGCTGGTGCCTTCCACCGGCTCGACCAACGCGGACCTGGTGCAGGCCGCGGCCGAGGACAGCGCCGGGCACCTGGCGGTGCTGAGCACCGAACACCAGCAGGCGGGCAAGGGGCGCCTGGGCCGCGGCTGGGTGGTGCCGGCCGGCGCGGCACTGACCGTGAGCATCCTGGTGCGCCCGGTGCCGGCGCTGCCGGTGGAGGCCCTGTCCTGGTACACGATGCTGGCCGCGGCCGCCTGGTGCCAGGCCATCGCCGAACGCACCGGGCTGGCCGCCGGCATTAAATGGCCCAACGACGTGCTGGTCGATTCCCGCAAGGTCTGCGGGATCCTCGCCCAGCTGGCCACCACACCGACCGGACCGGCCGTGGTGGTGGGCACCGGGATGAACGTGGACCAGGACGCCGCCGAGCTGCCGGTGCCCACCGCCACCTCCCTGCGCCTGGCCAGCGGGGAACGACTGGACCGCACCGAGCTGCTGGGCGCGTACCTGCGCCGCTTCGTGAACCTGGATGCGGCCTTCCGGGCGGTGGGCGGCAACGCGGGCGCACCGCTGGCCAACCAGGGCGGACGCAGCCTGTGCGAACTGGTCGCCGAGTCGCTGGCCACGCTGGGCCAGGACGTGCGCATCGACTACCCGGATGGAACCAGTCTGCAGGCCCGGGCGTTGAACCTGGCAGCGGACGGGGCGCTGCTTGTGCGCGATGAGCACGGCACCGAGCACCGGGTGCTGGCCGGGGACGTGCACCATGTGCGGCGCAGCGACGGGCAGTACGCCTAGGCGGTGCGCCGGCTCCGGAGCCAAACCGGTGGGGGCGCGGGACTAGTATGGAATACGGGACCCCCGGTTTTTCGGGGAACTGCAACCGCTGAAGGCAGGCAGCACAAGGCAAGCGAGGAGGTGCCGGCACGGCCATCATGAAGCTACCGCTACACCAGAACGAGCGCGTGATCATCAAGACCCGTGTGCACTCCCGGGTGCTGCGCCAGCCGTTCATCACCCTGCTGATCCTCACCGGAAGTTTCGCCTTTATCCTCGGCTACCTCTCGCGCCAGCAGCTTCCCGGGTGGATTGCTCCCAACGCCGGGGTGCTTTCCTGGCTGTTCGTGCTGCTGTGGTTCCTGCTGGTGGGCATCTGGTGCGTCGCCCCGTGGATCGGCTGGCTGCGCTCGCGGATCGTGCTGACCACCGAGCGGATCTTGTTCCGCACCCCGCGCAGCGGCGGCCAGCTGCAGTCGGTGGGGCTGTACACGGTGCGCGACCTGCTGGCCCACACCCGCAAGAAGAAGAACCCGGCACAGCGGCCGGGCACGTTGGACGTGGTGCTGAACCACGGCTATGTCAGGATTCCCCATGTTCCGGCGGTGACCTCCTTCCGCCGGCTGGCCATCGAGGCGCTGCAGAACATGGGTGGGAACAACCAAGTGGCCGGACCCTTTGGGACCGCGGCCGGTGAGGGGAATGATCGATGAGCTCCGAGCACACTAGCCCTTCCCGCAGCGAAACCCCGCAGGCGGCCAGCGACGCCGCCCTGGAGGCGCGCACCCAGGCGCTGCCCAAGATCCGCCTGGAGGCCGACCCGATCCAGGAGCTGGCCCAGGCCATGGAGAACCCGCTGCAGGTCCCGGCCCAGGCCCCGGCCGGCATCAAGGAAACCGTTGCCGCCCTGGAGCAGCGCCTGCTGGGCGGCAAGCGTGAGTTCAAGCGCCGCGAGGTGGCCGCCGAGGCCGGGATCTCCCTGCTCTCGGCCCGCAAGCTGTGGCGGGCCATGGGCTTCCCGGAGCTGGGGGACGACGAGGTGTTCTTCACCCAGCGCGACGAGGAGGCGCTGAAGTCGATGGTCGGGCTGGTGCGCGAGGGCAAGCTCACCGAGGAAACCGCGATCTCGCTGATGCGCTCGGTGGGGCAGATGACCGACCGGATGGTGGTCTGGCAGGTCGAGGCGCTGATCGAGGACATGGTCACGAACCAGTCGATGAGCGACCGGCAGGCCCGGCGCGAACTGGTCAACATCCTGCCCCAGCTGATCGGCCCGATCGAGGACCTGCTGCTATATTCGTGGCGGCGCCAGATGAACGCGGCCATCCACCGGCTCTCGGTGCGTGCCGAGGCCGGGGTGGCGGCCTACAACCAGCACAGCGGGGAGGACGACGACGACACCCCGCTGCCGCTGGCCCGCGCCGTCGGCTTCGCCGACCTGGTCTCCTACACCTCGCTCTCGCGCCGCATGAACGAACGCACCCTGGCCCAGCTGGTGCAGCGCTTTGAGGCCAAGAGCGCCGAGATCATCTCGGTGGGCGGCGGCCGGCTGGTGAAGACCATCGGCGACGAAGTGCTCTTCGTGGCCGAAACCCCGCAGGCCGGGGCCCGCATCTCCCTGGCCCTGGCCAAGGAGTTCGAGGCCGACGAGCTGCTGCCCAAGACCCGGGTCGCGGTGGTATGGGGACGGCTGCTCTCCCGGCTGGGGGACATCTACGGGCCGACCGTGAACCTGGCCGCCCGGCTGACCTCCCTGGCCGAACCGGGCACGGTGCTCACCGACGCGATCACCGCCAATACGCTGCGCAACGACGAACGCTTCGTGCTCACCGCCCAGGAGATCACCTCGGTGCGCGGGTTCGGGGACATCCAGCCCTACCTGCTCTCCGCCGGTGAGGGTGGACGGCTGGTGATCGACTGATGAGCCAGGCCAAATCGGTGGCGGGCTTCGGCCTGGTCGCCGCCGGACGCACCCACGTGGGGATGCGGCGCACCGAGAACCAGGACGCCATCCTGATCACCCCGACCGTGTTCGCGGTGGCCGACGGCATGGGCGGGCACGAGGCCGGGGAGCTGGCCAGCGAACTGGCCACCGAAACCCTGGAGGAGCTGACCTTCTACACCGACCGCACCCCGGAGCACCCGCTGCCCACGGTGCTGGATGTGATCCGCCAGGTGCAGCTGGCCGATGACCGGATCCGCGACGCGCTGGACGCCCGCGGGGGCACCACCCTGTGCGCGCTGCTGCAGGTGCGCGGCAGCGACACCGCCCGGGATTCGGTGACCGCCCCGATCTCGGTGCCGCCGTGGACCGCCAGCTTCAACCGCGAGCAGGCCCGCACCGACGTGATGGAGCGCATCACCCCCGAAATGCTGGCCGAGCACCGCCGCCGCCAGGATGAGCTGAACACCGCAGTGGACAAGCCGCAGCCGGACCTGCTGCTGGTCAACGTGGGCGACTCGCGCGGCTACCGGCTGCGCGGCGGGGTGCTGCAGCAGTTGACCCGGGACCACTCGGCGGTGCAGGAAATGGTTGACGCCGGGCAGATCACCGAGCTGGAGGCCCGCAACCACCCGCACCGCAACCTGATCACCCGTGCCCTGGGCGCCGGGGCGGACAGCCAGCCGGACACCATGGTGCTCAAGGCGCATGCCGGGGACCGCTATCTGCTGTGCTCCGACGGGTTGAGCGGGGAGCTGACCGCCGAGCACCTGCAGGCGCTGCTGCTGTCCTACCAGGACCCGGAAACCGCGGTGGTCGCCCTGCTGCAGGCGGCCCTGGAGGCCGGGGGACGGGATAACATCGCCGTCATCGTCATTGACGTGCTGCCCGCCCCGGACCCGGCCGAGCTGGCCGAAGCCGCGGCGGACCGGGCGCAGCCGGCCCCGCAGGCCACCGATCCGGTACAGCCGGTCCCGGCGTCCAGCGAATCGGTGGCGCGGCCCGAAGGGCAGGACGCGGGCTAAACCCGGCGGCCGCGTTCCACCGGCTCAGGCCAGTTGGCTGCGCCCCTCCGGTGTGGGGGCGGCACCCTGCAGCAGCGCGATGGCCCGGGCGTAGTGCACGGCGTGTTCCGGGTCGGTGCTCTGCTGCAGCCGCTCCAGTAGGCGCAGGGCCGCCTTGCGCCGCTGGTAGGCCACTTCCGAATCCAGTTCCCGCATCAGGTGGCTGCGCTGCTGTTCGCTCAGATCGCTCCACTCCCGCTGCCCGACCGGGCGCCCGGGGTCCGGTCCCGGCCCGGACCGCGCAGGGGACCGGGCGGTGCCGGGCCCCTCTGCGGCGTCCTTGCCGGGCGGCAGGCCACCGGCCGGGTCGGCTTCGTGCTGCCAACCCCCGCTCCGGCGCTCGTCGTGCCCTTCACCCTCGCGTCGTGACCCCATGACACACCCCACTGCAGATCAGGCGCCGGGGCCGTGCCGGCAACGGTCATGCCCCGTCTTTGACTTGGTGGCTCCACGATACCCCGCACCACCGATCAGCAACAGGACCACCGATTCCGGCGCCCTGCTGGGGCTGGTCCCCGCGCCGCAACCGGTGTCCCCGGGATCCGGCGCCGGGGGCAAAACTCCGGGCGCGCGCAGAGCACAGGTGATCTGACTTGGCAGGTGGGGCACAATAAGGGGTGTGAGTGAAAATGCCGTTGCCCCCACCGAAACCAGTTCGGCCCCGCCGGAAGACGTGCGCGCCGCGCATGATGCCCTGGTCGAACAGATCCGCCAGCACCGCGAGGCCTACTACCAGCAGGACGCGCCGCTGATCTCGGACGCCGAATACGATGCGCTGTTCCGCGAACTGCAGCGCATCGAGGGGCAGTACCCGATCCTGGCCGGGCAGGACTCACCCACCCAGGAGGTCGGCGGGGAGGTTTCCGCGGCCTTCGCCCCGGTCACCCACGCCAGCCGGATGTACTCCCTGGAGGACGTGTTCTCCATGCCGGAGCTGGACGCCTGGCTGGAGCGGGCCGAGGCGAACGCGCTGCGCCTGCGCCCGGAGCGCAAGCCCGCCTGGCTGTGCGAGGTGAAGATCGACGGGCTGGCGCTGAACCTGACCTACCGCGACGGCAAGCTGGTGCGCGCCGCGACCCGCGGGGACGGGACCACCGGCGAGGACGTCACCCACAACGCGCTGACCATCGCCGACATCCCGCAGCAGCTCTCCGGCAGCGGCTGGCCCCACGAATTTGAGGTGCGCGGCGAGGTGTTCATCGCCACGCAGGACTTCAACGCCTACAACGAGTCGCTGATCGAACAGGGCAAGGCCCCGCTGGCCAACCCCCGCAACGCCGCCGCCGGGTCGCTGCGCCAGAAGGACCCGGCGCAGACCGCCAAGCGCCCGCTGCGCATGTTCGTGCACGGGGTGGGGCGCAACGCCGGGCTGGGCATCGCCAACCAGTCCGAAAGCTATGAGCTGATGGCCCGCTGGGGGCTGCCGGTCTCCCCGTATTCGCAGGTGGTCTCCTCGCTGGCCGAGGTCGATGAGTTCATTGCCGAGCACGGGCGCAAGCGCCACGAGCTGGTGCACGACATCGACGGGATTGTGGTGAAGGTCGATGACCTGGCCACCCAGGAGCAGCTGGGCTACACCTCCCGGGTGCCGCGCTGGGCGGTGGCCTACAAGTACCCGCCGGAGGAGGTGCACACCAAGCTGCTGGACATTGCGGTGCAGGTGGGGCGCACCGGCCGGGTCACCCCGTTCGGGGTCATGGAGCCGGTGCTGGTGGCCGGATCCACCGTCGCCCGGGCCACCTTGCACAACCAGGAGGTCGTCAAGGCGAAGAACGTGAAGATCGGGGACACGGTCATCCTGCGCAAGGCCGGGGATGTGATCCCGGAGATCGTCGGACCGGTGCTGGCGCTGCGCGAGGGCAATGAGGAGAACCTGCGCGACTTCGTGATGCCCACCCACTGCCCCAGCTGCGGTGAACCACTGGCCCCGGCCAAGGAATCCGACGTGGACATCCGCTGCCTGAACGCCCAAAGCTGCCCGGCCCAGCTCACCGAGCGGGTGGCGTACCTGGGCAGCCGCAGCGCCCTGGACATTGAGGCGCTGGGCTATGAGGCCGCCGCGGCGCTGACCAGCGGCCCCGGCCAGGACCCGGCCACCCAGGGCGGGATGGTGATACCGGCCGGGGAAGGGGTGATCAGCAACGAGGCGGAAATCTTCGGCCTCAAGGACCGGCTCGATGAGCTGGCCCAGGTGCGGGTGTGGCGGGAGAAGCGCTCCAAGGGGGAGGGCACCGGGGTGTTCGAACTGGTGCCGTACTTCTTCACCCGCGGCACCAAGGCCAAGCCGCCGGCCCCCACCAAGATGACGCTGAAGCTGTTCGACGAGCTGGAAAAGGCGAAGGACCAGCCGCTGTGGCGGGTGCTGGTGGCCCTGTCCATCCGGCATGTGGGGCCCAACGCCTCCCGGGCCCTGGCTACCCGCTACGGGTCGATGGACGAGCTGCTGAAGGTGGTCGACGCCCCCGGCGCCCGCGAGGAGCTGGCGCAGATCGACTCGGTCGGGGCGATCATCGCCGAGGCGGTCGTGGACTGGTTCGCCGTGCCGTGGCACCGGAACATCGTCACCGCCTGGCAGCAGGCCGGGGTGAAGATGCGCGACGAGCTCGATCAGAGCATCGTCAAGCACCTGCAGGGCCTGGCCATCGTGGTCACCGGCACGCTGGAGGAATTCAGCCGCGACACCGCCAAGGAGGCGATCATCGTGCGCGGGGGCAAGGCCACCGGCAGCGTGTCGAAGAAAACCGATTTCCTGGTGGCCGGGCAGGCCGCCGGGTCGAAACTGGACAAGGCCCAGTCCCTAGGCGTCCCGGTGCTGGATGAGGCCGGGTTCAAGGTACTGCTGGAGCAGGGCCCGGACGCGGCACGAGAAGTCGCCCAGCAGGGCGCGGAAGGTGGGGCATGAACCCGAAGAACCCCGTGGAACACGACCCGCTGGTGCTGCTGGCCCGTCAGGCCGCCGGCGCCGGCGCCCAGGTGCTGGCCCGGCGCGGCGCCCGCGTGCTGGGGGTGGATGAGAAATCCGCGGCCGGTGATTGGGTCACCGACTTTGACCGGTCCGCCGAGGAGGCGATCCGCGCCGCAATCATCACCACCCGGCCGAACGACGCGCTGACCGGGGAGGAATTCGGCTCGCACACCCCGGCCAAGCCCAGCGGCTACCGCTGGAGCATCGACCCACTGGATGGGACCGCGAACTTCGTGCGCGGCATCCACTACTACGCCTCCTCCGTGGCCGTGTGCCACACCAGCGAGGAAGGGGAGGTGACCTGGCTGGCCGGCGCCATCCAGGCCCCGGCCCTGGGCGCGGAGTACTACGCCGGGCGTGGACTGGGGGCCTGGAAGCAGGACCTGGCCACCCGCACCACCACCCGGCTTTCCGGCCCGCAGCAAACCACCGCCAAGGTGCTGGCCACCGGGTTCGGGTATGACGCCACCCGCCGTCAGTTCCAGGCCCGGGTGCTCGCCGACCTGCTGGAGGACTACGTCAACGTGCGGCGCCTGGGGTCGGCCGCGCTGGATTTGTGCCTGGTGGCCGAGGGCGCGCTCGACGCCTACGCCGAGTACGGCACCCAGGAGTATGACTGGGCCGCCGGGGCACTGATCGCCGAGGAAGCCGGTGTGGCGGTGCACCGCCCCTCCAGCACCCCGGGCTGGCAGTACGCCGGGTACATTGACGCGCAGAAGCTGGGCGAACCCCAGCCGGCCCAGGACTAGGAGCCGCGGCGCAGCGCCACGGCAAACGGCGTCCCTTCGCGCAGGCAAGACCCGCGGGCAGGGACGCCGTCTTGCATCGGGCGTGGAACCGGCCGAAGGCTAGATCACCAGCGCCTTGGCCGAGTCCTCATAGTATTCGCGGTGCTTCAGGTCGTTGGCCGCCTCCTCGTCAATCACCAGGATCGCGTCCTCGTGCAGCTGCAGCACCGAGGCCGGGCAGGACGCGGCCAGCGGGCCCTCGATCGCGGCGGCAATGGCGCCGGCCTTGACCCGTCCAGTGGCCACCAGGACCAGGCGGCGGGCCTCCAGCACGGTGCCCAGCCCCTGGGTGACGCTGTGGGTGGGGACCTCATCGAGCGACCCGAAGAAGCGGGCGTTGTCCGAGCGGGTGCGGGCGGTCAGCCGGGTGACGTGGGTGCGGCTGCGCAGGGCGGTGCCCGGCTCGTTGAACCCGATGTGCCCGTTGGAGCCAATGCCCAGGATCTGCACATCCACCCCGCCGGCGGCGGCGATGGCCGCGTCGTAGGCGGTGGCCGCTTCCTCCAGCACATCCAGGGACTCGGCATCGCCCAGCGGCACGTTCAGGTTCTGCTCCGGCAGGCCCATCACCTGGCAGACCTCGCGGATCAGGGTCTGGCGGTAGGACTGCACGTGGTCGGAGGACAGACCCACGTACTCATCCAGGGCGAAGCCGGTGGCCTGGGACAGGTCCAGTTCGCCCTTGGCGACGTAGTCGGCCAGTTCGCTGTACAGGCCCAGCGGAGAGGAACCGGTGGCCAGCCCGAGGACCGGTGCCCGGTCGCTGGCATAGCGCTGGAAACCCTCAAGGACGGCGGTGGCGGCGAGGCGTGCAACCTCGTCAGGGGAGGAACCGATGAGTACCTTCAATGCGTTCTTCCTTTGAAACTTGGTGACGAAAGTGTCATATCCGACGAATGATTGTGCGTCCAAGGTTCCCGAGACGACGGTGTCCCCAGCACCCTGCGTGCCTGGCACGCACTGAACCCATTACCAATAATGTTACGGGTTTTTCGGTGGTGGCGACGTCGCGTTTTCTGCCGCCAGACCCTTGTCCTGCCCGTGGGCGCACCCCATGGGGTGTGCGGGTTGCACCGTTCTTTTCCGTCCGCGCTCGGTGGTTCGGCCCATGCCGGGAGGTGCGGCTCTGTCCAAGTTTTTCCTTGCCAGAGCCCGGTTCGTCCCGAGGTTTCGCCCCGGCCGGACGCCGCGGGGGAGCCCGGCTGCCGCCGGGGGCCGGGGCCGGGGCCGGGCGGTGTGCCGGTGGCCGTGGAACGCCGAACTTATTACCGGCGCAGCGCACTTTACGTCTGCGCACCGGTACCGGCCTGCCAGGTATCGGGGTGCCATGGCGCTGCGGGCCCGCGGTGCGGCAGGGCGGCGCCCAGCGCTTCTGAGAAGAAGAGCTTCATAGCGTGTTCCACACTCTGGATCACGCCAACATCCCTGCGCATCACAGAGGTCGACGCGCTACACCGGGGGGTGAAGTTGGCAACAAAGCGGGCTTGACTGGTCACCGGCAGTGCCGCGGGGCTGTCACACTGGGAAGGATGACTTGCCAAACTCTTCCCGCCGCCACCGAACTGGAGATCACCGAGGCCACCGCCGAGGACTACCAGCGCATCGGTGATATCACCGTTGACGCGTACCTGGACGCCGGGCACTTCGATGACCCGAACCACGAGTACCTGCAGTTCGTGCGCCAGGTCGCCAAGCGCCACGAGCACTGCACCATCCTGGTCGCCAAGCGCGACGGGCACGTCATCGCCAGCATGTCGCTGATGCAGCACGGCAACGAATACGCCGACATCGCCCTGCCGGGGGAGCTGGAGATCCGCATGCTCAGCGTGGACCCCACCGTGCAGCGCAGCGGCGCCGGCAAGGCGATGGTCGCTGCGGCCCTGGCCCACGCCCGCAGCCTGGACGGGGTGCACACCGTCTCGCTGACCACCGGCGGTCACTGGGTCGCCGCGCGCGGGCTCTACGAGAAGCTGGGCTTCACCCACCGCGAGGAACGCGACTGGTTCGTCCCGGACACCGACATTCGCCTGGTGGTCTACACCTACGGGCTCTAGGCCGCGTCCGCGGCATTGCCCCCACCGGTGTTTCTTGGAACACTGTGGCCATGGGAATCATTTACGCCACCACCATGGATCCGACCAAGACCGAGCTGCTGACCTCCTGGCTGCCGCAGCAGGACTTCTTTAGCGGGACCGCGCGCCCGCAGCTGGACACCGTGGGCGGGTTCCGCCTAGAGGACCCCGCCGGGCAGGTCGGCATGGAATTCATCATCGCCCTGGACCGGCAGGACGGAACCGTCTACCACCTGCCGCTGAGCTACCGCGGCGAACCGCTGGAGGGCGGGCAGGACCACCTGCTGGGCACCAGCCAGCACGGGGTGCTGGGCCTGCGCTACGTCTACGACGCCGAGCACGACCCCACCTGGCAGCAGTGCGTGCGTGACCTGTTCGCCGGGCTGAGCGTGCCGCAGCACCAGAACAACTCGGACACCGACGAGCCGCGGGTCACCGTGGAGGGCGGGATGGACACCACCGGTTCCGGCGCCATCGGCATTGAACGCCGCCCGCGGCCCGGGGCCGGCACCGGACACTACCTCAGCGCCGAATGGGTGGATGGCGCCGGGGCCACACAGCGTGGTGCGGTATTGCGCATGGCGTAATGCGGCGCACCACATCTGGGCTTTGCCCTGCGGCCCAGGGGCTAGAATTGGAGGAGAAATCCAACCGCCCACCCTAGGGAGATATATGTCTGCCATCAGCCGTGAGGACGTTGTGCACCTGGCACGCCTGGCTCACATCGAGATGAGCGACGCAGAGCTGGACAAGATGACCGGTGAACTCGGCGTGATCGTCGATGCCATCGCCTCTGTCAGCGAAGTCGCATCCTCCGACATCCCGGCCACCAGCCACCCGATCCCGCTGACCAACGTCATGCGCGAGGACGTGGTGGGCCAGACCCTGTCGATCGACGAGGTTCTGGCCAACGCACCGGACTCCGATCAGGACCGCTTCAAGGTCCCGGCAATCCTGGATGGTGAATAAGGACATGAAGCAGATCATCAAGCTCTCCGCCACCGAACTGGCCGCCAAGCTGCGCGCCGGGGAAGTCACCTCCGTCCAGGCGGTCCAGGCCCACCTGGAGCGCATTGCCGAGGTTGACCCCACCCTGAACGCGTTCCTGCACGTGAACGCGGAAGAGGCGCTGGCCGTGGCCGCCGAGGTCGATGCAATCCGCGCCGCCGGCGGGGCCGAGGCCGAGGCGCTGCACCCGCTGGCCGGCGTGCCGATCGCCATCAAGGACCTGATCGTCACCAAGGGCCAGCCCACCACCGCCGCCTCGAAGATGCTCGAAGGCTGGATGAGCCCGTACGACGCGACCGTGATCGAAAAGATCCGCGCCGCGAAGCTGCCGATGCTGGGCAAGACCAACCTGGACGAATTCGCGATGGGCTCCTCCACCGAGCACTCCGCCTACGGGGTCACCCGCAACCCGTGGGACCTGAACCGCATCCCGGGCGGCTCCGGCGGCGGCTCGGCTGCGGCGGTCGCCTCCTTCGAGGCCCCGCTGGCGCTGGGCACCGACACCGGCGGTTCGATCCGCCAGCCCGGCGCGGTCACCGGCACCGTGGGGGTGAAGCCCACCTACGGCGCGGTCTCCCGCTATGGGGCCATTGCCATGGCCTCCTCCCTGGACCAGATCGGCCCGGTCTCGCGCACCGTGCTTGACTCGGCTCACCTGCAGGAGCTGATCGGCGGGCACGACCCGAAGGACTCCACCTCCCTGCCCGACGCCCTGCAGGGCCTGGTGGCCGCCGCCGAATCCGGTGCCGCCGGAGACCTGTCCGGGCTGCGCATCGGGGTCATCAACGAACTGCAGGGCGAGGGCTACCAGGCCGGCGTGCAGGCCCGCTTCGAGGAATCGCTGCAGCTGCTGCGCGAGGCCGGGGCCCAGATCGTGGAGGTCTCCTGCCCGAACTTCAAGTACGCGCTGGGCGCCTACTACCTGATCATGCCCTCGGAGGTCTCCTCCAACCTGGCCAAGTTCGACGGCGTGCGCTACGGCAACCGGGTGTTGCCCGAGGACGGTGCGCTGACCATCGAACGCGTCATGGGCGCCACCCGCGCCGCCGGCTTCGGTGACGAGGTCAAGCGCCGCATCGTGCTGGGCACCTACGCGCTTTCGGCCGGCTACTACGACGCCTACTACGGTTCGGCGCAGAAGATCCGCACCCTGATCCAGCGCGACTTCACCGCCGCGTTCGAGCAGGCCGACGTGCTGATCTCCCCGACCGCACCGACCGTCGCCTTCGAACTGGGCGCGAAGACCGATGACCCGCTGGCCATGTACCTGAACGACGTGGCCACCATCCCGGCGAACCTGGCCGGCGTGCCGGGCATCACCGTGCCCGGCGGGCTGAGCGAGGGGCTGCCGGTGGGCATCCAGTTCCTGGCCCCCGCGTTCGAGGACGCCCGCCTCTACCGTGCCGGCGCCGCGCTGGAGACCCTGCTGGAAAAGCAGTGGGGCCACTCGCTGATCTCGCAGGCACCCGCCATTGACACCGACTCGATCGCCCAGAAGGCCTAGGGGGAGAGCATGACCACCGAAGAACTCGTAGACTTCGACGTCGCACTGGAAAAGTACGACCCGGTACTGGGCTTCGAGGTGCACGTCGAACTGAACACCAAGACCAAGATGTTCTCCGACGCGCCCAACGCCTTTGGCGATGAGCCGAACACCAACGTCACCCCCGTGGACCTGGGCCTGCCCGGCGTGCTGCCGGTCGTGAACAAGACCGCGGTGGAATACTCCATCCTCATTGGGCTGGCGCTGAACTGCCAGATCGCCGAGAAGTGCGGTTTTGCCCGGAAGAACTACTTCTACCCGGACACCCCGAAGAACTTCCAGACCTCCCAGTACGATGACCCGATCGCCCACGACGGCTGGCTGGACATCGAGCTGGAGGACGGGGAGGTCTTCCGCGTCGAGATCGAGCGCGCGCACATGGAGGAGGATGCCGGCAAGCTGACCCACATGGGCGGGGCCGCCGGGCGCATCCAGGGCGCCGACTACTCGCTGGTGGACTACAACCGCGCCGGCGTGCCGCTGGTGGAGATCGTCACCAAGCCGATCGTCGGGGCCGGTGCCCGCGCCCCGGAACTGGCCCGCGCCTACGTCGCGGCGATTCGCGAGATCGTCAAGAACCTGGGTGTCTCCGATGCCCGCATGGAGCGCGGCAACGTGCGCTGCGACGCGAACGTCTCGCTGATGCCCAAGGGGGCGGAGAAGTTCGGCACCCGCACCGAGACCAAGAATGTGAACTCGCTGCGCGCCGTGGAGCACGCGGTGCGCTTCGAGATCGAACGCCACGCCGCGGTGCTGGATTCGGGCCAGAAGATCGTGCAGGAAACCCGCCACTGGCATGAGGACACCCGCTCGACCACCTCGGGCCGCCCGAAGTCGGACGCGGATGACTACCGCTACTTCCCGGAACCGGACCTGGTCCCGATCGTAACCACCGCGGACTGGATCGAGCAGCTGCGCTCCCGCCTGCCCGAACCGCCGGCCGAGCGCCGCAAGCGGCTGAAGGCCGAATGGGGTTACGCGGACAAGGAATTCCGCGACGTGGTCAACGCCGGGGTGCTCGATGAAATCGAGGCCACCATTGCCGCCGGGGCCACCGCCGCGGTCGCCCGCAAGTGGTGGATGGGCGAGATCGCCCGCCTGGCCAAGGCCGCGGACAAGGAAATCACCGAGGTTGGCGTCACGCCGGAAACCATCGTCGAGATCGACCAGCTGATCCAGGGCAAGAATATCAACGACAAGATTGCCCGCCAGGTGCTCGAGTACGTGCTGGCCGGGGAAGGCACCCCCAGCCAGATCGTGGAGCAGCGTTCGCTGGCGATCGTGAACGACGACGCGGCGCTGGGCAAGGCCGTGGATGACGCGATCGCCGCGATGCCCGACGTGGTCGAGAAGATCAAGGGCGGCAAGATGCAGGCCATCGGCGCCCTGATGGGCCCGGTCATGAAGGCGACCCGCGGGCAGGCCGACGCCGGCCGCGTGCGTGAACTGGTCATGGAGAAGCTGGGACTCTAGTCTCCAGCCACCGAGCAAGGCATCGCGCCTGCATCCCCGAACGCGGGGGTGCAGGCGCGATGCCTATTTTGCCCGCTTCCTGGTACTCATCCGGTGCCGTGACCGGTGTGAGGCCGCTGCCGGATACCGCGCCGGGGCAGTCCGCCCGCCCCGCTCGTGGCGGCCATGTCCGGCCGCTGGGCTGTGCGCCCGGTCCACGCCTTGGGCGCTTTGCTCACGGTTCGCTGCGCACGCCAGTGGCCACCTCGTAGAGCGCAACTGCGACGGCCAGGGTTTTCACTGACCGGCCTCAGCGTGCGCCGGCCGCGGCCGTGGTGGGCGTGCGATCCTGCACGTGGATGAGGAGACCGCGGCCCCTGGGAAAACTGATCGTGGTTGGCTGGGGACAGCACGTGAAGCGCGGCACGCTGTGGCGTCTCTTGGGCGGGGGTTGGCGGGAGCCATCGCCCCGCTCCCCGGTGGGTGGGCGCAGATGGAGGCACTACGATGAAAACCATGACTGCAGGCCGTTTCACCCCGCCGAGTGCGCCCGAGGCCGAAGTGCGCATCGACCGCTGCCTGGTGCAGGAGCTGCTCCGCGGGCAGGCGCCGCAGTGGGCCGAATTGCCTGTGGCATACTTTGCCAGCGGGTGGGACAACGAGATCTACCGGCTGGGTCCGCGGCACCTCATCCGCCTGCCGCGCCGTGCCCAGGCCGAGCGGATCGGCACACAGGAACGCGCCTGGCTGGCCCGGCTGGCTGCCGACACGGGCCTAACCCCGGGGCTGGCGCTGCATGTCGGGCACCCCACCGCAACCTACCCGTTCACCTTCTCCATCGTCCCCTTCGTCCCGGGGGTCAGCGCGGCGGGCCTGCCGCGCGCAGAGCGCGACGCCTACGCCCCGGCCCTGGCCGACTACCTCCGGGCATTGCACGTCCCCGCCCCCGCACAGGCGCCGACCAGCAACTTCCGCGGTCTTGCCCTGCGGGAGCTCGATGGCGCCACCCGCGCGCTGTTGCCGCGGCTGCCGGCAGGACGACGACCGGCCGCCGCAGCGATCTGGGCGGCCGCGCTGCGGGCCGCCGATCATGCCGGCGCGCCGCGGTGGCTGCACGGGGACCCACATCCGCACAACACCATCGTGCGCCGCGCAGCCGCCGGATACCGCTTTGCGGCCCTCGTGGATTTCGGGGATCTGTGCGCCGGGGATCCGGCCTCGGACCTGGGCATGCTGTGGCTGCATTTCGGGCCCACCGCACGAACCCGCGCCCTGGAACGCTACGGGGTGAGCGACGGGGAGGACCTGTGGCACCGTGCGCGGGGCTGGGCGTTGCGTTACGGCCTGCTCCTCTGCCAGCTCGACCCGGGGGACCGCTTGGGGCGCATCGGGCGGGAAAGCCTGGACCTGCTGCTCTCCGCCGGTCGATAGCTGGATTCGCCGCTTGCGGCAGCCGAGAAACCCGAACGTGACTTGTAATGATCTGCCCGGGCACCGCGGGGTACCGGTTCAGCGGTTCCGCGGCGGGCCGGTGGTCAATTGTTACCGGCGGCAAAGTGGGGAGCGCAAATGGTGGCACAATGATGAAAGTTCGCTTTCACATCGCGTGTAGAAAAACACGTTCCCTCGAAAGGCCCCGGTGACATGAGTCGAAAAACGGATCCGGTGCGCGCGCAGAATTTTTCCGCAGTCCTGCAGCAGGTTTTCGCCGCGCCCGGCAGCTCCCGCAAGGAGGTCGCCGACGCCATTGGGGTCAGCGCCGCCTCGGTCACGAGTATTGCCGCCCGGCTGATCGATGCCGGGCTGATTTTTGAGGGGGAGCCGGTGGCCCGCGGCCAGGGCCGCCCGCGGGTCCCGCTGCATGTCGATACGCGCTCCCACCTTGTCATGGGCATCCACCTGGGTCCACGGGTGACCGGTGTGGTGCTCACCGGGCTGGACGGGGTCAGCCAGGCCTCGGTGCTGATCCCGCACTCCGGCATGGACGTGGATCAGGCCTTCGAGGTGATTGTCGCCGGTGCACGGGATCTGATGCAGCAGCACGCCGGGGGACGACGGGTGCTGGGCACCGGGGTCGCCACCGGCGGCATCGTCGATCGCCAGCAGGGGAGGATCGTGGACAACCCCGGTGCTGCGTGGGTCGATGTGCCGGCGGTGCAGCTGCTGGCCGAGCAGCTTCCGCTCCCGGTCATCCTGGATCACAACGCCAGGGCGGCAGCGCAGTCCGAACTGCTCTACGGGCACGGCCGGGAGGAATCGGACTTCGTCATGCTGGTGAACACCTCGGACCTCGGCGCGGTGCTGGTCAGCGACGGCAGGATCCGCGCCGGGCGGACCCAGCACGCCGGGAACATCGCCCACCTTTCGGTCTCCGACGGGCGGCACCCCTGCCCCTGCGGACGGAACGGCTGCCTGCAGGTGATGGCAACGGACGAGGCCACCGTGCGGCTGGCCCACGAGGCGGGCCGGGACGACGTGGTGCACTATGGCGACATCGACCGGCTGTACGACGCGGGGGATGAGCAGATCCGGGCGCTGGTGGCCGACCGGGACCGCTATGTCGCCCGTGCCGCTGCCACCCTGGTTGATTTGCTGGACCCGGGCCTGCTGGTGATCGCCGGCACTCCGGCCGAACGCCCCGAGACCCTGGCCCAGGTCAAGCGGGATGTGGCACGCTTTTCGCTGCGGGGCGCCGAGGCGGCGCACAGGGTGGTTTATTCCACTGACCACGCGCTTTCGCTCACGCTCTTCGCCGCGAGCATTACGGTCAACGAGGTTTTGGCCCACCCGCTGCGCTTCATTGAAGCCATGGATCTGAGGACTTTCGCGGCCCTCGGCTAGTCATCTTGTTGACAACGTCACACTCCTATGTTTACTTTATTTCATAAAATAAAGTATGTGATGGCAGGCACAGGCCGCATTGAGACGGCTCACGTGTCACTCGCACCAAGGAGAGACCATGAGGAAACATTCCAAGGCATTGGCGGCCGCCGCAGGCGCAGTCACGCTGATGATGGCGGCCACGGCCTGCTCATCCAACGGCCAGCCCAGCGCCGGACAGGACGGCGGGGAGCGCGTGCTCTCGTTCATGTCCACCGAGCCCAAGAGCATCGTCCCGCAGAAGGAGCCGGGCAGTCAGCTGGGGATGGCGCTGTGCGCCAACCTGATGGAAATCAACCTGGATACCCAGGAGTTCGAGCCGCTGGCCGCCAAGTCCGTCACCAGCGATGACGCCAAGGTTTGGGACATCGAGCTGCAGGAGGGCTGGACCTTCCACGACGGCACCGCGGTGACCGCCCAGTCGTTCGCCGATGCCTGGAACGCCACCGCCACCGGCTCCAACGCCTGGCAGGGCAACGGCACCTTCGTCAGTTTCGAAGGCTACAAGGACCTGAACCCGGAGGACGGATCCAAGCCGAGCACCAAGACGATGTCCGGGGTCAAGGTCATCGACGACACCCACATGCAGGTCACGCTGACCGCCCCGAACCGCGACTTCCCCAAGATCCTGAGCACCAACCCCACCTGCCCCATGCCGGAGTCGGCCTTTGACGACCTGGACGCCTACGAGCAGAACCCCGTCTCCAACGGCCCCTACAAGTTCGTCTCCTGGGACCACAACCAGCAGGTTGTGCTGGAAAAGTGGGACGACTTCCAGGGCGCCCAGGGCTTCAGCGGTGGCGCCGATCAGCTGGTCGCCAAGATCTACACCGCCGTGGATCCGGCCTACACCGACATGACCGCCGGGAACCTGGACATGATCCGCAATGTGCCGGCGACCATGGTCGACAAGGCCAAGAACCAGCTCGGCGAGCAGGCCCTCTACGAGGTCAAGACCAGCTCCAAGCAGCAGACCCTGCAGATCCCGGAGTACGTGGACACCCTGAAGTCCCCGGCGCTGCGCAAGGCGATCTCCATGTCCATCGACCGTGAGGCGATCGCCCAGTCGCTGCTCAAGGGCCACTCCGAGCCCTCCGACTCGCTGGTCCCGCCGTCCCTGGACTCCTACGTTGAGGGATCCTGCGAGGCCTGCGAATTCAACCCCGAGGAAGCCAAGAAGATCCTGGCCGATGACGGCGGCTTCGACGGCACGCTGATCATCGAAAGCGATTCGGCCTCCGACCAGCAGCTGGTGCAGGCCATCGCCAAGCAGATCCAGGACAACCTGGGCATCAAGGTGCAGATGAAGCCGATGCTGGGAACCGAACTGTCCGAGCGGCGCAACTCCCAGAAGCTGGAAGGGTCGGCCTTTGGGCTGTGGGGCTGGTCCTACAAGTCCCCGGACCAGTACCTGAGCCAGTATGAAACCGGCGGCGACGGCAACTCGGCCACCGCCTACTCCAACCCGGAGGTCGACAAGCTGGTCAAGGCCGCCCGCGCCGAAATGGACGACGCCAAGTCGACCGAGCTGTTCAAGCAGGCCGAGGCCCTGATCATCAAGGACATGCCGGCCATCCCGCTGTTCATCCCCACCGACTACGGTCTGCAGTCCGGCTGCGCCGAACTGAATGACGTGCAGGGCGACCTGCAGTACTACCGCGCGGGCTACACCTGCTAACCAGATCGAACATGGACTTGGACCCGTGGTCCCACGGGTCCAAGTCTCTTTATCGAACAAAGAGGTAAGCAAATGCTGGGTTACACCCTACGGCGTGTGGCACAAATGATCCCGGTGCTGCTGGGAGCAACATTCATCATCTACGCCCTGACCTTCCTGATGCCGGGCGACCCGATTTCCGCCCTGACCGGTGAGCGGCCCCTGCCGGAGGCCACCGTGGCGCAGATCCGCCAGGCCTACCACCTGGATGATCCGTTCCTGGTGCAGTACGGCAACTACATGCTCGGCGTTTTCCAGGGCAACTTCGGCATCGACTTCTTCGGTCGGCCGGTCCTGGACCTGATCCTCGAACGCCTGCCGGTCACCTTCACCCTGGCCCTGACCGCCTGGGTGCTCAAGCTGATCATCGGCCTGGTCATTGGCGTGTACGGCGGGCTGCGCAACGGGCGGGCCGGAGACCACTTCGCGCTGGTGTTCACCGTCATCTTCATGGGTGTGCCCGGTTTCGTGATTGCCCTGGGTGCCCAGACCTACTTTGGTGTGCACCTGGGTTGGGTGGAGCCGGCCGGCATCCGGGCGGGTTGGCCCATGGCGTTCATCCTGCCGGCCTTGGTCATGGCGTTTGAAGCCGCCGCCGGCCTGGCCCGGCTGACCCGCACCTCACTGGTGGACGTGCTGCGTGCCGAGTACCTGCGCACCGCCAAGGCCAAGGGGCTTTCCCCGCGCCGCATCATTTGGGGACACGCGCTGCGCAACTCGATGATCCCGGTGGTGACCTACCTGGGCCTGAGCCTGGCCGGCATGCTGGGCGGCGCGGTGATCATCGAGGCCATCTTCAACATCCCCGGCATCGGGGGACTGATGGTCAGCTCCATCAACAACAAGGAAGGCACCGTGGTCGTGGGCATCGCCACCCTGCTGGTGCTGGTTTACCTGGTCTTCAACCTGCTTGTTGACCTGACCTACGGCCTGATCGATCCACGGGTGAGAATATGAGTAACGTTACCGCGACCGTCGCCTCCGGGGACGGGGCAGAAGCCGTCGAGCGCGAACCGGACCAGCCCAAGGGCACGCACCGCCGCTGGTGGCTGCGTCCGCGCTTCGCGATCTCCGGGGCCATCGTTCTGCTGATGGTGCTGATGGCGGCCTTCCCGCAGCTGTTCACCGGCTTCGGACCCGGGCCGACCGAGAACTGCGACATCCTCAAGTCAAACCTGCCGCCCAGTGCCGAGCACATCTTCGGCATCGACATCCAGGGCTGCGACTACTACACGAACGTGATCTACGGGGCCCGGGCCTCGATCCTGGTCGGCGTGCTCGTCTCGGCCATCGCCTTTGCGATCGCGGCCATCGTCGGGGCCATTGCCGGGTATTTCGGCGGTTGGGTCGACGCGGTCATCTCCCGCATCTGCGACATGGCCTTCGGGCTGCCGTTCATCCTGGCGGCCATCGTGGTGCTGCAGCTCTTCGGGGAGCGCAACGTGTGGACCGTGATCTTTGCCCTGGCCCTGTTCAGCTGGCCAGGTGGCGTCCGCTTCATGCGCTCCTCCGTCATGGAGGTGCGCCACCGCGAATACGTTCAGGCAGCCAAGCTGCTGGGCGCCGGCAACGGGCGGATCATCCGCAAGCACATCATGCCCAACGCGATCACCCCGCTGCTGGTGCTGCAGACCCTGGGCGTGGGCGGGATGATCTCCGCCGAGGCCGGGCTGACGTTCATCGGCATCGGCCTGACGCCCCCGGCCGTCTCCTGGGGGCTGCAGTTGGCCGCCGCGCGCGACTACATCGATGCGGCACCGCACCTGCTGATCTTCCCGGCAGTCTTCCTGACGATCACGGTGCTGGGCTTCGTGCTGTTCGGTGAAGCCATCCGCGACGAATTCGACCCGAAGGGCAAATGATGATTCCCACAAGCCAGCCCCAGAATCACAAGCTGCTCTCGGTGAGCAACCTGCGCGTTGAGTTCGCCACCGCGCAGGGGGTGGCGACCGCCATCAATGGTGTCAACCTGTCGGTCCAGGCCGGGCAGTCCCTGGGGATCCTGGGCGAGTCCGGCTCCGGCAAATCCGTCACCGCCCGCACCATCATGGGGTTGCTGGATACCCCTCCGGCCCGGGTGGTCGACGGTGAAATCCTGCTGGATGGGGAGGACCTGCTCTCCATCAGCGCCAAACGGCGCCGCCAGCTGACCGGTCCGAAGGTTTCCATGGTGTTCCAGGATGCGCTTAGCGCCCTGAATCCGGTTCATCCGGTGGGGCGGCAGATTGGTGAACTGTACCGGGTGCACCGCGGGATGAGCCGAACCGCCGCGAAGAAGGCCGCCATCGAAATGATGGACCGGGTCAAGATCCCCGCCGCGGCCAGCCGCGTGAACGACTACCCGCACCAGTTCTCCGGCGGGATGCGCCAGCGCATCGTCATCGCCATGGCACTGGCGCTGGGCCCGGAACTGCTGATCGCCGATGAGCCGACCACGGCGCTGGATGTCACGGTGCAGGCCCAGATCCTGCAGCTGCTCAAGGAACAGCAGGCCGAGAACAACATGGGCCTGATCCTGATCACCCACGACATCTCGGTGGTGCGTGAGGTGACCGACCAGGTGGCGGTGATGTACGCCGGGCGGATCATCGAGAACGGCCCGACCGCCCAGGTGCTGGATGAGCCGGCCCACCCCTACACCAAGGGGCTGGCCGAATCCATCGCCAGCGAGGAGCTCAAGGGCCAGCTGCTGCCGGCGATCCCCGGCAGCCCGCCGGACCTGCTGGCCCTGCCGGCAGGGTGCTCCTTCGCCGACCGCTGCCGGTACGTCACCGAGCACTGCACCACCGCGGTGCCGCCACTGGAACAGATTGACCCACAGCGCCACACCGCCTGCTTCAACTACCGGGAGGTCGAAAGCCTTGTCACTCACCGAAACTGAACTCGGCTTCACCGCCCAGAGCCATGAATCGATCATGGAGCTGCGCGGGGTCAAACAGCACTATCCGGTCGCCCGCCCGCTGCCCTTTGGGCCGCGCAAGGTCGTCAAGGCCCTGGACGGGGTGGATCTGCAGGTCGCCGGCGGCCGAACCCTGGGCGTGATCGGTGAAAGCGGGTGCGGCAAGTCCACCCTGGCCCGGATCATGAGCGGTCTGGAAAAGCCGACCGAGGGGCAGGTGCTGTTCCAGGGGGTCGACATCAACTCCCTGCACGGCGCCGAACGCGCCGAGATGCGGCGCAACATCCAGCTGATCTTCCAGGACCCCTATGCGTCGCTGAACCCGCGCATGACCATCGAGCAAATCCTGCTCGAGCCCTTCGAAATCCACCCGGAGCTGGTGCGGCCCTCCGCCCGCCGGGCCAAGGTGCGCGAGCTGATGGAGCTTGTCGGACTGAACCCGGACCATCTGGAGCGCTACCCGCACAACTTTTCCGGCGGCCAGCAGCAGCGGATCGGGATCGCCCGGGGCATTGCGCTGAACCCCAAGGTGCTGATCTGCGACGAGGCGGTCTCCGCCCTGGACGTCTCGGTGCGCGCCCAGGTGGTGAACCTGCTGATGCAGCTGCAGCGCGAGCTGGGGCTCAGCTACGTGTTCATCGCCCACGACCTGCAGATCGTGCGCCACATTTCCGACAGCGTCGCCACCATGTACCTGGGGCGCGTGGTGGAAACCGGCACCTACGACCAGGTGTACGACGACAGCGCCCACCCCTACACCCAGGCGCTGCTCTCGGCCGCGCCGGAGCTGCGTCGTGGCGATGGCACCGACCGGAAGCTGATCATGCTCCAGGGCGACCCGCCCTCGCCCATCGATCCACCCACCGGCTGCCGCTTCCACACCCGTTGCCCGATCGCGCAGCCCAGTTGCGCGCTGGGTGAACCGGCACTGGAGCCCTGGCGCGATGACCACCAGGTGCGGTGCTATTTCCCCGGCCCAATTTCTGTCAAAGCAGACTAGATGCTCCGTGCCCCGCACGGAATCAAAGGAGAAGAATTAATGGATCTCAAAGTAGGAATCGTGGGCTTTGGCCTGCGCGCCTCCCTGCACCGCTACGTACAGCGCCCGGGGCAGGGCAGCGTGGTCAGCATCGTGTGCGACACCAGTGAGCGCGGACGGGCCGATGCGCGCAAGGCCCTGCCCGAAAGCGTGGTCACCGACGATCTGCAGGAACTGCTGGACAGCGGCATTGACGCGGTTTTGGTGCTGACCCCCGACCACACCCACCGCGACGTCGTGGTGCGCACCCTGCAGGCCGGGATCCCGACCTTCTGCGAGAAGCCGCTGGACATCAGCACGCAGGCGGCCGACGAAATACTGCAGACCGCCTACCGCACCGGCACCAGGCTCTACGTGGGCCACAACATGCGGCACATGCCGGTCATCCGCCAGCTCAAGCAGCTGATCGACGAGGGGGCAATCGGGCAGGTCAAGGCCGTGTGGTGCCGGCACTTCGTGGGCAATGGCGGGGACTACTACTTCAAGGACTGGCATGCCGAGCGCCGCTACTCCAATACCCTGCTGCTGCAAAAGGGAGCGCATGACATCGACGTGATCCACTGGCTGGCTGGCGGTTACAGCACCGAAGTTTCGGGACTGGGCGGCTTGACCGTGTACGGGGATGTGAGCGATCGGCGGGATAATTCGGACCGTCGCATGGGGGACTGGTTCTCGAAGGAGAACTGGCCGCCGACCGCGCAGAAGGACCTGAACCCGACCATCGATGTCGAAGACCTGTCGATGGTGCAGATGAAGCTGGACAACGGCGTCTTCGCCTCCTACCAGCAGTGCCACTTCACTCCGGACTACTGGCGCAACTACACAGTCATTGGCACCGAAGGACGCATCGAGAACTTCGGCGACGGGCCCGGCGAATCGATCTACCTCTGGAACACGCGCAGCACCAGCGGTTTTGCCGAACCGGACCGGAAGATCACCATCGAAGGAGACCCAGAAGGCCACGGCGGGGCCGATCCGGGGCTGATCGCCGAGTTCCTGCGCTTTGCCAGTGACGGCGGGGCAACCCAGACCTCCCCGCTTGCCGCGCGGGCCGCGGTGGCCGTGGGAGACCTTGGCGCCCAGTCGCTGCGCTCCGACGGCAGCAGCCAGAGTGTGCCGCCGCTGGACGCGGAGCTGGTCAACTATTTCGAGGCCAACCAGCAGTCGGTTAGCGTGTAGCGGACCCCGGGGTGCTGACTAGTTGCTGCACCGTGGCCTTGATCGCGGAAATCACCGTGTGAATAGTGCTGCGGTGCAGATGCTCGGAGCGAAGCAACAAGTCGATTTGTCGCCCCAGTCTCAGCCCCTGCACCGGGCGTAAAGTCACCGCATTGCCCATACTGCGCCGTGCCGTGTAGCGTGGCAGGATCCCCAGGCAGCCACTGGCCTCAACCAGCGCCGCGGCCGTGGAATAGTCGTTGACCCGGTGCTCCGCCTTCGCCTCGGCGCCGCCCAGCGCGGCAATTACCTCCAACACGTCAGCGGGTGAATAACCGCTACGCGAGACAACCCACGGCTCTCCGACGACCTGCTGCGGGGTCAGCTGGTCAAACTGCGCCAACCGGTGCTCACGGTGCATGGCCACATCCAGGGGTTCGAAGGCCAGCGGGATCACCGCAATATTCGAGGGCCACCGTTCGGTGTGCGGCATCCGGTGGGCCAGCACAAGATCGTAGCTGGACGTTAGCGCCGGAAACTGCGGCTGCGAAACATCTTCGTCGAAGAACTGCAGCTTCGGCATTCGGTGATCTTCCAAGGCCAGCAACGGGGCAAAAATGGTCTGCCCAATCGAATGGAAACCGGCAATCCTGATTGGCCGATCCTGCTCGTGCTGCTCGGTTTCAATCTGGGCCGTCGCCGAGGCCAGCGTGGAAGCCACGTCGGCGGCCGCCGACGCCAGGATCTGTCCGGCATCGGTCAACACCAGGGCGCGTCCGGACTTTTTAGTCAGTGGAACATCGAACTGGCGCTGCAGCTGGGCCAGGTGCTGTGAGATCGCCGAGGGGGAGACGAACAGCGATTTGGCCACGGCGTTGACGCTGCCCAGATCCCCGAGCTCGCGCAGAATGCGCAACTGATGCAATTCCATAAGTAGATGCTAAATCAACAATTCAGAAAATCAGCGGATGACTAATGTGTCATTGCCCGACATGACCTGCAACACTTGAAGTAATCCGACATGCTGCGCCCCGGCGGGCGCCCGGAACCGAAGGTAGAACACGATGAAAGCACTGTACAAGGCCAATCCCGAGGCAGGTCTGGAACTTGTCGACCGGCCTGAACCGGAAACCGGTGTCCACGACGTCAAGATCCGGGTGATGACCACCGGAATCTGCGGCACCGACCTGCACATCGAGGCCTACGATGACGCGGCCAAATCCATGATCAACACACCACTGATCCCGGGCCATGAATTCTATGGCGAGGTCGTGGAGGTCGGTTCCTTCGTGCATGGCGTCCAGATCGGGGACCGGGTCTCGGGCGAAGGGCACATTGTCTGCGGGCTGTGCCGCAACTGCCGCGCCGGCCGCCGCCAGATGTGCATCAACGTCAGCTCCGTGGGCGTGCAGCGCGACGGCGCGTTCGCCGAATACGTGGTCATCCCCGAAAGCAATGTCTGGGTTCACCAGGACGAGAAGATCACCCCGCTGCTGGGCGCCATCTTCGACCCCTTCGGCAATGCGGTGCACACCGCCCTGCAGTTTCCGATGGTGGGCGACGACGTGCTGATCACCGGCGCTGGGCCCATCGGACTCATGGCGGTGGCGGTGGCCCGCCACGTCGGTGCCCGCCGCATCGCCATCACCGATGTCTCCGAACAGCGCCTGGAACTGGCCGCCGCCATGGGCGCAGACCTCGCGGTGAACGTCAGCGAGTCGCGCATCGCCCAGGCGCAGCAGCAGCTGGGCCTGCTGGAAGGCTTTGACTTCGGCATGGAAATGTCCGGGCATTCCTCGGCACTGCCGGAAATGATCAACAACATGAACCACGGCGGCAAGATCTGCATGCTCGGACTGCCCAGCGCCCCCATCGACATCGACTGGGGCAAGGTGGTGACCCACATGCTGACCCTGAAGGGAATCTACGGCCGCGAGATGTACGAGACCTGGTACGCAATGAGCGCCATGCTCACCAGCTCGGATCTCATGCGCGAGCGGATTTCCTCGGTGGTTACCGATTTCCTTCCCGCCTCCCAATGGCAGGACGGGTTCGCCGCGGCCAAGGCCGGACAGGGCGGAAAAGTAGTACTTGACTGGACCGTTTTCTAGGAGCGAGACAATGTACACGGACATGAAAGAGCAGCTGGCAACCGAACTGCGGGAGCTGCGCGAGTCGGGACTCTACAAGGCTGAACGCCATATTGATTCGCCGCAGTCGGCGCGCATCCAGGCCGGGGCCTTGGGGGATGAGGCGCGCGAGGTGCTGAACTTCTGCGCGAACAACTACCTGGGGTTGGCCGATGATGAACGGATCATCGCAGCCGCCAAGCGGGCCCTGGACGAGCGAGGTTTCGGAATGGCCTCGGTGCGCTTCATTTGCGGCACGCAGGATATCCACCTGGAGCTGGAGCAGCGGCTGTCGGCCTTTTTGGGCACCGATGACACCATCTTGTTCTCCAGCTGCTTCGACGCCAACGGGGGAGTGTTCGAATCCCTGTTTGGGGCCCAGGACGCCATCATTTCCGATGCGCTGAACCACGCCTCGATTATTGACGGCATCCGCCTGTCCAAGGCAGCCCGCTTCCGCTACGCCAACCGGGACATGGCTGACCTGGAGAAGCAGCTGCAGGCCGCCGCGCAGCTGAACGACGGCGCCGGTGCACGTCGGACCATCATCGTCACCGATGGGGTGTTCTCCATGGATGGCTACCTGGCGCCGCTGGAGCAGATCTGCGACCTGGCGGATCAGTACGGTGCGCTGGTGATGGTTGATGACTCGCATGCCGTGGGCTTCATGGGCCCCACCGGCGCCGGCACCCCGGAGCACGCCGGGGTTTCTGAGCGCGTGGATATCTACACCGGCACCTTTGGCAAGGCCTTGGGCGGGGCTTCGGGCGGCTATGTCGCAGGACGGGCGGAGATCGTGGAGATGCTGCGCCAAAAGGCCCGCCCCTACCTGTTCTCCAATTCCCTGGCCCCCTCGATTGTGTCGGCCACCCTCACCGCCCTTGAGCTGGTGGAAGGTTCCGGACAGCTGCGCGAGAAGCTGGAAGACAACGCGAAGCTGTTCCGCACCAAGATGGCCGAGGCCGGCTTCGAGCTGCTTGACGGCGAGCACGCGATCATCCCGGTGATGTTCGGCGACGCCGTGCTGGCGGGCCGCATCGCGGCACAGATGCTCGAGCGCGGGGTCTTTGTCACCGCCTTCAGCTACCCGGTGGTCCCCAAGGGCCAGGCGCGCATCCGTGTGCAGCTCTCGGCGGCGCACTCGGCCGAGGACATCGAGCGTTGCGTGCAGGCGTTCATCGATTCCCGACAGGCCGTCACCCAGGACGCATAGTCCCCGCCTTTGTCTGGGATCCCGGATGCATGTCGCTGACCGGGCCCGCTCCCGGTCCATCCGATCCGATACGGTCTAACCAACGGTGTCCAGCCTCCGGCCGGGCACCGTTGGAGTCGTTTCAGGACGTGGAAGGGGAACTTGTGGCAAGCCTGCTGCTTACAAATATTGCCCAACTCAATACCGTCGATGCCGACGGGACGGTTCTTGCCGATGCCGCGGTATTGATCGAAAACGGTCTCATCGCCTGGATCGGCCCGGCCGGGCAGGCCCCGGAGGCCGAGGAGACCCACGACCTGGGCGGGCGTACAGTGCTTCCCGGATGGGTCGATTCGCACAGCCACTTGATCTTCGGCGGCGATCGGGCCGATGAATTCGTTGCCCGGATGGCGGGGCAGGACTATGCGGCCGGCGGCATTGCCGTGACCACCTCCGCCACCCGTTCCCTGGACGACCAGCAGCTGGCGACCGCGGTGCGTGAACGTCGGGCCGAAGCCTTGTCCATGGGTACCACCTGGATGGAAACCAAAACGGGATACGGCTTGGACGTGGCCGAGGAAGCCCGCCATGCCCGCATCGCCCGTCCGCTGGTGGAACAGTTAACGTTCCTGGGAGCCCATCTGGTGCCAGCCGGTTGGGACGCGGAGCAGTACACGAAGACCGTCGCCGGTCCGATGCTGGACGAGGTGGCCGGGGATGTTGACTTCGTCGACGTCTTCTGTGAACGAGGCGCCTTCACCGAGGAGCAAGCACGCCAGGTGCTGCAGGCGGCCGCGCACCGGGGAATCGCCACCAAGGTCCATGGCAACCAACTCGGCCCGGGTCCTGGAGTCCGGCTGGCCGTTGAATTTGGCAGCCGGTCGGTGGACCATGTGAACTACCTGGACCGGCAGGACGTCGCCGCGCTCGCAGGCAGCTGGGCCCACTGGGAACAGGCAACCCGTACCGGACGGCCCGGGGTGGTGGCCACCTGCCTGCCGGCCTGCGATCTGTCCACCCGCCAACCCCTCGCCCCGGGACGCGACTTGCTCGACGCCGGGGCTGTGATCGCGTTGGCCAGCAACTGCAATCCGGGCACCAGCTACACCAGCAACATGAACTTCGTCGTGGCCACGGCCGTCCTGCAGATGCACCTGAGCCTGCCCGAGGCGCTGGAGGCGGCCACGTATGGCGGGGCGTTGGCCCTCGGCGTCCAGGACCACGTCGGCTCCATCGAAGTGGGCAAGCGGGCTGACCTGCATGTGCTCGATGCCCCGTCCGCGGCGCATTTGGCCTACCGCCCGGGCATGCCACTGACCTACGCGGTCTACCAGGCGGGGCAACGACGCGTCTGATCCTCGCATCGCAAGCTCCTTAGATGTTGTCCCAGTAGGTGTTGCGCTGCGGGGTTTGGGTGGGGTCGATGTGCTTTGGCATGATCACGTGGGGCAGTCCCTTGTAGTTGACGACCTTGATGATCCCGGCCTGCTCCGCAGTGTGGTCATTGCGGCACATCAGCGACCCGGAACCGATCCTGGTCCGGCACCCGCCCTTCCAGCCCCCGCCCTCGAAATGGTGGACGTCGCAGTTTTCCGGTGGTTCGGTGCACCCGGGAACGATGCAGCCCTTGTCCCGGCAGATGATCCCATCGCGGAGGTAGTCGGGGTAGAAGCGGCTGGCCCTGCCCAGATCCAATATCTGGCTCTCACCACCAAACACGACCGGGATGATGTCGGCTTCAGTTAGCAGTCGTCGCAGCTCGCCCGGAGTGAGCCTCACGCCGTGCGTGGTGATTCCATGGGCCGTCGCCAGATCCCGCAGGTCATCGAGCTGCATGAAGACCATGAGCTGCGGCCGGATGGCCTTGGTCTTGGCGGTTCCCGAACCATTCTGCCGAATGAGGGTCATCATCGCGTTCATTCGCCGCATGGGGACGGGAACCTGCAGATCGATCTGTTCGGCCGGCGAAAGGCCCTCGGTATTCTCCGGAATCTGGGCACCAGTTGGTCCGGCCGCAGGCCCGGTTTCCCCGGTTTCGTCCACCGCCCACGGGGGAGGGGGATCGGTGGGCTGCAGCCAGCTGGGTGTTTGCGTGCTGTCCACTGCCGGATCCGCTTCCCGTCCGGCCAAGTTCTCTTCATCCGGCTGCCGGGTGCGGGCTGCGGCACCGGCCTTGGTCCGGGGATTGTCGGCCTGCGCCACCAGGGACCGCATGAAGCCGGCATCGGAGCCGCGCACCCGCAGAACGTACTCGTCGACCCCGTTGATGCTGCGGCGTTTGAACAACCCCAGTTCCGGGGTGGCGGCCTCGGCGTTTTCCTCCTTGTACTTCTTGACCAGTTCGTTCACCTGCTTCTTCGCGGTGCGCGGCTCATTGCCCTCCAGGATCTGCACCGCGCGTTCTTCCAGCGACGGCCCATCCTGCTGCCGGGCGGCAGGCGGCAAGGGGGCTCCCTCGCCGATGGTGTCCTTGGGCTCCAGCCTGTTCAGGCTGCGGGCCGTTTGGAGGGTCGCGCGCGGATCGACCGCGGGATCCTGGTAGGTGGTGCCCAACTGCTCGAAACGCGGTGTGGTGAGCGTTCCGGCAATGGTGACCCGTCCGATGACCAGGTGCGCGTCATTGAGCATGCCCTCGGCCTCGAAATAGGTGATTCGCAACCAGGCGGCCAGGAAATCCGCCGTGGTCTTGTAGCAGGGCCGGCCGGCGGCATACCTGGCCGGCCGCGAGTAATCGGTCCTGCCCTCGCGCAGGTCGTCGTACTCTTCCAGGTCCAGTGTGTGGGCACCGGTGGCTTCGGCCAGCAGGGCCAGCTCCAGCCGGGCGCGGCTGATGCGGTGCGAGAGGCCTTCAACTATGCTGCCCATTTCGGCGGCAACGCGCGGGTCGGAACGGTGGGTGGCCGCCTGCAGCACGTTGTCCAGGATCTCCAGATTCAGCCGTGCCGTTTCGGCCAGCACTTGCCCCGATAATCGGGAACCGCCGGCCGCAGCGGCCCGGCGCAGCGCCTCCATTGCGGAGGCCAGGGAGATGGTGTTCATGGCCCCAGTCTCGGTGCCGCCCAACGTCGGGGCTTCCAAGAAGCGGCGGATTGGGGATAAACGCCTTCCGGCTCCGGAAGAGACGTGGCTGGACCAGGCGGGCGGTGCCGGGCGAGGGCGGCGGTGCCTCGGCGGTGTCCGGGAGCAACGGGATGAGCCGGCGGGCCCCGGTGCACGCCAAGAGCGGAATTCATGTCATGTTCGCCGAAATCCGGCGGCGTGTGACCGGCTTCATGATAGACAAGGACTATGGCTACTACTGCAATTGATGGAAACCCAGTCCAGACCGTAGGCGAGCTGCCGGCCGTTGGCGCCAAGGCTCCCGAATTCACCCTGACCGGCACCGATCTTCAGGACGTGACCAGCGCGTCCCTGGCCGGCCGCCGCGTCGTGCTGAACATCTTCCCGTCGGTGGACACCGGCGTCTGCGCCGCCAGCGTGCGCCGCTTCAACGAACTGGCCTCGGGCCTGGAGAACACCACCGTGGTGTGCGCCTCCAAGGACCTGCCGATGGCCCTGGGCCGCTTCTGCGGTGCCGAGGGCCTGGAGAACGTGGTCGCCGCCTCGGCGTTCCGTTCCAGCTTCGGCGAGGACTATGGCGTCACCCAGGCCGACGGCCCACTGCGCGGCCTGCTGGCCCGCACCGTGATCATCCTGGATGAGGAGGGCAAGGTGATCTACAGCCAGCTGGTTCCGGAGATCAAGACCGAACCGGACTACGACGCCGCGATCGCCGCGCTGAGCTAAGCCCGGCAGCCAAGGAAACCGGCGCCCACACCCCTGTGCTTCAGGGGTGTGGGCGCCGGTTCGCGTTAATCGGTGCGCGGCGGCCTTCGGCCGGGGCAGGGGGGCGTGCTTAGAGCGGTCGTCCTTGGCGGAAGACCTCAAGCAGCTCCAGGTCCTGGTCGACCACCAGAACATCGGCGCTCCGTCCGCTGCGCAGGGCACCGGCGGTGTCCTCTAGGCCCAGCAACCGGGCCGGGACCGCCGTCGCGGAGAGCAGGGCCTGCTCCAGCGGCACCCCACCGGCCACCGCCCGGCGCACGACATCCAGCAGGGTGGCGGTGCCCCCGGCCAGCGAGCCGTCCGAGCTGAGCCGGGCCTGCCCGTCGGCGACGGTGACCTGCTGCGGGCCCAGCTCATAGTTCCCGTCCGCCAGCCCGGTGGCGGCCATCGAATCGGTGACCAGCACGACGTTCGCGGCCCCCACCAGGGTGAACACCATGCGCACGGTGTCCGGGTCCAGGTGCACCCCGTCGGCGATGAGCTCCACCACCGCCTGGCCCTGCCGGGCCTGTTCCAGGCAGGCGGCCAGCGGCCCGGGGCTGCGGTGATGCAGCGGCGGCATGCCGTTGAACAGGTGCGTCACCGTGGGGGTGGAGGGCAGCGACGCGTGGGCGCTCAGCCGGCGGTGGGCGTGGCGCAGCGAGTCGGCGGCCTGCGCGGTGCTCGAATCGGTGTGTCCAAGGGAGGGCAGCACGCCCAGGTCGACCAGCTGCTCGATCAGCTCGCTGCTGCCAGCGCGTTCCGGGGCGTAGGTCATGGTGCGCAGCGTGCCGCGGCAGGCGGCGGCCAGATCGGCAACGAAGCGGGGATCGGGATCGCCCAGGTAGCGCGGATCCTGCGCGCCGCAGCGCGCCTCGGAGAGGAAGGGTCCCTCGGCGTGGATGCCGGCCAGCAGCCCGGCCTCGACGAAGTCGGCCAGGGTGGCCGCGGCCTGCAGCATCGTGCCGCGCTCCGCGGTGACCAGGGAGCCAAGCAGCGTGGTGGTTCCGGCGCGGTGCAGGAAGTCGATGGCCTGGGCCACGGGGCCCGGCTGGGCGTTGGGGAAGTCGGCGCCCACCGCGCCGTGGCAGTGCAGGTCGATCAGCCCGGGCAGCAGCTGGGCGCCCTCGGGCACCGGCCGGACGGTGAACGCCGCGGCGTCGGCCCGGGCCAGGAACTGCGCGCGCGTACCGGAAAAGGCGATGCGCTCGCCGGTGACGGCCAGCGCCCCGTCCGGCACGTGGGATCCGTCGGTGTGCAGGGGCGCGAAGATGACAAAACTGGTGCTGGGCATGGGATTAGTTTAGCGCCGGGTCATCCCGCGCCCCGGGTCCCGGGGCGCTGGATGACCCGCGCTGCGGGCGGGGCGGGCAGGCGGGTGGGGGCGCATGCCTTTCCTTGCGCGGAAGTACGACGTATACTCGTCTTAGATCGTTTCTGATTGTTAAGCGGTAGAAACAATCATAAATAAGCATCACTGAGGTGAGTTGCACGCTCTGCGGAAGAATCGTGCCTGAAAGGTGGAGAACAATGAGTGAGAACACTGTGCCCGGGGCACATATGGAAGCCGAACTGCTCTCGCAGCCGGAGATGTGGACCCGGGCGGTCAGCCAGCAGCAGGCCGAGGACCTGCTGCCGGCCCCCGGCCAGAAGGTCGCGGTCGTGGGCTGCGGCACCTCCTGGTTCATGGCCGAAGCCTATGCGGCGGCCCGTGAGGCCGCCGGGTTGGGCGTGACCGACGCCTTCGCCGCCTCCGAGGCCCCGTTGGCCACGCGCGACTACGATGCGTTGGTGGCCATCACCCGCTCCGGCACCACCTCCGAGGTGCTGGACCTGCTGGAGCAGTTCGGCGGCCGGCTGCGCACCATCGCCCTGGTCGGTGACATCGACTCGCCGATCGCCTCCAAGGTCGATGCGATGATCGCCCTGCCGTACGCCGATGAGCAGTCGGTGGTGCAGACCCGCTTCGCCACCACGGCCCTGGCCTACCTGCTCTCCAGCACCGGGATGGACCTGGAGCCGGCCATCGCCCAGGCCACCGAGCTGCTGGGGCAGGAAACCGAGCAGGCGCTGATCGACGCGGAGCAGTTCACCTTCCTGGGCCGCGGCTACAGCGTCGGGCTGGCCCATGAGGCGGCGCTGAAGATGCGTGAAGCCGTGCAGGGCTGGACCGAGGCCTACCCGGCCATGGACTACCGCCACGGCCCGATCTCGATCGCCGCTGCGAACCGGGTGACCTGGATGCTCGGGGAGCAGCCCGAGGGCCTGGACCAGCAGCTGGCGCCCACCGGCGCGCTCTACCTGAACCGGGACCTGCACCCGCTGGCCGAGCTCGCCCAGATCCACAAGGTCACCCTGGACCGGGCCCGCGCGCGCGGAATGAATCCGGACACCCCGCGCAACCTGACCCGTTCGGTCATCCTGGAGCACTAGCAAATGGGTACCGGGCACTACCTGGTCTTCGACGTCGGCGGCACCGATGTGAAGGCGGGCCTGGCCGATGCCGGCGGCCAGCTGCACCACGTGCGGCGCCAGCCCACGGCCATCGCCGCGCCGGGCCAGGATCCGGCGGCCGTGCTGATCGAACAGCTGGCCACCCTGGCCGGGACGCTGCGCCAGGCCGCGCACGAGCCGCCGCGGGCGATGGGCCTGGCCGTGTGCGGGCTGGTCGACGCCCCGGCCGGCATCGGGCGCTATTCGGCGAACCTGGGCTGGGTGGATGCGCCGCTGCGCCAGATGGCGCAGGACGCGCTGGGCCTGCCGGTCGGCTTCGGACACGATGTGGCCACCGCCGCCCGCGCCGAACTGGAACTGGGCGCCGGGGCCCAGGACCCGCAGCTGCGCCGCAACAGTGCCCTGCTGATCATCGGCACCGGCATCGCCTCCACCCTGGTGGTCGAGGGGCAGGTGGTCAGCTCCGAAGGCTACGCCGGGGAACTGGGCCACGCCCAGGTGCCCGGCGGGCTGCCGTGCAAGTGCGGGGCCACCGGCTGCCTGGAAACCATCGCCTCGGCCGGGGCCATCGCCCGGCTCTACAGCCAGCAGGCCGGCGCCGTGCCCGGGGCAGAGCAGGTGTTCGCCGCCCGGGCGGCCGGGGACCGCATCGCCGGGCAGGTGATCGAGCAGGCCATCGAGGCGCTGAGCTTCACCCTGGCCCAGCTGTGCGCCACCACCGCCCCCTCCGGGATTGTCATCGGCGGGGGACTGGCCCAGGCCGGCCCTCCCTTCTTTGCCGAACTGGGCCAGGCGCTGGAACGCCGGTTGTCCTTCCACCGCCGCCCGCGCCTGGTTCCGGCCGCCCTGGGTGCCGACGCCGGGCTGCAGGGCGCCTGGCTGCTGGCCCGCCAGACCACCACCACGGGAGGGACCCCATGATCCTGACGCTTACCCCCAACCCGGCGATCGACGAGAGCTACCAGGTTCCGGGGATCACCCTGGACACCAGCCACCGTGTGCCAATGCCGCTGTGGCGCGCCGGGGGCAAGGGGATCAACGTGGCCCGGGTGCTTGAACAGCTCGGCTACCGCGCCCTGGCGCTTTTTCCCAGCGGCGGGACCAGCGGCGAGGCCCTGTGCTCCGAACTGCGGGCCGCGCACCTGGCCCACCATGCGGTTCCGGTGTCCGGGCAGACCCGGCGTTCGATGGCGTTCCATGACCCGCAGGCCAACACCACCACGCTGTTCAACCAAAGTGGTGAGCCGCTGCGCCAGGAGGACATCCAGGCGCTGGAAAACGCATTCATTCGGCTGCTGCCCACCTGCCGGGCGGTGACGATCAACGGGTCCTGGCCCCCACACACCCCCGCGGACCTGCTGCCGCGGCTGATCACCGCGGCCCGGCGGGCCGGGGTGTGGGTGCTGGCCGATGCCAGCGGCGAGGCGCTGCTGCAGGCCGCCCGGGCCGGTGCGGTGCTCAAGCCCAATGAGCATGAGCTGCGTGAGGCCACCGGGTGCAGCAGCCTGTTTCAGGGGGCCCGGCAGCTGCTGGAGCTGGGTGCCCCCGCCGTTTTCGCCAGCGCCGGGGCCGACGGGCTCTACCACTTCGCCCCTTCGCAACCGGTGACTCACGCATTGTTGCCGCAGGCGTTGAGCGGCAACCCCACCGGGGCCGGGGATTCGGCGGTGGCCGCGCTGGCGGCCAGCGCCCTGCAGGGCCTGGAGATCGAGCCGACGCTGCGCCGGGCCGTAGCCTGGTCCGCGGCCACGGTGCTGATGCCCACCGCCGGGGCGGTGCACTCCAGCTACCAGCAGCTGGCCCGGGAGGTCATCTGCCAAACCCTGTCCACCGACGCACACCACTAAGGAACCGCATGCCACTTGTACCCACCGCCCAGATCATGGACCAGGCCGTTCGCGCGGCGCGCGGGCAGGGCGCGTTCAACGTCATCCACCTGGAGACCGCGCAGGCCCTGATCACCGCCGCCGAGCAGGCCGCCGTGCCGGTGATCCTGCAGATCAGCGAAAACTGCATGAAGTACCACGGTTCACTGGCGCCGCTGACCCTGGCCTGCAAGGCGCTGGCCGAGGAGTCCAGCGCCGAAATCGCGCTGCACCTGGACCACGCCGAGGATGAGGCCCTGGCCTACCAGGCGATCGAGCTGGGGTTCGGTTCGGTGATGTTTGACGGGGCGAAGCTGGAATTCGAGCAGAACGTGGCCGCCACCGCCCGGGTGGTGGCCGCGGCCCGCGAGGCCGGGGTCTATGTCGAGGCCGAGCTGGGGGAGATCGGCGGCAAGGACGGGGCCCACGCCCCCGGGGTGCGCACCGACCCGCAGGAGGCCGCGCTGTTCGTGCAGCGCACCGGGGTCGACGCCCTGGCGGTGGCCGTGGGATCCTCGCACGCCATGACCGAACGCAGCGCCAACCTGGACTTGGAGCTCATCGACCGGCTGGCGCGGCACCTGGAGGTTCCGCTGGTCCTGCATGGCTCCTCCGGAGTGCCCGATGCCGTCCTGCAGGAGGGCATCCGCGCCGGGCTGCGCAAGATCAACGTCTCCACGCACCTGAACGGCTTCTTCACCCGAGCGGTGCGCCAGTGGCTGGATGAGAACCCCGCCGGGGTCGATTCGCGCAAGTACCTGGCGGCGGGACGCTCGGCGTTGTCCGGGGAAGCGGCCCGGCTGCTGCGCCTCTTCGCGGGCGCGTGAGCAGTTCTGATTCTCTGGTGCGCCAGTTGCGGAATGGAACACCGAACCCTTGACGTGAGATAGATAACATCCCATAATCGTGAGTAACCTGATTTTTACTGATTTATTTCAGTACAAAAAATCTAGAATCACTCACTTGCATCGTAGGGGACTGGCAATGAAACGCACCAAACGGACAACACTGCTGGCTTTGTCTGCCATCGGGGCCCTGGCCCTGAGCAGCTGCGGATTTTCCGACAAGCCCGCCGAAGGCGGCGGGGGCGAGGGCGGGGAGGCCGTGACCCTGCAGATGCTGGTCCCGACCTACTCCACCGGCACCAAGGGCCTGTGGGAAGGGGTCATCAGGGACTTCGAAGCCGAACACGAGAACATCACCGTGAACCTCGAGGTGCAGTCCTGGGAAAACATCGAAAGCGTGCTGAAGACCAAGCTGCAGGGCAACCAGGCGCCGGATATCTACAACGGCGGAGCGTTCGCCGAATTCGCTGCCGAGGAACTGCTGGCCCCGGCCAGCGACATCGCCTCGCAGGAGACCCTGGCCGACTTCCAGGAAAGCTTCGCCGAGGCCGAAAAGTACGAGGGCACCCAGTACGGGCTGCCGCTGATTGCCTCGGCCCGCGCGTTGTTCTACAACAAGGACCTGATGGAGGAGGCCGGGGTTTCCCAGGTGCCCGGCACCTGGGATGAACTGCATGAGGCGTCCAAGAAGATCAGCGAAAAGACCAAGGCCTCGGGTTACGGCATGCCGCTGGGCAGTGAAGAGGCCCAGGGCGAGAGCCTGATCTGGTTCGCCGGCAACGGCGGCAACTTCGGCACCGACGAACAGATCCAGGTCGACACCCCGGCCAACCTGGAAGCCGCGCAGTTCATGAAGAAGATGATCGATGACGGGGTGACGCAGAAGGACCCGGGCGCCACCCAGCGCACCCCGATGCTCAACACCTTCATCCAGGGCAAGATCGGCTTCGCCTACGGCCTGCCGCAGACCGTGGGCCAGATCGAGGACGAGAACCCGGACCTGAACTACGGCATCGCGCCGGTGGCCACCAAGACCGGGGACCCGGCCACCCTGGGCGTGGCCGACCGGCTGATGTCCTTCAGCGCCGATGAGGCGAAGAAGGAAGCGGTAGGCGAGTTCATGGACTACTTCTTCTCCTCCGAGGTCTACACCGACTGGGTCTCCACCGAGGGCTTCCTGCCCACCACGAAGTCGGGGTCCGAGGCCATGGCCGGGGATGAAACGCTCAAGCCGTTCCTGGACCTGCTGCCCAACGCCGTGTTCTACCCGACCACCAACCCGGCCTGGAACGCCACCGACGGTGCGTTCAAGTCCCTGATGGGTGAACTGGGAACCGGCAAGTCGGCCGAGGACGTGTTGAAGTCGATCCAGGCCAAGGCCGACGCTGCACGCTAACCGGCGGCAAACCACACCGATCCATGGCGGAGGCCCGGCGCTCGCAACACCAGGCCTCCGCCATTGTCGATTCCCCATCCCGCCACCGGCCCGCCCTACCGGCATCGGCAACCGCCACCGCCCGCTGCACCGCCCCGGCTGCCAGGGCGCCGGCGGGAGGGGACCAAGGAGCTAACCATGAGTGCACCACCCGTGCTCACTGCGGTTGAGCCGGCCAAACGCCGGCCCACCAGTGGGAACCAGTCCTTCTTCAGCTCACTGCCGTGGATCGGCCCGGCGCTGCTGCTGATCCTGGCCATGGTCGCCTTCCCGGCCGGCTACATGATCTTCAACTCCACCCGCAAGATCTCCCAGGTCGGCACGGACCTGCATTCGGTGGGGCTGGCAAACTTCGTGACCGTCTTCCAGGACCCGGCGCTGCCGCGAATCCTGCTGAACACCTTCGTGTGGGTGGTTTCCGTCGTGGGAATCACCGTGCTGCTCTCCCTGGCACTGGCCCAGTTCCTGAACAAGCCGTTCCCGGGACGAACGATCGTGCGCATGGCCGTGATCGTGCCCTGGGCGGCGTCGGTGGTCATGACCACCACCGTGTTCTACTACGGCCTGGACCCGAACTACGGGATCTTCAACAAGTTCCTGATGGACGTGGGGGTCCTGGATGAGGGGTTCGGCTGGACGAAGTCCGCGGTGCCGGCGATGTTCGTCTCGGTGATCGTGGCGATCTTCGTGTCGATCCCGTTCACGACCTACACGCTGCTGGCCGGGCTGCAGTCAATCCCCCAGGAGACGCTCGAGGCGGCCCGCGTGGATGGGGCCGGGCGCTGGCAGACCTACCTGTTCGTCATCCTGCCCCAGCTGCGTTCCGCGCTGGCGGTCTCGGTGCTGATCAACATCATCAACGTGTTCAACAACCTGCCGATCCTGAAGGTGATGACCGGTTCGATCCCCGGAACGAACGCCGACACCCTGATGACCTACATCTTCAAGGTGCTGCAGTTCGACCGGCGCCTGGACATCTCCTCGGCCCTGTCGGTCGTGAACTTCGCGGTGGTGGTGCTCATCGTGGCGATCTACGTCAAGACCGTCAAGCCCATGAAGGAGGTCTGAGGTGGCACTGCTGGACACCGCGGACCGCGCGCCGCGCAAGGTGGTCATCACCCGCATGGTCGTGGGGCTGCTGATCGCGGCCCTGTTCCTGATCCCGTACGCGACCATGTTCATCGGTTCGCTGAAGACCCAGAGCGAGATCCTCTCCATCCCGCCCTCCTACCTGCCCCAGGCCGGGGCGCAGTGGTCGAACTACGCCTCGATGTGGGACACCCCGGAGACCCCGGTGCCCTACAACCTGGTTTCCACGATCGTGATCTCGGTGTTTGCGACCCTGCTGGTGCTGCTGGTGGCGACCCCGGCCGCGTACTTCACCGCCCGGTTCAAGTTCCCGGGCAAGATGGTGTTCATGTTCCTGGTGATCGTCACCCAGATGCTGCAGCCGGCGGTGCTCACCGCGGGATTGTTCAAGCAGATGCTGGCCTGGAACATCCACGACACGTGGCTGGCGATGATCTTGATCAACGCCGCGTTCAACCTGGCGTTCGCGGTGTGGATCATGCACTCCTTCTTCGCCGCGGTGCCCCGTTCCATCGACGAGGCGGCGCAGATTGACGGGGCCGGGAAACTGCGGGTGCTGTTCACCATCAACCTGCCGCTGGTGTGGCCCGGGATCGTGACCGCGGTGATCTTCACGTTCATTTCCTGCTGGAATGAATTCGCCGCCTCCCTGGTGATCCTGTCCACCGCCGAGAACCAGCCGCTGAGCGTGGCGCTGACCAAGTTCATCGGTCAGTACGCCACCGCCTGGCAGTACGTGTTCGGGGTTTCGATCGTGGCGATCGTGCCGGTGATCATCCTGTTCGCGCTGATTGAAAAGCGGCTGATCGGCGGGTTGGCGGCCGGTGCCGTGAAGTAGCGTGACCGGCGCGGCGCCGCGCTTTTGGCACTTGGCGCCGGTGCGGTGTTGACTTAATCAACGGGCGCGTGTCCCCGCCGGGGCGGCGGCGCCCGATCGCAGGCAGGGCGGCAGGAGGAACCAGGGAGAATGAAGCGCGAGGAGCGGCTGAACCACGTGCTGGATTTGCTGGCCCGGCACGGGAAGATCGATGTTGAGCAGATCGTGGAGCAGCTGCGGGTGTCCGCGGCCACCGCCCGGCGCGACCTGGATTCGCTGGCGGCGGCCTCCCTGCTCACCCGCACCCACGGTGGGGCGGTCTCCAGCACCGTGGCCTACGACCTGCCCGCCCGCTACCAGAACGATTCGCGCGACGATGAGAAGGCGCAGATCGCCCGGGCGGCGGCGGCGATGGTGCGCCCGGACATGGTGGTTGGGCTTTCGGGCGGGACCACCACCAAGGCGATCGCCCACGAGCTGGGGATGCGCCAGGACCTGATCGGGGAGCCGGGGCGCATCACCCTGACGGTGGTGACCAACGCCGTGAACATTGCCGGGCTGCTGGCGGTGCGCCCGCACATCCGGGTGATGGTCACCGGCGGGGTGCTCAATGCCCGCTCCTATGAACTGGTCGGGCCGATGGCGCAGGCGGCGCTGGGCAAGATCACCATGGATTTGTGCTTCGTCGGGGTCAACGGGCTGGACCCGCGGCTGGGGCCGATGGTCTCGGATGAGATGGAGGCGGCGGTCAACGAGCTGATGGTCGCCCAGTCCCGGGACAGCTACCTGGTGCTGGACTCCTCCAAGGTGGGCACCCGCTCCTTTGTCATCCTGGACACCGCTAACCTCACCGGCATGATCACCGACCGGCAGCTGGATGCCGGCCAGCTTTCGGCCCTGGATGCGGCCGGGCTGAAGGTGCTCACTGCCTAGGGTGCCGCCCGGTGCGGGGCCTAGCCGCGTGCGGCGGCGGCCGCCGCCATGCGCAGGCGCGGGCTGATTTTGCGCAGCAGCTTGTCCAGCCGCGGATGATCGGTGCGCGCAATGGCGTCGCTGAAGCGCTCCAGGCTCATCAGCCCCAGCCAGATCCTGGCCCGGCGGGCCTGCCCGGGATCCGGGGCGACCTGGTCGATCAGGTCCTGGCCGTGCCACAGGCACAGGTAGGCGGTGTTCAGCGCCGGGTCCCAGGCCGCGGCCAGGTCCCAGTCCAGGATCCCAATCAGCTCCCCGTTGACCCAGTGCATGTTGTGCCCGGCCAGGTCCCCGTGCACCAGGCCCGGGGGGACCTGGGCCAGTTCGGGCAGCTGCTCCCACAGGGTGCGGGCTGCCGGGCGCAGCTCGAGCGGCAGCGCGTCGTGGCTGGCCTGGCGGCGTTCGGTGGTCCACGGCCCGCCGAACGCGAACGGTTCGGCCAGCAGCGGGCGCAGCGTGTCGAGCTCTACCTCGGCCAGGGCATCGACCACCCGGCGCAGGATGCGCGCATCGCCCCGGTGCGGCGGGTGCGCGGTGCCGGGAATGTAGCGCATCGCCACCGCCGCCAGCCCTTGCGCGTCAGTGGCGATCGGGCCCAGCGCGGTGGGCACCTGCCAGGTAAGGCGTTCGGAGACGGCCCGGTGCAGGGCCACGCTGCGGGGCATGGCCGCGCTGGCCTGCGGGGTGCGGGCCATGCGGATCACCGCCTGCTCGTTGCCCAGCAGCACCCGGTGGAACTGCCCGCCTTCCTCCACCCGGGCCCCTTGCCAGGACAGCTGCGGGGCCAGGTGCCGGGCCAGGGCCAGCTCGGCATCGGTGGCGGCTCGACTCACGGGTTCTCCCTAGGTGTGTGGTGGGCGGGGCGGCGCCCGGACCTGCGGGCCGAGCGGTTCCAACGCTATCGCAGCCACCGCGGTGCTTCAGCCCGGGCACAGCGGGCGCGCATAGGATCAAGGGGTGCAAAGCAATCTGGCAGACGGCCCGCGGCAGGCGGGGCCGCTGAAATTCGAGATCTTTTTGGTGCTGGCGCTGTCGCTGGGCCAAAGCGCGGTGTATTCGATCGTCAGCTTCCTGGACAAGGTGACCCGTGCTCCGCTGGGTGAGCAGACCACCTCGATGAACAACCCGCTCAGCGCCCGGCCCTGGTTCGATCTGACCTACCAGCTGCTGGACATCGCCTTCGCCCTGGTGCCGGTGGCGCTGGCGCTGTACTTCATGGCGCGCAGCCTGGGGCTCGGGCCGCGGCAGGTGGGGTTCGATTTGCGCCGGCCCGGCCGGGACGCGGCCTGGGGCGTCGGCTTGTTCCTGGCGATGGGGCTGGGCACCCTGGGCCTGTACGCGGCGGGGCGGGCGCTGGGGCTGACCACCGCGCTGTCGGTGGCGAACCTGGAGGGGCATTGGTGGACGGTGCCGGTGCTGCTGCTGTCCGCGGCCCGCCATGCGGTGCTGGAGGAGGTGCTCATGCTGGCCTTCCTCTTCGCCCACGGCCGGGCGCTGAAGATCGCCCCCTGGGCGCTGCTTCTGGGTTCGGCGCTGCTGCGCGGCAGCTACCACCTGTACCAGGGATTCGGGCCGTTCATCGGCAACGCGGTGATGGGCGCCGTGTTCGGTTGGGTGTACCTGCGGTGGGGGCGGGTGATGCCGCTGGTGATCGCGCACTTCCTGCTCGACGCGGTGGGCTTTGTGGGCTTCGCGCTGATCGGTCCGGCGATCGGGATCGGCGGCTGAGCCGGCCGCCCGGCCTTTGCGCCGCGGCGCCTGCGGGTTAACCGATCAGGGGCAGGGGGTGAACCCTCGCGGTTCACGCCCTGCCCCTATATCCGTGCGTCCTTGGCTACAGCACGACCTCGCCCTTGGGGGTCTGGAAGGTTACCGAGAGGATGCCCGGGGTCCCGTTGGGGGACTGGTAGCTCATGGTGACCTCGCCCAGCTGCACCTCATCGGGCTTGCCCAGCCACTCCAGCACCCGGTCGCGGGAGCCGGCGATGGTGATCTCATCGATGAAGCCCACCGGGTCCAGGGCGCGGGAGGGGTGCAGGTCCTCGGTGCCGTCGTCCCAGCGCAGCAGGTAGGGCACCTGCGGGTCGGCGATCAGGCCCTTGATCCCGATCTGCTGCCAGGTCAGTTCGCGCCCGTCGGGGAACTTGCGGTTGCCCGGCACGGCCTGGCGGCCCAGCCGCTGCTCGGCCTGGCCCATCTCATCCAGGGACACGCACCAGCCCATCCAGCCCCCGCCCAGTTCGGAACGGGCGCGCACGGCCTGCCCGAAGGGGGCCTTGAGGCTTGCCGGGTGGTCCAGCACCTCGACGACTTCCAGGTACTGGTTGTGCTGCAGCGGAAAAATTACATTGCGAGTTCCGAATCGTGGGTGGATCCCACCCTTGACGAACTCCAGACCCAGGGTCTGGGAGATGCGTTCGGCGGTTTCCATCAGCCCATCGGGGCCACATGCATACGAAACGTGATCTAGCCTCATCATGCGATCATCATGCCATTTTTGTGATCCAAGTCTCGACTTAGGGTCGCCTAATTATTTCTCCAGGTGTTGACGTTCCGACCCGAACGTGCCAAGTGCGGTGCAAGGGGTGGGCTGTTGTGTGACCGATTGCGACGCCGCGGACGCAGCACCGATTGCATCGTCCGCCGCGCCTGCGGCACACTGGTGGCAGGTCATGAGTCCCAGCTACGAGCCCCGGCTTGCTGGGCGGCAACCCTCCAACCGCGGTGGGGTGCCCCGGGTGAAGACCTGGCCCTGCACACCTAGGTGTGCCAAGGACAAGCGCGGGTTACACCCTGAGAACTCACCGGCCACCGGCCTCTTAGGGTGAATTTCAGTGGTGTACCCCCGAATAGTCAACGAACTATGGGAGGAAAACCATGAGCGAAAACTGGTCATTCGAGACCCGTCAGATCCACGCCGGGCAAAGCCCGGACCCGCACACCGGGGCCCGGGCCCTGCCGATCTACCAGACCACGTCCTTCGAATTCCCCACCGCGCAGACCGCGGCCGAGCGCTTTGCGCTGCAGGACCTGGGTCCGATCTACACCCGCATCGGCAACCCCACCCAGGAGGCGGTGGAGAACCGGATCGCCAGCCTGGAGGGCGGGGTGGGCGCCCTGCTGCTGGCCTCCGGGCAGGCGGCCACCACGTTCGCGATCCTGAACCTGGCCGAGGCGGGGGACCACATCGTGGCCAGCCCCAGCCTCTACGGGGGCACCCAGAACCTGTTCAAGCACACGCTGCGCAAGCTGGGAATCGAGGTCAGCTTCGTGGCCGACCCGGACGACCTGCAGGGGTGGCGCGCCGCGATCCGCCCGAACACCAAGGCGCTGTTCGGCGAGGTGGTCTCCAACCCGCGCCAGGACGTGCTGGACATTGCGGCGATCGCGGACATCGCCCACGCGGCCGGGGTGCCGCTGCTGGTGGACAACACCCTGTCCACCCCCTACCTGATCCGCCCGATCGAGTCCGGCGCGGACATCGTCATCCACTCGGCCACGAAGTACCTGGGCGGGCACGGCACCGCGATCGCCGGGGTGATCGTGGATTCGGGCAACTTCGACTTCGGGGCCGACCCGCAGAAGTTCCCGGGCTTCAACACCCCGGATGAGTCCTACAACAACCTGGTCTTCGCCCGCGACCTGGGCGTGGACGGCGCACTGGGGGCGAACCTGGCCTACATCCTCAAGGCGCGGGTGCAGCTGCTGCGCGACTTGGGTTCGGCCGTGTCCCCCTTCAACGCGTTCTTGATCGCCCAGGGCCTGGAAACCCTGTCCCTGCGCATGGAGCGCCACGTGGCCAACGCCGTCCAGGTGGCCCGCTGGCTGGAGGCGCACCCGCAGGTGCAGCAGGTCTCCTACGCCGGGCTGCCCTCCTCCCCGTGGTACGAACGCGGACGCAAGTACGGGCCGAACGGGGTGGGCGCGATCGTCTCCTTCGACGTGGCCGGCGGGGCCGCGGCCGGCCAGGCGTTCGCCGACGCGCTGGTGCTGCATTCGAACGTGGCCAACCTGGGGGACGTGCGCTCCCTGGTGGTGCACCCGGCCTCCACCACCCACGCCCAGCTCAGCGACGCCGAGCAGCTGGCCGCGGGGGTGCGTCCGGGGCTGGTGCGCCTGAGCGTGGGGCTGGAGAACGTCAAGGACATCCTGGCCGACCTGGAACTGGGCTTCGCGGCCGTGGCCGCCCGCCAGACCGACGAGACCCTGGCCGAAGCGCGCTAAGCCGATGACTGCGATCGCAAGGACCGGGCGGTCGGCCACCCGCACCGCCGTGCACGGCATGAGGCGCCGAGCGGCGGTGGGGGAGTACGGCTTTGAAACCGGCGGCTACCTGCCGCAGGTGGAGCTGGCCTACGAAACCTGGGGGGAACTGGACGCACAGGGCTCCAACGCGGTGCTGATCACCCACGCGCTGACCGGCGATGCCCACGTCAGCCGCGGGGACTCGGACTTCGACGGCTGGTGGGAGGACTTCGTGGGCCCCGGCAAGCCGATCGACACCAACCGCTACCACGTGGTGGCGGCGAACATCGTCGGCGGCTGCAACGGCAGCACCGGGCCGGGCAGCCTGGACGCCAACGGGCGGGCCTGGGGTTCGCGTTTCCCGTTCACCACCATCAAGGACTCGGTGCACCTGGAGGCCCGGCTGGCCGACGCGCTGGGGATCGAGACCTGGCACGCGGTGATCGGCGGGTCGATGGGCGGGGCACGCGCCCTGGAGTGGGCCGTGCTCTACCCGCACCGGGTGCGCAACCTGGTGGTGATGGCCGCCTGCGCGCAGGCCAGCGCCGAACAGATCGCCTTCGCCCAGGTGCAAAGCGAATCGATCCGGCTGGACCCGCACTTCGCCAACGGGGACTACTACCACACCGGGCGGGCGCCGGACGCCGGGCTCGGGGTGGCCCGGCGCCTGGCGCACGTCACCTACCGTTCCGAGGCCGAGCTGCAGCAGCGCTTCGGACGCAGGGGGCAGGGCCAGGAGGACCCGCTCGGGTCGGCCAGCTGGCCGCGCGGACGCTACATGGTCGAAAGCTACCTGGACCACCAGGCGGCCAAGCTGTCCCGGCGTTTTGACGCGAACAGCTACCTGGTGCTCACCGAGGCGCTGATGAGCCACGACGTGGCCCGCGGGTTCGGCTCGCTGGAGCACGCCCTGGCCCGGCTGGCCGGGGTGAACACGGTGATCGCCGCGGTGCGCAGCGACCGGCTCTACCTGCCCGAGCAGTCCGAGCAGCTGGCCGCGCTGATTCCCGGCGCCGCGCCGGTGCACTACATCGACTCGCCGATCGGCCACGACGGGTTCCTGACCGACGCGGTGCAGCTGGCCGGGGTGCTGGCCGAGCGCGTGTTCGCCTAGGGCGTGTCTCCTAAATGTGGATAGGTAACTTTGCCACGCTTGAACAGTGAGTTCTCGTTATCATCTCGAGATGAGTGTGGTTACCCATATCGATACCGGAGGTCCTCACCTCTTCTCACACAACGCGCCGTTGCCCACAACCTCCGTGGGAAGAACACCTAGCGCCCGAATCCGTTGGCGGCGCGGCGGGCGCGCCTAGCGCAGCCCGGTCTGGCGCAGCGTGATATTGATCCGTCCGCTGCTGATCCCGCACCCGGCCGGGGCGGTGTGCGGGTGGATCTTGGTCACCGCGTGGTAGGCGAAGCGGGCCGGGCCCTGGAAAACGAACAGGTCCCCGGAGGCCAAGCGCAGATCCTGGTACGGCTGGTTGCGGTGCTCGTTGTTGCCCAGCCGGAAGGTGGCGCTGTCCCCGATGGACAGGGACACCACCGGCGCGTTGACCGACTCCTCCCGGTCCTGGTGCATGCCCATGGTCGCGTTCACGTCGTAGTAGTTCACGATGGCCGCATCCGGGTGGTAATCCCGTGCCTGCCGCGGATCCCCGGTGGCCGCCTGCACCGCGCTGCGGCCCAGATCCACCAGCCACTGCGGCATCGGTGCCACCGGCGCCCCGTTGACGTCATCGGCGGTGCGCGAATAGCGGTTCGGGCTCCAGTGCCAGCCCAGGCAGACGGTCTGCACGCTCATCGGGTGCCCGGCAACCACCGTTGAATGCGGCGGCACCGGGCCCTGGCCCCATTCGAAGAAGCGCTGGGTGATCCACTGCTGCGCGGCCGGCCTTAGCCACCCGGGCAGGTGGTGTGCCCCGGGCCGGGGACTGTGCGGGTGCCGCGGCAGGGCACTGTCGTCAAAGAGCGCGTCCATGCCTCCACCCTGCCCGCTGCCACCCCGCCCGGGCAAGCCGCGGCCCCGGGCCGGCGCCCTGCTGCCCGGGGCTACTGCCCCAGCTGTTCGGCCAGGCGCCGTTCGGTGGCGGCCCGAGCGTTTTGACCCAGCGCGTCCAGCGAATCGGCCAGCCGGTGACGCAGGGTCTGCTCGGCACCGGGTTCACCGATCTCGCGTTCCAGGCTTTGTTCGAAGAGCATCACCGCCTCCTGGTGGCGCTCGTCCAGGGCCAGGTAGCTGGCCGCGGCCCCGATCGCCTGGGCGGCCGAGGATTCCTGCCCCAGGTCCTCGAAGTGGTTGGCGGCCTGCAGCATCAGGCTCACCGCCTGGGCGAAGTCCTGCTCCCCACCGGCGTACTGGGCGTGGCGCACCAGGATCTGGGCGAGCAGCGCCTCCTGCCGGTGTTCGGTGGCCAGCTCGGCGGCCTGGCGGTAGCTTTGCTCCGCGGCGCCGGTGCCGGCGGCCTCCTGCACCGCGGCCTGCAGCATCAGCACATTCAGCAGCACGGCGATCCCGTGTTCCTCGCTCAGCGACTGGGCCAGGGCGACCAACCGGGTGCTCAGCTGCTCGGCCTGCTCGTGCTCCCCGAACATCAGATGCGCGTTGGCCAGCTGCTCCCCGGCCTGCAGTTCGCGCAGCCCCTCACCGGTGGCGGCGAAGATCGCCAGCGCCTGCCGCCAGTGCCCGGCCGCCTCCGGCAGCTGCTCGCTCATCGCGTAGCCCTGGGCCAGCAGGTCGTGCACCTCCCCCAGTTCCCGCTCGCCGAGCACCTGGTGCCCGTTTTCCAGGGCCTGCTGCAGGTAGTCGATCGCCTCATAGGGTTCCTCGGCCTGCACGTGCAGCTGGGCCAGGCGGAAGAGGAACGCGAAGCGCTGCGGGTCCTCGGCCCGGGTGGCCTGCCCCAGCCCCAGGCGCAGCCGCTCCCGGGCGGCCTCCGGCTCCCCCAGCTCCAGCAGCAGTTCGGCGCTGAAGTCCGCGGCGCTGATCGCCCGCTGCCGGTCCGTGTAGCCCAGGAAGACCTCCAGAGCGGCGTCGGTGTACTCCAGCGCCAGTTGGGCCTGGCCGTCCCCGGAGGCCAGCTGCCCCATGAAGTTGCGCACCTGGGCCAGCGAGTTCGCGGTGGGGTTGTATTTGCGCCAGGCGCGGATCAGCGGCTCCAGTTCCTGCGGTTCGGCCTCCGCCGAGGCCAGGATGATGCGGATGGAGTACAGGTTGTGCAGCAGCGCGTCGCGCACGTCATCGGCCGGCATCCGCGCGATCAGCTCCAGCGCCGCCCGGTGCGTGGTCCCGGCCAGGGTGGCGGCCTGCTCGAAATCGTCGTGGCGCATCAGCGCGTGGGCCAGCCAGGTGCCGGTGTACACCCTGACCAGCCGGTCCGGGCTGCCGGCGGCGTGCAGCCGGGCCAGGGCGTGCAGTTGTTCGGTGGACCCGTCCACATGCAGTTCCAGTCCCTCGCCCTCCAGCAGCTGGGCCAGGGCCCGGTGCCCGGCCGCGCCCAGGGCCCGGCAGTAGGCGCCCAGGTGTTCGCGGGCGCTGACCTCGTTGCCCGAACCCAGTTCCAGGACCATCAGCAGCTGGTGCAGCCCGGCGGCCACGTCGGCCGGCGGGTGCTGCCCCAGGCCCCGCTGGGCGTCGGCCGCAGCCCGCACGGTGTCCCCGGCGGCCGTGTATTCCCGGGCCCGGCTCAGCCATCCGGCGGCGTTGGACGGGGCGGATACCGGGGTGGGGGACAGCGAGCTGTCCGACTCCCAGTCCAGGTCCCAGCCGGCGGCTGCCAGCGCGGTGATCTTATCCACCTGCTCGCTCATCACGGTGTTGGCGTTGCGTTCATCGAAGCGTCCGGCCAGTTCGCGGGCCGCCGCCCAGGCCAGCGGGGCCAGCACGTCGGCCGGCAGCACGGTGGCGTGCCGGCCCAGGAATTCGTCCAGCTCCGCAAGGTTGCTGCCGCTGATCGGCAGCCCGCCCAGCTGCTGCTCCCCCAGCTTCTGGCAGGTCAGCCCGAGCGCGCACAGGAAGAGCAGGTGTTCACGCTGGGCCATCGGATCCCGGGCCAGCAGCGGCAGGTGGCGTTCGACCAGCTGCACCGCCCGGGTGAGGTTGCCGGTGGCGGCCAGGTAGATGATGTGGCTGGCGGCCAGGCCCAGGTTTTGCGGTTCGCGCCGCGCGGCCTGGTAGCTGCGGATGTGCAGGGCCTTGGTCTGCGCCCCGCGCCCGGCCCGCAGCAGCGCCAGCAGGCAGGCGCCGATCGCGTGCTCCGGTTCCTGCCCGCAGCTCTCTCCCCCGGCCAGCAGCTCGTCCAGTTCGGCCAGGGCCAGCACCTGGGATCCGGTGGCCAGGTGGTAGCTGATGATGCTGGAGCGCAGGCAGGCCTCGCAGTGCGAGTACGCGTCCGGGGTGGTTTCCTCCAGCGCGGCCAGTTCCCCGGCGGCCTGCTCCAGCCAGCCGTTGGCCAGCGCCATCTCAAATCCGGCGGTGTGCACCGCGCTCAGCCCGGCCCCGGCCTGGCGGTAGTGCCCGGCCATTTCCACCAGCAGCTGGCCCAGTTCGGCGGCCGGGATCTGCGGGTCGGAGCTGAGCAGCGCCGGCATCCACTTGTACTGCCACAACAGGTCCGCCCCGTCCCCGGGATCGGCCGGGAAGCGCTGCGGGCTGGACGCGAAGCGGTCCAGGCACCAGCGGAAGTTGCCCAGCAGCCCGGTGCTGTCCCCGGCCATGGCGCACGCGTCGGCCAGCAGCAGCCGCACCCGGTATTCCAGGTCCTCCTGCCCGCTCTGCTCGGCCATGGCCAGCGCCTCCTCGAGCAGTTCGCTGCGCTGCTCACCGTAGGGCAGGGATACGCACAGCGTGAGCAGTTCCTCGATCCGTTCCTCGGACATCTTCCCGCTCCCTTCGGTGCCCTCATCGGCCGGTGGACCGGCCCTCAGCATGGTTGTGCCGCCCGTGTTGCGCTCGTGACCCTCCCTTGGCCCATGGTGGCGCCGCAGAGTTTGCACTGCCCGCGGGCCTCGAGCGCCACGGTACCACTGTGTGATGCCGAGCACTACAGCGCCCGGGTATCGCGGACATAGATTGCAACATAGGATCGATGCATGGCGCGTATTTCTGTGATTGGCGAATCCCTGGTCGACGTGGTGGGACGCAGGGCCTACCCGGGCGGCTCCCCGCTGAACGTGGCCGTGGGCCTGGCCCGGCTGGGCCACCAGGTCAGCTTCCACACCGAGTTCGGGCTGGATGAGCACGGGGCCCTGATCGCCGGGCACCTGCGCGCGGCCGGGGTCATGCTGGCCGACGGCACCCAGCGCCTGGTCGCCACGAACCAGGCCCAGGTCAAGCTCGACGCCCAGGGCCGGGCCAGCTACCGCTTCAACATCAACTGGAACCTGCCCGATGACGTGGTGCCCCCGCGCACCGACCTGCTGCACGCCGGGTCGATCGCCGCCTGGCTGGAGCCCGGGGCCAGCAAGGTGCGCGAGGCGTTCGCCCAGTCCCCGGCGCACCAGCTGCGCAGCTACGACCCGAACATCCGCCCGGAGCTGGCGCACGACGCCGCGGCCGTGCGCGAGGCGGTCGGGTTCATGATGGGCCGCAGCCACGTGGTCAAGCTCAGCGAATCCGACGCCTCCTGGCTCTACCCGCAGCTGGGGCCGGCCGCCGTGCTGGAGCGGGTGCTGGAGCTGGGTCCGCGCCTGGTGGTGCTCACCCGCGGGGCCCTGGGCTGCCAGGCCCGCACCGCCACCGACAGCTTCGTCCTGCCGGCCCCGGCCACCGAGGTGGTGGACACGGTGGGCGCCGGGGCGGCGTTCATGTCCGGGCTGCTCGATGCGATCCTCACCTCGGACCTGCCCGCCTCCCTGACCGGTGGGCCCGCGGGTCCCGCGGCCCCGCCGGTGCGTACCGCGCTGCAGGCCGGGCTGGCCAGTGCCGCGCTGACCGTCGCCCGCTCCGGGGCGAATCCGCCCACCGGTGAGCAGCTGCACCGCGCGCTGCAGCGGGGAAACTAGCGGTGCGCGCACCGGCTGCCCCGGCCCGCCGTGCCGCAGGCACGATGCCCGGGGGTGGGTGTGGCCAGTAAGGTTCCGGCGGCGGATAATACGCTGCGGGTGCTCAAGCTGCTGGCCAGCCGCAAGTCCCCCACCCCGGCCGCGATGATCTGCACGCTGCTGCAGCTGCCGCGCTCCACCGTCTACCAGCTGCTGGGGGTGCTGATCGAGCAGGGGTTCGCCACCCACTACCCGGAGGAACAGGCCTATGGCCTGGGGCTGTCCGCCTTTGAGCTCTCCAGCGCCTACACCCGCCAGGAGCCGCTGGCGCGCCTGGGCGCCCCGCTGGTGGCGCAGCTGGTGGACAAGGTGGGCCAAAGCGCGCACCTGGCGGTGCTGCACGGGGCCGATGTGCTGTACATCGTGGAGGAACGCGCCAAGGGGCGGCCCTCGCTGGTCACCGATGTGGGGGTGCGCCTGCCCTCGCACCTGACCGCCTCGGGCCGGGCGATCCTGGCCCAGCTGCCCAAATCCCAGGTGCGTGCGCTCTACCCGCGCCCGGCCAGCTTCATCAGCCGCAGCCCCAACAGCACCACCATCACCGACTACGCCTCGCTGCGCCGTGAACTGCAGTTCACCGCCGAGCGCGGGTACGCGGTGGAGCAGGGGGACGTGACCGAGGAGTTCCACTCCCTGGCGGTGGCGATCCTGGACAGCAGCGGCTGGCCAGCCGCCGCCCTGGCGGTCACGTTCCTGGGCGCGCGGGTGGACCAGGCCCAGCGCGCCGGGATCCTGGAGGACCTGAAGCACACGGCGGACCAGTTCACCGCCCGGCTGCACGGGCGGCGGGCCACCACCCGGCGGTAGAGTCCGGGATCCCGGACAACAGCGGCCGGTGAGCGGTGTCACTGCCGGCGCGGATGGCCAATGATGGAGGCAACAGCACATCCGCCGCGCAAAGGAGCCTAGATGTCCACCACGTCCCACTCACCGCACACCATCCGCGCCCCGCGCGGCACCACCCTGAGCGCCAAGTCCTGGGCCACCGAGGCGCCGCTGCGCATGCTGATGAACAACCTGGACCCGGAGGTCGCCGAACGCCCCGAGGATCTGGTGGTCTACGGCGGCACCGGCAAGGCCGCACGCAACTGGGCCGCCTACGAGGCGATCATCCAAACCCTCAAGGACCTGGAGGAGGATGAGACGCTGCTGGTGCAGTCCGGCAAGCCGGTGGGCGTGCTGCGCACCAACCGGTGGGCGCCGCGGGTGCTGATCGCCAACTCCAACCTCGTCGGGGACTGGGCGAACTGGGAGCACTTCCGCAAGCTGGAGGCCGAGGGGCTGATGATGTACGGCCAGATGACCGCCGGGTCCTGGATCTACATCGGCACCCAGGGCATCCTGCAGGGCACCTTTGAAACCTTCGCCGCCATCGGACGCAAGCGCTTTGACGGCACCCTGGCCGGCACGCTGACCCTGACCGGAGGGTGCGGCGGGATGGGCGGGGCCCAGCCGCTGGCGGTGACCCTGAACGGCGGGGCGGTGCTGATCGTGGACGTGGACGAAGCCCGGCTGCGCCGCCGCGCCGCCAAGCGCTACCTCGATGAGGTGGAACTGGACCTGGACACCGCGGTGGCCAAGGTGATGGCCGCCAAACACGAACGCCGGGCGCTGTCGGTGGGTTATGTGGGCAACGCCGCCGAGGTGTTCGGGCAGCTGCTCGAACGCCAGCAGCGTGGTGAGCTGCAGGTGGACATCGTCACCGACCAGACCAGCGCGCACGACCCGCTCAGCTACCTGCCGGTGGAGCACAGCCTGGAGGCCTGGCACGCCGAGGCGCAGGCCGACCCGGTCGGGTTCACCAAGAAGGCCCAGGCCTCCATGGCCCGCCACGTCGCGGCGATGGTCGGCTTCCAGGACGCCGGGGCCGAGGTGTTCGACTACGGCAACTGCATCCGCGACGAGGCCCGCAAGGGCGGCTATGAGCGGGCCTTCGCGTTCCCCGGCTTCGTGCCGGCCTACATCCGCCCGCTGTTCTGCGAGGGGCTGGGCCCGTTCCGCTGGGTGGCGCTGTCCGGGGACCCGAAGGACATCGAGGTCACCGACCGGGCGCTGAAGGAGCTGTTCCCCAAGAACGGGCACCTGCACCGCTGGCTGGACGCGGCCGCCGAGCACGTTGAATTCGAGGGCCTGCCGGCGCGCATCTGCTGGCTGGGCTACGGCGAGCGCCACCGGGCGGGGCTGCTGTTCAACCAGCTGGTGGCCGAGGGCAAGGTCTCGGCGCCGATCGTGATCGGGCGCGACCACCTGGATTCGGGTTCGGTGGCCTCCCCCTACCGGGAGACCGAGGCGATGGCCGACGGTTCGGACGCGGTCGCGGACTGGCCGCTGCTGAACGCGCTGAGCGCCGCCAGTTCCGGGGCCACCTGGGTTTCGATCCACCACGGCGGCGGGGTGGGGATGGGCCGCTCGATCCACGCCGGGCAGGTGTCGGTGGCCGATGGCACCGAGCTGGCCGCCGCGAAGCTGACGGCGCTGCTGACCAACGACCCGGCAATGGGCGTGATCCGCCACGTGGATGCCGGGTACGACCGGGCCCGGCAGGTCGCCGCCGAACGCGGGGTGCGCATCCCCATGCCCTAACCGCCCAGCCCATCCAACCCCCGGTCCACCGGCCCGCCAGCTGCCGGTTGACTCGGGGGTTTGCTGAATCCTCCATGGGAGCGCTGGAGTGCCGGGCACCTGATGTTGCACACTGGTGCCACGTTGCAGGACGCGAACATGAGGTGATCAAGTGCTCCCAGAGGGCGTGCAGACCGTGGTTTTGAACCCCGCCGCACCGGCGGATCCGTTGGACTGGGAGCCGGCCGGGCAACTGCTCACCGCGGCCGAACACTGCCAGGGCCGCCCCGAACCCCTGCTGCGGGTGCTCAGTGCCCACCCCGGCATCCCGCCGGTGCCCGGCACCGGAAACACGGCCGGGCTGTGGCAATGGCTGGCCACCATCGCCGCCATTGACCTGGCCGCCGCCCGCACCATCGAACCCCACCTGGACGCGGCCGCCATCCTGCGCCAGGCCGGGCACGAGTGGCCTGCTGGCAGCACCTGGGGCGTCTACGCGGCCGAGGCACCCCACCAGCTGCTCACCGCCGAACAGGACGGCGAGGGCACCTGGCAACTGAACGGCACCAAGCCCTGGTGCTCCCTGGCCGGGAACCTGAGCCGGGCCATCGTCAGCGCCCACACCGCGCAGGGCCGGCGGATCTTTGCCGTGCGGCTAAGCGATGCGGGCGTCGAGGTGCAGCAGGGCACCTGGCACAGCCGCGGACTGGCCCACATCCCCAGCGGCAGCGTGCACTTCACCGCCGTACCGGCCCAGCCCATCGGCGCCGCCGGGTGGTACCTGGACCGTCCGGGCTTCGCCGTCGGCGCGGTCGGGGTGGCCGCCTGCTGGTTTGGCGGGGCGGTGGGCCTGTACCGGACGCTGTTCGCCTCCGCCCAGCGCCGCGAACCGGACCAGCTGGCCCTGTCCTGGCTCGGCGAGGGGCACCGGCTGCTGCACGGTGCCGGGCTGGCGCTCGCCAACGCGGCCGGGCCCGCCGATGCCCAACGGCTGGACTGGGCGGACGCCCTGACCGTGCGCGGCCACGTCGCCGCCGTCTGCCAGCGGCTGCTGGCCATGGTCCCCGAGGCCACCGGCCCCGGCCCCCTGGTCGGGGATGACGCGCACGCCCGCCGGGTCGCGGACCTGGGCATCTACCTGCGCCAGCACCATGGGGCCCGGGATGACGCCGCCCTGGGCGGCAAAGTGCTGCAGGCCGGTGGGCCATGGTGAGCTTCGACCACCGGGACGCCGGAACCCCCGCCAGCTCCTGGCGGGCGGCCGGCCGGCAGCGGCTGGGGGAACTGGACGAGCAGGCCCTGCCCGGCGCCGGCGGCACCCTGGTGGTGCTGGCCGCGCACCCGGATGATGAGACCCTGGGCGCCGGCGGGTTGATCCAGCAGTGCCTGGCCCGCGGCGCCGCGGTGCACGTGCTGGTGTGCAGCGCCGGAGAAGCCTCCCACCCTGACTCCCCCACCCACCGCCCCAAACAGCTGGCCGCCATCCGCCGCCGGGAAATCGCCGACGCCCTGCGCCAGCTGGATGCCACGGCCACCACGCACGGCACCCTGACATGGGACGTGTTGGGGCTGCCCGATGGCCAGCTGGCCGGGCACACCAAGGCCATCACCGACGCCCTGGAGCTGGCGCTGGCCGGCCCCGCCACGGTGCTGGCCTCCACCTACCGCGGCGACGGGCACATCGACCATGAGACCCTGGGCCGCCTGGCCGCCGAGGCCGCCAGCCGCCACGGGCTGGCGCTGCTGGAGTTCCCGCTCTGGTACTGGCACTGGGCCGAACCCGACCAGGACTCCCGGTGGCGCCACTGGCGCCGCCTACAGCTGAGCGAAGCGCAGCAGCAGGCCAAGGCCGCGGCCATGGCCGCCCACCGCTCCCAGGTGGCCCCGCTGTCCGACCAGCCCGGGGACGAGGTGCTGCTCAGCGCCGCGTTCAGCGCCCACTTCGGCAACGGGACCGAGGTCCTGCGCTACACCCCCGCCAACACGCACTCGGGCAGCGACGCCCCACAGGTCTTCGAACAGCTCTACCAGCAGCGCGAAGACCCATGGGACTACCGCACCAGCGGCTATGAACGGCGCAAGCGCCAGGTGCTGCTGGCCAGCCTGGCCCGGGACAGCTACCGCCAGGCCCTGGAAGTCGGGTGCTCCATCGGGGAGCTGTCCGCCGCGCTCGCCGAACGCAGTCAACGGTTCCTGGGCCTGGATGCCAGCGCCACCGCGGTCACCACGGCCCGGGGCCGGCTGGCCCACCTGCCCCACGCCCAGGTGCGTGAGGCGACCGTGCCGCAGCAGTGGCCGACGGAGCAGGACGGCTGGGACCTGGTGGTCATCAGCGAAACCGGCTACTTCCTGGCCGCCGATGAACTGGCCGAACTGCTCACCCGCTGTGACCGGCAGATGGCGCCCGACGGGGAACTGGTGCTCTGCCACTGGCTGCACCCGATCCAGGGCTGGACGCTGGACGGGGAAACGGTGCACGCCATGGCCCGGGAACTGCAAGGCTGGCATCCGGTGGTCGAACACCGCGAACCGGACTTCCTGCTGGAGATCTACCGGCGTAAGGGTGGAACCGATGAATGAGCCGCTGCGGGCACTGGCCATCGTGATCCCGGTGCACAACGAAGAAGAACACCTACCCGCCTGCCTGGCCCACCTGGCGGCCGCCATGGACCGCTTCACCCGGTGCGCGCCGCAGGTGGAACTGCATGCGGTGCTCGTGCTGGACCGCTGCACCGACCTCTCCGGTCAGCTGGTGCGGGACCGGGTGCGCGCCGATGCCCGCTTCCACGCGCTGCCCGGGAACTTTGGCAGCGTCGGGGCCAGCCGCGCGGCCGGGGTCCAACGGGCCCTGGAACTTAGCGGCGCCTCCCCGGCGGCTACCTGGGTGGCGTGCAGCGACGCCGACAGCCGGGTGCCGGTCAATTGGCTGACGGTGCTGCTGCTGGCCGCGGCCCGGGGCGCGGACGCGGTGCTGGGCACCGTGCAACCCGATGAGAAGGAATTGGAACCCCACCGGTACCGGCAGTGGCGGCAGCACTACCGGCCCGAACCCGGTCACGGGCATGTGCACGGGGCAAACCTGGCGTTCAACGCCGCCCACTACCTGCGCGCCGGCGGATTTGAACCGGTTACCGCGCATGAGGATGTGGGCCTGGTGCGCCGGCTGCGGGCGGGCGGTGCCCGGCTGCAGGCCACCGCCCAGATCCCGGTGGTCACCTCCGGCCGGCTGACCGGTCGCCTGCAGGGCGGGTTCGCGGACTATCTGGCGGGCCTGGAATCACGCGCGCTGCTGCTGGGGCGCTAAGGCCCCACGGCCGGCCCTGGTGCGGGTGACAACTTGCGCAGACGGCAAGCGGCACGCCCCACAAGGGGACGTGCCGCGAAAAACTGGCCGCCGGCCAGAACCGGAAAACCGGTCCGGGTTATGGCTTGCGGTTTTCGGCGCTGATGAACCAGGCCTGCTGTTCCAGCTGCGCAATGTAGTCATGCAGGATGTCAGCCGAGGTTGGGTCGGCCTCATCAACTGCGTCATGCACCCGGCGCATGACACCCACCGTGGTCTGCACGGCGTCGACCATCAGGTCCACGGCCTTGGTGGTCAGGATCTCGCCGTTCGTGGGCTGCTCCAGCTCGGTGTACTTCGACACGGTGCCCACCAGCCCATCCGGGGTGGCGTGCATGGCGCGCATGCGCTCGGCGATTTCATCCGAACCCTTGCGGGCGATGTCCACGACCTCGTCCAGGTTCAGGTGCAGGTCGCGGAAGTTCGGGCCCACAATGTTCCAGTGCGCCTGCTTGCCCACAAGCTGCAAGTCGATCAGGTTCACCAGGACGGACTGCAGGGCATCACGCAGCTCCTCGGTGGCGACGAAACCGTTCTCGGCGTTTTCCCGCTTGGTCTTCCCTGCTGGTGTCTTCTTTACGGAATCAGACAAGGTTTGCTCCCCCTTCAGGTGGTCACTTCAACTTGCTTTCCAACAACCCTTGGCGGTTACGGCCAAGGGCCCTAATTTGAACTCTAGCCCTCCGCGCCCAGGATGTGTACCTCGGCCCCGTTCTTTCACCTGCTTCCAAGGTTTTACCCGGTTGTTCACCTCCTCCACCACTTCGCAAGCCGCGCGTTCCTGCGGAAGCAGGCCGGGAAGGGCCTGCTGGGAACGCCTTTGGTCAATACTGGCAATCCCCATGGAATGCGCTTTTGGGTGCGGGTTGGCCCCGGGGCGGGCAGTATCGTGGCTAGTCCAATCGATTCCGGCACCAGGGGTCGGCAGCCCGCCGCCGCTGGATCGCCGCAGAACGAAGGAGGGACACAATGTTCGGACACCGACATCCCACCGAGCCACCGGTCACCCCGCATGACCCGACCGGGCCAATGGAACCGCCCAGCGACCCCACGGCCCCACCGGAACCGCACACCGACCCGACCGGGCCGACCCAGCCGCCGCTGGATCCCACTGCCCCGCCACCGCCGCCGGAACCGGAAACCCAGCCGGAACGCTAGAATCAGGCCAACGCCGGATCTGCCCGCCGGGCGCACACCAGCCCGGCGCGGACGCTGAATCAACCACACGGAATCAGGAGGACGGCTCATGCAGAACACCTCGAACAACCAGGACAAGACCAACGAGCAGGACGCCAAGCTGAAGGACCACGTCTCGGACCCCAAGCTCTCCGATGACACCGGTCACGATTGGACCGATGAGGGCGGCGCCACCCACCAGGGCGCGGCGACCGCAACCCCGGCGCACGACGACGAATCGTAGGCCCCGAAAAACCCACGACTACGGGCTATAGGCAATAAAGTGTGTCTGGCCCGGGCGTGTTCCAAGGCCAGACACCTTCAAAACCAGTGACTAGTAGCTGTTTCGAATCCAGCCTCTTCTGATGAACTGTCCATCTTCGGTACTAGCGCCGGTGCCATAAAGCTCCGGGCCGATTGGCTCGTCATCTGACACTTGCTCAGCTGCCGCGGATCGGCTTCTCGGTGCGCGGGCAAAGCCTGAGCGGTCCGCGCACCCGCATTGAGTTCGTCACCGCCGGGCTGCTGCTGCGCCGGCTGCTGGCCGACCCGGACCTGGCCTCGGTGGGCGCGGTGATCGTCGATGAGGTCCATGAGCGCTCCATTGAAACCGACCTGGTGCTGGCGATGCTCAACCAGGTCAACCAGCTGCGCGATGACCTGGCCCTGCTGGTGATGAGCGCAACCCTGCACGCCGAGGACCTGCGCGGATCATCATTTCCACCCCGATCGCCGAATCCTCCCTCACGGTGCCGCGGGTGCACCTGGTGGTGGACGCCGGGTACGCCCGGGAACCGCGGCGGGACGCGGTGCGCGGGATGAGCGGGCTGGTCACCGTGGTGGCCAGCCGCGCCTCGGCCACCCAGCGGGCCGGCCGTGCCGGACGCCTGGAGCCCGGCCGGGTGGTGCGCACCCTGGATCAGCGTTCCTTCGCCGCCGCCCCGGCCTTCACCAGCCCGCAGATCGCCACCGCGGAGCTGACCCAGGCGGCGCTGTACCTGGCGGCGTGGGGGACCCCGCGCGGGGAGGGGCGCTGCGCTCGTTGATTCCCTGGCAGCACGCCCATGACCTGGATGAGCTGCTGCCCGAGCGGCTGCAGGTTCCCAGCGGCTCGCGCATCGCCCTGCAGTACCCGGAGCCGGGCACGGCGCAGGGCCGGGTGGTGGCGGCGGTGAAGCTGCAGGAATGCTTCGGGCTGGCCCAAACGCCGCGGCTGCTGCACGGACAGGTGCCGATCCAGTTCCACCTGCTCTCCCCGGCCGGCCGGCCCCTGGCGGTCACCGATGACCTGCGCAGTTTCTGGGATGGCCCGTACCGACAGGTGCGCGCAGAGATGCGCGGGCGCTATCCCAAGCATCCGTGGCCGGAAAACCCCTGGGAGCACGTGGCCACCGCAACAACCAAAAACCGGCTGACCGGGGCGCCGTAGGCCTGGCTTAGGCGAAGGCGGAGATGCCGGTGATCGCCCGGCCCATGATCAGCGCCTGCACCGTTTCGGTGCCCTCATAGGTGTGCAGCGCCTCCATGTCCGCGAAGTGGCGGGCCACCCGGTTGTCGGTCAGGATGCCGTTGCCGCCCAACAGGTCCCGCGCGTTCGCCGCGATCGAACGGGCGGTGCGGGTGGCGGTGTACTTGGCCAGCGAGGCGGCCGGGCCGGTGAGCTTGCCCGCCATTTCGCGGCGGGTGGACTGCACGGCCAGCAGTTGGATGGTCGCCAGCTCGGACTGCATGCGCGCCAGTCGCTCCTGCACCACCTGGGAGGCGGCCAGCGGGCGACCGAACTGCACGCGCTGCTTGGCGTAGGCCACCGCGGATTCATAGCAGGCGGTCGCATGCCCAACCGCCGCCCAGGCCACGCCCAGGCGGGTGGCGAAGAGCACCGCGGCGGTGTCCTTGAAGCTGTTCGCGCCGGGCAGGACCATCTCATCGGGAACAAACACGTTCTCCAGCCGGATGTGCGCCTGCCAGATGGCGCGCAGCGACAGCTTGTTCTTGATCGTGGTCGCGGTGTAGCCCGCGGACTGCTGGTCCACCAGCAACCCGCGCACCTTGCCCTCGTCATCACGCGCCCAGACCACGCTGATCCCGCCGACCGAGCCGTTGCCGATCCACTTCTTCTCGCCGTTGAGCACGTAGCCGCCCTCCACCCGGGTGGCCCGGGTTTCCAGGGACACCGAGTCCGAACCGTGGGTGGGTTCGGTCAGGGCGAAGGCGCCGGGCAGTTCCCCGCGCAGCATCGGCACGCCGAACTTTTCGATCTGCTCGGGGCTGCCACACTGCAGGATGGAACGCAGTGCCAACCCGGCCTGCACGCCCACAATGGTGCCCACCGAGCCGTCGCCGCGGTGCAGCTCCATGTTCACCAGCCCGGCGGCCATGGCGCTCATTGGGGGCGTACCCCTTGGGGGTCTGCCCGTCGCGCAGCAGATCGGCGTCGCCCAGCTTCTTGACCAGGTGCAGCGGGTAGTCGGCGGTCTCCCAGTATTCGTGGGAAGACGCCGGTGGGATCGATCTCCACGTCGGTGGTCCACAGGTCGTAGTCCGGCTCGGTGACACCGGGGGGGAAGTCGGACATGGGTGATGATCATTTCCTGGTCCGCGAAGACCATATTCTCCTTGGAACCGAAACGGCGGAAAAACGTGGAACGGGACATGCCGGCGGCGTTGGCCAGCTCATCGACGCTGGTGGCGTCAAATCCCTGGTCGATCAGCAGTTCGAGGGCGGCAACGGGCACGGCGGAAGAAGTGATCATGATTGTTGAATCTAGCATGGAAACGAAAGAAGTGAGGATCGATGGGTATCTCAATTGCAAATGCCGCACTACGTCTGGTCAGCGGTGCGTACATCCTCAACAGCGGCATCAACAAGCTGCGCCTGGATGAGGAAAGCGCCGCCGGGCTGCAGCAGATGGCCTCCAACGGCGTGCCGCAGCTGGGCAACATGGAACCGGCAGCGTTCGGCAAGGCGGTCTCCGCCACCGAGATCTCGCTGGGCTCTGCGCTGCTGCTGCCACTGGTTCCCTCCCGTCTGGCCGGACTGGGGCTGGCCGGCTTCTCCGGAGTCATGCTCAGCATGTACCTGCGCACCCCGGGGCTGACCGAGTCCGACGGCATCCGCCCCACCGCCGAGGGCGGCACCCTGGCCAAGGACGTGTGGCTGGCCGGAATCGCCGTCGCCCTGATCTTCGGGCGCCGCTCACCGCACCTGCGCCGAGATGCGCGACTGCATCATCACCGCGATCAGCGCCGAGCCGAGCACCGCACCGATCTGCCGGGTCGTGTTGTACACCCCGGAACCGGCCCCGGCGTTGGCCGGGCCCAGGTCGCGGGTGGCGGTCAGTGACAGCGACGGCCAGATCATGGCCGAACCCAGCCCCTGCAGCACCGGTGGAAGCAGCAGCACCCACAGTGGGGTGTCGGCGTGCATCAGGAACGCGTAGCTGACGATGCCCCCGCCGCCCAACAGTGCGAAGCCCGGGATCGCGAACTTGCGCGGGTGCCATCGGTGACATCAGCAGCGCCGCCTGGGTGGGGCTCAGTTCGCGCACCGACTGCAGGTAGAAGATCATCGGCAGGCTCAGCGTGGTGATGGCCAGGCCCATGAAGCTGATGCCCAGGTTCGCCAGGGAGAAGTTCCGGTCGCGGAAGAGGCCCAGCGGCACCAGCGGTTCCTTGGTGGTGCGCGACTGCCACCAGATGAACGCCGCGAGCAGCACCAGCCCGGCAATGATCAGGTGCACCGAGCCGATCGGCCCGATGAACGGTTCCCAGTTGGTGGAATCCCCCTCCTGGATGCCGTAGACCAGGGCGAACATGGCCGCCGCGGAGAGGATCACGCCCAGCGTGTCGAAGGTCGGCGAGTGCGGCTGGAGCTTGGGCACCCAGCGCATCACCAGGATGAAGGTCAGCACGCCCACCGGCAGGTTGATGAAGAAGATCCACTCCCAGCCCAGGGTGTCCACCAGCAGCCCGCCGGCGATCGGGCCCACCAGCGAGGCCACCCCGGCCACCGCGCCCCACACGCCCATGGCCGCGCCACGGTGACGGTAGGGGAAGAGCCGGGTGATCATCGTCATCGACTGCGGGGACATCATCGCCGCGCCGAAGCCCTGCACGGCGCGGGCGGCAATCAGCGAGCCGATGCTGGGGGAAAGCCCGCACCAGGCCGAGGCGCCGGTGAACAGCACCAGACCGATCAGGTAGATGTTGCGCGGGCCGAAGCGGTCGCCCAGGCGCCCGGTAATCAGCAGCGGCACCGCAAAGGTGAGCAGGTAGGCGCTGTTCACCCAGATGATCGCGGTCAAATCCGCGTGCAGCGCCCCCATGATGGCCGGCATCGCCATGGACACGATCGTGGTGTCCAGCAGGATCATGAAGAAGCCGATGACCAGCGCCCATAGCGCCCGCCATGCGGCCTTCGAAGTCCACGTTGCCGCAGATCCGGGTGACCACATCCCCGCCCACCCAGATGCCGGTGCCGTCGTTTTCCACGTGCAGGATCGCCGAGCGCCCCACCCGGGTGCCCTGGCGGACGGTGTAGCGCTGCGGGGCCAGGGCCGCCTCGGTCAGCCACTGCCCGAATCCGGCGTTCAGCGAGCCGGTGGCCGGGTCCTCCTGGATCGCCTCGCTGGGCACGAAGGAGCGGGCCTCGAAGTCGGCCGGAGGCTGCAGCACCACCGAGCCGAAGCGCTCCTCGGAACGGTAGCGGTCCGAGGCATCCAGCGGGCGCAGCTCCTCGCGGGTGCCGGACACGCGGGGCAGCACGCTGCCGCGCGGCTGCCAGGAACCAAAGGTGACGCTGGAGGAGGTGTAGGGCCCGATCACCCCCAGCTCCAGGCCCTCCAGGGCGGGGTAGTCCGGTTCGATGGCCAGCACCACGTCCGCATCGCCCAGCAGCATCCGCTCGACGCGCACCTCGATCAGGCCCGCGGCGCACTGCTGAACCAGGTGTTCGTCGCGGGCCGGCTGCCCGCCGGCCTCCAGCCAGGCCTGGGCGGCACCCAGGGTGGGGTGCCCGGCGAAGGGCAGCTCCGTGCTGGGGGTGAAGATCCGGATGGAGTAGTCGGCCCCCGGCTCGGTGGGGGCAATGAAGAAAACGGTTTCGGACTGCTTCATCCACCGGGCGAAGCGCTGCATCGCCTCGGTGTCGAGCTCGTCGGCGTCGAAGACCACGGCCAGCCCGTTGCCGCTGAAGGCGGTGGGCGCGAACACATCAACCTGCTGATAGGCGAAGACGGGGTTCATATATTGCATGGTGGCACATCCGTGCGCGCGGGTGAGCCGGTGTTACGCACCACATGGTGGGCGACGTCGATCACCAGCCGTGAACCGGTGCCCGGTCCATCCAGCGTGAAGGCCCGCATCGGCAGCCGGGCCCGGGTGGACAGGCCCCAGTCGGTTTGGCCTTCGAAGCTGCCCAGGTAGGCCAGCTGCGTTGACGTACTTCACGGTGTACCCGGTCTTCTTGCCCGTCAGGTCAATGACCAGGCGGTCGAAGCAGGCGTGGCGTCCGGTACGCACTCACCTGGTTCCTGATCCGCCTGGCCAAGGGGATCGAGAACTTCATGCTGGGGCGGTTGCAGAAGAGGATCGGCACCGGACGCAAGCTGGCGAAGGTGGAAACCCAGATCGGGCTGCTGCGCCGGGTGCTGGCCGCGATCCTGGTGGTGCTGGCGGTCGCCGCGATCCTGCTGACAATCGAACAGGTCAGGGCGCTGGGCGCCGGTATTCTGGCCTCCGCCGGCCTGATGTCGGTGGTCGTCGGCCTGGCGGTGCAGACCCCGCTGTCCAATGTTTTTGCCGGCATGCAGGTGGCCTTCACCGACTCGATCCGCGTGGGCGACACCATCGTGGTGGAAGGCGAACGCGGCTCGGTGGAGGAGATCACCCTGAGCTACGTGGTGGTCCTGCTGCTGGACGGGCGGCGCATGATCCTGCCCTCCACCTACTTCACCACCACGCCGTTTGAGAACTGGTCGCGGCGCTCCACCGAGATCAGCGGCAATGTGGTGCTGGAGCTGAAGTGGAACGCCCCGGTGGACTACCTGCGCAAGCGCACCACCGAACTGCTGGAGTCCTCGGACCTGTGGGACGGGCGCAGCAACTCCCTGGTCGTGACCGACGCGGTCGGCGGGCTGCAGACCGTGACCATCTATTTATCGGCCCGCAACGCCGGCGACCTGTGGGACCTGCGCAACATGGTGCGCGAAAAGCTGCCAGCCACCCCGCCTTGTCGATCAGGTCCGCGATCATGGTGTCATCGCGCTCAACCCAACGGAATTCGGGCACCGCGTTCAGCGGGATGAAGTTCTCGTGCTGTTCCCACACGAACAGCGTGCGTTCGGCGCCGATCACGTACTGCTGCCACAGGATCTGGCGCAGGTAGTGGCGCGGAACCCGGTTGAAGGGCTTGTTCGTGGTCTTGATTTCAGCCAGCACCGGGGTGCCCTGGGCATCGAAGCCCAGCCCGTCCGGGGTGGCCAGGTGCAGGCGGTTCTCCCGGGAATGGAACAGCTGGCTGGAGGGGAAGATGTTGAAGTTCTCCAGCACCCAGTTGGCGATCACCGGCTCGCGGCGCCGGCCGTGCTCGGTGTAGGGGTTGCCGGAAAAACCGGAACCGTACAGCTTGTCCCAGGCCGCGGACTTGATGGAGCGTTCGGTGGACAGCTTGGCCACGTCGGTGGCGGTGATGCCCTGTGAGCGGGCCCGCAGCCATTCGATGCGGTTCGACGAATCGGCCAGCACCCGCTGGAAGCACTCATGGCTCCCTGGCCATCATGGGGCCCTCCGGATCCGGGAAGTCCACCCTGCTGCACACCCTGGCCGGGATCGAGGCCCCGAACTCCGGGCCGTCACCCTGGCTCTGCCCGGCCGGGTCCCGGTGGAAATCGGCCGCGCTCGAAGCTGCGCCGTGAGGCGTTCGGCTTCGTCTTCCAGTCCGGGCTGCTGATCCCGGAGCTGACCGCGGAGGAGAACGTGGCGATGGCCCTGCTGATCAACTCCACCCCGCGCCAGCGGGCCATCGAACTGGGCCGCCAGGCGCTGGTCCGGATGGGGCTGGCCGGCATGGAGCAGCGGCGGATCGGTGAACTGTCCGGCGGGCAGGCGCAGCGCGTGGCGATCGCCCGCGCCCAGGTCACCGGCGCCCAGCTGATCTTCGCCGATGAGCCCACCGGTGCGCTGGATTCGGCCACCGGGGCCGAGGTGCTGGACGCGCTCTTTGCCGGCACCGTCGCCGAAGGCAAGACCCTGGTGATGGTCACCCACGACGAACAGGTCGCCTCGCGCTGCGACCGCGTGGTGCGCCTGCTCGACGGGCGGATGGGCCGCTGCCCGGCTCTCGGCGCGCGGCCACGACCGGGCGCTGTCCGCGCTGCGCGTGATGGGCGCCACCGGTGGGCAGGGGCGTGGGGCTGTATGGCCTGCTGGCCCCGCTGGTGGGGCTGATCCACTTCCAGGGCCGGGCGCTGGGCAACGCGGTCTACGCCTCCGCGCTGGTGGTGGTCGGGGTGCTGCTGGCGGTCGCGGTGCTTTCGGTGATCAGCTCGCTGATCGGGCTGCGCAAACTGGTGATCACCCCGCTGGCCGTGCGCCGCCGCGGACACAGCGGCCTGGGGGTGATGAACCTGGTCGGCCCGTGGCTGGTGGCCATGGTGGGCCGTGCCAAGCTGCGCAAGGCCCAGGACGGGGCGCAACTGCTGGCGGCCCGGATGATCCTGGAATCCCCGCAGCAGGCCTGGCGCCAGGTCTCCGGGGTGGCGATGGCCGCCTTCATCGCCGTGGTCGGCGGCACCGGCGCGGCGATGATGCAGCAGGACGTGCTGAGCGGGGTGCTGCTGACCCTGGCGGTGAGCTTCATCTGCGTGGCCGCCTCCAGCACGATCACCCAGGCCGCCGCCACCCTGGACCGGGCGGACCTGTACCACGGGCTGAACCGGCTGGGCATGCCCTACGAGCTGATGAACCGGGCCCGGCCGACTCCGGCCCGATCACCATCGAGCACATCTATGGGGAAACCACCTTCGACCAGGTGCCCGAGGACATCGCCACGATCTCCTGGGTCAATGCCGACGCCCTGCTGGCCCTGGACACCGTTCCGGTCGGCATGGACAGCGACATCTGGGGGCAGAACGCCAACAACTCGACCGACTGGAAGGACGCCAAGCTCAAGGAGCTGGGCGCGCAGATCGGCTCCGAGAACGCGCCGACGCAGTTCTCCGTCGCCGACGGGATCGACTTCGAGGCGATCGCCCAGGCCAAGCCGCAGGCCATCTTTGCCGCGTACTCCGGGTTGACACGACAAGCTGTCCAAGATCGCTCCGGCCGTGGGGCCGATCGAGGCCAACTACCCGGACCAGCTGGCAGCAGACCACCGAAGCGGCCGGCGAGCTGCTGGGCAAGGACGAGCAGGCTAGGAGTTGGTCGCCAGGTAGTGCAGTTGCGCCTCAAGCGAATGGGTTGCCGCGCCGACAAGGCGCGGGTCAAGGTCGGGGTACACCAGGTCCAGCAGTTCAGCGGGCGTGGCGTGGGCCCCGGCCTTGCCAGCAGCGGGTGCGACCCGGTGCTGCGGCCCGTGGGCTGGATGCAGCGGCAGGTCCGGCAACCCGGCCAGGCGCTGCAGCGAATCCAGGTAGTCCACCAGTGTGCCGTCCGGGTGCTCCAGGATGGTGGTGCCCCGGCCCAGGATCGTGTCCCCGGTGAACAGGGCCCCGGCGCGCCCTGGCGGACGAAGCACACCGACTCGGAGGTGTGCCCCCGGCCGCGTCGATGACCTCCCGGTCCGACAGCGGCGCGGCGTCGCGGCAGTGCTCGGGCAGCAGCGCGCGCACCGGGGCGTTGGTCAGCCGGTGCAGCCGGTCGATCCCGCCGGTGTGATCGGCATGCCGGTGGGTGATCAGCACCAGCACCACCCGGTGGGCGGCCAACGCGGCCAGGTGCTCCTCCAGGTCCGGGCCCGGATCGATGAGCACCACCGGGCTGCCGGGACGCGGAACATGCGGTGGTGCATTCGCGCATTGCGCGCACCGTCGGGGCCCTGGTCACCGGCGCGGCGCTGGGGCTGGCCGGGGCCGGGATGCAGGGGCTGACCCGCAACCCGCTGGCCGACCCCGGGATCCTGGGGCTGAACGCCGGCGCCGCGCTGGCGGTGGTCGCCGCGATCGCGCTCGCCCGGCCGGCCGGTCATGGTGGCCGCGTTCGCCGGGGCCGCGGCGGTGATGACCCTGGTCTACCTGGTCGCCTCCATCGGGCGGGAGGGCGCCACCCCGATCAAGCTGGCGTTGGCCGGCGCCGCCCTGGCGGTGGGGCTGACCGCGGTGACCAACGCGCTGCTGATGATTTCCCGGGCCGCGCTGGACGAATTCCGGTTCTGGCAGATCGGCGTGCTGGGCACCGCCCGGGTCTCCAATGCGGTGGCGATGGGCGAGCAGACCGCGACCGCGCTGGGCTTCAACCTGGGCCGGATGCGGCTGCTGGGGTCGATCGGGATCGTGCTGCTGGCCGGGACCGCCACCGCGGTGGCCGGGCCGATCGCGTTCGTCGGGCTGATCATCCCGCATGCGGTGCGCCTGCTGATCGGTTCGGACTACCGCTGGCTGATGCCGGGGTGCCTGCTGGCCGGGCCGGTGCTGATGCTCGCCGCCGACGTGCTTGGACGGCTGATCGCCCCGCCGGGGGAAGTGCAGGCCGGGGTGATGTGCGCGGCGCTGCTGGGCGGCGCCGCCGCCTACCTGTTCTGGGGGCGCGAGGCCCTGGACCCCGGCGAGGTGCTGGCCGTGCTGGGCGGGCAAAGCGTGCCGGGCACCTCGTTCATCGTGATGGAGGACCGCCTGCCCCGCCTGGTGGTCGGGGCGCTGGCCGGGGCCGGTTTCGGGGTCAGCGGCGCCCTGTTCCAGCGCTGGCTGGGCAACCCGCTGGCCAGCCCCGACGTGATCGGCGTCGGATACGGTGCGGCGGCCGCGGCGATCGTGGCGATGGTGTACTTCGGGGTCAACGGCTGGGCGATGAACGCCGCCGCCCTGGCCGGCGGGCTGGGGGTGGCGGCGGTGATCTACTGGCTCTCGGCCTCCGGCACCCGCACCGGCCCGCGGCTGATCCTGGCCGGGCTGGCGATCGGGGCGATGCTGCAGGCGGTGATCCAGTACCTGCTCACCCAGGCCCAGCTGAACACCGCCGGGGACGCGATCCGCTGGCTGACCGGCTCGCTGTCCGCCGCCACCTGGGATGCGGCGACGGTGCTGGGCCTCGGGCTGGGGGTGGTGGGCCTGGTGCTGGTGCCGGTGGTGGTGCGCCAGCTGAAGCTGCTGGAGCTGGGGGAGGACACCGCCGCGGCACTGGGGCTGAACGTTCCGGCGGCCCGTGCGCTGCTGGTGTTCACCGCGGTGGCGATGGGCGCGATCCCGGTGGCGGTCACCGGCCCGCTGGCCTTCGTCGCCTTCCTGGCCGGGCCGATCAGTGCCGCGCTGACCCGATCGGCCATGCTGACCGGCGCGGTGATCGTCGTGGTGGCGAACTTCGCGGCCGCGAACCTCTTTGCGCAAGTGTCCCTGCCGGTGGGCGTGATCACCGGAGCATTCGGCGCACCGTTCCTGCTATGGGTCCTGGTGCGTGCCAACTCAACTGGAAACGGGGGATAACCCATGGCCGATCTGCGGGCCACAGGCCTGACGCTGGCCTACGACAAGGTCACCATCGTCGATGAACTCTCACTGCAAATCCCCACCGGGGAAGTGACCATGGTGGTCGGCGCCAACGGCTGCGGAAAGTCCACGCTGCTGCGCGCGCTGGCCCGGCTGCTCAAGCCCGCCCAGGGCCAGGTGCTGCTGGACGGCTCGGACATCCACACCCGCCCGGCGCGGGAGGTGGCCAAGAAGCTGGGGCTGCTGCCGCAGACCCCCAACGCCCCGGACGGGATCACCGTGCGCGAGCTGATCAGCCGCGGCCGCTACCCGCACCAGGGCTGGTTCAAGCGCTTCTCCGCGGAGGACGAGGCCGCCGTGGCCCGGGCCATGGAGCTGACCCGCACCTCGGAGCTGTCCGAACGCCCGGTCGATGAGCTCTCCGGCGGGCAGCGCCAGCGCGTGTGGATCGCGATGGCGCTGGCCCAGGAAACCGGGCTGCTGCTGCTGGATGAGCCGACCACCTACCTGGACATCGCCCACCAGCTCGAGGTGCTGGACGTGATCGCCGAGCTGAACCGCACCCGCGGGATCACCGTGGTGATCGTGCTGCACGATCTGAATCTGGCCGCCCGCTACGCCGACCACCTGGTGGCGCTGAAGGACGGGAAGGTCTTCGCCTCCGGGCACCCCAGCGTGGTGGTCACCGAGAAAACCGTCAAGGAGGTGTTCGGGATGCCCTCGCGGGTCATCCCCGACCCGGTGGCCGGCACCCCGCTGGTGCTGCCCATCGGCAAGCACCGGGTGCTGCGCGCCGAAAGCCTGCTGGCCGCGAACGGGATCGTGCGCCGGGACACGCCGCCCAGTGCCGAGCACTGCCCGACCCTGGCGTTTGAGACCGAGGTGGTACGCGCCGAGAACATCTCCCCCTCCTTCCGGCGCATCACCCTGGCCGGTCCGGACCTGGAGCACTTTGGCACCAACAGCCACCCGCTGGACATGCGCATCAAGCTGCTGCTGCCACCAACAAGGCCGGCATGCTGCCCCAGGAGCTGGCCGCGATGCGCCCGGCCGGGCTGACCAGCCCCGCCGAGCAGGCCGGCTGGTACCAGCGCTGGCTGGCGATCGACCCGCAGGAGCGCGGGGTGATGCGCACCTACACGGTGCGCGCCTTCCGCGACGCCGGGCACCGCGACAACCAGAGCGGGGACTGGCCGGAACTGGACATCGACTTCGTGCTGCACGGACGCTACGTGGACGGGCACCTGCAGGGCGGGCCGGCCACCGAATGGGGCGCCGGGGCGAAGCTCGGGGACCGGATGCTCCTGCTGGGGCCGAACAAGGCGCTGAACGACGCCAGCTACGGCGGCATCGAATTCCGGCCCGGCAACGCCACCCGCGTGCTGCTGGTGGGCGATGAGACCGCCGCGCCGGCGATCTGCTCGATCCTGGAGGCGCTGCCCTCCACGGTGACCGGCGATGCGTTCATCGAGGTCCCGGAGGCCGGGGACATCCTGGGCACCACGACCGCCTCCGGGGTGTCGGTGCAGTGGCTGACCCGCGGCACCCAGCCGCACGGCAAGCTGTTGGAGTCCGCCGTGCGGGAGGCGGTGGCGATCCCCGCGGCGGGGGTGGTGCACACCAACGCCGACCCGGAGGACGTGGACATCGATTCGACGATCCTGTGGGAAACCGGCGGCGGCTCGGCCGGGCCGTTCTACGCGTGGATCGCCGGGGAGGCCTCCGCGGTCAAGACGCTGCGCCGCTACCTGGTCAAGGACGTGGGCATCGACCGCAAGCAGGTGGCCTTCATGGGCTACTGGCGCGAGGGGAAGACCGAAAACTAGGCTGCCACCGCACCCTGGGCTGCAGTGGTTTTACAAGCTGTGGTGGTGTGGAGCGCGGTATTAACCAAATAAAGAGACACGCCCTAGCCGCCCTGCGACGCAGCAGCTTTTTTGCGCGCGCCGGGACATCCACCAGTATGCGGTGGACGTCCCGGCGCGCACTGCGTTAAAGCTCCCGGACCGTGCGGCGGCGGTGCCGTCCCCGCGGTGGGCGGCCCACCGCGGCGGCGGACCCCCATAGACTTGTCGGGTGCCTTTAGAGAATCCTGGATTTCAAGCCTCCATCACGCCGCGCCAGTGGCTGTCCCTGTTCCGCCGGCCCTGGTTCCTGCTGGGCCTGGCCGCCGCGCTGGGGATCGTGCTGCTGGCCTGCCCGCTGTACGGGCTGGACTTCCGGGTGTACCGCGAAGGGGCGAAGGTGCTGTTCGCCGGGCTGAACGAGCGCTCCTTGTATGACCCGATGCCGCAGGAACTGGGCACCCGCGGCCTGCCGTTCACCTACCCGCCATTCGCCGCCGCCCTGTTCCTGCCCTTCGCGCTGCTGCCCGCGACGCTGGGCATGGTGCTGATCACCGCCACCACGCTGCTGTGCCTGGTGGGGGCCGCGCTGTTGGCGGTCGGCTACATCCACCGCCACGGGGCGCTGGGCTGGTTCGCCCACACCCAGCTCCGCCGCGGCCTGGCGGTGCTGCTGGCCATCACGCTAATCGGGGTGAGCGGGCCCTGGCGGGACAGCCTGGACTTCGGGCAGATCAACGCGATGATCATGGCGCTGATCGTGATCGACGTGGTGCGCCCGGGCCGCTGGCTGCCGCGCGGGGTGCTGATCGGGGTGGCCGCCGGGATCAAGCTCACGCCCCTGGCGTTCGGGCTGATCTTCCTGGCCCGCCGGGATCTGCGCTCGCTGTTCGGGATGGCCGGCGGGTTCGCCGCCACCATCGCCGTCGGCTGGCTGGTGGCCGGAGGCGAGTCGATGACGTTCTGGTCCTCGCTGCTGGAATCGGCCACCCGGGTCGGGGACCCGGCCGCGATGTACAACCTGTCGCTGAACTCGCTGCTGTTCCACCTTGGGCTCGAGGGCAGCGCCCAGAAGCTGGCCTGGGCGGCGGCCTGCCTGGGCATGGTGCTCCTGGGGTACGCGGCGATCCGCCTCGCGCAGCGGCGCGGGGACGTGCTGGCCGCGATCAGCGTCAACGCGCTGGTGATGCTGGCGATCTCCCCGGTGTCCTGGTTCCACCACTGGGTGTGGATCGCGTTGGGACTGCCGGTGGTGTGGGTGGCCGCCTGGCGCCGCCGCGGGATCGCCCGCGCCCTGGGCCGGGGCCTGTGCCTGGTGCTGGTGCTGGCGTTCTCGCTCTCCTCCTACGCCTGGACGATCCTGGTGGCCGGGAAGATCTTCAATTCCGGGCCCTGGGGCTGGGAGATGTATTCCAGCCTCGGGCTGCTGGCCTCGCTCACCGCCGTGGCCGGGGCGCTGGTCACCCGCCAGCAACACGCGCCGCCCGCGGACGCGGAGGCCGGGGCCGGCGCCGGAACGGTGCCGGCCAACCAGCGGCCGGGCACCGGCGGCTAAAGGCCGGATAAACCGGCAAAAGTCCTGTCGGGCACCTTCCACAAGGTGCCCGGCAGGACTATTTCGCATTCGCCTGCCGGCTGGCGCCGGCGGCAGCTACTTCCCGGCGCCCAGGGATTCGTTCGGGGCCGGTTCGGTGAACGGGGTGGGTTCCGGGCGCTTGGGGGTGATCCCGTCCCCGGAGGACTGGTGGCGCAGCCGGCGCAGCACCCACGGGGCCAGGTGTTCACGCGCCCAATGCAGGTCCTCCAGCCGGGCGGTGCGCCAGGTGCGGGTGTCCGGCTCGAAGTTCACCTCAAGATCCAGGGTGTGCGGCACGTTCAGCGCGTCCAGGGCCATCGCGGCAATCCGCTGGTGCCCGAGCGGGGAGAAGTGCAGCCGGTCCTCGGACCACATGGCCGGGTGGTGCAGTTCGCGCAGCGCCCACATGTCGGCCACGATCGCATCATGGCGGGCGGCCACGGTACGGATGTTCTCGTTGTAGATCGCCACCCGGCCGCGGATTCCGCCCAGCACCGGGGTGTCACGGATGTCCGGGCCGTTGAAGATCAGCAAGGTGGCCCCCGAGGCGGCCAGGGCCCCGACCGCTGCATCGAGCTGCTCGGCGATCCGGTCCGGGTCCCCGCCGGGGCGCAGCACGTCGTTGCCGCCGGCGCAGATGCTGATCAAGTCGGGCTTTAGGGCGATCGCCGGGTCAATCTGCTCCTCGACGATCTGGGCGATCAGTCGTCCGCGGATGGCCAGGTTCGCGTAGGCGAAGTCCTCGACGCTGGAGCTGAGCTGTTCGGCCAGCCGGTCGGCCCAGCCGCGGTGGCGTCCCGGGTTGTTCTCATCCGGGTCCCCGATGCCCTCGGTGAAGGAATCACCCAGCGCCACATAGCGGCGCCAGGGATGGGCGCCGGGGTTGCCGGTGCCGGCTGGTTCTACGTCTGGATTCTGTGACACACACAGTATGTTACTAGTCAGTCACCTACAGTCAATGGCCGGGCCCCGATCCCGGGCTGCGCTAGGCTGGTGGGCACTATGGACCCGATGACTTCCGCCCCCGTTGCCCTGATTTCCCGTTCCGAAACCGAGCGGGCCGGCACCCCGCTGCTGGTGCTGCTGCACGGCTATGGCTCCAATGAACAGGACCTGATGGGGCTGCTGCGCCTGCTGCCCGAGGAATTCACCTATCTTTCGGTGCGCGCCCCGCTGCCCGCCGGCCCCGGATACTCCTGGTTCCCGCTGAACCAGGACATCGACTATTCGCTGGATGCGGTGGAGGCCAGCGTCCAGGCGCTGTGGCAGTTCCTGGCCCCGCAGCTGCAGCAGCATTCCTCGCTCAGCCTGCTGGGCTTCTCCCAGGGCATGGCGATGGCGACCTCGCTGGCCCGCTACCGGCGGGAGGCGGTCACCGCGGTGGTGGGCCTCTCGGGATTTGTGGTCCAGGCGCCGGATTCGCAGGTCTTTGACGACGCCAAGCTCAAGGCCGACCCGCTGCCGCTGTTCTGGGGCAGGGATGTGGCCGACCCGGTGATCACCCCGCAGAAGGTGGAGTACACCATGGGCTGGGTGCAGCAGCACGCTAAGCTGACCCACCACACCTACCCGCAGATCCAGCACTCGGTGTGCGCCGAGGAGCTGGCAGACGTCAGCGCGTTCCTGCGCGCCCACGTGCTGCAGCAGGCCAAGTAGCCGCAGCTAACCGGCGCGCTGCACCTGCACGCACTGCCCGTGCACGCACACGGTTTCGCCCCCGCGCAGCTGGGCGCCGCGCCGGGTCTCCACCTGGCCGTCCACAGTGACCAGGCCCTCGGCTATCAGCTCCTTGGCATCCAGGCCGTCCTCGGCCAGGTTCGCCAGCTTCAGCAGCTGGCCCAGGCGGATGGATTCGTCGCGGATTTGGATGGGGAAGATCTCTTCGCTGCTCATGCCTCCATTCTCGCCCATCCCGGCGCCGGGCGGGGCACCGCGGCCCGGAAGGTGAGTTCCACATCTCACGTGAGCTACTCAATGCGGTGCCCCGGGGATGGGGAGGATAGGCTGGGAAGGTATGTTTTTCCCCCTGCGGACCGCAACCAGCGGCCTCGTGAGTACCCATGGAGTTGATATGGCGCCACAGTCCAAGCTTGATCAAGTCATTTCCCTCGCCAAGCGGCGCGGTTTCGTCTTTCAGGCCGGTGAAATCTACGGCGGTTCCCGCTCCGCATGGGACTACGGGCCCCTAGGCACGGAACTGAAGGAGAACATCAAGCGCCAGTGGTGGCAGGCATTCGTGCGCGGCCGCGAGGACATGGTGGGCCTGGACTCCTCAATCATCCTGCCCAAGGCCGTCTGGGAGGCCTCCGGGCACGTGGCCACGTTCACCGACCCGCTGGTGGAGTGCACCAACTGCCACAAGCGCCACCGTCAGGACCACCTGATCGAGGCGTTCGAGGCCAAGAAGGGCCGCGCCCCGAAGGACGGGATGAGCGAGATCGCCTGCCCGGACTGCGGAACCAAGGGCCAGTTCACCGAACCGCAGCTGTTCTCCGGCCTGGTCAAGACGTACCTGGGCCCGGTGGACAACGAGGCCGGGCTGCACTACATGCGCCCGGAAACCGCGCAGGGCATCTTCGTGAACTTCGCCAACGTGCTCACCGCCAGCCGCAAGAAGCCGCCGTTCGGCATCGGGCAGATCGGCAAGGCGTTCCGCAACGAGATCACCCCGGGCAACTTCATCTTCCGCACCCGTGAGTTCGAGCAGATGGAGATCGAGTACTTCACCGCCCCGGAGGAGGCCAAGGAGCACTTCGACGCGTGGGTGGAGACCTGCTGGAACTGGTTCCTGGACCTGGGCATCAACGAGGAGAACCTGCGCCGCTTCGACGTGCCCGAAGACGAACGCGCCCACTACTCGGAGGCGACCATCGACTTCGAGTACCGCTTCGGCTTCGCCGGCTCGGAGTGGGGTGAGCTGATGGGCGTGGCCAACCGCACCGACTACGACCTGGCCTCGCACACCAAGGCCTCCGGCGTGGACCTGAGCTACTTCAACCAGGCCACCGGCCAGCGCTACACCCCGTACGTGATCGAACCGTCCTTCGGGCTGACCCGTTCGATGATGGCCTTCCTGGTCGACGCGTACACCGAGGACGAGGCCCCGAACACCAAGGGCGGGGTGGACAAGCGCACCGTGCTCAAGCTCGACCCGCGCCTGGCCCCGGTCAAGGCCGCCGTGCTGCCGCTGAGCCGCAACGCCGAGCTGTCCCCGAAGGCCAAGGAGCTGGCCAGCGAGCTGCGCCGCCGCTGGAACATCGACTTCGACGACGCCGGGGCGATCGGGCGCCGCTACCGCCGCCAGGATGAGATCGGCACCCCGTTCTGCATCACCGTGGACTTCGACACCCTGGAGGACCAGGCCGTGACGATCCGCGAACGCGACACCATGGCCCAGGAGCGCATCGCACTGGATAAGGTCACCACCTACCTGTCCGAGCGGCTGAACGGGGCCTAGGGCAATGGCAGAGGTGAACTTCCGCCCCTGGCGTGCCGGCGATGACCTGCAGCTGCTGCAGGTCTTCGGCGACCCGCGCTCCCCGCAGGCCCACCAGGACCGCACCATGCTGCGCGCGGACTCCGACGCGCCGTTCTCCCGCTGCCTGGTGGCCACCGTCCAGGACGTGGCCGTGGGTGCCGGGGTGGTGTTCGCCTCCTCCCTGCACCCGCAGCGGCTGTGGCTGTTCGTGGAAATCGCCCCGGCCAACCGCCGGCAGGGCATTGGCCGGGAACTGGTCCGGCGGCTGCGCGCACTCATCCCGGGCGACCAGCCCGGCGAGCTCAAGGCCCGCTACACGGTGACCCCGGGGGACGCGGCCGAGGCCGCCGCCGGGTTCTGCGCGGCACTGGGCCTGAAGGAGATCCAGGTGTCCCGCGATGTGATCCTGGAGCCCGGGGCGCTGGCCGAACCGGACTTTGAAACCAACGAGCGGGTGATCGAGGATCTGGCCACCGGCAGCGTGGAGCTGACCAACCTGGTCATGGACTTCTACAACGCCACCCACCAGTGGGACCCGGCGCAGATGACGCTGGGTTCGGCTCAGCGGATGTTGCTTGATGAGCACACCGGGGCGCAGGCCGCCCTGGTGCTGCGCGACCGGCCCAAGGCCCAGGGCGGGAACATCCTGGCCTTCGCGGTCAGCTACCTCCCGGCCCGGGAGAATGCGCCCAGTGACGTGCTGGTTGGGCACAACCCGGCGTTCAGCGACGAGGATGTGGCCGAGGCGGTGCGGGACATGGTGGCGATGCTGATCCACCAGTACCCGGTGAAGCTGGAGGTCGACTCCTCGATGTTCGTGCTCTCCTCCCTGGTGGACGCGCTGGCCGGGGTGGAGCAGGCCACGGTCATCTCCACCACCCACATCCTGGCCTCCGACGCCTAGCTCCGGCTGCCCGGAGGCAGGAGAACAACAGCGGGACCCGAACATTCGGGTCCCGCCGCTGTTTCAGGCCTCCGGCGTGGGCCTGGGCGCTACTTCCAGCCGAGCTGGCGCACCACCTGGCTCAGGTTCGTCATGACCTCTTCGTTGTACTCCACCCCCAGCTGGTTGGGCAGGGCGAAGAGCAGGTAGTCGGCCTCGTTCATGGCCGCATCCCGGTCGAATTGTTCGGCCAGCTCATCCAGCGACCCGGAATAGGTTGGTCCGGAGCGGGCCCGGCGTCCGTCGAGCACGCCCACCGAGTCCCCGGCCTCGCGCCGCCCGAAATACAGTTCGTCCAGGTCGGTGATGACCGGGAAGGCGCTGCGGGTCACCGCGGTCATCCCGCCGGTGCTGTGCCCGGAGTCCGCGTAGGACTGCCGGTACTGCTTGAGCTGATCGGCCTGGGTCAGGTGGAAGGGGCGCCCGTCATCCTCCAGCAGCAAGGTGGAGGAGAGCAGGTTCATGCCCTCCTGGCCGGTCCAGACGCCCGAGCCGATGGTCGCCGCGCCCCACCAGATCCGGCTGCTCAGCCCCGGGGAGACCGGCGCGATCGGCACCAGCTCATCACCCTGGCTGGGATGGGCGATGCCCTGCCCGGCGATGGCGGTGCGGAAGCGTTCGGCCCGTTCCCGGGTGTTCTGCGACCAGTCCTGCCCCTCGGGCAGCTCGAAGCCGAACTGCTGCGGCCCATCCACGACGGCAGAGGGCGCGCCGCGGCTGATGCCCAGCTGCAGGCGGCCATTGGAGACCGCGTCCACGATCCCGGCCTCCTCGGCCATGTACAGCGGATTCTCATAGCGCAGGTCCACCACACCGGTGCCGACCTCCAGGGTGGTGGTGCGGGCGGCCATGGCCGAGAGCAGCGGGAACGGTGCGGAGAGCGAATGGGCGAAGTGGTGCACGCGCACCCAGGCGCCGTCGAAACCGGCCCGTTCGGCGGCCTGCGCCAAATCCACCATCTGGCGCACCGCGGCCGGGCCGTCGGGCACCGGCGAGGTGGTCGAGCCGCCCCAATGGCCGAAACTGAGGAAACCGATCTTCTTGGTCATCACATCTTCCGTTCGCTGATCAACCGCTCCGGGCGGGCTGTCACTCGGGTTAAGCTCTTTTCACCCAAGTTTCATTCCTGCCTAGTCAACTGACGATTGCTTGTGGAAGATCGACGTGAACAAGGTGAGCGGCGCCGCATCCGGGCCGTGGTCCGCCACCTAGTGAAGGGGGATGAGGCGCGGCTCGGCCCCCTCGGCGATGACCAGCACGCGGGCCGTGTCCTGCGGCAGGCGCTGCAGTTGCTGCACCAGCAGCGGCAGCTCCGGCACCGACGCGGCCGGAAGACTCTGGCGCAGGTGCTGGACCGGCAGCCCGGTCGCGGCCGCCAGCTGTTCGGCCAGGGCGGCGTGGGCCGCATCGGTGACCAGCAGCACGGCCGGGGTGCGTTCCGCCGCCGGGGAGGGCGGACCGGCGGTGCCATGCGCCAGGGCTTCCCGGTCGGCGCGCCACAGCGCGAAGTGGTAGGCGAACACCGCGGCGGTGGCCAGCAGCAGCCCCAGCGGAGCCCGGATCTCACCGAGCAGGCTCGTCCCGGACGGCCCGGTGCCCAGGTAGTAGTCGAAGATCTGGTACACCAGGGCCAGCAGCGCACCGAGCGCCACCACGGCGCTGGCCCCGAAGAACACCACCAGGTACACCTTGCGGGCCTCGGAGTCCACGGCCCGGCCCGGACGCCAGTAGAACAGCCAGGGGAGCAGCCCGCACAGCAGCAGGGCCAGGCCGACCCGCAGCAGATCGGCCGGATGATTGCCGGACAGGGAGGGGGAGAATGTGGCCAGCAGTGCATTGATGACCATCCCAAATCCGGTTGCCGCGACCGCCAGGCTGATCCCGGCCAGCACCTGGCGCCCGGCCTCGCGCAACCGTGGCGTACCGGTGCCCAGCACCCCGGCCAGGTACGCCCACACCAGGCTGCCGGAGAGGGCAAACCCGGCGGCGACCGGCAACCGGTCAGCCAGCCGGTCGGTGAACGTATCCAGGTGCAGCGGCAGCAGCACCTCCACCACGAACACCAGCCCCAGCAGCCCGGCCAAAAACGCCGCGGCCACCCCGGCCACCAGCATCACCTGGGCCAGCGCCCCCGGTTCGACGCGCACGCCCAGCCCGAACCAGTGCCAGGCCCACGCCACGGCCCCCAGCAGCACCCAGACCCCCAGATTCGCCAGTTGCGCCAGCGGACCGGCGGAGGGCAGGAGCTCACCACCGCCGGAAGCCCCCAGCGCGGCCACCGCGGTGCGCAGCAGCGAGGCCAGGCTCAGCGCCGCCACCAGCAACACCCAGTAGCAGCCCACCACCCAGCCCAGGGAAGGCAGCCGGGTCGGGGCCAGCCGCGCGGAGCGCAGCACCCGGTGCTGCCACATCCACAACAGCCCCCAGGCCGCGGCCGTGCCCACTGCGGACTGCCAGCCCACCGTGCTGCCCCCGGCCAGGCGGCCCAGCAACGTGCACAGCGTACTGAACCCGATCCCCAGGCCCAGCAGGTAGACCAGGGCCGCCTGGATCGAGTAGATCAGCGACCCCGCCTGACCGGCGGCCAACCGCGGGACCAACGCCCGCCACAGCACCCAGGCCAGCGGACCGGCCACCACGGTGGCGGCCAACGCCATCGGCAGCGCACCGGAATCGGCCTCCGGGGCGCCGGCCATGGACAGGGCGGAGGAAATCAGTGCCGCCAGCCCGGAGGTGAAGATCATCAACAACACAAAAAGCAGGCCGTGCATGACCAGGGCCCGCACGGTGCCCACGGTGCTGCGCGGCGCGGCAGCCAGGGAGGTGGCCATCATCAGTACCCCATTTCCTCATCCGTGCACAACGCCACAAGCCACGGCGCCAGGCTGACCTTCCAGACCCCGTCCTGGCGGGTGAGCTGGAACTCATCCTCGTAGCCGCCCACCCCCAGGGACAGGGGTCCTTCCAGGTGCAGCATGTTCATCCGCACCCGCACGGTCGCGGTGGAGCCGGTGGTGGAAGCGGACACCAGCTCCATCCCCACCTCCTGCAGCCCCTGCCCGTCGTTGCAGGCCCGCTGCCCGGGCTGCACGGACAGCCGGTGCACCTGCTCCCAGTCACCGGCCGAGTAGGCGTTCAGGTAGGACTGGGTGGCGGCCTGCGGCGAACCGGCCGGTAGCTGGGCGCCGCCCGGGCGCAGCAGCACCAGGCTCACGGCGGTGATCAGCACCACCGCGCACAGTCCTGCCAGGACCCACACCAGCCGTCGCGAGGAGGCGGCAATACTAGTCATGACCCAATTCTGCGCATCAGCGGGTGCGAAGGCCAGCCCGGGGTGGTCTCGGTTTGATGAAGATCTCAGCCCACCACGCCAAACTTTTTGGGATAATGGTTCGGTGACCCTGCTATCCGATACCCCCGCCGTGCCCCAGACGCCCACCAAACTCGAGCTGCCGCCCCTGCAACTGGGCAAGCACACCATCGAGACCCCGGTGGTGCTCGCCCCCATGGCCGGCATCACCAACCGGGCGTTCCGCCGGTTGTGCCGCGAATACGGCGGTGGAGTGTATGTCACCGAGATGGTCACCGCCCGCGCCCTGGTCGAGCGCAACCAGGAGTCCATGCGCATCATCTCCCACGACGCCGACGAGCAGCTGCGCTCCATCCAGATCTATGGGGTGGATGCCAAGACCGTGGGCGCCGCGGTGCGCATGGTCGTCGAGGAGGACCTGGCCGACCACATCGACCTGAACTTCGGCTGCCCGGTCCCCAAGGTGACCCGCAAGGGCGGGGGAGCGGCCCTGCCATGGAAGACCGACCTGTTCACCGCGATCATCGCCGCCGCCACCTCCGAGGCCGCCAAGGGCGAGATCCCGCTGACCATCAAGATGCGCAAGGGCATCGACGAGGACCACCTGACCTACCTGGAGTCGGCGAAGATCGCCCGTGACCACGGGGTCGCGGCGGTGGCGCTGCACGGGCGCACCGCCCGCCAGCACTATTCCGGCCGCGCCGACTGGGAGGCGATCGCCACCCTGCGCGAGGCGCTGCCCGATGTGCCGGTGCTGGGCAACGGGGACATCTTCTCCGCCGAGGACGCGGTGGCGATGGTGGAGCAGACCGGCATCGACGGGATCGTGGTGGGCCGCGGCTGCCAGGGCCGGCCCTGGCTGTTCGGCGACCTGCAGGCCGCCTTCGAGGGCCGCGCCGACCGGTTCCGCCCGGGCCTGCGCAAGGTCGCGGACACCGTCTACCGGCACGGCGAGCTGCTCACTGAGTTCTTCGAGGACGAGGGCAAGGGCATGCGCGACATCCGCAAGCACATGGCCTGGTACTTCAAGGGCTACCCGGTGGGCGGGGAGATCCGCTCCGCCCTGGCCAAGGTCCCGACCCTGGCCGAGCTGCGCGAACTGCTGGACTCCCTGGACCTGGAGATGCCCTACCCGGGCGCCGACGCGGAAGGCACCCGCGGCCGGGCCGGGCACCCGAAGAAGACCCACCTGCCCGAGGGCTGGCTGGAGAGTCGGGAAATGGATGAGAAGCACAAGGCGATGATCGCCGCGGCCGAATTGGACATCTCCGGTGGATAACGCCCGGGGTGCCGACCAAAACTCACTAGACTGGTTTCCATGACCGAACTGCAGGGATATACCGAAGCTGATCAGGAGCGTTGGGTACCGGAACCGGCCAAGAAGGCCTACCGCACCGCATTCGAGCGGGACCGCGCCCGGGTGCTGCACTCTTCGGCCCTGCGCCGGTTGGGCGCCAAGACCCAGGTCGTCGCCCCCTACTCGGATGACTTTGTGCGCACCCGACTGACCCACTCCCTGGAGGTGGCCCAGGTGGGCCGCGAACTGGGCGCCGCGCTGGGGTGCGACCCCAACGTGGTGGACACCGCCTGCCTGGCCCACGACCTGGGCCACCCGCCCTTCGGGCACAACGGCGAAAAGGCGCTGAACGAGCTGTCCACCGGCATCGGCGGGTTTGAGGGCAATGCGCAGACGCTGCGGCTGCTGACCCGGCTGGAAACCAAGACCTTCCGGCACAACGGGGCCAGCGCCGGGCTGAACCTCTCCCGCGCCTCCCTGGACGCGGCCTGCAAGTACCCCTGGACCCGGGACACGGCCCCGCTGCGCCACGACGGCAAGCCCACCGCCAAGTTTGGGGCGTACCTGGATGACCTGCCGGTGTTCAACTGGCTGCGGGAGGGCCCGGACACCGTCCCCGGCCAGGTGTGCATGGAGGGCCAGGTGATGGACCTGGCCGATGACATCTCCTACTCGGTGCACGATGTGGAGGACGCGATCGTGGGCGGGAACCTGCAGCTGCGCTGGCTGCGCCACGCCCGCCAGCGCGAACAGGCCCTGGAGGTCACCCGCCAGTGGTACCTGCCCGGCACCGACCTGGCCGACATCGAGGCGGCCCTGGCGCGCCTGGAGCACACCGCCGAATGGGTGCCGCACGCCGACGGGTCGCGCCGTTCGCTGGCCGCGCTGAAGGACATGACCAGCCAGTTCATTGGCCGCTTCTGCCAGGCCGCGATGGACGCGACCCGCGCTGAATACGGCAACGGGGCGCTGACCCGCTATAACGCCCAGCTGATCGTGCCCACCGAGACCGAACACGAGATCGCGGTGATGAAGGGGATCGCGGCCACCTATGTGATGACCGACACCGAACGCCAGCCGCTGTACGCCGATCAGCGGGCGCTGCTCACCGACCTGGTCAACCTGCTGATGGAGACCGAGGAGAAGTACCTGGAGCCGATCTTCGCCGCGGACTGGCGCGACGCGGCCGATGACGACGAGCGGCTGCGGGTTGTGGTCGACCAGGTCGCATCGCTCACCGACGCGTCGGCCAAGGAATGGCACGCCACCCTGGTCAAGGGCGAAAGCTTCAACGAGCGCCTGTTCTAGCGCTCGGGAATGCGGCGTCATCCACAACGCGTTGACGCCAATAAGCAGGCGGGTACACCGCCTCTAGAGTGAGGGTCATGGCAGGGCTGATTAAACGCGAAGACATCGACGAGGTGCGCAACCGCACCGACCTGAAGGAGGTCGTCGATTCCTACGTCACGCTCAAATCCGCGGGCGTGGGTTCCTTCAAGGGGCTGTGCCCCTTCCACGATGAGCGCACCCCTTCCTTCCACATCCGCCCGCAGCTGGGCACCTTCCACTGCTTCGGCTGCGGCGAGTCCGGGGACGTGATCGCGTTCATCCAGAAAATGGACCACTCCTCGTTCACCGAGACCGTGGAGCTGCTGGCCGGGCGCATCGGCTACGAACTGCATTATGAGGACGGCGGCAGCGGGCCGCGCCGCGAGGAATACGGCAAGCGCCAGCGCCTGGTGGACGCACACAAGGTGGCCGAGGAATTCTTCCGCACCCAGCTGGGCACCGAGGAGGCGGCCACGGCCCGTGACTTCCTCACCGGGCGCGGCTTTGACGCGCAGGCGGCGAACCAGTTCAGCGTCGGTTACGCGCCCAAGGGCTGGGACGGGCTGCTCAAGCACCTGCGCTCGAAGGGGTTCCGGGATGAGGAGCTGAAGCTCACCGGCATGTTCTCCGAGGGGAACCGCGGCCTCTACGACCGGTTCCGCGGCCGGCTGACCTGGCCGATCCGGGACCTGGCCGGGGCCACCATTGGCTTTGGGGCGCGCAAGCTCTACGAGGATGACCAGGGCCCGAAGTACCTGAACACCCCCGAAACCCAGCTGTACAAGAAATCCCAGGTGCTCTACGGCATCGACCTGGCCAAAAAGCGGATCTCCAAGAACCGGCAGATCGTGGTGGTGGAGGGCTACACGGACGTGATGGCCTGCCATCTGGCCGGGATCGATACCGCCGTGGCCACCTGCGGTACCGCCTTCGGCACCGACCACATCAAGATTGCCCGCCGGCTGCTGCAGGATGACGGCACCGGCGGGGAAGTGATCTTCACGTTCGACGGCGATGAGGCCGGGCAGAAGGCGGCGCTGCGCGCCTTCGAGGAAGACCAGCGCTTCATCGCCCAAACCTATGTATGCGTCGAACCCACCGGGGCCGACCCCTGTGACCTGCGGGTGAACCGCGGGGATGAGGCGGTGCGGGAACTGATCGAGCTCAAGCGCCCGCTCTTTGAGTTCGCCATCCGCGCCGAGCTGAAGAAGTTCAACCTGAACACCGTCGAGGGGCGGGTGCAGGCGCTGCGCAAGACCGCACCGATCGTCGGGCAGATCCGCGACTCGGCCATCCGCCCGGCCTACGCCCGGGAACTGGCCGGCTGGCTGGGGATGGACAACGAGGATGTGAACCGGGCGGTGCAGGCCGCGATCCGCCGGGCCCGGCTGCCGCGGGCCGCGGACCTGGAACCGGTCCCGGCCCAGAACGGGGCCACGGCCACCGAACCCGGCCAGCCGGCGTTCGAACGCCCCGATCACCGCGACCCGGTGGTGCGCCTGGAACGCCAGGCCTTGGAGGTGGTGATCCAGCAGCCCGGGCGGCTGGGCAACGAGCAGTGGCAGGCCTTCTACGAGGCCCGCTTCATGGCCCCGGCCCACGCCGCGGTGCATTCGGGGATCGTCGCGGCCAGCTCCGCCGGGGCCTCTGCCAGCGCCTGGGTGCAGGTCATCCGTGACGAGGTGCCCGAGCAGCTGCGCTCCCTGGTCTCCGAGATCGCGGTGACCTCGATCCCGGCCTCCGATGAGGACAGCCTGGCCCGCTACTGCACGGACATCATCAACGGGCTGATTGAGCTGCAAATCACACACCGCAAGGCGGAGCTCATCGGCCGGCTGCAACGGGCCGAGCTGGACCCGCAGGGTGAGGAATACAGCCAGATCAACCGCGAGTTGATGGAGCTGGAGATGCGGCGAAGGATTCTGCGCGGGAACTGAGCGGCCGATTTTGGCTTTTCGAATCCGCTCGGGTAAAGTTAAATCTCGTTGCAATCCTCCATAGCTCAATAGGCAGAGCATTCGACTGTTAATCGAAGGGTTGTTGGTTCAAGTCCAACTGGAGGAGCTCACAAGGTCCCGGATCCCATGGATCCGGGACCTTTTCCATGCCCGGGCATCCCTTGGACGACCCCATCGAGGACCGGTGATCCGAAAGTTCTCCCCCAAAAAGGCCCCGCGCACAGAACAAGCGCCCGGCCCGGACCCGGGAAGGGGTCCGGACCGGGCGCCGCCAGGAGGAGGAAGTGGCTAGGCCTTGTCGATGGCTTCGCGCAGGGCCGCCAGCAGCAGCGCCACCGAGCCCGGGTTCGCGTTCGGGCCCATCAGGCCGATGCGCCACACCGAGTCGGCGTACTTGCCCACCCCGGCGCCGATCTCGATGTTGAAGCGCTCCAGCAGGTACTTGCGCACCCGCGCCGAATCCACGGTCTGGGGAACCTTCACGCTGGTCAGCTGCGGCAGGCGGTGGCCCTGGGCGGCAAACAATTCCAGGCCCATCTCCTGGATCCCGTCCTGCAGCGCAGTGCCCGCCTCCTGGTGGCGGCGGGTGACGGCATCCAGGCCCTCTTCCAGGATGCGGTTGATGCCGGCCTCCAGGGAGGCGACCATCGCCACCGGGGCGGTGTGGTGGTAGGTGCGCCCACCGCCGGTGGACCCGGTGGTGTAGCCGCCCAGCAGCCCCAGATCCAGGTACCAGGACTGCGGGCGCTCCACCCGGCGCTCGAAGGCGCGCTCGGAAATGGTGAACGGGGCCAGGCCCGGGGCCACGCCAATGCACTTCTGCGATCCGGCGTAGCCGATGTCGATGCCCCACTCATCGGCCAGCACCGGCATGCCGCCGATGGAGGTGACCGCGTCGGTGATCAGCAGGGCATCGCCCTTGATCGCGCCCAGCGCGGCGATGTCCGAGACCACCCCGGTGCTGGTTTCCGCGTGCACCGCGGCAATCACCGCCGGGTTCGGGTGCGCATCGGCAACCCGCTGGGCGTCCACCGGCGTGCCGTACTCGTGGTCAACGCGCACCACCTCGGCGCCCACCCGGGCGGCGACCTCGCACATGCGTTCCCCGAACAAGCCGTTGACCGCGATCACCGCAACATCCCCGGGGCGGATGGTGTTCACGAACGCAGCCTCCATACCGGCCGAGCCGGTGGCGCTCAACGGCAGGGTGCGCCGGTTCCCGGTTCCCCACAGGGTGCGCAGCCCGTCGCACACCCGGTCCATGCGCTCGATGAACAGCGGGTCCAGGTGACCCAGCAGCGGAAGACCCAGGGCGGCGGTGGCCTCCGGATAGGGGTTGCACGGGCCGGGACCGAACAGGTGGCGGACGGGAACCAGGTTGCTCATAATTGCTCACTTTCGTCGAGGGGTTGGCGCACCTGGTTCCACCCTAGGCGGAAGTGGGGGCGAAGTGAAAGCTAGCTCACACCCGGCTGCCGGCAGCACCGCGCCGGGCCGCCACCCGCGCCCCTGCGCGCTAGCTTGTCCCGGCCAGGTGCTTGTCGCACAGCGTTCGCCTGGGCGGCACCGCCGGATCCCCAAACCCGGACAGCGGGTTCTGTAGTTCTCCGGCATAGAGCAGCCCCGAGGACTGGTCGCTCAAATCCAGCATCTGCTGGTTGTTGCGCAGCTGCAGCCGGTTCAGGCAGGAGAGCGGGAACGCTTCGGTGAACAGTCCCAGCGCGTCGAAGTGCTGCGCCTGGGCCGGGTTCTCGCGTCGGTAACGCAGCAGCCGTTCGGCCACCAGCGCCCAAAACTCCTCCTCGGCCAGCAGCCCCTCGGCATCCAGCAGCGGAGCCAGGAAGCGGAAAAGGAGTCAAAGACGTCGGTGAACACCGAGAGCACCGGATCCCCGCCGGTACGCACCCGCCGGATGTGCTCGGGCAGCTGCACCCGGTCGGAGAGCACCGCGATCTCCTCACCCAGGTCCTTGAGCAGCACCTTGTCCACCGCCCCGTCGCGCAGCACCAGGATCACGTTCTCCCCGTGCGGCATGAACACCAGGTCGTAGGCGGCCAGGCAGTGCACCAGCGGGATCAGGTAGGCGTCCAGGTAGCGTTCCATCCAGGTGCGCGCCGGCAGCCCGCTGCGCCGGATCAAAGCCCCAACGAAGCTGTGGCCCTGCCCCTCAACATGCAGCAGGCTCGCCATGGTGGCCAGGTTCTGCCCCGGTTCCAGTGCCTCCAACGGGGATTCACGCCACAACGCGGCGAGCATCTTGCGTTGCGCGGCGCCCGGGGTGGTGGCCGCCTCGTACTGCCGGTTGCGGTAGCCGACCGCCGCGACCTCGCGCAGCAGCCCCACCGGGGCGTCGCGCAGGAACTCATCGGTGTCGAACAGCTCCTGCAGCCATTCGTTGATCGCCGGGGTGACCTGCATGTAGTCGGCGCTCAGTCCGCGCATGAACCCCATGTTCAGGATCGACATCGCCGTTTTCACATAGTGGCGCCGCGGGTGGCTGAGGTTGAAGAACGTGCGGATCGACTGCTGCGGCTGGTAGCGGTCCGCCCCGTGGCCCAGCCAGAGCAGCTCACCACGGGCCACGTCGTTGGCGAACGTGGTCGCCAGGCGGTGCTCCCACTGCCAGGGGTGCACCGGGATCAGCAGGTACTGATCCGGGTCCCGATCGGTGCCGGCCAGCAGGTGTTCCAGCTGCCCGCGCAGCCTGCGCAGCTCCGTCGCGCCCAGCTGCTGGCGCAGCAGGTGATCCAGTGCCTGGACCTGGGGCTGTGTTGCACCAAGGTGGGTGAAGGTGGCCCGGTTATGGTGGGCCGCCACCCAGCCCAAGGGGGTGTCGGCCCCGGTTTCCGGGGCATAACGCAGATAGTCCCCGCGCCCCACCCCGATGCGTCCGTTGTTGGCCACGAAGCACGGGTGCCCCTCGGTCATCGCGGCCTCGATGCGCTGGAAGGACTGGGCGGGGGTGCCGGCGAACTCGGCCAGCTGCCCGCTGTCCTGCTGCGCGTGCTGCTGCTTGTAGCAGTGGCTGGCCAGGGTGCTGGTCAGCTCCTCCACATAGGTGGGCAGCTGCTGGGGGCTGAGGGTCAGCTCGTGGGCGAACACCGTGACGAAGTCCAGCACGTCCACGGTGTCCGGCCGCCACGCCTGATCGGTGAACACCCAATGGCGCAGCGAAGCCGGCTGCACCTGCCAATGCTCCAGCAAGTAGTGGCGGGCCTGGAATTCGTAGCGGTGCCCGTGCCCCTCAACCCGGTAGCGGCCCTCCGGCAGCGGTTGCGGGTGCAGCAGCCGTTCATGGCTGAACTCGCCAATGGCCTTGGCCAGCAGGTGGTGGTGGGCCTGCTGCCAGTGCCCGGGCCGCAAATGCCCGGGGGAGGGGACCAGCCCGGTGGCCTGTTCAAAGTCGGCCCGGGTGCAGAGCGAGAGCAGTGCGTGCTTCTGCGACCCGTCCGCTTCGGTGAGCCGCACCTGGCCCGCCGGGCGGAACCCAACCCGGGCGTTCAGTGCCTGGATCGGCTTGTTGGCCAGGTCGGGTTCCACCACCACCCGTTCGGTGCCCGGCCCGGTGAATGCGTGGGCCAGTGCGGCGGTCATCGCCGCCAGCGTGAAACCGGGTTCTGCCGCGGCCGGTGGGGCGGGGACCAGCAGGTGCAGTCCCACATCCCCGGGCACCACGTGGTAGGCCTCGGCCAGCGGGGAGGTGGCCGGGTCATAGAGCTCGACCAGGAAGCGCGGTTGCCCGTCCCGCTGCCCAAGCAGCACCCGGTAGTCCTTCGTGGCTAGCAGTTGGCGGTATTCCTCCTGGACCCGTTGCCTGCTGGCCCCGGTCAGACCCCAGAAACGGGCCTGTTCGGTGCTCACCCAGCGGTGCAGCAGGGCCGCATCCTCGGGCAGCCGCAACGGGCGGAAGCTGAAATCGGTGGCGTTCATCGTCTGTCTCCTAGTCCTTCAGCACGGTGTTGGATGCTTCCCGGTGTTCGGTGGGCAGGCCTTCGAGCCCGGCGGCCCCAAACCGCTGGAACGCGATGCGCTGCTCCACCGGGTAGGCTTCGCGTCCGGTGATCCGGTTCAGCAGCACCGAGTTGCGGTATGCGCCCATGCCCAGGTCCGGGGCGGTGAACCCATGGGTATGCAGTTCGGCGTTCTGCACGAAAATGTCCTGGTGCACGCCCACCGCATAGTTGCGGTCCACATCCAGCCGCCCGTCCGGCAGCCGGCGCAGCCGGGAGTCGATGCCGGAGAGGAAGTCCGGGGCCCCGGTGCGGTAGCCGGTGGCCAGCACCAGGTGGTCGGTGCCAAAGCGCAGCTGACGGTGGTCATCCTCGTGGCGCAAAGTCACCTGCAGTGCGTCTTCGGCGGTGCCGGATCCGGCCTCGATGGCGGTGGCAGTGCAACCGGTGCGCAGATGCACCGGCGGACGGCCGTGCACGCTGCGCTGGTAGAGCTGCTCGTGGATCTCATCGATCAGGTCGGCGTTGATGCCCTTGTACAGTCCCTTGTGCCGGGCGGAGAGTTCATCGCGCCGGCGCATTGGCAGGGCGTGGAAGTGGTCGATGTACTCCGGGGAGGTCATCTCCAGGGTGAGCTTGGTGTACTCCAGCGGGAAGAAGCGGTTTGAGCGGGTGGCCCAAACCAGGTGGTCCTCCTGCGGCAGGTGCTGCAGCAAATCCAGGAAGATTTCTGCCGCGCTTTGACCACTGCCCAGTACCGTGACGACCTTTGGGCGCTCGCCGTCGGCGCTGAGCAGCTCCGGGCGGGAGAACACGTAGCGGCTGCTGTGCACCAGCCGCCCGGTCGCCTGGGCGGCCTCGTTCGCGATCGGCGGTACGTAGGGCTGGGAACCGGTGCCGATGACCAGCCGGTCGGCGCTGATCGTGGTCATGCCGCGATTGGTGAGCACCAGCAGGAGGTAGCGGCCGTTGGCGTAGCTGGCCTGCATGACGCGGTGGCCAAAGCGCACGCTGGGCAGCTCTTCGGCGGCCCAGGCCAAATAGTTGCTGTATTCGTTGCGCAGCGCGTAGAAGTTCTCCCGGATATAGAACGGGTAGATCCGCCCGTGCTGCTTTAGGTAGTTCAAGAACGAATACCGGCTGGTCGGATCCGCCATGGTGACCAGGTCCGCCATGAAGGGCACCTGCAGGTGCGCCCCCTCCAGCATCATTCCCGGGTGCCAGGCAAAATAGTCATCGGCCTCCAGCACGGCCAGGGACAGATCCTGCAGGGGTTCGGCCAGTGCCGCGAACCCCAGGTTAAAGGGTCCGGCCCCGATGGCCACGACGTCGAAGTGTTCTGCCGGAGTGCGGGATGTCCCGGAAGCGCTCTGGGCTGTGTGCTTGGTCATGGGCGTCCTTTCGCGAAGTTCTCGGCGAGCAGCTCGTAGCCGGCCTGGCAGATCAGGTCGAGGATCTCCTCCAGGTCCCGCACCGTGGTGTTGGGGTTGAGCAGGGTCAGCTTCAGCAGGCGACGCCCTTGCACGGTGGTGGCGGCGACCATGGCCTGGCCCCGCTCGTACAGCCGCTGGCGGATCGCGTCATTCAGCGTGTTCGCGTGGTGTTGGGGCAGCGGCTCGGTGGGGTGGTTGAAGCCAAACACCACCGTGCTCAGCTGCACCGGTGCTTCAAGGCGCAGCTCGGCGCGCACCCCGATCAGCTCCTGCGCTTCGCCCGCCAGCTCAATGACCCGGTCGAACATGGTGCCGATGGCTGACGCGCCGATCGTGCGCAACCCCACCCAGAGCTTGAGCGCGTCAAACCGCCGGGTGGTCTGCAGCGACTTGTCGACCTGGTTCGGGGTTTGCGCCGCGGCGGCCCGGGGGTTGAGGTAGTCGGCGTAGTGCCTGATGGAGTCAAAGTCCGTCCCCTCGCGAAGGACCAGCGCACTGGAGCCGATGGGCTGAAAGAAGGACTTGTGAAAGTCCAGTGTGACCGAGTCGGCCTGCTCGATGCCCGCCAACCATTGCCGGTGGCGCGGTGATACCAGCAGACCGCAGCCGTAGGCCGCGTCAACGTGCAGCCAGGTCCCGAACCGGCGGGCGAGGGCCGACAGATCCGAGAGGGGGTCGATGGCTCCGAAGTCAGTGGTGCCAGCGGTGGCGGATATCGACATCGGCAGCAGTCCGGCGGCCACGTCCCGCTCAATCTGCTCGCACAGAGACACACTGTCCATGCGGTGGCGGGCATCGGTGGGGATGCTGCGCACCGCGTCCTGTCCCAGGCCCAGCAGCATGGCGGCATTCGCGATGCTGAAGTGGGCGTCGGCGGAGGTGTAGATGCGCAATTGCGAAAGCCGGTGCGGCAACGGGCCGTCCAGACGGGCCACTGCCCGATTCCGCGCAATCAGCATCGCCTGGACGTTGGACTGGGTGCCGCCGGAAGTAAAGATGCCGTCCGCCCGTGAGACAGCAAATCCGATGAGCCCGGCGCTCCACTGCACCAGGCGTTGTTCGATCAGGGTTGCGCCGGCGCTCTGGTCGAAGGTGTCCATAGACGTGTTCAGGGTGCTGACGAACGCCTCTGCGGCCACCGACGGGATGAGCACGGGGCAGTTCAAATGCGCGGCGTACTTCGGGTGGTGGAAGTACACGGCATCACGCAGGTACAGCTCCTCCAGTTCGGAAAAGACCTCAGCGCTGGAACCCAGCGGTGTTTCCAGGTCAACGGCCTCGATGCGTGGTGCCAAGTCGGTGGGGGAGGGACCGGTGGTGGGGGAATTGGCCTGTTGCAGTTGGCGTGTGGCCCGATGAAGCGCGTCTTCGGTTTCCTCTCGGAATCGCGTCGCGGTGGCGCCGCACAGCAGCGTGTCCTCGGGCGTGGTCGGTTGCCGCCGTTGTGGCCGCAGAGTCTGAAGGGAGGTGCCCATGGCGTAGTCCTCAAGTTGATTACATGATGTTTGGTCAGGCTTGCCTAACGGGAACTTATTAACATCACAGCTAGGTAACGTATTGCAAATTCGGTGCAGATCAACTCGAAATCGTCTCGGAGTTTTCTGATATTTACACCAAGGAAGAATGCAGTGATTTATGATGCCCGTCACCAACGGCATGAAGACCGTAATGTGAAGCTCCCACGGCTCTGCCGCGACTGCGAAGCCATTGATGCCCAGGGTCTCAACGAGGGCACTGCGGCCTGTTGGATTCGGTGTCAGAGCTCAGCGGGGGGAGTGCGCAAGGACCCTCTCCGCAGCAGGAGAAAACTCAAAGTGCCCACGGCGCACAACAGACACCAGGACAGCAAGGACGCCCAGATTCCCACGGTTGAGCCAATTGCGCCACCCGCCAGGGAGCCGACTGGCACCGCACCGAAGGTGAACAGGCGCCGGGCGCTGCTGACCCTGCCCACGAACGCCGGGTCAACGATCGTCGTCACCCACGACATGCTGGCAATGTTGAAGATGACCAGTACCACGCCCCACAGCAGAGACTGGGTCAGCAGCAACGCCAGGGACACGTAAGGCACCGTGAAATAAGAGGTGAACACCAGCCCTGCGAGCAGGAGCTGGAAGAATCCGGTCAGCACCGTCAAGCGAGGCAGCGCCACGCGCTGCACTATCCGCTCCGAAAAAGCCGCGCCCAGCAAGCCGCCCACGGCCCCGAACGCGGTAATCACGCCAAACCACTGCGGTCCCAGCCGAAGATGGCGCAGGATCAGGATTGACTCAACAGCCGCACCCACCGCCAAGCCCGCATTGCACAAGGTCACCAGGGCCGTGACCGCCAGCAGTCGCCGATCAGCAAACAGCAGTGTCAGTCCGCTGCGCCAATTGCCCTGGGGCTGCGGGCGGGGCGATTTAATCGAGGCGCCGGAGGCCGAACTATGGTTGCGGATGGGCTGGGCCAGCAGAAGCGCGGCGGAACCCAGGCCGGCAGCCAGGGCCATCAGCGTGCTGGATCCCAGCTGGCTGATCAGCAGTCCAAAGAATGCGGGAATGATGATGCTCAGGGCCTGGTCCGCGGCGGTAAGCCGGGCGACGAGCCTGGTGATTCCGCTCGTCGACTTCGTCGGATCATTGAGCCCGGGCACCGCCGAGATCTGCGCGGTTTCAACCACCAGGGTGCCCAGTCCCATGACCGTGACCAGCAGCAGGACGGCGGGCACGGTCAATTGGTTGGTGGCCAGCAGCAGGGTCAAGACCAGGAGCAGGGCAAGCTTTCCGGCCAACCCCACGCGCAACCAGCGCAGGGCGCCGTGCCGGTCCACCAGATGTCCCACCGGGATCGCTGCCACAACAAACGCCACCGATCCAAGCGCGTTGAGCACGCCGATCTGAAAGGCGCTGGCCCCCAGCGTCGTTACCAAGACCAGGTCGATAATGAAGTCGGCCGCAGCCCGCCCTGCCGCATCCGCGGAGTTGGAGGAAAGCAGGAATCGCTGCGAACGGGCCAATTGTTCAGTCATTTTCCTGCCTCCTTCCTTCCGCCTCGTTACAGTCTTCTTCAGCCAAGCCGCCGGTCCTTTGGAGATTACCAGCAGGTCATCCACCGGACTGGATAAAACCCCTACTCGTTGCGCAGACAGTGTCCAGGAAAGAGCGGTGGCGCAACAGGTAACGGTCCGGATCAGCCACTAATGTGGAGAGGGTTGAGACCAGCGAACGTAAGGCGACCCGAAGAGTGAAACTCGTCATCGATGCCCGCTATACCCGTATCAATCACCATGATGGCATCAGCCGGTATACGGCAGGTTTGATTGAGGCCGTGAGCAAGCGGGCGGATGTCACCATGCTCGTCAGCGATCTGCGCCAATTATCGATGTTGCCCGACGTTCCCTACCTGAAGGTCACTTCTCCCACCTCGCCCCTGGAACCACTGGTGGCGTTGCAGGTCAACAAACTGCGTCCGGACGTCGTGTTTTCACCCATGCAGACGATGGGAACGCTGGGTCGCAAGTTCCCGGTGATCCTCACCCTGCATGACCTGATTTACTATGCGCACCCGAGGGCGCCCAAGTTTCTGCCGGCTCCCATCCGGGTGGGCTGGTTTCTGTTCCATCAGGTGTATTGGCCACAGCGGCTGCTGCTCAATCGGGCGGATGCGGTTGCCACGGTCTCCAACACCACTGCCGGGCTGATGAAACGCCATCGGTTGACCAGGAAGCACATTGGGCTGGTGTCTAATGCGCCCACCGGCCAGGCGGCTCCGCGAGCCCAGGATGTGAAGCCGGAAAAGTCCCTGCTGTATATGGGCTCGTTCATGGAATACAAGAACGTGGAGACCCTGATTAGGGCGATGGCCTGCTTGCCGGAGCACAGCTTGCATCTGCTCAGTCCAATCAGCGCTGCGCGGCGCAGCGAACTGGAGGCGTTGATTCCCGCGAGCGCAACGGTGATCTTCCATGACGGGGTCAGTGAAGAGGCGTATCAGGAACTGTTGGCCCAATGCACGGCCCTGGTCACTCTGTCCCGGGAGGAAGGCTACGGTTTGCCGCTGGTGGAGGCGATGAGCGTTGGGACTCCGGTTGTGGTGACGAACATGCCGATCTTTAGGGAAGTCGCGCAGGAAGCGGCACTCTACGTGGATCCGGATGACGCCCCGGGATTTGCCCGGCAGATCCAGCGTCTAGATGACTGGGAAGTGTGGAAGGAATATTCGCAGCGATCCCTCGAACGGGCCGCCGATTACTCATGGGACGAATCTGCCGAACAACTGATCGATCTGGCCCAGTTAGCGATCACTGAATACCGGAAGCGGAAATAAGACCACTGCCTGGTTTTTCGGGCTTTCATAACGGTCGACCGGGCCGAGAAACAATGTCGGTGACGCTCCATTGCTGGATTTGGAAACGGGTCTTGGCCAGTGCTAAGATATTACACGTTGCGATCCTCCATAGCTCAATAGGCAGAGCATTCGACTGTTAATCGAAGGGTTGTTGGTTCAAGTCCAACTGGAGGAGCTTTGAAAGGCCCTGATCCGTGTTTTACGGATCAGGGCCTTTGTCATTTCCCCCTGATCTACCTCCTGCCCGGCGGGCTTTTGGGGCCCAGGCCGGAGGCGGATCATCCTAAGCCGCAGCAAAACGTGAGCTCAAAGGCCTATCTTCGGCGCGGGGATCGCTCCTACGATGGGCATACACCACGAAAAGGGGAGATGACATGAACTCCGTTGAAGTCCTCAAGGACTTGGCCTACCGTCCGCTCGAAGCCGCAAAATCCATTGAAGACCAGCTCACCGCCGAGAACCTGAACTGGCACCCCGGCCACGACAACTCCATCGCGTGGCTTCTGTGGCATTCAGCACGGGAAATCGATGTTCAGCTTTCCCAGCTCAGCGGCAAGGAGCCGGTGTGGACGGCGCAGGGCTACCAAGAGCGCTTCGACCTGTCTCTCGCCGAGGATGACATGGGTTTCGGGCACAGCCCCGAACAGGCGCGCAGCGTCATCGTCGAGGATCCGCGCCTGTTGATGGAGCACCTCGAAGCCGTGATCAACGCCCAGCTGGACTACCTCAATGTTCTTAGCGACGGTGAGCTGGCGCAGATTGTGGACCGGCGCTGGGAGCCGCCGGTCAGCCGTGGGGCCAGGCTGCTCAGCATTTCATTGGATGCCTTCGCCCACGTTTCCCAGGCACAGTACATCCTGGGGATCCAGCGCTAGGAAACGAAGCGGTGAACAAGCCGCGAAGAGGCAATGAATCCTCGCGCGATGCCGCCCAGGGGACTGTTGGCCCGCATCCCGGCCGAGCGCCGATTCACACCCGAATTCTGTTCGGGGAATTGATCAAACCCTCCAATCTGCTGGTAAATGCCGGAAATGCGGGTTCATTAGACGATAGACTGGCGAATCGATGATACGTACAGCGCAAGTTGGGGGTTCTCATACCGTGGGTTTACCTCTTGAGGCTGAGTCCGAATCAGCGGCCGGGGTGTTAGTTTTGAACCACCGGTCGCTTGGCGATCGAGAAAACTGGAGAAACCATGTCTGAAGAAGGATCGACGCGAGTAGGCGGAAATCTGAAAACCAGCATCAAGAATGCCAAGGAGCAGGTAGAGGGGCTCAAGGAGCTGGTCCCACAGCAGCTGTCCGATGAGGCGAAGCTGGCGACCACCCTCCTGAAAGACAAGGGCATCCGCATGGGCGTCGCTGTCGGCCTTGCCGTGGGCGCGCTGGTTGTGCTGTTGCTGTTTGTGATCGCTGTAGTGGTCACCCTGGTCAACGTGTTGGCAATTTGGTTGCCCGGATGGGCTGCCGCGCTGATTGTTGCCGGGTTCTTCCTGCTTGTCGCTTTGATTCTGGGCTTGGTGGGCTACCGCAAGATCAAGAAGGCGCTGCCGCTGACTCCGGACGCTGCGATTCGAGGCATCCGCCACGATATCGGCGTGCTGAAGGAAGGCAGCGAGTTCGACGAGTCGAGCCTGGATGAACCGTGCAAGAAGAAGTCCAAGGACGACGAGCACGACAAGGACGGCAAGGACAAGGAACCGAAGCCTCCGGCACCGAGCGCCGACGAACTGATCCTGCGCACCAAGCGCCGCCGCCGCCAGATCCAGGCGCTGCGTGACAACCTCGAAGAGAGCATGCGCGGCCCAAAAGCTAAGGTCGATCGCGCCCGTCGCATGGCCGACCAGGCGGGGTCGACTGTCTCGGACGCCGCGGCGAAGGCCCGCAGCTTCGTACTGCCCTCCTCCACCACGGGGGTGCAGACCGATCAGGAACGCGCCACCCAGGAGCGGATGGAGAAGGCCAAGCCCTTCGCGCTGATCGGTGCCGGTGCGCTGGCGCTCGTCGGCGTGCTGCGCAAGCTGCTGCGTAAGTCCTAGCCTGCTTCGGATGCCGGCTGCCCCGGGCGGGGCAGCCGGCCCGGTCTGACGACCAAGGTCCACTCCAGTAACTGAATGTTCGCGACCAGACCGGGCGGACACCAGTGGGTTGACGTCGTTGCCGGTCACGAGCTGAGGAGATAGCACGGCCATGGTTTGGACCGCTGTAGCTGCCGCGTTATGTGGCGCTGTATGCCTGGCCTTCGGCGCACACTGGCAATCCGGGGCGGTGCGGACGCAAACCGGCGGGCTGAACCTTTCCTGGGGCAACATTCCGGCACTGCTGGCCAACCGACGCTGGGTATTGGGTACCCTGCTGCTGGGTGCCGGCACCGTGCTGAACGTCTACGCCCTGGCCAGCGCCCCGCTGACCGTTGTCCAGCCCATCGGCGCCATCGCGCTGGTGATCACCGCGGTGGTCAACGCGAAGGAAAACAACCTGAAGATGAACCGGCCCACGGTGCTGGCAATCGTCAGCTGCATGGTCGGTTCGGTGGGCTTCGTGCTGCTGGCCATCAACGTCACCACCCGCAACAGCGACGCCTCCCCGCAGCAGACCCTGCTGATCGAGATGATCCTCTCCGTACTGGTGGTCTTCTTCGCCGTCTTCGGTTTCCTGGGACGCCACAAGTTTGGGCCGTTCTTCTACATCGCCGGGGCAGGGGTACTCTTCGGGTTCGTGGCGGTGTTGGTGCGCACCATCGCCATCGCGCTGATGCACCTGGAAGAGTTCAAGTTCGCGAACCTGCCCTGGCTGGCCCTGGGATTCGTGGTGATCGCCGGGCTGCTGGGCTCCTACTTCGTGCAGAACGCCTATTCCAAGGGCCCGCCGGACTTGGTGATTGCGGGGTTGACCGTGATCGACCCGATCATCGGCATCGCCATCGGCATCTCGATCCTGAACGAACTGCGCCCGGATGTGCCAGGAGTCATCGGCGTGGTGATGGGCATCGCCGGCCTGCTGGCCATCGTCGGGGTGGTGGCCCTGTCAAAGCACCATCCAGATGTGATTGAACAACGCGCCAAGAAGGCTGCCGCCGGGGGAATGGACAAGCGTGACGACGCCGACAACTGAACTGATAACTGACCACACGCCTACAAGCAAGGAAGACTGCGTGGCCGAGGAAAAACCGTTGACCATCGTCATTGCCGCCGACACCTACCCGCCGGATGTCAATGGCGCGGCGACGTTCTGCTACCGGTTGGCCACCGCGATGCATTCGCGCGGTCATCGGGTCCATGTGCTGGCCAGCCGGGGAAACAAGGGAAAAACCTACACCGAGGTGCGTCCCGAGGCGATCGTGCACCGGCTCGAATCCCACGCCGTGCCCACCCACGACTACTTCCGCATCACCTACCCGTGGGAGGTCAACAAGCAGATCCAGCGGCTGCTGCGGGAGATCGGGCCCGATGCGATTCATGCCCAAAGCCACTACATGATCGGCCGGGCTGCGCTGTCCTACGGGCGCAGCAAGAATATCCGCACCGTGGCGACCAATCACCTGATGCCGGAGAACCTGAACCCGTTCCTGCCCTTCCCGCAGTGGTTCAACAACCTGTACTTCCGCTACTCCTGGTGGGACATGGGCAGGGTCTTCAACCGCGCCGAGGTGATCACCACCCCCACCCCCTTGGCGGCCAAGGCGATGCGCGAACGCGCCGGCCTGACCCGGGTGCGCCCGCTGTCCAATGGCATTGAGGTGGGCAACTACGAGCTCACCGAAGGTGAGAGCGTGCTGCGCAATGAACAACCCACCATCCTGTTCGTCGGGCGCCTGGCCGTGGAGAAGAACGTCAACGAACTGATCGAGGCACTGCCGCTGATGAGGCAGGTGCCCAACGCCGTACTGGAGATCGTTGGCGGCGGCGAACAGCGCAGCAAGCTTGAACAGGTGGCCAAGGAACAGGGCGTGGCGGACCGGGTCAAGTTCTTCGGGCACATCAGCGACGAGGAATTGCGCGAGGCCTACCTGCGCTGTGACCTATTCTGCCAGCCGGGCACCGCCGAACTGCAGTCCCTGGTCACCTTGGAGGCGCTTTCGGCCTCCAAGCCCGTGGTCCTGGCCAACGCGTTGGCGCTGCCGCATTTGGTGGATGAAGGGATCAACGGCTACATGTTCCAGCCCGGTGACCGCAAGGACCTGGCCGAAAAGCTGGATCGCATCCTGTCACTGGATGAGACGGAGCGCGAGCGGATGGGCAGGGCCGGGCACCGCAAGGTCATGAACCACGCCCAGAAGAACACAATGGACGCCTTCGAGGGCATCTACCGCCGCATGCTCGACGGCTCGGAACAGGTGTGGGACTAAAATCGCGTGACACCCAGTTCCAGGAACCGGATGGTTATGCTCTAGAATATTTCGAGTGTGCTCAACCCCCTGGATGGTTTGCAGCTCATGTGGGGCGTTAGCTCAGTTGGTTAGAGCAGGGGACTCATAATCCCTTGGTCGCCGGTTCAAGTCCGGCACGCCCTACGAATAGAACACCGGATGCGCTGTGAAGACAGTCATCCGGTGTTTCGCATTCTCAGGCGCTGCCCCTGGCAGGGTTGAGCGACAGGGCAAGGCCGTGGCGCACCCACGTCGCGACACTGATTGTTCGAGCGTTCGTTGCCTGCCCGTCACGTTGCCTGCCTAGCCTGAATCTTCATGGGCCGGCTTTTTGTTGCGATTGGTGATTCCTTTACCGAGGGCGTGGGGGACTGGGATCCGAGATTTCCCAATGGAGTGCGAGGCTGGGCCGATCGGGTCGCGAAGCAGCTGTCCAAACAGGATCCGCAGTGGCGTTACGCCAATCTGGCGATCCGCAGCCGCCGGCTGGAACGCATCGTCTGCGAACAGGTTGAACCGGCGCTGGCCATGAAGCCGGACGTCATCAGCTTCTACGCCGGCGGCAACGACATCATGGAGCTGCGCAAGGACATGGCGCAGCTGCTCCACTGCTACACCCAGGCCGTGCACCGGCTTGCCGGCTCCGGCGCCCAGGTTCTGCTCTTCACCGGTTTTGACATCCCGGTCCATCCGCTGCTGGCCCCGTTGAAGCGACGCAACTGGAAGTTCAACGAGCGGGTGCGTGAACTGGCCGAACAGTATCCTTCGACCGTGACGCTCGTGGACTACTGGACGTGGAACGCCTACCGGGATCGGCGGATGTGGGACACCGACAAGTTGCACATGAACCGAGCCGGGCACCGCTATATGGCGATTCGCATCCTGGAGATCCTGGGTGAAAACCACCGGCTCTCCTTCGTGCCATTCGACACCCCCGAACGGATGGGTCTGTTGCAGGCCACGCAGCGCGATGTTGAGTGGCTGCGCCAATGGGTGCTGCCCATGTTCGGCCGGCGGATGCGCGGCATCACCCTGGGCGACACCCTGCAGCCCCGTTGGCCTGAACCGATGTATCCGGCCAGGGGCATGAAGAAGCAGTATCGGAAGCGGCTGGCGCGCCAAAGCATCCAACTGCCCTGAGCCGAACCGGTGCAGCCGAACTCCTCCTGAGCCGGGCAGGGGATTCGTTGGCAGCAGCGGCACCGGAACAGCTGCATCAGTGCAGGGGAAGCAGGATCGAGGGGCGCAAGTCTTCGATCAACAACGCCGGGTCAATGTACTCGCCATTCAGCCGCACACCCCAATGCAGGCACCGGCCATCGCAGTGGGCGCCGGAGGCCACCTCACCGATGACTTCCCGTTCCCGCACCGCATCTCCGACCCGCAAGGATGAGGTCACCGGCTCAAAACTGGATTTGAAACCCTGCCCGTGATCGAGGACGATGACCGGCCGGTCCACGATGAACCCGCGATAGGACACCACCCCGCCCTGCGGGGCGAGCACGCTGATGCCGGCCGCCGCCTTTAGATCGACCCCGCGGTGGCCGGGCAACCAGGTCTGCGCCGGACCATCAAATTCACGCAGCACCTGCACATCCCCGGACAGCGGCCAGTGCCATGGCTGATCGAATTCGCCCGCCGTGCCGGAGGGCACCGTGGGCGGGAGGGGGGAGAGGGCCAGCAACACCGCCAAGAGCGGAAGGACGGCCAGGGACCGGAATCTGCGAAACTTTTTCATGCCTCCACCGTGGAGCCGCGTACCCCGGCCCGGGCGATGGCGGCGACGCAATGTGGGTAACCGGTGTCACTGGATCCACCGGCCCCTGGGCACTGGAGCGCGTGGAGCCGTGTAGTACACTTGGAACTGCAGTTTCGTGCGACAGGTGTGCCCAAAACACCGGTCGCGGATGCGGAATTGACTTCGCGTGCCACGTTTCACGATTCATTTTGTGTCTAGGCCCCAGAGGTCCGAGCAATCGGTGGGGTCAGCCCGCCTGCCGCGTGCAGGCGTGAACGTAGCACTAGGGCGTATGGCCACCAGGGCCTTGCGCGGAAAACCCAAACAACTAGGGCAGTTACCGCGGTCGAAAACCGGCCGGTCCGCTACTGCCGGAAGGAGTTGCGACATGCCAGTCGTAACCATGCGAGAGCTGCTGAACAGCGGCGTCCACTTCGGCCACCAGACCCGTCGCTGGAACCCGAAGATGAAGCGTTTCATCCTGACCGAGCGCAACGGCATCTACATCATCGACCTGCAGCAGTCGCTGTCGTTCATCGACCGCGCCTACGACTTCGTCAAGCAGACCGTCGCCCACGGCGGCTCGATCCTGTTTGTCGGCACCAAGAAGCAGGCTCAGGAAGCCATTGCCGAGCAGGCCACCCGCGTCAACCAGCCTTACGTGAACCACCGCTGGCTGGGCGGCATGCTGACCAACTTCTCGACCGTTTCCAAGCGCGTGCAGCGCATGAAGGAACTGGAAGAGATCAACTTTGAGGATGTTGCCGGTTCGGGCCACACCAAGAAGGAACTGCTGCTGCTCAAGCGCGAGCTGACCAAGCTGCAGAACAACCTTGGTGGTATCCGCAACCTGAACCGCACTCCGTCGGCAATCTGGATCGTTGACACCAAGAAGGAACACCTGGCCATCGACGAAGCCCAGAAGCTGGGCATCCCGGTGGTTGCCATCCTGGACACCAACTGCGATCCGGACGAAGTCACCTACCCGATCCCGGGCAACGACGACGCCATCCGCTCCGTCAACCTGCTCACCCGCGTTGTCGCCGACGCTGTTGCCGATGGCCTGATCGCCCGCAACAACAAGGCTGCCGGCAAGGCCGAGGGTGCCGCAGAGCCGATGGCCGAGTGGGAGCGCGAGCTGCTCGAAGCCGGTGCCAAGGAAGAGGCTTCGAAGGAAGAGGCCCCCAAGGCCGAGACCGCTACCGAGGAAGCTGCTGAAAAGCCAGCCGCCGAGTAGTCACCTGAATGACTCATGGAGTTTGTCCGTTGATGCTACGTTGAGATCAAGGGCGTAACTCCAGACCCTCTCGTGGGACGGGCCGGGACACCGACCCGTCCCACGAGCGAAATAACTTGAAACCTCCTAGTGAATGGGGAACGCACGTGGCAAACTACACCGCTGCTGATATCAAGGCACTGCGCGAGCGCACCGGCGCCGGCATGATGGACGTGAAGAAGGCCCTGGACGAGGCCAACGGTGACGCCGAGAAGGCCATCGAGATCATCCGCATCAAGGGCCTGAAGGGCGCCACCAAGCGCGAAGGCCGTTCGACCGCTGAGGGCCTGGTGGCCGCCAAGGTCGAGGGCAACGCCGGTGTCATGATCGAGATCAACTGCGAGACCGACTTCGTGGCCAAGAACGACAAGTTCATCGAGCTGGCCAACAAGGTTCTGGATGCCGCCGTGGCTTCCGGCGCCGCCGATGTGGATGCCCTGCTGGCTTACGAGCTGGATGGCAAGACCGTGGGCGACGTTGTTGTTGAAGAGGGCGCCGTGCTGGGCGAGAAGGTCGTCGTGCGCCGTGTGGCCCGCGTCGAGGGCACCAAGGTTGCCGCCTACCTGCACAAGACCAGCAAGGACCTGCCGGCCCAGGTTGGCGTGCTGCTGGCCGTTGACTCGGACTCCGAGGCTGCCGCCACCGCCGCCCACGACGTGGCCGTGCACACCGCAGCGATGGCCCCGACCTACCTGAGCCGCGACGAGGTTCCGGCCGAGCGCGTCCAGGACGAGCGCCGCATCGCCGATGAGACCGCGCGTGCCGAGGGCAAGCCGGAGAAGGCCCTGGAAAAGATCGTGGAAGGCCGCCTGACCGGTTTCTTCAAGGAAATCGTGCTGGTGGACCAGGCCTTCGCCAAGGACGCCAAGAAGTCCGTCGGCCAGATCTTCGAAGAGGCCGGCACCAAGCCGGTCGCGTTCGCACGCTTCCGCGTCGGCGCCTAACACGGGCAGCGATCCGCAGCTAGCATAGCCGCCCGGCACGGGCGGCGGGAATCAGGAGGGGAGGTGAGCACCGAGCATACTCGGTGACTCGCCTCCCCTTTCCCACGCCCGGACTCCATCCATACCGGCCGCACCGGCCACCCCAGACCCCCTGCCCCGACGACGGGACGCCCGCCCGGCATCCGGGCCCGCGCCTCGTAGCGGGGACACATCGACCAGCCGCAAGCACTACCATCCTCCAGGAGCAAAACTGATGGTCCCTACCGATACCCCCAAGCGTCGCCGCGTCCTTCTCAAGCTGTCCGGGGAGGTGTTCGGCGGCGGCAATGTCGGCGTGGACCCGACCACCGTGCGCGGCGTGGCCGAGCAGATCGCCCAGACCGTGGGCGAGGTTGAAACCGCGATCGTGGTCGGCGGCGGCAACTTCTTCCGCGGCGCCGAACTCTCGGCCGCCGGCATGGACCGCTCCCGCGCGGACTACATGGGAATGCTGGGCACCGTGATGAACTGCCTGGCGCTGCAGGACTTCTTGGAGCAGTGCGGGGTGGAAACCCGCGTGCAGTCGGCCATCTCCATGGCCCAGGTGGCGGAGAACTACATTCCGCGCCGCGCCATCCGCCACATGCAGAAGGACCGTGTGGTGATCTTCGGTGCCGGGGCCGGGCTGCCCTATTTCTCCACCGACACCGTCGCCGCCCAGCGCGCCCTGGAAGTGGACGCCGACGAGGTGCTGATGGCCAAGAGCGGCGTTGACGGGGTGTACACCGCGGACCCGAAGAAGGACCCGACCGCCCAGAAGCTGCAGACCCTGACCTACAACGACGCGCTGGTGCGCAACATCCGAGTGATGGACCAGACCGCGATGACCATGTGCCAGGACAACAACCTGAACATGCTGGTCTTCGGCATGGAAGGCGAAGGCAACGTCGCGGCCGCGATCCGCGGCGAACGGATCGGCACCACGGTCACGCCGTAGCCCATCGTGGCATAGGATTGAACTAGTTTGAATTGCCAAAGCCCGGTGGCACCGATGTGAAACCGGGTTTTGGTCCAGCCAAAGGACCCTGAAGGAGTACCGGTGATTGAGGAAACTCTGGCGGAAGCCGCCGAGAAAATGGAACGCACCATCGAGGCCGCCAAGGAAGACTTCGCGAACATCCGCACCGGGCGTGCCCACCCCGGAATGTATTCCAAGGTGATGGTCGACTACTACGGTTCGCCCACCCCGCTGCAGCAGCTGGCATCCTTCGCGGTGCCCGATGCGCGTACCATCATGATCACCCCCTACGACGTCTCCGCGCTGCGCGAGATTGAAAAGGCGCTGGGCGACTCGGAGGTCGGGGCCAACCCGTCCAACGACGGCAAGACCATCCGCGTGGTGCTGCCGGTGCTCACCGAGGAACGCCGCAAGGAATACGTGAAGCTGGCCCGCACCAAGGGTGAGGACTCCAAGGTCGGTATCCGCAACCACCGTCGCAAGGCCAAGGAAGCCATCGACAAGATGGTCAAGGACGGCGAAGTCGGTGAGGACGACGGTAACCGCGGTGAAAAGGACCTCGACGCGCTGACCAAGAAGCACACCGAGGCCATCGACGATTTGCTCAAGCGCAAAGAAGCAGAGCTGCTGGACGTCTAATGCCAGACCAGCCAGACCCGGTCGGCGGCACCGCAGCGCAGGTTCCGCCAACCGACTCGGGCCCTCGTGCGCCGCGCACGCGGCGTGAGCTGCGCGCCGCCGAACAGGCGGCGGCAGCCAGCAAATCCAAGGCCGGACGCGACCTGCCCGCCGCCATCGCGGTGGGCCTGGTGCTGCTGGGCGCGGTCCTGGTGGGACTGTTCTGGTTCCCGCTGGCGCTGCTGGCCATGGTGGTTGTCCTGGCCGGGCTGGGCAGCTGGGAAGTTGCCCGGGCCACCAGCCACGTGCGCACCGCCGTCCCGCTGACCCCGGTGCTGCTGGCCTGCGCCCTGCTGCCGGCGGCCGCCTACTTCGGGGGGCTGCAGGCCCTGGGCTTCGCTTACCTGGGCTCACTGCTGCTGGCGGTGCTGTTCAGGATCATGGAGGGCCTGAAGGGCGCCAGTGCCTCGATCATGGCCTCGGTCTTCATCATCAGCTGGGTGCCGCTGCTTTTGAGCTTCGCCGTCCTGCTGCTGGCCGATGAGAAGGGCCGGTGGCTGATCGCCTCGATGCTGCTGCTGGTGGTCGCCAATGACACGTTCGGCTACATTGTCGGGGTGCTGCTGGGCCGGCACCCGATGGCCCCGAAGGTTTCGCCGAAGAAGTCCTGGGAGGGCTTCGCCGGGTCCATGCTCGGCGCCATGGTGATCGGTGCCCTGTGCGCCCAGTACCTGCTGCAGATGCCGTGGTGGACCGGGCTGATCCTGGCGGTGTTCATCGTGGTGGCCGCCACCACCGGGGACCTGTCCGAATCGATGGTGAAGCGCGAACTGGGCATCAAGGACATGAGCAACCTGCTGCCCGGCCACGGCGGGGTGATGGACCGGCTGGACTCGGTGCTCTTCTCCGTTCCGCTGACCTATCTCGCCTCCCACCTCATCGATTGGGTGACCACCTACTCCTAGGACCCGCGACGGTGTGCCCCGGCCCGCGGGGCAACTCGAACGCATAGAATATTGCCGGTACCGTGCGCGGTACGACCAGGCCACGAACCAGGGCGCGAGCCAGTACGACGAAGGATGAAACGTGTCGCAGCAAGCAGATACCCCGTTTTCCCGGGTCTCCGAGCAGGAGTTCGGGTACAACATGAAGCAGGTAGACGCTTTCCTGGACCGGGCGCGGGAGACCTTCAACGGCGAGGGGTCCGATGAGACCCTGGTGACCAGCCACCTGGTGCGCCGCACCACCTTCGCCCCGCAGAAGGGCGGCTACAACGCCCGCGAGGTCGACGGGGCACTGGACCGCCTGGAGGACGTGTTTGCCAAGCGGGAACGCGATGACCTGATCGCCCACCAGGGCGAGGAGGTCTGGCTGCAGCAGGTGGGCCGGTTGGCCGCCATCCTGCGTGGCCGCCTGCACCGCTCCCACGGGGAACGCTTCCGCCGCCCCTCGCGCTCCAACGCCGCCAGCTACAACGTCGAGGACGTTGACCGGTTGTGCGACCAGCTCATCGAGTACTTCGAAAAGGACGTGCCGATGAGCGTGGACTCGGTGCGCCGCGTCGAGTTCCGCACCGCGATCGGCACCGAAGGGTACGAGGAGTCCCAGGTGGACGCGTTCCTGGACCGCGTCGTGGAACTGATGGCCTCGATCGACTAGCACCGCAACGAACAAGAGCGCGGCGGGCCGCCCCTGGCATGGGGCGGCCCGCCGCGCTCTTTTCCTGCCTCCAGCTCACCACATCACGGCGCTGAACGCCGGTGATCCGGTGAGGGTGGGGTCAGTCGCTCAGGGCGCTGCGTTCGGGCACGTGCAGCCGTTCCAGGATCCGGTCCACGTTGCGCGGAACCCGTTTGGCGGTGGTCAGCGAAACCAGGACCGTGACCACGAACGCCAGCGGCACGCTCCACGCGGCCGGCTGGCGCAGCAGCGCCGCCAGCACGGACTCTGATTCGGCCAGCAGCCCGCTGACCAGCAGTGCGAGGGCGCAGCTCACCGCGCCGGTGAGCATCCCGGCCATCGCGCCAATACTGGTCAGCTGCCGCCACCAGATGCCCAGCAGCAGCAGCGGGCAGATGGTTGAGGCGGTGAAGGCGAACACGTTGCCGATCGCCCCGGCCAGCGCCAGGGAACTGGTCAACGCCGCCACCAGCAGCGGCGCCAGGGTGGCGATGACCGTGGAGATCCTGAACCCGCGCACCGTGCCGGCAAAGAACTCCTGGGACACCGCCCCGGCCAGGGAGACCACCAGGCCGGAGGTGGTGGACAGGAACGCGGCGAAGGCGCCGCCGACCACCACCGCGGTCAGCACGTCCGCGGCCCAGCCGTCAAAGATCCACTGCGGCAGCAGCAGCACCGTGGCATCGGCGTTGCCCGGGGCGTGGTGCTCGGGGGTGTAGAGCCGTCCCAGCACCCCCAGGGCCACCGGCCAGATGTAGAAGACCGACAGCAGCCCCAGGACGATGACCGTGGTGGAGCGGGCCGCCTGGCCGGTGGGGTTCGTGTAGAAGCGCACCAGCACGTGCGGCAGGCCCAGGGTGCCAAAGAGCAGGGCAATGATGATGGAAATGGTTTCGTAGAGCCCCAGGCTGCCGCCATCACCCATGCGTTCGCTCAGCTGCTGCACCCGCATCCCCGGGTCGTTGCCCGGGATGATGCGCACCAGCAACAGCACGGTGGGGATCACCAGCGCGGCCAGCTTCAGCCAGTACTGGAAGGCCTGCACGAACGTCACCGAGCGCATCCCGCCGGAGACCACGGTCAGGCACACCACCGCCGCCACGATCAGCGGCCCCACCCAGCCCGGCAGCCCGGTGGCAATCGAGAGGGTCAGCGCGGCCCCGTGCATCTGCGGGACGATGTACAGCAGGCAGATCAGCACCACCAGGTAGGTGGTCAGCTTGCGCAGCGGCAGGGAGGCGAAGCGGATCTGCGCGAAGTCCGGCAGCGTGTACGCCTGGGAGCGGCGCAGCGGCGCGGCCACAAAGAGCAGCAGCATCAGGTAGCCGGCCGTGTAGCCGATCGGGAACCACAGCCCGGACTGCCCGGAGACCACGATCAGCCCGGCCACCCCCAGGAAGGAGGCGGCCGAAAGGTATTCGCCGCCGATCGCCGAGGCGTTCCACCAGGGGCGCACGGTGCGGCTGGCGACATAGAAGTCGGAGGTGGTGCGGGACAGGCGCAGCCCGTGCACCGCCACCAGCACGGTGGCCAGGCACACCACCAGCAGGGTGAGCAGGCTGAGCACCGCCATCATCGGGCGATGCTCCGGTAGCGTTTCTCGTTGCGCACCGCGGAGATGTTGTACAGCACCCCGGCGATCAGGATCAGCGGGTACACCCCCAGCCCCAGGATCCACCAGGGCAGCGGGATGCGCGCCAGGGTGATCTGGGAAATCTGCGGCCAGTAGGAGAGCAGCACCGTGATGCCCACCAGCAGGACGATGATCCCGCTGGCCACCGAGACCGCCAGGCGCAGCTGGGAACGGATCAGCTGGCGCACATAGAAGTTCTCGGCGCTGTGCTCGGCGGAGGGAACCTGCAGGTCCACGGCGGCATCCGCCGGGGCCTGGACCCGAACCCGGGCCGGGCGCTGGGCGGTGAAGTGCGCATCGGGATCCTGGCTCACAGTGGCCGCACCCGGTTGGCCGAGAGCTTCTCGCGCAGGTAGGGCAGCGCCCGGCGGGAGATGGGCAGTTCCACGCCGTTGACCAGGACCGAGGCCTTGCCGGTGGCGAGCTTGACGGTCTGCACGTGTTCCATGTTCACCAGGTAGGAGCGGTGGATGCGCACGTAGCCGGCCGGGCCCCACTGGGTTTCCAGGTCGTTGAGCGGCACCCGGATCAGGTAGCTGGCGTTGGGCGTGTGCAGCCGCGCGTAGTCCCCGGCCGCCTGCACGTAGGCAATGGAGTCGCGTTCGATCAGCTTGGTGACCCCGCCCTGGTCCACGGTGACCATTTCCGGTTTGGTTTGGGTGTCCTCGACCAGCTCACAGATGCGCCGCACCGACTCGGCCAGCCGCTGCGGGCGGATGGGCTTGAGCACGTAGTCCACCGCGGCCAGTTCGAAGGCCTCCAGCGCCTGGTCCTCGTCGGCGGTGACGAAGACGATGTGCGGGGGATTGGTGAAGCGGGAAATGACCCGGGCGATGTCCAGCCCGGATAACGCGGGCATGTGGATGTCCAGGAACAGGGCATCGACGTCTTCTTCCTCCAGCGCCTTCAGCGCCGCCGCCCCGGAGGTGGCCCGGAAGATCTGCCCGACCCGGGAGTCCTGGCTGAGCAGGTAGGCCAGTTCCTCGACTGCCGGCAGCTCATCGTCGGCTACTACGACATTGATCATTGTTCCAGTCTACCCAGTCGCCGCCGCGCACCCCGTTGGGTCAGGGGCCGGTTGGGGGCCGGGCCCTGCCGCGGTGGCTAGGCGCCGATCTCCGCGTCGGGCAGCGGCACGAACTTGGGGATGCGCAAGGTGATCAGGGTGCCGGCCCCGGGGGCGGTGTCGATCACCAGTCCGTGGCCCGACCCGTAGATCTGGCGCAGACGCACGTCCACGTTGCGCAGCCCCACGTGCAGGTTGGTGGTGGTCCCGGCCAGCACGCTGGAGAGCTTCTGCGGGTCCATCCCGGCCCCGTCGTCCTCGACCTGGATCATCGCGTACTGTCCCTCGTCGGTGGCGGTGATGGAGATCAGCCCGCCGTCGGGTTTGGCCTCCAGGCCGTGGCGCACCGCGTTTTCCACCAGCGGCTGCAGCGAGAGGAACGGGATCTGGGTGGGCAGCACCTCGGGGGCGATCTGCAGGGAGACCCGGATGCGCTCCCCGAACCGGGCCTTTTCCAGCAGCAGGTAGCGGTCGATCGCCTCCAACTCCTCGGCCAGGGTGGTGAAGTCCCCGCGGCGGCGGAAGGAGTAGCGGGTGAAGTCCGCGAACTCGATCACCAGTTCCCGGGCGCGGGCCGGATCGGTGTTGATGAACGAGGCGATCGCGTTCAGCGAGTTGTAGATGAAATGCGGGGAGATCTGGGCGCGCAGCGCCCGGACCTGGGCCTCGAGCAGCATCGCCTTGGACGCGTCCAGCTCGGCCAGGGACAGCTGGGCCGAAACGAAGGTAGCGACCTCGGAGACGGCGCGCACAAACCCGGCACCGGCGTGCGCGTGCACGGCGCTGACCGCACCGACTGGGGTGCCCGAACGCAGCAGCGGGGCACTGACCAGGGTGGTGCCCGGCAGCTTGTTCACCTGGGTCTTGGAGGTGGCGATCGCGTCCTTGACGGTGCCGCGCAATTCGGCGAGCACCGGCTCGGGCAGGGCCTGGCTGGTTTCAACGCCCAGCTCGGTGGCGGTATCGGAGATCACCAGGCCCTGGCAGCCCAGCAGCTTGCGCAGCGCCCGGGCCGCCTTGGCGGCACTGACCTCGTTCAGCCCCTCGGCCAGGTGCGGGACGGCGACTGACATGTGGTGCAGCGCCTGGAAGGTCGCCTGCTCGGCGTCGGTGCCCATCTCCCGGGTGGAGCGCGAAATCCGGAAGCCGAGGAACCCCACGATGGCGATCCCGATGGACGCCACGGTGACGATCAGGGTGATCTCCAAGGCTGTTGACATGCCTCAATCCTAATCACTGCGCCGCCCGGCCGACCGTTCGTCGCGCCCGGGTGTGCCGTTGGGCGCATGATCTTGACCGCTGGCCATGCATGGGGCGCCGGCTACTACCGGGCGCGCGGGGGATCACGCATAGTGAAGTCAGTCACATCGTGCGTGTGGCAGTGATCACACCGCGTGCAGAATCCAAGGAGGAGAGCAATGAGCTCCAACCCGCAACACGACGTCGCCACCGAGGTCGACTTCGTCGCGGAACAGAACTCTGAAGAGTTCGGCGAGCTGCGCAAGACACATCGCAGCTTCGTGTTCCCCATGGCCATCTTTTTCCTCGTGTGGTACTTCGCCTATGTCATCCTGGCGGACTACTTCCACGACTTCATGTCCATCAAGGTGCTGGGCAACATCAACATGGGCATCGTGCTCGGGTTGCTGCAGTTCGTTTCCACCTTCGCCATCACCGCCGCCTACGTGCGGTTCTCCAACAGCAAGCTGGACCCCAAGGCGACCAAGATCCGCGAACGCCTGGAAAAGAAGGGTGTTAAGTAGATGTCCGCATCGATGATCCTGGCCCAGGCGGCCAGCGAGACCACGGTGGGCAACCCGTGGGTGAATATTGCGATCTTCGCCGGCTTCGTTGGGGTAACCCTGGTGATCGTGCTCAAGGCGAGCAAGAACAACAAGACCGCAGCCGACTACTACGCCGGCGGCCGGTCCTTCACCGGAACACAGAACGGCACCGCTATCGCCGGTGACTACCTCTCCGCCGCCTCGTTCCTGGGCATTGTCGGGGCAATCGCGATCAACGGCTACGACGGGTTCCTGTACTCCATCGGGTTCCTGGTCGCCTGGCTGGTGGCCCTGCTGCTGGTCGCCGAACTGCTGCGCAACACCGGCAAGTTCACCATGGCCGACGTGCTCTCCTTCCGCCTGAAGCAGCGCCCGGTGCGCATCGCCGCGGCGGTCTCCACCCTGGCGGTGTGCGTGTTCTACCTGCTGGCGCAGATGGCCGGCGCCGGTGCGCTGGTCTCCCTGCTGCTGGGCATCGATGAGAAGCTGGGCCAGTCCCTGGTGATCGTGGTCGTCGGCGCGCTGATGATCCTCTACGTACTGGTCGGCGGCATGAAGGGCACCACCTGGGTGCAGATCATCAAGGCCTGCCTGCTGATTGCCGGTACCTTCGTGATGACCATCTGGACCCTGGCGCTGTTCGGCTTCAACTTCTCCGAGCTGCTGGGCACCGCCGCCGAGGTGGCGAACAACCCCGAGATCCTGAACCCGGGCCTGAAGTACGGGGTCAGCGAGACCAGCAAGCTGGACTTCATCTCCCTGGGCCTGGCCCTGGTGCTGGGCACCGCCGGCCTGCCGCACGTGCTGATGCGCTTCTACACGGTTCCCACCGCGAAGGAAGCCCGCAAGTCGGTGGTCTGGGCGATCTGGCTGATCGGTGCCTTCTACCTGTTCACCCTGGTGCTGGGCTACGGCGCCGGTGCGCTGATCGGACCGGACAAGATCCTGGCGGCCCCGGGCGGCGTGAACTCCGCGGCCCCGCTGCTGGCCTACGAACTGGGCGGCACCCTGCTGCTGGGTCTGATCTCCGCGGTCGCGTTCGCAACCATCCTGGCCGTGGTGGCCGGGCTGACCATCACCGCGGCGGCATCCTTCGCCCACGACATCTACTCCTCGGTGCTGGCCAAGGGCAAGAGCACCCCGCAGAAGGAGATGAAGGTGGCCCGCCGCACCGTGTTGGTGATCGGCGTGCTGTCCATCGCCGGTGGCATCGGTGCCCAGGGGCAGAACGTGGCCTTCCTGGTGGCCCTGGCCTTCGCGGTCGCGGCCAGCGCCAACCTGCCGACCATCCTGTACTCGCTGTTCTGGAAGGGCTTCAAGACCCGCGGGGCCCTGTGGTCCATGTACGGTGGCCTGTTCTCGGCCCTGGGCCTGATCATCATCTCCCCGGTGTTCTCCGGTTCGGAGACCTCGATGATCCCGAGCATCGACATGGCGATCTTCCCGCTGTCCAACCCGGGCATCATCTCCATCCCGCTGGCGTTCCTGCTGGGCTGGATCGGCTCGATTACCGATAAGGGCACCGAGGACGCGGTCAAGGCCGCCGAAATGGAAGTCCGTTCACTCACCGGGGTTGGCGCCGAAAAGGCCGTGGACCACTAGCGAACACCGGCTGCGTCCCGTGGGGCGCGGTCCAAAAAACACCAGAAATCCTCCGGAAGAACCAGTTAGCGGTTCCTTCCGGAGGATTTTTGCGTTGCTCTAAGGCCTGGAAATGTTTGGGGCCAAGAAAGGCGAATCCGGTTTTTCAAAGGAAAGCGCCAGCGGGAACCCAACAGTTTTTGCGGCGCGGAAAGAGGCCAGAATCACACCCAATGCTCACCCGCGCCCGCGGCACCAGGCGGGTGCGGGCAGGAGGTGGCCGACGATTGAACGCGGTAGGAATAACCGGAGAACACGCGGTACTTCGGCTTTTTCCGGGCATCATTGTCGGTGAAGCATGGCAAGATCAGTGGTGAAGAGATTATCGGTACGCGGCAGTCAGGGATTTCGTGAATGACCTGGGGGTTGTGTATAAATAGCTCAGTGGTCGCTCTCTTGCGGCCACATCCACACGTATTGGGGAATTTCGATACGTTCGGCTGATGCACCAAGGACTTGAGAGGGGTCTCAATGTCCTGCCCCGGTGCGGCTGCGCGATTTTCACTACCGCTTATTCGCGCGCAAAAAACTGTTGAACGGCATTGAATTTACATTTATTTGGGGGACTCGCACATGCCCTGGTTGTCATATTTTGCTGCCCTTTTAGGGATAGGGGCGGCGATTGGGTTGTCGCTGGAAAGCCAGCGCACCCGGCTTAGCCGTCGCTTCAGACGCGGCAAACAGCTCTATTCATTTCTTTACCTCGGTTCCTTGATCCTCACGTTCGCGAACCTGGCCAGCGCCTTCGGTTGGCTGGCCAGCCGACACCAGGCGGACCTGATCGTCCTGGTGACCCTGCTCTTTTTCTTCGTGGTCGCCGGACTGGCAATGAACTACGCCATCATCCCGGCCGTCCCCTCCGAGCAGCGTCGGGTCATCCTCGCGGTCGGTGCCCATCCCGATGACCTGGAGATCGCCTGCGGTGGGACGTTGGCCAAGCTGGCCGATGCGGGGCACGAAGTCCACGTGCTGGTGATGAGCAACGGTGCGGTAGGCGGGGACCAGGACATCCGCGGCCATGAGGCGATGCGCGGAGCGCGGTTCATGGGCGCGCTGAGCGTCAAAGCCGGCCGCCTGCCCGATACCCGGCTTTCGGAATCGTCCAACGAGATGGTCGCGCTGATCGAACAGCGCATCGGAGAACTGGATCCCGACGTGCTGTTCACCCATTCGGAGCACGACCAGCACCAGGACCACCACGCCGTGCACCTGGCCACGCTGCGCGCCGCCCGCCGGCACTCTTCGATCCTCTGCTTTGAAAGCCCCTCGGCGACCCGCAAGTTCAACCCGGCGGTGTTCATTGACATCGAGGACTACCTGGACGTGAAGGTCAACGCGGTCGCCCAGCACCAAAACCAGATGGGCAAGCCCTACATGAGCGCGGACAATGTGCGCGGCATCGCCGCCTTCCGGGGCAACCAGGCCAAAACCCAATTCGCCGAGGGATTCGAAGCCGTCCGGCTCCTTGGCTCGTCAGTAGGAGTGTTCTAGATGCGAATCCTTATCACCGGGGCCAACGGGCCCGCCGGAATGGCGTTGGGGGAACAGCTGCGCGGATCGGGGCATGAGGTGATCGGGGCGGACATGGACAACGCGCCGAACGAGTTCTACGACCTCGTCGAGAAGGTGCCGCCCTCCAATGATCCGGGCATGATTCCACGGCTGGCCGACCTGATCCACCAGCACGGGGTACAGGTGCTGCTGCCCACGGTCAGCGATGAGCTGCCGGCCGTTGCCGCCGCCCACGAGGCCGGGCAGCTGGGCTGCGTGGTCATGATTGGTGCCGCCGCGGCGGTGGACACCGCCCACGACAAGTGGCTGACGGTCACCCGGCTGATCAGCAGCGGCGTCCCGGTGCCGCGTTCGGCCCTGCCCAGCCACTTCGCCAGCACCCAGCAGGCGGTGGACGCGCTCGGCTCGCCGTTCATCCTCAAGCCGCGGGTGGCCCGGGGCGGGCGTGGGGTCAGCCTCATCGATGCGGCCGACGAACTGGATCTGGCCGAACTGGATGACAGCTGGCTGCTGCAGGAATTTGCCAGCGGCGAGGAGTACGCGCCCATGGTCTTCCACGCCGGCCCGGATTCGGGAACCGATTTTTGTGCCGTGGTCCGCAAGACCGAACTGAAGCAGGGGAAGGTCGGCAACGCCGTGGACACCGTGCGCATCGACGGGCCGGAAGCCGAGGAGATTGCCGCGCTGGCGCTGGACACGGTTCGGGCCCTGGGCCTTGAGTTCCAGGCGGATCTGGATGTGCGCCGGCTGGCCGATGGCCGGGCCGTGGTGCTGGAGGTCAACGCCCGCTTCGGCGCCAATTCGCGCCGCGCCCCGCAGCTGCTGGAACTGGTGCTGCAGCAGGCCCAGGCCTTGAGCGTTCAACCCGTGGGACGAGGCTAGGCGATGCAGTTCTTCATTGACCTCTTCGGCGACGGCGTCGATTCGATCTGGATGATCCTCTTCGGGCTGTTCCTGGTCAGCGGCGGGCTGATCCTGGGGATGGGGCTGATCAAGCTGGCCTTCGTGCCGTTGTCGCTGGCCTTCGTGTTCCGGGAACGGCGGCGCAGGGCCGCTGCCGGATCGCCGCTGCTGGAAAGCCGGCCCCGGGTGAGCATCGTGGTGCCGGCCTACAACGAGGCCGTGGTACTCGATCACTGCGTCGAATCCATCCTGGGCAGCAATTACCCGGATTTTGAGGTGATTCTGGTCGACGATGGGTCGGCGGACGGCACCGCCCAGCTGATGCAGCGGTGGGCCGAACGCGATCCGCGGGTGCGCAGCTTCTCCCAACCGAACTCCGGCAAGGGCGCAGCCCTGAATTACGGGTTCGCGCAGAGCACTGGGGAAGTGCTGCTGTTCGTGGATGCCGACGGCGTCTTTGGCGCCGAGACCATCAACGAGATGCTGCGCGGCTTCAGCCACCCGCGCATCGGGGCGGTGTGCGGGGATGACCGTCCGGTGAACCTGAACACCGTGCAGACCCGGCTGCTGACCGTCATCTCCCACCTGGGCACCGGGGTGGTGCGCCGGGCGCTGGCGTTCATCGGGTGCCTGCCGATCGTCTCGGGGAACTCCGGGGCGTTCTTGCGCAGCGCGCTGGAGGAGGCCGGGCCGTTGGACGAGCGGATCATCGGCGAGGACCTGGAGCTGACCTGGCGAGTGCACAAGGCCGGCTACCAGGTGAATTTTGCCCCGCGGGCGCTGGTGTACGCCGAATCCCCGTCCACGCTCAGGGGCTTGTGGCGTCAACGGGTGCGCTGGGCGCGCGGGCTGCTGCAGACAATCCGCATCCACCGTTCCATGCACGCGAACCCGCGGTACGGGGCGTTTGGCTTCTTCCTGCTGTTCAACACCTTCAACATGGTGGTGATGCCGGTCGTGCAGCTGCTGGTGCTGCTGGCACTGCCGTTCGTGATCATCTTCGGGACCAACCCGATCGGCGGCACCTGGCTCGAGTTCCTGGCCTGGCTCGGGATCTTCGTCTCCCTGTTCCTGGCCCTCTATGCGATGACGCTGAACCGGGCGCTGGGGGACACCCGGCACCTGTGGACGATTCCGCTGTGGCCGGTGTACTCGGTGCTGATGGGTCTGAGCATGCTCAGCGCCCTGTTCAAGGAGCTCACCAACAAGCCGGCGAAGTGGGACAAGCTGGAGCGCACCGGGGTCGTGTCCCTCTAGGCGCGCCACCGCCGCCGGAAGATTCCAGGGCCGCTGTGGGGAACGGGACGCACCGTGATGGTGCTCAGGCCGGTTCCCCGCAGCGGCCCTGCCCGTTCCCGGCCGTTTCGGCGCCGCTGCGGTGTTCTCCCAGGGACATCTCGATCAGCTTCGTGGTGCGGTAGGGCACCAGCTCGGCCATCGACAGGGCCGAGTCCGCGCGCTGCACCCCTTCAATGTTCAGCAGCCGGCCGTGCACCCGGAACAGCTCCTCGGCATTTGCCGCGGCCACCCGCACCAGGATGTCCGCCGACCCGGTCAGCCCGTGGGCCTCGATGACCTCCGGGATTTGGCGCAGCTGTTCGGTGATGGTGCCCAGGTGGCGCTGCTGCACGTGCAGTTCCACGAAGGAGAGCAGGCCGAAGCCCAGTGCCGCCGGCGGGATGCGCCGGTCCATCGGATCCAACACCTCGCCCTCCAGCCGGCTGAGCCGGCTCTGCACCGTATTGCGTCCCATCCCCAGGGCGGCGGCGATCGCCGAGGCGCTGCGCCGGGCAACGGAGGACAGGGCCAGCAGAATCCGGCGGTCGGTTGAATCAAGGGCTTGCATAAGGTGCAGGTTAGCACCGTTCGGATCCCAAAAATAGTGCATTGTGCGCTAACTGCCGGTGACCCATTGTGCATCCTGCATCTTGTGAGTAGCATCACAGTAAGCGGGAAGATGCCCCCTGCACTTCCCAAGTGACCACGCGAGATTAAGGATGCCGATCGTGTCCACACAACGCATGGATCTTGTGGCTGGGAGCCTACCCACGCACCAGCTGCTCAAGGTCAACGGTGAACGAGAACCCGATGCCGACCTGGATCAGTACCTGGCGGATGTCGACGAGAAGAAGCTGGGCGAACTGCTGCGCGACATGATGGTGCTGCGCCGCATGGACGTAGAGGCCACCGCCCTGCAGCGCCAGGGAGAACTGGGGCTGTGGGCCCCGCTGCTGGGCCAGGAGGCCGCGCAGATCGGTTCGGTGCGCGCCACCAACGACGACGACTTCATTTTTCCCTCCTACCGCGAGCACGGGGTCGCCTGGGCGCGCGGGGTGAAGGCCGAGGACCTGCTCAGCGTCTGGCGCGGGGTGACCCCCAGCGGCTGGGACCCGAACGAGGTGAACATCGCCTGCCAGCAGATCGTGATCGGCGCGCAGGCGCTGCACGCCGCCGGCTACGCGATGGGCATCAAGTTCGACGGCGGCAACCAGGTGGCCCTGGGCTACTTCGGGGACGGGGCCACCAGCCAGGGCGATGTGAACGAGACGCTGGTCTTCTCCGCCAGCTACCAGGCCCCGGCGCTGTTCTTCTGCCAGAACAACCACTGGGCCATCTCCGAACCAGTGGGCCTGCAGACCCGCACCCAGTTGGCCGACCGCGCCGCCGGGTTCGGCCTGGCCGCCTGGCGGGTGGACGGCAACGACGTGCTGGCGGTGCTGGCGGTGACCCGCGCGGCGCTGGAGCACGTGCGCTCCGGACGCGGCCCGGCCTTCATCGAGGCGGTCACCTACCGGATGGGACCGCACACCACCGCCGATGACCCCACCCGCTACCGCACCGAGCAGGACCTGGCCGAATGGCGCCAGAAGGATCCGATCGACCGGCTGACGCGGCACCTGGAGGTGCTCGGCGCCGACGTGGCCGGGTACGTGGCCCGCGGGGAGCAGGCCGCGGACGAGCTGGCCGCGCAGCTGCGCGCGGCGATCACCTCGATGCCCGACCCGCACCCGGCCGCGCTGTTCGCGCACGTGTACGCGGAAGAGCACGCCCCGCTGGCCAAGGCGGAGCATGACTACCTGCAATACCTTGAAGGCTTCGAGACGGGGGAGGGCCGATGAGCCGCAGCTCAATGATCCAGGCGCTGAACAGCTCACTGCGCGATGCGATGAGCCAGGACGACAAGGTGGTGCTGCTGGGCGAGGACATCGGCACCCTGGGCGGGGTGTTCCGGGTGACCGCCGGGCTGAAGGACGAGTTCGGGGCCGAGCGGGTGATCGACACCCCGTTGGCCGAATCCGGGATTGTGGGTGCCGCGATCGGGCTGGCCTACCGCGGGTACCGCCCAGTGGTGGAGATCCAGTTCGACGGGTTCACCTACCCGGCTTTTGACCAGCTGGTTTCCCAGTTGGCCAAGATGCACTACCGTTCCCGGGGCCGGGTGAAGATGCCGGTGACCGTGCGCATCCCGTACGGCGGGGGCATTGGTTCACCGGAGCACCACTCCGAATCCCCGGAAGCCTACTTCGCGCACACCGCCGGGCTGCGGGTCTATGCCCCCTCCAGCGTGCAGGACGCGTACTCGATGCTGCGCCACGCGATCGCCAGCGATGACCCGGTGATCTTCTTTGAACCCAAGCGCCGCTACCACGAAAGCGCCCAGATCGAGCGGGAAGCGGCCGAGCCCGGTCCGCTGAAGGCCAAGATCGTTCGCCCCGGACAGGACGCGACGGTGATCGGCTACGGGCCAACGGTGTACACCATCACCGAGGCGGCGCAGGCCGCCGAGGATGAGGGAATCAGCCTGGAGGTCATTGACCTGCGCAGCGTGGACCCGCTGGACATGGACACCGTGGTTCAGTCGGTGAAGCACACCGGCAAGGTCGTGATCGTGCACGAGGCCGGCCCGACCGCCGGAATGGGGGCGGAAATCGCCACCCAGATCACCGAACGCTGCTTTGACTACCTGGAGCACGCCCCGGTGCGGGTCACCGGCTTCGACATCCCCTACCCGCCCTCACGATTGGAGAAACACCACCTGCCGGATCTGGATCGCATCCTGACCGGCGTGGACACCGTCATGCGCCGCAACGAATCCGCCCACCAGGTGAGTGCCCTATGAACGCCACACAGATTTTCAAGCTGCCCGACCTGGGTGAAGGACTGACCGAATCCGAGGTGCTGAACTGGAAGATCCAGGTCGGCGAGCAGGTGGAGCTGAACCAGGTGATCGCCGAGGTGGAAACCGCCAAGGCCGTGGTTGAGCTGCCCTCCCCGTACTCGGGAGTGGTGGAGCAGATCCACGCCGAGGCCGGGGAAGTGGTCCCGGTGGGCAGCCCGCTGGTGACCTTCGGCGACGGGGCCGGGGGCGCTGGCCAGGCTCCTTCCGGCGCGGACGGGTCCGGGACCGCGAAGCGCACCCCGACCCTGGTCGGCTACGGTGCCGAACCCTCCACCGGCAAGCGTCCGGCCCGCAAGGCCCGGCGCGGGCCGGCAACCACCCAGGCGCCGGGGCGTTGCGCACCCGAACCGGAGACGCCGGCCGCCGCGGCCCCGAATACGCCGGCAGAGAGCCCGGGTGAAGTCCTGGACCTGGACGCGCGGTCCACGGTGCCGCGCAGCACCCCGCCGGTGCGCAAGTTCGCTCGGGACCACGGCATTGACCTGAATGAGGTGACCGGCAGCGGCCGGGACGGGCTGATCGTGCGGGCCGACGTGGAGGCGGCGCTGGCCGCCCGCGGCACGCAGGCCACCGCCGGGCAGCAGCCTGCCGTCGCGCAGGGACAGCCGCCCGCGCCCTCGCCCGCGGCACAGGACGAGGACCGGGTGGTGAAGATCAGTGCGGTGCGCCGCGCGACGGCCAAGGCGATGGTCGACTCCGCCTTCAGCGCCCCGCACGTCACCGAGTTCTTGACCGTGGATGTCACCGCGAGCCTGGAACTGATCGAGCAGCTCAAGCAGCACCCGAGCCTGCGGGGGAAGCACGTGAACTTCACGACCCTGCTGGCCCTGGTCAGCACCCGGCTGCTGGCCACCCACCGCGCCATCAACGCCAGTTGGGATGGGGAGAACGGGCAGATCATCGAACGCGGCTCGGTGAACCTGGGGATGGCGGTGTCCACCGACCGGGGACTGCTGGTTCCGGTGGTGCCGGCCGCGCAGCGCCTGTCACTGGGCGAGCTGGCCGAGGCGCTGTCGGGCATCATCGAACAGGGCCGGGCCGGGACGCTATCCCCGGCGCAGCTCAGCGGCGGTACGTTCTCACTCACGAACGTGGGAGTCTTCGGCGTGGATGCCGGAACACCCATCTTGCCGCCGGGTCAAGCGGCAATCCTCGCCGCGGGGCAGATCAAGCGCCGTCCGTGGGAGTACCGGGACGAGCTGGCGCTGCGCCACACGACCACGCTAGCGCTGTCCTTCGACCACCGGCTGATCGACGGCAAGGAGGGCAGCCAGTTCCTCGCGGACCTCGGAGGGGTGCTGGAAAATCCGGGGCTGATCAACCTTTTCAGATAATCGTGGGACCGTGACGCTGCCACCATTTTCCCATGTGTGCATATCAGGCGGATAACAATCCGCAAAATATGTGAATGTTCATTAGTTGTTTCGGAATGTTTGCTGTAACGTCTTTCACTAGTGCTGCGGCTCACTAGTGCCGTGGGACACAGACTGTTCGTTGTAGCGAACTGCAACTCAAAGTTGAGGAGAAATAGGATGCGATACTCGCAGGCATCCAAGGCGCTGGCGCTGTCCGCGGCCTTGGCGCTAACCCTAACCGCTTGCGGTGGTGGCTCGTCCGACGAAGGTGGCAACGGATCCGCTGAGGGCGGCGGCGACACCTCGAAGGTCATTAGCGCTAATACCACCGAACCGCAGAACGGCCTGCTGCCGGCCAACACCAACGAAGTTGGTGGCGGCCGCATCATGGACATGATCTTCACCGGCCTGGTCAGCTACGACGCTGACGGCAAGGTCGTCAACGAGATCGCCGAGTCGATCGAGACCGAGGACTCGCAGAACTACACCATCAAGATCAAGGAAGGCCAGACCTTCTCCGATGGTTCCCCGGTGACCGCGGCATCCTTCGTCGACGCCTGGAACTTTGGCGCCGCAGCGAAGAACGCGCAGCTGAACTCCTACTTCTTCGAGTCCATCAAGGGCTACGACGAGGTCATCAAGAAGGACGCGAAGACCGACGAGATGGAAGGGCTGAAGGTTGTGGACGACCACACCTTCACCGTGGAACTGAGCCAGCCGGAGTCCGACTTCCCGCTGCGCCTGGGCTACACCGCCTTCTACCCGCTGCCGGAGGCCGCGTATGACGACCCCAAGGCCTTCGGTGAGAAGCCGGTGGGCAACGGCCCGTACAAGCTGACCGAGTGGAACCACGACGTCAACCTGAAGCTGGAGCCGAACGAGAGCTACGACGGTCCGCGCAAGGCGCAGAACGCCGGCATCGACTTCAAGGTCTACCAGTCCACCGAGTCGGCCTACCAGGACCTGCTGTCGAACAACCTCGACGTGCTGGACCAGGTGCCGCCAAGCGCATTGGCGCAGTTCCAGGATGACCTCGGGGACCGTTCGGTCAACTCGCCGTACGCCGGCAACGCGACCATCACCATCCCGAACTACATCGACCACTTTGGCCAGGACGAGGAAGGCAACCTGCGTCGCCAGGCGATTTCCCGCGCGATCGACCGCCAGCAGATCATCGACAAGATCTACTTCGGCAACAAGGTCATCGCCAAGGAATTCACCGCCCCGGTCCTGGAAGGCTACTCGGACTCGATTCCGGGCAGCGAGGTGCTGGAGTTCAACGTGGACGAAGCCAAGAAGCTGTGGGAGGAAGCGAACAAGATCAATGAATGGTCTGGCGCTTCGCTGTCCATCGGCTACAACGTCGACGGTGCCGGCAACAAGGAATACGTTGAGGCCGTGGTGAACCAGATCAAGAACAACCTGGGCATCGACGCCACTCCGGAGCCGTTCACCTCCTTCAAGGCCCTGCGTGACAAGGTCACCGCCAAGGACATGAAGGGCGGCTTCCGCACCGGCTGGCAGGCCGACTACCCGTCGCTGTACAACTTCCTCGGAGCCCTGTACGGCACCGGCGCCGGCTCGAACGACGGCGACTACTCCTCGAAGGAATTCGACCAGAAGCTCTCGGAGGGCTTGGCTGCCAAGACCCCCGAGGACGGCGCGAAGATCTTCAACGAAGCCCAGGAGATCCTGTTCAAGGACCTGCCGGCCATCCCGCTGTGGTACCAGGCAGTCCAGGGCGGCTGGAGCGACAACGTCTCCAACGTCGAATTCGGGTGGAACGGCGTGCCGCTCTACTACGAGATCACCGGCAAGTAATTTGCGAGTGGCCTGAGCCGTGGAAGCGGTTCGGGTGCTTGTGCACGGCGAAGGGAGACCCTCCTGCGTGTGGGTCTCCCTTTGACGTGTCACTTCACCAAGCTTGCGCGTCCGGCAATATCCGACGGAAATGAGGAAAGACAATGGCCCAGTGCCCTACCGCATCATGGAGTGAGACCCAGCCATGATTACATTTACGCTACGAAGGTTCCTGCAGCTGATACCGGTGTTCCTCGGTGCCACCCTGCTGGTCTACTTCCTGGTCTTCGCGACCCCTGGTGACCCCATCCAGGCGCTGTCCGGCGGTAAGCCGATGTCCCCGGCGGTAGAGTCCGCCCTGCGCGCCCAGTACAACCTGGACAAGCCGTTCTGGGTGCAGTATGCCCTGTACCTCAAGAGCCTGGTGACCTTCGACTTGGGCACCACCTTCTCCGGCCAGGAAGTGCGCGACGTGCTGGCCCGGGCCTTCCCGGTCACCGCGCGCCTGGCCGTGATGGCCCTGGCCATCGAATCGGTCTTCGGCATCATCTTCGGCGTCATCGCCGGGATGCGCAAGGGCAAGATCTTCGACTCCACCGTGCTGATCGCCTCGCTGATCGTGATCGCCGTGCCGACCTTCGTGCTGGGCTTCGTGCTGCAGTACGTGGTGGGCGTGCAACTGCAGTGGGCCAAGCCAACCGTTTCCGGGGGCGCGCGCTGGGATGAGCTGATCCTGCCGGCCGTGGTGCTGGGCCTGGTGTCCTTCGCCTACGTGCTGCGCCTGACCCGTACCTCGATCATTGAGAACAAGCAGGCCGACTACGTGCGCACCGCCACCGCCAAGGGGCTGAGCCGCAACCGCGTGATCACCGTGCACATCCTGCGCAACTCGCTGATCCCAGTGGTCACCTACCTGGGCGCCGACCTCGGTGCCCTGATGGGCGGCGCGATCGTCACCGAGGGCATCTTCAACGTGCCCGGGGTGGGCCACCTGCTCTACCAGGCGATCCAGAAGGGCGAAACGCCCACCGTGGTGGCCGTGGTCGGGGTGCTGGTGATCGTGTTCGTGCTCGCCAACCTGATCGTTGACCTGCTCTACGCCCTGCTTGACCCGAGGATCCGTTATGCCTGAGAACATCACACCAACTAATGCCTCCGGCGGCATGGAACCCAACCGCCGGGCCGGGAAGGTCTCCAAGTACCACATCCCGCACTACGTCGCCCCGCTGGACGAAACGCCGCTGAAGGCCGTGGACGCGGTGGAGGAAACCAGCAAGCCGCTGTCCATGTGGGCCGAGGCCTGGCGTTCGCTGCGCAAGCAGCCGCTGTTCATCATCTCGGTCATCATGATTTTGGCGGTGCTGTTCGTCGCCGCGCTGCCCGGGGTGCTCACCGGCAACGACCCGCTGCAGTGCGATCTGATGAACTCCAACTCCCCGGCCACCGAAGGTCACCCCATGGGCTTCAACTTCCAGGGCTGCGACATCTACTCCCGCGTCATCTACGGCACCCGGGCCTCCCTGCTGGTGGGCGTGATGACCACGATCTTCGTGGTGATCATCGGTGGTTCCATTGGCGCGCTGGCCGGCTACTACGGCGGCTGGCTGGATGCGGTCTTGGCCCGCATCGGTGACATCTTCTTCGCCCTGCCGCTGATCCTGGGCGCCATCATCGTGATGCAGCTGCCGGCGTTCCGCGAGAACAAGAGCGTGTGGACGGTGATCGTGACCTTGACGATCTTCGGCTGGCCGCAGGTGGCCCGCATCGCCCGCGGTGCGGTTATCGAATCGCGCGCGGCCGACTACGTGAAGGCCTCCCGGGCCCTGGGCCTGTCCAAGTTCAGCGCCCTGGTCAAGCACGTGATCCCGAACTCGCTGGCCCCGATCATCGTGATCGCGACCGTGAACCTGGGCATCTACATCGTGGCCGAGGCGACGCTGTCCTTCCTGGGCATTGGCCTGCCGCCGGACGTGATGAGCTGGGGTAACGATATCGCCGCAGCCCAGACCCAGCTGCGCAACAACCCGTGGGTGCTGTTCTGGCCCGCACTGTTCCTCTCCGCCACCGTGCTCAGCTTCATCATGCTCGGCGATGCCGTGCGTGATGCGCTGGATCCCAAGTCCCGGAAGGGGGCCTAGTCATGGCTGAGACCCAAACTCCGCAGCCGCTGCTGGAAATCAAGGACCTGGCCATCACCTTCTCCACCCCGGACGGGCCGGTGCACGCGGTACGCGATGCCAACCTGACCGTCATGCCGGGGGAGACCGTGGCAATCGTGGGCGAGTCCGGTTCGGGCAAGTCCACCACCGCGCTGTCGGCCATCGGCCTGCTGCCGGGCAACGGCAAGGTCTCCTCGGGGCAGATCCTCTTCGATGGGGAGGACATTGCCCAGGCCAGCGAGAAGCGCTTCGTGCAGCTGCGCGGCAACCAGATCGGCATGGTCCCGCAGGACCCGATGAGCAACCTGAACCCGGTGTGGAAGATCGGCTTCCAGGTGCGCGAGACGCTCAAGGCCAACGGCCTGGCCGGGAAGAACCCGAAGGAACGGGTCTCCCAGGTGCTGGCCGACGCCGGGCTGCCGGACCCGGAAACCCGTGCCGGGCAGTACCCGCACGAGTTCTCCGGCGGCATGCGCCAGCGTGCGCTGATCGCCATTGGCCTGGCCTGCCGTCCACGGCTGCTGATCGCCGATGAACCGACCAGCGCGCTGGACGTGACCGTGCAGCAGCAGATCCTGGATCACCTGGACACCATGACCAGCGAACTGGGCACCGCGGTGCTGCTGATCACCCACGACCTGGGCCTGGCCGCCGAACGCGCCGAGAAGGTTGTGGTGATGTACAAGGGGCGGGTGGTTGAATCCGGCCCGGCCCTGGAGCTGCTGCGCAATCCGCAGCACCCGTACACCAAGCGCCTGATCGCCAAGGCCCCATCCCTGGCCAGCCAGCGGGTGGACCCCTCCGAGGGGGCGGGAGCCAAGGCGAAGGATGAGCTGCTGAAGATCACGGACCTGACCAAGGTCTTCGATATCCGCCGCGGTTTTGGGCGCAAGGACAAGTTCACCGCGGTGGACAAGGTCTCCTTCTCGATCCCACGCGGCACCACCACCGCAGTGGTGGGCGAATCCGGGTCGGGCAAGTCCACCATCGCCCAGATGGTGCTGAACCTGCTGGAGCCGACCAGCGGGGAGATCGAATTCGACGGTGAGAAGATGGGCAAGCTCAGCGAGAAGGAACTGTTTAAGTTCCGTCGCCGGGTCCAGCCCATCTTCCAGGACCCCTACGGGTCCCTGGACCCGATGTTCTCGATCTACCGCACCATCGAGGAACCGTTGCGCATCCACGGGATCGGCAACTCGGCCAGCCGGCAGAAGCGGGTGAAGGAACTGCTGGACCAGGTCTCGATGCCGGCCTCGACCATGCACCGCTTCCCGAATGAGCTCTCCGGTGGCCAGCGCCAGCGCATCGCCATCGCCCGTGCCCTGGCCCTGCAGCCGGAGATGATCGTGTGCGACGAGGCCGTCTCGGCCCTGGACGTGCTGGTCCAAGCCCAGGTGCTGGAGCTGCTCGATGAGCTGCAACGCGAGCTGGGGCTGACCTACCTGTTCATTACCCACGACCTGGCGGTGGTGCGCCAGATCGCCGACCACGTCTGCGTCATGGAGCGCGGGCAGATCGTTGAACAGGGCACGGCCGATGACATCTTCAACGATGCCAAGACCGAGTACACCCGCAACCTGCTCGGCGCGATCCCGGGGGCGACCCTGATCTAGCCGCAGCCCTGGCCGCGGGCCCGCGGTGCGCGGGCTCCGTTACGAACAGGCGCCACCGATCCCATCTGGGATCGGTGGCGCCTGTTTTCGTCGTTCAAGACGCAAATTCAGGAAATGCTTCGGATTCTTACCTCCTGAAGCAGATGTTGCAAAAATGTTATAAAGCAATTCCTTGAGGTTGGGCGCATCCTAACGCGTTCCCATTGAATTTTCCCAATGTGAAAGAGTTCCTTGAGTTCTCGCGGATATGAGAGCCGCATCACGATACGGGCGGGTAACTATGGCGCATAACACTGCGTTACGAGAGCTGGCTCACGCAGAATCTGAAGCGCTCTTTTTATATCCAAGGACTCAAAAACCCGCTAGTCTATTGCTCAACGGAATCCATCGTGTGATGTATTCCACATGGAACCGAGGGTTCTTCACCGTTTGCTCGATCATCTCAAGGAGGCGAAATGCGCTTTCAACGCGTTTCGAAGGCCGTAGCGCTGGGCGCTGCATTGGCCTTTACCATGTCGGCCTGTGCACCGGGTGGATCCGATGCACCGCAGGAAAGCGGGTCGGCGACCCAGAACGGCGGAGGCGGCGGCGACGCCAGCACCACCGGCCTGGCCGACCTGGGTGACATCACCACCAAGGACGACACCATCACCGTCAGCGTGGGTGCACCGGAGTTCATTAGCTACAACGGCTTCACTCCGCAGACCTACTCGACCTACAACTCGGCCATCACCGACCGCCTGGTCTCGGGCTTCTCCTACTTCGGCACCGATGGAAAGATCTACGCCAACGAGGATCTGGGATCCTACGAGAAGGTCAGCGACGACCCGCTGACCATCGAGTACACCATCTCCGATGACGCCAAGTGGTCCGATGGCACCCCGATCACCACCGCGGACGCGGTGCTGGCCTGGGCCATCCAGAACCCGAACCTGAAGGACGGGGACAAGGCCCTGTTCGACTCGGTTTCCCAGGACCTGGGTGACACCGTCCCCAAGGGCCCTGAAGGTGAACCGGACAGCAAGAAGTTCACCGTGACCTTCAAGGCCCCGGATCCGGACTGGGAAATCCAGACCTGGATGGTCAGCCCTGCCCACGTGGTCGCCAAGCAGGGCGGCATGTCCACCGAGGAAATGGTGGAGGCCGTGCGCAACGGCGACGGCAAGGCGCTGAAGAAGGCCGCTGAGTTCTGGAACACCGGATGGAACACCGACCCGGGCAAGCTGCCCGACGAGGCGCTGATCCCGTCCTCCGGCCCCTACAAGCTGGACAGCTGGCAGGCCGGTGAGTCGGTGACCCTGGTGGCCAACGAGAACTACTACGGCACCCCGGCAGCGACCAAGAACATCACCTTCCGCTTCTCCGCCGACAACACCATGGTGCAGTCGCTGGAGAACCAGGACCTGAACGTCATTGCTCCGCAGCCCACCGTGGACACCCTGACCCAGCTGGAAGCCTTGGGGGATTCGGTAAACGTGTTGACGGGTGACACCTTGACCTGGGAGCACCTGGACTTCAACTTCCGTGATGGCAACGCGATGACCGATCCGGAACTGCGCAAGGCCTTCGCCATGTGCGTTCCGCGCCAGGAAATCGTGGACAACCTGATCAAGCCGCTGAACCCGGACGCCAAGGTGATGAACCTGCGCGAGGTCTTCCCCTTCCAGGAGAACTACCAGGAAGTGGTCGACGCAGCCTATGACGGCCGCTACGACGAGGTGGACGTTGACGGGGCCAAGAAGATCCTGGAGGACAACGACGCGGTGGGCACCAAGGTGCGCATCGGCTACTCCTCGCCGAACGAACGCCGCACCAACGAGGTGGCTGCGATCAAGTCCTCCTGTGACAAGGCGGGCTTCAAGGTCGAGGACGCCGGTGATCCGCAGTTCTTCGCCCCGGGCGGTACCCAGGAGCGTGGTGACTACGAGGTAGCACTGTTCGCCTGGGCCGGTTCCGGCCAGATCTCCTCGGGCCAGAACATCTACTCCACCGGCAAGCCGCAGAACTACGGCAAGTTCTCCAACAAGGAAGTTGACCAGGCATGGGAGACCCTGGCCGGATCGCTGGACCCGGCCGTGCACCTGGAGCAGACCAAGAAGATCGAAAAGCTGCTGTGGGATGAGCTGTACGGCATCCCGCTGTTCGCCCACCCGGGTCTGAACGCAGCCAGCTCCGACATCGACAACGTCCGCTTCACCGCCACCCAGAGCGGCATTGTTTGGAACGCCGAACAGTGGGTGCGAGCAGAGTAGCAGTCCCCGGACCGCTAGCTGACTCCAACCGCTGAACGCCTGTGGGGCCCGACCCATCGGTCGGGCCCCACAGCATGCCCGCGGCCAGCCCACCGGCTGCCCACAGCGTTCACGGTGCCGTAGAGAGTAGGTAAACACACCGTGCTGAAATACATCCTCAAGCGACTGGCCTCCGCCCTGGGCGTGCTGCTGGGCGCCTCACTGCTGCTGTACATCCTGGTCATCAATTCCGGTGACCCCCTGGGGGATCTTCGGGAGTCCAACGCCGACAACCGCGAATTTCTCATGCAGCAGCGCATCGAGTACATGGAGCTGGACCAACCCTGGTACGGCCGGTACCTGGGCTGGCTTGCCGGTGCCTCCCGCTGCCTGATCGGGCAATGTGACCTGGGCCGGAACATCAACGGCATCGAGGTCTCCGGACTGCTGTCCAACGCCGCCTCCTCGACCCTGCGGCTGGTGGTGCTGGCCACCATCATCGCGGCCATCGTCGGCATCGCCATCGGTGTGCTGACCGCGGTCCGCCAGTACTCGGGCCTGGACTACCTGGTCACCTTCCTGACCTTCCTCTTCTTCTCCCTGCCGGTCTTCTGGGCCGCGGTGCTGCTGAAGAACTACATGGCCATCGAATTCAACAACTGGATCGCCGCGCCCCACATCACGCTGGGCACCTCCATACTGATCGGCATCATCGCCGGTGTGATCCTGCAAATGCTGCTGGGCGGCTCGCTCAAGCGCCGGGGACTGACCCTGGTCATCACCGCCGTGTTCGTGCCGCTGATGCTGCAGTACTCCCTGTGGCTGAACTTCTACCGCTACCCGCAGATGGGGCCGGCGGTCATCGTGGTGCTCACCGGGCTGGTGGCGCTCAGCGCCACCGCCATGAGCGTGGGCCTGAAGGAACGCCGCGTCCTGTACCCGGCACTGATCACCACCGCACTGGTGCTGGTGATCTACTACGCCAGCTTCAACCTGCTGCTGGAACCCAACGTCTGGGTCCTGCTGCTGGGCCTGATCCTGGCCCTGGCCCTGCCGGCCGTCATTGGCCGGATGATGGGCGGGCGGCTGCGCAAGGCGGCGATGAGCGTCAGCATGCTGGTGGGCTTCACCGGTGCCGCACTGACCGTGATCGACCACCTGTTCCGCGCCTGGCCGGGATTCATGAAGATCAAGTCCCGCCCCATTTCCACGATCGGCTCCTCGACCCCGAACCTGGAGGGCGGGTTCTGGGACCACTTCCTGGACAACGGCACCCAGCTGCTGCTGCCCACCATCCTGCTGGCGATCATTTCCCTGGCCAGCTACTCGCGCTACACCCGCTCCTCCATGCTTGAGGTGCAGCAGCAGGATTACATCCGCACCGCGCGCTCCAAGGGCCTGGCCGAACGCACCGTGATCTTCCGTCACGCCTTCCGCAACGCGCTGATCCCGATCGCCACCATCGCGGCCTTCGACTTCGCCGGACTGATCGGCGGCGCGGTGATCACCGAGACGGTGTTCGGCTGGAAGGGCATGGGCGAAATGTTCACTACCGGGCTGCGCGCCGTGGACCCGAACCCGGTGATGGCCTTCTTCCTGGTCACCGGCACCGCCGCGATCCTGTTCAACCTGCTGGCCGACATCGTCTACGCGCTGCTTGACCCGCGCATTCGCGTATAGGACGGATCAGATGGCAAAGCATAGAAATTCAGGGTGGGACACCGAAGGACACACCATGAGCAACACCAATGACACCGAGCGTCAAGGCTCCCTGCCGCGCGAACCGATGCCGGATGACGTGACTACCGGCGAGCAGCTGCATGGCAGCGAGCCCATTGAGGATCCGCTGGAGCAAAACCTCACCTCGATCGCCGAGGTGGAGGACGCCAAGCTCTCCCGCAACGACGAGCTGTCCAAGAGCCAGGGACGCATTGTCCTGGAACGCTTCATGCGCCACCGTCCGGCCATGATCTCCTCGGCGGTGCTGATCCTCATCACCGTCGTGGCGTTCACCTCCATCGGCTACGGTCCGATTCCCGGCTGGTGGGGCCAGTCCTACCTGAATGCCGGAGATGTCGTCAACGGCGGCAAGCCGACGATGAGCCTGCTGCCCACCTGGCTGGGTGGCTCCGGCTTCCAGATCGGGGAGCACCCGTTCGGGCAGGATTCAATTGGCAAGGACTACTTCGCGCTGGTGATGAACGGGACCCAGAAGTCCATCATCATCGGCGTGGTGGTGGGCCTGGTCTCCACCTTCATCGGCTCGATCGTCGGCGCGATCGCCGGCTACTTCCGCGGGTGGGTCGATGAGGTGCTGATGCGCCTGACCGACCTGTTCATCGTGATCCCGCTGCTGGTGCTGGCCGCAGTGCTCGGCCAGATGGCCGGGGCCTCCTCCGGTTCGATCATCACCCTGGCCCTGGTGCTGGGCCTGGTGACCTGGACGGGCCTGGCCCGCCTGGTGCGCGGCGAGGTGCTCTCCCTGCGGGAACGCGAGTACGTCGCCGCCGCCCAGGCCATGGGCTCCAAAACCGGCCGGGTGGTCTTCAAGCACCTGCTGCCAAACACCATCGGGGTGATCGTGGTCAACGCGACCTTCGCGATTGCCGGGGCGATCCTGCTTGAGTCCTCGTTGTCCTTCCTGGGCTTCGGGGTCAAGGCACCCGAATCCTCGCTGGGCCTGTTGATCAGCCAATACCAGAACGCGTTCACCTCCCGCCCGTGGCTGTTCTGGTGGCCGGGCATGATCATCGTGGCCATCGCACTGAGCGTGAACTTCCTCGGTGACGGGCTGCGCGACGCGTTCGACCCGCGCCAGACCTTTAGGGCACGCCGCCGCCGACTGTCGCTGAAGATCCGGAAGGAACAGGCATGAGCACCGAGATGAGCGAAAACTACGCACTGAGCTTCAAGGACCTGAAGGTCACCTTCGAAACCGAGAGCCGTGACGTGCATGCGGTGAAGGGGCTGAGCCTTGAGGTGCGTCCCGGGGAAGTGGTGGCGCTGGTCGGCGAGTCCGGTTCGGGCAAGTCGGTCACCTCCACCGCGGCCATGGGGCTGCTGCCGGGCAACGCGAACGTGAGCGGAGCGGCCCGGGTGGGCAACGTCAACGTGGTGGGCCTGGACCAGGGGCGGATCCGCAAGATGCGCGCCACCGACATCGCCATGGTCTTCCAGGAGCCGATGACGGCCCTGAACCCGGTGCTCACCGTTGAGCGCCAGCTGACCGAGGCGCTGGAGCTGCACGGAATCGCCTACGGCAAGGAGGCGACCGCCCGGGCAGTGGAACTGCTGAGCATGGTGGGGATTCCGGATCCCGAACGCCGCATCCGCCAGTACCCGCACCAGTTCTCCGGCGGCCAGCGCCAGCGCATCGTCATCGCCATGGCGATTTCCTGCGACCCGAAGGTAATCATCGCCGACGAGCCGACCACGGCGCTGGATGTGACAGTGCAGGCCGAGATCCTGGACTTGCTGCGCGAACTGAAGGACCGGCTGAACACCGGCATCCTGCTGATCACCCACAACATGGGCGTGGTCGCGGACATGGCCGACCGGGTCGCGGTGATGTTCCAGGGAAACCTGGTGGAAACCGGGACCGTGGACCAGGTGCTGCTCAGCCCCCGCCACGAATACACGCAACGGCTGCTGGCCGCCGTGCCCAAGCTGCGCGAATTCTCGCTGAACGGCACCGGCGCGCACGCGACGGAAACCCACGCCAGCCAGGGCGCCCAACCCGGGCGGGAACTGGTGCTGGAGGCCAAGGACCTGGTCCTGGAGTACGACATGCGCGGCACCAAGTACCGGGCGGTGGAGGGGGTTTCCTTCGACATCGCCAAGGGTGAGGTGCTGGGCATCGTGGGGGAGTCCGGTTCGGGCAAATCCACGGTGGCCAAGGCGGTGCTCGGCCTGCTGCCGGTCGCCGAGGGCAGCCTGCTGGTGCAGGGCAACAACCTGCCCAAGCTCTCCCCGCGCCAGGCCCGGGAGGTGCGCAAGTCCATTGGGGTGATCTTCCAGGACCCGGCCGCCTCCCTGAACCCGCGGTTCCCGATCGGTGAGTGCATCACCGAGCCGATGGTGGTGCACAAGGTGGGGAACAAGGCCTCGCGGATCAAGCGCGCCCAGGAGCTGCTGGACGCGGTGAAGCTGCCGCGCAACGTGATCAACCGCTACCCGCACGAGCTCTCCGGCGGACAGCGCCAGCGCATCTGCATCGCCCGGGCGCTGACGCTCAGCCCGCAGCTGCTGATCGCGGACGAGCCGACCAGTGCGCTGGACGTCTCGGTACAGGCCGTGGTGCTGGAGATGCTGCAGGATCTGCAGCGCGACTTCAACTTCGCCTGCCTGTTCGTCAGCCACGACCTGGCGGTGGTGGACATGCTGGCCGATTCGGTGGTGGTCATGCAGAACGGCAAGGCGGTGGAGCAGGGCCGGGTCACCGATGTGCTGCACGCCCCGCAGCATGACTACACCCGCCGCCTGTTGGCCGCGGCCCCGGTGCCCGACCCGCACCAGCAGGCCGAACGCCGTGCAGCGTGGCGGATCCTGAACAAGTCATAGCCGCGCAGCCGTGAACCGAACTGCCTGCGGTGCCCGGTCCTGGGGGGACGGGTGCCGCAGGCTCTTTTTATGCCAACGACGGTAAAGGCCCCCGCGACGGCGAGGGCCGGTGCCCTCAGGCGTGCAATGGCCGTTCTGGGGTTAAACAGCACCGGGTGAAACAGGAGCCGCGATGGCGGCACGTCCTGTTTCACCCGGTGGTGGCCGGCGCGGCGTCGTTGGCGCGCGGCGGGCAGCTAGTCCAGCTGCATGACGTTTTCGGTGACCACTTCGGCGCGGGAGTTGGAAAAGACATCCTCGGTGCCCACCAGCTTGAAGCCCCGGCGTTCCAGGACCTTGATCGATCCCAGGTTGTCCTGCACCACGTGGGCGAGCAGCGGACGCTTGGTGTATTCGGCCAGGAAGGCATCCACGGCGCTGGTGGTGATGCCCTTGCCCCAGAACTTGCTGGAGGTCCAGAAGTTGATCTCCGGTGTCTTCTCATGTTCGAAGACCAGGATGGACCCGGCCACCTCGCCCTCGTGCTCGATGGTGCGCACAATGACCTTGGGGTCATTGAGGATGGAGGACCAGTGGTGGTTGAACACCGAGCGGTCCGAGGGGTTGCGCGCCTGATAGGCAGCCATCAGGTTGGCCTCCGGCTCCTGCTGGTGGGCGAAGAAGTCGTCGAGGTCGGAAGGGCGCACTTCACGTAGATGCACGAGAACAGCCTTTCGTCTTGAAACGGGGACCGCATCGGTCGATACGGCATCAAAATGGGTGGTCGGCACTAGCCTACCGGGGAAGTGAGGGCGGCGAGAGCCATCTGGGACAGCAGCGCCTTCAAACCGGACTTCTTGGTGCGCGGGTTGTGAACCGAATGTGACGTCGAGTTCAGCAGCCCGAAGACCGCATGGGCCCGGAAGCGATTGATTTGCGAGGTCGCGTTCGGGTGCAGCTTGCCCAGCTGGTCCGTCCACAACCCGATGTAGGAGTTCTGCAGCTTGCGAACCAGCTGCAGCTCATTCTTGGGCAGCGACTTCAGGTCGCGGTCCTGCACCTGGATGATGTCCGGGCGCGAGAGCGAGAAGTCGGTGTGGAAATCCACCAGTCGGCCCAGCACCTCCAGCGGCTCACCGCCGGAACCCACCGCCTTCTGCCCGCCGTCGAGGATGTCCTTGGACATGTCCACCATCAGCGCGATCAACACGGCCTGCTTGCCGGAGAAATGCCGGTACACCGCCGGACCGGAAATCCCGCAGGCCGCCCCCAGATCCTCCAGTGACACCCCGGCGTAGCCGTGCAGGGCAAAGAGCCGGGTGGCTTCGCGCAACAGGGACTCGCGCCGCTCGGCCTTGGCCCGCTCACGCTCGGTCGGCTCGCTCAGATGCGGGTAGCTCTTGGCCATGTGAACGCCCCCTTGCACTCGTGGTTCGGCTAACGCTAGACAAGTGTGAACTGCGCCACTAGTCTCGAATTAGTTAATCATTATTAACCTTACGTGCTGTGCCGGGGCGACTCAACGCATTACGCACCGGCACCGCCAAGTCCCTCGCCGTCCCCGGGACCCACCGGCACCCGGGTGCGGCGCGGCCAAGCTGTGGAGGAAGACTCGCATGTTGGAACACGAACTGGATGAGAGCTACCAGGACCTGGTGCAGGTAGTCCGCGAATTTGCCCGTGAGGTTGTTGCCCCGGTCAGCGCCCACCATGATGCCACCCACACCTTCCCGTATGAGGTTGTGGCGCAAATGGGGGAGCTGGGGCTGTTCGGGCTGCCCATCAGTGAGGACTACGGCGGCATGGGCGGGGACTACTTCGCCCTGGCCCTGGCGCTGGAGGAACTGGGGCGGGTGGACCAGTCGGTGGCCATCACCCTGGAAGCCGGGGTGTCCCTGGGCGCCATGCCGATCTACCGTTTTGGCTCCGAGGAGCAGAAGCAGCGCTGGCTGCCGGAACTGGCCGCCGGCACAAAGCTGGGCGGCTTTGGGCTGACCGAGCCGGGCGCCGGATCCGACGCCTCGGCCTCCAAGACCAAGGCCGTGCTGCAGGACGGGCAGTGGAAGATCAATGGGGCCAAGGAGTTCATCACCAACTCCGGCACCGACATCACCTCGCACGTGAGCATCACTGCGGTCACCGGCCAGGACGCGAAGACCGGCGCCAAGGAAATCTCCGCGCTGATCGTGCCCAGCGGCACCCCCGGCTTCACCGTGGAGCCGGCCTACGACAAGGTCGGCTGGCGGGCGAGCGACACCCACCCGCTGAGCTTCAACGACGCGGTGGTTCCCGAGGAGAACCTGCTCGGCGAGCGCGGACGCGGCTACGCCTATTTCCTGGAGATCCTGGATGAGGGGCGCATCGCGATCGCGGCCCTGGCCACCGGCGCCGCCCAGGGGTGTCTGGACGAGGCCGTCGAGTACGCCAAGACCCGCACCACCTTCGGCACGGCGATCGGCAAGAACCAGGCGATCTCCTTCACCATCGCGCGCATGGCCTCCCGGGTGCACTCGGCCCGCCTGGCCTATTATGCGGCGGCGGCGAAGATGCTGGCCGGACAGGACTTCAAGATCGAGGCGGCGCATGCGAAGCTGATCGCCTCCGAGGCGGCCATGGACAATGCGCGTGATGCCACCCAGGTCTTCGGCGGCTACGGCTTCATCAACGAGTCGCTGGTGGCCCGGCACTACCGGGATTCAAAGATCCTGGAAATCGGCGAGGGCACCACCGAGGTGCAGCTGATGCTGATCGCCCGCAGCCTGGGACTGTAGGGCAGGGGCGCAGATGAAGCGGATTGAGCAGCGCGGCCTGTATTTTGATGAGCTTCAGGAGGATGCGCTCTATGTGCATTCACCGGGACGGACCATGACCGAGACCGACAACGTCCTGTTCACGACCATGACCATGAACACCCAGGCGCTGCACCTGGATGAGGTGTTCGCCAGCGCCCAGCCGCTGGGCGGGCGGGTCATGAACTCGATGTTCACCCTGGCCACCATGGTGGGCCAGTCGGTGCCGCAGCTGACCCAGGGCACCATCGTGGGGCAGCTGGGACTGTCCGAGATCAACTTCCCGCACCCGCTCTACCCGGGGGACACGCTGTACACCGAGTCGAAAGTCATCAGCCTGCGCGAGAGCAAGTCGAAACCGGGGATGGGCATTGCCACGTTCGAGCACACGGGCAAGAACCAGGACGGCGTGGTGGTGGCCACCGCCCGGCGCACCTGCCTGATGTTCACCCGGCAAGGGCACAGCGCGGCCGGGTCGGGGCAGTAGCCCGCGGCTGCACGCAGGGTAAACCACGACGCTGCGCCGGCCCCGAACCCCAGGGTGGTTCGGGGCCGGCTACCCACGGCTAGCTCCCGCTCTTGGGGGAGAGGTTCTTATAGGACGCGGTGCGCAGGGTCCCGCCTTCGGCCACGTGGGTTTGCATCCCCGGGGCGCGGTCGGTGTTCTGGGCGCTGACCGCCCGCCAGATCTCACCGTCGCGTTCGGCCACGAAGCTGAAGATCCCGGTGCGGGCCCCGGCCTTCTGGCCGTGCTCGGTGTTCTGCCCGGTCACCTCCCACAGGGCGTGGACCACCGCATGGTCCTGGCCCAGGGGGCGCACGCGCACCTCGATCAGCGTCATGAAGCTGTCGGCGAAGATCCGTTCAAACCCGTAGGCGTGCCGGTCCATGATGGTTTCGCGGTCGTTCCACCACAGGCCCACGACGTTCACGAAGTCCGCGTCCTTGGCAAAGACGGCCCCCAGGGCCTGGGCGTCCTTCTTGTTCCAGCCTTCGGCGAAGAGCTCGGGAATCTGCTGCGGGGTGCTGGCGTTCTTCACCGCCACTGCCTCGTCCGCCTGGTTGCCGTTGTTCGCCTGGTTCTCCATGAGCTGCTGCCCTCCTGCTGACGTTGCTGGGATCCGTGGCCGTCCGCCAGCAGCATATCGGTGCGCGCCAGCGGGGCGGGGGACCTGAGCCCAGAGTAGTGCGGCGCCCGCGCCCCAGGCGAGCCATCCGGTTCAGAATCACACCCCGGCCAGCTCTTTGGGCGCTCACAGCGTTCACGTCCATAATTGTTGGGTGAGCACCGAATCTGTTTTTACCCCCGCCGGGCACCCGCGCCGCGTCACGCTGCTTGGATCCACCGGCTCCATCGGCAACCAGGGCCTGGACGTCATCGCCAAGGCCCCTGAACGCTTTTGCGTCGCCGCGCTCGCCGGAGGACGCAACCTCACCCTCCTGGCCCAGCAGGCCGTGGCCTTCCGCGCCGAACTGGTCGGGTGCGCGCTGCCCGACGTGGACGCCCTGGCCTCGGCGATCGCCCAGGCCGCCGAGGCCGCCGGGGCCAGCGGCTACCACCCGCAGCTGGTCGCCGGTGAGCAGGCGGCCACCACCGTGGCCGGGTATGAGCGTGCCGATGTGGTGCTCAACGGGATTACCGGGGCCATCGGGCTGAAGCCCACCCTGGCCGCACTTCAGGCCGGTCACCTGCTGGCGCTGGCCAACAAGGAATCCCTGATCATTGGCGGGCAGGTCGTCAAGGCCGCCGCCGCCCCCGGGCAGATCGCCCCGGTGGACTCCGAACACTCCGCCCTGGCCCAGGCCCTGCGTTCGGGCACCCCCGATGAGGTGGCCAAGCTGATCGTCACCGCGTCCGGGGGACCGTTCGTCGGCTACAGCCACGAACAGCTGCGCGAAGTCAGCCCCGAGCAGGCGCTGGCGCACCCGACCTGGGACATGGGCCGGGTGGTCACCACGAACTCGGCGACCATGGTCAACAAGGCGCTGGAGGTCATCGAGGCGCACCTGCTCTTTGACGTACCGCTGGAGCGGATCGAACCGGTTGTGCACCGCCAGTCGATCGTGCATTCCATGGTCCAGTTCATTGACGGTTCGGTGATCGCCCAGGCCTCCCCGCCGGACATGCGCCTGCCGATCGCGCTGGGCATGAACTGGCCGCACCGGGTTCCCGGGGCCGCGCAGGCCTGTGATTTCTCCACCGCCGCCAGCTGGACGTTCGAGCCGCTGGATGAGCAGGTGTTCTCCGCGGTGCGCCTGGCCAAGCAGGCCGCGCAGGCCTCGGCCACGCACATGGCCGTGTACAACGCGGTGAACGAGGAAGCGGTGGACGCCTTCCACGACGGGCGCATCCGCTTCACCGACATCGTGGACACCATCGAACGGGCCCTGGAGGCCTACCAGGCGCCGCAGCAGGCACCCAGCGCCGAGCTGGTGCTGGACACCGACCGCTGGGCGCGGTCCTTCGCCGGGAACTTCATCAAGGAGCTGGCATGAACACACTCATGTTCATTGGCGGGGTGCTGGTCATGGTGGTGGCGATCGCCGCCTCGATCGCCCTGCACGAGGTGGGGCACCTGCTGCCGGCCAAGAAGTTCGGGTTGCGGGTTCCGCAGTACATGATCGGCTTTGGCAAGACCCTGTTCTCCTTCGAGCGCGGGGAAACCGAGTATGGTCTCAAGGCGATCCCGCTGGGCGGCTACGTGTCCATGGTGGGCATGTACCCGCCGCGCGCCCAGGCCGTGGCGGGCAAGAAGCCAGGGCTGATGACCCGCGCGTTCGGGCAGCTGATCGATGATGCACGCTCCCAGGCCAACGAGCAGGTGGTGGACACCGACGCGGGCCGGATGTTCTACCAGCTGCCGATCCACAAGCGGATCATCATCATGCTCGGCGGTCCGCTGGTGAACCTGGTGATCGGCTTCGTGATGATCGCGATCGTGGTGATGGGCTTCGGGGTCTCCACCGCCACCACCACGGTGTCCGAGGTGTACCAGTGCATGGCCACCGCGCAGAACGCCGACGAGGCCCAGTGCGGTGCCAACGACCGGTCCGCCCCGGCCTACGCGGCCGGGCTGCGTCCGGGGGACACCATCACCTCGGTCAACGGCCAGCCGGTGGCCCACGATGAATGGTACGAGTTGACCGGGGTGATCCGCGAGCACCCGGGCCAGAGCATCGCCCTGGAGTATGAGCGGGACGGGACCAGCCACAGCACCACGCTGTCCCCCTACTTGACCGAGCGTCCGCAGCTGGATCCCAACGGCTACCCGGTGAGCGGGGATGACGGCAAGGTGCTCACCGAGCAGGTGGGGTTCGTGGGGATGAGCTCCAGTGTCCAGAACCTGCCCCAGCCGCTCAGCGCGGTGCCGGCAGTGGTGGGCAACCAGCTGAAGCAGATCGGCAACGTCATCCTGCACCTGCCCCAGCGCCTGGTGGATGTGGCGCAGGCGGCCTTTGGCACCGAGGAACGCGACCCGAACGGGCCGGTGTCCGTGGTCGGGGTGGGCCGGATCGCCGGGGAAATCAACGCCTCGGACCAGTTGGGGCTGCAGGACAAGGTCGCCTCACTGATCTCGCTGATTGGCGGGCTGAACCTGGCGTTGTTCGCCTTCAACCTGATCCCGCTGCTGCCCCTGGATGGCGGGCACGTGGCCGGGGCGCTGTTCGAAGGGCTCAAGCGCTTCTTCGCCCGGCTGCGCGGGCAGAAGGACGTGGCCCCGGTGGACACGCTGAAGCTGTTGCCGCTGACCTACGTGGTGGTGGTGGGCATGATGATCATGGGCGGGCTCTTAATATACGCGGACATCTTCAAACCCATCCAGATCTTCTAGGCGCCGTGCCGCTACGCTGAAACCATGAAAGTTTTTGCCGTTGAATACGTGTACGCCGAAGATTCCGAAGAACTGCGCAATGAGCACCGCCCGACCCACCGCGGGTACCTGTCCGAATTCCTTGAATCCGACGGTCCGGTGCAGCTGCTGGCCTCCGGGCCGTGCCCGATCACCGATGGGGCGCTGCTGATCATGCGCGCCGAGTCGGAAGAGGCGCTGCGCAAGGTGCTGGATGAGGATCCGTTCAACAAGACCGGCGCCCTGGACAAGACCGTGATCACCCAGTGGAATCCGGTTACCGGCCTGCTGAAGGAATACTCCTCGTAGGCCACAATCCTGCCTTTCCGGTGAACCGCTGGGTGCCTGGCGCACAGGTGCGGGAAATTCCCGGCCCATCAGCAATGGTGGGCCGGGAGTCCTGTTTTAACGCCCCCGCACCCCAGGGGGAACAGCCGATGCGGGTTAGGTGGGAAAACACCGTGAAATCCTCCCGGTGGTTGGCCGGGTCCGGGCTGCCCGGTAGCGTGCGGAGCACAGAAGGGCGCATCGGCACCACCGGTGCGCCCCGGACCGACCGCGGAGGACCACCGGCCATGGCCACTGACATGCGCATCGATCAGGACAAACTGCATCAGTACCTCAGCGAGCACCTCTTGGGCTCCCGCTCCGGGCTGGAACACTTCAAGGCAGCCGTCGAAACATGGCAGGGCACGGCCAATGAACAGCGTCTGATCTCCCTGGAGAATCAGGTGCACGCCGACCAGGAGGACCTGAAGCGGATCATTGCCCAGCTGGGTTTCGAAGAGCACAAGGCCTTGAAACTCTTTGCCCCTCTCGCCTGGATCGTGGGGCGCTTTAACCCGTTCAACCCCTCCCGCATGCGACGGCTCTCGCTGGCTCAGGTGCAGCTGGATGTGCTGACCGGCCTGCTGAACGCCAAGCTGCGCATGTGGCGAACCCTGGAGCTAATGGTCCCCGAGGAGCCGCGGCTGGATCCGGAACTGCTGGCGGACCTGGCCCGGCGGGCCGAGGACCAGATCAGTCAACTGTGCGATATCAGCAATGACTCCTGGAAGGACCGCTTCATCGACAAGGGCTAGGAGCACAGCCGAGCAGGAAGCCGACCGTCCCGGTCAGGGGCGGTAAAGAACAGGAGCAGGGGAGAACGAGCAATGGTGTTGCGTGCGAACGTGGTGGGTTCTGGACCCAATGGCCTGACCGCTGCGGCGGTGCTGGCCGAGCACGGGGTGCAGGTGCAGCTTTTCGAGCGCAACGCCGTGGTTGGCGGTGCCGCCGCCTCGGGCCACACCCTGGGTGATGATGTCACCGTCGACCTGGGCGCGGCGGCGCACCCCTTCGCCTACGGCAGCCCGGCATTCGCGCATCTGGGACTGACCGAGGCGGGGCTGGAGTGGGCGTTCCACGACTACCCGCTGGCCCACCCGCTGGACGGGGCCGACTCGGTGCTCCTGCACCGGGGCATGGAGGCCACGGTGCAGCAGTTCCCCCAGGATGCGCGGGCCTGGCGGGTACTGCATTCCCCGTTCGTGCGCCGCCCTGCCGAGATCCTGCGCAACGCCACCAGCCCGCTGACCCGCATCCCGCCACACCCGGTGCTGATGGCCGGATTCGGGATGCGTGCACTGGTGCCCACCGCGCTGCTCGGCCCGGCACTGTTCCGCAGCCGCCAGGCCCGGGCCCTGTTCGCCGGGGCCAGCGCCCACTCCATGCTGCCCATGGAGCACCCCTTCACCTCCGGGTTCGGAGTCCTGTTCGGTGCGCTGGGCCAGACCTGGGGCTGGCCGGTGGCACGCGGCGGCACCGGATCCATTGCCGCGGCGCTGGAACGGGTCGTCCGCCAGCGCGGGGTGCAGATCCACACCCAAGTACCCATCCAGGACCTGGATGAGCTGCCTCCGGCCGAACTAAACCTGCTGGACATCACCCCGCGCCAGGTCCTGCAGCTGGCCGGGGACCGGCTCTCGGCCCGATACCGCACCCAGCTGGGGCGCTGGCGCTACGGCACCGCCGCCCACAAGGTCGATTACCTGCTGGACGGCCCGGTACCGTGGCGGGATCCACGCACCGCCAATGCCGGCACCGTGCACGTGGTGGGCAATGCCGAGGAACTGGTCGCGGCCGAACGCGAGGTCGCCCGGGGTCGGCTGCCCGAGCGCCCGTTTGTCATGGTGGTCCAGCCGTCCTCCGCCGACGCCTCGCGGGCCCCGGCCGGAAAGCACGTGGTGTGGGCCTATGCCCACGTGCCGCAGGGCTACCAGGGCCCGGCCGGGGAGAAGATTGATGAGCAGATTGAACGCTTCGCCCCCGGCTTCCGGGATCGCGTCCTGCGCCGGGTGGAAACGGACCCGACCGCACTGGAGGCCTGGAACCCGAACCTGGTGGGCGGGGACATCGGCGGCGGTGCACTGAACGGGCTGCAGCAGTTCCTGCGGCCCACCGCGTCCCTGACCCCGTACCGGCTTGGGGTGCCCGGGCTGTACCTGTGCTCCTCCTCCACCCCACCGGGCGGGGGAGTGCACGGCATGGCCGGATGGCATGCGGCGCGTCAGGCGCTGAAGGATTCCGGGATCCGGGTCTGAAGCGGCAGGCCTGATCGGGACAGGAGACAGGGGCAGAGGGGCCTTCAGACCGTGTCCGCGGCCGGCCGGCCCCCGGGCCTGGGACGGGTCGCGGCGTACCAGCCGATAAACAGCAGCACGATCAGGCCAACGTCCACCGCATCCCCGCCGTAGTACATCAGCTGGGCCCCAGCCCGCCCATCCGCGGCCTCCACTCCGACGGGCGGATGCGCGTACAACCACTTCGCCAGAATTGCATGGGCCGCGATGAAGCTGACCAGCACCGTGGCCCGCATCCGGAACGAGGCCCGGTGCGGATCCGGATCTCCGCCAACCACGGAGGCGGTGAACACGTACCCGGCCAGGAAGATGTGCACGTGAACCACCGCATGGAGCAGCACCGAGGAATGCATGAGGTGATACAGGTCCGTGGTGTAGAGAAGCCACAGCCCGCCGGCGTTCAGGATGCCGGCAACGAACGGATGGGTGAGCACCCGAATCGGGGCCGAGCGCAGCAGCCGGGTCACTGCCCGCGCCTGCCTCACCGGCAGGGCGCGCAGGGCCAGCGTGATCGGGCGGGCCAGCACCAGCAGCAGCGGGGCGAGCATGCCCAGCAGCAGGTGCCCGAACATGTGGGCGGTAAAACTGGTGTGGGCGGCCGTCGCCACCGGTCCAGCCAGCCCGGCCGCGGCACACAATAGCCCCGCATACCAGGCGAGCGTGCGGGGCGCCGGCCAGCGGCCGCGGTTCCGGGAGGTGATCAGCCCCGCCGCGTAACCGAACGCAGCTGCCGCCAACAGCAACACGGCCACAACCTCAAACACCTGCCAGCCCAGGGGCTGGTGGCCATGGGCTGCCAACAGGGCGGCATGGTGGGTATGTCCCATGAAACCGCCTACGTGTCCGTGCGGTGCGGCCGGGCGCGCCACAGGATCAGCAGCCCAACCAGCAGCAGCACCATGGCCGACCCAATCCAGATCGCGTCGTAGGGCAGCAGATCCACGTCGTAGCGGATCTGATGGATTCGCAGGATCTTGTGGTCCACAATCCCGTCAAAGAGCTGGAAGAAGCCCACCCCGGCGATCAACGCACCGCTCCAGCGTTTCCAATTCACTTCGCCCCGGCGCCGCACATCGGCCAGCAGGAACAACCCCCAGATGGTGATGAACCAGCCAAAGGCATGGAAGAACCCGTCGGCGGTCAACGCGACCTCGGTGGTGGACAGGTCATAGAAGTGATGCCACTGCAGCCCGAGGTGAAAGATGAACAGGTCGATCATCGAGGCGGCGATGCCGCAACCGAAGAGGAACCCGGAAAGGATGGTGCGCCGGGCGGGGTTGATGCCACCCCGGCCCTTCCCAGAGCGTGCCGGCGCACCCCGGCGGTCATTTGCCTCAGCACTGGACATCAGAAAACCTCCGCTTTGGTGTCAGACCATGCCATTGTGTCCCCCACGGGAACCTGCCCACCCTCGAATCTGCGTGCCGCCTGCCTAGAGCTGTCGCGCCGACTGGCAACCGATGGCGCACCCCTTTCCATTTCCCACCGCTGCTGTTACGTCCCGGCCGCAGCCACTTTGCTCCAGGACGGCTCCGTGCACCGCGGCATCCAAGACCCTAAGAATCCTCGCGCCGGCAACCGGAAACCGCAATGGGGCCGCACTGTTTCCTCGGGGACCTTCAGGCAACGTTCCGTACCCTCCTCGGAGGCGGGCAGGTCCTCAGCGGACATGGCATGAATGGACCATGGACTGGAATTCACTTTTGGCCCCGACCCTGCCCTTGCTGGAGGTGGTGGTGCGCGGAACCATCATCTTCCTTGCCTTGCTCATCCTGATGCGTTTGGTCGGTCAGCGGGAATCCGGGGGCCTGGGCATCACCGACGTGCTCTTGGTGGTGCTGGTGGCCCAGGCGGCAGCCCCGGGACTGAACGGCGAGGGGGAGTCGATTGGGGACGGACTGATCCTGATCGTCACGATGCTGGTGTGGAGCGTCATTGTTGATGCGCTGGCTTATCGTTTCCCCTTCGTCGCTCGACTGCTCAAGGCCAAGCCGAAGCTGCTGATCAAGAACGGCAGGCTAAACCGGAAGGTCATGCTCCGAGAATTCATGACCCGGGCGGAAGTGGAATCACAACTGCGTCTGCACGGGATTGAAGAAGTTGGGCAGGTTGAACGGGCCTATGTGGAACCCAACGGGATGATCAGCATCGTCCGCCGTGACGGAGCGGAAAGCGAACCCTCCGACCCGCCCTTCTGATCAAGACTCCTGCCGTCCACTGATCCCCGTCGCGGACTGGATGCGGCGCTTCACGCCTCAGGCGGCGTCCGGTTCGGCTTCTGCGCCTCCTGGCCGCTTCTGCCAGGGCCAACGCCCGGTAATCTCCAATTCCAGCGACCAGCTGAGGAAGGTTCGGATCAGCACAATCGCGGCGAGCACCGCAACGCTTTCCATGGACGGGGTGACCGCCACGGTGCGAATGATGTCGGCCGCCACCAGCAGTTCAAGGCCCAGCAGGATGGAGCGCCCCAGAAACTGGCGGAACTTTCGGTAGACCTCGCCCTCGCGGCGTAGCAACCGGGTGGCGGCGAAGAGCGCGGCCAGCAGCGTGCCGATAATAACGGCGGCAACGCCGACGGCATCCACGGCCCGCCCCGCGGAATCGATGAAGTGTTGAAAGCTGTCCATGTTTTCCTCCTGGTGTCGGATCGGTTCTTGTCCCTTACCGTAGGACTCCGGCAATGCCGGCGAAATGGGTTCAAAGGTTCTCCGAAGTTGGGAGCAGAGTGGTCCCCAGGGGCAGGAGCACGGAACGCTCAGTCCCCTGGCAATCCACCCGCAAGCCGGCGCGGGGCGGAAACCAGAACGCTGGCCGTGTCCAGCGTCACAGCCCTCAAACGGAATGCAGTACGGAAGGGTACTGTTTAGGTAGTTGAAGCGTCATCAGTATGACGCGGTGTTCTAGCTTCACTATCTAAGGAGACGCCCTATGGCGACCAAGGTCCTGACCCTTGTCGGTTCCCTGCGCAATGGATCCACCAACCGCCAGCTGGCCGAGGCCACTGTCGAAAACGCCCCGGAAGGCGTGGAAGTCAGCGTGTATTCCGGCCTGGAGAACCTGCCGTTCTACAACGAGGACAAGGACGTCGAGGGCCAGGTTCCCGCCGCCGCCGCGGCCCTGCGTGCCGCAGTGGCCGAGGCCGACGCCCTGCTGGTGGTTTCCCCGGAGTACAACGGAACCATGCCGGCCGTGCTGAAGAACGCCATTGACTGGCTCTCACGCCCCTTCGGCGCCTCGGCGGCCACCGGCCTGCCGACCGCAGTCATCGGCACCGCCTTCGGGCAGTACGGTGGCGTGTGGGCCCAGGATGAGGCCCGCAAGGCCCTGGGAATCGCCGGCGCCAAGGTGATCGAGGACATCAAGATCGCCATCCCGAACTCCGTCGTCCGCTTCGCCGAGACCCACCCGAAGGACGACGCCGAGGTGGCCGAGCAGGTCTCGGGCATGCTCAGCGACATCCGCCGCATCGCCGAAGCCAACTAGTTTCCCTCCAGGCCGTTTCCCGGCCCGCGGGCCCGACCTACCCTTTCGGGCCCACCCCCTGCGTCCCCCGCCAATACGTTGAAGGCGGGGGACGCGTTCGTACCCGGGCGGCTATCCCGGGCCCCGGGCCGATGCGTGCACCGGTGCCCGGGTGGTTTAGCTCGCATCCGTACCCCTTCGGGCGCAGACAGTGACATACTTGGACTTGAGAACTACCTACAGATCCTTCGGAGGCCTCCATTGACTTCGGTCAAACTCGGCATGCCGGCTGCACCCCCGCCGGTCATCGCCCCCCGTCGCAAGACCCGTCAGTTTAAAGTCGGCAGCGTGGGCATCGGGTCGGACTCGCCAATCAGCGTCCAGACGATGACCACCACCAAGACGCATGACATCAATGCGACCCTGCAGCAGATCGCGGAGCTCACGGCTGCCGGCTGCGACATTGTCCGGGTGGCCTGCCCCACCGACAAGGACGCCGAGGCGCTGAAGATCATCGCGATGAAGTCGCAGATCCCGGTCATCGCGGACATCCACTTCCAGCCCAAGTACGTTTTTGCCGCCATCGAGGCCGGCTGCGGTGCGGTGCGCGTGAACCCGGGCAACATCCGCAAGTTCGATGACCAGGTCAAGGAAATCGCCCAGGCCGCCAAGGACCACGGCACCTCGATCCGCATCGGCGTCAACGGCGGATCCCTGCACCCCAAGCTGCTGAAGAAGTACGGCAAGGCAACCCCGGAGGCGCTGGTTGAGTCGGCGATCTGGGAAGCCTCCCTGTTTGAGGAACACGGTTTCCACGACTTCAAGATCTCGGTCAAGCACAGCGACCCGGTGATCATGGTGCGCGCCTACCAGCTGCTGGCGGAATCCGGGGACTGGCCGCTGCACCTGGGCGTCACCGAGGCCGGCCCGGCATTCCAGGGCACCATCAAGTCCGCGACCGCCTTCGGCGCCCTGCTCTCGCAGGGGATCGGCGACACCATCCGCGTCTCGCTCTCCGCCCCGCCGGTGGAAGAGGTCAAGGTTGGCAACCAGATCCTGGAATCGCTGAACCTGCGCCCGCGCAAGCTGGACATCGTCTCCTGCCCGTCCTGCGGACGCGCCCAGGTGGATGTCTACGCGCTGGCCGACAAGGTCACCGCCGGGCTGGAAGGCATGGAGGCGCCGCTGCGCGTGGCCGTCATGGGCTGCGTCGTCAACGGGCCGGGCGAGGCCCGCGACGCCGACCTCGGGGTGGCCTCCGGCAACGGCAAGGGCCAGATCTTCGTCAAGGGCGAGGTCATCAAGACCGTGCCCGAGGATGAGATCGTGGAGACCCTGATCGAAGAGGCGCAGCGAATTGCCAGTGAGATGGGCGTGAACGATGGCGAAAATCCTGCCGCGGGTTCTCCCGTGGTTACCGTCAGCTAAGGACGAAGCCGACCAGGTAACGCGCGTGCTGGGCCGGAGCGATACCCCGGCCCTGCTCGCGATGCTGGATGAAGATCCGGTCACCAACATTTTCCTGCGGGCGCAGCTGGACCAACACCGTTCGGCTGCGCCTGACAGCTTCGCCCAGATCTTCGCGCCCAAAAATCCCGGGGAACTGAGCAATGCGTGCTGGGTGGGCGCCAATATCGTGCCCACCGCCATGCACTACACCTACGCCCAGGCCTATGCGCGTCGGGCCTTGGCCACCCGGCAGCGTTTCGCCTCGGTCTTCGGCCCGCGCGAGGCGGTAATGGCCATGGAGCCGGTGCTGTCCACCGGACCTCAGCGCATTTTTGACGTGCGCGCCAACCAGCCGCTGATGACTATCGAAGACCTTTCCCCGGTTCCGCCGGCCACCACGCTGCGCACCGCCACCCTGCAGGACTTCGATTTGGTGCTGCCCGCCAGTGCGGCAATGTTCGAAGAGGAATTGGGCTACTCGCCGCTGGAAAGCGGGGGAGGGTACTACCGCAGCCGGGTGCGCAACATGTTGCGCCAAGGCCACACCTTCTTCGATGTGGACCAGTACGGAGAGGTGATCTTCAAGGCGGACCTGGGCACCGTGACCGCCAAGGCCACCCAGATCCAGGGCGTGTGGATCAACCCCCGCTACCGCGGGCAAGGGCTGGCCGCCGGATACATGTCTGCCGTGGTCAACCACGCGCTGAGCTTCGCGCCGGTCGCGAGCCTATATGTCAATGACTACAACACCGCGGCGATCCGCAGCTACGAGCGCGTGGGTTTCCGCCAAATTGGCACGTTCGCGACCATTCTGTTCTAACCTTTATTGAGGCGAATTGGCGCGCCCAAGGATATTTTCAGGAGCCGTGAATCATGAGGCGAAAGGCTGGGCAATGAAACTGCGCAGGGGACGTCGCTTCACGGTGCTATCCCTGATGGTGGCATTAACCGCGACAATGGCCGGCTGCAGCGCGGAGCCGACCGACGCCGCCGAAGGCGGTTCCCAGGCGGCGGCCATTGAACGTTCCGCGAGCCAGATGCACGATGCACTGAACGAATTTTCCCAGGGGGCCAATGACGCTCACCTCATCGACGACGAAGAGCTGCGCCGCACCATTCCTGCCGCCCAGAGCTGGCTAAAGGACATCAAGGTCAACCCCGCTGAATGCGGCCCGATCATGGACATCCCCCTGGCTGAGCAGCTGGCCGGCGCCACCATGGCACTGCTGGAAACCGATGAGGGCACCGTGGCCGCTGCTGCCTTCAAGGACACCCAGAGGCTAAAGGACCAGCTGGCCAAGGACGATGAATTGTCCAGCAAATGCACCCGATACACGGTGCTGCGCGGGGACAAGCACGTGGCCTATCACCTGGCCAAGCAGCCGGTGTCCTCCGGTGCCGAGTATTCCCGCGCCCACCTGCTCACCAGCAGCGATGGCTCGGCGGCCATGCAGCAGATGGTGGTGCGCGCGGCCCACGGCAACCTGATGGTCACCATCAGCCAGCCACTGGATAGGAAAAACCAGGCGCAGCAGCTGGAACAGGCGACCGAAGATGCCGATCGGGTGCTGGAGCTGGTGCGCAACCAGCAGTAGCCGAGAACCGCAGACCCGCAGCGGGCAGGGCGTGGTGGCGTGCCGCTTCAATTCAAATGCATGGAATGAATCGATCCGAGCGGCAGAAAAATCTCGAAAAAGTTCGCGTCACGAGTTTTATTTCCAATCATTATTCTAATAGACTGCTCGGGAACGATCATCTAACTTGAGGGAGTAGCCATGAAGAAGCGTTCGCTGATGATTCTGCCGCTGGCAGCCGCATTTGCCCTGTCCGGTTGTGGAGGATCCGACAACAGCGGATCGAACGATTCCGCGCCCGCCGACCCAGGCCAGGCCCAGAGTCAGCCGGCCAACGAGGCCCCAACCCTGGACGGCGCGCAGGTCAAGACCGTGGCCGAATCGATGGTGGAGGGCGAGGAGAAGGCACAGGTGCTCGACGGGGACACCATCGCCGCGAACATGCCCCAGGCCAAGAAGATGATCGATGAAATGAAGATCGAGCCGGCCAAGTGCGCCGAGGTGATCGCCGAGCAGAGTTCCTGGGACGTAGAAGGCATCAACATGGCGGTCGCCACCGTTGTGGACGGCACCAACGCCAAGAGCTACTCCGTAGCCTCCTATGAAGATGACGCCAAGCTGGAGGCCGCCCGCAAGGGCGCCGAGTCCAAGGACCTGAACGGCTGCGACAGCTTCTCCATGGAGGCCCAGGGCCAGAAGCTGACGGCTTCGGCAGAAATCCTTGACGGCACCTCGGACGCAGAGCTGACCGTGGTGACCAAGACCAATGTCGCCATGGACGGAGTGGACGTGCCGATGAACAGCATCAGCGTCCAGGCCCTGGATGGGCGCACCGCCATCTCGGCCAGCGCCTCGGGCGACGTGAAGGACAGCCAGGACCTGATCGACTCCCTGATCAAGGACGTCAACAAGGGATTGGCGGAGGCCAAGAACGTCAAGTAACCTAGTGCAGCCGGATTTCGAGTCGTTCAACGACAAGGAATCCGGCTGACCACCCGGCTTCACGCTGTTCGCGGCGTGCCCGGCCCGGGCAGGAAAATCAACCACCCAAGGAGTTCGCAGTGCAGAAGCGCTCAATGATGATCCTGCCCCTGGCCACAGCGTTCGTGCTGGCAGGCTGCAGCGGTACCGTGGAATACGGCAGCGGTGTCGCGCCCACGGCCAGCACAACCCAGTCCCCGGCGCCCGTCTCATCGGAAAATTCGATTCTGAGCGATGAGCAGGCCATGAAGGTCGTTGAACAGTTGCTCGGGGACGCCGAAGGCGCCCACATCCTGACCACCGAGGAACTTAGGGCCCAGTCCCAGGCCATGAAGCAGCAGTTCGACGGGGTGCAGATTGAGCCGGCCAAGTGCCGTCAGGTCCTGACCGGCTCCTCGCTTAGCGACCTGGGTGCCTCCACCCAAGTCGTTGGCACCTCCCAAACCGCTTCCTCCAGCCGCACCTATCAAGTGATCTCACTGGATGACACCAAGCTGGACACCGTGCGGCAGCTGCTGCAACCCGACAGCTTCGACGGGTGTGAACAGGTCACCGAACACGTCAAGGGGCAGGACATCGAACGGCAGATCAAAACGCTGCAGACCAACCTCGCTGCCGACCAGGCATCCGCCTTCCAGCTCACCACCACCGGTCCGCAGGGCAGCAACACCACCGCCGTTGCGGTATCCGTCCAGGGGCTGCACGGCAACGAGTACGTTTCGGTCACCGATGTCGTCATGAGCACCCATGGTGGTGAGGAAGTCGACGTTCAACAGGTGCTTTCCTCACTGACCAAGAACGCCAACAAGGCTTTCGCGGCGCTTGAGTCCATGCGCTAGGACCCGCGGTGGCTCCGGCGCACATCCAAGTCAAGACCCACTGGCTCAACGGGTGGTTCATCGGTCTCTTCGCCCGTCCGTTCGTGGTGGTTGACCATATGGAATACGAGACAGCCTGGGGCAGTTCGCTGCGCGTTACCATCCCGTCCGGTACGGTCTGCATCGGCGCCGGGATTCGGTACACCCGTCCGGGCCAACTGCTTGGCCGTGTGCCGCAACAACGGACCGTAACCCCCACGCACCAGGAATCGGCACAGCTGCAGATCATCTTTCGCAACGGATCCTGGAACCATTCCCCCTTCGCCGTTGCCCGGTGGCAGCAGCGCTAGGGAAAGAACCCCGGAAGCAATGCGCCAAGCCGTTTCGCAGCTCGGAACAGCGGCCGAAAGCGCGGTACCGGGCCCGTCATGCCCAACAAGGCAATGTGTTTGGGGCCGGTGTGACCGGCTAAGATTGTTGGTGGCCGTCAAATCGGCCAAACCCACAAGATTTGCATTGCTAAGTTCATGGCCCACCGGTCACTCCGGTCGAGGTGTGCAACTTACGGAAAAGGATACGACGCGTGGTTTTGAAGCTTTCCACCATGTTCCTGCGCACCCTGCGCGAAGATCCGGTTGACGCCGAGGTTGCCAGCCACAAGCTGCTGGTGCGTGCCGGTTACATCCGCCGTGCCGCCCCGGGAATCTACACCTGGCTGCCGCTGGGCCTGAAGGTGCTGGGCAAGGTCGAAAACATCATCCGCGAGGAAATGAACGCCATCGGTGGGCAGGAAGTGCACTTCCCGGCGCTGCTGCCGCGCGAACCCTACGAGCAGACCGGGCGCTGGACCGAATACGGGGAGGCGCTCTTCCGGCTCAAGGACCGCAAGGACGCGGACTACCTGCTGGCCCCGACCCACGAGGAAATGTTCACCCTGCTGGTCAAGGACCTGTACTCCTCGTACAAGGACCTGCCGGTGTACCTCTACCAGATCCAGCACAAGTACCGTGATGAGGCCCGCCCGCGGGCCGGCCTGCTGCGTGGGCGCGAGTTCATCATGAAGGACTCCTATTCCTTCAACATCGACGACGAGGGCCTGGACGAGGCGTACGCCGCACACCGCGCCGCCTACCTGAAGATCTTCGAGCGCCTGGGCCTGGAAGTCGTTCCGGTCTATGCCCAGGCCGGAGCCATGGGCGGGTCGAAGTCCGAGGAATTCCTGCACCCCACCGAGATCGGCGAGGACACCTTCGTGCGCTCCCCGGGTGGCTACGCCGCCAACGTGGAGGCCGTGACCACCGTGGTGCCCGAGTCCATCGACTACGCGAACGCCGAACCCTTCGAGGTGCTGGACACCCCGGACACCCCGACCATCGAAACCCTGGTTGCCGCAGCGAACCAGCTGCGTCCGCGTGCCGAACGCGAATGGGAAGCCAAGGACACCCTGAAAAACGTGGTGCTGGCGATCGTGGACCCCGAGGGCGAACGCCACCTGGTCGTCCTGGGCGTGCCCGGGGACCGGCAGGTCGATGAAAAGCGCGTGGAAGCCACCATCGGCGCGGCGCTGGGCATCAACGGAGAGGTGCAGGTCGAACAGGCCAGCGCCGAGGACCTGAAGAAGCACCCGGAAATCGTCACCGGCTACCTGGGCCCCGGCCTGGGCCGCGACCAGCAGCTGCTGGGCGCCGAAACCAGTGGGAAGATCACCTACCTGGTTGACCCGCGCGTGGTTCCCGGCAGCGCCTGGATCACCGGGGCCAACGAACACGGCAAGCACGTGTTCAACCTGGTTGCCGAGCGCGACTTCACCTGGGACGGCACCATCGAGGCCGTCAACGTGCTGGACGGGGACCCGGCTCCGGACGGCTCCGGGCCGCTGAGCACCGAACGCGGCATCGAAATGGGCCACATCTTCCAGCTGGGCCGCAAGTACGCCGAGTCCCTGGACTTGAAGGTGCTGGACTCCAATGGCAAGCTGCAGGTGGTCACCATGGGCTCCTATGGTGTGGGCGTCACCCGCGCGGTCGCCGCCCTGGCCGAGTCCTACCACGACGAGAACGGGCTGACCTGGCCCCGGCAGATCGCCCCGGCCGACATCCACTTGGTGGTCACCGGCAAGGGAGCCGAACTGATGCAGGCCGGCGCGAAGCTGGCCGAGGAATTTGAGGCGGCCGGGCTGGATGTTATCTTCGATGACCGTCCCAAGCTCTCGGCCGGCGTGAAGTTCTCCGACGCCGAGCTGATCGGCGTGCCGACCATCGTGGTGGTCGGTCGCGGCCTGGCCGACGGGCTGGTGGAGGTCAAGGACCGGGCCACCGGCGAACGGCGCGACGTGAAGCTTGATGAGGTCGTCGCCGAACTGAGCAAGTAGCGTTGCCACCCCGGCGGGAAGGCACCCGCCGGGGTTAATTCGATAGCAACTTCGGTAAGGAAGCAGCGCGTGCAAGAGCTCCTTGATTTCCTGTCGGTCAACTCCGAACCGGTCGCCGCCTGGCCGCTGGCCCTGCTGCTCCTGGCAGGGTTCGCCGCCGGGTGGGTCGACGCGGTGGTCGGCGGCGGGGGACTGATCCAGCTGCCCGCGCTGCTGCTGTTTCCGGGCATCACCCCCGTCCAGGCGCTGGCCACCAACAAGCTCGGCTCCATCTTCGGGACCACCACCAGCGCCATCACCTACTACCGGCGCACCAGCCCGGATCTGAAGACCGCCATCCCCATGGCCCTGTGCGCGCTGGTTGGCGCGTTCGGCGGGGCCGGGATCGCGGTGATCCTGCCCACCGAACTGATCGAACCGATCATCATCGCCGCGCTGGTGGCGGTGCTGATCTTCACCATCGCCAAGCCACGGGCTGGGGAGCTGTCCCAGCTGAAGTACACCGGAAGCGCCCACTACCTGCGGGCGGTGCTGATCGGGGTGGTGATCGGGGCCTATGACGGGATGATCGGCCCGGGTACCGGTTCGTTTTTGATCATCGCGATGGTCACCGTGCTCGGCTACAGTTTCCTGGAGGCCTCGGCGAAGGCCAAGATCGTGAACCTGGCCACCAACCTGGGGGCGCTGCTGCTGTTCCTGCCCGGCGGGCACGTACTGGTGGGCCTGGGCCTGGCCATGGGCGTGATGAACATGCTCGGCGGCTACTTGGGCGCGCGGATGGCCATCTCCAAGGGCAGCAAGTTCATCCGGGTGATCTTCGTGATCGTGGTGGCCGCGCTGATCATCAAGCTCGGTTCGGATCTCATCCTCGGAAAATAGGGCGCCGGGTCACCAGACCATGCGGCCGCGGGCAAACCCAGCATGGGGGCAGTAGCCGCTTAAAGAGGTGGACCCATTGTCCTCCCGCATGAAGCGGCGGGATGACAATGGGCCAAGGCTTCCTCCCCCAAAGAAGCCCGATCCGGTTCGTGGCGTACTGCTGCGATGCACCCGTGAAGGGCGCCCGTCTGAGCGGTGAAGACCTGCCAAGTGAACCCGATCCTCATTGGGCAACCAGGCGAAGGATCTGACCTGGCCGCCGAAATGGTGCCGGGAACGCCCCATACCGATCCCGGTGTTTGATCATTTCCCTTTCAGCTTGACTGATTCACAAGCATTTTTCGTCATACCAGGACGGTATCTTTCCCTTCCCGGGTTGCAGAGGCCACCGGGCAGGGGGACAGGCCAGGTCAACGGGCCACTGCTAGGCAGGCACCGGGTCGTCGGGGTGCACGAACCCCGAACGGTAGGCCAGTGCCACCACCGCGGCCCGGTCCCGGGCCCCGGTCTTGAACAGGATCCGGGCCACATGGGTTTTTACGGTGGCCTCGCTGAGCACCAGGGTGTCGCGGATTTCCTGGTTGGACAGCCCGGCCGCGACCAGGCGCAGTACTTCCTGTTCCCGTGGGGTGAGCACCTCGGTGATGTCGGTGGGCTCCGCCGAGGAGGCGCGCAGCCGCTGCACCAGCCGTGTGGCCGCGGTGGCATCCAGCCAGGTGTCCCCGGCGGCCACCCGGCGGATCGCATCGGCGATCTCGGTGGGGGAGGCGTGCTTGAGCAGGTAGCCGCTGGCCCCGGCCTGCAGCGCCTGGACCACCACGTCCTCATCGTCAAAGGTGGTCATGATCAGCACCCGAATTAGCCGGTCCGGGTTCCCCTTCGATTCGCGCACCAGTTCCCGGGTGGCGGCCACCCCGTCCATGCCCGGCATCCGCACGTCCATGAGCACTACATCCGGGCACGAGCTGCGCGCCAGCTGCAGGGCCTGCTGTCCGGAACCAGCCTCCCCGATGACCCGAATGTCATCCTCGGCCATCAACAGCATGCTGATTCCGGCGCGCACCAGCGGCTGGTCATCGACAATCAACACATCGATCATGCTCACTCCTCCTCGCTTCCCGGCACTCCGTCCGGCTGCAGCCCCGGCGCCCGTCCCTGCCCGTTAAGCCCCGTCTGCTGCGGCGCTCCGGAGCCGGACAGCTCGCCCTGCCCGGTGACCGGCAGGGTGGCCTTGAGCAGGTAGCCGTTGCTGGTCGCTCCGTGGTCCAGGGTGCCGCCCGAGACGCTGATGCGTTCGCGCAGTCCCAGCAGCCCGTACCCGCCGGAGACCCCGGGCTTCTTAATCAGTCCTGAGATCGAACGCACCGTGAGCACCAGCTCGCTGCTGCTCCAGTCGATGCCCAACTCCACCTTCGCCCCGGTGCCGGCGTGTTTCATCGCGTTGGACAGGCCCTCCTGCACCACCCGGTAGGCGGCGTGGCTGATGCTGGGGTCCAGTGGCCGTTCCCGGCCGGTGACGTGTTCCTCCACCTCCAGTCCGGAGGCGCGGGCCGAGGCGACCAGTTCGGCCACATCCGCGATGCTGTGCGGCCGGTCGGAGGAGCCGTTGTGCTCGGCGCTGCGCAGCATGCCCAGCAACCGGTGCAGTTCGCGCATGCTTTGCTCGGCGGTGGATTGCACGTCCTCCAGCACCTTGTCCACGTCCACCCCGTCCTTCCCGCTCTTGAGCACGGTGCGCACCCCGGCGACCTGCAGCACAATGGCGGTCATCGAGTGGGCGACCGAGTCATGCAGGTCCCGGCTGATGCGCAGCCGCTCGGTGGCGGTGGCCTCATCCAGCGCCTCTTCGGCCCAGCGGCGCTCGGTGACCAGCTGGTGGTCATTGTTCAGCAGGGCCCGCCCGGCACTCCAGGCGGCCAGGCTCAGCAGCGTCCATAGTCCCACCACGATGAACGTGGTCACCAGGGACACCGGGCCGTCATAGGTCAAGGCGTTAAAGGAAATGACGCCAATCGGGTAGACCGAGCCAGCCAGCGCATACACCGACCTGCGCCCAGGCACGTTGCGGGCCACCAGGAACAGCGCCATCAGGTAGCCGCCCATGTATTCGAAGGTCTCCACGCCCAGGGCCACGCTGGCCATCAGCATCATCGCGATGTAGCCGTACCAGGGGGAGCGGCCCAGCAGGAGCCAGGCGTAGGCGATCACGCAGAGGCTGAACAGCAGCCAATACGGCACCTGGAAGCTGCCGATCATTGGCGGCACCGTGCTCCAGATCGCCAGGTCGATGCCGAAGACCAGGAGCGTGGCGACGGTGCGCATCAGGCGGGGTCGTTTCAGCATCGCGGCAACCAGGGGAAGTAGTGGCACCAACCCGGCTGGCGCACCGGGTCACCCGGCGGGCGGGGCGGTTCCAGCCCGGGCGGGAAGGCATCCCCGCTCAGCTCCAGGGTGCCGGCGGGCAGCAGCAGGGCGCTGAGCGGCTCCCAGTTCCCCTTTCCGGTGGTGCTTTCATGGACCTTGAGCACCCCATGGTCCCGGCCGTTGACCGTGACGGTGGCCGATTCATCCAGCCCGGATGCGCGTACCAGCACGGCGTCATCCCGGATGGCCCAGCCGGTCAGCAGCAGCCGGCCCCAGTGCACCGGGATCGTTGCCGCGCGCGGCCATCCGGGCGTGCCGTGGGCAGCGCTGCTTGGCGGCCGGTCACCTGGTTCCGGACCGGACGGATGGGACATGGTGTTCTCCTCATGAAGGGTGCAAGTGATGCTGATCGGTGCGAGTGACAGTATCGTGACACATTTAGTGGCCCACGGGCATCATCCGTGAACGGTACATGCGTTGATCATCCCAGTTCAGCCCCGGGTGCCTGGTCGCCCCGGCACGGGTTGTGGAGCGGCTTCGGCCGGTGCGGGCAGCCGGGTGCGGCAAGGACGCCGGCCACCCCGATGTTACGGGACCGCTCAGGCCACCGCTGCTGCCGCCCGTGCAGGGCGGAAGCGGCGGGCCGGTGAGCGCGCCCGAAGTCTTGAACGTGGCGATTCGTCCGCCGTTGCGTTGAATGAACCTATTTCGCCTGATTGAATAACGGTACGTGGACAGCTGTCCCCAACGAGGAAAGTGTCCTCATCAAGACTGTGCAGGGGTGGAACATGGCCAAAGACCAGGAAGTGAACCATGAAGCCGGAAGCGTGGGTGACACGGTACAGAAGGCGGCTGAGGCGCCGCCGGCGGATCACGCCTCAAAGCCCAAGCTTCCCACGGAGCTGAAGCTGCGTTCCTGGCGCTACATCTTCAAACGCTCGATCAACGAATTCACGGGCAAGAAGTGCACGGACCTGGCCGCAGCCCTGACCTACTTCACGATGCTATCGATCTTCCCGGCGCTGCTGGCGATGGTTTCGTTGCTCGGTGTGGTGGGCCAGGCGGAGAAGACCACGCAGAATCTGCTGCAGCTGCTGGGTGAGGTGGCCAGCGACCAGGTGGTGCAAACCCTGAAGCAGCCGATCGAGCAGTTGACGAACGCGCCGTCCGCGGGATTCGCGTTGGTTGCCGGTCTGCTCGGTGCGCTGTGGAGCGCCTCGGGCTATGTGGGTGCCTTCGGTCGAGCGGTGAACAAGATTTATGACGTGCAAGAAGGCCGCCCGTTCTACAAGCTCAAGCCGATCCTGCTGCTGATTACCCTTGTGCTGCTGGTGGCAGCCTCGCTCATGGCAATCCTGCTGGTCGTCTCCGGACCCATCGCCCAGGGTATTGGCCAGGCACTGGGACTGGGGGAAAGCGGCATCCAGGTCTGGAACATCGCCAAGTGGCCGGTCATCGTGATCTTCGCGGTGATGCTTGTGGCCATCCTGTACTACGGGACCCCCAACGTGAAGCAGCCCAAGTTCCGCTGGATCAGCGTCGGCTCGGGCATCGCGCTGTTGGTGCTGGCCCTGGCCACCGTCGGCTTCTTCTTCTACGTATCGAACTTCGGCAACTACAACAAGACCTACGGCGCCATCGGTGGCGTGATCGTGCTGCTGCTGTGGATCTGGATCGCCAACAACGCCCTGCTCTTCGGTGCGGTCTTTGACGCGGAGATGGAACGCGGGCGCGAGCTGCAGGCCGGAATTGAGGCCGAGGAATCCATCCAGCTGCCGCCACGAGACACCTCGGCGGCGCAGAAGAAGGAGGAGAAGGAAGAAAAGGTGATCCGCCAGGGGGAGGAGCTGCGCTACTCCAGCGAGCTGGCAGCTGAGGAACAGCGTGAAGCCGCCGCACGGGAAGCAGAAAAGCCCCGCGACACCTAGACCCACTTCTCTGGCACCATGGGTGTCTACGACCCACAAGGACCGCGAGCTCCGGAGAGCTGTTGAGGAACACTGTCCGGTCTCGCGGTCTCTTTTATGGTCCCACGGGCTGCGCAGCCTTTTGGCGATACGCGTTCAGTTTGTCCCACGGGGAAGCCGGACCATCAGGCAATAAATGGCCTGACTATACCCGCCTCGGCTGGGGTTGCAAGCAAGGTTGGTGCACTGATGGGAGAAATCTGAGGGTTCCATCAACGTCGTTGCCCCACCCCGGTCCCGCTGTTTGAATATCGGCAAGTGGACCAGGGGTCCTACGCCGAACGCTTGCGGAGGTGGAACGTGGGCAGCATGCAGGAAAGCCATCGGGCAGGGAGAAGTGCGCAGACGGCCCATAAGGCCGAGCACGCCCCGGCCCCTGACGACAACAGGAAACCGGACCTGCCGACCGATCTGAAGTCGCGGTCCTGGAAGTATGTGTTCAAGCGCTCGATCGGCGAGTTCACACGCAAGAAGTGCACCGACCAGGCAGCGGCCCTGACCTACTTCACCATGCTGTCGCTGTTCCCGGCACTGTTGGCCATGGTTTCGCTGCTGGGCCTGGTAGGCCAGGCGGAGAAGACCACGCAGAACATGCTGCAGCTGCTGGGTGAGGTGGCCAGTGACCAGGTGGTGCAAACCCTGGAACAGCCGATTCAGCAGCTGACCAACGCGCCGTCGGCGGGATTCGCGTTCGCCGCCGGTTTGCTCGGTGCGCTGTGGAGTGCCTCCGGCTACGTGGGGGCGTTCGGTCGGGCCATCAACCACATCTATGACGTGCAAGAAGGCCGCCCGTTCTACAAGCTCAAGCCGATCCTGCTGCTGATTACCCTGGTGCTTTTGGTCGCCGCAGCAGTGATGGCGGTGCTGCTGGTGGTCTCCGGGCCACTGGTGCAGGGCATTGGACAGGCCCTGGGGCTGGGTGAAACCGGCATCATGGTCTGGAACATCGCCAAGTGGCCGGTCATCGTGATCTTCGCCGTGATCCTGGTGGCGATCCTGTACTACGGCACCCCCAACGTGAAGCAGCCCAAGTTCCACTGGATCAGCATGGGCTCGGCCATCGCGCTGATCGTGCTGGCCATCGCCACCGTCGGCTTCTTCTTCTACGTATCGAACTTCAGCAACTACAACAAGACCTACGGCGCCATCGGTGGCGTGATCGTGCTCTTGCTGTGGATCTGGATCGCCAACAACGCCCTGCTTTTCGGCGCAGTCTTTGACGCTGAGATGGAACGTGGACGGGAACTGCAGGCCGGAATTGAGGCCGAGGAATCCATCCAGCTGCCGCCGCGGGAAACCAAGGCCAGCGACAAGCTGGCGGCGAAGGCTGAAAAGGACATCCGCCAGGGTGAACAGCTGCGCAAGGACAGCGAACTGGCGGCGCAAGACCACACCGGGGATGACTCCCCGGCAGGTGAAACCAAGCGGAGGAGGGAGGACTGACTTCTGCGGGCACCTGAACCCGCTGCATCGATTCGCGCGGCCCCTGCCAGCCAAGCAGGGAGCTGACCGACACCAAGAAGGCGCTCGCCGGAGCCACCGGCAACGAAATACGTGCCCGAGAACAGAACTATCGAGCAATGGAGTAACAGGAGGGCAACAATGAGCAGCAACGATTACACCACTCCGGAACCCAACCGCAACATTCCACCGACGCAGGTGCCAGATCCGCTGGCCGGCGTGAACGACCCGATCGTTCCGCCGGGTGAAGGGGCCCCGCTCAGCGAGCCGGTTCCACCCGCCGAGCCGGTGGACACCGAACTGACCGGCTTGGGCACCGGAACCGGTGTGGGAACCGGCACCGACGACACCGACCAGTCCAAGGCGCAGGAGGCTGCCTCCGAGGCCAAGGACCTGGCGCAAGAGGGCAAGCAGTCCGCCGCCCATGTCATGGACAGTGCCAAGCAGGAGGCCTCGATGGTCGCCGAGCAGGCCCGCGACAAGGCCAGCAACCTGCTTGATGAGCTGGGTTCGGATGTTCGTGAGCAGGCCTCGGCGCAGCAGCAGAAGATCTCCGCGAACCTGCGAGACATCAGCGAGGAATTCCGCAACATGCTGGACAACTCGCAGGCCTCGGGCACCGCGTCCAGCCTCGTGGATCAGGCCGCCCACCACAGCGGCAAGGTCGCCGACTGGCTGGAGCAGCGTGAGCCGGGGGACCTGGTCGAGGAAATCAAGGGCTTTGCCCGCCGCCGCCCAGGCGCCTTCCTGGGGCTGGCACTGGGTGCCGGCCTACTGGCAGGCCGCCTGACCCGCAACGCCAGCGGTCCGGATAAGGACTCGGACCGGGACACGCGGCGCGACGCGCTGCCGCGGCACGCCACCCAGGGCTCCCAGGACCAGTACCGGGATGTGTCCACCGATGACGTGCCGCCGGGCATGACCCGCGGCCAGGTGCCGCCCGAGGTGACCTCGCAGCCCACCACCCAGCCGCGGACCGTGGGAATGCCGGAAACCGGAACCCCGGGAGTCCTTCCGGGGGAGCCGGAACCGGGAAGCACCTACCCGCCGACCCCACGGCGGACGGACTTCGAGTAGGAGGCTGCGATGAGCGAGCACACAAATGACTACGGAACGCCGGGGCCCGGCGCGGTCCCAGCCGGTGGCGGGTCACACGCGGCCGAGGAGGAGCAGACCACCCTGGGCGGACTGTTTAGCGACCTGACGCAGAACGTGTCGGTGCTGGTTCGCCAGGAAGTGGAACTGGCCAAGACCGAGCTGAAGGAGTCAGCAGCCTCGGCAGGCAAGGGCGCCGGCATGTACGCCGGTGCGGGCATCGCGGCACACTTCGTGCTGATGTTCCTGTCCCTGGCCGCAGTGTTCGGCCTGGCCACCCTCATCGGCTACGGCTGGTCGGCCCTGATTGTGGCCGGTGTCTGGGCCATCATCGCCGCCATTCTGGCCATGGTTGCCAAGAAGAAAATGGAGCAGGTCAAGGGGCTGCCCAAGACCTCCTCAACCGTGAAGAAGATTCCGTCGGCTTTCAAACCTCAGGAGGAAACGCGATGAGCAGGGATTCCGAAGAACTCAGGCAGGACATTGCCCAGACCCGACAGGAGCTGAGCGATGACGTGGACGCGATCGTGGACCGGGTTAGCCCGTCGCAGATCGCCCACCGGCAGAGCGAGAAGATCAAGGGAACGTTCCACCGAGCGAAGGATGCAGTGATGGGAAGCGGTGAATCAGCCAGCGACCAGGCCCACGATGCCATGGAAAGCGCCAAGGAGGGAATGAACCGGGCCCCACAGCGGGTCGTGGAGCAGACCCGCGGCAACCCGCTGGCCGCCGGGCTGATTGCGTTCGGCGCAGGCCTATTGGCCTCCTCGCTTCTGCCCGCCACCGACCGAGAAGGGGAAATGGCGCAGAAGCTCAAGGAGAAGGCCGAACCGCTGACTCATGAGCTGACCGAGAGCGCGAAGCAGGTGGCCGAGGACATGAAGGAACCGGTCAAGAATGCTGCTGAGGAGTTGAAGGACTCCGCGCAATCCTCAGTGGAAAGCGTCAAGGAAGAAGCCAGCGGTGAAGTCGATGACCTGCAATCGCAGGCCAAGGACAAGGCCCAAGGCCTTTCCGATAACGACAACCGCTAACGGTTGACGCTCACGCCTCACGGCTGGAAGGGCACGACAGGCACGGTGGCCGAAACCTGGTACGGAATCGGCCACCGTTGCCTTGCCCGGCAGCTACTGCTTCAGGCAGAGCGCAGAAGCGTTATGGTTCCGCGACGGATGTTCGTCCAGAAACCCGGACGGTGAAAACTGAATAGTGTCGAGGGTGCTGGGAGGATTCCCGGGCATGAGGGGAACACGCCGCACACAACAGTGGCTGCGCCGTTCTTGCGAACAGCACAGCCACTGGTATTACCGATGCCGCGGCGCGGGTTGATGCTGATTCCGCGGCATTACCGATTGTCGTTACTGCATCGGGGTTCCCAACCGACCGAATGAGCGGAAGCTCTTGTCCGGTGCGTGCATGGGCGGCAGCGCATGTGCCACTGCACTGCAGGAGAGCTGATTAATCCGGAACATCAGGAAGGAATCAGTCTCCAGTGCCTCGGAGTACAAATCGCTGATGGTGTCGGTTGAACCCCGCGGGTCCACGACTTCCAGCGCGTCGCCGCCCAGGGCGACGTAGGTGAAGCACAAACGGGACTCGTTATCCATGGTCGCAACCAAGACTGGTGGCTGGTGCACGGAGACCAGCGCCATGACTTCGGCGAGTTTCTCGTGCGGCTGAGCCATCACGATGGGCATTCCTTGTGCCCATCCATGCTGTTCGAGGAGTTCTCGTCCCTGACGGGAACCAATGACGTCAGCGACGAGCTCGGCGATCTTGGAGCGAACGAAGCGGCCTGGCATTTTTCTACCTCCATTTTCAAGCAACTTAGCGAGCGAGTGTTCCCCATAGTTCTGCATGGTGGTGTTTTCAATACCTGAATTAACCGGTATTGAAATTGTGTTCTGTCTGGAACTGCAATTCCACACTAACCCGCTTCTGAAGAAACCTCGAGCACCTTATGGGTGTGTGAAACAATCCGCCATACTTGCTTCTTGCGTCAAAAATTTGCTACTTGACTAGCTATTTTATGGAATGAACGGCTCTGGGGGAGTCCGTTCAAGCTGAGCTTGGAGTGTGATCTCTGAGATGTTTCTCAGGATCAATAGAGTCATCCTGAAATCTACCTGAAAGTATTTATGCCGACTCCACAGTCCGTGGGTTATCTGCTAGGGATAATGGTATCTGGCGCGCAAGTTTATTTGATTTTACTGCCGCATAAATGGGGCATAAATACGAAGTTAATGTATTTGAATGCATGTAATGGCGCGTTCCCGGTGCGAAGTGTAACTGCTCAGTGCGCGCGAGCGGGTTAACGCGGCATCCTCGTGGCGTTGCCCGCCGGTGGGGTGCGGCCGAGGATCCAGGGCAGCCGACATGCCTTGCGCACGAGCCGAAGCAAAGGGGCAAGAGCAAGACACGACCCGTTCCCGCCCGCGGGATGGATCGAAGGGCTATCGCTTGGCAGGTGCCAGGAGCTGAGCTGGCTTCCCAGCGTCCTGCTGCTCGGTGGTGACGTTCCAGACGAGGTCACCCAGAACCTGGCGTGTCTGGTCCTCTGCAGCGCCCACGGCTAGCAGCAGCTCGGTGGTGAATTCCTGTTGCAGCGAGCTGGCCAGGGAGGGCAATTTCTCCAGGCCGCCGTCCGGCAAATCGTAGGCCGTGAGGCGAAGGTCGGGACAGTCTGCGGGAACGGTTGCTCGCAGGTCCTGTAGGTGCTCGGCCAGTTGCTGGCGGTGCTGCTCGATGGTCGCGGCCTGCTTGGCACCACTACGGGCGGCCTGCACCTGCAGTACATAGTCCAGTGCGTAACCGCGATCCAATGCCCGGGCCGCATGCAGGGCGACCAGGTCGGTGTCCTCCGGGAGTGCGGTCTGCTGATCCAACAATTGCCGGTCGGTAAGGCATGCCACTGCGCCGGTCTCGGGCTGCGCCGGAGCGTCACCCGCACCCTCTGTGCTGCCCAGCGGTGCCGGGACTTGCCGTGCGTCATCTTCTTGCACGGCATGCAGCACGCTGCGCGCATCCAGGCTCACCTCGAAGGCAATGCGGGCCAGCAGCGCGCCGCCAGCCTCATCCTCGGCCTCATTCACCGGCACGCTCTGACCTGCCTGCAGCACTTCATTGGCCAGCCTCGTAGCCGCCTCGGCGGAATAACTGGTCGCCAGCTCGGTCGGCTGCTCGTCCTCGTAGTGCAGTTCGCCAAGCAGTGCACTGGCCTGAGACAGTGAGTCATGCAGGGCCTGCAGCGTTGGCGCCGTTTCCTGCTTTGCCTCCTTGGCCAGGGCGGCCAGGGTTTCGCTCCGCTGGCCCAGCTGCTTCAGCTGTGCGCCGTACTCCCATTCGCGCAGCTGTTCATTGCTCGATCCGCGAATTTCCTCGGGCAGCCCCCGGTCTTCCAGTGCCCCGCGGAACACGGTGACGCCCAGGGCCCACATTAGGGCCAGGACCAAAACCACGGCCAGCAGGGGTGCCAGCCAGCTGGGGGCTTTGCGGGAAGATGAGGAAGCAGCGTCTTTCATATCCCCTTGATCATCCCATGATCTCCTCCGGAGCCGGTTCCGGGGTGCCGGTCCGGCGGGATTCCGCGTGAGTTCCTTCACCTGCAGGGCTAAACTCGTATCCAGCCGTGCCCCCTTCGCGCTACGCTTGGATGTACAACATCGAATAACGTGGGAGGATATCCATGACCGGCAAGCCGGCCGATACCGAACAGGAAGCAAAGCGGTTGATGACCGTGCTGCAAAAGGAAGTTGAATCCCACGGGCTGGTTCTCGAAGACATCACCCTTCGGCCAGCGGGCAAGCAGCAGCTGATGCAGATTACCGTAGACCTTCCCGAGGGCACCGACTCGGTCAACCTCGATCAGCTGGGCGAAGTCACCGACACCATCTCCAAGGCACTGGACGCCGATTCCGTGTACGCCAATGCCGCTCCCTATGAGCTTGAGGTCAGCTCCCCGGGTCTGTCCCGTCCGTTGACCGTTCCCCGCCATTGGGCGCGCGCCGTGGGGCGAATGGTCAACATCACCCTGACTGACGGCAGCAAGCTGCACGGCCGGATCTGTGAGGTGGGCGAGGATGAGGTGCAGCTTGCCGTGCACCACGCCCCGGCCAAGAAGGGCATGAAGGAGAAGGTGGATGACCCGCGTCCCTTCGCCCTGGCTGAGATTCGCAAAGCCGTCGTTGATGTGGAATTCAACCGCACCGACGAGCACCTGGACATCATCGACGTAGAAGACCCGGAGGCCTGAGCATGGACATCGATATGGATGCACTGCGCACCTTGGAAAAGACCCGAGACATCCCCATGGATGTCTTGATCACCACCATCGAGTCGGCCCTGCTGCTGGCCTACAACAAGACCGAGGGCGCCATGCCCAACGCCCGCGCCGTCATCGAGCGCGGCAACGGGCACGTGGCGATCATGGTTGAGGACTATGACGAGCACGGTGTGCTGCTGGGCGAGTTCGACGACACCCCACTGGGCTTCGGCCGCATCGCCGCCTCCACCGCCCGCCAGGTGATCATGCAGCGTCTGCGAGAGGCGGAGGATGACCAGGTGGTCGGCGAATACCGCTCGCGCGTGGGCGGACTGATCTCCGGCACCATCCAGCAGGGCACCAGCGCCCACATGGTGCAGGTCAACGTCGGAGACGTCGAAGCGGTGCTGCCCCCGCCGGAGCAGGTTCCCGGTGAACGCTACAAGCACGGCGAGCGGCTGCGCGCCTTCGTGGTGTCCGTGGAGCGCGGCACCAAGGGACCGGCCATCACCCTGTCCCGCTCGCACCCGTCCCTGGTGCGCCAGCTCTTTGAAATGGAAGTCCCGGAAATCGCCGACGGCGTCGTGGTCATCGAGGCGCTGGCCCGCGAAGCCGGGCACCGCACCAAGATTGCGGTGCGCGCCACCGAGGCCGGCGTGAACGCCAAGGGCGCCTGCATCGGTGAAATGGGCACCCGCGTGCGTGCGGTGATGAACGAGCTGAACGACGAGAAGATCGACATCGTGGACTACAACGAGGACCCGGCCAAGTTCATTGCCGCGGCCCTGTCGCCCTCGAAGGTCAACTCCGTGGAAATCCTAGACGAGGCCGAACGCCGCGCCCGCGTCATCGTGCCGGACGGGCAGCTGTCCCTGGCGATCGGCAAGGAAGGGCAGAACGCCCGCCTGGCCGCCAAGCTCACCGGCTGGCGCATTGACATCCTGGCCGCTTCCGGCGGGAAGGAACCGCGCTACTAGCTGCGACGGGAAGCCCCGGTCGGGTACGTGATAGTTACCTCACACGCGCACCGGGGCATAAACGCGCTAGACTATTAGTTGGCTCATTTAAAGAATAAGTGGAAGTGGGAAGTCCCAAGGGCATGAAGCTGCATCAGCAACGCACCTGTCTGGGATGCCGCACCACCACGAACATGGATGAGCTCATCCGTTGGGTACTGCACCCTGGCACCCCGCAACCGCGGGCGCGGCTGGCCGTGCTGAGCCCGGCGCCCGGACGTGGCGCCTGGACGCACCCGACACCAAAGTGTGTGCAGCAAGCCGTACACCGCAAGGGATTTGCCCGTGCCTTTCGCGCGCAGGTGGATGCCGGGTCGGTGCTGGAGGATTTTGCTGCATACGAAGCTCGACTGGCACCCCGCCAGCGAACTGGCAGAGATAAGGAAAGCGGGTCAGAAATCTGATGGCTACCCGATGAGTCCGCAACGATGAGCGCCAAACGATGACAAATCAGTTTCGCGTATTCCACCGTGCGGCGGAAGACCAAGACGAACTAATCCACTGATCTGCCGAAACCCATTTCCCCTGTGGTGTGGAGTGACGGCCGATCACACTGATACAGGAGAGATGTGGCTAAACTCCGCGTTCACGAGCTCGCCAAAGAGCTCGGAATCACCTCTAAAGACGCATTGAATAAATTACAGGAAATGGGCGAATTCGTTCGCTCCGCTTCCTCCACCGTCGAGCCCCCGGTCGTGCGCAAGCTGCGCGCCGCCTTTGGTGGTTCGGCCCCCGCTGCCAACAAGCCCGCCGCTGCCCGTCCGGCAGCCCCGAAGGCCCCGGCAGCACCGAAGTCCAACGCACCCAAGCCTGGCGGCAGCGCCCCCAAGCCCGGTGCCGCACCGAAGCCGGCCCAGAAGCCGGCCCCGGAGGCCAGCAGCGAACCGGCCAAGCCGGCTGCTGCTGCCCCGACCCCCGGTGGCCCGAAGCCAGGACCCAAGCCGGCCCCGAAGCCGGCCGGTCCGCGCCCGGGCAACAACCCGTTCGCTTCCCAGCAGGGCATGCGCTCGACCGACGCCCCGGCACCGCGCCCCGGTGGCGGTCGTGGCCCGCGTCCGGGTGGTCCGCGCCCGGGCAACAACCCGTTTGCCTCCCAGCAGGGCATGCGCGGTGAGGGCGGCCCGCGTCCCGGTGGCGGCCGTGGTCCGCGCCCGGGTGGCGCCCCGCGTCCCGGTCAGGGCGGCCAGGGTGGTCCGCGTCCGCAGCGTCCGGCAGGTCAGGGCGGTCCCCGTCCGGCGGCCGGCCAGGGCGGACCGCGCCCGGCAGCTGGCCAGGGCGGCCCGCGTCCCTCGGCCCCGCGCACCCCAACCGGTGCCAAGGCCACCCCGGGCATCATGCCCAACCGCACTGAGCGTCCGGCTCCGGCCGGCGGCGGCCGCCCCGGTGGCGGCGGTCCGGGCCGTGGTCGTCCCGGTGGCGGCAGCGGTGGCGGCGGTTTCCGTCCCGGTGCCCCGCGTGGCCGCGGCGGCGTAGGCGGCGCGTTCGGCCGCGGTGGCGGCGGACGCGGCAAGCAGCGCAAGTCCAAGCGCGCCAAGCGCCAGGAATTGGAGCAGATGAGCGCACCGTCGCTGGGCGGCGTGAATGTGCCGCGCGGCAACGGTTCGACCGAGATCCGGCTGCGCCGCGGTGCGACCATCACCGATTTCGCCGACAAGATCGGCGCGAACCCGGCAGCCCTGGTCACCGTGCTGTTCCACCTGGGCGAAATGGCCACCGCGACCCAGTCGCTGGATGAGGCCACCTTCGAGGTGCTCGGCGAGGAGCTGGGCTACAAGGTGCTGGTGGTCTCCCCGGAGGACGAGGACCGCGAACTGCTCGAAGGCTTCGGGCTGGACCTGGATGCCGAGCTGGAAGCCGAAACCGAGGACATGCTCGAAGAGCGTGCCCCGGTGGTGACCATCATGGGCCACGTCGACCACGGTAAGACCCGTCTGCTCGATGCCATCCGCAAGTCCAACGTGATCGAGGGCGAGCACGGCGGCATCACCCAGCACATCGGTGCGTACCAGATCGTGCACGAGCACGAGGGCCGCGAACGTCCGATGACCTTCATCGACACCCCGGGCCACGAGGCGTTCACCGCCATGCGTGCCCGCGGTGCCAAGGTCACCGACCTGGCCGTGCTGGTGGTGGCCGCGGACGACGGCGTCATGCCGCAGACCGTGGAGGCGCTGAACCACGCCCAGTCGGCCGGGGTGCCGATCATCGTGGCGGTCAACAAGGTTGACAAGCCCGAGGCGAACCCGGACAAGGTCATGGGCCAGCTCACCGAGTACGGCCTGGTGCCCGAGGAATACGGCGGCGAGACCATGTTCGTGAAGGTCTCGGCGCTGCAGAAGCTGGGCATCGACGACCTGCTGGACGCCCTGCTGCTCACCGCCGACGCCAGCCTGGAACTGCAGGCGAACCCGGACAAGTCCGCCCGCGGTGTGGCCATCGAAGCGAACCTGGACAAGGGTCGCGGCGCCGTGGCCACCGTCCTGGTGCAGTCCGGCACCCTGTGCGTGGGCGACACCATCGTGGCCGGCACCGCGCACGGACGTGTGCGTGCCATGTTCAACGAGAACGGGGAGAACCTGGACGTGGCCCTGCCGTCGCGTCCGGTCCAGGTGTTGGGCCTGTCCAGCGTCCCGCGCGCCGGCGACAGCTTCCTGGTCACCGAGGATGAGCGCACCGCCCGCCAGATCGCGGACAAGCGTGAGGCTGCCGAGCGCAACGCCCAGCTGGCCAAGCGTCGCAAGCGCATCACCCTGGAGGACTTCGACCAGGCCGTGGCCGAGGGCAAGATCGACACCCTGAACCTGATCCTCAAGGGCGACGTCTCCGGTGCCGTGGAGGCCCTGGAAGACTCGCTGATGAAGATCGACGTGGGCGACGAGGTGCAGCTGCGCGTCATCCACCGTGGCGTGGGTGCCATCACCCAGAACGACGTGAACCTGGCGACCGTGGACAACGCGATCATCATCGGCTTCAACGTCCGCCCGGCCGAGCGCGTCACCGAGATGGCCGACAAGGAAGGCGTGGACATGCGCTTCTACTCGGTCATCTACGCCGCGATCGACGACATCGAGTCCGCCCTGAAGGGCATGCTCAAGCCGATCTACGAAGAGGTCGCACTGGGCACCGCGGAAGTCCGCCAGGTGTTCCGCTCCTCGAAGTTCGGCAACATCGCCGGTTCGATCATCCGTTCGGGAACCATCAAGCGCAACAGCAAGGCGCGCCTGGTGCGTGATGGCAACGTCATCGCCGAGAACCTGTCGATCGATTCGCTGCGTCGCGAGAAGGACGATGTCACCGAGGTCCGCGAGGGCTTCGAGTGCGGTATCGGCCTGGGCTCGTTCAACGACATCAAGGAAGGCGACCTCATCGAGACCTTCGAGATGCGAGAGAAGCCGCGCGACTAAGACCGCGTCAGGCAATCTGCGTGGGCGCGCACCGGAGCAGCGTTCCGGTGTGCGCCCACGCGCCTTTCAGGCTGGGAATCCGCAGCCAACTCGGGCCGTGGCGCTTGGCAAAACCAGGCCGCCCGGTCCTAAGCTGGGGGAACCACCGCTTGGGAAACTGAAGCTTGAAGCCGCAGCAGGGCTGCCAGGGCAACCTGGGACCGCTGCTGGGGCTTGAACCGTGAAGGAGTAAGAAGATGGCTGACTCAGCCCGTGCCGCCCGCCTGGCCCAGCGCGTGAAGGTGCTCATGGCGCAGTCGCTGCGCAATGTCATCAAGGACGAGCGGATCGACAACGTGACCGTCACCGACGCCCGGGTCACCAACGACCTGCAGCACGCCACCGTGTACTACACGGTGCTCGGGGAGGCCGAATTGAAGGCCGAGGTCGCGGAGCTGTTGGTGCAGAAGACCGGTGCGCTGCGCAAGGAATTGGGCCGGAACCTGACCATCCGGTTGACCCCGACCGTCGAGTTCGTGCCCGATGAGATCCCGGAAAGCGCCTCGCACCTGGAGGAGCTGCTGGCCAAGGCCCGCGAGAAGGACGCCGAACTGGCCGCGCTGCGTGAAGGCAAGACCTTCGCCGGCGGCGAGGACCCGTACAAGAAGGAGTCGGAGGAGGACGAGGAGTAGTCCTCGACCATCAAACCGCTCATCCGCCGCGGCGGATGCCACAAGGATCCCCAGGGTGGGGGCTCAATGCGAGCCTGCCGCCCTGGGGATCCCTTGTTGTGGCCGAACCGCTGTTCACGGTTGCGGCAGGGGCAGTGGTTACTGCACCCGGGCGCGCAGCACCTTCCCCTCCGTGCCCAGTGCATCGGTGCTGGCGATCAGCTGGTGCCCGGAGACCTCCACGTCCGCGGACATTGCCGCCGGCAGCACGGTCACCGCCTTGCCCCGCACCACCTTGGCCACCCCGCCGCCGAACAGTTCGGAGACGTACACCCCGCCGCGGTGATCCACGGCCACGCCGGTCGGTGCGTTCAGGCCGCTGGCCACCGTGTAGGTCTTCTTGGTGTGCAGGTTCATCTTGTAGACCTTGCCGGTGGCCAGGGACTCACCCGGGGCGCCGGGAAGCACCGTGTAGTACATCCAGTTGCCCTTCACCGTGATGTCGGTGGGTACCGGCTGGGCCCAGTAGGTCAGGCCCAGCATGCAGTCCGGGATCTGGATTCCGGACTCCGAGGCCAGCTGGCGCACGGCCTCGGTGATCTTGATGGGCTCGGCCGGCAGGGCCTTGACCAGCCGGGTCTTGCCGCGGCGGTCCACGTGCAGGATCGCGTTGGCCCCGGCGTCCCCAACGTACACGCCGCTGCGCACCGGCGCGCTGGAGTAGGGGTGGGAGTAGAGCTCGCCCTTGGAACGCAGTGCCGGTGCCTGGGCCAGGCAGGCCTTGGAGACCTTGCGTACCCCGTACACGGTCTTGCCGTCCGGGTCGTGCTTGCGCTCGAAGGCCGCCAGGTCCGCGATGGTGCGCACCTTGCCCCGGTGGTCAATGGACTTGAGCAACGCCGGGTCCTTGGGGCTTGGCGGTGCCTGGTCACTGCCGACCAGATTGTCGAAATAGTAGGCGGTGTGCCGGGCGTAGGAGACCCCGACGATTTCCCGGCCCGGAGCGTTGACCAGGGTCCGCTTCTTGCCGTGGGCGCTGATGGAGGTCAGCTGCCCGGACATGGACTCCGCAACAAGAATCGAGCCATGGTCTCCAAAAGCGATCCGCAGTGGGCCGACGAGATTGATGGCGACGGTCTTGACGTTGCTGATCCCGGTGGGCGGCCGGTGGTGGTCTTGCTGATGGGCCTGGGCGGGGGGCAAGGCTGAGCGTGACCGCCAATGCGGACGCGGCGGCCCCGGCCGCTATGTGTCGAAGCTTCATGATGATTCCTCGTCAAAGGGTGCCGCGCTCCAAAAAGGACCGCAGCAGCTGCAGTTGGTCCGCATGGTTCCCGGGGCATCGCTGGAAAAGGTGGCAGGCTGATCGTGGAGGAGAGGGAGCGTTTCGTAGCAAGAACTGAAGGCAGTGAGCGATGGGGAACGTTTGCGGGTGACACCGTGGAAACGGGATGCGCGCGGTGCCCCAGCTACACCGTGCTCAACGGTGGCGACATGTGCCGTCACGAGTAGCCACGACTTTATGAACTGCTGTGTGCGCCGGTCAATGGCAACCGTGAAAAGCACGTACTTCATGGGCCGAAAGCGGGTAGCGGATGGACTGCTGTCCGCACCGGCAGACGGTTGGAACCTAGGTTGGACACCATGAGCGAGCCATCTGCAGGGTACCGGATCCGCCGCGCGCGGCCCGAAGACGAGGCGGGGGTGGCGAGGTTGTGCCAACGCAGCGGACAGCTCGGCTGGGACCGCGAAGCACTGCGGAAGACCGCATCACGGGTCAGTCTCGTGGCCACCCAGGACGATACCGTCATTGGCGTTGCCAAGACCCATTGGCATGCTGAGCCGGACCGTGCCGCGCCGGCAGGGCATTACCTGGGCGGGATTGTCATCGACCCGCGGTGGCGCAGACACGGGGTGGGCCGGGCGCTGACAGCGGCACGCCTTGCCTGGATCGCCCCTCGCGCCGACGTCGTCTACTACTTCACGAACGAGAACAACACGGCCTCGATTAAGCTGCATGAGAGTTTCGGTTTTCAGCTGTTGTTTGCCGCCGGAAGCCTCCATTCAGTATCGGCAGATGACGGCAGGTCCAAGCTCCTGCTTTTTGCGCTGCACCGGTTGGCCAACTCTGTGTCACCGCTCACCCTTGATGATAAGGACAGGCTAAATAGTTGATACCACGCCTATACTGGAGGGCGTGAGTAAAGCCGGACAGCCCCAGGAAACGCAAGCATCAGGTCTGGTGCTGGTCGACAAGGACCAAGCAATGACCTCCCATGATGTCGTCGCCCGTGTGAGGCGGCTGGCCGGCACCCGAAAAGTAGGCCACGCCGGCACCCTGGATCCCATGGCCACCGGAGTCCTGGTGGTCGGCGTGAACAAGGCGACTCGTCTGCTGACCTACATCGTGGGCCATGACAAGACCTACACGGCGACAATTCGTCTGGGGCAGTCCACCGTCACCGATGACGCCGAAGGCGAGGTCCTCTCCGAGCGCATCGCCGCGGCGGTCACGGAGGAAGACATTGAACGCGAGGTGTCCAAGCTGCGTGGGGACATCGAACAGGTGCCCAGCCAGGTTTCCGCCATCAAAGTGGACGGCAAGCGTTCCTACGCTCGCGTGCGCGAAGGCCAGCAGGTGGAGCTGAAGGCCCGTCCCGTCACGATCAGCCGCTTCGACATCCTCGAGGTGCGCCGCGAACACGGCGGGAAGATCATCGATGTGGACGTGATCGTGTCCTGCTCCTCCGGCACCTACATCCGCGCCCTGGCCCGCGACGTGGGGGAGGCCCTGAACGTTGGGGGACACCTCACTGCCCTGCGCCGCACCGAGGTCGGCCCCTACAAGATTTCCCAGACCAAGCGGCTGGCCGAACTGGCAGAGGAATTCGAGATGCTGCCCCTGGACGAGGCGGCCGCAGCACTCTTCCCGAACCGGACCGTGAGCGTGGATGAGGCCGTGGAGCTGTCCTTCGGCCGCACGATCGCCGCCTCCAGCAGCGTCATGGACGTTACGAAGGACGAGATCGTGGCGGCCTTCGCCCCGAACGGCACCCTCGTGGCGTTGCTCAAGGACCAGGGAGCCAAGGCGCGCACCCAGCTGGTCTTCACCGCCAAATAGCGGTGTGCGGCCGGTGGGGGAACACCGGTGGAGAAAAGCACGACACCTGCACAAGTATCGAAAGGGCACAAGCCTGTGATCATCGTTGACGGCTTCTTTATTGCCGGCGCCATCATTTGTGGCCTGGCCGTGCTGCTGGGACTGGTCGCCACCATCATCCGCACCTACCCGGATGACTACGCGTTGATCGCCACGGCACTGACCGAAGTCTTCCTGGTTGTCTATGGCATCTCCGCCGCGATCCGCCAGCTGGGCGGACAGCCGATCACCGGGGAAGTCTGGGAATTCTGGGGCTATCTGATCACCGCCCTGCTGATTCCGCCGATTGCCTTCTTCTGGGCCGTCAGCGACAAGAGCCGCTGGGCCAACGCGGTACTGACCGCCAACGGGCTAATAGTTTTCGTCATGTTGTTCCGCATGGAACAGATTTGGGATGCAGGAGCATTGGTATGAGTGAAAAGGCGCGCAACTCGCGCATCGTCGACGCCGCAGCGGCACGCAAGGGCGAGCAGCGCGCGCCCAAGCCGGCACGATCCACGGGCCTGGGTCGAATCATCATCGCGGTGTACGGCGTGCTGGCACTCTCGGCAACGATCCGGGCGCTGTACCAAATGTTCTTCCGGGACTTCTCCGAGGCCCCGGTGGCCTACACCCTGTCACTGATTTCGGGGCTGGTGTACATCCTGGCCACCGTGACCCTGGCCTCCTCCAAGCCGAAGGCCTGGTTCACCGCCCTCTACGCGGTGTCCTTCGAACTGGTGGGCGTGCTGGTGGTGGGCATCCTGTCCTTCACCCACCCCGAGCTTTTCGGCCACGATTCGGTGTGGAGCTTCTTCGGCAAGGGATACGGCTACGTCCCGCTGGTTCTGCCGTTCGTGGGCCTGTGGTGGCTGTACCGCAACCGCGATGAGCGCCGCGCCTAACAGACATGTAAGAATTGCTTGGGCAGGTTTGCTGCCCTCCACCACACCTAAGGAGCAACGTGCACTATTGGAAGGGTCTTGAAGCGGTTCCGGCAGCTGTCGGTCCCACGGTGGTGACCATTGGCAACTTTGACGGGGTTCACCTCGGGCACTGCCAGGTGCTGGACCGCGTGGTCCAGCAGGCCAAGCAGCGGGACGCCAAGTCGGTCGCGATCACCTTCGACCCGCATCCGGCCCTGGTGCACCGTCCCGAATCGGCGCCCGAACTGATCATGGGCCTGGCCGACCGCATCGACACCCTGGATGCCGTGGGGTTGGATGCGGTCCTGATGATCCACTACACCCTGCAGTTCGCGCAGAACTCCGCCGAGGACTTTGTGCGTGAGGTGTTCGTGGACAAGCTCGGTGCCGTTGCCGTGGTGGTGGGCCACGACGTGCGCTTCGGCAAGGACAATGCCGGGGACTTCGCGTACATGTGCGAGCTGGGCGAAAAGTACGGTTTCGACGTCATCGGCGTGCAGGACGTGGGGGACAAGCGCCGCCTGTCATCCACCTGGGTGCGTGAGGAACTTTCCGCGGGCAACGTTGAGGGCGCCGCCGAGATCCTGGGCCGCCCCCACCGGATGCGCGGGGAGGTGGTTCACGGCGCCAAGCGCGGACGTGAACTGGGTTTCCCGACCGCCAATCTTTCCAGCGACGCCAGCGGCATCATCCCGGCCGACGGCGTCTATGCCGGATGGCTCGTGGATGAGGCCGACATGCGTTGGCCGGCCGCGATTTCCGTGGGCTCCAACCCGACCTTCGACGGCGTTTCGCGTGTGGTCGAGGCCCACGTCATTGACCGGCCTTCCGAGGACTTCGGGGACTTTGACCTCTACGGCCAACAAATCGTGGTGGAATTCGTCAGGCACCTGCGCCCGATGGTCGCCTACCGCGGCATCGAGGCCCTGATCGAGCAGATGAACGAAGACGTCGAGCAGGCCCGCTCGGTGCTCTCCCAGCAGGCGTAGCCGGGCACGGGCTTTGACGGATTATGGCTGAGATTCCCTCGCTGCCGCAGCGCGCCTTCATCCTGCCGGAGCAGAAGCGGGCCGCGATGGCCGCCGCCTACCAGCATGGCGCCAAGAGCTATGACCGGATCCGACCCCCGTACCCGCAGGCCGCACTGGACTTCACCCTGGAGGGGCCGGTCAAACAGGTGGCCGACATCGGGTGCGGCTCGGGGATCTTTACCGAACAGCTGGCCTCGCGGGGTGTCGAGGTGTGGGCCGTTGATCCTTCCCAGGACATGCTCGAAGTTCTCAATTCCCGTTTGCACTGTGCGCATACCGTCCTCGCGCCGGGGGAGCAGACCGGGCTTGCCGAGTCCAGCGTGGACGTGGTCAGCTACGCCCAAGCCTGGCACTGGGTTGATCCCGAGCAGGCCAGCGCCGAGGCAGCCCGGCTGCTGCGCGAAGAGGGCAGGCTGGTGTTGCTGTGGAACCAGCTGGATGTCTCGGTGCCCTGGGTGCACCGGCTGACCCGGATCATGCATGCCGGGGACGTTCACCGACCGGAACTCATTCCGCCCTTCGGGCCCCAGTTCGCGGCCCCTGAATCAGGGATCTGGCACTGGTCCATGGCACTAACGCTTCAGGAGGTCATTGAACTGACCCGTTCGCGCAGCTACTACCGCCGCGCGAACGAAGCAACCAGAAACAAGGTTGAGTCCAACCTGCGTTGGTACTGGTACGAGCACCTTGGCCATGACGCCGCCGAACGGGTTGACGTGCCATATCTCACCCATGCCTGGAGGGCGCGAAAACGCCGGGGTCGGTGATAGCATTAACGCTGGCCTACGCTGCAGTCCGCGGTTGCGTAGGCTTCGCACTGGGAGTCAAAACCCGGAGCACTACCTTGTAAGCGCGGTCCAACTCTAGGAGTTTGTATGGCACTGGATGCCGCAGTCAAGCAGGAAATCATCAAGGCTTACGCCACCCACGAAGGCGACACCGGTTCGCCTGAGGTGCAGATCGCTGTGATGTCGCGCCGGATCTCGGACCTGACCGAGCACCTGAAGCAGCACAAGCACGATCACCACACCCGCCGTGGTCTGATGGCTCTGGTCGGTCGTCGTCGTCGTATGCTCGGCTACCTGAAGAACACCAACATCGAGCGCTACCGCTCGCTGATCGAGCGTCTGGGTCTGCGTAAGTAGTACCCCCTCGCAAATTTGAAATCCCCGGCGCTGCCGTGGGCAAGTCGACGAAAGTCGGATGAGCTCATTGCGGTGTCGGGGATTTCTGTATCCTTGATGACTTGGCAAAGTACGGTAGAGGCAACTGTGTTGTGGAATGTATGTTGTTAGCTGCGCCTTCTTGTGATCCCACCTGTGACATGACCAGAATGTAGAACCTCACCCCTGCGGATCCCAAGGACAAGCAATGAGCGAACCAGTCCCAGAACAAGGACAATCCGAGGTGCCGGTCTGGCCGAAGTTCATTTTGCCTGTGCTGACGGTACTCGAAGATGGAAGTATCGTGCACCGCCGGGATCTGATTCACCGATCCATTGAAGCAGCTGGCCTCTCAAAATCTGCCCGAGAAGAGACCCTCAACTCCGGTGGTTTGCGTGCCGAACAGCGACTGGGCTGGGCCTTCAGCCACCTGACCAAGGCCGGATGGATAGAACGGCCAACGCGTGGCAACTACCGGATTACCGAAGCCGGCCGCAGATGGGCAGCAGAGCATCCCAATGGATTGGACTCACTCTCGGAAGCCAACAAGATCTTCGAACCATTTTGGCCCCAGGGAAAGAAAACGGCGCTGCCCAAGGATGAAGCCGTCTTGGTACAGGTAGTGGATGATCCCATCGAACAGATCGAATTCGGGATTAACAGAATCGCCAAAGATGTGGGGGAACACCTGCTGACGCGCTTACGCGACAGCCACCCCGATTTCTTTGAAGAGGCCGTCGTCAAGCTGTTGCTGGCCATGGGCTATGGAGGGGCCGAGCAGCGTGGGCGACGTATAGGCGGTACCGGTGACGGGGGAGTCGCTGGCGTCATTGACCAGGACGCCTTGGGCCTGGAACGAATCTACGTCCAGGCAAAGCGGTACAAGGAAGGCAACAGCGTCGGGCGCGAAACAATCCAGGCATTCATCGGTGCACTGCACGGATTTGGCGCGAGCCGCGGAGTCTTCATCACCACCAGCACATTTACCCAGCACGCTCGTGACTACGCATCCGGGATCCAGTCGCGGGTCATCCTGATAGACGGGAAGAGACTGGTTTCCTTGATGATTAAGTACCGGGTCGGTGTTCAAGTAAAGCAGACATACGACGTCGTTGAAGTGGACGAGGATTTCTTCGACTAGCAGGGCTGAGGCACAGAGCTAACTTCCACCCGGCCGCGGGGACAGCAGAGGAAAGCATCGGGCCGACGCTCAGCGTTCGCTAAAGCGAGCCAAGCTGGTTATCGTGGTTGGCACGTACCTCCACGGCTGGAGCGTGGTTTTCCTGCACGGCAGGCTCCAGCCAGTAACGAAGGGTTGAATCCATGCCGGAAACTGCAATGTTCGGAATGTCTTCTCGTCTCAAGGTCTTCGTTGCGGCCTGCTTGGCGACCGGTTCGATCTTTACCGGAGCGAACGGACTGACCATCGTCCCCCTGTTAGCAGCGGCGGCGATGCTGGCCGTGGGGATTGCGGCCACGTCGGAATCCGGGCGGGATGCTCAACTTGTCGTCCCTGTCCTAGGGATTATGGCCAGTACTTTCTCCGTCATGGGCACCGCGTTTGTTCTGACCTCGAACTCGATACTTCCCTTTGGCGCCACCGCTGTCATCGCTGCTGTTCCGGTTCTCGCATGGATTTCTCTTGGCCTGACAATGGGCAGGCCTGGGGCCACCGCCACCGCATAAACCTGGCAACCGTCAGCAGACGGCTCGAAGCGCGCAAACCGGCCGGCCCCTGCGCATAGGGCAATGCAGAACCGGAATGAGCCTTCGACTTTGAAATTCCTGCCCGGTTTCTTGGACTGCGGCGGGGTACTGTTTCCTACCTTATGTTGCGTACGGCAATCTGGCGCTGCTCCTGTGTGGGGTACGCTCAAAGTTGACGATGACTGTGGAGGTCAATGCGATGAGCGCAGTACAAACCACCGAATCCATCCGGTCGCAGCCGTTGAACAAGATTTCTGTTTTTGCATTCGTCATCGCACTTCTAAGCGTTTTCGCCCTTTGGTTCTTCGACCTGGCAACCGTGGCGATCTTCGCCGTCGGTGCAGGCCACGTGGCCCTGCACCAGCTGAAGACCACCCCGGGCAGGGGAGCGCTGCTGGCCCGCTCCGCACTTTTTATCGGGTACACGGTTGCGGCGATATCGCTGTTTTCCTTCCTGATGATGCTTCCGGTCATCATTCAGCGCCTCACGCTCTAGACGCTGCCTTGTCACCGAAACCCCTTCAACAGGACGTGAAAGAATAGCGGCATGGGCGCCTCGAAAGCCGAAGGGCACAAACTCCAAAGCATCGTGCTGATCCGCCGGGTACGCGACCGGATCGACCGGGAGTATGCCCAGCCACTGAACCTTGAGGCGTTGGCGCGCGACGCGCATATCTCCAGCGGCCACCTGAGCCGGGAGTTCCGGCGCATCTATGGGGACTCCCCATACTCGTATTTGATGACCCGGCGAATCGAACGTGCGATGACCCTGCTGCGCCGCGGAGATGTCAGCGTCACCGACGCCTGCTTCATGGTGGGCTTTTCCTCATTGGGGACATTTAGCACCCGCTTCACCGAGCTGGTAGGAGTCGCGCCCAGCGTGTACCGGCATGAGCATTCGCCCAGCAGCCCGGGGATCCCTCCCTGCCAGTCACGGCAGGTCACCAGACCGGTCAGGAATCAAGAAGCCGCCGCGAAATAGCGCTGGTAGCTTTTAGGCATGGACATCAAAATCAACTACGCATTTCTGCCGCACACCGACGGCGAAGCCGCCCTGGGGTTCTACCGCGATGCCCTGGGATTCGAGGTTCGCAAGGATGTCGGATACCAGGACATGCGCTGGATTACGGTTGGTCCGGTGGGCCAGCCGGAAACCTCCATCGTGCTGCATCCGCCGGCAGTGGACCCGGGTATCAACGAGGAAGAACGCGCCACCATCCTGCAGCTGATCGCCAAGGGCGCCTATACGGCGCTGACCCTTTCCAGCGATGACCTTGATGGGCTGTTTTCACGGCTCGAGGCCGCGGGCGCCGACGTGGTTCAGGAGCCCATGGATCAGGATTATGGGGTGCGGGACTGCGCCTTCCGTGATCCGGCAGGCAACCTCATCCGCATCAACCAGGCGTAGGCGCCCCAGCGTCACCGAAAGCCGCCGAACTTCGACAAGGAACCAAAATGCCGCTTCGCCTGGATATGGTTCGGCTCAGATCCTCCGACCCTGTCGCCAGCCACTCCTTTTACCGCCAAGCCTTCGCGCTCAATGACGCCAATGCCACTGATGCCGCCGATACACCGCTGAATATCCACGGTAAGGGTCAGCTGCACATTGTCCCGGGGGAGGGAACACCCCCGGCAAGCCCGGCCTTTGACGGGTATGTCCTCGGTGTCATTCTCCAGCAGCCCACTGATGTGGACCAGCTGCTGGGCGCGGCGAACCAGCAGGGGGCACGGATGATCAAACCGGCCAAGAAACAGTTCTTCGGGGACTACTCCGCCTCCTTCCACGCCCCGCAGGGAGCGATCTGGAAAGTCTCCGCGGCCACCAAGAAGAACTCCGCCACCGGGCAGGCCTCGCCCAAGCCGAATGAGCTGCTGGTCCTGTTGGGGGTTGAGCAGCCCCAGCAGACCGCCACCTTCTACCAGCAGCTGGGAATGCTTACCCGCCACGATTACGGGGACAAGTTCATTGACTTCCAGCTCACCGAGGGCGGTTTCCGGCTGGGGCTGCTGCCGCGCAAGGGGCTGGCCAAGGACGTCGGGGTCAACGACGAGGGCACGGGCCATGACGGTGCCCTGACCCTCTGCCATCATGCGGCGTCCCGCAACGCACTGCAGGCACTGCTGGATACGGCACGAGCCGCGGGAGCCGGGAACGTTCTGGAACCGCACCAGCAGGACGGCCAGTGGCATGCCGGCTTTACCGACCCGGCCGGGTACGGCTGGAAGCTCACCAGCCCGGTGTAGGCAAACCCGCCGGAACACGAAAGTGGCGGCGACTGCGTCCCGATGAGGGAGGAGTCGCCGCCACTGACATGCTGCCGCTTGCTAGGCGGCCACGCTCTCGGCCTGCGCCGGGAACAGGGCCGCGCCGATGGCGACCGCCTCACTGCCCAACTCGCTGGGCAGGATCTGCACCGGATGCCCGGAAATGGGCGGGATCTCCTCCAGCGTGGCGCCGATAACCGGTTCCAGCAGATCCCAGGAACGGGCCAGCCCGCCACCGATCACGAAGGCGGACAGATCCAGCAGCCCTGAAACCACCAGGGCCGCCTGGGCCAGCCCCTCGCCGGCCTCCTGGAAAATATGCTGCGCCGCGCCATCGCCCTGCCGGGCGGCCTGGGCCACCTGCTGGGCGGTCAGCGGAGAACCGGTCATCTCGTAGTAGCGTGCCGCCACCGAGCGGCCCGAGGCCAGGGTCTCCAAGTGGCCGAGCCGGCCACAGGTGCACAGGCGCTCGCCGAAGCCGGGAATGTGCCCGATTTCCGCGGCCGCGCCGTGCTCCCCGGTGAACAGCCGCCCGCCGAGCACCAGTCCGCCGCCGACCCCGGTGCCCAGCGTGATGCCGAAGAAGTTGGGGTGCCCGTACCCGGCCCCGTAGAACTGTTCGGCCAGCACGAATGCGGCCACGTCGTTGCCGATGCTCACCGGCATGGACAGCGCCCGCTGCAGGTTGGCCCCCAGGTGGTAGCCCTGCCAGCCGCTAAACGAGTCGCTGGCCACCCTGACCACGCCGTGCGCGTCAATCACCCCGGCGGCACCGACCCCGGCGCTGATCGGGGTGGCCCCGGACTGGGCGATTGCCTCGACACTGACCCGGCGCACGGCCTGCACCATGGCGTCCCCGCCCTCGGAGGCCGGGGAGGGGGTGGCACACTTGGCCAGCACCTGACCGGCCGGATCCAGCATCACCGCCGAGATCCCGGTGCCGCCGATGTCTATTCCTAGTCGTGCCTTCAACTATTTCCCTTCACTTCCAAGTGCGAGCAGTTCCCGGCGGGCCTGGCGGCGCAGCGCCTGGGCTTCTGGATCCGGGGAGGGGACCGAGGCCAGCAGCTGCCGGGTGTAGTCCTGCTGCGGGTCGGTGAGCACCCGGGCCGCCGGACCGGACTCCAGGACCTGGCCCTGGCGCATCACGCTGACCGAGTCGCACACCGAATGCACCACCGCCAGGTCGTGGCTGATGAACAGGCAGCCGAAGCCGTGCTCCTGCTGCAGCTCCAGCAGCAGGGTGAGCACCTCGTCCTGCACCGAGACGTCCAGGGCGCTGGTCGGCTCGTCGGCGATCAGCAGCTTCGGGGCCAGGGCCAGCGCCCGGGCCAGGCCGATGCGCTGGCGCTGCCCACCGGAGAGCTCATGCGGGTAGCGCAGCGCCGTGTCCTTGGGCAGGCGGACCGCGTCAATCAGTTCGGCGACCCGGCGCTCGCGGAAGCCGCGGCCGGGGTCGGCCAGCTCCTTGCGGTGCATGATCATCGGCTCGGCAATCGAATCGCCCAGGGTCATGCGCGGGTCCAGGGAGCCGCCCGGGTCCTGGAAGATGATGCCCAGCCGGGAGCGCAGCCGGCGCAGCGCCCGGCGGGACAGGCCGGAGATGTCCTTGCCGAACAGTTCCACCCTGCCGGAGCTCAACGGCACCAGCCCGAGCGGGACCCGGCCCAGGGTGGACTTGCCCGAACCGGACTCGCCCACCAGCCCGACGATCTGGTTCTGGTGGATCACCAGCTCGGCGTGGTCCACCGCCCGGATCTTGCGGGTGCCGGAGGTGAAGTCCACGCAGACCTCGCCCATCACCAGGATTTCCTCCCCGGCCGCACGGCGTGCTGCCTCCTGGGCGTCGGGTACGGTCTGGGCGTGGACTTCCCGCTGCTCAAGCTGCATCTGCGGCAGCTTGGGCACCGCGGCCAGCAGCGCCTGGGTGTAGGGATCGGTGGGGGTGCGCAATACCTCGAACGCCGGTCCGCTTTCCACCACGAGCCCGGACTTCATCACCACCACCCGGTCGGCCAGGTCGGCCACGACCCCCATGTTGTGGGTGATCAGCACCAGGGCGGTGTTGGTTTCGCGCACCAGCTGGCGCAGCAGCTCCAGGATCTCGGCCTGCACCGTCACATCCAGTGCCGTGGTCGGCTCGTCGGCGATGATCACCGCCGGGTTGCAGGCCAGGGCGATGGCGATGACCACGCGTTGGCGCTGGCCGCCAGAGAGCTGGTGTGGATAGTTGCGGGCCTTGCCGGCCGGGTCGGGGATGCCGACCTTCTCCAGCAGGCTCACCGCCCGCTCGTGGGCCTGGGCCTTGCTGGCCTCGGTGTGGTTCAGGATCGCCTCGGCGATCTGCGCACCGATTTTCATGGACGGGTTCAGGGCGGTCATCGGCTCCTGGAAGACCATGGAGACCACGTTGCCGCGCAACGTGTCCATCATCGAGTCCGGGCTGCCCAGCACCTGGTGCCCGGCGACCTGCAGGGAACCGCGGGTGCGGGCGGTGCTGGGCAGCAGGCCCAGCGCCGCCAGGGAGGTGATGGTCTTGCCGGAGCCGGATTCACCGACCACCGCCAGCACCTCGCCGCGGTTGACCTCGAAGCTGACCCCGCGCACCGCGTTGACGGTGCGGTTCTTGGTCACGAAGTCCACTTCCAGGTCCGACACCTGCAGCGCCACTTCGGCCGGCTCGGCCGCGCGGCGCGCCCGCCGGGTGGATTCGGGGGTAGGGTTCTGGTTCACTGCTGACCTCGCACATCAAACATGTCGCGCAACCCATCACCGATGAAGTTGAACGCACAAACTACAAGAACAATGGCGATGCCCGCCGGGAAGATCAGCCACCAGGCCCCGGAGTAGACCGAGGAGATGCCCTCGCTGAGCATCGCGCCCCAGTCGGTGGCCGGTGGCTGCAGGCCCATGCCCAGGAAGGAGATGTAGGCGATCAGCAGGATCGCGTCGGCCACCTGGAAGGTCGCGTTGACCACGACGGTGCCGATGGTGTTCGGGATGATGTGGCGCACCACGGCGCGGGTGTTGCTGCCGCCGGTGGCCTTCACGGCCAGCACATAGTCCCGGGTCTTCAGGCTCAGGGCCTCGGCACGGGTCAGGCGCGCGGGCACCAGCCAGGAGACCAGGCCGATGATCAGCACCATCATGGACTCACTGGGGCGCACGATCGCGGAGATCACCAGCAGCAGGAAGATGCCGGGCACCGCGATGCCCGCATCCACGATGCGCATCATCACCGCGTCCACCCAGCCCCCGGCGTAGCCGGCGATTGAACCCCACAGGGTGCCGATCACGGTGGCCAGCACGCCGGCGGCAAGGCCCACCAGGATGGAGGTCTGCCCGGCGACCATCAGCCGGCCGAGCACGTCATAGCCCAGCCCGTCGGTGCCCAGCACGTGCCCCTGCTCCCCGGGGGTGAGGTTGGAGGCCATCAGGTTCGTGGAGACCTGTTCGGTGGGGTACAACAGTGGTCCCAGGAAGCTGAAGAGCACCAGGGCCACCAGGATGGCGGTGCCCAGCACCGCGAGCTTGTTGGAGAAGAACTGGCGCACCGCGCGCCTGGTCGGGCTCATCGCCGCCTCGGCGCTGCGCGCCGGGGTGGCCGGGGCCGTCGGGTTCTTGGTTGTCTCACTCATTTGACGCCTCCACGGGAACGCGGATCGAGGATGAACTGGGTGATGTCGGCCAGCAGCGAGCCGATCACGGTGGCCAGGGAGATCACCAGGATGCAGCCCAGCAGCACCGGGAAGTCGGTGGTCTGTGCCGCATTCCAGAACAGCAGGCCCATGCCCGGGTAGTTGAACAGCTGCTCCACCACCAGCGCCCCGCCGAACATCACCGGCAGGTAGTAGCCGAGCATGGTCACCACCGGGGTCAGCGAGTTGCGCAGCACGTGGCGGGCCACGACCCGCTTCATCGCGGTGCCCTTGGCCCGGGCGGTGCGCACGTAGTCCTCGTGCAGGTTGTCAATGGTGGAGGAGCGCATGTAGCGGGAGAAGGTGGCCACCCCGGCCAGCCCGCTGGTGAGCACCGGCAGCACCATTTCCTTGGGCTGGGCCAGGATTTCGCCCACGGTGTTGCCCTGCGGGGCGCTGGCCGGAAGGATGCCCAGCAGCTGGGCGAAGAACATGATCAGCAGCAGGCCCAGAAAGAAGCTGGGGGTGGAGTAGACCACGAAGTTGATGCCGGTGATGATGTAGTCAAAGGGCTTGTTGCGGCGCAGCGCCTGGGCCATCCCCAGCGGGATGGAGACCAGCAGGGCCCCGCCCACGGCGGCGATCGCCAGGATCAGGGTCTTGGGCAGGCGCTGGGCGATCAGCGAGGAGACGTCCTCGTTCATCACGAACGAGCGGCCCAGGTCCCCGGTCAGCCACTGGCTGACGTAGTTGAAGTACTGCTGGATCAGCGGCAGGTCGAAGCCCATCTCATGGTTGAAGGCCTCGATCTGGGCGGGCGTGGCCGCCTGGCCCAGAATGCCGCGGGCCGGGCCCCCGGGCAGTGCCTGCAGCAGCAGGAAGACGATGACCGACACAATGGCGATCACCACCGCGGCCTGCACCAGGCGTTTGATCATGAACAGCCCGAAGAGGCGGATATTCGAATTATCCCGGACGGCGGTAGTCGTCATCGGTGATAGTCCTTTCAAAAGTTGTGTGCCTGCCCGTGGCCCGGCCCCGCGCAGCGGCGCCGGGCCACGGACACACCGCAGGTATTACTTGTTCCAGCCCCAGCGCTGCGGGAAGAAGTTCCCGGTCGGGTCCTGGGTGGTGCCGGTCATGCCGTCGCGGATCACCGAGACCTGGTAGACCGGGTTGGGCAGCCACATCACCGGCAGGTCCTCGGCCAGCAGCGCCGAGTAGTCCTGCATGATCTGCGGGTCGTTGCTCTCCAGCGCCTTGGTCATCAGCTCATCGGCCTTGGGGTTGGAGTAGTTGCCGAAGTTCACCGAGGCGCCGGTGGCGAAGATGCGCTCCCCGGTCGGGTAGGCCGGGAAGTACCAGGAGCCGGCGGCACCGAAGTAGGAGAACTGCCAGTTGCAGTCCGAGGAGTCGGCCTCACACGGCACGGTGCGGTTGAGCACCGAGTTCAGCGGCGCGCGATCGAAGCTCACCGCGACCCCGGCCTCACGGAAGGAGGACTGGATGGCGGCGAACTGCTTGTCCGCCTCCTCCGAACCGTTTTGCACCATCATGGTCAGCTCCATCTTGGTGCCTTCCTTGATGCCCTCGCCGCAGTCCGAGTCCCCGGCGCCGGCCGACTCGCAGACCAGGATGCCGTCGCTGCCGGCCTTCCAGCCGTGGTCGGCGAACAGCTGCTTGGCCTTTTCGATGTCGTACGGGTAGGGGTTGTTCTTCTGGGTGTCGGAAAGGTAGTGGGACTCGATGTCCTGCGGCACCGGGCCATAGACCGGGTTGGCCCCGCCCATCCAGACCTTTTCGGAGATGGTGCTCTGGTCCACCGAGGACTGCAGCGCCTGGCGCACGTAGAGCTGCTTGAAGACATCGCCCATCTTCGGGTTGTTGAAGTTGTAGGGCATGTAGGTGATGGCCCACCCTTCCCAGGGGTCCATGTTGTAGTTGTTCGCCTGGAACTGCTGCTGCTGGTTCAGCAGTGAGGTGGGAATGTAGCCGTAGTCAATGCCCTTGGAGCGCAGCAGGTTCACTTCGGCATCGGCGGAGGTGAACGGCAGCAGGTTCACGGTCTGGACCTGGGCGGCGTCCTTGCCGTCGTAGTTTTCGTTCTTCTCCAGCGTGACCTTGCCGGAGTTGTCAAAGCCGCCGAGGGTGAACGGGCCGGAGACCACCTTCCACAGCGGGTTGTCCACGTAGTCCGAGATGTTCTCCGATTCCTTCATCAGGAACTTGAAGATCTCCTTGGCGCCCTTCTCGGTGCGGTCCGCGTCCCCGACCTTGCCGTCCTGGCTGGTCTTGGCCCAGGCATGGTGCGGCAGCGGGCGCACGGAAGCCAGCTGGCCGGAGTTCAGCCAGTCCTGGTTGTAGACCTTGTCGAAGGTGACGGTGAAGGTCTTCTCGTCGGTGTACTCCACGTCGGTGATGTTGTCCGGCAGACGGCCTTCCTTGTACCCGCCCCACTGTTCCTTGTTCGCCTTGATCAGGTTGAACCAGAATTCCACGTCACGGGTGGTGATCGGTTCTCCGTCGGACCAGTGCATGTCACGCATGTGGAAGGTGACCTGCTTGCCGTCCTCGGAGTATTCCACCTTGTCGGCGATGCCGGTTTCGGTGTCCATGGCCATTTCGCCCTTGGAGCCGTCGAAGGTGAACATCGGGGACCACAGGGCCTGGTGGATGGAGGAGTTGTGGGTGGCCATCTTGCCGGCCACGCCGATCGGCAGGATCCAGTTTGGCGTGGCGTTCGGCGGCAGGGCGTAGTTCACGGTGTTGGTGTCCACGCCGGCCGGCACGGTCTTGGCCGCGGCATCGCTGTCGCCGTCGGTGGCGGAGTTGGTGTTGCTGTTTGCCCCGCCGCAACCGGTGAGCAGCAGCGCCAGCGCTGCCAGGCCGGCGGTGACGGACTTTTTCATGCGTCTCTGGTCGAAAGCCATGAGTTCCTCGCTAACGGTGTGAGTGGCTGACGATCCGCCGCCAACCTTTATTCAACATCGAACAAAGTATTGATACTTATGATCAAACTATGTGTAGTATAGGTCACGAGAGCTAAGACTTGCACCTGAATCGAAAAAAGTTTTGCGAATCTTGGTAATAGAAAGCGTCGTATGAGCCCAATGAGAGGATGTGTTCATGGCTTCTGGAAACCTGGCGGCGGACATCATCCATCGCATCGCTGTTGAACCAGTCACCCGCTCGGCCCTGGCCCGCGAGTTTGAACTGGCCCCCTCCACGATCTCGGCAAAAGTCAATGAACTGACCGAGGCCGGGCTCATCGTTGAAGGCGGTGCTGCGCTCTCCCGCGGCGGACGCCCCGGCAAGCTGCTGACCTTGCGTTACCAGTCCGGACGCCTTGGGGTGATCTCCATGGGTTCGCGCCACGCGCGGGTTGGGGTGGCGGACATGTCCCGCAAAATCCTGTCCATCCGCGAGGTGCGGATCGATGTCGGCCAGGGCGTGGATGCCACCTTGGAAACTCTCTGGGCTGCGCTGAGGCAGGTGGCGGCCGAGGATGGCGGACAGCTGCTGGCGGTGGGCCTGTGTCTGCCCGGACCGGTGGATGTGGAGCGAGGCGTCGTCGTCTCGCCCTCGCGCATGCCCGGCTGGCACAACCAGCCGGTGGCCGAGATGGCCCGGCAAAAAATGGGCATACCGGTGAACATGGACAACGATGCGAACCTCGCGGCGCTGGGGGAGTACCTGACCCGGGGTGATGACGCCGCCGCCAACTCGATCACGCTGATCGCCGGATCCGGCATCGGCTCGGGCATCATGGCCAACGGCGAACTCTTCCGCGGCTCCTCCTACGCCGCCGGGGACATCACGCACACCAAGGTCGAGGCCGCCGGGGACCGGTTGTGCTCCTGCGGCAACCGCGGCTGCCTGGAAACCATTGCCTCCGGCGCGGCCATCGTGCGCGACCTGGCCGCGGTGGGCACCCACGTCGATGACATCCACGACGTGATCCAGCTGGTGCGTGACGGGCACCCGGCCGCCAATGGAGTGGTGCGCGAGGCCGGCCGGCAACTCGGGCTCGCGCTGAGCACCGTAGTGAACTTCTTCAATCCCGGGGACGTCTACCTCACCGGCACCCTGTCCAGCGCCAGCGTCTACGTGGCTGCGGTGCGCTCCCAGCTTTATGAACGCTGCCTGCCCATGGCCACCTCCGGGCTGCGCGTGGAAGCGGCAATGGCCGGGGCACACGCCGGGCTGATTGGCGCCGCGGAGATCGCCTTGATCGAGTTGCTGAGCCAGCCCAGCCTCCCCGCAGAATTTTCAGACCCGCCGGCCTAGCCGGTGGGCGGCGCTCAGGCGCCACGACCCTCCATGAAAGGAAACCGTCTCGTGAACCCAACCCCTGCAGCACTGAAAATCGGCTTCGGCGGCATGTCGATTGAAGCCTCGAACTTCTCCCCGCACCGTTCGGGATTCGAGGCCTTCAACTTCACCCGCGATGACGCGCTGATGGGCCGGTACAGTTTCCTGCAGCCTGAGCACGAGAACTATGACGCCGCCCTGGACGCCGCGTTCACCGCCATCCCGCTGGTCCACGCCCGCTCCCTGCCCGGAGGCATGGTTGAGCCCGAAGTCTATGAGACGCTCAAGCGCGATCTGATCGCCATGATCCACGAGCACGGCCCGTTCGATGGTTTCTTCTTTGACATCCATGGCGCCATGACCGTGCTGGGGCGCCAGGACGCGGAGGCGGACCTGGCCCGCGCCGTGCGCAGCGCCCTGGATGAGGAAAGCCAGAAGGCCGGTGCACCGCGCTGCCTGGTTTCGGCCACCATGGACCTGCACGGCAACGTCACCGCCGATCTGGTTGAGCAGTGCGACCTGATCACCTGCTACCGCATGGCTCCGCACGAGGATGAGCAGGAAACGAAGCAGCGCGCCCTGCGCAACCTGGTGGATCGGCTGCAATCCGGTGCCGGGGCACCGCACAAGGCGTTCGTGCGGATCCCGGTGCTGCTGCCCGGGGAGAAGACCTCCACCCGGCTGGAACCGGCCAAGGGCATCTATGCCGCCATCCCGGGCATTGAAGCCCTGGACGGGGTCACCGACGCCTCGATTTGGGTGGGCTACGCCTGGGCCGATGAACCGCGCTGCTACGCCACCGTGGTGGTCACCGGTGATGACGCCGAACTGATCGGGCAGCAGGCCACCGAGCTGGGCAAGCGCTACTGGCAGGCCCGCGCGGACTTCAAGTTCGTGGCCCCGGCCGCCTCCCTGGAGGAATGCCTGGCCGCCGCGCTGGCCGAAGACGCGCCGCGCCCCTACGTGATCTCCGATTCCGGGGACAACCCGACCGCCGGCGGATCCGGGGACGTGACCTGGACGCTGCGCGAACTGCTGGCCGATGAACGGCTCATCGGGCAGGATTCCCCGCGCGTCGTGGTCGCCTCGGTCTTTGATGCCCCGGCCGTGGCCGCGTGCTTCGAGGCCGGACTGGGTGCCGAGATCAGCCTGGAGGCCGGGGCGCGGGTGGACCACGTGCATTCCGGTCCCGCAGAGCTCAGCGGCGTCGTGCACAGCCTCACCGACGGGGATGCCACCAGTGGGCGGGTCGCCGTGGTGCGGGTCGGTGGGGTGCACGCCATCATCACCGAACGGCGCAAGCCCTACCACACCCGTTCCGACTTCGCCGCCGCCGGGCTGCAGGCCACCGACTTTGACCTAGTCGTGGTCAAGATCGGCTACCTGGAACCGGAACTGTTCGACCTGGCTGAAGGATGGATGCTCGCGCTGACCCCCGGCGGCGTGGACCAGGACCTGCTGCGCCTGGGCCACCGAAAGATCGAGCGTCCCATGTTCCCGTTCGACCAGGACATGGAAGACCCGGACCTTGGCGCCCAGCTGTTCGCAGCCCGCCCGCACGGAGCCTAGCCATGCCCGTACTGGAAATCGCGGTCCAGGACGCTGCCGGTGCCCGCATTGCCCGCAGTGAGGGGGCCGAGCGGGTGGAGCTGTGCTCGGCACTGTCCACTGGAGGGCTGACCCCCTCGGTGGGGATCCTGCGCACCACCATCGAGGTGGGCCTGCCGGTTCACGTGCTGATCCGTCCCAGGCCCGGCGGATACGTCTACGATGTCACCGAGGTTGAGGCAATGGTCGCGGACATCGTCTGCAGCATGGAGCTTGGCGCGCAGGGCGTGGTGATCGGAGCACTGGACGGTGCAGAGAGCGCCTTGGACCTGCCGGTGCTCGGCCAGCTGGCCACCGCCGCACGCAGCGTGAACCCGGATGCCGAAATCACCGTGCACCGCTGTGTGGACGTCTTGCTGGAGCGCGGCATCGAACCGCAGCGGATCATCCGGGATCTCGTCGAGCTCGGCGCCACCCGGGTACTGACCTCCGGGGGAGCGACGCGTTCCATCGACGGCGTGGACACGTTGACCCAGCTTCACCAATTGGCAGAAGGGCGCGTGCAGATCCAGGCTGGCGGGGGAGTACGCATTGGCGACATTCCCAGATTGCGCCATTTGGATGGGGTCCACCTCTCCGCCCGGCACAGCGTCAACGGGGGAGCGGCCGGTCCCGGCGGCGGCAGCGGGCACATCGATGCCACCAGCGCTGAGCTGGTGCACCAGGTCCGGGTAGCCCTGGACGCGTCATAAAGTCCTGCCCCAATGTTCCGCACGCGGACCTAGCCTGGGCGCTTGGGCAGCGCTGCTGACCGAAGGAGCGCCAGAGCGCCAGCTCCGCTTCGCGCTGGCGTGCCGTGAACGTTTTCGGCCTGGTTCGTGGCTGTGCAGCCCGGTATTCACCGGTGGGATGGTCTTTCCCTGGTGAATACCGGGTTTTGCGCTTTTCCAAGGAGTCATCCTCGTGGGGGAGCCGTGACCGTGCAGGGGCGCCGCGGCAACGAGGTCTGTCTAACTTGTGTGTATCAAAAACACTCCACGTCATGCTGCTACCTTTTTGTCCACAAGATCGGGTAACGTCTCGTGTGTCACTAGCCCCCAAGAAAGTGAGAGAAACATGAAGGCGCTTTTCGATCTCGACTTCCGCCGCTTCGTCACCCCGACCATCATCAAGATCGTCTACATCCTGATCATGGTGATGCTGGGTATCGGTTACCTCGTGGCCGTGTTCACCAGCTTCCAGGCCAGCACCGGCTTCGGCATCTTCACGCTGTTGATCCTCGGACCGCTCTTCGTCCTGCTCTACCTGGTCCTGGCCCGCGCCAGCCTTGAATCGCTGCTGGCCGCGATTCGCACCGCGGAGAACACCGCGGAACTGGTGCGTCTGGCTGGCGGCCACGCCCCGGGCACTGATCCGCAGTTCCCGGCCGGGCCGCAGTCCCCGGCGGGCCCGTCGGCTCCGACCAACCCGCAGATGCCGAACACGCCCCAGCCCGGAAGCGGACCGGCAGCCCCGACCAACCCGTACCAGCAGTAGGTCCTGGACCTTCAGCCGGAACTGCAACTGCCCTGCGGCAACTGGAGAACCAGTTGCCGCAGGGCAGTTTTGTGTTGGGGCGGTGAATCGGTGCCTTGGCTACCAGGCGTACTCGGCCTTCAGGGAGAGCACCGGGCATTCGGCCTGCAACAGGATCCGCTGCGCGGTGCTTCCCATGATGTACTTGCCCACGGGCGAGCGCTTGCGCATGCCGATGACAATGAGTTCGGCCCGCTGGGCACGGGCCACGCCCAGGATCTTGTCCGCCGGGTCGGAGCCCACCGGCGAGCGCTCGATCCAGAAGTCCACTCCCGACGCGGCGAGGCGTTCTTCCAGCTCATGATGCTGCTTGGCATCAATCAGCCGGTTGTCGATGGGGGTATCACCCTTGGACGCGTTGACGACGGTGAGCCGGCTTTGGGAACGCTCGGCTTCGAGGATGGCCCGCTGCAGTGCCGCCTCTCCTTCCGGGGAAGGGATGTATCCGACCACGATGCTCATGAGTGATCCTTCCTGGTATCTTCCCCATGCGGCCGGCTCTGTTCGGCCACATGGCTTCCGCCCTTCAGGTGCTGGTGGTCCAGGGGCGAGAGCTCATCCTCGGTGAGGTTGCCGCCCCCGGCCAGCCCTTGGGCCAGTTCGGAGGAGCCGCCGCGGGAACGGCGGATTGCCATGAAGATGACCGGCAGGAGCAACAGGATGGCAATGATGATGTAGATCGCCACCGCCACCGGCTCGCTCCACAGCCCGGAAACTTCACCGGCACTGAGCTGGAAGGTTTTGCGCAGTTGTTCCTCGGCCATCGGCCCGATGATGACACCTAGGATCAGCGGCAACACCGGCAGTCCGAAGCGGCGCAGTGCGAAGCCGAGCAGCCCGATGACCAACAGCAGCCACAGGTCCGCGGTCTGCATGTTTACCGAGAACGCGCCCAGCGTGGCGAAGAACAGGATCCCGGCATACAGGTAGGGGCGGGGGATCTGCAGCAGCTTCGCCCAAACCGGGGCCAGCGGCAGGTTGATCAGCACCAACAGGGTGTTGCCGATGAACAGGCTCGCAATCAGCGCCCACACCAGTGCCGGCTCATTTTCAAACAGCAGCGGACCGGGCTGGATGCCCTTCATGACCAGGAAGGCGAGCATGACCGCGGCGGTGGCGTTGGTCGGCAGGCCCAGGGCGAGCATCGGGGTGAGGGTGCCGGCAGCCGAGGCATTGTTCGCCGCCTCCGGGCCCGCCACGCCCTCGATGGCGCCGTGGCCAAACTCCTCGGGGTGCTTGGACAGCTTTTTCTCGGTCACGTAGGACAGGAAGGTTGGCACCTCGGCGCCGCCGGCGGGCAGGGCGCCAAAGGGGAAGCCGTACGCGGTGCCGCGCAGCCACGGCTTCCAGGACCGCTTCCAGTCTTCCTTGCCCATCCACGGGGCGCCGACCGGAATGGTGCGGGTGGGGGTGCGGCGCAGGTGCGCGGCAATCCACAGGGCCTCGCCAATCGCGAAGATCGCGACGGCCACCACCACAATGTCCAACCCGTCCACCAGCGGCGCGAAGCCGAAGGTGAGCCTGCTCTGCCCGGAGACCGGGTCCATGCCCACCAAACCGATGGCCAGGCCGAGGCCCAGGGAGGCAAAACCTCGGATCTTGGAGGAACCCAGGACCGCGGTCACGGTAATCAGTGCCAGCACCATGATCGCGAAGTAGCTGGGGGCGCCCAGGCTCACCGCGAACTTCACCACGAAGGGGGCCACCGTCACCAGCAGGGCGGTGCCGATGGTTCCGGCCACGAAGGAGCCGATGGCTGCGGTGGCCAGCGCCTGGGCGGCACGGCCGGCCTTGGCCATCTTGTGCCCCTCGATGGCGGTGATCACCGTTGCGGATTCACCGGGGGTGTTGAGCAGGATGGAGGTGGTTGAACCGCCGTACATGCCGCCGTAGTAGATGCCGGCGAACATGATCAGCGCACTGGAGGTCTCCATCCCGTAGGTGACCGGCAGCAGCAGCGCCACCGCCATGGCCGGACCGATGCCCGGAAGTACACCGACCGCGGTGCCCAGGATGACCCCGGCGAACGCGAACAGCAGGTTGATGGGGGTCAGGGCGGCGGCGAAGCCGTCCATCAGGAGGCTGAGCGTATCCACCTACAACACCCCCGACAGGATCCCGGCCGGCAGCTTGATGCCCAGACCGAGGTAGAAACCATAGAAGGAACCCAGCGCCATGACCAGGGAGATGACCAGGGTCAGGACATAGCGTCGGGCACCCAGGCACAGAGCCGAACCGAAGAACAGCAGCGTGCCGGAGATGACCCAGCCGGCCCAGTTGATCAGCAGGATGTTCACCACGAACACTCCGATCAGCGGCAGCAGGGTTTTCCAGTCCGAGGGCTGGCTCAGGTCCACGTCTTCGCCTTCCTCGCCCTGGGCGAGGTTGCCGCGCCATACGGTGATGGCCAGCGCCACGGCGGAGAGGACCAGAATCACCGAGACCACGTAGGGCAGGGCCTTGGGCCCGACCACGTCGGCCTGGGAGTACGTCACATGAAGCTGCGACGCGTCAACGAACACCAGGATTCCCACCAAGAGAAGAAACGCGGCGAACAGCAGTTCGACGCGCTTCTTCCTGGTTGTGGCTACTTCGCTCACGCCAGCCCCAGGGCCTTGAGCACGTTGGCCACGCGCTCATCCTGTTCGCTCAGGAAGCTGGAGAAGTCCTCACCGGTCATGAACGCATCGCTCCAGCCGTTGGTCTCCAGTGCTTCCTTCCACTGCTCGGAGTCGTGCATCTTGGTGACGACGCCAATCCACTTCTGCTTGTCGGCGTCCGAGATCTCCGGCGGGGCGACAATGCCGCGCCAGTTGGAGAAGACCAGGTCGATGCCGGACTCCTTGAGTGTCGGGGCATCCACGCCCTCCAGGCGCTCTTCGCCGCTGGTGGCCAGGACGCGCACCGAGCCCTCTTCGATCTGCTGCATGTATTCACCGGCACCGGAGGCGGCGAACGCCAGCTTGTTGCCCAGGATGGCCGGCAGCAGATCCCCGCCGCCGTCGTAGGAAACGAAGTTCACCTTCTTCGGGTCAATGCCCACGGCCTGGGCCAGCTGCATCGGCAGCAGGTGGTCCGGGCCGCCCGGCGAGGAGCCGCCGCCGACCGAAAGCTTGCCCGGATCCTTCTTCCAGGCCTGAACCAAATCGTCGATGGTCTTGTACGGGGAGTCCTTGGAGACCATGATCGCTCCCGGCTCCTCGATGAGCTTGGCAATCGGGGTGGTTTCGGTCAGCTTCGCATCGGATTCGTTGGTGTAGCTGGCGCCCACCACGCCCAGACCCATCAGCATTGACAGGTCCCCGGTGCCCTTTTCATTGACCAGGCGGGCCAGCCCCACGGTGCCCCCGGCACCGGCCAGATTGAAGACCTCGGGGTTCGAAGCAATGTCCGCCTCATCCATGACCTTGGCGGCCACGCGGGCGGTGGTGTCATAACCGCCGCCGGCGGTGTTGGGAACCATGATGCGCAGTCCGGCCACCGGGCCACTGTCCGCCGACTGGCCTTCGGACGAGTTCTCGGAGGTGACACCGCAGCCGGTGGCGGTCAGTGCCAGTGCCGCGGCGGCGGCAACAGTGGCCACCTTGCGCAGGGATCTGAAAGTTCTCATCGGGATCGTGCCTCACTACCTTCATTGTTGGGCGAGTGCTTTAGACACTATGGCCCGCGGTGCCGCGCGTCACGTTTGCGTAAGCAGAGTAGATATTGTTCATTGTGTAACCAAAAAATGTGATCCCGCTCTCGCGTCGCTTCGGTACGCTAAAGGGTGGAGAACGCCGCAACATCAATGGCGGCAAGAGGAGAACGGGACACATGAAAACGGCCCATGCCGCGAGGGGACGAAAGCCCGGTCGGCAACTGACTTTGGCCGGGCAGTACCTGATCATGCAGCTGTTGATCATTGGGGTCGTTCTCACCGGGGTCATCGCCGTATCGGTGAATCAGGCGACCAACAATTTTGAGAAGTCCGAAACCCGCAGAAGCCTGTCCGCGGCTGAATCCCTGGCTTCCAATCCCCTGCTGCGCGCGCTCCTGCCCGATGCGGCCCCGGAGATGGGTTCGGCCCTGCCTGCCATGGCCGAGTCCGCGCGCAGCATTTCGGGCCTGGATTTCGTGGCCATCGCCGACGCTGCGGGCACGATCATCACCTCCAGCTACCCCGATGAAGTCAACTCCTCCATCCTCACCCCGGACAGCACCGTGACCCAGGGCCGCGCATGGCGCGGAGAACGCGTCCATGACGGGAAGCATGAACTGATCGCCCACATCCCGGTGCTGAACGAGGAGGGAAAGCTGATCGGGATCGTGGGGGCCGGGCAAAGCTACCCCAATACCGCCGAGCTGCTCCGGGAGATCGCGCCCAGCGTGCTGTTCACCCTGCTGGTGTGCATCCTGCTCGGAGCCGGAGGCTCAGTCCTGCTGGCCCGAAAGGTCAAGCACCAGACCAGGGGAATGGAACCGCGGGACATCACCAAGCTCTTTGAACATCGCGAGGCGCTGCTGCATGGGGTGAAGGAGGGCGTGATCTCGGTTTCCCCCAACCACCGGATCACCCTGGCCAACGATGTGGCCATTGAACTGCTGCGCCTGCCTGAAGACTGTGTGGGGCGCACATTGGAGGAGCTGAACGTCGCCCCGCAGGTGACCCGTGCCCTTCTCACCCAGCAGGAGGAAGCCGACCGCCAGTTCCTGATCGGGGAGCGGGTTCTGGTCTTCAACCGCATGCCCATCAGCCGCGGGGAACGGGATCTGGGGTCGGTGACCACGTTCCGCGACCGCACGGAGCTAAGCCGCCTGGAACAGGAACTGGGAAACACCAAGGCCACCAGCGACATGTTGCGCGCCCAAACCCATGAGTTCGCGAACCAGCTGCATGCGATTTCCGGACTCATCAAACTCGAAGAATATGGGGAAGTGGAGCGCTTCATTGAAGGGGTCAGCCTCAGCCGCAGCCAGTTGTTCGACAGCGTGTCGACCTCGATTGAGGATCCCACGGTGGCAGCTCTGCTGATCGCCAAGGCCAGCGTCGCCTCGGAACGCGGCATCCAGCTGGAACTGAACGAGGAATCCCGCCTCAGCCGGTGCGAAGAAGCACTGGCCCGCGACCTGACCACGGTGGTTGGCAACTTGACGGATAATGCAATAGAGGCCCTGACCCAGATTCGTGACGCGCACATCCAGATCACCATCAAAGACACGGATTCCCAAATAGCCATCACCGTCGCGGATAACGGCCCCGGAATTGACGACGGGGTCATTGAGGAAATCTTCGCCCAGGGGTTCTCGACCAAGGACCACCACGCAGCGGGAGGGCGCGGTTTTGGCTTGGCGCTGGCCCGCCTGGTCTGCCAGCGCCACGGCGGGCACGTGATGGCCAGGAACGACAACGGTGCGCTCTTCACCGCCACACTCGCAAAGTAAAGGACAGCACGCCAGATGATCAAGGTACTGGTGATCGACGACGATTTCATGGTCGCCAAGGTTCACTCCGGCTTCGTGAACAGCATCGACGGGTTCGCCGTGGTGGGGGTGGCGCATAACGGGGCCGAGGCCGTCAAGGCCGTCGAATCACTGAACCCGGCACTGGTGCTACTGGACATCCACCTGCCGGACATCAATGGGCTGGATCTGCTGCAGCAGCTGCGAACGATCAAACCCGACCTGGACGTACTGGTCATCAGCGCCGCCCGGGAAATGGACACGGTCCGCAGGGCGTTGCGCGGGGGAATCGTGCACTACTTGATGAAGCCATTCTCCCGGGACGATCTCAATGAACGACTTGAGCATTACCGAAGCTCCTACGCGCCCCTGCAAACCTCGGACCAGCAGCTGCAGCAGGAGGACGTCAATCGGCTCTTCGGATTGGGAAAGGGGCAGGAACACCGGCCACTGCCCAAGGGCTGCAGCATCGAAACGCTGGAGCTCGTGGAGAAGATCCTCAAGCAGGCGCCGCAGCCGATCTCAGCCACCGAAACAGCAGAACAACTCGGCATTTCCCGAGTCAGCGCTCGCCGGTACCTGGAGTATTTGGCGGAGGAAGGGCTGGTGCAGGTGAACCTGAAGTACGGGGGAGTGGGCCGCCCGGAACGACGATACGCGTCTGTCTGAAAAGCCGTTGTATCCGGGATGACGCTTCCACCGGTCGGGAGCAGTCGCTGGGGCGGGGATGGGCGCAGGCATGCGCCAAACCGGCTCAGAAGGCCCGGGGATTCAGCGCCAACCACACGCAATCCCCGGTTTGCCCAATCGCGGCCCATGACCCTGCGGTTCTCAGTAGATGAGAATTTGGCGGGGACATCCCACCGCCCGCGACCTCCTCAGTGGTAGCTTGAAGGTGAATCGAGGAAAACCAAGGACCCTGGGGTTCATTTCCCCCGACTAGGGAAGCCAGATAGGGGCACACGATGACTTCCACGCCAGAAACCGACATGAGTGATCTTGCCATTGCCTCGCGAGCGGTGCTCAAGCCAATTTCGCAGATCGCCCGGTCGGCCGGGATCCCGGAGACTGCGGTGGAGCCTTACGGCAGGTACAAGGCCAAGATCGACCCGGCCCTGCTGACTGCTCGCGGTTCCGGCCTGGGAAAGGTGGTCCTGGTCAGCGGCATGTCCCCGACACCCGCGGGGGAAGGGAAATCCACCATGGTGGTGGGCTTGGGCGATGCCTTGGCCGCCGCGGGAACGAAAACCATGATCGCCCTGCGTGAACCCTCCGTGGGCCCGAGTTTCGGCATGAAGGGTGGGGCCACCGGCGGCGGCAAGTCGCAGGTGCTTCCGATGGATGAGATCAACCTGCATTTCACCGGGGATTTCCATGCCATCACCAGCGCGAACAACCTGTTGATGGCACTGATCGACAACCACCTGCACCAGGGAAATTCCCTGGGCATTGATCCGCGTCGCATCACCTTCAAACGCGCCGTGGACATGAACGACCGGGCGCTGCGCAACGTGGTCATCGGCCTTGGCGGACCGGCCGACGGGATGCCGCGGGAAACCGGTTTCGAGATCACCGCTGCTTCCGAGGTCATGGCGGTATTCTGCCTGGCCACCGGGCTGGAGGACTTGCGCGCCCGGCTCGGCCGCATGACCATCGGCTATACCCGCGACAACGCTCCGGTCACCGTGGACGAGCTGGGGGCCGCCGGAGCCATGGCCTTGCTGCTCAAGGAGGCGATCAAACCCAACCTCGTCCAGACCATAGGCGGTACCCCCGCCCTCATCCACGGCGGGCCATTCGCCAACATTGCGCACGGCTGCAACTCGGGGGTCGCCACCAATACCGCGCGCACGCTGGCCGACATCGTGGTGACCGAGGCGGGCTTCGGCACCGACCTGGGCGCCGAGAAGTTCATGGACATCAAGGCCCGCTATGCCGGGTGCGACCCGGACACCGTCGTCATCGTGGCTACCATTCGTGCCCTGAAAATGCACGGGGGAGTGTCCCTGGAGCAGCTGCGTGAAGAAGACGTTGAGGCCGTGCGCGCGGGCCTGACGAACCTCGCCCGGCATGCCTTGAACATTTCGAAGTTCGGTATCCAGCCGGTCATCGGCATCAACCGGTTCACCACGGATACCGAAGCGGAATTGGCCGTAGTCACCGAATGGGCCGCGGCGAACAACATTGAATGCGCCGTAGCCGATGTCTGGGGCCACGGCGGGGCCGGGGCCGGGGAGCTGGCCGCCGCGGTCTTGCGGGCCATTGAACCACCGAACAATTTCTCCCCGTTGTACGAGCTGACGCAACCGGTTGAGGAGAAGATCCTAACCCTGGTGCGCGAGCTCTATGGCGGAGTGGGCATTGAATATTCTGCCAAGGCAAGACGGATGCTCGAGCAGATCCACGCCAACGGCTGGGACGACCTGCCGGTGTGCATGGCCAAGACCCAGTATTCGTTCTCCGATGACCCCACGCTGCTGGGAGCCCCTGAAGGATTCACGTTGCAGGTCCGCGAGATCGTTCCCAAGACGGGTGCCGGTTTCATTGTGGTCATCACCGGGGCGATCACAACCATGCCTGGCCTTCCCAAGGTGCCGGCCGCCATGCACATGGATGTCGATGACCAAGGGCGCGCAGTGGGTTTGTCGTAGCGGGGGACCGGTCCGTCAGCGCCACGGCAGGCAGGTGGCGGGAAGGCGCTTTTGCGGCCACCGGGTGAGGGCTAGGCGGTTGAAATGGCCGCAGCGTGCGGGGCATTTAACGTGCGCATGCAGGTTAGGGCCAGATCGTGAATGCGGGTCAGCACCTGTTGCGGCGCAGAAGACAGATCAAGCGGATACTCGTGAATGCAAACTCCAGAATTGATGATCCGGCGGCTTAAGGGCTCGCCCTTTCCTGCGTACACCAGCCAGATATGGCCCAGCCCCAGCGCCGTGGCGTAGGCCAGCATTTGGTAGTAATCGGCGTTGGCGTGTTGTCCGGAGCTGGACTCGGCTTTGTATTTCGCATCCAACGCCAGAACCGGTGCGCGATCGCGCATCAGAACGATGTCGGGACGGATATCGACGCGGGAGGCGCCGTCCATGCGCGGCGCATCCAGCTTGTATCCGACCTGCGTCTGGGGTGCAACGTCAAACTGCGTGAGCGCTTGGGCCAAGGCAATGGAGATGAAGTCTTCGAAGACCTTGGCCATGTTGACCACGAATGCGGCAACCCGCAATCTCCCGTGACGAGCCTCGGCGACCAGATTCTCCAACACTAGTTCTGCAATTCGCAGGGCGGGAATATAGCGACTGTTTCGTCGGGTAGGCTGCCAGGCGGGTCGGCCAACCCCGGCGGCCAACGGTGACACTTCAGCAAGTCGCGACGCAACGCGTTCCAACCTTTGCCGCACGTCTGCTCCTAAGCCGGGAAGCAGCAGCAGCCGGTAGGTGGCGGCTTTGAGGATGCGGTTTTCGGGAATATCCGTAGTGAACTCGTCGTACGTAACTTCCAGCGGGAACATCATTCCCGGATGCCGCGCCAGCTGATCGGACATCCGTATGCGCCCGCGGAGGGTGCGTTCTGAATCATCGACAGACCGGTACCCGTGCAGCACCCCCTGGGCGATGGCTTGTTCGCTCAATCGAGCGAACGTTTCACCCATGGCTGGCCACAGATCATTGGTCGAGGAAGCCTCGACGTTCTCCGGACGAAATCCGGGATCCTTGGCATAGCTGAGCAGGAAGAGCAGCTGGGAGACTCCGACTCGTTCCTTGGGACGCACTTCAACCAGCAGCTCACCGAACTGCACGGCGCCCACATAGCCGTTGGGCAGCATCATCCACCGGTTTGCCGGGGCGGGAACGACGGTGACGAGCTTCGTTTGCTGCAGGGCCTGCCGCGTGATGTCATCCAGGTTGAGGTGCTCGGAACTTGTAGCCAATTCATCCAGAACGACGTGTTTGAGTTGTGGCTCGTTCATCGCACCTCGTCCGATTCCTCTTCATAGTCGGAGCGGGTGGTGCCGGTCTCGAACAACCGCAAATCCAGGTTCGAAGAGATCGCGTCAAAGCCGAATCTGTTGTGCACCTCGGTCCGGTTCAGGAATCCATAGTGGTATTCCTCGAGCAGCGGCAGGAGCTCGTATTTCCAGATTCTTCGCAGCCCCTGGACCGTTGCTGCCTCATCGCGCATGAAGTAGGAGGGCCCGATGGCCAGGTCGCGTTGGTCGGAATCAAGTTCGTCGTTCAGGGCGGTCAGCATTTGGAACGCCAGGGTCGAGCGCTGTTTGGCGGTCAGGAAGCGGGGCAGCACGTTCCCGATCAGATGCCCCTGGGGATGAAGCTCGACGAAGGCGAAGCGCCGTCTAATGGCCGCATCGACCATGGCGATCGATCGGTCAGAAGAATTCATGGTTCCGATGATGAACAGGTTGGGCGGAAGCTGGAACTCTTCTTCCGGGCTGTACTGAAGCCGAATCTTGTCATCCCGATACTCCAGGAGAAAGTAAAGCTCGCCAAAGACCTTGGCCAAGTTGCCCCGGTTCATCTCGTCGATCAGCAGGAAGTAGGGCTTGTTGCGGTTCTCCTCCCGGCTTGCCAGCGCGGCCAGGCGTCGCAACGGTCCCTGATGGAGGGAAAACCCGACTTGTCCCTCTGTTGTTCCCGCCGGCCGGAAGCCTTCGAAGAAATCCTCATAGGAGTAGGAGGGGTGGAACTGGACGATTTGGACACTGTCCGGCTGTTGGGAATTAGACAGGAAGCGGGCCAGGTGTTTTCCGATATAGGTTTTGCCGGTACCTGGAGGCCCGTAGAACACGATCTGTCTGCGTGCCTGCAAGAGGTCAATAATCTCCTGGAGGTCTTCACGATCAAGATACAGTTCGTTGGCCAACTCCTCACTGGCGGGTTTCAACCTCAGGAGGGCCTCGGCGATGAGGGGTGCCGGTGTTTGGTTCAAGGAAGTTGCGGCTTCCTTGGATGCATCGAAATCGTGCATGGCAGGTGCCGGAGTGCTCGGTTCCGCGTCTCCGCGCCATTGCCTGAATTCTGTGGCTTCGTCGCTTGACCAGGATGAGTCAGGATCGGTGCTCAACAATGTCCACATGAGGCCTTGTGCGTCCAGCCGGTCGCGAATCGGCAGACCGGCACCCTGGGCCTGGGCACACAGGTCATCAAGCACTTTGAGGAACTGTGTATAGCGTTCACTGGCGGGTGCCTTCGCAGGCAAGGGCTTGAGCCCGAGCAGGCGCAGGAACTGTGCCGATTTTCGAGCCCTGAAGGGCGGGTACTTGGCTGGTGAGATGCTCATCAGGAGCAGTGAACCGAATGCTATTGCGCCTCCGGCCGACAACCGTTCCTTGTTCAGGGCGCGCAACGAATTCTCCAGCTCGTCGAGCTTGCTCACCGAGGCAGGTTCGGCCCAAAACCGCAGGACGGCCGAACGCACGGCATCGGACTGCTCTTGGTACTCCTTGATAAGTGCCATCATGAAGTACTGATTCAGCAGGTTGGTTCTGGCGACGGCCCTGCGCAAGTTATCGAACCATGCCTCATCCCCTGCCAACAGTTGGGTGCGGGCCTCCTGCGCGTTTTCGGCGAAAGCGACCTTGTAATCGCGTTCCTCTGCTGCCTGATCGATCTGGATGATCAGTTTCCCTGAAAAGCGGACAACCTTCTCCCATGGGGCCACGGAACATCTCCTTTGAGTCCAGTCAGGCGCGGGCATCTGCGTTTGGTCATCATCATAGTGATGATGTTCGGGGCAGTCGCGGTATCGCACGGGGCAGATTCGCACAGAGCTGCCGCCGGAGCATTCGTGTACAGGCCGCGTCTGATCCGCTGCTCCGAGCCATTTACCACGAGGACTGGCCGTTCCAAGGCTGCATATCGCAGAAGGAAGGAGCAACGCGTAGAGCCCGGCAGCGCCACGAGGGGCTGCGCCGCGCACCGCCGTATTTTCGTTTCGGGTACATCTAGACGATATGAGGTGTAGGGCTTGGTAGGTCTGGTATGGGCTGGAACCTCCGCTTCATAATGATTGAACGCTCTACGGCGTAGCGTGGATCACCAACATGATCACCACGAACCCGTGGATTTCCTCGGGTCTGTGGCGCCACTGTTGTGTTGGTGCCGACAGATGAACGAGGAGGTTCCAGCTACGTACCAGCGTACTTTCATCGGCATGGACGTGCGTGCCCGCAGCGTGAAAATCTGTGCCATCACCCCGGAGACCGGAGAAGTGCAACGCGCAGCCTTGGCCATGGACGCAGCCGCTGTCCGCCAATGGATCCTGACCCATGGTGGTGAGATCTCCACCCTCCGGGCTACCTACGAGGCCGGACCGACAGGGTATGGCCTGGCCCGCACCTTGATTGCGGCCGCAATCCAGTGCGTCGTCGCGGCCCCGTCCCGGTTGATCCGGCCTTCCGGGCACCGGTGATTTGCGACGTTCGTCGCTAGACCAGCGGCTCGGCTTCCCGCCGAAAAGTCGTCATGCGGTAACCAACCCGCGGATATCAGATTCGACCACGTCGTCGCTGAATAACAGCACGAATCATGAACCGGCCTGAAGGTCGGGGCTCCCGGGGAACGGCAAGGCGACCACGCGTCCATTTGGATGCGGGGTCGCCTTGTTCTGCCTATCTTGACAAAGTCAGCAACATATCAGGTGCTGGTTGGGGCCGCGCGCCGGTCAATCCCGGAGGCGATCGTATCCAGGCGTTCGATAGCCGCTTCAAATTCACGCAGTGCAGCGAAGAGGTCCTGGTGCTGCCGGCGCAGTTCGGCCATCGATGAATCGTCGGTTGTCGAGCTGGCCAGGTCGAAGCTGACATTAGTACGGGCGCCAGCAAGCGTGGCGCGCAATGAGCCCAAAGCGACCACCACATCGGAAATCAGCGCCTGGTTGCCGTTCAGGGCCAGCCATTCAAGGTCGTCAATGGCCATAACGGCGTGCTTGCCCAGCGTCGCCGAGGCCCGGGCAGCGTTGATGCTGGCTTTCTTGATCGCGGTCTCACGTTCCCTTCCAGGCTCCAGGTGGAACGCGGCGCCGAAGGCCTTGGACGCGGAGGCGTCTTCGTCCGCCAGGCGCAGCGCCGTCTGCCGCAACTCCAAGGCACGGCGTCGAAGGCTCTGCACGTGGGCGGCCTGCGGTTCCTGCGCATCCGTGTAACCGGCAACCATGGAGATCAGGGAGGCGGCAATGGCCAGCATCAATCCGGCACCGGCGCCGCCACCGGGCGAACCGGTGGACTGGGCCAGTGCCGCCGTCCACTGTTCGACGGTTGAGTCCTGGGTGGTGACTGCTTCGGGCTTGTCCATGGCATCAAGTCTCTACTACCTGGGGCCGCAGGCCGCACCGAATGTAAGGAAGCTGAGAATCAATTGCGGCCTGCCCCGGCTCCTGTGCTGTGGGGCTACAAGATCGCGTTGCTAGCCAACCGGCGAGCCACTGTAGTGGGCACGGAGGCGCTCAATTCCCTCATCGATGCTGACTTCCGGCTTCCAGTCCAGGATTTCGTGCGTTTGACGTTGATCGAACCAGTGGGCGGTGGACAGCTGCTCGGCCAGGAATCGGGTCATTGGAGGTTCGTCGGTCACCAGGTTGCGGCGGCCGGCGGCCAGCCACGCTTTTTCAATCACCGATCCCGCGCCGCGGGCCAACCAGCCGGGCACGTTCAGTTTGGGGGCCGGTGCGCCGCCGGCCTGGCAGATTCCCGCCATGAGTTCTCCAACCGGACGTGGTTCCCCGTTGGTTACCACCAGGGCACGGCCGTGGGCATGATCCATGCGTTCCAGCCCTCGCACGATCGCGGCGGCGGCGTTGTCGATGTAGGTGGTATCAATCAGTGCGGCACCCTGGTCCAGCAGGGGCAGCCGGCCCGCCTTGGCGCGCTGGATGACACGTTCGACCAACTGTGTGTCACCCGGGCCCCAGACAACGTGCGGCCGGATGGCCGTCACCCGGAATTCGGGCTGGTCCTCCGACAGGGCGATCAGTTCCGCGGCCGCCTTGGAGCGGGCGTAGAACCCGCGGGCGCGTTCCGGGTCGGCGGTGCCCGCCGACTCCCCGGCCAGGGCTGCGCCGAAGTGCGCTACCGAGGGGGAGGAGACGAAGACGAAATCCGAAACCCCGGATTCCTGGGCGGCCTGCAACAGGTTCCTGGTGCCGACGATGTTCGTGGAGACGAACTCGTCCCAGTCCCCGGTGAAGGAGACCTTTGCCGCCAGGTGAATGACCGCGTCCATGCCCTTGGCGGCACGATTGACCGCTCCCTGGTCCGTCAGCGATCCCAGGACTTCATCCGTGGCGCCGTTCGAGGCACGCCGCTGGAACGTGCGAACATGGTGCCCCTTGGTGCGCAACAATTCGGCGACGGCTCCGCCGAGCAGGCCGCTGGCGCCGGTGACCAGCACCCGGCGCGGTGTTGCTGGGGAATCAGGGGTGCTCATGGTTTGCGGATCCTTCCTCCGGCCAGGGTCTTTTCGGCCCAGGCTGCCAGGGCGGCACGATCAATCTTGGAGTTGTGCCGGATGTCGGTGGGAAGATCCGGGACCACGAGCACCGCCGCCACCTCGACACCGGCGGCGGACACCGCCTCCCGGACCTCGTTGGCCGGGGCCGTGGACGCCGGGCCGGGCCGTTTGGCCGGCGGATTGGTTTCCATGACGACCACGGCCACCTGGGTGCCGGCCGGTCCGACACCGACCAGAGCGGCGCGTCCGGCGCCGGGCACCGACTCCGCCGCCTGCTCCGCGGCGACCGGGGTCAACGGCCCGCGGGCGGTGCGCACGACGTGGCCCAGGCGGCCTTCGACCCACAGGCGTCCCTCGGCATCCAGGTGGCCAACGTCCCCGGTCCGGTGCCATCCGGGGATGGAGACGCTTTGCTGCTCAGTGATCCAAAGCCGGTCGTAGCGGTCCTTGACGTGGGGAGCCCGAACCAGGATCTCCCCGGTGAGCTCCGGGGTCGTGGTGGGCTCATCCGCCGCGTTCCCGGAGGCGTCCAGGGCGGCGATCGCGATCTGCGCCCCGGCGACGGGGGTGCCGACACAGACGCCATTGCCGTTGCCGGCCGCCCGGATCTCGTCCAGGTCAATGTCCGTCACCGGCAGGGCCTCGGTCATCCCATAGGGGGTGTGCACCCCGGCGTGGGGCACCAGCTGTTGGACCTTGGCCAGCAGGGGTTCGGGCACCGGGGCCCCGGCCGAGAGCATCAGGGTGACCTGCTCCAGGACCTGGCGTTGCCCGGCATCCAGGCGCCCGCTGGTGGCCACCACGTTGGCCAGGGCGGCCGGGGAAGCGAACACCGTGCTTGCGTTGATCGCCGCGGCGGCATCGGCCAGTGCGGCGGCGGTGAGCGTGCGCGGGGCGGTGACATCCATGTCCGGGGTGACCGAGGTGGCACCCAGCGCCGGGCCGAGCAGCGCGAAGGGCGCAAACCCGGCCACCAGCGCGGAGCCGGCCTTCAGGTCGTAGGTTTCGGCCAGGGTGTCGCGCATGGCGGCCAGCTGCCGGTGCGTGTAGACCACGCCCTTGGCCGGGCCGGTCGAGCCGGAGGTGAAGAGCACCGCGGCGTCCGCGTCCGGATCAGCGGCCGTGAAATCGTCGGCGGTGGGATTGGCGGCCGCGCCGGTGAGCAGCAGCTCTGGCACCGTGTGCGCCACGCCCAGCAGCTTGAGCTTTGCCGCCGGCAGGTCATCCACGGCCACCTTGGTCCCAGGCCAGCCCAGCACCCGGGCCCCGGTCAGGGCGCGTTCAATGCCGATCAGGTAGTCCGGCCCGGCGCCGCGGATGGCCCGGCCCAGCCCCTTGGTTCCCAAACCGGCATCGGCGACCACGATCACCGCGCCCAGCCGCAGGCAGGCGTAGATCAGGGAGGTCAGTTCGATGCCCGGGGGCACCAGCAGGTTGACCCGGCTGCCCGAGCGGACCCCGATGCTGGCCAGCCCGGCGGCCAGGGTATTCACCCGGTGGCCCAGGTCCGACCAGGACAGGGTGCGTGGTGGGCTGACGTCCACCACCGCCGCGGTGTTGTCCTGGGTGCGGGCATCCAGTTCGGCCAGCATGGGCCGGTAGCCGTTCAGCGGTTCGGCACGCCCCGCAGGCCCGTCCTGCTTGTCCAGCCAGTCGAAGATGGGGGTGGCGATGTCGCGGTCCTCGGGCAGCAGGTGTCCCGCGCCTTCGAAGCGGTGCACCTGCGTGTGGGGGAGCCGGGACAACAAGTCCCGCAGGTAGCGGTCGGAGAATACCGGGTCCTTGGGCCCCCACAGCAGCAGGGCCGGAACCGAGAGCGTGCGAAGGGATTCGGCAATGGACTCCAGGGTGGAGCGGCTGGGGTGGTCCGGGGCGAAGGGGATGTCGGCAACGAAGTTCGCCACCCCATCGCGCCGCTCGGCGCTGGTGTACGGTGCCATGAACGCCTCACGGGTACCGGGATCCAGTTTGGGGTGGGCCAGCGAATGGGTTACCCGCAGGAATGCGTCGGTGCTCTTGGTTCCCCAGCCGTGCACGGCCGGGTGGGAGGCAAGGCGCAGCGCGGCAGGCATCTGGAACCCCGCAGGGTGCACCGCGGTGTTGGTCAACACCACCCCGGCCAGCTGCTGCTGGTGGTCCAAGGCCCAGCCCAGGGAAATGATGCCGCCCCAGTCGTGCCCCACCGTGATGACCGGGCCGTCCAAGCCCAGGGCAGCGGTCAGATCCCCGAGGTCGTTGACCCGGTCGGCCAACCGACGCAGGACCCCGGTGCGCGGGGAGAAGCCCATGTCCAGCTGGTCCACTGCGACCACCCGCCAGGGCAGGGCATGGGCCGAGACGTGGTTCAGCAGCTCGCGCCACAGGTAGGACCAGGTGGGGTTGCCGTGCACGCACAGCAAGGTGCCCACGGGGCTGATTCCGCGTTCTTCCAGTTCGCCATGGTTGTCCAGCAGGTGCCACCGGTGGGTGGTGCCGGCCGGATCCACCGCGGAGGTGGAGGGCACTTCGAGATAGCCCGAGTACCGTGCAGCGACACCGGGAAAAATCTCAGTTACCAAGCCAGCTCCATCATGGTGGTGTTCAGTCCCGAGCCCACGCCCATGCACAGCACGCGGTCGCCGGGCTTGAGGGTTTCGGCTTCCTGCGACAGGGTCATCGGCAGCGAGGCCGGGCCGACATTGCCCCACTTGGGGAAGGTGACCGGCACCCGGTCACGGATCAGGCCCACCGCCTTGATGATGGCGTTGGTGTAGGACTTGGAGACCTGGTGGGTGACGTAACGGTCCATTGAACGCCAATCCCAGCCGGACTGATGCGCCTCTTGCCAGGCGTTGACCACCAGGTCCAGCCCGTTATCCAGCAGCCCCTTGGTGTCGGTGTACATGCCGGCCGGCCCGCCGACGCACAATTCGTGGTGCTGGGTGCCGGCCCGGGAGACCCCGCCCACGATTCGGTGGCCACCGGGGTGTTCGTCGGCGGGGCCCACCACTGCGGCGGCGGCCCCCGACCCCAGGGTGAGGGTGGCGAATTCGCGCAGGTAGTCTTCGCGGGTGGAGTTTTCCGCATTCAGCCGCTGGAACGTGGTTTCCTGGGTGGGCTGGGCGTCTTCCCCGGCCACGATCAGCGCGTACTTGATCTGTCCGGAGTCGATCATGTTCGCCGCCAGGGACATGCCGTTGACGAACCCGAGGCAGGCGTTGGCCACGTCGAAGTTCATCGCCGAGGAGGGCAGCCCCAGGTCGTGGTGGATCTTGGAGGCCACCGAGGGTTCCAGGTTGCGCCGGGTCACCGACGTGTTGATCAGCAGGCCGATTTGCCCCGGCTCGATGCCGGCTTCGGCCATGGCCTTGCCGCCGGCTTCCACCGCGGCGTCGTCAAAACCGGTGCCCTCGGACCACCAGCGGCGTTCCTTCACCCCGGAGGCGCGTTCGAGCAGTTTCTTGGACAGTCGCAAACGTTTCAGGCTGGGGGCCAGTCGCTCGTCGAATTCGGCGGAGCTGAGCACCACCGGTGCCTGCACCCTATTGACGGCCAAAAGGGCCACGTTGTGATGCCTAAACGTTGCGTTGCCGTTCAATATCAAGCCTTCGTGTCGTGCCGACGCGGACCCTTTGGGGCCCGCACCGAAAAATGGTCGCCGGTTCCGCAGGGTCGCCGACGGAGAATAGTCTGTTCTTACCGTATTCCTTCCTGTGGGCCAGCGCATAAGCGAAAGCGAAGTTTTCAGCGAATAGCAGGAAAAATCTGGATCATTCATAGGTTTCTGTGTGACTCACCCGCCTTTCGGCCAGTACTGCTACACGCCCATGCAGTGGGTGCATGGGCGTGGCCCCGCCACGGTTTTGGGCACCAGCCTGATGGGGGACTGGCAGAAGCGCCCGGCAATCACCTGGGCAGTGGTAGTCTCCGTCGTACTATCGGAGCAACACGGTATGGGTACAGCGACATTTTCTTGGGAAGGAACTGCCATGGACGCCATGGATCAACAGGGCAATGCCGTGATGGTGGACGTCACGAACTGGAAGCAGCCGCAGAACCTGCACTGGTCCTTCCAGCACATGGCCGACTTCCTGCCCACCGCGCCCATCGCACGGGGGTCCGGGCCGGTGGCCGAGCTGCCGGCCGCGCACCGTGACCTGGATTCGGTGCTGGTTCCGGGCACCGTGCCCGGGCAGGCACCGGTCAGCGTGGGAGCGGTCATGGCTTCGACCAACACCGACGGGTGGATGCTGCTGCACCGCGGCCAGGTGCTCACCGAACAGTATTTCGGGCAGATGAACGCAGACTCGGTCCACCTGCTGATGTCGGTGAGCAAGTCCCTGATCGGGGTGGTGGCCGGCGCGCTCTGCGACGCCGGGACGCTGGATGCCGATGCCCAGCTCACCGACTATCTTCCCGAACTGGAGGGCACCGGGTACGCCGGGGCGACGGTCCGCCACCTGCTGGACATGCGTTCGGGCATCAACTTCTCCGAGAACTACCTGGACCCGCTCTCGGGCATCCGGCTGTTGGAGCAGGCCATTGGCTGGGCCCCCACCCTCGCTCCGGGGCCCACGGGAATGTACCCCTTCCTGAAGACGCTGCAGCGCAAGACCGCGCACGGCGGGTTCTTTGAATACCGTTCCTGCGAAACCGACATGCTGGGCTGGGTGTGCGAGGCCGCCGCCAGGCAACCCATGGCGCAGCTGATGTCCGCGGTGCTCTGGGGGAAGATCGGCGCCGAGGCGGACGCCGTCCTTGACATTGACCAGTTCGGGACCGGCACCTTTGACGGGGGGATCAGCGCCAGCCTGCGGGACATGGCCCGCTTCGGGTCCATGCTGCTGAACGACGGTGTCTCCCTGAGCGGGCAGCGGGTGCTCTCCTCAACGTGGATGGCCGAAACCCTGGAGGGGGCACCGGATTCGCGGGACGCCTTTGCCACCAGCCCCGGCGACTACCGGATGCCCGGCGGCATGTACCGCAACCAGCTCTGGTTCCCCTACTCGGGCAATGACGTGTTCCTGTGCATGGGGATCCACGGCCAGCTGGTCTACATCAACCGTCCGGCCGAAGTCGTGGCCGTCAAGCTCTCCAGTTGGCCGCTGCCGCAGGAACCGGCCAAGCTCTTCGCCACGCTCGGTGCCTTTGACGCCATCGCCGCCGCGCTGCTCGTGGAAACCTCGACCGCCCCGGAACCCGGAGCCGCGGCCGCCGGTCCGGCAACCGCCGCTGGCCAGTAGGCCAAAGGCGCCCGGGTCCCACGATCGGGGACACCGCACGGGCCGGTGCCCTTAGCCGAGGATCGGCGCGGTGCGTTCCGGCTCGTGCCATAGGCGACGGGATTCCAGGTACCAGAAGTATGAGAACAGCCCGATCTCGAACCATTCGACAATGAACAGCGCCTGGGAGATCCCCAACGCCTCAAGGACGGGCCAGGCGATGAGCCCTGCGGCCATCAACCCCACCAGCACCGCGTAATGCCAGCTGCGCTCGCCGGCCCCGCCATCCGGGCACAGCCGGGCCGGGCCCACATGGCTGGCGATGGCGATGCCCATGCTGCCGATCATCAAGGCCGCGGCCGAGGCATGCACCCCGGCAAATTCCGCCCCCTCGATCGTTCTCCAGGTCAGCAGCACCAGAAATCCGGCCAGCAGCACCACCCCGATGTGGGTCAGCACGGTGGTGGGCAGGTTGTGCATGAACTCCCCGCGCGGCCACCGCTTGGTGCGCCAGCCGAGCCACGCGAAAACTGCGGTCACCACCAGGATGGCAATGATTGCCACGCGCACCGAGAGCACCAGCTTCACCCGTTCGCCCTGCGATAACTCCTGCAGCGTCTGCCCGAGCTTCGTGGGCACCAGTGCCACGAACATGGCGTAGAACCCGGCCAGGTTCAGCGACAGGTCTTCCAGGGGCGGGCCGCTATATACCACCAGCAGCACCCCGGTGGTGACCAGCATGGCCACGAACAGGTCGCGCGCGGGACCCAAATAGTAGGAGCTGATGGATGATTCAATCCGCTGGTTCACGACGCCGTAGACGATGATGGCCACCACCAGAAGCAGCGGAACGACCAGCAGCATCAGGCGCACATAGCGCAGAGTATCGCGGCCGTAGAACGATTGCACAGAGTTGCCCATACCTGATTGTGCAATGCCCGGGCCGCGCTGGCCAGCGTCCGGCAGGCATCCCTTGGCAAGGCTGAAGGACACCTTAAGCGGCTAGGTCAGCGCCGGTTTTTCTCATAAAGCTCTCATGCACCCGTCATCTGAGTCTCACGAACGTCTAATTACGGTCTCACAAGGGATTTCTAGTGTTGGGGACATGATCAGACGCATACTTATCATTCTCGTCGTGCTGGCCGTTCCGGCCGGTCTGGCGACGGCCAGCCAGCTGCTGGCCGACACCGCCAATCCACCAACCCCGCCCCAAGAGCCGGTGGTTGTCGAACTCTCCCCGGCCCCGGACACACCCAAGCCGGAAACCCCCAAACCCGGAACCTCCGCGCCGGGTACCGAAGCGCCGGGGGAGGCCGAGCCGGCGCCGCCGGCCCGGCAGGAGCCGGCTTCCACGGTGCCCTCAACCAACCCGGGGACCACTCCCACAACCGAATCCGATTCCGACGATGACGTTGCGGATGACCGGGGCGGTGAGGACGATGACTAAGACCATTGACACGCGAACCCCCGCCGGGCACCCGCTGCGCCCGGCCCCGGACGGCGGCACCGAGACCGCCGCGGCGAAGCAGCCGGTCCAGGGCCAGGGTTCGGCGGTCTCCGCCCGCTGGCGGATCGTTGGCTGGATCGTGGTCACCACCGCGCTGACCCTGCTGGCCGTCACCGTCACCATGCGCTCGGTGATGTCCGGACAGATCGCCGAGGCCGCGAACGCCGGCATCACCCAGGAGATCCAGGAGTTCCGCACCTTCGCCGCCGAGGGACTGGACCCGCAGACAGCCAAGCCGTTCACCTCCATGGATGAGCTGATGGAACGCTACGTCGCCCGCCAGCAGCCGGTCGCCGGTGAAGCGATCATCGGTGAGGCCGGGCAGCAGGTGTACACCGCCCAGGGCGCACTGGACCAGGCCGGGGACCGCCTGGCCACGGACCACGCCCTGCTGCAGCGCATCGTGCAGGACCCGCAGTCCTCCGGCGTGTACGACACCAGCCATGGGCCGGTGCGCTGGGCGAAGGCCGAAGCCACCGGTGAGGGGACCGCGGTCGCCGACCCGTCCACCGAGGCGCACCTGGTGGTTGCCCACTTCACCGGGGCCGCACAGGAGCAGGCCGACCGGCACACCGTGCTGCTGCTGGCCATCGCCGCCGGCGGCCTGGCGTTGACCGCCGGGATCGCCTGGCTGGTGGCCCGGCACATCATGCGCCCGATCCGCGCGGTGCGCGAAACCGCCGAGCAGATCACCGCCCAGGACCTCTCGGCCCGCATCCCGGTGCACGGCCGGGATGACCTGGCGCAGCTGGCCGAGACGGTCAACGCCATGCTGGACCGGGTGGAGGGATCCCACCTGGCCCAACGCCACTTCATCGCCGAGGCCCGGGCACACCTGTCCGAACCGCAGCACCGCCTGGCCGTTGCGGTGCGCGAACTGGCCCGCGGGGAGCTGTCCACCACCAAGCGCTCCCACATGGCCGCCCAGGCACAGGACCTGATTGGGCAGATGGGCCAGTGCCTGGCGGACCTGGAAATCCTGGCCCAGAGCACCAACCCCGGTTTCGTTGCCCCGCAGTGGGCGTCCGTCGGGGAGGTGACCGCCCAGATCGCCGCGCAGGCCTCGGGCAGCGACCTGCTGGCCGGACGCCACCTGGCGATCGAGGCCACCTCCGCCACCAAGGCCTGGCTGGATCCGGCGCGCATCACCGATGCGCTGCGCCAGCTGATCGGCAACGCCGTGCAGTTCACCGGCCCGGGGGACACCATCCACCTGGGTTCGGCGGTCACCGGCGGCACCGCCAGCTTCTGGGTCCAGGACCACGGGGCGGGGCTGGAGGCCGAGCAGGCCCGCAGCCTGCTAGAAAGCTACCGTACCCAGGGTGCGGACCGCGGCCAGCCGGGCATGGGCCTGGGCCTGGCGGTGGTCAAGGCGGTCGCCGAAGCCCACCGGGGCAGCGCCTGGGTGGAATCCGGCGCCGGGCAGGGCACCTGCTTCGGAATCAGCTTCGGCGCCGACGCCCTGGCCCCGGCCGCCGCCGGCAGTGAACGCTTCGCCGACTGCATGGCCAGCACCCTGGGAGCCGAGTCATGACCGGCACCAGGCAGCGCACCCGCAGCACCGAGCGCTTCCGCTACAGCACCGCCCCGGCCGGTGCCGGGCCGGTCCCCGAGGCGCGCACCGCCCGGGCGTGGAGCCGGCAGCGTTGGGCCGCGGTCATCGCCGCCGTGCTGCTGGCCGGGTTCATCACCTGGTGCATCCTCAGCGTGTTCGAGCAGCCGGCGGATCCGGATACGGCGCTGCCGGCCCAGGGTGCGCTGACCCTGGGCGTGTTCGCGGTGGCGATCTGGCTGTGGATCTTCTCCCCGGTCTCCGACACCTACGTGGCGCTGGGCGCCGCCCTGGTGCTGGTGCTGATGGGGGTGCTGCCCGAAGCCGAGCTGTTCGCCTCCCTGGGGGAGGACACCATCTGGCTGCTGCTGGCCGCGTTCGTCATCGCCGCCGGGATCACCGCCACCGGGCTGGCCACCCGGGCCGCGGCCTACATCGTGGCCGGGGCGCGCACCCCGCGCCAGCTGGTGCACCTGGTGGCCGGGGTGCTGGTGGCCACCGCCTTCGCGGTGCCCTCCACCTCCGGGCGGGCCGCCCTGGCCATCCCGGTGTTCGTGGCCCTGGCCAAGGCGCTGGGCGACCGGCCTCGGGTGGTGCTGGCCCTGTCCCTGGTCTTCCCCTCGGTGATCCTGCTTTCCGCGGTCGGCTCCTACCTGGGGGCCGGGGCGCACCTGATCACCAGCCAGATCCTGCAGGCCTCCGGGTTCAGCGGATTCTCCTTCGCCTCCTGGCTGCTCTACGGGCTGCCGCTGGCGTTCGTCTCATCCCACCTGGCGGCCGAACTGATCCTGTGGATGTTCACCGGCCACCAGGACCGCAAGGCCCGGCTGGCGGTGAGCCTGGAGCAGCTGCAGCAGAACTCGCCGGTGCCGTTGACCGGTCCGCTGAGCGTGGCCCAGTCCCGGGCGGCCCTGCTGGTGGCCGCGGTGGTGGTGCTGTGGTGCACCGAACCGCTGCACCAGCTGCACCCCGCGATCGTGGCACTGCTCGGCGCCCTGCTGGTGACCAGCCCGGGCTTCGGATCGGTGCCGCTGGCCAAGGCGCTGAAGGCGGTGCCGTGGGCGATGCTGATCTTCATGGCCGCCACCCTCACCCTGGGCACCGCGCTGGCCAACACCGGGGCCGCCGGCTGGCTGGCCAACAGCGCCCTGGCCCCGGTCAAGCACCTGGGCCAGGCCGCCGGATGGGTGTTCGCGGTGCTGGTCATCGTGATCTCCGCCGCCGCCCACCTGGTCATCCAGTCCCGTTCGGCCCGCTCGGCGGTGCTGATCCCGCTGGTGATCTCCCTGGCGCCCGGGCTCGGGGTCAACGCGGTGGCGATCGCCTTCGCCTCCACCGCGGCCGCCGGTTTCTGCCACACCCTGACCAGCAGCGCCAAACCGGTGAACCTGTTCTCCGACATCGAGGACGTGCCCATCTACACCCCGGCCCACCTTCTGCGGCTGAGCGCGGTGCTTGGCCCGCTGATGGTGCTGCTGGTCGTGGTCTTCGCCTTCTGGGTCTGGCCGGCCATGGGCCTGCCGCTGATGCTCTAGCTCCAGCGCCGACCAGCACCGGGTCCCAACATTTTCAACCATCCACCCACCACCGAACCTTCCCCAGCTCAACAAAGGAGTTCCCCCATGGCTCACGCACTGCCCCAACGTATTCTTGTCGCCCCGTCCGGATTCAAGGAGTCCCTGGACGCCGACGCCGTCGCCGCCGCCATCGGCGCCGGGGTGCGCCGCGCCCTGCCCGGCGCCATGGTCAAGGCCGTACCGATCGCCGACGGCGGCGAAGGCACCGCCAAGACCCTGGCCGCCGCCACCGGCGGACGGCTGATCCCGGTCACGGTCACCGGCCCGGTCGGCCAGCCGGTCGAAGCCCACTACGCGATGCTCGGAGGGGATGCGTCCGGGACCGCCGTGGTGGAAATGGCGGCAGCCGCAGGGCTGCGCCTGGTGCCCCACGACCAGCGCGATCCCGGGCTCACCACCAGCCGCGGGGTCGGGGAGCTGATCGCCGCGGCCATCGATGCCGGCGCGCAGCAGATCCTGGTCGGCTGCGGGGACTCGGGCACCTCCGACGGGGGCATGGGCGCCCTGCAGGCCCTGGGCGTGCGGATCCTGGACGCGGTGGGCAACGAGGTTCCCGCCGGAGGAAACCACCTCTGCCGCATCGACAGGCTGGACCTTTCCGGCCTGCATCCGGCGCTCGCCGACCGGAGCGTTCCGCTCACCCTGGCACTGAACCAGCACAATGTGCTGACCGGGGCACGCGGGGTGGCCCGCGTCTTCGGGCCGCAGAAGGGCGCCACCGCTCAGCAGGTGGAGGCCATGTCGGCCGGGTTCGAGCACTGGGCCGCGGTGCTGCGCCGCGACGCCCTGGATTCGGCGCGCACCACCGACTTCGCCACCGCCCCGGGCACTGGCGCCTCCGGGGGACTGGGGGCCGGCCTGGCCGCCGTTGGGGCCAGCCTGCTGCCGCGCTTTGAGGCCCTGCTGGACTCCGGGCTGGCGGGAATCGACCTGGACGGGCTGCTGCGCGGGGCGGACCTGGTGATCACCGCAGAAGGGGCGATTGACTTCCAGACCCCGCGCGGCAAGGTGCCGGCCGAGGTGGCCCGGCGCGCGGCCCTGCACGGCGTGCCGGTGGTGGCGCTGGCCGGCACCCTGGGCCGCGGCTGCCGCGACGTGCACGATATCGGCATCGACGCCATCGCATCGATCGTGCCGATTCCCATGACGCTGCGCGAAGCCGTTGACGACGGGGAGCGCCTGCTGGTTGAAGCGGCCGAACGCTTCATGCGCACCATCATCCTTGGCGCCTCCATGGCCGCAGCCCGGCTAAGTGCGCGCGACGCCTGGTAAACAAGCAGAAGCGGTCGCCGTCTTTCCTCGTCGGGAAGCCGGCGACCGCTGCCTGAACTGCGCCGGCCCACCTCCCGGCAAGACCGACCGCGGATTAACCTGAGCGTGTTTTCGCCATGCCCGCCCTCCTGGACAGCCGGTACTGTTCTCCTGGTTCGGCCGTTGCACGTAGCAGCGACGCCTAGGACTTGCCCGGGTGTGGCGTGAAAAACTGCGGCTGAGGGCAATAAACGGTACGCTTATATGTGGGTCTCCAGGTTGTACCGGAACCCACGATTAAAAATATCTCCCAAGACTGCGACACCGTAGGTCCCGACCGCTTCTAGATCGCGGTCCTCGGTAGTGGCTTTCGCTTTGGAACGCACCGAAGCGCGAGTCTCGATCGAAGACCAGATCTGGGTAGGGCTACACGGTTCGCTATGTCCCAAGCATTGGGAGCGACCGAAAGGAGCACCCCCTTAATGGAGGGTCCAGAAATCCAATTTGCCGAGGCAGTCATTGACAATGGCCGCTTCGGACAGCGCACCATCCGCTTCGAGACCGGCCGCCTTGCCAAGCAGGCCGCTGGTTCGGCAATGGTCTACATTGACGAAGAAACCGCACTGCTCTCGGCCACCACTGCCGGCAAGCACCCGCGTGAGGGCTTCGACTTCTTCCCGCTGACCGTGGACGTCGAGGAGCGCATGTACGCTGCCGGTCGCATCCCGGGCAGCTTCTTCCGTCGTGAAGGCCGTCCCTCGACCGAGGCCATCCTGGCCTGCCGTCTGATGGACCGCCCGCTGCGTCCGGCCTTCGTCAAGGGCCTGCGCAACGAGGTCCAGGTAGTCGTCACCGTCATGGCCATCCACCCGGATGAGCTCTACGACGTGGTCGCCATCAACGCCTCCTCCATGTCCACCCAGCTCTCCGGTCTGCCGTTCTCCGGCCCGATCGGTGGCGTACGCGTGGCCCTGGTTGACGACGGCAACGGCCCGCAGTGGGTTGCCTTCCCACGCCACTCCGAGCTGAAGAACGCCGTGTTCAACATGGTGGTTGCCGGGCGTATCGCCGGTGACGATGTCGCCATCATGATGGTCGAGGCCGAAGCCACCGACCACGCCTGGGAACTGATCAACGAGCGCGGTGCCCAGGCCCCGACCGAAGAGATCGTCGCCGAGGGCCTGGAGGCTGCCAAGCCGTTCATCAAGGTGCTGTGCGAGGCCCAGGCCGACCTGGCTTCCCGCGCCGCCAAGGAAACCGTTGAGTTCCCGATCTTCCGCGACTACGAGGAAGACGTGTTCGCAGCCGTCGAGGCCAAGGCCACTTCCAAGCTGACCGAGATCTACCAGATCGCCGGCAAGCAGGACCGCGACAACGCGGCATCGGCCTACAAGGAAGAAATCGTCGCCGAGCTGTCGGGCGAAGGCGCAGAATTCGCCGATCGTGCCGGGGAAATCTCCAAGGCCTTTGGCGCCGTCACCAAGCAGGTGGTGCGCCAGCGCATCCTGACCGACCAGGTACGCATGGACGGGCGCGGTCTGGCCGACATCCGTCAGCTCTCGGCCGAGGTCGAGGTGCTGCCGCGTGTTCACGGTTCGGCCATCTTCGAGCGTGGCGAAACCCAGATCATGGGCGTGACCACCTTGAACATGCTGAAGATGGAGCAGCAGATCGACTCGCTGAGCCCGGTCACCTCCAAGCGCTACATGCACAACTACAACTTCCCGCCGTACTCGACCGGTGAAACCGGCCGCGTGGGTTCGCCCAAGCGCCGCGAAATCGGCCACGGTGCCCTGGCCGAGCGTGCGCTCGTGCCGGTGCTGCCGTCGCGCGAGGAGTTCCCGTACGCGATCCGCCAGGTCTCCGAGGCGCTGGGCTCCAACGGCTCGACCTCGATGGGTTCGGTCTGCGCCTCGACCCTGTCGCTGCTGAACGCCGGTGTGCCGCTGAAGGCGCCGGTGGCCGGTATCGCCATGGGCCTGGTCTCGGACACCGTGGACGGGGAAACCCGCTACGCCGCCCTGACCGACATCCTGGGCGCCGAAGACGCCATGGGTGACATGGACTTCAAGGTGGCCGGTACTTCCGAGTTCATCACCGCGATCCAGCTGGACACCAAGCTGGACGGCCTGCCGGCCTCCGTGCTGGGTGCCGCACTGACCCAGGCCCGCGAAGCGCGCCTGCACATCCTGAACGTGCTCAACCAGGCCATCGACACCCCGGATGAGCTCAGCGTCAACGCGCCGCGCATCATCTCGGTGAAGATCCCGGTTGACAAGATCGGCGAGGTCATCGGCCCCAAGGGCAAGATGATCAACCAGATCCAGGAAGACACCGGCGCGGACATCTCCATCGAGGACGACGGCACCGTGCTGATCGGCGCCACCGACGGCACCGCCGCCGAGGCTGCCCGTTCGGCGATCAACGCGATCGCCAACCCGCAGGTTCCCGAGGTGGGCGAACGCTACCTGGGCACCGTCGTGAAGCTGACCACCTTCGGTGCGTTCGTTTCGCTGACCCCGGGCAAGGACGGTCTGCTGCACATCTCCGAGCTGCGCAAGATCAACGACGGCAAGCGCGTCGAAGATGTTGAGGACGTTGTCTCGGTGGGTCAGAAGATCCAGGTTGAGATCACCAAGATTGATGACCGCGGCAAGCTCTCGCTCGCCCCGGTCGTGGAGGAAGAGGCACTGGCTTCGGCCGAGTAAGCTTCCCACTTCATTACGCCAGGCCCTGGCCCGCTACTTGCGGGCCAGGGCCTGGCGTTTAATGGTGGCGCTGAGCCGAAGGATAACAAGAAGATTGAGCAGCAGTGCCCGCGTCGCCTTGGCAGGGGAGGAAAGCCAGGGAAGGGCGCGTAGCTCCGAGACGGGCTACGATCATCTGATGACAAACAAAAAAGTGCCATCGATTCCGTCCACGGAGTTCGTGCTCACCAGCGGAGATGGCCTAGAGCGTACAGGTCTGGTCGTCTCGGGTTTGGGCGCGGTGCTGGGCATCCTGTTGTTGGTAACCTCCGGCTCCCCGGTGCTGTTGGGGCTAATTCCCATTGGACTGCTGCTGATGATCACCGGTTATACCAAAAAGTCTTCAACCGCTAACGTAGCCGCGTTCATTTTGGAAATGGAACGGTTCGAAGCCAGCTATGCAACTGATGGACGCACGCACCAGCCCCCGGCAGCAGCCGAATAAACCTCGGGCCGCTCACCCACGCCTCGTCCCGTGCAGACAGAGGGTCCTAGAAGATCTTCTTGCGGAATCCCAAGCCCTTGCCGAGGCGAATACTGAGATTGCCGCGGGAAGACAGGGTAAACGGGCCGGCCTTCTTGGAAACAGATGGTCCGGACTTGTACACGTTCAACGTCAGACCCTTACCGAGCTTCTTACGTTTACGAAAGACAAAGCCCACAGCAATCCCCGCCTCAAATCGATGTATACCGACACCATCAGCGTACGTCGCTGGTGGCAAAGAGGCGAGGGCTGAAATGGAAATTCAACTTTGGGCGGGAAACTAACCGACTAAAGCGCCATCGTTCAGGTGCTGTTCCCAGAACGTACGCAGTTGTGCGCTCTTACGGGCCACCACAGACAACCAGTCTTCGATGGTGGTACTGCTGTCCGCGAAGTCTGAAGGCACCTTGAAGATCTGCAGCGGTACATTGAAGCGTTGGCAGATGCTGGCGTAGGCATAGCCTTCCATGTCCACCAGGGCGGCACCCGACCCGGCGATGCGAGAGCGCTGATGATCATCACTGACGAAGACATCGCCGGTGGCCATGGTCAGTTGGTGTTCGGGAACGATGAGTTCACCGCTGGGGGCAAGCGGCTCAGTTTCCAAGGGAAAGTCGTGCTGCAGCACCCTGGTCACCTGGTAGACAGTGTCCATGTCGGGGCGATCCGCACCGTCCGCGACAACCCCAGCAGTTCCGAGCACGACGACTCGTTGGATATCGCCCTGGGCGAGTGCCCCGGCCAGCGCTGTTGCCGCATTGATTTTCCCGATGCCAGTGACCAGATGCTCGACATCGCTGAATGCGGTAGCTTCTCCAGGATGGGCGAACACGTACAAGGACTTCTGGTCCGGCATGGATTTCCCTTCGTCTGTGGTCTCCGGGCGTGCGCCGCAGAGCATCCAATCCATTTTAGCGCCGACTAAAAACAGTCAGAACTGACGCAGTACGCCGATATCCACGAATCCTCGGTTCAACTGGGCGTTTATCGGCGTAGGCCAAGTAGCATAGGCTCAACTGCCGCAGGCGAGAGGACCACAGGTGCTGTTGACCATTACTTTGGAGTCGAACCCGGAAACCGAGATCGATGCGACGGCACTGTCCCACTTGCTACGCAAGCATCCGGCGAAGGTCCAGTCCTTCAACCTGCCCGTCGGGCAGGCCCACGTCTTTTACCCTGAGGTCTCAGCCCAGCTCACCACCGCGGCATTGCTGCTCGAAGTTGACCCCATCGGGCTGGTCCGCAACCGACGTTTCCGCGGCGATTCCGGCGTGCTGGACTACTACGTCAACGACCGGCCCTATGCCGCATCCAGTCTGATGTCTGTGGCGCTGGGAAAAGTACTTCGAAGTGCCATGACTGGCATGAGTGAAATGTACCCGGAATTGGTGCAGGCACCTTTGCCATTGAGGCTTGAATTGCCCGTGGTCTCGGCTCGCGGAAATCAGCAGGAGGATTTGATTCAGCGGCTTTTTGAGCCACTGGGATGGTCGGTGGAAACTGGAACCCTGCCCTTGGATCCCAACTACGAGAGTTGGGGCGCATCCAGGTATCACCACCTGAAGCTGGAGGGGCAGATCCGTCTTGATCACGCGCTGCGCCAACTCTATGTGCTGCTTCCGGTACTGGATGACTCGAAGCATTATTGGGTCAACGATGATGAAACCGAAAAGCTTGCCCGTCAGGGCGAAGGGTGGCTCGCTCAGCATCCGGAACGTGAATTGATCCTGCAGCGCTACCTCGCCCATCAAAAGGCTCTGGTCGGTCTGGCGCAGGAACAACTGACCGTCGCTTCTACGGAACTCGGTGGGGAATCGGCAGATGACCTTCGAAAGTCGCCGGCCACTGGTCAAACGCCGTTGCGCGTACACCGCGCCAACACCGTTCTCAGCGTCCTCAAGGAATGCGGCGCACAAAGCGTGGTGGATGTGGGATGCGGTGCTGGAGCCTTGCTGCGTCGTCTGCAGCAGGACCGGTTCTTCACCCGCATTGTCGGAACTGATGTCTCCGTCCGCTCCCTGCAACAGGCAGCACGCAACCTTCAACTGGAGGAGCGCTCTGACAGGGAGCGAAGCCGTATCGACCTGCTGCACAGTTCGGTTCTCTACACCGATGAACGTTTGCGGAATCATGACGCACTCGTGCTGATGGAGGTCATTGAGCACATCGACCTGTCGCGGCTTCCGGCATTGGAGAACTCTGTCTTTGCCGAGACATCTGCGGGAGTCGTGATCGTCACCACCCCAAATTCGGAATTCAATGAACTGTACCCACGGCTGGCGGCTGGCACGATGCGGCATGAGGATCACCGTTTTGAATGGACCCGGGAGCAGTTCGCGACGTGGTGCTCCGAGATCACTTCACGCTACGGCTACGCAGTGGAGATCCGGGGGATAGGCGATAACTCACCAAGAGCCGGAACACCCACCCAAATGGCGATCTTTCGAAAGGAGCAGGCATGAGTCGGTTATTGATCCCGGAGGTCGGCCTGGTTCTATTGATCGGTGCGTCAGGCTCTGGGAAGTCGCGCTTCGCTGCCGAACACTTTGGCAAGTTCGAGGTACTCTCCAGTGACTACTTTCGGGGACTGGTAGGTAATGACGAGACCGACCAATCGGTGACGGCCGCGGCCTTCGAAGCGCTGAACTTCGTGGCCGGCAAACGGCTGGAAGCGGATTTGCTCACGGTGGTTGATGCGACCAGCGTGCAGCACTCGGCGCGCCAACAGCTGATTGAGGTCGCTCGCGCCCATGACGTGCTCGTCTCAGCCATTGTGTTAGATATGCCTTTGCGGCTGTGTCTCGAACGCAATGAGGCGCGGGTCGCGTACCGGGTCCCGCCCGCGGCGATCGAGCGCCAACATCAACAGCTGCGCAAGTCCTTGAAGGGGCTGCGCAAGGAAGGCTACGCGCGCCTGCACATCTTGAACACTCCAGAGGAGGTCGCGCAGGCGACGGTCGTGCGGCACAAGCTGCTCAACGACTTCCGGGATCAGCATGGCCCCTTTGACGTCATTGGGGATGTGCACGGCTGTCTGGAGGAACTGGTTCTGCTGCTGCAGCGGCTGGGGTATCGGATCAGCCGCGACAAGCTGAACCGTCCGGTGGATGCGCTGCCGCCAGAGGGTCGCAGGGCGATCTTCGTCGGCGACTTGGTGGACCGCGGGCCGGATTCGGCCGGCGTGCTGCGGCTGGTGATGGGGATGTCCGCCTCCGGGCATGCCCTGGCGGTCCCGGGAAACCACGAAGACAAGCTGGTGCGGGCTCTGCGCGGGCGAAAGGTCAGCCTGGCTCATGGGCTGGAAGGAACCCTGCAGCAACTGGAAGCCGAGGGGCCCGACTTCAAGCGAGACGTGCTCGATTTTTGCTCCGGACTGGTTTCCCACATGGTGCTTGATGTCGGAAACCTGGTCATCGCCCACGCCGGCCTGATCCAGCAGTACCAGGGCAGGGCCTCTGGTAGGGTCCGTGCGTTCGCCCTGTACGGCCAGGTGACCGGGGAGAAAGATGAGTATGGCCTGCCGGTGCGTTATCCGTGGGCCAGGGACTACCGCGGGCCGGCCACGGTGCTTTACGGGCACACGCCGGTGACCGAGGTGGCGTGGATCAACAACACCGCCTGCCTGGATACTGGCTGCGTCTTTGGAGGACAGCTCAGTGCCATGCGCTACCCGGAACGAGAAGTCGTCGCCGTGGATGCCCTCAGAAAACACAGCGAACCGATACGTCCGCTGGAGTCCCCACATGGGCCACAACGTGAACCTGGCGTTTTGTCCATGGAGGATGTCACCGGCCCGCTGCACTTGAAAGCCAAGGGGCTGGGCACCATCCGGATTAGCCAAGAGCAGGCTGCCGGGGCGCTGGAGACCATGAGCCGATTTGCCATTGACCCGCGCTGGTTGCGCTACCTGCCACCGACCATGGCTCCGGCGGAATCCTCCAAGAGTCCCGGGTACCTGGAGCACCCGACCGAAGCGTTCACCTATTTCCGTAAGCAGGGAATCACCACGGTGGTGTGCGAAGAGAAGCACATGGGATCCCGGGCGGTGCTGTTGCTCAGCCGCAATCCCAAGCGCTTTAACGCACCGGCTGAGTGGCTGGGGGCCCTGCACACCCGAACCGGGCGATCGTTTCTGGAGGGCGCCGCCGAGCGCGAGCTACTGCAACGGGCGCACCAGATCTGTGACGAGTCGGGGTTATGGGCGGAACTGGACACGGACTGGGTGATGCTGGACGGTGAACTGCTTCCTTGGTCTCTCAAGGCAGAGTCCCTGATCAAGGACACCTACGCGTCGGTTGCCGCCGCCGGGACCGCGGCGATGGCCGCAGGTGTTTCAGTGCTGGAGAAGGCAGCCGCCACGGGCTTGGATGTCACGGACCTGCTGTCACGCACGCGGGAGCGTGGCGAGCACGTGGTGCAATTCCGCGAAGCCTACCGCCGATACATCGGTTCACCCGATGAGCTGCGATTCGCTGCGTTCCAGGTACTGGCCTCTGAGGGGCAGACTCATGAGGAACGGGACCACGGTTGGCATCTGGACATCGCCAGGCGTTTGGCCCGGACCGGTCCGGACGTGTTTTCCGCAACCCGCTGGCAGCAGGTGAACCTCGAGGATCCGCGTTCCGAACGGGAAGCGGTGCAGTGGTGGCAGGAACTCACCCAGAGCGGTGGTGAGGGCATGGTGGTCAAACCGTGGAGCAACCTGACTCGCGGAGCCAAAGGCTGGGTGCAGCCCGGCATCAAGGTGCGCGGCCGTGAGTACCTGCGGCTGATCTACGGTCCTGACTACCTGAAGCCGGAAAACCTGGAGCGCCTGCGACAACGGGCCACGGATCGCAAGCGATCCCGGGCCTTGCAGGAGTACATCCTTGGACTTCAGGCCCTGCGCTTGACCGCCCAGGACGAACCGCTGTGGAAGGTGCACCAAATGGTGTTCGGGGTGTTGGCCCTGGAATCCGAGCCGCTGGATCCACGGCTCTAGCGTTCGGTTCGGCGGCGGCTCGTGCGCCGGTGATGGTCATGGGAGCCGAGGTGAGAGCTTGCTCCCACGCAAAGCTGAAATACAGGACGCTATGCGAAAATAGTTCAAGCTATTTTGGGGTTGGCGAGACCCCAAGATTCCAAGTTTTCTTCCCAGAAAAGGACGTTCCTCAGTGGTCATGATTCCGTTGCCGTTGCATTCACTGTCAACCAGTGAGTTCTCTTCGGTGGATCCGGCCGACCCCACCTTGGTGCACCGTGGGGACGGCGGTTCCGAGGTTCGGCGCAGCATTCTGCCTGGCGGAGTGCGGGTCCTGACCGAGGCCATGCCCGGGCAGCGTTCAACCACGGTTGGATTCTGGGTGCCGGTCGGTTCCCGGGATGAAACCGAAGGGCATCACGGTTCCACCCACTTCCTGGAACACCTGCTGTTCAAGGGCACCAAGAAGCGTTCTGCCCTGGAAATTGCCCACGCCTTTGACGAGGTCGGTGGGGAAGCCAACGCGGCCACAGCGAAGGAATCGACCTGCTACTACGCCCGGGTGCTCGACTCGGATCTGCCCATGGCCATGGAGGTCATTGCCGACATGGTCACCTCCGCGGTTATCGACCCGCAGGAGCTGGAGCAGGAACGCGGGGTCATCATTGAAGAAATCGCCATGGACGCCGATGATGCCATGGATGTAGCCCATGAAAAGTTTGTCGCCGCCGTCCTCGGGGACCACCCGTTGGCCCGTCCCATTGGCGGAACGCCGGAGGAAATCCGCAGCACCACCCGTGAAGCGGTCATGGAGCACTATCACGCCCATTACCGTCCTAGCGAGCTGATTATCACCGCGGCAGGATCGTTGCAGCACGATGAGGTGTGCCGCCTGGTGCTTGAGGCCCTGCAGGATGCTGGCTGGCACCTGGACCCGATGGCCGAGCCAGAACCGCGCCGCGACGCCACCCCGGCAGACATCACCGGCCACGCCGGCGTTGAAGTCATCACGCGCCCGGGGGAGCAGGCAAACATCATCATCGGTTGCCCCAGCATCACCGGCCACGACGAGCGCCGCCATACCCTGGCCGTGCTGAACTCCGTGCTCGGCGGGGGCATGAGTTCGCGTCTGTTCCAGGAGATCCGTGAAAAGCGCGGCCTGGTGTACTCGACCTATTCTTTCTCCGCCGCCTACTCGGATGCCGGCTATTTCGGCATGTACGCCGGCTGCACCCCGGCCAAGGCCGGGGAAGTGATCGGGCTGCTGGAAGCCGAGCTGGAGAAGCTCGCAGCGCAGGGCATCTCCGAGGAAGAACTGCGCAAGGCCAAGGGGCAGCTTTCGGGCGGCACCGTGCTGGCGCTGGAGGACCCGGGCAGCCGGATGTCACGCCTGGGACGGGCCGAAATGATCACCGGTGAATTCCAGGACCTGGACGAAGCCCTGGCCCGGGTGGCCGCAGTGACCTGCGAGAGCGTTCAGGAACTGGCGCGGGAACTGGCGGCCAAGCCACGTACCATCACCGTGGTTGGGCCATTTGACTCCGAGGCCGAGCTGGGGCTGTAACCCCTCCCGGCCGTCCGAAACCCGGCAACCGGCGAAGAGGGGCAGCCACTACTCTTCGCCGGGCACCGACGAGCTGACCCCGCCATACTTCTCAATGGTGGACCACAGATCCTCGGGGAAGGTTTTCTTGACGTCTTCCTGGTACTGCTTGCCTTCACGGGGTACCGTCACGGTTTCACCCTGAACCTTGAACGGGTAATTCGCTGACTGCTCGATTTGCCCGGAATCAACGTTTGACGCGTTGGTGCATTCGGCCCAGCCAAACGTCGTGTCCCCGTCCTGGCGGAATACCTCGATGCTGCACGTCGGGTCTTCCACCCACGTACTGGCCTCAATCTGCGCTACCAGATCCTGTTTCTCATCATCGCTGATGGCCTGTGGTTCGACTGCGTCGCTGCAGCCGGAAATCATGGTTGCCAGGGTCAACATCAAAGCCCCAACGGCCAACCCTGCTTTCGTGCGTGCCACGGTATTCCATTCCTAGATCCAATCCTGCGAAAAGCATTTCACCACTGACAGGGCAAAGGCAAGATGAAGTGGACAGCACCGTGCGTACGGACAGAATCCGGGCAGGCCGCAACGCGCACCCTTGACGTCATGCCAGGTGCAGATCACTTAACCCAGCGACGAGTCAGCGCTGGGCAGGGGATAGGCTTAAACGCATGAGTGCACAAATCAAGGTGGCCGTGCTCGGTGCCGGCGGACGCATGGGTTCTGAAGCCATCACCGCCGTCAAAGCGGCCGAGGATATGGAACTGGTCGCGGCCCTGGGGCGCAATGATGAACTGAGAGCCGTACTGGATGCCGGGGCAACACACATCGTGGATCTGTCGGTGCCCGCCGCCACCGAGCAAAACGTGCGTTTCGCCGTCGAGAACGGCCTGCATGCAGTGGTTGGCACCACCGGTTGGGATGACCAGAAGCGCGAAAGCCTCTGCGAACTGCTGCAGTCCAAACCCGACGTGGGTGTGCTCATTGCCCCGAACTTTGCCCTTGGAGCCGTGCTCACCAGCGCCTTTGCGGCCACGGCCGCGAAGTACTTTGAGTCGGTGGAAATCATCGAACTGCACCACCCGAACAAGGTGGATGCCCCCAGCGGAACCGCAGTGCGAACCGCGGAGCTGATCGCCACCGCCCGGCAGGACGCCGGGGTCGCGCCAAGCCCGGATGCCACCGAAACCCAGCTGGATGGCGCCCGGGGCGCTGTTGTTGATGGAGTCCACGTCCACTCGGTGCGTCTGCGCGGCCTGGTGGCCCATCAGGAAGTCCTGCTCGGTGGACCGGGGGAGCAGCTGACCCTGCGTCATGACTCCTTTGACCGCGCCTCCTTCATGCCCGGCGTGCTGCTGGGGCTGCGGACCGTGGCTAGTCGACCGGGACTGACCTACGGGTTGGACGGATACCTGGAGTTGGGCGCATGAAAACCAAGATTTGGGTAGGCGGAATTCTGCTCCTGTTTGTCCTCTATCTGCTGATGGCCTTCAACCAGGCGGTTCGGTTCTTGTCCACGGACGAACCGGTGGCCAAGGTCATGGGTGTGGCGATCCTGGTGATTCCCGCCTTGGGCGTGTGGATCCTGATCCGCGAAATCCTCTTCGGGCTGCGCACCCAGAAGATGGGCCAGCAGCTGGCTGACACCGGCGGGCTGCCCGAGGAACTGCCGCGCATGCCCTCGGGGCGCTTCGTGCGCGAAGCCGCCGACGCCGACTTCGAGAACCACAAGCGCGATGTCGAAGAGCATCCGGAATCCTGGCAGTCCTGGTACCGCCTGGCGTTGGCCTATGATGCCAGCGGGGACCGCAAGCGGGCCCGCACCTCAATGCGCACGGCGATCAACTTCTGGCTCGGCAAGCAGAAAACCAACAGCTAACCGGCAACAAAGACCCGTGCCCCCGCTTCCCAGCGGGGGCACGAGTCTTTGCCATACCGGCGGTAATCCGCCGCGCTACCTTGAATCAACGCCGCTCAGGTACCTCACCCCAGCCTCCAGTGGCGCCGAGCGCCCCGTACGGGCCAGGGTGAGCGCCGTCAGCAGGACCACGGCACAAAGAATCCACCAGCAGGTTGTCGGCCGGAAGAACAGCTGCAGGATGGGCAGGAGAATCAGGTGCCCGGCATAGAGGGTCAGCGGCGCCCGGCCCGCGGCGGCGACCAGCTGACCCACGTATCCGAGCCGGTCGGTGAGCAGAAGGAAGATTCCCAGTACCGCCACGGCGCAGGCCGCCGCGTGCACCGAGGCCACCGGTGAAGTGCTGTGCGGCGTGGGAAGCCACAGATACCTCGGATCGCCGAGGAACGCGTCAAGGTTCCCGCCAGCGGAGCGTCCGGTGAGCAGCGCGGTGCTCGCATCTCTCCTGCTCATGCCGGACGTGGAGGCCAACTCCCCAAGGAAGCGCTGGGCAGCGAACCAACCGGCGGCAAACGTTGCCGCCGCGATGGCCGTTCCGCCAGCGAAGAACCACCACGCGGCGCGCGGCTGGCCCAGCGCGAACCGGGAGAGCCACAGACCCAGCAGGCCAAACCCGCACCACACCAGCAGCGGGTAGTAGCCGGTGACCACCAGGTCTTGGAGCAGCAGCACGGGGTGGGCCAGATCCACGAACGTGGGATTGTGCCCAAGCACCTTCGGCTCCAGCAATGCCGCCAACGGCCGCCAGGCCACCGGGGTCAGTGCCAGCCACAGCACCGCGGCCGGCCCCAGGATCCGGGCGGGCAGGAACACCGCGGCGGCAAGCACCGCAAACAGCAGCCCGTAATGCACCAGGATGTTCGCGATCCGCTCATTGACCGGTCCAAGCAGCATGCCCAGCGCCGCGATCACCAAGGCCCGGCGCAGGATCACGGTGGTGACCTGGCCGCGGGTCAGGCCGCGGCGCTGCAGGCTGCGGCAAAACAAGCCCAATGACACCCCGGCCAACACCATGAACAGGGCCGAGGCCCGCCCGGCCGCCAGCCACCCGGTCACCGTCGGCACAGAGCCGCCCACCAGCGGATCCTGGTGGTACAACGGAAAAACATGGGCGGCAAACATGCCCAGGATGGCCGCGGTGCGGGCCGCATCAAGACCCGACAGCCTGCCGGTTGTGCTCAGTCGCATAGCCCTTATGGCATCACAGATTAACAAGAAGATGCTATCGGCACGGTGCGACGTGTAGATTTGAATCATGGCTTCTAGTGCATCCGATTTCTCCACGTACCCGTTTGGCACCGTACTGACTGCGATGGTCACCCCCTTCACCACCGATGGTGAAGTTGACTATGACGCCGCAGCCAAGCTGGCCAACAAGCTCGTGGACGACGGATGCGACGGCCTGGTTGTCACCGGCACCACCGGCGAAACCTCCACGCTGACCGATGAGGAAAACATCGGCATGTTCCGCGCCGTCGTGGAAGCCGTGGGGGACCGGGCCAAGGTCCTGGCCGGTTCCACCACCAATGACACCCGGCACTCGATCAACCTCAGCCGCGAAGCCGCCAAGACCGGGGTGGACGGCATCCTGGTCACCGCACCGTACTACAACAAGCCGAGCCAGGCCGGCATCGTCGCGCACACCGAGGCCATCGCCAACGCGGTGGACCTGCCGATCATGATGTACGACATCCCGGGCCGCGCCGGGATCGCCATCGCCGCCGAAACCCTGATCCGCCTGGCCGACATCCCGCAGGTCATCGCACTGAAGGACGCCAAGGCCGACTACCAGTCCACGACTACCGTGCTGGCCAACACCGACCTGCACGTGTACTCCGGGGATGACGGGTTGACCCTGCCGCTGATGGCCGCCGGGGCCGTGGGCGTCGTCTCGGTCTCGGCCCACGTGGCCGCGGCCCAGTACCGCAAGCTGGTGGACGCCATGCTGGCCGGGGACCTGGCCACCGCGCGCGCCACCCACTTCGAGCTGGACCCGATCCAGCGCGCCGTCATGGGCCACATCCAGGGGGCCGTGGCGGCAAAGCACATTCTTCACTGGCAGGGTGTCCTGCCGACCAACACCGTCCGGCTGCCGCTGTTCGCGCCGTCGGACGCCGAACTCGATGCCATTCGTTCCGACCTTCGTGAGGGCGGCTGGGATCTGTAAAAGAAAGGGCGTTTTCGTTCATGACCGAATCCTCTGTCGGCAAGGCTGATACTGCACGGCTGCAGACACCTGCCAAACTCAAGAAGGGCACCCTGCGTGTGGTCCCGCTCGGCGGTCTGGGCGAGGTCGGCCGTAACATGGCGGTCTTCGAGATCGACTCGAAGCTGCTGATCGTTGACTGCGGCGTGCTCTTCCCCGAGGAGCACCAGCCCGGCGTGGACCTGATCCTGCCGGACTTCTCCTACATCAAGGACCGCCTGGACGACGTGGTGGGCATGGTGCTCACCCACGGCCACGAGGACCACATCGGCGCGGTGCCCTACCTGCTACGTCTGCGCGAGGACATCCCGATCTACGGCTCCAAGCTGACCCTGGCGTTTGTGGAGGCCAAGCTGGCCGAGCACCGCCTGAAGGCCAACTCCACCGTCGTGGTGGAGGGCGAGGTCACCCAGATCGGCCCGTTCGAATGCGAATACGTGGCCGTGAACCACTCCATCCCTGATGCGCTGGCGGTGTTCATCCGCACCAAGGCCGGAACCGTGCTGCACACCGGTGACTTCAAGATGGATCAGCTGCCGCTGGACGGGCGCATCACCGACCTGCGCCACTTCGCCCGTCTGGGCGAGGAGGGCGTGGACCTGTTCCTGCCGGACTCCACCAACGCCGAGGTGCCCGGCTTCACCGTGCACGAGAAGGACATTGGCCCGGTGCTCGAGGCACAGTTCGCCAAGGCCCGCCGCCGGATCATCGTCGCCTCCTTCTCCTCGCATGTGCACCGCGTGCAGCAGGTGCTGGATGCCGCGGCGATTCACGGCCGCAAGGTCGCCTTCATTGGACGTTCGATGGTGCGCAACATGGGCATCGCCGAGCGCCTGGGCTACCTGCATGTGCCGCAGAACGTGCTGGTTGACCTCAAGCAGGTCGAGCAGCTGCCGGACCACAAGATCGTGCTGATGTCCACCGGTTCGCAGGGCGAGCCGATGGCCGCCCTGTCGCGCATGGCCAACGGCACCCACAAGGTCGAGGTCGGCGCCGGGGATACCGTGATCCTGGCCTCCAGCCTCATCCCGGGCAACGAGAACGCGGTGTTCCGCGTCATCAACGGCCTGATGCGCCTGGGCGCCGAGGTGATCCACAAGGGCATGGCCAAGGTGCACGTCTCCGGGCACGCCTCGGCCGGCGAGCTGCTGTACTGCTACAACATCCTGCGCCCGAAGAACGTCATGCCGGTGCACGGTGAAACCCGCCACCTGATTGCCAACGGCCGGCTGGCCGCGCAGTCCGGGGTGCCGGAGGAGAACGTGATCCTCGCCGAGGACGGTTCGGTCATCGACCTGAAGGACGGGGTCGCCCAGCTGGTCGGCCAGGTCGACTGCGGCTACGTGTACGTGGACGGCTCCAAGGTCGGCACCATCACCGAGGATGACCTGAAGGACCGCGTGGTGCTCGGCGAGGAGGGGTTCATCTCGGTCATCACCGTGATCAACCGCCAGAACGGCACCGTGATCACCGGACCGGACATCCACGCCCGCGGCGTGGCCGAGGACGACAAGGTCTTTGACGAGATCAAGCCGAAGATCGAAGCGGCAATCGTGGAGGCGGTGGCGAACAACCCGTCGCACACCACCCATCAGCTGCAGCAGATCACCCGCCGCGTCATTGGTTCCTGGGTGTCGCGCAAGCTGCGCCGACGCCCGATGATCGTGCCGGTCGTGCTCGAAGCGTAAACGCTGCCCATAACGTCAGCCCCCGCTCTTTTTCTGAGTTGATTCGGAAAAATTGCGGGGGCTGATGTTGTTAAGCGACAGCGGCATGCCGGTCCAACAACCGGCCCAGCGGGCTGCGAGCCGGTAGGTGGCGGTACATCCAGTAGTCCGCGGTCCACTCCCAGACATTGCCGATCATGTCGAACAGCCCGAATCCGTGTGGCGGGAACAGCCCTACCGAGGTGGTGCCAACCCAGAGTGAATCATTCCTAGCAGTGTCTGTGCAGCACCTTGGGAAATGCTTCGGGCTGACTTCTTCGGACGACAACCCGGCGGCGAACAGGTCTCCGTGTGGAAAGCGATCCTGAAGTTCATAGGATGTGTCCATGAAACATCTTGCTGCCGAACCTGTCGGGCGGCTCTTTCGCTACCAGTTGGTGGTGGGTGTGCTGATCGGCGCGCTGCTGGGCGCCATTCTCGGCGCCTATTTGATGCTGCCCGCAATAGAGCAGGGGATGGCCGCCTCCGTAGCCTCGGTGGTGGTGGGCCTGGCGTATGGGGGAGTGTTCGGGGTCCTGCTTGCCGCGGCGCCGATTCTCGGTGCAGCCCTGCTGCTGAGCTTCGTCGAAAAACGCCGCCCCGGAAGCAGCGGGTGGCGCCAGGCCCGTCTTTCGGCCATGGGCGCGGGACTGGGGGCGGTCCTGCCGGGACTGTATTGGGGTGCAGGAGCCCTGACGGTGAACGACGGGGTTTGGCCGGTGCTGGTTGCCGCGATGTTTGTTGTCTTGAGCATGCTCGTAGCGTGGGTGGCCACCTGCGGAATCCTGAAATACCTGCCGCGACGTGACGCGGTACAGACCCATGGCCCGTGAGTGCTGTCATGGCCCTGGCCGTGGAAGAGCAGGTCTTGCAGGTGTGCGGTGGGGGCGCTGTGACGATCATCCAGCACAGGGTTACGGGCCTGTTCCGTGTAAATTCGGGTGGCGCACAAATTGGGGCGATACCCTAGTTATATGGCTCCACGTACCCAATCAAAGGGCGCGAAGACCTCCTCCACGCGCAAACCGCGGGGAGCGAGTGCCGCGTCCAAGAAGAAGACTCCCGAGAATCCAGAGAATGAGCTGGCGCTGCCGCTGCGCGCCATCCTCGGTTTCTGGATGGGCATTGCCCGGGTGGTTGGCGGCGCGTTCCGCAAGATCGGGCGCAACGTCCGCCCGGACTATGAGGTGCGCCGTGACGGTACGGGACTGTTCCTGACCCTGATCGCGATCCTGGTCGCCATCGTCGAATGGTGGGGACTGCGCGATGTGGGATGGTTTGGCCGCGGCGTGCACGCGGTCGCCGGTGGTTCGCTGGGCTTCATGGCCGTCATGCTGCCCCCGATCCTGCTGATCGGCGCCGCCCGGCTCTTCCGTTACCCGCAGAACGATGCGGCGAACAACCGCATCGGCATCGGCCTGCTGGTGATGACCCTATCCGGGGCCGCGGTGGCGAACCTGGCCGCCGGCGCCCCGGCGGTGTCCTCCGACTTTGAGACCCTGTGGACCAGCGGCGGGATGAGCGGAGCCATCCTCGGGCCTCCGCTGGCGTCCCTGATCACGGTCCCCGGAGCCATGGCCGTGTTCATCTTCCTGCTGTTCATGTCGCTGCTGATTGTCACCGCCACTCCCATCACCCAGATCCCCACGCGGATCCGTGGAGGCTACAACCGGCTGCTCGGCCAGGACCCGAACGCCCCGCGCACCGCGGTGGCCCCGAAGGTCAGCGACCTGGACCCGCACGCTGAGGAGCACGACCAGTCGTACCTGTATGGGGAACCCGAGCCCGCCCCGGCCCCCAAGAAGAAGAAGTCCTCGTTCTTCAAGCCCAAGGCCAAGAAGGCCACCGAAGTCTACGACGTGGACGGGGAAGTGGAGCACGAGCGCGTCGGGGACGTGGCCTACGACAAGGCGGTCATCGACGATGCCGCCACCGTCTCCCTGGACCAGATCCCCGAACTGCACGGCGAAGCCGGCCTGGACGCCGAACCGGCGACCGAGGCGATCAGCCACCCGGCCCCGGATACCCCGCCGCCGGGAGTCAAGCGACCCACCAAGGCCGAGGCCGAGATGGCGGCCATCATGAACCAGGTGGGCCTGGGCAAGGACGAACCGGAGGCGGCTACCGATGCGATGAGCACCGTGGCGCTGGACCGCACCAAGCCGGCCCCGCCGCTGAGCCCCATCCCGCAGCGCACCGAACAGCTGCAGCTCTCCGGCGACGTGACCTACACGCTGCCCTCCAACGACTACCTGCCTGCCGGCCCGCCGGCCAAGGAACACTCCGAGGCCAACGACGCGGTGGTCGCGGCGCTGACCAACACGCTCACCCAGTTCAAGGTGGACGCCCAGGTCACCGGGTTCTCCCGCGGCCCGACGGTCACCCGCTACGAGATCGAACTCTCCCCGGGCACCAAGGTGGAGAAGGTCACCGCCCTGTCCAAGAACATCTCCTACGCGGTCGCCTCCTCCGATGTGCGCATCCTGTCCCCAATCCCGGGCAAGAGCGCGATCGGCATCGAGATCCCGAACACCGACAAGGAAATCGTGGCGCTGGGCGACGTGCTGCGCAGCCACAACGCCAAGAAGTCCGCCCACCCGATGGTGATGGGCGTGGGCAAGGACGTCGAGGGCGGCTTCGTGGTCGCCAACCTGGCCAAGATGCCGCACCTGCTGGTCGCCGGTGCCACCGGTGCCGGTAAGTCCTCGTTCGTGAACTCCATGATCACCTCGATCCTGATGCGCGCCACCCCGGATGAGGTGCGCATGGTGATGGTTGACCCCAAGCGCGTGGAACTGACCGCCTATGAGGGCGTGCCGCACCTGATCACCCCGATCATCACCAACCCGAAGAAGGCCGCCGAGGCGCTGGCCTGGGTGGTGCGGGAAATGGACACCCGCTACGACGATCTGGCGAACTTCGGGTTCAAGCACATCGATGACTTCAACAAGGCGGTGCGCGCGGGCAAGGTGCAGGTCCCGGCCGGATCCGAGCGCGTGCTCAAGCCCTACCCGTACCTGCTGGTGATCGTCGACGAGCTCGCCGACCTGATGATGGTGGCCCCACGCGACGTCGAAGACGCGATCGTGCGCATCACCCAGCTGGCCCGTGCCGCCGGCATCCACCTGGTGCTGGCCACCCAGCGCCCCTCGGTGGACGTGGTCACCGGCCTGATCAAGGCGAACGTGCCCTCCCGCATGGCCTTTGCCACCTCTTCGGTCACCGACTCGCGCGTGGTGCTGGACCAGCCCGGCGCGGAGAAGCTGCTGGGCCAGGGTGACGCACTGTTCCTGCCCATGGGCTCCTCCAAGCCGATGCGCGTGCAGGGCGCCTGGGTCACCGAGTCGGAGATCCAGCGCGTGGTCAAGCACGTCAAGGAGCAGCTGCAGCCCGAATACCGCGACGACGTGGTGCCCACGGCCGAGAAGAAGAAGATCGACGAGGACATTGGAGACGACCTGGAGCTGCTGCTGCAGGCCACCGAATTGGTGGTCACCAGCCAGTTCGGCTCCACCTCGATGCTGCAGCGCAAGCTGCGCGTGGGCTTCGCCAAGGCCGGACGCCTGATGGACCTGATGGAATCGCGCGGCGTGGTCGGCCCCTCGGAGGGCTCCAAGGCCCGCGACGTGCTGGTCAAGCCGGACGACCTGCCGGCGGTGCTCGCCGCCATGCGCGGAGACGAGGCGGCCAGCCACCAGGCCACCGCCGCCGAGCAGGCGCTGGTGGACGAGGCCAACGTGAACCACGCTGGCCCGGTTGACGAGGTGGCCGCGGACCTGGACAGCCGGGAGGCCGCGGTGGACTACTACGACGGTGACGACCAATCGGGCGAGGACGCCTGGAACCTGACAGGACGGTAATTGATGACCAACCCCTCCAGCGGTGAAGCCCCGGTTCCCACGCTGAACATCGCCAATGTGCTCACCACGGTGCGCATCATCATGGTGCCCTTCTTCGTCTGGGCGCTGCTGGCCGACAACTCCACCCAGGGGGTGTGGCGCTGGGTGGCGGTGGCGATCTTCGCCGTGGCCATGTACACCGACAAGCTGGACGGGGACCTGGCCCGCAGCCGCGGGCTGATCACCAACTTCGGCAAGATCGCCGACCCGATCGCGGACAAGCTGCTCACCGGCTCCGCGCTGGTGGTCTTCTCCATCATCGGCGAACTGCCCTGGTGGGTGACGATCGTGATCCTGGTGCGTGAGTGGGGGATCACCCTGCTGCGCTTCGCCGTCATCCGTTACGGGGTGATCGCGGCGGACATGGGCGGGAAGGTCAAGACCGTGCTGCAGACCGTGGCCATCATCCTCTACCTGCTGCCGTTCACCCACACCATTGACTGGTTGGGCACCACCGCCTGGATCATCATGCTGCTCACCGTCGCGGTGACCGTGCTGACCGGACTGGACTACGTCGTGAAGGCGGCGAAGCTGCGCTCAAACGCGCGCCGGACCCAGTAGGCGGCCAAGGGATACGGCCAGGCCCACCGCCGCCGGCCGACCAAGGATTAGAACATGTAGGACACGTGGAGGGAAGGCAGGAGCATGCATACGGAACTAGCAACTCGGGTCGTTGAGCTGGCCAGGGCCACGGGGCGGCAGATCGCCACGGCCGAATCGCTGACCGCCGGCATGATCAGCGCCACCCTCGCCTCGGTGCCCGGCTCCTCGGCCGTGCTGCAGGGCGGGGTGGTCTCCTATTCCTCCAAGGTCAAGGCCTCACTGTTGGATGTGCCGGCCGAGCTGCTCTCCACCCACGGCTCGGTGGACCCGGAGGTCGCGCGGCTGATGGCCGTCGGCGCCCGGCAGGCGTGCGGCGCCGATGTGGCGGTGTCGGCCACGGGCGTTGCCGGGCCGGCCGCGCACGACGGCAAGGCCGTGGGCACCGTCTACATCGGCTGGGCCACCGCCACGCAGGCCGGGTCGGTGCTCCACCACTTCGTCGGCAGCCGGCAACGGATCCGGGAGCAGAGCACCACGGCCGCGCTGCAACAGCTAGTTGCCATGCTCGGCCAAGAAAATTCACAGGCTGGCTCGAAATAATTAGAAGCGGCAACACATATCGCAACAGTTCCCGTTAATTGGCTGGTGATGTGGCGTTCGTCGCAAAGTATTGATTAGGGTAAGGGTACCGGGAACAAAAGACCCGGTGGCACCGTTGAAACAGACAACGGCCGAGGGTATCTCGGCCGGGTCTCAGACCCGAATTTAGGACCCAGGAGCAAAGGCAACACACATGGTTAAGCAACCCGTCACAGTCAATGGAGTTGTCCGTTGGCGCGACATGGGCCAACCAGCTGAGGTCCAGCACGAGAAGGAGGAGCACAAAATGGTAGTACTCCGTCACGAAATCGGTGATGTCCTACGCGACGTCCGTCAGCGTCAGGGCCGCACTCTACGCGAGGTCTCCCATAGTGCCCGTGTGTCCCTCGGCTACCTTTCGGAAGTCGAACGCGGTCAGAAGGAGGCTTCCAGCGAACTGCTGTCCTCGATCTGCATCGCCCTGGAGGTGCCACTGTCACTGATGCTGCGTGAGGTTTCCGAACGCATCGCACTGGCTGAAGGCATCACCATCCCGGACACCATCCCCTCCGAGCTGTCCAGCGAATTCGCCACCGATCTTCCGGAGCGTTTCAACAAGCCGCTGGCTTCGGCATCCAACTAATCAACATCCCGGCATTTCAAACTTCTAAAACACCGGCAGGACCTTCGCCTTGGGCGGGGGTCCTGCCGGTATTTCGTGGGAGAATATCTACGTGCGATTAAGCGATTTTTGGCGAAACATGGAGCATGAGTTCGGTCCCCGGTACTCCCGGGTGCTGGCCGGCTCGTTGGCGCTCACCGAGCTGGGCAGTCTGAACGCCTCCCAGGCGCTGGAGCGCGGAATCGACCCGAAAACAGTGTGGGAAGCGGTCTGCCGCATACAGGAAGTGCCGACGGACCGTTGGCTGGGCCCGGACATCGAAATCAAGGAATAAACTTCCCGGCGTGTTCGAAGGCAGAAGCTTTGATTTCGAACACGTGTTCGGATACCGTTGTTTTCGTACACACGCGCAAGCGCAGAAAAACACAAAACTTCTCCACACTTGGCGTCATCGAGTCCAAAGTGTCGGAGCGCAGTCCTACTGTGGAGAGCAGTAAGACAAATATCGATAGGCATACCCAGGTAGCCACGACGACTTAAAGGTGAACCATGGCAGCAAAAAATGATCGGGAAAAGGCGCTCGAATCAGTCCTCGGCCAGATTGACAAGCAATTCGGCAAGGGCTCGGTCATGCGTTTGGGCGATGACACTCGCGCGCCCATCGAAGCCATTCCCACCGGTTCGGTCGCCTTGGACGTGGCCCTGGGCATTGGCGGACTGCCGCGCGGACGCGTGGTGGAGGTCTACGGCCCGGAATCCTCGGGTAAGACCACTGTGGCCCTGCACGCCGTAGCCAGCGCGCAGCGGGCCGGCGGCATCGCGGCGTTCATCGACGCCGAGCACGCCCTGGATCCCGAATACGCCAAGAAGCTGGGCGTGGACACCGACGCCCTGCTGGTCTCCCAGCCGGACACCGGTGAGCAGGCCCTGGAAATCATGGACATGCTGGTCGGCTCCGGCGCCCTGGACATCATCGTCATCGACTCGGTGGCCGCCCTGGTGCCGCGGGCTGAAATCGAAGGCGAAATGGGCGACAGCCACGTGGGTCTGCAGGCACGCCTGATGTCCCAAGCGCTGCGCAAGATCACCGGTCGCCTTTCCGCCTCGAAGACGACCGCCATCTTCATCAACCAGCTGCGTGAAAAGATCGGTGTGTTCTTCGGCAGCCCGGAAACCACCACCGGTGGTAAGGCGCTGAAGTTCTACGCCTCGGTGCGCATGGACATCCGCCGCATTGAGACGCTGAAGGAAGGCGCCAACCCGGTCGGCAACCGTACCCGCGTGAAGATCGTGAAGAACAAGATGGCCCCGCCGTTCAAGCAGGCCGAGTTCGACATCCTCTACGGTGTGGGTATTTCCCGTGAAGGCAGCCTCATCGACATGGGCGTGGAGCACGGGCTGGTCAAGAAGTCCGGTGCCTGGTTCACCTATGACGGCGACCAGCTGGGGCAGGGCAAGGAGAACGCCCGCCGCTTCCTGCGCGACAACCCGGACCTGGCCAACGAGCTGGAACTGCAGATCAAGCAGAAGCTGGGCATTGTGGAAATGCCAGAGGCCGAGGGCGAGGACACCGAAGGCCTGCGCGTCGTCGAAGGCGAGTAAGTAGCAGTGCCCCCACGCAAGAAACGCGGCGCCGTACCCGGAAACTCTTCCGGGTACGGCGCCGAGCGCGTATCCGATGAGTTCTTCGGTGACCCGCAGGAGATGCCCGACTGGGCCAGACCCGACCCCGACGAGCAGGACGTAGACGACGATTCTGTTGCGGCGGATGCCTCCGCAGGCACACCTTCCACCGCGACGTCCGGTCCACTCGCGTCCGCGCAAGTGGCTGGTGCGGAGGACGGGTCGCCAGCCACGGTGGAGGAGCTGCGTGCCTCCATGGAGCGGATCATGCAATCACCCGCTCCGCCGCGGAAGGCCGAAAAAAAGAAGCGCTCCGCCAAGCGCCTGTCCACGGCACAGCGGGAAACCGAAGAACCCGAAGAACTCAGCGATGACCAATGGCGGGAGAAGGCGCGCGCCATCCTGCTGCGCCAGCTGACCGCCAGCGACAAGTCCGCGAAGCAGCTGAAGGACAAGCTGCTGGACAAGGAGTGTCCCGAGGCCATCGCCGATGAGGTCATCGAACGCTTCATCGAGGTTGACCTGGTGGATGACCAAAAGTTCGCCGACGCCTGGGTCCGCGCCCGCACCCGAACCCGGGGGCTGGCTCGCCAGGCGCTGAAGCATGAACTGCGGTCCAAGGGAGTCGATGACGAAATCACCCAGATGGCCCTGGAACAAGTGGATGACGCGGACGAGGAAGAGCGGGCCCGCGAATTGGCCCGGACCAAACTCCGTCCGGCATCCATGGGGGTAGACCGCGCAAAGGCACTGCGCCGACTGGTTGGGATGCTAGGGCGCAAGGGCTACAACGGATCCATGGCCTTCCGCGTCGCGCGTGAGGAATGGGACGCCCGCTTCGGCGAACACTAGGGCCAACGCGCGGATACGCAGCCGCGGCCCCCGACGGCTACCGACGTCTTAGCCGGCGCTCAGAACAGCCAAGGCTAAGATGTCCAGACCGGTAAGATTCGGTAACCTTGAATGGTGACTGAGCAAGCAACCCTGACCCCGATTGACGACGAAAACCTGCCCCGCACCTATGAGGTGCGCACTTTCGGTTGTCAGATGAACGTGCACGATTCCGAGCGGCTCTCCGGCCTGCTCGAAGATGCCGGGTTGAGCCGCAAACCCGACGAGCAGGTCGATGACGTGGCCGACGTGATCGTCTTCAACACCTGTGCCGTGCGCGAAAACGCGGACAACAAGCTCTACGGCAACCTGGGACGCCTGGCCCCGCTGAAACGCGAACGCCCGAATATGCAGATCGCCGTCGGCGGCTGCCTGGCCCAGAAGGACCGGGACACCATCCTGAAGAAGGCGCCTTGGGTGGACGTGGTTTTCGGAACCCACAACATCGGCTCACTGCCGACCCTGCTGGCTCGCTCACGCCATAACAAGAAGGCCGAGCTGGAGATCCTGGAGACCCTGGACGTCTTCCCCTCCACATTGCCCACCCGCCGCGAATCCGTGTATGCCGGATGGGTGTCAATCTCCGTGGGATGCAACAACACCTGCACCTTCTGCATTGTTCCCTCCCTGCGCGGCAAGGAGCGCGACCGCCGTCCCGGGGAGATCCTGGCAGAAATCAAGGCCCTGGTCGCCGACGGCGCCATCGAGGTGACCCTGCTGGGCCAGAACGTGAACTCCTACGGTGTCGAGTTCGGGGACCGGCTGGCCTTCGGCAAGCTGCTGCGCGCCTGCGGTGAGATCGAGGGCCTGGAACGCGTGCGCTTCACCAGCCCGCACCCGGCCGCGTTCACCGATGACGTCATCGAGGCCATGGCCGAAACCCCGAACGTCATGCCCCAGCTGCACATGCCGCTGCAGTCGGGTTCGGACAAGGTGCTGAAGGACATGCGCCGCTCGTACCGCTCCAAGAAATTCCTGGGCATCCTGGACAAGGTGCGCGAGCGGATCCCGCACGCGGCGATCACCACCGACATCATCGTCGGTTTCCCCGGTGAAACCGAAGAGGATTTCCAGGCCACCCTGGACGTGGTCGAAGCCTCCCGGTTCTCCTCCGCGTTCACCTTCCAGTACTCGCCGCGCCCGGGCACCCCTGCGGCCACCATGGAGGAGCAGCTGCCCAAGGCCGTGGTCCAGGAACGCTTCGAACGTTTGACCGCGTTGCAGGACCGCATCGCCAAGGAAGAGAACGCCAAGCAACTGGGCCGCACCGTGGAGGTACTGGTCACCGAACAGTCTGGGCGCAAGTCCGAGGAAACTCACCGTCTGGCCGGGCGTTCCCAGGACCAGCGTCTGGTGCACTTCTCGGTGCCCGAAGGTGCCCAGAGCCCGCGCCCGGGCGACTTGGTGACCCTGCCGATCACCGAGGCCGCCGCATTCCACCTGATCTCCGACCCCAGCCTGGAACAGTACTCGCTGCGCCGTTCGCGGGCCGGGGACGCATGGGACCGCGCTCAGGCCGAAAGCTGCGGGGTGCCGGCCTCCGGCGGCAACAGCACCCCGGGCAAGACCAGCCTGGGCATGCCCACCCTGATGGTGCGCAAGTAGCCGGGACGTGGATGCAGCATACCTGCCGGTGATCGCGGTCGTCGGGCCCACCGGCACCGGAAAATCGGATCTGGCGATCGCCCTGGCCCAACAGCTGGGCGGGGAGATCGTCAACTCCGACGCCCTGCAGTTCTACCGTGGGATGGACATCGGCACCGCCAAGCTGCCACTGGGGGGGCGCGGCGGCATCGAACACCACCTGATGGACATCATGGACATCACCGAGGAGGCATCGGTGGCCCGTTTCCAGGAACAGGCGCGCATCTGCTTTGAGCAGATCCGTTCCCGCGGCCGGGTGCCGGTCATGGTCGGCGGCTCCGGGCTCTATGTGCGTGCGGCACTGGATGTCATCGACTTCCCGCCCACTGATCCGCAGGTGCGCCGGCGTCTGGAAGAGCAGGTGGATCACGAAGGTGAAGCGCCGCTGCGCGCGCACCTGGCCGCGGTGGACCCGGTTTCGGCGGCTCGGAACCTGGACCTGCGCCGCGCCATCCGCGCCGTGGAGGTCCATGAGATCTCCGGGCGTGCGTTCAGCTCCTATATGCCCCAACGCCAGTACTTCCAGCCGGCCATCCAAATCGGGTTGAACCTGGACCGGCCGGCACTGCATGAACGTCTGGCCGCCCGGGTGCATCACATGGATGCACAGGGCCTGGAAGATGAGGTGCGTGGCCTGCTTGATCGGGGGCTGCGTAAGGGGAAAACCGCGTCCCGGGCCATCGGCTACCAGCAGTACATTGACCTGATCGATGGGAAGCTCACCCGCGAGCAGGCCATCGACGCCACCATTGTGGCCACGCGCAAGTTCGCCCGTCGCCAGATTACCTGGTTTTCGGCAGATGACCGGGTTACTTGGCTGGACCCCACCGAGGATGGAACCATAGAGCGGGCGCTGGAACTTGTCTCCAGCGACGCCGCCGCGCACTAGCGAAACCACCGCCAGCAAAGGACACCCCCATGGCTCATGCACTTGATCAGCTCACCGGCCTGTCCTATGCCAAGGGCCACGCCACCGGCAACGACTTCGTGCTTATTTCCGATCCCCAGGACCAGCTGGTGCTGCAGGCCGAGCACGTGGCCGCGCTGGCCGACCGGCACTTCGGGCTCGGCGGTGACGGGGTCATACGTGCCGTGCCCACCGCAGCGGTGGAGGAGTACGCCTACCAGGTGGAGGCGCAGCCCGACGCATACTGGTTCATGGACTACCGCAACGCCGACGGGTCCATCGCGGAAATGTGCGGCAACGGGGTGCGCCTGTTCGTGCATTTCCTGATCCAGGAGCAGCTGGTGGACCTGCCGGTGGGCAGCACCCTACAGATTGGCAGCCGTGCCGGGGTGAAGCAGGTGACCCGGCTGGAGGACGGGTATGCGGTCAACCTGGGTCCCTGGGGGCTGATCCATTCCGAACAGGCCAACGACAACGCGCTGGACAGCCTGGTGCGAGCCCACGGCTGGGAGCAGGGGCGCCCGGCCTTGTCCATCACCATGGGCAATCCGCACGCCGTGGTGGCCCTGGCCGAGATGCAGGAGCTCTCGGCCCTGGATCTGAGCGTCGCGCCCGCGGTGGATCCGGTGCCCGAACACGGGACGAACGTGGAATTCGTGGTGCCGGCCGAGCCGTTGGTCTCCGAAGGGATTGGGGCCGTGACCATGCGGGTTCACGAGCGCGGGGTCGGGGAGACGCTCTCGTGCGGCACCGGAGCCTGTGCCGCAGCGGCGGCGGTCCGCTATTGGGCCGGTTCGACCACGGTAATCGATGACTGGGTGGTGAACATCCCCGGCGGACAAGTGGGGGTGGCTTTCCGCAAGAACGAGGATGGCACCGACGATGTCATCCTCAGCGGCCCAGCGGTCCTGGTCGGGCGCGGAGTATTGACCCGCGACTAGGCAGGCAGCGCTTCGTGCTGGCCAAGGCCAGCCACCTTCGAACGGCGCTTGGCCCGGGCACGGATTAGTTCGGCCGGGTGACCTTCAGGATGCGGAAGCCCTTGGAGCTGGTCTCGCGGGTGATGCTCCAGTCCGTTGGCAGCTGCCCCACCAGCCACTTCTGCAGTGAATCGCTGCCCAGGTTCTTTTGGACCACCATCCACGCTTCACCGCCCGGAGCCAGCCGGGGCAGCCACTTCAGCAGCAGCTCGTGCAGCGCGTCCTTGCCGATGCGGATCGGCGGGTTGGACCAGATGGTGTCGAATTGCAGGTCATCCTCGAGCCCGTCGGGGTCGCTGATGGTCAGGTTCTCCAGTCCAAGCGCCTGGGCGTTGAGCCGGGCCAAGTCGATGGAGCGCTCATTGACCTCAACCCCGTAAACCTTCGAATCCGGGTTCTGCAGTGCCGCGGTCATGGCGACCGGACCCCAGCCACAGCCGATGTCCAGGACGGTGCCGCGTGGGGCCGGCACGTGCTCCAAGAGCACCGCGGTGCCCTTGTCCAGCCCGGTGGGGGAGAAGGTCCCCGAAGCGGTTTGCACCTGGTACTTCTGGCCGTTGAGCTCGACCGTGATGGTGCGCCGTTCATCGGCGGACGCGGGTGTGGCGCTGAAGTAGTGATCCGAGCTCATACACCGAAGATTATCCCGGAGTGTTCACGGCCAACAAACGATGTGCGCTACGCAATATCGCCAGGACCGGGCAACTGGTAGAATTTCTGGCATGATCCTGATTTTCGTCTAACACCGTCAGCACGGTAACCCGCGAATCCCGCTAACAGCCCGGGCATATTTCTGATGCCCCCAGCGTTGAGATTCCATGGACGACATCAGGGTTTTTCTCTTTGGACTGCTTCCCTTCCTTGCCCAGCTCTCAAGGTGAAGTGTTTGCCAGGGATCTTAATTTCCCTTGTTCCAGCGTGTTGCCGATTCGAATCATTAATCAGCAGCGAACAGCGCAAGGAAGACAACCATGTCGAATCACATCGAACGTCCCCGTGGCCAATCGCCAACCGGGGGCAGCGAGCACTATTCTGGAATGTACAGCACTTCAAAGGGGAACATGACCAATACCGAGTCCAACGAGAACAACTCGCCGATGGATGACGAGCAGATCCAGGCCGCCATCGACCGGATCCTGGCTGCCGACAAGCAGCAGACGCCGACCACGCACCGGTTCGCCGCCGAGGACGAAGAGGACATCTTCGCCAACCGCGCCACCGCCCTGGACAGTTTCGTCCAGGAGCACACCGAATACGACGGCTTCCAGGAAGATCTGGCCGATCGTCGCGCGCTGCGCCGCGTAGCCGGGTTGTCCACCGAACTCGAAGACGTCACCGAAGTTGAAAATCGCCAGCTGCGCCTGGAACGCGTGGTGCTGGCCGGGGTCTGGTCCGAAGGGACCGCCCAGGAGGCCGAGAACTCGCTGCGCGAACTGGCCGCGCTGGCCGAAACCGCCGGTTCGGAAGTCCTGGACGGGGTCGTGCAGCGTCGCCTGAAGGTCGACCCGAATACCTACCTGGGATCGGGCAAGGCCGAGGAGCTGCGCGGCATCGTCGCCGACACCGGGGCGGATACCGTGATCGTGGACGCGGAGATCGCGCCCTCCCAGCGCCGTGCGCTGGAGGACATCGTTAAGGTCAAGGTCATTGACCGCACCGCACTGATCCTGGACATCTTCGCCCAACACGCCAAGTCCCGCGAGGGCAAGGCCCAGGTGGAACTGGCACAGCTGGAGTACCTGCTGCCGCGCCTGCGCGGTTGGGGCGAGTCGATGTCCCGCCAGGCCGGTGGCCGGGTTGGCGCCGCCGGCGGCGGCATCGGTTCGCGCGGTCCTGGTGAAACCAAGATCGAAATGGACCGCCGGCGCATTCGCGACCGGATGGCCAAGCTGCGCCGCGAGATCAAGGGCATGAAGCCGGCCCGCGAGGCCAAGCGCGCCAACCGCAGGCGCAACGAGGTCCCCTCCGTGGCGATCGCCGGGTACACCAACGCCGGCAAGTCCTCGCTGCTCAACCGGCTGACCAACGCCGGGGTGCTGGTGGAGAACGCATTGTTCGCCACCCTGGATCCCACCGTGCGCCAGGCGGCCACCGAGGACGGGTTGACCTACACACTGGCGGACACGGTTGGTTTTGTCTCCAACCTGCCCACCCAGCTGGTGGAGGCGTTCCGCTCCACGCTGGAGGAGATCGCCGACTCGGATCTGATCCTGCACGTGGTGGATGCCTCCCACCCGGATCCCGAAGGCCAGATCGCCGCGGTGCGCAAGGTGCTCACCGAGGTGGAGGCCATGCACATCCCGGAGATCATCGTGCTGAACAAGGCCGACGTGGCCGACCCGTACGTCATCGAACGGGTGCGCAACCGCGAATCAAACTCGGTGGTGGTCTCGGCCTACACCGGGCAGGGCATCGACGAGCTGCTTGCCAAGATCAGCTCCTCGATCCCGCGGCCGGACATCCAGCTTGAAGTGCTCATCCCGTATGAGCGCGGGGACCTGGTGGCCAAGCTGCACCAGGCCGAAGCCGAGATCCTGGACAGCGAGCACCAGGAATCGGGCACCCGCATGATCGTCAAGGTCCGCAAGTCGCTGGCTGCGGAGTTGGAGCAGTACAACATTCATGGATAAGCAGAAGCAGGCGTTGGACCTGTTGGAGACCGCCGTGTCCTCCATGGGCGGCCAAAGCCGCACCGGGCAGCAGGAAATGGTGCGCCAGGTGGTGCGCGCCCTGGAGGAGGACGAGCACCTGCTGGTGCAGGCCGGCACCGGTACGGGCAAGTCGATGGGGTACCTGATTCCGGCCCTGGCCTACGCCCAGACCTCGGCCAAGCCGGTGATCGTCTCCACCGCCACCCTGGCGCTGCAGTCCCAGATTGTGGGCCGCGATGTCCCACGCCTGCTTAACGCCCTGAAGGGCAAGCTTTCGCGTCCCATGGACGTCTCCCTGCTCAAGGGCCGGGCCAACTACCTGTGCCAGTACAAGCTCGGCGGCGGGTACCCGGATGACGAGGGCACGCTGTTCGCCATGGACGAGGCCCCGGCCGCCGGCCAGGTCTTCTCCCCGCTGGCAACCGAGGTCATGAAGCTGCGCGAGTGGGCCGAGGAAACCGAGACCGGGGACCGGGACGAACTGGTGCCCGGGGTCTCGGACAAGGCCTGGCGCCAGGTCTCGGTTTCCGCCATGGAATGCCTGGGCTCCCAAAAGTGCCCGATGGCCGATGAATGCTTCTCCGAGATGGCCCGGGCCCGGGCCGCCGAGGCCGACGTGGTGATCACCAACCACGCATTGCTGGCGGTGTCCGCGTTCGAGGGGCTCTCGGTGCTGCCGGACTTCGATGTGGCGATCATCGATGAGGCCCACGAACTGCAGGACCGGGTCACTTCCTCGGTGGCCAGCGCGTTGTCTCCGCGCACCGTGCTCACCGCCGCCGGGTCGATGAAGCGCCACTGCGCGGTCAACGTCGATGAAATGGTCAACGCCGCCAACCGGCTGGACAAGGCGCTGTCCGGGCAGGCCACTGGCCTGCTGGAACGCGGCCTGGACGAGGCCAGCGGGATTGCACTGAACGACATCGCCGAACAGGCCCGGGTCATCCTGTCCCTGACCAAGCCCGAAGCCGGGGATCCGGTGGACGGTGGCCGGCAGACGGCCCGCTCGCAGATGCAGGCGGTGCTCGATGACTCGCTGCGGATGCTGGAGCACGAGGAACGCCGCGAGGTGATTTGGACGTCACGGCCGCGTGAGTTCGTTGAGGGCCGTGGCTATGTGGAGGCCGATGAATCCACCCCCGCCACCCTGAACGTGGCGCCGCTGTCGGTGGCCGGCAAATTGCGCGAGGGCCTGTTTGACGGGCGCACGGTCGTGCTCACCAGCGCCACCCTGGCCATCGGCGCCCAGTTCGACTCCGTCGCCGGGGCGCTGGGCCTGATGGGGGAGGGCGCCCCCTCCTGGCAGGGCGTGGACGTGGGCAGTCCGTTCAACTACCCCAAGCAGGGGATCCTGTACGTGGCCAAGCACCTGCCCAAGCCCGGGCGGCAGCTCAGCGCCGAAACCCTGGATGAGATCGAGGATCTGATCGAGGCCTCCGGGGGAGGGGCGCTGGTGCTGTTCACCTCGAAGCGCTCGGCCGAGGAGGCGGCGGCGATCCTGCGCCCGAAGCTGGACGTGCCGATCCTGTGCCAGGGGGAGGCGAGCATGAAATCCCTGGTCGCCGACTTCAGCGCCGACCGGGATGCGTGCCTGTTCGGCACCATGACCCTGTGGCAGGGGGTGGACGTGCCGGGGGACGCCTGCCGGCTGGTGATCATCGACAAGATCCCGTTCCCGCGCCCCGATGACCCGATCTCCAAGGCCCGCACCCAGGACATCGCCCGCCACGGCGGCAACGGATTCATGCAGGTCTCCGCCGCCCACGCTGCGGTGCGCCTGGCCCAGGGGGCCGGACGCCTGATCCGGTCGATCAACGACAAGGGCGTGGTGGCGGTGCTGGATTCCCGGATGGCCACTGCACGCTACGGCGGCTACCTGAAGAGCTCGCTGCCGCCGATGTGGCCCACTCCGGACAAGAAGGTCATCCTCGGGGTGCTCAAACGGCTGAACCCGAACAAGTAGCCGGGGCCGGCCGCCCCCGCCCGGGTCAGCCGCGCAGGCGCACCAGAACCTTTCCATGAAGCCCACCGGCCTCCACCAGCCGGTGGGCTTCGCCAGCCTGCTCCAAGGGCAATTCGCGATCCACCCGGTACTTCAGCTCCCTCGTGGCCAGCAACTCATTCAGCGCGGCGGCCGCCGCAGAAAGTTCCTCGGCTCTCGCGTTCGAGACGGCGAAACCCTTCACGCTCACATCCCGGGTGTAGAGCGCACCGACCGGAATGCTGGCCTCGGCCTGCAGGCCCGCGGAAATCAACACGGTGCCCCGGTTGGCCAGCGCCGGGATAAGCTGGGCCAGCTGCTGGTGACCCGACGTGTCCCACCAGATCGCGGCACCTTCGGGCACATGGGAGGCCACCGCTTCGATGAGGTCGGGCCGGGCATAGTCCAGCACGGTGTCAGCCCCCAAATCCCTGACCCAGGAATGATCCGCCGGGGCGGCGCTGGCAATCACCCGGGCGCCCCGGGCGCAGGCAAACTGCACGGCTGCACTGCCCACGGCACCGGCCGCCCCACCAATGAACACCGACTGCCCGGCGGCCAGCGGTGCGCTGCGCCCCAGCCCCAGCCACGCGGTGGTCATGGCATGGGACAGCGCCACCACGCCGCGCAAATCCGCCACGTTCTGCGGGAGCGTGAAAAGCCGTGCGGCCGGCACCACGCAGAATTCGGCAAAGGACCCCTGCCGCCTGTCATACCCCAACGAGTTTGACCAGACCCGGTCCCCGACGCTGAACCCGGTGACCGACTCGCCCACGGCCTCGACCGTGCCGGCCACATCCCGACCGAGGATGAACGGGGAGGGAAGCTCGGTGGCGTACGCGCCGGAACGCACAAAGGTGTCCACATGGTTCACGCAGGAGAACTCGGCGCGCACCAACACCTCGTCCGGTTTGGGTGTGGGAATCGGAACCTCACGCACCGCAATGGCTTCAGCCGGACCGGGAACATCGATAACCGCCGCATGCATCATGTCTCCAGCATGCTCCCGCGGCCGGCGCCAAGCCAAGTACGGCGGCCAATGCGCGCGCTGGGCGGGAAACGTAGACTCGTCACAGAACACCGCCGCACCCGGTGGTTGCCCGCCGACCCCTGTCAGGTAGAGGAGCAGTGCATGACCCACAGCTGGACCGCGCTGGCCGACAACGCTGCCCGTGATGTCAACGACCGTTTCGGGCACCGGCTCATGGGGCTGCCCGGCACCTGGATCGGAGCGTTGCGGGCACCGGTTCCCACCCCTAAGGCGCCGGCAGCCCGTGGGCGCCGGATCCGAGGGGACGCCCCATGGTCTGAATGGCACTACTGGTGGCAGGCCCACTACCTGGACGCGATCGTGGACATGGGGTGTCACTATGCGCGGGCCGGCGCACCCGAGGCAGCCAAGGCCGAGGTGCGCCGCGGGCTGCGGCTGCTGCGCGGGATCAAGATCCGCAACTTCGGGGTGTTCCCGAACTATTTCTTTGATGACATGGCCTGGCTGGCGCTCTCCAGCCACCGGCTGAACGCGCTGTGCCTGGAACTGCACCAGCAACCGGCAAAACTTGCCCAGTCGGCGGTGGACTCGCTGACCCGCCAACTGCGCAGCGGTCAGGATTCGGTGCTTGGCGGCGGCCTGTACTGGTCACGCAAACGCGCGTTCAAGAACGTGCCGGTCAACGGCCCCGCGGCCCTACACTTCGCCCGCATCGGGGACCGGAAAACCGCTGGCGCGCTGGTCGACTGGATGCGAGAGAAGCTCTTCGACCCCACCCTGGGCCTCTACCTGGATGGGATCTATCTGGTTAACGCCGGGCATCGGCTCGAAGGACAGATCTACACCTACAACCAGGGCCCAATCCTTGGGGCCTGGCTGGAGCTCGGGGACGAACGGTACCTGCGCCAGGCCGCCGACCTCATCGACGCGGTGGACCGTGGGCTCACCGTTCCACAGCAGGGGCTGCGCCTGGAACAGGGCGGGGATGGGAGCCTATTCACCGGAATCCTCTGCCGCTACCTGGCGCTGGCCGCTACGGATCACCGACTGCCGCAGCAGGCGCGGCAAACCGCCGCGCGGCTCGTTTCCGATACCGCCGCCACCGTCCTGGACAAGCAGACGGCTCAGCTCTCGGAAGCCGTGCAGCGCTGGAGCATCCTCTCGGCCGCAGCGGTCGTCACGCAGAGCACCGACCTGAAACGAAGGACCTCATGAGCCTTCCACCGCAGGACTTGCCTCCGGCACGCAGCGGACTCATCGCAGTGAGTTACGTGATCTTTCGCCAAGCCGACGCCGTGCTGCTGCAACAGCGGCGAGGCACTGGTTTCCTGGACGGGTACTGGGGCGCTGCCGCCGCCGGGCATCTGGAGAATGGGGAAAACGCAGTAGCGGCAGCCATTCGAGAAGCTGGCGAGGAGCTGGGTGTACTGGTCTGCCAAGAACATCTTCACCCCCTGACGGTGCTGCAGCGCCCGGCTGCGGTCAAGGATCAGCCCGGCCGCGTCGACTTCTTTTTCGAATGCCGCACCTGGCAGGGCACACCCGAGATCCAGGAGCCGGACAAGGCCGTGGATCTTCGCTGGTTCGGGCTCGATGACCTGCCAATCCCCGTGGTGCCCCACGAAAAGGTGGTCCTTGAACAACTGCGCCTGCCACTGCCGGCCTTCACCTGCCTCGTCCCCTAGCGGACGTTTTCCGGATGAATTGATTCCCGGCTTGGGTGGGAGCGTCGAGCAGAGCCAAAACAAAATCCCGGTGTGCCGCGTTTGGTAACGCGAAACACCGGGACTGTGCCGAAGGTGGCAGGAAGGCTAGAGCGAACGCATCACCGAAACAACGCGGCCCATGATGGTGGCGCTGTCGCCCAGGATCGGTTCGTAGCGCGAGTTCTGCGGAAGCAGCCAGGTGTGGCCATCACGCTGGCGGAAGGTCTTGACGGTGGCTTCCTCATCCAGCAGGGCGGCAACAATGTCGCCGTTGTCGGCGGTCTGCTGACGGCGCACCACCACCCAGTCGCCGTCGCAAATGGCGGCATCCACCATGGAGTCGCCCGAAACCCGCAACATGAACAGCTCACCGTGGCCCACGAGCTGACGCGGCAGGGAGAAGACATCCTCGACGCTCTGCTCAGCTAGGATCGGACCACCGGCGGCAATACGTCCAACCAGTGGCACCATCGTGGTGTCCGCCGAGGTGCTCAGCTCAATGACCTTGGTCTCATCGGCCGGCTCCGGCTGGGCGGCCGGTTCCTTGGAAGCGGATTCAGACTCGTCGTTCAGCTGCAGCGGAAGCAGAATTTCCATGGCGCGGGGGCGGCGCGGGTCCCGCCGGATATAGCCGAGCTTCTCCAGCTGACCCAACTGGTGGGTTACCGAGGAGAGGCTGGCCAACCCGACCGAGTCGCCAATCTCACGCATCGAGGGCGGGTAGCCGTTGTTCCCGATGGCCCGCTGGATGGTTTCCAGGATCTTCTTCTGGCGGATGGTCAGCGACCGAGCATTGGCACGCGGAGTGCGTTGTGATGCTGACATGTAATTTCTGCCTTCCCTAACGATTGCGAGTCATGGCCGAGCGGTCAAACTGTCGGTGCTGACTGTTGTGATGTCCTCATGCTCGATTTACTTCGAAATCCTAGTGGATTTCGAAGCCTCTTTCAAAGATTTGTTCGAACTATCTAGACAAGTGTCGCCGAGCTCTGTTAGAAAAGATGTACTAGATCCGAACATATCTTCGAATGAGATGTTCGAACATTAGAAACTCGCATCACGCTCGTCCTGAGAGGAGATCGGCCATGGCCACTACGGCACTGGATAAAGATCAAAGCACCACACGCATGCGAATCCGCCTGACCCGACGCGGCTGGGTTGTGTTGATCGGGGTTCCGGTCTTCCTGCTGGCCCTGGCGGCAACTTTCCTGCTGACCACGTTCTCCAACTCCGTAATGGCCTCCGACCAGGAGCCAGCAGGCGTTGAAACGGTGGAGGTGACCGTCATTCCCGGGGACACCCTGTGGGACTTGGCCAGCGAATACGCGCAAGGCTACAACCAGGAAGATGCCATTCGCTACATCGGCGAAATGAACTCGCTGCATGGCGGCGTGCTGCAGGCCGGACAAACCCTGCAGATTCCGGTCCTGGACCAGCAGTAGCCCGCGGTTCATTGTTACCGCCTGGAGCGTCACTGATTCACTGCCAGCGGCCGCCCCAGCTTAGAATTACCGTGTGAAAGACCGCAGTGAACTGTTAAGTCAACTGCCCTTGCGTGAGAATCTCCGCGGGCTCTCTCCCTACGGCGCGCCGCAAATCGACGTGCCCATCCAGTTGAACGTCAACGAAAACACCCATCCACTGCCGCCGGCCGTGGTCGAGGCAATTGCACAAGAAGTGGCCAAGGCCGCCACCACCCTCAACCGCTACCCGGACCGCGAATTCACCGAACTGCGTGAACTGCTCGCCGACTACCTGGGGCATGAACTGCGTGCCGAGAACATCTGGGCGGCGAACGGCTCGAACGAAATCCTGCAGCAAATCCTCCAGGCCTTCGGTGGACCGGGACGCAGCGTCATGAGCTTCGTACCCACGTACTCCATGTACCCGCTGCTGGCCAGCGGCACCGACACCGCCTTCATCGCCGGAACCCGTGCCGCGGACTTCACGCTCAGCGCCGAATCGGCGGCCAGCCAGGTGCGCGAACACCGCCCGAACATCGTGATCCTCTGCTCACCCAACAACCCCACGGGTACCGCCCTGGGGCTGGATGTCATCCAAGCCGTCTACGAGGCGGCCAGCGAGAACAACGCGATCGTGATCGTCGATGAGGCCTACGCCGAGTTCGCGTTGGCCGGAACCAAGTCCGCGCTGGGCCTGCTGCCCGGCCGCCAGCGCCTGATCGTCACCCGGACCATGTCCAAGGCGTTTGCGCTGGCCGGGGCACGCCTTGGCTATCTGGCCGCGGCCCCTGAAGTCAGTGACGCCATCCGGTTGGTGCGTCTGCCCTACCACCTCTCGGCGGTCACCCAGGCCACCGCGATCGCGGCACTGAAAAACGTGGACGCGCTGCTGGCCGAGGTCGAACAGATCAAGACCCAGCGTGACCGGATCGTCACCCGGTTGACCGAACTGGGCCTGCAGCCCTCGGTCAGCGATTCGAACTTCGTGTTCTTCGGCGGGCTGCAGGATCCGGAAGCGATTTGGCAGGGCCTGCTCGAGGCAGGGATCATTGTGCGTAACAACGGGATCCCTGGCACCCTGCGCGTCACCGCCGGCACCGAGGCGGAAACCACCGCCTTCCTCGACCGGCTCAGCGAGCTGCTCGAACCGGCGCACCAGCAAACTGCCAGAAGCTAGCGAAGGAAGAAGATGTCTGCCGAATCCCTGGGCGGCCGCAAAGCCCGCATGGAACGCGTGACCAGCGAATCGTCCGTGTTCGTCGAACTTGACCTGGACGGCACCGGCAAGTCCGAGATCAGCACCTCCGTGCCGTTCTTCGACCACATGCTCACCGCACTGTCCAAGCACTCGCTGATCGACCTGACCGTGCGCGCCACCGGCGACACCCACATCGACGTGCACCACACCGTGGAGGACACCGCCATCACCATTGGCGAGGTGCTGCGCACCGCCCTGGGCAACAAGGCCGGCATCCGCCGGTTCGGCACCGCCTACGCGCCGTTGGACGAGGCCCTGGCCCGCGCCGTCGTGGACATCTCCGGGCGGCCCTACCTGGTGCACGGCGGGGAGCCGGCCGGCCAGGAATACCACCTGATCGGAGGGCACTTCACCGGGTCGATGACGCGCCACGTCTTCGAGTCGCTGACCTTCCACGCCCAGATCTGCGCCCACATCGAGGTACTCTCCGGGCGCGACCCACACCACATCGTTGAAGCGCAGTTCAAGGCCCTGGCACGGGCGCTGCGCGAAGCGGTGGAAACCGACCCCCGCATGGGGGACCAAATCCCGTCCACGAAGGGTGCGCTGTAGGTGGGAAGTAAAAACGTAGTCGTCCTGGACTACGGGTCCGGCAATGTCCGCTCTGCGGTACGCGCCCTGGAGGCGGCCGGAGCCAACGTGGAGTTGACCGCCAACTCCACCGCGATCCTGGAAGCCGATGGCCTGGTGGTCCCCGGGGTGGGGGCCTACGCCTCGGTGATGCAACAGCTCAAGGCCATTGACGCGCCGCGCTGGATCGGACGCCGGGTTGCCGGCGGCCGACCGGTGCTGGGCATCTGCGTTGGCCACCAGGTCTTCTTCGATGAGGGCGTGGAACACGGGGTGCGCAGCCAGGGACTGGGCGAATGGCCCGGCGTCGTGGAGCGCCTGGAAGCCGAAGTGATCCCACACATGGGCTGGAACACCGTCCAGGTTTCCGAGGGCAGCCGATTGTTCGAGGGGATCGAACAGGAGCGGTTCTACTTCGTGCACTCCTACGGCGTGCGCCACTGGGAGTTTGACATCACCCAGCCGGCGATGAGCGCCCCCAAGGTCACCTGGAGCACCCACGGCACCCCGTTCGTCGCCGCCGTGGAAAACGGACCGCTCTCCGCGGTCCAGTTCCACCCCGAGAAATCCGGCACGGCGGGCAACCGCCTGCTGCGCAACTGGTTGGAGACCCTCTAAACATGTGGACCGTTGTCTTGTTGGGAGTCGGAGCCTTCCTGGCCGGGGGAGCGATCTCCCTGAAAAGCCAGAAAGCCCACATCTCCTGGATCATCGCCTGCTGGGCGCTGGCCGCCATGGCAGTCATTGCCGGGTGGGTCCTGACCCTGTAGCGCCCTACGCCACCGCAGAACACAAAGGAAACAATGAGCGAGCAAACACACCTGGAACTGCTTCCCGCCGTCGACATCGCCAACGGGCAGGCCGTACGCCTGGTCCAGGGCGAAGCCGGCTCCGAGACCGGCTACGGCGATCCGCTGGAAGCCGCATTGGCCTGGCAGAACGACGGCGCCGAATGGCTGCATCTGGTGGACCTGGACGCCGCCTTTGACCGCGGACACAACACCGACATTGTCCAGCGCATCGCCCAGGAACTGCAGATCAAGGTGGAGCTCTCCGGCGGCATCCGCGATGACGCCTCACTGGAGCGGGCCCTGGAATTCGGCGCCACCCGAGTGAACCTGGGCACCGCCGCCCTGGAGAACCCCGAATGGACCGCCAAGGCCATTGAGCGCTTTGGCGACAAGATCGCCGTCGGCCTGGACGTGCGCGGCACCACCCTGGCCGGTCGCGGCTGGACCAAGGAAGGCGGGGACCTGTGGGAGGTGCTCGCCCGGCTGGAGGACGCCGGCTGCCCGCGCTACGTGGTCACCGACGTCACCAAGGACGGCACCCTGCGCGGCCCGAACGTGAAACTGCTGCTGGAAATGTGCGCCAAGACCGACAAGCCGATCGTGGCCTCCGGCGGCATCTCCTCCCTGGATGACCTGCGCGCGCTGCGCGAACTGGTTCCCGAGGGCGTCGAAGGCGCCATCATGGGCAAGGCGCTGTACGCCGGTCGCTTCACCCTGCAGGACGCCCTGGAAGTCGCGGCCGGACGGGCTTAGCTAAGTCGGGTGCAACTGATTAGTTGAATTATGGGTCTCGTGAACACGGAAAGTGTTCGCGGGACCCATACGCCGTTGAAAGACGACTGTCGAGCGACTCCATCCAGCCGTGGTCGGGGTGATCACTGCTGCGCTGACAGGTTCGCGTGCGGGATCAGAGATTCAATTTGACGGACCGTGTCCGGGAGCCCCCCCGCGGGTCTAACGCGTCAATCCAAACATAATCTCCGGGCCTTTCTCACGGCTGTCTGGAGCCTTTGCTCACTCACTAACAACGCCGCCCGTCGTACTGGTTTACTTCTCACGATGACGTGGCATTAGGTGAGCCGACGGCTGAGGTGGAACCTTGAACTGCTGAAGACCCCCGGCTTCTTTTGTTATCAAAATGTCACAATTTTTTAGCTAAACAAATTTGCTTTAAACGCGAACTCATCCAAGACTATTGTTGTATCTTTCACTGTCTGGGGGGGACATCATGAGCACCAATTTTCCGGGGACTCCACCGAGCCCAAAAATGACGAAAACTAATCGAAAACTTTTGCTAGCGCTGGTCCTTTTAGGGTTGCTGCTACTTCTGATATTCCTGCCGGAAGTGGTCCTGCTCCTTGCCTTGTTAGGAGTGGTGCTCGGCGCGATTGCGATCTTTGTCGGCCGCATTCCCTGGGTTGCTCGGTCGAATCGCAAAATGGCTGCCAAGGGCACCGGTATTCTCGCCGGGTTGGTTATCGTCGCCGCGGGCATTATCGGTATTCAGAATCCGGTGCCAGCACCCGAACCCAATGCAGCGCCCGCCGTTCAGCAGAATGATTCTGCAAGCCCGGAACCTGCAGTTGCAACCGAGTCCTCCACTCCGACACCGGCCCCAGTGCTGGATGACTATGTAGGGGACCTTTGCGACGGCGACGACTTAGTGATGGAACAAGGCCACGAGCAACTGTACTGTGACAAGGACGCGAACGGAGCGCTTGTCTGGGTAACCGCTAATGAGCACGAGAAGTTGCTTCTTGCTGAAAAGAAGGCGGCAGACGAGGCTAAGGTCAAGAAGGCAGCAGAGGCTGAGGCCAAGAAGGCGGCCGAGGCGAAGAAAGCCGCCGAAGAGAAGGCTGAACAGGAAAAAGCTGCACTAGAAAAGGCCAAGAAAGAAAAAGCTGCCGCCGCGAAGGCGGCCCAGGAAAAGGCCGCTGCTGAAAAAGCTGCAGCCCAGAAGAAGGCGAAGCAAGAAGCCGAGAAGAAAAAGGTGCGAAAGCCCGCAAGTACACCGAAACCTGCGGCACCGAAACCAGCTCCTAATACTAGCCGTTACTTCAAAAACTGCACTGAAGCACGTAATGCTGGCGCAGCGCCCGTTTATAGGGGCGAACCGGGCTATGGCAAACATCTGGATCGTGACGGTGACGGAGTCGGGTGCGAGTAGAGATAAGACTACTCGGGCTCGGCCTCTGCATCGGACTGCTCGGGGGCTGTGCCGCCCCATCGAGCATTCCGGCGGGAAAAGTGTCGTCAGCCGAGAATCCTTCGAAATTGTCCGAGCCTCCGGCGGAGATTACCATCCGCAAGGAAGCGTTGCCGATTACGATCGTCACAGAGGAACCGGCTCCAACAGCTCAATCTTTGACCGAAGATGAGGTTGTTGAGCAGAGCGAAGAAACTGCCCCGAGCAATCAATCCCAGCAGACGACTTCCAAAACTTCGGATGCAACCGCGATGCTGGGACAGATCGCAATCAAGGGGCGGGCACCCAAAACCGGATATGACCGGAGTTTGTTCGGAAACGGTTGGGGCGATCCGGATCATAACGGTTGCGATGCGAGGAATGACATGCTCGCCCGCGATCTTACGGTGCACACCTACAAAACGGGCACAGCTAACTGCGTGGTTTTGACTGCGACGCTTGAAGATCCGTATACCGGTGCGCTAATCGAGTTCCAACGGGGACAGGGAACGAGTAACGCAGTGCAGATCGACCATGTGGTCGCGCTTTCGGATGCTTGGCAAAAGGGGGCGCAGAAGCTGTCGTCGCAGTCTCGTTATGAATTCGCCAATGATCCGCTAAACCTGCTTGCGGTCGACGGGCCGACCAACGCGTCTAAGGGTGACAGGGATGCCGCCTCGTGGTTGCCACCGAATAGGGGCTTCTGGTGCGAGTACGTGACGCGGCAGGTCGAGGTCAAATATAAATACGACCTCTGGATGACAAAAGCCGAGCACAACGCTAGTGCCCGTGTCCTGCAGAGTCACTGTAACTGAAGGTCCCGGCACATCAGCAGGTGTACATGCCTGCTGTATTCGTTCTGACTAGCTGTATTAACTAAAGGAGTGCCACGGTGGGGTTTACCTTTCGCAAGCGCAAGAAACTAGGCAAGTCGACGACCTTAAACATCTCGAAATCCGGGGCATCAGTTTCTAAGAAGGCTGGCCCGGTCTCGATCTCTTCTCGGGGAACAGTAAACATTCGGTTGGGGAAGGGCCTTTCGTTCCGTAAGAAGTTGTTCTAAGCGCGGGTTGCTTTAGAGCAGCAACCCGGAATAGGAGATGAGAGCAGCAGCTAAAGTACGTGTGTTGAGTGGGCTGGGCCCGGTGGAAGACACCGCGCCCGGCCCACATCACGTTTAACCGAGGTCACAAGCGGTCCGGCGCACTTGCGCGAGCTTATAGCATGGGTACATGAGCTCCACTTCCTCCTCCCTGCCCGAGCCCAAACGCCACCTGCCCGGCCACATCGCCGCGGCCCTGGCGCAGGCCGGCAGCAAGTCCGATTCGGCCGGCCAAAGCTGGGAAGGACGCGACCTGAGCGGGGACGGCAACCCGCTGCACAACTTCGACAAGGACGACGGCCTAGCCAACGCACAGGTCGTCGAGGCCCTGGACCAGCTGCGCGCCGGCACCGGCGATGAGGCCGCGGTGCACCGGGCACTGGCCGACGCCCGGGTGTTTGTCGCCATCGTGGCCCAGCTGGGGGAAGAGGCGATGACCGAGCATGGGTTCGCCTCCGACAAGGAAGCGGACATGGCGCTGGTGAAGATCAAGGCGCCAGATGGCCGGATGGCCCTTCCGGTGTTCACCACCGTGGAACGCCTGCAGGCCTGGCATCCCGAAGCCCGCCCGGTAGCGGTCTACGCCCCGCGCGCGGCTCTGTCCGCGGTCAGCGAGGAAGCGGACCTGCTAGTGCTGGATCCGGGCAGCGACTACACCTTTGTGCTGCGCCGCCCCGGGGTGTGGACCCTGGCCAAGCAGGTGCAGTGGACCCCCAGCTACCTTGACGAACAGCTGGGCGCACTCATCGGCCAGGCGACCGAGGGCCATGACGAACTGCGGCAGGTGCGCGTCGGGCCCGGACACGGCGTCGGATCGCGGGACAAGGGCGGCAAGCCGGTGGCCGGCGGCGGCTCCGGGCCGGAGCTGCTGCTGCAGTTTGTCTTTGCCCCGGGCACAAGTGAACAGCGTGCCCGCGAGGTCACCAATCGGGTCCACGGGACGCTGGCGAACAACCCGCAGTTCGCCGAAGCGGTGGACTCCCTGGAAATCAGCCTGCTGAGCGCACCAAGTTAAGAACCGAGCAAATATGAACCTTTAGGAGGGCAACAGCTTGAGCATGAAACGTTACTGGCAGATCCTTCGCCAACCGGCGATCGGCGGCCTGCTGGTGATCGGAATGATCGCACGACTTCCACACTCGGCGCTGAGCATGCTGCTGTTGCTGCACCTGGTTCTGAACCTGGGCCAGGACTGGGCCTCGGCCGGAATCGTGGTGGCCCTGATGACCGTGGGCATCGCCGTGGGTGCCCCGTGGCGCGGGCACCAGGTAGACCAGTGGGGCCTGCGCCGGGCGCTGATTCCCTCGATCATCATCGAAGTGGCGGTGTGGAGCACGGTGCCGCATGTGCCGCTGGTGTGGATCTATCCGCTGGCGTTCCTGGGCGGGCTGTTCGCCCTGCCGGTCTTCTCCGTGGTGCGCACCGCGCTGGGCGTAATGACCACCGGCGAGCAACGACGCTCCTCCTTCGCCCTGGATGCGATGGCCACCGAGCTGGTGTTCATCGTCGGCCCGGCCTCCGCCGGCATCATCGCCACGCAGCTGGACACCACGCTCGGGCTGACCGCGGTGGGCATCCTCGGTTCGCTGGGCGGGGTGGGGCTGTTCCTGCTGAACCCTCCCACCCGCAGCGAGGATCCCAAGGCGAAGGCCAAGAAGGCCAACGTGCACGAGGAGCGGCTGGGGGCCGAAGCCAGCTTCGTGGCCGCCGCCCCCGCCGGTGTGCACGAGGTGGAAGGCGAGCTGATCGCCGCCGGACGCAAGTCCGCCCGGGCCCGGCTGCGCGAGCGCGGGCGCAAGGTCAAGACCAGCTTCACCTGGATGAGCGCCTCGGTGCTGGCCGTGTTCATCGCCTCGGGCGGTGCCGGCGCACTGCTGACCGGCACCGAGGTGAGCATCGTGGCCGAGCTGGAGCAGCAGGGCAACCCGGGGGACCTGGGCATCGTGTTCCTCTTCTGGTGCGGCGCCTCCCTGATCGGCGGGCTGGTCTACGGCATGATCGAACGCCGGATCTCCCCGCTCGTGCTGCTGCTGGGCATGGCGGTGCTCACCATCCCGATGTACTTTGCCACCGACACCTGGTCCCTTGCGCTGCTCTCCGCGCTGCCCGGCCTGCTGGTTGCCCCGACCTTGTCCGCGGCCTCGGAATGGCTCACCGATCTGGTGGCCGAGCACCGTCGTGGGGAAGCGATGGGCTGGTACGGTTCGGCGATGACCGCCGGTACCGCGCTGGGATCCCCCGTCACCGGCGCCGTGGTGGACCTGGCCGGTCCGGCCGCCGCGTTCGCCGCCGTCGGGGTGATCGCCATGGTGGTGGTGCTCGCCGCACTGATCGCCCAGCAGATCCGCCGCCGCATCCGCCGCAAGGCCCGGCGCAAGCTGGTCCAGGTGCGGTAGTGCACGGCCGAAGAGAAACCGGGGGCGCGGCAGGAAAATCCTGCCGCGCCCCCGGTTGCATCATGTAATTTTAATCGCAGCCTCGGCTGCCGGTGCCCCGCTCAGGGACTAGCTGACCGGGCCGGTGAACTTCTCGCCCGGGCCCTTGCCCGGCGCATCCGGGATGATCGAAGCTTCCCGGAAGGCCAGCTGCAGGCTGCGCAGACCATCGCGCAGGGGAGCGGCGTGCTGCGAGCCGATCTCCGGCGCCCCGGCGGTGACTAGGCCTGCCAGTGCGGTGATCAGCTTGCGGGCCTCGTCCAGGTCCTTCAGCTCGGCGGCGTCCTTGCCTTCGGCCAGGCCGCACTTCACGGCGGCGGCGCTCATCAGGTGCACCGCGGCGGTGGTGATGATTTCAACGGCAGGAACCTCGGCGATATCGCGGACCTGCTGATCGACGGCCTGCTGCATTGAATTGGAATCTTCGGTACTCATACTGCTAAGCTTGTCACAGACCGACTCGATTGGGTTACTTGGTTCTGGCCTGAAACAGGTTATGTGACCAAGGGATCATGATCGAGACATGCAAGTGGAGGCCATCTCCCACCCGCTGTCGCCGTGCAGGCGTCCGGGTACTTCGGCGGGAATCCCTCACGGGGATTCCAAGGCAGCAGGGTTCAGCAGAACCCTTGGTGCTGTAGTCGACTTTGTGGCCTTCGCCTGCATCAGCAGCGGAGGCCTTTTTCGTTGCTGGGCAGCACTACTTACGACTAACAGGAGTTACACATCAGCGATCCACGCATTAACGAGCGCATTCGCGTACCTGAGGTACGCCTCGTTGGCCCAAATGGTGAACAGGTGGGAATTGTCCGCATCGAGGACGCCCTGCGCCTGGCTCACGAATCCGATCTCGACCTGGTCGAGGTGGCCCCCAACGCCAAGCCTCCAGTGTGCAAGTTGATGGACTTCGGCAAGTACAAGTACGAAGCCGCCGTCAAGGCACGCGAGGCCCGCAAGAACCAGACCAACACGGTCCTGAAGGAAGTCCGCTTCCGCCTGAAGATCGACAAGCACGACTACGAAACCAAGGTCGGCCACGCCCTGCGCTTCCTGGGCGCCGGTGACAAGGTCAAGGCCATGATCCAGTTCCGTGGACGTGAGCAGCAGCGCCCGGAGATGGGCATCCGCCTGCTGGAGAAGTTTGCAGAGGACGTTGCGGAAGTTGGAGCCGTTGAGTCCAACCCGCGCATCGATGGCCGCAACATGGTCATGGTGGTCGGTCCGCTGAAGAACAAGGCCGAGGCCCGTCGCGAACAGCAGCAGAAGTCCGGCGGTCGTGGTTCCAAGCGCCGCGTCGCCACCGACGCTCCGCAGGAAACCTCGGGGCAGAACGTGGCCTCCTCCATGGACGACGAGGCTCGCGCCAAGCTGGAGCAGGCACGGGCCCAGGCCGAGGGCGAGGCGTAAGCCGAGCCCTCCGGGTTCCCCCGGAACCCGCCGCCTTCAGGGCGAACGGTCCTTCCTCCGCGGAAGGGCCGCACTAGAAAAGAACAACAGCGGTCGTCTCGCTTTGAGGGGCCCGCTTCGGATGATCCCCGACGGGTCCGGCACGGATCCGATCGGAGCACGTAAGGAGAACGGCAGCTATGCCGAAGTTCAAGACTCATAGTGGCGCCAAGAAGCGCTTCAAGGTGACCGGCAGCGGAAAGCTGGCGCGTCAGCAGGCCAACCGCCGCCACTACCTGGAGCACAAGTCTTCCCGCATCACCCGTCGCCTGGCCTCTGACCAGCTCGTTGCCAAGGCCGATGTGAAGACCATCAAGCGGATGCTGGGCCTCTAGGCCTTCCCCTTCGCAAGCATTACTCGGGGAAGCCTTACCCCAACCAACCACTAGTTTTCACCGCCGGAGAAGGACCTTCGCCAGCGGGAACAAGATTTGAAGGAGTACACACGTGGCACGTGTGAAGCGGGCAGTCAACGCCCATAAGAAGCGTCGCGTCGTAATGGAACGCGCCAAGGGTTACCGCGGTCAGCGTTCGCGCCTTTACCGCAAGGCCAAGGAGCAGCTGCTCCACTCGTTCGTATACAGCTACAACGACCGCCGCAAGCGCAAGGGCGACTTCCGCCGCTTGTGGATCCAGCGCATCAACGCCGCTGCCCGCGCCAACGGCATGACCTACAACCGCCTGATCCAGGGCCTGAAGGCCGCCGAGGTCGAGGTTGACCGCCGCATGCTGGCCGAGCTGGCCGTCTCCGACGCCAACGCCTTCGCCGCGCTGGTCCAGGTAGCAAAGGGTGCCCTGCCGGCTGACGTCAACGCCCCAAAAGCGCCTGAGGCAGTAGCCGCCAAGGCCCCGCAGGCCGCCGCCGCCAAGGCTGCCGCCCCGAAGGCTGAGAAGGCTCCTGCCGCTGCTTCCGCCCACACCTCGGCCTCCAAGGCCGAAGCCGCCGGTGGCATCAAGGCCATCGAGGGTCAGGACGCTCCGGAAGGCTTCGTCATCAAGGGCAACTCCGGCTCGAACAAGTACCACGTGCCGGGTTCGACCTGGTACGAGCAGACCACTGCCGAGTACTGGTTCAACTCGATCGAGTCCGCCAAGGCCGCAGGCTACGAGCCCGCCGGTGGCGAAGCTCGTCAGCAGATGAAGTAAAGCCTTACTCATCCTTCACCACCCGTCACCGGTGCCAGGCGCCGGATGCGGGTGAGGAAACACACCAGCGGGTGCAGACCATAACCATGGTCTGCACCCGCTGGTGTTCTGCCCGGCACCGTATTTGCCGGTATTCTCGAATCATGACCAGCTATGAAGAACCGGTGATGTCCAACCTGCGGGCCGACAAGGTCAAAGCCGTCGCCCGGCTGGCCACCCGCGCCGGACGCAAAGCCAGCGGACACTACCTGGTCGAAGGCCCGCAGGCCGTGCGCGAGGCGCTGAAGGCGCACGCCGCCACCGGTCAGGTGCTGGTCTCGGTGTACGCCACCGAACACTTCCTGGGCTCCTCCTCCGAATTCAGCGAACTGCTGCAGGACGCCCAGATCCCGGCCCGCACCGTCACCGAACAGGTGCTCGCGGCCATGGCCGACACCATCACCCCGCAGGGCATCATCGCCGTCGCCCGGCGCAACGAACCGGACCTGCGGGAACTGTTTGACTCCGCACCGCGGCTGATCGCGGTGCTCTGCCGGGTGCAGGACCCGGGCAACGCCGGCACCATCCTGCGCGCGGCCGACGCGGCCGGGGCGGACGCGGTGCTGTTCACCAAGGGCAGCGTGGACATCTACAACCCCAAGACGGTGCGCTCCACCGTCGGCTCGCTCTTCCACCTGCCGGTGATCGGCAACGTGGACTTCGCGGAACTGACCTCCACCGCCACCCTGCACGGCATCCAGCTGCTGGCCGCCGACGGCTACGCCGAACACGACCTGGACACCCTGCAGGACCAGGCGGTGCTGCGCCGCGCCGGGCAGGGCGGGGAACCGGCGGCCGGGCAGCCGGCCCTGGACGTGCCCACCGCCTGGCTGTTCGGCAACGAAGGCCAGGGGCTGGACGAGACCGAAAAGCAGGCCGCCCACCACAGGATCGCCGTGCCGCTGTACGGGGTGGCCGAATCCCTGAACGTGGGCACCGCCGCCACCGTCTGCCTGTACGCTTCGGCAAGGGCGTTGCGCCCCTGACCCGGTTGCTGACATAGTCCGAGGCAGGGCACCAGCTTTTGCTCACCGCACCGGTGCCCGCACAAGGTGTACACGGCCGAAAGGGACGCCAATGGCGAGTGAAGAAAGCACGAAGTCGATCATCGCGGCGCTCAGCGCCAACCTGGCGATCGCCATCGCCAAGTTCGTGGCCTGGCTGCTCAGCTCATCCTCCTCGATGCTGGCCGAGGCCATCCACTCGGTGGCCGACACCGGCAACCAGCTGGTGCTGCTCATCGGGCGGCGCCGCTCCAAGCGCAAGGCCGACACCGAGCACCCCTTCGGGTACGGGGGAGAGCGCTTTGTGTCCGCGTTCCTGGTCGCCATCATCCTGTTCAGCGCCGGCGGGCTGTTCGCCCTCTACGAGGCGTATGAGAAGTTCCACGACCCGCACGGCATCACCGGGCCGTGGTGGTGGGTGCCGCTGGCCGTGATCGTGTTCGCGATCATCGCCGAGGGGCTCTCGCTGCGCACCGCGATCAAGCAAAGCGCCCGGGCCCGCGGGCGGCGCGGGCTGCTCAGCTTCGTGCGCAGCACCAAGAACCCCGAACTGCCGGTGGTGCTGCTGGAGGACACCGCGGCACTGCTGGGCCTGACCTTCGCCCTGCTCGGGGTGGGGCTGACCATCCTGACCGGGGACGGGCGCTTTGACGCCGCGGGCACCGCCGCCATTGGCGTGCTGCTGGTGGTGATCGCGGTGATCCTGGCCGTGGAGACTCGCTCGCTGCTGCTGGGCGAGTCGGCCAGCAAGGCGCACGTGCAGGCCATCCGCGGTGCCGTGGCCAACGCGGACACCGAACTGGTGCACCTGCGCACCATGCACGTGGGCCCCGAGGAGCTGCTGATCGCACTGAAGATCGTGGTGGCCCCGGACGCCACCGGCGCGCAGATCGCCGATCACATCGATAGGCTGGAAAAGGACATCCGCGCCGCGGTGCCGCTGCGCAGCCTGATCTACATCGAACCGGACATCAAGCGGCGCGCGCTGCCGGCGGACCCGGAAAGCGCCGGGCTGCAGAGCCCGGAGCAGCCCGGGCCCACCCCCGGCCAGCCCGGCACCGCCTGAGTGAAGCACACGAGAAGAGAGCCTGATGAGCCTGAAGCAGATCGTCGCGATCGCCCTGGTCGACTCGCTGCAGCACCCCACCCGGCTGCTGGCCGCCCGGCGCAACCGTCCGGCCGCGCTGGCCGGGCTGTGGGAGTTCCCCGGCGGCAAGGTCGAATCGGGGGAGGACCCGGTGGAAGCGGTGCGCCGGGAGATCCGCGAGGAGCTGGGCATCGAGATCACCCTGGGCGATGAGATCTACGGTCCGCTTGAGCAGGGCTGGGCGCTGAACGAGCGGGCGGCGATGCGCGTGTGGTTCGCCACCATCGCCTCCGGCACCCCGCGCCCGCTGGACGGACACGACCAGCTGCGCTGGCTGGAGCTGGGCGCCGAGCCGTGGCAGGCGGTGCCCTGGATCCCGGCCGATGAACCGATCGTGCAGGCCTGCGTCGCCGACGCGAAGGCCCCGGTCGGGCCCTAGGCGCTTGCGCCCGGCACTGCGCCACGGGCCCGGCGAACTGGGCGCGACCGGGCCCACCCGCGTAAGCTGGGAGGAGCAAAAACGCTCGGCCCGCGCGGCGGGGCGGATCAATAGAGCGAAGAAGACCACCGAACGCTAGTGAACGAGCCCGCTGGATGGGGCTGTGCTGAGGAGAGAGCGCGTGAAGAAACTTGTAGGTGTACTGGCGATGATGTTCACCGCCATGTTGGCCCTGGCCGGCTGCGTGAACACGGACGCCCACGTCACCATCGAGGGCCAGGACAAGGCCAGCGGCACCGTGGAGGTGACCACCGACCGCGCCCTGCTGCAGGGTGCTTCACTGGATGACGTGCTGGCCACCAAGATCGACACCCGCCAACTGGACCAGATGGCCGGGGAGAACTGGACCTACGAGAAGATCGAGACCCAGGACCGGGTGGGCCTGCGCTTCAACACGGTCAGCTCGATGAACTTCGTGCAGCTGCAGGACGCCTTCCAGGGCTTTGAGCTGCCGGTTCAGCTGGGCACCACCGAGGACGGCTTCAAGTTCGCCATGCGCGGCAACGCCCCGGGCTCCACCGACCCCAACGCCGCCAAGGCCACCATGTCGGTGACCTTCCCCGGCTCGGTGACCTCCACCACCGGCCCGGCCACCATCGAGGGTCACACCGTGACCTTTGACATGGTGCAGGGAGCCACCGAATACGAGGCCACCGGCAAGGCCAACTACGCCCTGTTCTACTCCGTGGTCTTTGGCGGCGCCCTGCTGGTGCTGACCCTGATCATCGTGTTGGCCATGGCCCCCAAGGCCAAGGACACCGCGGCCCACTAAAACCGCCCACTCACGCATCAGGCCCGTCATCGAATCAGTCGTTGGCGGGCCTTGCCAATAGAATGGGAAACAAGTCAATTACCAGCGAAGAGAAGGATCACCAGATCCCCATGTCTGACCAGACAATCCAAGAAACGCCGGTGGACGGCGCCGCGCCACCGCACCCCACCGATGAGCAGGGCGTGAACGCCGCCGTCGAGGCCGCCCTGTCGGCCATCGCCGCGGCCGCCGACCTGAATGAGCTCAAGGCCGCCCGCCTGGCGCACACCGGGGAGAAGTCCGCGCTGTCCCTGGCCAACCGGCAGATCGGCAAGCTCGACAAGACCGAGAAGGCCGCCGCCGGCAAGCTGGTGGGCGCCGCCCGCGGCAAGGTGAACAAGGCCCTGGCCGCGCGCACCGAGGTGCTGCAGGCCGAGGAGGCCGAACGCATCCTGGTCGAGGAGACCGTGGACGTCACCGCCGCCCCGGTGCGCCGCCCGCTGGGCGCCCGCCACCCGCTGTCGGTGCTGCAGGACCGTGTCGCGGACATTTTCGTGGGCATGGGCTGGGAAATCGCCGAGGGCCCGGAAGTGGAATCCGAGTGGTTCAACTTCGATGCGCTGAACTTCAAGCCGGACCACCCGGCCCGCGAAATGCAGGACACCTTCTTCATCGAACCGGCCGACGCGCACCTGGTGCTGCGCACCCACACCTCCCCGGTGCAGGTGCGCTCCATGCTCGAACGCGAGGTGCCGCTGTACGTGCTCTGCCCCGGGCGCACCTTCCGCACCGATGAGCTGGACGCCACCCACACCCCGGTCTTCCACCAGTTCGAGGGCCTGGCCGTGGACAAGGGCCTGACCATGGCCGACCTGCGCGGCACCCTGGAGCACTTCGCCCGGCAGATGTTCGGCGCCGAAGCCGAGATCCGCCTGCGCCCTGCCTACTTCCCGTTCACCGAGCCCAGCGCCGAGCTGGACATCTGGCACCCCGGCGCCAAGGGCGGGCCGCGCTGGATCGAGTGGGGCGGCTGCGGCATGGTCAACCCCAACGTGCTGCGCGCCGCGGGCATCGACCCGGAGGTGTACTCCGGGTTCGCGTTCGGCATGGGCGTGGAGCGCACGCTCATGTTCCGCAACGATGTGCCCGACATGCACGACATGATCGAGGGCGACGTCCGTTTCAGCCAGCACTTCGGGATGGAGATCTAACCCAATGCGAGTACCACTGTCATGGCTGCGCGACTACGCGCAGGTACCTGCCAACGCCTCGGCTGAGGACGTGATGGCCGACCTGGTCAAGGTCGGGCTGGAAGAGGAGGACGTGCACCGTCCCTCCGACGAACTGCACGGCCCGATCGTGGTCGGCCAGGTGCTGAGCCTGGAAAAGGAGCCGCAGAAGAACGGCAAGACCATCAACTGGTGCCAGGTGCGCGTGGTGCCCGAGGGCACCGGGCAGACCCTGACCGGGGACGGGATCGATCCCTCGGGCGTGCAGGGCATCGTGTGCGGCGCACACAACTTCGAAGTCGGGGACAAGGTCGTGGTGACCCTGCCCGGCGCCGTGCTGCCCGGGGACTTCCGCATCTCCCCGCGCAAGACCTACGGCCACGTCTCGACCGGGATGATCGCCTCCTCGCGCGAACTGGGCATCGGGGAGGACCACGACGGGATCATCGTGCTCTCCCGCCTGGGGCTGGACCCGGAACTGGGCACCGATGTGCTGGAGCTGTTCGGCCTGAAGGACCAGGCCGCGGAAATCAACGTCACCCCGGACCGCGGCTACTGCTTCTCCATCCGCGGGGTGGCCCGCGAATACGCGCTGGCCACCGGCACCGAGTTCACCGACCCGGCCGCCACGATCAAGCTGACCCAGGCCGCCGCTGAAGGCCACCCGGTGCGCGTTGCGGACGACGCCCCGATCTACGGGGTGCCCGGCTGCACCCGCTTCGTCACCCGCGAGGTCACCGGCATCGACCCGGCCCGCCCCACCCCGCGCTGGATGGCGGCCCGGCTCTCGCTGGCCGGGGTGCGGTCGATCTCCCTGCCCGTGGACATCTCCAACTACGTGATGCTCGAACTGGGCCAGCCGCTGCACTTCTACGACGCGGACAAGCTCGCCGGGCCGATCGTGGTGCGCCGCGCCACCGCCGGGGAGAAGCTGACCACCCTGGATGAGAAGGAACGCACCCTCAACACCGAGGACCTGCTGATCACCGACGACTCCGGGCCGATCGGCATCGCCGGGGTCATGGGCGGGGCCTCCACCGAGGTAGGCGCGGCCACCACCCGGGTGGTCATCGAGGCCGCGAACTTCGAACCGGTCTCCATCGCCCGCTCCCGCCGCCGGCACAAGCTGCCCTCCGAGGCGTCCAAGCGCTTCGAGCGCGGGGTGGATGTGAATGTGGCCGACGTGGCCGCCCAGCGTGCCGTGGACCTGCTGGTCGAGCTGGCCGGGGGCACCGAAACCGCGAACATCACCGACTACGGCAACCCCGCCGAACCGGTGAGCATCCTGCTTCCGGCCGGGTACGCCAGCTCCCTGGTGGGCATCGACTACACCGAGGAGCAGATCATCTCCGCGCTGGAGGGGATCGGCGGCACCGTGACCGCCACCGGCGAGGGCTTTGAGGTCATCGCCCCGACCTGGCGCCCGGACCTGGCGATCAAGCAGGACCTGGTGGAGGAAGTGGCCCGCGTCATCGGCTACGACCAGATCCCGGCCACCCTGCCGGTCGCCCCGCCCGGGCGCGGGCTGACCCGCACCCAGGCCCAGCGCCGCCGCCTGCTGCAGGGCCTGGCCGACGCCGGACTGACCGAGGTGCTGGCCTACCCGTTCGTCTCGGCCGCGCAGAACAACACGTTCGGCACCCCCGAGGCGGGCACCGAGGTGCCCAGCGTGAAGCTGGCCAACCCGATCTCCTCCGAATACGGGCTGCTGCGCACCTCGCTGCTGCCCGGGCTGCTGGAGATCGCCCGGCGCAACCACGGCCGCGGCTTCCGCGACCTGGCGCTGTACGAGGGCGGGCTGGTGTTCCTGCCCGGAGCGCAGACCGGTTCCAAGGTGCTGCCGCCGCTGGGCGCCAAGCCGAGCGATGAGGTGCTGGCCGAACTGCGCGCCGGCATCCCGAACCAGCCCTGGCACCTGGCCGCCGTGCTCACCGGTCACGAGGCCGCCGCCGGGGTGGGCTTCACCCCGCGCGCCTGGGACTGGGCCGACGCACTGGATGTTGCGCGCACCGCCGCCGGGATCCTGGGCTCCGAACTGGAAATCGCCCAGGGCAAGCACCAGGCGTTCCATCCGGGCCGCACCGCAGCGCTGAGCGTGAACGGCGAACTGATCGGCTACGCCGGCGAACTGCACCCGCAGCTGCTCAAGGACCTGGACCTGCCCGCGCGCACGGTGGCCATGGAACTGGACGGCGAGGCCCTGATGGCCGCCGCCCCGGCCGTGGTTGTCGCCGAGCAGATGACCACCCAGCCGCTGGCCACCCAGGACGTGGCACTGGTGGTGGATGAGCAGGTCGTCGCCGGCGACGTGCTGAGCGCCCTGCGCGAGGGCGCCGGTGAACTGCTGGAGGACATCGCACTGTTCGACGTGTACTCCGGCCAGGGCATCGAGGACGGCAAGAAGTCACTGGCCTTCGGGCTGCGCTTCCGCGCCACGGACCGCACCCTGACCGCGGACGAGGCCTCCGAGGCCCGTGCCGCGGCCGTGGCGGTCGCCGCCGATCGCTTCGGCGCCGTGCAGCGCTAGCAATCCGCGATAGCGCCCTGTACCGTTCCTCACATTGGGGGCGGTGCAGGGCGCTTTTTGCGTGACGCTCCAAAAGTGCCGTGCCAGAGAAGACTTAACCAAACAGCAACAAGTACGGTGCTACAGCAGGTATGGAGCGAGCTCAGAAGTATCGCCTAGCAAGGTTTGCGTCGTCCCAGACTCGTTTTCAATGGATGAGCCGTCCTGCAAAAGGTGAATTTGTGGAGTCCCCATTTGGAAGGTGTTTAGCGGGACAGGAGAATTTGCGTCACGATTAAGCATGCGAAATGGTTAGCGCTGAGCAAATTTAGGGGCTGAGACGTTCTGTGCTTCAAAACGTCTATGAAGGCGTTTTTCAGATTAAACGCCACTTCATTCCCGTCTTGCGGGGGTACTTACCCCAAGCGTATAGATTTTTGCGATGTAGTTGATTTGCGAGTTTCGGCGGTGTACCGCTAATAGTTGTTCGATCTCGACGCCAGTTGGATGATGATCCCCTAATGACTTGGCGCTGCGCAGTCTCCGAATGCCTCACATTGCTTCAGAGATACCGAAACTGCTCGAAGACAAAACCTCACAGAAACCAAGAACCCGCAGACGTTTTTCAATTGTGGTGCTCACAGGGCTCACATAGATTGTTCACAGTCCCACAAGGACTCGATCACGTGATTTTTGGCCATACGGCTACCAGACCTTTCTGCAGATCCAAATACAACCTGCCTCCTTGTGCAGGTGCTGACTCAAGGGCGAGAAAGTAATGAAAGCTCGAAAGCGCGTGTTAGGCGGTATAGCGTTTGCCGCCATGGTGGGCCTTGTGGCTTCACCGGCTGCCGGAGGACATGTTCCAGGGGCACAACTCTCGGTTTCACCGAGCATGGAGAACAAAATCTCCGGGATTCCCACACCGGCTGATTACTTCGGATTTGAAATTGGAGATGAGGGCAAGCTCGCTGATTTCGAAACGATTAAGAAGTACTTCCAGCTCATTGCGGAGAAGTCCGCGGAGGCTGATTACGAAGTCGTTGATCAGACCACAGACGGAGATGACTATCCCCTTCTCCGAATGAGTTCCGAAGAGAACTTGAACCGCTTGGACGACATCCTAGCGATCAACAACCGCCTTGCGGATCCCAAAGCCCTGGCAGCCGAAGCGAAAAAGCAAGGAGTTTCAACTGATGACTACGCCAGAGAGTTGGCCAAGACTACAGTTCCTGTCTATTACGTAGAGGCCTCCATCCATTCCACCGAAGTAGGAACGACTCAGGGGCTAATCAACGTGGTCCATAAACTGGCCACCGAAGACTCGGACGAGACGAAGAAGATTTTGTCCAACATGGTCGTCGTGGTCGTTCCATCCGCCAACCCTGACGGTCAAAAAATGGTCGTCGAGTACTTCAACAAAACGGCGGGGACTAAGTACAACCGGACGTACCCGGACCTTTATCACCGGTATGTTGGTCACGACAATAACCGAGACTGGTTCATGTACACACAGAAGGAATCGCGCACACGGCTAGGAATCGAGCAGAAGTATCGCCCGGTGGTCCAGCACTACATGCATCAAGCGGGAACACTGAGTCCTCGTGCTTGGGTTCCACCATGGGATGAACCACTCTCGACTGCGATAGACCCGAAAACTGTGACCGGCAGTAATTCCGTAGGAATGGAAGCACAAAAGGACCTGATAGCCGAGGGCTTGTCAGGAGTCCAACATGATGATGCGTATGGCATCATGTGGAACGCGGACGTCGCGGGTTATGGTTCTTTTCAGGGCACATCTGTATGGCTCAGTGAAATCGCTTCGAATAGGGATCTTGCTTATACCTTCGAGGACGAGAAGCTCGATGACCAACCTGCGACAATGCGGAACCCTAATCCCTACAGGGCGACATCTTGGACCTTCAAGCAGAACGTTGACTACCAGGTGAAAGCCGCGCTGAGCGGAATGAACACGGTAGCGGAGGACGCGCAAGACTTCCTCTACAACAACCTCTACCAATTCACGCGAGATACTCTCGATTGGGAAGCCAGTGCATACGCGTATGTCGTACCGGCCGAGCAACGCGACCCGTACGCAGTTTACGAGATGCTGAACATTCTCAATCTGGGCAAGGTCGAAATTGAGCGTGCAACGAGGAGCTTCCACGCCGACGGGCAGAAATACGACAGGGGAGCCTACATTATCCGGACTCAGCAACCACTGGGCCGCTGGGTCGATCAGCTGTTGAGAATTGACGAATATCCGGATAGCGCGCGCAAGTGTACGAATGGTTGCCCGTTGATCATGCCGTACAGTGAAACAACTGACAATCTCGCCCTGTTCTTCGGGGTTGATGTGAAAGCCATCGATTCAAAATTCAAAGCAAAAACGGAATCGGTGCGCGAAGTCGTACAGGAATCGGTGCGGCTGCCCAGGGACCCCGGCCGTAAGGGGGCTTACGTCCTATCGCCGAGTTCCTACGGGCTAGGCAAGATAATTGATGCTCTTCAGGACGAAGGCGTTGTCACATACCGAGCCAGCTCCAAAGTGAAGGTTTCAGGGGAAACCTTGCCCGAGGGCGCCTTGCTAATACCATCAGGCAAGAAAGCGCGACAGACTCTTGAACAGGCAGTGAAGGATACGGCCCTTCCAGTGCATGCGATTTCTAAGATGCCGAAAACCTCAGCCATCAAGCTGAAGCAGAACACCCGCGTGGGCTTGGTCAGAGGTGCCAACAACATGCCCGGTGGTTGGATGATGTGGATGATGGATCAATTTGGAATGAATTACGAGGTGGTTGAGGCGGAGGACTACAACAATCTCAGTAAGAAGTTTGACACCATCGTCCTTGCTCCCGGTATTACAACGGAGCGGCTAACAAAGGGACTCGATACCAGTAAGTATCCGGAGGAGTTCGCGTGGGCGGCGGGCGTTCCAGATGGAGCGAAGAAGTTGAAAAACTTCGTGAAAAAGGGTGGCAACCTTGTCGCTTTGGGCTCCGGATCGGAGACCGCAATTAGCGCTTTGGATCTACCGGCCAAGAATATCCGACCGGAGGATAGGGAGACGTTTAATGCCCCAGGTGCACTGCTTGCCCAGACCTATGATGTTTCGAAGCCGGCAGCGTGGGGGATGCCAAAGAATTGGCCAACTTGGTACAACAATGACGCTGTTTTCACTGTAAAGGAGAAGAAGGCCCGAGTTTCCACCTACCCGACCAAGGGCGATTTGCTAGTCAGTGGCTACGCCAAGGGTACTGACGCAATTGCTGGTGGAACTAATATTGCGCAGTTCACCTACGGTAAGGGCAATGTGACAATTGCCGGCGGACATATCACCTTCCGCACTTGGCCACGAGCAAGTTGGACAGTCGTTACAAATGCGATTTACAACGGTGCCGGTGAACGAGTAACTCGTGCAGACTTGTCAGAGGAAACGAAGGGCAGTGGCAACAATGGATCAAAGTAGTGATCTAGGTAAATAATTAGACCGATCAATAGGGGCTCACGGCGTTTGCTTTGAGCCCCTATTGCTTGCCAGCCGCCCGGACGTCCTGCTGCTGTCGGCTGCGGTGATGACTCTCGAATTGTTCCTGTTGTGCCTGCCTACCCGGATTGTCGCCGCTACCGCAAAGCGTCTAGTTAATGTCTAGAGGAAAGGCCAGCCACTGTCTGACTCGAGCGCTAGGCAAAACGGGTGGTGCGGCCTATTGGCAGTCGATCTGCCGCGTTACTACCCTGAATGCCGGGTGGCGCTCCTGCCGATTACCACGGGGCAGGCGATCAGCGTGCCCTAAGCTGGCATGCCGTTCTCGCGGGTCGAGAGCAGTGACAAATATGCGTCTATGGATAGGATGAAGATAGACCAACCTCCGCACGAACTAGTCAGCAGCCTGGGAAGGGAACCCCAATGTCTCAAGTCAGCCTCCCGATTCGAACCGCCGCCGCCTCAGCGGTGGCGGCCCTGGGATTGCTGGGGATCCTTCCTGCAGCCCACGCCGCCCCGGCCGTAACCGTTCCCGCCGGACAAAATCTGGAATCTGTGACGGTGAACGACACCGCCGGGGTGATCAACGAGGACCGGGTACGGGAGGCGCTGGAAGAGGTCGACTTCTACGAGCCGACCAAGGTTGTTGTCTACACCCGCGAGGGAAACTACGCGGACAACATCAACACCAAGACACTGCTCTATGCCCGTACCGCGCACCCCGAGTGGATCTCACAGAAGCCAGAGGACCACGGCGATTACTGGGCGGACGGATATTTCATCATCACCCTTTCCCTTGAGGGCCCGGACTCCGGGCAGGTCGGAACCTATTTCGGCGAAGACCGGAAGGTCAGCGACGAGCTGATGGAAAAGATCCACGAAGCGGGTTATGAGGACTTCAAACAAGCCCGCTGGAGCGACGGGATCATTGCGGTGGCGACCGAAGGAGCCGCGTTCATGAACCGGCCCTGGTATAAAAACCCCGTGGTGTGGGTGGTAACCGCTGCGGGTGGGGGCGTGGGTGGCATCGTTTGGGGCAGTGTCGCCAAGGTGCGTTCGAACCGGCGCAAGAAATTTGCTGACCAGTTGAAGACGGGGACGACGCACCTGACGAACGTGACCATGGACCTGGACACCACTGAGTTGGCGGCCCGGACCTTGCCCACGGGCTCCCACCATGCCGCGGACCTGGAACGCCGGTTCGCCGACTTCGTCGCCAGCTACCGCTCCTCCTTCACCGAACAGCAGGAATTGGAAGCTGCCACCAAGAAGGAACGCTCCTCTGCCCAGGGGGTGGTACGTACCGAGAACTTCCTGTCCGCCGCCCAAGAGCTGGATTCCACCGATGATGCGATCATCGCCGCCTCGGCCCTCTACACGCGGTCCGCCACCTGGGAAACGGCCTGGCGGGCCCAGACCGCGCCGCTGCTGGAGGACCTGGAGCAGATTCCGCAGCTGGTCAAGGACGCCGAAGCAGGAACCGAGGCGGCAGGGGCCGCACTGGAATCCTTCCGCCACACCGCCGTGGACGAGGCACAGTTCATCGGCACTGAGCTGAAGGCGGAGGTGATCGACGCCGATACCGCCCTGGACCGGTTGGCGCAGCTGCGCGAGCAGCTGACTGAGAAACTGGAGGACTTTGCCACGGCCCAGATCGATGCCTACGCCCAGAACGATGACGAGAAGGAGGACATGCGCCGCAAGATGCGCGAGTCACGCTCCTCCTACTCCCAGCAGCGGCGCGGCGGCGGTTCAATCCTGGACGTGACCAGCCCGGCCGGCATGTTCTGGCGCGTACAGGCCTACAACACGGGCTACAGCTCCGGGGTGAGTTCGGTGACCTCATCCCGTGAGGCCGCCAGTTCCCCCTCTTCCGGGATCTCCCACGGGTATTCCGGAGGCGGCGGCAGCTTCTCCGGGGCCGGCGGCTCCTCCCGGTTCTAACTTCACCGCCGGGCCCGGGTAGGTGCCGATGCTAGGGCCGGATCAGCACCTTCAGATTCCTGCGCTCAGCCATGTCCCGGTACCCTTGCGGCACCCCATCCAGATCGGTGGCCACGTCAAAGACCTTTCCCGGCTCAATCCGGCCGTCCAGGATAAGCGGCAATAACCGCTCGATGTACGCCCGGACCGGGGCGGGCCCGCCAGCTAGGCGGATATTGTGACGGAACAGGCTGCCAAAGCCGATCGGAGCCTGTTCATACTGGGGGACGCCCACCCGGCTGATGACCCCGCCGGGGCGAACCACGCCGTACGCCTGCTCGTAGGCGGGGTAGTGGCCCACCGCTTCAAGTACCACCTCGGTGCCGTGACCCCCGCTGAGCTGGCGAACCCTCGCGATGCCTTCCGCCCCGCGTTCGGCGACCACCTCGGTCGCCCCGAACTCCCGGCCCAGGGCGGTGCGCTTCTCGTGGCGGCCCATGAGGATGATTTGCTCGGCTCCCAGCAGCCGGGCCGAAAGCACCCCCAGCAGTCCCACCGCGCCGTCACCGATCACTGTCACCCGGCTGCCCGCCGCCACCCCGCCCATGACCGCCGCATGATAGCCGGTGCCGAGCACATCGGCCAGGGTCAGCAGGGAGGGCATGAGCTCCGAGTCCGCGGCGACCGGCAACTTGACCAGGGTGCCCTCGGCCAGGGGCACGCGCACCGCTTCGGACTGACCGCCCTCGTTGGGAACCCCGCCATCCCAGAAGCCAGCTTGGCTGTGGCTGCAGGAGGTGTGGAGGTTCTGCCTGCAGAACTGGCAGCTGTTGTCCGAGATCGCGAACGGGCAGACCACCAAGTCGCCGGGCCGCAGCGTCGTCACCGCGGTGCCGACCTGCTCGATAATCCCGATGAACTCGTGCCCCATTCGGACCGGGACCGGTTGTGGTTCCATCGAGTGGTAGGGGTGCAGATCGCTGCCGCAGATGCAGGAGGCAGTGACCCGCACCAGGGCGTCGGTAGGCTGTTCGAGGCGGGAGTCGGGAACGTTTTCAATCCGAACGTCGCCGGCCTGGTACATCAGTGTTGCGCGCATGTTGGGTCTCTTTTCGTGTTGACTATTTCGGTACTGGGTAAGAGCGGGAACATGAAAGCCGGGTTGAGCTCAGCTCCTGGCCGCGGAGGAGGGTGCGCCGCTGCGGCGCCGCTGCGTTATCGCGAGCGCGATCACGGGAACCAGGGCGAGCGCCGCGATGAGCGCACCGACCATCAGTGGGCCGTTGGTCCCGGCGCTGGTCTCCAGGGCCCGTCCGCCGGCCCAGGAAGCCAGGGCCGTTCCGGCGTTGAACGCGGCGACGCTCAGCGCCGAGCCCAGGGTTGGGGCCCGGTCGACGTAGCGCACCGCCAATGAAATTAACACCGGGTTGGCCCCGAGGCCGAACAAGCCCAGCAGGGTGCTCAGCAGGGTGGCGACCACCGGGGCGTCGCTGCACAGCATGAGCGCCACCAGCAGCAGCACGGTCATCGCCGGGGCAATGATCGTGGTGGTGTGCGGGCGTGCATCACCCAGCCGGCCGCCGAACAGCGAGCCGAGCAGTGAGCCGACGCCGAACGCGGCCAGCACCAGCGGCACCAGGGACGCGGGCATCGCGAAGTTCTCGGTGAGCAGCGGTGAAATATAGGAGTAGGCGGCCAGCACGCCACCGGTGGCGCCGGCGCATCCGGCCAAGGCCAGCCACAGCCGCCCCGAACGCAGGGCTCCCAGTTCGCTGCGGATCGGCCCCGGACGGCGCGGCGGCCGCTGGTGCGGGACCTGCCGGGCAATCAGCGCCACCGCGGCTGCGGCTAGAACGGCCAGGCCAACAAAGGCGCCCCGCCAGCTGAACAACTGCCCAGCGAGCGCACCCAACGGCACCCCCAGTACGGTGGCCAGCATACCGCCGGCGTTGACAACCCCCACCGCCCGAGAGGACGTTCCGGGGGCGGCCAGGCTCGTGGCCACCACCGCCGCGACCGCCCAGAACGCGCCGGTGGCCAGCGCCGTGATGAAGCGGGCGGCCCCCAGCACCGCGAAGCTCGGGGCGAACGCCGCGACCAGGTGGCCGGCGGCGAACACTACCAGTGCACCGATCAGCGTCCAGCGCCGGGCGATGCGCCGGGTTGCCACCGCCATCATGGGTGCGCCCACAATCATGCCCACGGCAAAGATGGTGATCAGCTGCCCGGCCTGGGCGAGGGACACCTCCAGGTCCGTCGCCATCGCCGGCAACAGGCCCGCAACCAGGAACTCGGTGGTGCCCATGAGAAACACTCCCAGGGCCAGGGCATAGATTGCCGGGGACAGGCGGTGGCCGCTGGGGGCGGCCGGGTCGTATTCCAGCGCGGTGCGTTCAGACATCGGGCTCCTTGGGACTGCTCGGGGATACTCTCACCCTCCATTTCACCGCCGCGGCCAGAAATGGGGGAGATCGGGTTTATGGGGGTAGAAACACCACCCCCTTGACGTGCCCGGCCCGGCGTACCGTTATAGGCATGGACAATCGCGCAGACATCAGGGACTTCCTGGCCAGCCGCCGGGCCCGACTCACCCCGGACGTGGTCGGGCTGCCCACCAGCGCTCGCCGTCGGGTGCCGGGCTTGCGCCGTGAGGAGGTTGCGGTGCTCGCCGGAGTAAGCACCGAGTGGTACACGCGCCTGGAAAAGGGACACATCGCCGGGGTGTCGGAAGACGTGTTGGATGCAGTGGCCGATGCGCTGCGGCTGAATGAGGAGGAACGCGGTTACCTGTTCGACCTGGCCCGCGCCGCCAAACCGGCGCACCGCAAGGCCACCCGGCGACGGGAGGTGCCCTTGGCCCCGCCGGTGCAGTGGATGCTGGACTCCGTGACCCTCTCGGCCGCGTTCGTGCGCAATGGGCGCCTGGACGTCATCGGCTCCAACGCGCTGGCCCGGGCACTGCACGCGCCGATGTTCGACAGCTCCACCACCACCGCCCACGGCGCCGCGAACTTCGCCCGCTACCACTTCCTGGATCCCGGATCCCGCGACTTCTTCCTGGAATGGGAGTCTGGTGCGGCCGCGACCGTGGCGCTGCTGCGCGCAGAGTCCGGACGCGAACCCCACGACAGGGTGCTGCGCGAATTGATTGGGGAACTGTCAACGCTCAGCGACGACTTCCGCCGGCTCTGGGCCTCCCACGAGATCCGCCAACGGCATGAAGGCACCAAGGCCCTGCAGCACCCACAGGTCGGTGAGATCGAGCTCACCTATCAGTCGGTGAACCTTCCCACCGCACGCCGCGCCTGGCACGACCTGTCGTTCTATACCGCCGAGCCGGGTACCAAGAACGAGGAAAAGCTGAAGCTGCTGGCAAGCCTGAACGCTGCACCGGCACTGGGCGGCAGCGGTGTGGGCAACGATCGCGGCGCAACGAACACCCCGGGCTGACGCTGTATCACCCGGACAGCGCGGCCGGTGCGCCTGGGCTGGAGCCGGCGCACGGTGCCTGTTTAAACGCCAGGAGCCGGAAACGTCAGCAGACGCTTCCGGCTCCCAAGCTGATGGGGCTACTTGCCGGCGGTCACCGGCGGCAGGGCCGACCAGGGGAAGGTGATCCACTTGTCGGTGCGGCGCCACTCGAAATCCGGTTCCTTGATGGTGCGCGGCTTGGTGTAGAGGCACACGGTCTTGACCTCGGAACCCCACTCGCCGACCAGGTCAACGACCTTGGCCAGGGTGCGCCCCGAGTCCGAGACGTCGTCCACCACCAGCACCTTCTTGTCGCGCAGGTGTCCCTCGTCCAGCAGCGGCGGCAGCACGACCGGCTCGGGCAGCACCGTGCCAATCCCGGTGTAGAACTCGACGTTCAGCGCGCCGCACGCCTTCACGCCCAGCGCGTAGGAAATCGAACCGGCCAGCAGCAGGCCGCCGCGGGCGATCGCCAGCACCACGTCCGGCACGAAACCGGTATTCACGATGGTCTGGGCTAGCTCACGTGAGGCCTGGCCAAACTGGTCCCAGGTCAACACTTCGCGTTCTGGCTCGGGCAGGACATCTGCTCCGGAATCATCAAGGGCTGTCATTCTTCCAATGCTAGCGGCCCGAGGAGGCTTTAGGCGGTGGATCCCGAAGTACTTTTCTGCACCTTCGCCCGTGACGTTCCCGACGCCCGTGACGTTCCCTACGGCCGCTTCGCCTCCGCCGTACCGAAGCGGAACACCGGCAGGCTGCTGAACAGGGGACAGGGCGCTACAGGACGTAGGAGGCGATCAGCTTGGACAGGGCCCGCACGTCGACCTTGCCCTTGAACTCCAGGCGGACCTTGCCCAGTCCGCTAAACCACAAATCCAGCTCGGCATCCAGGTCAAGGGTCCCGGCCGTCTCGACGGAGAACGCCTGAACCTTCGAATAGGGCAGTGAGGTGTAGTCCCGCTTCTTGCCGGTAATGCCCTGGACGTTAAGCGCGATCAGGCGCTTGTTCGTGAAGGCCACCGAATCGCGCACGCCCTTGAAGGTCGCGAGCAGTTCCTCACCCGGCACCAGCAGCGGCGTGAGTTCCGGGGCCAGATCGGCCATGTTGCTGGGGCTGAGCTTGAACACCGAGGAGTTGTTGAAATCGATCATGGCTTGACTCTAGCCGGAGCGCGGGACATTCAGCTCCCGGGCTGCAGGCAGCAAACGCTTCGCGGCCTCAGCGCTCCGGGAGGCTTCTTCGCCGCCGCTGTCCGTCGAAGGCCAGCGCCGTGAACGCGCCCAACGCGGCCGCGCCGCCGTGGATATCCCCGCTCACGAGCAACCCCATCACACACAGCAGCCCCAGCGAGCCCGAGGCGCGGGCCACCGGAATGCCGCTGCACGCGCCGCGCACCAGCAGGGAACCGGCCAGCCCGAACACGAGCACCGAAGAGCCCGCGCCCACCGGCTGCACCAGCCACCCCCACACCTGGGCGCCGATACCCGACACGAGGGCTATGAGAATCCAGCGGCGCCATCCCCATACCGCTTCGGCCAGCAGCCCGATCCAGAGCAGCGCCGCCAGGTTCCAGATCGCGCCGCTCAGCCAACCGTCCTGGACCAGCAGCGCGGTCACCAACCGGTAGGGCTGGTGCAGCCATGCGGAAAACCCGTTGCGTTGCCATTCCCCGAGCAGGAACGGTGCCACCGCGAGCTGCAGCGTGCAGGAGACGCCGATGAGCACGACGGCGCTGAGCGTGGCCACCGGGCGAGAGCGGGGCCGCTGCCTGCTCGTCCGGCTAAACTGCCAGCAGGCCGACGCGGCGCAAAGCACCACCAGGTAGGGGATCGTCGTGGTGACCCAGGACATGGATTCCTCCTTTCACCCCTGATCGGCGTGGGGATAACCGGGGTCCGGCTGCGCCGTGCTGCGGCCCGCAGGGCCGGCGCAACGGGCCGGGTGATCAGTCGGCCAGCTGCGAGGACGCCCGCCAACGGTATACCAGCAGGCCCTCCTGCGCCGGGCCGGCCACAAAACCGCGGCGGGTCAGCGCCCGAACCGATGCAACATTGGTGGTGTGCACCCGGGCGGTGAGCACTGGCGCCCCGAACACCCGCGGGATCAGTTCCTGGGCGGCGTGCACCATTGCCCCGCCGATTCCCTGCCCCCAAAACGCCGGAGCCACCCAATAGCCGATTTCCACCTCGTGCCCGCCCCGGGTGGCGACCAGCAGCCCCGCATCCTGCGGCGGCGAGGCGTGGTTCTGCTTCTGGGCAATGAACCAGCGGCTGGCCCCGGCCTCCTCGACGGCGGTGCCGGCCAAGGCCCGCCGCGCCCGCTCGGCAACGCGGGCTTCCTCCCAGGGCTGCCCGTCACCCACGAACCGGGTGACCTGCCGGTCGCGGGCCAGGGCGGAAAAGAAGGGCAGATCCGCAGCGGCAAAAGGGCGCAGGTTCAGCGGCGGGTTTTCGGGCATCGGCATGTCGCACTTCCTGTTGTCCGGTGTTGGTTGGTTGGTTCGGGGTGAAAACCCGATGGCCGCCGCCTTCCGGGCAGGAAAGCGGCGGCCATCGGCGGCGGGGTATCTGCCTGCCTACGGAATCAGCAGCACCTTGCCGGTGGTTTTGCGTCCCTCCAGGGCCCGGTGTGCCTCGGCCGCCTCGGCCAGTGGATATTCCTGCCCCACCCGCACATCGATCTTGCCCTCGGCGACCCAGCCGAACACGTCCCCGAAACGCCAGCCGCGTTCCTGCGGGGTGGTCAGGAAGTCCCCGAGCTTCGGGCGGGTGACGCTGAGCGACCCGCCGGCGTTCAGCCGCTGCAGGTCCAGCGGCGGCACCTGGCCGCTGGCCCCGCCGAACAGCACCAGGGTGCCGCGCCGGCGCAGCGCCGCCAGGGACATCTCGAAGGTGTCCTTGCCGATCCCGTCGTACACCGCGTGCACGCCCTGGCCCTCGGTAACCTCCTTGACGGTCTGCGGCACCTGGTCGTAGTCGACCACGTAGTCCGCCCCGGCGGCCTTGGCCAGGTCCTTCTTCTCCTGGGTGGAGGCGGTGGTGATCACGGTGGCGCCCTTGAGCTTGAGCATCTGGGTCAGCAGCAGCCCCACCCCGCCGGCCCCGGCGTAGGAAAGGATCACATCCCCCTCACGCACCATGTAGCTCGAATGCATCAGGTAGTGGGCGGTGCAGCCCTGCAGCGGCAGGGCGGCGGCCAGGCGCAGGTCCACCTTCTCGGGCACCTTGCCCAGCACCTGGGCATCGACCACCGCGTACTGCGCGTACCCGCCGGTGGCCTCGGAGGTCGCGACCCGGTCCCCGACCTTTAGGTTGCGCACCTCGGAGCCAACCTGTTCGATGGTCCCGGAAATCTCCGAGCCCAGCGCGAACGGGTACTGGACCTGGTAGACGCCCGAGCGCTGATAGGTTTCGATGAAGTTCACCCCGACCGCGGCGACCTTCACCAGCACTTGGCCCGGCCCGGGGGAGGGGATCGGTTCCTCCACCAGCTCCAGCACCTCGGGGCCCCCGGCCTTGGCGGCCACGATCTTCTGCTGCTTGCTCATGCGTGCATCATCCCCTTGGTCATTCGGTGCAATCCTGATTGTTCAACTTCGGCCCACCGCGCTCGCCGGGTCCGCGCCGGAGCGGGGCAGCGGGTGCGGGGCCGCTACTGCCAGTCTAGGACCGCCGCGGCCCGGGGGCGCGAAGAGATGACGACAAAGTTCAGCCCGCGCAATCTATGAATAAATATTAGGTTTCATGCATATCCAGCGGTAGAGTTGCCACATGACGTTTTCAGTAGCTGTCTCGGGCGCCAGCGGCTATGCCGGTGGCGAAGTACTTCGCCTGCTGGCCAACCACCCGCAGGTCACTATCGGAGCGGTCACCGCCCACTCCCAGGCCGGAAGCCGGCTGGGCTCCATCGCCCCGCACCTGCATGCGCTGGCGGAGAAGGTGCTGGTCCAGACCACCGTTGAGAACCTAGCCGGGCACGACGTGGTGTTCCTGGCCCTGCCGCACGGGGCCAGCGCCGAGATCGCCGCCCAGCTGCCCCAGGACACGCTGGTGATCGACGCCGGCGCCGACCACCGGCTGGCCTCCGCCGAGGCCTGGGCCAAGTTCTACGGGGAAGGCTATGCCGGACACTGGCCCTACGGGCTGCCCGAGCTGCCCGGACACCGCGAGGCGCTGCGCTCCGCCAAGCGCATCGCCGTGCCCGGCTGCTATCCCACCGGCGCCCAGCTGGCCCTGGCCCCGGGCTACTCGGCCGGGCTGCTCGAACCGCAGGACGTGGTGATCGTCTCGGCCTCCGGGGTCTCGGGGGCCGGCAAATCCGTCAAGCCGCACCTGCTGGGCAGCGAAACCATGGGCTCGATGAGCCCCTACGGCGTGGGCGGCGGGCACCGCCACACCCCGGAGATCGAACAGGGCCTGTCCCGGGTGGCCGGCGAGCCGGTCAGCGTCTCCTTCACCCCCACCCTGGCCCCGATGCCGCGCGGCATCCTGACCACCGCCACCGCCCGGGTCAAGCCCGGCACCAGCCAGGACCAGCTGCGCGCCGCCTGGCAGCGCGCCTACGCCGCCGAACCCTTCGTCACCCTGCTGCCCGAGGGCCAGTGGCCGGCCACCGGCAACGTGACCGGCAGCAACCAGGTGCACCTGCAGCTGGCGTTCGACGAGCACGCCGGGCGGGTGATCGTCTGCGCGGCGATCGACAACCTGACCAAGGGCACCGCCGGCGGCGCCGTGCAGTCGATGAACATCGCCCTGGGGCTGGCGGAAACCACCGGGCTGACCGGGCAGGGGATCGCCCCGTGAACCCGCAGCACGATCCAGCGAACCACCCACAGAGGAACGGTGCCACAATGAGCCAGACCCAGAACCCGGATAACCAGGACCCCGGACCCACCGGGATCACCGCCCCCCGGGGCTTTGCCGCCGCCGGGGTGCCGGCCGGGCTGAAGTCCACCGGCGCCAACGACGTGGTGGTGGTGCGCAACCTCGGCCCGAGCCGCGCCGCGGCCGCGGTGTTCACCTCCAACCGGGTGGCCGCCGCCCCGGTGCTCTACTCGCGCCAGGTGATCGGCGACGGGCGGGCCGACGCGGTCGTGCTGAACTCCGGCGGGGCCAACGCCTGCACCGGCGCCGAGGGCTTTGCCAACACCCACCGCACGGCCGAATACGCGGCCGGGCTGCTGGGGATCTCCGCGGCCGACGTGCTGGTGGCCTCCACCGGGCTGATCGGCATGCAGCTGCCGATGGACAAGCTGCTGCCCGGCGTGCAGCGCGCCGTCGACGCCCTGGACACCACCGCCGAGGCCGGGCTGGCCGCCGCCACCGGCATCATGACCACCGACACCGTGCCCAAGCAGGCGGTGCGCCGCGGCGCCGGGTACACGATCGGCGGGATCGCCAAGGGCGCGGGCATGCTCGCCCCGGGCCTGGCCACCATGCTGGTGGTGCTCACCACCGACGCCCAGCTGCCGGCCGCGCAGCTGGACGCGGCGCTGCGCGCGGCCACCGCCGCCAGCTTCGACCGGGCGGACTCCGATGGGTGCATGTCCACCAACGACACCGTCGCCCTGCTGGCCTCCGGCGCCTCGGGCGAAACCCCGGACACCGGCGAATTCACCGCGCTGCTCACCGAACTGTGCCAGGAGCTGGCCCGGGCGCTGATCGACGACGCGGAGGGCGCCGAGCACACCATCGAGGTGCGCACCGTCAACGCCGCCAGCGAGGCCGACGCGCTGGAGGTCTCCCGCGCCGTGTCCCGCTCAAACCTGGTCAAGACCGCGATCTTCGGCCGCGACCCGAACTGGGGCCGGGTGCTCTCCGAGGTCGGCACCACCGCCGCCGCCTTCGAACCCGATCAGCTGAACGTGTCGATCAACGGGGTCATGGTGTGCCGGGCCGGGTCGGTGGGCGAGGACCGCGACCTGGTGGACCTTGAGCAGCGCCAGGTGCTGATCGAGATCGACCTGAACGCCGGCACCGAGCAGGCCGCGATCCTGACCAACGACCTCACCCACGCCTACGTGCACGAGAACTCCGCCTACTCCAGCTAGGAACCGCCCACCCATGTCAAGCACCCAGCAACCCAGCCCCAGCAAAACCGGCGAGCAGCCGGGCACCGGCCGGCCGGCGTCCCCGCCCATGCCGGAGCCGACCGGCATGGACCTGGCCCAGCGCAAGGCCGAGGCGCTGATCGAGGCGCTGCCCTGGATCCAGCGCTTCGCCGGGACCACCATGGTCATCAAGTACGGCGGCAACGCCATGGTCAACGATGGCCTGCGCCGCGCGTTCGCCGAGGACATCGTGTTCCTGCGCCACGCCGGGATCAACCCGGTGGTGGTGCACGGCGGCGGCCCGCAGATCAACGCGATGCTGGACAAGCTGGGCATCGAATCCGAATTCCGCGGCGGACTGCGGGTGACCACCCCCCAGGCCATGGACGTGGTGCGCATGGTGCTCACCGGCCAGGTGCAGCGCGACCTGATCGGGCTGATCAACTCCCACGGGCCCTACGCGGTGGGCCTGTCCGGGGAGGACGGGGCCACCCTGCAGGCGGTGCGCGCCGGCACCACCGTGGACGGCATCGAGGTGGACCTGGGCCTGGTCGGTGAGGTCACCGCGGTGCGCACCGACCAGATCGACAACCTGCTGGCCGCGCAGATGATCCCGGTGCTCTCCACCGTCGCCCCGGAAGTGGGGGCCGACGGGGAGCCGACCGGGGCGGTGCTGAACGTGAACGCGGACACCGCCGCCGCGGCGCTGGCCGCCGCCCTGGGGGCCAGCAAGCTGGTGATCCTCACCGACGTTGAGGGCCTGTACGCGGCCTGGCCGGACAAGTCCTCGCTGATCTCCTCGCTGACCAACGATGAGCTGCGCCGGATGCTGCCGTCCCTGGTCTCCGGGATGATCCCGAAGATGCGCGCCTGCCTGGCCGCGGTGGACGCCGGGGTCTCCCGCGCCCACATCGTCGACGGGCGCCAACCCCATTCGATGTTGCTTGAAGTGTTCACCACCGCCGGGGTCGGAACCCAGGTGGTGCCCGGAAAGGACGAGAAATGACCTCCCACCCCCATCAACCCGACGCGCTGGCCGCCCTGGGCGCACTGACCTCCACCGCGCTGACCGAACGCTACTCCTCGGCCCTGCTGGGGGTGTTCGGCACCCCGCAGCGGGTGCTGGTGCGCGGCGCCGGCTGCCACGTCTGGGACGCCGACGGCCGCCAGTACCTGGACCTGCTGGGCGGGATCGCGGTCAACACGCTGGGCCACGCCCACCCGCTGCTGAACTCGGTGATCTCCTCCCAGCTGGCCACCCTGGGGCACATCTCCAACTTCTTCACCTCCCCGGCCCAGGTCGCGCTGGCCGAAAAGCTGCTGGAAATCTCCGGCGCCCCGGGCGGTTCGAAGGTGTTCTTCGCCAACTCCGGCACCGAGGCGAACGAGGCGGCCCTGAAACTGGCCCGGCGCAACGCCGGCACCGCCCAGGCGCCGCGCACCAAGGTGATCGCCCTGGAAAACGCGTTCCACGGCCGCAGCCTCGGCGCGCTGTCGCTGACCTGGAAGCAGGCGTACCGCGAACCGTTCGAACCGCTGCCGGGCAACGTGCAGTGGGTGCCGGCCGGGGACATCGAGGCGCTGCGCGCGGCGGTGGACGAAACCGTGCAGGCCGTGTTCATCGAGCCGATCCAGGGCGAGGCCGGGGTGCGCGAACTGGACCACGAGTACCTGCGCGCCGCCCGGGCCATCACCCACCAGGCCGGGGCGCTGCTGGTGTTCGACGAGGTGCAGTCCGGCATGGGCCGCACCGGCCAGTACTTCGCCTCCGCCCCGGTGCTGCCCGATGCGATGACCCTGGCCAAGGGGCTGGGCGGCGGGCTGCCGATCGGGGCGATGATCGCGTTCGGGCACAAGGCCGCGGACCTGCTGCGCCCGGGGGACCACGGCACCACGTTCGGCGGCAACCCGGTGGCCACCGCCGCCGCCCTGGCCACCATCCACGTGATCGACAAGGACGAGCTGCTGGGCCACGTGGCCGAAACCGGGGAATGGCTGCGCGCACAGCTGCAGGGCATCGGCGGGATCAGCGCCGTGCGCGGGCGCGGGCTGCTGCTGGCGTTCGACCTGGACAAGCCCATCGCCGCCGCGCTGGTGCCCGCCGCCCTGGACGCCGGGTTCATCATCAACACCACCGGGCCGGCCACCATCCGCCTGGCCCCGCCGCTGGTCATCACCCGCGACCAGCTGTCCACCTTCATCGCCAAGCTGCCGGCCCTGATCGGCCAGGCACTGCTGACCCACAAGGAGAACTAGCCCATGGCAACAACCCGCCACTTCCTGACCGACCTGGACCTCTCACCGGCCGAACAGCGCGAGGTGCTGGATTTGGCGCAGGCGATGAAGGCCGACCCCTACGGCTACACCCCGTACGCCGGCCCGCAAACCGTGGCGGTGTTCTTCGACAAGACCTCCACCCGCACCCGGGTCTCCTTCCACGCCGGCATCGCCGAACTGGGCGGCTCCCCGCTGATCATCAACTCCGCCGAATCCCAGCTGGGGCACAAGGAGTCCATCGCCGACTCGGCCAAGGTCCTGGAGCGCATGGTCTCCACCATCGTCTGGCGCACCTACGCCCAGGCCGGGCTTGAGCAGATGGCGCAGAACTGCGCGGTGCCGGTCATCAACGCCCTGTCCGACGACTACCACCCCTGCCAGCTGCTGGCAGACCTGCTCACCGTGCGCGAGCACAAGGGCGAGCTGGCCGGGTTGAGCCTGGCCTACCTGGGCGACGCGGCGAACAACATGGCCAACTCCTACCTGCTGGCCGGGGTCAACGCCGGCATGCACGTGCGCATCGCCGGGCCCGAGGGCTACCTGCCGGCCGAGCCGATCGTCGCCGCCGCCCGCCAGCGCGCGGAGGCCACCGGCGGCTCGGTCACCATCACCACCGACGCCGCGGCCGCCCTGGCCGGCGCCGACGTGGTCGCCACCGACACCTGGATCTCCATGGGCCAGGAGGATGAGAAGGAGGCGCGCCTGGGCCTGTTCCGCGACTATGCGCTGAGCACCGAGGCGATGGCCCACGCCAAGGACGACGCGATCGTGCTGCACTGCCTGCCGGCCTACCGCGGCTACGAGATCGCCGCGGAGGTCATCGACGGGCCGCAGTCCGTGGTGTTCGACGAGGCCGAGAACCGGGTCCACGCCCAAAAGGCCATCATGGCCTGGCTGCTGCACGCCTCCGGGCTGGCCGCCAGCGTGCGGGAAGCGAAGTAGCATGGCTGCCCAACCCAGCACCAAGACCGCCCGCCAGGCGCGCATCCGCACCTTCCTGGGCAACCACTCGGTCAAGTCCCAGGCCGAACTGCTCGCCCTGCTCAAGGACGACGGGCTGGAAGTCACCCAGGCCACCCTCTCCCGGGACCTGGTGGAAATCGGCGCCGTGCGCATCCGGGACACCTCCGGGCAGCTGATCTACGCGGTGCGCCAGGAAGGCGGGGACCGCTCCCCGCAATCCGCGCTCACCCAGGAGGTGCTCGACGCCCGGCTGTCCAAGATCTGCCAGGAGCAGCTGGTCACCGCGGAAGCCAGCGGCAACATCGTCGTGCTGCGCACCCCGCCGGGGGCTGCGAACCTGCTGGCACTGGCCATCGACCACTCGCAGATCCCCGCGATCCTGGGCTGCATCGCCGGTGATGACACCATCATGGTGATCACCCGTTCGCCCGATGGCGGCGCCGAGGTCGCCAGCCGCTTCCTGCAGCTGGCCGACACCAACTAGCACCGTTCTGCCCGCACTCGATCCGGGTTTGGCCCGCAGGGCGGGTCCCGGGGTGGGGTGTGGTGGGCCAGCCACCGGTGGTGGCTGGCCCACTGGTGTTTCCGGCCGGTGTTTCCCGGTGGCTGTTTCCCGCCGGTGGTCCCCGAAAGAATTTTGGGGTTCGTGGGTTATCCCCATCCAAAAACCGGCCCCGGGCCAGACGAACCCGCCAAAGCCAGACGGCCCGCCACCGGATGCCACCAAACGCAACAGCAGTCGTCGTCGGCGGTCGAGGACCGGGCCGGGTCCTGGGCAGGACCCGCCAGCGGCCACCCCACCTAAAGCAGCCGACAGCTAACTTTTGCTGCAGTGCTTCGCAAGGTTGATTCCCGGAGCAAACACGACGGCGGTGTGCTGCAGTCGATGCAGTACACCGCCGTCGCCTTGCCCAACGACAAGCTGCAGGCTAGGCAGCCAGCTCTTCGATGCTTTCCATTCCAAAGGCATCTTCAAAGGCCTTCTGCACTTGATCGGTGTGGGAGACCAGAATGATCCGGTGAATGGAAGTGACGTGCTTGTTGGTCTCAACCCAGTCGCCGATGGCCTTGGCAGCAATTTCGGCCACTTGCTGTGCGGGCCAGCCGAAGGCCCCAGCACCAATGGCGGGGAATGCGACGGAATGAGCATCATGGCGAGTAGCCACGTATAGCGAGTTGGTGAAGCAATCAGAGAGGATCTTCGGGTTCGCCTTGCCCAGATTCAGGTTGGGTGCCGCGGTGTGAATGACCCACCGCGCATCCAGTTTTCCGGCCTTGGTCGCGACCGCAATACCTGAGGGAATGCCATCGGGGTACTGGTTCTTGCGCACTGCACGGCACGCCGCCAGGAGCTCAGGGCCGGCGGCCTCGTGGATGGCGCCATCAACACCACCGCCGCCGAGCAGTGACGGGTTGGCAGCATTCACCAAAGCCTCAGCCCCGACTCGCGTGATATCCCCGCGTACGAGTTGGATTTCCATGGGTCGTACCTCCAAGAATCTCCGTGTTCCTCTATGTGTAAGATCACCTTACGCGGCGGCTATGGGCAGTGGAAGGGTTTTGCGGGTAACTACAGGCAAAAGTATGCCCCCACCACAGTCAATCTGTGCTGGGGGCGAACTTTCTGGGAAGCTCAGCGAGGCGCTAGGACGGCCTATAGGTACTCTTCGATGATGGCGCGGAACTGGGGAAGATCGAACATCTCGGTCACGGCCAACGCATTTTGCGGCCCGAGCTTCGGGTCGGCGCCCGCCTCCAGCAGCATGCGGGTGGACTCCTCGTCCTGCTTGAACACCGCGCAGGTAAGCGCGCTTTGTCCGCGTGCGTTGAGCTGGTCCAGCTCTGCTCCGCGCTCAATCAACGCCTTCACGACTTCGGGCTGTGAATTGTAGGCAGCCAGGATCAGCAGGGAGTCGCCCTTGCCGTCGGTCAGGTTTACCGGAATCCCCTGATCAATCACCGAGCTGAGCATCTGAACCTTGCCCTGCCGGGCCATGTCCAGCACCTGGTTCAGGAATTCTATTTGCTCATTGGAAAGTTCCGGCTGTCGTGGGGTATCAGTCATGGTTTTAGTCTAACGAGCCTTGGGACTTGGGACGAGGATGTGTCGCTCGCTCGTCGACACTGCCTCTGCGGGATAGAGCAGTCCAGATTGAATATTTATGAGCTTCTATGCATAAACTTTGTTAGAGTGTTCAACAGTGAATATAAAGCTTGCGGTCCACCACGTGGTGTCTGCTGAAAGGAACTAGGCATGAGCTCTTCAACCAACGAAGGTTCGCTATGGGGCGGCCGCTTCTCCGGCGGCCCAGCAGAAGCCATGGCGGCGCTGAGCAAGTCCACGCACTTCGACTGGCGTCTGGCCAGCTACGATATCGCCGGTTCACGCGCCCACGCCAAGGTCCTGCATCGTTCGAACCTGCTCACCGACGACGAACTTTCCGGGATGCTGGCCGCGCTGGACCAGCTGGAGGAGGACGTCAAGACCGAGCGCTACGTGGCCGCCGAGTCGGATGAAGACGTCCACGGTTCGCTGGAGCGCGGCCTGCTCGAGCGGGCGGGCGCCGGGCTGGGCGGGAAGCTGCGCGCCGGCCGTTCCCGCAACGACCAGATCGCCACCCTGGGTCGGATGTTCCTGCGCGATCATGCGCGCATCATCGCCAAGGGCCTGATCGAGACGATGGACGCGCTCGTCGCCCAAGCCAAGGCCCACCCCTACGCGCCCATGCCGGGGCGCACCCACCTGCAGCACGCCCAGCCGATCCTGCTCTCGCATCTGCTGCTTGCCTACGCCTGGCCGATGCTGCGCGACGTGCAGCGGTTTGTGGACTGGGACAAGCGCGCCGCGGTCTCACCGTATGGATCCGGTGCCCTGGCCGGCCAGACCCTGGGGTTGGATCCGAACTTCGTCGCCGCCGAACTCGGCTTTGATTCGGCCGTGCACAACTCGATCGACGGAACCGCGGCACGTGACGTCTTCGCCGAGTTCGCCTGGATTACGGCCATGATCGGCGTGGATCTTTCGCGCATCAGCGAGGAAGTGATCCTGTGGGCCACCAAGGAGTTCTCGTTCGTGACCCTGCACGATGCGTTCTCCACCGGCTCCTCGATCATGCCGCAGAAGAAGAACCCGGACATCGCCGAGCTGGCCCGCGGCAAGGCCGGGCGCCTGATCGGGGACCTGACCGGGCTGCTGGCCACCCTGAAGGCCCTGCCGCTGGCGTACAACCGTGACCTGCAGGAGGACAAGGAGCCGGTGTTCGACGCCGCCGACACCCTGGAGCTGCTGCTGCCGGCGGTGGCCGGGATGATCGCCACCTTGAGCTTCAACACCGAGCGGATGGCCGAGCTGGCCCCGCAGGGGTTCGCGCTGGCCACCGACATCGCCGAATGGCTGGTGCGCCAGGGCGTGCCGTTCCGCGACGCCCACGAACTGTCCGGGGCGGCGGTGAAGCTGGCCGAGTCGCGCGGCGTGGAGCTGTGGGACCTGAGCGATGAGGACTACGCCTCGATCTCCGAGCACCTGACTCCGGCGGTGCGTGAGGTGCTGTCCACTGCGGGTTCGCTGAACGCGCGCAACGGACAGGGCGGGACCGCTCCGAGCGCCGTGCAGGCCCAGCTGGAGGAGTTCGAACGCCAGTTGCAGGACGTGCGCACCTGGGCCGGGAGCTGATCGCGCACCTGCCGCCTCCCGCCGCGCTTTGACCGCAGCCCGCCGCCCCCTCCACGGGTGCCGGCGGGCTGTGGTGTTTGTGGGCATCGCAGGTGGTGCTGGTGGTTTTCCCGGTGCAGCCGATACAGTGTGGAGCATGACACAGCATTTGTCGCCCGAGGAACTGATCACTGAGGTCACCCGGGCATTGGATGAGCTCCAGGCCCAGTTGCGCGCACTTCCCGACGAGGATTTCGCCAAGCCCAGTTCGCTGCCGGACTGGACGGTGTCCCAGCTGGTCGCGCACCTGCATTCCTTCGCCCGCGCCGCGATCCGCCAGTTCGCCAACGCCGGCAGCGCCAACCCGCCGGAGATGTACGACGGGGGCATGGCCGGGCGCGTGGAGGCGATCAACATGGCCGCGCTGATGCGCCCGGACTCGCTGCGCCCGCTGGCCCTGGATTCGCTCGACGAGCTGCGCGCCGTGCTGCCCGGCACCGTGCAGAAGTGGGAGGAAAACGTCGGGTACCGCCCCGGGGCGACCGTGGCCGACATGATGCACGCCACCTGGCGGGAAATGCTGATCCACGCAACCGACCTGGACGAATTCAAGCGTCCGGCCGCCAGTTGGCCGCGCAGCTTCAGTGAGCACCTGATCCGTGCGCTGCAGCCGCGCGTGGCCGAGACCGACCGGATCGTGTTGCAGCCCCACGGCAAGGAGCCGATCGTGCTGGGGGAGGGGGCGCACTCCTACGTGCTGACCGGAACCGACTTCGACCTGGCCGCCTGGCTGGCCGGACGACCGCCGCAGGGCGTGGTGCAGGCCTCCTCCGACGCCGAGCTCTCGGACTTCCCGACGCTGCTGCCCTGGCCCTCGGGGCAGCTGCTGCCTCGCTGAGACCGGCTGATTCACGGCCCCGCTGAACCACCTCCCGCCCCGTGTTTTCCGCCCTGCAGGGGCCGGAAACGCGGGGCGTTGTGCTGCACCGGTACCCGCCCCGGCTGGGCGGGGTGCCGCGGGAGCTGCCGGGACGGCCTAAAATTGACGGGTGACGAATAACGAAAGCATCAGTGACCTGTTGGACCGCCTCTGCGCGATAGTGCCCGATTACCCGCAACCGGGGGTGTCCTTCAAGGACCTGACCCCGGTGTTCGCCGACCCGCATGGGCTGCGCCGGATCGTCGACGAGTTGACCTCCCGCTTCGCCGGGCAGTTCGACATCGTTGCCGGGCTGGAGGCCCGCGGGTTCGTGCTGGCCGCGGCCGCCGCCTACGCCACCGGCACCGGCATGCTCACCATCCGCAAGGCCGGCAAGCTGCCCCGGCCCACCTACCGCGACGACTACACCCTGGAGTACGGGTCGGGGTCCCTGGAGATCCACCGCGACGAAGTCCGCCCCGGCACCCGCGTGCTGATCCTGGACGACGTGCTGGCCACCGGCGGCACCGTGGGCTCCGCGGCCCGGCTGATCGAACGCACCGGTGCGACGGTGGCCGGGATCGGCGTGGTGCTGGAACTGGATGAGCTGAAGGGCCGCCAGCAGCTGAGCGGATACAACGTGCACAGCCTGCAGCTGGTCTGATCCGCGCGCCCGAATCCGCCGCCGGTGAACGTGTCGCCGGTTGCGTCACATCATTGCCCGTTGCCGGGGTGCGGCGGCGTAGAATGGTCTGTCTTGATTTTGCAGTGTGAGGGGAGCACCAGTGGCCGGGACGATCGACAAGGATCTGATCGACGAATCGCAGTACGTGGCACGGCTGTATGCGCGGCTCGATGAGCTGCGGGCGGAGAAGATCGAACAGCTGGAGCGCACCCGGGCCACCGGGGCGGTGGGCAGCTTCCAGAACCAGTCCGAACGCGACTCCTTCGCCACCCTCTACGAGGACCGGATCGCCCAGCTGGAGGCCGTGGAGGACCGGCTGGTCTTTGGCCGGCTGGACATGGACGGGCGGATCGCCGCGGACCCCGAATCGGCCGGCAGCCCGCGCTACATCGGACGCATCGGCATCACCGACGAGGACCTGAACCGGCTGATGGTGGACTGGCGGGCCGCGGAGGCCGCCCCGTTCTACCAGGCCACCGCGCTGCAGCCGCTGGGGGTGCGCCGCCGCCGCCACCTGATCCTCAAGGGCCGCACCGTGGCCGGGGTGGAGGATGACGTGCTGGACCCGTCCTGGCTGGACGAGGGGCATTCGCACCGCGGCGAGGGGGCGCTGATGGCGGCGCTGCGCGAGAAGCGCACCGGGCGGATGGGTGACATCGTGGGCACCATCCAGGCCGAGCAGGACGCGATCATCCGCTCCGAGCTGGCCGGGGCGATCGTGGTGCAGGGCGGGCCGGGCACCGGCAAGACCGCTGTGGCGCTGCACCGCGCCGCCTACCTGCTCTACGAGTACCGGGAGCGGCTGAAGAACGCCGGGGTGCTGATCGTGGGCCCCTCCACCTCCTTCATGCGCTACATCGAACGCGTGCTGCCCTCCCTGGGGGAGACCGGCGTGGTGATGGCCAGCGTCGGGGAACTGTACGCCGGGGTGCCCACGGTGCCGGAGCTGAACCGCACCACCGCCCGGGTCAAGGGCGAGCTGTCGATGGCCAGGGTGATCGCCCAGGCGGTGCGCAACCGCCAGCGGCTGCTGCCCGAGGACCGCACCGTGGTGGTCGAGGGCACCCGGCTGACCCTGACCCGCAAGATGGTGCGCAACGCCCGGGACCGGGCCCGGCATTCGCGCCGGCCGCACAACCAGGCCCGCGAGACCTTTGTGAAGGTCCTCGTCGAGGAGCTGGCCGAACAGATGAAGCGGGTGCTGGAGGAGTCGGCCGGGCAGATCAGCGCGGCGGACCGCAGCTACCTGCCGCAGGAGGTGCGCGACTCGCACGACGTGCGCGTGGCGCTGAACCTGTGCTGGATGCCGATGACCCCGCAGCGCCTGCTCTCCGAGTTGTTCGCCAAGCCCTACCTGCTGGAGGCCGCCGCCCCGCACCTGGACGCCGCCGAGCGCGCCGCGCTCTACCGTCCGGCCGGTTCGCCGTTCACCGAGGCCGACGTGCCGCTGCTGGATGAGGCCGCGGAACTGCTCGGGGAGTTCACCGACCCGCGCGACACCCCCGACGCCGCCCAGTTCGACCGGGACGTGGAGAACGCGAAGGCCGCCTTGGCGAACATGGACGTGATGCTCAAGAACGCGGGGATCGACGGGATTGTCACCGCCGAACAGGTTGCCGGGCTGAACCAGGAGACCGGGGCGCGGATGACCGCCGCCGAACGCGCGGTCGCGGACCGCACCTGGGCGTACGGGCACATCGTGGTCGACGAGGCCCAGGAGCTCTCCCCGATGCAGTGGCGCCTGCTGATGCGCCGCTGCCCGATGAAGTCCTTCACGATCGTGGGGGACATCGCCCAGACCTCGGCGGCCTCCGGGGCGCTGAGCTGGGGGGAGGCGCTGGAGCCGTTCTTGGGGCAGCGCTTCCGGCTGGAGGAGCTGACGGTGAACTACCGCACCCCGGCGCAGATCGCGGACGCGGCCACCGCCGTCGCCCAGGCTGCCGGGCTGCGCATCACCACCCCGCAGGCGGTGCGCGAGGGGGACTGGCCACCGCTGTTCACCCACACCGATGCCGAAAACCTGCTGCCGCAGCTGCTGCGCATCCTGCCAGGGGAGCTGGAGTACTCCCAGGGCGGGCTGCAGGCGGTCATCGTCCCGCAGGAGAAGGTCGCCCAGTACCGTGCGGCGCTGGCCGAGGTGTACGGCCAGCGGGTCGGCTCCGGTTCCGGGGGCATGGTGCAGAACATCGTGGTGATTTCCGCCCGTGAATCCAAGGGCCTGGAGTTCGACGGGGTGCTGATCGTGGAACCGGCCGCGCTGATCAGCGAGGTCGACGGCGGGGTGGGGGACCTGTATGTGGCCATGACCCGCACCACCCAGCGCCTGCACGTGCTCTACAGCCAGGAGTTGCCCGCCGGGCTGGACACCGCCGCCGCCGCGGCCGTGAACTGACCCGCGCTTCGGCATGGGGATGCGCAGCGGGAGCACGTTGCGCATCCCACGTCCGGGTTCCGGCGCAATCTGGGCGGATCAACTGAGCACCACGCCCGGATTTTGCTAACGTTGGGGTTGTGTCTGAAATGAAGCAGAATCCCGCCCTCGCGGGACAACGTATTGATCCGTCGTTCGATAACATCTGGCAGGAACTGAAGTGGCGCGGGCTGGTCCACGTCTCCACCGATGACGCCGCGCTGGAAGAAGCGCTTGCCAACGAGACGGTCACATACTATTGCGGCTTCGACCCGACCGCGGCGTCCCTGCACCTGGGCCACCTGGTGCAGCTGCTGAACATGCGCCGCCTGCAGTTGGCCGGCCACAAGCCGCTGGCGCTGGTGGGCGGTTCCACCGGGTTGATCGGCGATCCCCGCCAGAGCGCCGAACGCGTACTGAACACCCGGGAGACCGTGGCCGAATGGGTTGCCAGCCTGCAGTCCCAGGTCTCGCGCTACCTCTCCTTTGAGGGGGAGAACGCGGTGCGACTGGTCAACAACCTGGACTGGACGCAGAACGTCAGCGCCCTGGACTTCCTGCGCGACATCGGCAAGTACTTCCGGGTGGGCACCATGATCAAGAAGGAAATCGTCGCCGCCCGCCTGAACTCCGATGAGGGCATCAGCTACACCGAGTTCAGCTACCAGGTCCTGCAGGGCTTCGACTTCCTGGAGCTGCACCGCCAGTACGGCTGCACCCTGCAGACCGGCGGCTCGGACCAGTGGGGCAACCTGACCAGTGGCACCGAGCTGATCCGCAAGGTCGAGGGCAAGCACGTCCACGCCTTCGGCACCCCGCTGATCACCAACTCCGACGGCACGAAGTTCGGCAAGTCCGAGGGCAATGCCATCTGGTTGGATCCGGAAATGTGCAGCCCGTACACCTTCTACCAGTTCTGGCTGAACACCGCGGACGCCGATGTGATCGACCGGCTGAAGGTCTTCACCTTCCTCACGCGTGCCGAGATTGAGGAAATGGCGACCGAGGTGGCCGAGCGCCCGCACCAGCGCAAGGCACAGCGCACCCTGGCCTGGCTGGTCACCAGCCTGGTCCACGGCGAGGACGCGACCGAGAAGGTCATCGCCGCCTCGGCCGCGGTCTTCGGCAACGGCGAATTGGGCGAGATCGATCTGCCGACGCTGCAGGCGGTCATCGCCGAGCTGCCCTCGGCCAAGATCAAGGCCGATGAGCTGGGCATCCTCAACGTGCTGCAGACCAGCGGGCTGAGCAAGAGCCAGTCCGAGGCCCGCCGCACCGTTGGGGAAGGCGGCGCCTACGTGAACAACCACAAGGTCCAGGGGATCGACTCGGAACTTAGCGTTGATGACTTCCTGCACCAGCGCTACGCGATCATCCGCCGAGGCAAGAAGAACATGGCAGTCCTGGAGCTGGAGGGCTAACCACCCGCCCCGCAGGAGCATTTCAGGGAAACCGTCGAGAAAGTCTGTGAAGCACAGCACTTTCTCGGCGGTTTTCTGCGTCTACGCCCCCAGAGCGCCTGATTTTCCCCGGCATTCCGGGGTTTTTGTTGCACAAGCCCTCGATTTGCGTGTGTGGTGGAACCTGCGTATAGTTTTTATCTGTTGCCAGCGGGAAACACACACCGGAAACGGGATGTTTACCCTGGAGCTGTTGTTGTTTGAGAACTCAATAGTGTGCCAAGTTTGTTGATACCAAATTATTTTTGTTTGGTGAATACGAAACATTTATTTGCTTGATTGCCCGCACCCCCGTGTGTGGTGGTTGAGTGTTTTTTATTCGCCGGGATTGCATCACTTGGCCACCGTGTGGTCCGTGTGGTGGTTGGTGGTGTGCTTTTCTTGTTTTTTATGGAGAGTTTGATCCTGGCTCAGGATGAACGCTGGCGGCGTGCTTAACACATGCAAGTCGAACGATGATGCTGGTGCTTGCACTGGTGGATTAGTGGCGAACGGGTGAGTAACACGTGAGTAACCTGCCCCTGACTTCGGGATAAGCCCGGGAAACTGGGTCTAATACCGGATATGACTTCCTGCTGCATGGCAGGGGGTGGAAAGATTTATCGGTTGGGGATGGACTCGCGGCCTATCAGCTTGTTGGTGAGGTAATGGCTCACCAAGGCGACGACGGGTAGCCGGCCTGAGAGGGTGACCGGCCACACTGGGACTGAGACACGGCCCAGACTCCTACGGGAGGCAGCAGTGGGGAATATTGCACAATGGGCGAAAGCCTGATGCAGCGACGCCGCGTGAGGGATGACGGCCTTCGGGTTGTAAACCTCTTTCAGTAGGGAAGAAGCCCCTTTTGGGGGTGACGGTACTTGCAGAAGAAGCGCCGGCTAACTACGTGCCAGCAGCCGCGGTAATACGTAGGGCGCAAGCGTTATCCGGAATTATTGGGCGTAAAGAGCTCGTAGGCGGTTTGTCGCGTCTGCCGTGAAAGTCCGAGGCTCAACCTCGGATCTGCGGTGGGTACGGGCAGACTAGAGTGATGTAGGGGAGACTGGAATTCCTGGTGTAGCGGTGAAATGCGCAGATATCAGGAGGAACACCGATGGCGAAGGCAGGTCTCTGGGCATTTACTGACGCTGAGGAGCGAAAGCATGGGGAGCGAACAGGATTAGATACCCTGGTAGTCCATGCCGTAAACGTTGGGCACTAGGTGTGGGGGACATTCCACGTTTTCCGCGCCGTAGCTAACGCATTAAGTGCCCCGCCTGGGGAGTACGGCCGCAAGGCTAAAACTCAAAGGAATTGACGGGGGCCCGCACAAGCGGCGGAGCATGCGGATTAATTCGATGCAACGCGAAGAACCTTACCAAGGCTTGACATGTTCCAGACCGGGCCAGAGATGGTCTTTCCCCTTTTGGGGCTGGTTCACAGGTGGTGCATGGTTGTCGTCAGCTCGTGTCGTGAGATGTTGGGTTAAGTCCCGCAACGAGCGCAACCCTCGTTCCATGTTGCCAGCGGGTTATGCCGGGGACTCATGGGAGACTGCCGGGGTCAACTCGGAGGAAGGTGGGGATGACGTCAAATCATCATGCCCCTTATGTCTTGGGCTTCACGCATGCTACAATGGCCGGTACAATGGGTTGCGATACTGTGAGGTGGAGCTAATCCCTAAAAGCCGGTCTCAGTTCGGATTGGGGTCTGCAACTCGACCCCATGAAGTCGGAGTCGCTAGTAATCGCAGATCAGCAACGCTGCGGTGAATACGTTCCCGGGCCTTGTACACACCGCCCGTCAAGTCACGAAAGTTGGTAACACCCGAAGCCGATGGCCTAACCACCTTGTGTGGGGGGAGTCGTCGAAGGTGGGACTGGCGATTGGGACTAAGTCGTAACAAGGTAGCCGTACCGGAAGGTGCGGCTGGATCACCTCCTTTCTAAGGAGCTAACCATTATTGGTTGCCCGTTGCCGCCACGAGTGTTGGTGGGCGGGTTGCTCATGGGTGGAATATCAATGAACTCTGGCGGCTGGTGTGTGGGTGTGTGGTGTGGGGGTGTGGGGTTGTTGTTTGGGAACTGTATAGTGAACGCGAGCATCTTGAAATGACAGGTGCCTGCCGCATTTTGTGTGTGTGGGTGTTTGTTGTTTTGTGATTTTGTTGATTGTTTTGTTGCTCATGTATTTGAGTTGTTTGTGTTGAAAGTTTTTAAGGGCGCACGGTGGATGCCTTGGCATCAGGAGCCGATGAAGGACGTGGGAATCTGCGATAAGCCTGGTGGAGTCGATAACCGGACGTTGAGGCCAGGATTTCCGAATGGGGAAACCCGGCACCATGTTATGTGGTGTGACCCGTGGCTGAATGTATAGGCCATGTGGGGGGAACGCGGGGAAGTGAAACATCTCAGTACCCGCAGGAAAAGAAAACAATAGTGATTCCGTTAGTAGTGGCGAGCGAACGCGGATGGGGCTAAACCGGTAGGTGTGTGATAGCGGATAGGCGTTGCATCTTCGGGGTTGTGGGGTCCATATGTGCCAGTTCTATTCGGCTGGCGGGATGAGGTGCAGGCGTATAGGTGAATCGGTTGGAATGCCGGACCAGAGAGGGTGATAGTCCCGTAGTTATCATGCGTGCTGCCGTCCTAGTGTGGGTGCCCGAGTAGCACGGGGCTCGAGGAATCCCGTGTGAATCTGCCAGGACCACCTGGTAAGCCTGAATACTACCTGATGACCGATAGTGAATCAGTACCGTGAGGGAATGGTGAAAAGTACCCCGGGAGGGGAGTGAAATAGTACCTGAAACCGTGTGCTTACAAACCGTTAGAGCAGGGCTTTGTGTTCTGTGATGGCGTGCCTTTTGAAGAATGAGCCTGCGAGTTAGTGCTGTGTCGCGAGGTTAACCCGTGTGGGGTAGTCGTAGCGAAAGCGAGTCTGAATAGGGCGTTTGAGTGGCACGGTCTAGACCCGAAGCGAAGTGATCTACCCATGGCCAGGTTGAAGCGCGTGTAAGAGCGTGTGGAGGACCGAACCCACTTCAGTTGAAAATGGAGGGGATGAGCTGTGGGTAGGGGTGAAAGGCCAATCAAACTTCGTGATAGCTGGTTCTCCCCGAAATGCATTTAGGTGCAGCGTTGCGTGTTTCTTACTGGAGGTAGAGCTACTGGATAGGCGATGGGCCCTACAAGGTTACTGACCTTAGCCAAACTCCGAATGCCGGTAAGTTAGAGCGCAGCAGTGAGACTGTGGGGGATAAGCTTCATAGTCGAGAGGGAAACAGCCCAGAACGCCAACTAAGGCCCCTAAGCGTGTGCTAAGTGGAAAAGGATGTGGAGTTGCTGTGACAACCAGGAGGTTGGCTTAGAAGCAGCCACCCTTGAAAGAGTGCGTAATAGCTCACTGGTCAAGTGATTCCGCGCCGATAATGTAGCGGGGCTCAAGCACACCGCCGAAGTTGCGTCATTCAAACATGTCATTGGCTTTTGTGGTCCAGTGGTTTGGATGGGTAGGGGAGCGTCGTGTGGCCGGTGAAGTCGCGGTGGAAACCAGCGGTGGAGGCTACGCGAGTGAGAATGCAGGCATGAGTAGCGAATGACGGGTGAGAAACCCGTCCGCCGAATGATCAAGGGTTCCAGGGTCAAGTTAATCTGCCCTGGGTTAGTCGGGACCTAAGGCGAGGCCGACAGGCGTAGTCGATGGACAACGGGTTGATATTCCCGTACCGGCGAAGGACCGCCCATACTGAGCATCTGATGCTAACCACCTGCCGCCATGACGTGCTGCCTCCTTTGGGGGGTGGTTGTGGTTGGTGGCTGGGAACCGAGGGTGTGAGGTCAGCGTGTTAACAGGTGTGACGCAGGAAGGTAGCCGAGCCAGGCAATGGAATTGACCTGGTCCAAGGGTGTAGGGTGTTTCGTTGGCAAATCCGCGGAACGTGTGCCTGAGACCTGATAGGCGCCCACTTTGGTGGGTGATTCGGTGATCCTATGCTGCCTAGAAAAGCATCGGCGTGAGGTCCCAGTCCGCCCGTACCCTAAACCGACACAGGTGATCTGGTAGAGAATACCGAGGCGATCGAGAGAATCATGGTTAAGGAACTCGGCAAAATGCCCCCGTAACTTCGGAAGAAGGGGGGCCTGCCTCGTGAGGGAAACTTGCTTTCCTGAGCGGGTGTGGGCCGCAGAGACCAGGGGGAAGCGACTGTTTACTAAAAACACAGGTCCGTGCGAAGTCGCAAGACGATGTATACGGACTGACTCCTGCCCGGTGCTGGAAGGTTAAGAGGACCTGTTAGACCCCTTTGGGGTCGAAGCGGAGAATTTAAGCCCCAGTAAACGGCGGTGGTAACTATAACCATCCTAAGGTAGCGAAATTCCTTGTCGGGTAAGTTCCGACCTGCACGAATGGAGTAACGACTTCCCCGCTGTCTCAACCATGAACTCGGCGAAATTGCAGTACGAGTAAAGATGCTCGTTACGCGCAGCAGGACGGAAAGACCCCGAGACCTTTACTATAGTTTGGTATTGGTGTTCGGTGCAGCTTGTGTAGGATAGGTGGGAGACTGTGAAGCCTGGACGCTAGTTCGGGTGGAGTCATCGTTGAAATACCACTCTGGCTGTACCGGTCACCTAACTTCGGACCATGATCTGGTTCAGGGACAGTGCCTGATGGGTAGTTTAACTGGGGCGGTTGCCTCCTAAAGAGTAACGGAGGCGCCCAAAGGTTCCCTCAGCCTGGTTGGCAATCAGGTGTTGAGTGTAAGTGCACAAGGGAGCTTGACTGTGAGAGTGACAGCTCGAGCAGGGACGAAAGTCGGGACTAGTGATCCGGCGGCACCGTGTGGAAGGGCCGTCGCTCAACGGATAAAAGGTACCTCGGGGATAACAGGCTGATCTTGCCCAAGAGTCCATATCGACGGCATGGTTTGGCACCTCGATGTCGGCTCGTCGCATCCTGGGGCTGGAGTAGGTCCCAAGGGTTGGGCTGTTCGCCCATTAAAGCGGTACGCGAGCTGGGTTTAGAACGTCGTGAGACAGTTCGGTCCCTATCCGCTGCGCGCGTTGGAAATTTGAGAAGGGCTGTCCTTAGTACGAGAGGACCGGGACGGACGAACCTCTGGTGTGTCAGTTGTACTGCCAAGTGCATCGCTGATTAGCTACGTTTGGAAGGGATAACCGCTGAAAGCATCTAAGCGGGAAGCCTGCTTCGAGATGAGATTTCCATGCACTTTTTGTGTGAGAGGCCCCCAGCTAGACCACTGGGTTGATAGGCAGGATGTGGAAGCAAGGACTAAAGACTTGTGTAGCTGACCTGTACTAATAGGCCGATGACTTATCAACACACTATGTTACGGCGGTCATAGCGTGGGGGAAACGCCCGGTCCCATACCGAACCCCGGAAGCTAAGGCCCACTGCGCCGATGGTACTGCACTCGTGAGGGTGTGGGAGAGTAGGACACCGCCGGACTTAATTTGATGAAGGGTTTGAGGCTCTAACCAGTGATGGTTGGAGCCTCACCTGTTTAAGCCGTGGGGCTTTAGCCGTCCTCCACACCTACGACTGCACGATACGCATCCTGAGTGTCTGGCCACATTTCCCCCGCTTTCAAGCCACGGGCTTTTCACGTCGCCTAGACTTGAATGAGCGCGACGCCTGCAGCGTCGCAAAGATACTAAATAGTGAAGTGACTCGACGTGCGAGCACGAAGGTTGCGGTGTTGGAATAGGGCCGCTGAGAGGAAAACTTTTCATGTCTAACGAATCCCATCGCAACTCGGGCAACGACCGAGGAAATTTCCGAAACAATCATTCGGGACGAAACCAAGAGCATCGCGGCGGCTTCCGCCGTGATGGCGACCAGCGCAAGGACAACCGTCGAGGCGAAGACCGCCGTGACGGTTTCCGGCGAGACGATAGTGATCGCGGTGGCTACCGCGGACAGCGAGACTCTAATCGCGGAGACTTCCGCCGTAACGATGACAACCGCGGTGGTTACCGCGGCGATCGTGACCGCAACCGCGGGGATTTCCGCCGCAATGATGACAACCGTGGTGGCTTCCGCGGGGATCGTGACCGTTCTGATTTTCGTCGCGATAGCGACAAGCGCGACAATTTCCGCCGCAATGATGACAACCGTGGTGGCTTCCGCGGGGATCGTGACCGTTCTGATTTCCGCCGCAACGACGACAACCGCGGCGGTTACCGCGGGGACCGTGACCGCAGCCGCGGGGACTTCCGCCGTACCGACGAGAACCGTGGCGGTTTCGGCGGGGACCGCGATCGCAATCGTGGAGGGTTCCGGCGTAATGATGATAACCGCGGTGGTTATCGCGGGGACCGTGACCGTACTGACTTCCGCCGCAATGACGACAACCGTGGTGGCTTCCGTGGGGACCGTGAGCGTTCTGATTTCCGTCGTGATGGCGACAAGCGCGACAATTTTCGCCGCAATGATGACAACCGTGGTGGCTTCCGCGGGGATCGTGACCGTTCTGATTTCCGTCGCGATGGCGACAAGCGCGATAATTTCCGCCGCAATGACGACAAGCGCGGTGGCTTCCGCGGGGACCGTGAGCGTTCTGATTTCCGTCGCGATGACGACAAGCGCGGTGGCTTCCGCGGGGACCGTGAGCGTTCTGATTTCCGTCGCGATGACGACAAGCGCGGTGGCTTCCGCGGGGACCGTGAGCGTTCTGATTTCCGTCGCGATGACGACAAGCGCGGTGGCTTCCGCGGGGACCGTGAGCGTTCTGATTTCCGACGCGATGACGACAAGCGCGGTGGCTTCCGCGGGGACCGTGAGCGTTCTGATTTCCGTCGCGATGACGACAAGCGCGGTGGCTTCCGCGGGGACCGTGAGCGTTCTGATTTCCGTCGCGATGGCGATAAGCGCGATAATTTCCGCCGCATTGACGACAACCGTGGCGGCTTCCGCGGGGACCGTGAGCGTTCTGATTTCCGCCGCAACGACGAGAACCGTGGCCAGTTCCGCAAGGGTGACGAGCGCGGGCGGGAGACCTCCCGTGGCCGCTCCGAGGGTGGGGCGCCCAAGGGCAAATTCCAGGATGACGAGCGCGGCGTTCGCAAGCACAACCCCGGCGATCTGCGCATCTCCAACCGTCCGGACCGCACTGCCTCTCCGGACATCGACGAGGACGTGACGGGCAAGGAGCTGGATCGCGTGGCTCGCGCCCAGCTGCGCTACCTGGAGGAACGCAGCCAGAGCTGGGTTGCCAAGCACCTGGTCATGGCCGGACGTCTGCTTGAGGTCGATCCTGAGCTGGCCTATGAGCACACCCTGGCGGCTTCCCGCCGTGGCGGTCGCGTGGCCGTGGTGCGCGAGGCGGTGGGGATCGCCGCCTACCATGCTGGCAAGTATGCCGATGCCCTGCGCGAACTGCGCACCCACCGCCGGATCAGCGGCTCGGACTACAACCTGCCGCTGATTGCCGACTCGCTACGCGGTCTGGGCCGGGCGGAGAAGGCCATTGAAATGGCGCACGACGAGGAGTTCGCCGAGCTGGACACCGCGGTCAAGGTGGAGTTGCACATTGTGGCCGCCGGCGCCTACGCCGACCTGGGGAAGATGGACGCCGCGCTGGCCGAGCTGGAGGCGCTGCCGCAGCTGGACTTCAACCGTGCCTTCAAGTTCACCCCGCGCCTTTTCAGCGCCTACGCCGACCTGCTGCAGGAAGCCGGCCGGGCCGAAGAGGCCAAGCGCTGGCGCGCGCAGATCGCCGTGGCGGAGCGGGCGCTGGGCGTTGAGGAGGACAGCGACGATTCGTTCATCTACGACCTGGCCCCGGAAATGGATGAGGAAGAGGCCCATCCGCGGGCCAAGGACCTGATCGAGCCGGGCGCTGACGCAGAAGCCGAGGAAGCCGACTCCGATTCGGACGTCGTTGCCCAGATGGACGCTTCCAACGAGGATGACGAAACCGTGCAGGAGCACGCCGCGACCGGCATCGACGAGGAGGATGACCTGTCCGAGGTGTCCTTCGATGACGCGCAGGCCGAGGACGATGACGCGCAGGAACGCACCATCCACGCCGATGGGGACGAGAGTCCAGCGCAGGACAAGTAGCGCTTCAGCGCACTAGGAGGGAACTGGCCAGATGCTGATTTCGGGTTTTGACTCGGTCCTGTCCGACCTGGATGGGGTGGTGTACGCTGGGGCTGAGGCCGTGACCGGCGCCGTGGAGTCGCTGAACGCGTTGGCGGAGGTGGAGGTCCCGCTGGCCTTCATCACCAACAACGCGGGGCGCTCCCCAATGGCCGTGGCGGCACACCTGCGCCAGCTGGGCGTGAAGACGTCGGCGGAGCACGTATTCGGTTCGGCCGATGCCGGCGCGGAGTTGCTGGCCCAGAAACTGAACCCGGGCAGCAAGGTGCTGGTGGTCGGTTCCCCCTACCTGCGTGAGTGCGTGGCCGTGCGCGGCATGGAAGTGGTGGAGTCCCATCAGGACGAGCCGGCCGGAGTGATCCAGGGGTTCTACCCCGAGGTTTCGTGGACCGACCTGGCCGAGGCCAGCTATGCGATCGCCCGCGGGGCGACGTGGGTGGCCACCAACACGGATCTGACGATCCCGCGGTCCGAGGGCCTGGCCCCGGGCAACGGCTCGCTGGTCAACGCCGTGCAGGCGGCGGTGGACGCCGAGCCGGAGATCGCCGGCAAACCGCAGTCCTACCTGTTCACCCGTGCCGCGGAACGGCTGGATTCAACCAAGCCGCTGGTGGTCGGGGACCGGCTGGACACCGATATCCTGGGCGCCAACCGCGCCGGGTTCAGCAGCGCCCTGGTGCTCACCGGGGTCGATAGCCCGCGCAGCGCCCTGGCCGCCCCGGCCGATCAGCGCCCCACCTACCTGATCCGGTCGCTGGATGACTTTTACCGGCCCTACCCGACCACCCAGGTGCTGGGCTTCGGGGTACAGGTCGGGGAGGCGGTGGCCAGCGTGCGCGAGGACAAGATCGAGGTGACCGGCACCGAATCGGACCTGGATGGCTGGCGTGCGGCGTGCCACGCCTGGTGGCTGGCCCATCCGCGGCAGACTGGGTGTGTAGAACCGCAGATCCAATTCACCGCACGCGGGCTGGATGAACTGCACCGCGCCGCGCGGAGGTAAGAGATGAACCATCCGATGCCGACCCCCGGGCCCCTGGCCCGACCCGCCGCCGCCCAGGTGACTGAGCAGGTCGTGGAGGAACGCCTGGCCTCGCTGGCCTCCCTGGACATCGCCGAGCATGCGCGGGTCTATGAGCAGCTGCTGCATGATCTGCAGCAGGACCTGAACCGCACCGGGGGCGGGACGCAGTGAGCCGCCTGGACCAGGAGCTGGTCGCCCGTTCCCTGGCTCGATCCCGCACCGACGCCGCCCGGCTGATCGCCGAGGGGCGGGTGCTGCTGGACGGGCAGCCGGCCACGAAGGCCTCCAAGAAGGTCGATCCTTCCGCGACGCTGCAGCTGCTGCCCGGCCAGGGGGAGGAGTACGTCAGCCGGGCCGGGCACAAGCTGGCCGGGGCGCTGGAACACTACCCGGACATCGACCCGCGGGGCCTGCGCTGCCTGGACGCCGGGGCCTCCACCGGCGGGTTCACCGATGTGCTGCTGCGCCGCGGGGCCCGGCACGTGGTGGCCGTCGACGTCGGCCACGGTCAGCTGGTGGACCAGATCCGCTTTGACCAGCGGGTCAGCGTGCACGAGGGGCTGAACGTGCGTTACCTGGAGCCGGCGCAGATCGGGGGAGTTGTCGACCTGGTGGTGGCTGACTTGTCTTTTATTTCGCTGCGCCTGGTGATCCCGGCGCTGGCGCAGGCAACACGCCCGGGCGGGACCCTGTTGTTGATGGCCAAACCCCAGTTCGAGGTGGGCCGGGAGCACCTGGGCAAGTCCGGGGTGGTCACCTCCGCACGCCTGCGGCGCACCGCGGTGGAAAACGTGGTGGCCAGCGCGCGGGAAGCCGGACTTGAGCTGCAGGGGCTGGCGCGCAGCCCGCTGCCCGGGCAGGATGGGAACGTGGAGTTCTTCCTGCGCCTGGGCCGGCCCGACACCGGGCAGCCACAATCCCCGCCCGATGCGCGGATGTGGGAGCTGGTTGACTATTCTTGAACACAACGCGTCGAAGCGACGGGCTGGATCGGTGCGCACCTAGCCGCCGGTGCATCCTGCGCGCTTCCACCCCGAGAATTCGAGCCTGAGGGGGCATCCGATATTGCGCCGCATCCTAGTTTTCACCCACACGGGCCGTAAGGACGCGATCGCCGCGGCCATCGAAACCTCCCACCAGCTGGCCAATTCCGGCATCGTGCCGGTAATGCGCCGCCAGGACCAGCACGCGGTCATCGGCGCCAACGGGGACAACCAGGGCGAGGATGCGCTGCACGTGGAGATCCTGGGCGAGGACTGCCAGATGCAGGACATCGATCTGGGGGTGGTGCTTGGCGGCGACGGCTCGGTGCTGCACGCCGCGGAGCAGGTGCGGGAGGCCGACCTGCCGCTGGTGGGCGTGAACCTGGGCCACGTCGGCTTCCTGGCCGAAAGTGAACGCACCGAGCTGGCCAATTCGGTGGCCCAGCTTGCCGCCGGGCGCTACACCGTGGAGCAGCGCATGGCCATCGAGGTCAAGGTGTGGCTGGACAACGTGTGCCTGGCCGAGACCTGGGCGCTGAACGAGGCGGCGGTGGAGAAGGCCAACCGTGAGCGGATGGTCGAGGTCGTCATCGAGGTCGACGGCCGGCCGATCTCCACCTTCGGTTGTGACGGGGTGGTGATGGCCACCCCCACCGGCTCCACCGCCTACGCCTTTTCCGCCGGCGGTCCGGTGGTTTGGCCGGAGGTCGCGGCATTGATCATGGTGCCGATCAGCGCCCACGCCCTGTTCGCCAAGCCGCTGGTGATCTCCCCGGACTCGGTGATGGCGGTGGAGATGCTCACCCGCACCGACGCCGAGGCCGTGCTGTGGTGCGATGGCCGGCGCACCATTGACCTGCCGCCCGGGGCCCGGGTGGAAGTGACCCGCAGCGCCCAGCCGGTGAAGCTGGCCCGGCTGAACACCACCCCGTTCTCCGAACGCCTGGTCAACAAGTTCGAGCTGCCGATCCAGGGCTGGCGCGGACCGGCCCGCCCGTCGGAACGCCGCACCGCCACCACCGCGCTGCCGGTGGTCAAGCCCGAACTGCGCACCGTCGAGCCGCACAACAAGGACGAGCCGGGCATCCCGATGGTGGCCCGCGACGATCCGCGCCCCTGACATCCGGCCGTGCCCGCACGATGGCGGCGGGCGCCCCCCCAGATCGCCGTAATCCCCGTCCGGTATCCAGTGGGCTTGGGTCCACGCCGCGGCGGGGGATAGTGGGAGCCAGTTGCAGGAGCGGCCACCTCCCACCGGTGAACGCCGACAGCGGGCCGGGGGCCGGGGGCTGCGCGGCCACCAAGCTGACCCCAGCCCCGCGGGTCATCACCCCGCGGGCCACCAACGGGGTCTGCGCGCCGGGTTCGAACACGATGTTCGAACAAGAGGATTCGAATATGTGTACGATGGTGACGGTAATCTAACGCAAGAACATGAACGCATCAGCTCAATCGATCGGGAGTGCGCGATGATTCAGGAAATTTCGATCTCCAACCTCGGTGTCATCACCCAGGCCACCCTGCCGCTGGGTCCGGGCCTGACCGTGGTCACCGGCGAGACCGGTGCGGGCAAGACCATGGTGATTACCGCGCTCTCCCTGTTGCTGGGCCGCCGTGCCGACGCCGGGGCCGTGCGCACCGGGGCAAAGCACGCACTGGCCGAGGCCGTGGTGCACCTGGAGCCCGATCACCATGTGCTCGATGCTGCCGCCCAGGCCGGCGCATTCATTGAACCGGCCGGGGAGGGCGGGCAGCGCAGCGAGCTGCTGTTGAGCCGTTCCCTCTCCGCCCAGGGCCGTTCGCGCGCCACCGTGGGCGGGCGCAGCGCGCCGGTGGGCCTGCTGGCCGAGCTGGGCTCGGAGCTGGTGGCGGTGCACGGCCAGTCCGACCAGATCCGGTTGAAGGAGGCCGGCGCGCAGCGCGACGCCCTGGACCGCTTCGCCGGTGATGACTTTTCCCGCACCCTGGCCCGCTACCAGCGCAGCTACCGCCAGTGGCGCGAGGTCAGCCGTGAGCTGGCCAGCCTGAAGCAGGATTCGCGGGACCGGGTGCGGGAGGCGGAAAACCTGCGCCTGGCGCTGGAGGAGATCGACGGGATCGACCCGCAGTCGGGGGAGGATGAGCAGCTGCGCGAGGCCGCCACGAAGCTGGGCAACGTCGAATCGCTGCGCAACGCCGCCGTCCAGGCCCACGGCATCCTCGACAGCGAGGATTTTGAGACCCCGGGCATCAACTCGCTGGTGGAAAGCGCGCGCGGGGTGCTGGCCGCCGCCGGGGGAGACGACCCGGCCCTGCAGGGGTTTGCGGACCGCGCCGCGGAACTGGGCATCTTGGCCTCGGAGCTCTCCAGCGACATCTCGGCCTACCTGGCGGACCTGGACGAGGAGGGCCCCGAACGCCTGGCTCAGGTGGAGGCGCGGCGCGCGGAGCTGGGCAAGCTGCTGCGCAAATACGCCCCGAGCCTCGATGAGGTGCTGCAGTGGGCCGACGCCTCCCGGACCCGGCTGGAGGAGCTGGGCGGGGATGACACCCGCATCACGGAACTGCAGGAGCGCAGCACCAAGCTGGGCAATGAGGTTTCCTCGCTGGCCGCGGAGCTGACCCGGGCCCGCACCAAGGCCGCCAAGCTGCTGTCCAAGCGGGTCAGCCAGGAACTGACCGCGTTGGCAATGCCCGACGCGAAACTGGTCGTGCAGCTGGAGGCGCTGGAGGAGCCCGGGGCGTACGGGCAGGACTCCATCGCGATGCTGCTGGCCCCGCACGCCGGGGCCGCACCCCGCCCGCTGGGCAAGGGCGCCTCCGGCGGTGAGCTCTCCCGGGTGATGCTGGCGATCGAGGTGGTGCTCGCGGCCGTGGACCCGGTGCCGACCTTCGTGTTCGACGAGGTCGACCAGGGCGTGGGCGGCAAGGCCGCGGTGGCCATCGGCGAACGCCTGGCCATGCTGGCCCGCCACGTACAGGTCATCGTCGTCACCCACCTGCCCCAGGTGGCCGCCTATGCCGATCGCCACATCCGTGTGATCAAGAACTCCGATGCGACGGCGAACACCGGCAAGGGCTTCACCGCCTCGGACGTCGTGGCCCTGGATGAGGCCCAAAGGGTGCGGGAACTGGCGCGAATGCTGGCCGGGCAGGAGGAGTCGGACACCGCCCAGGCGCACGCGGAGGAGCTGTTGGGTGAGGCCCGGCAGCTGGTAGATTCGCTGTCGAAGGCGGCGGCCAAAGCCTAACCGCCGCCGCTGCGCCCCCGCCATCCGGGTGTGGCGATGGTGACAAGTGGATGGTCAGGTGCAGGATTGGTGATAGGATGAAATCCCGTGGTGCAGCGTAATACAACTCGTGATTCTCGGTCGTCTGAAACGACAAAGCATATCTTCGTCACCGGCGGTGTGGCCTCGTCCCTGGGTAAGGGACTGACGGCATCCAGCCTTGGACATCTCCTTCGGGCTCGTGGTCTTTCCGTGACCATGCAGAAGCTCGATCCGTACCTGAACGTCGATCCAGGTACCATGAACCCCTTCCAGCACGGCGAGGTCTTCGTGACCGACGACGGCGCCGAAACCGACCTGGACATCGGCCACTACGAGCGCTTCCTGGATGAGAACCTGCCCGGCAGCGCCAACGTGACCACCGGCCAGGTGTACTCCACCGTCCTGGAGCGTGAACGCCGCGGCGAATACCTGGGCGACACCGTACAGGTCATCCCGCACATCACCGATGAGATCAAGCGCCGCATGCGCCTTCCGGCCACCGAGCCGGGCGAGGGCAAGAGCGCGCCGGATGTGATCATCACCGAAATCGGCGGCACCGTGGGGGACATCGAATCCCAGCCGTTCCTGGAATCGGCCCGCCAGGTGCGCCAGGACATCGGACGCAAGAACGCGTTCTTCGTGCACGTTTCCCTGGTTCCGTACATCGGCCCCAGCCAGGAACTGAAGACCAAGCCGACCCAGCATTCGGTGGCGGCCCTGCGCTCCATCGGCATCCAGCCCGAGGCGCTGGTGATCCGCTCGGATCGCCAGATCCCGCAGGAGATGCGCGCCAAGCTGGGACGCACCTGCGACGTGGACACCGAGGCGGTCATCAACTGCCCTGACGCCCCGAGCATCTACGACATCCCCAAGGTCATCCACGCCCAGGGGCTGGACGCCTACATCGTGCAGACCCTGGACCTGAAGTTCCGTGACGTGGACTGGGATGACTGGGACCGCCTGCTGGATGTGGTGCACAACCCGGCCCACCACCTGGAGGTGGCGCTGGTGGGCAAGTACGTGGACCTGCCCGACGCCTACCTGTCGGTCACCGAGGCCCTGAAGGCCGGCGGCTTCGACAACAACGCCAAGGTCAACCTGCGTTGGGTCCCGGCCGATGACTGCGCCACCGAGGAAGGCGCCGCCAAGGCGCTGTCCGACGTCGACGCGATCTGCGTGCCCGGCGGCTTCGGCATCCGCGGCCTGGAAGGCAAGCTGGGCGCGCTGAAGTTCGCCCGCGAGAACCGCATCCCCACCCTGGGGCTGTGCCTGGGCCTGCAGTCGATGGTGATCGAGTACGCCCGCAACGTGGCCGGACTGGAGGACGCCTCCTCCACCGAGTTCGACCCGCAGACCACCATGCCGGTGATCGCCACCATGGCCGAGCAGAAGGACATCGTCGATGGCCGCGGCGACCTGGGCGGCACCATGCGCCTGGGCCTGTACCCGGCCAAGCTGGCCGAGGGCTCGGTGGTGGCCGCCACCTACGGCAAGAACGAGGTCTCCGAACGCCACCGCCACCGCTACGAGGTCAACAACGCCTACCGTGAGCAGCTGGAGGAAGCCGGCCTGGTCTTCTCCGGCACCTCCCCGGACGGCAAGCTGGTCGAGTATGTCGAGCTGCCGGCCGAGGTGCACCCGTACTACGTCTCCACTCAGGCGCACCCGGAGCTCTCCAGCCGCCCGACCCGCCCGCACGCACTGTTCAGCGGGCTGATCGCCGCCGCGCTGGCCCAGCGCGGGAACTAGCACCAACCCCGGCACCCCCGGGCAGAGCCAACCAAGGGCCGGTACCGCTGCATGAACTTGCCGCGGTACCGGCCCTTGGGCTTACACTGCGAACAACACCGCGGCCGCCGGCATCAGCAGCCCTGCCGGCCGGCATTGTCATCCAGATGGAAGGACCCTCTTCGTGCCCCACAACCAGCACCCCAGCGACGAATTCTCCCCGCGCACCGTGGTCTCCTCGCAGACCGTCTATGACGGGCTGATCTGGGATGTGCTGCACGATGAGGTGGATCTGGCCCCCGGCGGGCCGCGCATCACCCGCGACTACGTCTCCCACCCCGGGGCGGTGGCCGTGGTGGTCCTCGATGAGCAGGACCGGGTGCTGCTGATCAACCAGTACCGCCACCCGGTGGGCATGACCCTGTGGGAGCTTCCGGCCGGACTGCTGGACGTGGAGGGCGAAGCCCCGCTGCGCGCCGCCCAGCGTGAGCTGTGGGAGGAGGCCGATCGCACCGCCGCGCAATGGGCGGTGCTCACCGACGTGTTCCTCTCCCCGGGCTCCTCCTCCGAGGCGATGCGCATCTTCCTGGCCCGCCAGGCCAGCGAGGTGGCCACCGCGGAGCGTTTCGAGCGCACCGATGAGGAAGCGGAGATGCGTTCGGACTGGGTGCCGCTGGATGAGGCGCTGCAGGCGGTGCTGGGCGGGCGGATTCACAACCCCTCCGCGGTGGTCGGGATCCTGGCCGCCCACGCGGCCCGCGCCCAGGGCTACCGCCACCTTCGCCCGGCCGACGCCCCCTTTACGGCGCACCCGGGCCTGCGGGACAGCTAGCCGATGTCCCGCCCCCCGCTCAGCCCGGCCCCGGACGGTGCCGCTCCCGTAACCGGGCAGGACGTCCCCGCCCCACTGCAGCGCGCCCTGACCCGCTATCTGCAGCACCTGTCCCTGGAGCGCGGCCTGGCCGAGAACACGCTGGCGGCCTACCGCCGCGACCTGACCCGCTACGCCCAGGCGCTGAGCCGCCAGCGGATCGGCGATCCGGCGGGCATCACCCCGGAAGCGGTCAGCGGCTACCTGCAGCAGCTGGCCCAGGGCACCGGGGGCACGCCGGGGCTCAGCGCCCGCACGGTCGCCCGGCACACGGTGGCGATCCGCCAGCTGCACAAGTTCTGGGAACTGGAGGGGCTGTGCGTGCCCAACCCGGCCCGCGACATCCAGCCGCCCAGCTTCGGTTCCTCCCTGCCCAAGGCCATCTCCATTGCCGAGGTCAGCACGATCCTGGAATCGGTGGCGACCGACACCCCGGCGGGGCTGCGCGACCGGGCACTGCTGGAGTTCCTGTACTCCACCGGCGCGCGCATCTCCGAAGTGGTCGCATTGGACGTGGACGACGTGCACTTCGCCGCCGGCCTGCAGCCCGATGCCGACCTGCAACCCTCCACTGAGCTGCAGGCAGCCCCGAATCCCGGCAGCGCACCGGACTCCGCCGGGCAGAGCGTGGTGCGCCTGTTCGGCAAGGGCTCCAAGGAACGGGTGGTGCCGATCGGATCCTACGCGCGCAAGGCGCTCAGCGACTACCTGGTGCGTGCCCGCCCGGGGCTGGCGGCCAAGGGCAGGGGTAATCCGGCACTGTTCCTGAACCAGCGTGGTGGGCGGCTCTCCCGGCAGTCCGCGTGGATGATCCTGTCCAAGGCGGCCGAGCGGGCCGGGGTGCCCACCGAGGTTTCCCCGCATACGTTGCGCCACTCCTTCGCCACCCATCTGCTGGAGGGCGGGGCCGACGTGCGCGTGGTGCAGGAGCTGCTCGGCCACGCCTCGGTAACCACCACCCAGATCTACACCAAGGTCACCGTCGATGCGCTGCGCGAGGCGTACCTCTTCGCCCACCCCCGGGCGCGCTGAAGCCGTCCCGCCACCGCCCATCCAGAAACCCAGCCGTCCTCCAGGAGCCAGCCCATGACCAGCAGCGCCGACGCCAGCGTCAACCGGACCCAGCCGCAACCGGTGGTGCTGGTCCTGCTGCTGCGTGAGGGCCCCACCGGCCGCGAAGTGCTGCTGGGACGCAAGCTCACCGGGTTCGGGGCCGGCAACGTCGTCGCCCCGGGCGGGAAGATCGAGCCGGGGGAGAGCCCGGTGCAGGCGGCGGTGCGGGAACTGGCCGAGGAGACCGGCATGCGCGTGGCGGCGGGCGACCTGGCCCACCGGGCGAACATCGCCTTCCGCTTTCCCGCCAGTCCGCGCTCGGACATGGACTGCAGGGTGTTCGTGGCCACCGTGTTCGGCGGGCAGCCCGCGGCCAGCGGGGAGCTGGACGCCCGCTGGTACCCGGCCCAGGCGTTGCCGGTCCGGGACATGTGGCAGGACGCCGAGCGCTGGCTCCCGCTGCTGCTGGACGGGCAGCGGTTCACCGCCACCGTGCAGATGGCCCCGGACAACCTGGGCGTGGCCAACCTGCGGGTGCAGCAGTGGAACGGCGACGCCCCGGCCTGAACCGCGGCCGGACCCCGAAAGCCAGCGCCCAGAAGTCAGCGTCCGAAAGACCAGCGCGCCCACGGCCGGTTCGCGTGGCCGGTCCGCGCTGCGCTCCTGATCGGGTGTGGCCTACCGCCCGGGCGTGTTCCCTGCGCGCGCCGGCGCAAGGGACCGATCCGCGTCGCCCGGAGCATCCGGCTCCCACACCAGCAGGTCCCCGGGCTGGCAGTCCAGCTCCCGGCACAACGCCTCCAGCGTGCTAAAGCGCACCGCCTTGGCCCGTTCGTTCTTCAGCACGGCCAGGTTGGCCGGGGTGATGCCGATGCGTTCGGCCAGCTCACCGACCGCCATCTTGCGCCGGGCCAGCATCACGTCGATCTGCACGCGGATCGCCAATCAGATCACCCCGCCCAGCTCGGTGCGCAGCCGTTGCGCCTCCAGGTCGGTGCTGGTCGCCTGCGCGAGCAGCTGGCGCAGCACCAGCACGATCAGCGCGATCCCGGCCACCAGCACACCCAGCCCGCCGGTCAGCAGCACCAGTCCCGGGGCAACCGCCTCCCCGGGGGCCATCACCGCAGCCAGCGCGAAGGTGCCCAGCGCACCCACGCCGATGGTAGCGATGATCACGTCCACGTATTTGAAGGCCGCCGGGTTGAACACGGTACCGCGCCGCACCCGGGTCGCCAGCTTCCACACGCACACGATGCACAGCTCCACGACCAGCCCGACCAGCACCAGGTAGCCCAGGAACGCCGGGCGCAGATAGCCGAATTCACCGCTCGGCCCGCCCTCATCCCAGGCCGCCACCGGGACGATGAACCCCTGCAGGAACAGGGCCAGGCCCATCGCGCCGACCAGCACTATCCGCAGCGCGGCGATACTCATTCTGCCCATCGCGGGCTCCTTTCACCATCATTCACCGAGGTGCCGAACTCTGTCCGAAGCGGCGGCCCGGGAAGCGCGGTCCGCGCGACCGCCTCAGGCAACCATCCAGGCATCTATTGAGGTTCGGCTACTTCCTATCGAAAAACAATAGATCGTGGGCGGGCTTCGCGCAACCCGGTTCCGCCCGCACCCCTAAGAACCGGCGCAAAAAAGCCCGTGGGGTTGCACCTGGGTATCAGGTGCAACCCCACGGGCTGTGCTCGCGGCATTCCGGCGTTCCGGCATTTCGGCCGCCGCAGGCCGGAGGGCCAACTAGGGCACGGTGCTAGAGTTCGCGCTGTTCCGGCCCGTTGTAGGCCGACAGCGGGCGGATCAGCGAGTTCGCGGCGCGCTGCTCCATGATGTGGCTGGTCCAGCCCACAATGCGTGAGGCGATGAACAGCGGGGTGAACATCTCGGTGTCGAAGCCCATCAGGTGGTAGGTGGGTCCGGCCGGGTAGTCCAGGTTCGGCTTGATGCCCTTGGCCTCGTCCATCGCCGCTTCCAGCCCGTCGTACAGCCCGAGCATCTCCGCCCGGCCGTAGTGCTCGATCATCCGGTCCAGGGCCGCCTTCATGGTCGGCACCCGGCTGTCCCCGTTCTTGTAGACCCGGTGGCCGAAGCCCATGACCTTCTTCTTCTCGGCCAGCGCCTGCTCCATCCAGGCCTTGGCGCGCGCGGCGGCGGCCTCGCGCGACTCGTCCTTGTCGATGCCGATCTCGTCGAAGGTGTGCATGACCGCCTCATTGGCCCCGCCGTGAAGCGGGCCCTTCAGCGCGCCGATCGCCCCGGTGACCGCCGAGTGCAGGTCCGAGAGCGTGGAGGTGATCACCCGGGCGGTGAAGGTCGAGGCGTTGAAGGAGTGCTCGGCGTAGAGCACCATGGAGACCCGGAACGCGTCAACGACCTCGGGGGCCGCCTCCTCGCCGAAGGTCATCCACAAGAAGTTCTGCGAGTAGTCCAGGTCTTCGCGCGGCTCGATGGGCTCCAGCCCGCGGCGGCGGCGCTGGTCGTAGGCGACCACGGCGGGGAAGGCGGCGAACAGCTCCTTGGCCTTGCGCAGCTCCGCCTCGGGGGAGGAGTCCTCGGCCAGCGGGTTGTTCGCCCCCAGCACGGAAACCGCGGTGCGCCCCACGTCCATCGGGTGGCAGTCGGTGGGCAGCAGGTCGATCGCCGCCTTCACCCGCGGATCCAGCGAGCGGTTGGCCCGCTCGTAGGCGCAGAACTCGGTCAGCTCACTCTCGCTGGGCAGTTCCCCGCTCCACAGCAGCAGGGCGACCTCCTCGAAGGACTTGGTGGCCGCCAGATCCTGGACCGGGTAGCCGCGGTAGAGCAGCGAGTTGGTGTCCGGGTTGACCTTGGAAATCGCGGTGTAGTCCACCACGACCCCGGCCAGGCCCTTCTTAATTTCCTCGGTAGTGGTCATATTCAAACTCCTGTCGTTTTCGGTGCAGGTGCGCGGCGGCGGTGCTACAGGTCCGCGTTGTTCGATTCGATGTCCAGCCCCGGGACCTGGAAGTTGAAGATCCCGGTGTCGAATCGGTTGTACGCCTCGTAGTCGACCAGCTCGTACAGACGTGACCTGGTTAACATCCTATCCACTTCGCGCTGCTGGGTGCCCTCCTCGGCGATTGCGTTAAGCACCCGCTCGGCCGCACCCATCGCGCTGCGCAGCAAGGTGACCGGGTAGATCACCATGGCCACCCCGGCGTCGGCCAGCTGCTGGCGGGTGAACAGCTCGGACTTGCCGAACTCGGTCATGTTCGCCAGCACCGGCACCTGCACCGCGTTGCACACCGCCTCGAATTCGCCCAGGTCCTTCATCGCCTCGGGGAAGATGGCATCCGCCCCCGCGTCGACCATCGCCTTGGCCCGGTCGATCGCCGCATCCAGGCCCTCCACGGCGCGGATGTCGGTGCGCGCCATGATCAAGAAGTTCTCATCGATGCGCGCGTCGGCGGCCGCGGCGATGCGCTTGAGCATGGTGCCGGTGTCCACCACGTTCTTCCCGTCCAGGTGCCCGCAGCGCTTGGGGTTGAACTGGTCCTCGATGTGGCACCCGGCCAGCCCCGCGTACTCCAGCTCCTGGATGGTGCGGGCCACGTTCATCGGCTCCCCGAACCCGGTGTCCGCATCCACTATCGCCGGCAGGTCGCTCATTCGCGCGATCTGCCCGGCCCGGGTGGCCACCTCGCTCAGGCTGGTCAGCCCGATGTCCGGCAGGCCCAGCTCGTTGGCCAGCACCGCCCCGGAGATGTAGATCCCGTCGAACCCCTTCTCCGCGATCAGCCGCGCCGAGAGCGGGTTGAACGCGCCGGGGAACTGGCGGGCGGCCCCGGCGGTGAGCATTTCACGCAGCGCGATCCGCTTCTGGGCGGGGGTGCGGGTGGAGTACAGCATTAGAACAGGCCCTTCGGTGCGTTGGCGGCGTCGATGACCCCGGGGGCGGCCAGGATGTTCAGCTGGTCCAGCTCCCCGGTGCCCAGTTCGTCCAGGCGCTGCACGGCGGCCAGGAAGCGTTCGATCTCCGCCTCCTGGACCAGCCCCTGGGCCAGGGTGCGGAACTTGTGGATGTACTGTTCGCGGGCGAACGGGCGGGCGCCCAGCGGGTGGGCGTCGGCCACGGCGATCTCATCGGTGATCACGGTGCCGTCGGCCAGGGTGATCTCAACGGACCCGCCGAACGCCTTCTCGGCGATGTCCAGCGAGTGGTAGCGCCGGGTCCATTCGGGGTCCTCCTCGGTGGTGACCTTCTGCCACAGCTCCACCGTGTCCGGGCGCGCCGCGCGCTGCGGGGCGTAGGAGTCCACGTGGTGCCAGGCCCCGTCCTGCAGGGCAACGGCGAAGATGTACGGGATCGAGTGGTCCAGGGTTTCGCGCGAGGCGCTCGGGTCGTACTTCTGCGGGTCGTTCGCGCCCGAGCCGATCACGTAGTGGGTGTGGTGGCTGGTCTTGATCAGGATCGATGCCACGTTCTTCGGGTCGGTGGCCTCCGGGTGCTCGCGGTGCAGCTTGCGGGCCAGGTCGATCCACGCCTGGGCCTGGTACTCGGCCGAGTGCTCCTTGGTGTAGGTGTCCAGGATCGCGCGCTTGGCTTCGCCGGGCTGCGGGAGCGGCACCTCATAGGCGGCGTCGGGCCCGTCCAGCAGCCAGGCGATGACCCCGTCCTCGCCCTCGTAGATCGGCACCGGGGAGGTCTGTCCGCGCATGGCGCGGTCCGCGGCCTCCACCGCCATCTTCCCGGCGAAGGCCGGGGCGTGCGCCTTCCAGGTGGAGATTTCGCCCTTGCGGGACTGGCGGGTGGCGGTGGTGGTGTGCAGGCCCTGGCCCACGGCCTGGAAGATCGTCTCCACATTCAGGCCCAGCAGGGTGCCGATGCCGGCGGCGGCCGACGGGCCCAGGTGGGCGACGTGGTCGATCTTGTGCTTGTGCAGGCAGATCGCCTTGACCAGGTCCACCTGGATTTCATAGCCGGTGGCGATCGCGCGGATCAGGTCGTGCCCGGAGGCGCCGGTGTGCTGGGCTACGGCCAGGATCGGGGGGATGTTGTCACCCGGGTGCGAGTAGTCAGCGGCCAGGAAGGTGTCGTGGTAGTCCAGTTCACGCACCGCCACCCCGTTGGCCCAGGCGGCCCATTCGGGGGAGACCTTCTGCTCGATGCCGAACACGGTCGCCCCGGCCCCGCCGTTGGAGGGGGCGTGGGTCAGCGCCTGGGCGCGGGCGGCGATGATCGGGCCGCGGTTCAGCGAGGCGACGGCGACCGAGGCGTTGTCGATGATCCGGTTGATGATCATCTCCTTGACCTCGTCGGTGACCTCCACCGGGTCGGCGGCAACCACCGCGATCTTGTGGGCCAGCTGGTCCTCGCGGGCCAGGTTTTCCTCGGAACGGTACACACGCACGGGATGATTAATCATGGTTGCCTTTCAGCTCGGTTGCATGCTTGATGATGTGGTCAAAACTTTGGTGCAGATGCACGGTGGTGGCCGCCGCGGCCAGCTCCGCATTGCGGGCCGCGATCGCCCGGGCGATCTGGGCGTGCTCCGCGGCCGAGGCGCGCAGCCGGGCCGGGTGGTCCTTGGCCAGGCGCCGCACCCGCTGCAGGTGCACCCGCAGGTTGCGCAGCGCCGCGCCCAGGTAGCCGTTGTCCGCGGCCTCATCGCCCAGCTCATCCAGGCGCGCCACCAGCCGGTAGTACTCATCGGCGCCGATCCGCTCACCGTCGGGTGGTGGTCCGGAGGGGTCAAACCCGGCGGCGGCCCGCTCAAACTGGTCGGCCAGTTCGGCAAAGGCCGGGGCCAGCTCGCTGCGGCAGGCCAGGCGCGCGGCCTCGCACTCCAGCACCCGGCGCAGCGTGAACAGGTCATCGAGGTGCTCGACGGAGACCTCGGAAACCACGGTGCCGCGCCCGCGCTGCTGCACGGCCAGCCCGTCGGCGACCAGCCGGGCCAGGGCTTCGCGCACCGGGGTGCGCGAGACGCCCAGCCGGGCGGACTGCTCGACTTCGGCCAGCACAGTGCCCGGACTCATGCGCCATTCAACAATGTCCCGGCGCAGGATCTCGTAGGCTTTTTCGCTGGCTCGCATGCCCCCAGTGTATACACAGATCGGGAACAAGCGGCGAAAGTTCCGGCAATCTTCCGTAAATTTCGGACTTTATGTATACACGACCCTTGAATGTGGGTGAGCTGGATCATAGGCTGTAGCCCAAGCGGGGCAGGCGGATGCGGGATCGTCCACCGGGCCCTGCGCTTCAGCGCGGCGGGGAGGTCATCGCCCGGCCGCGCTGAACCAAAACCACTGGAAGCACGGGAACCACGGGAACCACCGGGCCCACCGGGCCCACCGGAACCGCCGGGCCCACCGGGCCCACCGGAACCGCCGGGCCCACCGGGCCCATTGGAAGGCAGCCCCCGGCACCGCCCCGCCCCGGCGGGAACCGGCGCCGGGAACACAACACACAAGGAGCACGCATGGCACAGGCATACCGGCAGGCATACGCCGCAGCGGTCCAGGACCCCGGGGCGTTCTGGCTCCAGCAGGCCGCGGCCATCGACTGGCGGCACGCCCCGCGCACGGCACTGGATGACTCCCGCGCCCCGCTGTACTCCTGGTTCCCGGACGGGATGCTGAACCTGACCGTCTCCGCGCTGGACCGGCACGTGGCGGCCGGGCGCGGGGAGGCCGCGGCACTGATCTACGACTCGGCGATGCTGGGCACCACCCGGACCTACAGCTACGCGCGGCTGCTGGAGGAGGTCGCCGGCTTCGCCGGGGTGCTCGCCGCCCGCGGGATCGGCGTGGGGGACCGGGTGCTGATCTACCTGCCGATGATCCCGCAGGCGGTGATCGCGATGCTGGCCTGCGCCCGGATCGGGGCGATCCACTCGGTGGTCTTTGGCGGGTTCGCGCCGCGGGAGCTGGCCTCGCGGATCCAGGACGCCACCCCGGTCGCGGTGATCACCGCCAGCGGAGGGATCGAACCCAGCCGCAAGGTGGAGTACCTGCCGGCGGTGGCCGAGGCGCTGGACCTGGCCCCGGGCAGCGTGCGCGATGTCATCGTCGCCCAGCGTGAGGGCTTCACCCACCAGCTGGCCGAGTACACCTGGCGCGGGGAAAACTGGCTGGACTGGGACACCCTGGCCGCCGACGCGTCGCCGGCCGAGGCGGTGCCGGTGCCCAGCACCCACCCGCTGTACGTGCTGTACACCTCGGGCACCACCGGGGCGCCGAAGGGCGTGGTGCGGGACACCGGCGGGTACGCGACCGCGCTGGCGTATTCGATGGGTGCGATCTTCGACGTGAAGCCCGGGGACGTGATGTTCACCGCCTCCGACGTGGGCTGGGTGGTCGGGCACTCCTACATCGTCTACGCCCCGCTGCTGGCCGGGGCGACCACGGTGCTCTACGAGGGCAAGCCGGTGGGCACCCCCGACGCGGGGGTGTTTGGCCGGATCATCGCCCAGCACCGGGTCACCACCATGTTCACCGCCCCCACCGCGCTGCGCGCGATCCGCCGGGCGGATCCGGAGGGCGGGCTGCTGACCAGGCACGACCTGTCCAGCCTGCGCGCCCTGTTCGTCGCCGGGGAGCGGCTGGACCCGGACACCTACCACTATGCGCAGCGGCTGCTGGGCATCCCGGTGGTGGACAACTGGTGGCAGACCGAATCGGGCTGGCCGATCGCCGCGAACCCGCTGGGGCTGGCGGCCATGGAACGCAAGCCCGGTTCGCCCTCCACCCCGGTGCCCGGGTTCAACGTGCAGATCCGCGACGGGCTGGGCGCGGCGCTGCAGGCCGGGCAGGAGGGCAACATCCTGATCAAGCTGCCGCTGCCGCCCGGGGCGCTGAGCACCCTGTGGGGCAACGACCAGCGCTTCATCGACACCTACCTGGCCCAGCAGCCCGGCTACTACCTGACCGGGGACTCGGGGTACATCGATCAGGACGGGTACCTGTTCGTGATGGGGCGCACCGATGACGTGATCAACGTGTCCGGGCACCGGCTGTCCACCGGGGCGATGGAGCAGGTGCTGGCCAGCCACCCGGCCGTGGCCGAATGCGCGGTCATCGGAGTCAACGACCCGCTCAAGGGCCAGCGCCCGGTCGGGTACGTGGTGCTCAAGTCCGGGGCGGGGATCGGCGCCGAGCAGCTGCGCGGGGAAGTGGTGGACATGGTGCGCCGGCAGATCGGGCCGGTCGCGGACTTCCGGGAGGTCAAGATCGTCGCGGCGCTGCCCAAGACCCGCTCGGGCAAGATCCTGCGCAAGACCATGCGCCAGATCGCCGACGGGCAGGACTACCAGGTGCCCTCCACGATCGAGGACCCGCAGGTCATCCAGGAGCTGATCCCGCTGCTGCGCCCCCAGGGCCCCGCCTGAGCGGCTAGGCCGAACGGTACTCGTATTCGGGCCGGCCGCGGCTGCCGTGGCGCGGCTGCTTGAGCAGCTGGCCGGTGTCGGCCAGGTGCTCCAGGTAGCGCCGGGCGGTCACCCGGGAAATGCCCAGCGCCGCGGCCAGCTCGGTGGCCGAATAGGCCCGGCCCCGCTGCCCGGCGAGGAACCCGCTGATCTGCTCCAGGGTCTGGCGGATCAGCCCCTTGGGCAGCTGCTGGGCGCGCTCGCTGGTGCGCAGCGCGGAGAACGCGTGGTCGATGTTCGCCTGGGTCGCCTCCGCCCCGGAGGAGTGCATGCTGGCCACGAACTGGCGGTGGTTGGCCAGCTTCTCCGCGAACGCCGCGAAGGAAAACGGCTTGATCAGGTACTGGGTGATCCCGCTGGCCACCGCCGAACGCACCACCTGCAGGTCGCGCACCGCGGTGATCGCGATGATCCCCACGGTCAGCCCCTGCCCGCGGATCCGGCGGGCGACGTCGATCCCGTGCAGATCCGGCAGCGTCATGTCCAGCAGCACCAGGTCGTAGGGTTCTGCCGCGTCCCGGGCCTGGGCCAGCAGCGCCAGGGCCTGCTGCCCGTTGCCGGCCACCGCCCCGGTCCAGTACCCGTCCACCCGGGCGATGAAGTCGCGGTGGGCTGCGGCGGTTTCCGGTTCATCGTCCACCACCAGGACCTTCAGGCCCCGTTCGGCCTGCGGTGCGCCAGGCGCGCGGTTCATTGCTCGTCCTTAGTACTCGGTTCGGTGCTCGTTTCGGTGCCCGCGGTGCCCGTGGCGCCGTGGGCGGCGGGCAGCGGCAGGGTGACGGTGAAGATCGCCCCGGCATCATTATCCACCGTGATGCTCCCGCCCAGGCGCAGCACCGCCTGCTGCACCAGCGCCAGCCCCAGACCGCGCGGCACCTGCCCGCCCTTGGTGCTGACCCCGAAGCGCATCAGGTCCTTGAGGAATTCCGGTTCGATGCCCGGCCCGGAGTCCGCGACCGAGATCAGCAGCTCATCGGGCAGCCCGACCACCTCCACCCAGACCGTGGCGGCGTCGCTGCCCACCGAGACATCCAGCGCGTTATCCAGCAGGTTGCCCACGATCGTGATCAGGTCGGTCGCCTTGAAGCAGTCCGGCGGCACGGTGCCGGAGGCGGAGATCTCCAAACGCACCCCGCGCTCGTGCGCCTGCGCGGCCTTGGCCACCAGCAGGCTGGAGAGGTAGGCGTCGTCGATGCTGCCCACCACCAGGTCGGTCAACGCCTGGGAGCCCTGCCGGTCGGCCAGCGCGAAGTCCAGCGCCCGCTGCTCCCGGCCGTTCTCGATCAGGGTGGCGATCGTGTGCAGCCGGTTGGCGTGTTCGTGGGTCTGGGCGCGCAGCGCGGTGGCGAAGGTCTTCAGCGACTGGATCTCCCCGGTCATCTCCTGCACCTCGGTCAGGTCCCGCAGCGTGACCACCACGCCGGTGAACGGGGTCGTGGCCAGCCAGCGCAGCGGCAGCATCCGGCGCCGGCGCAACAGCTCCGGCTGGGTGGCCCGGGCCGAAACCTTGGAGACCGCGACTACGCTGCTGGCGGTCACGTGGATCTCATCGCGCGCCGAGCGGGCGCTGGAGAGCAGCTCGCGCAGGCTTTCGGGCACCCCCAGCTGCTCGATCCCAAACCCGTCGGGCGGGGGAGTGGCGGGCAGGCCCAGCAGCCGGGCCGCCTCATCGTTGTACAGCACCACCCGTTGGGTGCGGTCCATCAGCAGCAGCCCCTCGCGCACCGAATGCAGCGCGGAGAAGTAGAACGCGTAGAGCCGGCGCATCCCGTGCGGGCCAAAGCCCAGGGTGGCGCGCTGGATGTACTTGGAGAACCACCAGGAGCTGGCCGCCCCCAGCGCCAGCACCACCGCGCTGGGCCCCAGCAGCTTGGGCAGCTGGCTGCGGTAGGTGTTCTCCAGGTTCGCCACCGTCACCCCGACCGCCACCCAGCCCAGGGTGCGGCCCTGCTCATCGTTCACCGGGGCGATCGCGCGCACCGAGGGGCCCAGCGTCCCGGTGAACTGTTCGACGTGGGAGCGCGCCTCGGTGGGGATGGTGCCCAGGTAGGTGCCGCCCAGCTGCCGGGGATCGGGGTGCGTCAGGCGCACCCCCTCGGGGGTCATGATCGTGATGAAGTCGATGGTGCTGGTCTCCTCCAGCACGCTGGTGGTGAACGGCTGCAGCCGCGTTGCCGGATCCTTTCCGGCCAGCTCGCTGCGCACGAACGGGTCCCCGGCCAGGGAGAGGGAGACCGTGGTGACCAGGTCACGGCGGTCCTGCAGGATCACCGTGCGCTGGTGGGCGATGCCGAACCAGGCCAGGGCCAGCACCGCGATGAGCACCAGCAGCATCTGCACCGCGAAGATGCGGGCGGCGAACGTCCACGCGTCGCGGTTGAGCCGGCGCAGGTCGCCGGCGGCGCGCGGCAGGCCAGGGACAGCGGGCATGGGCACCTCTTCGTGGGAAAACCGGTCTGTGAACAGATTGCGCCGTCCGACGGGGCGGATGCAAGACGCCGTGCGCACCGCCACCGCCTCAAGGCCCGCACCCGGGACCCGGTCCCCCGGGGCCGCAGGGTGGGCGGAAAACGCCGTGCCGCGCGCGCCGCGCGGACCCTGGCCGCCAGCGCCGCGCGGGTTCGCCGGCAAACGTGATGTGAACAATATGAACACAAGGGAGACGGACGTCACTGTACCGCGCACCATGGATGTGACGAACTTCCCTCCGCCGGCCACAGTGCCGTGGCGGTGGAGCAAACCCTTGCAGATCCTGGAGTGAACATGGCTGTCATCGACGAAACCCCGCAGGCGCACTCCGCGCCCCCGAAGAAGAAGGACCGCACCCACTGGCTGTACATCATGGTGATCGCCGCCGTGGTGCTGGGTGCCGCCGTCGGGCTCATCGCCCCGGAGCTGGGCAAGGCGCTCAAGCCGCTGGGCACCGGATTCGTGGCGCTGATCAAGATGATCATCGCCCCGGTGATCTTCTGCACCATCGTGCTGGGCATCGGTTCGATCGCCAAGGCCGCGACCGTGGGCAAGGTCGGCGGGCTGGCGATGATCTACTTCCTGGTGATGTCCACGTTCGCGCTGGCGATCGGGCTGGTGGTGGGCAACATCATCCACCCCGGTGAGGGCCTGGAGCTCAAGCCCTACGACCCGAGCACCGCGGCCGGGGAGAACCCGACCGTCGCCTTCCTGCTGGGCATGATCCCCGGGGACATCCCGGTGCTGCCCACCCTGGTGCTGGCCATCTTCGTGGGCTTCGCACTGCAGTCCATGGGCAAGAGCGGTGAGCCGGTGCTCACCGCGATCAAGAACATCCAGCTGGTGGTCTTCCGCATCATGATGATGATCATGTGGGCTGCCCCGATCGGCGCCTTTGGTGCGATCGCCGCGGTGGTCGGTGCCACCGGGTGGGCCGCGATCGGTTCGATGGCCATCCTGATGGGCGCGTTCTACCTGACCTGCGCGCTGTTCATCGTGGTGATCCTGGGCAGCATGCTGCGCCTGGTGACCGGGCTGAACATCTTCGCGCTGCTGAAGTACCTGGCCCGCGAGTACCTGCTGATCTTCTCCACCTCCTCCTCCGAATCGGCCCTGCCGCGGCTGATCGCCAAGATGGAGCATGCCGGGGTGTCCAAGCCGGTGGTGGGCATCACCGTGCCGACCGGATACTCCTTCAACCTGGACGGCACCGCCATCTACCTGACCATGTCGGCGTTGTTCATCTCCACCGCGATGGATATGCCGATGAGCCTGGGCCAGCAGATCGGCCTGCTGGTGTTCATGATCATCGCCTCCAAGGGCGCCGCCGGGGTCACCGGTGCCGGGCTGGCCACGCTGGCCGCCGGGCTGCAGGCGCACAAGCCCGAACTGCTGGGCGGCATGGGCGTGATCGTGGGCATCGACAAGTTCATGTCCGAGGCCCGCGCGCTGACCAACTTCACCGGCAACGCCGTGGCCACCTTGCTGATCGGCAAGTGGACCGGCGAGTTGGACGCGCAGCAGGCCCGCGCAGTGCTCTCGGGCCAGCGTCCGTTCGATGAGCTGAGCCTGAACCCCGACGCCCACTAGGGGCAGCGCTGGATGAAGCCTCCGGCGCCATGGGGACCGGCGCCATGCCGGTGCTCGACGTCACCCGGACAACGCCCCGCCACCCGGCGGGGCGTTGTTCCGTTTAACCGGTCCGGCCACCTGGGCCGGGGCGTTGTTCCGTTTAACCGGTCCGGCCACCTGGGCCGGGTCGTGCAGGGACCGGGGAGGCCGGGCGCGGGTTTGCGGCCGGACTCCCGCCGCGGCGCCGGGCAGCGCCGCTCTTTGGGATCTTCAGCGTATATACAGCATTTGAGTTAAGGTTCAAGGTCAAGGCTCGCCGTGCAAGAGGGGAAATTCCCCTAAATGCACCACGTCGGGCGATAACCTGTAGACAAGCAAATGACCGATCCGAATGGGAAGTGTGGTTCGCCAATCGTGAGCGAGGAACAGGGCAAGATCCGCGGGGCAGGAATGCTCAAGGAACCAAAGCCGGTGGGACCCACCGGCAAGCCGCTGACCGATTTTCCCGAACCCGAGCCGCTGCCGTCGCACGGTCCGGCCCGGGTCATCGCGATGGTCAACCAGAAGGGCGGGGTGGGCAAGACCACCTCGACCATTAACCTGGCCGCGGCGCTGGCCGAATACGGCCGCAAGGTGCTGCTGGTGGACTTCGACCCCCAGGGTGCGCTGTCGGCCGGCTTCGGGATGAACCCGCACGAGCTGGACGTGACCGTCTACAACGTGCTGATGGAGCGCAACACCGGGATCCGCGACGCGATCCGCACCACCGAGGTGGCGAACATCGACCTGCTGCCGGCGAACATCGACCTGTCCGCCGCCGAGGTGCAGCTGGTTAACGAGGTCGCCCGCGAGCAGGCCCTGGAACGGGCGCTGCGCGAGGTGATCGACGACTACGACGTGGTGCTCATCGACTGCCAGCCCTCCCTGGGGCTGCTGACCATCAACGCGCTGACCGCCGCGCACGGGGTGATCATCCCGCTGACCGCCGAGTTCTTTGCGCTGCGTGCGGTGGCGCTGCTGATGGAGACCATCGACAAGGTCAAGGACCGGCTGAACCAGATGCTGGAGGTCGACGGGGTGCTGGCCACCATGTACGACGCCCGCACGCTGCACAGCCGCGAGGTCATCGGCCGGCTGGACGAGGCGTTCGGGGAGAAGCTGTTTGAAACCGTGATCAAGCGCACCATCAAGTTCGCCGATGCGAACGTGGCCGCCGAACCGATCACCTCCTACGCCTCGAACCACCCCGGCGCCGAGTCCTACCGCAACCTGGCCAAGGAACTGATCTACCGCGGCGGCGCCCCGTAATGACCGCCACGCTCACGCATGCGCCAGCCGGCGACGAGCGGAGTCAGGAGCCCGCCGCCGGCGGCAGCGGGTTCCACCTGGAGCTGGCCAACTTCAACGGGCCGTTCGACGTGCTGCTGCACCTGATCACCAAGCGCGAGCTGGACATCACCGAGGTGGCGCTCGCCGAGGTCACCGACGAATTCATCGCCTACCTGCGCGCCCTGCAGGCCCAGCCCGGCGACGGGCTGAAGATGCTGGATGAGACCACCGAATTTCTGGTGGTCGCCTCCACGCTGCTGGACCTGAAGGCCGCCCGGCTGCTGCCGCGCGGGGAAATGGCCGACGACGAGGACTTCGAACTGCTTGAGGCCCGGGACCTGCTCTTCGCCCGGCTGCTGCAGTACAAGGCGTTCAAGGAGGCGGCCGCGGTGCTGGGCGACCACTACGACGCCGAATCCGCGCACATTCCGCGCGAGGTGCCCCTGGAGCCGCAATTCGCGGCGCTGCTGCCCGAGCTGATCTTCAACATCACCCCGCAGCAGTTCGCCCAGATCGCCCGCCAGGGCCTGGCCCCGAAACCCGAGCCGGAGACCGAAGTGGGGATCTCCCACCTGCACGGGGCGAATGTCACGATCGGCCAGGAAGCCGAGACCATGCACCGGATGCTCACCGAGCGCGGCTGCCTGGACTTCACCCAGCTGGTGGCCGACGCCGAAAGCCAGCTGGTGGTCGTGGTGCGCTTTCTGGCGCTGCTGGAAATGTTCCGGCAGAAGGCGATCAGCTTCCGGCAGCCGGCTCCGCTGGCGCCCCTGGTGGTGCAGCTGACCCAGGACGGTGAGCTGGACGCGGCGGCCATGGAGGATGACTACACCGGCACCGCAGCCGGGGACAACGCCAAACCCGGTGCCGCCAAGCCCGGAATCACCAAGCCGGCCCAGGGCGCGATGCCCGATGACGCCGCGTCCGCCGGTGGTGCCGGGCGCGCGCCGCAGGAGTCGCTGGAGCCGGTCCATGGATGAGCCGGCCGCGATCGACCAGCTGCCCGGGGGGCTGCCCGCGGGCCTGGAGGCGGTGCTGATGGTCGCCGATCAGCCCGTGTCAGAACAGCGTTTGGCGCAGATCTTCGAGGTTTCGGAGATCCGTATCACTCAGGCCCTTCGGGCGCTGGCAAGCGAGTATGATAGTAGGGATCGTCCGCGCGGATTCGAACTTCGACGCGTCGCCTCCGGGTGGCGCATCTATTCGCGTCGCGATTATGCCGATTTCGTCTCCAGCTATGTTCTCGATGGGCAAACAGCGCGCCTGAGTCAGGCGGCCCTGGAAACCCTGGCTGTCATCGCCTACCGACAGCCGGTCTCACGTGGACGGATATCGGCGATTCGAGGGGTCAACGTCGACTCGGTGGTGCGCACACTGCTGAACCGGGGGTTGATCGCGCACTATCCGGAAGTGGGCGACGGCGGAGCAGCGCTCTACCAGACCACGGAGTACTTCCTGGAGCGGCTGGGCCTGTCCAGCCTGGATGAGCTGCCGCCCCTGTCCCCGCACCTGCCCGGTGTCGCGGACCTCGAATCGCTGGATTCGGCAACCTTCGACGACTAGGTCAACGCCCCGGTGCCGTTGCCCCTGGTCGCGATGCGCCGCCACCTGGGCGGGGCAGCAGCACGTGCAACGCAAGAGCAAAGGGAAGATTCGACATGAACAAGGGTTCATCCACCCCCCGCAACCCGCGTGGGGGCCGGAACCGGTCCCAGTCCGGCGGCAAGCCGACCGGCGGCAACCAGTTTGGCGCCCGTTCCGGGGGCAAGTTCTCCGGCAAGCCCGGCGCCTCCGGCAAGCCCGGCGGCAAGCCGGCAGCCCGGCAGGGGGCCGGACGCAGCAAGAACGAGTCGGCCGCCCCGCGCAAGAACGCCGAACGCGCCTACGGCAAGGACCCGTACAACCGCACCATCAAGGGCGACTACGCCCGTCCCACCCAGCGTGCCCGGGCCGCCGCCCGCGCCGAGGCGCAGAACCGCCGCGCCGCCCAGGGTGAATCCACCGAGGGCGTGCGCCTGCAGAAGGTGATGGCCAACGCCGGGGTCGCCTCCCGCCGCGCCTGCGAGGAAATGATCACCGAGGGCCGCGTTGAGGTCAACGGGGAACTGGTGGTCGAACTCGGTGCCCGGGTGAACCCGGAACGCGACGTGATCCACGTCGACGGGATGCGCGTGCAGGTGAACACCGCCCACAAGTACTACGTCTTCAACAAGCCCAAGCACGTGGTCTCCACCATGGAGGACCCGGAGGGCCGCCGCACCATCAGCGACTACTTCAAGAACGAGCACACCAACCAGCGGCTCTACCATGTGGGCCGGCTGGACTACAAGACCGAGGGCCTGCTGATCCTGACCAACGACGGGGAGCTGGCCAACCGGCTGCAGCACCCGAAGTACGAGGTCCCCAAGACCTACCTGGTGCAGGTCGACGGCCCGCTGGCCAAGGGCGTGAGCAACAAGCTGCGCGAGGGCGTGAAGCTGGAGGACGGCTGGGCCTCGGTGGACGAGTTCCGCATCATCGACATGACCCCCACCCGGGTCATGGTCGAGGTCACCCTGCACTCCGGGCGCAACCGGATCGTGCGCCGGATGTTCGACGCGGTCGGCCACCCGGTGCAGCGCCTGGTGCGCGTGTCCATCGGCCCGATCCAGCTCGGGGACCAGAAGCAGGGCACCATCCGGCCGCTGGGCAAGCAGGAAGTTGGCCACCTGATGGCCATGGTCGGGCTCTAGGACGATTCGAGGCGTCCCACCGGCCGGCAGCGCCCGCCCGGCGGGATGCACAGGCAGGATTGGACAAGCGGAACTAGGAACATGAACACTTCGCATCTCGCCGGCCCGGTGCTGGTGATCGGAACCGGGCTGCTGGGCACCAGCGTCGGGTTGGGGCTGCGCGCCAAGGGCGTGGGCGTCTACCTGCGCGACATTTCCCCCTCGGCCGCCGGGGTCGCCCAGGACATCGGCGCGGGCACCATCCTGCAGGCCGGGCAGCGCATCGCCCCGGAACTGGTGGTTATCGGCGCGCCGCCGGATGTCACGGCGGACCTGGTGGCCCAGGCGCTGCTGGAGTTCCCGACGGCGGTCGTGGTGGACATCGCCAGCGTGAAGGGTTCGATCCTGCGCGCGCTGCAGGCCGATGCGCGCCTGGATGCGGCCGCCCGCTCCCGCTATGTGGGCACCCACCCGATGGCCGGGCGGGAAAAGTCCGGTCCGGCCGCCGCCCGCGGCGCGCTGTTCACCTCCATGCCGTGGGTGATCTGCGCGCACCCGGGCAGCTCGGCGCGCGCGGTGAAGACCGCCGAATCGCTGGCCATCGACCTGGGCGCGGTGATGCACCGCATGGGCACCACCGAGCACGACGAGTCGGTCGCGCTGATCAGCCACTTCCCGCAGGCCGCCAGCTCGATGATCGCCTCCCGGCTGCTCAACGCCCCGGCCCACCAGCTGGGGCTGGCCGGCAACGGGCTGCGCGACACCACCCGCATCGCCGCCAGCGACGAGAAGCTGTGGATCCAGATCTTCTCGCACAACGCCCAGGCGCTGATCCCGATCCTGGGGGCCATGAAGGATGACCTGGACCGGCTGATCACCACCCTGGAAAACCCGCAGGGCCCCGGCGCGCTGCTGGACCTGTCCCAGCTGATGACCGAGGGCAACGCCGGGCATGCGCGCATCCCCGGCAAGCACGGCGCCCCGCCGCAGGCCTTCGCGCTGGTCACCGTCGTGGTCGATGACCGGCCCGGGCAGATCGCCCAGCTGCTGAACGAGATCGGGGCGGCCGGGATCAACCTGGAGGACCTGCGCATGGAGCACTCCGCCGGACACCAGGTGGGCCTGGTGGACGTTTCGGTGCTGCCGGGACGGCGCGATGAACTGATCAACGTATTGACGCACAACGGATGGAAGGTAGTGCAGTGAGCAGCAACGAACACCTGGTGATCGCGATCGACGGGCCCAGCGGATCGGGCAAGTCCTCGGTCTCCAAGGCCGTGGCCCGCACCCTGAAGGCCGCCTACCTGGACACCGGGGCCATGTACCGGGCGGTGACCTACGCGGTGCTGGCCTCCGGGGCGGACCTTTCCGACGACGCCGCCGTCGCCCAGGCGGTGCGCGAGGCGGACCTGCAGATCTCCACCGACCCGGACGCCGAACTGGTGGTGATCGCCGGGCAGGATGTGACCACCGCGATCCGCGAACCGCGCATCACCGAAAACGTTTCGGCCGTGGCAACCAACCTGGACGCGCGCGCCGAACTGGTCCGCCGCCAGCGCGAGATCATCGCCGCCCACCCGCGCATCGTCGCCGAGGGCCGGGACATCACCACCGTGGTCGCCCCGCAGGCCCCGGCCAGGATCCTGCTCACCGCCTCCGAGGAGGCCCGGATGCGCCGGCGTGGGCTGGAGCTGGGCGGCACCCAGAGCCAGGAGCAGCTGGCCACCCAGGTGCTGGCCCGGGACAAGAAGGACTCCACCGTGGTGAACTTCACCCAGGCCGCCGACGGGGTGATCACCGTGGACTCCTCGGACCTGGATTTCGAGCAGACCGTCGCCGCGGTGCTTGACGCGGCCGGCTTCGGACGCGAAGACTAGCCACAACGGCGCCGCCGGCCCCACCGGCCGCACCCCCGCTGCGGGGCCCGGCATCCGGTGGCGGCGGGGCCGCCGCAGCAGACCGGCGCCCCGACACAGACTTAACCGACCTTCCGGCCGCTGTCGTGAGACAACCGGCTGGCCGTTCATTGCCTTGAAAGGGAAGATCATGAGCGAGAAACACCTGTCCGACGAAGACTACATCCCGGTCGGCGACGACGACATCGTCCAGCGGCTGGACGCGCTCAGCGACGAGGAAGCCGAACAGCGGGCCGAAGCGCTGCGCGCCGGGCTGGCCGAATACGACCTGGACGATGAGGACGCGGCCCTGCTGGCCGGGCTGGGCACGGAGGAAGACGAGGACGCCGAGATCGGCATCCCTCCGGTGCTGGCCGTCATCGGGCGCCCGAACGTGGGCAAATCGACCCTGGTCAACCGCATCCTGGGGCGCCGCGAGGCGGTCGTGGAGGACGTGCCGGGGGTGACCCGGGACCGGGTGGCCTACGACGCCGAATGGGAGGGGCGCGCCTTCTCCCTGGTGGACACCGGCGGCTGGGAGCACGACGCGAAGGGGATCCACGCCTCGGTCGCCGAGCAGGCCGAGATCGCCGCGGACGTCGCGGACGTGATCCTGTTCGTGGTCGACACCCATGTGGGGGCGACCGCCACCGACGAGGCCGTGGTCAAGATGCTGCGCCGCAAGGGCAAGCCGGTGTTCCTGGTGGCCAACAAGGTCGATGACTTCAACCAGGAGGCCGAGGCCGCGATGCTGTGGGGCCTGGGCTTCGGCCAGCCCTGGCCGGTCTCCGCCCTGCACGGACGCGGCACCGCGGACCTGCTGGACGCGGTGATGGAGAAGATGCCGCAGTACTCCGCCTTTGGCGGGGTGATCCCGCGCGGCGGACCGCGGCGCATCGCGCTGATCGGCCGGCCGAACGTAGGCAAGAGCTCGCTGCTGAACAAGCTCGCCGGCGCCGAGCGCGTCGTGGTGGACAACTACGCCGGCACCACCCGTGACCCGGTGGACGAACTGGTCGAGCTGGGCGGGGATGTGTGGCGGTTCGTGGACACCGCCGGCATTCGCCGCCGCCAGCACATGGCCGTCGGGTCGGACTACTACGCCTCACTGCGCACCCAGGCCGCCCTGGAAAAGGCGGAGGTCGCGGTGATCCTGCTGGCCGCCGACGAAGTGGTCTCCGAACAGGACGTGCGCATCATCCAGATGGCGATCGAGGCCGGGCGGGCCATGGTGGTGGTGTTCAACAAGTGGGACAACCTCGATGAGGACCGCCGTCACTACCTGGAGCAGGAAATCGAGCGTGACCTTGCGCATATCGACTGGGCACCGCGGGTGAACATTTCCGCGCTGACCGGCTGGCACAAGGACAAGCTGGTCCCGGCGCTGAACACCGCGCTGGAGTCCTGGGACAAGCGCATCCCCACCGGCAAGCTCAACGCCTTCCTGGGCGAGCTGGTGGCCGCCCACCCGCACCCGGTGCGCGGGGGCAAGCAGCCGCGCATCCTGTTCGGCACCCAGGCCTCCTCGCGTCCGCCGCGCTTCGTGCTGTTCACCACCGGTTTCCTGGATCCGGGCTACCGCCGGTTCATCGCCCGCCGGCTGCGGGAAACCTTCGGGTTCGAAGGTTCGCCGATCGAGGTCTCGATGCGCATCCGCGAACGCCGGGGGCGCAGGTCCTAGAGTCCTCGATTCGATCCCGCACCCGAATGTGGTGTAGGGTTATCTAGGAGCTTTTCGCAGGTGGCACCGCCGCTTTTCGAAGTGGGGGAGAACGGCTGCGAAAGCATTTCGGGCTATGGCGCAGCTTGGTAGCGCGCCTGACTGGGGGTCAGGAGGCCGTGGGTTCGAATCCCGCTAGCCCGACCAACGCTCGAGGGCGGAAACCATCTGGTTTCCGCCCTTGACTGGTTTTTGGGCCCCTTCCCGCGCGATTTTTTTCACCCCCCGCCAGGGGTAGGGCTATAGGCAATAAAGTGTGTCTGGCCCGGGCGTGTTCCAAGGCCAGACACCTTCAAGACCAGTGACTAGTAGCTGTTTCGAATCCAGCCTCTTCTGATGAACTGTCCATCTTCGGTACTAGCGCCGGTGCCATAAAGCTCCGGGCCGATTGGCTCGTCATCTGACACTTGCTCAGCTGCCTGGATGTCGTGCCGTTCTTTTTCATGGGTGAATGGCAGATAATACAAGTATGGGATTGTCCAGTAAGCTTCACACTTATGGATTGAATACCCATGTGAACCTTGATCCTGTCCCGGCTTTCCGGGGCAGGACCAGGTTTTCAGACACACTTTATTGCCTATAGGCCCCCCCGCGGCGAGGCCACCGGCGTGTGGTGCGCCACATTATTCCGGGCCGGGGTTTTCGTCGGCGGGTTGGCCCTGCCGGCGTTGCCCCTCACCGCGGACCGCCAGGGACTTCAGGTCCCGCACCGCGTAGCGCAGGTGTTCGTATTCCTCATCCAGGAGCACCCGCAGTGCCGCCCCAACGCTGAGCATGACGCTGTGCTCTGCGTCCCAGGGGTGGCGGCGTGCTGCCTGCAGCGACTGCGCGTCCTGGACCAGCAGGAAATCGCGCACCTGCTGCTGGCGTTCGGCGCGCACCTGCAGCACCCGCGAGAAGTCCGGATTCGATTCGCTGAACACCGACTCGTCGTAGCCATCCAGCGCGTACTCGTGGTTCGGCACCCCGATCGGATGGTAGGGATGCTCCTCACCGAAGATGCGGCCGCGCAACCAGGTGTTGGTGGCCATCACCAGGTGGCGCAGCGTCTGGGCGAAGGACCATTCCCCGTCCACGCTCAGATCCTGCGTCCCGGCGGGCAGCTCATCCAGGGTACGGCAGGCGGCCGCCCAATGGGCGCTGACCGCATCCCAGGACTGGAGCAGTTCTGCGCCGTGGTGCGAGCCGCGCAGCTCTCGCCCCGGGAACCGGCGGTTCAGTTGCTGCTCCACGAACCCGGTGACCCCACGTCGTTGAGGAACACGCCCTGACTCCCGGCACGGAACCAGGTGCCGTCGATGCGTGCGCCGCCCAGTTCAACGGCGCGCATCCGCACCTCGCCCAGGTCGCAGCGGGTGAACCTGGCCCGACGCAGGTCGGCATCGGTGAAGTGCGCCTGCGGCAGCTGCCCAAAGGGGCCCAAGCTCCTCGCGTCGTCCATTTCGCACCCCCACCGTCTGCTCTGCGCCGGTGGGGACATTCTGCCACCACGGTTTGACCGGCACCAGGAAAAACCGCGGACGGGCCGGTCGGCCAGCTACGTGCGCGCCGGGAATTTCTGCCGATCCGCCACGTGGCGGGGTGATTTGTTCTAGGCTGGGGCCAACGGCACGATGCGCCGCCGGGCAGTGAAGGAGTGATGCGCAATGACCACGTTGTTTCTCACTGGAGGCGGGCTGCCGGGATGGATTTGGGACCAGGTGCGCGCCTATGTGCGCGAAGGCACCGAGGTGGTGCAGTTTCCCGACGGCACCGGGACCCTAAAGGAGCATGCCCAGCTGGTCATCGAGGCCATGCCTCCGGGGGAGGAGCAGGTGACGTTGGTGGCCCACTCGGTGTCGGCGACCGTGGCCGCCCAGGTCGCGTCCATGGTGCCGCGGCGCCTGGACGGGGTGCTGCTGATTTCCTCGCTGCTGCCCCCGCGCGGAAAGTCCCTGGTCGATGTGCTGCCGCTGGTCGGACCCAAGCTCGTTGCGCCACAGCTGGTGAAGAGCGGGCTGAAACTCAGTGAGCGCAGAATTCGGGCGATGCTGCCCGGCGTGGCCGAGGTCGTGATCGACAAGCTGCTGCGTGAGATGGGCGCGTTCTCCGGGCAGGTGCTGGCCGACGCGACCGGCGAACCGCAGTGGCCCGCCCGCCGCGGCTACGTGCTCACCACCCAGGACACCGCGGTGCCGGCGGGAATGCAGTCGCGGGTGGCCAAGCGTTTTGATGCGACCATTTACCAGCTGGAGACCGGCCACCTGCCGATGCTCACCAAGGCCCGCGAGCTGGCGCGCATCATCGAGCGGTTCAACTCCTAGGCGGCGGGGTCGACAGCCGCTAGCGTCCGGCAGCCTCCAGCGGATTCCCCGGTAACGCGGCCCGGCTTTGGCGCGGCGCGTCCCGGCTGCGGCCGCGGGGCGCAAGGGGAGTGCCGGCACCGCCCTCAGTGGCCGTCCCGGTGGCTGCGCCTCCGGTTGCTATAGCGGCCATGACGGTACTGCGTCCCTTGTCTCCCTTCGGCAACCGTCCTTGACGGAGGGTGGCCAGAACCTACGGCGGAACCGGAGGGGGCTCCTGGCTTGGTCGAATGACCTGTTGCTGCGCGACGCATTGACCAACCATGTCTCACCGCGGCCCTGCCCAGTTCGCGCAGGCGCTCGCCGAGCACCGGGATGGTGATTGCCCCGCACCGCGAGGACTGTTCCACCGAATGCCGCGCGAACCTATCCGCAGCCCCGGAGGGCACGTTGGTGGCCTCCGGCGCGGTAGGGCTGGCAAGGCGAGAGTTTCGAAGAGGGTAACGAAACCTGTGGCGCACAGCAAAGCTTAAGGTGTTGTCTGCGCCTCCTGGGCTTGTGTCAGCACTCACAGGCACTTATAGTGGTTGTGCGATATGCGAATATGACGTTCGATAATCGAACAACTCTGATCTTAGGTTTTGCTTTCACAAAGCAGTGAGGAAGAACTGTGCAGTTTCACCACAACGGATACGTATCGACCGATCCGCGCGTCCAGCCGGCCGCCGGGCTGGGCCTGAACCGGCCCGAGGAGCTGCCGGACCAGATGGACGTGCTGATCGTCGGTTCCGGTCCCGCCGGCATGATCACCGCCGCGCAGCTGGCCCAGTTCCCGAACGTCAGCACCCGCATCATCGACCGCCGTCCCGGACGCCTGGCCATTGGGCAGGCCGACGGCATCCAGGCCCGCAGCGTGGAGACCTTCCAGGCCTTCGGCTTCGCGGAGCGGATCACCGCCGAGGCCTACTGGATTACGGAGATGAACTTCTGGTCCCCGGACCCGCAGAACCCGAAGAACATCGTGCGCACCGACCGCACCATGGATGACCCGCACGGCATCAGCGAGTTCAAGCACCTGATCGTGAACCAGGCGCGCGTGCTGGACTACTTCGCCGAGTACGCGAAGAACTCCCCGGGGCGCATCACCCCGGACTACGGCTACGACTTCAAGTCGCTGACCGTCGAGGAGGGCCAGGAGTACCCGGTGCGCGCCGTGCTGGAGTACACCGATGGGCCGAAGCAGGGCACCGAACGCGTGGTGCGCGCCAAGTACGTTGTCGGCTCCGACGGCGCCCGCTCGAAGGTGCGCCGCTCCATCGGCGCCAGCCTCTCCGGGGACCAGGCCTTCCACGCCTGGGGCGTGATGGACACCCTGGCCGTGACGGACTTCCCGGACATCCGCATCAAGTGCGCCATCCAGTCCAAGGCCGGCTCGATCCTGCTGATCCCGCGTGAGGGCGGAAACCTCTTCCGGCTCTACGTGGACCTGGGTGAGGTGCCGCACGATGACAACGGCAAGATCCGCCAGACCAGCCTTGAGGAGATCATCGACCACGCACAGCAGATCCTGCACCCCTACACCCTGGACGTGAAGGACGTGGCCTGGCACAGCGTGTACGAGGTTGGCCACCGGCTCACCGACCGCTTCGACGACGTGCTGGTCGATGAGATCGGCACCCGGGAGCCACGCGTGTTCATTACCGGCGATGCCTGCCACACCCACTCGGCCAAGGCCGGGCAGGGCATGAACGTGTCGATGCAGGACGGCTTCAACCTGGCCTGGAAGCTGGGGCACGTGCTCTCGGGGCTCGCCCCGGAGCAGCTGCTGCGCACCTACTCCGCCGAGCGCCAGGTGATCGCGAAGAACCTCATCGACTTCGACAAGGAATGGTCGACCCTGATGGCCAAGAAGCCCGAGGAGTTCGAGGACCCGAAGTTCCTCTCCGACTTCTACGTGCGCACCGCCGAGTTCCCGGCCGGCTTCATGACCGAATACCAGCCCTCAATCCTTACCGGAGAGGCCGACCACCAGCAGCTGGCCGCCGGCTACCCGATCGGCAAGCGCTTCAAGTCCGCGATGGTCATGCGCTGCGGGGACACCAACCCGGTGCACCTGGGACACCACCATCGGGCCGACGGGCGCTGGCGCATCTACGTGTTCGCCGACGCCGCCGCCCCGGGCGCCGACTCGCCGACCACCTCGCTGGCGCAGTGGCTGCGCGAGTCGCCCGACTCCCCGGTGGTGAAGTACACCCCGGCCGGCGCGGACATCGACTCGCTGTTCGACATCAAGGTCGTCTACCAGCAGTCCTACCGTGACTTCGAAATCACCGACGCCCCGAAGATCTTCCTGCCGAACAACGGCAAGTTCGGTTTGACCGACTACGAGAAGGTCTACGCCGCGAAGGCCGATGACGACATCTTCGAGACCCGGCAGATCAGCCGCGATGGCGCCATCGTGGTAGTCCGCCCGGACCAGTACGTCTCGCACGTGCTGCCGCTGACGGCCACCGATGAACTGGCCGCCTACTTTGAGCCGCTGCTGAAGGCGACCGACGCGGTCGCCACGGCGTAGCGCTCACCCGCGCACGGTCTCGGTGCGCTGCCCACGGGGCCGGAACCTGCCAGTTAGCGGCAAGGTCCGGCCCCGTTGGCCTTCCCCGACCATCCCCGGCTGTTGGGGCCCGGTCCGCGGGAATTCCGGGACGGGCCCGGGGGTTATGCCTAGGACGCAGGCAGTCTTTCGCGCCAGCGGCGCCCGGTGCCCATGGTGGGCGAAGGGACCTGGCGGAAGCTGGCCGGATAGAAGTACGAGGAGATGCGCGTGGAGAAGTTCGAATTCAATCTGCAGCAGGTCAGCCAGGGCGATGAGGTGTGCGTGGACGGGGTCTGTTTCGTGCAGCCGGCCCAACCCGCCGGTCAGGACGGCGACGGGCAAAAGCCGCAGTCCGGGAGCAGCGACTCCTAGTCCAGCTGGGAGGAGAGATAATCGCGCAGCACCAGCGCGTGGTTGGCCTCTTCATTCTTCGCCGCATACAGCAGCGTGACCTTCTCCTGGGCAGCGAAGGTCTCCAAGAACTCGTCAACCCGGGGGTTTTGATCCAATTCCTGCCGGTAGTGCTCGGCGAACTCGGCAAAATGCTGCGGGTCGTGGTTCCAGCCCTTGCGCAGGTCACTGGAGGGGGCCAGGGACTTCGCCCACTGGTCGATGTGCGCGTCGACCTTTGTCATCCCGCGCGGCCAGAGCCGGTCCACCAGCACCCGGTAGCCGTCGGAATCGGCCGGTGCCTCGTAAATCCTCTTAACCTGCAGTTCGCTCATGCCTGTGCTCCTTTCGTGCTGCGTGCCTATGGCCGCCCGTCGGCGGGATCCTCCGGCTCGGCAGTGCGTTCGCGGACACCGGTGGAATCAGAGTCCCCGGGCACCGGGTCCGGATCAATGCTCGTCGCACCGGACGGGTTCGCCGCGAGCTGGCCCTTGAGCTGCTTCAGCCGGCGGCCGCGGCCGCGGTACAGCGTCCAGCCGATCACCCCGGCCACAAAAATCACCGCCGCGGCGATCGCCCCGGTCAGCGACGCTCCGCCAAACCAGGTCGCCCCGGTATCCAGGATCCGGCGGGCCTTGAGCGCCGCGTCGGAGGAATTCAAAAAGATCCCCAGCGTCAGCCAGTTCGGGGCGGCCAGCAGGATCGCGACCACCAGGATCGCCAGGCGCCCCCTCCAATGCAGTTTGCGGATCCGCATCTGCCAGGCGACCACCAGCGGCACCAAGGTGAAGATGAAGCCCAGTGAAAGCCCGGCGATCCATCCGCCACTGGCGGTCCCGTCGTTTTGCGAAACGATGCGCGTCGCCCACCACACCGGCAGGAACAGGGTCGCGAACAGGTAGAGCAGGAACGCCACCGCGACCCCGACAGCAATCAGGATGGCGCGCCGCTTCCAGCCGTTGCCGCCGGCGCTGTCCGGGCCGGGGTGACGTTCAGGATTTGGTGCCGGTTCGGTGAGATCTGACATATTCGAATCATCGCACGGATCGGTGCCTCAGCGTAGGACAAATATCGCCTTGTTTGTTATCGATTGCATGTTGAGTAGGCTAATCTGTAAGGAGTTGGGGGAGTTGCCACCAGCTGACGTTGAACCACCTTGTCTTCGGCGTCCCAGCCGCAGGCGCACAGTATTCGGGAGGACATCTCATGTCTGACAAAGGGCCGACCCACTCGCACTCCGAGTCTGCCTCGGAGACCACGAGCATTGCGCTGCCCACCCAGAGCCGGCCTTCCGAACCCTCGGTGATCTACACGCTCAGCGAAGATGAACGTCGCGCCGTGGCGGCCCTGCCCGAGGGGTCGGCGCTGCTGATCGCCCACACCGGCCCGAACCAGGGGGCCCGCTTCCTGCTGGACAAGGACAAGAACGTGGCCGGGCGGCACCCGAACGCGGACATCTTCCTGGACGACGTCACCGTCTCCCGCCGCCACGCGGCCTTCGAGCGCGAGGGCACCGGCTACCGGCTGAACGACATCGGCTCGCTGAACGGCACCTACATCAACGGGGACCGGGTGGACAGCGTCCTGCTGGCCAATGGTGTGCAGGTGCAGATCGGAAAGTTCCGGCTGAACTTCTACCAGAGCGTTCCGGCGTAAAATCGAAACAGCAGTAAGACTTCACGGATCCGGCCGCGGCCGGAATCCAGCGACGTAACCGAGGTGTGGACCCTTTGCCGATGTTTGATGCAGCACGAAGCCAGCGGATCGAGGCGGTACGCCCCGAGTCACCCCGGGCTGCGGCGTTAAACATCGGCGAGGTGCTCGCCGAGCTGAAGCGGGAATTCCCGCAGGTCACCGCGTCCAAGATCCGCTTCCTGGAGGACAAGGGACTGATCATCCCGCAGCGCACCGCGGCCGGGTACCGCAAGTACACCGCGGCTGACGTGAACCGGCTGCGTTTCATCCTCTCCGTCCAGCGCGACCAGTACCTGCCGCTGAAGGTGATCAAGGACCACCTGGATGCGATGGACCGCGGGGAAACCCCGGACACCCTGCCCGGCGGCGCCCCGAACGCGCCGCAGCTGGTGAGCAACCAGATGGGCGAGCAGGTCGAGAACCGCACGCGCCCGGTGTCGATGGCCGAACTGCAGGGCATGACCGGGGCCAGCGCGGACCTGGTCAAGCAGCTGATCAGTTTTGGGCTGATCGAGGCCGAGGGCGGGCTGTTCGACGCGCACAGCGTGCAGGTCACCCAGTCCGCGGTCAACCTGGCCAGCCATGGGGTCGAGCCGCGCCACCTGCGCCAGTTCCGGCTCGCAGCCGAACGCGAATACTCGCTGATCGACACGATCGTGGGGGCCGACGCCAAGCGCCAGGAAGTCTCCGCCCGGGCCCGCGCCGCCGAGGAGGCGCGCAACATTGCCGAGCAGTGCCTGAAACTGCATGATGCCTTGGTGCAGCGTGCTATTTCCCATTTGGATCGCTAGTCTGGTCACAAGCGTTTCGCACCCAACATGCAAAGGGGGAACGTGAATGTTGGAACTAGAATTCGCCGGGATCCGGATCCAGTTGCCCTCCAACCAGCCCCTGCTGCTGTTGAAGCATCCCGAACGCAACCTCTATCTTCCGCTGTGGATCGGCGCACCCGAGGCCTCGGCCATCGCCATGTCCGAACAGGGGCTCACCCCGCCGCGGCCCATGACCCACGACCTGATGATCAACGTCTTCGAGGCGCTGAAGGTGCAGCTGGACCGGGTGGAAATCGTCTCGGTCGACAACGCCATCTTCACCGCGGATCTGGTGCTCTCCAACGGAGTGCGGGTCGACTCGCGTTCCTCCGATGCGGTGGCGCTGGCGGTGCGCGCCCAATGCCCGATCATGTGCACCGAGGAAGTGCTGCAGACCGCCGGCGTCGTGATCGAAACCTCCACCGAGGAGGAGCCCCCGGAGGAGCAGATGCGCGAGTTCCGGGAGTTCTTGGACAACATCGATCCCGAAGACTTCAGCTAGGGGCCGCCGGTGGGCAAATGTGCAGGGCGACACGCCCTCAAGTAATAGTTGAAGGTCTTTGACCTAACCCCGATATCGCCGTACCGTCAAATCATAGGGATTTGCCATTCGATTCTGGAAACGGGCTATCATCACTCGCGCGTTGCAACCAGCGATACCGTCCCTGCCGAATGTGAATGCGCTAGATGCAAGGAGTAATTGGATGGACTCTCGGGATACCGGCCCACAACAACGGGCTCCTGGTGAAGTGCAACGCTCCACGACCCAGGGATTGCTGTTCACCGACGACCTGCCGCAGCTGGATGAACACGCCGGCTACCGCGGCCCGATCGTCTGCAAGGCTGCGGGGATCACCTACCGCCAGCTCGACTACTGGGCCCGCACGGGCCTGGTTGAACCCGGCGTGCGCGGGGCCAAGGGCTCGGGCTCACAGCGGCTGTACTCCTTCCGCGACATCCTGGTGCTCAAGGTCGTCAAGCGCCTGCTGGACACCGGTGTATCGCTGCAGCAGATCCGCACCGCCGTCTCCCACCTGCGTGAACGCGGGGTGGAGGACCTGGCGCAGATCACCCTGATGAGTGATGGAGCCTCGGTGTACGAATGCACCAGCGCCGATGAGGTCATCGACCTGGTCCAGGCCGGGCAGGGAGTCTTCGGGATTGCCGTGGGCCGGGTGTGGCGCGAGGTCGAGGGATCGCTCGCCCAGCTGCCCAGCGAAAACTCCGCCGAAGCGCACCCGCACGATGAACTCGCCGCGCGGCGCGCAGCCAAGGCCGCCAAGCTCAACGCCGGCTAAACGGCCCAGGCGGCTCGGCCGGTTCCGGGCGTGCCGGGGCCCTGGGAAGCCGTCGCATCGTGCGCTGTGGGACTGGCGCTAAAAACCCCGCTGGATCGGGGCGAACAAAACTTCAGATACTGAAAAAGGACCACCCTTCGGTGGTCCTTTTTCAGTCTGCGCTGCCGGTGGCCTTCGGTGGCATGGCTGCCTGGGGCGTGGCTGCCTGTGGGTTGTTCCCTGGGCGTGCGCGTGGTGAGTCTAGGCGGGCTGGGCTGCCTTGTCGGTGGCCATGATTTCCTTCAGCAGCCCATCGAACTGGGACACGATCGGCCCGGTGGACTTGCTCGGCCACTGGTGCACCGAATAGGCCGCGCCCTGGATCTGCTGCCATTCGGGGTGCTCGGGAATCTCCGGGGTGAGCATTGAGTCGCCGAACATTTGGCGCATCTCGTTCAGCCGGAAGGTGTGCTCGGCCGAATCCTTGCGCACGCGGTTGGCCACGACCTTGATCGGTCCCAGGGTGGGGGCGAATTCCTTGCGGAACAGCTCCAGGGCACGCTGGGTGCGTTCGGTGCCGGCCACGGAGAACAGGCTGGGCTCGGCCACCAGCAGCAGCTGGTCCGAGGCGCTCCAGGCCATGCGGGTCAGTCCGTTGAGCGAGGGCGGGCAGTCGATGAGCACCAACTGGTAGCCCGAAGTGCGGCTGAGCAGCTGGGTCAGGCGGCGCAGGTCGCGGGTGCGCAGGTCTGGACGGTCGTAGATGCCGGTGTAGGCATCGCCCACGGCCACATCGAGTACGGGGATGCGGGTGCGTGACTTCTTTTCGGCGGCCTTGGACTGCCAGGAGCTGGCGGCGACATTGTCCTGCAGGCGGGCGCGGCGCACGTTCTTCAGCATCTGCCCGATGGTCTGCTTGTCCTCGGCCCGAACGCCCAAACCGGTGCTGGCATCAGCATGCGGGTCTAGGTCGATGACGAGGGTGGGGATGCCGGCGGCGAGTGCGGCCGAGGCAAGACCGAGGGTCACCGAGGTCTTTCCTACGCCACCCTTGAGGCTGCTGATGCTCACTACGTGCACGGAACAGACCACGCCTTTCACTGTTCGCCGATTGAAGGTACCGCGGGACTTAATCTCTAATTATCATAGTCGGCTCGAGTCGAAATCCCCGAGTTCGCAACGTCGGTTTTTGCTCTTTATCACGATACCCCGCTTTATAACCACTGATCGGAACATGACGCTGTGGTCAGACCACAGGACGAAATTTTTGGTCAACGTGCCTGCCGTCACTGTAGGGTGTGGAATTAGGTGCTCGACAACGAGCCACTTCCGACGCCCTGCGCCGACGACGATGCCGGGTAGGTCTTGCTGTACCCAGCTGCCTGCTCCCGTACCGTCTGCGACGCGACGAATCGATGTAGGAACACCATGTTTGAAAAAATCTTGGTTGCCAACCGCGGCGAGATCGCCATCCGCGCGTTCCGCGCCGCCAATGAACTCGAGGCAAAAACCGTTGCCGTCTACCCCTACGAGGACCGCAACTCGATCCACCGGCAGAAGGCCGATGAGTCCTACCGGATTGGCGAAGAAGGCCACCCGGTCCGTGCCTACCTGGATGTAGACGAGGTGATCCGCGTCGCCAAGGAAGCCGGTGCGGACGCGATCTACCCGGGTTACGGGTTCATGAGTGAAAATCCCGAGCTCTCCCGGGCTGCGAAGGAAAATGGCATCAAGTTCATCGGCCCCTCCGCCGACGTGCTGGAGCTGGCCGGCAACAAGGTCGCCGCGCTGAAGGCCGCCCGCGAGGCCGGCATCCCGGTGCTGGCCTCCACCGAGCCGAGCGACGACGTGGACTGGCTGACCGGTCAGGCGGAGAAGATCGGCTTCCCGCTGTTCGTCAAGGCCGTGGCCGGCGGCGGCGGACGCGGCATGCGCCGGGTAGACCAGCGCGAGGACCTGAACGACGCACTGAACGCCGCCATGCGCGAGGCCGGCACCGCATTCGGGGACCCGACCGTGTTCCTGGAACAGGCCGTGCTGCGCCCGCGGCACATCGAGGTGCAGATCCTGGCCGATGAGCACGGCAACGTCGTGCACCTGCACGAGCGGGACTGCTCGCTGCAGCGCCGCCACCAGAAGGTCGTGGAGATCGCCCCGGCCCCGAACCTGGACGATTCGATCCGCCAGGCGCTGTACCGCGACGCCGTCAAGTTCGCCACCGCCCTGGGCTACCAGAACGCCGGCACCGTCGAATTCCTGGTCGACACCGTGGGCGAGCGCGCCGGGCAGCACGTGTTCATCGAGATGAACCCGCGCATCCAGGTCGAGCACACGGTCACCGAGGAGGTCACCGACATCGACCTGGTGCAGGCGCAGATGCGCATCGCCGCCGGGGCCACCCTGGAGGAGCTGGGCATCCGTCAGGAGGAGATCAAGGTCCGCGGCTGGGCGCTGCAGTCGCGCATCACCACCGAGGACCCGGCCAACGGTTTCCGTCCGGATGTGGGCACCATCACCGTGTACCGTTCGGCCGGCGGCTCCGGGGTGCGCCTGGATGGCGGCACCGTCTACACCGGCGCGGAAATTTCCCCGCACTTCGACTCGATGCTGGTCAAGTTGACCTGCCGCGGCCGGGACTTCGCCACCGCGGTGGCCCGCGCCCGCCGCGCCCTGGCCGAGTTCCGCATCCGCGGGGTGGCCACCAACATCTCCTTCATCCAGAACGTGCTGGCCGATCCGCAGTTCCTGGCTGGCAACGTGGCCACCGACTTCATTGACAAGCGTCCCGAGCTGCTCACCGCGAACCAGTCGCAGGACCGCGGCACCAAGGCGCTGAACTACCTGGCCGCGGTGACCGTGAACCAGCCCAACGGCCCGCGCATCGAGGGCATCGACCCGCGCAAGAAGCTTCCGGCGTTCCCGGGGGACAAGGCCAGCGAGCCGGAGCGTTCACCCTTTGACGGGCCCTCGCAGACCGTGCAGCCGCCGGCCGGCTGGCGCCAGGTGCTGCTGGAGAAGGGCCCGCAGGGCTTTGCCAAGGCGCTGCGCGAGTCCACCGCGGTGGGGGTCACCGACACCACCTTCCGCGACGCGCACCAGTCGCTGCTGGCCACCCGGGTGCGCACCCGCGACCTGCTGCACGCCGCCCCGGCCTACGCCCACGTGGTCCCGCAGCTGTTCTCCATGGAGGTCTGGGGCGGGGCGACCTACGACGTCTCGCTGCGCTTCCTGGGCGAGGACCCGTGGAAGCGCCTGGAGCTGCTGCGCGCCGAGCTGCCCAACATCCCGCTGCAGATGCTGCTGCGTGGACGCAACACCGTGGGCTACACCCCGTACCCCACCCAGGTGACCGACGCATTCGTCGCCGAGGCCGCCAAGAGCGGGATCGACATCTTCCGCATCTTCGACGCGCTGAACGACATCGACCAGATGGCCCCGGCCATCAAGGCCGTGCGCGCCACCGGGACCGCGGTGGCCGAGGTGGCCCTGTGCTACACCGGCAACCTGCTGGACGCCAACGAGAAGCTCTACACGCTGGAGTACTACCTGGAGCTGGCGCAGAAGATCGTCGACGCCGGGGCCCACATCCTGGCGATCAAGGACATGGCCGGGCTGCTGCGCCCGGCCGCGGCGAAGCTGCTGGTCTCCGCGCTGCGTGAGCGCTTCGACCTGCCGGTGCACCTGCACACCCACGACACCTCCGGCGGGCAGCTGGCGACCTTGATGGCCGCGGTGGACGCCGGGGTGGACGCGGTCGACGTGGCCAGCGCCGCGATGGCCGGCACCACCTCCCAGCCCTCGGCCTCCGCCCTGGTCGCCGCGCTGGAGAACACCGAACGCGACACCGGCCTCTCGCTGGACGCGGTCGCCTCCCTGGAACCGTACTGGGAAGCGGTGCGCGCGATGTACAAGCCGTTCGAGTCCGGGCTGCCGGCGCCGACCGGGCGCGTCTACCAGCACGAGATCCCCGGCGGGCAGCTGTCCAACCTGCGCCAGCAGGCGATCGCCCTGGGCCTGGGGGAGCGCTTCGAGGCGATCGAGTCGATGTACGCCTCGGTCAACGCGATGCTCGGCAACCTGGTGAAGGTCACCCCCTCCTCCAAGGTGGTCGGCGACCTGGCCCTGCAGCTGGTTGGCTCCGGGGTGGCGGCCGACGAGTTCGAGGCCAACCCGCAGAACTACGACATCCCCGACTCGGTGATCCAGTTCCTCTCCGGGGAGCTGGGGGACCCTCCGGGCGGCTGGCCCGAACCGTTCCGCACCAAGGCCCTGCAGGGGCGCACCGTGCGCCCGCGCGTGGAGGACCTGGAACCGCAGGACGCCAAGGCGCTGCAGGGCGACTCGGACACCGTGCGCTCGACCCTGAACCGGCTGCTGTTCGCCGGGCCGACCCGCGACTTCGAGGCCAGCGTCGAGAACTACGGCGACCTGTCGGTGCTGCACACCCGCGACTACCTCTACGGGCTGAGCTCCGACGGGGAGCACGTGGTCTCGCTGGGCAAGGGGGTGCGCCTGCTGGTCAAGCTGGTCTCCGTCTCCGAGCCCGATGAGAAGGGCATGCGCACCGTGGTGGTCACCCTCAACGGCCAGCAGCGCCAGCTGCAGGCCCGCGACGAGTCCGTGGAATCCACGGTCAAGACCGCGCCGAAGGCCGACCCGAACAATCGCGCCCACGTCGCCGCCCCGTTCGCCGGCGCGGTCACCGTCGGGGTGCAGGAGGGCGACTGGGTGGAGGCCGGGCAGGCCGTGGCCACCATCGAGGCGATGAAGATGGAGGCGGGGATTACCGCCAACGTCTCGGGCACCGTCAACGAGATCACACTCAACGGCACGAGCCAGGTGCAGGGCGGGGACCTGCTGCTGGTGATCAAGCCGGAGTAGCACCCGCCGCGGGCCGGGACGTACCCCCTTCCCGCCGCGCACCGGGCCGGTCGGCGTTTCGCGCTGGCCGGCCCGCGCCATGTCACCGGCGCCCACCGCGCACAGCGGCTAGAGTGGATGGGGCCGCAGCGGCCCGCCGCCGTGCCCGGGCATTTTGGTTGCCGGAGCCGCGGTGCGCGTGCAGAGTTATCAGTGTGACGATCAGGAAGGCCCGTACATGCGCTGGATTCCCGGTTCTCGTTCCAACCCCGACCCCGCAGCCGGCACCGCGCCCGTCAAGGGCCCGGCCTCCGGTGCCGCGGCGGCCGAGGGCGTGCGGCCCCTGGCGCAGGTGGGTGCGCAGGTCGCGGCGAAGCACCCGAAGCTGCCGGTGGCGCTGTTCCGGCTTGAGCCCGAGGTTGCGCTGCAGCCGCTGCGGCTGAAGCTGGCCTCCGCCCTGGCCGAGGCCTCGGTGAGCACCAGCTTCACCCTGGGCGGCCCGGGCCGGGTGCAGGCGGTGCTCGATGGCCAGCTGCCGGCCCAGGCCGTGCTGGTCGTGGTGACCACCAGTGATGACGGGGCACAGGACCGGCTGATGGACCTGGTCGAATGGCTGCTGGCCAACGGGCGCCAGCAGCTGGCTGAGCACCTGATCTTCGCCCCGGTGGGCCAGCGCCGCCAGCTGGCCGGATCCTTCGCGTTCGCGCATGTGCCGCTGGGCGCCCAGGTGCTGGAACACGCCAGCGGCGGCACGCCGTTGCGAAGGCGTGCCGCCGCTGCGGGGATCGACCAGCTGCGTGATGCGGTGCTGGATCAGGCCTTGGGCTTGGAGTAGATCGCCTCCACCACGTCCTGGTAGTCGGTGAGCACCTTGGCGCGCTTGATCTTCAGCGACGGGGTCAGGTGCCCGGATTCCTCGGTGAAGTCCTCGGCCACCACGCGGAACTCCTTGATCTGCTCGGCGCGGGAGACCGACTCGTTGGCCTTGTCGATCACCTTCTGCAGGGCGGTGCGCACCTGCGGCTGCTGGACGACTTCGGCCATCGGCAGGTCGCGGGAGAGCTGGTGGCGTTCCAGCCAGCCGGGCAGCGCCTCCGGGTCCAGGGTGACCAGTGCGGCGATGAACGGGCGGTTGTCGCCCACCACCAGGCACTGGGAGACCAGCGCGTCGGCGCGGATCTGGTCCTCCAGCAGCGCCGGGACCACGTTCTTGCCGCTGGCGGTGACGATGATTTCCTTCTTGCGCCCGGTGATCTTCAAGAACCCGTCCTCATCCAGCTCCCCGATGTCCCCGGTGTGGAACCAGCCATCGGTGAAGGCCTCGCGCTGCAGGTCGGGGCGGTTGTAGTAGCGCGGCATCACGCAGATGCCGCGGGCCAAAATTTCCCCGTCCGCGGCGATCTTCACCGCGTTGCCCGGCAGCGGGCGGCCCACGGTGCCGATCTTGATTTGCTTGAGCGTGTTCACGGTGATCGGGGCGGTGGTCTCGGTCAGGCCGTAGCCCTCCAGCACGGTGACCCCCACGCCGTTGAAGAAGTGGCCCAGGCGCTCGCCCAGCGGGCCGCCGCCGGAGACGGCGTGGCGCACGTTCCCGCCCATGGCCTCGCGCAGCTTGGAGTAGACCAGCACGTCGAACAGCTTGTGCTTCAGCTTCAGGCCCAGCGGGATCTTGCCCTCCTGCTGGGCGCGGGAATAGGCCACCGCGGCGCGGGCGGCGGTGTGGAAGATCTTGCCCTTCCCGCCGTCCTCGGCCTTGAGCATCGCCGAGTTGTACACCTTTTCGAACACCCGCGGCACGGCCAGGATGAAGTTGGGCTTGAAGGACTGCAGGTCCTCCAGCAGGTGCTTGACGTCCGGGGTGTGCCCGACGCGGCAGCCGGCGGCGACCGCGACGATGGAGATGAAGCGGGCGAAGACGTGGGCCAGCGGCAGGAACATGATGGTGGCCGCGCCCGGGTAGACCGCCTCGGGTAGCTCGGCGACCGCGTTGTCGGCCAGCTCCACGAAGTTGCCGTGGGTTAGTTCGCAGCCCTTGGGCCGCCCGGTGGTGCCCGAGGTGTAGATCAGTGTGGCGGTGTCGCGCAGCCCCGGTGCGCTGCGGCGGGCCTCCAGCTCCTCGTCGGACACCTGTTGCCCGGCCTGGCGCAGCTCATCGAGCCCGCCCTCGTACTGCCAGACGTGTTCCAGCGCCTCCAGCTGCTCCTGGTGGGCGGCCTGGCGCACCACGTTCTCGTGGTTCGGGGTCTCCACCACGATCGCCACCGACCCGGAGTCGCCCAGGATCCAGGCGACCTGGGAGGGGGAGGAGGTTTCGTACACGGGCACGGTGATGCACCCGGCGAACCAGATGGCGAAGTCCACCAGAGTCCACTCGTACTTGGTGCGCGACATCAGCCCGATGCGGCTGCCCGGTTCGATGCCCTGGGCGATGAAGCCCTTGGCGATCGCGGCCGCGTCGGCGGCGAACTGCGAGGCGGTGATGTCCTGCCAGCTGCCGTCGGGGCGGGGTTTGGAGAACAGCGCCGGATTCGCCGCGGAATTCGCGTGCCGCAACAGCAGATCGGTGATGTTGGACTGTTCGGGGCTCTTGATGCGAATCGGGGTGCTGAACTCGATCATCGGTGTCTCACTCCTGACGTATGTGACCGGGGTAATCGCAGCGAGTAAGCTACGTCACAGGATATTACTTGATAGTAACCTAGCTGCGACCTGTGGCCAAGTTCGCTATACCCTAGCCCCATCATCTCCCGGATCGCGGTCGTTGGGTAGTCGGTAGAGCAGCAGGCCCACCCCGGCCAGGGTGATCAGCCCCAGCGCGATGAACAGGGCCGTGGGCGCGCCGCGGAAGAAGATCACGCCCAGCAGCAGCGCCAGCGGGCCGCCGGCCGCGGCCAGCCAGGCCAGGGTCAGCACCGGGTCGCCGGACCCGATCGCCACCGGGTCCTCCGGCACGAACTCCCCGTCCGGTTCCTCCTGAAGCGCGTAATCGCGCGGGCCGCTGGCCCCGGGGCCGGTGGTGAACAGCCGGCGCAGGCGCTCATCGTGGGATTCGGGCCCCGTGTTGCCCGCCTTGCCGGCAGGGCCCGGGGTGACGGAGTTGCCGGAGGTGCCGGGGGTGCCGGGATCGGGCTGGCCGCCGGACCCGGTGTCGGTGTCTGCGGGGTCGTGCTTCCCGGCCGTGTGTCGGTCCGCTTCCCGGGTGGGATCGTCGTTCGAACGCTTCGTCTCCGCCGCGCCGGGATCTGGGTTCCCGCTCGGCGCCGGGTCCCCGGGTTGATCCCCGGGTTGATCCGCGGGTTGGTCCCCGTCGGACCCGGTCCGGGGTCGACGCGGCAGCGGGCCGGCCGCCTGCAGCCGGGCGACCAGCTCATCCCACTGCGGGTCCGGGGTGCTGGAGGGTCGTTGGTCCTTTGGGTCCACCGCGCCGCTGCCTAGGTCCGGGCCGGGGTGTGGGCGGCGATGAACTGGGCGGAGCGCTCGAAGATCAACGGCGCGTCGTAGTCCAGGGTGGCCACGTGCAGGCTGTGCGGCAGGTCCACCCGTTGGATCTTCGAGTTCGGCGCCAGCCCGTCGAACAGGGCGCGCACCGAGGCATCGGAGACCACGTTGTCGCTGGCCGAGCGGAACAGGATGATCGGGCAAGTGATCAGCGGCAGGCGCCGGCGGGTCTGCTCGAACAACCGGTGCAGCTGGGCGACGGCGGCGACCGGGGTGCGCGGGTAGGCCTGCTCATTGGCCCCGGGCAGGGCGATGTCGTTGCTGATCGGGGAGGTGGATCGCACCACCCAGCGCAGGTACTTCGTGTACGGCGCCAGCGGGGAGTCCACGACCAGCCCCGGGTTGGTCAGCAGCAGCCCGGCCACCTCGCGTCGGGTTGCCAGGTGCAGCGCCAGCGCGCCGCCCATCGACAGCCCGGCGACGAACACCGTGCGGTACCTGGCCGCCAGTTCGTCAAACGCCTGCTCGGTGGCGTGGATCCAGTGCGCGTAGGGCACTTTGACCATGTCCTGCCAACGGGTCTCATGCCCGGGCAGCAGCACCATCTGGGTGTGGTAGCCGGCCTGCTCAAGGGCCTGGGCCCAGGGGCGCATGGCGGTGCGCGCGCCGGTGAACCCGTGGATCAGTAGCACCGCGACCTCGTCCTTGCGCGGAGCGGGTGCCTGCTGGGCGCCGTCGCGCTCATCGGGCCGGTCGGCCTGCGCGCCGCCGGAAGCCTGCGCGCCCGCGATGGCCTGGGCATCCGCGGACAGTTGCGCTTCCGCTGGGACGTGCCCTTCCGGGGTGGTGGCCGCGTCGCTGTTGTTGGGGCCTGGTTGGGGGTGCATCAGCCTGCCTTTCTGCCGCCTCACACCTCGAGACTAGTGCACAATTGGTTACAGGGAGCCACGCGGTCGGCGAACACCGCCCCGGCCCTGCGGTAACCTGCGATTCATCACCGACACCCGAAGGAACCCAAGAAACGTGCTGTATGACTTCCTCAAGCGGTTCGCGGTCCGCCCCCTGCTGAAGATCTTCTTCCGCATCGACCTGACCGGCACCGAGCACGTGCCGCCCACCGGCGCGGCGATCCTGGCCTCCAACCACCTGTCGGTCTCCGACTCGGTGTTCCTGCCCGCCAGCCTGGAACGGCCCGTGGTGTTCCTGGCCAAGGACGAGTACTTCAACGGCACCGGGTTGAAGGGGCGCTTCACCGCCTGGTTCTTCCGTTCGATCAACCAGCTGCCGATGGACCGCTCCGGGGGAGCGAAGTCGGCCCAGTCACTGGCCAGCGCCGCCGGGGCGTTGGCCGAGGGCAAGCTGCTGGGCATCTACCCGGAGGGCACCCGCTCCCCGGACGGCCGGCTGTACCGGGCCAAGCTCGGGGTGGCGAAGCTGGCCCTGGAAAGCGGGGCGCCGGTGATCCCGGTGGCGATGATCGACACCCACAAGGTCCAGCCCATCGGGCGGCGCATCCCGCGCCCGGGGCGGATCGGCATCCGCATCGGCCAGCCCCTGGACTTCTCCGACCGGCGCGGGCAGGCGCAGGATTCGCAGGTCTTGCGCCAGGTGGCCGACGAGATCCGCGAAGCGATCGGGCAGCTCTCCGGGCAGCAGTACGTCGACGTCTACGCCCCGCGCAAACGCTGAGCCGCCAGACCGCGGCCGGGTGCGCGGTCTGTCGGCTGCGTCCAGCGGCGGCGCGGCGGCGTGCGGCGGGCCCGGGGATGGCCAGTGTTACGGGCCGATGTTACATTCGCCGCAGTGCTTTTGGTGCCCGGCCCGTAGACTTGGAAGGGTGACTGAAGTATTCCGAACCCCACTGCCAGGCTCCTCCGTAGCCGGCCCCGCAACCGACCCAGACCTGGACCTTTGGCGCAACCTGCCGATCGCCCAGCAGCCGACCTGGAGCGAGCACGCGGACTATAGCGCCTCGATTGCCGAGCTGGGTTCGCGACCACCATTGGTCTTCGCCGGCGAGGTCGACATCCTGCGTGCCCGCCTGGCCGCCGCCGCCCAGGGCAAGGCGTTCCTGCTCCAGGGCGGGGACTGCGCCGAAACCTTCGACGGGGCCACGGCCGATAAGATCTCGGCCCGGGTGCGCACCATCTTGCAGATGGCCGTCGTGCTCACCTACGGCTCGTCGATGCCGGTCATCAAGATGGGCCGCATGGCCGGGCAGTTCGCCAAGCCGCGCTCCTCGAACGATGAAACCCGCGACGGGGTGACGCTGCCGGCTTTCCGCGGGGAGATCGTCAACGGGTTTGACTTCACCCCCGAATCCCGCGCCCACGACCCCAAGCGCATGGTCACCGCGTACAACACCTCCGCGGCGACGCTGAACCTGATCCGCGCGTTCACCCAGGGCGGGTTCGCGGACCTGCGCAGCGTGCACTCCTGGAACCAGGGGTTCATGGCCAACCCGGCGCACTCCGCCTACGAGCAGCTGGCCGGGGAGATCGATTCGGCGATCCGCTTCATGGACGCCTGCGGTGCGGACTTCGAGGCGCTCAAGCGCACCGAGTTCTTCGCCTCCCACGAGGCCCTGCTGCTGGACTACGAGCGGGCGCTGACCCGCACCGACTCGCGTACTGGCCTGCCGTACGACACCAGCGGGCACTTCCTGTGGATCGGGGAGCGCACCCGCCAGCTGGACCACGCCCACGTGGACTTCCTCTCCCGGGTGCGCAACCCGATCGGCGTGAAGCTGGGGCCGAACACCTCGGTGGAGGACACCCTGGCGCTGATCGAGAAGCTGGACCCGACCCGCGAGCCGGGCCGGTTGACGTTCATCACCCGGATGGGGGCGAAGAACATCCGCGAGAAGCTGCCGAACCTGGTGGAGAAGGTCACCGACTCCGGCGCCCAGGTGCTGTGGGTGACCGACCCGATGCACGGGAACACCGTGACCAGCCAGAACGGGTACAAGACCCGCAACTTCGACGACGTGATGGACGAGGTGCGCGGCTTCTTCGAGGTGCACGACGAACTGGGCACCTTCCCCGGCGGCCTGCACGTGGAGATGACCGGCGACGACGTCGCCGAATGCCTCGGCGGCGCGGACCCGATCCGCGAGGAGGACTTCGACAACCTCTACGAGTCGGTCTGCGACCCGCGGCTGAACCACCGCCAGTCCCTGGAGATGGCGTTCCTGGTCTCCGCGGCGCTGAAGAAGCGCGGACGCCGCCGCTAGGCGATCACCCCGTGTGCCCTCCCGGCCCACCGGGTTAAGCCAGAACATCCCCGAGCACCGCTCGGGGATGTTCTGCGTTAAGCCGGATCCACCGAAACAAGGAGAACGGATCGTCCGGAACCGGTTCGGGCCGGACGGAACCGAACCGGGCCAGGTGGAAGCGATCCGAACCGGACGGGAAGCCGGCCGGTTAGAACACGTACAGCGTGATCGTTGCGCCGCGCTCGGCCTGTTGGTTCAGCGGCGTCTGCAGGCGCACCGTGCTGGAGTGCCCGCCGAGCATGTCACGGGTCTCGACCTGGAACCCGGCCTGCTCCAGGGCGGACACCGCCTGCTCCACCTCCTGGCCGATCACCGAGGGGATCTGCACGTACTCCGGGCCCTGGGAAAGCTGTACGCTGATGCTGCCCCCGGCCGGAACCGTGCCCTCGGCCGGGTCCTGGACGGCCACCTGGCCGCGCGGGACGTCGCTGGAATACACCGGCTCGCCGACCTGCAGGCTCAGGCCCAGTTCCTCAACGGCCCCCCGGGCGGCCTGCTCATCCAGCCCCACCAGGGAGGGCACGTTCACCGGTGCCGGGCCGGCGGAAACCACCAGGGAGGTCGCGGTCTTGCGGGTCAGCTGCTCCCCGGCGGCCGGCTTGCTGGAGATCACCTGCCCCTCGTCCACGCTCTGTGAGTACTCCTGGCCCACGCTCGGGGCCGACAGCTGCATCTGCTGCAGCCGCTGGCGGGCGGCGGAGGTGTCCATCCCGGTCACATCGGGCATCTGGAACAGTTCCGGGCCCCGGGAGATCACCAGCTCCACCCCCTGGAAGCGCATGATGTTCTCACCCTCGGCGGGGTTCGAGTCGATCACCCGCCCGGGGGCGACCTCGTCGTCATAGGCGTTGTTCACCCGCACCGGCACCCCGGCGGATTCCAGGCGCTGCACCGCCTGGGCCTGCACCAGGCCGCTGAGCGAGGGGATGTTCACCACGCTGCCCGGCCCGCGCCCGAAGAACCACGCCCCGGCCGCGACCAGGGCCACCACGGCCAGCAGCAGCACCGAGACCAGCACCTTCTGCGCCGGGCTCCTGGGCTTGCCCAGCCGGTGGGTGGGCACCTGCGCCTGCCTGCGCCACTGGCGCTGCGCCCGCTTCAGCTCCCGCTTTGAGGGCGGCTCGTCGGCGGACTCCTCCGCCATGGCGGTGGCCCCGGAACGTTCCTCGCGGGGCATGGCCATGGTGGCCGGGGCGTGGTGCTGCCCGGAACGCTCGTGGGCGACGGTCGCCGGCTCGCTGGCCTGCCGGTAGGCGGTGGTGTGCGCTTCGCGCGGATCCCCGCCCGCGTCCGCAGCGGCATCCTCGGTACCGGTCCGCTGCTCCCGGTCCCCGGCCGCCTGCGGCTCGCTCCCGTGGGCCTCGGTGGCCGGCGTGTCGGCGCCCAGCGCCTGGGTCGGCTGGCCCGCGGCATCGAGCACCGTGGTCGGATCCTGCGCGGCCTGCGGCTCATCGTGCCCGTCCTGCCCGGCGCCGGCTGCGGCTGCGGCGGCGTTGGGCCGCACCCACCACGGGTCGCGCTGCGCCTCGCGTTCGCGCTGCCAATGATCCAGGCGCTGCTGCACGGTGGTGGGGTGCTGCACCGCCTCCGGGATGAGATCACCGATCCCGCCGTAGGTGTCCGCTCCCAGATCCAGCTGCTCGTCGCTGAGCGTGGTGCCGATCTGGATCACCTCGTCAAGCAGGAACCCGGCGTCCTGTGGCCGGTTCTCCGGGTCCTTCTCGGTGCAGAAGCGCACCAGCTCGTCCAGGTCCTGGGCCAGGCCCGGCACACGGGTGGAGGGCAGCGGGGTTTCGGATTCCAGGTGGTGGCGCATCAGCGCCGGCACGGTCGCATCCGGGTAGGGCAGCTGGCCGGTGAGCATCTGGAAGATCATCACGCCCACCGCATAGATGTCACTGCGCGAATCCGCCGGCTGGCCGGAGACCAGCTCCGGTGAGGCGTACTGCAGGGTTGCCAGCAGCGTGCTGGACTGGGTGTGCGCGGTGGCGACCCGGGCCAGGCCGAAGTCGGTGATCTTCACTTCGCCGTTGTCGGCCATCAGCACGTTGCCCGGCTTCATGTCCCGGTGCACGATGCCTTCGCGGTGCGCGGCGGCCAGCCCGCGGCAGATGCTCTCCAGCACGTTCAGCGTCTGGCGCGGGGTCAACCGCCCGCGCCGGCTGATCAGCTCGTGCAGGTTCTGGCCGCGCACGAACTCCATCACCAGGTAGACCAGGCTGCCCGAGGCGTTGTGGTCGCGGGTGGAGACCACGTTCGGGTGGTTGATGTTCGCCGCGATCACCGCCTCGGAGGCAAAACGCTCCCGCACCTGGGGATCACGCGCGTAGTTGTCGTTCAGGATCTTCACGGCCACCGGACGGTGCAGCCGCCCGTCAACGGCGCGGTAGATCCGCGACATGCCGCCGTACCCGATCAGCTCATCGAGCCGGTAGCGGTCATCGAGCAGCTGGCCGGTCAAATGGTCGTGCAATGGCGCGCTCATGGTCTGCCCGCACGCGCGATCATCGGGCGGGTACCGGTGCTGTGCGTCACGGGCGGCTCCTTTCATACGTTGGCACTAGGTTCAATCTACCTAGCGCAGCTGGGAATTTAGCTAGTTAACCACCCGGTGACGGCATCGATATGGCAACAATTGCCCGCTGCGCGCAACTGCCGGTTAACGAGCCGATCCGCCAGAACCGGTGCGGTTCTGGCGGATCGGGTGAAGGCTTGCGCGGGCGATGACCCAGGCACCGCCCCAGCGGCAGGTGCCTAGGAGGCGCGGCGGGCCCGGGCGGCGCGGCGCTTGAGGGCCCGACGCTCGTCCTCACTCATGCCGCCCCACACGCCGGCATCCTGGCCGGACTCGATGGCCCACTGCAGGCAGGTTTCCACGACTTCGCAACGGCGGCAGACGCTCTTGGCCTCTTCGATCTGCAACAAAGCCGGTCCTGTGTTCCCCACGGGGAAGAACAGCTCCGGGTCCTTGTCCAGACACGCCGCGCGGCTACGCCAATCCATGCTTATTGATGCTCCTTGAAATTGCCGGGAGGTCCATCCGGGTTCCACGTCCGCAGGGATCGGCTGGCAATGCTGCAACGGCCGGGGGAGTGGAACTCGTGTCGCTGTGTGCGAGACGAACCGAAATCTTCATAGTGTCCGGCAAGCACTGACTTCCGGAACCAACTTCATAAGGTTTTCATGTTACAGGTAAGTAAACAAGGGTCGTTTTAGGGAAATCAGCGGTAAACCCTGAGTGCTTAGTCACAAACCGCACTACGAATCATTGCGTACCGCAGCGGCCCGAATTTGACAATGGGTTCCTGAATCACATTTCGGTCCAAGCAGCGCTGTTTGGCCAGATCCCGCGCGGAAACGATAGATTTAAACCCGTGAGCAACAACGAACTTTCCGGTGCCCGTCCCGCCAGCGTGAAGACCGTGGCGGCACTGGTGCTGCTCGAAGCGGTGGCCGTGCTGGCCTATGGCATCAACTACCTGATGCACATCAACGACCCGGGCGTGCTGAACATGTCCGGGCGAATCTTCATGGTGGTCCTCTGCCTGGCCGCCGGCGTCTGGCAGGGTTGGGTGGCTTTCAGCTTCTTCAAGGGCCGGGCCTGGACCCGGGCCGCGATCGTGGCCTGGCAGCTGTTCCAGGTGATCCTGGCGACCACCTATTTCCAGACCGAGCTGATTGGCGCGGCCGTGGCCGCGTTCTTCGTGGCCGCCATCGCCCTGGTGCTGCTCTTCGCCCCGCAGACCACCGCGTTCCTCGGCGACCGCAAGACCCACTAGCCGCCCACCCCGCCACCGTCACCTCAAGATGATTGCGGCCGGTGTGGCGGCGTCGCGCCTCGACGAGTGGGCGTTTCAGGGGTGGGGGATCAGCACCTGCCGCGGCTGGCCGGCAATGCTGCATACCGCCCGCCACGATCCATCGGTTCGCTCCGCTTCCGCGGCCGCCAGCGGGCCCCAGGCCAGCGGCTGCAGGTCCAGGGGATGGCGCGGCTCAATCACCACCACCTCGCGTTCATCGATCTGCAGTCCGGGCAGCCCGAATTCGTAGGCCAGCCGCATCGAGGGGGCGCAGAACACCACCGGCGCGCAGCCCTGCTGTGCCAGCTCGTTGATCAGACCCAGCTGCCCGGGCCCGACCGCAGTTTCCAGCAGGAAGCCGGCCCGGCGGGGGCCCGGGTCTGCGGCGGGTGGCGGCGGGTGCTCCCCGTCCGCTGCGGTTTTCCGGTGCAGCGTCATTGCCCAGCGCGAGCACAGGACTTCGGCGACAGTGCGGCGCAACCCGGGGTCCGCAACCAGCACGAAGCCGATCCGCTGCGGGAAGAAGGTGACCGGCTCACCCAGCAGCCCGCCGACCCCCAGCGGATACCCCCGCGGATATTCCCGCGGATAGTCGCGCGCCGGCGCGGCGTTGACCGCACCAGATGATTGCAGCGTGGTGAAGCGCGGCCGGTTAGGCGGCGGTGCGGCGATCTGCGTCAGCTGGATGGTGCGGGTGCCGCCAGCGGCGTCCACCGCCACCCCGCGCCCCTCCAGCGCGGAGACGACCGGCAGCTTCGGCCACATCATCTGCAGCGACTGCGGGGCGCCCAGCGGGAAATACCACCGGGCGGCGCACAGCTGCGCGCACTTGAGCGCCGAGGTGTCCCGATCGCCGATGAGCACCACGTTCGCCCCGCTGCCCGCGGCCTGGCGAATCACCGTGCCCAACACGTCGTCAAGGCGGGCGAAGAGGGCCGGGGGCAGGGCGGCGGCCAGCGCGCCCATGTTGCGCACCACCACCAGCACGTCATCCAGTGCGCGGCCCGCGGCCAAAAAATCCAGGGCGTCGGCCACGCGATAGGCGTCCTGGCCGGTGAACAGCAGCAGGTGCGGTGCGTGCCCGGGCGGGGACGGGGCGGCCGCGGCCCGGATTTCGGGCAGCGGGGCAGCATCAAAGTACAGGATCCGCCGCGGAATCCGGGCCAGCTGCCCGGCCAGGTAGGCGGTGCCGGATTCGGGCAGCCCGTGCACCAGCAGGGCACCTGCCGCGGCCGTGGCGGGTAGCAGCGGACCCCACGTCCCCGCGGCGAGCTCATCCACCCAGCCGCACGCGCTCTGCCCGGGTTCCAGGGCGGCCGGTGCCATCCCAGGCGGCAGCGCTGGCGCACCGAGCCCGGTCGGCAGCGACGGGGCAAAGGGGCTGGGCACCGGGGCGCTGTCCGCCCAGCGTGTGGCCAGCGCGGTGACGTGGGCATCCAGCAATCCCATCGCCTCCGCCGCCGTGGGCGCCCGCCCGAAGGGCTTGGGGGAGGTGACGCCAAAACCCCGGCGGTGCCGTTCGACGAGCATCCCGTACGGCGCGGTCGGGGCGGCCAGCGCAAAGCGCAGCACCCGGCGCCCGATGGTGGGCGAGGTGAGCACCGCCTGGCCCGGCAGCGTGAAGTGGGCGGCCTGCGGGGTGCCGACCAGGTCGCTGGATTCGGCCGGATCCCTGACCCGCAGGGCGATCACCGTGTTGATGTTTGCCCGGGTCTGCCCGCTGAGGGTGCCGCCGGGTTTTTGCGTGGACAGCAGCAGGTGGATGCCCAGCGCCCGGCCCACCGTGGCGATCCGGTCGATGCGCTGCGCGGCGCCGGGCGCATCGTCCAGGAACACCCGGAACTCGTCGACGATGACCAGCAGCCGCGGCAGCGGCGGATCCTGGTGGCCGCGGTGTTGGCGGTAATGGGCGATGTCGCTGCATCCGTGCGCGTGCAGCAGCCGCTCGCGCCGCCCGATCTCCAGCTCCAGCTGCTGCAGCATCCGCAAGGCACCGGCCGTGTCCAGGTCGCTGGCGAACAGCTGGGTGTGGGCCAGCGCGGCGAAGACGGACAGGCTGGCCCCGCCCTTGAAATCCACCAGCGCCAGCGCCAGGTCCCCCGGAGCGTACCGGGCGCTCAGCTCGGTGATCATCCGGCGCAGCGCCTCGGACTTGCCCGACCCGGTGGTCCCGGCCAGCAGCAGGTGCGGCCCGTCGCGCAGCACGTCCAGCTGCACGGCGGCGCCCTGGTCATCCACGCCCAGCGTGCAGGTCAGGGTCTCCGCCGCGCCAGTGGTCTCCGCCGGGCCAGCGGCGTGCGCCGGGGCCCGATGAGGCCCGGGCAGCAGGGGTTGGGTTGCCCGGTGCTGCAGCAGCAGCGATTCGACCAGCCGGGCGAAATGTTCGGGCGCCAGCCGGTGCAGACTGTCCAAGCGTGCCTGTGGATCATCCAGCTGGCACGCCAGGGTGTGCACGTCGATCCACTGCACGTTCTCGCTCACCGGCCCCGGCCCCAGACCCAGCACCAGGGCGCCGGGCACCGCAGCGGCGGCTCCGGCGAGCACGTAGACCGGCGGATTCCGGCCCACCTCACCGCCTCGGGTAATCCCGGCACCGGTATTGGCCGGGGGCAACGGCCCGGCCAACGGCAGCGCTTGCGCCCCATGGCCCGGCGGCACCCCGAGGCGCACGCCGGGCAACAGCAGCAGCGTGCTGGGCAAATCCGGCAGGTGCGGATCGAGCACCAGCTGCCGGGTCCCGCACACCACCGAGGGCAGCAGCTGGGCGAGCAGCGCCAGCAATACCGGCACCGCCTGCGCGGGGCGGCTCGCCCGCAGCTGCCAGGCCCCGGTGGGACGCAGCGCGAACACCGGGCTGGCGGAGGCCAGGCTGCCGCGCCGGCCGGGCTCAAGGAACCGGTGCTCACCCGTGCTCCCGGCACCCGGATCCCACACCCCGTCGCCGAAGAGCAGCGGTGGTGGGCTGGTGGCGCCCAGCCACCGGTATTCGGGGCCGGCCCCGGCCGCAATCACGGCCCCCAGGGGCGGAGCCAGCTGGCGGCGCAGCCGCAGCAGGTCGGAGGTGTGCTGCCGGGCCTGGCCGATCCACCGCCGACGCTGGCGCAGCAGCCCCAGGGCGGGAATCAGTCCGAACCCGGCCGACACCCCGGAGATGAGCAGGAAGATTTTCGAGCCGGTCGCCGCCAGCAGCACCAGCCCGATCGCCAGCGGCACCAGTGCGGCGCCCAGCAGCGTCAGCAGCCGGCCCAGCTCCGGCCGGCCCGGCAGCACCGGCACCGTCCGCGGCCAGTCCAGCCCCGCGGCGGGCAGCTGCGCCAGCGGGTCATCAACCCGCAGCTCGGTGCCGCCCAGGCGCAGCCGCATCCCGCGGCGCAGCTGGATCCGGCGCACGGGGTGAAACGCGCCGTGCTCGAACACCTCCAGCCGCGCCCCGTTCTCAGCGTGCAGCATGATGCGCTGGGCATCGACCTGCACGCTGGCGTGGCGGCGTGAGACGGCCGGGTCATCGAGCCACAGCGGGGCGCAGCGCCCCACCTGATGCCGCCCGGGGCGCAGCAGCAGCCGGGCCCCGGCGTTCGGCCCCTGCGGCACGTAGAGCTGCAGCCCGCCGCCGGCCCGGCGCCCGGGATCCGCCAACGCACCATCGCCGGGCAGGTCGCTGAGCAGCAGCCGGGCATCGCGCGGCAGCGGCCCGAGCTCCTCCAGCGCCCGCGCCCCGCAGTACCAGCGCGGCACATCGAACTGGGTGTCCAGCACCTCCTGCACCCCCGCCCCGTCCAGGGCGCCCTCCGCCTGCAGCATGAACTGCCGCGGCCTGGCGAACGCCGCGGCGCACAACAACAGCTCCACCGGCCCACCGCCTTCCCCTACTTCCCCTGATCTTTCACCGCCGGGCGTGCCGCCGGCACGCCCATCAACCCACGCGCTGAGCTGTGCGCTTGGCGCGGTGCGCGCGAATGTGGACAGCGCGGGGCACCACGGGTTTGTCCACACTCTTTGGCGCACCCCTTGAAAGCCGTGCGCGGCGCCGATAGCATGCGTGATCAATGGATCACAGGTGGGGCTGTGCTGGGGCTGGCCGACACCTTGCTGCGTTGGCTGCAGCCCGGCATCGGTGCCAGGCGGCCGACGGTACCCCGGCCACGGGAGGCGCAAGAGTACCGTTGGGCGAAAGGACCCGGCCGTGGAAGCCCTGTCAGTCGTTGAGGACGAGGTCCGTGAGCTGGTGCGCCGCCAGGGCCTGGACCCGGCCACCGAGCCGCACCGCATCCGCGCCCTGATCGATGAGGTGGTGCGGGATTACGATGAGCGGGCCCTGCTCGGGGCGGTGCCGCAGCTGGGGGAGCTGGAGGCGGCCAAGCGCAGCGTTTTTGACAATGTGGCCGGGTTCGGCCCGCTGCAGCCGCTGCTGGATGACCCCGGCATCGAGGAAATCTGGGTCAACGCCCCGCACCAGGTGTTCTGCGCCCGCGGCGGGCGCAGCGAGCTGACCGGAATCCGGCTGGACGCCGGGCAGATCGCCGCACTGGTCGAACGGATGCTCAAGGCATCCGGGCGGCGCCTGGACCTGTCGCAGCCGTTCGTCGACTGCCAGCTGCCGGATGGGTCGCGGCTGCACGTGGTGATCCCGGACATCACCCGAGAGCACTGGGCGGTGAACATCCGCAAGTTCATCGCCCGCGCCGCGCGGCTCGATGACCTGGTCGAACTGGGTTCACTGAGTGAAGACGCGGCGTTCTACCTTTCCTGCGCGATCGGGGCGGGCATGAACGTGATCGTCACCGGCCCCACCCAGGCCGGGAAGACCACCATGCTCAACTGCCTCTCCTCGGCGATCGGCCCGCGCGAACGGGTCATCACCATTGAGGAGATCTTCGAACTGAACTTCGCGCTGCGTGACCAGGTGGCGATGCAGACCCGCCTGCCGAACCTGGAGGGCACCGGGGAGATCACCATGCGCCGACTGGTCAAGGAGGCGCTGCGCATGCGCCCCGAGCGCATCATCGTCGGGGAGGTGCGCGAGGCCGAGGCGCTGGATCTGCTGATCGCGTTGAACTCGGGCATCGCGGGCCTGTGCACCCTGCATGCCAACTCGGCGCGCGACGCGATCATCAAAATGTGCACGCTGCCGCTGCTGGCCGGGCCGAACATCACCAGCGACTTCGTGGTGAAAACCGTGGCGACCTGCGTGGACGTGGTGGTGCACTGCACCCGCGACGGGCAGGGCCAGCGCTTCGTGGAGGAGATCCTGGCGGTGCCCGGGCGGGTGGAGGACGGGCAGATCGAAACCTCCACGCTCTTTGAGCGCACCTCGGGCCAGCTGCGCGCGGCCGCCGGGGCGGACTGGGCGCACCAGAAGTTCCAGATCGCCGGGGTCAACATGGCCGAACTGATGGGGGAGCGGCTATGAGCCTGCTTCTGGGGGCGCTGCTGGGCGTGGGCGCGGCGCTGATTCTCGACTGGCTGCTCTACGAGCCGTGGGTGCGCCGGCGCAAACCGCGTGCCCGCATCCAGGGCGCGCTGCTGCAGGCCGGGATCGCGACCGTGCGCCCCTCCCGGTTCGTGCTCGTGTGCCTGTGCACCGGGTTCTGTGCCGGGCTGCTGATTCTGGCGTTGACCGGCTCCTTCCTGTTCGGCGCGCTCTTTGGCGGGTTCGGGCTGCTGGCCCCGTGGGTGTACCTGCGCTACCAGGCGGCCAAACGGCGTGCGGCGCTGCGGGAGCAGTGGCCGGAGGTCGTCGATCACCTGCGCTCGGCGGTGCGCGCCGGGCTTTCGCTGCCCGAGTCGCTCAGCCAGCTGGCCGAGGTCGGCCCCGAGACGCTGCGCCCGGCCTTCCGCGACTTCGCCCTGGACTACCGGGCCACCGCCAGGTTCTCCACCGCGCTGGAGCACCTGGGCGAACGCCTGGCCGACCCGGTGGCGGACAAGATCCTGACCACCCTGAGCATCACCCGGGAGGTCGGCGGCACCGAACTGGGCCAGACCCTGGGCACGCTGGCCGCGTTCCTGCGCGACGATGTCAAGACCCGCGGCGAGCTGGCGGCCCGCCAGTCCTGGATCATCTCTGCGGCCCGGCTGGCGGCCGCCGCCCCCTGGGTGGTGCTGCTGGTGCTGGGCACCCAGCCGGCGGCGATCGCCGCGTACTCCACCCCGGCCGGGGTGGCGGTGCTCGGCTGCGGCCTGGCCGTCTCCTTCATCTGCTACCGCATCATGCTGCGTTTGGGCACGCTGCCGGTGGAGGAACGGGTGCTGATATGAGTATCTCGGTGGCGAACCTGGCCGTGCCGGGCCCCTGGGGGAGCAGCGGCGCGGGGCTGAGCATCGCGGCGGTGAACTCGCCGCTGCCCTGGGCGATCCTGCTTGGCGCGCTGCTGGGCGCCGGGCTGTGGGTGTTCGTCTGCGCGCTGCCCCACTTCCGCGCCCCCACCCTGGCCGAACGCATCGCACCCCACCTGCGGGTGGGCATGCGCTCCTCGCGCATGCTGCAGGACGCCTGGCGTTCCGAGGGCCAACGCAGCACCCTGGGCCAACTGGCCGCACCGCTGATGAACCAGATCCGCCGCCTGGCGATGCTGCACAGCCCCGGCTCGGACACGGTGCGCCGGCGGCTGGCCGCCGCGGGGCTGACGATGAGCGTTTTGGACTACCGCACCCAGGAGCTGAGCTGCGCCATCCTGGGGCTGCTCACCGGCACCACGCTGGCCGCCCTGCTCGCCTTCGGGCGGGGCACCGGCCCGGCCCTGGCGCTGATCGTGGTGCTGGGCGGCGGGCTGCTGGGCTTCATGGCGCGCGGCTGGTGGTTGGGCGAACAGGTGCAGCAGCGCTCGCGCAAGATCCTGACCCAATTCCCCACGGTCGCCGACATCCTGGCGCTGACGGTCGGCGCCGGGGAATCGACCACCGGGGCGTTGGAGCGGATCTCGCGGATCTGCCGCGGCGCCATCGGTGAGGAATTCACCACCACCATCCACGACATCCGCTCCGGCACGCCGATGACTCAGGCCATGGAGAACATGTCCGACCGCATCCAGATCGGGGCGATGACCCGGTTCGTCGACGCCATCGTGGTGGCCACCGAACGCGGCACGCCCCTGGCCCAGGTGCTGCGCGACCAGGCCCAGGACGTGCGCGACGCCTCGAAGCGGGAACTGATGGAACTGGCCGGAAAGCGGGAGGTGGCCATGCTGGCGCCGATCGTCTTCGGCGTGCTGCCGCTGACCGTGATCTTCGCGGTCTTCCCCGGACTATCGCTATTGGAGATGAGCTATTGAACCGACGCTGCCACCTCCGCCCACGTCATCGACCCGCCGGGCCCACCCGCCCGCCGCGCTGCCGACGACCCGCCGCACCACCTGCCAACCCACAGACCCGCTCCGACGGTAAGGAACACGAAAATGAAAACCCTCGAACACCACCTGAACACCCTGGTGCTGATGACACTTGACCTGCTGCGCCGGCTGGGCGAACGCCTCGGCCCGAAGCTGCGTGAGGAACGCGGCGACGTGCCCGGTTGGGTGATGATCACCCTCATGTCCGCGTTGCTGGTCGCGGCCCTGCTCGCCGTGGCCGGGCCGCGGCTGCAGGAACTGTTCAACCAGGCCATCGACCGGGTCTCCGGGATGGGGTAGGCGCGGCAGCCTCATGTCCACCTACCACAATCCGGCCAGGGCCCGCCCAGCGAGTTCGGCCACCGCCCAGCGTGGCTCGGCGGTGGCCGAATTCGTCATGGTCGCGACCCTGCTGATCGTGGTGGGGCTGAGCATCGTGCAACTGGCCCTGGCGCTGCACGTGCGCAACACCCTGATCGACGCGGCCACCAACGGGGCCCGCTACGGGGCGCTGGCCAACCGCAGCGTCGAGGACGGGCGCCAGCGCACGGCGATGCTCATCAGCCAGAGCCTGAACCCCGGTTTCGCCCAGGACATCAGCGCCTCCACCAGCATGGTCGGGGACCACGAGCTGGTGGAGATCACGGTGCGCACCCGGGTGCCGCTGATCGGGCTGCTGCCCAACGGCTGGCAACTGGAAGTCAGCGGCCAGGCGGTGCGCTATGGCTAGGGCGCTCGCCGAGCCGGCCTGCCGCCGCCCGTATAGCCGCCGCGGCCGCCGCGCAGCCCGACCGGTTGCGCGGCGGCGGATAGCGCTTCCAGCCCCGCTGGCCGATGACCGGGGCAGTTCCATCGTCGAATTCATCTTCACCAGCACGCTGGTGCTGATCCCGATGATCTACCTGGTGCTGGCCGCCGGGCAGATTCAGGCGGCCAGCTACGCCGCGGTGGGCTCCGCCGACCACGCGGCCAAGGTCTTCGCCGCCAGTACCGAGGCCTCCGCGGCCGAGGCGTACGCCCACGACGTGGTGGGCCGCACGCTGCGCGACTTCGGGATCCCGGCGCAACAGGCCCAGACGACGATCAGCTGCAGCCCGGCCTGCCTGGAACCTGGCAGCACGGTCAGCGTCAGCGTCACGGTGCGTGTTCCGCTGCCGCTGCTGCCCGAGGGCTTCACCGCCTCGGTGCTGACGGTCGACTCGGCCGCGACCCAGCGAGTTGACCGCTTTGGGTAGCCGCGGCCCCTCCCTATCGGCAACCCCCGCCCGACGGCCCGGGACGGTGCGGGCACTGGCCCGTCGCCTGGGCGCCGAGGATTCGGGCCAAAGCCTGGTGCTGGTCATCGGGCTGGTGGCGATCACGCTGTTGACCATCAGCATCGTGCTGGCGGCCAGCGCCGTGAACCTCAAGGCCCGCCAGCTGCTGGCCGCCGCGGACGGGGCGGTCATTGCCGCGGTCGACGAATTCGAGCTCGTCGGCGAGGGCCCCAAACCCGAGATCCGGCTCAACGAGCAGCAGGTGTCCCAGGCGGTGCGCCGCTACCTGGCCGATACCCAGGCCCACGGCCGCTTCGACGACCTGGGGGTGGGCGAGGTCGGCATCCTGCCCGACGGGCAGGGGGCCACCGTGCAGCTGACCGCCCGGGTGACCCCGCCGATCGTCGGCTGGCTGGTGCCGGCCGGGATCCCCATCCACGTGGACGCCACCGCCCGCACCGTGCTCAGCCGCTGAAAACCGGTGCGTTGGCGCAGGCGCCGAGCGACTCCGGCGCCGGGCGTGATGACGTAGGCTAGTTAAATCATGGCTAAAACAGACTTTTCTGCTGAACTGCGCGCGCTTCGTTCCACTTTCCGGTCCATCGAGGCGGTCAGCGACGTCGAGCAAATCAAGGCGGACATCGCCCAGCTGTCTGAGGAAGCCGGCGCCCCGGACCTGTGGGACGACCCGGCCGTGGCGCAGAAGGTCACCTCCCGGCTCTCGCACCGCCAGTCCGAGCTGGAGCGGCTGCAGAAACTGCACACCCGGATCGATGACCTGGAGGTGCTGGTGGAGTTGGCCGAAATGGAGGACGACGCGGACACCCTGCAGGAGGCGGACCGGGAGCTGGAGGCGATCCGCGCCTCCCTGGCCGAACTGGAAGTGGTCACGCTGCTCAACGGCGAATTCGACTCCCGCGGCGCGGTCATCACCATCCGCGCCGGTGCCGGCGGCGTGGACGCGGCGGATTTCGCCGAGATGCTGCTGCGCATGTACACCCGCTGGGCGGAGAAGCGCGGCTACAGTGCGCGCATCATGGACACCTCCTACGCCGAAGAGGCCGGGCTGAAGTCCGCGACCTTTGAAATCGACGAGCCCTACGCCTTTGGCACCCTCTCGGTCGAGGCCGGCACCCACCGCCTGGTGCGCATTTCCCCGTTCGACAACCAGGGCCGGCGCCAGACCTCCTTCGCCGCGGTGGAAGTGGTGCCGCTGATCGAGTCCACCGACAGCATCGAGATCCCCGAATCCGAGATCAAGGTCGATGTCTTCCGTTCCTCGGGTCCGGGCGGGCAGAGCGTGAACACCACCGACTCCGCGGTGCGCATGACCCACCTGCCCACCGGCATCGTCGTGTCGATGCAGAACGAGAAGTCGCAGATCCAAAACCGTGCCGCCGCATTGCGCGTGCTGCAGTCCCGGCTGCTGCTGCTGAAGAAGGAGCAGGAGGACGCGAAGAAGAAGGAACTGGCGGGCGATGTGAAGGCGTCCTGGGGCGATCAGATGCGCTCCTACGTGCTCAACCCCTATCAGATGGTCAAGGACCTGCGCACCGAGCACGAGGTGGGCAACACCCAGGCCGTGCTCGACGGCGAAATCGACGACTTCATCGACGCAGGTATCCGCTGGCGCGCCGGTCAGCGCCACTCGGCGAACTAGCGGCGGGTACCCGCCACACCAACCCGGCACGTTCCCGCCGCATGCGGCAGCGGCGGGCCCGACCCCCGCAGGCAGCGCCTGCGGGGGTATATTTATGCGTTCGCCCGTTCCCCGTGGACGGCGGCACGTTGAGATTCGGGGTCCGATCCACTGTGCCAGAACAACGCCTGGACCCGATCCGCACCACGGATGGAAAGACGCGAACCACGGCGGCCCGGGTTGGTGGGATGGCCAGGAACCCAGTGTTGGATGGCGCGCCGGGGAAGGGCCGGACCTCGATTTTTTCCCGAAAATTCGGGCGTTTGTCACTCGCTCCACGGCTGCCGCCCCACCCATCGCCCGTGGCTGCGGCAGGCGGCGAACTCCTGCCCACCGGTTCCAGACCCCGCCGGTCACCCCGTCGGTGATCGTGCGGTCTGCGGCCCGTCGACGCCCTGGCCGGCACGTGCGCGGGGTAGGCCCAGGAGACGCACACCACGATCCCAAGTCGCATATATTCGCGATCATGCTAAGATCTATCAGCAGAGATGGACGTCACCATCGGATTACGGGGAAGTAACAACGATCGGGAATCAGGATCGTTCCCCATGCCGCAGTGCCCTGGCCACCAGGTCCGCACCCGGCACAGCACTGCACACCGCTGCCGCCTTGCACATCGACAAGGTCTTGCCGCATGGCAAACGGCACCGGAAGACGACCAGGGCCCGGAGCACACCGGGACCGCGAGCCGGCAGAAGCCCGGCGGCGCGAGTCGTATCGCCACCTAAGCGCGACTGAACCAGCCGAGGGGCACCCCTGTCACGGGTACCCCTGGCCTTCCCATACCCGGGATGAACGCAACGAATGAGCACCGAACGAAAACTGGCAGAGGGGAAGTGGTTGATGGGCCCAGGGCTTGTGCGCGTCAGCTAGGACTATTTCCCGCGGCAAACGCCCCGCGGGACCAGACGTGCAGGACCATGTGCCGGCATTGTGAGGTCTTACGGCCGGCACCGTTTCTCATCATCGTCTATTGAGGAGGTGGCGCATGGATCATCCCGAAATGGTGCAGTTCAGCGCCGTTGTTGTTGTATTGCTCCTGCTGTTCTTCTACGGCGGGACGTTCTTGATTTCCACCCGAATCGGGAAAAAAGAAGAAAACGCCGACGGCTACATGACCGCCGGCAACAAGATCGGATTCGGAATTTCCGCGGCCAGCATGACCGCGACCTGGATTTGGGCGTCGTCGATGTATGCCTCGGCGACCTCGGGCTACACCTACGGAATCTCCGGCCCCATCCACTACGGCTTGTGGGGTGCGTTGATGATTCTGTTCATCTACCCCTTCGGCAAGCGGATTCGCAAGGTCGCGCCGCGGGCCCACACCCTGGCCGAGGTCATGTATGCCCGCCACGGCCGATCCAGCCAGCTGATGCTGGCCGGTTCCAACGTCATCGGCTCGCTGATCAGCCTGATGTCGAACTTCATCGCCGGCGGCGTGCTGATTTCGATGCTCTCACCGTTCAACTTCATCCAGGGCGTGCTGTGCGTGGCCGCCGGGGTGTTGCTGTACACGCTGTGGTCCGGTTTCCGGGCCTCGGTGCTCACCGACTTCGTGCAGGTCATGGCGATGCTCGGGGCGGTGGCGGTGCTGGTGCCGTTCATCTTCTTCGCCGCGGACTTCCCGGCGGCCTTTGAAACCGGTGCGGCGAACCTGAGCGCCGAGCAGTCCAACTTCTTCTCCTCCGAGGCGTTCCTGAACCAGGGCGCGCCGTACATTGCCGCGGTGCTGGCCTACGCGATCGGCAACCAGACCATCGCCCAGCGACTCTTCGCGGTGCGTGAGGACCTGATCAAGCCCACTTTCATCACCGCCACCGTCGGCTACGGTGCGATGGTCATCGGCGTGGGCATGCTCGGTGTGCTGGCCCTGTACCTGGGCTTCGAACCCACCGGCGGGGACATGAACAACCTGATCCCGGAAATGGCGGCGAGCTACCTGCCCGGCGTGCTGCTGGCGGTGTTCTTCATCATGATCATCGGCGCGCTCTCCTCAACCGCCGACTCGGATCTGGCCGCACTGTCCTCGATCATGATGGCCGACGTGTACGGCCAGAACGTGGCCGGCAAGGCGAAGGCCAACCCGAAGACCATGCTGCTGGTGGGGCGGATCACGATGGTTGCCGCCACCGCGCTGGCGGTCATCTTCGCCAGCCTGCAGCTGAACATCCTGGACCTGCTGGTCTTCGTTGGCGCGCTGTGGGGCGCCCTGGTGTTCCCGGTGCTGGCCAGCTTCTACTGGGGCAAGGTCACCAACAAGGCGTTCACCACCGCGGTGCTGGTCGCCCTGGCCGTGTTCATCCCGGTGCGCTTCGAACTCATCCCGATCAACGGGTTCACCGGGCTGCTGGTGGAACTGCTTGCGGTGCTGGGCATCGGGGTGGTGCTGGGGCTGATGTGCTTCGGCTTCTTCGGGATCCGGGCCGCAAAGATCGTCGGCATCGCCTCCGCGGTGGTGGCCGCGCCGTTCTGCTTCGGCTTCCTGCGCGACTACACCACCCTCAGCGCCTCGCTGGTGGCCTACTCGGTGAGCACCATCGTGTGCTACCTGATGTCCTTCCGCTCCAAGATGGACTTCGACTTCTCGCTCATCGCCGAACGCACCGGCGACTTCGATGCGGAGGCGGAGATGGCGGCCGAGGCCAAGAAGGCGCGCCTGGCGCACAGCGCCAAGGGGGCCGCCCCGGCGGCCTCCCCATCCGCCGCGGGTGAGACCGCAACCACGAACACGAAGGAGAACTAGATGGGTACCCTCGCACTATCCCTGTACGTGCTGGTCTGGCCGGTGATCGTGGGCGCGGTGATGTTCTTCATCGCCCGCGGGTTTATCGCCGAATGGCTGGAGGCGCGCCGCAACGGCGAAGACCTGATTTAACCGTCCGCCGCGGCCCGGCGCAGCACAGCCGACCCCCGGTTTCGCCTCTAGGGCGAGGCCGGGGGTTTCTTTCTGCCCGGGGCAGTCATACGATGAGCCTAAGCAGTTAGCCCAAGTGATCCGGGCCATAGCGTGTCCGGGCCGCCAGCCGAGGAGCTCTGAGACCATGCTCGACAAGAGCCTTGCCAATCCGGAAGTCGCCGTGGCCGATGTGCGCAACGGCGCCTCCATTGCCGTGGGCGGCTTCGGGCTGTCCGGCAACCCCACCGAACTGATCAACGCGGTGCTGGATTCGGGGGTCGAGGACCTGCACGTGGTCTCCAACAACTGCGGCGTGGACGGGCAGGGGCTGGGCGTGCTGCTCGCGGCCCACCGCATCCGCAAGATCACCGCCAGCTATGTGGGGGAGAACAAGGAGTTTGAACGCCAGTTCCTCAGCGGGGAGCTGGAGGTGGAACTCACCCCGCAGGGCACACTGGCCGAGAAGCTGCGGGCCGGAGGCGCGGGCATCCCGGCGTTCTTCACCCGCACCGGGGTCGGAACCCTGGTGGCCGACGGCGGGCTGCCCCAGCGCTACGACGCGCACGGCGCGGTGCTCAAGGCCAGCCAGCCGAAGGAAGTGCGCACCATCGACTTTGCCGGACGCGAGGAGCAATACGTGCTGGAACCCTCCATCGTCACCGACTTTGCCCTGGTGCACGCCGCGCTGGGGGACACCCACGGCAACCTGATCTTCAACAAGGCCGCCCAGCAGTTCTCCGTGCCGGCGGCGATGGCCGGGCGGATCTGCGTGGCCCAGGTCGAACGGCTCGTGCAGCCCGGTGAACTGGACCCGGCCCAGGTGCACCTGCCCGGCGTGTTCGTCCACCGGATCGTGAAGGTCGGCGAGCAGCACCTGAAGCCCATCGAGCGGCGCACCACCCGCGCCAAGTGAAAGGTCGTGGTGAACATGGCATGGACTCGTGAGCAGATGGCGGCCCGCGCCGCCCGGGAGTTGCCCGACGGGGCGTACGTGAACCTGGGCATCGGGATGCCAACGCTGGTGCCCAACTACCTGCCCGACGACGTGGACGTGGTGCTGCAGTCGGAGAACGGAATCCTGGGGGTGGGGCCGTATCCCACCGAGGAGGAAGTGGACCCGGACCTGATCAACGCCGGCAAGGAGACCGTCACCGTGCTGCCCGGGGCCAGCTTCTTCCATTCGGCGATGAGCTTCGCAATGATCCGCGGCGGGAAGATCGACGTGGCGATCCTCGGGGCCATGCAGGTTTCGGGGGCCGGGGACCTGGCGAACTGGATGATTCCGGGCAAGATGGTCAAGGGCATGGGCGGGGCGATGGACCTGGTGCACGGCGCCCAACGCGTCATCGTGCTGATGGAGCACAACGCCCGCGACGGCAGCGCCAAGCTGGTCAACCAGTGCAGCCTGCCGATCACCGGGCTCGGGGTGGTGCAGCGGGTCATCACCGATCTGGGGGTTTTCGACATCACCCCAAACGGTCTTGCGGTGCTCGAACTGGCCGAGGGCGTCAGCCGCGACGAAGTGCGCGAACGCACCGAGGCGCCGCTGGTCGCCTAGCGCCCAGCCCGGGGTTCGGACCCTGGCGACGGCTTAGCCACACCGGGTCGGCCCGGCCCCGCACCGCGCCGGTTCACGGCGCGGGGAACCGCATTAACGCCGCTCATGTCGTAGGCTGTGTAACGGCCAAGAAACCGGCAACACGCGCCCAAATTCGGGGAGAGGGCCGCGTACGCCGATAGGGTTTCAATTAAATGACGCATTCTGTGCCGTCGGTGGGTGGGGACCCGGGGCCTGCGTCGCGCCCGACGTTAGCAAGCGATTGAAGACATGATTAAATTCGAAAATGTCTCGATGATCTATGAACCGAAGCAGCAAAATGCGGCTTTGCGCGATGTGAACATCGAGATTAACCGAGGCGAGTTCGCGTTCCTTGTCGGTGAGTCCGGTTCCGGCAAGTCCACATTTCTGAGCCTGATCCTGCGCGAAAAGCGTTCAACCGAGGGCGCGGTCTACGTCGCCGGACAGAACCTGAACCGGATCCCCAGCTGGCGTGTGCCCAAGCTCCGGCGCGATATCGGATTCGTGTTCCAGGACTTCCGGCTGCTGCGCGAACGCAGTGTTTTTGACAATGTGGCCTTCGCGCTGGAGGTCATTGGCGCGCCGCGCGCCCAGATCCGTGAACGGGTGCCCGAGGCGCTGAAGCTGGTGGGCCTGGAGGACAAGGCCCGTCGCAAGCCCACCGAGCTGTCCGGCGGCGAGCAGCAGCGCGTGGGTATCGCCCGCGCCATCGTGAACAAGCCCTCGATCCTGCTGGCCGACGAACCGACCGGCAACCTGGACCGGAAGAACAGCCTCGATGTGATGAACGTGCTGGACCGGATCAACCAGAACGGCACCACGGTGCTGATGGCCACCCACGCCCACGAGCTGGTCAGCGACTACAAGCGCCGCGTGATCGAGCTGAGCAAGGGCAAGATCATCCGCGATGAAACCAGCGGCAGCTACATGCCGATGACCACCGTGATCAAGCAGGACGGCTCGCGCGAGCTGCACTTTGGCACCTCCGAGGACGTTGCCGCGAAGGAAACGGGCCAGGATGCGCCGGCACAGGATTCGAGCGAAACGAAAGATGGAGAGCAGTGAGGCCAGGATTCATCCTCCGCGAGGCGGGAAAGAGCCTCAAGCAGAACATCGTCATGGTCGTCTCGGTGGTGCTGGTGACCTTCGTGTCGCTGACCTTCGTGGGCGCCTCGGTGCTGCTGCAGCTGCAGATCAACCAGATGAAGGGCTACTGGTATGACCGCATGGAGGTTGCGGTCTTCCTGTGCGACGACAACTCCCAGGAGCTGAACTGCGCCGGTGAGCAGGTCACCGACGAGCAGCGCTCGCATATCGAAGAGCTGCTCAAGAGCGACGAGCTGTCCCCGTACATCAAGGAGTTCGCCTACGAGTCGAAGTCCGAGGCCTACAAGCACTTCCAGGAGCAGTTCGAGAATTCGCCGCTGCTGAACCAGGTCCAGGAAGGCCAGCTGCCCGAGTCCTTCCGCATCGCACTGAATGACCCGGAGAAGTACCCGGTCATCAATGAGACGTTCTCCACCATCCCCGGCGTTGAATCGGTGATCGACCAACGAGAGCTGCTGGAGAAGGTCTTCCAGTTGGTGCGCGTGGCCTCGGCGTCCGCCGCCGTGGTGGCCGGGGTGATGATCGTCTGTGCGGTGCTGCTGACCGGCACCACGATCCAGCTCTCGGCCATGCACCGGCGGCTGGAAACCACGATCATGCGTCTGGTTGGCGCCTCCAAGACCTCGATTCAGCTTCCGTTCATCATCGAGGGGGTGATCGCGGCGGTCATTGGCAGCCTGCTGGCATCGGGCACGCTCTGGCTGCTGGTGAAGTTCCTCGTGGAGGAGAAACTGGCCAATGACAACCTCGGGGTCGCGTTCATCTCGACGAACGAAGTTCTGCTGATTGCGCCCGGACTCTTGCTAATCGGTATCATTTTGGCAACAATTTCTTCAGTGGTAACGTTGAAGCGCTACCTGAAGGTTTAGCCAATTCTTTGCCGATCTTCACCGGAACTAGAAATCTCATTAAGGAGCACTATGCTGTCTCACGCGGTGCGAAGTAAGTTTCTCCGCGCGACTGTCGGTGGCGCTCTGGCGCTGACGATGCTGGTTCCGGCCACATTGGCAGGGGCAGACGAACTGGATGACCGCAAGAAGCAGGTCGAGCAGAACATTGACTCCATTCAGGAGGACATGGAAGTTCTGGATGCCGACATTGTGGAGACCGATCGCAAACTGCGTGAACAGCAGGGTCAGTTGCCCGGCGCCGAGCAGGCCCTGGCCGACGCCCGCAGCCGCGTCGCCAACGCCCAGGCCGCGGTGGCGGACCTGAATGACCGGTTGATTGCCGCACAGCAGACCCGCGATGAACTGGCCGCGGAGATCGAGAAGAATTCGGCCAAGCTGAAGGAAACCGAGTCCACGATCTCGCAGATCGCCTCGGAGGCCTACAAGCGTGGCGGCATGTCCGATGGCCTGGACATGATCCTGAACATCGAGTCCGCGACCGAGATCGCCGACGGCATCACCCTGGCCAGCAAGGCGCTGGAGTCGCAGAACAGCGTCTACAACGACCTGGCGCAGCAGCAGGCCACCGACGAGAACAACAAGGTGCGCCTGGCTGCGGTCGAACAGCAGATCCAGGGCCTGAAGGCTGAGGCCGAAAGTGCCCTGGCCCAGGAGGAATCCGCGCGCGATGAGGCCGAACAGCGCAAGAGCGAACTGGACCAGCTGATCGCCAGCACCGAGGCGCTAAGCAGCAAGCTGGAGGCCGAAAAGCCGCGGATTCAGGCCAAACTGCAGAAGCAGGAGCAGGAATACGCGGCCGTGAACGCGCAGATCAAGGAACGCCAGGAGCGTCTGATCCGTGAAGCGGCCGAACGCAAGAAGCGTCAGGAAGAAGCCGAGCGCAAGCGCCAGGCCGAAGCCAAGGCGAAGTGGGAGGCCGAGCAGCGCGCCAAGGAAGAGGCGGCCAAGCGCCAGGCCAAGGCCGAGGGCCGCAAGGCCAGCTACAAGAAGCCCAAGTACGTGGCTCCGGCCCCCAAGACCGTGTCGGAGCCCAGCAGCTGGGGTCTGGTAAAGCCGGTCTCCAGTGGCCGGATCACCTCCAGCTTCGGCTGGCGGCCTACCCCCGCGGGCACCATCGACTACGGCGGACGCGGCGGCTACGTACACGCGGGCGTGGACTGGGGCTTCGGCGGACAGTGCGGAGCACCGGTGCATGCCGCAGCCGACGGCGAAGTGTGGATGGCCGGCTGGGGCGGCAGCTCCGGCAACAAGGTGACCATTTCCCACGGCGTGGTCAAGGGCAAGGCGTTGGCCACGAACTATCACCACATGTCGCAGGTGGTGGCCCGTGCCGGGCAACACGTCAAGCAGGGCCAGCTGATCGGCTACGTGGGGACCACCGGCAACTCCACCGGGTGCCACATGCACTTCGAAACCGTGATCAACGGGCAGGCCGTGAACCCATTGGGACTTCTCTAACGCTAGACTTGGTCCCTGTGTGCGATTCTTCGTACGTGCAAGACAAGGAGTGCCATGGCTAAGAAGAACCAGGAAAGCAAGGTCATCGCCAGCAACCGCAAGGCGCGGCATGACTATGAAATCCTCGATACCTATGAGGCCGGCATGGTGCTGACCGGAACCGAGGTCAAATCCCTGCGGGAAGGCAAGGCCTCGCTGGTTGACGGGTTTGGCCAGTTCTACCGGGGGGAGCTGTTCATTGAGAACATCTACATCCCCGAGTACCTCAACGGGTCGTGGACGAACCATGCGGCCCGTCGCCGGCGCAAGCTGCTGCTGCACCGGCAGGAGCTGAGCAAGATCGAACGCAGGATCGCCGAAACGGGGCTGACCGTGGTCCCGCTGAGCCTGTACTTCAAGGAGGGCCGGGCAAAGCTCGAAATCGGTGTGGCCCGCGGTAAGCGCGAGTACGACAAGCGCCAGACGTTGCGCGAAAAGCAGGATAACCGCGACGCGTTGCGGGCGATGCGTGAGCGCAACCGGCGCTCGGCGTGATTCGGCTCTCAGCCCCTTGGGCTTTGGCCGGGGCTGCGCTAGTATGGATTAGCACCGAAAAGGTGGGCATCGGAAGATGTCGTTGGCTTTGAGAGATCAAAGGTTGACAACAAAATACGGGGATGATCGGTTTCGACGGTGTGAGTCGCGACAGATGAAGCGGGCCGAGGACGCAAAGTTATCTCGTTAACGCTCTTTGCAACCAAATAAGTGCCGAATCTAAGCGCACTGACTTCGCTCTCGCTGCCTAAGCAGCCAGACAGTCCGTTAGCCAGGGGATGCTATCGCCCCTGTTACTAACGTCATTTAGATAGCCACTGCGATCAATGAACGTTGCCGGCGTTGATCGCATAATTTAGGCAACTGTGCCCGGACCAGCCACTTGTTTGCGTGATGGCTGGGGCAGAGAAAATCCACAGCAAACTGCGCCCGGAGAAGACCTGGCAACACCACAGCGGACGGGAGTTCAATTCTCCCCATCTCCACATGCAAGCCCCGGATCCACCAGGATCCGGGGCTTTGTCATGCCCTCCAGCCGAAAAGCCGGGGACGGTCTATGATGATTGGGGGGTTCATAAGGAGGGGCACATGAAAAAGGCTGGCGGTTCGGTACTGCTGATGCTGCTGTTCTTGGGGATTGCGATCATTGGCGCCGGTGCGCTGGCCATCGGCGGGGTGGAAGTGATCCAGCGTGCGGCCGGTGCCCACAGCACCGAGGCCCCCTCCGATCCGGTGCCGGCCACCGGCCCGGCTGAAGGTGCCCTCGTGGAGAGCACCGCGCCGGCCATGACCAGCGCGCAGCGCGGACGCTGGGCTGAGGAGAAGATCCGGCAGTGGCTGGGCAATTATGGTGTCACCGAAGTCTCCCAGCTCAACGCACCCTACCGTCAGGTGCAGGCCTGGTTCGCCCCCGAGGAAGGCCACCTGGAGTTGCTGGTCAGCAGCCAGGAGGCCGAGGACCGCGAGCAGCTGAAGAAAATCGCCACCGAGGTTCTGCAAAGCGTCCGTCAGGTCGACGCAAGCCTGCACCAGGTCACGGTTTCCACCAGTGACGGGAGCCAAAGCTACACGGCCGAGCGCTAGCGGAGGCACGGCGTTCCGCCGGCTCTGGCGGGCATGAGGCGAGGCGTCCAAGTCGCGGCACCCGGCGCGAAGGACATAGACTGTTGGACGAGCGAAGAAACGTAATAAGTGCCGAAGTGGAGTGGGATTAAGAGCGATGGGTATTGGCAAGACCTCGCGGGTGTCACCTGGTATTTCAGCGGCGTATGCGACGGTGTCCTTTATCCTCGAAGTCGGACTGCTGGTTGCCGCCGGCTTTACCGCCATGACTTTCCTGCCCTGGCCGCCGGTGCTTGCCATCCTCGTGGTGGTGATTCCGCTGCTGGCCGTCTGGGCGCTGGCGCTCTCGCCGAAGGCCAAGGTCCGCTGGCGGCTGCGCACCCGGGTCATGCTCATCCACCTGGCCTACCTCATCGGCAGCTACGCCCTGTGGCTGAGCATCGCCCATACCGGCGCCACCCAGTACCTGTTCTGGCCGGCGATCATGCTCGGGTTGAGCGCGGTGAGCATCGTACTGGTGCTGAGCACGCGCGGGCGCGTCGTGCCGCACCCGCGGCCGTTGCCCGGGGGTCCCGCCCCGGTGCAGGCCGAGGAACTGCGCGAGCGGCCGCGCGGGCGACGCGCCGCCCGGTAAACGCCCCGCCCGTGCTGTCGCACTGGCGCCGCTGACGCTACACCATAAATTTTTTGGCCATCGCCCGTGCCGGGGGTTTGCCGCCGGCAGGTGCGCGACCGCCGGGGGCCGGTGTTTGCCTGACGCGGCGGCTCACGCCTGCTCGGATCGGGGCGCGCGCACCCACACCATGGAGGCTTCGATCGGATCCAGCCGATGCGGCAGGCCGATGCGCGCCCCGGGCACCAGGCCCTGCTGCTGGCAGCGGCGCAGGAAGTGCGGGTCCTCGTCGCTGATGCGCACGATCAGCGCTTCGGTGCCGCTGAAGTGGTCCAGGCGCGTCGCCTGGCTGGGCCTGTGCTCGCCGTGGGCGTCGGGGATCGCGTCCCCGTGGGGATCGCTGCGCGGAAAGCCCAGCCGCTCGTCCAGGGCGTTGATGAAGCGTTCGGAGACCGTGTGCTCCAGGCGTTCGGCCTCATCGTGCACCTCATCCCATCCGTAGCCCAGTTCGCGGCTCAGGAAGGTCTCCAGCAGCCGGTGGCGGCGCACCACGTTCAGCGCGGCCGCCCGCCCGGACTGGCTGAGACTGATCGCCCCGCGCGGGACAAAATCCACCAGGTGCTTCGCCGCGAGCTTGCGCACCATGGCGGTCACCGAGGCGGGGGACAGGCCCAGCTGGTCGGCCAGCTCACCGGTGCCGATCGGGTGCGAATCCCATTCGGACAGCGCGTAGAGCGCCTTGAGGTAGTCCTCCTCGCTGGTGGTCAGCCGGCCCGGATTGGAAGAATGGGGCACGTCAGCCGCGCAGGTAGGGCAGGATCTGATCGTGCAGCAGGCCGTTGGTGGCCAGCGCGTTGCCGCCGCCGCAGCCCTCCACCCCGGTGATCGAGGTGAAGCGTCCGCCGGCTTCACGCACCACCGGGACCAGGGCGGCCATGTCGTACAGCTCCAGTTCCGGCTCGAACGCGGCGTCCACCCCGCCCTCGGCCAGCAGCATGTAGCTGTAGAAGTCCCCGTAGGCGCGGGTGCGCCAGGCGGCGTCGAATAGTTCCATCAGCTTTTCGCGGCGGCCCAGTTCACGCCAGCCATCCAGCGAGGCGTAGGACACCGAGGCGTCGGCGAGGCTGGAGACCCGGGAGACGGCCAGGCGGCGCGGCTCGGGCAGGCCCGGCTCGCTTACCCAGGCGCCCAGCCCGTGCGCGGCGTGCCAGCGCCGGCCCAGCGCCGGGGCCGAAACCACCCCGAGCACCGGCTCATCGTCGATCAGCAGGGCGATCAGCGTGGCCCACACCGGGACCTTGCGCACAAAGTTCTTCGTCCCGTCGATCGGGTCGATCACCCAACGCCGGGCCGAGGAGCCGTGCACGCCAAATTCCTCCCCGTGCACCGCATCCCCGGGACGCTGGGCGGTCAGCTCGGCCAGGATCAGCCGTTCGGCGCCGCGGTCGGCGTCGGAGACCGGGGTCATGTCCGGCTTCGTCTCCACCTTCAGGTCGTTGGAGTGGTAGCGCGCCAGGGTCAGCGCGTCGACCTTGTCGGCCAGCGCGAGGGCGAAGGACAGGTCCTCATCCAGGGTGTAGTTCATGGCGTGGTGGTGCTACTGGGCACCGAGCTCCTTTTCGTGGGTGGTTTCCCCGGTGGTGACCAGCCGGCGGTAGGATTCGAGCCGGGCGGCGGCCGAGGCCGGGGCGTCGGGGGAGTACGCCCAGGCCTGCAGGGCGCAGCCGGGGGTCTGGGCCATGTGGTCGCAGCCGCGCGGGCACCGGGTGGCGATCTGGCTCAGCTCCTCGAAGGCGGCCAGCACGTGCTCCGGGTCGACCAGGCCCAGGCCGAACGAGCGGATGCCGGGGGTGTCGATCAGCCAGCTGCCCGGCGCGTCAGGCAGGCGCAGCGCCAGCGCGTTGGAGGAGGTGTGCCGGCCCCGCCCTGTCACCGCGTTCACGTGCCCGGTGGCGCGCTGGGCGCCGGTCAGCGCGTTGACCAGGGTGGACTTGCCGACCCCGGAGTGCCCCAGCACAACCGAGACCTTCCCGGCGAGCATGGTGCGCAGCGTGGCCAGCGCCTCGGGGTCCAGCCGGGCGCTGGAGCCGTCGGCGGCCTGCGAATCGATCCCGTCGGCCTCGGCGGTGGTCCGGGAAATCACCACCGGCAAATCCAGTCCGTCGTAGTAGGCCAGGAACCCGGCCGGGTCGGCCACATCGGCCTTGGTCACGCACAGGATCGGGGTGATGCCCGCATCATAGGCGGCCACCAGGGCCCGGTCCACGAACCCGGTGCGCGGTTCGGGGTTCGCCGCGGCCACCACGATCACCAGCTGGTCGACGTTGGCGACCACCACCCGCTCGGTGGCGTCGGTGTCATCCGCGCTGCGGCGCAGCAGGGTGCTGCGCTCCTCGATGCGCACCAGCCGGGCCAGGGTGTCCGGCTTGCCGCTGGTGTCCCCGACCAGCGCCACCATGTCCCCGGGCACGATCGCCTGGCGGCGCAGCTCGCGGGCGCGGGCGGCGACCACGACCCGTTCCCCGGCGGTGTCCTCCTCCAGGATGACGGTGTAGCGCCCGCGGTCCACGGTGATGACCCGCCCGATCTTCGCCCGTTCGTGCGCCGGACGGTCCTTGGTCCGTGGCCGGGAGCCGCGCTTGTTCGGGCGCACCCGCACATCGGATTCGTCCCAGTCCTGATAGCGGCTCATGCGCGGCCTCCTGCCGCGGCGTCCGCCGACCCGCCCGCAGCGGTGTGACTGGACGGCGCCCCAGCGGCCGGTGTGTCAGCGGTACCGGCGGTCGCGGCCATCGCCTCCCACATCCGTGCGAAGTCCGGCATGGTCTTGGCGGTGGTCGCGATGTTCTCCACCCTCGTGCCGGGGGTCACCAGCCCGATCAGGGCGGCGGCGGTCGCCATCCGGTGATCCTCGTAGCTGAGCATGTCGGCGGCGCGGCGCGTGGCGGGCGGGATGATGCGCAACGTGTCCTCGGTGGCCTGCACGGTGGCGCCCACCCGGGTGAGTTCGCGTTCCAGGGCGGCGAGCCGGTCGGTTTCATGCCCCCGCAGGTGCCCGATCCCGGTCAGCCGGCTGGGGGAGTCGGCCAGCGTGCACAGCGCGGCCAGCGTGGGGGTCAGCTCGGCGGCGTCGGCGTAGTCGATCCCACCGATGGTGCCGGTGCCGCGCACCGTGAGCACCGCATCCGCGCCCAACTCCACCCGGGCGCCCATGGCCGGCAGGATCTGCCGCCAGCGTCCGCCGATCTGGGTGGTGTGCCGCGGCCAGTGCGGGATGCGCACGGTGCCGGCGGTGGCCAGTGCGGCGGCCAGGAACGGGCCGGCGTTGGACAGGTCCGGTTCGACGCTGACGCTGAAGGCCGGCAGCCTGCCTTCGGCCACCTGCCAGCCGCGAGCGTCGGGGTCGGTGCTGACCGTTGCGCCCAGCTCGTTCATGCTCTGCACGGTCATCTGGATGTGCTCGGGGCTGGCGACGGCCCCGTCGGCGGCCCGCAGACGCAGCCCGCCGGGCAGTGCCGGGCCGGCCAGCAGCATCGCGGAGATGAACTGGCTGGACCCCGACGCGTCGATGCGCACCTCGGGGCGTTGCCCCAGCTGCTGCGGGTGCACGGTGAACGGCAGGAAGCCGGGCTGTCCCGCGTACTCGATGCGCGCGCCGAGCTCGGCCAGGGCATCGAGCACCGGTCGCATGGGACGCACCCGGGCCCCGGCATCCCCGTCGAAGTGGGCACTGACACCCAGCGCGGCGGCCAACGCCGGCACGAAGCGCATCACGGTGCCGGCCAGCCCGCAGTCAATGTGCACGATCCCCTGGCGCGGGCCGGCGGCGGCGGGCGGGGTCAGGCGCACCGTGGTGGACCGGTCATCCTGCACCGTGCGCTCAACACCCACCCCCAGGGCGGCCAGCGCGTCCAGCATCAGCTCGCTGTCGCGGCTGATCAGCGTGTTGTGGATCGTGCACGGTCCGTCGGCCAGGGCGGCGAGCACCAGATAGCGGTTGGTCAGGGACTTGGAGGCGGGCACCAGCACGGTCGCGTTGATCGGTTCGGTTACGGACGGGGCATCCCACATCGGGTGGTCGCTGACATGAGCCGGCACGTGTTCTTCGCACTTCCTTCGCTTGGTTTCCAGGCCCGGTCCCCAGGAGACAGGCCCTAGCAGAATCCTACCGTGGGCACCGGGAATTATCCGGTCTGGGCGGGTGTTGGAATGAGTGTGACGAGACTGGAAGGAACCATGGGAACAACTGCAAGTGCCCCCTCGGCCGTCGCGGTCCTGCCCCGACCGGCCGGTGAGCGCGTAGACTGGGCGATGATGACGGAAAATACTTTGGGTTCCGGCGTGCCCGATCCCGCTCAGGAAACCGACGAGCAGCGCCGCGAGCGTTTTGAGCGCGACGCGATGCAATACGTCGACCAGTTGTATTCGGCGGCCCTGCGCATGGCGCGCAACCCGGCGGACGCCGAGGACCTGGTGCAGGAGGCCTACACGAAGGCGTTCTCCGCGTTCCACCAGTACAAACCGGGAACCAACCTCAAGGCGTGGCTCTACCGGATTCTGACCAACACGTACATCAACCTGTACCGCAAGCGCCAGCGCGAACCCCAGCGCACCAGCACGGACACCGTCGAGGACTGGCAGATGGCCCAGGCCGCGGACCACACGCCCACGGGGCTGCGTTCGGCGGAGGTCGAGGCGCTGGACCGGCTGCCGGATTCCGATGTGAAGGCCGCGCTGCAGGCGATCGGCGAGGATTTCCGCCTGGCCGTCTACTTTGTGGACGTGGAGGGCTTCAGCTACAAGGAAGCCGCCGAGATCCTCGGGGTGCCCATCGGCACGGTGATGTCACGATTGCATCGGGGACGGAAGAACTTGCGCGAGTTGTTGGCTGACTACGCCAAGGATCGGGGAGTGCCCGCGGCGGTATCCCACTCCAAGGCCAAGGGAGCGGAGAAGTAGAAATGGATTGCTATTCACTGGGCGACTGTGCCGATTCCCGGCTGGTGCGCATCTACAACTATCTCGATGGCGCGCTGACCCTGGAGGACATCAAAGAGGTCAAGCGGCACCTGGAGCACTGCCCGGAATGCACCGAGCAGTACGACCTGGAGTGCATCATCCGATCGGTGGTGCGCCGCAGCTGCCAGGAGCATGCCCCGAGCCAGCTGAAGGAAAAGATCATGGTGCGCATCTCGCAGATCCGGGTCGAATCCGGGCACTAGCCGTGGCCTTGCGCCCCCACGGGAACACCACAACTGCATACGGTTCGGTACCCACCGGTTTGCCCGGTGCCTACCACCACGACGCACCCAGCCGTCGACACCAGCACTCCGGCCGATCGGCCGGCACACCGGTGTCGGCGGCTGGTGCTATGCGGGGCGGAGATGACGCGCATCGCCCGGGCGGAGTTTGACCTGCCGGGGTTTGCCGCCTCGTGCCAGGCGGAGAACGCCGTCGGGCGAAGAGCGGGCGGGACGGCGGATGCAGGGGCAGGTCGAGGATAAAGAAATCCCCGCAGGGCACCGGAAGAATCTGGTGCGCTGCGGGGATCATCCATATCAGCTTATGCGTTGGGGCGCTTGCCGTGGTTTGCTGAACGCTTACGGCGGTCCTTACGCTTACGTGCGCGCTTCGACATAGTGCCTCCTTAGATAGGGATTGCGATACCGCCGCCAGTAGGCGGTGGTCCGGCCACCATTGTTTCACATGCGGGAGGGCTTTGTCGTTTGTGGCGTGCCACACGCGCGTCGTGGCAGCGGGGCACAGCGCCGTGCTGCGCGGCGCGGGGATGTGGCCAAGCATGGGGTGTGACCAAGCGCGCCAAGAGATGCACGGCCGGATCCCGGGCGGGCGGCTTAGCCTTCGCTTGGCTCGGGAAGCTCCATCCAGTTGTACCAGCCGCGGTGCAGCACCAGCCACGCCATCAGCCCGTAGCCGGCCTGTCCGGGCACCCCGCCGTTGGCGGTGAGGTCCGCGCGCCACTGGGTGTGGGCGCGCAGCGGGGTGAACGTGTCGATGTAGTGGTGGTTGCGCCGCAGGGCCACATCCGAGTAGACGCGGTTCAGTTCGGCGACCCGTTCGTTGCGGGCGTCGTCCAGCCCGGGGGCGGGACCCACCAGCAGCGCCTTGATCGACATCTGGCTGGCGGAGTCCAGGATGTTGGCCAGGTTCAGCCGGCTGCGGGCGGTGGAGACCTCAAGGTCAACGTCCCGGTCGGACAGGGCGATCACCAGCCGGTTCTCGACCCGGTCGCCAAAGCGCCGGGTCGCCTCGCCCAGCCAGCGTTCGGCCAGCGCCTCGGACCCTTCGGCCGGGGCAGCCAGCACAAAGGACTGCAGGCGCAGCGCGGGATCCTGGGTGCGCGCCAGGACCCGGCCAAACCACCCCAGGGCCCGGGGGTCACCATGTCCGGCCAGCAGTTCGTCTCCGATTGCGGTGATGCGGATGGTGCGTAACTCCAACGGGGGACCTTTCGTGTGCCGATACCTAGTTCCCCACCTTAGCAGTGAACGCGGCGTGAACCCGGGCAATTGGGGAGGTGTTTAACGTGATGGTGCCGGCACCTGCCGGGCACCGCGACCCATTGCGGGGGAGCGGTGCCCGAAGGTGCCGGCACTATGCGCCGGTCAGGGCCGGTTTAGCGGGCGAACGCCTGCTGCAGCAGCACGGCCTGCTCGGCCTCGTGCCGCTTGGAGGTGCCGGCGCTGGTGGCGGCCGACGCCGGGCGGGAGACCAGGGTGACCTTCTGCTCCAGGCTCGGGGCCACGTACAGGCCGAAGAACGGCCACGGGCCCTGGTTGGCCGGCTCGTCCTGCACCCAGCTGACCTTCGCGTTCGGGTACTTGGCCAGTTCCGCGGCGATCTGCTCGGTCGGGGCCGGGTAGAGCTGCTCCACGCGGATGATCGCGGTCTTCTCGTCCTTGGCCTTGGTGCGGGTGGCCAGCAGGTCGTAGTACAGCCGGCCGGAGACCAGCAGCACCTTGTCCACCGCGTTGTTATCGGAGATCGAGCTGTCCCCGATGACCTCGCGGAAGCCGCCGGTGGTGAAGTCCTCCACCGAGGTGGCCGCCGCCTTCAGGCGCAGCAGCTGCTTCGGGGTGAACACGATCAGCGGCTTGCGCGGACGGGCGTAGGCCTGGCGGCGCAGCAGGTGGAAGTGGTTGGCGCCGGTGGAGGGCTGGGCTACGACCATGTTGTTCTCCGCGCACAGCTGCAGGAAGCGCTCGATGCGGGCGGAGGAGTGGTCCGGGCCCTGGCCTTCGTAGCCGTGCGGCAGCAGCATCACCAGGGAGGAGGACTGCGACCACTTCTGCTCGGCCGAGGAGATGAACTCGTCGATCACCGTCTGGGCGCCGTTGACGAAGTCGCCGAACTGCGCCTCCCACATCACCAGCGCGTCCGGGCGCTCCACCGAGTAGCCGTACTCGAAGCCCAGGGCCGCGTATTCGCTGAGCAGCGAATCGTAGATCCAGATCGGGGCCTGGTCCTCGCTGAGGTGGTTCAGCGGGTACCATTCCTCGTCGTTGATCCGGTCGTGGAACATCGAGTGGCGCTGCACGAAGGTGCCGCGGCGCGAGTCCTGGCCGGCCAGGCGCACCGGCACACCCTCCATGGAGAGCGAGCCCAGGGCCAGCAGCTCGGCGAAGCCCCAGTCGATGCCGCCCTCGCGGCTCATCTTCTCGCGGCGCTCCAGCAGGGAACGCAGCTTGTTGTGCACGTTGAAGCCCTCGGGGATCGCCAGGTGCGCCTTGCCGATGGCGGCCACGGTCTGCGCGGAGATCGCGCTGGGGCGGGCCCCGTCGCGGGTCAGCTCATCCTCGGCCTGGGCGAACGGCTTCTCCAGGTCGTTGATGGTCGAACCCGGGGTGACGATCGGGATCGGGGAGGTCTGCGCGGCGTGGGTCTCGGAGAAGATCCGCTCCAGCGACTCGCGGTACTCGGCCAACGCGTTGTCGGCCTCCTCCTGGGTGATGTCGCCGCGGCCGACGAGCGCCTCGGTGTACAGCTTGCGGGTCGAGCGCTTGGCCTCGATCAGGTTGTACATCATCGGCTGGGTCATCGACGGGTCATCGCCCTCGTTGTGCCCGCGGCGGCGGTAGCACACCAGGTCGATCACGACGTCCTTGTTGAACTTCTGGCGGTACTCGAAGGCCAGCTGGCCCACGCGCACCACGTCCTCCGGGTCATCCCCGTTGACGTGGAAGACCGGGGCCTGCACGGCGCGGGCCACGTCGGTGGAGTACTCCGAGGAGCGCGAGGAGCTCGGGGCGGTGGTGAAGCCGATCTGGTTGTTCACGATCACGTGGATCGTGCCGCCGGTGCGGTAGCCCGGCAGCTGGCTCATGGCCAGGACCTCGGAGACCACACCCTGCCCGGCGAACGCGGCGTCGCCGTGCACCAGGATCGGCAGCACTTCGCTGCGCGAGCCCAGGCGGTCCAGCTTGGCGCGCACGATGCCCTCCAGCACCGGGTCCACGGCCTCCAGGTGCGAGGGGTTCGCCGCCAGGTAGACCTTGGTCTCGTTGCCGGCATCCGAGGTGTAGGAGCCCTCGGTGCCCAGGTGGTACTTCACGTCGCCCGAACCCTGCACGGACCCCGGGGTGGCGGTGCCCTCGAACTCGCGGAAGACCTGTGCGTAGGTCTTGCCGGCGATGTTGGTCAGCACGTTCAGCCGGCCGCGGTGGGCCATGCCGATGCCCACCTCGCTCAGGTGCTCGTCGGCGGCGTCGGAGATGATCGCATCCAGCAGCGGAATCAGCGACTCGCCGCCTTCCAGGCTGAAGCGCTTCTGCCCGACGAACTTGGTCTGCAGGAAGGTCTCAAACGCCTCGGCGGCGTTGAGCTTGGACAGGATCCGCTTCTGCTCCTCGGCGCTGGGCTTGCGGTACGGGCGCTCCAGCTTGGACTGGAACCAGTCGCGCTCCACCGGCTCCTGCAGGTGCATGTACTCGATGCCGGTGGTGCGGCAGTAGGCGTCGCGCAGCACCCCGAGGATGTCGCGCAGCAGCATCCGGTCCTTGCCGCCCAGCCCGCCGGTGACCCATTCGCGGTCCAGGTCCCACAGGGTCAGCCCGTAGGTCTTGATGTCCAGGTCCGGGTGCTTGCGCTGCACGTACTCCAGCGGGTTGATGTCCGCCATCAGGTGCCCGCGCACGCGGTAGGAGTGGATCAGCTGCTGGATCCGGGCGACCTTGTTGACCTGCAGGTCGATGTCGACCTGGTTGTCCACGGCCCAGCGCACCGGCTCGTACGGGATGCGCAGCTGCTCGAAGATCTCGTCGTAGAAGTCCTGCTCACCCAGCAGCAGCGACTCGACCAGCTTCAGGAATTCGCCAGAACCGGCGCCCTGGATGACGCGGTGGTCGTAGGTCGAGGTCAGGGTGATGTGCTTGCCGATGCCCAGGGCGGCGACGGTCTTCTCCGCCGCGCCGCGGTACTCGGCCGGGTACTCCAGGGCGCCGACGCCGATGATCGCGGCCTGGCCCTTGGACAGGCGCGGCACCGAGTGCACGGTGCCGATGCCGCCGGGGTTGGTCAGCGACACGGTGGTGCCGGCGTAGTCGTCCGCGGTGAGCTTGTTGCCCCGCGCGCGCTTGATCAGGTCCTCATAGGTGGCCCAGAACTCGTTGAAGCTCAGGGTCTCGGCGGCCTTGATGTTCGGCACGGCCAACATGCGGGTGCCGTCGGGCTTGGGCATGTCAATGGCGATGCCGAAGTTCACGTGGGCCGGCTGCACGGCGGTGGGCTTCTTGTCCACCACGTCGTAGGTCACGTTCATCGACGGGAACTGCTTCAGCGCCCGCACCACGGCGAAGCCGATCAGGTGGGTGAAGGAGATCTTCCCGCCGCGGGTGCGCTTGAGATGGTTGTTGATGACCACGCGGTTGTCGATCATCAGCTTCGCCGGCACGGCGCGCACGGTGGTGGCGGTCGGCACGGTGAGGCTGGCGTCCATGTTGTTGGCGATGGCCTTCATCGGCCCGCGCAGCACGGTGCGCTTTTCCTCGCCATAGGACTGGTTCGAAGTCTGGGGTTTGGGGGCCTGCGCCGGGATCGGGGCGGTTTTCGGCGCGGCGTTCTGCTTGCTCGGCTCCGGCTTGGCGGCCTGCGGCTTCTCCGCAGCCGGCTCGCTGGAGCGGGCGGCAGCGGCCGCGCGCGGGGCACCCTGGGTCTTGGCCGGGGCGCTCTGCGGCTTCGCGGCGGGCTGGGCCGGCTTGGCTTCCGCAGCCGGCTTCTTCGCCGGTTCTTCCTCGTCTGCGGTGAGGGACTCGAAGATGTCCCACCATTTCTTATCGACCGAGTTCTTGTCGACGAGGTACTGCTGGTACAGCTCGTCTACTAGCCACTCGTTTCCACCGAACTCTTCCGTTAGCCGATGGTGTGCTTGCTCTGGCACGTGCAACGCCTCTCCCTGATTTTCTACGCTGTTCTAGCTTGGGCGGGCGGTGGCCCGAGGACGCTATGAGTGGCCACCGTGCACACAAGATTTCTAGACCTCCCAACAGTCTAGTGACATTTTGCGCCAGTTGGCTAAGACGCGGCACGGATCACAGGATCGGATGCTCACATATCTCCCGCTCACCGGGGGATTTGTGCCGTTCATCTTTTTCATCTGTCGGTGATGCGAAGTTAAGCTTCGTTCGTTAGACTGATGCGCACTATGGACAGTCATTCTCCGTGCCGGCCGGTCGCCCAAGGGCGCAGCGCCGGCAGCCCCAGACATGAACAGGTGGGCTCCGCCTCCCGATTGGAGCCTTCTAGTTGCCGCTGGGCGGCAATTGGAATTACTTTCACCACACCGGCCCTAGGGGGAAGCTAGCCCCCAATGGAATGGTTATACATCCTGCTCGGCCTGCTGCTGATCCTGGGAACAGGGTTCTTCGTGGCCGTCGAGTTCGCGCTGGTGGCGCTGGACAAGTCCACCGTCGCCCAGGCCGTTGAGGCCGGCGAACGCGGTGCCAAGCCGCTCTACCAGTGCCTGACCTCGCTTTCCACCCAACTTTCCTCCTGCCAGCTGGGCATCACGCTGACCACGCTGCTGACCGGTTATGTGCTGGAGCCGGCGATGAGCCAGCTGCTCAGCCCGTTGCTGGTCCAGCTGGGGGTCACCGGCGCCAGCGCCACCGCAATCTCAGTGGTGATCTCGATGACCCTGGCCACCCTGCTCTCGATGCTGATCGGCGAGCTGATCCCCAAGAACCTGTCGATCGCCCGGGCCATGACCGTGGGCAAGGCGCTGGCCCGCCCGCAACTGGTGTTCACCGCAATCTTCAAGCCCGCCATCCTGGCGCTGAACGGGTTCTCCAACCAGGTGCTCAAGCGGTTCTTCGGCATCGAGGCCAAGGAGGAGATCTCCGCGGCCCGCAGCGCCCAGGAGCTGGCCTCGCTGGTGCGCCGTTCGGCCGAGCTGGGCACCTTGGACAACCAGACCGCCAAGTTCGTTGAATCCACCATTGAATTCTCCGAACGCACCGCGGCCGACGTGATGACCCCGCGCACCACCATGGCGACGATCGACTCCGAAGCCCCGCTATCGGAGCTGATCAGCCTCAGCGCCGAGACCGGGTTCTCCCGGTTCCCGGTGATCGAGGGCTCCAGCGACCGGATCCAGGGCGTGTGCCACATCAAGCGCGTGGTCTCGGTGCCGCGTGAACGCCGCGGCGCCCTGCAGGTCGGGGAGTTCGCGATGGACGCGCTGTACGTGCCCGAAACCATCCACCTGGACATCCTGCTTGAGCAGCTGCGTGCCGCCGAGTATCAGGTGGCGATCGTGATGGACGAATACGGTGGCACCGCCGGGTTCGTGACCCTGGAGGACCTGATCGAGGAGATCGTCGGGGAGGTCTCCGACGAGCACGACGAGGACGAGGAGGAAGTGATCGCCCAACCGGACGGCGCCTGGCTGTTCCCGGGCATGTTCCGCCCCGACCAGATCAACGACCACTTCGACGCGGACATCATCCCGGATGACGCCTCCTACGAAACCATCGGCGGCTTCATGCTCTCCGAGCTTGGCCGCCTGGCCCAGCTGGCCGACGTGGTCACCACCGAGGCCGGCAGCTTCACCGTGACCGAACTGGACGGCAAGCGCATCGCCCAGGTGCGCTTCGTGCCGGCCGCACCGATCCAGGAGGCCGAGAATGAGTGACTTCATGGGCCTGGTCTGGCTGGTGGTGCTGCTGCTGGCCAACGCGTTCTTCGTGGGCGGCGAGTTCGCGGTGATGAGCGCGCGCCGCTCGCAGATCGAACCGCTGGCCGACGACGGGCACAAGCGCGCCAAGGTGGCGCTGTGGGCGATGGAGCACGTCTCGGTGATGCTGGCGGTCTGCCAGCTGGGCATCACCGTGTGCTCGCTGCTGATCCTGAACATCTCCGAACCGGCGATCCACCACCTGCTGGTGGTGCCGCTGCAGGCCATGGGCGTGCCGGTGGCCGTGGCGGACACCAGCGCGTTCCTGATCGCCCTGGTGGCGGTGACCTTCCTGCACGTGACCTTCGGTGAGATGGTGCCCAAGAACATCTCGGTGTCCGTCGCCGACAAGGCGGTGCTGCTGTTGGCCCCGCCGCTGGTGTGGCTCTCCAAGCCGCTGCACCCGGTGATCTCGCTGCTGAACGGCTCGGCGAACCTGGTGCTGAAGATGTTCGGCGTCGAACCGCAAAACGAGGTCAGCAGCGCCTACACGGCCGCGGAGGTGCGCTCGATCATCCAGTCCTCCTCCGAGGAGGGCACCTTGGAGAACGAGGACGCGCTCCGGCTGAGCAAGGCGTTGGAGTTCACCTCGGTGACCGCCAGCCAGTGCATGGTGCCGCTGGAGGACCTGTTCACCCTGGAATGGGGGCAGACCACCGCGCGGGAGTTCGAGTCCAAGGTCGCCAAGACCGGGTTCTCGCGCATGATGATCACCCGCGAGGGGATCCCGGTGGGCTACTGGCACGTGAAGGACGTGATGCTCATCGACGACGAGCATTCGACCCAGCCGCTGCTGAACCTGCCGCTGCACCCGCTGGGCCAGGTGGCGCACACCGATGAGATCGAGGTGGCGCTGGAGGCCATGCGCCAGCAGGGCAACCACCTGTCCACCGTCATCGACGCGGACGGGAAGGTGACCGGGGTGGTGTTCCTGGAGGACATCATCGAGGTGCTGGTCGGTGAGATTAGCGACACCACCCGGAAACGCCACGTTCCGCCGCGTGCGCCGCGCAACGGCCACGCCCCGGGAACGGCAACCACATAATCCGCCGCGCACGGTGCGAAACCGCGCCGGGCACAAATAGGAATCAGTCGCAATTAGGATAGAATGGCCGTGGTGCCGCGCAGGACGCGGGGCCACGGCCATTTGCCGTCCGCGCGCCGGCCCCCACCAACCACACGAAAGCCGCAGAATGCCAGCAGAACCGATTGTCTCCTTCCAGCACGCCCGCCTGGCCTTCGGCCCGCGCGTGCTGTGGCAGGACCTGGACCTGGACGTGCGCCCCGGTGAATTCCTGGCGGTGCTCGGCCCCAACGGCTCGGGCAAGACCAGCTTCATCAACACCATGCTGGGCACCACGGTGCTCGAATCCGGCACCGTGCGCATCGAGGGCAAGCCGGTGCGCCGCGGCTCGGAACTGGTCGGGCTGATCCCGCAGCAGCGGCCCATCGCCGATCACGTGCCGCTGCGCGCCCGGGACCTGGTGGCCCTGGGCGTGGACGGGCACCGCCCCGGGGTCCGCCTGGCCCGGCGCAAGGTGGCCGAGCGCGTCGATGAGCTGCTGGAGCTGGTCGGCGCCAGCGGCTACGGGCAGCGCCCGGTCGCCGAACTCTCCGGAGGGGAGCAGCAGCGGCTGCGGGCCGCGCAGGCGTTGGCCTCCAACCCGCGGGTGCTGCTGTGCGACGAGCCGCTGCTGAGCCTGGACCTGCACCACCAGCAGGCGATCAGCGAGGTGATCCACCGCCAGGCCGTGCAGGCCGGCAGCGCGGTCATCTTCGTCACCCACGAGATCAACCCGATCCTGCCCTACGTGGACCGGGTGCTGTACCTGGCCGGCGGGCGGTTCCACATCGGGACCGTGGATGAGGTCATGCAAAGCGAGGTGCTCAGCGAGCTGTACGGATCGCGCGTTGAGGTGCTGCGGGTCAACGGGAGGATTGTGGTGGTCACCGGGGACGGGGAACGCCAGGTGCCCGATCCGGTGACACCGGAAGAGGGCGGGCCGGATGGCCAGGCGGCGCCAAAGGGTGAACCGGAAACGGGCGAACCGGAAACCCGTGAACCGGGTACGGCGGGACGATAGGCATGGGGTTGGATAATTTTCTTGAGCGCGTGATCAATTTCGAGGATTACGCCCAGCTGTTGCCGCTGGTGAGCAACTCCCTGATCGCCGGGGCCGTGCTCGGGGTGGTTGGCGGGCTGATCGGCATCTTCATCATGATGCGCGACATGGCCTTCGCGGTGCACGGCATCGCCGAACTGTCCTTCGCGGGGGCCTCCTTCGCGCTGCTGATCGGCGCGGACGTGGTCACCGGCTCGGTGTTCGGCTCGCTGATCGCCGCGCTGGTGCTGGGCGTGCTGGGCACCCGGGCGAAGGACCGCAATTCCATTACCGGGGTGCTGATGCCCTTCGGGCTGGGCCTGGGGATCTTGTTCCTCTCCCTCTACGAGGGGCGCAGCGCGAACAAGTTCGGGCTGCTGACCGGGCAGATCGTCGCCGTGGACGAGGCGCAGCTGGGCGGCACGCTGGTGATCAGCGCCGTGGTGATCCTCGCCCTGATCATCATGTGGCGCCCGTTGACCTATGCCAGCGTCGACCCGGTGCTGGCCCGCGCCCGCGGGGTGCGCACCTCCGGGCTGTCGATCGTGTTCATGGTGGTGCTGGCCCTGGCGGTGGCCATGTCGATCCAGGTGGTCGGCGCACTGCTGGTGCTGGCCCTGCTGATCACCCCCAGCGCCGCCGCCCTGCGGGTGAGCAGCAACCCGGCAATCACCGTGCTGCTCTCGGTGCTGTTCGCGCTGACCAGCGTGGTGGGCGGGATTCTGCTGGCGCTGGGCGGGGCGCTGCCGATCAGCCCGTACGTGACCACGATTTCGTTCGTGATCTACCTGGCGTGCCGGCTCATCGAGGCCGTGCGTTCACCCAGCCGCCACCAGGTCTAGCGGAACCGGGCACTCCGGTCGCCGGATCCGCCGCCCCGGCGGCCCGGCGCGGCGGGCGTGGCGGTTACTTGGCGTCGATGCGGGGCTGGTCGGCGCGGTTCTGCCGTCGGCATTCGGCGCACAGCCCATAGATCTCCACGGTGTGCTCCGGCTCGCTGAAGCCGTGCTCCTCGGCCACCCGGGCCGCCCAGCGCTCCACCGACGGGGCCAGCACCTCAACGGTCTTGGCGCACACCCGGCACACCAGGTGATGGTGGTGCACCTCGGTCACGCACTGGCGGTAGCGGGCCTCACCGTCGCCCGAATGCAGCACATCGACCAGCCCGTCGTCCGCCATCGACTGCAGCAGCCGGTACACGGTGGCCAGCGAGACCTTGTGGTTCTGCTCCTGCAGCCAGCGGTGCAGCTGCTGGGCGGTGGCGAAATCGTTGACCTGGACTAACGCCTCGTTCAATGCCACACGCTGCTTGGTAACCCGGGTTTCCCCGGCACGCGTGGTTGACGGCTGCGTCATATGCGGACACCACTCCTATTAGTTGCCACGGGCGCGCGAAACGGCGACGCCGGTACACCCACAATTTTAGCCAACTTCGCCCGGCAATGCGCCCGATGACTGGCCTCGGGTGTGGCTGGACGCCTAGTGTGGGGGTATGCGCATCGTATCCCGTGGTCATTCATGTGTTGAGGTATCCACCATCGACGGGTCGATCCTGGTCGATCCGGGCGGCTTTTCGGACCTGGAGGGGGCGTTCGAGCAGCAGCAGGCCGTGCTGATCACCCACGAGCACCCCGACCATGTGCTGCCCGAGGTCGTCGCCGAGGCAGTCACCGCGAACCCCACCCTGCAGGTGTACGCCCCGCAGACGGTGGTCCAAACCCTGCACGAGCTGCTGCCGGCCGTCGCCCGCTCGCGGGTCGACCCGATCCAGCCCGGCGCCCAGGTCACCGTCGGCGGCATCCAGGTGCGCGCCTTTGGCGGCACCCACGCCACCATCCACCACTCCATCCCGGTGGTCGCGAACATCGGCTACCTGCTGGGGGAGCGGATCTTCCACCCCGGCGACAGCCTGCAGGTGCCGGTGGGGCTGCACCCCGACGTGCTGCTGGTGCCGGCCATGGCGCCCTGGTCGCGGGTGGGGCAGACCATCGACTTCGCCACCGAGGTCGACGCGCCGCTGTGGCTGCCGATCCACGACGGGCTGCTGAACGAAAACGGCCTGGGGCTGTTCGACCGGCTGCTGGGCAACGCCGCCACGGCCCAGGGGCGCAATTACCAGCGCTGGGAGCAGGGCACCAGCTACGACATCAACGACCTGATCTCCCGGGAGCCAAACGCATGAGCGCCTTAATCCGGGCCAGCGACCTGGCCGCGAAACTGCAAGACCCCAACCTGGTGCTGCTCGACGTGCGCTGGAAGCTGGGCGCCACCAACAACCGCGAGCAGTACCAGGCCGGGCACATCCCGGCCGCCCGTTTCGTGGATCTGGAAACCGAGCTGTCCGGCCCGGTCGGGGAGCACACCGGGCGCCACCCGCTGCCCACCGCCGACGCGTTCCAGCAGGCCGCCCGCGGCTGGGGCATCAACGACGAGAGCTGCGTGGTGGTGTACGACGACGCCGGGGCGATGGCCGCCGCCCGCGCCTGGTGGCTGCTGCGCCACGCCGGCTTCACGAAGGTCGCGGTGCTCGACGGGGGACTGCAGGCCTGGCGGGACGCGAAGTGCATCCTCTCCTCCGAGGTGCCCAAGGTGGAGCCGGGCACCGTGAGCCTGTCCTGGAATCAGATGCCGGTGCTGGAAATGCAGGAGCTGGCCGGGTTCGACGGCGTGCTGATCGATTCGCGCGCCACCGCCCGCTACCTGGGGGTGGAAGAACCCCTGGACCCGGTGGCCGGGCACATCCCCGGGGCGCTGAACCGTCCCACCACCGAGAACCTGGACGATGCCGCCCGCTTCCGCCAGCCCGAGCAGCTGCGCGCGGGCTTTGCCAAGCTCGGGCTGGAACCCTCCGGCCGGGCAGCGGCCGCCTACTGCGGTTCCGGGATCACCGCCGCGCACCAGATCCTGGCCCTGCACGAAGCCGGGATCGACGCGGCGCTCTACCCGGGGTCCTGGTCGCAGTACAGCTCCTACCCGCAAAACGACGTGGCCACCAGCGACGAAACCCACCGCCACTAGCGCGGCACGGCGCGCAGCTGACCCCGCCACACCGCACAACCCCGGCCGCTGCCGGTCGAACACTGAAAGGCGCACATGAGCACCCTGTTTACCAAGATCATCGAAGGCGAGATCCCCGGCCGCTTCATCTGGAAGGACGAGCAGTGCGTCGCCTTCCTGACCATTGGGCCGATCACCGACGGCCACACCCTGGTGGTTCCGCGCGAGGAGATCGACGAGTTCACCGACGCCTCCGACGAGCTGATGGCGCACCTGATGAAGGTCGCCGGGAACATCGGCCGGGCCCAGAAACGCGTCTTCAATTCCGCCCGCGCCGGGATCATGATCGCGGGGTTCGAGGTGCCGCACCTGCACGTTCACGTGTGGCCGACGAACTCGTTGGCTGACTTCGACCTGGGCCGGGTGAATGAGAACCCGGATCCGGCCAAGATGGACGCGAATGCGCAGAAGCTGCGCGCGGCACTGAAGGAAGACGGACACACCCACATTCCCGACGCCTGATTATTCGATCGCAGCGACCACGGCGCGCACCTGATTTCCGCGGCCCCGCCCGAGCCGGACGGAACCGGGTGCGCGCCGTTGCGCATTCGGTGCTGCGCCACTCTCTCCAGCACAGCAGGAGGTCGTGAGCGACGGTGAGTGATGCCGGCATCGCGTATTCGCCCTGGTCTTTCCAATCCGGGGGAGGGAAGACCTAGCGCCGAACGAGCTTTGCGGTGATGGCGGCATGCGGACGCACCCCGGGGTCGGTGCGCGTGCTCAGGTCTATTACCGAGAAACCGGCATCGGCCAGCACGTCGATCATGCAGTCCGCGGGCCAGCGGTAGGCCCGGATGACCTGATGGGGGAAGGCCTCAATGCGATCGCCGTCGAAGAACCCCAGCATGAGCGTTCCCTGCGGCCGCAGGACGCGCGCGAATTCCCGCAGTATCGCCGGTACAGTGTCAGGGGCGCAGTGGATCGTGGAATACCACGAGAGCAGCCCTGCCATCGAGCCATCCATGAAACCCAACGAGGCCAGATCCGCGTTCATGAAGCGTTGCTGAGGAAAACGCGATCGGGCGATGTCCAGGAACTCGTCGACGAAATCCACACCGATCACGTCGGCACCCCGATCCGACAGAAACTGCGTCCAATGACCCGGGCCGCAACCAACATCGGCGATCGGCCCCACAATGCTCCGTGCCCAGCCGGCGATGTCTTCCTGATCCTGCGGCGCCATCTGACTCATTGAGCCGAGCACCTCGGAGTATTCGGCTGCCCGTGCCGCATAGGCCCGCCGGACATCATTGATTTGCATGGCTTTCAAAATATCATCGCCGTGCACGGTGAGCGCGTCGTTTTGCAAGCGTTGCCGAATACTCTAGCTGTCGGCTGCTTTAGGTGGGGTGGCCGCTGGCGGGTCCTGCCCAGGGCCCGGCCCGGTCCTCGACCGCCGACGTCGACTGCGGCGTTTGGTGGCATCCGGTGGCGGGCCGTCTGGCTTTGGCGGGTTCGTCTGGCCCGGGGCCGGTTTTTGTTCCGGTGGCTTTTGCCGGGCTGCTTGCTGCCCTGGTTTGGAAGGGTCTTCCCAGCTGGCGAACCAGTACCGGTTACGCCGCGGGGTCTGGGAAGGATCCAGATGCTTGGGCAACACCACATGCGGCAACCCGTTCACATCAACGATCTTGAATTTCCCGGCATGATAGTCATCATGCTCCCTGGGACATAAGAGGCCACCTTCACCCACACTGGTGCCACATCCTCCGGCCCAGCCCCCGTTCTTCCAATGGTGGGCCTCGCACATTTCTGGAGGGTAGGTGCACCCGGGCATGATGCACCCCCGGTCCCTGGCCTGCAACCCGGTACACATCGGCACGTTGAAGTCCCGGCGGGCCCGGCCCACATCCAAGACCTGGCTATCCCCGCCCAGCACGACCGGGATGATCCGTGCCCGGCTCAACGCCTGACGCAGCTGGCCGGCGTCGAGCTCCACCCCGTGGGCGGTGACCCCGCGGCTGGTGATGCCATGACCTTCGGCCAGGTCCATCAGGTCCTGCAACTGCATGTACACCACGACCTGCGGGGTGATGGTCTTCAACGCCCCGGCCCCGGTGACCCGGGCCCGCATCAAATCCAGTAGGGCCTGCAGCCTGCGCCGCGGCACCGCAGCCTCCACCCCCTCAACACGATCCGGGCCAGGACCCTCAGCGCTGTCTTGCTGAGCCGCGCCTGTCCCGGTCGGGTCTGGGTCGGCTTCGTCCTGCTCGGCCAGGGGCTGGGTGAATCCCTGCGGGGCCGGGGTGCTGGCAGGACACGCCGTCCCACGACCAGCACCGGCACCCGGCCGATCGGCTGCGGCCCCTGCTCGCTCCGGCCCTGTCATAGGTGGCTGATCGGCAGCTGTGCCGGGGGCCAACCCACTGTCGTGCGGTGACACAGTCCCGGAACCGGCAGCCCCTGACCCGACGTCTGAATCGACAGCCGGGACGGCTTCAGCAGCATTCCCTGATTCCGTGTCGGCAACCCCTGGTTCCGTGTCGGGGTCGATCGCCCAGGGTGGTGGCGGCTGATCCGTGACCAGCCATGCCGGAACCTGCCCACTCTCTTCACCAGCACAGCCCTGGTCCCCACCACGGCCAGGACCGGTTGTTTCCCCAGAGAGGGTGCTGTCCTGGGGGCTGGCCTGGGTGTTGTCCTGGGGGCTGGCCTGGGTGTTGTCCTGGGGGCCGGGCCTGCCGGACCGGGACAGGCTCCGGGCCGCGGCCCCGGCCTGGGTACGTGGATTATCGGCCTGCGCGATCGCTGAACGCAGCAACTCCGCATCCACCCCCTCCACCCGGATCAAATACTGATCCACCCCCAACACGGTCGCCCGACGGAAAATCCCGACCTCCGGTTTAGCCACCGACTCGTTCGCCTTCCGATACCCGGTACACAACCCCGTCAACCGCTTCGCCGCGGTCACCGGGTCATGCTCCACCAGGATCTCGGTGGCGTGCTCCTCCAACAACCGCCCATCCCCGGCCCTGGCTGCGACTCCTGGCAGCACCCCGGATAGTTCCTGCCCCACCGTGGATGGTTCCAACGCCTCCAACCGGCGGGCCGCATCCCGCACCGGGCGCGGGTCCCGACCCGGATCCTTGAACAAACCAGCCAGCCGCTCAAACCGTGGGCCAGCGCCTTGCCCGGCACTGTTGCGTCGGGCCTGGACCCGGTGGGTGTCCTCCACCCGGGTGCGGGCCTCGAAATAGTTGATCCCGACCCAGGACTCCAGCAACGCGGTGGTGTCCTTGTACACCGGCCGCCCGGTCGCGTACAACACCGGGCCCTGGGTGCCGGCCGGGTCCTGCCGCAACCGGTCATACTCGCCCACTTCCAACCGGTGGGCCCCGGTGGCTTCCAACGCGGCGATCGCGGCCAGTTGAGCGCGGATCACCGCCCGGTAGTGCTCTTCCACCCAGCTGGCCCCACCCAACGCGACAGGTGCCCGGTGGGTGGCCCCCACCAGCCCGGCCAGGTCGGTGAACAGGCCGGTACACAGTTCCTGGATTTCACGCAGCACCGTGCCCTCTAGTGCCGCACCGTTGTGCCGCACCCGGTGGCGTACCACCTCAAGGGCCGTGGCCAGGGAAACCTGATTCATGCCACCTACCATCACCCACCAAACTTGGGCACCCCACCCAGGCCCGGCGGGATGGGGATAACCCACGAACCCCAAAATTCTTTCGGGGACCACCGGCGGGAAACACCCACCGGGAAACACCGGCCGGAAACACCAGTGGGCCAGCCACCACCGGTGGCTGGCCCACCACACCCCACCCCGGGACCCGCCCTGCGGGCCAAACCCGGATCGAGTGCGGGAATGCGGTTAGAGCGCGGCAAGTCCTTCGGCGATGGCCTTGCGGATGCGCTTTTCGCTGACCGAGTAGGCGGTGCCCAGTTCCTGGGCGAACAGCGAAATGCGCATTTCCTCCAGCATCCACTTCACCTGGCGCAGGGTGTGGGGGACCGCAGCACCGGCGGGGACCTTTTCCAGGGCCGCGTCGTACTCGTCCTCCAGTTTCTGGATCACCGTGATCGCCTGGGCGTCGCGCTGCACGGCGCCGGAGGTGAGCTTCTCCAGCCGGCGTTCGATGCCCTGCAGGTAGCGCGGCAGGCGCAGCAGGTTCATCGCCCCGGTCACCGCGATGAAGCCGGGGTAGATCAGCTGCTCCAGCTGGGAGCGGATGTCGCTGACGGCCTGGTAGAGCGCCAGTGAGTTGCTGGATTTGAGCTGCTTGGTGATCCGGGTGTAGCTGGTGAAGACCTTGGCGATGACCGCGGTGATCGAAAAGACGGTGTCGATCTGTTCGGCGCGCACACTGTGGAAGAGCGCTTCGAAGGCAGCGGCGTCCATCGGCAGCTGTTCGGGGACGAGCTTGTCCACGGCGGCCATGGTGCAGTCGGCGATCAGTTCCTCGATGGAGCCGTGCGGGCTTTGGGTGAACACCAGTTTCTCGGTGTTGTTCAGGTGCCCGAGCACGAATTTGGTGGCCGGGGGCAGGCGCAGCATCAGCAGCCGGATGACTCCGCCGCGGTGGGCGGCGTCGCGTTCGGCGGCGGTGCGGAACACGCCCAGGCGCACGGAGCTGCCCTCGTCGGCCAGTCCCGGGTAGGCGGTGATCTGCTGCCCCATCACGGTGGTGCTTACCTGCTGCGGCAGCGCGGTGTGCTCGCCGGGCAGGTTCGGCCAGGTCTTCAGCCCGGCCTGCTCCCAGCCGCCGCCCGCGGCGGACTGCTGGTCGGCCTTGGCCGGGCCCTTGCCCTTCTTCGCGCCGGAGCGCGGGCCGGCGGCCGGGGTGCCGGGCTTGCCCGGGGTCGGGGCCGGGGTGGGGGAGTTGACCTGGGCGGCCAGGGCCTGGCGGTTGGCGGCGGCCAGCCGGTGCTGCAGGGCGGGCAGGTCATCGCCCTGGCCCAGGACCTTGCCGTTGGCGTCCAGCACCTCAAAGCCGAAGCGCAGGTGCTCGGGCAGCGCGGCGAAGTCGAACACGGCCGGGTCCACCACGACCCCGCGCAGCCGGCGCAGCACCAGGGCCAGGGAGGTGGCCAGGTCATCGTGCGCCGGATCGAACTCGGCATCCAGCCTTTCCAGCGCCTGGCCGGCGACGTCGGGGGCGGGCACGAAGTTCTTGCGCACGTTCTTGGGCATGGAGCGGATCAGCGCGGTGATCAGCTCGTGGCGCAGCCCCGGGATCAGCCACTGGAAGCGGGCCGGGTCCAGCTGGTTCAGGAACACCACCGGCACCTGCAGGCTCACCCCGTCGCCCTCCCCGGCCCGGGCGGCCGGGTTGTACTCGTACTTCAGCGGCAGCTCGATGGACCCGTGGCGCCAGGTGGTGGGGAAGGCGGCGTCATCCAGCTGCTCGGCGTCGGCCTCGAGCAGCGCCTCGGGATCGAAGTCCAGCAGCGTCGGGTCGGTGGCGCGGGCCTTCTTCCACCAGCGGTCGAAGTGGCGCTCGGAGAGGACCGAGGCGGGGATGCGCGCGTCGTAGAAGTCGAACAGGTCCTCGTCCGAGACCCGCAGGTCGCGCCGGCGCAGTCGGGTTTCCAGTTCGTCGATCTCCTGGAGCACCTGGCGGTTGCGGGCGAAGAACTTGTGGTGGGTGCGCCAGTCGCCCTCCACCAGGGCGTGGCGGATGAACAGGTCCCGGGCCAGTTCGGCGTCCACCCGCCAGTATTGGATGCGGCGCTGGGCGATGACCGGCAGCCCGAACAGGGTGACCTTCTCATAGCCGAGCACCGCGCCGTTGCGCTTGGACCAGTGCGGTTCGGAGTAGCTGTGCTTGAGCAGGTGCGGGGCGACCTGCTCCACCCATTCGGGGTTGATCGCAGCGTTGACCCGGGCCCAGAGCCGGGAGGTTTCCACCAGCTCGGCGGCCATCACCCAGCTGGGGGACTTCTTGAACAGCCCGGAGCCGGGGAAGATCGCAAAACGGGTGCCGCGCGCCCCGGTGTAGTCGCGCTTGCGTTCGTCGTACATCCCGATGTGGGAGAGCAGCCCGGCCAGCAGGCTCATGTGCACGGTGTCCTCGTTGGCGGCCGGGTTGATCGGTTCGGCGGCCACGCTGATCCCCAGCGGCTTGGCCAGCTGGCGCAGCTGGGTGAACAGGTCCTGCCATTCGCGCACCCGCAGGTAGTTGATGTGCTCGGCCTTGCACAGCCGGCGGAACGCGGAGGAGGAGAGCTCCTTCTGCTTTTCCTGCAGGTAGGCCCACAGGTTCAGCAGGGCGATGAAGTCGGACTTCTCGTCGGTGAAGCGCCGGTGCAGTTCCGCGGCGCGTTCGCGCTGCCCGGTTTCCTGGCTGGGCCGTTCGCGCGGGTCCTGGATGCTCAGCGCCGCGGTGAGCACCATCAGCTCCTTGGCGACCCCGCGCCGGGCCCCCTCCACGATCATCCGCCCCAGGCGCACATCCAGCGGCAGCTGGGCCAGCTGGCGCCCGACGTCGGTGACCTGGGCGGCCTTGTCGCTGGACAGGGCGCCCAGTTCGCGCAGCAGGTTCACCCCGTCGGTGATGGCGCGCATCTCCGGGGGCTGGACGAACGGGAAGCTGGCCACCTGGCCGGCGGAGCCCACCACGCCCAGGGAGATCATCTGCAGGATCACGCTGGCCAGGTTGGTGCGCCGGATCTCCGGGTCGGTGAATTCGGGGCGTGCCTCGTAGTCCTGCTGGGAGTAGAGCCGGATGGCGATGCCCTCCGAGACGCGCCCGCAGCGCCCCGAGCGCTGGTTCGCGCTGGCCTGGGAGACCCGTTCGATGGGCAGGCGCTGGACCTTGGTGCGGTGCGAGTAGCGGGAGATGCGCGCGGTGCCGGTGTCGATCACGTACTTGATGCCCGGCACGGTCAGCGAGGTTTCGGCCACGTTCGTGGCCAGGATGAGGCGCGGGGTGGGGCCGGGGTGGAAGACCTTGTGCTGCTCGGCCAGGGACAGGCGGGCGAACAGCGGCAGGATCTCATAGCGCGGCAGGCGCCGGTTGCCGGCCACCAGGGTGCGCAGCGCGTCGGCGGCGTCGCGGATTTCGCGTTCGCCGGAGAAGAAGATCAGGATGTCCCCGGGTTCCTCCCGGGACAGTTCGCGCACCGCCTCGGTGACCGCGTCCAGAGGGTCGCGGTCATCTTCCAGCGAGTCGCCGTTGGCGTCCTCCTCCGCCTCGTCCCCGAGCGGCTCGTCCAGCGGCCGGTAGCGGATCTCCACGGGGTAGGTGCGTCCGGAGACCTCCAGGATCGGGGCCGGTTCGGTCTGCCCGTCGGGCAGGGTGCGCCCAAAGTGGGCGGCGAAGCGTTCGGGGTCGATGGTCGCCGAGGTGATGATGATCTTCAGATCCGGGCGCCGGGGCATGATCTGCTTCAGGTACCCTAGCAGGAAGTCGATGTTCAGGCTGCGTTCGTGCGCCTCGTCGATGATGATCGCCGAGTATTTCTTCAGCAGCTTGTCGCGCTGGATCTCGGCCAGCAGGATGCCGTCGGTCATCACCTTCAGCTGGGTGCGCCGGGACACCTCGCCGGTGAAGCGCACGTGGAAGCCGACCTCGTCGCCGATCTTGGTGCCCAGCTCCTCGGCGATGCGTTCGGCCACGGTGCGTGCTGCCAGGCGGCGGGGCTGGGTGTGCCCGATCATCCCGCGTTCGGCCAGGCCCAGCTCCAGCAGCATCTTGGGCAGCTGGGTGGTTTTTCCCGAACCGGTTTCGCCGGCGATGATCACGACCTGGTTGTTGCGCACCGCGTCGAGGATGTCCTCGCGGCGGGCCGAGACGGGCAGTGCGTCGGGATATGAGATCTGTAGCGCCATGGTACTGCCAATTCTAGGGCGGCGGCCCGGCAAACCGCGAAGCCGCCGGTTTTGCGGGCGGCGCCTGCGGGATCGGTGCCGGAACCGGACCTGCGGGGCGTTGCGCCAAATCACAGCGCGGCAAAGTCAAATATGCATTTCGTCCACGGGTGCCCCGCCCGCGCCTGGGTCGGGTGTACGCAACAGCCAGCGTGAGCGGGAATGGGCGGAAAAGTTCGACGAAATCCGGTGCATCGAATAAAAAGTGTCTACGACAGGCGCAAAGCCGTGGGCAAAGTGAGTTCTTTCACATGTAAGATCATGGGTAATCGTCATCACGTGGCAAGGACGCCGGCGGTAGCGGTCCCGGACCCCCGGCGCCACCCGTGCCAGCTCGTGGTGGGGAGCACTCACTCGCATAGGGGACTTCGAAAGGAAGACGATGAAACGCTTCACGGCCATGAAATTCGCCGCGCTGGCGGCAACCGGTGCGCTCGCGCTGACCGCCTGCGGCAGCAATGGGGGAGGCAGCGGCGACGCGCCCGCCGAGGGCGAAACCGTCAAGATCGGCATCTCGCAGATTACCTCGCACCCGTCCCTGGACGCGGTGGTCAGCGGCTTCAAGAAGGGCATGGCCGACGCCGGCTACGAGGGCGATAAGGTCCAGTACGACGACAACAACGCGCAGGGCGACCAGGCCACCAACACCTCGATCGTGGGCAAGTTCGCCTCGGATTCGGACATGGACCTGGTGCTGGCCGTGGCCACCCCGACCGCGCAGGCCGCCGCCCAGGCGGTCACCAACATCCCGGTGGTCTTCTCCGCGGTCACCGACCCGGTGGATGCCAAGCTGGTGCAGTCCAATGAGGAACCGGGCGCGAACGTGACCGGCACCTCGGACAAGAACCCGGTCGACGAGCAGCTGGCGCTGCTGAAGGAGCTGGACCCGGACGCCAAGACCGTGGGCATCGTCTACTCCTCGGGTGAGGCGAACTCCGTGGTCCAGGTGAAGTGGGCGAAGGAAGCGGCGCAGAAGCTGGGCCTGGAGATCAAGGAGTCGGCGATCTCCGCCTCCAGCGAGGTGCAGCAGTCGGCGAACTCGCTGGACGTTGACGCCTTCTACGTGCCGACCGACAACGCGGTGGTTTCCGCGCTGGAGGGCCTGCTGCAGACCGCGAACAACAAGAAGGTCCCGGTCATCGCCGCTGACGGCGAATCGGTCAAGCGCGGCGCGACCGCCACCTACGGCATCAACTACGAGAAGCTGGGCGAGCAGACCGCGGCCATGGCCGTGAAGCTGCTCAAGGGTGAGGCCGAGGCCAAGACCTTGCCGGTGGAAACCCTGCAGGACGTGGACCTCTACCTGAACGAAGAGGCGGCGAAGAAGATCGACATGCAGTTCCCGCAGGAACTGGTCGACAAGGCCGCTGAAGTCTACTAAACCGGCAACCAACCAGGGCGAAGGCGAGGCGAGGGCAGGTGTTGCCTCGCCTTCGTCATGGGCACCAACTTCTCACAACTCAAGGATCCAAAAATGATCACAGCGGTTGAACTTGGCCTGATATATGCCGTGATGGCACTAGGGGTCTACCTCACCTTCCGCATCCTGGATTTCCCGGACCTGACGGTCGACGGGTCATTCACCACCGGGGCCGCGACGGCCTCGATCGGCATCGTCAACGGGATGAACCCGCTGCTGGCCACCGCGCTGGCGTTCCTGGCCGGGGCCGTGGCCGGGGTCATCACCGGCCTGCTGCACACCAAGGGCAAGATCGACGGGCTGCTGGCCGGTATCCTTACGATGATCGCCCTGTACTCGATCAACCTGCGCATCATGGGCAAGGCGAATGTGCCGCTGCTGGGGCAGGACACCTTGATCAGCCCGCTGCGCCAGGCCGGGATCCTGGGCACCTGGACCTCGGTGGCGCTGATGTTCGCCGGCTGCCTGGTCGCGGTCGCGATCGTGGTGTGGTTCCTGCACACCCAGATGGGCATGGCGATGCGCGCCACGGGTGACAACGAGGAAATGATCCGCTCCTTCGGGGTGAGCACCGACAACCAGAAGATCCTGGGCCTGGCGCTCTCCAACGGCATGGTCGGGCTCTCCGGCGCACTGATCGCCCAGTTCCAGGGCTTCGCCGACATCGGCATGGGCATCGGGTTGATCCTGATCGGCCTGGCCTCGGTGATCGTGGGCCAGGCGATCTTCTCCCAGCGCTGGATCTGGCTGGCGGCGCTGGCCGTCGTCTTCGGCGCGGTGATCTACCGCCTGGTGATCCAGCTGGCGCTCAGCGCCGGCATGGAGGTCAACGACATGAAGCTGATCTCCGCGGTGCTGGTGGTGGCCGCGCTGCTGCTGCCCAAGTGGAAGGGCTTCCAGAAGCTGGTCAAGGCCGTCAAGCGCCCCGAACGCGACCAGATGGTCGAATCCTCCAAGGAAGAAGAGGTCAGCGCCAATGCTTGAGATCACCAACCTGTCGCGCACGTTCTTCCCGGGTACCGTGAATGAACGCAAGGCGCTGCGCAACATCAACCTGAGCCTGGACGCCGGGGAGTTCGTGACCGTGATCGGCTCGAACGGCGCCGGCAAGTCCACGGTGCTGAACATGGTCGCCGGCAAGCTGCAGCCCGATGTGGGCACGGTGAGCATCGACGGGAAGAACGTCACCCGGATGGCGGACTTCGCCCGCGCCCGGTACATCGGGCGGGTCTTCCAGGACCCGATGGCCGGCACCGCCCCGACCATGACGATCGAGGAGAACATGTCCCTGGCCTGGGCGCGCGGGAAGTTCCGCGGGCTGGGCCTGGGGGTGACCCCGAAGAAGCGCGAACTGTTCGCCCGTGAGCTGGCGAGCCTGGAACTGGGGCTGGAGCACCGGCTGAAGACGAAGGTGGGCCTGCTTTCCGGCGGGCAGCGCCAGGCGTTGAGCCTGCTGATGGCCACGTTCTCCGAACCGAAGATCCTGCTGCTCGACGAGCACACCGCGGCGCTGGACCCGCAGCGCGCGGCGCTGGTCTCCCGGCTGACCAACGACATCGTCCAGCGCCACCGGCTGACCACGCTGATGGTTACCCACAACATGGAGCAGGCGCTGCAGCTGGGCACCCGGTTGATCATGATGCACGACGGGCAGATCATCCTGGATTTGAACCAGCAGGAAAAGTCGGCGATGACCGTCAAGGACCTGCTCGGGGAGTTCGAGAAGATCAAGGGCGCGCAGCTCGATGACCGAACCATGCTGCAGTAGCCGCCGCTTACTGCCCTAGCCGCACCAACGCCGCGGGCCGCGGCCCCACCCTTTTTGGGAGCGGGGCCGCGGCCTGCGGCGGTTAAGCCGTGGGGCTGGGCATGCTCGTGCAGGTGGCGCACCACCCGGGCGGGAACCCCGACCGCCACCGTGTTTTCCGGCACGTCGGCGGTGAGCACGGCCCCGGCGGCGATGACCGCGTTCTGCCCGATGCTCACCCTGGGCAGCACGCTCACGTTCGCACCCAGCCACACGTTGTTTCCGATCAGGCAGTCGTCCCCGATGCTGATCCCGCCCTGGTCCTGGAAGCGGCAGCCGGCGTTGATGAAGATCCGCCGGCCCAGGGCGATGTTCTTGCCGAAGTCGGTGTAGAAGGGCGGGAAGAGGGGGAGCATCTCATCGATCCGGCTGCCGGTCAGTTCACCCAGCAGCTGCCGGACCTGTTCGGGCGTGTAGTAGGCGGAGTTCAGCTGCGCGGTGAGCCGCAGCGCCTGCTGGCTGGTGCGGTGCCGGCTGGTATCCGCCCGGGGCCGTGCCGCCTCCGAATCTAGGGGCAGCATCGATTCGAAGGGCAGCGTCGATTCTTTGGTTAGCCTGCCGCCACTGGGTGCTTCAGTCCGCGGCTGGGCGGGCAACCGGGGGTGGGAAGAAAAAACAAGACCCGCACCTGAACTGGTGCGGGTCTTGCCGTTGGTGCCCTCGAAAGGAATCGAACCTTCGGCCTTCTGTTCCGGAGACAGACGCTCTATCCACTGAGCTACGAGGGCGAATCGCGTTGGCGACAGGGTTGAGCTTATCAGGTTGGGGCACCGGTTGCGCAAATCGACTCCCGCGGTGATCAACCGAACAGCCCCGGCACCGGTCTTCCGGTGTCCGGGCATGTCACGAGCGGGCGCCAAGCGTGGCCGAACCGTTATTGTTTAAGGGTGACTCCAGAAGAACTCTCCGCTGCCATATCCGCATGCCTGACCCAGGCCGTCGCCGATGGGGACATTTCGGTCGATATCCCCGACACCGTGCGTGTTGACCGACCCAAGAGCCGCGAGCACGGCGACTGGGCGACGAACATTGCCCTGCAGCTGGGCAAGAAGGCCGGCATGGCCCCGCGTGACTTCGCCACCATCCTGGCCGAGCGGCTGCGCCAGGTTCCCGGCATCGGGGCGGTGGACATCGCCGGCCCCGGCTTCTTGAACATCACCCTGGATGCGGCCGCCGCCGGCGAGCTGGCCCGCTCCATCGTGCAGGCGGGCGAAGCCTACGGGCAGAACCAGGCGCTGACCGGGCACGTGGTCAACATGGAGTTCGTCTCGGCGAACCCCACCGGCCCGCTGCACATCGGGCACACCCGCTGGGCGGCGCTGGGCGATGCGATCGCCCGCGTGCTGCGCGCCTCGGGGGCGCAGGTGACCAGCGAGTACTACATCAACGACGCCGGCAACCAGATGAACGTGTTCGCCACCAGCGTCTACAACCGGATGCACGGCCTGCCGGTGCCCGAGGGCGGCTACCCGGGGCAATACATCAAGGAGCTGGCCGACGTCGTGCTCGCCCAGGCCCCGGAACTGGCCGAGGCCGAACTGGGTGCGGCGCTGCCGCAGATCCGCGAACTGGCCTACGCCGCGCAGATGGCCGACATCAAGTCCACCCTGCAGGACTTCGGGGTCAGCTTCGACGTGTTCTTCTCCGAGGCGAAGCTGCATGAGGCCGGGGCGGTGGCCGACGCGGTGGCCCGGCTGCGCGAACAGGGGCACATCTTCGACCAGGACGGTGCGGTGTGGCTGCGCACCACCGACTTCGGGGACGACAAGGACCGCGTGCTGATCCGCGCGAACGGGGAGCCGACCTACTTCGCGGCCGACGCCGCCTACTACCTGTCCAAGAAGGACCGCGGGTTCATCGAGAAGATCTACCTGCTGGGCGCCGACCACCACGGGTACGTGAACCGCCTGAAGGCCATCGCCGCCTGCGCGGGGGATGACAAGGAGAAGAACATTGAGGTGTTGATCGGGCAGCTGATCAGCGTCAACGGGGCGAAGCTGTCCAAGCGCGCCGGGAACATCATTGAGCTGCGCGACCTGATCAACTGGCTGGGCGCCGACGCGCTGCGCTACTCGCTGGCCCGCTACCCGGCCGATTCGCCGATCGCGCTGGACCCGGAGCAGCTGAAGAAGAACACGAACGACAACCCGGTGTTCTACGTGCAGTACGCCCACGCCCGCTCCCGCGCCGCGGCGCGCACCGCCGCGGAAAAGGGCGTAGAGCGCACCGCGCAGGGCTTTGACGCCTCCCTGCTGACCCACCGAAGCGAAAACGAGCTGCTGGCGCTGCTGGGGCAGTTCCCCTCCGTGGTGGCCTCCGCCGCGCAGCTGCGCGAACCGCACCGCATCGCCCGCTACCTGGAGCAGGTGGCCGGGGCCTACCACTCCTGGTACGGCGCCTGCCGCGTCACCCCGATCGGCGACGGCGCGATCGAGCCGGTGCACACCACCCGCGTGTGGCTGAACGATGCGACCACAACGGTGCTGGCCAACGGCCTGCGCCTGCTGGGCGTGACCGCCCCCGAAAGGATGTAGCAATGAGCCAATCCCCACTGGCCCCCGAATGGCTGGGCTACCCCCAGGACGTCAACCAGCTGCGTGAGCGCGAATGGCCGCACGGGGTGGGCCGCGACTCGGACGGCGAGCTGACCGTGCAGGGGGTGAAGGTCACCGACCTGGCCCGCGAGTTCGGCACCCCGCTGTTCGTGCTGGACGAGGAGGACTTCCGCGCCCGTGCGGCCGAGTTCAAGCGCGCCTTTGACAACGCGTTTGACCGGCTGTGCGGCGGGGTGGACGTCTACTACGCCGGCAAGGCGTTCCTGTGCACCGAGGTGGCCCGCTGGGTGACCGAGGAGGGCCTGCGCCTGGACACCTGCTCCGGCGGGGAACTGCTGGTCGCCCAGCACGCCGGGGTGCCGGCGCAGAACCTGTCGCTGCACGGGAACAACAAGTCGGTGGGGGAGATCGCCCGGGCCATCGAACTGGGCGTGGGGCGCATCGTGGTGGATTCGCTCGACGAGCTGGAGCGGGTGGCCGCGCTGGCGCTGAACTCGGGCACCAGGGCCAACGTGATGCTGCGCCTGACCCCCGGGGTGCACGCCTCCACCCACGAATACATTGCCACCGCCCACGAGGACCAGAAGTTCGGCCTGTCGATCCAGCCCGGCGCCTCGGGCACCTCCGCGGCGCTGACCGCGATCGGGTACGCGGCCAAGCACGAGTGGATCAACCTGCTGGGCCTGCACGCCCACATCGGGTCGCAGATCTTCGAGGCCGAGGGCTTCGCGGTGGCCGCGCGCACGATGCTGGCGGTGATCGCAGAGGCGAAGGCGCGCTACGACGTGGTGCTGCCGGAACTGGACCTGGGCGGCGGCTACGGGATCGCCTACACCCAGGCCGATGACCCCTCCACCCCGCAGCAGATCGCCGATGAGCTGGCCGTGGTGGTCGGCCAGGCGGCGGAGGAACTGGGGCTCCAGGTGCCGCGGATCTCCATCGAGCCGGGCCGGGCGATCGCCGGGCCCTCGACCTTCACGCTGTACGAGACCGGGGTGCGCAAGGACGTGAGCGTGGACCTGCCCGAGGGCGGCACCGCCACCCGGCGCTACATCTCGGTCAACGGGGGGATGAGCGACAACGCCCGCCCGGTGCTCTACGACGCGGACTACACCGCGGCGCTGGCCAACCGTGTGACGCAAAGCGACGCAATTATTTCCCGCGTAGTTGGGAAACACTGCGAGTCAGGTGACATAGTCGTACGAGACGTCTACCTGCCCGAGGATGTGTCCTACGGTGATCTGCTGGCCGTGCCGGCCACCGGGGCGTACTGCTGGGCGCTGTCGAGCAACTACAACTACCTCACCCGCCCGGCCGTGGTGGCGATCAAGGACGGCACGCCGCGCCTGATCATCCGCAGGGAGACCGAATCCGATTTGTTGGCCCGTGACATGGGAGTGTAATTGAGCGCTAAGGACAGCCCGAGCGACAAGCCCAGCCCGAACGCTGCACGCAGCGGCGCCGGCCCCCGGCGCCTGAAGGTCGCCCTGCTGGGGTGCGGCACCGTCGGCGCCCAGGTGGCGCGGATCCTGCTTCAGGACGCGGCCGAACTGGCCGCACGCAGCGGTGCGCAGCTGGAACTGATCGGCATCGCGGTGCGCAACACCGCGACCCGGCGCGACGTGCAGCTGCCGGCCGAGCTGTTCACCACCGACGCGGCTTCGCTGATCGACCAGGCCGATGTGGTCATCGAGCTGCTGGGCGGGCTGGACCCGGCCGGGACCTACATCCAGCGGGCGCTGCGCCGCGGGGCGTCGGTGATCACCGGGAACAAGGCGCTGATCGCCGCCGAGGGGGCCGGGCTGGGCGCGCTGGCCGCCGAGAACGGCGCGCAGCTGCGCTACGAGGCCGCGGTGGCCGGGGCGATCCCGATCCTGCGCCCGATCGCCGACTCGCTGGCCGGGGACCACATCACCAAGGTGCTGGGCATCGTGAACGGCACCACGAACTTCATCCTGGACGCCATGGATTCCACCGGCGCCGCGTTTGGCGACGTGCTCGCCGAGGCGCAGCAGCTGGGCTACGCGGAGGCGGACCCGACCGCGGACGTGGAGGGGCACGATGCGGCGGCCAAGGCCGCGATCCTGGCCTCCCTGGCCTTCCACACCGAGGTGGCCATGGACCAGGTGCACTGCCAGGGCATCACCCAGATCACCGCGCAGGACGTGGCCGACGCGAAGGCCTCGGGCTACGTGATCAAGTTGCTGGCGATTGCCGAACGCACCGCAGCGGGCATCTCCGCCCGCGTGCATCCGGCCCTGCTGGAGCGCAGCCACCCGCTGGCCAGCGTGCGCGGGGCGTTCAACGCGGTGTTCGTCGAGGCCGAGAACGCCGGGGACCTGATGTTCTACGGCGCCGGGGCCGGGGGAGCGCCCACCGCCAGCGCCGTCATGGGCGACGTGGTCTCCGTGGCCCGGCGCCTGGCCGCCGGCGGGCCGCTGCCGCTGAGCTCGCACACCAGCCCCGCCACGCTGGTGGACTTCGCGCACATCGACACCCGCTACTGGATTGGCCTGTCGGTCAGCGACCAGCCCGGGATGCTGGCCAGGATCGCCACCGTGTTCGCCGAGCACGGGGTCTCGATCGAGGCGATGAACCAGTCCGCCGCCGACGACGGCAGCGCGCACCTGCGCATCCTCACCCACCGGGGCGCCGAGGCGGCGCTGAGCTCCACCGTCCAGGCCCTGGGGGCGCTGGACACCGTGGCATCCGTAACATCCGTTTTGAGAGTTGAAGGAAACTAACGTGGCCCATCAGTGGCGCGGAGTGATCCGCGAATACGCCGACCGCCTGCCGGTGACCGAAGCGACCCGGGTGATCACCCTGGGCGAGGGCGGCACCCCGCTGGTGCACGCCCCGGCCCTGAGCGAGCACACCGGCAACCAGGTGTACCTGAAGGTGGAGGGGATGAACCCCACCGGCTCCTTCAAGGACCGCGGGATGACCATGGCGATCACCGCCGCCGTTGCCGCCGGGGCGAAGGCCGTGGTGTGCGCCTCCACCGGCAACACCTCGGCCTCCGCCGCCGCCTACGCCACCCAGGCCGGGCTGAAGTGCGCGGTGCTGGTGCCCGACGGGAAGATCGCCATGGGCAAGCTCTCCCAGGCCGTCGCCCACGGGGCGCAGATCCTGCAGGTGAACGGCAACTTCGACAACTGCCTGGACGTGGCCCGCAAGCTGAGCGAAAACTACCCGGTGTTCCTGGTCAATTCGGTGAACCCGGCGCGCATCGAGGGGCAGAAGACCGGCGCCTTTGAGGTCGTGGACTTCCTGGGCGACGCCCCGGACTACCACCTGCTGCCGGTGGGCAACGCCGGAAACATCACCGCGTACTGGAAGGGCTACACCGAATACGCGGCCGAGTACACCAACCCGGCCGGTCAGGTGCTGCCGGCGGTGGCCACCAAGCGCCCAATCATGTGGGGCTTCCAGGCCGAGGGCGCGGCACCGATCGTCAAGGGCCACCCGGTGACCGAACCGGACACCATCGCCACCGCGATCCGCATCGGCAACCCCGCCTCCTGGCAGCAGGCCGAGGCGGCCCGCGACGAATCCGGCGGGCTGATCGACTCGGTGAGCGATGAACAGATCCTGGCCGCGCACCGCTGGCTCTCCTCCCGGGAGGGCGTGTTCGTCGAACCGGCCTCCGCCGCCGGGGTGGCCGGGCTGCTCAAGCACCACGCGGCCGGCAACGCCCCGACCGGCAAGAGCATCGTGATCACGGTGACCGGGCACGGGCTGAAGGACCCGGACTGGGCACTGAAGAACCAGGACGGCTCCGGCGTGGCCCCCACCAAGGTCGGCTACGACGTGGTCGAGGTCGCCGCGACCCTGGGCCTGGCCTAGCCCGGCACGCCGCCCGCGGGCACCGCGCCCCGCGCCAACCCCTGCGGGCACCACCCGCACCCACCCATCTACAGTCCCGCAGGCCGTCGGCCCCCCGGCGGCCTGTGGTGCTCATTGACCTGGCAGGACACATGACAGCACCGATCGCCCTGGGCCAGCACCTGCGCGTGGCCCCACCGGCCACCTCCGCGAACCTCGGCCCCGGCTTCGACTCCTTTGGCCTGGCCCTGGAGTTCCGTGACGAACTGCGGGTGCGCACCGCCAAGCACACCCGGGTCACCCTGGCCGGGGAGGGCGCCGGGCAGCTGCCGCGCGACGAATCCCACCTGATCGTGCGCAAGATCCGCGAATATTGGGAGGCGCGCGGCGCGCAACCGGTGGGAATCGAACTGGAGGCGGTCAACCGGATCCCGCACGCCCGCGGGATGGGGTCCTCCGCCGCGGCGATCGTCGCCGCCTACGCCGCCGCCGACGCCCTGCTGCCGGTCGAGCTGCGCGGGGGCACCGAGGCGGTGTTCCAGGCCGCGGCCGCGTGGGAGGGGCACCCGGACAACGTGGCCCCGGCCGTCTACGGCGGGCTGTCGATCTCGCTGACCAACCCCGAGGGCAGCTTCACCGCGCACCGGGTGCCGGTGCACTGCTCGGTGCGCGCGGTCCTGGCGGTGCCCGACGCCGGGCTGTCCACCGAGGTGGCCCGCGGGGTGCTGCCCCAGGCCGTCCCGCACGCGGTGGCCGCCGCGAACTCGGCGCGCGCCGCCCTGCTGGTGCACGCCCTGGCCACCGACCCGGCCCAGCTGCTGGCCGGCACCGAGGACTTCCTGCACCAGCACTACCGGGCCGAGGCGATGCCCGAAAGCAGCGCGCTGCTGGCCCGGCTGCGCGGGGAGGGGCTCGCCGCGGTGATCTCCGGGGCCGGTCCGACCGTGCTGGTGCTGGTGGCCGACAACACCCAGCTGGGGCAGGCCGCACAGCTGATCGAGGCGTTTAATGCCACATCCACCGGCTCCTGGCGTTGCGAAATTCCCGCCATTGCGTCAACGGGTGTTACAGTAGAGGTGCTGTAGCACTCATAGCAGGCCGGGAGTTTAGACACCTTCACCAAGGGAAGACCCTGTGGCCACCGTGTTGCGGAGGACGCCAGAAGCACGATCTGGCGGTTTTCGCGCAAACATTCCGGTTTCTTTACTGCTGTCTTACGGCAACCGAGTTTGATATCCCCCAGCGCGCCCGCATTTGGTGCCGAGGTGATATCTCTCTTTCCATATCAATCGCGCCCCACCTTAAAAGTTTCATCGCCAAGGTGACGCGACTGACAGGTGCAGCAGATGGCCCCGTCTGGGGCGCTGCACCGGATTTAGGCACAGTGGGTCGGTGAGACCGACCCGCCCTACCAGTCAGAAGGAACATTCGTGACCGAAACCACGAGCCTCACCGAAGGCGTGGACAACCAGACTTCCACCAAGAGCGCCGGACTGGCATCCCTGAAGATGGTTCAGCTGCAGCAGCTGGCCTCCCAGTTGGGCATTACCGGCGGTTCGCGCATGCGCAAGGCCGAACTTGTTGCCGCGATCAGCTCGCACCAGCGCGGCGGCGCGGTCGCCGACCGCGAAGCCAAGGAGTCGGCGAAGTCGGCCCCCGAGACCGGGACCGATGAGGCCGCGCAGCAGCTGGCAAAGGCCACCCGCGCCCGCCGCAGCACCAAGCCCGCCGCCGATGCCGAGGCCGCCGCCGAGAGCGCCGAGGCCCCGGCCGAGAAGAAGCCGGCCACCCGCCGCGGCTCCCGCCGGGTCACCGACTCGGGCAAGGTCTCCGAGACCGCCGACGCCCCGGCACAGGACACCGCGGCCCAGCCCGAGCCGCAGGGCGAGGCCAAGGCCGAGGAAGGCGAGCCGCGCAAGAAGAACACCCGCCGCGCCTCATCCAAGGCCCAGGCTCCGGCCGAGACCTCCGAAACCCCGGCCAAGGCCGAGGGCGGGGAGAAGGGCGAAACCCAGGACGCCGAGAAGGACTCGACCCAGCGCGAGGAGCGCGGCCGCGGACGCAACACCCGTTCGCGCAACCGCCGCGATGCCAGCCAGGACGCCGAGCAGGGCAGCGAGGCCAGCGACGAGGGCCAGGAGCGCGGTGAGCGCCAGGACCGTTCCGAGCGCGCGGACCGCAATGACCGCAACGACCGCAATGGCCGGGGCCGAAACCGCCGCGACCAGCAGGACTCCTCCCAGGACGATAGCTCCGAGGGCGAGGAAGGCCAGGAGCGCGGTGAGCGCCAGGACCGTTCGGAGCGCAATGAACGTAATGACCGCAATGGCCGGGGCCGCAACCGCCGCGACCAGCAGGACTCCTCCCAGGACGATAGCTCCGAGGGCGAGGAAGGCCAGGAGCGCGGTGAGCGCCAGGACCGTTCGGAGCGCAATGAACGTAATGACCGCAATGGCCGGGGCCGCAACCGCCGCGACCAGCAGGACTCCTCCCAGGACGATAGCTCCGAGGGCGAGGAAGGCCAGGAGCGCGGTGAGCGCCAGGACCGTTCGGAGCGCAATGAACGTAATGACCGCAACGGGCGGGGCCGCAACCGCCGCGACCAGCAGGACTCCTCCCAGGACGATAGCTCCGAGGGCGAGGAAGGCCAGGAGCGCGGTGAGCGCCACGAGCGTTCGGACCGAAACGATCGCAACGACCGCGGGGACCGCAACGACCGCAATGATCGCAACGAGCGGGGCCGCAACCGCCGCGAACGCAACCGCGACCGCAATGAGCGCAACCGGGACCGCAATGAGCGCAACCAGGACCGCAACCGCCGCAACCGCCGCGGGGACAACGACGAGCCGCAGCTGAGCGAGGACGACGTCCTGCTGCCGATCGCCGGCATCCTGGACGTGCTGGAGAACTACGCGTTCGTGCGCACCTCGGGCTACCTGCCCGGCCCGAACGACGTGTACGTCACCCTGGGCCAGGTCAAGAAGTACAACCTGCGCAAGGGCGACGCGATTGTTGGCGCGATCCGCCAGCCGCGCGAGGGCGAGACCCCCAACCCGCGCCAGAAGTTCAACGCCCTGGTGCAGCTGACGTCCGTGAACGGCAAGAAGCCGGAAGACAACAAGGAGCGCGTCGAGTTCAACAAGCTCGTGCCGCTGTACCCGACCGAGCGCCTGCGCCTGGAAACCGGGGCCAAGCAGATCGGTCCGCGCGTGATCGACCTGGTCGCCCCGATCGGCAAGGGCCAGCGTGGCCTGATCGTCTCCCCGCCCAAGGCCGGCAAGACCCTGATCCTGCAGTCCATCGCGCAGGCGATCACCACCAACAACCCGGAAGTGCACCTGATGATGGTGCTCGTGGACGAACGTCCCGAGGAAGTCACCGACATGCAGCGCACGGTGAAGGGCGAGGTCATCGCCTCGACCTTCGATCGCCCGGCCGATGACCACACCACCGTGGCCGAACTGGCCATCGAGCGCGCCAAGCGCCTGGTGGAGATGGGCATGGACGTGGTCGTGCTGCTGGACTCGATGACCCGCCTGGGCCGCGCCTACAACCTGGCCGCCCCGGCCTCGGGCCGCATCCTCTCCGGTGGTGTGGACTCCGCCGCCCTCTACCCGCCCAAGCGCTTCTTCGGCGCCGCGCGCAACATCGAAAACGGCGGCTCGCTGACCATCCTGGCCACTGCCCTGGTGGAAACCGGGTCGAAGATGGATGAAGTGATCTTCGAGGAGTTCAAGGGCACCGGCAACATGGAGCTGCGCCTTTCACGCCAGCTGGCCGAGAAGCGCATCTTCCCGGCGGTGGACGTCAACGCGTCCTCCACCCGCCGCGAGGAGTCGCTGCTCTCCGGCGACGAGGTGCGCATCATGTGGCGCCTGCGCCGCATGCTGGCCGGGCTGGACACCCAGCAGGCGCTGGAGCTGCTGACCAAGAAGATCCGGGACACCGAATCCAACGCGGAGTTCCTGATGCTGGTCAACAAGACCACGCCGCAGCACAACTAGCGCGCTTTTCCCCGGTGGCGTCCAGGGCGCACGGTCAACCCGTCGCCCGGACGCCACCGGTGCTTTGCCCCTACAATCTCTTGTGAAGGCCCGCTGCCCGCCAGCGCGCCACCGATCCACGCATCGAAAGAAGTTCTGCCACCATGTTCGAATCCGTCAAGACCCTGCTGGAGGAGCACGCCGAGATCCAGGCGCAGCTGTCCGATCCCGCCGTGTACGCCGACCAGGCCCGGGCCCGCAAGCTCGGGCGCCGTTCCGCACAGCTCAATGGCATCGTGGAGGCCTACAACCGCTGGAAGCAGGCGAGCGAGGACCTGGAGGCAGCCAAGGAAATGGCCGATGAGGACCCGGACTTCGCCGCCGAGGTCGAGGAGCTGACCGCCGCGCTGCCCGAACTGGAGGAGAAGCTGCGCCGGCTGCTGATCCCGCGCGACGAAAACGACTCGCGCAACGTGATCCTTGAGGTCAAGGGCGGGGAAGGCGGGGACGAGGCGGCCCTGTTCGCCGCCGACCTGCTGCGCATGTACACCCGCTTTGCCGAGCACAAGGGCTGGAAGGTCGAAATGATCTCCTACAACGAGTCCGACCTGGGCGGCTACAAGGACGCCCAGGTGGCGATCAAGGGCAGCTCGAACGACCCGGCCGAGGGCGTGTACGCGCACCTGAAGTTCGAGGGCGGGGTGCACCGCGTGCAGCGCGTGCCGGTCACCGAATCCCAGGGCCGCATCCACACCTCCGCCGCCGGCGTGCTGGTGTTCCCGGAAGTCGATGAGCCCGAGGAAATCGACATCCACCAGAACGACCTGAAGATCGACGTGTACCGTTCCTCCGGCCCCGGCGGGCAGAGCGTGAACACCACCGACTCGGCCGTGCGCATCACCCACCTGCCCACCGGCATCGTGGTGGCCATGCAGAACGAGAAGTCCCAGATCCAGAACCGTGAGGCGGCCATGCGCGTGCTGCGCTCGCGCCTGCTGGCCCACCAGCAGGAGCAGCTGGACGCGGAGAACTCCGCCCAGCGCGCCTCCCAGGTGCGCACCATGGACCGCTCCGAGCGCATCCGCACCTACAACTTCCCGGAAAACCGGATCGCCGACCACCGCACCGGCTACAAGGCCTACAACCTGGACGCGGTCATGGACGGGGACCTGGGGCCGGTGATCGATTCGTGCATCACCATGGACGAGGAAGAGCGCCTGGCCCACCTGGGCGAGCAGTAGCCGGATGCTGTTCAGCGCCGCCCGCAACCAGGCCGAGGCGGACCTGGCGGCCGCCGCGGTGCCCAGCCCCAAGGTGGACGCCGAGCTGCTGCTGGCCCACGTGATCGGGGCCAGCCGCTCGGACGTGCAGCTGGGGGTGCTGCTGGGCCGTGAACTGCAGCCCGCGCAGCACCAGGCCTACCAGGAGCTGGTCGCCCGGCGCGCCCGGCGCATCCCGCTGCAGCACCTGACCGGCACCGCCTACTTCCGCCACCTGCAGCTGAAGGTCGGGCCCGGGGTGTTCATCCCGCGCCCGGAAACCGAGTCCGTGGTGCAGCTGGCCCTGGACTTCATCGGCGAGCAACAAGGCGCCCGCCTTGTGGATCTGTGTTCCGGTTCCGGGGCGATCGCCGCGGCGCTGGCCACCGAACTGTCCGCACCCCGGGTCTGGGCCGTGGAGCTCTCCGACCAGGCGATCGGCTACACCCGGCAGAACTGCGAACCGCTGGGCATCAGCGTGCTGCACGCGGATGCCGGAAACCTGCCGGCCGGGCTGCTCCCGGAAGGTGGCATCGACGCCGTGGTCAGCAACCCGCCCTACATCCCACCCAGCGCCGTGCCGCGCGAGCAGGAAGTGCGCGAACACGACCCGCAGATGGCCCTGTACGGGCTGGGGGAGGACGGGTTGCAGGTGCCGCGGGCGGTCAGCGCCCAGGCGCTGACGCTGCTGCGCCCGGGCGGATTGTTCGTGATGGAACACGCCGAGGTGCAGGCCGCCACCGCCGCCAGCATGCTGCGCGCCACCGGGTTCACCGAGGTCACCGGGCACCGTGACCTGAACGGACGGCCGCGCGCCACCAGTGGCGTGGCACCGGAAAAATAACCAACCATGAAAGAATGGGCACCGTGAGTTCACGATTCGACATCAGCGAGGACACGCAGCGCGAGGAGGGCCTGGCCGCCGCCCGCCAGGCCCTGCAGGCCCAGCGCTGCATCGTACTGCCCACCGACACCGTCTACGGGATCGGCGCGGACGCGTTCAGCGCCCAGGGCGTGGCGATGCTGCTGGCCGCCAAGGGGCGGGCCCGCACCATGCCGCCTCCGGTGCTGATCTCCCAGATCGGAACCATGGACGGGCTGGCCATCGACGTGCCGCCCGCCGCCCGGGCGTTGGCCGAGGCATTCTGGCCCGGCGCCCTCACCCTGATCCTCCAAGCCCAGCCGTCACTGACCTGGGACCTGGGGGAGACCAAGGGCACCGTGGGGCTGCGGGTGCCCGACGACGCGGACGCCCTGGAACTGCTGGGGCACACCGGGCCGCTGGCGGTCTCCTCCGCCAACCGCACCGGACAGCCGGCCGCCACCACCTGTGATGAGGCCGAAGCGCAGCTGGGCGCCAGCGTGGACGTGTACCTCGACGGCGGCCAGCGCGGCCTGCTCGGCGAGGCACAACCCTCCACCATTGTGGATGCCACCGGGGAGCACCTCTTCGTGGTGCGCCAGGGCGCGATTTCCCTGCAGGCGCTGCGCGAGGTGGTCCCGGAGGTCCTCGGCCTGGGTGAGAGCGCACCGAGCCAGGACGCATGAGACAGTACGTCCTGCTGATCGCCTTCAGCTTCGTCACCTCCTACCTGCTCACCCCCGTGGTGCGCAGCTTCGGGGCACGCTTCGTCTCCTCCCAGAAGCTGCGCGACCGCGACCAGCACAGCAACCCGATCGTAAAGTTCGGGGGACTGGCGATGATCGGGGCGCTGCTGGCCGGGCTCTGGGTGGCCAGCCGGCTGGAGTTCTTCGACGCAATCTTCCGCAACGATTCACCGATCATGGGCATCGTCTTCGCCCTGGTGGTGATCGTGGTGCTGGGGATCGCCGATGACCTCTACGACCTGAAGTGGTACGTGAAGTTCATCGGGCAGCTGGGGATCGGGGCGATCATCGCCCAAAGCGGGATCGTGATCAAGGCGCTGCCGGTGGGCACCTGGTCCATTGATTCCCCGGTCATGCAGTACCTGGTGACCATCGGGCTGATCGTGTTGACGATGAACGCCATCAACTTCTCCGACGGGCTGGACGGGCTCGCCGCGGGGCTGACCGCGATCGGCGCGGCGACCTTCTTCCTCTACTCCTACGTGCTGGCCACCCACGTGAGCGCCGCGGACTACGCGAACCTGGCGGCGCTGCTGTGCGCCATCCTGCTCGGGGCGTGCCTGGGCTTTTTGCCGCACAACTTCAACCCGGCGAACATCTTCATGGGGGAGACCGGGGTGCTGGCGCTGGGGCTGATCCTGTCGGTGTCCACCGTGGTGGTCACCGGCGACGTGCAGGGCCTTGAGGCCTACCGCTTCCGCAACGTGCCGGCCTACATGCCCATGGCACTGCCGCTGGTGATCATCTTCTTCCCGGCCCTGGACCTGCTGCTCTCGGTGATCCGGCGCCTGTCCAAGCGGCGCTCTCCCTTCGCCCCGGACTCGATGCACATCCACCACCGGATGCTGGCCCAGGGCCACTCGGTGCGCAAGAGCGTGCTGCTGCTCTACCTGTGGGCGCTGCTGGTGGCCGCCGGTGTGGTGCTGATCGCCTTCATCCCGCTGCAGGTGATGATCCCGCTGTTCGCCCTGCTGCTGATCGGCGCCGGGTTGCTGACCTGGTGGCCGCTGGTCTCCAAGCGTTACGCTTCGCTAACTGAAAGACTTCGTCATCGGTGACGGAGAAGCATTCTATCTCGTGTAGAATTTACTCTGGATCGTTCGCGGTCGGCCTTCGGGTCAGCGGCGAATAGACAGTTTTGCACGGCACGTTCTTCGGCGGAAGCAATCCCGCGGAAGTCCACGCTCAAGACTTTGCAAGCTAAGGACTTTGAATGCCCCAGACTCCAGGCTCCGGCCGCGTCCCGGCATCCAAGGCCCCCGACTCCATCTGGATGCCGGTGTTGGTCAGTTCCCTGGTGTATGCGCTGATCGGCACCGCGGCCTTTTTCCTGATTTCATGGCTCGTGGCCGACTGGTGGTATGCGCTCTCGGGGATGCTGGCTGCCGCGCTGGTGATCGGTTTCTTCGCCACGGGTCTGCTCGTGGCCGAGCTGGCCGGGCGGATCCGCAGGAACTGGGCCATGCCCGCATTCCTGGCGGTCTTCGCGATCAAGGTCTTCGGGTTGGCGTTCGTGCTGTTGAACCTGGGGTTGCCCGGCTGGGCCAACCGACAGGGATTCGTGCTTGCCGCGGCCATCGTTTTGGTGGCCTGGCAGGTCGGGGAAATCCGGGCCTTCTCCAAGGCCCGGATGCCGATTTACAACGAGTCCTAACGCAGTGATCAGTGGCCGCAAATGTCATTGAAAAGCTGTGAGTTTGATAGGCTGTCTTCGGGTCATTTTCGAGGTGGCCGCAGCAACTGCGGTAGCCGACAAAATTTTGCGCTTCCGGGTGACCGGGAGGCATGATCGCGTCAGCGTCGATGCGCGAGTGTTTTCGATGCCGACCTGCGTACCCGATCGATCTTTTTCTACACGGTGAGAGGCAGTTACGCCAGTCACCGCCTTTGCCCGTGACCGCTACTGCAGAGAGGACAGCGCGTTGATCGCGTTTGCGCTCCCAATGGCCTCAAATGAGGGCGGATTCGTCCCGCCAACCGTGTCCGATACCCACCTGCCAGATATTTTCCCCTGGTTTGCTGAGTACGGCACCGGTGTCGGCAAGCAGATGATCATGATCGTGCTGTCGATCATCCTCATCACCTGGTTCTTCACCGCAGCCATCAGGAATCCGAAGCTGGTTCCCGGCAAGATGCAGTACCTGGCCGAGAGCGGCTACGCTTTCGTGCGCAACGGCATCAGCCGCGACATCATCGGCGAGAAGAACTTCCGTCCCTGGACCCCGTTGCTCTTTGCAACGTTCTTCTTCATCTTGCTGAACAACCTCTTCGGCGCGATCCCGTTCCTGCAGCTCCCGTCGTTCTCACACGCCGGTTCTGCATACGCGATGGCCATCATCATCTACGGCACCTGGATCGGGGTGGGCCTGAAGAACCACGGCCTGCGCTACTTCAAGCTGGCCGTAACCCCGGCGGGGGTCCCCGGTTGGATCCTGCCGCTGATGATTCCGCTGGAGATCATTTCGAACTTCATCGTCCGTCCGCTGACGCACTCGCTGCGTCTGATGGCGACGATGTTGGCAGGACACATCATTGTGATGCTGGCTGCTTCCGGTGCCCGTTACCTGATCACCGTCCAGGAAGGCCTGGCCTACAGCGGCCTGGGCGTTGCGGTGATCCTGGGTTCGGTTGCGATGTACTTCCTTGAACTGCTGATCATGGCCCTGCAGGCATTCGTGTTCGCCCTGCTGACCGCGATCTACGTCCAGGGCGCCATCGAAGCTGACGCGCACTAGGTCATTACTTCTAGAATCAAAAACAGATTTTCCCTCGCTCCCAAGGGAATACCTCACAACCTACCGATGACCAACTCGGTATCTTGAAAGGAATAAACAAATGCACGGCTCCTTGAATATGATCGGCTACGGCCTGGCTGCTATCGGTTCGGCAATCGGCGTGGGTCTGATCTTCGCCGCCTACATCAACGGTGTGGCCCGCCAGCCGGAAGCCCAGCGCATCCTGCAGCCGATCGCCCTGCTCGGCTTCGCGCTGACTGAAGCACTGGCCATCCTGGGCCTGGTTTTCGCTTTCGTAATCGGCGCCTAGTCTTTCCGCGATTTGTAGTGGCCCTGCCACTATCGCGGGGCCCATACACAAGCGGAAACTAGTAGATAAGGAAAAGTGAGAATGAACAGCACAGACTTCATCCTCGCTGCGGGCGAAGGTGCAAACCCGCTGCTGCCCAACCCGTGGGAGATTCTCGTCACGGGTGTCGGCTTCGCGGTTCTGCTCTTCATCGTCATCAAGGTCATTGCCCCGAAGTTTGAGCAGGCCTATGAAGACCGCGTGACCGCGATCGAAGGCGGACTGGAAAAGGCCGAGGCGGCCCAGAAGGAAGCAGAGGAGACCCTGGCCCAGTACCAGGCCCAGCTTCTGGAGGCTCGCACCGAAGCCAACCGCATTCGTGAGGAAGCACGTAGCGAAGGTGCCCAGATCCTTGCCGATCTGAAGGCCAAGGCCACCGATGAGGCCACCCGCATCACCGAGCAGGCTCAGCGTCAGATCGAGGCGGAGCGCAACTCCGCCCTGACCTCGCTGCGCAGCGACGTGGGAACGCTGGCCACCGAGCTGGCAAGCAAGATTGTTGACGAAGCGCTGCAGGACGATGCCCGTTCCCAGCGCGTGGTTGACCAGTTCCTGGCCGACTTGGAAAATCAGCAGAACGCAGGTGCATCGAACTAATGGCAAGTGTATCGAGCGAGTCATTGGCAAAGGCCTTGGAGGCCTTGGAGCCCAAGCTGGCCCTGGCGACCGTTGAGCTTCCCAAGGAACTGTTTGCGGTTCTTCAGGTGCTGGATACGAATTCCGGCCTTCGCCGCGCATTGACTGATCCGGCCCGTGAAGCCGCCGACAAGGCGGGGCTGCTGGCCTCGCTGCTGCGCGGGAAGGTCTCGGCCGACGCCGAGGACACCGTCAAGCAGCTGGCTTCCACCCGCTGGAGCTCGGAACGCGACATTAGCGATGCGTTGGAAACCCTGGCGGTCACCGCGGTGGCTGCCGTGGCAGAACAGCAGGCGAACGCTGCGGGATTGGACAAGCTGCAAAAGGACCTGTTCGACTTCACCGAAGTCGTGTCGGGCAACCACCAGCTGCAGGCCGCGCTGGACGACGCCCAGGCTCCGGCCGAGGCGAAGGCCAATCTGGCCCTGAAGCTGGTTCCGGGTGCCTGCTCGGCCGCGCAGCTGCTGCTGCGCCAGGCCGTGACCGCCCCGCGCGGGATGAAGCCGGTCCGCCTGGTGGAGCGTTTCATGGAGCTGGTGGCCAAGCGCCAGCAGCGCTGGATCGCCCACATCGTCAGCTCGCGGGCCCTGACCGACGTGCAGGTCCAGCGACTGGAAGCCAGCCTGAACAAGCTGTACGGCCGTGAGCTGAAGATCAACGTCTCGGTCGATCCGACTTTGGTCGGCGGCCTGGTGATCAAGGTGGGCGACGACATCGTCGACGCCTCCGTGGCATCGCGCGTGGCCGAACTGCGCCGCGCCCTGGCAGGGTAGGACTTCACCACCAGGTGGAGTCCTGCCGGCCAGGACCACTTCAGACTTCAAACACATTCGATCCGTTGCCCAGCCTTCGGATCACAAATTAGGAGAGCAGGGACTGCAGATGGCCGATTTGACCATCAACGCTGATGACGTCCGCAATGCCCTAAACGAGTTCGCAGCGTCCTACGAACCGGGCAAGGCAGAGCGTACCGAAGTCGGACGCGTCATTACAGCAAGCGACGGCATTGCCAAGGTGGAGGGTCTTCCCTCCGTCATGGCCAACGAGCTGCTTCGTTTCGAAGACGGCACCCTGGGCCTGGCCCAGAACCTCGACACCCGTGAAATCGGCGTGGTCGTGCTCGGTGACTTCACCGGGATCGAAGAAGGCCAGAAGGTCGAGCGCACCGGGGAGATCCTCTCGGTTCCGGTGGGCGACGCCTTCCTGGGCCGCGTGGTGGACCCGCTGGGCGAGCCGCTGGACAACCTGGGCCTGATCGCGGCCGAGGGCCGCCGCGCCCTGGAGCTGCAGGCCCCGGGCGTGACCCAGCGCAAGAGCGTTGACGAGCCGCTGCAGACCGGCATGAAGGCCATCGACGCGATGATCCCGATCGGCCGCGGACAGCGCCAGCTGATCATTGGTGACCGCCAGACCGGCAAGACCGCCATCGCCGTGGACACCATCCTGAACCAGAAGGCCAACTGGGCCAGTGGCGATGCGACCAAGCAGGTGCGCTGCATCTACGTGGCCGTGGGCCAGAAGGCCTCGACCATCGCAGCCGTGCGCCAGACCCTGGAAGAGCAGGGCGCTCTGGAGTACACCACCATCGTGGCCTCCCCGGCCTCGGACCCGGCTGGCTTCAAGTACCTGGCACCCTACGCCGGCTCGGCCATCGGCCAGCACTGGATGTACGGTGGCAAGCACGTTCTGATCATCTTCGATGACCTGTCCAAGCAGGCCGAAGCCTACCGCGCCGTGTCGCTGCTGCTGCGCCGCCCGCCGGGACGCGAAGCCTACCCGGGCGACGTGTTCTACCTGCACTCCCGCCTGCTGGAGCGTTGCGCGAAGCTCTCCGACGAGCTCGGCGGCGGTTCGATGACCGGTCTGCCGATCATCGAGACCAAGGCCAACGACGTTTCGGCGTACATCCCGACCAACGTCATCTCGATCACCGACGGCCAGATCTTCCTGCAGTCGGACCTGTTCAACGCCAACCAGCGTCCGGCCGTCGACGTGGGCATCTCGGTGTCCCGCGTGGGTGGTGCCGCGCAGGTCAAGGCCATGAAGAAGGTCTCCGGTACCCTGAAGCTGGAACTGGCCCAGTACCGCGACATGCAGGCCTTCGCCATGTTCGCCTCGGACCTGGATGCCGCCTCCAAGCAGCAGCTGACCCGTGGTGCGCGCCTGATGGAACTGCTCAAGCAGGGCCAGTACACCCCGTACCCGGTCGCCGACCAGGTCGTGTCCATCTGGGCCGGCACCAACGGCCACCTGGACGATGTGCCGGTCGCCGATGTGCGCCGCTTCGAGCAGGAGTTCATCGACTACCTGCGTCACCGCACCGAGGTGCTGAACGTGATCGCCCAGACCGGCAAGCTGGAGGACGAGACCGTCGAGGCCATGAAGGCCGCCGTGGCGGACTTCAAGGCCGGCTTCTTCGGGGATGGCGCGGACCGCCTGGTCAACGCCGGCCACGAAGAGCACGACGCCCTGGATTCCGAGGCCGTCGACCAGGAACAGATCGTCAAGCAGAAGCGCTGACAATCTCCTTGGGTAGGTGGGGCGCCGCGCAGGCGGCGCCCCACCCCACCCAGGGGATAAGGAAAGGACACACATGGGAGCCCAGATTCGGGTCTACCGCCAGAAGATCGCATCGACCTCGTCGATGGCCAAGATCTTCAAGGCGATGGAACTGATCGCTACATCCCGCATCGGCAAGGCACGCAGCCGTGTCGCGGCCTCGCTGCCGTACGCCAATGCGATCACCCGTGCAGTTACCGCCGTCGCGTCGCAGTCCGACATCGATCACCCGCTGACCACCGAGCCGACGCAGGTGCGCCGGGCCGCGGTGCTGGTGATGACCTCGGACCGTGGACTCGCCGGGTCCTACTCCGCCAGCGTTCTGAAGCAGGCTGAGCATCTGATGGAACTCCTGCGGGAGGAAGGCAAGGAAGTCAAGACCTACCTGGTCGGGCGCAAGGCCCAGGCTTACTTCGACTTCCGCTCGCGCGAGTACGCCAAGGTATGGACCGGGGGAACTGACGCCCCGCTGTTTGACACCGCACGTGAGCTGCGCGAAGTCCTGCTTGAGGATTTCGCCAATGACTTCGAACAGGACGGCGTGGATGAGATCCACGTGGTCTACACCCAGTTCAAGTCGATGGTCACGCAGGAACCGACGGTTATCCGTCTGCTGCCGTTGGAGGTTGTCGAGGGTGACTCCGAGACTCCCGCCGACGAGTTGCTGCCGCTGTACGAATTCGAGCCGACCGCTGAGGAAGTGCTCGATGCACTGCTGCCGCGGTACATCGAATCGCGCATCTTCAACTGCCAGTTGCAAGCCGCCGCTTCCGAGCTCGCTGCCCGCCAGCGCGCCATGAAGTCCGCCGGCGACAACGCCCAGGAGCTGATCAAGAAGTACACGCGACTGCGTAACAACGCCCGTCAGGCTGAAATCACCCAGGAACTCACGGAAATTATCGGCGGCGCAGACGCGCTGAGCAGCTAAGTCCGCAAAGTTCCTACCAGACAAGAAGTGAGAAAGATGACTGCCCAACTCAACGAGCAGGTTACCGCAGGGGCCACCGGTCGCATTGCCCGCGTGACTGGCCCGGTCGTGGACGTCGAGTTCCCAGCCGATGCACTGCCTGCAATCTACAACGCACTGACCGCTGATCTGACGATCAACGGCGAAACCAAGAAGATCACCTTCGAAACCAGCCAGCACCTGGGCGACAACATGGTTCGCGCCATCTCGCTGCAGGCCACCGACGGCCTGGTGCGCGGCGCGCGGGTCACCGACACCGGGGCACCGATTTCCGTGCCCGTCGGCGACGGCGTGAAGGGCCACATCTTCAACGTGCTGGGCGACGCCCTGGACGTTGACAACTCGGAGATCCAGGTCACCGAGCGCTGGCCGATCCACCGCAAGGCCCCGAAGTTCTCGGACCTCGAAGGCTCCACCGAGATGCTGGAAACCGGCATCAAGTCGATCGACCTGCTCACCCCGTACATCCAGGGCGGCAAGATCGGCCTGTTCGGCGGTGCCGGCGTGGGCAAGACCGTGCTGATCCAGGAAATGATCACCCGTGTGGCCCGCAACTTCGGCGGTACCTCGGTGTTTGCCGGCGTGGGTGAGCGCACCCGCGAAGGCAACGACCTGTGGGTCGAAATGGAAGAAGCCAACGTGCTGAAGGACACCGCCCTGGTGTTCGGCCAGATGGACGAGCCGCCAGGCACCCGTCTGCGCGTGGCCCTCTCGGCCCTGACCATGGCGGAGTACTTCCGCGATGTGCAGAACCAGGACGTGCTGCTGTTCATCGACAACATCTTCCGTTTCACCCAGGCCGGTTCCGAGGTGTCGACCCTGCTGGGCCGCATGCCTTCGGCCGTGGGCTACCAGCCGAACCTGGCTGACGAAATGGGTCTGCTGCAGGAACGCATCACCTCCACCAAGGGCCACTCGATCACCTCGATGCAGGCGATCTACGTGCCGGCCGATGACTACACCGACCCGGCCCCGGCGACCACCTTCGCCCACCTGGATGCGACCACCGAACTGTCCCGTGAGATTGCCTCGCGCGGCCTGTACCCGGCGATCGACCCGCTGACCTCGACCTCGCGCATCCTGGACCCGCAGTACGTGGGCCAGAAGCACTACGATGTGGCGATCCGCGTGAAGTCGATCCTGCAGAAGAACAAGGAACTGCAGGACATCATCGCGATCCTGGGTGTGGACGAACTGTCCGAAGAGGACAAGATCGTCGTGGCCCGTGCCCGCCGTATCCAGCAGTTCCTGTCGCAGAACACCTACACCGCGAAGCAGTTCACCGGTGTCGAGGGTTCGACCGTGGCGCTGAAGGACACCATCGAGGGCTTCGAGGCCATCTGCAACGGCGACCTGGACCACATCGCAGAACAGGCGTTCTTCAACGTCGGTGGTCTGGACGACGTCGAGCGCCAGTGGGCCGAGATCCAGAAGGCCAGCAAGTAGCATGGCCGAGCTTCAGGTCGAAATCGTGGCGGCCGACCACTTCGTGTGGGCCGGCCCCGCGAAGCTGGTCAAGGCGCGTTCGGTGGACGGTGAGATCGGAGTTCTGCCCGGTCACGTGCCGACCCTGACCGTGCTTGCCGCAGGGGATCTGGAAATCGACCCGGTTTCCGAGGCCCGCTTCTCGGTGCGCATCGATGGGGGATTCTTCTCCGTCGACCACGACCGGGTGGTTATCGTCGCCGACAACGCAGTGGTTAACGCAGCGTAGGCGCCATTGATCGAGATTAGCGCACCAGTTCTGATCGCCTTGCTGGTCTTGGCCGGCATCGTGGCGTTCTTTGGTGCCATGGGCGTGCGCCGCTTCCAGTTGCGGCGCACGCTCGGAACCTTCGATGCCTCCTACCACACGCCCGCGGGCAAGTGGGTGATGTGCATTGGACGCTACGGCACGGCCCATGTGGACCTGCTGCGGTTCTTCTCGGTCTCGCCGATCCCGGCGTTCGTGCTGGAACGCCGGGGCCTGGACATTTCCGGGTGGCGGCGGCCCAAGGACGATGAACGGGGCAAGATCCCGCCGGGGTTCATCATCGTTAGCCTCAAGCGCGGCGATGAACTGATCGAGCTGGCGATGGACTACCGGGACTACACCGGGTTCTCCGCCTGGCTCGAGGCCGGCCCGATCGCCGGCTCCTGGCAAATCTAGTCGACACCGTCTCCTGGCTGAGACAACAGCTGACCCCCAACCCTTCACGGGTTGGGGGTCAGCTGTTTAACGTCACGACGGGATGGCGGGCGGACCGAACCCGGTAAGCGGGTTCAGTCCAGCAGCTGCCCGTTGCGGAACACCTGGCGCAGCTCCAGGTTCGGGCCAAGCACCAGCACGTCGGCCACGAAGCCCTGGTGCAGCCGCCCGGCCTCATCGGCCAACCCGATCAGGTAGGCCGGCACCTTGGTGGCGGAGATGATCGCGCGCACCAGCGGCACCCCGGCGGCCACGGTGCGGCGCACCACCTCCAGCAGGGTGCAGGTGCCCCCGGCCAGCCGCTGCCGGTCGCCCTCGGCCAGGTGCGCCTCACCGTCCTCGACCCGCACCTTGGCCGGGCCCACCGTGTATTCGCCGTCGGCCAGGCCGGTGGCGGCCATCGAATCGGTGACCAGTGCGATGGACTTGGCGCCCACCAGCGCGAAGACCATGCGCACGGTGTCGGGGGACAGGTGCACACCGTCGGCGATCAGCTCCAGCACCGCATGGCCCTTGGCCGCCATTTCCAGCGCGGCGGCGGCCGGGCCGGGATCGCGGTGGTGGATCGGCGGCATCGCATTGAACAGGTGGGTGACCAGCGGGCGCTCGGTGAAGCCGTCCACCCCGGCGCTTTCCAGCTGCTCGGTGATCTCCTGCAGGGCCTTGCGGGTCACCGACGCGCTGGCCGCGGTGTGCCCGATGGCCGGGACGATGCCCTGGGAGACCAGCGCCTCGATCAAATCCTCGGTGCCCTCTAGTTCCGGGGCGAAGGTCATGGTGCGCAGCTGCCCGTGGCTGGCCATCACCAGATCCCCGACGAAGTCCGGGTCCGGGTCGGTGAGGAATCCCGGGTACTGGGCGCCGCAGCGTTCGGCGGCGAGGAACGGGCCCTCGGCGTGGATCCCGGCAATCAGCCCGGCCTCGGCGAACTCGGCCAGCAGTTCGGTGGCGTTGAGCATCTGTTCGTGGTCGGAGGAGACCAGGGAGGCGATCACCGTGGTGGTGCCCGAGCGGTGCAAAAAGTCGATGGCGTCTTTGACCCCGGCGTGCTGGGGATCGGAGAAGTCGGCGCCGTTCGCCCCGTGGCAGTGGATGTCGATCAACCCGGGAACCAGGGTGGCGTCCTCGGCCAGGGGATGCTCCGTGAAGCTGTCTGCGTCCTCGGTGGCCAGGAAGTCATCGCGGTTGCCCGCGAAGACGATCCGGTCGCCCTCGATGGCAAGCGCTCCATCGGTAACCTGCAGGCCGTCGGAGACCAGCCGGGCGAACATTACGGTGCGCTGTTCGGTGCTCATGACCCCAGCTTAGGCACATTCGTTCGAGCTTGTCTCAAATTCGCGAATAATTCCAGCCCTGGTACCCCAGCGATGAGCCCGAGATTGCTGGGTACGCTGGCTGCCGTGCGCCAGTTTCGCGGCCTGGACCGCAGCGGTTTATCGCTGCGGTCCATCGCGGGATAGCTGGAGCGTTCTTTCACCAAGGATTGGAGCGGGTAGTGACCGTAAGCCACCGGCAGTGGGTATACGCCAGACTGATGCAATACGAACGCCGGAAGAAGATCTGCATGAGCCTGATCAGTCTTTCTGGTGGCTTGTTGGTGGTTCTGGGGTTGGGCGGGACACGCTTGTCGCACGCTGCGTGGCAGGTGACATGGCTGTCCATTACGTCTGTCGTCCTTGCCGTGCTGGGCCTTGGATGTGCCTATCTCACGGACCAGGAAGCCGATGAGGATCTTCGAATGACCATGCGAAGGGTCGAGCAAACCGAGGCAAGCTTTCAAATAATTGATCCGCGCCGTGGCCGCAAATCGCTGGCGATGCTCTTCGCTGCCGGGCTGGCATGTCTGGGAATTGCCGTTGTGGCAATGGTTGCCGGGCTTTGGTGGCCCGGCGGGTAGCCTGCACTGGCCTTGAGCCTAGAACAGCCGCCCGGCCGAATCGTCCACGCCGCGCATCGCGTCGTAGTCGAGCACCAGGCAGCGGATGCCGCGGTCCTCGGCCAACGTGCGGGCCTGCGGCTTGATCTGCTGGGCGGCGAAAATGCCGGTGACCGGCTTGAGCAGCGGGTCGCGGTTGAGCAGTTCCAGGTAGCGGGTGAGCTGTTCGACCCCGTCGATGTCCCCGCGGCGCTTGAGCTCCACGGCCACCGTGGCCCCGGCGCCGTCGCGCGCCAGAATGTCCACCGGGCCGATCGCGGTCATGTACTCGCGGCGGATCAGGGTGTGCCCGTCGCCGAGCAGGTCGATCTGTTCGGCCAGCAGGCGCTGCAGGTCGGCTTCCACCCCGTCCTTGATCAGGCCCGGGTCGGTGCCCAGCTCGTGGGCCGAGTCGTGCTCGATCTGGTGGAAGTGGATGGTCAGCGTGTCATCGCTCTTCGCCGCGGCAAGGCGCCACACCTCGGTGACGCCTTCCTCGGCCAGTTCGGGGGCCGGTTCCTGCACGTGCATGGTCAGCGGCGGGTTCATCCAGTTCAGCGGCTTGTAGCTGCCGCCGTCCGAGTGGATCAGCACCGATCCGTCGGCCTTGACCATGATCAGGCGCTTGGCCAGGGGCAGGTGGGCACGCAGACGCCCGGCATAATCCACGGAACACTTTGCAACAACTAAACGCACCCACACAACACTACCTGCTGGCCGCGCCGGATGCAGGCAGCGTGTGACGCAGGTATCCGGCGGTGCCCGCCGGTGGTGTGAGCGCTCAGCTGGAACCGGCTTGCTGCGATGCGGCATGATGGAGCCATGCCCCGTTCTAACCGTCCCCGCCGCAATGGAAGGTCGCGCAACGCCACGTCGCGCCAGCCTTCCGGACCGCCGCAGTATGAGGAGGACTGGGTCGAACGGGCCCGTTACGGGGTGGTGCGCCTCCAGGATGCCCCTGATGGGCAGTGGCATGTGCGCAAGATCAGTCCGCTGTCCGCGTCGAAGACCTACACCTGCCCGGGCTGCCATCGGGTGATCGGCGTGGGGGTCTCGCACCTGGTGGCCTGGCGGGCCGATCACTGGTCCGGCGATGACGCCTCGGCGGCGGCGCGGCGGCACTGGCATGAACGGTGCTGGGAGATCCGCTCCTACCGTTACTGATGGTGTTTGTGGAGTTCCTGCGCACCATGGCCTTGTGCCAGAATGAAAGCGATGCCCGACATCACGGCGGTGGGGCCCGCCGTACCCAACCTCGCACCCGTTGCGACAACGGTCCCTACCTCAGCAGCACCACTGTGCCCGAAAGGTAGGAGATCCACGATGAGCTTGACACTTTGCAGCCCCGAATATTCCTCGGCTACCAGGCGGCGGATATCCGCGCGCCATGCACCGTTCGCCCATCCAGTGGGGGAGAAGGCATGAATTCCACGATGCCGAAGCCTGCACGCACACCACACTTAGCCCGCCTGGTTCCTTTGATGTTGGTTTTTCTTGGCGGGGCGCTCGGCACAGCCAGCCGGCAGGGCCTTGCCCTGCTCTTCCCGCCGGTGGAATCGGTGCCGTACACCATCCTTGCCGTCAACGTGCTCGGCGCCTTCCTGCTGGGACTGCTGCTTGAGTCCCTCGCCCGGCACAGCACCGAACAACGCCGGCACCGGGTCTGGCGGCTGCTGGTGGGGACCGGCTTCATGGGCGGGTTCACCACCTACAGTGCCCTGGCCGTGGACACGGCCCTGCTGTTGGGCGGGAACCGCCCGCTGGCGGGTGTGGCCTATGCACTGGGCACCATGGTGCTCGGTTTCCTGGCGGCGGCCGCCGGAATGATCCTTGCCGCCACGATCCGGCGCTCCAACACCCGGCATGGACGGCCAGCCAGCGTGGAGTCAAATAGGTCCACCGAGTCGGAACGGGGGCAGTGAGATGGATGTGATCCAGTTTGTGCTCTTGGCCCTGGCCGGGGGACTGGGGGCCGTCAGCCGCTTTGTGCTGGTGGAGTGGATCGCCGTGCGCTGGCGCGGCACGCTGCCGTGGGGCACGATCCTGATTAATCTGAGCGGATCCCTGGTGCTGGGCCTAATCACCGGGCTGGCAATGGGCCACCTGCTGCCCGAGACCTGGCGGCTGATCCTGGGCACCGGGTTCCTTGGCGGTTACACCACCTTCTCCACCGCCAGCGTGGAAACCGTGCGCCTGCTGCGCCAGGGCCGGGTGCTGGCCACGCTTGGCAACGCGCTGGGCACGCTGCTGGCCACGGTGCTCGCGGCCGGCCTGGGATTGTGGCTGGGCCTGGCGTTCTAGGGCTTCTAGAGCCGGTCCTGGCGCGCGATGAACACCTCGCGCAGCAGGATCATGGCCGCCGCGGCGGTGGGAATGGCCATCAGCGCGCCGGTGATCCCGGCCAGGGACCCGCCGGCGATCACCGAGATCACCGCCACCGCCCCGGGCACCGCCACCGCCTTGTGCATGATGCGCGGGGAGACGATGTACGCCTCGATCTGCAGGTAGCCGAAGTAGCAGATGCCGTAGATCAGCGCGCTCTGCCAGCCCAGGGTGAGGGTCAGCGTGGTGACCAGCACCCCGGCGATGACCGCCCCGACCAGCGGGATGAACGCCAGCATCGCCACCATCAGGGTCAGCAGTGCGGCGAAGGGCACGCCCAGGATGGTCATCAGGGTCAGCGCCACCAGCGAGTTCAGGATCGCCACCGAGGCCTGGCCGATGACGTAGTTGCCGACGCTGCGGGTGATCCGGTTCATCAGCTCGCCCACCCGTTCGCGCTTGGAGCGCGGGGCCAGACGCAGGGAGAAGGCCATGATCCCGGGCATGGAGGCCAGGAAGTAGACGGCCAGCACCAGCACGATCAGGATCCCGAACATGGATTGGGCCACGGTCTGTGAGACGCCCAGCACCCCGCCGAAGACGTTGGCCACCGCCCCGGAGTCCCCGAAGAACTTGTCCACCTCATCGTTGATCCGCTCGGTGACCTGGTATTGCCGGTCCAGTTGGGAGACCAGCTCACTGTTCAGGAAGTCATCGATCATCTGCGGGGCGCTTTCGATGAACTGGGTGATCTGGGTGACCAGGGTCGGGATGATCAGCGCCATGAACCCGCCAAAGATCGCGAAGAGTCCCACCATGGTGGTCAGCACCGCCAGCGGGCGGGTGAAGCCGTGGCGGACCAGGAAGCGAACGATCGGGTCCAGGCCCAGGGCGATGAACATGGCGATCACGATCCAGGTGATCAGCGAGCCCACGTTGGTCAGCAGGTAGTAGCCCAGCAGCGCCAGCCCCACGCCCAGGGTGGCCAAAAACCCCAGGGCCACCGGGTGAATCAGCTCCAGCGGCTCGGCCTGCGCCTCTCCGTCCACGTTCGGTTCCTCGCCCAGGGCCGGGGGCCGGGCCGGGGCGTTCAGCAGCCTGGAAAGCCGGCGGCCAAAGTGCCGCATCCGGCTGCCGGCGGCAACGACCTCACGGGCGGGCACCTCGGTGGCCGGGTGCGGTGCCGGTTCGTCCTGGTGCGGCTCGGAATCAGGCTGCGGGTTCATGGTTTTGAGCTTACCCCCAGCCGGGGCGGTCAGGATGGATGTTGCGGGCCCGAGCCCGCACGCGGGTTGAGCATCCTCACAATCCGCGTCAGGAACCAAGTCCACGATCCACTCGTTAGACTTGAGTCGAAGACCTTGTGACCGTGATGCGAATGGGTGAAGCCGTGCGAAAAATACTACCGGTGATCGCGATGCTGATCGGGGCCGTGGCCCTGTTCATCGGCATCGGACAGAAGACGTTTTGGGCGCCGCCCGAAACGGTGACTGCCACCATGCCCGAATTCGACGGCAGCGCGCCGTTGACGGTGATCGAGCCGTCGATCAACGACGCGGACATCGCCCCGGTGGAGCTGCAGATCGAATCCGAGGGGGAGTTCACTGCCTCGCTGGGCCGCAGCTATGACGTGGAGGCCTGGGTGGGCGATGCCAAGCACGTCTCACTGACCGGCATCGACCGGGAGAACCACCGCCTGCAGGCCGAGCTGGTCGACGGCAAGGCCGAGGTGCCCAACCCGGCCGGCGGGGACATCTTCTTTGACTCCCAGCAGGCCGACGGGAAGATGACCTACCGCTGGACCGCGCCCGATAGCGGCTCCTGGTCGCTGCTGTTGGCCGCCGACGGCAAGCAGGCCGCCCCGGCGAAGATCTCGGTCACCTACGCGAACACCGCCACCATGCCCTGGGCGCTGCCGCTGATCATCATCGGTTCGCTGCTGATCGTGGTGGGCCTGGCCTTCCTGCTGGTGCGCCCCGCCGCCAAGCGCCCGGCGCGCCGGGTGAACACCCACAACTCCCTGGCCCTGGTCGCCGCCCTGTCCCTGGGCCTGTCCGGGGTGCTGATCCCGGCCGCCCCGAGCGATGAGTCCGCCAGCCCCCAGGACGCCGAAAGCGCAACCCCCAGCGAACAGGCCAGCGACGCGGCCGCCGAGCAGTCCGCCTCGGCCACCCCCGAGGAGCAGACCGCCACCACTTTCCCCGTGGTCACCGAGGAACAGCTGAACCGCATCCTGGAGGATGTGAAGAAGCAGGTCGGCAAGGCCGATGACTCGCACAACGCCAAGGACCTGGACGCCCGCACCGCCGGGGCCTTCAAGTCCATCCGCTCCAGCCGCTACGAGATCCTGAAGAAGGACGTGAAGGTCGCCGAGCCGACGAAGCTGGCCACCGACGTCATCCGCTCCGCCGCGGTGCCCAACACCTCCGAGGCGAAGTTCCCGCGCGTGATCAACGTGGTCACCGCCAAGGACCAGGACCCGAACACGCTGCCGATCGCCATCACCCTGCGCCAGGAGAACGCGCGGGATAACTACAAGGTCGTCTTCGCCTCGCAGATGCTGCCCGGCGCCTCCTTCCCGGGCATCGCGGTGGGCGACCCGTCGGTGAAGCAGCTGGGCGCGGACGCCGAGGGGCTGAACACCAAGCCGCAGGACGCCATGAACCAGCTGGCCGACGTGCTGACCAACCCGAAGTCCAAGCAGGCCGGGAAGTTCGCCGAATCCGAGTTCATCAAGGCGGTGCACGCCGGACAGAAGTCTGAGAAGGACAAGGCCAACGAGGCCGACGTGAAGTACGAGCGCAAGCCCAGCGCCAAGGACACCACGGTGCTCTCCACCCCGGACGGCGGGGCGATCGTGACCGGGTTGATCAACTCGACCACCACGTTCAAGCGCACCGAGGACAGCGACCCGCTCAAGGGCGCCGATGAGCTGACCCGCAAGCTGCTGGGCAGCAGCTCCAGCACCGGGGACGTGCAGATCCGCTACGCTGAACCCGTGATGTTCTACATTCCCGCCGGGGACTCGAAGGACAAGATCTCCCTGATCGCCGGCGAAGTCGTACTGCTGGATGTCAAGCAGGTGAAGGAGAACTAATGAGCGAACAGAATATCCCCTCGGCCCGCGGGGCCGTGGATTTGACCGACCTGGCCGCCGCGGCCCAGCAGGCCGAGCAGATCCCGGCCGACGCCGCCGGTAGCTGGACCACCCAGCTCGATGAGGCCGGGTTCCAGCAGTTCGTGGGCCTGTCCCAGCAGGTCCCGGCGCTGGTGTCGCTGGGCGCCGCGCGCCTGGCCGCCTCGGTGGAGCTGGACAAGATCCTGGGCACCCTGGTGGACCGCCAGGGTGGGAAGATGGTGCTGGGCGTGGTGGATGCCGAGGCGCACCCGCAGATCGCCCAGGCCTTCCAGGTCCAGCAGATCCCGATGGTGGTCGCGCTGGTCAAGGGCCAGCCGGTTCCGCTGTTCCAGGGCACCGCCCCGGCCGAGCAGATCGAGCAGGTCCTGGCCCAGCTGCTGGAGCTGGCCGCACAGCAGGGGATGGGCGGAACCGTGCCGCCGTTCGGCGCCGCGGGCACCGAGGAGCGGGCGCTGCCGCCGCTGCACCAGAAGGCCATGGACGCGATCGACGCGGGGGACTTCGCCGCCGCGGAGGCCGCCTACACCGAGGCGCTGAACGAGAAGCCCAACGACCACGAGGCGCAGGTGGGCCTGTACCAGGTGCGCCTGCTCTCGCGCACCCAGGGCAAGGACCTGAACCAGGTGCGCCAGGCCGCGGCCCAGTCCCCGGATGACATCAACGCCCAGCTGGAGGTGGCGGACATGGATGTGGCCGGCGGGCACGTGGAGGACGCCTTCTCCCGGCTGGTGAACCTGATTTCCCGGCTGCACGACGAGGACCGCGAACGGGTCCGGCGCCGGCTGATCGAGCTGTACGCCGTGGTGGGCAACAGCGACCCGCGGGTCGCCGCCTCCCGCCAGAAGCTGGCCCGCGTGCTCTTCTAGACCACCGCTTCACGCCGCGGCGACGCCAGCGGGCAGGAAACCTCATCCCATCGGAGGGGTTTTTGCCCGCTGGCGTCGTGGTTTAACTCCAAAGGATGATCCGCCCGAGGTGGGGCCATTGATAATCTCGGGTACATGAGTATCCCCGCACTGAGCATCAGATCGCTGGCCAAGCAGTTTGGCCCCAAGGTGGCGGTCAACGACGTCAGCCTGGACGTCCCGGCCGGTTCCTTCTTTGGACTGGTCGGCCCGAACGGCGCCGGCAAGACCACCATGCTGTCCATGGCCACCGGGCTGCTGCGCCCGGATGCCGGCAGCGCTGCGGTGCACGGGGTGGACGTGTGGGCCCAGCCGCGCGAGGCGAAGTCGATGATGGGGGTGCTGGCCGACGGGGTGCGCCAGTTCGACCGGCTCACCGGACGCCAGCTGGTCACCTATTCGGGGCTGCTGCGCGGGATGGAGCGCGAGGAGGTCACCACCCGCACCGAGGACCTGCTGCGGGTCATGGACCTGGTCAACGACGGGGACAAGCTGGTGGTGGACTACTCCGCGGGGATGACCAAGAAGATCTCGCTGGCCACCGCGATGATCCACTCGCCGAAGCTGCTGGTGCTCGATGAGCCCTTCGAGGCGGTGGACCCGGTCTCGGCGGCGAACATCCGCGACATCCTGAACGAATACGTGAAGTTCGGCGGCACCGTGATCGTCTCCTCCCACGTGATGGACCTGGTGCAGCGCATGTGCTCGCACGTGGCCGTGATCGCCGACGGGGTGCTGCGCGCCTCGGGCACCGTGGATGAGGTGCGCGGCGGGATGAGCCTGGAGGAGCGCTTCGTGGACCTGGTCGGCGGACGGGCACAGGGCGGAGGGCTGTCGTGGTTGCGCACATCCTCAAACTGAAGCTGACCCTGCTGCGCAACGGTTTCCGGCGCAGCACCTGGCAGCTGGTCGGAGTGATCATCGGTACGCTCTACGCCCTGGGCGTGGTGGCGATGCTGATCCTGGCCGCCTGGTTCTCCGCGGACCTGCAGTGGCTGAGCTACATTTCCATCCTGGCCAGCTCGCTGGTGGTGATCGGCTGGGCGATTGTCCCGCCGCTGCTGACCGGCGTGGACCTGACCCTGGAGCCGCAGCGCTTCGTGCACTTTGGCATTGAGCCCAAGACGCTGGGCCGGGCGCTGGTGCTGGCCGGGTTCGTCTCCATCCCGGCGCTGATCACGGTGCTGGCGATGGCCGGGTTCAGCGTGCTGTGGCGCCTGGATCCGGGTGTGCTGCTGCTGGCGCTGGTGGCGAACCTGGGCACCGCGGTGCTGGCGGTGTTCGGCTGCCAGTACCTGACCATCCAGGCCACCGCGCTGCGCTCCAAGCGCCGCTTCCGCGAGGCCACGTTCCTGATCTTCTTCCTGCTGCTGGTGAGCCTGGGGCCGATCATCGGGATGCTCACCGAGGCGGCGACCAGCGCCCTTGACTGGATCGACCCGGTCGCCACGGTGTTGGCCTACACCCCGTTCGGCACCCTGGGCGCGGTCGCCCCGGCCGCCGCCGAGGGCGCGTGGCTGGCCGCGATCGGCCACCTGCTCTACGGCCTGGTGTGCCTGGCGGTGCTCTACTGGCTGCTGCTGCGGGCCACCGCGAACGCCGTGGTCACCGCGCCGGCCCCGCAACGCGCCGCCTCGGCCAAGGGGCTGGGCCCCTTCAAGTGGATGCCGCCCACCCCGTGGGGTGCGGTCGCCGCCCGGGCGCTGGTGTATTGGCTGAAGGACCCGCGCTACGCGATCGGCGTGCTGATGGTCCCGGTGCTGCCGGTGATCTTCTACTTCGCCGGCTCCCAGTCCGGCAGCTACGCGATGATGTTCCTGCTCGGCCCGATCTTCGGGATCCTGATGGGCTTTTCCATCTCCGCCGACGTCTCCTACGACAACACCGCGTTCTCCCTGCACGTGCTCACCGGGGTGCGGGGCCGCGATGACCGGATCGGGCGCATGCTCGCCTGCCTGCTGGTGGGCCTGGTGCCGGTGCTGCTCGGGGCGATCCTGCCCGGGGCGCTGACCAACCAGTACTGGCGCATCCCGGCCGATGTGGGCCTCTCGCTCGGTGCGCTGCTGGTGGCCCTGGCGATCTCCTCGGTGGTCTCGGCCCGCTACACCTACGCGGTCCCGTTGCCGGGGGAGAACCCGATGAAGACCCCGCCGGGCAACGGGGTGCGCGTGGCGCTGACCCAGCTGCTGACCTTTGGCGGGATGGGGCTGCTCTTGCTGCCGCTGGTGATCCCGTACCTGTTTGCGATCTTCGGCCGTATCCAGCCGCTGGGCTGGGTGACCCTGGCCGGCGCATTCGTCTACGGCGGGATCCTGCTGTTGATCGGTGTGCGGGTGGGCGGCAAGTGGATGGATGCCCGCCTGCCGGAGCTGATGCAGGCGGTGCTGCTGAACAAGTAGCGGCCTTGACGGCCATGGCGCCTCACCCAAGCCCCGGGCCGCCGGTGCTGGATCATCTCCAGCACCCGGCTACCGGGGCTTTGCCATGTCCGCAACCCCCTGCCGGTGCCCGGAACTTCACACGGTGTTCAAAGCCATCCGCGGTGCCCTGAAAGTCGGCAGGTCAGCCCGCTAATCGAGCGGATTCCCGGGGCTGCGGCGGACCGCTTGGGCGTGCTGTGGGGGCTTGGGTGGAGCGCGAAAAGTACTAGACTGGATGCCATGGTTGAAGAGTCACAAGAAACCCGCGGCGGAACAGCAACAATCGAGCGGACCGAGACGCAGCAGAACGTTGAGGCCGGCGATCACGAGCGCTTCGCACACTATGTGCGCAAGGAAAAGATCATGGAATCGGCCCTGTCCGGGGAACCGGTGATCGCCCTGTGCGGCAAGGTCTGGACTCCCGGCCGCGACCCCAAGAAGTTCCCGGTCTGCCCGGAGTGCAAGGAAATCTACGAATCCATGCAGGGCGACTAACCGACCCTGCCTTCACGCCCGGCAGCCGCACGGCTGCTGGGCATAGATTCGTGGTCCGCGCCGGGAGAGGATAGATGACCGACACACTTTTCGACATTGGTGACAAGCTTCCGCTGGAAGACAAGCTGCCGGTGGCATATCCGGAACGCGCGGCCTGGGGCACCGGGCCGAAGCTGCGCGCCTGGCAGGCCGAGGCGCTCGCCCTCTACTTCGACACCGAACCCAAGGACTTCCTGGCGGTGGCGACCCCCGGCGCCGGTAAGACCACGTTCGCGCTGCGCCTGGCCAAGGTGCTGGTGGACTCCAAGAAGATCAACCGGATGATCGTGGTCGCGCCCACCGACCACCTGAAGAAGCAGTGGGCCGACGCGGCCGGCCGTGTCGGGCTGGCGCTGGACCCGAACTACAAGAACTCCGATGGCCGCCATGGCGATCACTACCTCGGGGTCGTGGTCACCTACGCGCAGGTCGCCCAGAAGCCGGCCGTGCACCGGGCCAAGACCGAGGACGCGCGCACCTTGGTGATCATGGACGAGGTCCACCACGCCGGTGACGCCCTGTCCTGGGGCGATGGCATCCGCGAGGCCTTCGAGCCGGCCACCCGCCGCCTGGCGCTGACCGGTACCCCGTTCCGTTCGGACACCGCCCCGATCCCGTTCGTGCAGTACACCGACGAGGGGGACGGGATCCGCCGCTCCAAGGCCGACTACACCTACGGCTACGGCAACGCCCTGACCGACCACGTGGTGCGCCCGGTGCTGTTCATGGCCTACTCGGGCAACATGCGCTGGCGCACCGCCGCCGGCGAGGAAATGGAGGCCCAGCTCGGTGCCGGGGCCACCAAGGACATCACCGCCCACGCCTGGCGCACGGCGCTGGACCCGGCGGGGGACTGGATCCCCTCGGTGCTGCGCGCCGCTGACCGCCGCCTGTCCGAGGTGCGGCGCACCGTGAAGGACGCCGGCGGGCTGGTGATCGCCACCGACATCGATGACGCCAAGGCCTACGCCCAGCAGCTGGAGGCAATCTGCGGGCAGAAGGTCACCACGATCCTCTCCGATGACCCCACCGCCTCGCAGAAGATCGATGAGTTCTCCGAAGGAGACTCACGCTGGATGGTGGCGGTGCGCATGGTGTCCGAGGGCGTGGACGTGCCCCGGCTGTGCGTGGGCGTGTACGCCACCTCAACCTCGACCCCGCTGTTCTTCGCCCAGGCCGTCGGCCGCTTCATGCGAAGCCGCAAGCGCGGTGAAGTGGCCAGCGTGTTCCTGCCCTCCGTGCCGATCCTGATGGCCCTGGCCAATGAGATGGAGGTCGAACGCGACCACGCGCTGGACCGCGAAGGCTCCAAGGTGGAGGACGGGCTGGATGACGCGGCCCTGGAGGAAGCCAACCGTGAGGAGAAGGCCAGCGACGAGCTGGTGCGCAACAAGTTTGAGGCGCTGAACTCCCAGGCCTCGTTCGACCGTGTCCTCTTTGACGGCGGCGAGTTCGGCACCGGCGCGGACATCGGCAGCGATGAGGAGCTCGGCTTCCTGGGGATCCCCGGGCTGCTGGAGCCCGAACAGGTCTCGGCGCTGCTGCGCGAACAGCAGAGCAAGCAGATCAAGGGCGGGGCCTCCAAACCCGCCCCGGTTTCCGACCACCGCCAGCTGATGGACCTGCGCAGCCAGCTGTCCAAGAACGTTTCGGCGTGGGCGGCGCGCACCGGCACCCCGCACGCGCAGATCCACACGAAGCTGCGCAGCGTGTGCGGTGGCCCGGCCGTGCCGCAGGCCAACGCGGACCAGCTGCGCGCCCGCATTGAGAAGCTGCAGGACTGGTTCGTCGGGCGCAAGTAGCCAGCGGTGACCGCAGTCCCGGTAGGAGCGGAACGCCGCAACCAAACCAAAGAGGAAGAGGCCGCCACGGCAGCCTCTTCCTCTTTGACAATGCCCGTGTTCGGACCCGGTTTCTAGCCCAGGGTCAGGACGGTGACCCCGGATTCACGCAGTTCACTGTAAAGGCTCGGCAGGTTCTCGGGGGAGACCGCCGCGGTCAGCGGGGTGATCACGGTGGTGGCAAAGCCGGCCTTGGCCGCATCCAGCGCGGTGGCGCGCACGCAGTGGTCGGTGGCGATGCCCACCACGTCCACCGCGGTCACCTGCCGCTGCTTTAGCCAGTCCTCCAGCAGCGGACCGGATTCGTCCTCCAGATCCGCGGCCGGATTCAGCAGCCGGGCCTCGAAGCCCGAATAGCCATCCGAATACCGGCCCTTGGCGAAGTGGCCGTCCACCCCCAGGTCGGCGATCTGTGGATGCAGGGCGGCCCCGGGAGTCCCGGCCACGCAGTGCACCGGCCAGGTGTCCACGTAGTTCGGGTTCTTAGAGAAATGCCGGCCCGGATCGATGTGCCAGTCCTGGGTGGTGGCGATCGCGGTGTAGGAGTCGCGGCGTTCGGCCACATCCGCGGCAATGGCCGAGGCAACGGCATTGCCGCCCTTCACGCCCAGCGGGCCGCCTTCGCAGAAGTCCGGTTGTACGTCAATGATCAGCAGTGCGCGGGACATAGTGCTTCCTATTCATTCACGAGGATCGTGGGGATCACCGGTTCACCGCGCTGCAGTTTGCGGGCGATGCCTGGCATCTCCTGGATCGAGGCGTGGTGCCGCTGGCGGGCCAGCTGCACGCCGGAGGCTGAGACATACTTTTCGTCAATCTCACCATGCGTGACCAGCGGGACGGTTAGCAAGCGTTCCGGGCCTTCGGTGGTGTGTTCACCCAGTACAACGATCTCGTTGACCGCACGGTTCCGCTCATTGAGCTGACGCACGCCGCTCTTGCGTCCGCCGGTGCTGGCCTTGTTGGTGGCGGCCTTGGCCACCGGGATCCATTCGCCGGAGGTGTCCTGACGGGCCACCAGCTTGTAGACCATGGAGGCGGTGGGGTGCCCGGAACCGGTGACCAGTGCGGTGCCCACCCCGTAGGAGTCCACCGGGGCGCTGGCCAGGGCGGCGATCGCGTACTCGTCCAGGTCGCTGGTCACGGTGATCTTGGTGTTCCAGTTGCCCAGGTCATCGAGCAGCTCGCGCACCCAGGTGGCCTGTTGGACCAGGTCCCCGGAGTCCAGCCGGACCGCACCCAGTTCGGCGCCGGCGACCTCCACCGCGGTGCGCACGCCCTGCTCGACGTCGTAGGTGTCCACCAGCAGCGTGGTGTCCACGCCCAGGGCATCGACCTGTGCCTGGAACGCCTCGCGTTCGCTTTCATGCAGCAGGGTGAAGGAGTGGGCGCTGGTGCCCACGGTCGGGATGTCGTAGCGGGCCCCGGCCTCCAGGTTGGAGGTGGAGTCAAACCCGGCGATGGCGGCGGCGCGCGCCGCGGCCACGGCGGCCTCCTCGTGGGTGCGCCGCGAGCCCATCTCGATGCAGGGGCGCTCGCCGGCGGCGGCGATCATGCGAGAGGCGGCGGAGGCGATGGCCGAATCGTGGTTCAGCGTGGAGAGCACGAAGGTCTCGATGACGCAGGCCTCGGCGAACGTGGACTCCACGGTCAGCAGCGGCGAGTTGGGGAAATAGAGCTCACCTTCGGCGTAGCCGGTGATGTTGCCGGTGAACTTGAAGTTCTCCAGGTAGTCCAGGGTCTCCTTGTTCACGACCTTGTTGTCGGACAGGAACTTCAGCTGTTCGTCCTCGAAGCGGAAGTTCGCCAGCCCCTCCAGCAGCCGGCCGGTGCCGGCGACCACTCCGTAGCGACGTCCATCCGGCAGGCGGCGGGCGAAGGCCTCGAACACGCTGGGACGGTGCGCGGCCCCGGACGCCAGTGAGGCCTGCAGCATGGTCAGCTCATAGTGGTCGGTAAAGAGGCTGGTGAGCATGCGGTGCTCCTGTGTAGTCGGGGACAAACCAAGACTTACTGTATCCCGCTTCAAACCGTGGTGAGACATCACCCCGGTGCCAGGTGCGGGCGAGTCCCGGACACGCCGGCGCATTGCCCTGCACTGGATTCGCCTGAGTCGGTTCCGTTGCCGGGTTCCAGCAAGAGAGGCACGGAAATGGGAGTCGAGTGGGCCAGCACCAGCGTCTATGGGGCTGGGGCCGGCCCGGGGACGGCGGAGCCGTAGAGCCTGCTGTTCGGGCTTGAAGTCGCCATGTCGCGCTGGTATTTTCAGCAAAAAGCGGGGTTCGGATGATGCGGACCGGTGAAGCGGCCGGGAGCTGTACGCGGTGCGCGTCTGCGGCGCGGGCACCAACCGTGCGGATCCGGCATCTCAGGGGCACCCCTGAGACGATCGACAACGAGAAACGAGTGGCAAGCGTGTACGAATCTGGCACCGGTGAAGGCTCCCTGTCACAGGACGCACTCCTTGGAAATGCGAAGGGTGCACCGCGGCTGGCCGCGCAGCGCAGGGAGGTCAACGGTGCCCACAGTTTCTCCCAGGCCGCGCAGCGCGTGGTGGACTACCTGAACCACCACACCCCTTTAACTGATTGGTCGGTCTCGCGGATCACCGACGGGTACCAGGTGCACCTGCACGTTCACCATGATCACCTGATCAACGTGGGGGACCGGATGGACTGGGGCGAAACCTTTTGTCGGCGCATGGCGGCGGGCGCCGCACACGTGGTCCCCGACGCCAAGACCCACCCGCAGTATGCGGATTTGCAGGTTGCCCGCAAGATCGGGGCGTATGCCGGCTATACGATCGGTGATGACAATGGACAGCCCTTCGGCGTGCTGTGCGGGGTGCGCAGCCAACCGCTGGAGGCTGACGAGTCCGTGGACGAGGAACTGCTCAAGGTCTTCAGTGACCTGCTTTCCTCCCAGCTGGAACTCTCCCGCGGCTTTGACCGGGACCGGCGGGCCCTGGAAATCGCGAAGGCACAGGCACACCGCGATGCCCTGACCGACTTGCTGAACCGTCGCGGCTGGGACGCGATTCTTGCCGACGCCCAGGCACGGGTCAACGCCTTTGGGGATCTGGTCGCCGTGGCCGTGCTCGACATTGACGGATTGAAGGCCCTGAACGATTCGCAGGGTCACACGGCGGGGGATCAGTTGATCCAACGCGCGGCCCGGGCCCTGCGCGACGCCTCCTCGCGCTCCCACCGGATTGCGCGCTACGGGGGAGATGAGTTCGTCATCCTGGCCAACGGGATCCCTTCCGCGCGGCTGGAGCAGCATTTCGCCGTGTTCCGCCAGGCTTTGGAAACGGCCGGGGTTGCGGCGTCGCTTGGCTACGCCGCCTCGGTGCCCGGGGATTGCTCGGTGCAGCAGGCATTCATGGAAGCCGACCGGCAAATGTACCTGGACAAGCAGCGCCGCCGGGCCCGATAACCCCCGCACCCATCCCGCCCGATGCGTTCGCACCAGCGCACTGGATCAATGTTGTTATCACCGCGAGCCCGGGAAGCGCGATAAGGGCGTAAAATGGTGGGCATGACCGTCATGCCCGATATCTTCGAAGAGATTAGTGAGCAGGTTCTCCACGATAAGAAGTGGCGCCTGATCGTGTGGAACGATCCGGTGAACCTGATGAGCTATGTCAGCTATGTCTTCCGCAGCCATTTTGGCTTTACCGCAGAGAAGGCCGAGAAGCTGATGATGCAGGTGCACTACGATGGCTTTTCGGTGATCCTGAACGGGTCGCGCGAGAAGATCGAGGGGCACGTGCAGGCGATGCACGGTTATGGCCTGAACGCCACCATGTCCCAGGAGGCCTAACTTCGTGGCCAAGGCCTTCAAGCGCACCGCCCGCGGCATTGCCGGTGCCCTGCACGAACCGGAACGCAAGCTGCTGCGCGAACTGTTCGACGACGTGATCTCCCTGCTGGAGGAACGCGACGAGATCCACCAGGTCGACCCGAGCGAGGAACTGGATCCGCTTTACGCGCTGACCGGGATGAGCCCGGACCGCGGACCGCTGCCCGAACCCTCCGACCCGGCGGTGGCCCGTCTGCTGCCGGTGGCCAGCGATGACCCCGAGGTGGCAAACGACTTCCGCCGCTTTGGCGAACACGACCTGATCCTGTCCAAAATCGGGCGGCTGCGCGAGGCGAAGTTCCTGATGGAAAACACCCGGATCGTGCTCGATGACGCCGCCGCCTCCCGCTTCGCCCAGGCCCTGAACGACGTGCGCCTGGTGCTCTCCGAACGGCTGGGGATCCGCGATGAAGAGGACTCGGCGCGGATCGCGAGGATCGATGATGCGCGCAAGGTCAAGAACCCGGACGACTACATGGCGCTGATGTACAACCTGATTTCCTGGATCCAGGACACGGTGATGCGCGCGCTGCTGGATGCGGAGTACTAACTTTCATGCCCTCCTTCTTCACCACCGGCCCGCAGAGCTCCCCGGATGCCAACACCCCAATCGGGATCTTCGACTCCGGGGTGGGCGGGCTGACTGTGGCCCGCGCGGTGATTGACCAGTTGCCCGGTGAATCCCTGATCTACGTGGGGGACACCAAGAATTCCCCCTACGGCCCGCTGCCCATCGCCCAGGTGCGCGCCAATGCGCTGGGCGTCATGGACGAATTGGTTGAGTCCGGCGTGAAGCTGCTGGTGATCGCCTGCAACTCGGCCTCCTCCGCGGTGCTGCGCGACGCCCGCGAACGCTACACCGCCCAGTACGGCATCCCGGTGGTGGAAGTCATCCAGCCGGCGGTGCGCCGCGCTGTGGCCGCCACCAAGAACGGGAAGATCGGGCTGATCGGCACCCAGGCGACCGTTGGTTCACGGGCCTACGAGGACGCGTTCGCCGCCGCCCCGAACCTGGAGATCACCTCCGTGGCCTGCCCGCGGTTCGTGGAGTTCGTGGAATCCGGCATCACCGCCGGGCCCGAGCTGCTGGAAATTGCCGAGCAGTACCTGGCCCCGCTGCAGGCCGCCGGGGTGGACACCCTGATCCTGGGATGCACCCACTACCCGCTGCTGACCGGCGTGATCTCCTATGTCATGGGCGATTCGGTCTCCCTGGTCTCCAGTGCGGAGGAAACCGCGAAGGACACCTTCCGGGCACTGACCAGCCACGGACTGCTGCGCAACGACGCTGATCAAGCGCGTCACGAATTCCTTGCCACCGGCAACGCTGATAGTTTTGGTGTACTGGCGCGACGTTTCCTGGGTCCGGAAGTGCTCACGGTACGTCATGTCGAAAACGTAGCAGCCCACTATCCGACCGGTTCGATTGCCCGCATTACCCCGCAGATGATCGCAGCGTCGAAAAGCGAGTGAGACATGAAGCTGACCATCATCGGGTGCACCGGCTCCTTTCCCGGTCCCGGATCTCCGGCCTCCTGTTACCTGGTCACCGCCTTTGACGGCACCCGGGACTGGAAGATCCTGCTCGATCTTGGGTCCGGCGCCCTGGGGGTGCTGCAGCGCTACACCGACATCAAGGACATTGACGGGATCGCGATCTCGCACCTGCACCCGGACCACTGTATGGATCTATGCGGACTGCATGTGGCCATCCGCTGGGACCCCAATGGCTGGAACCGCGAGAAGATGCTGGTCTGGGGACCGGAAGCCACCGCGGAGCGGATCGAAACCGCCTACGGGCTGCCCGAGGGCGACACCATGCACCAGGACTATGACTTCAACATCTGGCAGGAACTGCAGCCGGTGAACATCGGTCCGTTCACCATCACCCCCTACCCGGTGCGCCACCCGATCGAGGAAGCCTACGCGCTGCGCGTGGAGGCGCACGAGCCGGGCCCGGACGGGGAGATCCTGACCAGCGTGCTGACCTACTCGGGGGACACCGACACCTGCGACGGGCTGGTTGAGGCCGCCCGCGGGGCGGACATGTTCCTGTGCGAGGCCGCCTTCGAGGAGGGCCGGGATGACGCGATCGACGGGGTGCACCTGACCGGCAAGCGGGCCGGGCAGATGGCCACCGACGCCGCGGTCGAGCGGCTGCTGCTGACCCACATCCCGGTGTGGACCTCCATCAACAAAGTCGTGGACGAAGCGAAGGAAACCTACAACGGCGGGATTGCCGTGGCCGTCTCCGGGGTGACCTACGGGGTCTACTCCGGCAGTCAGCTGGGCACCCCGAAGTCGTTGCCCACCGCACCGGTTTCCATCATCCGCCCCTCCAAGGTGCGCGCCTGGAAGGGGACGCGGGCCATCCGCAAAAAATAGCGGCCCCGGCGGTGAACCGGGACCTTGAAGGGAAGGGACGAGCCTCATGAGCACCGTCAATCTCGGAAAACAACACCCGGACCTGTACAAGAGCATGCTCGCGTTCAGCCAGCAGGCCGACGCCGCGGTCGCCGCCAGCGGCCTGGATCCCAAACTGGGGGAACTGGTCAAAATCCGGGTCTCACAGATCAACGGCTGCGCCTTCTGCCTGCGCATGCACACCCGTGATGCCATCAAGCTGGGGGAGAGCAGCGACCGGCTGGCCGTGGTGGCCGCCTGGTGGGAATCCCAGTACTTCAGCGACATTGAATCCGCCGCCCTGGCCCTAGCCGAGGAAGTCACCGAACTGCCGGTGCCCGCCCGCGGCAGCTGGGACACGGGAGTGCTCAGCGAGGAGCAGGTCTCGGCAATCAGCTGGCTGGCCGTGGTGATGAACGGCTGGAACCGCATCGCCATCCGCAGCCACTACCCGGTCGCGCCATAGCTTTTGTAGATTGAACGCTGCTCGTAAGTTCACTGATAGGGCATCCGCGATGAAGTCGGACAGTCGAGGCAGGCGATTCTTAGCATGAACCCGTCTCGAGCTGTCGGCAGGAGTGATCCTAAGCATGCAACCATAGCTCTATGAGCATGCAAACTAATGAAGTGACGCCGATTGAAACCGAACGTTGGCACGGGTTGCGCGATGCCCGTATCGAGTACACAGAAACAGTTTCTGAAGTCTATGACGAAGTCCTGCAAACTGTATCAGCGCGGTTCGTTCATGAAGGTTCTATAGGGAAAGCGGAAATCGGTGGTTTGTTGCTGTGGAAGCGTCTTCGAGCAGATACCAAATGGTCTAGAAAACTTATGGATGTTCCAGACGCTGTAGTCAGGCACCATACGTCTACTGCCTATGTGGCCGCCAATGATGAGTCGCTACCTACAGACGAAGCCGCGGCAGCTGCTAGAAGCGCGCTCGGCGCCTTGCCCGGTTTCAAGACCGGTGATGCACTAGCTTCAGCTGTACTTGTAGCTGCTGCCCCTGAACGTCTGGCTGTCTATGACCGGCGTGCTCATAGGGGACTGGGCCTACTCGGTTTTGATCTTAAATCCAGCCGAGGGCGGTATGGGCGTTACATGCGGCTGATCGAGGACTTGCGTTCTTTGGCGAGTGTCCACGGCGAGTCGTGGAAAGCGAGAGACGTCGATCTGGCCCTCTACTGGCTCGGAGGAAAACCGAGCGAATCCCAAGCTTTACCGGACAAAGAGACCCAATAATTTGCGAGTTGTGAAAGCATGAATGACGCGGAAGAACGCGTACGCGAAATCGCCAACCAGGTCCCTGCCGGGGAAGTCATCAGCTATGGACAGATCGGCAGGATCGCCGGGCTGAACCCGCGGATGGTGGGCCGGATCGTTGCGCGGATCTCCGAGTCCATTCCGTGGTGGCGGGTGGTGCGTGCCGACGGCACCCCGCCCGCCTGCCACGGCGGCACCGCGGGGGCATTGCTGGAAGAAGAGCACATTCCCTTCAGGAACGGGAAGATCGACTGGTCGCGGCTGGAGAGACGTGAAACCGGTAGACCGGAAGCGACCCTGCCACCGGGCAACAAGGATGCAGCGCAGTAGGCTTCGCTCCACGGGGCCGGCTGCATGGTCCCCGGGGTCGTTTTGCCCAGATGACGGGCTGCCCCGGTAATCCGTCATACCAGTGCCACTTGGGTGTTTCGCGCCCGCCCACAGCGTTCTGTCAGTGGGCGGGGTGTGGTTTCGTTAGGATGGAACCATGACTTTACGTGCTGACGGCCGCAGTGCCGCGCAACTTCGAGACATCACCATCACCCGCGGCTGGTCCGCACAGGCCGAAGGCTCTGCGCTGATCGAGTTCGGCGAAACCCGTGTTCTGTGCACCGCCTCCTTCACCGAAGGCGTGCCGCGCTGGCTCAAGGGCCAGGGCACCGGCTGGGTGACCGCCGAATACGCGATGCTGCCTCGTGCCACCAATACCCGTAACTCCCGTGAATCGGTCCGGGGCAAGCTTTCGGGCCGCACCCACGAAATCTCCCGCCTGATCGGCCGCTCCCTGCGTGCCATCATCGACACCAGCGCCCTGGGCGAAAACACCATCGTGCTGGACTGCGACGTGCTGCAGGCCGACGGCGGCACCCGCACCGCCGCCATCACCGGCGCCTACGTCGCCCTGGCCGAGGCCATCGAATGGGCCCGGCGTGAAGGCATCATCGCCAAGAACACCAAGGTGCTCACCGACTCGGTCGCCGCGATCTCCGTGGGCATCATCGACGGCACCCCGATGCTGGACCTGCCGTACGAGGAAGACGTGCGCGCCGAAACCGACATGAACGTCGTGGTCACCGGTTCCGGCGACTTCGTCGAGGTGCAGGGCACCGCCGAAGGCGTGCCGTTCAAGCGCGCCGAACTGGACGCCCTGCTGGACCTGGCGCTGATCGGCACCACCGAGCTGGCCCAGATCCAGGCCGACACCCTGAAGGTGAACGCGTGAGCGCCCCGGTGCTGGTGCTGGCCAGCTCCAACCAGGGCAAGCTGCGCGAACTGCGGGAGCTGCTGCGTGGCAAGATCGAGGGCCTGGATGTGGATACCCAGGTCATTGACGCCGCGACCGCCGGCGCCGGTGACGTGGTCGAGGATGCGGTGACCTTCCAGGGCAACGCCCTGAAGAAGGCCCGCGAGATCTCCGCGGCCACCGGGCTGGTGGCGCTGGCCGATGACTCGGGCATCTCCGTGGACGTGCTGGGCGGGGCGCCGGGGATCTTCTCGGCCCGCTGGTCCGGACGCCACGGCGATGACGAGGCGAACATCGACCTGCTGCTGGCCCAGCTGGGCGACATTGCCGATGAGCATCGTTCGGCCGCGTTCGTCTGCGCCGCCGCCGTAGCCACCCCGGACGGCACCGCGCACGTGGAGCTGGGAACCATGCCGGGCAAGCTGCGCACCGAACGCAGCGGAAGCAACGGCTTTGGCTACGACCCGATCTTCGAGCCCTCCGGCTCGGGCCGCTCACTGGCGGAGTTCTCCGCGGAGGAGAAGAACGCGGTCTCGCACCGCGCCAAGGCGTTCGAGGCCCTGCTGCCGCAGGTCATCGAGAAGGTCAACGCGGTACTGTCCCAGCGCTGACGCCCCACGGCGCGGTCGCTGCTGACCCTAAGCCCGGTGCCAGTCGGGGAACCCGAATCGTTGTTCCCCTGGCGGTGCCGGGCTTTTTCCTGCCCGGAATCGGTCAAACAGAGGAGAGGAAAAAGGTCGGGGTCACCAGCACGTGCTGGTGACCCCGACCTTTACTGCTTCTTTGCTCCAACTCCGATCGGCGGCTAGGCCGAGGCGTTGTCCTCGTCCTCCGATTCATCCTGGCTGCGGGTTAGCTGCTTGGGGGTGGTGTGGCCAAGGACCTGGCCGCTGGCCGGGGTCTGGGCGGCGCTTTGCACCGTGCCCTGCGCGTTGGGCGCCACCGCGCCGGCGGAATTCACTGCGCTCAGGCTCAAGCCCAGGGTCAGCATGGACACCGAGGCGAGCATGGTGGTGAAGCGGCTGCGGTTATTGGCCCGCTGTTGGGCTTCGGAGGGGCCATCGAAATTCGGGGAGTACATCACTGTCGGAAGGTTCCTGATTCTGTCGTCGGGGATCCGTTTGGACCCGGTCGGCATGGTTCAACACGCGTTGCTCAGGGCCGGCGTGATGCGCAAGCAGGCGAAGGTAGTGCCTTGGTCATCAGTGTCCTCCTCATCTGTGGTGGATTGATTCCATCCTTTCTGTTCAAACTTTGTGTTAGCTGAGTTACTGACCCAGAACAGCTGAAATCCCATCGAAATCCGCATCTTTACAGGTCAGCACGTTCACGAACCGCGAACAGTTAAGAAACCTTAACTTTGGATCCCTCCTGCACCGACGCGGGTTCAACTTTTCCGGCTGCTGGGCCTTGTCGGATCTCGAGGCTGGTTATATGGTTAGTTACATGAGTAATGAACCGAGTAACAGGACGAGGGGAACCGCTGTTGTTCGGAGACATAGAGGAGGCGTTCAGTGATCGATGACTCGAAGCCGATCTTCCTGCAGATAGCCGAGCTGATCGAAAATGACATCGTCTCCGGGGTGCTGGCCGAGGAGGCCCAGGTGCCCTCCACCAACGAATTCGCCGCGTTCTACCGGATCAACCCGGCCACCGCGGCCAAGGGCGTCAACCGGCTCGTGGAAAACGGGCTGCTGTACAAGAAACGGGGAATCGGCATGTTTGTTGCCCACGGAGCCCGCGACCGGCTGATCGAAGCCCGGCGCCAGCACTTCAGCAAGCAATACATCCAACCCCTGGCCGCCGAAGCCCAGAAGCTGGGCATTGGTACCCAGGAACTGATCGAAATGATCCAGGCCGCTCACGGCCAACTATCGGGCAAGGGAGTGTAAGCCATGACCAACGCACCGGCAATCCAAGCCACCCACCTGACCAAGAAGTTCAAGGACGTGCGGGCCTTGGATGATGTGAACCTCTCGCTGGAGGCGGGACGGATCTACGGCCTGCTCGGCCGCAACGGGGCCGGCAAGACGACACTGATGTCCATCCTCACCGGCCAGGGCTTCGCCACCGAAGGCTCGGTGAAGATCTTCGGGCATGACCCGTTCGAGCACGATCCGACGTTGGCGCGCATGTGCTTCATCCGGGAATCTCAGAAGTACCCGGATGACTTCAAGCCCTGGCAGGCCTTCAAGGCCGCGTCCCTGTTCTACGAAAACTGGGACGAGGACCTGGCCCAGGATCTGGTCGCGGCGTTCAAGCTGCCGCTCAAGCGCCGCATCAAGAAGCTCTCGCGCGGGCAGCTCTCCGCGGTGGGCGTGATCATCGGCCTGGCCTCCCGGGCGGAGATCACCTTCTTCGACGAACCCTACCTGGGCCTGGATGCGGTGGCCCGGCAGATCTTCTATGACCGGCTGGTCGAGGACTTCGCCGAGTTCCCGCGCACCATCGTGCTCTCCAGCCACCTGATCGATGAGGTCGCGAACCTGCTGGAGCACGTGGTGGTCATCGACGGCGGAAAGATCATCGTGGATGAGGAGGCCGACGCGCTGCGCGGGGCGGCGGTGACCGTGACCGGCAACGCCGAGGCGGTCACCCAGTTCATCGGTGGTTACCCGGTGATCCACCGGGACGCGCTGGGATCCCTGGCCAGCATCAGCATCCGGGCAACCCTCTCCGAGGCCGAACGCCAGCAGGCCCGGCAGCTGGGACTGGAGCTGACCCCGGTCTCCCTGCAGCAGCTGGTGGTCCGCAGCGCCATGGGCGCCATGGGCGAGGGTACGAGCAAGCAGAATGTTGAGGCAATGAAATGAACCGGATCATCCAAGTTGCACGCATGCAGCTGATCAACAAGTGGACGTTTATCGGCATCCCGCTGCTGATTTTGGGCGCATCGTTCATGTTCACCATGGCGATCTTCTGGCTGGTGCGCCAGGCCGGAGGGCAGAGCGAAGTGACCTACAGTGGTGGTGCCCAGGCCCCGATGTGGTACTTCCTGGCCCTGGGCATCCAGTCGCTGACGATGACCTTCCCGTTCTCCCAGGCGATGAGCGTCTCGCGGCGCAGCTTCTACCTGGGCACCCTGGCCCTGTTCGGGCTGTGCGCGCTGGTGCTCTCCAGCTTCTACTACCTGATGGGCCTGGTGGAGCAGGCCACGAACGGGTGGTGGCTGAACGGGCGGTTCTTCGCCCTGGAGTGGGTGGCGGAGAACAACTGGTTCATCCAGATCATGTTCTACTTCGCGCTGATGGTGCTGCTGTTCATGATCGGCTTCTGGGTCTCCACCATCTACCTGCGCTGGCGCACCACGGGGCTGCTGCTGTTCTTCATCGGCCTGGGCGTGCTGGTGCTGGGCACGGTGTTCTACATGACGCTGGGTGAGCGGTGGGGGCAGTTCTGGAGCTGGGCCGTCACCTGGACCGCCGGGGGAGTGGTGCTTGGCGCCGGCGCGGTCGCCGTGCTGATGGCCGTGGCTTCCTACCTCACCCTGCGCAGGGCCAGTGCCTAAAACCACCGGCCCCACCCGGGCCCCGCACCCCGCGAAGGAGTGCGGGGCCCGACGCTGTCCGGGTGCAGGAATGCCCCGGAGGTTGCCGGCGGCGCGCAAACTGTGAGATCGTGCCGGGGCGCCGGCTGCGGCCCACAGCGGGCACGGGTCATGCTCCCAAGTGCGCGGCCCCAATCAATCCGCAAGTCACTGCGGAGGATTTGCCCTGAGCACGTACCTGGAAATGGCGATCCCGGTCCACTTCCGTGGACCCGTGGGGGCCCGGCCTGAACCGTTCGGTCGGGAAAGCGGAGTACAGTGAATATGTGGCTTTGGACTTCACCGCAGTTGATTTTGAGACGGCAAATGGATTCATCGGGTCGGCCTGTTCGGTCGGGCTGATCAAGGTGCGTGGCGGGCGCATCGTGGAAACCGAGCAGTGGCTGCTCAAGCCGCCGGCCGGTTTCGACCACTTCGACCCGCGCAACGTCTCGATCCACCACATCACCGAGGACATGGTGGCCACCGCCCCGCGCATTGGCGAGAAGCTGACCGACCTGCTGCAGTTCGTCGGGGATGACGTGCTGGTCGCGCACAACTCGGCGTTCGACTCCGGGGTGATCCGGGCCGCGGCCGAGGCCAGCGAACTGTCGGTCCCGCAGATCCAGCACTTGTGCACCGTGAAGCTCTCCCGCAAGGCCTATGACCTTCCCAGCTATTCGCTGCCGTTCGTGGCCGAGGAAGCCGGGCACCCGATCGAAAACCACCACGAGGCGCTCGCCGACGCCGAAGCCTGCGCCTGGGCCATGATCGATATCGCCGAACGCGGCCAAACCCCCACCGTTCACAACACCGCCGAACACTACTCGGTGCCGCTGGGCCTGACCCGTCCCTGGCAGCCGGGGGATGAGATTTCCCGGGCCATGCGCGACGCGCAGGGTTGGCTGGCCCGAGGCAACGCCATGCCCCCGCGCGACGCGTTCGCGTTCTGGCCGCAGGAGGGGGACAACCCGGCGCCGAACCTGGAGGCCGATGCCAGCCACCCGTTGTTCGGCCAAACCGTGGTGTTCACCGGGAACCTGGGCGTGCCGCGGCCCCAGGCCAAGGAATGGGCCGCCGCCCGCGGCGCACAGACCGCCTCGCGGGTCACCCGCGCCACGACCGCGCTGGTGGTCGGGGACGGCTTTGTCCCCGAGGACCTGGCCAACGGCCGGCTGACCAACAAGGCCAAGCACGTGCTGCGCCTGCGCGCCGCCGGGCAGAAGGTGGAGATCATTTCCGAGGGCGAATTCATGCAGCTGGTCGAAGGCTTCGCCCTGCAGTAATCTGCCGCGGGACGCGGCGCGACTTATCCTCCCGCAGTCTTCGCTCCAACCCGCTGATCTGCAACGATGGGTCTATGACTTCTCGCGACCTGCTGACGCTGCGCATTGAACTGATGGAATCCCAGCCGCTGATCTGGCGGCGCATCCAGATTCCGGCCGACCTGGACCTGGCCGCTGCCGGTGACATCATCCAGATCGCCATGGGCTGGGACAACAGCCACCTGCAGTCCTTCCACAGCGCGGACCCCACCCAGGGATGGGGCAAGCCACAGACCGGGACCAGCTGGTATGACCAGCTCGCCCTGGACGAGGAGCTGGAGGGCCAGCCGCAGGAGGGCACCACACTCGGCCAGGCCCTGGCGGTCAACCCGGGAACCCTGTTCTACGTGTACGACTTCGGGGACAACTGGATGCACCGTCTGACCCTCGAATCCGCAACCCCTTGCCCGGGCGGGCAGTGCGCCGCTCGGGTGCTCGAGGGGGAATTGCGGGCGCCGGTGGAAGACAGCGGCGGATTATCGGGCTGGTACGACAAGTTGGAAGAGTTCAACGCCGAACAGCCCTCCGAGGAGCAGCAGGAAACCATCGACTGGCTGCGCTGGCGCTCCGGGGATGAGCTCGACTTCGATCCGATGACCTACAACCAGCAGGCGGCGAACCGCGAGTTGGAACTGTACTTCAGCCTCGTCGCGGGAGACTCGGTCTTCGGCCAGTGGCTGCGCGCCAAGCCCTCGGGGGTACGCCGCTACGCGCTGATCCTGGCCAGCGAGGCCGGAATCACCGACGATACGCCGGGGGCGCGGATCCCCGAATGGTTCTTCACGGAGATGGTTCGGCCGTTCCAGGTCCTCATTGAGCTGGCCCAGGGCGAAGGCATCAAGCTCACCCCCGCCAGCTGGATGAACCCGAAGGCCGTGGCGGAACTGGTGGACCGACTGCAGTGGGAGGGCATCGACTACGAATCCTCCTCCCGCAAGCGTGAACACACGATGCACACGGTGGCCCAATTGCGTGAAGTGGCGCGCATGGCCGGACTGGTGCGGGTCTACCGCGGGCGTGTGCTCGCCACGAAAAAGGGCAGTGAACTGGCCGGGGATGAACAGCGCCTCGCCCGCCATCTGCTCAACGCCATCAACACGGCGGAAAAGGATGAGGGCCTGCGTGATGGCACCATCGCCTACTGGTTGTGCCGGGCCGCCGGGATCGAGGCGCTGAGCGACGCGGCGTCCGACTACATCACCGAGGTCATGAACTCCCTGGGTTACCGGATGGGGCCGCTGGGTCAGCCGCTGGGGCGCCATGCGGTCGTGCACCGCAGCACGGTTGCCCTACTGTTTGAGGAGCTCGCCCGGTGGCACCGACGCGACTCCGGGGGCTACTTCTCAAAGCCTGCCCAGGAACACGTGGACGAATTCGCGCGGATGGTGCTGCAGGCTCCCGTGTCCTGAGGCGCGCCGCAACGGGGCGAGAGACGAACCGGTCCACCGCCTGACTGCGCTGTTGGCCTGCGGCCCCTGATGGGCCGTGCATTATGGCTTTGGTGTGCCTAGAATCTGGAATCCGCCTCATCCGTTGATTCACATGTCGTCACAACAGCGGAAGATGACGGGATGTGACGCCCGAAATGTCGCCATAAGACTGATCATTGCAGCTTGTGACCTGCCCTTTGAGTCGTTCTCCATCCCTGCGCCAGACTGGTGGACAACGAAGGCGATGACCTTCAAACCATCCAGAGCGGCCGAGAGATCTGGCTCTACGACGTCGCGGCAACCACCCATTGGGGCACGGTGCTACTGCCAGAAACGATGGAGAATTTCCTGGCTGACCCCTCCTCAGTGAGGCCGCGCGGCCGGAACGCTTCGTCGCGGTAAAGACGAGGAGTACACATGATCAGCCTGCGCAACGTATCGACAAGCTTCGGCACCGGCAGCGACGCTTTTACGGCCGTGGACAACGTGTCCCTGGACATTCCCCGGGGCTCGATCCAAGGAATTATCGGTTTCTCGGGAGCGGGAAAATCGACCCTGATCCGCAACATCAACCTCCTGCAGCGCCCGGACAGTGGTTCGGTCAAGGTTGGCGGCGTGGAATTGACCGAACTTTCAGAGGAAGAGCTGCGGCGCGAACGCCATCAAATCGGCATGATCTTCCAGCACTTCAACCTGCTCAATAACCGCACCGCCGCCCAAAATGTGGAGCTCTCGCTCAAGTTTGCCGGGGTTCCCGCCCGCCAACGGAGAGCGAAGGCCCAGGAGGCGTTGGCCATTGTGGACCTGGCCGACAAGATCCATTCCTATCCGGCCCAACTCTCCGGCGGCCAAAAGCAGCGCGTTGCCATCGCCCGTGCCCTGGCCACGGAGCCCAAGGTGCTCTTGTGCGACGAACCCACAAGCGCCGTTGACCCGCGCACCACCGCCTCGGTGCTCCAATACCTGCTGGACATCAACGCCAACCTGGGAATCACCACCGTGATCGTCACCCACGAAATGAACGTGGTCAAGGCCATCGCCGACAACGTGGCGGTGATGGAAGACGGGCGGCTGGTTGAACAGTTTGACCTGGCCGAGTTGAGGCAACCGGGTTTCAGCCCGCATACCGCGATCGGACGTTACCTGATCAGTGACGAGATCGTCCTGCAGCGCCCCACCGGTCATGAAGAACACCGCACCCCGCAGCTGTCGGCTGCCGCATCCTAGGAGACGTCTTGAGCACAATCTATCTTCCGCTTGCGGCCGCTGCGAGCAGCAACGGCGCAGTGGCCACCATTGACCGCCTGCTGGAACTGGGACCCGAGATCGGCGTCGCGATCGGCCAGACCCTGGCGATGCTGCTGGTCTCCATTCCCCTGGCGATCCTAATCGGTACCCCCTTGGGAATCTGGCTCTATTCGATGTCACCGCAGGGCCTGCGGCCCCGACCACAGCTGCATCGCATCGTCGACGGTGCAGTGAACACCATCCGCTCCTTCCCGTTCCTGATCCTGCTGATCGCGATCATCCCGGTCACCCGGTTCATCGTCGGAACAACGGTGGGTACCGCCGCGGTGATTGTCCCGCTGACCATCAACGCGATTCCCTATTTCGCCCGCTTCGTGGAACAGAACATCACCCAACTCGGTTCGGGCGTCGTTGAAGCCGCCAATGCCATGGGCGCCACCCGCGGGCAGATCATCCGCGATGTCCTGCTGGTGGAGGCCCGGCCGGCGCTGTTTGGCTCGATCACCATCATGACCGTCTCCTTCATCTCCTACTCGGCCATGGCAGGGCTGGTGGGCGGCGGAGGGATCGGCGACTTCGCCATCCGCTACGGCTACTACCGCTACGAGACCGGTGTCATGCTCCTGGCCATCGTGCTGATGATCGCGCTGGTGCACCTGGTGCAGGTCTCCGGTACGGCGCTGGCCCGGCGCTACGACAAACGATAGCCAGCACCCGTTACTTCACCTTCACTACTTCAAAGGAACACCATGTCACTGACTCGTCGCAGGATCATCACCTCAGCAGCCGCCTTGGCCGTCACCGGCCTGCTGGCTTCATGCGGTTTGACCGGCAATGTCAATGCCGGGAACGACAAGACCATCAAGCTGATCGTCACCGAATCGGCGCCCACCCAGGAGCCCACGAAGATCGCCGAGCGAATCCTGGAGGAGCAGGGATGGGATGTGCAGGCGACCTACGTCACCGACATTGTCCAGCCCAACCACGTGGTGGCGAACGGTGAATATGACGCGAATTTCTTCCAGCACGCAGCCTACCTGGAGCAGTTCACGGCGGATCAGAACATCGAGGTGGACCCGGCCTTTTACATGTACGGTTCACCGGCCGGGCTGTACTCGACCAAGCACAAGTCGGCGAAGGAACTGCCCGATGGGGCCAAGATCGCCATCCCGGTGGATCCCTCGAACAACGGCCGGGCCCTGGCCCTGCTGGCCAAGGAGGGGCTGTTGAAGATCACCGAGGGTAAGAGCGTCATCCACCTTTCGCAGAACGACATCCTGGAGAACCCCAAGAACTTCTCCTTCGTTGAGGTGGACCAGCAGTCGCTGTCCAAGACCCTGCCCGACGTGGATGCCGGCTTCCTGTTTGTGAGGCTCGGCGGGGAGATCGGGCTGACCCCGCAGGATGCGCTGCTGTTTGAGGAAGAGGAGGACGCCCTTCCCTACAACAACCTGGTGGCGGCAAAACCCGGTTTCATGGAGACCGAGAAGGGCAAGGCCCTGGAAGCCGCCTACCATTCCGATGAGGTGCGCGAATGGTACGAAGACTACCTCGACGGCGCACTGCCCACCCCCTGGGATCGCGACCCGGCAGCGGACCTCGCCACCTGGAACACCCAGAACTAACGAACACATCTAAAACGCCTGCGAGGGACAAGCCACCGGCTTGTCCCTCGCAGGCTCTATGCATTGCCGGGGTCAGGGCCATCGCTCGTGCCCAATAACCCGTTCTCGTGAACGGTGGGCGGGAGCGCGTCACCCCGACGGGCCAGCGGCCCGGGGACCAACCGCTCGATCAGCCGACCAGGCCCATCCAGCGCTCATGCAGTTCGGAAATGATGTCATCGAGCACCGAGGCGGGGCGTTCGGCGATCAGGTCGGTGCCGTACACCGCGGCCAGCAGGGCGACGGCGTACGCGTCGGCTTCTGGATCCCGGGGCTGCTCGGCCTGCGGATCCTCGTCTTCGTTCTCATCGGCCCCGCCAAAGTAGGAGGCATAGGCTTCGGCGGCGGGACGGTCCAGCGAAGCGGCAACGGTGTCCACGATCCCGCGCAGGGCCTCGGCGGCGCTGCCTTCCAGTCCCTTCAGGTGCCCCTGCCAGTCCCCGGCTGCGGCGGTGGACTTCTCCAGGGCCGAACGCAGGATCAGTGCGGCGGCGGCGGCAGTATTCGCCGCCGGTTCCCCGTGGCTGAGGAACGCGGCCGACTTGGCCAGCGCCTTCGTGTTGGCCTGCGGTACCCGGGCGATGAGTGCGGTGACCGCGGCGCGCGGCAGCACCCCGGTGCTGTCGTTCTGGGCGCCCGTGGGACGTGCCGCATAGCCCATGTCCGCGCTGTCCAGCCCGCTCAGGTTCGCCGGGTCCCCGGCCGCGATGCCCTCGGGGCGCTCCACGGCGGCGAATTCGGTGTCGATCCAGCGCTCCAGCGGCTCCGGCGCGGATTCCGGGAAGGAGCCGGTCAGCTGCTTGTAGGCGCGCAGGGAGGCCAGCCACATGCAGGCGGCCTCATCGCTGGCGACCCCGCTGTTGGCCCACTCCAGGGCTTCGAGCAGACCGTCGGCCACGTACAGGGCCAGCAGTTCGGTGGCCCCGGGTTCGTGTCCCTCCCGGGCGTGGGTCGCGCCGTCGGCCAGGCCAAGCAGGACCGCGAAAACCTTGTCGGAGTAGTCGTCGGGCAAAACTTCAAAATCACCGGTTTGAGTCACGCCTCCCATTCTAGCCACGCCCCGGCCGCGCGCAGGTGCCCGGCCCCGGCCGGGTGCGGACCTAGGGTTCGGGGGAGGTGCAGATCTCCATGAAGCGGGCCACGGCCGCGGACATCGGGCGGCTGGCCTCCCAGATCGCCCGCAGCGGCCGGTTCAGGGCGGTGCCGGCAATGGGCAGCTGCACGAACCCGGGGTGGGCGGCGCTGCCTTCGATGGCCAGCCGGGAAATCACCGCCGGTCCCAGCCCGGCGGCCACCGCATGGGTGATGGCCGAGTTGGAGTTGAACTCCACGATCGGGGTGACCCGTTCGGTGCCCACATAGCTGTCCAGGAAGGCGCGGGTGCCCGAACCGGCCTCGCGCTCCACCAGCGCGGTGGCGGCCAGTTCGGTCAGGGTGACCGGGGTGCCGCGCTCCACCCACGGGTGGTGTTCGGGGGTGATGAGCACCAGCTGGTCGGTGTAGACGGTCAGGGCCACCAGCCCCTCGGGCACCTGTGGGGTTTCCACGAATCCCAGCGCGGTGTCGCGCTGCTGCACGGCGCTGATCACCTGGTCAGAGTTCATCACCCGCATCCTGGTGCGCACCGCCTGATCGGCCTGGCGCAGCCTGCGGATCCAGGTGGGGGCCAGGTGCTCGGCAATGGTCATGGAGGCGGCGAAGCTGAACTCCTCGTCCGCCGAGGTGGCCAGCGCCTGCGCCCCGGTCCACAGGTTCTCCATGCTGCCCAGTACCTCGCGCGCCCACTGCACGGTGAGCTTGCCCTCGCTGGTCAGCTTCGAGCCGGTGCTGGCCCGCGCCACCAGCTGGTAGCCCAGGCGCCGCTCCAGGGTGCGCAGCGCCCGGCTGGCGTTGGGCTGCGCCATACCCACCGCCCGCGCCCCGGCGCTGAGGCTGCCCCGGTCCTCGATGGCCACCAGCAGGGCCAGGGCCGCGGGCTGCAGCCACTGTTCTATCCTTGGAGACTGGTTCGGCGATTCGTCCATATCAAAATCATATGACAGTGATAGCCAGCGCGTGGCTACCGACCCCACGCCAGGCATGAAAAGTTCGAGGTATGCAGAAAAATCAGCTCACCGCCCCCGCTAAGTCCACGTCAAGCCCCGCTGCCGCCAGACGCTCGGGGACCTGGCGGGTGCTGGGGCCGGGGCTCGCGGCCTGCCTGGTCGGCGGGGCGATCTCCCTGCTGGCCGCCCAGGTGCTGCCGGTCAGCGCCCTGCTGATCGCGATCCTGCTCGGCGCACTGTGGCGCAACCTGTTCCCGGTGCCCGACGCGCTGGCCCCCGGGGTGGCCGTGGCTTCCAAGCGGCTGCTGCGCATTGGCATTGTGCTGCTGGGCCTGCAGCTGTCGCTGTCCACGATCCTCGGCCTGGGCGCCGGGGTGCTGGCCGTGGTGGTGGCCAGCGTGGGCATCACCTTCTTCGCGAGCCTGCTGATTGGCAAGTGGCTGGGCCTGGAGCTGCCGCAGCGGCTGCTGATCGCCGCCGGCTTCTCCATCTGCGGGGCCGCGGCCGTGGCCGCCACCGAGGGCACCGTGAAGGCCAAGCAGGAGCAGGTGGCCACCGCGATCGGCCTGGTGGTGCTCTTTGGCACGCTGATGATCCCGCTGGCACCGGCGCTGGGCGCCCTGGTGGGCTTTGACGAGGAAGCCACCGGGATGTTCATTGGCGCCTCCACCCATGAGGTGGCCCAGGTGGTGGCCGCTGGCGGTGCGGTGGGCACCTCGGCGCTGGCCGTGGCGGTGACCGTGAAGCTGGCCCGCGTGCTGATGCTGGCCCCGGTGATGGCCGGGGTGGGGCTGTACATGCGCCGCAAGCACTCGGTGACCGCCGATACCAAGCCGCCGGTGGTGCCGCTGTTCGTGGCCGGGTTCATCGTGGCCATGCTGGTGCGCACCGTGGGGATCCTGCCCGAGCCGGTGCTTGATGTTGCCGCGCTGATCCAGACTTTCCTGTTGGCCACCGCCATGTTCGGTCTGGGCCTGGGCGTGCACCTGCGCACCATCTTCAAGACCGGCGGCCGCTCGCTGGTGCTGGCCGCCGCCGCAACCGTGGTGATCATCCTGGTCGCCCTGGCCGGAACCTTCATCTTCCCGCCCGCCGGCTAGGCATACACGGCGAAACCTGACGACAAGGCCTCCCCGTCACCTGCATACTCCAGGTGATGGGGAGGCCGTGTCGTGCACGGCACCAGTCAGCGAACCGCGCGCTGTTCACGCACAGCGCGCTCGCCGGTGAATCAAAGCGTCGCGGGGATTGCATAAGGTGAAGGTATGCGTTTGCTTCATACCTCGGACTGGCATCTGGGCCGGTCCTTCCATGGTGCTTCCCTGCTTGAGAACCAGCGGGCGGTGCTCGAAGAGCTGGTCCGCCTGGTAAAAGAGCGCCACATCGACGTGGTGCTGATCTCCGGGGACATCTACGACCGCGCCCTGCCGCAGGTGGATGCGGTGAAACTGTGCAACTCCATCCTCGGGCAGCTGCGCGCCGCCGGGGCGAAAGTCATCATCACCAGCGGCAACCACGACTCGGCCGCCCGGCTGGGCTTTGCCGCCGAACTGATCGACGCTGCCGGGGTGCATATCATTGCCGATACCACCCGGATGAGCACCCCGGTGATGGTGCAGGGTGAAGACCACCAGATCGCGGTGTACGGCATCCCGTACCTGGAGCCGCGCATGGTGATGGCCGAGCTGGAGGCTGAGAAGCTATCCCATGAATCGGTCGTCGCCGCCGCGGTCACCCGCATCCAGCAGGACCTGGCGGCCCGCCGGGCCGCGGCCGACACCCCGGTGCTCGCCTTCTCCATGGCGCATCTGTTCGCCGCCGGTGGCGTGGGCAGCGACTCCGAACGGGAACTGAGCGTGGGCAACCTCGACGTGGTGCCGGTTGAGCTCTTCGGTCTCTTCGACTACTCGGCGCTGGGGCATCTGCACGGTCGGCAGCGGCTGAGCGATACCGTGCGCTATTCCGGCTCGCCCCTGGCCTACTCGTTCTCCGAGGCGAACCAGCGCAAGGCCGTGTGGATCATTGACACCGACGCCAGTGGCGTGAAGGAAGTCGAAGCAGTGGAGCTGCCGGTCCCCAAGAAGCTGGCCATCCTGCGCGGCAAGCTGCAGGAGCTGCTGGAGGACCCGGAGCTGGCCTGGGCCGAGGAAGCCTGGTGCCAGGTGACACTGACCGACACCGACCGCCCGGCTGAGGCGATGACCCGGGTCCGCACCCGCTTCCCCGACACCGTGGTGCTGCTCTTCGCCCCGGAAGCCTCCACCCGCAACACCCGGGAAAGCTACGCCCAGCGCCTGGCCCGGGCGAAGTCCACCAAGGAAGTGTGCACCGACTTCATTGACCATGTGCGTCACCGCCCGGCCGATGAACATGAGCAGGAACTGGTGGCTTCGGTCATCCGCAGTGTGCGTGAAGCAGGAAGTGAAAAATGAGGATCCACCAGCTGACCATCCAGGCCTTCGGGCCGTTCGCCGGCACCGAGCACATTGACTTTGACGAACTGGGCGCCGCCGGGCTGTTCCTGCTGGACGGGCCGACCGGCGCCGGAAAATCCAGCATCCTGGACGCCATCTGCTACGCCATCTATGGTGCGCTGCCCGGCAACAGGCAGGGCAGCCGGCAGATTCGTTCGGACCACGCCGCCGAAGGCCTCGCCCCGGAAGTGGCCTGCGAACTGTCGGTGGGAACCCGGCGCTTTGAGGTGACCCGCTCCCCGGCATGGATGCGTCCCTCCAAACGGGCCAAGAGCGGCTTCACCGAGGAGAAGGCCAAGAGCGCGCTGCGTGAATACGTTGACGGGGAATGGCAGGCGCTGTCCACCCGCAACGACGAAGTCGGTCAAACCCTGGGCGCGGTGCTGGGCCTGGACAGGGAACAGTTCACCAAGGTGGTGATGCTGCCGCAGGGCGGATTCGCCGACTTCCTGCGCGCCAAGGACACCGAACGCGAAAAGCTGTTGGCCCGGCTCTTCGACACCAGTGACTACGCCAAGATCGAGGAGGAGTTCGCCGCCCGCCTGCACCAGGAACGCAAGCGCACCGAGACGATTGAAGCCGAACTGGCCGCCATGGAAAACCAGGTGCGTTCGGACGCAACCGGGGCACTACAGGCCGCCGCGGTCGAGCTGCCCGGCGCCGACGAACCGGACCTGGACTTTGACGGGCTTCAAGAGCGTCTGGAAACCCTGCGCCAGCAGCGGGCCGAAACGGCAAAGGCCCGCCGCGCCGATCAGGCCACGGCCTCACGGCGCCACCAGCAGCTACAGGAACGGCAACGGATCTTCGGACGGCTGGCCGAACTGCGGCAGCTGGAAACCGCGCACGCCGCCAACGCCGAACCCGCGACGGCCGCCGAGGAACGCCTGCACTTGGACGCGAAGGCCATCCAGATCAGCGCCTACCAGCGGCAACAACGCGATGCACAGCAGAACGCATCTGCGGCCCGGCAGCAGCTTGAATCCCGTGCCGCTAACTTCACAGAGCGATTCCCGGAACGCGAGATCCAGTACACGCAGCAGACCCTGCAGTCCTTGGCGACCGAAGCCAATGAACTTGGCGAGCAGCTTGGCAGCATCCGTTCGGCCCTGCCCGCCGAGGAGCAGCGCGAACAGTTGGCCCGTGAGCTGCTTCGCCAGCAGGAGCTGACCGGCAAGGAACAGGAAAAGTCCGAACGGGCCGAGGCAATGATTGCCACGTTGGCCAAGGAACGAGACGAACTGCAGGCCAAGGACCTGGATGAGGTGGCCGCAGCCGCCAGCGTGCAGCAGGCCGAGCAGGCCCTGCAAAAGGCCACCGAGCAGGTGGCCGCGGTGAAGCGGCGCGAGGAGCTGCGGTACGTCAAAAACAAAGTCCAGGTTTTGTACGATGGGGAAGCCAGCAGGCTCCGGGACCGGCAGAGCAGCCTCCTGGAAGCGCAGCAGACCCTGCTGAATCAAAGTGCCGCGCGCTTGGCCGCGGGCTTGGTCGAGGGCGAGCCATGCCTGGTCTGTGGGGCCACCGAACACCCTGGGCCTGCCGTGGCCGAAGCCGGCGAGGAACTGGTCGATGAGGATGCAGTGGAGCATCTGCGCGAGCAGGTCGAAGCCCAGCGTGAAAAGACCAGGCAGGTGGAAGCAAAGCTGCATGCGGCCACCACCCGCTATGAGGAAGCCGCCGCGGTGACTGGGCAGACCACTCGTGATGAGGCCCAGCAGCAGGTCGCGCAACACCAGGAAGCGCTGAAAGAGGCCCAGAACGTTCGGGCCGGTGTCGCCAAGCTGGTGGCCCAGCTGGCGAAGGTTCAGCATGAGAGCGAGAAGCAAGCACAGACCGCCGCAGCCGCGAAACTTGCCCACGGTGTTGCGGTGGAAAAGACAGAGGCGCTGGGCCGGGAACTCAATCAGCTTGATGCCCGGCTATCCGAACTGCGCGGCGGTTACGGGTCATTGGGGGAGAAGCTGGCAGATCTGAGCGCCGACCACTCGGTGCTCAGTGCGCTGCACCAGGCGCTCTCCAAGTCCCTGGACGCCACCGCGCACCTGGAGGATTGCTCCCGGCGCTGGGAAGAAGAACGGACCGCGGTCGGTTTCGCCGATGACGCGGCCCAGGCCCAGGCGCTGCTGGAACCCGGTGTCCGCCAAGAACTGGAGCAGCTGCGCACCACCCACCAAAAACGTGCTGCGGCTATCGAGACCCTGTCCGCTTCAGAAGATGTCATTCAAGCCCGGCAACTGGAAGCCGAGGGGGAAACGGCGCCTGACACCGGTCAGCTGGAACGGGACGCTGCAGCGCTGCAGGAAGCCGAGGAAACCTACGAGCAGGCCCGCCAGGCCGAAGTCGTTGCCGCTGCTTCCCTGCAACGCCTGCAGGAAGGACGGGACAGGCTCGCCCGACGCATCAGCGATACCGGCCCGGTCATTGAGTCCTACCGGCGGCTCAAGGCGCTGGCTGAGGTGGTCCGCGGCGGCGGGGAGAACCGGCTGAAGATGACCCTGGGCACCTATGTGCTGGCCGCCCGGCTCGAAGAAGTCACCGCCGCCGCTACCGAACGGTTGCAGGTGATGAGTTCGCAGCGCTATTCACTGGAACATGACGACACGGCCCGGGGCAACGCCAAGTCGGGACTCGGCATCCGGGTGCATGACTCGTGGACCGGGAAGTACCGCGAAACCCAGACCCTCTCCGGGGGAGAGACCTTCATGGCCTCCCTGTCCCTGGCCCTCGGGCTGGCGGATGTCATCTCCCACCATTCCGGGGCCGTGGACATGCAGACGCTCTTCGTCGATGAGGGCTTTGGCTCCCTGGACACCGAGACCCTGGAACAGGTCATGGAGGCGCTGGAGTCACTGCGGTCCGGCGGACGCGTCATCGGGGTGGTCTCCCACGTCAGCGAGATGAAACAGCGCATCACCAACCGGTTGACCGTTACCAAGGCCAGGGAGGGATCCACCATCAGCACCAATGCGGAGCGGAGCTTGCTCACATTGAGCTAGACACCGGGGAAACTGGCACGTATCTTGAAAAGAGCGCCCAATGGCGTGTTTGGGTTTTCTGTGCGTTGAGGGGCGAGGGACAACGCACGCTTTAGTTATTGGAGAAAAGTTGACCCAAAAGTCTTTGTCCCAGGCCTCGGCCGCGGACAATTCGAGTTCTTCTGGATACTCTTCTTTGGTCCCGCTCGTGGGACGCGGCTACCTACCGTTGGCGTTCTTTGCACGCCTTCCGTTGGCCATGCTGACCATCGGGTCGATGACCCTGTTCACCGCGAGCACCGGCTCCTATGCCCTGGGTGGGCTTTCGGCCGCCATGGTGGGGCTCGGCTCCGCCGTGGGCGGACCAACGATCGGCTACGTGGCCGACCGGATTGGGCAGCGCAAGGTGCTGCTGACCGCGGCCCTGCTGCACACCCTGATGCTGGCGGTTCTGACCTGGTATGGCAGCCGCGGTGACGCCGTCACGGTGGCAGCGCTGGTGGCCGTTAGCCTGCTCACCGGGGCGACCGGCCCCCAAGTGGGTCCCATGTCCCGTGTCCGCTGGATCTCCATGACCCGGGCGCGCGGACTGCGGCCCAAGGTGCTCGGCGCGGCGCTGGGTCTTGAATCAATGCTTGACGAGCTGGGCTTCGTGCTGGGGCCGGTGGCCGTGGGCTTCCTGGCCTCGGCGCTGAACCCGGCGTTGCCGCTGATCATTGCCGCGGTGCTCACCATCATCCTGGTCCCGATCTTTGGCCTGCATTCCACCGAGCGTTCGGTGATTCCCAGCCCGAAGGATTCGCGGCACGCCAAGGCCACAAAGGTTCAGGTGGCCGCCATCAGCGCCATGGTGCTGGGCATGATCGGCCTGGGCACCGTGTTCGGTTCCTCCGCCGCCGGCACCCTGGCCTTCGCCGGCGCCATGGGTGACTCCAACCGCGGCGGCATGCTCTATGGTGCCGTGGGCCTGTCCAGTGCCATCGCCGCGATCTCCGTGGCCATGTGGCCCGCCGCGTTCCGGCATACCTCCCGCTGGATCGCCTCCGCCTCCTTCCTGGCGTTGACCAGCCTGCTGCTGCAGCTGCCCCAGTCCACCGGATTCATGCTCGCCATGCTGTTCCTGGTCGGCTTCGGCGTGGGACCGATCATCGTGGTGGTGATGACCCTGGGCGGCGAGGTGGCGCCGGCCGGACGGCTGTCCACGGTGATGACCATGCTCTCGGCCGGCATCGTCGTTGGAACCGCCATCGGCAACGGTCTGGCCGGCCTGCTTGCCGAATCCATGGGTTACTCCGGGGCCTTCTGGGTGTGCACCGGTGCCGCCGTTGTGATCGCCCTGGCCGCCATGTTCATGAAGATGCTGGTGGCCCGCTCCGAACAGCTGGCCAACGTTCGCTAGCACCGGCCCTGGATGGGAAGCAACAGCGGCCCAGGACGTATCGTGTCCTGGGCCGCTGTTGCCGTTGAAACCCGGTTTGCGGGCTGGAAGCGGTGTTCGTGCTTAGTTGATCGCCACGCCGAAGAGCAGACCGATGATGTAGGTCGCCGCCATGGTGGCGCTGCCCATCACGACGTTGCGCAGGATGGCCCGCAAGCGCGGGGCGCCACCCAAGGCGGCGCTGATCCAGCCGGTCAGCAGCAGACCGATGACGACGGCCACCGCGGCGACGATGATCCGCGCCGATTCCGGCGGCAGCAGGATCATGATCAGTGGAATCAGGGAACCGATGGTGAAGGCGATAAAGGAGGAGAATGCGGCAGCCCAGGGGCTGGTGTACTCCTCGGGATCAATGCCCAATTCCACTTCGGCATGGGCAGCGAGCGCGTCATGGGCGGTCAGCTCCGCTGCCACCTGATGCGCCAGCTTCGGGCTCAGGCCCCGGGCCTCGTACATTCCGGCCAGTTCCTGCAGTTCTTCCTCCGGCATCTCGGCCAGCTCACGCTTCTCCTTGGCAATCAGCGCCTGCTCGGTGTCGCGCTGAGTGCTGACCGAGACATACTCGCCGCCGGCCATGGAGAACGCGCCGGCGACCAGAGCCGCGATGCCAGCCGTGGCAATCGCTCCCAGATTTCCAGGGGTGGCGGCTGCAACGCCGACGACCACACCCGCGGTGGAAACGATCCCGTCATTGGCTCCAAGAACCCCGGCCCGCAGCCAGTTCAGCTTCTGGCCGATACGGTTGTCGTGAGGTTCGTTGGGGTGGGTGTGTGGCATTGACCCATCCGGGGTGTGGCTCTCGGACGTGGACACGATGACCTCCAGATTCTGATCTGGCCGCGCGAAGCAGCCAGTACCGTGATTCAACCGGCCGCCATCCGGCGGCCAGCCGATGCTCCTTGTTGTCACTCACCGATATTGCCTGAAGACCTCATTGTCCGTTGATGAGTGGGTCTTGTGGGTGGATCTGCTTTCGGTGTTCCAGTCTTCCTAGGAAAGATCCTCGCTGATAACCAGCGCTGATTCCTTTAACGCCCGGACGATCTTCTCGTGTTCCTGCACGGTGCTGGTTGCGAAGACGACGGCCAGCGCGGCTGGCAGCGTGTTGGAGGTGTGCAGGGGCACGGCCAGGGACGTCACGCCGCGGATGACCTCATCCACGCTGCTGGCATACCCATTGATCTTCGCGTCGCGCACCTGCTCGCGGTAGTCCACCCCGGTGTTCATGGCATCCCATTGGCTGCGGGTGTAGTTGGATTGAATCGCGATGGGCGGGGCGCCCACGTCCATGCCGTGCCGGGTTCCGGGACGGTGCACAATGGCCCGGTGGGAGTGGGCCGGCTCCACCGACACCAAGGTGGTGCACAGGTCATGCTCCCACACCGCAACGAACGCAGTCATGGACAAAGTGTTCGCCAGCTTTGTCAGTTCCGGCAGCGCCGTGTTCTGCAGATCCCGCTGCACCGAGCGGGCCAGGGTGGCCAGGCCCGAGGCGGGTCGGATCCGCCCGGCCTCGTCGCGGGCCAGCAGGCGGTGATCCTCCAGGGTGCGCAGAATCCGGTAGGCGATGGAGCGGTGGACTTCCATCTTCTCGGCGATCTCGGCGATGCTCAGGTTCGTGGGGGAGTCCGCCACGATTTCGAGCATCCGTACACCGCGGGAGAGAGTCTGGGAAGCTGACATGATCCTTGTCCTGCCGAGGGGCGGTGGCCCGCCCAAAAGAATGGGTGCAGGGCCTGGCGCCCAAGGCGTGGCCCTACCTGCATCCTAATCATTCTGTAATCGAACAGCCAGTTCGATTTTTGAACTGCTGACTGCTTTCGTTCACATATTCTCAGCCGGGTTCACGTTCCCGCGCCGGTCGCCGGGAATGGCAACAGAGGCCTCTGCTCGCCCCTATGGAAACGAACGGTGTTTTGTTAGCCTACAAGCCACGATCGCGAGCATCATCCGCCGGCGGGTCGACATCGGCCGGTCAGGAAGAACAGGGGAGTGGGATCATGACGGCGACGCCGACTGGAAGCAAAACCGAGGATGGGGCACTGCGCCTGCTGCGGGTCTTCCCCATTGACCAACAGGAGCTCTGGAAATTACTGACCGAACCTGCCGAAACCGACCGGTGGATCGGACCGTGGTCCGGGGATCCGGCCAGCGGGAGCGTAGAGCTGACGCTGAATGCCGAGGAGGGAAGGCCCGCAATGGAAATGCGCCTCATTGACTGTGATGCCTCCACCCATCGTCTCGTGGTTGAATCCTCCCCGCAGGACGGGGAGGTGTGGAGACTGCAGCTCCAGGTACTGAGCGACCCGGAGGGAAGCCTGCTGGAGTTCGTGATGCCGAACCTGGAGCCCACCCAGGCTGGCTCCATTGGCCCGGGGTGGGAGTTGTATCTGGACCGCCTGCTGGCCGCGGCCGCAGGCCAGGATCCAGAGGCGATTCGCTTTGATCCCGATTACTACCCGGCGCTCCGCGATTATTACGAACTGCTGTTCAAGCCCTGATCCGTGCGGCAAAACCACTCGTCAAGAGTCCGTTCTCGGAGTGTAGAAAAATCTTGTTGTGAGCAGGCTCACCCGTGGCCTATGATTGTGATCTGAGTTACCGTCTGAACGGTCGGTAATCAGATTTTCGGAATCTCGCAAACTCAAGGGCACTCATGACTACCTCGCTTGTTACCCGCAGACAGGAAGAACGGCGCGTTCTAGCCGGCACCCTGGTGGGCACCACCATCGAGTGGTACGACTTCTTCATCTTCGCGCAGCTGACCGCGACCCTGCTCACCCCGCTGTTCCTCGCCCCGTTGGGTGAGTCGAACCCGGGCATCGCGCAGATCCTCTCGTTCGCGATGATCGGCATTTCCTTCTTCTTCCGTCCGCTGGGCGCCGTGATCGCCGGGCACCTCGGTGACCGGTTCGGACGCAAGCGGATCCTGGTGATGACCCTGATCCTGATGGGCATCGCCACCTCCCTGATCGGCCTGCTGCCCACCTACGCGCAGATCGGTGTTGCCGCACCGATCCTGCTGGTGCTGCTGCGTGTGCTGCAGGGCTTCTCCGCCGGCGGCGAATGGGGCGGCGCGGCGTTGATGAGTGTGGAGCACGCACCGAAGGGCCGCCGCGGCTACTTCGGCGCCTTCCCGCAGATCGGTGTTCCGATCGGCATGATCCTGGCCACCGGCATTCTGTACGTGCTGCGCGTGTCGATGACCCCCGAACAGTTCATGGCCTGGGGCTGGCGTATTCCGTTCCTGCTCTCGGTGGTGCTGATCCTGGTCGGTCACCTGATCCGCCGCGCACTGGAGGAATCCCCGGTCTTCAAGGAGATGGCCGAGCGTAAGAGCGAGGAGCACACCCCGCTGAAGGACTTGATGAAGACCAACTCCAAGCAGGTCATCCAGGCCGCGCTGATCTTCATCTCGAACAACGCCGCCGGCTATCTGGTCATCGCGTTCTTCATCGCCTACACCACCAAGGTGCTGGGCCTGGAGATGGCCCCGGTGCTGCTGGCCACCACCATCGGCTCCTTCGGCTGGCTAATCTTCACCCTGGTCGGCGGCTGGCTCTCGGATAAGATCGGGCGCCGCAACACCTTCGTCATCGGCTACGCCATCGTCTTCGTGTGGATGATCCCGATGTTCATGCTGATCGACACCGGCTCGATCGTGCTGTACACCGTGGCGATCTTCGTGCTGACCATCGGCCTGGGCCTGTCCTACGGACCGCAGTCGGCCATGTACGCCGAGATGTTCCCGGCGCACATCCGCTACTCGGGCATCTCGATCGGCTACGCCATCGGCGCGATCCTCGGCGGCGCCTTCGCGGCCACCGTGGCCCAGGTGCTGCTGGAGACCACCGGCTGGTCCGGCTCGATCGCCATCTACATCATGGTGCTGACCGTCATCTCCACCGCGGCCGTGCTGTGGGTGGGCGAGACCCGTCACCGCTCGCTGGGTGTGGAGGGCTTCCACGCGGACGGCACCGCCAAGATCCCGAGCGTGCACTAGGCAAGGACTACCGGCGGCGCGCTGGCGCCGCCGCCGGCACCGGGCCGGGTGGGACGGGGAGCAGATCCCCGAACCCACCCGGCCCGGTGCCTTAGTGTCCGGGAATCAAGGCGGCAAACCGCTGGATTGCGTCGGCGATATGACACGATAAGAAAAACCCGCCTTCCACCACCGCAGGAGCATTAATGGCCGCCCGCTTGCCCAAAGCCGCCCGGCAGTACCTCGACGAATTGCGCCAGGCCCTTTCCGGACTGAGCGCCGCCGAACGCGAGGACGTGCTGGCCCACACCCGGGCCCAGCTGGTTAGGCTGCCGCGCCGGGGGCGGCACAAGCAGGACATCCTGGACAGCCTCGGCCCGGTGCAGCGGATCGCCGCGGGCTTCGAGCGGGTCGAACCGCAGGAGCTGAAGGTCTCCAGCGGGTTTGAGTTCCTCACCCGGATCCTGGCGTGGCCCACGTTCGCGTTCTCGCTTCTGACCGCCGCGGTGCTGCTCTTCGCCCCGCAGGCGCCGATGAGTGTGGACGTGGCCGGCGCCCTCGGCCTGGGCTTCGAGGGGGAAGTCAGCTTTGGGTACATTGAGGCACGGCAGGCCGGAACCTGGTTCAACGCCGAGCTGTTGCCGGCCGCGCTGGTTGCCCTGGTCCCCGCCTTGTTCAGCCTCACCCCGCTGATCCTGCGCGACAAGGCTGCGATCTGGCTGCAGCTGCTCGGGGCCGTGGTGATGAGCGTCGTCTCCATCTTGGCCGGGCTGGGTATTGGCATGTTTTATTGGCCGGTGACGGTCCTGCTCTACTCCCAGGCGATCGTCCCGTGGGTGCTGCTGCGCTCGGCGATGGGCCGGGCGGGGTGGATCTGGCGAACCATTGGCGCGGTGCTGCTCTTGGCGACCCTGCTGCTGCATGGCCAGGCGGTCTTCACGCTGTATCACCAGCTGTGGCTGCTGGTGTTCCCGGCGATCCTGCTCCTGCCGGTCTTCGGTCATTTCCTGCGCTGGTGGTGGGCCGATATCGCGCTGATCGCCGTGGGGCTCGGGGTGATTATCTACGCCTCGCTGGCCTGGCCGGTCATGATTTACGGCTTCATCGCCGGCGGCCTGTTCTTCATTGTGGGGCACCTGGGCCTGGCGGGGAACATGTGGCATCGCCGTTCACGGGATCTGCTGGCTCTGCTCTAGGGGCCATCATTGGCCCCAGGCAACGGTGAGGGTACGGGCCAACCTGCTTCGAGTCGGCGGCCTGGTGATGTTTTTCGTTTCCCGGATTTGCGCTTCCGTTCCTTCTCGCCAAGAATATAGCTAGCTAAGCTAGTGAATATCGAGGTTCTCCTTCGCCAGACCCTATGGCAGGGGCACCTCAACTTTCTGCTGGATCTATCGCGCACCCGAAGACTGGACCATTGGCGACACCCGATGATCGTTATCGCTTTCCATTTCTGAAGAAAGGACGGGCCGACTGCCCGCTGTGCACGGGCCAGGCCAACAAACCAACATGAGCAATGTCAGCCTTGAACCCTTTGATGCATTGATTCTGGTGTCCTTCGGCGGGCCGGAAAAGCCGGAGGATGTCTTGCCCTTCCTGCAAAATGTCACCCGGGGCCGCGGCATTCCCGACGAGCGGCTCGTGGAAGTGGGCGAGCACTACTACAACTTCGGCGGCCGCTCACCCATCAACGAGCAAAACCGGAATCTGCTCGATGCCCTCAACCAGGAGCTGCAGCGGCGCGATGTCCGGATCCCGCTGCTGTGGGGGAACCGGAACTGGGATCCCTACCTCACCGATGAAGTGCGAAAGCACGCCGAGCAAACCGGAGCCACCCGATTCCTGGCCATCACTACCTCTGCCTATTCAAGCTACTCCTCCTGCCGCCAGTACCGTGAAGATTTCGGCGGAACGGTTCGGGCACTGGCCGATGATGGCATTGAGGTGTCCTTCGACAAGGTCCGCCAGTACTACAACCACCCCGGCTTCGCTGACGCAGAACTGCAGTGCGTCCGCCGTGCCTTGAGCGAATTCCAGCAGAACGTGGGGGAGCTGGACCCCGGCACGCACCGGGTCCTGTATGTCACCCACTCCATTCCCACGACCATGCAAGACGCCTCGCAGCGGTACACCGCCGGCTACCAGGCCGAGCACGAACAGCTCATCCAGTGGATTGAGGGCCAGCTGCCCGAAGAGCAGAGGCTGCCTTCGGAATTGGTTTACTGCTCACGCTCGGGGTCCCCGCATACCCCGTGGCTCGAACCGGATGTCAATGACCGCATGCGCGAATTGGCTGCGGAGGGCATCGATGGCGTCGTCGTGGTTCCGCTGGGATTCGTCTCCGATCACATGGAGGTTAAATACGATCTGGATACGGAAGCCGCCGCCACGGCCGAGGAACTGCAGCTGCGGTTCGTGCGGGCGGACACCGTGGGTACCTCCGCATCCTTCGTGAGCGGGCTGGTGGACCTCGCCCTGGAGCGGGCGGCGCAGGTTCGCGGGGAATCGCCGGAGCTGCCAGCCGTGACGTCCGGGGGGCCGCTCGCTGCGGGCAGTGGGGCGTGCTCGCTGAACTGCTGCCTCGGGGCCACGCTGAAGCCGACCGCACCACAGTGGCCGGCCGAGGCGAGCGCGACCGTTTAGACAGTTCGGCAGGGCGGGGAGGCCAGCTACCCGCCCTGCCGGTCTCATTTCCCGCGGCGGTTCATGACTGGTTGGCAGGTCAGGGAATATTTTGCTGGCGCAACGGAGTTGAGCAGTACGAGGCTAGGCCCCAACGCGACCACCAGGTTCATTTTCGTCCCGACGCCCGTTTCCCACATTGAGGAACGTGGCATCGTCTGGGCTCAATGTGTCGGCTAGTTCGACCCCGTTCGTGGCGGCACGGAGCATTTCAGATAGCCTTCCTATGGAAGTAATCCCGGCGTTGAGCCGGCAGGTTTTCGTGAAGGGATGGAATGGCTGAGAATCGTGCTGCCGGTGAGGCACCCATGGATGAGGCAACCCGCTGGCGGGTGCTGATGGTCCTCCTGGCCACCATGTTCATGTCCCTGGTCGGAGTGAGCATTGTCAATGTCGTCCTGCCCGCCATCCAGAACACCCTGGGCGCCAGCGAATCGGATATCCAGTGGGTGCTCTCCGGCTACGCCCTGACCTTCGGTGTGGTGCTGGTGGCCGCTGGCCGCGCCGGGGACGTCTTTGGGCGAGGCGCCATCTTCCTCAGCGGTCTGGTGATCTTCACGCTCTCCTCGATCCTGGCCGGATTTGCCCCCGATGCCACCAGCCTGAACATTGCCCGCTTCATCCAGGGCCTGGGCTCGGGCCTGCTGAACCCGCAGGTGCTGGGCATGATTCAGCAATACTTCCACGGGCCAGAACGAGGCCGTGCCTACGGCGCTTTGGGCACCGTGGTCGGTTTCTCGGTTGCCATTGGCCCGGTACTCGGCGGCTTCCTGGTGCAGGGACTGGGGGAGGACCTGGGGTGGCGCTCCACCTTCCTGGTCAACGTGCCGATTGGCCTGCTGGCCATAGTCTTGGCGCTGCGCTGGCTGCCGCGGCCGCTATTTCGCAAGCTTCAGGTTCCTGCCAGTGACCCCTCGGACGCCGTAGCTGCGGCCGTGGTGAAGCGCAGGCGAGGGGTGGACCTCGACCCGGTGGGCAGCATCATGCTTGGCCTGTCGATCCTGGCCCTGATGCTTCCCTTCGTTCAGGGCCGGGAGACCCCGTGGACCTGGTGGCTGCTGCCCGCCGCCTTTGCACTGCTGGGCGGTTGGATTCTCTGGGAGAAGAACTACAAGCGGCGTGGCCGCGAACCCATGGTGGACCTGCAGCTGTTCAAGATCCGCTCCTTCACCCTGGGTAACATCATTGCCGGGCTCTATTTCATGGGCGTGACCAGCGTCTGGGTTTTGGTGGCGGTGTACGTCCAGCAGGGCCAGGGATTGACCGCGCTGCAGGCGGGCATGGTCGGTCTTCCGGCCGCGTTGGCCTCCGCGGCCAGCTCCCATATTGCCGGTAAGTACGTGGTCCAGTTCGGGCGGCGACTGGTGATCTGGGGCATTCTCAGTGCACTGGTCGGCTTGGTGTCCACCATTGCGGTTGTGGAGCTCAACGCCCAGGACCAGGTGAGGATCTGGTGGCTGCTGCTGACGCTGAGCTTCATCGGTGTGGCGCAGGGTTCGATCATTTCCCCGAACCAGGCGCTGACCCTCATGGATGTTCCGGTGGCGAACTCGGGCAGTGCGGGCGGTCTGATGCAGACGTCCCAGCGCATCGGTACCGCGGTCGGGATCGCGGTGATCACCGCTATCTTCTACGGCACCCAGCACCTGACCGGCGAATGGAACACCGCCATGACCGTGGGCTTCATCGCCATCACGGTAATGGTCGTGCTGACCCTGGTGGTCGCCATCATTGACCAGCGCAAGGGGCACGGGATCGCCACCGTGGTGGGGCACTAGGACCCGCCTGCTGGTATAGCGTCTTAGAACTATCCAGGACCTATGACCGGTGGCTCACGCCTTGCTGTGCAGCAGAGCGAGCACCTGGTCCCGCTCCACCGGCTGGAACTGCTCATAGTAGGCTCCCACTGCGGTGAAACCGCCGGGCTTCAGCAAGGCGACGGCTTCGTCGGCGACCTGCGACAGCTCGTTGAGCACCTCCGGGGGCGCCACCGGTGCGGCAATGATGATCCGCTCGGGTTCCAGCTGCTGGACCAGTTCGACCGCCGCCTTAACGGTGGCGCCGGTGGCCAGTCCGTCATCGCAGATCACCATGATCCGCCCGGCCAGGTCCGGTGAATACTCCTGGAACATCTCGGCCAGCTCGGCCAGCGCCTGTTCGGTTTCGGCCTCCACCCGGTCCAGCTGGGCGCTGCCGAAGCCTTCCTTGGCACGACGGTGGATTCCCTCATTGAGGTAGCGTCCGGAGAAACCGCGGTAGGAGGCCATGGCACCGTAGGCCAGCTCCGGGTTGCTGGGCACCCCGAGCTTGCGTACGGCCAGCGCGCCAAGTTCCGCGCCCAGCGCCCGGGCCACTTCCGCGGCGATGGGCACGCCCCCGCGCAGCAGCCCCAGCACGACGTACTCGCCGGCCTCCAGCCGAGTTGCCAACGCCAGTCCCAGAGAAGTGCCGGCCTGTTCCCGATTCTCGAATCTTTGGTTCGCCCGTTGTGTCATGGTTCCAGTCTTGCCCAGATCAGTCGATTGCAACAGACCTCACAGAAAATATCCTGACTAGTCACTATGGGCTCGACGGTCGGTCAAAGAGGCCGAACTCGCCCAGCAATATGCGCCGGGTGTTTCAGACATACCGCTGCTCTCGAACGCAACTGTGCACACTGCCGGCAACAAGCCGCCCGAAGCTTTCCCGCCCGGGGGTTCGGACTAGAACTGCCGGTAGGCGGACACCATGGGGCAGTCGAAGGGATCGCGGGCCGAGAGTCCAACCTTGTTCAGGTATCGGATGACCTGCGCGTAAGACTGGCGCACCGAGGCCACCGTGTAGGTGATCTGGTGTTCGGCACAGTAGGCGCGCACAATCCGGGAGACCTCGGCCAGGTTGGCTCGCGGCATCGAGGGGAACAGATGGTGTTCGACCTGGTAGTTCAGCCCGCCGTAAATGATGGAGAGCAGTTCGTTGCCCCACCGGCTCTTGGCCATGACGTTGCGGCTGGTGAGTACCTGCCGGGAGAAGAAGTCAATGCGCATGTTGTTCGGGACCATGGGCATGCCCTTGTGGTTGGGGGCAAAGGAGCCGCCCATGTAGATGCCGAAAACCGCGAGTTGCACGCCGATGAAGGCGAACGCCATGCCGATCGGAAGGAAGGCGAAGATCAAGGCCAGATAGATGGCCACGCGCAAGACAATCACGGTGATTTCGCGGCTGCGGTTTTTCACTCGCTTGGCCACGAACAGGTACTTGATGGACTGAAAATGCAGGTTCAGCCCTTCCAGGGTCAGCAGCGGAAAGAACAAATACCCCTGGCGTTCGGTGATCCACTTCAGCAGACCCTTTTGCCGCTGTGCGTCGGCCGGCTGGAAGGAGATGGTGTCCCATTCAATGTCCGGGTCCTTGCCCACTGTATTTGGCGTGGCGTGGTGCTTGTTGTGCTTGTTCATCCACCACTGGTAGCTGATGCCGACCACGCCGTTGGCCAGCAGGCGTCCGAGTTTGTCATTGGTCTTGGCGGAGGAGAGGATCTGGCGGTGTGCGGCCTCGTGGGCCAGGAACGCGAACTGGGTAAGCAGGATTCCCAGCGCCCCGGCCATCAGCAGCTGCAACCAGCTGTCACCGAGCAGGATGAACCCGGTGATGGTCCCACCGAGCAGACCCAGCAGGACCAGGCCCATGCCTAGGTAGTGGCCGCGGCGCCGTCCATTGAGTCCCGCGTCGCTGACCAGGGCCTTGACGTGGAAGAAGCTTTTGGGATCCCCGGGCCGCACTGAAGTGGCCGGTGGAGGGGTGGGCAGGGTGGAAGTGATGCTACTCAAGTGCAGAGTCCTTGGGTGGTAGCGGCGACTTTTCAGTCGAAAGAACTGAAAGTCTCAACTCCTATTGCTTCAGTCTATCTACGCTGGATGTGAGTTGCCAGAGTAATGTGCTGGCATCCCCTGTGACCACAATCGAGAGAGTCGGCGTGGGGCGTCGAAGTACCCAAACAACGGAAAATGACGTGCAGGTGATGGAACCACTGATTGAGGTCTACATCTGCCTCCAATTACTTCCGCTCGATAGTATCGGGCAAGCAAACTGATATGCTCAAAACGCTGCTAACTTTACGCCGCGAGTACCGAAGTATCATCCAAATTCATCGTCAACGACGGGAACACTTCATGAGTAACAGCCCCGAAGCAGCACTAGGAATCGCTTTACTCACCTCCCTAGTTCGCCAGGACAGAGAAGCTTTTCTCCTCATCGCATCTGAGCTCGAGGGCGGTAATGCGCAAGCTGTGGCGATCCTGGCTCGACTAGGGGAAACAATGGTCAGTATGATCGCAAGCCTCTTGCAACTCAGTAGCGAGGAAGCGTTAACGCGCGTGGCGGCTGCGATTGCGCTCAGCGAATAACCGACCGGTTCGACTGTAAAGCGGAAAAAGAACGACGCGGAGTCCGCTTCGTGTGATACCGTAGTAGTAGTAATTAGTCTCCTCGAGATGAAATATCATCCATCTCGTTTCAGATCTTTCTTGAATTTTTCATAAACGTCTTTGCGCTGGTATTCCCGGCAAAAAGGGAATAGCGTTACCTGAAATAATTGTCCCTATATCTTAAGTAGGGCAGTCGGTAGAGGGCTTTCGGTCTCAGAACTCTAGCTCGGTCGACAATCTATCTCTCGGATAAAATTTTTGAGCCCGTGAACTCAGTATTCGATGTTCACCCGGCCTCTGGGCCTGCTCAAGCTTTGCATTATCACGGGATTCATCAGAACTCTTGCTGTGTAGCCGATGTGGCGTACACGCGTACTGCCGTTATCTACGGCTCGATAGGAATTTACATGACCACCGGCATCGTAAAATGGTTTAACTCCGAAAAGGGCTTCGGATTCATTGCTCCGTCCGACGGATCCGCTGACGTCTTTGCTCACTACAGCGCGATCCAAAGCTTTGGATTCAAAAACCTTGAAGAGGGCCAGACTGTGGAGTACAAGCTTGAAGCTGGGCCTAAGGGTCCTCAAGCAACTGAGATCCAGGTGCGCTAGCTACTTTTCATAATTAACAAAGGGCGGGACAAGAAAAATCTTGTCCCGCCCTTTGCCGGTTCTTAGAAGTTCAGCGTGGTGCTGACAGTGGGCACCAAGCTACACTTCTAGGCGGCATTGACCGGGGTGCCTAGCCCGGTGGTTTCATCACTTACGGGGTCATGAGCTGTCATTAACGAGGAAAAGGTGATCTGAACTGGGAAAATAGAGGTGTCTAAGCTTCATCTACCCAGTTCGAAGGATCACCTTTTCAAGGCACCACTCTACCCCGATTTTCCCGCATGTCCCGGCCCAACTCACCAACCAAGCGCTGGTGTCCCAGGCAGGGCTCGGGGTACTGACCAGCTTCCTGAACGCCCTAAGCTTCCGCAGGCTATGCGAGGACAGGTTCTCCCAATTCGTGCCGGCCACTGCGGTGCACCGGCCGGGCAAGATGATGGCTGACTTGGCGATCATGCTGTCCGCCGGAGGCGAGCAAGTTACTGATATTGACCAGCTCAGCTCCTCACAAGGATTGTTCGGCACGGTCGCCTCCGAGGCCACGATCAGCCGGTTCATGGGCCGGATCAAGGATCAGCCCGCGGCGTTCTTCTACGCCTTTGCCACCATGCACCGCACTTTGCGCTCCCGGGTCTGGGCCGCGGCCGGGGCCCGCAATCCGGCTTTGCGAGCTACCAGATGGGATCCGCTGATCATCGATATTGATGGCTCGCTGGTGCATGTGCACTCTGACAAGGAGCACGCCGCAGGCACCTATAAGGGTGGGTACGGGTTCTCTCCCATGATCGCCAGCGTGGATTACGGGAAAGGCAATGGCACCGGGGAAATCTTGGCCGTGATGCTGCGGCCCGGGAACAAGGGCGCGAACTCAGCGGCGGACCACATCACGATCCTGGACCAGGCTCTGGCCCAGCTACCTGATGAGTTCTATGACCAGGACGGGATACTGATCGGTAAGAAGGTCCTGGTGCGTACCGACAGCGCTGGCGCTTCGCGCGAGTTCCTGCACCACCTGGATTCGTTGGGGCTCCAGTTCTCCACCTCCTACGCGCTGCCGGTGGTCAATGAGCGGTTCATCGGATGGATCAACGAGAAGAAGTACTGGGAACCAGCCACCGACCAACACGGCAATCCGCGCCGGAACGCGTGGGTGATCGACGCGAGCGGGGTCATCGGGTTGAACAACTACCCGCCGGGCACCCGCATCTATTTGCGGGCCGAGCCGCTGCATCCCGGAGCGAAGGCCTCGCTGTTCGACACAGACGGGAATCGCATCACCGCATTCCTCACGAACGCGCCACGCTACAACGTCGCCTTCCTCGACGCCCGCCACCGCGCCAAGGGCCGGTGTGAGAACAGGATCAAGACCTTGAAGTCCACGGGCTTGGGCAAGCTGCCCTACTGGTCTTTTGCCGCGAACCAGGCGTGGATCAACGTGGCGGTGCTGGCCATGAATCTGACCTCGTGGATCCAACTGACCCTGCTGCCGGTGAACCATCCTGCCGCGTGCTGGGACGTGAAGCGGTGGCGTTACCGGCTGTATTCCATCGCTGGGAAGCTGATCACCAGCAGTCGGAAAACCAGGTTATTAATCCCCGGAACTGCGCCGGAAGCCACCCTGCTCACCGACCTGCTAGAACGAGCCCAGGCCGGGTATCAGCAATGGCGTCACGGCCACCTTACTGCCTGAACCGGCAATCAATTCTGCCCACGAACGAGACGAAAGAGCCACGACCGGAACTGTGGAGCCCGGCACCCGCACCAGTGACCCTGGTGTCATCGGCGACCCCGAAACAGGAGAGAGCCGCCGATTCTCAGAAAAACTGGAAATCAGCGGCCCTCAACGTCACGATGAAACCGTTGGGCTAGTAGCCAGTCCCGCGTGAAAGACGCCGGGTGGCCCGTGATTTCTCTCCGCGGGGTGGGAAAGGCCCGGTAGACTTGATCACCAAAAAGTGATCCTCGAACCGGTGAATGTGGAGCTTAGATGCCATTATTTTCGCACTCTAAGATCAGCTTTTCGTCTTGGCTACCCTAAACGACGATCCCGCCATGAAAATCGTCGAGCTGGTGTGGGGTATGAGACGCATTCCATTTTTTCGTTCGTGGGCCATATTCATGATGCTGGCCAGTTCCTGCGCCATATCCGGCGGGAAGTCGCAGGACCCCACGGGATTGTGGGGACAACAGGAGCAGGGCCAGCCCTGGCTGGAACTATCCAAGGAGGGCAAGGTGGCCGGAAGCGATGGCTGCAACAACCTGATGTCCACTTGAAGCCAGGAGGCCGAGAAGATCAGCTTCAGCGCGATGGCCAGCACGATGATGTACTGCCACGGCGTGGACACCTGGCTGAGCACCGCCGACCACGCAACCATCCAGGACGGCTCGCTGCTGGTCTTCGACGCGAATGACCAGCAGATCGGCACCCTTCCGCGCGGGGAACGTTAGCTTAGGCGTCGGTGGCCGGGCGGCTGGTTGAGCTGCGCACGATGAGCTGGTGCTCAAGGTGGTGGGCCCGTGCCGGCGCCTCGCCGCGGATGGCCTTCAGCAGCATGGCCACGGCAAGTTCGCCCTGCTGGTGCGGTTGCTGGCGGATGGTCGTCAGCCCGAAGAGCTCGGCCAGTTCATGGTCATCCACGCCGACCACCGACAGGTCCTGCGGCAGCTGCAGGCCCAGGTCGCGGGCTGCGAGGATCGCCCCGATGGCCATTTCATCGCTGGCGGCGAAGATGGCGGTGGGCCTGGTCGCCGGGTTGCCCAGCAGCTGCTTGGCCACCGTGTAGCCCTGGCCCATCGTGAAGTCCGCGCTGACGCACAGCTGCTCATCGACGTCGATCCCGGCCTCGGCCAGGGCACGCTCGTAGCCGATGCGCCGATGGGAGGGCACGCGGAAGTCGAGGTCGGTTTCCGAGGATCCACCGATGTAGCCGACCCGGACATGACCCAGGGACAGCAGGTGGTTGGTGCCCAGGGCGGAGACCGCCTCATCATCCACGTGCAGGGTGGGTACGCCGGGCAGGGGCCCGCCCACCCCGACCAGGGGCTTGTTCAGTGCGTGCAGTGCCACTAGCTCCTGCTCGCTGAGCTCTACGTTCACGGCGATCACCGCATCCACCCGTTGGCGCTGCAGGAAATCGGAAAAGATCTGGTGGCGCTGGCCCGAATCCTTGGTGAGTTGGTAGAGCGTGGTGTCATAGCCCTCGCGCATCAGGGCCGTGCAGATCCCCTCCAGCACGCTGGCGTAGAACCAGTGGTTGATCACCGGAACCAGGACGCCGATATTCCGGGTGCGCCCCGAAGCCAGCCCCGAGGCACTGGAGGAGACGACGTAGCCCAAATCGCTCGCGGCGCGCTGCACCGCGGCCTGTGCCGCGGCCGAGACATTGCCCCGACCGGAGAGCGCGCGCGAGACGGTCGCCACCGAGACGCCCGCAGCCCGAGCTACGTCCTTGATGCTGGCCACGTGGTTCCTTCCGACGCAGTTGTGGGGGCAAGTGAGGGCAATGGGGTGGCTAGGCGCGACGGGACGGCTGGGGCCCGCGGCGGCCACGGCACCAGATTACCCGGGAGCCTGATCAGGCGCGGAACCATATGGTCGATTCCGCGGCGATGCGCCGTCCCGCGGGCTGCTGCGCGCTGGTGGCGGCAACGGCCAGCCCGGTGGTCTGTGGGGGCAATTCCAGATCGGTGCCCGCGAAGTTGGACACCACCAGCACATCGCGGTTGGCAAAGGCCAGCAGATCCGGGTTGCCGGTCTCCAGCCAGCTGAGCGAGCCGGTGCCCAGTTCATGCTCCCGGCGCACGCGCAGCAGCGTGTAATACAGGTTCAGGGTCGAGTCCGGATCCGCGCGCTGCACGTCGCGCGCGTAGTCCTGCCAGCCCTCGGGCTGCGGCAGCCAGCTGCTGCCGCTGGGGGAGAACCCGGCGGCGGGGGAGCCGGCTTCCCACGGCAGCGGGACCCGGCAGCCGTCGCGGCCGTAGCGTTCGCCGTTGGTGCGGAACCAGGTGGGGTCCTGCCGCGCCTCATCGGGCAGGTCCACCGCCTCGGGCAGCCCCAGCTCCTCGCCCTGGTACAGGTAGGCGCCGCCGGGCAGCGCAAGCATCAGGGCACTGGCCGCACGCGCCCGACGCAGGCCCACGGCCGGATCCGGCAGGTTCGGGGTCAGCGGGCCGATGCCCTCACCCTGCGGGTTCTCCTCGGTCAGCGCCAGCCGGGTGGCGTGGCGCACCACATCGTGGTTCGACAGCACCCAGGTGCTTGGCGCGCCGACCGCCGCGAACTCCCGCAGCGACTCGTCGATCGTGGCGCGGATCTGCCCGGCGTTGAAATGGCAGGACAGGTACGGGAAATTGAACGCCTGGTGCATCTCATCCGGACGCACCCATTTGGCCATCAGGGACAGCGGGCTGACCCAGGCCTCGGCGCACAGCACGCGCTCGCCGCCGTACTCGTCCAACACGGTGCGCCAGTCGCGGTAGATCTCGTGCACGGCCTCCTGACCCCACCAGGGGGCGAGCTCCTCGGTGCCGCCCATGGACGCGGCGGCGGGGTCCACAACGTAATCCGGCAGCCCGTCGGCCTTGATCAGGCCATGGGCGACATCCACCCGGAAACCGTCGGTTCCCCGATCCAGCCAGAAGCGCAGCACATTGCGGAACATTTCCCGAACCTCGGGGTTGTGCCAATTGAAATCCGGTTGCGAGGAATCAAAGACGTGCAGGTAGTACTGTCCCGGTGTGCCGTCCGGGTTGGTGGTCTGCGTCCACATGGGACCGCCGAAGACCGATTCCCAGTTATTGGGAAGACCGCCGGGCACCGCGTCGCGGAAGATGAACCGATCCCGCTCCGGGGAGCCTGGCGCGGCGGCCAGGGCCTGCTGGAACCAAGGGTGCTGATCCGAGCAGTGGTTCGGCACCAGGTCAACGATGACCCGCAGGTCCAGCTCGTGGGCGCGGGCGACCATGGCGTCGTAGTCGGCGAGCGTACCGAAGCGCGGATCCACATCGCAGTAATCGCTCACATCGTAGCCGGCGTCCTTCTGCGGGGAGGTGAAGAAGGGGGAGAGCCAGATGGCGTCGACCCCGAGGTCTGCCAGGGACTGCAGCCGCGCAGTGATGCCGGGCAAATCCCCCATGCCGTCGCCGTTCGCATCGGAGAAGGAACGAGGATAAATCTGGTAGATCACCGAGGAGCGCCACCATTGGGCGCCGGCCTCGGTCCTCCGGGAATCAGCGAGGGATCGGATTTGAGTCATGACGGTAACCATAAACGAATTCCCAGGTGTTGTAAACGCTTTCAGTTTTGATGCCGCCAGCCACCCTGGAATGCGGCTCCCTTATCGCCAGTACGACGGATTGAAGTGATTTTCACGATATTCTTGTCATCGTTCATGATCTATGCCACTCTGGAAACGCTTACAATCGTGGTGGCACATGCACCTCGAACGAACCGACCGGCCACACCGCGCAGCATCGCAGTCAAACCGGTTCTTTGGACAAAGTTGTCACGAAAGGACACCCCATGATGGTGAACAAGCGCTCCCTGCTGCTGGGCGGGGCGATGACCGCGATTGCCGCGCTGTCCCTGACGGCCTGTAGTGGTTCGAACCCCTCGTCCACGCAGCCTTCCGAAACCGCCGCGCAGTCCTCCTCGGCCCCGGCCGAGGCTGGCTCGCTGAGCGTGTGGGTCGACGCGAACCGCGAGCCGGTCCTGAAGGAGGCGGCCGCCGACTTCCAGGCGAAGTCCGGGGTGAAGGTCGACCTGGTGATCAAGGACTTCTCCAAGATCCAGGAGGACTTCCTCAAGCAGGTTCCCACCGGCAAGGGGCCGGACATCACCATCGGCGCCCACGACTGGCTGGGCAACCTGGTCACCAACGGTGTGGTCCAGCCGGTCGAGCTGGGCGAGAAGAGCTCCGAGTTCCAGGACGTGGCCATCGACGCGATGCGCTACGAGGGCAACACCTATGGCGTTCCATACGCCACGGAGAACCTCGCGCTGCTGCGCAACAAGGACCTGGTCGACAAGGCCCCGGCGACCTTCGATGAGATGATCGCCGAAGGCAAGAAGGCCGGCACCGACTTCCCGTTCCTGGTCCAGGTCACCGAGGTGGGCGACCCGTTCCACGCCTACCCGTTCCAGACCTCCTTTGACGCGCCGGTGTTCGGCACCGACGACACCGGGGCCTACAACGCCAATGACCTGCAGATCGGCAACGCGGGCGGGCTGGAGTTCGCCCAGTGGCTGGCTGAGCAGGGCGAGGCCGGCACGCTGAAGACCTCCGTGGACGCGGACATCGCCAAGGAGAAGTTCATCTCCGGCGACTCCCCGTTCCTGTTGACCGGCCCGTGGAACGTGGACGCCGTCCAGGAGGCCAAGATCGATCTGGCGATCGACCCGATCCCGAGCGCCGGCGGTGAAGAGGCCCAGCCGTTCGTGGCCGTCCAGGGCTTCTTTGTCTCCTCGAAGACCGAGAACCTGCTGGCCGCCACCGAGTTCCTGACCAACTACATCGGCACCGAAGAAATCCAGACCAAGCTCTACGAGGTTGGCAAGCGTCCGCCGGCGAACAAGGAGGCGTTCGAGGCGGCCAAGTCCGATGAGACCATCGCGTCCTTCGGCGCGGTGGGCGAGAACGGCGTGCCGATGCCCAGCATCCCGGAGATGGCTGCCGTCTGGGAGTACTGGGGTGTGGCCGAAGCCGAGATCATCTCCGGCAAGGCCGATCCGGCCAAGCGCTGGAAGCAGATGACCGCGGACATCGAAAAGGCCATCGCCAAGTAGCGCCGCAGGCCGCCACCGGGCCTGGCCGGCGCAGCGGGCGCCGGGGCAGCAGGACGCTGCCTCGGCACCGCGCGCCGGCCGCCAGGCCTGCTTCTTGAACCAGCACCCGCCGCCATTCGACCCAGAAACCAGCCAAAGATGTCATTGACCCATCACAAGCCGCCGCCCGCCGGCGACGCCGCCCAGCAGGCCAAGCTCTCGCCGGCCGCATCCCGCTTTGCCGCCGCGTCCTCCACCTCCACCGGGGCGATGCTGGCCAAGATCGCCATGATCGCCATCGTGGACGCCACCGCCGTGTTCGCGCTGTTCACCGCGATCGGCCGTGAAGCCTGGGCCATCGCCGCGGTGCTCGCGGTGATCACCCTGGCCATCAACGTGGTGTACTTCAAGCGGGGCTGGCTGCCGGCCAAGTACCTGCTGCCGGGCACCATCTTCCTGCTGATCTTCCAGGTCTTCGTGATCGGCTACACCGGCTACATCGCCTTCACGAACTACGGCTCGGGCCACAATTCGGACAAGGACGACGCCGTCATGGCGCTGCTGCAGTCCAACCAGAGCCGTGTGCCGGACTCCCCGGCGTTCCCGGTGACGGTGCTTGATGACGGCCAGGAGCTGTCGCTGCTGGTCCAGCGCGACGGCGTGCAGCAGGTGGGGTCCGCCGATCAGCCGCTCGAGCCCACCAGCCCGGAGCAGCTGGAGGGCTACACACAGCTGGGCTTCGCCGATCTGCTCGGACGCCAGTCGGAAGTGACCTCGCTGGCCGTGCCGATCAGCCAGGACCCGGCCGAGGGCTCGCTGCGCACCTCGGACGGGCGCACCGCCTACCAGTACACCTCCAACCTGGTGTACGACCAGGCCGCGGGCACCATGACGGACTCCACCACCTCGGTGGTCTACCGGGATACCGGGGTGGGCGCCTTCACCGCCGAGGACGGCACCCAGCTGATGCCCGGCTGGTCGATCAACGTCGGGTTCGAGAACTTCACCCGCGCGTTCAGCGACCCCTCCATCCGCACCGCGCTGTCCTCGGTGACGCTGTGGACCTTCGCCTTTGCCCTGCTCTCGGTGGCCACCACGTTCTTCATGGGCCTGTTCCTGGCGCTGGTCTTCAACGACCTGCGGATGAAGGGGCGCAAGATCTACCGGGTGATCTCCATCCTTCCCTACGCGTTCCCGGCATTCCTCGGTGGCCTGGTCTGGGCCGGCATGCTCAACAAGGACTTCGGGTTCGTGAACCAGGTGCTCTTCGGCGGGGCGCAGATCCCGTGGTTGACCGACCCGTGGCTTGCGAAGTTCTCCGTGCTCTGGGTCAACCTGTGGCTCGGCTTCCCGTACATGTTCCTGGTGTGCACCGGCGCGCTGCAGTCCATCCCCGACGAGCTGGCCGAGGCGGCCAAGATTGACGGGGCCAAACCGTTCCAGGTGTTCCGCCTGATCAAGCTGCCGCTGCTGCTGGTCTCGGTGGCCCCGCTGTTGATCAGTTCGTTCGCCTTCAACTTCAACAACTTCAATGTCATCTACATGCTCACCGAGGGCGGCCCACGCCTGGAGGGAGCGGGGCTGAACGTGGGTGCCACCGACATCCTGATCTCGATGGTCTACAAGGTCGCCTTCGTCGGTTCGCAACGCGACTACGGTTTGGCCAGTGCGTTCTCCATCATCATCTTCGTGCTGGTCTCCATCATCGCGGTGATCAGCTTCAAGCAGACCAAGGCCCTGGAGGAGCTGAACTAATGTCGACGCCAACTCCCGTGCGCCCCGCCGCCCGCCGCGGCTTTGGAAAGTGGTTCGCCGCCACCGGCTGGCGCCACCTGATCGGCGTGGCCCTGTGCATCTATGCGGCGTTCCCGCTGCTTTATGTGCTGTCGGCCTCACTGAACCCCAACGGAACGCTGCTCTCATCCAACGGACTGTTCACCGAAGTGGGGCTGCGCAGCTACATCGACCTGTTCCGCAATGAGCAGCGGCCCTTCGCCGCCTGGTTCGGCAACACCCTGGTGATCGGGTTGACCACGGCCGCGGCCTCGGTCTTCCTCGGGGCGCTGGCCGCCTACAGCTTCTCGCGCATGCGCTTCACCGGACGGCGCTTCGGCCTGATGAGCCTGCTGGTGGTCCAGATCTTCCCGCAGCTGCTGGCCGTCGTGGCCATTTTCATCCTGCTGACCTCGCTGGGCGAGGTCTACCCCATGCTGGGCATCGACAACCAGGTCGCGCTGATCATGGTGTACCTGGGCGGCGCGCTGGGCGTAAATACCTACCTGATGTACGGGTTCTTCAACACCGTCCCGGTGGAGATCGACGAGGCAGCCAAGATCGACGGGGCCGGGCATGCACGGATCTTCTTCACCATGATCCTGCGTCTGGTGGCACCGATCCTGGCGGTGGTGGGACTGCTGTCCTTCATCGCGAGCACCTCGGACTTCGTGATCGCCTCGGTGGTGCTGGTCTCGCCGGAGAACCAGACGCTGGCCGTGGGGCTGTATTCCTACGTTTCGGAGGAATTCAGCTCCAACTGGTCCGTCTTTGCCGCCGGTGCGGTGCTGGCCGCGCTGCCGGTGATGGCGCTGTTCCTCTTCCTGCAGAAATACATCGTCGGCGGCCTGACCGCCGGTGCGGGGAAGTAGCAGGCCCCGGCAAAGCGGCCGGCGGAGCGCATCCCGGACCGCAGCGCTGTGTGGCGGATGAAAAGCTATCGGGATGCACCTGCAAAAGCAGGGCGCGGCCCCGGAAAGCGCAAAAAAAGGACCTGCGGAACGCACTGTGTGCGTTCCGCAGGTCCTGCTGGCAGTCCAGGAGTTGCCCCGGCGTGGGGGTGCCTAGAGCTGGTTGCCCAGCTTGAAGCCCTTGGAGGCTTCGCCCACGTAGGTGCCCTCGTCATCCCCGGCACGGGTGTAGGAGAACCCGTCGGCGCCGATGGTGACCTCCAGTTCGGAGTCATCGGTGCGCTCAACGATTTCCTGCACGTTGCCGTCCAGGTCCAGGACCTTGGAGGCCTCGGTGTACCAGGATGGGACGACCGGGTTGCCCCACCAGTCACGGCGCTGGTTGTCGTGCACGTTCCAGGTGATGGTCGGGTTGTCCGGGTCCCCGGTGTAGTAGTCCTGGGTGTAGATCTCGATGCGGTGGTCATCCGGGTCCAGGATGTACAGGTAGAACGCGTTGGACACGCCGTGGCGGCCCGGGCCGCGTTCGATGCGGTCCGAGATGCGCAGGGCACCCATCTTGTCGCAGATCTGGATGATGTTGTGCTTCTCGTGGGTGGAGAAGGCCACGTGGTGCAGGCGCGGGCCGTTGCCGCCGGTCAGGGCGGTGTCGTGCACGGTGCCCTTGCGGTGCATCCAGGCGGCGTAGGTGGTGCCCTCGTCATCCTGGATGTCCTCGGTGACGTGGAAGCCCAGGTCCTCCAGGTACTTGCGTCCGCGCGGCACGTCCGGGGTCACCTGGTTGAAGTGGTCCAGGCGCACCAGCTCGCCGGCCGAGTACAGGTCGTAGCGCATGTGCAGGCGCTCGACGTGGGTGGTCTCGAAGAAGAACTCGTACGGGAAGCCCAGCGGGTCCTCCACGCGCACCGCGTCCCCGATGCCCTTGACGAAGCCGTCCTTGCGGCGCTCGATACGGCAGCCCAGCTCCTTGTAGTAGGCCTCGGCCGCATCCACGTCCTCGTTCGAGCGCACGCGGAAGGCCATGGCCTTCAGTGCGGCGACCGGGCCCTGGGTGAGCACCAGGTTGTGGTGGATGAACTCCTCGAAGGACCGAAGGTAGACCTGGTTCTCGTCCTCGTAGCTCACGTGCAGGCCCAGCACGTCCACGTAGAACTCGCGGGACTTGGCCAGGTCGGTGACGACCAGTTCGGCGTACGCGCAGCGCAGGATGTCCGGGGCCGGGACCGAGGGCTTGGGGATCTCGTTGCTCATGTTCTTGCTCCTTTGCAAATAATTCTTGGGGTACTAGCCGTCGATCTTGGCTGCGTCGGCGGCACCGAACTTCGGGGTGTGCACCTCGCCCAGGGTGATGTGCACGGCCTGCTGGTCGGTGTAGAAGTCGATCGAGCGGTAGCCGCCCTCGTGGCCCAGGCCCGAGGCCTTCACGCCGCCGAACGGCGAACGCAGGTCGCGCACGTTGTGGGAGTTCAGCCACACCATGCCGGCCTCGATGTTCTGGGCGAAGTTGTGGGCCCGCTGCAGGTCGTTGGTCCACAGGTAGGCGGCCAGGCCGTACTTGGTGTTGTTGGCCAGCTGCAGGGCCTCTTCCTCGGTGTCGAACGGGGTGATCGCCACGACCGGGCCGAAGATTTCCTCCTGGAAGATCCGGGCATCGGGCTTCACGTCCACGAACACGGTCGGTGCCACGTAGGAGCCGTTCTCCTGGCCCTCGGGCAGGTTCTCCGGGCGTCCTCCGCCGGCGACCAGGCGGCCCTCGGACTTGCCGATTTCCACGTAGCTCATGACCTTGTCGTAGTGCTCGGGGTGCACCAGCGCGCCGACCTGGGTGTCCGGGTCGTGCGGGTCGCCGACCTTGATGTTCTTGGCGCGCTCGGCGTAGGCCTGGATGAACTTCTCGTAGATGCCGCGCTGGACCAGGATGCGCGACCCGGCGGTGCAGCGCTCACCATTCAGTGAGAACACGCCGAACAGGGTGGAGTCGATGGCCGCATCGAAGTCGGCGTCCTCGAACACGATGGCCGGGGACTTGCCGCCCAGCTCCATGCTCATGCCCTTCAGGTTCTCCGCGCAGTTGCGGAAGATCAGCTGGCCGGTGGAGGATTCGCCGGTGAAGGAGATCAGCGGCACGTCCGGGTGCTTGACCAGCGCGTCGCCGGCTTCCTCACCGATGCCGTTGACCAGGTTGAACACGCCCTTGGGCAGCCCGGCGTCCTCAAAGATCTTGGCCCACAGGGAGGCCGAGAGCGGAGTGAACTCCGCCGGCTTGAGCACCACGGTGCAGCCCGAGGCGATCGAGGGGGCCAGCTTCCAGGATTCGAGCATGAACGGGGTGTTCCACGGGGTGATCAGCCCGGCCACACCGATCGGCTTGCGGTTCACGTAGTTCAGCTGGGAGCCCGGGACCTTCAGCGCGGTGTCGTGCTGGGCCACGATCAGGTCGGCGAAGAAGCGGAAGTTCTCCGCTGCGCGGCGGGCCTGGCCGCGGGCCTGGGTGATCGGCAGGCCGGTGTCGAAGGTCTCCATCTCGGCCAGGCGGTCCTCCTGGGCCACCACGGCGTCGGCGATCTTGTACAGCACGTTGGCGCGCTCGCGCGGCTTCATGCGCGGCCACGGGCCGTTCTTGAAGGCCTCGGTGGCGGCGGCGACGGCGGCGTCGATGTCCTCCTTCTGCCCTGCGGCGGCGTTCACGTACGGCTTGTTGGTCACCGGGTCCAGCACCTCGAAGGTCTTGCCGCCGATGGAATCGACGAACTCACCGTTGATGTAGTGCTGGATCTTGCTGGGCAGGTTCTCCGGAACGAAGTGCTTGCTCATGGCTGTGTCCTTTCGCGTTGCGTTGCAAAGACGGTCAAAAAACTTGTGGTCGAAAATCTTAGGTGCTGCTGGTTTGCCTAGATGGGGGAGGGCTCCATGCCCGCCGCCCTGAGGTAGGCGTTCAGCGTGTTGGTGCGGTGCCGCCGGGCCGCCTGCTCGATCTGCTCGGCGGACGCCCCGTCCTCCAGCAGGTCCAGCAGGTGCTCGTGCTCCTGGACCGACTGCAGTGCCCGGTGCGGGATGTGCGAGAAGGAGGAGGAGCGCATCGCCGCCAGGCGCCGCCACCCGCGCTGGACCAGGTCCAGGATGTGCGGGTTCGGGCACTGGCAGTACAGCAGCTTGTGGAATTCGGTATTCAGTTGGGTGAAGGCCACCGGGTCGAAGCTGTCCAGGCACTCGCGCATCTTCTGGTTCACCTCACGCGCCGCCTGGCGCAGGGACTGATCCATCAGCGGTGCGGCCAGCGCGGTGGCGGCCGGCTCGATCACCGACAGGGTCTGCATGGTGTGCAGGTAGAGGGTGGAATCGATTTGCGCCACCGTGGCCCCCACGTTGCGCGTGAAGTTCACCAGCCCCTCGGCCTCCAGCCGCCGGATCGCCTCGCGCACCGGAACCACCGAGCAGCCCAGCTCCTCGGCGATGGTTCCCAGCACCAGGCGGTATCCGGGGGAGTAGGCCCCGTTGTTGATCCGCTCGGAGATGGTGGCGTAGGCCGCTTCGGACTTCGAGGGGGTCATGGCTAGAGTTCCCAGCTGTCCAGGTCCGGGCTGCCAGCCTGCTGCCAGGCCTGGTACTTGGCCTTCCAGTCCGCGTTCATCGGGAACAACCCGTCGATGACGTGCCCGCGCTGGACCATGGCGAAGATGAACTCATCGGACTTCTCGGTGGCCAGCGCCGCATCGGCGACCTCGGCGACCAGGTGCGGCGGGATGACCACGATGCCATCCGAATCGGCCACGATCACATCCCCGGGCTGCACGGTAACCCCACCGCAGGCCACGGTGATGTCCTTGTCCCAGGCCACGTGGCGCCGGCCCAGCACGGCCGGGTGGGCGCCGTTGTAGAACACCGGAATATCCAGTCCGGTGACCGCGTCCAGGTCGCGCACGCCGCCGTCGGTGATGATGCCGGCCGCGCCCAGGGTCTGGCTGCGCAGGGCCAGGATGTCGCCCAGGGTGGCGGCCCCGGTTTCCCCACGCGCCTCCATGATCAGCACCTCGCCGTCGCCCAGCGAATCGATGGACTGCTTCTGGGTGTTGTAGCCGGCCCCGTGCTTCTTGAACAGATCCTCGCGGTTGGGCACGTAGCGCAGCGTGCGGGCGGTGCCGATGACCCGCTGCATGCCCTTGGTGGCGCCGGGCACCTGGATGTTCACGTTGTTCAGCCCCAGCTTGCGCAGGGTGGCGGACAGGGTGGCGGTGGCCACGGCCTCCAGCTTGGCGCGCACCTCATCGGTGAGCACGTCCTTGCCGGTGATGATCGGCTCCAGTCCGGCGGCGGCGCGGTCACCGTAGGCGTCTTCCTTGTCCTTCTCGGTGACCTTGGGCTGGTTGCCAAAGGCGGCGAAGGCATCGGTGCCCTCCACGGCGGTGGTCTTCAGCTTGCCGGTGCTGGCCCCGGAGACCAGGTCGGTGACCTCAACCTCGACGACATCGCCGGGGAAGAAGACGGTGGAGCCGGCAGGGGTGCCGGTGAGGATGACGTCCCCAGGCAGCAGGGTCATCTGCTGGGAGAGGTCGGCAATGATCTGGGCGAAGGAGAAGAGCAGCTCGGAGGTGTCGGCATCCTGGGCGAGTTCACCGTTGACCCAGGTCTGCACGCGCAGCTTGGCCGGATCAATGCTTGCCGCCTCTAAAGCGTTCGGGCCCATCGGGGTGTAGCCGTCCCCGGACTTGGAGCGGATGTTCGAGCCCTTGTCGGCGTACTTCATGTCATGCACGCCCAGGTCGTTGGCGGCGGTGACCTGGCCAACGTGGCCCCAGGCGTCCTCGACGGAAACGCGGCGGGCGGCCTTGCCGATGATCAGGGCGATCTCACCCTCGAAGGCCAGCAGCTCGGTGCCGGCCGGGCGCTCGACGGTCGAGCCGGAAACTGCCAACGAGGAGGAGGCCTTCATGAAGTAGCTGGGGTACTTCGGGGTGCGTCCGCGCTGGGCGGCCCGCGAAGCGTAGGACAGGTGCACGGCCAGCACCTTCCCTGCCTGCGCGAAGGTCGACTCGTTGACCGAAACCGAGGTGCTCATTGATTCTCCCACTTCTTCGTACATCAAATCGTATACGATCAGTGTGCGCTGAATCTCTTAGGGTGTCAAGCGGGAAAAATTCGACGGTCGGTACGCGACGAAAATCGGCGGGTACAGGGGAATGGCCTTGCGCGGCTAGTCTTCCCATGGGTCAAATGGAACGCATCCTCGTGACTTTCCAGTTGTATCGAGCAAGCGCCCGTATATTTTCGTCATTCGAGTGATAACTCGCTGATCGGCCACCTCAATCTCGGGAAAGGTAGTTGTTAGACGATCAATCATTGTCCCGACGTCTGGGAGATCGTGAAGACCTGCGATCCAGACTATGTTTGTACTACTTACTACTGCTGCGCAAAAACGAGTTTCCTTCCAAGCGCCTAAGTCGCGTGCTATACGCTCGCTATCTAGAGAAGGCGTCCTAACCAAGACGAATAAGCCGAGTGGCAGATCAAACGACGGCCTCGCTACATCGCATCTATAAGTGATCTCGTTGGAAGCCTGCAGTTGAAAGAGGCGCCGACGTACAATTTCTGTCGATAAGGACAGCTCCGCAGCTAAATCGGCCAACGGTTTTCGGGCGTCTCTTGCGAGAGCGAGGAACAACCGTCTGTCTTTTTTGCTAAGAGGTGGAAACCTGCGCGTCGTATGCCCCTCTGAATGGACTCTAAGGTGCGATTCATCGCCAGCGGGCAAGATTCCTTGCCGCCAGTCCACCCCACCTGTGATTTGCCAAAAGATGCTGAATTTCACTTGGGATGTCTTCGTCAGGTCTGGAAGTCGCTCATGAATAGTGTGTATGACACCGTTGACATTTGTGGACCCAATTATGCAGAACAGATTGTATTCGCCTGTAGTTTGACCCACTGTAAAGATCTGTGGGTGCTGGTTCAGCTGATTAAGCAGGTGCTCTAAACGATCTAGCTCGCATCGAATCTCAACTACGACCCCATAACTTTGCGAGGGATGAAGCGCAATGCTCGTCCAAGCTAACCCAAGCGTATGTAGCCTGTTCCATCTTCGCGCAACGGTGACTTCTGAGAGACCAAGAGCTTTTCCGACTGACGCCCATGTAGCTCTCGGAGATGCTTGAAGCGCATCCACGATCTCCAAATCCGTTGCATGAACCTTATAGCTCATCCTTTAAGTCTCCAGACAGAGAGTGTCGAATCCGTCTTTATCATCCACTTCTGAACGATTTTCCTTCAATTTTTAAAATGGTGTGATTCACATCCTAGTGTGGCTGTAGTCAGAGAGGACATTCATGAAACGACTATCGTCACCCCGTTCCGCGGTAGCTTCGAGCCGATCGTCGGCAGAAGAAAGCGTCTATCGAAAAATCAATAGAAGGCTACTCCCGTTCCTGCTGCTCTGTTATACATTCGCGTACCTCGATCGCGTGAACATCGGTTTCGCAAAATTGCACATGCAAGAGGACATCCCGGCTATCACTGAAGCGGTCTTCGGTATCGGTGCCGGACTGTTTTTCTTGGCCTACGCGATCCTAGAAATCCCCAGCAACATGGTCATGCACAGAATTGGAGCTCGCAAGACCATTACACGCATCATGGTTCTGTGGGGAATTGTCTCCGCCTCGATGCTCTTCGTTCGCGACGAATTTAGTTTTTACGCTTTGCGGATCTTACTGGGAATATTTGAGGCCGGATTTGCTCCAGGTATCATCCTGTATCTCACGTATTGGTTCCCTGCTAAAAGAATGGCAGCAGCGATGGGAATCTACATGCTGGCTGGTCCAATTGGTTCTATTCTCGGGTCGGGAGTATCAGCCGCGATTATTTCTGCCATGGATGATCTACTTGGCATGGCCGGTTGGCAGTGGATGTTCCTTGTCCAGGGTATCCCGTGTCTCTTGCTTGGGTACCTATTTTGGAAACTCATGTACGATCGACCAGATGACGCGCCTTGGCTCACTGCTGCCGAAAAGGCCATAGTCCGTCGTGTCATAACCGAAACGGATGCTGCCCGCATTGACCATCGTTTCGTAGATGTTCTCAAAAACCCAGCAGTCTATGTGATGGCGGTTGCGTATTTCGGTATCATGTGCGGAATCTATGCCGTCAGTTTTTGGCTACCGACAATTCTTAGTGACAACGGAATTAGAAATAATTTAACTGTTGGTTTATTGGCGGCAATACCTTACGTACTTACTATCCCTACGATGATTTTTTTGAGTAAGAGTTCGGACAGGACGCAAGATAGGCACTGGCACACCATCTTCCCAACCATCCTCGCCGCAGTCGGCTTGACATTAGCTGCATTCACCAGTTCAAACTTCTTATTTTCGTTCACGGCACTTTGCGTCGCCATCTGTAGCGCGTGGGGTGCTTACACAGTCTTTTGGGCGGTTCCGAGTCAGCACTTTGGTGGAACTGCAGCTGCTGGGGGAATTGCTCTGATTAACACCGTAGGAATCTTGGGCGGCTTTGTCGCACCTACGCTCTTGGGCTTTGTCAAACAGGCGACTGGCTCTACCCAGGGCGGGTTGCTCGCCATGGTTGGACTCTTGGGCCTTTCCGCCCTTGCGTTGTTCCTTCTCCCCAAATCGTTGAAGCTCAAAAGAAATGAGGTTTTAAATTGAAACGTATTATAATTGCCGGGTTCCTTCACGAGACTAATACCTTTGCGCGATCCGTAGCGGATTGGGCAAACTTTGAGAATGGCGAGGGATTTCCTCGAATGCATAGAGGAGGGGAAGTTCTTGAACTTAGAAAAGTAAATGTCCCTATAGGTGGTTTCATATCAGCAGCAAACGACGATTGGAGTCTCCTTCCTGTCATTTGGTGTGCTGCTTCACCTTCGGGGCCAGTGACTAATACCGCTTATGAACGGATCGTACGTTTAATAACTGACGCCTGCGAAGAATCTCGTCCTGATGGTGTATATCTTGATTTGCATGGTGCCATGGTGACTGAGAAATACAATGACGGTGACGGAGAGCTTATTCGGCGGGTAAGAGCGGTCGTTGGTCCAAATATCCCCATAGTTGTTAGCTTGGATCTTCACGCGAATATAAGTGACGGAATGCTCAACCACGCTGACGCCATGGTGGCCTACAGAACGTACCCCCACATCGACATGGCAGAAACAGGAATTGCAGCCGCGCGCTTGCTTGGCCGTTGCCTGGCGGGCGAACGATTGGTGATGGCGCGAGAGCGCATCGACTTCCTTATACCTACTATTTCCGGCAGTACCATGTCTACTCCAGCGAGGGACATCTTCTCGGCTCTGTGTGCTTCGGAAGGGGAAAGCGTTTTATCAGTAGCGATGGCCTTTCCGGCCACAGATGTTCCAGATTGCCAGCCTTGCGTTTTTGGATACGGCTCGGACGAAACCCTGCTAAAGGCAAGAATCCACGAACTGGCAGAGACAATCCGAAACCTAGAAGCGGATTTTGCCTTGCGCGCCCTACCGACGGCAGAAGCCCTGGATGCGGCCGAGGCTGCCGTCGCGGCAGGTCGTGCCCCTGTCGTTATTGCGGATACTCAAGATAATCCGGGCGCTGGAGGCGATGGAAACACGAACGGTCTACTAGCGGAACTACTTCTCAGAGACGTTCCGAAAAGCGCTGTTTGTTCCATTTTTGATCCTCACGTCGTTGCTACGGCTATTGAAGCGGGCGAAAACGAGACTGTGACAATTAAGCTGAAAGGATCCCAGATTGAAGGAGACCCCGAAATAGAGGGGATTTTCACGGTGGAGAGGATCACTGCCGGGTTCGTGCGTTTTGAAGGACCAATGATGAATGGCAACGAACTGTCCGTCGGGCCCTCGGTGCTACTTCGCAAGGGGAATATACGAATCATTGTTAACAGCCACAAGGCGCAAACTATGGACAGGAACCAATTCCGCGCACCAGGGGTAGAGCCCGAGACTCAAAACATTCTAGTAGTTAAGAGCTCAGTTCACTTCAGGGGCGATTTTGAGGATATCGCTGGGCAGGTGATTGTCGCCCTCTCGCCTGGCCCGTTCCCCGCCGATCCAGCCAAGTTGCCATGGAAGAACCTGAAAAATGGGGTCCGTCTCGGACCGAAGGGGCCCGCTTTTGCGTCCAGTACGGGTGCGGGGCGAAACCAAAAGCCATAAGAGTTGCCCGGGAATTGCGGTCCTTCAGCAGCTGAGACATTCCACATTGAGAGATTGTTACATGCACGCGCATGGATTGTGACAGGATCTACCAGCAACGATTCTGGGAATCTTCTACTAAGAAATTGAGTCAAAGGTACTTCTTCTCTCGTAGTCTTTTTCACCGGGGGAGATAAGTCAGCCAAATGTGTGTAACCGGTATCCGTGCATTGACTACCAGTACATGACGGATAAGCGTACGGCAAAACAGTTATTGGGGTGCAGGCGTGTTCAAGCCGTTGGATTGAGTAGGGTTGCTGCCTTAAGAAAGCACGCGGTGAAACAGCGTTTTTCCTGAGACTTCGGATTTTGGAAACTTGGGGGTTCCCCTATCATTATGAGTATTGGTCGGGCGAAGTTCACCGCAACCGGATATGCCTACTAGGCCCATGGGGATGGGGTACCGAGTTGGCAGACGCATTGGGGAATGCCTTCCGGGCGCGTTATGCGAGACTTCGCCCGACCCAAGCTCTTAAGCCGTCGCTCGCTCATAGGGCGCAGGCACAAAACAGGCTGGCTGTAGTTTTCAGGGACTACAGCCAGCCTGTTTTTCGTCCGACCGAACTCATTGGAATTCGGAAGCTGGAGGACTATGCGTCGAGGAACTTCAGTGCCGCGGTCTTGAACTCGCGACTGGTTACTGCGCTGGCGTGATTCCGCCCGGCCAGCCATACGACTTCGGTGTCCGCTCCGGCTTCACGAAGCAGGCGCCGCAGGTACGGCATGGTGGTGGCCAAGTCGTCCTGGTCCCCGGCGACGAGCAGGGTCGGCGTGGTCGGCACCGCTTCGGCCGGATCGTAGGGTTCGGTCTTGATGCCGTCGATCAGCTTGAACAGCGCATTGAAATCGTTGGCTTTCTCGTTGATCGCAATCGACATCACCTTTGCCGTGTATTCATCAGCGATTGACTCACCGGTGGCCACGAAATTGCGCGCCTCATTCAAGGCGAAGGCGGCCAGCGGGTCCAGGCTGCCGGGGCCTCCGATGATCAGGCGGCGGACGAGCTCGGGATGCTTGGCGGCCAGCTCCCAGCCCAGGCGCGCGCCCAGGGAGTAGCCCAATACGTCAACCGGGCCACCCAGGGATTCGACCACCTTGGCCAGGGCAAGGTGGATGCGGCTCGGGGCCCAGCTGCCGTCGTTGCGGTTCGGGTCCTCTCCGTGGCCGGGCAGATCCACCAGCGCCACATTGCGCCCATTTTCGGTGAAGTGCCGAACCCATCCGGAGCGTTCCCAGTTTAGGTCTGCGGAGGAGGCGAAGCCGTGGATCAGCAGCACGGTTGGTGCACTGGCCTCGGTGTTCGCGGGGATAACTCGAAGATTAAGATCCAAGGTCATGCTCAAAACTATATGTCACTGCGGTCACAAATCGTTCTTCGGGTGGAAGCCTCGGAGAGTTAATGTCAGAATGACTCTAACCAAATTCCAATCGGCCGGTCATCACCCTAAACAAGCAGCCGGCAAATCAGGAGGCCTTGATGAGCATCCCGCTGGGATCAGCCAACGTGGCAGAACGGCGCAACATGCCACCGGCGTTGGCCGTTTCCACGGTGATCTTCGGTATCCGGCCCATCGACGGCGGCCGAGCACAATTGTGGCTACCGCTGGTGCGCCGCGTTCGCCAACCCCACGCCGGACAGTGGGCCCTGCCCGGTGGCCCCGTGGGACCCCGCGAGTCCCTTGGCACCGCCGCCAGCCGCACCCTGGCTAGCACCACCGGGCTGCGGCCGAGCTACCTGGAACAGCTCTACACCTTCGGTGACCCGGACCGTTCACCCAGCCAGCGATTGGTGACCATCGCGTATTTCGCGCTGGTCACCGAGGCCCAGGTGGGCGCCACTGTGGAGGACGAGAACGTGGCCTGGTTCGCGCTGGATGATCCCGTCCTGGAGAACCTGGCATTCGACCACCGGCAGATCATCGACTACGCGCTGTGGCGGCTGCGCAACAAGGTCGAGTACGGGCAAATCGCCCACCGGCTGCTCGGCGAGCGCTTCACCCTGGCCCAGCTGCGGGCGGTGTACGAGGCCATGCTGGGCAAGGAACTTGACCCAGCCAACTTCCGCCGCCAACTCAAAGCCACCCAGAGCATTGTGGCCACCGACGAATACCTCGCCGGCGGCCAGCACCGACCACCCCGGCTCTACCGCTACGCGGGCAGCGGCCATGACCCACTGGAAGTAGATACCAACCATGAGTAGCCCTACCTTTTCCTCGACCATCACCCGGCTGACCCTCAACGCACCGGGCTCCACCTGCTCATCCGAACTCTCGGCCAACCCCTGGGACACCCCATCCGGTTACGGCCCCGGAGCTTCCCAGGGGGATCAGGCCCCGGCGAACTTCCCGCGGCAGCAGAAGTTGCCCCAGCAGTACCTCAGCGCCAGCGAGGAGGAACTTGATGCCCGCATCCGTGCGGCGAAGGAGACCCTGGGCGATGACGTGGTGCTGCTGGGCCACTTCTACCAGCGTGACGAGGTGGTCAAGTACGCCGACTTCGTGGGGGATTCCTTCCAGCTGGCCAATGCGGCACTGACCCGTGATGAGGCCAAGTACATTGTTTTTTGTGGTGTGCACTTCATGGCCGAAACCGCCGATGTGCTCTCCCGGGATGACCAGGCGGTGATCCTGCCGAACCTTTCGGCCGGATGCTCCATGGCGGACATGGCCGATGCCCCCAGCGTCCAGCAGTGCTGGGATGAGCTGATGGAGTTGTACCGGGACGAGGAGGATGACGGGCGCGCCGCGGTGATCCCGGTGACCTACATGAATTCCTCCGCGGCGTTGAAGGCGTTCGTGGGCCGCAACGGGGGATTGGTGTGCACCTCCTCGAACGCGAAGACCGTGCTGGAGTGGGCGTTCGAACGCGGCCGGCGGGTGCTGTTCTTCCCGGACCAGCACCTGGGCCGCAATACGGCCAAGGCGATGGGGATCCCCCTGGAACAGATGCCGCTGTGGACCCCACGCCGGGAACTGGGCGGCAACGATGCCGACACCCTGAACGCCGCCAAGGTGATCTTGTGGCACGGCTTCTGCTCCGTGCACAAGCGCTTCACCACCGCGCAGATTGACAAGGCGCGGGCCGAGCACGAGAACCTGCGGGTCATCGTGCACCCCGAATGCCCCATGGAGGTGGTGGACGCGGCGGACGAATCGGGTTCCACCGATTACATCTTCAAGGCCATCGCCGGGGCCACCGAACCGACCACCTTCGCCATTGGCACGGAGATCAACATGGTCAACCGGCTGGCCGAGCAGTACCCGCAGCACACGATCTTTTGCCTGGATCCGGTGATCTGCCCCTGCTCCACCATGTACCGGATCCACCCCGGCTACCTGGCCTGGGTGTTGGAGGAACTGGTGGCCGGGCGCATTGTGAACCGCATTGAGGTGCCGCAGGCCGAGCAGGCCGACGCCAAGACCGCCCTGGAGCGGATGCTGGCTGCCCGGCCATGACCCGGACCATCATTGTCGGCTCCGGGGCCGCCGGGCTGCTGTCCGCCTTGAGCGCGGTAGGCCGCGGCGTGCACCCGGTGCTGCTGACCAAGGACGGGCTGGGCACCGGCAACACCGAATGGGCCCAGGGCGGCATCAGCGCCCTGACCTCCCAGGGGCAAGCGGCCGGGGACACCGTGGCCAGCCACGTCGCCGATACCCTGGCCGCAGGGAACGGGCACGGCTCGGTCCAGGCCGTACAGACCCTGTGCGCCGCGGCGCCGGAAATCATTGACCAGCTCGAACAGCACGGGGTGGCCTTTGACCGCAGTGGGGACGGTGCCTACCAGCTGGGGCTGGAGGCCGCGCACAGCGCCCACCGGATCCTGCACATCAACGGGGACGCCACCGGCCAGGGGCTGAGCCGCGCTCTGGTCGCCGCCTGCCGGAGAGCAGAGCAGGCCGGAAACCTCAGCGTAATCGAGCACGCGCTGGTCACCGCCCTTGAACGCCGGCAGGATTCCGGGCACGCCGTGCGCTATCTGCGACACGGCAGCGAGCACACGCTGGCCGGGGACCGGGTGCTGCTGACCACCGGCGGCATTGGCGGGCTCTACCGGCACACCACCAACCCGGTGGGCGCGACCGGGGACGGCATCGCGCTCGCCGCCCGGGCCGGGGCAATAATCAGCGACATGGAATTCGTGCAGTTCCACCCCACCATGGTGGACACCGAAGCCCACCCGGGCGCGGGGATGATCAGCGAGGCGGTCCGCGGGGAAGGCGCCGTGCTGGTCACCGGCACCGGCGAGCGCTTCATGCCCGGGATTGATCCACGGGCCGAACTGGCGCCACGCGATGTGATTGCCCGGGCTATCCACGCGCAGAACATGGCCGGGCACCCGGTCTACCTGGATGCCCGGGCAGTGGAGCAGAACCAGGGCCGAGGTTTCCTTTCCCGTCGGTTCCCCTCCATTACCCGACGCCTACAGGCCTGTGGGCTGAACCTGGCACACGACCTGATCCCGGTGCGTCCGGCCCAGCACTATCTCATGGGAGGGATCTTCACCGACCTGGACGGACGCACCACCGTGCCCGGGCTCTATGCGGCCGGCGAGTGCGCGAACACCGCTGTGCATGGGGCCAATCGGCTGGCGAGCAACTCCCTGCTCGAAGCCCTGGTTTTCGCCCGCCGTGCCGTGAACGCCATGCTCACTGACCCGCCGCTGGCCCGGGCGGAGACGGCGGCGCTCGCCGTCCATCCACTGCCCGAAACCGAACCAGGCCAGGGGATGAGCCTTGGGCAGCTGCAGCAGCTGGCCACCGACCAGCTGGCAGTGCACCGCGACGGTCCCGGCCTGCGGGAAGCCATCACCCGGCTGCGGCAGGCCCAACCGGTGGCCGCAAGCCCCCGCGCCCGTCACGAGCTGGAGAACCTGCTGCTCATTGCCCGCCTGAGCGCCCACGCCGCCCAGGAACGCACCCACAGCCTGGGGGCGCATTATCGGACCGATCACCCCGAGCCGCACCCGGCAGCACGCACCTGCTGGCAGCTTCCGCTCAGCGAACAGACCACCACCAACACCTTCGAGGAAATCTACGCCTGATGAGTTCCATCCACCCTGTCCCGCGCTCCGTCATTGATGCCATTGTTTCGCTCGCCCTGCTGGAGGATTGCCCCCGCGGGGACATCACCGCCACCACCGTATTGGACGCGGCGGTCACCGCCCGCGCCGCCGTGGTGGCGCGCCAACCTGGCGTGCTTTCCGGCAGCGGCGTGTTCGAACGGGTCATGCAGCAGGTGGATCAGGACATCCAGGTCACGGCCCACCTCGCTGACGGGCAGCGCTTCGAGGTGGGGGACGAGCTGATCACCGTGAGCGGTCCGGCCGCCAGCATCCTCACCGCCGAACGGGTGGGGCTGAACCTGCTGCAGCGGATGAGTGCCATTGCCACCGCCACCGCCGGACTGGTGGGGAAGGTGGCGCACACCAAGGCGCGCATCGCCGACACCCGCAAGACCACTCCCGGCCTGCGGGCCCTGGAACGCTATGCGGTGCGCTGCGGCGGGGGAGTGAACCACAGGGACAACCTCTCCGAGGCGTTCATGGCCAAGGACAATCACCTGGCCCTGCTGGGGGACGGCAAGCAGCTGACCAGTGCGCTGCGCCAGGTGCGTTCCCGGCTCGGGCACACCACCGCCATGGAGGTGGAAGTCGATGACATCAGCCAGATCCCCGCGGTGTTGGCCGCCGGGGTGGATATGATCATGCTGGACAACTTTGCCCCGGCGGACATTCCGGCCGCCCTGGAACTCATTGACGGCCAGGCCATCGTTGAGGCCAGCGGAAACGTCAACGCCGCCACGGTCGCCGAGATCGCCGAAACCGGGGTGGACATCATTTCCTCCGGCGCCATCACCCATTCGGTGGTGGCCATCGATCTGGGATTGGATATGGTGATCGGATGATCTACATGGATGCCGCGGCGACCGCGCCCGCCCACCAGCAGGTGCTGGACACCATCAGTCCCTTGCTGACCCATGACTTTGGCAACCCGTCCTCCCGCCATGAGCTGGGGCGCAACGCCGAACGGGCGGTCAGCTGGGCCCGCAACACCGTGGCGAATGAGCTGGGGGTGGGGGAGCATGAAATCTACTTCACCTCCGGCGGCACCGAGGCCGACAACCTCGCCGTCATCGGTGCGGCCCTGGCGGCCCCACGGGGACGGAAGATCATCACCAGCGCCATCGAGCATCCCGCCGTGCAGGACGCGGCCGCGTTCCTGGCCGAACACCACGGTTTCACCCATGAGCTGATCCCCGTGGACCACGAGGGCGTAGTGGACCTGGCGGCCGCCGAGCGGCTGATCGATGCGAAGACCGCCGTGGTCTCGGTCATGGCCGTGAACAACGAGGTCGGCACCATGCAGCCCATTGCGCAGCTCGGACGCCTGGCCCGCGCGGCCGGCGCGTTCATGCACACCGACGCGGTGCAGGCCGCCGGATGGCTGGATTTGAGTGACTTGACCCCGCACGTCGATGCGCTGAGCATCTCCGGTCACAAGATTGGGGCGCTGAAGGGCACCGGGGTGCTCTACTACGCTGCCAACCACCCGATCGTGCCGCTGCTGCACGGCGGCGGCCAGCAGCGAGGGGTGCGTTCGGGGACCGAAAACCCGGCCGGTGCCGCCGGGATCGCCCGGGCCCTGCAAATCGTGCGCGAACAACGCGAGGCCGGGGCCGGGGAGGGCTACGGCCCCTACCTGATTGAGCGGATCACCGGCCAACTCAACGAGCAGTTCCCGGGATCGGTGGCGCTCACCGGGCACCCGACCCAGCGCATCGGCGGGATCGTGTCCCTGGTCTTCCCGCGCACCGCCGGGGAGACCGTGCTGATTGAGCTGGAACGTCACGGGGTGCTGTGCTCCTCCGGCTCGGCCTGCGCCGCCGGCTCCACCGATCCCTCCCCGGTGCTCAGTGCCATGGGGTACGAGCCGGAACTGGCGCATACCGCCATCCGGCTCTCCTTTACGCGTGGAATGAAGGAAAACGAGATCAGCCAGGTGGCTTCGGCGGTGATCAGCGTGATGCGCGGGCTGCTCGGCAAACGCTAGGCATCATCCGCAAAGCTGGCCGATCGGCCGAGGAGTTAACCATGCAAGGGGTGGGACGAATCGACTTCGTCCCACCCCTTGCCTGCTGTTTTGCTTGAGGTACCCCGGTTGCCGCCCTCGCCGGAGCGGCAGCTCCGGTCAGCGCAGGTACTTGCCCGAAACCCAACCGGTCTTGGAGGAGTACTTCACCTGGTACCAGCCCTTGGAGGTCTTGCCGGTCAGGCTGACCTTCTTGCCCTTCGGGATGGTCAGCAGGACCTTGTGGCCCGTGCCCGCCTTGGTGCGCAGGTTCAGGTTCGCGGTGGTCTTCTTGGTCTTCACCGAGCTCTTCGGTTTTGACGGGGAAGTCTGGGTCTTGGGCTTGCTGCCGGAGAAGCTGCCCAGGTAGGTGCCCGAAACCCAGCCGGTCTTGGAGGAGTACTTCACCTGGTACCAGCCCTTGGAGGTCTTGCCGGTCAGGCTGACCTTCTTGCCCTTCGGGATGGTAAGCAGGACCTTGTGCTTGGTGCTTACCCCGCTGCGCAGGTTCAGGTTCGCCTTCGTCTTGGCGCTCGAGGCGCCCTTGGGGGCCTGGGTCTTGGGCTTCTCCGCCTTCGGCTTGGCCTTGGCCACCCCGTAGTAGTGCTCCAGGGTCTTGGCCCCGGACTGGGTGTAGCTCTTGGCCAGGGACGTGCCCACATAGCGGAAGTGCCATGGTTCATAGGCGTATCCGGTCACCGACTCGTAGCCCTTGGGGTAGCGCAGAATGAAGCCGTACTTGTGGGCGTTCTTCGCCATCCAGCGCCCCACCTTGGTGGATTCGAAGCAGGCCTGCAGGCCGCACTGGTGGTTGGTGTTGCCCACGTCCACGGCCAGGCCGGTCTGGTGTTCACTGGTGCCGGGCTTCGCGGAGATCCGCTGGGCATACTTTGACCCGTACTGCTGGGTGTACTGCCGGAACAGCTGGGCCTGCCGGTCATAGGAGCGGTAGCCGCTGACCAGGGCAATGTTCACGCCCGACTTCTTCGCCGCCGTCTTCATCTTCAGGTAGGCGTCAGCCGCTTCGGGCCGAAGCCGGATGGAGGTGCCCCTTACCGTCTTGGTCTTGGGGACGTAGCGGGCCGGTGAGAGCGGATAGCTTTTGCTGACAAAGACATCAATGCGGCTGGCACCGCGCTGCAGCTTCCGGGCCGTCGGGACGAACGACGCCACGTCGGTGCTCGGGGCGGCCGCGGTGGTGATGCCCTGGGACTGCACCTGGGCCGGGGCGGCCGGTTCGAAGGCGGTGGCCGGAGCCAGCGAGGTCGCCACCAACGAAGCGGTAAACACGGTCGCCAGTGCCAGGCGGGTCGTGCCTTTCTTGGTCATGGGTTTTTCCTCACGAGTGATGAATGAGCTTCCCTTATTCCAGCATCAAGAACCCGACCGGACAAGGTTCTTCTAGAAAATGGCGCAAAGTTTCGCAGATAAGTCTGCCCCGGCAAATGGGGATAAGCCCCTTGTTCCCCTCACGTTCAACACTGCGAAACATTCGCTCTGGGCATGAGTTTCAAGCATCAGGAGGTGACCAGTAGTTTTGCGTTTCGCCCCGGGTCTGCAGGGCTTCATCCCGGTGGAGCGTCCAGCTGAGTTTGGTAGGTTAGCGACCATGCAAGTTCGGCAGGAAACCTTCGACGACAGGGCAGGGGTCTACGCAGTGGCCCATGCGGCATTCGCCAACTTCGACCCCTCGATTGAGCCGGCGGAGGTCGGCCTGCTGCAAGAGCTCTTCGACTGCCCCGCCTACGATCCAGTCTTCTCGATCGTGGCCTTGGATGAGACCGCCGTCATTGGACACGTGATCGCCAGCTGGGGGAGCGTGGACGGGCAATACCCGCTGCTGGGGCTCGGGCCGCTGGCGGTCGCCCCCGAATACCAGCACCGCGGGGTGGGCTCGATCCTGATGCAGGACATCCACGACCGTGCGCAGCAGCGCAACCTGCCAGGAATCGTGCTGCTCGGCCACGTGGACTACTACCGGCGTTTCGGCTACGAACCGGCTTCCGATCACGGAATCATCCCCTCCGACGCCGCCTGGGGCGAGAACTTCATGGTCAAGGTGCTCGACCCCCACCGTCTGCCCGCAGGCAACTACCGCTACGCCGCCCCCTTCGGCTGTTAGGACAGTTGCCCACCTCACTGCTCTACGGGGGTTCCGTCGCCTGTCAAGGGCGTAAATTTGCTAATCTATTGGGATCATGTCGAACCACTTGTTGCCCGTGAAGATTGACCGGGGCCAGGGCATGCCCGTGGTCCTGCTGCACGGCTTGGGGAACAACCACCACAGTTGGCATTTCGTCCTCGACGACCTGGATTACTCCCGGGTGCGGATCATTGCCGTGGACCTGCTTGGATTTGGGGATGCGCCGAAACCGGATGTTGAATACACCCTGCGGGACCACTCCTCGGCGGTCGCCGCGACCCTGAAGGACCTGGGGATTCAAAAGGCGGTCATTGCCGGCCACTCCATGGGCTGCAACATTGCCCTGGACCTGGCAGAGAAGGAACCGGACATGGTTGAGCGCCTGGTGCTCTTCGGTGCACCGCTCTACCGGCGCAAGCCACGCGGCGGCAAGCTGCGCAAGCTCTTGCGCGCCGAGGGCCTGTACTTCTCGCTGTTCGAACTGGTCTCCCGTTCCCCGGACGCGGTCCAAACCGGCGGAGGGCTGGCCGAGGAATACGTCCCGTTCATCAAGGGCATGGAAATCACCGAGGAAACCTGGCCGGCCTACCGCAAGAGCCTGCAAAACTCGATCATGCAATACGAGTCCTACCGGCAGGCCACCCGGCTGAAGCTGCCCATGCTGTTCGTCAACGGGGTGCTGGACTTCTTCATCATCCGCGGCAACACCACCCGGGCGTTCATGGCCAACCGCCGATTTGTGCGCATCCGCCGCAGCCGCGGACCGCATGAACTGACCCCGACCCAGGGAAAGCTCGCCGCGCGGATCATCAACCGGATGGCCAACCAGGCCAAGACCGGGCAGCGGGCCATCGACTAACAGCACAGTTCTCCCCGCCTGGCACCCGCTGTCCTGCTCCTCCCGATGTGCCGGTGCGCCGGTTCCTCGGCGTGCAAACCCTTGTGCCGGTGCCACGGGTACGGTAGACATCTACCATGGACGCACACCAGCTCCCGCGCGAGCTCTCCTTCACCGTTGCCGGGCACGTTGCCAAGCCGGTCGAGCAGGTCTACGAGGCGGTCGCGGATCCCGAGCAGCTTTCGCGCTACTTCACCACCGGCGGGGCCCGCGGCCGGCTGGAGGCCGGTAACTCGGTCACCTGGGATTTCCACGACTTCCCCGGCGCCTTCCCAGTGCAGGTGCTGCAAGCCGAGGCCCCGCGGCACATTGTGCTGCGGTGGGCAGGTGAGCACCTGGTGGCCGAGGACGGCATGAGCCGGGTGCAGTTCGACTTCGAGCCGGTCGATGAGGGCGCCCGCACCAAGGTGCAGATCAGCGAATCCGGCTGGCAGCCCAGCGAGGCGGGGATCCAGCGAGCCTTTGACAACTGCGAAGGCTGGACCTCGATGCTGGCGGCCTTAAAGGTCTGGCTGGAGCACGGCATCAATTTGCGCGAAGGATTCTACAAGTAACCTGAACGCCACCTGCGCCAACACCGCTCCGGTTCAGTATTGGCTGGGAGCTGGCCGGGTAATTGCCATGGCCTGTGTCACAGCGGCCCTTCACCTGCCTAGGGTGAGGCCATGCCAACACCTCAGGAAGCAACGAACGGGCAAGTCGCACTGGTCGCCGGTGCCTCACGGGGTCTGGGCCTGCTTGTGGCCCGGGAACTGGGACGGCGCGGCTACCGGCTAGTGATCTGCGCCCGCGAGGCGGAGGAACTGGACGCGGCCCGGGCAAAGCTGCATGCCGAAGGCCTCATGGTCGAATCCATGGTGTGCGATGTGGCGGACAACGGTGAGGTCACCAGCATGGTCTCGCGCATCGGGGCAACCCTGGGGCCCATCGAGGTGCTGGTCACCGTGGCCGGTGTCATCCAGGTCGGGCCGCTGCAGTCCCTGGAGCGTGAACACTTCGAACAGGCCGTGAACATCATGCTGTGGGGCCCGGTCAACCTGGCTTTGGCCGTGGTGGATTCCATGCGTGAACGCGGACGCGGGCACATTGCCACCGTCTCCTCCATAGGCGGGATGATCAGCGTGCCGCACCTGCTGCCCTACGGCACCGCCAAGTTCGGCGCGGTCGGCTTCTCCCAGGGGCTGCGCGCGGAGATGTCCGGCACCGGGGTCAAGGTCACCACCGTGGTGCCCGGGCTGATGCGCACCGGCTCCCACCTGCGCGCCGAGTTCACCGGCAACCAGCCGGGCGAGTACGGCTGGTTCTCGGTCGGTGCCTCCTTCCCGCTGGTGTCCATTGACGCCGAGCGGGCCGCCCGCCAGATCGTGCGCCGGGTATTGGAGGGCAGGGCGCTGGTGGTGCTCACCCCGCTGGCCAAGCTGGCCATCCGGGTCCACGGCCTGGCCCCGGCCACCACCGCGAACCTGCTGGGAGTTCTCGGGCGGATGCTGCCCGGGGCGCCGGGCAGTGAACAGGGCACCGTGACCGGGCACGAGGCCCGCGACCGGCTGCCGGGCCCCGCCCAGAAGGTGCTCGATGCGATTACGGTGCTTGGCCGCCGGGCCGCCGGGCGCTTCAACGAGGTGGGCGAAAAGGACGGGGCCGCACCCATGCCGGGGGACGGGGGCGCTTAATATGGCACCTCTACAGCGCCAATGGCAGAACATTTCAGGTTTCCCAGTCAGCCCCAAGGCTGCGTCCATGCAGGCACTAGGCACTGGACACGGCGGCGGGAGCAGATGGGATATTCAAAGTACCGGGGGACACCAACAGAGAGGAAACCCAATCTGCAAACAGCATCACGAATGCCTTCAGCATTGAGCTTCCAAGTTTCGGCAGACCGGCCCACACCCGCCGGCACTGACTCGAACGGCTCGTAGGACGTCACGCCCACCAGGGGCGCAGCACCCTTCGGACACCACACTTGGTTTCCGGACGGTTTCACAACACTGAACACCGACGCAAAGGAAAGAAACCATGATCAACAAGAACCAGATTGATGAACTGCTGAACACCGGCGGCACCGTGGTCGGCAGCGACGGCGAGAAGATCGGCAAGTTCGGACAGGTCTTCCTTGATGACCAGACCGGCGAACCGCAGTGGGTCACCGTGCGCACCGGATTGTTTGGAATGTCCGAAAGCTTCGTTCCGCTGGATGAAGCCAGCGTGCACGGGGACACCGTCACCGTGCCGTTCGACAAGCAGATCGTCAAGGATGCCCCGCGCATCGACGACGAGGACGGGCACCTGAGCCCGGCCGATGAGCAGGAGCTCTACCGCTACTACAACCGTTCCTACGACCGGCAGCAGAGCGTGGACCAGCGCACCGGCCGCGAGTCGGCGGGCCAGCTGCCCGCGGACCCGAACGACACCGCCCTGGCCGGGGGCGTGGGCAACGACCGGCTGGAGGATGACCGCCTGGCCGGCGACCGCCTGGGCACCGACCGCACGGCCGACGCCGGGGTCGGGTTCGATGACCGAGACACCGTGGGCCGGGATCGGGACGCCGGTGAGGGCATGACCCGCTCCGAGGAGCAGCTGCGCGTGGGCACCGAGAACGTGGAAACCGGTCGGGCCCGGCTGCGCAAGTACGTGGTGACCGAGAACGTGACCACCACCGTGCCGGTCAGCCATGAAGAGGTGCGCGTGGAACGCGAACCGATCACCGACGCCGATGCCGCCGGCACCGTGCGCGGCGGCGAGCTGGGCGAGGAGGAGCAGGAAGTGACCCTGCACGCCGAACGCCCGGTTGTTGACAAGGAAGCGGTCCCGGTGGAGAAGGTCCGCCTGGACACCGAGACCGTCACCGACGAGGAAAAGGTCACCGAGCAGGTCCGCAAGGAGCGGATCGAGGCCGAGGGCGATGGGGACATCATCGACCCGGAAACCGGTGAACGCACCCGTCGCACGGACCGCTAGGCAGTGCCGCCCGCGCCGCGGGCGGCACCATGGTCCGAATCCGAGAAGGAGGGGAACATGAGTACCAGTGCAGATAAGTCACCGCACGACGACCGTGACTCGGGGTTGACCCGCGGCGAGCGGCTGAACAACGAACGCGACCTGAACCGGGAGGCCGAGCTGGACCGCGAAGGCGAGCTGCGCCGGGACCGGAACCAGGGCCGGGACGCCGTCCCGGACGGGGAGGCCAGCGCCGAGCGCGCCCAACACCGGGCGGACACGCCGTCCGACCGGGTGGCCGAACGGGACCGGGAAAGCGTCGTGGCACGGGAGAAGCACATCTACGGCGGGATGAAGATCGGCTCAGCCTTCTTCGGCTGGCTGACCGCCACCGGCATGGGCGTGGTGCTCACCGCCCTGGTGGCCGCCGCCGGCACCGCCGTGGGGCTGAGCACCGGGGTCAACCCGGATGAGGTCGCCCAGAGCCTGAACCAGGACCCGCAGACGGTGGGCATGGTCGGGATCATCGTGCTGGGCGTCATCGTGCTCATCGCCTACTACTGCGGCGGCTACGTCGCCGGGCGCATGGCCCGGTTCGACGGCATGAAGCAGGGCCTGGCCGTGTGGCTGTGGGCCCTGGTGATCGCCATCGTGGTGGCGCTGCTGGGCTGGATTGGCGGCAGCCAGTTCAACGTCCTGGCCCAGGTCAACAGCTTCCCGCGGATCCCCGTGAACGAAGGGGACCTGACCACCGCCGGCATCATCGCCGCGGTCGTGGTCGCGGTGGTGGCCCTGGTTGGGGCGCTGCTGGGCGGCCTGGCCGGGATGCGCTTCCACCGCAAGGTCGACAAGGCCGGGCTGGATGTGGTCTAACGGGCCAACTAGGTGCCGCCAGCCGGTGAGAAGGACTTCTTACTTGGGCTAGCGGTCAGGGAAAAGCCGAGGCAGGTGCGTCGTGATGACGTACCTGCCTCGGCTTTCCTATGCCGTCGTGTGTCCTAGTCGATCCCGGCGCGCAGCTTCATGCTCAGGTGCTTGAGCTGGTCAAACTCCTCTTCGCTCAGCGCATGCCCCATCAGCTCGTGCAGGTGCTTGACGTGCTCGCGCCCAATGTCGCGCTGCACCTCCAGGCCCTTCTCGGTCAGGGACAGGATCATCGCCCGCTGATCGGTGGGATCCGGGCTGCGGGAGATCAGGCCGCGTTCCTCAAGCCGGACGATCATCCGGCTCAGCGACGGCTGGGAGATCAGCAGGAACTTGTTCAGGTCCACCAGCCGCGCCTTGCCTTCGGGACAATTGCGCAGATTGAACAACACGTCGTATTCACGCACCGAGAACCGATTGAATTCGGGCATCGAGATCAGGTGGCGCATCACCGCCACCTGCGTGCGGAAGAGTGCCTCCCAGGCCTCGACCGTGTTCTTTAGCGGGGCCGGGGCGGTGGTGGCCTCACCGGCCACCATTTGCTCACTGTGTGTCACTGCACTCCTATGCTTGCAGCCCTGTGGCTGGCATCCTTACCCCTTGATCTTATCCCCGGTTAAGCGTCCTGTCCCTTGTCGGGGTGAGAATTCTTGGCTTCTTCCCTGGCCTTCTTGGCGGCCACCAGTCCGGCGTGGGTGGGAGCCGGGGTCAGGTCGGCCGGGGCGCGGGATTCCATTTCCTTGCGCAGCTCGGGCAGCACGTGCTCGCCGAACATGTCCAGCTGGTTCAGCACGGTCTTCAGCGGCAGCCCGGCGTGGTCCACCAGGAACAGCTGGCGCTGGTAGTTGCCGAAGTACTCCTGGAAGGTCAAGGTCTTCTCCAGCACCTCCTGCGGGGAACCAACGGTCAGCGGGGTCTGGGAGGTGAAGTCCTCCAGGGACGGGCCGTGGCCGTAGACCGGGGCGTTGTCGAAGTAGGGGCGGAATTCCTTGACCGCCTGCTGGCTGGTCTTGCCCATGTAGAACTGGCCGCCCAGGCCCACGATCGCCTGATCCGCCCGGCCGTGACCGTAGTGCTCGTAGCGCTCCCGGTACAGGCCGATCAGCTGCTGGTAGTGCTCCTTGGGCCAGAAGATGTTGTTGGCGAAGAAGCCATCGCCGTAGTAGGCGGCGATTTCGGCGATCTGCGGGGTGCGGATCGAGCCGTGCCACACGAACGGGGGCACATCATCCAGCGGACGTGGGGTGGAGGTGTAGTTCTGCAGCGGGGTGCGGTAGCGCCCCTCCCAGTTCACCACGTCCTCGTCCCACAGCCGGCGCAGCAGGTTGTAGTTCTCGATGGTCAGGTTCACCGAGTCCTGGATGTTCTTGCCGAACCACGGATAGACCGGGGCGGTGTTGCCGCGCCCGAGCACCAGGTCGGTGCGCCCGTTGGACAGGTGCTGGAGCATGGCGAAGTCCTCGGCGATCTTCACCGGATCATTGGTGGTGATCAGCGTGGTGCCGGTGGACAGGATGATCCGCTCGGTCTGCGCGGCAATGTAGGCCAGCGTGGTGGTGGGGGAGGAGGAGAAGAACGGACGGTTGTGGTGCTCACCGATGGAGAAGACGTCCATCCCGATCTCTTCGACCTTCTTGGCGATGGCCACGATCGCGTCGATGCGTTCCTTCTCGGTGGGAATGGTGCCGTTGGTGGGGTCGCGGGTGATGTCACTGACGGTAAAGACACCGAACTGCATGGCGGGACTCCTTGTCCTGTTCGTGGTTCCGCTGGGCTTCAGCGACCAATCTATATGCGCATGAATGTAATACCAAGTTGATCCGTCAATTATTCCCGTGTTGCAGATGACCCGCAAGAGACCTCCAGCCTAAGCCCGACCCCGCCAGCGCAGTTGCCGTCCATGGGGGTTCCTGCTGGCAAGGTACGGTGCCGGCCCCGGCGATAGCGGCCGAACGGATCAAGTTCTTCTCGCTGCGACCCCTCACCTGGATGTTGTGGCTGGGCACTATTTGCATGGTCGGCACCGCCTGGCTGCTTGGCGCCAGCGCCAAGGCCAGCGGCGACAACGGCTTTGACACCTATACCCCGGCACCCGAACTGGTGTTCTCGACCCTCCGGCTGGCCCAGCTGTTCTTCGCCACTGCGGCGGCCCTGTGCCTCACCACCGAGTACTCCTCAGGCACCATCACCTCCAGCCTGCAGGCAGTTCCGCGCCGCGGCGTGCTCTACGCTGCCAAGGCGGTGTTCCTGTTCGTCACCGGAACGGTAATGGGAATCGCTGGGGTGGGACTTGGCACCGTTCCGGCGGCCCTCTCCGCCGGAGAGTACGGAGTCTTTGACACCGTGGACCTGATCCGCGCGCTCGCCGGAGCCAGAGTGTACCTGGGGCTGATGATGCTCATGGTGCTGGGGATCGCGGCGCTGTGCCGCAACTCGGCGGGCACCATTGTTGCTGCCCTGGTCCTGCTGGTCGGCATGCCCCAGCTGCTGGGACTGGTGAATGTGCGGTGGATTTCCTCGGCCGTGGGCTATCTGCCCACTGCGGCCACGGTGCTGGTAACCGGCGCCGCTGAACCCTACAGCAGCGCGATGGCCCTGGGGGTCCTGCTGCTTTGGGCGGCCGGGCTGCTAACCGTTGGGCGCATGTCACTACTAATACGTGACACATAAAGTTGTTCCGATTGGCAGCGCCCGCCACGCCGGGGAGGTACGTTAAAACGCGTCAACTTAATTGGAATGTTGAGTTGTAAAGTCAACTATCGTGGCGATACATTCGATCAGTGTTTCCGGGATGTCCTCGCGACTAGCATTTAAAGCTGCCGCACGATATACCGAAGCGTGTTTGGTTCGGAGAACCCCACCCTCGGCACTTAATGCATGCGTAAATGACGGCCACTTATCTAGCTCTCGCTCAATATCCGTATGAAAAGCTGTAAAAATTCCGAACGAAGTTGTTTCGTCACCAAACTTGTATGGAATAGGGGTCGTGGAGTTAACTGAAACCCAGTCTACGATTTTATTCGTCGCGTCTTTATTGCTGCTATGTGCCTGTTTCTGTTTTTCTGGATTGTCATGGTTTTTAAGGAGACAAGTATCTGCATCACCATCGAAAATGATATAGGTAGGCACATGTACGCTTTGGAGGATTTCGTATCCTAGGTGTAAGTTGTTTTTCCCCTGCATATTCAGTATCGAGATGCCGTGGAAGTGGAGATCCTTCCCAATTCTCGATCCAATAGCCTCAAGGATTACTTGGTCCGTGTCCCCTTCCACTAAAACTGCAGCATCGGCGAAAAAACCTTCCGAGAACTGTGTAGGGAACCATTGCTGGACTTGTTTTAATACACTTCGAGCATCTTTTCCGGTCTTTTTTGCGATCTCACCGATATTCGATTGCTTAACAGTCGAACGCCCGTTGATAAGGTTCATACGTTTGAGATTTTCGAATTGGTCAGGTCGGATGAAGTAGGGGGAGTGCGTCCCTATTAGCACTTGAGTGCCCGGTGCCTCTGACAATTCAGACAGTACTTGCGCAAACGCTCGTGCCCGTGCGGGATGCTGAAAGATTTCGGGTTCTTCGACACAGATTACGAGCGCAGTTGAGGGACCCGTAGCTTCAGATTCAAGAACTTCATCGTTCTGAGCAGTAGCCATAGCTTGCATGACTGACATCATTACGGCTCTCTGAACGCCATGGCCTTGACGGGTAACATCATTGATGTTTCCCGCAATTTCGACTCTCGTTGTTACACTCGGATCGATCTTCGGATTAATCGATATTTCGTTGGGCTGAAATTCGAGGCGAGCACTTGGGACAAGACGTTCCAAAGTCGAGTTCACGCGAGTTGTTGCGGCAGCGGTGGTTGCCCGAATCTCTTCGTGGACTGCCGTATTTAGATCTTGAAGCACATCAGCGTGTTTAGTGGACCACTCTTCTTTCGCTTTGCTGCCCGCGTTAGAAGTTAACGCGCCAATCAGGAGAGACAATGAGGAGCCTTTCCCGGTGCTCCCCACCTCGGCAGCAAGATCTGTGCCAGCTGGAATAAATATAACCTGGATAAGCTCTCGGATAATGTTCTGTCCGTTAATGCCGAACATATGATTAGCGTCCGAACTCTGAACAGCTTCTAGCTTGCCGCGGTTTTGAGGTGCATCCTCCCAGGAGGCGAGTGCGCTCCATACTGCGTCTTTGGACGGCGACGACCCAAGATCGGGAAGATCGCTATGTTCTTGCCGCAGATTGACGTATTCGGGCCGGAATTCTCCTACTTTGGTCATCTGCCGAATTTTTGCAAAGTTAGGACCTTGGAGCGCGCGTCCTACGACCTTCACTTTGTTATCTTTTGTCCATGTCTTGCGAAAAGTTGCAGTACTCCCGCGTCCATACTCTTTTAGTAATTCACGGTCCAATGTGTTCAAATCAGTAAAAGTAACTTCTACCTCGATTTGGTCAGAGCTACTGGAATCACTTCCTGGAGCTTTGAAGAGATCGTCCTCGTGGAGTTCGCGGCCATTTACGAACCAATCCAAGGCGTGTAGCACAGTAGATTTCCCACATCCGTTTGGTCCGACGAGGACAGCATAATCTTCGATGTCTACGTCAAGCTTCTCTAGCGAACGAAATCCTCGAACTGATATTTTGCAAATTTTCATGGCAGGCCCCTTATGTTCTTTTGTCAGATCAAATCACGAAGGTGGACCAAGTCCAAATGTGAACTAGACTGTGCCGATCCTGCCGCCCAAGAAAGACAATCATCTCGGTACTGCATCGATCACTTCGTTGATGCCTCGTCTAAGCTTCAGCTGCTAGAAGATGGATGGAATGTCTGCCGAGGTCACCATTTTTCTCCGCTAAACGGATAGGTGGGGAGAGGTTGGGAGGCAACAAGAGTTAGAGGGAGCTACGGCATACATCTCAGTTTTGGGGCAGGAGTCATCTAATTAGACTCATCAAGACCAAAATCTGTTCCATAGTGACCCCCGATCCGTGCAATTCGTCGATTGCATCCGGTCAGTATCCTTGCTTGTCAGCCTACGTGTATTCCTCCCCATTTACTATCTCGAAGCTGAGGCACATGTGCGTCTCTCGCGGCTTGCAAAAACGCGACGATCGGGCCCAAAAGCTTGCCAGACTAGAGGCGAGTTTACTCCTGGTCCTTGTGGCCCTTCTCCTTCTTCAGCATTTCCTCGACCTCGCGGCGTTCCTTTCGGGTCACCGGGATCTGCCCGGTCTTCGGGTTGATCAGATCGGCATCCGAGGACTGGACCCGCTGGGCGGTTTTGCGGGCCTTGGACAACAGGGTGTCGGACTCCGCATCCACCGCAGCAGGCTCACCGTCGGCCGGAACCGGGGCGTGGGCGCCCACCGCGGCCGCGGTGCCGTACTTGGCATCACGCTTGGCCTGGCGGCGGGCCGCGCTCCGCTCCTTGCGCCCCTCCACCAGACGGTAGAGCACCGGCACCAGGATCAGGGTCAGCAGGGTGGAGGTGACCAGGCCGCCAATGACCACCACGGCCAGCGGCTGGGAGATGAACCCGGAGTGACCGGTCAACCCCAAGGCCATGGGCAGCAGCGCGAAGATCGTGGCGGCACTGGTCATCAGGATGGGGCGCAGACGCTGGCGGGCACCATGGGTGATGGCATCATCCAGGCTCATGGCCGCGCGCTCCGGGGTGTCCAGCCGGTATTGGTTGATCAAGTCGATCAGCACGATCGCGTTGGTCACCACGATGCCCACCAGCATCAGCATGCCGATCAGGGAGGGCAGGCCCAGCGGGGTGCCGGTCAACAGCAGCAGGCCAATCGAACCGGTGGCCGCGAACGGGATGGAGACCAGCAGGATCAGCGGCTGGATCAGCGACTTGAACGTGGCCACCATGATCACGTACACGATCGCCACGGCGGCAATCAGCGCCAGGTACAGCTGCTGGAAGGACTCGGCCTGCTCGGTGGCGGCGCCGCCGAGCTTCACGCTGGCACCCTCGGGCAGATCCATGGAATCCAGCTTGTTGGTGACCTCCGTGGAGACAGCACCCAGGGCGTTCTCTTCCGGGGTGAGGCTGACCGTGGCGATGCGCTCGTTGTTCGAGGTGGTCACCACCTGCTCAACCTTCTCGATCTTCACCTCGGCCAGGTCGGAGAGCTGCTTGACGCCGGTGGCGGTGGGGATCTTCAGTTCCTCCAGCTGCTTCTGGCTGGTCAGCTCATCGGGTTCACCGATGTGGATCTGCAGGTCGGTGAAGTCGATGCGCAGCGTTCCGGCCGGGATGGGGGAGAGCTGGGAGGCGACAATCCCGGCCAGCTGGGATTCGGTCATCCCGGCCTCGGCGGCCTTTCTCGCGTCGATGTCCACGGTCACCTGTTCGCGCTTCTCCGAGAGGTTGTCGGTGATGCCCGTGACCTGGCCGATGCCGGAGAGCTGCTCGCGCACGGAGGTGGTGGCCTCGGAGAGAATCCCCTCATCCGGGGCGCTGACCTCCACGGTCACATCCGAGCTCATCATGCTGCCCGAACCGGCGGCCACGGTGATCTCCTGGTCCTTGGGCAGGTTCAGGTCCTGGATGTCGCTGCGCACCCGGTCGGCCAGTTCCTCCTGGTCCAGGTCCGCATCGGTGATGACGGTGAAGCTGGCGGTATCCGAGCCGGCGGCCCCCATCATGGCGCTGAGCATGTCGCCTGAGCTGCCCACGGTCAGCTGCACGTCCTCGATGCCCTCGGTGTCCTGCAGCAGGTTTTCGACCTTTTCGGCCTGTTCCAAGGTGGTGTCCAGTGCGGTGCCGGTCGGCATCTTCTGGGTGATCTGCAGGGAGTTCTCCCCGGTGCCGCCGAGCAGGTTGGTGTTCAGCAGCGGGGTCATGGCCACGGTGCCGCCCAGGATCAGCACCGAGACCAGCAGGGTGATCACCGGGTGCTTCTGGGTGCCGCGCAGCACCGGTGCGTAGCTGCGCTGCATCGCGCCCTTGTTCTCGGCCGTGTGGGCGGTCTTCGCCTGGCCGGTGCCCGGGCGGTGCGGCAGGAACCAATAGGCCAGCACCGGAACAATGGTCAGCGACACCAGCAGCGAAGCCAGCAGGGCAATGGTCATGGTCAGCGCGAACGGACGGAACAGCTCCCCGGCCATGCCGGCCACCAGCGCCACCGGCAGAAACACTGCCACAGTGGTCAGCGTCGCCGAGGTGATCGCCCCGGCGACCTCGCGCACCGCCAGCAGGATCGCCTGGCGCTTTTCCTGGCCGTAGGACAGGTGGCGCTTGATGTTCTCAATGACCACAATCGAGTCATCCACCACGCGGCCAATGGAGATGGTCAGCGCGCCCAGGGTGAGCATGTTCAGGGTGTAGCCGAACACGTTCATCCCAATGAAGGTGACCATCAGCGACAGCGGGATGGAGATCGCAGTGACCAGAGTGGAGCGGATGGAGAACAGGAAGATCAGGATCACCAGCACCGCGAAGACCAGGCCGAGCAGGCCCTCGGTCGCCAGCGAATTGATGGACTGTTCAATGAAGGGGGCCTGGTCGAAGACCGTGGTGATCGTTGCCCCGTTGCCCAGTTCGGATTCCAGCTGGCCAATGATGTCCTGCACCGCGTGGGAGATTCCCACGGTATCACCGTCCGGGGTCTTGGTGATGGAGACCGACAGGGTTTCGGCGCCGTTGGTGCGGGTGATGCTAGTGGCGTCATCGGCCTCGATAGAGACCTTGGAGACGTCCTTGAGCAGCACCGGGCCGCTGTCGGAGGTGATGGGGATTTCGCGGATCTTTTCCAGCGTATCGGGGGCCGAACCGGCGATCACCGGCAGCTCCAGGCCCTCGGTGTCCAGCGAGCCCACCGGCATCGGGGAGCCGGCGTTTTCGATCGCGTCCTTGATGTCCGAGGTGTTCAGGCCCTTGGCGGCCAGCTTCTGCTCATCGGGCAGCACCAGGATGTGCTGGGCGGCGCCACCGGAAACCGACGCCTCGCGTACCCCGTCGATCTTGCGCAGCTTGGGCAGCGCGATGCGCTCCACATCATCATGCAGCTTTTCCAGGGACTCATCCGAAGCCACGGCCAGGTAGGCGACCGGCAGGTCGGAGACCGAGCCGGCGAAGGAGGAAGGTTCCACGTCCTCCGGCAACTGGTTCTTCGCGTTGGAGATCGCGCGCTCCACCTGCGAGCGGGCCCGGTCCATGTCGGTGCCGTACTCGAACATCAGGGAGATCGAGGCGAAGCCGGTGCGTGAGGTGGCCGAGGATGACTCCAGGCCCTCCACCGCCTGCATCGAGGTTTCCAGCGGGCGGGCCACCTGCTCGTCCACCACTTCGGGGCTGGCCCCAGGCTGGGAGGCCATGACGGCGATCTGTGGGAACTCCAGGGAAGGAATCAATTCCTGCTTCAGGGAGCCCATCGAGATCAAACCGAAGATGGCCGAGAATACCGTGATCAGTGCGATCAAGGCACGGTTCTTCAAAGACAGATTGGCCAAGCGCTGCATGCGGATGCGGTCCTATGCGTTGAAAGATGAAAAGAGCTTGGTTTAACTTTAGTTCGTTGGCAGACGACAACAGAATCTGGAGCGGGATTCCGAGAAAATCATCCCTAAGGATGAAGGCTGAAGGAAACGTCCTCGGTCACGTTCCGGTGCGGGGTACGTGCTCCTTCGAGTACGTGCTAACCGGATTTTGCGCGAAGTCGGGTATCCAGGCAAAAGCTCCGTTCTTGCGCGTCTTCTTCGGCCCATGCACGCAGAATGCGAGCACGTGTTCGGTCCCGTGCGCGACCGACTGCAGGTCTTTCTGCCAAGCGCGTTAACGGCGGAGCAATCGTTGCGATCACTTACTGGGAGGGAAAGCGGCCGGCCTTGTTAAGCTATGCCCATGAAAGCCAGGCAGTGGTTAGTCAGCTCCGCCGGAACCGCAGTTCCGCGACTGATTTCGATGGTCTTTGCGGGCATGGCCGCAGCGCTTTTCTTCGCCTCCGCAGTCTTCCAGCAGCGCGCCTCGCACGCAAGATGGGTCACCGCTTTGGAGACGCAAGGACCGGACAGCTTGTCTATCGAAAGCCACGAGTACGATTACTATCTGCCAATCGCCGGTTACATTCCAATCCCGGACACCGGCGTGCCGTTGGGGATCGGGTTGATGCTGCAGAGCGCGGGGGTATTCATGCTGTTGCTCTGCCTGCTCAGCGCGGCCCGCCCCAGCGACAAGATAATGCTGAGCCTGCAACTTTTGTTGGGATTGCTGGTGATTCCGGGCTATGCCATTATCGGGGATAACGCGATACGTTCCGAGCTCGCCGGCGTTCCTGCCGACCTGAACTGGTCGTCCCCGGTCTTGTTGACCACCGAATTCGCGTTCGTCCCGTTGATTGCCCTGTGCATTTTGTGCTGGCGTTGGTTTCCGGCCCTGGCGATCGCCTGCTTCTTCCTGCTCGGCACGACGATCCTCGGCAATATCATCATTTATCTATTGGTGGCCCCGTTGGTCGCCGGATACACGTCACATGACACAACCCCGGGTACCGAAACGATCATGGCGCTGAGCACTGCGGCGGCAGGAGTAGCCATGCTCGTGGTGATCTTCGCGCTTATCAGCCGGCGGCGCGGCCTACGCGCGAATGCCCTGACCGCTGGAATCGCAGCGGGTGCCACGAACAACCCCCAAGCGGGTTGAGGGCTAACAGCTCAAGGGATGACGGGACCATCGATTTGCTGGCCCAATTCGGTGCGAAGAGGCTACGGACGAGTCCACTGACCCGCGCCTGCTTCTTCATGCTTCGGAGTCCTGGTCGCGCTAAAGGCTCCCTTGATTTGTTGAGGTACGCGCGTCTTAAAAACAGAAGACCCTGGCCACGAGCATTTTCGAGCTACTCGTGGCCAGGGTTCTGCAGGACGCCTACTTCAGCTTCAGCACCTTGTTGGTTTCGGCAGTCACTTCATCAAGCAGCTGCGGGTTCTCATTCAGCTTCACACCGTAGGACGGGATGATGTCCTTCAGCTTCGCTTCCCAGCCGGCGAACTGCTTCGGGAAGCAACGTGAAAGCAGGCCGATCATGATCGGGGTTGCGGTCGAGGCGCCCGGGGAGGCACCCAGCAGGCCGGAGATGGAGCCGTCCGAGGAGGTGATGACCTCGGTGCCGAACTGCAGCACGCCGCCCTTCTTCTTGTCCTTCTTGATGACCTGAACGCGCTGGCCAGCGTGGATCAGTTCCCACTTCGAGCCATCGGCCTCCGGGTAGTACTCGTTGAGCGACGCGTCCTTCTTGGAGCGCGACTTCAGTACTTCCTTGATCAGGTAGGTGGTCAGGGACATGTTGTCCTTCGCCACCGCCAGCATCGGGATGATGTTGTGCGGGCGGATGGACAGCGGCAGGTCCAGCTGACCGGTGGACTTCAGGAAGTTCATCGAGAAGCCGGCGTACGGGCCGAACATCAGCGAACGCTTGCCGCCCACGAAACGGGTGTCCAGGTGCGGCACGCTCATTGGAGGGGCGCCGACCGAGGCCTGGCCGTAGACCTTCGCGTTGTGCTGTTCGCTGATCGAGTCATCGGTGCAGCGCAGGAACTGGCCGGAGACCGGGAAGCCGCCGTAGCCCTTGATTTCGTCAATGCCCGACTTCTGCAGCAGCGGCAGCGCGCCGCCGCCGGCGCCGACGAACACGAACTTGGCGTTGACCTTGAAGCTGGCGCCGCTGGCGTTGTTCTTCACGGTCAGCTGCCAGCCGGCTCCCTCACGCCTCAGGCCGGTGACCTTGTGGCCGTAGCTGACCTCGGCGCCGGAAGTGGCCAGCGAATCGGTCAGGTCCTTGGTCAGGCGGCCGAAGTCCACGTCGGTGCCGCCAACCACGCGGGAGGCGGCGACCTTCTGGGAGGCGTCACGGCCGCGGGCGACCAGCGGGGTCCACTCGTTGATGGTGTCCAGGTCCTCGGTGAACTCCATCTCGGAGAACAGCGGCTGGGCGCGCATGGCCTCGTAGCGGGTCTTGAGGTACTTGGAGTGGTCCTGGCCAATCACGAAGGACATGTGCGGCAGGGCGTGGATGAAGTTCTCCGGTGCGCTGGCGTGCTGGTTGCGCACGGCCCAGGAGAAGAACTGGCGGGAAATCTGGTACTGCTCGTTGATGCCAATGGCCTTGGTCGGATCCACCGATCCGTCCGGCTGGGCGGGGGAGTAGTTCAGCTCGCACAGGGCCGAGTGGCCGGTGCCGGCGTTGTTCCATGGAGAGGAGGACTCTTCGCCTGCCTGGTCCAGGTTCTCGAACAGGGCGATCGACCAGTTCGGTTCCAGCTGGTTGATGAGGGTACCCAGGGTGGCGCTCATAATGCCGGCACCAATGAGTACGACGTCAAAATTCTTGGTTGACGTTTCAGAAGGCACGAGGATCTCCATCGACAGTGATACTTTGCTCTTAGGTCAGACTAGACCCATTACGTGAGGGGCAAGAAATTCTCAACCCGTCAACTTGCCGTTCGGCGAGAGTTTGACGTCCACGTACACCTCGTCCAGCACCGGCGAGGACGGGTAGTAGTTGACCACCGAATCCAGGGCGAGCGCAGAGATCGGGAACACCAGCGGCACAATGGGCAGGTCATGGCTCAAAGTGGTCAGGATGTTGCGGTAGGCGGCGGTGCGCAGCTCGCCCACGGCGATGGATCGGGCGGCCAGCACCTGGGCATCCAGCAACGGCGAGGTGTAACTAAACTCATATTGCTTTGCGGCAAGGATTCCGGAAATGAAGTCATCCTCGTTGCGGTACGCCCCGGAGAAGCCCAGCAGGTGCAGGCCCTTGAACCCGTCGTGGCGGACCCTTTGCACGTACTTGCCGTGGGACCAGTCCACCGGCACCGGCTTGACCTTGATGCCCACCTTGGCCAGGTCCTCGGCGATCAGCGCGAAGCAGCGCTCGGGCAGGGTCAGGTAGTTGCGGGCCACGTTGCGCGGGTAGGCGAACGGAATCGAGGAACCGTCGTAGTCGATTTCCTCCAACAGCTTCTTGGCGTCATCGGGGGAGTAGAACAACACGTTCTCCGGGTTCTCCACCCCGAACGTGGGCGGCAGCAGCGTGGAGGCCGCCTTCGAGCCGCTGATGAACAGCTCGCGCACCAGCCGGCCCTTGTCGATGGCCATGGCCAGCGCGCGGCGGAAGGCCGGCTTCTCCAGCCATGGGGCGTCATGGTGCAGCCCCAGGTAGAGCACGGAGAACGGGTCCCGGTTCACCACCATGCGCGCGTTGCGTACCAGGGTGCGCAGCACCTCCACCGAAACCATGTCAAAGGCATCAATGTCCCCGGCCAGCAGTTCGGTCTGGCGGTTGTGGGCCGAAGCGATCGCGGAGATCTCCACCCGCTGCGGGTGCTGAGGGTTGGAGTTCAGCCGCTGCTGGTTCCAGTACTCCTTGTTCACCTCCAGCAGCACATGTTCTTCGGTGCGCTTGGCAAAACGGTAGGGGCCGGTGCCGACGGGGTGCTCGGTGAGCTTCTCGGCCGGGTTGTCCTTCGGTCCGCCCTTCAGTGCCGAGGGGGCCGCGATGGCCAGGCCCGGCAGCGTGAACGCCTCAATGACCCCGGTCAGCCGGCGGCGCAGCTTCAGTTCCAGCGTATACTCATCCAGGGCGCTGACCGAGGCGAAGTAGCTGGCCGAGCCGCCCTCGGACTTGCCGCTGAACAAGTCCTCCTCCAGCAGGGTGCGCATGGCCTCCAGCTGGGCCTTCTGCTGGGCCATCACCGGGGCCAGGTCCTGCTTGTCCCCGGCCTTGGTGTCATTCGGCGCCTGGGCCTGCTCATCATCCTTGGGCAGCTTCGGAATCTGCGAAGTGTGGTGGAAGACTTGGGTGAAGCCCTGCAGGGAGCGTGAGCGCAGCTCGCTGTTCATGCCCAGCCAGCGCTTGAAGTTCGCCAGCACCGCCTCGGCGTTGAACGCTGTGCCGTCATGGAACTTCACGCCCTGACGCAGCGTGAAGGTGTAACGCAGCCCGTCTTCGCTTTCGGTCCAGGACTCGGCCAGCCCCGCGACCGGCCCACCGGTCTGCGGGTCAATGGATATCAGGGTTTCATAGATCTGCCGGGTGACGCGGAAGGAGTCATTGTCCCCGGCCACCGCCGGATCCAGGGAGAGCGGTGGGGCCGCCGCGGCAATCCTGAAGGTGCGCGGGGTGGCGTTGCCGGCCGCGGCGCCGGTGCTGGCAGCGGGTTGCGGTTCCGTGTCGGTGCAGGCGGTCAGGCCCAGCAGGACGGCCGCCAGCGACCCGGACAGTACGGCTCGACGCGTCACGGGCTGGCGCTCAATCGGTGGCACGGTGGCGGCTCGGCTTCCTGGTTCAGGGATCTGTGGAGTTATCGCATCCAACCCGGCGCCGGGCCGCGGTAGACCGCTGCCAGGACGCCGGAGGATAGTTTCCAAGATAGCGCACCGATCCGTGAGGATTCGGTGCATTCACCGCTGCCACGCCCGGATAAGCCCAAAATGTGGCCGAAAGGTTATCAGACCTGACGCTGGTGCACGATGTTTTCCCCGTCCTCACCGCGTGACCAGGCCTGCACCTGGCGTTTGAGCAACGCCACCATGCGGGGGAAGAACGCCTCGGTGTTCCCGCCGTTGTGCGGCAGGATCAGCGCGTTGGGCTGGCGCCACAGTTCGTGGTCCTGCGGCAGGGGTTCGGGATCAAAGACATCCGAGGCCACGAACAACCTGCCGGAGGCCACTTCCCGGGTCAACGCCTCGGTGTCCACCACCGGGCCGCGGGCCACGTTGATGATGCGCGCCCCATCAGGCAGGGCGGCCAGGAGCTCGGTGTCCACCAGGTGGTGGGTGGCGTCATTGAGCGGCACGATCAGGATTAGCACCTCGATCTGCCCGGCCAGGGAGGCCAGCTCGTCAATGCCGTGCACCGTCCCGTGCTCGTCGGTGCGGGCGCTGGAGGCAAAACGCAGCAGGTTCACCTCAAACGGCTCCAGGCGTCGGCGGATCTCGTCACCGATTCCGCCCACTCCCACCAGGCCCACGGTGCGGTCGGCCAGTCCCGGCCACCGCTGCGGGGCCCAGTTGCCCGCTTCCTGGTTGCGCACCGCATCGGGGAAACCACGCAGGGAGGCGATGGCCAGCCCCAATGCCATTTCCGCGGTGGCCGCGGCGTGCACGCCACCCGCGGTGGCGACGCTGACCTTGCTGCCGACCAGATCGATGATCCCGTCATAACCGGTGGTCTGGGTTTGGACCAGGGAAACGTTCGTGGCCTGCTTGATGCTCTGCAGCCGGGAGAACTCGGCCATATACGGGAACACCGCAATATCGATCTCATTCGGCTCGACACCTTCGGGGGCGCTGTCCAGGTCCCACAGCACCGGTTTCAGGTTGGCGGGAAGCTCACCGACCGCCTGGAGCAGCTCGGCCGAGGGGAAGGAGACGATACGTTGTTGGCTCATAACCCCACACTAATCAGTGGAGCCCAAAAGCGAACAGAATCCCATGTCATGACGTGTAATCCAATTCACGTATCGAGCAGTGGCATCGAATTTGCGCGAGGGACGAAAGCTGGTAGAGTTACATCTCGTTGCGAAAGCGCGAAACGAAAGTTTCTAGACCATCGCAACGGGCACCTCTAGCTCAATGGTAGAGCATCTGACTCTTAATCAGCAGGTTCCGGGTTCGAGTCCCGGGGGGTGCACCAGCAAGCAAAGGCTCCGTTTCCAACTGGTTGGAAACGGAGCCTTTCACGTTCCCGGGAAGACTAATCACAGCTGGCTGGTCGTGGCTCCGGGCTGTGGGTCGGTGCAGTCGCGAGCGCGCAGCGTTCGAGCCAATCGCCGAGCAGGCCCCGGATCAGCGCGGGCTGCTCATGAATCAGCGCGTGCCCCGCATTCTCGATCACGCACATGGTGGCGTGCGGGTAGTGCTTCGGCAATTTCAGGGCATCCACGTACCCCACGACCGAATCGTGCAGGGCGGCCACCACCAGGCTCGGCCCGTCGTAGGTTCCGCTTCCCACATCCACGCTCCAGCGGGAGAAGATCCGTCCCAGCGCCTCCTCGTCCACCGATAGCGTCCCGGGCCGAATGTCTTCACGGTACCGTCGGGCGGAATCCCGGGTCTGCACCACAAAATAACCGGCGAACCCCTGGCGCTCGTCGGCCGACAATTCCTCTTCGGTTCCCGGCTCCCGGAACAGGACCTGCTGGGGCGGAGCCTGGCTGGTGCTCTCGCCAATCGGGGCGAACAGCGCCATGCCGCCAATCAGTTCGGGATACCTGCCGGCCAGGCCCCGGGCGAGGTACGTCCCATAGGAGTGCCCGAGCAAAAGGGTGGGAGCGCCCGCCACCTGGCGGATGAAGTTGGCCAGCAGGTCAACCACCTCGTCATTGCCGGCCAGCGTGCCGCTGCCGGAGCGGCCCATCCCCGGCAGGTCCGGGATGATGAGCCGATAGTGATCCTCCGGAACAAGATCCCCCAGCGCGCTGTACAGCTCATGGTGGTCCACTCCGGCCCCATGCAGGGCAATCAGGGTCGGTCCGTTGCCCGTATCGGAGTAGTGCAGCGTGATGCCATCAATTTCGCAGTCCATGACCGTCCCCTGTGACAGGCGCTAAAACCGGTATTGTTGCCCCAGCGCGGAATAACCCGAAGGTGTGCCTAGAGAATACTCCTGCCGGGCAGGAGACAACAGGGCGCAGTGCGAAGCTGCGCAACCGATGGCGGCGAGGTTGATGTGATCTATTGCATTGACGGAAATTCGTCCGCTACTCAACTCGTCTGTTCGAGAAAAACAATTTGACTAGGGTTTTTGAAGGAGCCGGGACGCTTTTTGCGGATTTTTGTTTTCCCTGTGTTTCTGCGTATGATTGTATGCGTCGCAAGGACGAGTGCGGAAACGAACTAGTCAGCGGCGGTAAGCACCTCTAGCTCAATGGTAGAGCATCTGACTCTTAATCAGCAGGTTCCGGGTTCGAGTCCCGGGGGGTGCACAGTGATCCGATCTGATTTCTCAGGTCGGATTTTTTGTATACCGCAAGCACGATGAGGGGAACTACGCATGAGCACCGATACCGCAGCGAAACGACTTTCCGTAGGGGACACCGCCCCGGCCTTTACCCTGAACGACGCCAAGGGCAACGCCGTTTCCCTCCAGGACTTCAGCGGCAAGAAGACCATCGTCTACTTCTACCCGGCCGCCTCCACCCCGGGCTGCACCAAGCAGGCCTGCGACTTCCGCGATTCACTGGAATCCCTGAAGTCCCTGGGCTATGCGGTCATCGGCATTTCCCCGGACGCCCCGGCCAAGCTGGAGAAGTTCACCTCCAAGGAAGAGCTGAACTTCCCGCTGCTTTCCGACGAGGACCACCAGGTGGCCGAGGCCTACGGCGCATGGGGTGAAAAGAAGAACTACGGCAAGGTGTACGAGGGTTTGATCCGCTCCACCATCGTCGTGGACGAAGACGGAAAGGTGCAGCTGGCACAGTACAACGTGCGGGCCACCGGGCACGTGGCGAAGCTGCGCCGCGACCTGGGAATCGACCCCAAATAAGGCCCCGGAGTCGATTTCGAATCGGTATTCCGATCCGCTACACTGAGTGAGGTCACTTTGGCCTGTTCAGTTCAAGGTGTAGCGCGAGCGAGTGTGGCGGAATTGGTAGACGCGCTGGATTTAGGTTCCAGTGTCTTCGGACGTGAGAGTTCAAGTCTCTCCACTCGCACCAGCCGAAACCTCCCCGACGCGGGAGGTTTTTTGCTTTTCTCGAACCCTCAGGCGGCACCCAGTACGCCAGTGGAGCCGGGGATTTATGATGAAGGCGCGGCAGAGAAACTGCACGCAGGTGGAACGGACGGAACATGGACCGAGAGAAGCTTCCAACGATCTTCAGCCTCGCTGCCAGCGACCCCCAGAGCCAGCTGATCCAGCGCGGTGACCTCCAAGAGCAGGACCTGGCCCAGATTGACGCCATCATGGCGCAGATGGGCCGGCTGCGCGCGGTGGAGCGCAAGATTTCCCGGGCCTCCCAGCAGTACATGAAGCTCAACGAGACCGATATGCGGGCCATCCGAATGCTGATTGCCGCCAGGCATCGCGAGGAAGTGGTCACCCCCGGGCAGCTGGCCAAGCATCTGGGCATCAGCACCGCCTCGGTCACCAAGATGCTGGACCGCCTGGAGGCCGGCGGGCACATTACCCGCCAGGCCCATCCCACCGACCGCCGCTCCCAGGCCGTGGAGGTCACCCCGGAAACCCATGTGGCCGCCCGCGAGCAGGTGGGCCGCCATCACGCCGCCCGTTTCGAAGCCGCCCGGCGCCTGACGCCCGAGGAGCGCGAAGTCGTCATCCGCTTCCTTGGCGGCACCGCCGATGACCTTGAGTCCAGCATTACCCCGCCGGACTCCGACGTCGCAGCCAACGGGCAGCCCTAACCCGGCCCGCCGCTCGCTCGAAGCCATCACCACCGAAAGGGTGCGTCCATGAACGATCGGCAGGAACCAAACACCCCGCGGGATTTGGCCGCGGTTCAGGCCGTGAACCTGGTGTGGTTCCGCGATGATCTGCGCACCGAAGACCATCCGGCGCTCAGCGCCGCCATGGGCCAGGGCCCCACCGTGGGCGTCTACATCCTGGATGAACAAACCTCGGGGATCCGCCCCCTGGGCGGGGCCGCCAAATGGTGGCTGCACCACGCGCTGCTGGATCTGCACGCATCCCTCGAAGCGCTGGGTGTGCCGCTGCTGGTGTTCCGGGGCGAGCCCTCGCGCGTCTTCGAGCGCCTGGCCTCCCAGTTGGCGGTGAACCAGGTGCACTGGAACCGCCGCTATGCCCTGGCCGAAAGGGAGCTGGATACCCGCATCAAGTCATGGCTGGGTGAGCAGGGAATCGAAGCCACCAGCCACGCCGCCTGGCTGCTGGCCGAACCCTGGCACATCCTGAACAACCAGGGCGGCGCCTACCAGATCTTTGCCGCCTTCTACCGGCGCATTCAGGAAGCGCAGCTGCGTGTTCCGTTACCGGCCCCCGGCGCCCAGGCACCGTTCACCCCGCCCTCCGGGCTGGAAGATTGCCCGGTTGCCGAACTGGACTTGTTGCCCACCCACCCCGATTGGGGCGGGAAGCTGGCCGCGGCATGGCAGCCGGGGGAGCGCCCGGCCCAGGAACGCCTGGACTACGTCATCAGCGAGGTTGTCGCGGACTACGAGGATGGCCATGATCGGCCGGATGTGGACGGCACCTCAAAGCTCTCGCCCTTCCTGCGCTGGGGCCACCTTAGTGCCCAACAACTGTTCTCCGCGCTGCAGCCGCTGCTGGAGGACGCCGGGGCGCACGCCGGAGCCGCGGCCATGCTGCGCCAGTTGGCATGGCGCGACTTCTGCTGGCACCTGCTCTACCACTATCCGCACCTGTCAACGGAAAACTTCCGGCGCGAATACGACGCCATGGGGTGGGCGTGGCCCAACGAGCAGGAACAGACCGTGGCCGAGTGGCGGGCCTGGACCCGCGGCGAAACCGGCTACCGCCTGGTGGATGCCGGCATGCAACAGTTGTGGCAGACCGGGTGGATGCACAACAGGGTGCGCATGGTGGTGGCCAGCTTCCTGGTCAAGAACCTGCAGATCCATTGGCGGGCGGGCGAGGAATGGTTCTGGGACACCCTGGTGGATGCGGACCCGGCCAGCAACGCGGTCAACTGGCAGTGGGTGGCCGGCAGCGGCACCGACGCGTCCCCCTTCTTCCGGGTCTTCAACCCCGAGCTGCAGGCCAAGAAATTTGACCCGCAGGGCAGCTACGCCGCTCAGTTCGCGTCGCTCGCGCACGAGCCGTTGGTGGACCTGAAGGAAACCCGTGCCCGGGCGCTGCAGGCCTACGCGGACATGAGACAGGCCCGGGAGTAGCCGCGTACTCCCGGGCCTGTCCGGTCGCCTTGCGGTTAGCTGCGCGGCGGATCGGTGGGTGCGGCCGCTGCGGGCGACGCGCTCTGCTCGATGGGAAGGCGTTCGGCGTCACGGGTGATGCTGCGGGCCATGGAGGTGAAGATGATGCCGTGGAAGGGCACCAGTGACCACCAGTACAGGCGCCCGGCCAGGGAGCGGGGGAAGAAGATCGCACGCTGCACGTAGAGCAGGTGATCCCCGCGCGGTTCGAAGCTGAACTCCAGCCAGGCCCGCCCCGGAACCTTCATCTCGGCGCGCAGGCGCAGCATCCGCTGCTCATCCAGCGCCTCCACCCGCCACCAGTCCACCACGTCTCCCAGGGCCAGGCGGCTGCGGCTGCGCCGGCCGCGGTTCAGGCCCACCCCGCCAACCAGCTTGTCCATGACCCCGCGCAGCTTCCACGCCAACGGCAACGAGTAGTAGCCGTTCTCCCCGCCGAGGCTGGAGATCACCGTGAACAGCTGGCGTGGGGTGGCGGTGGTTTCCCGTTCCCGCCGGTCCACGTACACCCGCCGTCCGGCCCACTGCGGGTCCGAGGGCAGGGATTCACCCGGGGCGGAGACCGGGTGGGCGCCGGCCCAACTGGTTTCCACCGCGTCCGCCTTGATCTTGTCCAGCGCCAGGTGCACGGCCTGCGGGTAGCTGGTCAGCCCCTCGGACGGGGGAGGGATCAATTCATCAATTGCCCGGGAGCGCACCACGCAGTCGTGCTGCAGGGATTCGACCAGCGGTATGGCCAGGCTGCGCGGGATCGGGGTCACCAGGTTCACCCACTGGGCGGCCAGCCAGGGGGTGAGCACCGGCAGGGCAATGATCTTCGGGCGGCGGATCCCGGCTGCCTGGGCATAGAGCTGCATCAGCTCGGCGTAGCTGTGCGCCTGCGGCCCGCCAATGTCATAGCGTCCGCCCGCCGGTTCGGACAGCTCCGCGGCCCGCGAGAGGTAGTGCAGCGCATCGCGCACCGCGATCGGCTGCACCATGTTGCGCACCCAGCGCGGGGCCGGCATCACCGGCAGCACATCGGTCAGGTGCCGCACCATTTCAAAGCTGGCCGAACCCGAACCGATCACCAGCCCGGCCTGCAGGGTCAGCGTGGGCACGCCACTGGATTCCAGGATGCGCCCCACGTTGACGCGGGAAGATAAATGCCGACTCAGCTCCCCGTCCGGGTGCAGCCCCGACAGGTAGACCAGCTGGCCCACGCCAGCGTCCCGGGCCGCCCGGGCCATCACCTGGGCGCAGCGCTGCTCCACCTCGGCGAAGTTGGAGGTGGCGGCCATGGAATGCACCAGGTAGTAGCAGGTGTCGGTTCCGGCGCACAGTTCGGCGGCGGCCTGCGGGTCGGTCAGATCCCCCTGCACCACCTGCACCTGCGAACGCCAGGGCACATCCCGCAATGATTCGGGATGCCGGGTGAGCACCTTTACCTGATGCCCGCGCTCCAGCAGCAGCGGCACCAGCCGCCCGCCCAGGTAGCCGCTGGCCCCGGTCACCGCGATGCGGCTCATGACTCGGCCCCCTGCGCACGGGCTGGGATCGGCTGGCGGTCGCGGTGGCGGCGCAGCACCCAGGCCAGCACCACAGAACCAATCACAATGATTCCGCAGGCGGTGTAGGCGGCGATGGCCACCGGCTGGCTGTAGTTGCCCGGCTCCAGCCGGCTGACCCCGATCCAGCCCACGCCCCAGGCCATGGCCAAAGGCATTCCCAGGTGACCGCCGCTATACCAGGTGGTGCCCAGGGCAATGACCGCCGCGACCGCCAGCAGGGCGATAGCCACCGGCACCGGCCAGTCGGCCCCTTCACCCACGCCCCAGGAGCCGAGCAGGGCCGCGGTGTTCGCGATGGTGGCCACGCTGACCCAGCCCAGGTAGACGCCGAAGAGAACCCAGAGGATCCAGCGTTCGGCGGTGCTCTCGGGCGGGGTGGTGATCAGCAGCAAAAGGGTCCGGATCAGCACCAGCAGCAACACCACGATCACCACCAGGCTCACCGGCAGCCAGCCGAACTGCACCACGCCGATCCACAACGCGTTCAGCAGGGCCGAGGCGCTGATCCAGGCCCGGGCCCGGTACTGCAGCCGGGACGCGCGGGCGGCCGGGAAGAATTGCCAAATGGCATAGACCACCAGGCCCACGTAGACAAGGCTCCAGATCCCGAAGGCAGGCCCCGCCGGGGCCAGCAGGGTGGAATCGGTGTCCAGCCAGCCGTCGGAGGCGTGTTGGATGGGCGTGCCGCCCAGGGCGCCGCTGCCGGCGAACGCCCCGAAAATCGCGACCGCCATCGCAAAGGCGGTGGCGATGGGAACCGCAATTCCCACTGAGTGTTTCCGCATGATTCTGCCTCCTTGTTGATTCCCGGCAATTTGGGATGTGGACTGGACAACCGAACCCATCTCCTCCATGATGTAGCTAACTTAGCTAACAATCAAGATAGTGAGAGACTCACTCATGGAACTTTCAGGTAATGCGGCCACGGACGCGCTGCGCATCTTCCACGAGCTGGTGGAGCACTGCGACGCGGCCGACGCCCTGGCCCGGGAACGTCTGGGGCTGAACTTCACCGACTTCCGCGGCCTGAAGATCCTCAGCGAGCACCCCGGATCCGGTCCCGGCGACCTGGCCCGCAGGCTGGGCATCAGCAGCGCCGCAGCCACCGCGGTGCAGGACCGGCTGGCCGCGCACGGCTACATCACCCTCACCGTCCATCCACGCGACCGCCGCCGCAACGCCATCCACGTCAACGACGCGGTCATCGACCAGGCGTTCTACCTGACCCGCCAACTGATGGGCGAAGCCCGCACCGTCATTGAACAGCTGCCCCCACCAGTGAGCGACGAACTGGTGCAGGGTCTGCTGCAGGTCAGCAAACGCATGCGCGCGGCACTGAACTCCCTACCCACACCCACCTACCAGCAGCAAAGAGATGAGCCATGACCACCACGCATCCCCACCGCGCCGGTACCCGCAGTGCACCGACCGGCCCGGCCGACAGCGCACTGGACACCCACATCAGTGCGGAGCTGGACCGGGTGGTGGCCCGCCAGCGGCACCGCGCCGCCAGCTACTCCAGCGCCGGCGCCCAACTGTGGGACCACATTGCCCGCAGCCTGCACGGCGGCAAGCGCACCCGCCCCAAGCTGGTGGACCTGGGCTACCGGGCGTTCGGGGGAACCGACCGGCAGCGCAGCGTGAGCCTGGGGTGCGCCTTCGAACTGCTGCACACCGCGCTGCTGATCCACGATGACGTGATTGACCGGGACTTCATCCGCCGCGGCCAACCCACCCTCAGCGCCCACTACCGCGACCAGGCCGCCGCCCGTGGGCTGCCGGACCCGCAGGCACAGCATGTGGGAGGCTCGGCGGCCATCATTGCCGGGGACCTGCTGCTGACCGCCGCGATCCGCCAAACCACCCACGCGACCGCCGGACTGCCGGCGGCCGCGGCGGTGGAGGAGGCCTTCGAACTGGGCATCGCCCAGGCCGGGGCCGGGGAACTGGAGGACCTGCTCTACTCGATGCACATGATCCCGGCCGACACCGTCCAGGTGCTGCGCATGGAGGAACTGAAAACCGCCGGATACTCCTTCCAGCTGCCCCTGCAGTGCGGGGCGCTGCTGGCCGGGGCCAGCCAGCAGGAGGCCGCCGGGCTCGGGGAAATCGGTTGCCGCTTCGGGGTGGCCTACCAGGTCATTGACGACATCCTCGGCTGCTTCGGGGACCCGCGGGCCACCGGCAAATCCGTGGAATCCGACCTGCGCGAGGGCAAGAGCACCGTGTTGACCGCCCTGGCCAGCGAAGACGCCGGCTTTGGCCGCGCCCTGGCCGAATACCGGCAGGGGAACAGCGGCATTGAAGAGGTCCGCCGCGCGCTGCGGGCAAGCGGGGCCGAACAGGTGGCCCGCCGCCTGGCCGCGGACCTGTGCTCCGGTGCCCTGGCCTCCACCCACTTCGCCGCGCTGCCCGAAACCATCCAGGACGAGCTGCGCGCCTACCCGTCCCTGATCCTGGAACGGAGTCTGTAATGCCCCTCCAACCCAGCGCACTGCAGCTGTACACCCGCACCGCCTCACGCAGCGCCCAAACCGTGATTGGTCAGTACTCCACCTCCTTCTCCCTGGCCTGCCGGCTGCTGGACCGGCAGAGCCGGGAACACATTGCCAACATCTATGCGCTGGTTCGACTCGCCGATGAGGTGGTGGACGGGGTCGCCGTGGAAGCCGGGCTACCAGCCAGCGAGGTGGCCCGGACGCTGGATGAGCTGGAGAAGGACACCGAGGCGGCGTTGGCCTGCGGCTACAGCACGAACCTGGTGGTTCACGCCTTCGCCTGCAGCGCCCGGCGCCACGGCATCGGGGTGGAGCTGACCCGCCCGTTCTTTGCCTCCATGCGCCAGGACCTGGTGCGCCCCACCCACGATGAACTCTCCCTGCAGGACTACATCTACGGTTCAGCCGAGGTGGTGGGCCTGATGTGCCTGAAGGTCTTCCAGGCCATGCCCGGCAGCAAACCGGACCCGGACGGACGGGCGCTGAACGCGGCCCGGCGGCTGGGCGCGGCCTTCCAGAAGGTCAACTTCCTGCGGGACCTGGCCGCCGACAGCCAGGAGCTGGGACGCCAGTACCTGCCCGGAACCCGGCACAGCGAACTCGATGAACCCCGCAAGCAGGCGCTGGTCCAGGACATCGCCGCGGACTTGGCCGCGGCCAGCGAAGGCCTTGACTACCTGGCGCCCCGGGCCGCCCAGGCGGTGCGCATGGCCCACGGGCTGTTCAGCGAACTGAACGCCCGCATTGCCCGCACCCCGGCCAATGAACTGCTGGAGCGCCGGATCTCGGTGCCCGCCGGGCGCAAGGCGCTGATTGCCGCGCGCACCTTCCTGCCCGCACGCCCCCTCATCCCTACCCGCATCAGGAGCATCGCATGAATCTGCAGCCAATGGACGTGACAGTGATCGGCGGGGGCTTTGCCGGGCTGGCCAGCGCCGGGCTGCTGGCCCGCACCGGGCACCGGGTCACCCTGCTGGAACAGGGGCAGCAGCTGGGCGGCCGGGCCGGGCGGCTGCAGCGCGAGGGCTTCAGCTTTGACACCGGACCCTCCTGGTACCTGATGCCCGAGGTCTTCGAGCACTGGTTCGAGCTCATGGGCAGCAGCACCTCCCAGGCCCTGGATCTGCGCAGCCTGAAAACCTCCTACCGGGTGTTCTTCGAGGACCACGAACCAGAGGACCTGGCCCCGGACACGGCCGGCGACGTGTTCGAACGCCTTGAACCGGGGGCCGGGGAACGCCTGGCCTCCTACCTGCGCCAGGCCTGCGAAAGCTACGACCTGGCCCTGGAGCACTTCCTCTATGATGACTTCGCCCGGGCCAGCAGCCTGCTGGCCACCCCGATCCTCCGTCGCGGCGGCACCCTGCTGCCGCTGCTGGCCCGATCCCTGAAAACCCACACCGCCAAGGCGTTCACCGACCACCGGCTGCGCCAGATCCTGGGCTACCCCGCGGTGTTCCTGGGCAGCAGCCCGCAACGCACCCCAGCGCTCTATCACCTGATGAGCCACCTGGACCTTACCCAGGGGGTGCAGTACCCCATGGGCGGGTTCAGCGCGCTGGTGGACGCCATGGAGCAGCTGGTGCGCACGGCCGGGGTCACCATCATCACCGGCGCCCGCGCCACCGGCATCCACACCGAGGAAGCCGGTGGGGCGGTCAGCGCGGTGCAGTGGGTGGACGGTGCCGGCGCTATCCACCAAAGCCGGGCGCAGGCCGTGGTGGGAGCCGCGGATTTACACCACCTGGAAAGCGAGCTGCTGCCACCGAGCCTGCGCAGCCGCACCCAGCGGCACTGGCGCAAGGCCGACCCGGGGCCCGGGGCGGTGCTCGCCTGCCTGGGAGTGCGCGGCAAACTGCCGCAGCTGGAGCACCACAACCTGCTGTTCACCCGCGACTGGGATGAGAACTTCGCCCGCATCCACACCGGGGAACAACTGCAAACCGAAACCAGCATCTACGCCTGCATGCCCAGCGCCACGGATCCCGGGGTGGCGCCGGAAGGGGATGAGAACCTGTTCCTGCTCATTCCGGCCCCGGCCCGCGTGGACTGGGGCCGCGGGGGAGCTGACGGCGAAGGCTCGGTGATGGTGGAGCGGATCACGGACGCGGCCATTGACCAGCTGGCCAGCTGGTCTGGGATCCAGGGGCTGCGCGAACGCATCGTGGTGCGCCAAACCTATGGGCCTGCCGATTTCGAGGCCACCGTGGGCGCCTGGCGCGGTGGGGCGTTGGGCTTGGCCCACACCCTGGGCCAAAGCGCCTTCCTGCGCCCGGCCAACCGCAACCCCAAGGTGCCAGGGCTCTACTACGCCGGCAGTTCGGTGCGCCCCGGCATTGGCATCCCCATGTGCCTGATCAGCGGTGAGCTGGCGGCCAAGGCGGTCAACCGGGTCAACGCCCCGGGCCCCTTGGGCATGGGGCACCTGCAGGGCACGGGGGCACTGGGCGACAAGGTGGGTGGCTGATGGTTTACCTGCTGATTCTGTTGGCCCTCATTGGCTGCATGGCGCTGATCGATGCGCGCTTTAAGCTGTTTGTCTGCTGCCGTCCGGGTCCCGCCCTGGTCTCCCTGTTGGTGGGCACCGCGATCTTCCTGCTCTGGGATGTGCTGGCCATTGACCAGGGGATCTTCCTGCACTTGGAATCGAAGTGGATGAGCGGGGTGATGGTGGGCGAACAGCTGCCGCTGGAGGAAGTCTTCTTCCTGTTCTTCCTGTGCTACCAGGTGATGATCCTGGTCAACGGCTGGCTGCGGTGGCGGGGCCATGCACGCAAGAAACAACCAGAACCGGTGACGACGGGGGATTATCCATCATGACTTTTCTGCAAATGGGTCTGTGCTTCGTGGCCGGTTCGCTGGTGTTGTTGATCGGCTCCATGCTGCTGCGCCGCATCCCGGTGCGGCGGATCGCTCCGGCGCTGCTGGTGGCGCTGGCGGCGCTGTTCGTGCTCACCGCGATCTTTGACAATGTCATGATCGCCGTCGGCCTCTTCGACTATGGGCAGCACTCCCTGGTCGGGGTGCGCATCGGTCGAGCCCCGATAGAAGACTTCCTGTACCCGCTCAGCGCGGTGTTCTTCATGCCGGCGCTGTGGTGGCTCACCGGCGGCACGGCGCCCACCGCCAAACAGGTCCACACGCCACGACGGGGGATTGAACAATGACATCCAAACCACGGACCACCGGAGCGTCAGGGATACCAGCCCGGCCTGGAACAACTCCCGGATCACTGACGGCGAGGGAACCGGCAAGTACTAGACCAAGAACCCGAAACCTCGCCCACACCCTGAAGGGGCTTGTTGCCACTTCCCGGCCCCTGTCCTGGATCAACACGGCCTACCCGTTCGCCATCGCCTACCTGCTGGCCGGAGGCGGCTTCGACTGGCGCTGGTGGGTGGGCACCGTATTCTTCCTGATTCCCTACAACCTGGTGATGTACGGGATCAATGACGTCTTTGACTATGAATCCGACATTCGCAACCCGCGCAAGGGAGGCGTGGAAGGTGCCGTGCTGGACCGCTCCCTGCACGCCACCGTGTTGTGGGCGTGTGCGCTGACGGCCTTGCCCTTCCTGGTGGCCCTGGTGCTTGGCGGCGGTGCCCGGGCCAATCTGGTGCTGGGCATATCCATGGTAGCGCTGCTGGCCTACAGTGCCCCGTACCTGCGCTTCAAGGAACGCCCCTTTCTGGATTCACTGACCAGCGCCGTCCACTTCGTCTCCCCGGGCGTTTACGGCTGGGCGCTGGCCGAGGCCTCCATGGACCTCCAACCCCTGGCGGCCTTCGGCGCATTCCTGCTGTGGGGGATGGCCTCCCATGCGCTGGGCGCCATCCAGGACATTGAGCCGGACCGGCAGGCCGGGCTCTCATCGATTGCCACGGTGCTCGGGGCGCGCTGGACCGCCCGGCTGGTGCTGGGGTGGTACGTGCTGGCCGGCCTGTTGCTGCTGGTGCTGCCCGGCCCGGCGAAGCTCGCCGGCCTGTTTGCGGTGCCCTATGCGTTGAATGCGCTGCCCTACCTGAACCTGGCGGATCAGGACTCAGCGATCGCCCGCTCCGCCTGGCGAAGGTTCCTGTGGCTGAATTACCTGTGCGGGTTCCTGCTGAGCATGCTGCTGATTTACCTCGTTTGGTTCTGGCAGTAAGGCGCTCGCCGGACGTGCCATGGGGAAGAGGACGTGGTGCGATTCGGCCGCTGTGCCCCGCTGTGACAAGACGGATATGGTGGTGTTTCCAATGATGAAGAGAATGGTGGAAAAGTTCATGGACGTAGTCCTGCTCTCCGAGAGCGGTCAGAGCATTGGCACGGCAGACAAGGCATCGGTGCACACCACCGAGACGCCCCTGCATCTGGCTTTTTCCTGCCACCTGTTCAACTCTGAAGGCCAGGTCCTGGTCACCCGGCGTGCCCTGTCGAAACTGACCTGGCCCGGTGTGTGGACCAATTCCTTCTGCGGTCACCCGCAACCTGCAGAGGCCCCATTCGATGCCATTCGCCGGCATGCTCGCCACGAGCTGGGCTGCGAGATTGCGGAGCTGACGGTGACGCTGCCCGATTTCCGCTACCGGGCCACCGACGCCTCGGGTGTCGTGGAAAACGAAATCTGCCCCGTGCATACTGCACGCATCGACAGCGAACTGTCTCCGAATCCGGAAGAGGTCATGGACTGGCAGTGGGTGGACCCTGCCCAATTGGCTGTGGCGGTGCGTGCAACCCCCTGGGCTTTCAGCCCGTGGCTCGTGATGCAGCTGCCGCAACTGCCGGCCTACTCCTAGGCGGCAGACCGAGAGCGGGCGCCGACTTCCGAACCAAAAATAAACTCCAAAGTTCCTGCACGTCATAAGCCTTTTTGAGGGCAGACGGGGTGCTCGAACATGGGGTTCGTGGTCGGCGCGAGAAGTAATGAACCTTTACCGGCGCGCCCGTGGAGCCTAGAGATTACGCAAGATTTGACAATATTTCGTCCATGCACACGACTAACAATTCACCGGTGGAACTGTGTCAACGTGCGTGTTATCTCAGCTTTGAGCTCTGTTGCATCGAAAAGTTAAGCTGAATCTGCGCAATTGGAGATCTCAACGGCACAGCCATTGCCTAATATTCATTGTGGGGGCTGTCCGTAGTGGACAGATCATTTCCGCACGACGGAGTTCGCTCCGGGAGGCGGAAAGCTAAACGCACGTGGAAACCACCCTGATCGCTTTGACGTTCATCGTGGTTTCCTCCTACAAATAAATTCTTGGGGAATTTCATGGGGATACATCCTGTACTTTTGAGCGCCCTAAATCGGGGCGCCCAATACCGCGCGGTGCTGAACGGCGAGCACCAGCCCGAGCGGAATCTGCGTCCGGCGATGACGGGGTCACTGACCGGACCAGTGCTGTGGGTCGCGCCATGACCACTGCGCAGACCAATCAGAAGGAAAACTCCGCTGCTGCGCCAAAGGCCGGCGCAAGGATCCGTGTGGCATTAATCGGGGAAGACACCTGCCCGGTCGCAATGGGCGCGTCGAACACCTGGAATGAGCAGCTGGTCAATGGGCTGCCGGATTACCACTTTGAGATCGTGAAGCTGGTCGGGGATCAATCCATCCCGGTGAACCTCTCCAAGAGCCCGGCGCGCGTGAGCACGATCCCGGTAGGGGATCCACCATCCCGCGCCCGACTGACCGGACGCAAGGTTGAAGAGCAGCGGGTCAAGACCGCCTTGAACGAATTGTGGAACGCCGCCCTGCCGAAACAGGATCCGGAACAGTCCCACATCATGCAGGCCACCAGCGCGCTGAAGGAATTGGCCCGAGGCACCCGCCACCAGCTTGCGGGGACCCTGCACCGGATCAATAGCGCCGCACTGGTTGCCGAAGCGTGGAGCCGCCACCGCAGTGCCCGCCCGGAACTGCCGCACCTGACCACGGCACAGGCCGAACAGGTGGCGCATTACGCAAACCAGTTCCTGGCGGTGCTGGATGTCCCCTGGCCGCAGGTGGATATCTGCCACGTGACCTCGAACGGTCCGGCAGTCTTGGTTGGCCTGGCCCGCTACTGGCGCGACGGCAGTCCGTTGCTGCTGACCGAACACGGAGTATGCCTGCGCGAACGCTACCAGGGCCTGGAAGATCTTGGCCTAGCGCACCCGGTGCGTACCGCACTGCTGGGGCTGTCCCGGGTGGTCTGCCAGGTGGCTTACGCCGAGGCCGCCAAGCTGCTTCCGGTCAATGAATTCTTGGCCAAGTGGGCCCGGCAGCTCGGGGCGGACAAGCAGCGCATGCACACCGTGCATTACGGGGTGGATGCCGAGGCCTTCCCGGAGATCACCACCGAGCCGGAAGTGCCCACCGTTTCCTTCGTTGGGCCAATTGACCCCTCCATGGACCTGGCCACCATGATCCGCGCCTTTGCCACCGTCACGCAGCGGATCCCGGAGGCCAAGCTGCGGATCTTTGGAAAGATTCCCAATCAGAAGCGGGAGTACTACCAGCAGCTGACCGCACTGGTGGAGGAACTGAAGCTGGGCAACGCAGTGAGCTTCGAGGACAAGGAGCCGAACACCCGCGAAGCCGCTGAGGCGGGGCACCTGGTGGCGCTGTCCTCGGTGTCGGAACGAGTTCCGTTCAGCGTGCTGGAGGCGATGGCCTGTGCCCGCGCCACGATCTCGACCGATGTGGGCGGAACCAGGGAAATCACCGGCCATGACGGACTCTCCGGTGCGCTGGTGCCGCGGCGCAGTCCGGAAGCACTGGCCAAGGAAATCATCCGGTTGCTGCTCGATGGGCCGGCCCGGCGCCGCATGGGCTTTCGCGCCCGCGAACGGGCCATGGAGAAGTTCCCGCTGGAGTTGTTCCTCAGTCGCATGCGTGATGAGTACCGTCAGGTACTTGCCCCGGCACCGGTGTCGGCCGCTGCGGTGGTGCAGGGCGGGACGCCGCAAGCCACGAAGGAGCGCCCGTCGATGACCCAGCACGTGCTGCCGGCCTTGAAGACCGCCGCCCGGCAAGCATAGGGCTCGCCGACGCAGCGACCCGCGCTTCCGGACAGCTGCCGGAGGCGCGGGTCCTCCCATCAGTGGCCTAGTTGTTCTTCCCACGGAGGTTGTGAGCAACGGCGCGTTGTGTGAGAAGAGGTGAGGACCTCCGGTATCGATATGGGTAACCACACTCATCTCGATCTCTACTTGCATTCCGCGATCGATGACCACTCCCGGTTGGCGTATTCGGAGATCCTTGAGAACGAGAAGAAGGAGACCGCGGCCGGGTTCTGGGAACGCGCGAACGCGTTCTTCGCCAACCACGGCATTACCGTTTCACGCGTGCTGACCGATAACGGCTCATGCTACCGCTCACGCCTGTTCAACGACACACTCGGCGAGCACGTCGCGCACAAGTTCACCCGGCCGTATCGGCCTCAGACCAATGGGAAGATCGAGCGCTTCCACCGCACTCTGGCGTTCGAATGGGCCTACGCCCGGCACTACGGCTCAGAAGCCGAGCGCGCCGCCGCATACCCGGCCTGGCTCCATGAGTACAATCATCACAGACCCCATACCGGCATCGGCGGCAAATCACCCATCGACCGCGTACACAACGTCCATGGGAAGAACACCTAGTGGCGCTGCGCTAAGTGCAGCTTCTTCAGCAGGTTCAGGGCAGGTAGGCGACTCATAGGATCACTTAGCGAATGCCTATGCGTTTGCGGCGGTCTTCCGAGCCCCGCAGGTCCCGGTTCAGGCGGCGGTCGCCCTGATACAGGATGGTGGCCCAGTCCGTGGTCTCCGGTGTTGCCTGGGGATGAACCGGCGCGGGCTGCGCCTTGGGCTTCGGCGCGACAAAAAGCCAGGAGATGAGTCCCAGGCTCATGTCCGCCACCGAGTTCTTGATTCCGACATAGGCGCGGATGGCGTAGGCGGCCAGGGTGGCGTTGATCGCCGCGAACAGCACGTTGCCCCAGTTCTGGTGCTGCAGATCCCGCCACAGGGTGAACAGTGAGAAGATCACGATCAGGTAGGGGACCAGCACGTGCAGGGCCGGTGCCGCGGTTCGGTCACGGACCTTGGGGGTGCGGGCGAACGGGATCTTTTCGCCGGTGAATGCCTGCTGGATGGATTTCAGGACTCCGGCGAGGTTCACCGGCAGCAGCACCAGGTTGAAGCCATAGATGCGGAAAATATCGCCGAAGCGGTGACCGCAGTCGCGCAGGTCGCTGCCCATGCACAAGAAGTAGGGGATCGCGGCGGCGAAGATCAGGGGGCTGAGCAGGCGGCTGTCATAGGGGTAGGCCAGGAGGAAGACCAGGCCGAAGCTGGCCCACGCGATGGAGGACATGTAGTTCACCCGCAACAGCACCTCCCGCAATCCCATGGGACGCCGTTCACGGCGTCGCTCCCGGGCCTGGGTCCAGAGCTTGGGCATGATCAGCAATCCACCATTGGCCCAGCGGCGGCGCTGCACCACGAGGGAACCAAAGTCAGGGGGAGTGGCGCTGTAGCTCAGGCGTTCCGGGTAGTTCGACAAGCCCCACCCGTGGGTTCCCAGGTCGATGCTGGACTCGGTGTCCTCAATGACGGTGCGGTCCTGGATGTACGTATAGATCTCATAGCCGCCCACGGTGTTGACCTGGGCAATATCCTGCAGGGCGCGCTTGCGGATGACCGCGTTGGCTCCCACCCAGAAGGTGGCGTTGTACTGGGTCATGCCCTGATGCAGGATGTGCTGGATATCGGTGGTCGCCCCGGCGATGCGTTCGATCCGGGTCGGGGCACCGCGGAAGGAAGAGTACGGAGTCTGGGTGACGGCGATGCGCGAGTTCTCCTCGGATTCCAGGAAGTACACCAGGCGCAGGCAGTAATCACGAAGCAGCAGGGAATCGGCGTCCAACGTGAGCAGGTAGGTGCTGTCCGGGACGTGCAGCAGGTTATCGGAAGAGTGCTCCGTTGCCTCGGCTTGCGGTGTCGCCTGCTCCACCAGCACCAGCGCGTCCCCACGCTGTTCTTGACGCCAGGTCTTGCCCATGAGGCTGATGTACGAGTTCAGGTTCATGGCCTTGTTGGCCTCCTGGGAGAGACTGGCGTAACGCTTGCGCTCGAAGTTGTCCATCTGTGCGGAGAAGATCCGCACCAGGCGCAAGTGCAGCTCTTCCATGCGTTCAAGGTCCGGTGCCGAGTGTTGTGCCGCGGCGGCCTCCAGGGCGAGCAAGGTCAAGCGCAGTTCACGGGACAGGCCCATGAGCACCGAATCAACGAAGAACTCCTCGACATGGTCGGTGACGGCCTCATTGGCGGCCATGGAGTCCAGCCACTCGGCGGACCAACGGTAGGTGGCAATCAGCGCCGGCAACAGTGCTTCGGGGCTGGCATCCTGGGCACGGGCGGAACGAAACGCCTGTAATTCCCTGCGGGTGTGGGCGGCCGGCTCGGCCAACGCGGTGGCGATTTGCCCGCTCAGCGCCCGCGTGGCGTCCAGGCGTTCTCTTACCGCGGGATCGGTGGGGTGCGGATTGTCGTCAATCAGCAGCACAACCCGCAGCTGCGGGAATTCCTGCAGGGCCGCGGACCAGAGCGTGGCACGTACGACCGCCGGTTCCTCGGCATAGCTGGGTACCAGGACCGTAATCCCCTCGGTGTGTTCCCGAAAGTGCCGGTCCAGCTCTCCGCGCGGAACCCGCTGGTGGGTGGCGAACCGGTTCAGGGCTCCCTGGCGTGCCGTGAGGTACATCAGGGCAGAGAAGGTCAGGAACGTCACCACAATCAGATACAGCACCGCTTCGAACTGGAATCGGAAGCCGGCCCCGGGATTGTTCGCCAGCTGGCGCAGGATGGTGGTGATGACATAGGCAACCCAGGACAGCACGGTCACCACAATGGCCACGCGTCCCCATGCCAGCTTGGCCTTGGAAGGGGTCGGGTGGACGATGGACAAGGGTTCGGAGCGTTTCTCAGATCCCCATTGCCGTCGCCGGCTTTCGGTCGCTTGAGCCGTGGTGTGCTTGCCTGCGCCCATGCAGGTTTCCTCCCAGAAGATGCGGTATGACCGGACGCTGCCGCGCCGCCGCGCGGGCGGAAAAATCTGCGGGAAAAGCCGGTCCTAGAAGCGGGATGCCCCGGGGCATCCAATTAGCATAATTCTAAACTACAGCCTTAAGATGTCCTTAAGGCCGTGTACTGTCAGTGGTCGTCCAGGAAGCTGGTCTGGCCAGTAGCGTCGCGGTTTTGCGCCTCATCTTCATCTCTCTTCACCTCCTGTGATTCCTAAAGGGGAACCCATGGCAATTCAGTTCCAGGGCCGCCGGCTTTCCGTGTTTCGCCTGCTGATCGTGCTGCTCGTGATTGCCGGGCTCGTGGCCGGTTCCCTGGCGCTGTGGTTCCGGGCAAAGGACCGTGCCGCGGCGGCGGGCAGCGACCAGTGGTTCGGAGCGTACGTGGACTCCACGTCCACCCCGTTCTATGACATTGGGGGAGCCGTGGCTCAGGGCGAACGCGTCGTGCTGGGATTCATCGTCGCCGATCCGGATGAAGCGTGCGCCCCTTCCTGGGGCGGCTTCTACTCGATGGACGAGGCCGCGGACACTTTTGACCTGGACCGCAAGGTGGCGCGGGTGAAGGACTCCGGCGGAGAAGTGGTAATTTCCACCGGCGGTTTGCTCAACGACGAACTTGCCAGCGCATGTCAGGACGAGGGGAAGATTACTTCCGCCTACAAGTCGCTGTTGGAACGCTACGAATCCACCACCCTGGATTTGGACATCGAAGCCGATGACCTGACCAATGTTGCGGGCGGGAAGCGACGGGCAGCGGCGGTGGCGCAGCTGCAGCAGCAAATTCAGGTCGAGGTGTGGTTGACCCTTCCCGCCGCCACGTTCGGCCTTGCCCCCGAGGGCCTGGCCGAGGTGAACCGGATGCTGGACGCCGGAGTCGATCTTGCTGGCGTCAATCTGATGACCATGAACTTCGGGCAGACCCGCCAGGAGGGGGACTCCATGGCGCAGGCCTCGATCCAGGCGGCCGAAAGCGCGCGCGGCCAGCTGTCTGCCGCCTACCGTGAGCATGGCCAGCAGCTGGGGGAGCAGAGCCTGTGGCGCAAAATCGGGGTTACCCCGATGATTGGCCAGAATGATCTGCTCGGGGAGGTCTTCGACCTGCAGGATGCCAAGGACCTGAACGATTTCGTCAAGGAAAAAGGCCTGGGGCGTGTCTCCTTCTGGTCCGCGAACCGCGATTACTCCTGCGGGGACAACTTCCCGGACCCGACCCGGGTATCAAACAACTGCAGCGGCGTAACGCAGGAGGACCGGCAGTTCGCCAAGCTCCTCTCCGACGGGCTGGGACACGGGGCGGATTCGGCACCGGCCCCGGAGGCTGCACCAAGCCCGGAACCGGCCCCGGTCGAAACCGCGATCACCGATGATCCGGCCACCAGCCCGTACCCGATTTGGAATGAGAGCGCCGCGTACGTCGAGGGCGATCGCACCGTGTGGCGCAAGAACGTGTACGAGGCCAAGTGGTGGACGCAGGGCACGGCGCCGGACGCCCCCGCAGCCGAGGGGCAGCCGTCGCCGTGGCAATTGGTCGGTCCGGTCCTGCCCGGTGACAAGCCGGCACCGGTGGTCACTGCCCCCAAGGGCCTCTATCCAGGGTGGGCTGCCGACGCGGTCTACACCAAGGGTGACCGCGTGCTGTTCGAAGGGCGCGTCATGCAGGCCAAGTGGTGGAATTCGGCCCAATCGCCGCAGGCTGCGCTGGAAGGCGCCGCGGAGTCGCCATGGGACGTGCTGGACAACGCGACGGTGCAGAAACTCATCCAGGAGCAAGGCACCAAGGAACAGGAGCCCAAGAAGCAGGAAAAGGGTCAGGAATCCGCGACGCCGTCGGCCAGCGCTTCTGCCTCGAAGTAGGGCAGCTTACCGGCGGCTGTGTTCCGCCTCCAGCGCTTGGCGCTCAGTACCCAAGATGGGCGAGCGCCTCGTCCATGGTGGTGACGTACTTGCCAATCGGCGAATCGCGTAAATCGGAGAGCATAAATCCCGAGAGCACCTGATCCACATGGTTTTGCCCCAGCAACGCCACACGGCTCGTGGGACGGGATTTGGCCACCTCGGTGGAAACATCGGGACACACATCGGACAGTCCACCGATCACCGCGATCACCTTGATCTCATCGGCCGTGTGCAGCTTGCGGAGCTCTGCGGAGATTTCCGCCAGCATGGGAACCGTGAGGACCGAGCCCTCCTTGAAGGTCAGGACGTGATATCCCCGTTCCTCCCAGTTTAAATCCCAGTGTTCATGGCTGGATTCAGGTAGGACTGCAGTCTCAGTGATCATAGTTCCCCCGACATTCTGATCAGTAATCCCTGCGGCCACCTCGATGCGAGTGGGGTGAGCGGAGGGCAACAAAAGCTGTTCTTAACGCGAGTCTACCTAAAGATAACGTAAATGCTAGCTTGCGAGGCTAGGGATTTAGTTTAAATCGAAGGGTACGGTCCCGGACGGCCAAACAGGAATCCCTGAAGGCAGTGGGCTCCCAGGGTGCGCAGCACGGCGGCTTCGGCCTCTGTTTCCACACCCTCCACGATGCACTCCAAGCCACACGCCACCGCCAGGTCCAACACGGCCTGCATGACGGCCCGCTGCTTGGGGTCGCTGTCCACTCCAATGGTGATGGAACGGTCGACTTTCACTCCGGCCACCGGCAATTTGCTGAGATAGCCGAAGGACGAATAGCCCGCACCGAAGTCATCAATGAAGACCCGAACCCCCAACTCTCGAAGGGCCCGCAGTGAATACAGCTCCGGGCGATCCCCGGAGATGTAACGTTCCTCGGTCACCTCGATGACCAGGCACTCGGGCGGGATCTCGTGTTCACGCAACTTTTGGGTGACCTTGTCGGAGAAGGCCAGATCCATCAGCTCCGACGGGGTCACGTTGACTTGGACGCGGAAGTCCTCGGAGACCCGCTGCCCTCGCCGCCACTGTCCCAGGTCGGCCAGGGCGCAATCCAGCAGCCGGGTGGTGAGCTGGCTGAGCAAGCCTGATTCGGCCGCCAGCGGCAGGAAGTCCGCCGGGGAGAGCTCGCCCAATTCGGGGTGTTCCCACCGGGCCAGGGCCTCGACCCCGACTTCGGCGCCGTCCTCCACCGAGATCACCGTTTGGTAGGCCGGGTGGATTTGCCCGCTGGCCAGGGCCGTGCGCAGCTCCGTGCTCAGCAAGGCCTTGCGGTGCCGTTCGTAGAGCATGAAGTCCTCGAACTGCTGGACCTTTTCCTTCGGGTCCCGTTTGGCGACGTACATGGCGGTGTCAGCGCACTCCAGCCATTGTTCCGCGGTGAGTGATTCGTGGCCCACGCAGAACCCGATGCTGCCGCCCGGAGTGATGTTTGCCGGGCCGACTTCCACCGGTTCACGCAGTACCTGAAGCAGGCGCTGACCCATCGTCTTGGCTGCCGAGGCATCCACGCGGGCCAGGATGGCGAATTCGTCTCCACCCAGCCGGGTCGCCAAATCTCCCGGACGCACGCTCTGACGCAGCCGGGTTGCCACTTCCTGCAGCACCCGGTCTCCGGCGTTGTGTCCGTGGATGTCGTTGATGGGCTTGAAGTCATCCAGGTCAATCAGGAACAACGTGCTGACCGGTTCGGCGCGATGTGCCGCATCCAGCTGTGAGGCGAGTTCGCGCATCAGGGCGGCCCGGTTGGCCAGGGACGTGAGCGGATCGGTGTAGGCCAGCACCTCCATTTTGTCCCTCGCGGACTCCAGCAGGTGGGTCCGCTGGCGCACCCGCTGCTCCAGCTCCTCATAGGTGCCCGAGAGGCGATTGGCCATGGCCTTGATCCCCACCATGATCGCGTCGATGTCATCACGCTGTTGGCTGGGCCGCAGGGAGACAGCGAAGTCTCCACCGGCAATTTTCAGGATCGAGTCAACGATGTCCTGGATCCGCGGATCCATTTCGGCGTGCGTCACGAACCGTCCTTTCCAGCCTGCTGCGCCTGGTGGCGTTTGTGCTGCGCTGCCTTCGGCTCCCCGGCCTGCTCCAGCAGCTGCGCCCACCAGGAGAAAAGGGGAACCAAATGCTCAGGTGCACCACTATAACGGGATGTGAAATCCTCCAGAATGGCCATGGCGCGGGCAGGGTCGCTCTGGACCGCGGCGGCGCGAGAACGTGTCAGACACAGGCCGGCGTGGTCCAGGTCGCCGGCCTCGATGAGTCCAAAGGCCAGCTCGGCCCGCTGCAGGCAATCCTGGACTTGTTCGTTTAGGATCCCGGCCTGAAGTCGTAGTTCGGCGGTGGCCCGGTTGAAGCGCGCCCAGAGGACCATGTCCTGGGCCGGGACCAATAGTTCCGCGGCGCGCTGGTGGTAGTGCACTCCCAAATCCGGTTCGCAGACCATGAAGGCCAGGTTGCCCAGCGTCCAATACGCCTTGCCCTGCTCCTGTCCGTCGGCAACAAGATGCAGCGAGCCTGCCAGGTGCTGGTGCAGTTGCCATGCTTCATCTGGGTGCCCGGCTTCTACCAGTGCGGCCAACAGCACCTGGTAGAGCTGGACCCGTACCGGAGACTGATCGTCCAGTTCACGCACCAGGCATTGGGCCTGGCGAGCAAGGGACAGTGCGTTGGCGTCATCACCCACGCAGCGCCGTGCGGTTGATTGGGCCAGCAGCGCCTTGATGGTCAGGTCGGTGCGGTTCAGCTGCCCGGCGGTTTGTTTCATCTGATCCGCTACCCGGCACATCAGTTCGTAGTCATCCACGGCGTGGGCGGCCGAACACAGGGCCTCCTGCACCAGCCAATAACTTGACGCTTCGGTCTTCGGATCTAATTGGGCCAGTACCTGGGGGCCTTGGAGGGTGACCTTCTCATGTTCGCCATCGCGTGCGGCACGCAGTACCTCGGCGACCTTTAGTTGGGCGGCTGAGCCGTGACGAAAATGATCCACTGCATCAGTATCGCATCAGATGCGTTTAATTGTGCAGATTCCTTGTTCTCATTCTCAGGCTTCACTAGGCTTTACCTTGGCTCGTTGCGCTTCGGCAGGAGCCGCGGCACGAGCCGCGCATTTCGAGAAGGGTACTGCCCGTGAAGAACGTCAAGAAACTCATCGCACTGGCCGCCGCGGCCATGGCCCTGGTGGTCGGTGTCAGCGTCAGTTCCGCCTCCCAGGGGGATACCACCGCCGGTGGTCTGTGGCCGTACAGCCACGGGATCAGCACCCCGGCAGGCGGCCTCTGGCCCTACTAATAACGACGACGGTAGATACTGCGGAATACGCCATATTCCGATGGATCGCCGACCAACTGTCGACCGGCCGCTGAGTTCCAACCCCGGAACTTGGCGGCCGGTGCCGGTTTGGAGCCAAATACCATCGCACGCCTAACGAGTCAGCAGGTGTTGCATAAGACTTGCCGGGGGTTAGTCGGCGAGAGAAAGTAAAAAAGTGGGCTGGGACCCGAGGTTGTGTATGAGCGGATACGCAAAACTCCCTGCTCCTCGGGATCACCGGCGGGTCAGGGAGTTTTGCAGGAAAGTAGGGGAGCCGATGGCAGGTGTTGATTCACCGCCGCCGACTTTTCTTTGGCTGAGTGATGAGCCGGTGGGTTACACGAAGTTCTCGGTGCCCTCGATGGTGTTCATGAAATGGTGCATGAACTCGGCGAAGTCCGCCGCGTCCGATTCCTGATCCAACTCCACGCTCTGCACCACGGCATCATCCAGATGCAGGTCCACGTTCGGGTGTGCATCCACATTGAAGCGGAACACCCGGCCGGTGGAGGTGGCGATCTCATAGCCTCCGTCATTGACCAGCGCGAGCTGGTTGACGTTCGTGTTGTTGATCGTGATCGCGTCCTCGGCGGCCCTCAGGTCTGCCGGATCGATGGGGGCGAGCACCAATTCTGCCGGTTGGCGCCGATACCCGATGACCTTCAATCCGCCGCTGCCGGCCAGTCCCACCGCCGCGACCAGGTTGTAGCTGGCGAAGTTGGGGATCTGTGCATCAAACGCCTCATGCAGCAGGCGCTTGACGGTGTCGGTCGGATTCTCGTCTGGGCGTGTGTCCATGACTCACACTCTACTAAGAATGCTGAACAAAATGATCAATGAGCGCTTTTGGCGAAATGTGTCATTGTCGCGTCACGGGTTGTCCAATTGGTCATATTGACTTCTAGAATCTTTTTCATGAGCCAGGAAACGACCCCAGATATCAAACCACGCTCCCGCGCGGTGACCGATGGTATCCATGCCGCTCCCGCCCGGGGCATGCTCCGCGCCGTGGGCATGGGTGATGAGGACTTTGCCAAGCCCCAGATCGGTATCGCCAGCTCGTGGAACGAAATTACCCCGTGCAACCTTTCGCTGAACCGTTTGGCCCAGGGTGCCAAGGAAGGCGTTCACGCCGGTGGCGGCTTCCCGATGCAGTTCGGCACCATCTCCGTCTCGGACGGCATCTCCATGGGACACGAGGGAATGCACTTCTCGCTGGTCTCTCGCGAAGTGATCGCCGACTCGGTGGAAACCGTGATGATGGCCGAGCGCCTCGACGGCTCGGTCCTGCTGGCCGGTTGTGACAAGTCGCTGCCCGGCATGCTGATGGCCGCGGCCCGCCTGAACCTGGCTTCCGTATTCCTTTACGCCGGCTCCATCATGCCCGGTTGGGTGAAGCTGGAAGACGGCACGGAGAAGGACGTTACCCTGATTGACGCGTTCGAGGCCGTTGGCGCCTGCGCGGCAGGGAAGATGAGCGAAAAGGACCTGGACGCCATCGAACGGGCCATCTGCCCGGGCGAAGGCGCGTGCGGCGGCATGTACACCGCCAACACCATGGCCTCCATCGGTGAGGCCCTGGGCATGTCCCTGCCCGGTTCCGCCGCCCCGCCGTCGGCGGACCGCCGCCGCGATATGTTCGCCCACCGCTCCGGTGAGGCCGTCGTGGAGATGCTGCGCAAGGGCATCCGCGCCCGCGACATCCTGACCAAGGAGGCCTTCGAGAACGCGATCGCCGTGACCATGGCGTTCGGCGGCTCCACCAACGCGGTGCTGCACCTGCTGGCCATCGCCCGCGAGGCCGAAGTGGATCTGACCCTGGATGACTTCAACCGGATCGGTGACAAGGTTCCGCACCTGGCCGACCTGAAGCCCTTCGGCCGCTACGTGATGAACGACCTGGACCGCATCGGTGGTGTCCCGGTGGTCATGAAGGCGCTGTTGGATGCCGGGCTGCTGCACGGGGACTGCCTGACCGTCACCGGCAAGACCGTGGCCGAGAACCTGGCTCACATCGCCCCGCCGGATCCGGACGGCAAGATCCTGCGCGCCATGGACAACCCGATCCACAAGACCGGTGGGGTGACCATCCTGCACGGTTCGCTGGCTCCCGAGGGTGCGGTGGTGAAGTCCGCCGGTTTCGACGCCGACGTCTTCGAGGGCACCGCCCGCGTCTTCGAACGCGAACAGGGCGCCCTGGACGCCCTGGACAAGGGTGAGCTGAAGGCCGGGGATGTGGTGGTCATCCGCTATGAGGGCCCCAAGGGCGGACCAGGCATGCGCGAGATGCTGGCCATCACCGGCGCCATCAAGGGCGCCGGGCTGGGCAAGGACGTGCTGCTGTTGACCGATGGGCGCTTCTCCGGGGGCACCACCGGGCTGTGCATCGGCCACGTGGCCCCCGAGGCCGTGGACGGCGGACCGATTGCGTTCGTCGAGGACGGGGACAAGATCCGCGTGGACATCGAGGCCCGCAGCTTCGACCTGCTGGTGGATCCGCAGGAGCTTGAGGCCCGCAAGGTCGGCTGGGAGCCGCTGCCGGCCAAGTTCACCACCGGTGTGCTGGCCAAGTACGCCAAGCTGGTCAACTCGGCCTCCACCGGCGCATTCTGCGGCTGAAACACTTCGGTGTGAAGCGGTGGGTGGACACCCGCAGTGTCCACCCACCGAACATCCGTCTCATATCTTGAGATCAACGGAGAGCCGTGTTGATCTTTCAGATGAGTTGGACAAAACTGGGTATATGCAAACAACCACCAGTGTTCTACTAGTTATCAGGCGCGGAGCCTGAAACTTGATCTGTCCTAGACAGATCACCTGGTGACGCGCACAGCCCCCTTTCGTCAGTTGCTGACGGCCGCGGGGCGTTTTTTATGCGCAGATGAAGAGATAGATCAGGAAGGATCCCGATGAGCAACGGAAAACCTGCCAATCCGGCTACGGTTGCCAAGTCATTGAACCGCAGCAAGGATGCCACCGCTGTCTCTTCCGTCGTGGAGGCTTCGAACCCGGTCCAGGGTCCGAACAACATTGTCGCTCCCACGCAGATGACGGGCTCACAAGCCATCGTCCGTTCATTGGAAGAACTGGGCGTCAAGGACGTCTTCGGATTACCCGGTGGGGCCATCCTTCCCACCTATGATCCGCTCATGGACTCAACCAAGCTCAACCACATCTTGGTCCGCCATGAACAGGGTGCCGGCCATGCCGCACAGGGTTACGCCATGGTCACCGGGGAAGTGGGCGTATGCATCGCCACCTCCGGCCCGGGCGCAACCAACCTCGTCACCGCACTGGCCGATGCCAACATGGACTCGGTCCCGATGGTGGCAATCACCGGACAGGTGAACAGCGCCTTCATTGGCTCTGACGCGTTCCAGGAAGCCGACATTGTCGGCATCACGATGCCCATCACCAAGCACGCCTTCTTGGTGACCAAGGCCGAGGACATCCCGCAGGTGCTGGCCAGCGCCTTCTACCTGGCCCAGAGCGGACGCCCGGGCCCGGTGCTGGTGGACATCACCAAGGACGCGCAGACCGCGCAGACCGAGTTCTCCTGGCCGCCCAAGATCGACCTGCCCGGCTACCGGGTGGTCACCAAGGGCCACAACAAGCAGCTGCGCGAGGCCGCCAAGCTGATCGCCGCGGCCACCCGTCCGGTGCTCTACGTGGGCGGCGGGGTCATCAAGGCCGACGCCCACCAGGAACTGAAGGAATTCGCCGAGTACATCGGTGCCCCGGTGGTCACCACCCTGACCGCCCGCGGCGCCTTCCCGGACTCGCATGAACAGCATGTGGGCATGCCCGGCATGCACGGGGCCGTTTCGGCGGTCACCGCGCTGCAGCAGTCCGACCTGCTGATCACCCTGGGTGCGCGCTTCGATGACCGGGTCACCGGGGTGCTGCACACCTTCGCCCCGTACGCGAAGGTGATCCACGCCGACATCGATCCGGCCGAGATCTCCAAGAACCGCACCGCGGACGTGCCGATTGTCGGTTCGCTGGATGAGATCATCCCGCAGCTGCATGCCGCTTGCCGCACCCGGTTTGAGACCGACCCGCAGCAGGACTTGAAGCCCTGGTGGGATCTGCTCAACCGCCTGCGCGACACCTACCCGATCGGCTGGACCGAAACCCATGACGGGCTCACCGCCCCGCAAAAGGTCATCGAACGCATCGGGGCCCTGACCGGCCCGGAGGGCGTGTTCGTGGCCGGGGTGGGTCAGCACCAGATGTGGGCCGCCCAGTTCGTGAAGTACGAGCGCCCGCGCTCCTGGCTGAACTCGGCCGGCCTGGGCACCATGGGCTACTCGGTGCCCGCCGCCATGGGCGCCAAGGTGGCCCAGCCCGAGCGCGTGGTCTGGGCGATTGACGGGGACGGCTGCTTCCAGATGACCAACCAGGAGCTGGCCACCTGCATGATCAACCAGATCCCGATCAAGGTCGCGGTGATCAACAACTCCTCGCTGGGCATGGTCCGCCAGTGGCAGACCCTGTTCTACGATGCGCGGTACTCGAACACCGACTTGAACACCGGCCACGGCACCGCCCGGATCCCGGACTTCGTGAAGCTGGCGGACGCCTACGGCTGCGTGGGGCTGCGCTGCGAACGCGATGAGGACATTGACGCGACCATCCAGAAGGCGTTGGAAATCAATGACCGCCCGGTGGTCATCGACTTTGTGGTCTCCGCCGACTCCATGGTCTGGCCGATGGTGCCGTCCGGGGTCAGCAACGACCAGATCCAGATTGCCCGGGGCATGACCCCGGAATGGGAAGAGGAGGACTAGGAAAGATGGCAAAGCATACGCTGTCGGTGCTGGTCGAGGACGTCCCCGGTGTGCTGACCAGGGTCGCCGGACTCTTCGCCCGCCGTGCCTTCAACATCCACTCGCTGGCCGTGGGACCCACGGAAATCGAGGGAATCAGCCGCATCACCGTGGTGGTCGACGCCGAGGGGGACTCCCTGGAGCAGGTGACCAAGCAGCTGAACAAGCTGATCAACGTCATCAAGATCGTTGAGCTGCTGCCCGAGGCCTCGGTGCAGCGCGACCACATCATGGTCAAGGTGCGCGCCGACGCCGCAACCCGGCTGCAGGTCACCCAGGCCGCGGAACTCTTCCGCGCCTCGGTCATCGATGTGGGACCCGAGTCCCTGGTCATCGAGGCCACCGGCAACGCCTCGAAGATCGAGGCCCTGCTGGCGGTGCTCGAACCATTCGGGATCCGCGAAATCGTGCAGGCCGGCACGCTGGCCGTGGGCCGCGGCGCCAAGTCGATGAGCGACCGGGCCCTGAAGTCCCTGAGCGCCTAGCGACGGCACCGCACACCACAGAACAACAACATTGAACACCCCTCGGTGGGGCAGCCCTAGGTAGGCCGAACACCGTGGAACCAAGCTTCTGAAACGAAGAACACCTAAGGAGAAATACAGTGGCTGATTTGTACTACGAGGACGACGCGGATCTGTCGATCATCCAGGGCCGCAAGGTAGCGATCATCGGTTACGGTTCGCAGGGCCACGCCCACGCACTGAACCTGCGTGACTCCGGCGTTGAGGTCATGGTCGGCCTGTCCGAGGGCTCCAAGTCCCGTGCCAAGGCCGAGGCCGAGGGCCTGAAGGTCGCCACAGTTGCCGAGGCCGCCGCCTGGGGCGACGTGATCATGATCCTGACCCCGGACCAGGTCCAGGCCAAGGTCTACAGCGAGTCCATCGAGAAGAACCTGAACGAGGGCGACGCCCTGTTCTTCGGCCACGGCTTCAACATCCGCTTCGGCTTCATCCAGCCGCCGGCCAACGTGGACGTGGCCCTGGTGGCCCCGAAGGCCCCGGGACACACCGTGCGCCGCGAATTCGAGGCCGGACGCGGCATCCCGGATCTGATCGCCGTGGAGCAGGACCACACCGGCAAGGCCAAGGACCTGGCCCTGTCCTACGCAGCAGGCATCGGCGGCACCCGCGCCGGTGTCATTGAGACCACCTTCACCGAGGAAACCGAAACCGACCTGTTCGGTGAGCAGGCCGTGCTGTGCGGCGGTACCTCCCAGCTGGTCCAGTACGGCTTCGAGGTGCTGACCGAGGCCGGCTACAAGCCGGAGATCGCCTACTTCGAGGTGCTGCACGAGCTGAAGCTGATCGTGGACCTGATGTGGGAAGGCGGCATCGCCAAGCAGCGCTGGAGCATCTCGGACACCGCCGAGTACGGCGACTACGTCTCCGGCCCGCGCGTGATCACCCCGGAGGTGAAGGAAAACATGAAGGCAGTGCTGGCCGACATCCAGGACGGCTCCTTCGCCAAGCGCTTCATGGATGACCAGGCCAACGGTGCCAAGGAATTCAAGGAACTGCGCAAGAAGGGCGAGGACCACCCGATCGAGTCCACCGGCCGCGAACTGCGCCAGCTCTTCAGCTGGGTCGCCGCCGATGACGACTACACCGAGGGTTCGGTAGCCCGCTAAGCGCGGCACCGCCGCCTAGGCAGCAGCGCCTGTGGCGCAGTGAGGGGAGCTCATCCCCAAGACTGCGCCGCAGGCGCTTTGTCGTGTTCGGGGTTTTCAGGACTGCGCGCGGGCAATGTCCCCCAGCTGCGCGGCCAGGCCGTTCAACCGGCGCGGCCCACCCCATACGGCGCTCAGCGGCCGGGCCACCCCCTGGCCCTGGAACGGGACGCTGAGCAGCTCCCCGCTGGCCAACTGGGCGTGTACCGCCAACTCGCTAGACGCCGCGGGTCCGGCCCCCGAGGCCGCGGCCACCCGCACGGCCGAATTGCTGGAGAGCACCTGGGCCGGTTCCGCCAGCGGCCAACCGGCCAAGAGTTCGGTCAGGGCCTCGCGGGTCCCGGAACCGGATTCACGCAGCACCAGCGGTGTCGCGGCCAGCTCCGCCAGGCTCACCGGCGTGCTGCGCTCGGCCCACGGGTGGTGGGGGCCGACCACGATCCGCAAGGCGTCCTGCTGCACGAGCAGCGTGTTCAGCTGCTGGGGCAGGTGCGGTGTCTCCACGAAACCCAACTGCAGCGCACCTTGCTGGACCTGTTGCAGGATTTCCTCCGAGTTGCCCACCTTCACGTCCACGCGTACCCGCGGAACGAGCGTGCGCAATCGTGAGAGCCAGGCGGGCAGCAGGGTTTCGGCGATGGTCATGCTCGCTCCCACCCGCAGTTCCTCCACCTGGCGACCAACGCCGCTCTGCTCCCAGGCGCTGAAGCGTTGGGCGGCATCCAGCAGGATGCGTGCCTGTTCGGCCAGCTGGACCCCGACTTCGGTGGGCGCCGAACCGCGTCGGGTGCGGTGCAGCAGGGACGTCTTGAGCCTTGATTCCAAAAGGGCCACGGCCCGGCTGGCATTGGGTTGGGCCATCCCACCTTCCGGGCCCCGGCGCCGAGGCTGCCGGAATCCACCACGGCCACGAAGAGTTCCAGGACATCCAAATCGGGCCAAGAATGACTCATATCAGGAGTATATGTCCTGATGTTAAAGTGCCGTCAGCTGGGTTCGTCCCCGTGTTGAAACCATGGAAACATGGCAATTCAAACAGATCAGGTCAAACAGCCTGCGACCCACAAGGCCACAGGAGTCATTCACCCATACCTGCCGGGACTGCTGCTGTGCGCGGTCGCCGTAGTCATCTCCATGGGCATCAACAAGCTGCTGCCCGGCGTCAGTGCGCTAATCGTGGCGATCGTGTTGGGCATTACGCTCACCAACGTCATCCGGCTTCCCGAAAGCACCATGCCCGGCATCACCTTCGCCTCCAAGAAGCTGCTGCGCCTGGGCATTGTCTTCCTGGGATTGCAGCTGGTGCTCTCGGACATCATCTCACTGGGGGCACCGATGCTGCTGGTGATTGTGTGCATCGTCGGCGGCGGGATCTTCTCCACCCTGCTGATTGGCCGGCTGATGAAGATGCGCGCCGCCCAGGTGCTGCTGATCGCCTGCGGCTTCTCCATCTGCGGGGCCGCGGCGGTGGCCGGGGTGGAAGGTGTCACCGACTCGGATGAGGAAGATGTGGTCACCGCGGTGGCCCTGGTGGTCATCTTCGGCACCCTGATGATCCCGGCGGTGCCCTTCCTGGGCCAGCTGCTGGGGATGAGCCCGGAACTGAACGGCATGTGGGCCGGAGCCTCGATTCACGAAATCGCTCAGGTGGTCGCCGCCGGCGGCATCATCGGCGGGGGAGCGCTGGCCGCAGCGGTCATCGCCAAGCTGGCCCGCATCCTGATGCTCGCCCCCGTGGTGGCGGTGCTCAGCGTACGCCAGCGGCGCCGCGGCAACCTGAACCCGGAAGCCAAGCGCCCACCGATCGTGCCACTGTTCATCATCGGCTTCCTGGCCATGATCCTCATCCGCTCCTTCTGCAACCTTCCGCAGGGAGTCATCGACGCCGGTTCCATGATCCAAACCGCGCTGCTCTCGGCGGCCATGTTTGGCCTGGGCTGCGGGGTGAAGATCCGCAATCTGATGAACGTGGACGTTCGTCCCTTTATCCTGGCCGCCATCTCCACACTCATCGTGGCCGGCATCGCCTACACCGGAATCATCCTGGTTCACTAACCACGGAATCAAACAATCATTCCCACGAAAGCGGAGCACATTCGTTGCTGCGCTTGAAGTGCATCCGACCCGCGCCGAGTCGCACCTCCATCACCTCCACATCAGACCCTGCACCGGAAAGAACATGAACCGAGATCCCCGTACCCCACTGATTGCCATGGCCCTGCTCAGCACCCTCCTGCTCGGAGCCTGCTCCAGTGGAGCCGCCCCGGCCAACCACACGACGCCCAGCCCTGAAGCCAGCGCAGAAAGCAGCGAAGCCGTGCGCACACCGGCGGCTCCCTCGGCTGAGGTCGCCCGGCTGCTCGCACCGCAGGATGCCCGCACCATCAGCGCGCCGAAAGCAGCATCCGGCACGCTGGTGCTCTTCACCGATTACCAGTGCCCGTTTTGTGCTGGGATGGAGTCTGTAGTGCGCCGAGCCAAGGACGACTACGGAGATGAGCTGCGCATCATCATCCGCAACTTCCCGCTGCCCATCCATGAGAACGCACCAGCGGCGGCCCGCGCGGTGGAAGCGGCCGCGGAACAAGGCGCACTGGAGAAGATGTCGGAAACCGTCTTTGAGCATCAAGATCAATGGAGCCAGAGCACTTCGGTGGACGAACAGTTCCTGGCCTATGCAAGGGACTTGGGCCTGGACACCGAGAAGTTCCTGAGCGACTACGAATCCGAAGCGATAGCGGAACGGGTGGAGCGCGATTCCCAGGACGCCATGGAGTTAGGTCTACAGGGAACTCCCACCCTGATTTTGCAAGACACCGTGCTGGCCGTGGATGTATCCAACTACGAGACACTCTCCGCACCGCTTGATGACTTCCTGAACTGCTAGCATCGGTGACGGCTCTGCATGCACCACCGCAGACGAGACAGGGGCTGCCGTCCACCAGCACATCCGGTGAATGACAACCCCTGTCAGTTGCATGATGATGCCCCGGCTAGGGCGACCGCTTATACCTTGGAGGCGCGGTAACCGGCCTTCCGGGCATCAGCAGCGGTCTTGAAGCACTCTTCTGGCTTGGTGCTCTTGTAGAAACGCTGACCCGGAACGTGGTACTTCCATTCCTTGTTGCTGCCGGTGCGATTGCCCTTGACCGGGAACCCTGCCGGGCAGTTGATGGTCTTGCCGTTCATCTTCACGACGGTCTTCTTCACGGCGGCCTTCTTCACCACCAGCTGCTGCTTCTTGCTCACTGTGGAAGTCTTGCCCTTGTACTGGTACTTCACGGCGGTGGTGACCTCGTAGGTGCCCGCTGCCAGTGCGACCGACTTCTTGTTCTTGGCGATCGTCTTCTTGCCCTTTTTGACCGTCAAGACTGCCGACTTGATCTTGACGTTTTTCGCCTTCTTATAACTTGGCTTCACGGTGGCTTTGGCATTGCCCTTCACCGTCTTGGTGCCGATCTTGTTGATCGTCACTGCCGGGGTCCTCTTGGCAGCGACGACCGAGACCGTAGTGTGCGCCGTTGTTGGCTGCAGGGCGGTAGCTGCGGTGGTGCCTGAAAGCATCAGTGCCAGAGCTGCCCCGGCGGCTGTGACCCCACGGATGATTTTGTTCATTCTTGTACCCTGAAAAGTAGTGATGACAGCGAATTCCCCGATCCGCTTGAGGAGTAGTTTATCCTCAATCTGAGACAAATATTCGCCCCAATAAGCTCAAATTCTCCTCAGGCTAAGTTCGCATCCGACGGCGGCGGCCCTTAACCGCAATAGTTGCGGTTTTGGCGGCCGGTACGGGCGCAGGATCGGGGTTGTGTCTGAATCGATTGGTATGACGCAAAATGGGGGATTCGAAGAATCGAAAGCTCACGTAGGCGGCCAGCGTGACCAATAGCGTGGCGCCGATGAAGATGTCGATTCCCACTTCGTGCCCGAGCACCCGTCGCACCACATTGGCGGCCAACATGTGCATCAAATACATGCCATAACTAATGGCTCCGATAAAGGTGAGCAGACGCAGCTGTAATAGGGGATGCAGAATCGTTTCTTCCCTGATGCACAATGTAACGGCCAGCAGGACCATCAGGGTGTGAATCAGGAGACTGGGTGCGTCGGCCGCGATCACCGCAAGGAGAAGGATGGCCAGGGGCAACGCTGTCCATCGTCCGCCGAGCAGACGGTAGGTGATACGAAACGCAGCCGGTTGATGCACGATGATTGCCGCAGCCGAAGCCATCATGATCGCCGGGGATAGGTTAATCAAAATCGTCAGCAACAGATTCTGCTCACCGACGAAGGAAGCTGCGACCTGCAGGAGCGTCAGCGCAATGGCCGCGTAGATCCCTGGAGTGACGCGCAGGAACAGTGTGATGAGCAGGATCAGCAAGGGCGGCCACAGTAAGTAGAACTGTTCCTCGGTAGCCAACGACCAGGCAAAGTAGAAAGTGGCTCCTTCCTCACCTTTGGTCAGGTCCACGAACCAGTTAGAGGTATAGGTAAGAAACGCCGGCAGGTTGTCCCAGAAGGCCTGTCCCTTGGTTGTGCCGCTTAGGGTGAGGGCAACGAGCAGACAATACATTGCCAGTACCGAGTAATAGAGTGGAAAAATTCGCAGTGAGCGGCGAATGTAGAAATTCTTGAGCGAGATTTTCCCCGTGCGGCTTCTTTCCCGTATCAACAAGGAGGTAATGAGGAAACCACTGATGGCAAGAAACAGGTCGACACCGCGGAACCCCTGATTCAGTTGTGGAATGTAGTTCACTCCCGAAACGTGGTGCCAGATGACCGCTACGACGCTAAAGGCACGCAGACCATCTAGGGCTCCGAAACGCTTCTTCCGGATGAAATCCTCGTAGAAATTCTCCTGCTGCATAACGTACCCCCAAGATCGACGCCGAGCAGATGTCCCTATTATGGCATCAAGGTCAAGCCCTCAGCCCGACGTTGATGTTCGCTTTACTAGGCCTTAATAAGCAGACTTATTGGATCCGCGCTGACGGGATGCGCCGGGGAAGCGACACGTCACGCAGTGTCGTAACCCTCGTTTTCGCATTTGCTAACGAGTAACATGTCCTCCAAGACCTACCGGGCCCTTTTGGGGAGGGCCTGGATTTTATCCAGATCTTTGGGGGGATAGGGTAAATGGGTGTCATTGTCGCATCTTCGCAGTGGTTAAATCACTGGGATGGCATTCCGACACAGTGCTGGCACGCCACAGGTGAGCGAAGCGTGGAACGACAACGCGTTCTTATGTTGCTTGCCGGATTGGGCGAAGAGACGGACCGCGGGGGCTATGTCCTGCGCGGTGCTATTGGAACCGGTAAGCGCGAGCTGCTAAGGACTGCCTTCAATCAACGCAGCAGCGGCACCGGACCGTTGTGGGTGTCCGGGAGCCGCTATGGAAGTGAAATTCCCTACGGGGCAATCCACTTCCTTCTTACACGCCTGGAGCACGACCAGCTGCAGTCGCCTCTGGCCGTTTACGGACACCTTCGACAGCACTTTACTGGCTTGGGAACACGGCCGGTCATCGTCCTTGAGCATGTTGACCTCATCGACACTCTTACCAGCGCCGTGCTGGCGCAACTTGTCAGCACGGGTGTCATCAAGCTGGTGATCATCGATGACATCCTGACGGAACTGTCCCAGGACATTTCGGCCCTGATCCGTAACGGCGTGCTGGAGGTGTTGAACCTGGGCGCGCTGAGGCTGCGCGAGGCCCGGCTACAGGTCGCGGAATCTGTAGAGGGCGACGTCTCTTTCTTGACGGCTGCCCACCTCTGGATGCATACCTCCGGCTGCTCGGAGGCGCTGGATGCCGTGCTGCTTGACTGCCGACAGGCGAACAGTTTTGAGTTTAGTGCAGATGTCGTGGCACTTCGGAAGGGAGCGATTCCCCACCTGACCAACGTTGAGCAGCACATGGTGGCGCGACTGGGACGCTTGAACCGACGCGAACGACAGTTTCTGGATTTCGTCGCCCAGCGTGGGGCGATACCGTTCGGGCACGACCTCTGGGTGCACGACGTAGATGTGGACCATCTAGTGGCCTCCGGGCTGCTTACTGAGCAGGAGGGCAGTTTTGCGATCGCCAGCCCTGCCATTGCGCGAAGTCTTTCCGGTTCGGTGCCGGGATATTCGCCGCTTCAGCCAGCAGGTTCCTCTGGCGCGGAAGCACGCCCGGATCACTTGGTGCAAACCCATACATCCGAATTGCACCAAGCATGGCGCGCGTCGAAGTCCGAAGCGCAGCGATTCAGTGCCGAGGCAAAATGGTCACGCGCCATCGACAGCGTCAAGAGCTTCCGCCAGGGCCACCAGGACAGGACGATGACGGAGGGCCAGCGGGAGCAGGCAGACCTGAATGAGTCGATGCTGATGTTGCTGCGCCTGCTGTTGGCGGCCAGCCGCCTGGAGGAAGCAGCGGCGCTCATCGATGAACTACAGCCCGAGGCGCCACATGGAGTATGGATCGCACTGGATCCGTGCCAGAAACACGAGGCACTCGCGCTGGTCGCCGAATACCGTTCCAGGATCAATGACTTCGAGATCGCCAATGAGCTGATCGACAGCTTGTGGCGACACCTTGATGTCCAGCACGCAGGAAACGCCACCGGCTACAGGCTCGCCCCGTGCATGGCCGAAACCATCCGGGCAATGCTGAACTGCAGTCTGGCTTTGGGACGTTGGGAACAATCTCGCCACCTCATCGAGCTGATTCTTGACGGGGCACTACCGGACCTTGAGCTCATCGCCTATGCGGAAGCCATGCAGGCCATCATCTTTGCCCTGGCAGGAAACCTGACCCAGGCGCAAAAAGCGATAGTTCCGCTGCAACAGCAGCTGCGCCAAAGCGGGACCGAACTTGAACGACTGTATGTCGACGCGGTTTCCCAATACATCAGCGGGCGCAGCGGCCGCGAAACCCTGGGGGCCGGCGCTCAGTGGAAGACCATTAATATGGATCTCGGTGCAGCCAGCGCCTTCGACTGCCTCTGGCAGTGCCTGCATGCGGTTCAGGCCGTACAACCGGGGCAGGCATCCCATGGAATTGAGGCCGTCCAAACCTGGGCCCGGCGGGCGGAAGCCCAAGGGGAAATACTGCTGGCCTCCCACCTGTTGGGGCTACTGATTCGCAACGGTCAATTTGAGGTTGCCGACCGCCTGCTTGATCTTCAACACGGGCAACGGCACCAGCTGGCCGAGTCGTTCAGGCTGCTTGCGCAGGGGGCACAGAACCGTGACGCTCAGCTGCTGGCCGCTGCCGTCGGTGCATTGGCGGCCTTGGGGTTCGTCTCCTACGCGACCGATGACGGTGCCGAAATTTTCCGGCACATGAATGCCTCCCAACGCCGGCAGGCTGCCCGAAAAGCCCACAAGTTCATGCTCTCGCTGCAGGCCGAGCGCATCAGCCCCAAGGCGTTTGCGAACCTGGGCAGCCTGACCGTGCTCACCGAGCGGGAAAAGTTTGTGGCCTCCGCGGCGGCCAGCGGGCTGTCGAATCTGGAAATCGCCGAACAGGCCAGCGTCTCCGTGCGCACCGTGGAGGGCCATCTGTACCAGGTGTACTCGAAACTGGGAATCCGCAAACGCACCGATCTCCACGCACTGACCGAGCTGAAACACGACCTCAATGCTGCCGGGTAGCGATGAATAATCGCCAAGAATGGAATCGCAGGGAATATGCCCTGGTGGTGCGTGCGCTGAAATCGCCCGGGAATGCCGGAGTGCTGCTCAGCGGCGAGTTCGGCACTGGCAAATCCCAACTCGTGCGCCGGCTGGTCACCTCCAAGGAGCTGCACTTGCCGATGATCCGGCTGATCTGCAGTGCCGCGTTGACCGACTCCTCCTACGGGGCGCTGGCGCCTCTGTTGTCCGGTGCCCAACAGCCAATCAATGACGTATCGGCCATTCGTGCTGCCCTCGCGGCAGTGGAAGAACTGCTGCAGTTGGAGCACGGCGCAGAGCACGTCCTGATCACGATCGAGGAAGCCCAGAGCATCGATTCGGCCAGTGCCTTCGTTTTGGGGCAAATGGTCCGCTCGGGGAAGGTCAAGCTCCTGGTGGTAAGCAACGAACAACACGAGGACCCGCTGTCGCTGGATGCACTGATGTCGGTGGCGCGGTTGACGCGCGTCGTTGTCGAACCACTGACACCGGATGAGATCGTAGACTTCTCTGGCACGGTGCTTGGTTATCCGGTCAGCCGTGGGTCGGCGAAAATCATCCACCAACTGACTTCGGGTTTCCAGAGCTTGGTCCAGGACTACCTGGAACTGGCGGTGCGCTTGGGCATCCTGCTTGAAGTCGAGCAACTCGGCGCATTGCGCGAATCCAGCCTGGCCATTGACCATGGCACCGCGGGACGCATTGCAGCCCTGGCTCACCGTCACCCGCCACAGGTGCAGCAGCTGTTTGAAATTCTGTGTATAACCGGCCCACTGTCCATCGAACAAGTTGATCGGCTCGGTCTGCGTGAGGCCCTGCAGCAGCATCCCACCGCCTTGATCGAGCTGCGCGACGGTTGGACGTATCTGAGTAGCGAATTCTTCGAGGAAGGCCTTCGCGCCAGTATGTCCGCCGGGCGCAGTGCCGGGGTGTACCGGGAAGTGCTCGCGCACCTGGGGGAGGATCTACCGGTAGGTCCCGACTTCGTGGGATTCCGGCTGATCTTCGGGGACACCGTGAGCCGTGAAGAGCTGCTCGCTGCCGCCCGACGGGCGCAACGCAGTCATCGCTACCAGCAGGCGTTGGAGCTATTGGAAAAAGTGGAGGAACCCGACCGCGAAGCGGAGGCCATTCGTCTGTTGGCCCGTCTGGGGGCAGGGCAATTCCAGGCCGCCCGGACGTTGCTTTCCACCTCGGCGGGCAAGCTCGGTGACGAGGAAGGCTCACTGGCACAAGATGTCGGCTGTGCCCTGAATTGGCTGCACCCCGCCGTGACGGGGCCCGGCGGGGACCTGACCCAGCGCTTCTGGGGAACCTCGGCTTCCGACGGCGGCCATTCGGACGGGTACAGGGGTGGGGATTGTGCGTTAGTTGAAGGCATTGAACGCGTCAGGTCCCTGTATTGGCTTGGTCAGCCTTCCACTGCGCTCCACCTTTCCGAACAGAGCACGGTAGGCGGTACCGCGGTGCCATCCTGCCGTTACCGCCTGGCCCTGCTCGTGGTGGCAGTACGCTCGGCGGTGGCCACCGGAAGCTATGAACAGGCCAGCAGGTTGGTTGACGGATTCGTGATGGGCAGTTCTTATGAGCTGCTGATGGAACACGGAACGGTGCAGGCGCTTCGAGCACTGATCGATGCACGCCGCGGACAAGTCAGCAATGCGCAGCTGTACCTCCGTCAAGCCCGGGCGGAATTGGCGCTAAATGACCCAGAAGGATTATTGGCCCTATGTTCCTCGCTTGACCTACTCATAGAGCAGTCCTCGAATGGGGAAGCACTAAGCGAGGACGGGGCGCAGAGAAACGACAAGGCAGAACAATTCGGGCAGTGTAATGCCGGCCGGCGGGAACCGGGCGCGCTCGCCGCAAACGCCTGGTGGGCAGCGGATCAATTGGAATGTGATCTGCTGGCCGAGCTGCAGCGGACGAAGCCCTCTGCAGGAGTCATTGACAGAATTCTGCGCTCCGCCCAGCAGAACGGTGTATTTCTCTATGGAATCTTGACTTACCAGGTCTGGAACTTGTCGCGCAATGAACAATTGGCCTCAAGAGCTGCCGAGATATTGGGCGGGTTGGAAGTACCGGAGGAATGTGCCGCATTGCAACGACGACAACGCGCCGTCCAAGTGGTCCAGGACTCCGACGTGAAAGCAATGCAAGGCTTCGCGCAGGAACTGCATGACGAGGGCGACCGTGTCCTGGCCTTGGAAATGATCACCAGGGTCGTGGATTACTGGTCTGCTCAAGACAACCCCCGCAATCGCGGGTTCGCCATCCGTCAGATTCATGAATGGCTGCACCAGATGGGACAAAAACCTTGGGGACGCATGGCTCGGAGTTTGGAGGAAAGTGGGCTGACCGCGCGCGAGAATGAAATTGTCGAGTTGGTCCGGCAGGGGCTGAGTAACCGCGAAATCGCCCGCCTTTTGACCGTCTCACAGCGCACCGTGGAAGGGCACTTGTACCGCATCTTCGCCAAGCTGGGCATTACCCAGCGCTCCGACCTGAACTTCGGTGGGCGTCACTAGCGCCCGGAATTACCTACACCCGCTTCAAAGCTCAGCGGTTGGCGCACTCGCGGGGTAGCTCAATGCACTGGGTGGCCTCTCAATGGACCGCGCGCACTGCTGCTCAGCGGGTAACTGGTCCGTGCCCGCAACCAGTTGCGTAGCGGCATCTGCAAGTGACCAAGTCGCCGGGTGTATTTAGCTTCCAGAGGTTGGCTCATCTCTTGCCTATGTCGATTCGCTGTGCCCGAAAACCCTGGGCTGAGTGTGGACTACTTGGACTATCTGCGCAGAACGAGTGGTCAATGCCAAGAAATGGCAAACAAGCGCTTCAACTCGGGTGTGAGCTTACGCGTGAGTACTTCTTAGTTGGTTCATAGAATTTCCACTGTGCAGTGAGCCATGATCCCTAAGGGACGGTGCCGCTGCCTGAATTACAGATGAACACTTGGGGAAAATCTAGGCAAAATGGGGAGCCGAAGATTCTCGTGAAGCCCGTGCCTGAGCAGCACGTTAAGCCTCGCACAGCACTTCTTCACGGTATCGGCATCGCCAACAAGGGGGACGGCGTGTCGCAAGCTTATGAATCCTTAGGGAATCGTGGCCTTGTCGGAAATTGGGGAAACGGTTTAACCGAACTTTCAGGTCACACACTTAAGGATCAGCAACTCCTGCCTGCCAGCGGCTTCTCGGCCAGCAGGTGGAGACAAAAATACACTCGCATTTTGCTGCTATCCGATATGGCCACCTTGGTGCTGCTCAGCGGCATCGTGGTGCACCTGTACTCGCTGGCCGCAGGACCAAACTACTGGTTCGCCGGTGCATCGGTGGGCGTCTGGGCGGTATACCTATGGCTTTCGCGCACCAGGGCCGCGCAGGTAATCGGCGTCGGCGTTCGGGAGTACAAAAGAGTCGTCGACTCCAGCGCACTAGCCGCGGGGACCATGGCGCTAGCCGTCTTGGTCTTTGACCTTGAGGGAGTGCGCGAACAACTCATTGTCACCTTCCCGGCCGGGATGGCGCTGCTCTTGGCCAGCCGCTGGCTGTGGCGGCGCTGGTTGCTGGCGAAATCGGAAGCCGGGTACGCGCTGTCCCAGGTCGTTGTGCTCGGCCAGGGTTCCGACGTGGACTACGTCGTCAGGCAGCTGCAGAAGAACGCAGGACCGGCCTACAAGATCTGCGGGTTGCTGATTGACGGGGCGGGGGAGGAGCATCGCTATGAGGATTCCGTGCCGACGTTCCAGGGCCTGGAAAACCTTGAAGAAGCGGTGCAGCTCGTCGGAGCGGACTCAGTCATCGTTGCCGGCTCGCTGCGCGGCGGGAGCGATGCGCTCAAGGACGTAAGCTGGCGCCTGGAAAAGACGCGCACCAATGTCATCGTCGTGTCTTCACTGACCAATGTCGCCGGTCCACGCATCAGCATGCGTCCGGTGGAGGGTTTGCCGCTCATGCATGTGGACGTACCCAGTTTTGCGGGCGGTCACCATGTGGTGAAGCGGGGGATCGACATTGTCCTTTCCGGCCTGGCCCTGGTGCTCTTGGCTCCGCTCTTCTTGCTCATCGGTCTTTTGGTGCGCAAGGACAGCTCGGGTCCCGCGTTCTTCAGCCAGGAGCGGGTGGGACGCAATGGCCGGACCTTCCGGATGTACAAGTTCCGCTCGATGGTGGTCAACGCCGAAGCTGAGCTGGAGAAGCTCAAGGAACACAATGAGGGCAGCGGTCCGCTGTTCAAGCTGAAGCAGGATCCCCGGGTGACCAAGGTGGGCAGCTGGCTGCGCAAGTACTCGCTGGATGAGTTGCCGCAGATTTACAACGTGTTGCGGGGGGACATGTCCCTGGTTGGGCCCCGACCGCCGCTGCCCGCCGAAGTAGCCAGTTACGAGGGACATACCGGACGGCGGTTGTTCATCAAGCCCGGCCTAACCGGTCTATGGCAGGTCAATGGGCGCTCCGACCTGGACTGGGAGGAGAGCGTCAGACTGGATCTCTACTACGTGGAGAACTGGTCGTTGACCGGTGACCTGATGATCATGTGGCGCACCTTCAAGGTCATGGTGCAGCCGGAGGGCGCCTACTAAACACGGTTGTCCGTGATTACGGCAAAGGCAGGGCAGCGGAGGCTGCCCTGCCTTTGCCGTGTTTTAAAGTAACCACAAATGACAGTAGTCGCAGGAACGGTGAGTTGTCATCGGGCCTCGCCTTGGCAATGACAACGCCGCGGAAGCCTTCGGAGCGCTGGACCCGGCGGGCCGGCGGCAAGCACCAGGGCGGCCACCGGTGATCTACGGGCAGCGGTAGAGCGTGCATGTGGTACGAGCGAGAGTGAACCACTTGTTGCAAAGGTCGGGATTAGGTATTGACTACGCGTGTGAGGGCGGTCACCGGTTTGTAGCTTGGATGTAGGCGGAGGGATGGATCTTCCTGCCTGAGCGATCGTGCATGACGTCATGGCCGGGCTCGGGTGGGAAGTTCAATAATCAGCAGCGTTCCCCAGACGCGATTCATTTCTGCGCCTCATGGACGGGACCGGCGACGAAGACTCCCGGCAATTCGGGAGCTCATCCCCCCAGCCGTCGTCGGTCCCTTTCCATCGTTGTGTTCTTCGGCGTATTCCGCCAATCCCGGGCGGGACAGGGGCACGCGACTAAGGCCCACCGCAGGTGCACCGCGTTCCTTCGGGGCGGCCGCGGCAAGCGGGCCGGGAGGAGCGCGGATGCACCGGCACGCCCAGGAGCAGGTCCGGGGGCTCCCGGACCTGTCGAAGGCCTGATGGTGTGCTAGATAAGATCCCTAGCGCTGGTTGAACCGGTAGAACAAGCGCAGGGGTGCGCTCAGCGTGGTGGCCAGGCGGCGGTCCAAGTCCTTCATCTGGGTGGTCCATGCATTATCGAACTTCAACTTGATCTGCCCCACCTTGAAACGCATCGGATTCCCGGCCACGGTATGGTGCGCATCGAGCGTGATGTGCCCGTCGGCAAACTCCGGTACGCGGGCCTGGGTTGGCTCCAAGCCGGCGAAGCGGATGACCTCCTCGAGTGTGCGCGTCGGGTCAGTCATGAATTCCTCGTAGTGGACGGTCAGCACCGGAATGCGCAACAGTGTCAGGGCGTGAAACAGCAGGCTGTACGTCGTCCAGTTGAAAATTGAGGCCGGCACGGAATAGCGAGGCATGTCTTCGGCGCGACTGCCGGTTTCCGGCCTGGTGACCACCTTTGACCACGAGTAGGCAACGCCGCGTGGATCACGGACAACCAGCACACAGCGCAGGTCAATGGGCAGCGAGCGCAGGAAGTACGCGTAGGCCGGGTGTTTGCTGGAATCCACCAGTACCTTGCCGTCGGCCACGGTGTCGGCGGCACGGTACAGCTTGGACAGGTTTGACAGCAGTCGCTGCCGTGCTTGGCGCCGTTGCCCGAACCCACGCTGCAGGATCAGTTCTGGCAGGAACCGGTTGCGGATCACCGTCCGCCGGTCGGCTATGGCTTGATCGGTGTCAATCCGCCCCCAGCGGCCATAGGCCTGGACCCCGATCTGCTGCCAGACCGGGCATTCATGGAAAGGTAGGCCACAACCGCACAGTTCGTTGTCACGCAGGCCGCGTTCCCACAGGTGCAGCAGCTCACCCAGCCCCATGAAGTCTTCACATTGGGCCAGACACCGCTCCAGCAGGGTGGAACCGCTGCGCCCAAAGCCACCGAGCATGACAACGCGTGGTCGGCGTGGTGGCCCGTCGGCCGATTCACGCCGCGCGGGCTGTGGGTCCGGATCCAGCCCCGCGCCTGTTGCTGGCGCTTCCCCCGATGCGTCCTGCGCTGTTTTAACTTCTTTGATATCCCCCAAGGAATCCACGTGCCCTCCGTTGAGCGTTCTGCGTCATAGTCCCCAGACGACGCAAAAGGTGAATAGTTTCAGCTTTGAGTCTGCCATTGCGACGCAACATTTTGTAGAGGAACCGCCTAAATTGCGTCGAAGCGAGGAAATGTTGGCATGCCCCCTGCCCATGTTCGGTGTCTTATGCCACAATTACTCAAATGGGGAAGAATTATCTTGGGGACCCCAAGCTGGGGGAAATTATGTCTTTTGACAATTCACAGGGGAATGAGTTTTTTAAGCGTGCAGTCACCCGCCGTTGGCGGTGGATTGCCTGGTTCAGCATTGTGGGGGTGCTGCTGGCCGGAGTCACCTTCATGCTCTCGCCGCGGGAGTACACCTCGACCGCTAACGTGTTCTTGAATCCATTGGTCGGCAGTCCTTTCTCGCCGACCACGCCTACCTCGCGCACAGAGCAGCTGGCGGCCATGAATACCGAGGCCGGCGTGGTGCTCACCGACGAGGTGCTGGATCAGGCGCTGCAGAAGGCGGAGATTGCCGGGGCTTCGCGACAGTCCCTGCGTGAACAAACCGTGGCCTCGGTTCCATCGAACTCGCAGGTCATGAACATCAGGTTCACCAGTGCCGACCCGCAGGAGGCCCAACGCGGGGCCCAGGCCGTCACCGACGCGTTCATGAACTTCCGTTCGGAGCGGGCGCAGAGCGTCATCGATGCGCAGAGCAAACTGCTGCAAAGCCGTGAGGAGTCCCTCGCAGGGCTGCTGAAGAGCGCGAACCAGGCCTATGACGCGGCCAAGAAGGCCGGCAGCGACAGTGCCGGGGTCATCGAGCTCGAACAGCAGGTGCGGCTCTACGCCCAGGAACTGGCCAACGTGAAGGTGGACCGCACCACCACCGAAACCTCATCCATTGACCCGGGCACCGTGGTGGGCCCGGCGAACCTGCCGCAGGCGCCGGAGGGGATCAACCCGCTGCTGCTGGCAGCGGCGGTCCTGCTGGGGTTCGTGGCCCTGGGCTTCGTGGCCACGCTGATCGTGGAACACGGGGATAAGCGCGTGTGGGACGAGGGCGACTTGGAGCGCCGCCAGGCACCCTCGGTGCTGGCCGTGCTGGGAGATGCACGCGAGAAGAAGGACAATGCCGCTGAGGGTGTGATTGAAAAGTATCTGCGGGTCACCCCGGTGATCAGCGGGCACGTCAACACTCCTGGGACACTGGCGCTGATTGGCAACCAGTCCAGGGAGGAAGTGCACACCATCGCCGCGGGGCTGGCGGCCGCGTTCGCCATGACCGGACGTCGGGTGTGCGTGATTAGCACGACCCGGTTGCCGGGGGACTCCGAGACGCAGCTGGGCTTCAGCGACGTGTTGGAAGACGGGGTGGCGCTGCGTGAGGCAATCCATGTGAAGAAGTTCGGTGAGGGGCGTCTGGCGGTCATGTCCGCTGGCACCCAGTCGGAGAAGCTGCCCGGCCTGGTGCAGGCTGATTCGCTGAAGAATCTGATCAACCTGCTGGGAGCGGGCCATGACCTGCTGATCTTCGTGGTTCACCAGGGGGCGTCGGCAGTGGCCAGTGCCATTAGCGGGGTCTGTGACCACAGCGTGCTCACGGTCTCCGGGGGCAAGGACACGGTCACCTCCGTGTTCTCCACCGCCAACTACCTGCAAATGCGCGGTGCCACGATTTCCGGGACGCTGCTCTACTCCTCGGCCTGGGTGCAGGCCAGCGAGAAGGAGCTGGCCCAGGAGCTGCAGGGCGCGTTCGAACAGCTGCACCACGGCCTGGATCCGCGACGTGTCAGCTCATGATCCGAAGGCGTCGAAGCACACCGCGGTGGAGGGGGAGGACCGCGCCCTAAAGCGGATCGCCCGCAGTGGAGCGGCAAACGTGGGTGCGGCAGCGGTCGGCTCGGCATCGAATTTTCTGCTGATTGTGCTGATCACCCGCTTCTGGGCATCCGAGGATGCCGGCCTGCTCTTCGCGGCCACCTCTTTCTTCATCATTGCCGTGGCCCTGGCCCACCTCGGGGCGGACCAGGGCCTGGTGCGCTTCATTGCCTGGAACGTGGGACGCGGCGCCGGGCACAGCAACCGGGCCACCGTGCTGGCCGGCGTGCTGCCATCGTTGAGCATGACCCTGGTGGTGGCCGTCCTCGGCTACGCGGCTGCGCCCTGGCTGGCCGGGCTGCTCGGCGCGCAGTCCGGTGCCGAAGGCGCCCTGATCATCCGGGTGCTGGCGGTGACCCTGCCGTTCGCTGTGCTCTATGAGCAGCTCCTGGCGGTCTGCCGCGGGTATGCGGTCATGAAACCGACCATCGTGTTGGAGCGGGCCCTGCGCCCAACGTTGCAGATGCTCCTGATTCTCGCGGCCGGTCTGGCCCAGAGCGGGGTGGTCGTCCTGACCCTGGCTTGGACACTGCCCTACGCGCTGTGCTTCCTGCTGGCTGGCGTGGCCGCCGTGCGCACGCTGCGCCGGCATCGGGATGACTGGCACGGTGCCGGGCCGATCGGGGAGGACCTGCGCTCGGAGTTCTGGCGCTTCACCGCGCCGCGCGGCCTGGCCCGGATGGCGCAGGTGATGATCCAGCGGGCGGATATCGTGATTGTCACGGTGATGCTCGGACCGGCTCCGGCTGCCATTTATACCGCCGCCACACGTTTCCTGGTGCTGGGCCAGGTAGCCACCAGTGCCCTGCAGCAGGTGAGCGAACCGCAACTGGCGCGATTGCTGGCCCGCAAACGCAAGGACACGGTATCCCTGGTAATCAGGCAAATGACCCTGTGGTCAGTGGCGCTGGTGTGGCCGGTCTACCTGGTCTTCGCGGTGCATGCCTCCGCCCTGATGGCCCTGGTGTTTGGACCCGGCTATGAGGCCGGTGGGATTGTGCTGCAGCTGTTGGCCACCGCCATGCTGGTGGCTACCGCGGTCGGTCCGCTGGATGTGCTGCTGCTGATGGCAGGCAGGAGCTCGCTGTCGCTGCTGAACATTTCGGTGGCCCTGGTCGTGGATCTGGCCTTGTGCGTGCTGCTGATCCCGCAGCTGGGGATCCTTGGGGCGGGAATCGCCTGGGCAGCCGCGATCATCGCCAAGAACCTGCTGTGCCTGTGGCAGGTGCGAAAGCACCTGGGGATCAGCGTTTTCAGCCGGGAACTGGTAATGTGGCTAATCTCACTATTGGGTCTCTTTGGACTACTGGGACTCCTTGGTAGCCTCCCGCCCGCGCAACCCTGGGTGGGGTTGGGCATTTCAGCTTTGACTGGCATTTTCTACCTCGGGTATCTGTGGTCCAAGCGAACCCTCTTGATGCCTAAAAAGGTGGTGGCGTAGGGGGCGAAATCAGCGGGAATCCGGGCTTTTAGCGGCATTTGGACTTTTTATTCAAGAACCTTCAGATTACAGTTTGGTAACGATCAAGCGGATCCCCGCTGTTGAATCTGCAGGCTGGGTGCAGAGTCACATCCCAACTCTTGGAGACTGAACATATGGCTGACGCCAAACTATTTTCATTCCCCCGCCGCAAGGGGGCCAACGTGGCAGCCTGCGCCGTAATGACCGGTGCACTGCTGGCCACGAGCCTTGCTGGCGCCGGTTCGCTAGCTGCACCCGCACAAGCCGCTCCGACCGACGGAGCGATTACCGCCGACACCTACAGCGTTTCCACCCGCGCTAATCACAGCAACGGCGATAGCTCGAAGATCGCCGTGGGCGAGAACACCGGCGCCAACCGCGAAGCCTTCCTGCGCTTCCATACCGAAACCAAGGTAACCAAGGACTCGCAGGTCGAACTGAAGCTGCACATCAACGGCGGCACTCCTGGCCAGCTGCGGATTCTGCAGGGCCCTTCGGACTGGTCAGAAGACTCACTGACCGCCTCCAACGCACCGCAGGCCGGTGCTTTGCTCAAGACCGTTTCGGTCAGCGGCACGGACCAGACCCTGAGCATTGCGCTGACCGGTTTGGTCTCGGCCGACAACGGCCTGAACATCGTCCTGCAGCGCACCGATGGCGGCATCACCCGCATCGATTCGCGTGAGAAGAGTGACGGGCAGGCCCCGGCGGTTGCCATCAGCGGGGAAAACACCCCGGGCACCGGAGGCCCGGAGGAAGTCGAAAAGCCGGGGGACAACCAGGGCAATGGCCACGACTCGGTGGAGAACTGCACCGTCTCCGAGATCCTGGTGCCCAGCTGCGGCATCTGGTTCGGGGCAGCGGCCAACCCGCTGAAGGGCGAATCGTGGGATCAGGCGCTGCTGAACTTTGAGAAGACCTCCGAGCGCAAGATGGACATCGCCCACTACTACAAGCGTGGCCAGTCCGCGATGTTCCCCAACACGGCCGAACTGAAGCGGCAGGACGAGTCCGGAGCGAACCGGATCCTGTTCTACAACTGGAAGCCCACCGGCATGACCTGGAAGCAGGTTGCCGAGGGCAAGGCCGACAGCTACCTGAAGTCGCTGGCCCAGCACATGAAGAAGAACGCATCGAAGAAGTTCTTCCTCTCGCTGAACGCGGAGATGGAAGACGAGGTCAACGAGAACGCTGGCTCGGGGCAGACCGCCAAGGACTACGCGAACTTCTACCGCCATGTGGTGCAGGTGCTGCGCGCGAACGGGGCCGACAACATGGTCACCGTCATGAATTACACCGGCATCCAGAAGTGGGGCGAGAAGTCCTGGTTCGATCAGCTCTACCCGGGCAACGACGTGGTGGACTGGATTGCCCAGGACCCCTACGCCTTCGGCAAGCCGCCGGTGTGGCTGACCGACATGGAGGGTATGGTCAACCGCACCACCAACTCCAAGACCTGGCCCGGCTTCTACAACTGGGCAGCCTCCAAGTACCCGAGCAAGCCGCAGATGCTGGCCGAGTGGGGCGTGGACGAAGATGGTTCCTACCCGAAGTACAAGAGCGACTTCTGGAAAACCGCCAACGAGCAGCTCCAGGACCTGCCCAAGCTTAAGGCCCTGGTCTACTGGGACAGCATGGGGTATACCCCCAGTGGTTCCAAGCTCAGCGTGGGCATCACCCGCGTTGACTCCAAGCAGGACTCGTTGACCGCCTACCGCAACTTCCTGGACGAGGAGTTCATGAACGCGGCGCGCGAGTCCTACCTGGACTAAATTGCCACACCGCCACCAAGCTGCGGCCGCAAGGACCGCACAGTGGCGGACATGAAGGAGTGCCTGGCATGGGGATGAACCTGTGCCGGGCACTCCTTTTTCCTTGCGCCTGCCTTCCTGCGCAACCTCACCGGTTTTCTGTCCGTAACACTGTTCAGTAGCCAGCACACGGGCTAAGCTCGAGACACCGAGTATTTGGGGATCTCGGTCCATCAGTCTTTGGGGAGGCTCACTTGAAGAAGACCGTCTATGCGCTGGCGGCATTGGCCCTGGCAATCACGGCATCCGGTTGTACATCCGCCGCGGATGAGGAAGCTGCGCCATCCGCAGCTGAGGCCACGCAGAACGAGGGCACGTCAATAGACCCACTCGGTGGCACGCCTTCGGCGGCACCGACCGAAAAAGACGTGGACTTCCTTGAGGACCTCGGCGTGAACGACCGCGGCAATGTGACGGTGGAAGAGAACGAACAGGCGGTCTTCAAGGATCCCAAGGGGGATGCCGAGTTCGCCGAATTCACGGCCACCAACGTCACCACGAATTTCAAATGCACCGCCAAGGACGCCCAGCCGAGCATCAACGGCCAATACGTGGCGCTGGACTTTGACGTTAATGCCAACGAGGACCTGGCCGAGTCCGGGTTCCCGTACTTCTACCTGAGTGTGCACGAGTTCCGTGCCTGGGATGCCAAGGGTGAACCAATTCCGGATCCGGTGGGCAACGCCGAATCGTGCATTACCGACAAGGAGCGGGTGCCCTCACCCATTGACCCGGGCGACAGTGAGAAGGGCCTGGTCGTCCTGGACCTGCCCAAGGGGGCCGGCACCGCAAGCTTCACGCTCGGTGGGTTCCAAGGCTCATACGGCTGGGAATGGAGCTGGTGAGCGTCCGGGACAGCACTTGAGGAGTAAAGCCACAGCAAGTTGAACGGGCAATGCCGGTGTGTCCGTGAGTAAACACGTCAACCGGGATGACCTTTTGGGGGAGGACATCATGAAGGTACTTTTTGTTACATCGCCGGGGGGACACCTGGCCCAGCTGCTGCCGCTGCGGGAGTGGTGGGAACAGCACCAACGCAGCTGGGTGACGTTCCGGCGTCCGGAAGTGGAGCAGGCGCTGGAGGGGGAAAACGTCACGTGGTGCTATTGGCCCACCACCCGCAACATTCCCAACGCCATCCGCAACTTCTTCCTGGCCATTCGCACGCTGCGCCGGGAGCGGCCCGATGTGGTCATGTCGGTGGGGGCCGGGGCCAGCGTTCCCTTTTTCCTGATTGCCTACGTCATGGGCATCAAGACCGTGTACCTGGAATGCTTTGACCGCATCACCATGCCGACGCTGAGCGGACGCATCTGCTACCCGCTGACCGACCTGTTCTGCGTGCAGTGGGATGAACAGAAGAAATACTATCCGGAGGCCGTGAACATTGGGGCCGTGCTGTGAGCGGGGCAGAGCAGCATTACGATTTGGTGGTCTCCGTCGGCACCGACCACCACCTCTTTGATCGGCTGATTGACTGGGTGGATGACTGGATGGACCGGCAGGAAAAGGCACCAAGCCTGTTTGTGCAGCACGGTGCGAGCCGGCGACCGCGGCATGGAACGGGCGTGGAGCGCCTGCCCCGCGGGGAACTGTTGAAAATCTACGAACGCGCCCAGGTGGTGGTGGTGCAGGGCGGGCCCGGCTCGATCCTGGACGTGCGCGAAATCGGGGTGATTCCCCTGGCCGTGCCACGGGTTCCTGAGCTGAAGGAAGTCGTGGACGGGCACCAGATCGAATTCACCCGGGTCATGGCCGAACACGGTGACGCCATTTACGTGGACCAGCGCCAGGAGCTGCACCGCCAACTGGACAAGGCGTTTGCCAACCCGCTGGCCTTGCGCACCGAGCCACGGCGGGCTGATCCGGGGGCTGCGGGGCAACGTCTTGCCGCGCAGCTGGGGCAGCCTTTGTTCGGTTCGCGGCGTTCGGTGGGAAGGATGCTGCGCCGTGTCGGTCAGCTGGTGCGGCGCTGAGACATTGGTGAACGCAATCCCATTCCGCGTTGGCGCCGGCCATCGGGTGGAGCGGTAAAGACGACTGGGAGCAGCACCGTTCTGAAAGGTGTGCGCGGATGCAGAAGAACATATACGAGTAACAAGCCGCCAAACGGACCGGCCGGCAGCCAGGCGGGCAACACAGCTTTCCGCGGCCGGTCCTTTGGCATGGGGGAGTACATGGTCACCACGACGAACTCACGCGTTGGGCAACGCAAGAATCAGAACATCGAGACCCTGCGGGGCATTGCGATCATCGCCTTGGTCGCCTTCCACGTCATCGGGGTCAGCGGCTCCGCCGGATTAAATGTTCCGCCCGACAGCGTGTGGCGCTGGTTTGCCGATTCCCTGGGCTTCATCCGCATGCCGTTGTTTACGTTCCTTTCCGGGGTCGTCTACGCCGCCTACGCACCCATGCGCAGCGGGATGGGCAGGTTCGTGCGTTCCAAGGCCCGTCGCCTGTTGCTTCCCATGGTTTGCGTCGGGGCGATCTTCCTGACCGTGCAGTCATTGGCCCCGGGCACGAACCGCGACCTGCTCGGTGAAGAGCCCTGGTTCATGTGGCTGATCCTGCCCGTGGCGCACTTTTGGTTCCTGCCGGCCCTCTTCTGGATCTTTGTGCTGTTCGCGTTGCTCGATGTCCGCCACCTGATGGACTCGGCCCGTAACCTGTGGACCCTGCTGGGCTTCACGGTAGCGGCCTCGGTGCTGATCGGGCCGCTCTTTGACCGGAACTGGCTGGGATTTGAGGGCAGCCTCTACCTGCTGCCGTTCTTCACCTTTGGCGTCATCTGCGCCCGCCTGGGCTGGCAACGGCAGGCGCTGAAGTGGCGGTTGCTGTCCGTGGCCGCCCTGGCGGTGGCCTTCACCTGGATCCAACTGGGCCTGCTGGGCGTGGTTCCGGCCATCGCTGAACGTCACGAGTTGGGCGGGATTCTGGCCAGTTTCGCAGCCCTTCTGGCGGTCTTTGGCTTTCCCTTCCAGGTGCGGGCGCTGGCCTGGCTTGGCCAGTTCGCCTACCCGATCTTCCTCTTCCACGTCTTCGGTTCGGCCGGGGCCCGGATCGTGCTGCTGCGCCTGGGCGTTGAGATAACCTGGATTCACTTCCTGACCGGCGTCCTGCTGGCCCTGGCCTTGGGAATCGTGGCGGACAAGATGTTCTGCCGGTTCAACGCCACCAACGTGGTGCTGTTGGGGAACAAGCTCCGTCCACGCCATCGGTAGCCCGCCTTCCGGCCAAGTAGCCGCCGGGGAGCGCCTACCGCCACGCCAGCAGTATTTTATGGCCGTAGACACTGTTGGCCCCCGGCAATAGCCGGGGGCCAAGGCGTTGGGAGGGCCGGGACTGGTCAGATGCCGCGGCCCTTCTCGTTCAGGCGGTCCACCACCCAGCCGGGGCTCAACGCCCCGCTGGCCACCGCCAGGGCCAGGTAGCCGCGCGGCTGGCGAGGGTTGAGCCGAATTGACTGCGCGGCAACCTGCACCCCCTCACGGCGGCGCTCCTTGAGCGAGGCCAGGGCGAAGGCCCGCTGCCCATGCAGCCAGGAGGCCGTGCGCTTCGAAGCGGTCAGTTCCGGGTGCTTGCCGATCAGGAAACTGATTCCGGCTTCCATGGCCTCCCACCGGCGGGAGAACTTCGAACCGCCCTTGTGCCACAGCACGTCAACGGCCGCCTGCGGCAGGACGCTGATTCTTCCCGCGGCCGCGGCCCGGATCAGCAGGTCGTAGTCTTCCCCATAGCCGTAGGGAATGGTTTCATCGACCAACCCCACCTCCTCGATGAGGAACACCCGGTCAAAGAGGTAACTGGAGGGGTGGGCGCCGGTGAGCCGGTCCTGGGTGATGGCACTGGTGTCAACGGTGGCAAGCTGCGGAATCCTGACCATCCGCTTCTGGCCGTAACTGATCTCAATGCCGGTGACGCACCCCGAGGCGTTCTCCTGGCGCATCAGGGCGACCTGCCGGGTCAGCTTGCTGGGCTTCCAGGCATCATCATCATCGCAGAACGCCACCAACTCGGTGTCGGCGTGCAGGATGCCCGAGTTGCGGGCTCCGGCCAACCCGGGTGTCCGGGTGTTGGTGATGACCTTCACCTGGCGGTTGCCCTCGCGGCGGGCAAGCTCTGGATGCGGTGCGTGGTTGTCGTAGACGACCGTGATGGTGATGGACCCCTGGTAGTCCTGGTTCCAGGCGGCCTCGATGGCCTGCTGCAGCAGGTGCATGCGGTCCTGTGTGGCGATCACCACCGTTACCGATGGTGCCGGCGATGGACTGTGGATCTCAGACATTGATACCCCCAAGTAGCTGTGGTCGAGATGCTCTGGCGGCAAACCGGGCGTCGGACAGGGCCGAACGACGGTTGGGCGCCACAATAAAGGACAGGACGATGGCCAGGGCCAGTGAAGAGGTGAAGTAGACGGTCACCGGTGGGCGTGCGGCCGTATCCGGTACGGCGGCCTGCCGGGAAATAAAGCCCGGGTCCGGTGGGATGGTGTCGATGGCCGAGAGCGCAAACTCCAGTTCACTGATTTGCTCCGAGGATTCGGCCAGCGCCTCACGGCGTTCGCTGATCGGGATGTCCTCGATCTGCTGCTCCTGGGCTTCGGTGCGCAGCACCTTGATGTGCGCCTGCAGTTCCTCGCGCCGGCTTTCCTCCAGGCTCTCCAAGCGGGTGAGGCGCTCCTGAAGGAAGTTGGCCGATAGCAGCTTCACCGCCCGGTAGGCCAGCTGCGGATCCGTGTTGGACACGTAGAGGCGCAGGATGCGGGAGTTGATGATTGGTGAAATGGTCAGCTCCCGCAGCAGGCCGGAGGAGCGCCCCGGATACTCCAGCTCGCGGGCGGTCTTTCCCACTACCGCGTCCGAATACAGGATCTGCACCGCGGAGTCGATGGACACGTCCCGGTCGGCGGCAACCTGCGACGAACTGGTCACCGCAACGACCACCACGTCCACCTGGGCCGAATACTTTGCCGGCTGCATCAGGTAGAACGCGCTGCCCAGGCAGAAGACGATGATGAAGCACAGCAGGGTGCGTCCCGGGTTGCGCAACGGCATCGAAAAGACCTCGGCCAGCGTTTCCGCGTCGCTGCGTCGCTCGGCGTGGCGGCTCTTGAGGCTGGCAACCTTGGCGATCATTGCAGCCAGCTTGGCGTGTAGCCCAGGAACCGGATGAGTTCATCGTTCTCGCCGGCGAACTCCCGGTCCAGCAGCTGGCGCAGCTGCGGGGCCATCTCGGCGCTGGGCCGGGAATTGGAATGGATGATCTCCTCCGGACGCCAGGGGTCCAGCCCGATGCTGTTCAGCAGCTGATCCCAGCCCTCCAGGCCGGGTCGGAAGAACGCATCGGCGTCCAGGATCGTCAGCTTCCCCGGGGCCAGTGCGTTCTTGGCCCGGCGCAGCTGAGCCGTGTAGCGGCCGCGGGCCACATAGCCGTAATGCTGGTGGGCGAAGGACTGGTAGTTCGGGTCGGCGATGATCTTTTCTTCCTCCCCGGCCAGGCGCTCGGGTTCGCGATCCAGGGCCTCTTCAAAGGACAGGGTTTCAAATCCCCGCCCCTTCTCCTGCTTGTAGGCCGAAAAGGCGCGCTGGGCAGGGTCGCGCAGCAACACGATGACCTGGGCCTGTGGTGCCACCTCGGCGATGCGCTGCATGGCCAGGGGATGGAAGAGGTAGTACGGGCTGGCCTCCCCGCTGATCCGGTCCGACCCCCAGGGGCGGCGCAACGGGAAATGACCGGCATAGAAGTTCGGGCCCCGGCTGAAGCGCTCGGCCGTGTCAAAGAAATGGATGCCCTTGTTCAGCATCGGCGGGCGCACCTGCGGATGGCGCGCGAGCATCCGGAAAAGACTGGTGGTGGCGCAGCGCTGCGCGCCGGCGATAATGAAGCCCGGCTGCATGCGCAGGCTCGCGGTCATTTGCCCGAAACCCACCAGCGTGGTCCGTGCGAACTGGCGTGCCGAATGCTGGATGGTGTCTTCCACGACGAATTCTTGTTTAGTCATCACTTACCCCCATTGAGTGTCTTTGATCAGTTCCTGCATCACGTCGGTGTACCAGCGCCCCAGCGCAAAGGTCGCCTCGACCTGGTGCCGGTGCCCGTCCCCAAGGAACCTGGCCGCCAGGGTGGCCAGGTAGAGCAGCCGGAGCATCGCCTGTATGGCGTGGCGGGGTGCCCGGGTCCCACATTGCACCTGCAGTCCCGCGACGTTCGCATTCAGTTCCGGATCGCGCAGCGCCCTAAGCGCCGCACCCATGTTCCCCATCTCGCGCAACCTCTCGTGGGCCGCGAAGTGGAATAGGTCATTGCCCACCGGCTGACCGGTGTCGTAGCGTTCCCAGTCCCAGACCATTGGCGCGGATTTGGTCCGCGCCATGTTCCACGGGCCAAAATCCCCGTGCCACGCCCCGAACGCCAGGCTCTCTTCGGGCAGCAAGCGCGGCAGCTGGCGAACCATGTCGGCCAGTCGTCCGGCTGCGGGAACCGCTGCCAGAGCCTCCAAGTCACGCAGCAGGCCCCGGAACCAGGTGGAATCGGCCAGCAGGCGTTGCTCCACCGGCGCGCTGGCCAACAGCCCGATGACCGCGCCGACCGGCAACGGCAGGGGACGCTGGAGCGCATTGGGGCGCAGTGCGCTCATCACGAGCACGGGTTTGCTGTCAAAGAAGTCATAGGAAATCACCTGCGGTACCTGCAGCGCCGAGGCTGAGCTTGACTGCAGGGCCAGCAGCGCCCGGTGTTCATTGGCCACCAACTCGTGGGCCAGCTCGGACAGCCCGATCTTCGCAAACCCCAGTTCACGCCCGCGCCGGTCAAAGATCCCCAGTACCGGTTTGCGGTTGGCGCGCGCCGACCCGGTCATCAGCCCGAAGCAGACCGGCTGGTTGAAAATGTTCTCCAGATGGGTGGTGATGGAGCCGGAGTCATCACCGACGGTGATCCCGGCGGGCATCAACCGTGCGCCTGCCGGTGAACGCAGCGCCGCGGCCAGGGCGTAGCGGCGGGCCTTGTGCTTGAGACCGTCGCTGGCGCAGGGGCGGATCGCACTGCGCATCGCGGCGGGGGGAACGTTGGCCGGGACCGCCAGGCGCGGGTTGGTGCGCGAGGGCACTAGCCGCCAGCCATCCTGCCCGGGGCCAAGGTCCCTCACCTCGACGGTACCGTGCGGGAAGAGCTCACCGAGCGTTTCACACAGTGAGCCGAGTCGTTCACCGGTAGCGCTGTTCATCAATGACCAGTCCTTCCGCTAATGGGTCTAGTTCCTGTTTTTCCCTGAACCATCGCCAGGAAAGACCGGTGGCGATCATCAGGATGAACAGGGAAGTGGTGATGGTGTCATAGGTCGGCAGCACGCAGGCGAAGAACAGTGCCGGGTAGACCATGGCCCACTGGCGTGAGTCCTTGCTCTTGAGTATCGGGAAATAGCGGCGCACGAAGAACGCCAGGAACAGGAGCGTGCCGATGATGCCGGTGCAGAAGATCAGGTACCACAGCGTACCCTGGGTCCCCAGCTGCGGGGGCGAGCACTGGTGGCAGTCCGCGGTGGCGCCGGCGGCAATGGAGAAGAAGTTCCCCTGCCGGGTGCGGGTGGAGCCGAAACCGATGAACGGGGAATGCTCCACCGTGGTCTTGAGCGTGTAGCTGGCCAGGTTGGCGCGTCCGGTGTTGCTGTGTGGGTTATCCAGGCGCGACTGGATGACGTCCCACAGGGGGGTGCTGATCAGCAGCACCGCCGCCACCAGGAACGCGGTGCAGAAGCCAGCCAATGCCATGAAGTGCCCGTTCAGCGTCAACCGGACCAGGAGCAGCAGCCCGAGCACCACCAGCCCAACCCACATGGCGCGATTCAGCGAGAGGATGGCCGGCGGGATCGCTGCCAGCAACCCGACCCATAGCAGCACCCGCACCCACTTGCGGGCAACATACTTGATGACCAGCAGGTAGAACGGCAGCAACAGGCCGTAGTTGGCGCCCCAGGAGTTGGCGTACTGGTAGGGCGCCTTGGGGCGCGCACTGGAATACCCCAGGATGTCCTGCACCTGGGTCAGCCCGGGATGGATCTGTGAATTCACAAATGTGTTGGAGGTGATGGCGTGCGGTAGCACGGCCTCCAACACCGACGGGAAGTCAAGGAAGCTCAGGTACACCCCGGCATAGCCGCCCAGTACCGTGACCCCGAAAAGCATGGCCAGCAGGGTGATAATGGTGCGGTCTGCAAGCGTCTTTTGCGAGCTGTTGCCGATAAAGAGCATCACCGCGGTGCTGGCCAATATCCACCCGAAGCGGTAGGCCCAGCTCAAAACGCGGGACGCACCGCTTTCGGGCATCAGGCCGGGCACCGGGACCCAGAGCACGAACACGCCCAGGGCCACGATGATCAAGAACAGTCCCCATAGCCAGAATCCCGGCGGCACCTGGATTCGCGGCTGCTTCAGCAGCTGGTAGCCCAGCAGGGCGCCGACAATCAGGAAGCCCAGATTGCCCAGTCCCAGTAGCCACCACAGCGGAAAGAATCCGAGAAAGGCGACCAGCGGCCACGCAGGATTGCGCTCGAACCAAGTGTTCGAGCGCAGGCGCCATTCATGGCGCGGTGCAGTATTAAATCCCCCAAGTACAGGTGGCTTCATCGGTTTACATCCCCAGTTAGAAACCGAACCCGGCCGCCACGTGGTGACGCCGAGTTTGAAACTGACGCCAGCCTACCGACAAAGCGTTGACGAAGGGAAGGGGATGACGCGCCAGGAGCGCCGTGCCGCGGCGGATTGCAGTAGCCCATCACGAATCGAGTATCAGGCGAGTAGTGAATCCAAGTAGTTCGGAGTAGTTAACGAGTATGGGGTCGCGGTTACCACTATTCCTGTGTCCCGGATTGCTACCCATAATTAGGTCAGTTGTCGTCCTTTCGGCGGCGCTATGTCACTGGCATTGCCAACTTGGGGTTGGTTTGGGGGAACATCATGAGAGTCAAGAGATTCTTTGCGGCCGTGGCTGGCCTGGCAATGATCTTGGGGTTAACAGGGATTAATGCGATACCGGCCTCCGCGTCGGATCAGGAATACAACTCCGTGGTTTCTGCCACGCCACGGAACAACACACCCCACGTACTGGATGGAATTGTCTTTTCCATCGCCGAAGTGGGGAACATGATCGTGCTGGGCGGATCCTTCACCCAGGTCCAAGCCGCCAATGGCGGCCCGGTCCTGACAAGGAACCGCCTGGTTGCGTTTAACAAGGACACCGGGGCGATCAGCACCAGCTTCGCCCCGAACCTGAACAGCACCGTGCGTTCGGTCATCGCCGCACCGGATGGCAATTCGGTGTACGTCGGTGGACAGTTCGGTACGCTCAACGGCCAGTCGGCTCCCAAGGTGCTGCGGCTGAATGTGGGCAACGGGCAACGGATCACCCAATTCAACCCGGGCCAGATCAACGCTGTGGTGCATGACATGAACCTGGTGGGGGACCGGCTCTTCTTCGGCGGCGAATTCACCGCCGTGCGCGGGCAGGAACGCCTGGGCCTGGCCGAGGTGAACGCCACCAGCGGGGCGCTGTCCGAGCGCACCAAGGTCGCCTTCACCGATACCCACCGTGGAGGGATCACCTTCGTGCACAAGTTCGATGTGGATGCCGCCGGCAAGAAGATGGTGGCTACCGGCAACTTCCGCTACATCGATGGGCAGGACCGAGTGCAGGTGGGCGTGCTGGATATTTCCGGTGCCCAGACCAACGTGGCCGACTGGCAGACCGAGCGCTGGAAGCCGAACTGCTACCCGTCCTTCGCCTACTACCTCAACGATTTGGACTTCGCCCCCGACGGCAGCTACTTCGTGCTCTCATCCATGGGCGGCTACGGCAGTGGTCCGCCCACCCTGTGTGACACCATCTCCCGCTGGCAGAGTGATGACAGCGGTGCCGGCATCAACCCGGTGTGGGTGGACTACACAGGTGGTGACAGTGTCTACGCGCTGGAAGCCACACAGAACACCATTTACTTCGGTGGGCACATGCGTTGGGTCAACAACCCGTTCCGCGCCGACGCCGCCGGGCAGGGCGCCGTGGGACGCGAAGGCATTGGTGCGCTGAACGCTTCCAACGGCATGCCCATCGAATGGAACCCGGGACGCGACCGGGGCCGCGGCGTCTTTGACCTGTTGGCGACCAAGGACGGGCTCTGGGTGGGTTCGGATACAGACCGTATCGCCCGCTACGTGTACAAGGGGCGCATCGCACTGTTCCCGCTGGCCGGAGGCACTGAAATCCCGTCAGCCGAACCACCTGCACTGCCGGTGGACGTCGTGCAGGCCGGGGCGCTGTCCTCCAACCAGGATCCGCGCTACCTTTACCGCATCAACTCCGGGGGCGACACCATCCCGGCAGTGGATGGCGGGATGGACTGGCTGGGCGATAACAACGCCCCGGGCAGCAACTACCGCAGCAGCGGGAACAACAGCGCCGGCTATGACGCCGTCGGTTCGCTGAGCGACAAGGTGCCCGAATCAACGCCGCGCGGGATCTACTCCAGCGAGCGCTGGGACCCAGCCGGCGGGGAGAAGCTGCAGTACAACTTCCCGGTGGACTCCGGGAAGAACGTTGAGGTGCGGGTGTACCTGGCCGACCGGTGCAACTGCACCACCGCCCCGGGCTCGCGTGTCTACAACCTGGATGTCGAGGGCAGCCGCGCCTACAGCAACATCGACCTGAACGCTGACCCGGGCCACAATATCGGCACCATGCTCAGCAAGCGGGTGGTCAGCGATGGCAGCATCAACATCACCTTCGACCATGTCACTGAGAACCCGGCCGTAAACGGCGTGGAGATCGTGGACCTGGATGCCCAGGCCCCGGACCCAGGGGCCAGCGCACAAGTAAACGAAACCTACTTTGACGGCACCAGCGCCGCGTCCAAGGGCGCCACCAAGCTCACCGGGAACGTGAACTGGGATGCGGTGCGTGGCGGTTTTGTGGCCGATGGCCGGATGTACTTCGCGATGGCCGACGGCACTTTCGTCAGTCGAACGCTGAACGGCAATACGCTGGGCAACGCGGCCACCCATGATCTGTATGGGCTGACCAACTTCTCCAGCGAGGCGCAGCAGATGACGGGGCTGTTCTTCAAGAACGACCGGATCTACTTCACCCTGAGCGGGCAGAACGCCCTGTTCATGCGCTACCTGGATTTGGACAGCGGGATTATCGGGGCCGAACGCTTCACGGTGGCCACCGCGTCTGCGCAGGTGCCCTGGAGTGCGGTGCGCGGTATGTTCCAGGCCGGTGACAAACTCTACCTGGCCACCCCAGATGGCGACCTGATGGCCGCCAACTGGCGGCAGGGTGTCACCGACGGCACGGCCGAGGGACCCACCCAGGTGGTTTCCGGGCCGGACAAGGACGGGGCGAACTGGGCCAGTCGGGCGCTGATCTCGATGACCAGCGATGGGGCGCCGCCGCTGCCGAACAAACCGCCGACCGCGGACTTCGGCTCGGAATGCACCGATTTGGGATGTGCCTTTGACGCCTCGGGATCCGCGGATTCCGATGGGGAGATCAAGGACTACGCCTGGAACTTCGGGGACGGCAAGACCGGTACCGGCAAACAGGTCGAGCACCAGTACGCCGAGGCCGGGGACTATGAGGTCACCCTCACGGTCACCGACGATGACGGGGCGACGGCGACCAAGACCGTCACGGTCACGGTCACCGCGCCTGAGAACCAGGCACCGACCGCCCAGATCACCCAAACCTGTGATCAGCTGGCGTGCGAGTTCTCCGGTGCGGACTCCAGCGACCCGGACGGTGAAATCGCCTCCTACGCCTGGAGCACCTCCGATGGCGGCAGCGGTGAAGGAGCCACCTTCAGCCACGAATTCGCCGAAGCCGGAACGTACACGGTGAGCCTGACCGTCACCGACGACCGGGGCGCCACCAACACGAAACAGGTCGAGCTGGAGGTGAGCACCACCCCGAACTCGGAGCCGGAGGCCAAGATTCTGACCACCTGCAACCAGCTGGAGTGCACCTTCAACGGCGGCGGGTCCACGGATCAGGAGGGCGAGATTGCCTCGTACAAGTGGAGCACGTCCGATGGCGGCAGCGGGGATGCGGTGGAGTTCGTGCACAAATTCCCGGCCGGCGGCAAGTACACGGTGAGCCTGACGGTGACCGACGAGTCCGGGGCCACCAACACCGTGCAGGAGGAGGTGCAGGTCAGCGCGGCAGCCAACCAGGTGCCGAAGGCTTCCTTCACCCAGGACTGCGTGTTCCTTTCCTGCACGTTTGACGGCACCCTCTCCGCCGACCCGGACGGGGAGATCACCGGCTACGTGTGGAGCGTGAACGGCACCGAGGTCGCCGAGGGCATGGTCGCAACCCACGCCTTCGAACAGCCTGGCACCTACCAGGTCACCTTGACGGTTACCGACGACGCCAACGAGACCGGCTCGGTGACCCAGCCGGTGAGCGTGGTGCAGGACCCGGGCCCACAGCCCGGAAACAACGTCTCGTTCGTCGCCTCGGCGGCCAACGACGGCGCCACCACCAGCACCAGCCATACGGTGAGCGTGCCCTCGGCGGTGAAGGAAGGCGACCTGATGGTGGCGGTCCTGTCCACCAACTCGGGCAGCACCACGCTCAGCGCACCGGCCGGCTGGGAAACGCGGGCCGATGCCTCCACCACCAGCATGAGCGGGGCGATCTACTCCAAGATCGCTTCGGCCTCGGATGCCGGCAGCAGGGTGAGCGTGGGCAGCAGCGGGTATGTCAGGGGATCACTGGTGCTCTCGGCCTACCGGGACGCCACAGTTGACGGGGCCTCGTTCGCGATGCGTCCGGAGACCACCTCCGGCGCGGTGCACACCACCCCGGTGCTCAACGCCCAATCGAACAGCTGGCTGCTGTCCTACTGGGCTGACAAGACCGCATCGACCACCACCTGGCAGCTGCCCGGCGGCACCGTGGCCCGGGAAACCGGATCCGGCAGCGGGGCGGGACACCTATCCTGGATGCTGGCCGACTCCAACGGGGCAGTCTCCGCCGGGGACGCCGGGGGGCTGAAGGCCACCGCCAACTCCACGACCGCCAACGCGGTCATGGCCTCGGTGGTCCTGGCCGGGGCACCGGGGCAGGGCCGCAACGCCAAGCCGGTGGCCGACTTCGAGTGGGACTGTGACTTCCTGGCCTGCATCTTCGACGGCACCGGGTCCTCGGACCCCGAAGGTGCGCTGCTGGACTACACTTGGTCCGTCAACGGCGAAGAAAAGGCCAATGGGGAAAGCTTCAGTCACGCCTTTAGCGAAGCCGGCACCTATCAGGTCAGCCTGAAGGTCACCGATCCGCAGGGAGCCAGCGGCACCAAGACGGCCTCGGTGAGTGTTGAAGCGGACACCGCGCCGGAGCCTGAATCCGAGGTGGAGTTCGTGGCCTCGGCCGCCAACTCCGGGACCGCAAATGCCACGACTCACTCGGTGAAGCTGCCCTCGGGCATCCAGGCCGGAGACGTGCTGGTCGGGGTGTTTGTCACCAACCAGTACACCTCGGCCCCCAGCATCCCGGCCTCCTGGGAGCAACGGGCCCAGGTCGCCACCGCCTCGATGCAGGGAGCGATGTTTTCCAAGGTGGCCACGGCCTCCGATGCCGGGGCCACGGTGAGTGTCTCGGTCGGCGGATATGCGCGCGGCTCACTGTCGGTGGCGGTCTACCGCAACGCCACGGTGAACTCGGCCTCCTTCGTGATGGAACCCGAGGTGGGTGCGAAGGCCGAACACCAGACACCTGAGGCCACCGCGGCCAACGGGGACTGGGTGTTGTCCTACTGGGCGGACAAGACCGCCTCCACCACCAAGTGGTCCATCCCCTCGGCGCTGTCGACCCGACAGACCGGGGCGGGCACCGGGGCCGGGCACCTGTCCTGGATGCTGGCTGACTCCGACGGACCGGTCAGCGCCGGCGCCGTGGGCGGACTGACCGGCACCGCGGACAGCAGCACCTCCAACGCCGTCATGGGAACGGTGGTGCTCGGCGCCGAGGACTAGCCGCCCGGTGCGCCACAACGACGGTGGCCTGCAATCCAGCACTGGATTGCAGGCCACCGTCGTCTTGTGCACAGATCCACACGGCACGCCGCGGCAGGAATTGTTGCCCGGCCGGTTGCGCCGCAACGCGCATCATGCCGGGATCGGTGCGGTGGCGGCATGGACTGATGGGCCGGGCTCTGCAAAGATGAGTTCTGTAAACGCTGCATCACATCATGAACCTGGGCGCCAGATGAAATGGTCTGCGCCAGGGTGAGGTCACTGAGCGGCGCTGACCCATATGGGGTGGGTTTCATGGCAATACAGGGGGAGTATTGTGGGCATTGATGCCATATTGACGCTGGTCGTTGTGCTGTGCGTCCTGGGGCTGCTGGCCGCCACACGGCTGGCCGCGGACCTGATTCTGATGGGAGCGGCACTGTGCCTGATGCTCCTGGGCATCCTGACGCCCCAGGAGGCGCTCGCGGGGTTCTCCAACACCGGGGTCATCACGGTCGCCGTGCTCTATGTGGTGGCCGCCGGACTGAGCGAGACCGGGGCCGTGCAGTGGATCACCCAGAACCTTCTGGGCCGGCCCTCCAGCGTGCGCGGCGCCTACGCGCGCATGCTGCTGCCGGTTGGGGGACTGAGCGCCTTTTTGAACAACACCACCGTGGTGGCGATGCTGCTGCCCGGCATCCAGGAATGGGCGGCCCGGCTGCGCATTCCGGCCTCGAAACTTCTGATCCCGCTCAGCTACATGGCGATCATCGGCGGGACCATGACGTTGATTGGCACCAGCACCAACCTGGTGGTCAACGGGCTGCTGCAGTCCGAGCTGGGAATCTCGCTGCGAATGTTCGACATCGCGGCCGTCGGACTGCCGCTGACCGTGTGCGGGGCCCTGTTCCTGACCCTGTTTGGCAACCGCCTGCTGCCCAACCGGCAGGACGCGGTCGAGCAGATGCAGTCGGCTCGCGAGTACGCGGTGGAGTTCCGGGTCCAGCCCAATGGCCCGATTGCCGGCAAGTCCGTCGCCGCCGCCGGGCTGCGCAGCCTGACCCATGGGTTCTTGACCAGGGTGGAACGTGATGAGCACCTGGTGGTGGAGGTCACCCCGGAACTTATCCTGGACCCGGAGGACATCCTGATCTTTGTCGGGGCACCGGAGTGTGCCAGCGAACTGCGCCACATCCGCGGACTGGAACCCAGCGCCGGAGATGTCTCCAAGCTGGGGATCCGCCACTCCCAGCGCCGGCTGGTGGAGGCGGTCGTGGGACCGGATTTCACCGGGATTGGCCAAAGCGTCAAGGAAAGCCGCTTCCGCTCCCACTATCAGGCGGTGATCCTGTCCATCTCCCGGTCCGGGGAAATGCTGCGCGGAAAAATCGGGGACGTGAAACTGCGGGTCGGGGACACCTTGCTGCTGGAGACCGGAACCGACTTCGTGCGCCACTACCGTTTCCGTCGGGATTTCATGCTGGTCAGCAACATCAGCGACATCGCCCCGGCTAACTTCCGCAAGGCCCCGTGGGCGATTGCCATCCTGATCGGAATGGTCGCCCTGAACGCCCTGGGGGTCCTGGAAGTCATCCAGGCGGCCCTGCTGGCCGCGCTGGCCATGCTGGTGACCGGGTGCCTGTCCATGGGCAACGTGCGCCGGCATATCGACCTGCAGGTCATCATTGTCATTGCCGCCTCGTTCGCGCTCGGGGCGGCGATGGTGAAAACCGGGGCGGCCGCCACCATCGCCAACACGCTGCTGCTGGCCGGCACCGGGCCCTGGGGAGCCTTGGCGCTGGTGTTCCTGCTGACGCTGTGCTTTACCGAGCTGCTGACCAACAACGCCGCGGCAATCCTGGTCTTTCCCATTGCCATGGCCGTGGCCGAACGGGTGGAGGCAAACTTCATGCCCTTCGCCATCACGGTCATGATCGCCGCCTCGGCCAGCTTCATCATCCCCATCGGCTACCAGACAAATCTGATGGTGATGGGTCCTGGTGGGTACCGGGTCATCGACTTTGTCAGGATCGGGATCCCAATGAGTTTGGTGACGGCCGCCGTCACGCTGAGCGTGGTTCCCCTCGTCTGGCCGCTCTAGCCCGCACCGCCCGCCACAACGAAGGCGGGCGGCCGTGCGCCGTGTGCGCCCTTCAGCGGCCCCGCCGAAACCTAGTGGACGTGTACGGCTTCCGGCGTGTGGGCCGCCAGCAGCGCAAAGACCCGGTCGGTGGCGGTATTCAAATCCACGACCGATAGATCCAGGGTGAGCTCGGCATCCTCGGGAACCTCGTAGGGGGAATCAATTCCCGTGAAGTCCTTGACCTCTCCCGCCCGGGCCTTGGCATACAGTCCCTTCCGGTCCCGCTGCTCACATACCTCCAGCGGGGTGCTCACGTGCACCAGCAGGAACCGTCCATGCGGCGCGACCAGCTCACGCACCGCCTGACGGGTTTGGGCAAACGGCGCGATGGGGGCGCACAAGGCCAGACCACCGACCTCGGCAATGCGGGCGGCAATCCACCCGATGCGTTCCACATTGGTTTCGCGGTCTTCACGTGAGAAACCCAGTCCCTTGGAGATGAAGCGGCGGATGTCATCCCCATCCAGCAGCACGGCCGGGCGTCCCAGTTGCTCATGGATGCGCTGCTGTACCGCGCGGGCCAACGTGGATTTGCCGGACCCCGATAAACCACTGAACATCACCACCGTGCCCGGGGCAGCCTCGGGCTGCTGGTGCCGCGCGGAGCGGAAATCGGCGAGCACATTCCCGGAAAGACGCTGGATCAGTGCCGCTGCGTCCACCGAAGGCGGAACTACCAGATGCCCCGCGGTGCTGCCGGAGAAAAGGCCGGACGCCGCCCGCAATTGCTTGATGGCCCCGGCATGCCCGGGACCCGAAGACCGGTCGCTGGGGCTGAGCAGCACAAAACAGGTGCCGTTGGGCAACGGCTGCAGCTGCTGCAGCCGTTGCAGGTCCACAGCCGACGGTGCCTGGTCAAAAAGCACCACGGCTCGTGGACCGAGCGGCGAAGTCAGGCGCAGTTCACGAAACGGCCCGTGTTCGGCATCGGCCAGCTTCTGTACTTTTCCCACCGTCACGGCAGTCTGCCCCGGGTCCGACTGCCGGGTGTAGGAGACGCGCACCAGCGGTGTGCCATCGGGATCGGCCAGCTGAATGTGTCCCCTCTGCCCGGGATTGGCCAAGGCAGCGTCCGGGAGTTGCGACCATTGCGGAAGGTTTTCCAGATCCAACCCCTGGTGATCGAGCAGACCTCCCACGATGAGTTCCACGATGTCGAGCTGGGCAATATCCAGCTGCACGATCGGATCCTGATGCGGGATCGACCCCATGTTTTCCATACTTTCCCCCAAGAAGTATTCCCTGGAATCCACCCTAGAGAGCGAAAGCCATTTCGGCTAGAGCCAGGCAACGGACACGAGCAGCGTGTAACCCCTTTCATCTGAACCCCAAACATGGATAGGATGGCGAATAACTGAGTGTCTTGGGGAAGACCTTGGATTTGTTTTGGGAGCAAAAGGGGGATGCTTCATTGGGGGATTTACAATGCGCTATCGACCTGGCCGAAGGTGCCGGGAAGAAGCTTCTTCAACTTCGTGACCGGGCCGGCGAACTAGGCCTGGAGGGCAGGGAACTCAAGGACGCTGGGGACAGAACAGCCCAGGAATTTCTCGCGCAATCCTTGCACCAGCTCCATCCGCAGGACGCCGTCCTCTCCGAGGAGGCCGTGGATGACAAGTGCCGCCTCGATAGCCGACGGGTCTGGATCATTGATCCGTTGGATGGCACACGGGAGTATTCAGAATTCCGGGATGACTGGGCCGTGCACGTTGCCCTGTGGGAAGACGGAGAGTTGTCGGCAGGTGCCGTTGCGTTGCCGGGGCTTGGCCTTGTCCTGGACAGCGCCGAACAGGACATGCCGATGACCGTTGGCCCGGCCCGCCCGTGGCGCATCGCCGTCTCGCGCAGTCGCCCTCCGCAGATCGTGCACCAGCTGGCACAGAACGCGGAGGTTGAACTGGTGCCCATGGGCTCGGCCGGCTACAAAGTCTGCGCGGTGGTCAGGGGAGAGGTGGACGCCTACGTTCACGCCGGAGGCCAATACGAATGGGACTCGGCAGCTCCGGTGGCGGTCGCCCAGGGCAAGGGCTTGCACACCAGCCGGGTCGACGGAAGCCCGCTGGAGTACAACCGTGCCGATCCCTACCTACCGGACCTGGTGGTCTGCCATCCGGCGCTGAAGCGTGAACTGTTTGAAGCCGTACACGCCTTCGCCTAGACACCTACAACAAACGTTCATTCACTGAATTTGGGGGTTCACTCGATGAAACTAAAAACTGCCACGAGTATGCGGTATCAGCTGGATCAGCTGACCGCGCTGGAGGCTGAATCAATATTTATCATCCGTGAGGTCGTCGCGGAACTGGAGCGCCCGGGATTGCTGTTCTCCGGAGGCAAGGACTCGGCGGTGCTGCTGCACCTGGCGGCCAAGGCCTTCGCCCCGGCAGCCATCCCGTTCCCGGTGGTGCATATCGACACCGGTCACAATTTCCAGGAGGTGTTGGACTTCCGGGACGCCGAGGTGGCTCGGCGCGGAGTCCGCCTCATCGTCGGGTCCGTGCAGGAAGCCATCGACGCCGGCGAGGTGGTCGAGGAACGCAACGGCTCACGCAACCGGATCCAAACCCCGGTGCTGCTGGACACCATTGAAAAGCACCAGCTGAATGCGCTGATGGGCGGAGCCCGCCGGGATGAGGAGAAGGCCCGCGCCAAGGAACGGGTCTTTTCCTTCCGTGACGAATTCGGGCAATGGGATCCGAAGAACCAGCGTCCCGAGCTGTGGAGCCTGTACAACACCCGGATCAATCTGGGGGAGAGCATCCGGGTGTTCCCGTTGTCCAACTGGACCGAACTGGATATCTGGAACTACATCGAACGTGAAAACGTTCAGTTGCCCTCCATCTACTTCGCCCACCAGCGCCAGGTGTTCGACCGCAACGGGATGCTCTTTGCCGTGCACCCGTTCTGTCAGCCGCGGGAAGATGAGCCGGTGCGCAACCAGATGGTTCGCTATCGGACCGTGGGGGACGCCAGCCTCACCGCGGCCGTGGCATCCACCGCGATGACGGCGGCGGAAATTGTGGAGGAGGTGGCCACCACCACGATCACCGAACGCGGGGCCACCCGCGGAGATGACCAAGTGAGCGAAGCGGCGATGGAAGACCGCAAGAAGGAAGGGTACTTCTAGACATGGACCTGCTACGCATAGCCACCGCCGGCTCCGTTGACGACGGCAAGAGCACGCTCATTGGCCGTCTGCTCTTTGACTCCAAGGCGATCTTCGCCGACCAGCTGGATTCGGTCGAAAAAACCAGCCAGGAACGCGGCTCCGAATACACGGACCTGGCGCTGCTCACCGACGGATTGCGCGCCGAGCGCGAACAGGGCATCACCATCGATGTGGCCTACCGGTATTTCGCCACCCCGAACCGCAAGTTCATCGTGGCCGACACCCCAGGGCACATCCAATACACGCGCAACATGGTCACCGGCGCCTCCACCTCCGATCTGTCCATTGTGCTGGTTGACGCCCGCAAGGGGATGGTGGAGCAGTCCCGGCGTCATGCCTTCCTCGTTTCCCTGCTGCAGGTACCGCACCTGGTGGTGGCGGTGAACAAGATGGATCTGGTCGACTGGTCCCAGGAGGTCTTTGAAGACATCCGCCGGGAATTCGTGGACTACGCGGCTCGCCTGAACATTGCCGACATCCAGGTGATACCGGTTTCGGCGCTCACCGGCGACAACGTGGTCACCCGTAGTCAGAACATGCCCTGGTACGAGGGTGCTTCGCTCATGCACCATCTGGAGAACGTGCAAACCGCGAGCGACTCGAACATGGTGGATGTGCGCTTCCCCGTTCAGTATGTGATTCGTCCGCACAACAACGACTACCACGACTTCCGGGGGTACGCCGGCCAGGTAGCCAGTGGAGTGATGAAGGCGGGGGACAAGGTCGTGGTACTGCCCAGCGGGCTGCCATCGACGATCAAGGAAATCAGCACCGCCGATGGGCCGGTGGAACTGGCCTACCCACCAATGTCGGTCACGGTGCGGCTCGAAGATGAAGTTGATATCTCCCGCGGTGACATGATCGTGCGCCCCAACAATCAGCCAAAGGTGGCCCAGAATTTCGAGGCCATGATCTGCTGGATGAGTGACAAGCCCATGAAAGTGGGGCAGAAGCTGGCGATCAAACAGACCACCAAGACCGCTAGGGCCCTGGTCCAGGAACTGCGTTACGGCCTGAACATTAACACGCTCCATCGGGACGAAGAAGCTACCGGACTCGCGCTGAACGAGATTGGCAGGATTTCCATGCGGACCACCCAGCCGTTGTTGGCTGATGAATACCATAAGAACCGCACGACCGGGGGCTTTATCCTGATTGATGAAATCACCAATAATACTGTTGCCGCTGGAATGATCATTGAAGCGGAGTAGCTGAAAAATCTGAAGGAACCACGGTAGTAACTAGTTCGAAGTTCACCCTGTGCGTCGACCGCAAAGGGCGCTGGCAGGGTGTTTCTTCCTTTAATCGCGCATGCGATTCGCCCGGCTCTGACCGCTGATGGGAAAAGATAAAGCGGCACTTACTGGAAGAGGCACTGCGTGGCTCTGAATATTGTTATGAACAAGTGAAAGTTTTCACAAAGTTCGTTCCTGGCCGCGTAATATCGCGCAAATCCACGGAGTCGGAGGCGCCAGAGCGCTAGCCTGAGTTTTGGAGACGATCAGTGTTGACCGTTTTCGTGCAAGCATCAGCCCAATGAAATCGCAAAGGTGCCCCACTCGTGTCTGATAACAAGCCAATCGTACTTCTGGCCGAACAGCTTTCCCCAGCAACCGTCGCTGCCCTCGGTCCCGACTTTGAAATTCGTCAGACGGACGGCGCCGACCGCTCCCAATTACTCGACGCCATCGCCGATGTTGACGCCATCCTCGTCCGTTCCGCCACGCAGGTGGATGCGGAAGCGATCGCCGCGGCAAAGAATCTCAAGGTGATTGCCCGCGCAGGTGTTGGTCTCGACAATGTGGACATCAAAGCCGCCACCCAGGCTGGCGTCATGGTCGTGAACGCTCCGACCTCGAACATCATCTCGGCTGCGGAACTGACCGTGGGCCACATCGTCTCCCTGGCCCGCCGAATCCCGGCAGCCAACGCCTCGCTCAAGGGAGGGGCTTGGAAGCGCAGCTCGTACACCGGTGTGGAACTGTTCGAGAAGAAGGCTGGCATCATCGGTTTGGGACGTATCGGTGCACTGGTAGCCCAGCGTCTACAGGGCTTCGGCATGGACATCGTTGCCTACGACCCATATATCACCCCGACCCGCGCCCAGCAGTTGGGCGTCACCCTGCTGAGCTTGGATGAGTTGCTTGAACAGGCCGACTTCATCACGATCCACATGCCGAAGACTCCAGAGACCGTGGGGATGCTCGGCAAGGAGGCCTTCCGCAAGATGAAGAACAGCGCGTACGTGGTTAATGTAGCCCGGGGCGGCTTGGTGGACGAGGAAGCACTCTACGAAGCGCTGAAGAACGATGAGATCGCTGGCGCTGGTATTGACGTATTCGTCAAGGAGCCAAGCACCGACCTGCCGTTCTTCGAGTTTGACAACGTCACTGTCACGCCACACCTCGGTGCTTCCACTGATGAAGCCCAGGAGAAAGCTGGTGTATCGGTTGCCAAATCGGTTCGACTTGCGCTGGCTGGCGAATTGGTGCCGGACGCAGTTAACGTGGCCGGCGGTGTTATCGACGAAAACGTTCGCCCAGGCATCCCGCTCATCGAGAAATTGGGACGTATCTTCAACGCGTTGGCTACTGGCTCATTGACCAGCATCGATGTTGAGGTTGCCGGAGAAATCGCTTCCTTGGACGTTAAGGCCCTCGAACTCTCGGCGCTCAAAGGCGTGTTCATGGACGTAGTTTCTGAGCAGGTTTCTTATGTAAACGCTCCGGTACTGGCCGAACAAAGGGGTGTCGCTACTCGCTTGATCACCACACCGGATTCTCCTGAGTACCGCAACCAGTTGATGATTAAGGGGGCTTCCAACGACGGAGCACAGCTGTCGGTCGCAGGCACCCTCACCGGTCCGAAGCAGATCGAGAAACTGGTTGGGATCAACGGCTATGAAATCGAAATCCCGATCACGGATCACATGATTGTGGTTCGTTATAACGACCGTCCAGGTATCGTCGGGAGCCTTGGCAACGTATTAGGCGAGCAAAATGTGAACATTGCAGGAATGCAAGTGTCTCGTGACGAAAAACTGGGTGAAGCGGTGGCAGTTATCAATATTGACTCGGCACTGCCGGGTGGAGTGCTGGATGTCGTCGGGGCCGCCATAGGCGCAAGTATCGCCCGGGAAGTGAACTTATCAGAATAGTTCCTTCGTTACTCACGACGTTCTGATTACCTGAAAGCCGCTGAGCACCATATTAGCGTGCGCTCAGCGGCTTTCGGACTTAAATTACTTAGTCTCTCATCCTATTGACTGGTACAAGTTGCGGCGCGATCTGTTCTCGTTCTTATCCAGATCTCGCTCGAACACACTACTTGTGTGGGCTTGGTATGAGGGTTACTCGCGCGTCGTGCATTTCCCAGAATTGCCAGTGCTTAAGGACACTTTGAGACCCCCGAGGAGTCAGCATGAGCGGGACTATTCAGTGTTAGTCCACGGAGATCGTACATCAACCAACAAGAGCTGTTACGCATGCGACATTACACTCCACGGAGGGCATCCTGACTGTATCCGTCCACTAGGATGAAGGTTGGAGTATCAACTGTCCCCTGTCTAGAAATATGCAGAAAGAAGGCTTCTGTTTTGCCAAAACGAGTCGACAAATCCAAACTTCTACTTATGGCGAGAACGCTGATCGATTTGGGACTATCAATTGTGGTCGGTCTCATCGGGGCACTATCAAGTCAAAGCGCGCTGGGGGGCATCGCGCTCGGATCGCTACTTTTTGTATTCCTCGTTGGACGGACCGTTCTTGCCAATCGCGAGGGTGGCACGAACGCAAAGTTTCGCGCAGATTCACGGGAGCAGATGAAGAGGATTCGGACCGACGTTTCAAAGGTTAAGTCAGTCGCTGGGGATGCTTCGAGCACTGCGTTGCACGAGCAGATTAAAGTCCTAGATAAGAAGATTGACTCGTCCCAAAAAGCTATTGCGAATGGGATCAACGACCTAGCTGCAGGCATCAAGTCGGATCACTCCAAAAAATCAACTTCACCGGCCACACCTGTCGTACTTCCGAAAGTAAAGACCTCAGTTGAAGCAGTGCTGGCCGTAAACATACAGAAGCGTGCTAAACGACCGGCACCAATTCGTAATGACAGACTGGCTTATGATCCTATTAGTGGGGATGAAAGAGTGAAGTGGGCCTTGTCGAAAGAGGGCCGCGAGACTTGGGTAGCGGATGACTTCGTTAATGCTTATCGTGGTTCGAACCTGCCTTATAGTCATCAAATTCCTGTTGCAATGATTGCCGATGACTTCACCTATGGCAGCTTCCAACCGGAGTTCAACACGATCCGCTTAAAGCCCCAGACATGGCGTCAGCAGATGGAATCCCACAAACCACAACTATTCATCTGTGAATCGGCGTGGCAGGGTGGAGCGCCTAGCGAGCACCCCTGGCAGGGTAAGATATACACTTCAGTTCGGTTTAAGGAAGAGAACCGCACAGAACTGATTGAAATATTAAACTATTGTCATGAGAAGGGAATTCCTACTGTCTTCTGGAATAAGGAAGACCCTGTTCATTTCTCAGACAGAATCAATGATTTTATCCGAACATCTGCTTTATTCGATTACGTCTTCACAACTGCAGCTGAATGTGTTGATCTTTACATCAGAGACGTAGGTGTACCGTACGCTGATGTTCTCCCATTCGCTGTGCAACCTAAGCTCTTTAACCCAGTTGGGGCGTATGGCGCATCCAAGAGCGTCAACTTCGCTGGCACTTGGTATGCGCGCTATCCGAAGCGTGCGAAAGCAGCCTCAAAGATCATCGATAACGTTCTAGAATCGGACAACGAGATGGTTATCTATGATCGTATGTACTCTTCCCCAAGCCCGGCCTACGCTTACCCCGAACGCTATGTGAAGTACACAAGACCTGCGATCTCCTATCAGGAAACCGCGGACGCCTATCGCCAATCAAAGTACGGAATTACGTTGAATACCGTGACTGATTCAGACACGATGTTTGCGCGCAGGGTTTTTGAATTGACTGCTTGCGGGGCTGTTGTGCTTTCTAACACCGCTAAGGGCGTGCAACACTTTTTCGGAGATAGCGTATTGTATGCAGACCGAGCCGATTTCGATATCAGAAAGATTACGGATTCTGATTACCTGCGACGCCAGAGGGCAGGCATGCATATTGCCTTCCAGAATACTTATCGTCATCGCGCGGAAAAGATCTTGAGTGCGGTGGGTATTGATTTCGCTACCTACTTCGGTAAGACGCAGCTGGTAGCGCGTGTTAACGACGAAGCTGCGGTGGAACGCGCAATCACATATTATGAGGAGAATCGTGAACGCTTTAGCGGACTTTTGATAGTTTTGAGTAGTACCGCTGACCAAACTTTAGCAATGGAACTGACCCGAAAGCTCCCTAGCAGCATCCGCGTGATCCGCCAGGTTGAAATCGATTCTCGGACATTGCGTCCACGAAATGTGTTGAAGTCGCGTAAGGTGCTGATCATTGAAATGGCTAAAGGATCTTTGCTGGGTAGTGATGATCTCGACTATCTGTTGGATGTCGGTAATTCAATGTCGGAACCTTTGACAGTTACTTCCAGGCCCGAGAAGGAACGTTTCCGCTTCTCGCGTCAGCCGCAACCGCACAACGTCATGCTCGAGGCAGCCGAAGTTTTCCCGATACTTGCTGGTCGCAGCAATGAACAATCCGTGTTCTTGATCTGAGAGGCAGTTACATGATTAGCATTGTTATTCCGACGTACAATTCCATTGGCAAAATGGACGAAACGTTAGATTCCTTGCGAGCCGTTCCGGAAAAAATTCCCCATGAAGTCATTTTTGTGGACGATCAGTCAAAGGACAACACCTTTGACGAACTCCGTCGTTTATGTAACGAAATAGAAAACTGGACCGTGTACCGTCTTCCAGAAAATTCTGGATCTGCCGCGAGACCTCGAAATTACGGGATGGAGAGAGCCTCGGGAGAGTACTTATTCTTTCTGGACTCCGATGATATTCTAATACCCTCCGGACTCGTAAACGCTTACGAGCACGCTCTAAGATTCGACAGCGATGCAGTCCGCAACAGTCTTGAAGTTACGGCCCCAGACGGAAGCAGCAGGATGTCTGATCGTGTCCCGGGCTGGGACAAAATTAAAGACCCGACTTCTCGACTACGTGCTATTGCTAAGTACCAAAGCCTAACCTGTTCGTTCCTCATGCGACGTGATGTTGTCATCGACAACGGTATTCGTTTCATGGAAACGCGGCGTATCGGCGAAGACATTACGTTTACATCAGAAGTGCTTACTCGATGCAGCCGCATTGCGTACCGGGATGTGGCAATACGCAAATATGTCAAGAACGATGATGACGAAGCATCGGTCACCCAGAAAATCAATTCTCGGGACTTTAGGGATTTCATTGAAGCGTGGGATGATGTTGAAAACATCTTGGGGCGAAGTGGCGTATCGTTTGTAAAAGAACATGGCCACGCGGCGATGGATTACGCTCTACGTCAGTTCATTTGGTTCAAAACAGAGGACTTGAGCGAGGAAGTATTCACTTTCTTCAGCGAATTTTGCAACACCTATTGGAATTATATTTCTACATTCCGCTTCAGTCGTCGTCTGAATGAGCTCGTACTGGCAGCGCGTGACGGGAGCTATGAGCAGTTCACGGACGCAAGCAGGCTCCGGCTCGTCCTGGCAGGCCACGACCTCAAGTTCATGGATGACATTTTGCCCGCTCTCAAGGAGCGTTACAACGTTCGTATCGACAAATGGGCTGGGCACGTCGCTCATGATGAAGAATTAAGCCGCGTGCTCTTGGATTGGACTGACTACGTCTGGGTGGAATGGCTTCTGGGTGCAGCCGTGTGGTACTCTGAGAACGTTACCTCACGCCACCGATTGATAGTCCGTGCTCATCGTAGCGAAATGTCGGTGGATTACGGTCTTGAATTGAAACTCGAAAGCGTCTCAAGAATTATTGCTATTGCACCCCACTCGTTAAACGATTTTAGCGACCGTTTCGATATACCATATGAAAAATTTGCGCTGATCCCTAATGCATTTGATGTGGAGTCGTACCGACGTGACGCTGACGATCCCGAGAACCGTCAATTTTGTCTTGCGATGATAGGAAGCGTTCCGGCATTAAAAGGCCTTCACAGAGCCATAGAGCTTCTCGCCAAGCTCCGGACAGTTGATACGCGCTATGAGTTAAATATCTTCGGTAAAAAATACGATGAGTACGCATGGGTAATGAAGTCAGAGTCCGCGCGCAAGTACTACAGCACCTGCGAATCTCGTATCGACGAGCTCCAGTTGGCCAACGCGGTTCATTACCGCGGTTGGGTTGATACCAAACAGGAGTTGCGCAACGTCGGATTTGCTCTTTCGCTCAGTGACTTCGAGGGCATGCAGGTCGCACCTGGGGAAGCATTCTGCGCTGGGGGTCAGGGATTGTTCCTGCCGTGGAGGGGTGTAGACGCCTGTTATCCGGATGAGTTTATTTTCGATTCGGTAGATTCAATGGCAGAGTATATTTTGGGACTACGCAACGACTCGACATCATACACTCGAGGAGCCAAATACGGCCGTCAGTTTATTTCGGAGCGATATGATGTTCGGGAAGTCATGTCAAGTATAGTAGATTTGATGGATCGTGTGCGAGCGTAGTCGCGTTCTGCTAGGCCAAAAGGGAGAACAAACATTGTGAGGATTGATCCTTCGGCGTCACTTTGCAACCTGCTGCAAAGCTATGCCGGTACATTTTCCGACGGTGCCCCCCCTAACTGGAAGTTCAAACGGCAGGGCAATAATTGGGAAATTTCTTTCCCAAATTCTGCGGTCGTAAGGACAGAGGACCTTCTTGACCCAAAGACCTGGTCAGTTCACCCGGAGAAGGACGCAAATACAACAATCCTGTGGCGCAATTCGCTCGCGTACTTGCCTAGACTCATCGAGAGTGCAGAGTCAGATGAGGAGACTATTGAACTTGTAGCCCAGATAGTTGAGTCGTTTATAGCCTGGCAAGATATGTCAATTTCGTTGGACATCGATTCGCTCCGTTCCGGGAGTCTCGATCACCAAAGTGCTTTACGTATCAGATCTCTTTTGTGGATCATTTCTTATCTTGAACGAAACTTGATGCAAGAGGTCGAAAAGTTCCGAGAACTGTACGGAAGAATGTTTGCCGCAGAGAACCGATTGTTATCAGAGTTCAGTCTGTTTCAACCTAACAATCATGGAATCATGCTTGGAATTGCGCATCTTCATGCGGAAACTCTTATGCCGAGTCCTGAATCTGACATGAACGCGTTGAAATGGATTGAAGCTTTGTACTCGACCTTCAATGAGATTATCGATAGCGACGGCATCGCATCGGAGAACACTCCTAGCTATCAGATATTCTATGTGATGCTCTTGGAGGACTTAGTTTTATTCATTGCTTGGTCTCGAATGTTGGGAACTAGAGCAAGATTGTTTCAACTCCTATTACGCTCTGCGGAGTTAGGAGTCCGTAGGCAGCTGCTGCCCTCGGGGGCTGTTCCTCCTTTGGGGGACAGCCCCGGCGGAATGCAATATCGTTTTAAGCCAGTGTTAGGATTACTCTACTCGCCTGAGAATGGACTAGCGGTTAGAACCTCGAGTAACGAGTATATAGCATATATTGCTGGCTTCAGAAGTGTGATACACAAACAGATTGACGATCTAAGTTTCTCTTGGTGGCGGAATGGAAGATTCATTCTGCGTGATGCGGGGCTATTGAACTACGATACAAAGGACCAGGTTGCCGTTGACATGCGCGGCTCAAAAGGACATTCCTTACCTACCTATCGCAATTTAGATTCTTGGACAACGAAAAACACAATATCTTACGGACGAAACTCGAGCAGGTTGCGCGCTGAATTCACAGGTGTAGAGAATTCAAGCAGTAATCTCGCGATATCGGCGAAATTACATCTTGATGACAGTGTGATCATTACCCGTTCTTTAGAGCATCGTGCTGAACTCGGAGTAAAAATTGTCGACTCATTTTTAGCCTCAAACCGCGGTGAGCCGCTTGTTCGTTTCCTCCTTGATCCAGAAACGATAATTACTTACAGGCAAGATGGTGATATAGGTATTCGTTCGGGTGAAGAGGATTTGCGGGTATGCTTTAAAGCCTCCTCAGGTATCCTTAATTTCGATATCAACCCTTCATTTGTTGCCTTAGAACATAATCGTAAGGCTAAAACAAACGAGATTGTTCTGACGGTAACTTCCGCTGAATATCCCGTTCGTGTCGAGACCTCGATCGTAATAACAAACCACGGGAAATGCCTATGATTGGTGTAGCTGGAATTCTTCGTAGCTTGGCCCAGGATTTTCGCTCGCGCATTCGGAATTCGTCAAATTTTCGTTTGGAACGAGATTCCATGTAAACATGGCTAGTAGGCTCTCTGGAAAGCCCGTTTTGTGGTTAACCCATGATTCTCGGACATCAGAACTCACAGGTTCGCTAAATCTACGAGCCATGAATATTAATTTTACTGCAGAATTATCCATATCTGAGTTGATTGATGCGATGGACTATGAGCTTTTTTGCCAGCCTGGACGAGCTCTTCGGGAATTTTAATGAATTTCTGCGGTCAGCGGGGCTTCCTCGTCTAGAAGTTCCTCGCAAAGATCGCTAACGATAAAAATTAATGAATTGTTGGTAATTAAATGAGTGTACCTGTTTTTTCTTTTGGGACGGATCGTGGATATGCGCATGTCCAAGCGCGAGGTTCGGACAGGCTGCCCACTGGCGGTAGGTACACTGTACAGGGGTGCCATGGTGCTGGAACAGTACTGGGCAGTTCCTTTGTCTCTACGTCATCCGACTTGGCGCGTGCATTGTCACTCTATGAGGGATCCGCAGACGACCTTGGCTCGTCGATTAGGGGTTCACTAACTATTTACTTGGAAGATAACCGTAGCGGTGAACTTCTAATTTTAAGCGACCCTTTTGGTAGTTCAACGGTTTTCTTGTACAAGACGGAACTCACCACTCTTATTTCGTCCTCTCTGGTTTCGTTAACTTCGCTGGCGAAAAGCGATGGTAAGCCCTTAAAGAAATCGTTGAAGTACGCTGCGATGCTTGCATCATCCAATAATGGGGGCTTGGTCGATTCCCCGTATGAAGGTGTTAGAGTTCTCGGTCAATTCAAATATATTTCGATATCGACTGCGGGAGTTTCCGAAAAGGAATATTCTATTCAGGATGATATATTTAGTATTGATCTTTTTCGGCCTCAAAGCGCCGAACTTTTGCGCGAAAGGGTCAAGCAAGATATTGTCGCTAATATTTCTGCTGCATCTCGTTATCCCTCGTCCAGATATATATGTCATTTAACCGGTGGAATGGATTCTCGAACAGTTCTGGCAGGCTTGATCTCTTCTGGGTATGAGAATAAATATGTTCTGCACTGTGGTGGCGATCCTTTGGCAGATGACATGCAGATATCGCGGAGATTGGCTAGTGCATTCGACCTTCAGATTAGTTACGATTCGGGACTCGAAGTTGGAGTGCTGTCAGGGTCGCCAGTTGTAGATAGTAAATGGAGCATGCACGAGACAGCCGGTCTCTTGCGAGGCCCTGCTAACCCTGGCTTGCGTCAGTCAGACGCGGTTGTATTGTCGGGTGGCTTCGGTGGACTTTTAAGGAATTCATTTGGTCTGCCGTTGGCCACAGTGCCTTCGGACGGTTTTGACGCTCGTTGCTTGATGAAACCGATGTTGGGCGCTCTAGGGGAACAGGACGGACATGGAAACAGTGTTCTGAACGGTGAACTGCGTATACATGCACTCGAGAGATTGTCCCAAGTGCAGGAGCGAGCGAAGACGCTGGGAGTCCCAAATGAGGCTCTCCCAGAATTTGTGTGGTTTTCGTTTAGAAGCAGGTACTATGTAGGTGAAATATCCCGATCCTTGTCGAAGTATGTTAATCGCTTTGATCCCCTGTACAGCCCTTGGATGCTGGCGCTGGCTTGGAGCTATTCCCGCCAAGAAAGGGCGCTGAATTTCGCGCATCTTGATTTGATTGTAGATATCCATGAAGAACTCGCGATGATGCCTTATGACAAGGAACGGATTACGTCTGCCTATTTGGATGCCAGACCGAATTTGACGATGGGTGCGCTGCCGCAGTCGCAGGCGCCGATGAAACGCAATTCTTTAGCAGCTGCGCCGTTCAATCTAGGACTTGGTAACACAGCTATTTCGTCTGAACAGTTCGAAAGTGCGCGTAAGATTGGACTGCCGCCAGCTACCGTCGCTTACTCTGAACTGTACCGAAGTCGCTGTCTGGAATTTATCGAGGAATTAGGTAAGGAAGAACTCAGTCAGTATTTCAACTTCGAACACCTCTACAAGTTGGTTGCGAACCCCCCCAAATGGCGTCCTCAGTATCGTTCCATCCGGGATTTGCACGACGTGCTTTCGTGGTACCTCGATGAGTAACAGACTTAAACTTACTTCTTCTTCTTAACCGGCCCAACAACAGCGCGTGGTGCGCGTTTCCGTTTCGTTGCTTCTTGTCGAGCAAGCAGCAAAGAGAGCTCATCCCTTCCGAAGCTGCGTGCGGAAATGTACTTCGCGGCGCCGACGATTCTAAGACTGTGTCCTAGATATCGTAGTTGGGTATTACGATGGTCATTTCAACCGATTAATTTGCGGATACAATTTTTTGATTGTGTCAGGTGAGATTCAGACGAGTGAGTTAATGAAACATTCGATAGCAGAGGTTCGAAAAGCGTTGTGGCACCTACGCAGCGGAGGACCCAGACAGTTGCGCGAATGGGCGAAACGGCGATCCTTTGAACATGCCAACAGCGGCTTACGCCCTGGATTGCGTTCCGAGATCGAGAAAGCCATCGGCATTCGTTTGCCAGACGTGACAGTGTCCAGCGGATACACGCAAGAAAAAGCTCTTACCGTGGCTGTGATTCTTGATGATTTTAGTGCAAAGGCCTGGTCGCCCGAGTGGAATTGCGTCTTCATCACACCAGACACATGGGAAGGGGAACTGGTTGAACGAAACTTCGATTTCCTTTTCGTGGAATCCGCGTGGGCAGGCAACAGGAAAGCTTGGCAGTATCACTTAACGGGACCTACAGCTCCGCGCCCCGCGTTCGTCGACATGGTCGCGGCCTTCAGGTCGAAGAACATTCCAACTGTTTTCTGGAACAAGGAGGACCCTCCGCACTTCGAAGACTTCCTGGATACGGCTAAACTATTCGACTTCGTATTTACGTCGGATGTTCGCATGATCCCGCGCTATCAACAGGAGCTTGGGCACGAAAGGGTCGAGTCTCTCAGCTTCGCAGCGCAACCGGCTTTCCATAACCCTGTGCTACCCTTGTCTCAACCGCGGCGGGATGTAGCCTTTGCTGGGATGTACTTTGCCCACAAGTTCCCGGAACGTCGTGAGCAGATGGACATTGTTCTGGGTGGGGCAGAGATGGTTGCCCCGCGCTTGGAGTCAGGCTTCGATATTTTCTCGCGACAATTGGGTGGCGACGAAAAGTATCAGTTCCCGGAACCGTTCAACGGCCATGTCGTGGGGTCGCTTCCCTATGAGAAGATGCTGACTGCCCATAAGTACTACAGCGTATTCCTCAATGTGAATTCAGTGGTGGATTCACCAAGCATGTGCGCCAGGCGCATCTTTGAGATCACTGCAGCTGGTGCTGCGGTGGTCTCGGCACCGAGCACAGCGATCGGCAACTTCTTTGCTCCGAATGAGGTGATCGAGGTTGGGGACCGGGAAGCTGCCGCTCACGCGATACGGAGCCTGGCCCGAAGTCCTGAACTGAGGGACCGAACCGTACATCTTGGACAGCGAAGGATTTGGTCCGAACACACTTATGCACACCGTGCCCGAGCGGTCGCCAAGAAGATCGGTATCGACGAGCAACAAGCGAAACCTCTGAGCATGGCTCACGAGCCATCAGTCAGTGTCGTGGTCTCGACCATCCGGCCGTCACAAATTGATCACATCATTCGCACGGTAGCGAAGCAGTGGGGTGTGCAAGTTCAACTCATCCTCGTAGCGCACAAGTTCCAGGTAGATGATCAGCAGGTCCATTCCAAGGTGTCCGCTGCTGGCATCGAGAATTTCAAACTGGTCCGGGCCGGTGAGGATTTTTCGTTGGGCGACTGCCTGAATGAAGCCGTGGAGCTGTGCGATGGCGAATTCATTACCAAAATGGATGACGATGACCTTTATGGTGAGCACTATCTTTTCGATCAGGTGTCGGCCCTGCGTTATAGCGGCGCATCTGTGGTAGGGAAGCAGGCCCATTACATGTACCTAGGGCAGTCCGACGCTACACTCCTACGTTTTGCGGAGCGTGAACACCGCTTCACCAACCTGGTGATGGGTCCAACGATGCTGGGTCATGCTGCAGTATTCAAGTCCACGCCATTCGAATCCCGCAGTCGAGGGGAGGACACCCAATTCCTTCGTGATGTTGCCGACAACGGCGGCACCATCTACTCTGCAGACCGTTTCAACTTCCTGCAGATGCGTGCCGGTGACGGAAACAACCACACGTGGAATTTGAGCGATGCCGAACTCACGTCCACTGGTACTATTCAATGGTTTGGTAAGAATGACAGCCATATCTTCTTCTAGGAATCCGGCTGACGGCGGGGAAGCAGTGGGGAGGGAATGTAGCGGGTGCGTATACTTCTGCTGACGCATTCCTTTTGGCCAGATATCTCTCCCCCTCAAAGGCGGTGGAGCGTCTTCACCCGGGAGTTTGCATCTGATGGTCACCAGATTGACGTGGTGGCCCCGGAAGTGTTCGATCAGAATCTCATCAGAATTTCGCAACAGTTAGCACCTCCAACAGGTGTGACGATGTACCGCTACCCTTCCATCAGCAAGCCCAGCACCATGGTGGGCAAGCTGCTCAAGCATGCGATAGATGCATTGCGCAGTATTCCCACAGCACTCCGAACACCGAAGCCGCAGGTCGTAATCGCCACTGTGCCGGCGATTCCCACCCTCGCCGTGGGGTACCTCATCAGCCGAATACGCAGAACACCGTTTGTCGTAGACCTTCGTGATGCTTGGCCCGACCTACTACAGGATTCACAAGTTCTCCGCACTGCCTGGCTGGAGCCTCTGGTCTCTCGAATTCTGACATTCATGATCCATCGCAGTGATCTTGTTGTCACTGTATCCGAGGGCCTCGCGCGAAAACTTACTTCCGGGGGCGCAAGGAAAGCAATCACTATTTCAAACGGCGTTGACATCGACAGATACGGCATGGAACTGCTGGCAACGCAACGTGGCGAGAAGCTGCGTGTACTCTACCTGGGAAACCTCGGCAGGAGCCAAGGCCTCGATCTGGTGATTCGCGCTGCCGCCTTGGCAGAGGGTAAAGTACAGCTTCGAATTGTCGGTCAGGGGACCGAGAAAAACACTTTGCAAGAACTTGCTGCCGGACTCGGCGTTGATGTCGACTTCAGGGATCCAGTCTATGGTCCTAGCGTCCTGGACAATTACGCTTGGGCCGACACGTGTCTAGTCACCTTACGTTCGGACTGGGATAGTTTTGAACACACCATTCCGTCAAAGCTCTACGAGCTATTGTTCTTGGATCGCCACATTACCGGCCTGGTGAAAGGCGAAGCAGCGGAGATCATCCGTGCCTCGGGGGCAGGTCACGTCATTGAGCAGTCTCACCAGGCGTTGGCCGAACACTTTTTGAGTCTGTACTCAGAACGTAGTCGGTTGACGATAGGACTCGCCGGTTCCCAGTGGGTGCGCCGAAATGCGGCCTTGCCCACCCTGGGGCAGCAATACCTCCGAGAACTCAAAAGGTTGACTGACCGCCATCAAGAATCGAAGTAGAGACGATGCCTTTTCACCCACGGAGCACCCTCCACAATCTGGTCAATACCGTTGGTTTGGTGTACGCGAATATCACGGACGATCCAAGCTTTTTCGTCCTGCAGGTTGTGCGGAAATTCAAGAATCCGTTCCTACGGCGGATTTTTCGATTCGTCGTATACGTGCCGATGAGCAAAACCCGACGTGAGGTACTGCAAAGTGTGCTTGCTGAAGATACCGGCCGCGTACTCGCGGAGGCCGAACATTGGTTAGCAGATATCGAGCGCAAAACTTCTGATGGGCTCGTGCTGGCCAATGTCTGCATTGCCTTCCACCAGTGGGACCCTGCCCAGCGTATCCTCGATCAGCTTGGCACTGACCGAGCGACGGCCCGTGTCCGGGCCCGTATCGCGTGGCATATGGGTGACCTGCGAGACGCCATGGAAGTGCTTTCAAGCAATGGTGCCTCTCGGCAACTGCGCCACTATGAAAGCGAATTGCAAGTCCTCTCGGGGTGGAAGCCAGCTATTGAGCCACAAGAAAACCCAGCTAGCAGTCGCAACAACCGGGTACTGTACTTTGCCACAAACTCGTTGCCGTATACGGGCAGTGGTTATGCTCAACGCACCCATTCCATAGTTGCGTCGCTTCCTCAAGCTGGCTGGCGTGCGTCGGTGGCAACCAGGATAAATTACCCAGCGAGTATTGGGCATCTGCTGGCACCAACGCGGGAAACCGTCGACGCGGTCACCTATCAACGTATATTCTCCTTTCCGGCACGTACCGACATGAAGGGTCGACTCAGGCAACAGACCGATGAACTGATGAAGCAAGTCGCCAAATCTCAACCGTCGGTACTGCACACAACCACGGACTTCAGCAACGCGGTATCTGTTCGTGCGGTTGCCGATGCGGCCGGCTTGCCATGGGTTTACGAAGTGCGCGGTCAGCTGGCCGACACCTGGGCTTCGACGCGCCCGGCGTCTGCACAGAGCTCCGAACGCTACCGACTGTTCCAGGCACGCGAAGCCGAGGCGGCCCAAGCGGCGGACCATGTGGTGACCCTGGGCGAGCGCATGAAACATAATCTCGTCGCGGCCGGTGTGGCAGCAGATAAGATCACGGTTCTTCCTAACGGAATTGGAGACAAGTTCCTTGAAGAGCCAGTACCACGACTCAGCGCCAGGGCTCAGGTATCCTTGGAGCCCGAAGCCTTCTATGTCGGCACCGTCAGCAGCCTTGTCCCTTACGAAGGGCTAGACACACTACTGAAGGCAGCTGCTTTACTCATGCCGTCCCACCCTTCGCTACGAGTGCTCATCGTTGGAGATGGAACTGAACGCGAAAATTTACGGAACCTCGCTCATGAACTGGGAATCATGGAAATCTGCCGCTTTCCGGGACGTGTGCCCAGGGGAAAAACGAATCTCTACCATGCCAGCCTGAACGCTTTCGTTGTTCCTCGCCAGGACCTGGCCGTGACTCGGTCCGTGACGCCGCTCAAACCAGTAGAGGCTCTTGCCAGCGGTGTTCCCGTGCTAGCATCTGATCTTCCTGCTCTTGGAGAACTGATCAGAGACGGTGAGAATGGTCACCTGATCAAAGCTGAGGACATCGACGCTTGGGCGGCAGCCATTTCGGATTTAGTATTGCGCTCTGATCAGGCAGCTCGCATGGGGCGCGCAGGCCGTGACTTCGTTCTTCGCACGCGCACGTGGTCGTCGAATGCCCATCGTTTAAGCAAGATCTACGAGAACCTAATAAGTAAACCCTCGTGACCTGCAGGGCTGAATTGCGATAAGGTTCTTACGGCCCTGCTGACAGATCCCTGAGCCGAGCGTGCATCATTGGATAGCCGTTGCGGCGGCCGTAATCACGCACCTGAGAGAAAGCGACTTTAGTGAACAGCATAAAGGAAGTTGCCGTTATCGGTTTGGGCTACATTGGTTTGCCCACCGCCGCGATCCTGGCATCCAAGGGAATTACGGTAAAGGGCGTCGATGTTTCGCCTCGTACCGTTGAAGCTGTCAACAAGGGCGAAGTTCCATTTGTCGAGCCGGCTCTGGGCGAGTTTGTCGCCGAGGCCGTTTCGCAGGGTACGTTGAGTGCAAGCTTTGAGACTCCTGAAGCCGAGGCCTACATCGTCGCTGTGCCCACGCCTTTCAACGAGGACCACTCGGCAGACCTTTCTTACATTGAAGCCGCTGCCGACGGGATCGCCCCGAAGCTCAAAGGTGGGGAGCTGGTCATCCTTGAATCGACTTCACCTCCAGGCGCGACCGAGCACATGGCCGATTACCTGCTTTCCAAGCGCCCAGATTTGTCCAAGGACAACCTGCTGATTGCCCACTGCCCGGAGCGTGTCCTTCCCGGGTACGTAATGGAAGAGCTGGTCACCAACGATCGTATTGTCGGCGGCATCACGCCGGAAGCCGCTGATAAGGCCCGCGAACTGTACGAAACCTTCTGCGAGGCTGCCATCCTGACCACTGACGCCAAGACGGCCGAAATGGCCAAGCTCGTGGAAAACTCCTATCGGGATGTCAATATCGCGTTCGCTAACGAACTTTCTGTCATCTCCGACAAGTTAGGCATCGATGTCTGGGAACTGATCAATCTGGCTAACCGTCATCCGCGTGTCAATATCCTGCAGCCGGGTCCGGGTGTGGGAGGACATTGCATCGCTGTTGACCCGTGGTTCATCGTTGCGGCAGCTCCTGAAGAGTCCGGTCTCATCAAAATGGCGCGAGACACTAATGACGCGAAGCCCAACTGGGTCATCAACAAGGTCAAGGAGGCCACCAAGGCAGAGGACTTCAACGGCAAGGTAGCCGTTATGGGTCTGGCTTTCAAAGCCAACATCGATGACATGCGAGAATCGCCGGCGATCGCTATCACCCGAAAGTTGGCAGAAGGCAATCCAGACGTCGAGTTCCTAGCTGTTGAACCGCACGTAGAAGTGCTACCCAATCAGCTGGGCGATATCTCCAACTTGACCATGGTGTCCACTGAGGACGCCCTGCAGGATGCGAGCGTTGTTACGCTTCTAGTCGATCACGACCAGTTCAAGGCTGTTCCTGCGACCGCGCTGGCAGGAAAAGCTGTTGTTGATACGCGCGGTCTGTGGCGCTAACGCCCCTTAGACGACAAGGTAATCATCCCCATGAAGAAGATCATGCCGATCTACGGCACACGTCCTGAAGCCATCAAGGTAGCCCCAATCGTGAAGGCGCTCAAGGACTCCGAAGGTTTCGAATGTGTCGTAACCGTTACTGGTCAGCACCGTGAGATGCTCGATCAGGTCAATGAACTGTTCGACATCACCCCCGACTATGACCTTGATGTCATCCAACCGCGTCAGACCCTCAACGGTCTTTTGACGAAAACCATCAGCGGGTTGGATGAGATTTTCGAAAAGGAGAAGCCGGATGCCGTAGTTGTTCAGGGCGACACGACCACCTCCACGGCAGGAGCCATTGCCGCTTTCTACCGCGGCATTCCCGTCGTCCATGCTGAGGCAGGCTTGCGCAGCTACGACATTTTCTCGCCGTTCCCCGAGGAAGCCAACCGCAAACTCACGAGTCAGATCGCCAGCCTACACCTGGCGCCAACTTCGCTGAGCAAGAACAACTTGGTACGAGAGACCTTCCGCGAGAACGATATCGTCATCACCGGCAATACGGTGATCGATGCTCTTCTGACCGTGGTGGAGAAAAAAGTTCCGTTTTCTGATCCCAAACTTGAGAATCTTGTAAACTCGGGCAAGCGCATTGTTCTGGTGACGACACACCGTCGTGAAAACCAGGGCGAGACGATGCGCGGAATCGGTCGGGCGCTGGCTCGGCTTTCCGCCGCTGAGCCGGATGTCGAATTTATCCTGCCAATGCACCGCAATCCTGCTGTGCGTGAAGCTTTATTACCGGAAATTGACGGTCTGTCGAACATCACCCTAACCGAGCCGCTGGCCTATGGTGAGTTCACTCGCATCATTGATGCCGCAACGCTAGTGCTCACCGACTCAGGGGGAGTGCAAGAGGAAGCACCAAGCCTCGGTAAGCCGGTTCTCGTGATGCGTCTGAACACCGAGCGGCCCGAAGCAGTCGCGGCAGGCACCGTAAAGCTGATCGGCACCAACGAGGGGCGTATCTTCGAGTCGGTAACCGAACTCCTGCACAACCAGGACGCCTACAATGAGATGGCCAACGCAGTAAACCCTTATGGTGACGGCAGGGCCTCTGAACGAACCGTTGCAGCAATCGCAGAGTTGCTTGGCGTGGGAATCCGCATGGAGGACTTTGATTCGAAGTTGCCGGATCCGGAAGACCTGATGCGAGCGGCCAGCATTTAGCACGATCGCAGGGAAAGGAGTCCGAAATCTTACGATTTCGGACTCCTTTCCTTTTCCTACCGGAGGGGTCAGACAGCGTTCACTGGTACCGCTTAGTAGGATCGACGTATGATGAACCAGTCGGCCATATTTATTGATGCAGGTTTTCTTCTATCCTTAGGTGGACACCGCGCTGCGGGCACCACGCTACGATCCGCGTTTACTATTCATTATGAAGCCCTGATCAAGGGGATAGTCCAGACCGTCAAGAAAAATACGGGCCTGAATAATCTGCGTGTCTATTGGTACGACGCTTCTAAGGATGGGTTGTTTACAGAGCAGCACAAACGCATTGGGTTCATTCCCGGTGTCAAGGTCCGACTTGGCCGTATCTCCTATAACGGCGAGCAGAAAGGCGTGGACCTGCGTCTGGCGCTGGACCTTGTCGGCGTTGCACGTCATGGCGCCGCATCCGTTGCTTATCTGGTTTCGGGAGACGACGACCTTGCTGAAGCGGTCGAAGAGGCCCAGGATCTTGGTATGAAGGTCATCCTCTTGGGAGTGCGGCGTGACGAGAGCCGTTTGGGAGTGGCCTCAGTCGCAGAGCATTTGGCACTGACCGCAGACGCCATTGAGACAATCCCTGACCAGCTATTGGACAGTTCCTTTACCAAAGTCATTGAGTGGGACGATCACCACGCGTCCGAGTCCGCGACGATCGCGGCCGCTCCCACCGAAACAGTGGCATCAGAAGCGAAGCCCGCTGCTCCCACCCCTGCGATAATGGCGCAGAGACTGAAGAACGTCAGCCAGGAGCAAGAGCGGGAACAGATAGCGGAGTCAGAAGTCATCTACTCTAGCGGCGGTGAAAAGTCGGGTTTCCAGGGCAAAGCTGCGTATGAGCAAGAAGAAATGGCTGTTGCCCAGGAAATTGGTGCCAACGTCGCAAATTCCTGGCTCGCCAGCACGACGCAACTTGAATTGGTGGAGCTCATGGCCGATCGACCCCAGCTGCCCCCCGAGATCGATCGGACGTTGCTCAAGGACTGTGCCCAAGTTATCGGTGAATGGAAAACCGACCAACAGCAAATCCGTCGCGTCCTGCGCGGAGCATTCTGGAGTTCTCTGGACAAGTACACCTAAGAGCTAGACAACGTCTCTGACTCCTGAACAACCATGTAACTAAGGTAAATTACTAACGTGACTTCGCAGCAGAAACCCTATTACATCACCACCGCAATTTCGTACCCGAATGGCACGCCTCATATTGGTCATGCCTATGAAGTAGTAGCCACCGATGCCATGGCGCGTTTCAAGCGCCTGGACGGATACGACGTCTTCTTCATGACCGGCACCGATGAGCACGGCCAGAAGATGATGCAGACGGCTGAGCGTGAAGGCATCTCGCCGGCCCAACTGGCCCAGCGTAATTCCGATGCCTTCCAGGCGATGAATGATGAGCTGGGAATCAGTTACGACCGATTCATCCGCACCTCCGATGCAGATCATCACGCTGCAGCGCAGGAACTCTGGCGCCGTATGGAAGCCAACGGAGATATCTACCTCGATGCCTATGCGGGCTGGTATTCGGTGCGTGATGAAGCCTTCTACACGGAGGAACAAACCGAACTGCGTGAAGACGGGGTTCGCTACGCCGTTGAAACCGATACCGAGGTCACCTGGACCGAGGAGGAGTCCTACTTCTTCCGCCTCTCCAAGTACCAGGAGAAGCTGCTGAAGCTTTACGCGGAGCAGGAAGAATTCGGTGCTCCCAAGTCTCGCTTCAATGAAGTGATCCGCTTTGTTGAAGGTGGGCTGACTGACCTTTCGATCTCACGCACGACTTTCGACTGGGGCATCCCGGTTCCCGGTAATGACAAGCACGTCATGTACGTCTGGGTGGATGCGCTGACCAACTACTTGACCGGTGCCGGTTTCCCTGATGTCGAGGCCGCTTCATTCAAGAAGTTCTGGCCAGCCGATGTCCATGTCATTGGTAAGGACATTTCTCGCTTCCACGCCATCTACTGGCCTGCTTTTCTGATGTCCGCGAAGCTGGAGTTGCCGAAGCGCATCATGATCCATGGCTTCCTGCACAACAACGGTGTGAAGATGTCAAAGTCACTGGGTAATACCGTTTCCCCGGATGACTTTGTCCAGCAGTACGGGCTCGATCAAGTACGCTACTTCTTCCTACGTGAAGTCCCGTTCGGTGCCGACGGCAGCTACAACCACGAAACGATCGTTGCGAGAATCAACAGCGATCTGGCCAACAACTTCGGAAATCTGGCACAGCGTTCACTGTCCATGGTGGCCAAGAATTGTGGGGGAGCGGTACCGAATCCAGGGGTGTTCAGCGATGCTGACCGAGCCGAATTGGAAGCCGCCGCGGCGCTCTTGGACACCACTCGTGACTACTTCGCACGGCAGGAGTTCAGCCGCGCTCTGGAAGCGATCTGGCATGTTCTGGGCGATACCAACGCCTACTTCGCGGAACAAGAACCGTGGAAGCTGAAGAAGACCGACCCGGCGCGCATGGAGACGGTGCTTTACGTGACCCTCGAAGTGGTCCGTCAGGTGGCCATTCTGCTGCAGCCGGTACTGCCCCAAACTATGACGGCCATGCTAGATCTCTTGGCTGTGGGTAGCGGATCTGCCCGCACCTTTGAGAACTTCGACAAGGCGCTCGTTCCGGGGACCGAGTTGCCGGCACCGAGCCCGGTGTTCCCGAGGTACGAAGAGCCCAAGTAAACTCCGCAAGCTAAAGATCCAGCCCTGGCACATGTGCCAGGGCTGGATCTTTAGGGACTGCGATTTACATAGCCACGAACCACCACCGTCAGGGAGTAGCCACGCCGGTTTGGTAGGCGATGACGACAGCTTGAACCCGATCACGCGCTCCGAGCTTAGAGAGAATATGTCCTACATGGGTCTTCACGGTCGCTTCAGATAGGAAGAGATCTTGCGCGATTTCAGGATTCGATCGTCCGGCGGCGATCATTTCGAAAACTTCGCGCTCGCGTCGGGTTAAGGAATCAACGAGAGCCTGCAAGTTGGCATTCGGCTGCGAATTGCGTTTTAGAATCGGCGCCATGTGGTTTAGCAACCGTCGGGTGGTGGACGGTGCGATCACGGCATCACCTCGATTCACAGTCCGAATCGACTCCAGAAGTTCCTCCGGAGGGGCATCTTTGAGCAGGAACCCACTGGCGCCGGCCTGAATGGCATTGAGTGCGTACTCGTCCATATCGAAAGTCGTCAGCACGATGACTTTCGGAGCTGCTCCCGGGTACTTTTCTCCGTGGAGCAGGTGTTCTGTGGTCTCTATGCCGTCCATCTCCGGCATTCGTACATCCATGAGGATCACATCAGCGGTAGCCAACAGCGTCGACGCCAACGCCTCCCGGCCATTGGCGGCCTCCGCAATCACTTGCATGTCGTCTTGGGAGTTGATCAGCATTCGAAAGCCGCTACGCACCAGCAGCTGGTCATCAACCAATGCGACTTTGATTTGCTCTGTATCGCCCACGTGTTTTTAGTCCTCCGAGTAAGGGATGAAAACTGAGACCTTGAAACCTCCACCCGGTTTCGGGCCAGCCGCGCATTCCCCATCGTATAGGGCAACTCGCTCGGCCATACCTCGTAACCCCTGTCCGGTACCTTCACTGGATAGGGCTCCGGCACCTCGTCCATCATCTTCAACGCTGATATCCAGGCCTCGTGTTCCCCAGGAGAGGGAAACTTCGGCGCTCGCGCTGGCGCCAGCGTGCTTGACTACGTTCGTCAGAGCCTCCTGCACACAGCGATACCCGGTGAGCTCTGCGCCAGCGGGAAGGGAGCGTCGCGGCGTTCCCTGCAACGCCAAACCCACTTCCAAGCCCGTGCGCCTGACGGTGCCAACTAGATCAGGGATATCTGCCAGCGTGGGCAGTGGCCGATTGTCTGCTCCGTGGCCCGTTCGGAGTACTCCGAGCAGGCGCCGCATCTCCCGCAATGACGAACGCCCCGTGTCGGCGACGGTTTTCAACGTGTCGATGGCGACCTGCGGATCCTTTGCGGCGGCATAACGTGCACCGTCGGCCTGGGTAATGATGACCGACAGTGAGTGGGCCACGATGTCATGCATTTCACGGGCAATGTGGTTTCGTTCGTCGGAGGCCGCCAAGTCACGTTCGTACTGGCGTTCCAGTTCCAGCCGCTTGGCGTGGTCGCGCAGGGCATCCATTGTCAGTCTGCGTGTCCTTGCCAAGTCACCAAACGTCCAGGAGACCAGGACAATCAAGGAGAGCCCCACGAAGGATACGAAGGTGTCGAAGGAGAGGGGCTGAGCATAGGGCAGATTGGAGAACATCCGCACAGTTGCCGCCAGCGCGCCGCAGATCCCTATGCCCAGAGTGGTCAGCGACTGCCAGCGCTTGCCGTATTTGGCCATGGTGTAGACGAGGATTGGCACTGAAAATTGCGAGGGCAAAAAGTAGTTGCCGTGCAACAGCTGCAAAAGGTGGCCGACAACGACAACTACAGTGGCTGGCCAGGGAAAGCGTCGTCGGACAATCAGCGGCGCCGACTGTAGGAACGCAATCAGAACAACAACGGATGTTCCCACTCCGTAGACCAGGCCGAAGCTGCCGGCTACGCAGAAGAGTGTGTAGAAGGACCCGGCAATGGCGTCCACGCGATACGGGTTGTCCCGCACCCACTGATCGATGCGCCGGTGAAGACTTAAGAGTTCCAAGAAAAGGTGCCCACTCGTGATTTTCCTACTGTTCCTCTCAGGGTACTGAACAGAAGCAGAGCAGACCTCATGCCCAGGGTTGAAAATGAGAGGAGAATACAGCTGAGTTCATATAATGAGACGACTTCTCACATGGTGGATTCCTCCGGTTAGGATCTAAACATGGGAAACGTATTGAAGATTGCAGTCATACCCGGGGACGGCATCGGGCCCGAGGTTGTCGCCGAAGCCGTTAAGGTTCTGAAAGTTGCCACCAGCGCCAGCGCCACACAGGTCGAACTCACGGATTACGCACTGGGAGCCGAGCACTGGCTGGCCACAGGGGAAAGCCTGAGCACAGAAACCCTGGAGTCAATCAAGAAGCACGACGCCATCCTCTTCGGAGCCGTCGGTGCCGCGCCGGGGGATACCCGCATCCCTTCCGGGCTTATTGAACGTGAACTGCTGCTCAAGCTGCGCTTTTCCCTCGATCACTTTGTGAACTTGCGGCCAGCCAAGCTGTACCCGGGAATTGAGAGTCCTCTGGCCAATCCTGGCGACATTGACTTCATCGTGGTGCGGGAAGGCACCGAGGGGCCGTATGTCGGCAACGGGGGATCGGTGCGAACGAATACGGTCCATGAAATCGCCACCGAAGTCTCGGTCAACACCGCCTATGGCGTGGAGCGCGTGGTGCGTGATGCCTTCACCCGAGCTGCCGCCCGCCCCCGCAAACACGTAACACTGGTGCATAAGCACAACGTCCTCGTACATGCCGGACATTTGTGGCGTCGTACGGTCGAGGTCGTGGCGGCGGACTTCCCGGAGGTGACCCACGATTATCTGCACGTGGATGCCGCCACCATCTTCCTGACCACTGACCCTTCGCGGTTCGATGTCATTGTCACCGACAATCTTTTCGGCGACATTCTTACCGATCAGGCTGGTGCCATCACCGGGGGCATTGGCTTGGCCGCCAGCGGCAACATCAACATGGACCGGACCTATCCCTCGATGTTCGAGCCGGTGCATGGCTCTGCGCCGGATATCGCCGGGCAGCAGAAGGCCGATCCCACGGCAGCGATCCTGTCCGTGTCATTGATGCTTGACCACCTGGGATTATCCAAGGAAGCGGCCGCTGTTGAGCAGGCTGTCGAAAAAGAGATCACCTCACGGCAGGAATTGACCGATCAGCGCACCACGGCCGAAATCGGCGATGCAATTGTGTCACTGCTGGCATAAGCTACACATAGAAGCCCAGCTGGCGAAGTGAATCTTCCCTGATGGGCGCAACCACGAACGGGTGTTCCGCTTTAGGCGTGGGCACCCGTTTTTCGTCACCGAAGTAAGGAAGTCCTAGGTCGATATGGAATTCACCGAACATCTCTCAACGAATCGCGCCACCGACGAAGAGCGCGCCCGCATCTTGGCGAACCCGGGTTTCGGTGACTTCTTTACGGATCACACCGCCGTGATTGACTGGACCGCCAGCGAAAATGGCGAGGGCGGCAACTGGCATGATGCACGGATTGAACCCTACGGGCCCATTGCCCTGGACCCGGCCGCCTCGGTGCTGCACTATGGGCAGGAAATCTTCGAAGGCCTGAAAGCCTACCGCCACGCAGATGGCACCGTCTGGACCTTCCGGCCCGACAAGAACGCCGCACGCCTCAACCGCTCCGCGGCCCGTCTGGCTCTCCCGCAGCTCGACGAGGAACTGTTTGTGGAGTCCCTGCGCAGACTCGTGAAGGCGGATGTGCAGTGGGTTCCTTCCGAAGAAGGCGAGTCGCTGTACATTCGCCCGTTCATGATCGCCACCGAGGCCTTCCTTGGGGTGCGGGCAGCACGCGAAGTGTCCTACCGCGTAATCTGCTCGCCGGCCGGAAACTACTTCGGCGGCGAGCTGAAGCCGGTGTCCATCTGGGTCTCCACCAAGTACGCGCGCGCCGGTCGCGGCGGCACCGGCAATGCCAAGTGCGGCGGCAACTACGCTGCCTCCCTGGTCGCCCAGATGGAAGCCGAGGCCAACGGATGCAAGCAGGTACTCTTCCTGGACCCGTTCAACAACAATGCCGTCGAAGAGCTTGGCGGAATGAACGTGTTCTTTGTCATGAAGGATGGAACACTGGTCACCCCGGCGCTCACTGGAACCATCTTGGAGGGCGTAACCCGTGAATCGGTGCTGCAGCTCGCCGAGGACCGCGGGATGAAGGTCGAGGAACGGACCATCACCCTGGATGAATGGCGTGAAGGAGTTAACAGCGGTGACATCAGCGAAGTCTTCGCCTGCGGAACCGCGGCCGTGATCACCCCGATCGGTGTTCTGAAGAATGGGGATGAGGTTATTGGGGACCCTCAGGCCGCTGCCGGGGAAGTCACCATGGCCATTCGTGAAGAACTGCTGGGCATCCAGCTGGGAACCGTGGAAGACCGTCACGGCTGGCTGGAGCAGCTGGCGTAACGAGCAGGCAGTATCGATAGAATGGCTCGGGCTTTTCCTTGAAGTCCGAGCCGTTCGTCCGCGAAGCTAAAGGAATACGATGCGCGTACTTGTCACCGGTGGAGCTGGGTACATCGGCTCCCACACCGTTCTGTTGTTGCTCGAAGAAGGGCACGAGGTGGTCGTTGTCGACAACTTCAGCAACTCCTCGCCTGAATCACTGCGTCGTGTCTCTGCCCTCACCGGTCGGGCTCCTCGCTTCTTCAACGTTGATTTGCTGGACGCTGATCGCCTAAACGAGGTTGTCGTTGAAGCAGCTCCCGATGCAGTAATACATTTTGCCGGATTGAAGGCCGTCGGTGAGTCGGTCTCAAAGCCACTGATGTACTATCGCAACAACGTCACCGGCACCTTGAATCTGTTGGACGCCATGGAACTTTCCGGATGCCGTCAGCTGGTCTTCAGTTCGTCGGCCACGGTGTACGGCGAGTCGACCGAGCTTCCCCTGGTGGAGTCCACCCCGCGCAGCGCGACCAACCCGTATGGGCGCACCAAGCTTCACATCGAGGAGATGCTTGAAGAGCTTGCGGCGGCAGATGAGCGTTGGTCCATTGCCGCCCTGCGCTACTTCAACCCGGTAGGCGCCCACGAGTCGGGTCGTATCGGGGAAGATCCTCAGGGAATCCCGAACAACCTCATGCCCTATGTAGCACAGGTAGCGATCGGACGCCGTGAGCAGGTCAACGTCTTCGGCGGAGACTATCCAACTGTGGACGGCACCGGCGTGCGCGACTACATCCACGTCGTCGACCTGGCGTCCGGACACCTGGCTGCCCTGGACTATCTTTCAGACCGCACCGGATCTTTTGTCTGGAACTTGGGGACGGGTGAAGGTTCCAGTGTGCTGGAGGTGATCGAGGCCTTTGGGCGGGCAGCGGAGAAAGACATTCCCTATCAAATCGTTGAGCGTCGGCCCGGGGATGTCGCTGAAAACTATGCTGATCCAGTTAAGGCGCGGCTCGAGCTGGGCTGGAAATCCGAGCGTGGATTGGAGCAGATGGTCCGCGACATGTGGCGCTGGCAGGAGAACAATCCCACCGGTTTCCCGGAAGAGGACTCTTCACCTTCGGATGAGCAGCTAAATAACGAGATGCTTCTGGCGGCGCAACGCGTCTCAGATCCCAAGAACGCCAAAGAAAGTAACTAGGTAAAGCAATGCGCATTGCACGATTCGTAGTAGACGCTGACCCGCTGTACGGCGTTATTGAAGAGCAAAAAGTCCACACCCTGGCGGGCGACCCCTTCTTCCAAGGCATCAAACTCACCGGACAAAGCCACAAGCTCGATGATATCCGCCTGGTGGCCCCCATCATTCCTCGCTCAAAGGTGGTGGCCTTCGGACGCACTTATCGCAAACACGCTGAAGAGCTGGGCAATGAGGTACCGCCGGAGCCGATCATGTTCCTCAAGCCCAACACCTCCGTGGTGGGACACAATGAACCGGTCACGCTTCCTTCGTTTTCCGACGAAGTCTCCTTTGAGGGGGAGCTGGCCGTGGTGATCGGACGCATTTGCAAAGACGTTCCCGTGGAAAAAGTGCCCGAAGTTATTTTCGGCTACACGGCGGCAAACGATCTAACCGCCCGGGATGCCCAGCGCAGCGACCTGCAGTGGGCTCGCGCCAAGGGCTTTGACGGTTCATGCCCCCTGGGCCCATGGATCGAGACCGAGCTGGATAATCCCGACGACATCGGGATTGTCACCAGGGTTAACGGTGAGGTGAAGCAGGACGGGTCCACGAACGAACTGATCTGGTCAGTTCACGAACTTGTTGCCCGAGCTTCTGAAGCCTTCACGCTGTTGCCGGGTGATGTGATATTGACCGGCACCCCTGGCGGCGTGGGCGAGGTACGTGAAGGGGACCGCGTCGAGGTCGAGGTCGAAGAAATCGGTAGTCTTGGCAACATTTTCCGGCGCTGAGAATTGAAACTGTCTTCGCTTTACCGCGGTTAGTAAAGAGTTTGAGCAGGACCTCTAGGTTGGATAACTAGAGGTCCTGCTTCTCTTTGCGGTCTTTCTAGCGCTGAATGGAGCGGCCCGTAGAAGTGGGCATAGAATGAAGTCATCATGATTGATCTATCGCTGATTCCCGCAGTAACCGATGACACTCCCGTCCGGGTTCGCTTTTGCCCCTCGCCAACCGGCACTCCGCACGTAGGCTTGATCCGCACCGCGCTGTTTAACTGGGCCTACGCCCGGCACACCGGTGGCAAGATGATCTTCCGTGTCGAAGACACCGACGCCAACCGCGACTCCGAAGAAAGCTACAACCAGCTGCTGGACGCGCTGGACTGGATGGGCATCGACTGGGATGAAGGGGTGAACGTCGGCGGACCGCACGAGCCGTACCGCCAGTCCCAGCGCAGCGACATCTACCAGGATGTCATTGCCAAACTGCGCGCTGCCGGTCATCTGTACGAGTCCTACTCCACCCCGGAGGAGATTGAGGCCCGCCACCGAGCTGCCGGTCGTGACCCCAAGCTCGGCTACGACAATTTTGACCGCGAGCTGACCGATGAGCAGGTTGCCGCGTTCAAGGCAGAAGGCCGCGAGCCGGTGTTGCGCGTTCGCATGCCCGACACCGATCTGAGCTTCACTGACCTGGTCCGCGGGGAAATCACCTTCAAGGCGGGCTCGGTCCCGGACTTCGTGGTGGTGCGCGCCAATGGGAAGCCGCTCTACACCCTGGTGAACCCGGTGGACGATGCCCTAATGGGGATCACCCACGTCTTGCGTGGCGAGGATATCCTTTCATCCACCCCGCGCCAGATCGCCCTCTACGCGTTGCTGCATGACATTGGCGTCGCCAAGTACATGCCGCGCTTCGGTCACCTGCCCTACGTCATGGGCCAGGGCAACAAGAAGCTGTCCAAGCGTGATCCGGAATCCAGCCTCTTCCTGCACCGGGAACGCGGCTTTATCCCCGAAGGGCTGCTGAACTACTTGGCACTGCTGGGCTGGTCGCTGAGCGCGGATGAAGACATCTTCACCCGGGAGCAGCTGATCGAGGCCTTTGACGTGAAGGACGTGCTCTCCAACCCCGCACGCTTCGACCAGAAGAAGGCCGAAGCCATCAATGGCACCCATGTGCGTATGCTGGAGCCGCAGGACTTCAGGGACCGGCTTGTGCCCTACCTGCAGTCTGCGGGCCTGGTCGGTGAGGAACTGAGCGAGCGGGAGGCACAGATCCTGGATGCTGCAGCACCACTGGTCCAGGAGCGCGTGGGCCTGCTGGGAGAAGCGGCCGACATGATGGCCTTCCTCTTCCTGGCCGACGAGCAGATCACCGTGGATGAGAAGGCATTGAAGGGCATGCCGGCCAATCTTGGCGAGGTTGTCCAGGCCTCCATCCAGGCACTGGAGCCGCTCACCGAGTGGAGTGCAGCGGCAATCCAGGAAGCTCTGCGGGCAAAGCTCGTCGAGCAGATGGAGCTGAAGCCGCGTCATGCCTTCGGTCCGGCCCGCGTGGCGGTCTCCGGCAAGAAGGTCTCACCGCCGCTGTTTGAATCCATGGAGATCCTGGGCAGGGAATCAAGCCTCAACCGGCTTCGGGCTTTTGGCGAAGGCCGATAGAAACGGTTATCGCCACTGCGGCTGAAACAGCTGACGCCCTCGACACTCCCGTTCTTTCGGGAGTCGTCGGGGGCGTTTTTTTGATATTGACGATACGCTCGTCGATTTGCGCCATGCTGCGGTCGACGGGTTCCGGGCAATGGTCCACGACGATTTCTGCGTCGTGGACCACGCGCTGCGGCTACAGATTGCTGGCGACTTTGCCGATGATGGGGCCCGCGCCTATGGGCGCTACATGGCCGGAGAATTGCCGTTTCCTGAACAACGTATTCTGCGCGTTCAGCGGGCGTATGACCTCGCTTCAGTTCCGGCGCCAGATGCCTTGGCACTGACAGGCTGGGTGCAAAGCTACGAATCCTATGTTCGAAGCGCCTGGAAGCCCTTCTCAGACGTTCACGAGCACCTTGAGACGCTATCTCGGCTCTAGGGATCCCGTTCGGTGCCGTGAGCAACAACGTTGAGGCGTATCAGCGTGAGAAGCTGAGGCTCGGTGGACTGGGCATGTTCGAAGTGGCTATCGGTTCGGATACCGCCGGTGCCCCGAAGCCTGATGCAGCTCCCTTCCTGGCCGGTTGTGAGCAATTGGGAACCGATCCGGGCAGGACCCTTTACGTGGGCGAAAACGCCATAAACGATGTGGTGGGGGCAAGGAATGCCGGACTGCCGGCAGTCTTGCTGGATCGTGGGGCACGTCACAAGAATTTCGAATCGGCGCGGGTGGAAAATCTGACCGAGCTAACCCCTGAAATCCGCGAGAATTCAAGGGATTTGGCGGCTCGGGCAGCGGGGGCACCCTCGATTTGTTTCTTCCCGAAAACGCCGGTATAGTTATATCTCGTGCTGAGGCGAACAGGAAAGTTCGAAAAGCTGAGCTTTCCGAAAAGCCGCAGGTCACAATGGGATATGGTGTAATTGGCAACACAACGGTTTCTGGTTCCGTCATTCTAGGTTCGAGTCCTGGTATCCCAGCGCTTCACCAAATTTATTTGGTGAGCTAAGAAGAAGTTCTTAGCGTGCGGCCCCATCGTATAGCGGCCTAGTACGCCGCCCTCTCACGGCGGTAACGCGGGTTCGAATCCCGCTGGGGTCACAAGTTTTTCTTCATCTTAGGTTCCCCGAGGCATCGGGGTTTTGCGGCCCCATCGTATAGCGGCCTAGTACGCCGCCCTCTCACGGCGGTAACGCGGGTTCGAATCCCGCTGGGGTCACAAGTTTTTCTTCATCTTAGGTTCCCCGAGGCATCGGGGTTTTGCGGCCCCATCGTATAGCGGCCTAGTACGCCGCCCTCTCACGGCGGTAACGCGGGTTCGAATCCCGCTGGGGTCACAAGTTTTTCTTCATCTTAGGTTCCCCGAGGCATCGGGGTTTTGCGGCCCCATCGTATAGCGGCCTAGTACGCCGCCCTCTCACGGCGGTAACGCGGGTTCGAATCCCGCTGGGGTCACGCATGAACAAAAGCCACGGGAAACCGTGGCTTTTGTTGTACCCGCTGCGTGTGCCCTCTTGCCCTGACCTCACTTTCGGGCAAGATGGGCATATGGATCCGATATCTTCCACTGGCCCGAACCCAGAGCCGCAGCCGAACAGCACTGAAGGACAAGCCAGTGCGCTGGAGCGGACTTTGGTGGGGCTGGAGGACATCCTGGCTCGGCTGATGTTCGTGCACGGCTATCGGTGGGGAACCGGGGATCCCGGGGAACTTAAAACCGCGATCAGGAACCAGATCGGTGATTATCTCCTGCCTCGGGCCCGCAATGCCCACGCGCCACTGCTGACCGTGGTCGGTGGTTCCACCGGGGCTGGCAAGTCGACTCTGGTCAATTCACTGCTTCAACATGTGGTTACCCGTACCGGGGCCGTGCGTCCCACGACCCGCACGCCTTTGCTGGTGCATCACCCAGATGACCACCAGTGGTTCACCGGCTCAAGAATCCTGCCCTCCCTGACCCGGCTGACCGGCAGTGGGTACCAGGACGCCTCAAGTCTGCAGCGTTCAGATGCACTGCTCTTAGTGGCCGACCAACGGATTCCATCGGGGCTGGCGCTACTGGATGCTCCCGACATTGATTCCATTGCGGATGAGAATCGTGAACTGGCCGGCCAGCTGTTGAACGCGGCGGACCTTTGGATCTTTGTCACCACCGCGAACCGCTACGCGGACGCCGTCCCCTGGCAGCTGCTGCAATCCGCGGGGCGCCGCTCGGTGACGGTTTCGGTGATCCTGAACCGGGTTCCGCATGGTGCGGAGTCTCAAATTGTGCCTGAGCTGGCAGCCCTGCTGGAGGCCCACGGGATTGACCCGGAGCTGTTGCAGGTGATCCATGAAGCGGAGCTGAGCGAAGAGGGGCTGATTCCTTACGGAGAAGTCCAGCAGCTTGGAGCTTGGCTGCAGTCCTTGGCCGCCGATGCGGCCGAGCGCCGGAGGGTAGCGGCCCAAACCCTACGCGGTGCCTTGGAGCAGTTGGCGGAGGACCTCGACACCCTGGTGGCCGCAGCCCATGAGCAGGATAGGGAAGTAGGAGCGCTTCAGGAGTATGTCGGGGAACGCTTTGCCTTGGCCCTGGAGCGAACCCAGGACTCGCTGCACGATGGTTCCCTGTTGCGTGGCGAAATCCTGGCCAGATGGCAGGACTTTGTCGGTGCGGGGGAGCTGATGCGTGGTCTTGAGGGGACCGTGGGCCGGGTCCGAGATCGTGTTGCCGGTTTCTTTACGGGAAGACCACCGACCCCCAAGAAGGTGGAGAGCGCTATTGAGACCGGACTCCACCTGGTGCTGGTCAATGAAATCACCAAGGCATGCCAGGACGTGGACCGGCGGTGGGTTGACTCCGCACTGGGCACCGAACTGCTGCTGGATATTGACTCTCCCCGTCCGTCGGCGGATCTTCCCGAGGATGCTGCGCGAACGATCCGGGACTGGCAGCGGGATGTGCTGGATATGATCCGCAAGGAAGGCGCCGGCAAGCGCAAGACCGCGCGTATCGCCGCCTTCGGGGTCAACGGGCTGGCGGTAGCGCTCATGGTGGTGGTCTTCGCCTCCACCGCCGGCCTGACCGGGCTGGAAGTGGGAATCGCCGGCGGTTCTGCAGTCGTTGGGCAAAAGCTGCTGGAGGCGATCTTCGGCGAAGACGCTGTGCGCCGCATGTCACAGCGGGCGAGCGTCCTGCTCCAGGAACATTGCCGCGCCCTGATAGAACGTTACGAGGGGAACTACACCCGCGCCACAGAGCATGTCCTAGAGCAAAGTGTTGCCAGTGAGCTGGCCGAACAAATCGGCGTGCTGGGGCGGGACGGAGGAAATTCTTGAGCGAGCGCAAACGGCAGCGTGCCGCATCAAATCTGACCGAACAGATCAATGCTTTGAACCAGGCGCTGGAACTCGGTGGCGACTTTATGGATCCAGTCCACTACCAGGAGAGCCAGGCTGTGCTGGACAAGGCAGCGGCACGGCGAGAACTGTCGGCCGAGCACACCGTCATCGGACTCTTCGGGGCCACCGGCAGCGGCAAGTCCAGCTTGTTCAATGCCCTGGTTGGGAAGGACATCGCGCTGACCGGCGTGGTACGTCCCACCACCCGCGCTGCGGTGGCCGCCGTATGGAAGCCGGAGAACGCGGCGGAACTGCTCGATTGGCTGCAAGTTCCAGAACGCCACAGTATGACTGAACCGCTGCAGGGAGCGGCCTCCAGCCGCAAGGCGGCGCACACCAGCGGATTACTGCTGTTGGATTTGCCGGACATGGATTCCACCTCCGTTGAACATCACCAGATCGCCGCACGACTTGCCGGGCAGGTGGACTTTCTCATTTGGGTGCTGGATCCGCAAAAGTACGCTGATGCCAGCATCCACCACGGCTATTTGTCCAGCCTGGGCGCCCAAGCAGGCAACCTGATGGTGGTGCTGAACCAAATCGACACCCTCTCACCAGCCGACCGGGAGGACGTCCTGGCCTCACTGAAGAACCTGCTGAAGGACCAGGGGCTGAAGGACGTGCCAGTCGTGGTGGCTTCAACATTGACCGGGGAAGGCGTAGAGGAAGTGCGAAGCCAGATTGTCACCGTCATGCGACGGCATGAACTGGCAACGCAGCGGATTCGCAACGATGTTGACGCCATTGCCCGGCAGTTGGAGGAGGAGCTTCCCGCCTCCCGGGTTTCCCTACCGGGAAAATCATCTCAACAACAGCTGGAGCGAAGCGTGGCTGCGGCCCACGGAACCGAGAGAATCGCTGACGCGGTGGGCACGTCCTACCGATTGCGGGCCGCCAAGAGTACTGGCTGGCCGTTGACGTCCTGGCTCACCCGTTTGCGAAACGACCCGTTGCAGCGAATGAATCTGGGCCGAAACGAGAAACCTAGCGACCTGTCCCTGACCTCGCGGCCAGAACTGTCCGCGGGGGAGGTGGCCGCGGTTGACCGGGCAGTGGAAGGCTATGTTCACCAGGCCACCGAGCCGATGCCGCCAAGCTGGCGCCAACCGTTGATGGATGACATGTCGGAGGCCGGAGAGCGGATGGAAGGGCCAATCGACCTGGCGATTGCCTCGACGCCGCTGGGAGTGGAAAAAGGTTCCTGGTGGTGGCCGCTGATCAAAATCCTGCAATGGGTAAGCGTTGTGCTCGCCGCTGCAGGTGCCCTGTGGCTCGGCGCGCTGGCTGCCGCCCAGTTCATGCAGTTCTCCTTGCCCGAACCACCACGAATTGAGGGAATTGCGATTCCCACCCTGCTGCTGCTCGGCGGTATCCTAGTAGGTATTGTGCTTGGCCTTGGCGGCTCGATTTTCAATCGGCTACTCGCTAGGATCAAGCGCAAGAAAGCCTTGGGGAACTTGAACAAGTCAGTAGCGCAGGTCGTGCGGCAGGAAGTCGTGGATCCAACAGGGGAACACGTGGATCGATACAACAGCTTCGCCGGAATGATTCGCCAAGCAGCAAAGAGAGTGCAATAGGTTTAGAGTGACTGATCACGTACAGACTTCCGAACGCACCGTGGCAAACATCGGCGAAAGCGGAATTCTTCAAGTCATTCTCCCCATCTTCAAATCCCAGGGTGTCGTGCTCGGCCCCGGGGATGACGCCGGCGTCTTGCAGATCCGCACCGGTGAAGTCCTGGTGACCGTGGACACCATCGTCGAGGACCAGGATTTTCGGCTGAAATGGCCCAGCGGCGCGGTGCATGAGGCCTTTGACATTGGATGGAAGTCTGCCGCCCAGAACCTCTCAGACATCAATGCCATGGGTGGCCAACCCACCGGCGTGGTCATTTCCCTATCGCTGCCCGGCGAGACGAGCATCGGTTGGGTTGAGGATTTCGCCCGCGGGTTCGCCCAGGCACTGCATGAGCTGAGCGAACACCCGATCGTCGTACTCGGTGGAGACCTGGGGCTGTCCAAGGAAATCTCCGTCACCACCACTGCGCTCGGAGAGACCAGCAAGGGACGGGTGCTGCGCAGCGGCGCGAAGCCGGGGGATGTCGTGGCGGTGGCTGGCCGGGTTGGTATGGCCTCGGCGGGCCTGGCGCTGCTGGACAAACCCGATTCCGAGCACTCGTGGAGCCGTGCTCTGCGCCGCGTGGTGCAGGGCCAATGCCGCCCGGTGCCACCGTTGGAATCCGGTCCGCGGGCAGCCGAAGCCGGTGCCACCGCGATGCTTGACCTTTCCGACGGCCTGATGATTGATGCCCAACGTCTGGCAACCGCCAGCGAGGTGACACTCGCATTGGATTCCCAGCCACTGGCCGACTTCGCCCGCCGGCTGCAGCCAGCGGCCGACTTCCTGGGTGAGGAAGCCATGCAGTGGGTTTTGTATGGGGGAGAGGACTTCGGATTGCTGGCGACCTTCCCCAAGGATGCCACCATTCCGGAGGAATTCAGCATCATCGGAAAGGTCGCAACGACGGGCAGCAAGGGGACCGCCATCACCATTGATGGGGAGCAAATGTCCACCAGCGAAGGGTTTGACCACTTTTCCTGACCGGTCACAGCGCCAGGTATAACCGCTGGCCTGCCCCGAATGCTGCTGCCGGGTGCTGCTAGTAAGCAGGTGCGTCCTCCTGGACGCGCAACAGCTCCGAGAGTTCGTCGGCCGTCTGGACGACCGCCTCGTGGTGGATCTTGCCTGGCTGACGGGTTAGACGCTCAATAGGGCCGGACATGGACAGGGCGGCGATCACCCTTCCGGACTGTCCGCGGACCGGCGCCGAAACCGAGGCGACACCCGGTTCGCGTTCGCCCAGCGACTGCGCCCAACCGCGGCGGCGCACCCCGGCAAGAATGGTGGGAGTGAAACGGGCACTGCGCAACCCGTCGACCAGACGCTCGTTGTCTTCCCAGGCCAACAACACCTGGGCCGCTGAACCTGCCTTCATGGACAATTGCGTACCGACGGGGATGGTGTCCCGAAGTCCCACCGGACGCTCCGCACTGGCAATGCATACGCGGTATTCCCCCTGCCTGCGGAAGACCTGGGTGCTTTCGCCGGTCTGGTCACGTAACCGAACCAACAGCGGGCCGGCCGCCGTGACCAATCGATCTTCACCCGCTGCCCCAGCCAATTCAACCAGTCGGTCACCGAGTTCAAAACGACCGTGCATGTCCCGCCCAACCAAGCCATGATGAGCCAGCGACTGGGCGATTCGGTGAACCGTGGGACGGGAGATGCCGGTAGCGTCCACGAGTTGGGCCAGGGAGAAGGGGCCCTGTTCCAGGGCGTTGAGTATCGCGACGGCCTTATCCAGCACGCCGACACCGCTGCTAGTTGTCATGGAAGACATCCTTCCATCTCAATATTTGAGATTCAAGTCCGCATATTGGAAATCTCCGCCCAAGCGCTGGCACACTGGAAACTGTAGGAAGAACAAGTTGAAGGAGTGTGTCGTATGTCTGCGCAGCAGTCACCCATGACACTGGCCGAGAAGGTCTGGAACGCCCACGTTGTGCGTCGCGGAGAAGGCGAAGGAGCTGCGCGTCAGCCCGATTTGATCTTCATTGACCTTCATCTACTGCATGAGGTCACCAGCCCGCAGGCCTTTGAGGGGCTGCGCCTGGCCGGTCGGAAGCTGCGTCGCCCAGATCTGACCATCGCGACCGAAGACCACAACACTCCCACGCTTGACATCGACAAGCCCATTGCGGATCTGACCAGCCGTACCCAGATTCACACCCTGCGGGATAACTGCAAGGAATTCGGGGTGCGCCTGCACTCGCTGGGCGACAAAGAACAGGGAATCGTGCACGTGGTCGGGCCCCAGCTGGGCTTGACCCAACCGGGCATGACCGTGGTGTGCGGTGACTCCCATACCTCCACCCACGGCGCCTTCGGTGCTTTGGCCTTCGGCATCGGCACCTCCGAGGTGGAACACGTCATGGCCACCCAGTCCCTGAGTCTGAAGCCGTTCAAGACCATGGCCATCAACGTGGAGGGAACACTCAAACCCGGTGTCACTTCCAAGGACATCATCCTGGCCGTGATTGCCAAGATTGGCACCGGCGGGGGACAGGGCTACGTCCTGGAATACCGGGGCTCGGCCATCCGATCCCTGTCCATGGATGCACGCATGACCATTTGCAACATGTCCATCGAAGCCGGCGCCCGTGCGGGTATGATCGCACCGGATGAGACCACTTTCGAGTACGTCAAGGGACGCCCACACGCGCCGGAAGGCGAAGACTGGGAAGCCGCAGTCGAGCACTGGAAGACCCTGCACACCGACGAAGGCGCCGAATTCGACGCCGAAGTCTTCCTGAACGCGGACGAACTCGAGCCCTTCGTTACCTGGGGAACGAACCCGGGCCAGGGGGTGTCACTGTCGGACTCGGTGCCAGGTCCTGAGGACTTCGAGGACGAAAATGACCGTCAGGCCTGTGAACGCGCCCTGAAGTACATGGGGCTGGAAGCCGGAACCCCCATGAAGGACATTCGGGTGGACACCGTGTTCCTGGGCTCCTGCACGAACTCGCGCATGGAGGATCTGCGCGCCGCCGCAGAGATCATTAAGGGGCGGGAAAAGGATCCGGACGTGCGCATGATCGTGGTCCCCGGCTCGGCTCGTGTTCGCCTGGAGGCAGAGGCCGAGGGCCTGGACAAGATCTTCAAGGACTTTGGGGCCGAGTGGCGTTTCGCAGGGTGCTCCATGTGCCTGGGCATGAACCCGGACCAGCTCTCGGAAGGGGAGCGCTGCGCCTCAACCTCGAACCGCAACTTTGAGGGACGCCAGGGCAAGGGTGGGCGAACCCACCTGGTGTCACCACTGGTCGCCGCGTCCACGGCCATTCGCGGAACCCTGTCCTCACCCTCGGATGTCGCCCAGACTCCGGTTGCCGTCTAGAAAGGAACGCTTCCATGGAAAAGTTCACCTCTCATACCGGAATCGGTGTTCCCCTGCGCTCTAGCAACGTGGACACCGACCAGATCATCCCGGCCGTCTACCTCAAGCGCATTACTCGTACCGGTTTCGAGGACGCGCTGTTCGCCGGCTGGCGCAAGGATGAGAACTTCATCCTGAACCAGGAGCCCTACTCCTCAGGCAGCGTGTTGGTGGCGGGTCCCGACTTCGGCACCGGCTCTTCTCGTGAACACGCCGTGTGGGCCTTGAAGGACTACGGGTTCAAGGCAGTGCTCTCATCAAGGTTTGCCGATATCTTCCGGGGCAACTCCGGAAAACAGGGCTTGGTGGCGGCCCAGCTGGCTCAGGATGACATTGAGTTGATCTGGAAGGAACTGGACAACAATCCAGGTACGCAGATCACCGTGGACCTGGACTCCCGGACTGTCACCTGTGGTTCCCTGGTTGCCCCGTTCGATATTGACGACTACACCCGCTGGCGCCTGATGGAGGGGCTGGATGACATTGGTCTGACGCTGCAGCACGAGGACGCCATCACCGAGTACGAGCAGTCACGACCTTCCTTCAAACCGAAGACCCTGCCAGCACGCACCGCCAGCTGACTCCTGCTATTCGGTCACATCATGCTGTGGGCGGCACCACCCGATTTCTCATTGGAAAGACGGCGGTGCCGCCTTTATTGCCTTCCAGCGCAGTGCTTTCCCAAGATGTGGTGTGAATTGCCTGATAAGACGGAAATAATGTGGACGGCTCGCAACGTTGGAACCAAGAGGACACAGGGCCAGGCGGTATGCTGGCTTAGTCCTATCCACTTTCGGAATCCGAAGGCAGTGGACAGTTTCAACTACGTGATGAGGGTAATTCATTCATGGGCAAGATCCTGACAATCCATGGTGGTGTGCCACTGAAAGGCACCGTAAGAGTTGGCGGAGCCAAGAACTTGGTCCCCAAGGCCATGGTTGCCTCTCTGCTCGGCAATACGCCCTCGGTCCTGCGCAACGTCCCGGAAATCAAGGACGTTTCAGTGGTACGCAGTTTACTGGAACTACACGGGGTCAATGTCACGCAGGACCCGCAGACCGGGGACCTGACGATGGATCCCACCGACGCGAAGTCCGCCTCCAACCGCGCGATTGACGCCCATGCTGGTGACTCGCGCATCCCGATTCTTTTCTGTGGCCCGCTGATTCATTCGCTCGGCCAGGCCTTCATCCCGGACCTGGGCGGTTGCCGGATTGGTGACCGACCCATCGATTTCCACCTGGATGTTCTGCGCGAATTCGGCGCCGTGGTTCACAAGGGTGAGGACGGCATCCGGATCTCCGCGCCCCAGGGCCTGTCCGGCGCCAAGCTCGATCTGCCCTACCCGTCGGTGGGCACCACCGAACAGGTACTGCTCTCGGCTGTTCGCGCCCGCGGCGTGACCGAGGTGCGCAACGCCGCTATTGAACCAGAAATCCTGGACCTGATCGCGCTGCTGCAGAAGATGGGCGCCATCATCTCCGTGCACCGCGACCGGATCATCCGGATCCAGGGTGTGGATGAGCTCCAAGGCTATGACCATACCGCCCTGCCGGACCGCAATGAGGCTGCCTCATGGGCTTCGGCCGCACTGGTGACCAAGGGTGATATCTTCGTCGAGGATGCCCAGCAACGGGACCTGACCGCCTTCCTGCACGTATACCGCCAGATCGGCGGAGAGTTCGAGGTCAAGCACAATGGCATCCGCTTCTACCACCCCGGTGGCGAGCTAAACCCGCTGATCCTGGAAACCGACGTCCACCCGGGGTTCATGACCGATTGGCAGCAGCCATTGGTGGTGGCCTTGACCCAGGCCAGCGGGGTATCGGTGATCCATGAAACCGTGTACGAAAACCGTTTCGGATTCACCGAGGCGCTGCAACGAATGGGCGCAACCGTCCAGGTTCACGTGGATTGCCTTGGTTCCACCCCCTGCCGCTTCGGCCACCGCAACTTCAAGCACTCGGCGGTTGTCATGGGCCCAGTCGACCTGCGCGGTACCGACGTGGATATCCCGGATCTGCGTGGCGGGTTCTCCCACCTGATCGCGGCCCTGGCCGCCGAAGGCACCAGCACCGTAACTGGAATTGAAATCATCAACCGCGGTTATGAGCACTTCACTGAAAAGCTCATCTCCCTGGGCGCCAACGTAGAGCTCCACGAAGCGGGAGTGAAGGTTGGCAGCTGACAGCACGGTGAGCAAGGAACCGCTGAAGTCCAGGCTGATCTTTGCAGGCCTGGCCGGCGCCGTTCGGCCGGTGATGAATGCCTTGATCGGCAAGACCTGGAAGGGCTTTGACTCCCTTCCGCAGGGCGGCTTCATCCTCTGCGTCAATCACGTCACCAAGATCGACCCGCTCGTGATTGGCCACGCCATGTACAGCAATGGCCGATTGCCGCGTTGGCTTGCCAAGGAATCATTGTTCACGGCCCCCGTGCTGGGATGGATCATGAAAGCCTCCGGACAGGTGCCCGTGGCGCGCAAGAGCAGCGCAGCCGGTGACTCACTGGTGGTGGCCAAGCAGGTGCTGGACGCGGGTGGGGTAATCATCATTTACCCAGAAGGGACGCTGACCCGCGATCCAAACCTGTGGCCCATGCGCGGGCACACCGGCGCGGCGCGGCTGGCCCTGCAGACCGGTGCCCCGGTTGTGCCCATGGCGCACTGGGGCGCCCAGGAACTGCTGCCACGCTACAGCAAGAAACTGAACCTGTTTCCGCGCAAGCACGTGGTGATCTCAGCCGGGCCCGCGGTGGACCTGGATGATTTGCGCAATGGCCCGAGGACCCGCAGCGTCCTGCAGGAGGCCACGGACCGCATTATGCGTGAGGTGACCCGTTTGCAGGCCGAGCTGCGCGGTGAAGAGCCGCCAGCCAAGCTATGGGATCCCAGCGAGCACGGCCAGGCGGCCACCGGTTCCAGCTATGAAGCATCAACTTCTGTCACCGAAAAGAACAAGCCAGCCGTAGAGGACTGAAAAGTGCCGAATACCTTGCCACGTAAGATCGCCGTCATGGGTGCCGGAAGCTGGGGGACCACCTTCGCCAAGGTGCTGGCAGACGCGGTGGAGCATCATGACATTCCCGTGATGATCTGGGCGCGGCGTAGCGAAGCAGCGGCGGAGATCAACGAACGGCACACGAACTCGCGGTACCTGCGTGAAACCAAGTTGCCGGCGAATATCAGCGCCTCAAGTGACAAGGCCGAAGTACTTGCCCAAGCCGATCTGGTGGTTCTGGCCATCCCTTCGCAGTCCTTGCGCAGCGAGCTCGCTGAGTTCAAACAGTACCTGGAGACCGGGGCGGTGCTGCTGTCCTTGATGAAGGGTCTGGAGCGCGGTACCGATCTTCGCATGAGTGAAGTGATCGCCGAAGTCACGGCACTGCCACAGGACAAGGTCGCGGTGCTTTCCGGCCCGAACCTCGCCATGGAAATCGCCCGGGAGCAGCCAACGGCATCCGTCGTGGCGTGCACCGACCCGGAAGTCGCCACCTGGATTGCCGAACTCTGCTCGGCTCCGTACTTCCGTCCCTACACAAATGATGACGTGCTGGGGGTTGAGCTCGGCGGTATTGTCAAGAATATTATTGCGCTGGCCGTGGGAATGTGCGATGGCATGGGGTTCGGGGACAACACCAAGTCCAGCGTCATTACCCGAGGTCTTGCCGAAACCACCCGCCTAGTTCTCTCCCTGGGCGGACGCATGGACACCCTGGCCGGACTTTCCGGGCTAGGGGATCTGGTGGCCACCTGCTCATCGGCGCTGTCACGCAACAATACAGCCGGCCGCCTGTTGGGTCAGGGCCTGTTCCTGGAAGAGGTTAACGACCGCATGTCGCAGACGGCCGAAGGCATCAAATCAGCACGGGCCGTTTTTGACCTTGCCACGGCTCATGGGGTGGATATGCCCATCACCGAGGCCGTCACCATGGTTCTGGAGGGGAACTTGAGCGTGGAAAACATGGCCCAGCGCTTGCTGGCACGTGATCTTAAATCCGAAGGAGAGCTGCAGTCATGAGTGAGGCCAAGGAAACCAAACCGCGAGTCCTGCTTCTGATGGGCGGCCAGTCCTCCGAACACCCGGTCTCCTGTGTCACGGCTGCCGGCGTCATGCATGCCATTGATGCGGAACAGTTCGAGGTCATTCCGGTGGGAATCACCCGCAAGGGTGCCTGGACACTCGTCGAAGAGGATCCGCGCGACTGGTCGCTGACCGGCAGCGACCTGCCCGAGATCACCAGTGTGAGCACCGCCGTGGCGCTTTCGAGCAACGGCGTGGAAACCAGGCTGATCGCCCGGAACGGGGACACGGTCGAGGATCTGGGCAAGGTCGACGTGGTCTTCCCACTCCTGCATGGACCTTTTGGCGAGGACGGCTCCATTCAGGGCCTGCTGGAAATCAGCGGAGTGCCCTATGTCGGTTCCGGCATCGCAGCCAGCGCTGTCGGCATGGATAAGCACTTCATGAAGGTCATTTTCGAGGCAGCAGGGTTTAACGTGGGGCCCTACGTTGTCATTGGTAACAAGGAATGGCAGCGCGAGCCACAGGCTTGCCTCGATAAGTGTGATGTCCTGGACTACCCGTTATTCGTCAAACCCGCTCGTGCTGGTTCCTCTGTTGGTATCACGAAGGTTGATTCCAAGGATGGACTGGCGGCCGCGATTGACTTTGCTCGCGCCGAGGACCCCAAGGTCATCGTTGAGCAGGGCATTGAAGGTCGTGAAATCGAGTGTGGCGTGCTGGAGGGCAACGGCGCTAACGTTGCACGTGCTTCACTGCCCGGCGAGATTGCGGTGGAAAGCCCGGATAACGCCTTCTATGATTTCCAAGCCAAATACGTCAACGGCGCTGCGGCAAAACTGACCTGCCCGGCGGTGCTCAGCGATGAAGCCACTGCCGCCATTCGTGACCTGGCGGTCAAGGCATTCGACGCCGTCAACGCGGAAGGACTCTCTCGGGTTGACTTCTTCTACACCCCGGAAGGGGAGTGGATCATCAATGAAATCAACACCATGCCCGGATTTACTCCGTCGAGTATGTACCCACACATGTGGCAAAAGACCGGCATTGAGTACCCGGAGTTGATTCATCGACTGATTGATCTGGCGTTGGAACGTACGACTGGACTGCGCTAAGGCGTGATTTACTGCCAATAGGCAGCACCCGGTATGCCGGGTGCTGCCTATTGGTTCGTGTTCCTACATGTTGTCTAGGGCCTTGTCGTACGAGACGCATTTACGCTCGGCAGGGATCTTGCTTGCAGCATCAGCCAGAGAAGCCGTGACAGTGCTCGAGGGAATTTCTTGAGGATCTAAGAGAATCTCCGTGGCCGGGCTCCGTCCATAGGTGGTCAGTGTCCACACCCCGTCGTCTCCCTCCCGAGCAATCCAGTCAACCCCGTTGACCGAGACGCAGGGGTCCGGAGTGGGGCCGGGCACCTGGACGCCGCACCGTAGCACCACTTGAGCAGGATCTCCCCACGCCGCAGTAGCCTGAGAACTGGTCGGGCGCTTTTCAACGTCACCCATGACTTCCGGGAGGACTACCATCATGTCGGCGCAGCGAGGATTCGCGGCATCTGGTGCGGCTTCAACGTTCAGCACAGCTTGGCACCCCGTCAAAAGTGTGACGGCGGCCATGGAGCCAGCAACCAAGCCTGCGCGTTTACTGAATCTTGAGACTCGACTTGATAACGGTTTGCGAAGAAAACTCATTTTGGCCACCTTATTAGCGTACCTGTCATTTCTGATAGCTAAGATGTAGTGAGTTAAAAGTGTGAAAGGTTGCATATGTCTGAACCAACTGCAGCGGTGGAAGAGACTAAACGTCCACGGCGAAAGAAACGTCGGGGACTAGGTGTCCTCATTACTGTCTTGGCACTTGTTGTCATAGCGGCAATCGTCGCCGGTCTCTATGTTTGGAACTTGGGACGCACTTTCGACGAAAACTCGCAGCGTCTGCCCGACGCATTTCCGGCAGAGGAAACGCGCCCGGAGGTGAAAGAGGAATCCAAGGACGCAGTAAATATTCTGCTTTTGGGCAGCGACACTCGCGAACAACGCGCTGACGGGGACGATGACGAGGGGTTCGGCACTCTGCCCAACGGTGGTCGGTCTGACACCATGATGTTGGTCCACATTCCGGAGAACCGTGAAAATGTGTATGTCACCTCCATCATGCGCGATACGTGGCTGGACATTCCCGGCGTTGGAACCGCCAAGATCAACCGTGCGTTTGCCAGCGGGGGAGTTCCCAAGGCCGTCGAAACGCTGGAAAACCTCTTCGGGGTGAGAATCAACCATGTTGCTTCGATCGACTTTGAAGGATTCAAGGGGTTGACCGACGCTCTGGGCGGCGTCACTATCAACAACCCGATCGCCTTCCGTCAGTCGATCACCAACGGGATGTATTTCCCGGCAGGAACCCAGACACTGGATGGCGAACAGGCCCTCGCATTCGTCCGGGAACGCAAGTCGTTCCCTGGCAGCGATTATCAACGCGTGAAAAATCAGCAGCTGTTCGTGAAGGCGATGTTGGGACAAATCATGTCACGGGAGACGCTGACGAATCCCGGAAAGGTTTCGGATGTTATTTCAGAGATCTCTCCCTTCATTGCGGTCGATGACTCGCTGAATTCTGCGGCCGTGGCTAAGCTTTCGACCGGTATGCTGGATGTGCGTCCCTCCGATATGACCTTCTTTACGCTTCCGAATAAGGGACCGGGACGGTCGGCAGACGGGCAATCCATTGTCATTCCTGACATGGAGGTCATCGACAAGTTCGGTAAGGCGTTACAAGACGATAAGGTCGATGAATTCGTGGCGTCGACAGACTTGTCACGGTGATGCAGAAAGATTGATTCCCCATGAGCCAAAAACTCGATACCTCCGGACGAGCCATCACCCAATGGCTGGAACGGAGCGTTAAGAGTCTAGGCAATCACTCGGATCGGCTCAACGCGATTAACGTCTTTCCGGTCGCGGACGGTGACACAGGCAGCAACCTGTATCTCACCGCCCGCGCCGGGCATGATGCCGTGAGTGAGCTGGACAGCCCGGACGTGGGTGGATATCTGGAAATAGCCGCCCGCGCCGCCATGGAGTCTGCGCGTGGCAACTCCGGAACATTGCTTGCCGTCTTCCTCAGCGGTTTGGCTGAGCCGCTGATCGGCGCTGACCGTCTCACCGCGCCCGGGTTGGCGGCAGGCCTGGAACGAGCAAAGGTGCGGGCATGGTCCGCTCTCAGCGACCCTGTAGACGGAACCATGCTTTCGGTAATCAACGCTGCCGCCTTGGCGGCGAGCAGCACCGTAATGCACCTGAAGCATGACCCGGAAAGCCGAGCAGCCCTGGACGAACTGCTGACACAAGTCGCCCAGGCCTCCCGGCTGGCTGTCCAGGGAACAGAAAATGAACTGCCGAGCCTGGCGGAAGCCGGCGTTGTGGATGCCGGCGCTGTCGGCATGTTGATCATCATTGATGAATTGTGCGCCGCAGTGCGCGGCACGGACGCGCAGTTTGAATTCTATGAAACCTTCCACGGATACAACATCCAAGACCCGCACGTCCATCTTTCGGTTGACAACGCCGAAGGGGTGGAGGTGATGTGCACCGTCACCTTGGATGCACTCGGTGCCGCTACTTTGCGCGGGCAATTGGATTCCATTGGTGATTCGGTGATCATGTCACCGGTGAACCAGCGGGGCGAGGCGTTCCGCTGGCGCGTACACGTGCACGTCCCCGAACCCGAAGAGGCATTGGCCCTGATTCGCCAGTATGCCGAGCCGGTCAACCTTAGTATCACCGACCTATGCCACCACGATGCCTGAAATGACGCGCAGCTCCCTGCTTGAAGCTCCTTTGGCTACCGTTGTTGGGGGCAATAATGCCAAACAGCTGCAGAAGGCCTTCGGCTATGAAACAGTCGGTGAGTTTTTAGCACACTTTCCGCGACGCTATGTCGAAGTCGGGGAACTGACCCCGATTTCGGAGCTTCCCTACGACGAACACGTCACCATTGTTGCCCGCGTGGTAAACACCAGCCAGCGCAAAATGCACTCCCGACGGGGATTCATCTTTGAGGTGACCGTCAGCGATGAGCTCGACGCCAACGGTCAGCAACTGCGGATGACATTCTTCAACGGATATCAGGCCCGCAACGAACTCCAGCACGATACCGTGGCAATGTTCTCCGGCAAGGTCAGCTGGTATCAGGACCACCTGCAGCTCAGCCAGCCGGAGTACGCGATCCTAGATGAGGCGGCCGAAGCCGACCCACGACCCATCCCGATCTACCCGGCATCAGCCAAAATGCCGAATAAGAAGATCCGTGATCTGATGCAGCTCGTACTTGACCGTCTATCGCCCGAGGATGTACCGGAATTCATCCCACAGAACCTATTGGAGTCGCGCGGCTACGCCAACCGCTTCCAAGCCCTGCTGGAACGGCATCAGCCCCAGGAGATCCGTGACGGGTACCGGGCACGCAACCGCTTCGCTTATGAGGAAGCGCTGCTCTTGCTGTTGTCCTTAGCCGAGCGCAGCAGCGAGGTCAGCCAGCAGCGGGCCACACCCCGTCCACCCAAAGCCGCAGGAATCGGTGCCCGCTTTGATGCGAACCTGCCCTTCCAACTGACCGACGAGCAGATCACCGTGGGGAGGGAAATCAGCGACGACCTGCAAAAAGCGCACCCCATGCACCGACTGCTGCAGGGCGAAGTTGGCTCCGGAAAGACGTTGGTGGCCCTGCGAGCCATCCTCCAGGTCATTGATGCCGGGGGACAGGCAGCACTGCTGGCCCCGACCGAAGTCTTGGCGACCCAGCATTACGAATCAATCCGGAGCATGCTCGGACCCCTGACTGATCCTGGCCTCTTCGGTCAGGCTGAAGGCACCGGTGTTGCCCTATTGACCGGCTCGGCTAAAACTGCGCAACGCCGACAGGCTCTGCTGGGGATTGCCAGTGGCGAAACCGGGCTCATCATCGGTACCCACGCGTTGCTGGGAGAGCAGGTTCAGTTCGCGGACCTCGGGCTGGTCGTAGTTGATGAGCAACACCGCTTCGGGGTTGAGCAGCGGGACACGCTGCGCGCCAAGGGCAACGGCTCGGTCCCGCATACCCTGGTAATGACCGCGACCCCGATACCCCGCACTGTCGCCATGACGGTGTTCGGGGATTTGGAAATCTCCACCATCCGGCGAATGCCCTTTGGGAGGGCACCCATCACCACGCACCTGGTACCGCTGCAACTGCCCGGGTATCAGCAACGCCTGTTTCACCGGATCGCCGAGGAAGTGTCCAAGGGGCACCAGGTGTATGTAGTATGCCCTCGTATTTCCGACACTCGCGGTGAGAGCGGCGTGCCCACGGTATCTGCGACTGCGGGCGACAGGGAACCAATGAGCGTCGAGGCCATGCATGAGCTGATGCACTCCATCCCGCTCTTCGACCAGGTGCGCGTGGAGTCGCTCCATTCCCAATTGCACGCCGAGGACAAGCACGCAATCATGGAAGAATTTGCTGCCGGGGAGATTGATGTGCTGATTTCCACGACGGTCATTGAAGTCGGTGTTGACGTTCATAACGCGACGTTGATGGTCATCGTTGATGCAGAAAATTTTGGCATCTCCCAGCTCCACCAGCTGCGCGGTCGAGTAGGCCGCGGTGGCTTGCCCGGCACCTGTTTGCTCACCACGTGGCTGGACGCGGATCACCCCTCGGTGAACCGGCTGCGCACCGTGGTGGGAAGTATTGACGGGTTCGAACTTGCCGAAGCGGATCTGGCCGAACGCAAGGAAGGTAACATCCTCGGAGTCCAGCAGTCGGGCAGCCGTTCATCGCTAAAAGTGCTCAGCGTGATGAAGGACCGGAACATCATCGAACGGGCGCGCGATGATGTGGCGCTATTGACGAGATCGGGAACATGGAAGACTGATTTTCCGCGTCTTGCCACGACCCTTGCTTCCTGGGTGGATGACTCCACCCGCGAATTCCTCGAAAAGAACTAAAGTGACGTTTTTGACCCATTCAGGGAAGGGCACATCATGAGCCGCATCATTGCAGGGGCCGCCGGTGGAATCAGCCTCAAGTCTGTTCCCGGGAACGCGACCCGGCCCACAACCGACCGGGTTAAGGAGGCCTTGTTCTCACGCCTGGAAAGCTGGGATGTCTTGCAGTCCTCGCGCGTATTGGATCTGTTCGCCGGCTCCGGGGCATTGGGCTGCGAGGCAGCCAGCCGCGGGGCTCGCAACGTCCTCCTGGTTGAAAAAGCGCCCAAGGCAGCGGTGGTGTGTCAGCAAAACGCCGGAACCATTAACCGCGTCCTAAAAGCCGAAACCATTCACGTGCACCGAGGCAGTGTCGATACGGTGCTGGAAGGTTTCTTTGATAACCAAACCGGGAATCCTAGCCGCACCTTTGACCTAGTGTTCTTGGACCCACCGTATCCCTTGACGGATGACGAACTGGCGCAGACCTTGCAGAAAGTCACCCGAGTTTTGGCTGATGATGCAACCGTAGTGGTAGAGCGATCGAGCCGTTCTTCTGCGCCTCGGTGGCCCGAGGCGCTAGCGCCCTTAGCCGATAAAAAATACGGGGAGACCCATCTATGGTTTGCCGAACCGATCTAGGTCGGTTCCACTGAGTACTTCCGAAGGATGAGGCCCCGCAGCCTTCCATTCCTCGACGGTGGAGGAATTCACCGACCGATTTGTGGCGCTAAGTACGAGGTTTCCTGGATATCTCCGGCTGAACATTTCGGTCGGGGCGCTGACGGCAACGAAGTTGAAATTGGCTCGCGCGGCCGCAACCTGACTGTCCGTGAAGCGCAGCGGTGGGTCATCTCCGATGTTGACGAACAGTACGCCACAGGGGGAGAGGCAGGAAGCCAACAGCCCATAGTAGTCCGGGGTGGTGAGATGTTCGGGGGCGTCCGGTCCGCTGAAGATGTCCAGGACGATGACCTCGTAGGTCTCGTTAGCCAACTCTGAAGTCAACACGTTGCGCGCATCTGCGGTGATCGTGTTTAGCTGTGTTCCTGCCGGCAGGGGCAATTCGCGAAGGACGAAGTCCACAAGTTCTCGTTCGAGGTCCACGGCGACTTGTGTGCTGCCCGGGTACTGTTGTCCCGCCCACCGTGCCAGAGTCAGGGCACCCGCTCCCAAATGCAACAAACGAAGAGGCCCGGCTGTTGGATGGAGGACTTTCACGTGGTTGGCAATACGAGCCAGGTACTCGTAGGCGATCTTGCTCGGGTGATCCATGTTGACATGAGACTGCGGGGCATCACCGATGGAGAGCACCTTGGCGCCGGCAATCAATGGATCCGTCTCGATAACGGCATGGGCTTGACGGATACTCAGCCACTGGGAGGGATGATGTGCTGCCACAACTCAACCCAGTTTTGTTTGCAGCGAATTCAAGCGCTCAATAGCCAACTGAAGCACTTCAGGACGTTTGCAGAACGCGAAGCGCAACAACGTCGAGCTACGTTCATCATGGGTGTTCTTGCAGAACACCGAGAGTGGAATGGCAGCCACGCCCGCTCTCTCGGGCAGGAGACGGGCGGTATTTACCGCGTCCGATAATCCAAGCGGTGCAATGTCCGTTACGAGGAAGTAGGTGCCCTGGGGACGCAGGACCGTCATACCCGCAGCTTCCAGGCCATCGGCCAGCTGCTCCATCCGAGCAGCTAGACCTGAAGCGAAATCAGCGAAGTAGCTGGCGGGCAGTTGCAAGGCTTGGGCAACCGCTTGCTGAAATGCTGGCCCTGAAGAGTAAGTCAAAAATTGTTTGACTGTCCTGACAGCATCGATGAGGTGCTCAGGGCCGGTGACCCAGCCAACCTTCCACCCCGTGAAAGAGAAGGTCTTGCCTGCCGAGGAGATGGTGATGCTTCGTTCAAATCCTCCGGGGAGGGAAGCAATGGGGGTATGGGCGACCCCAAAGGTCAGGTGTTCATAGACTTCATCCGAAATGACCAGACAGTCATGCCGGTGGGCCAATTCGATAATGCGTTGTAGAACGTTGGGACTGAAGACGGCGCCGGTGGGATTGTGGGGGTTATTGAGGATGATCAATCGTGTGCGGTCGTTGATCACGGATGCTAGCTCATCCAGATCGGGTTGGAAATCAGGCTGGCGCAGCGGCACGACGCGGTGAACTCCATTAGCCAACCCAATCGTGGCCCCGTACGAGTCATAGAAGGGCTCGAAAGTGACCACTTCGTCGCCGGGTTCCGTAAAGGCAAGGACGGAAGCCGCGATGGCTTCCGTCGCACCAGTAGTTATTACCACCTGGTTTCCGGGATCCACCGCGAGACCGTAGAACCGGTGCTGGTGCTCGGCAACTGCTTCACGCAATGCTGGAACACCACCACCCGGAGCGTACTGATTCGCACCGTCCGCGATTGCTTGGATGGCGATGTCGCGGATTTCTTGCGGGCCCTCGGTATCGGGGAAACCCTGACCGAGGTTAACCGCCCCATGTTTGGATGCAAGCGCGGTGATCTCTTCAAAAATGGTGCGGCCCATCTGGCCACGGGCATCAACCAGATTCGCGCCAAGGGCGGTTCGCAACCATGGGCTAGGTGTCGTCATGGGAACCATTATGCGCGGCTCTGGAACGGAATTCACACTTGTCGCGTCTTGTCTTGTTACACGCCACTAACTGAGGCTTCGGCGTTGCCTGCCGGATTCTTGATAGATTCAGACTATGCGTCGAGCCGTCTGCCCCGGATCTTTTGATCCCATCCATAATGGTCATGTAGAGATCATCGCGCGTGCCGCGAGTCTTTTTGACGAGGTAATCGTTGCCGTCTCGACGAATTATTCTAAGAAATACCTGTTCAGTGAGGAAGAACGCGTGGCCATGGTCGACGAGACTCTCGGTGGCCTGAGAGGGGTATCTGCGATGCCTATGGGCAACGGTTTGCTTGCCGATTTCTGTAAAGAACATGGAGCGGAGGCCATAGTCAAAGGGCTGCGCAGCACTGTTGACTACGCGTACGAAATCCCGATGGCAACGATGAACCGGCACCTGACCGGAGTTGAAACGGTCTTCCTGCAGGCGGACACCCGGTATACCCATTTATCTTCCTCATTGCTCAAGGAAGTCTCGGCGTTGGGTGGAAACGTTTCAGAGTATTTTCCCCGAGCAGTTATGAAGCGGATTGCAAAGCTCTGAGTCTCCCGCAGCGTCTGGGAGCGGCAAACGCACAGGCTGCTATATTGCAGTTTCATCAACTAACAGATTGGTAGGTCTCATAGTATGAATTCTCAGCGCCGGATAACTAAAGCGGTAATACCAGCGGCCGGATTAGGAACGCGTTTCCTGCCGGCAACTAAGGCCATGCCAAAGGAAATGCTCCCTGTGGTAGATCGCCCTGCTATCCAATATGTGGTGGCTGAAGCAGTGAACGCTGGATTGAATGATGTCTTGATGATTACCGGACGTAGCAAACGTGCTCTCGAGGATCACTTTGACCGTGTTCCGGCTCTGGAGCAGACGCTGGAAGACAAGGGAGACATAGCTAAGCTTCGCAGCGTTCAAGAAGCTACGGCACTGGGAGACATCCACTACGTGCGCCAAACCGATCCGAAGGGTCTTGGGCACGCAGTGCTATGCGCGAAGAAGCATGTTGGCAACGAACCATTCGCCGTTCTTCTGGGCGACGATCTCATCGATGAGCGCGATGAGGTTCTTAACACGATGATCGAGGTTCAAGAGCGTACTGGTGGCTCGGTTATCGCACTGATGGAAGTCGATCCAAAAAACATCAGCGCATACGGGTGCGCAGATGTCACCGAGATTGACGGGGAGAGCTACGTTAAGGTCAACGGACTGGTTGAAAAACCAGCAGTGGAGGAAGCGCCTAGCAATCTGGCTGTCATCGGGCGTTACCTCCTCCACCCGCGCGTTTTCGAGGTTCTGGAGCACACGCAACCAGGGCGTGGCAACGAGATTCAGCTGACTGATGCGCTCCAGGAACTTGCCGCCGCCGATGGTGATGGTGCAGGCGTATACGCGGTGGTGTTCCGCGGTCGCCGTTACGACACGGGTGATAAGTTGAGCTACCTGCAGGCGATCATCTCTTTGGCTGTAGAGCACGACGAACTGGGCGACGGACTGAAGCCGTGGCTTCGGGAGTTCGCTGCGAATATGGAGAACTAGGATCTTGGAGGGGCTACTCAGCATAATCACATTTATGTTGAGTAGCCTTTTCATTTGCGGCAACGAGAGTGAAAAGTATAGTAGCTTCGCTGTGAGCAAGAAACAGCCGACAAGCGGAGTATTGGATGTCCCATAAGAGCAAGGGTGGATCTACGGAAGTTGCTTCACGTAGCGTCCGATTCGGCATCGCACGTCGTCGTCGGCGTAGAGTGCGGGCGATTGTTCTTTCTGTTGTGAGCCTGGTGCTGGTGGCGGCGCTCGGTGCAGGCTACTATCTGTTCAACCTCAGCCATAAGTTCAATTCGCAGAAAAGCACAGTTTCGATTGATTTCACGCCTGAGGAGGAAGAAGCTCGTCCAGTTAAGGATCCTGAGGACGGCTCAATGAATATTTTGCTGCTGGGCGTGGATCACAGTGACGAAGCTGACGCTGGCGCGAATTCTCTTACCGAAGCGGCCGGTCAACGCAGCGATTCAATGATGCTGGTGCATATCCCGGAAACCCGGGATGAAGTCTTCGTCATGTCATTGGTCCGCGATACTTGGATTGAGATTCCGGGCCACGGAATGAATAAGCTCAACTCTGCGATATCCCTGGGCGGTGTCCCACTACTCATGCAGACGCTGGAAGGAACTTTTGATACGAAGATCGATCACGTCGCGATGATCGATTTTGAGGGATTCAGGGAGCTGAGCACTGCGCTAGGCGGAGTCACCGTTGATAACGACATCGCATTTACCGCTAACGATACTGATTACTACTACCCTGAAGGTTCAATTACCCTAGAAGGGGATCGGGCTCTTAGGTTTGTGCGCGAACGCAAATCCTTCACCGATGGCGATTACCAACGTGTACGGAACCAAAGGAAGTTTATTTCGGCAGCGGTCGATCAGATGTTGGCACCCGGAGTACTGACCAATCCGGCCAAGGTGTATGACCTGGTAGACAAGGTTTCTCCGTATCTGACCTTTGATGAATCTTTTGACGCTGCGACAATGGTCGGCCTAGGCATGCAACTTAAGAATGTGGGTGCAGAAGATCTTAAAATGTTCACAATGCCCACCGCTGGAAGCTCAATCAGCCCTGATGGACAGTCAATAGAGTTAGCGAACGAGAAAGCAATCTCTCAGATCCGCGAGGCGCTACGAACCGATAAAATGAGCGAGTACCTGGCTAAGAACCCGCCCCCCGATTAATATCGAACGTTAGTGCGAGATGAGTCACTAACGGAACTCAGAGGTGATTGCGCGTCTAGATGGCGCTATCAACTAGACTTTGAGCTGTCCTAATTGACTTTACGATTAGATCTTTACGCGTTGCAAGAGGAATCGAACGAACATGACAGTTGCCGAGGTCGCCGAACAGCATGGTTTGCACCGGGTAGGCGCTCGCCCATCGCTGGGCAACTATCTCAAGCAGACTTGGGAGCGGCGTACCTTTATTTATGAACTTGCGAAGGCACGCGTCCAATCCCAAAATGAGCGCAATCGTTTGGGTATGGTATGGGTTGTCCTCAAGCCAACCTTGAACGCTCTCATGTATGGATTCATTTTCGGAGTTCTGCAGGGAGGTAGTCGCCCTGCTGATTTCCCCATTTACGTAGTAATTGGCGTCTTCCTTTTCGAGTTCTTCAGCTCGTCTATGACCGGAGGAGCAAAGTCAATCACCGGCAACACTGCGCTCGTGCAGTCGCTTTCATTTCCTCGAATGTCGTTGCCCGTCGCGCAGGTTACTCAGAACTTCCTAACTCTGATGCCGATGCTCGTAGTAATGTTCCTGTATGCGGTGATTTTGGGATCGATGCCTAAGTGGAGCTGGTTCGCAATCGTCCCGATAGTTCTGCTCTTTACTGTCTTTAACATGGGTATTGCTTTCATCTGCGCGCGAATCACTGTTCACATTAGGGACTTCACCAATATCCTTCCACTGATCGGTCGCGTTCTCTTCTACACTTCTGGCGTTCTCTTCAGTGTTGATCGACTCCTGGGATCGTGGCCGTGGATGATCTCTGTCTTTGAGTATCACCCGATCTATCAGACGCTAACACTCGCCCGCTCGCTAATCATGGACAGCGTTCCGTATGAGCCCCGAGCATGGTTTGTTATCGCAGCGTGGGCGATCGGAACTCTAATATTTGGTCTCATCTTCTTCTGGAAAGCCGAGGAGCGTTACGGCCGTGTCAATTAGTTTCGATGACCTAATCAATCCGCAACTGCACCCCGAATATCAACCCGAACCTGTTTTCTCAGATGCCACGACGTTTGAGGCCAGTGAAGGGCAAGAAAAGGAGGAGCAGTCCTCCCTGGAGATCGATCCCAACCGAAACCCTGTCGTAATTGTAGACAACCTACACGTCAAGTATCAGGTCTACTCCAGCGGAAAGTCTGTGGGAAATGCCGGAGCACGTCGTCTTCTACAGACAAAGATGAGGGGACTGCGCACCGTTCACGCTCTAAAGGGGATATCGTTCGTCGCGTACGAGAACGAATCGATCGGCATTATCGGGACCAACGGGTCTGGAAAGTCCACACTTCTGCGAGCTATTACAGGATTGACTCCGCCATCTTCAGGAGCGGTGTATGCGACGTCGCGGCCGAATCTGCTAGGTGTAGGTGCTGCGTTGATTCCCGACCTTTCAGGCGATAAGAACATCACCCTCGGTGGGCTGGCACTTGGTTATGACAGACCAAAAGTGGAAGAAATGCGTGAGGACATCACTAAGTTTGCAGAGCTAGAAGAATTCATCGATCTGCCAATGCGAACTTATTCGTCTGGCATGAGTGCGCGTCTGAAATTCGCCATTGCAGCTTCCAAACAGCACGATATTTTGATTGTTGATGAAGCATTAGCTGTAGGAGATGCCAAATTCCGCAAACGCAGTGAGGCCAAAATCCGGGAAATGCGCGAGAACGCAGGAACGATCTTTCTGGTTTCCCACTCGATGGGATCGATCCGGCAAACTTGCAATCGTGTGATCTGGATTGAAAAGGGCGTGCAGAAAATGGACGGTGACCCGAATACCGTCATCAAGGCGTACGAGAAATTCAAGAAGTAGCGTATGACTAATTTTCCAGGTGTTTCATACGTCATGCCTGTGCTCAATGAGGCCAATTATTTAGTAGATGCCGTTGGTTCAATTCTTGACCAGAGCTACCCAGGGGCAAAGGAACTGATTATTGCTCTAGGGCCAAGTGTGGACGGAACCAACGAGGTCGCTCAGCGCCTTGCGGAGACAGACGAGCGTATCGTTCTCGTGCAAAATCCGGAGGGGCGAACGCCAATTGCCTTGAATCTGGCGATACGAGCCTCGAGCTATCCGGTCATCATTCGCGTCGATGCCCACAGTGAGTTGCCGGAGCATTACACGCGTCGAGGGGTCGAGACACTATTCCGGGTCCAGGCACACGATGTAGGAGGGTTGATGGACGCTCGCGGCAGAACCCCGCTACAACGCGCCATTGCGGCTGCCTATAATTCACGCTTTGGTTTTGGTGGGGCCGCGTACCATTCCGGTGCGCCCGAAGGTCCAGCCGAGTCTGCGTATCTCGGAATCTTTCGGCGCGAAGTTTTCGACGAAGTGGGTTTTTACGATGAGTCCATGCTACGAGCTCAAGATTGGGAGCTCTGCCACCGAATCAGGGAAGCGGGCTACAGAGTTTGGTTCGATCCGGAGCTGAAAGTAGGTTATTATCCGCGTGACACTTTCCGTGCTCTGGTTTCCCAGTCATTTGCCTCCGGTACCTGGAGAGCGGAAATTGCTCGCCGATACCGCGATGGAAAATCATTGCGTCATGTAATACCGCCGCTGATGGTAGTCGGTGTAACCGCTGGCGTCGTCGCAAACTTAATGCGGCCCTTGGTCAAAAGATCGGGGCCGTCCAGCGCGAGGCGTTTTTTGAACTTGGTTTCTGCTGCTCCCTATGTTTACGGAGGACTAGCTGTATGTGAGGGAATGCGAGGCCAGGCCCCAAGAACGAGTGAAAGGCTTCTCACAGGGGCGGTATTCCCGGCCATTCACTTTCCCTGGGCTCTTGGGTATGTGCGCGGACTGCTTCTCGGTGCGGGAAAGACTGTTGATAGAGGCAGAGTGAACCATGGACGTTGAGCGACCAAAGAATCCAACGCTCGAGCAACTGCGCGAGATTTGTCAGCCGCCTGAGGTCCGCTCGCGGCGGAATGCTGAACATTGGACCGCCGAACTGTACCTTCGGCATGTCTCCATCTATCTAACCGCTGTTTTAGTGCGCACTCGAATTACGGCCAACGGAGTCACCGGCCTGATGATTCTCGCTGGGTGGAGCATGTCATTGGCGCTCCTGATCCCCGGCATATGGGGGCCGGTTTTGGCACTCTTGCTGTCGCAGTTGCAGCTTTACTTTGATTGCTCGGATGGTGAGGTAGCCCGTTGGAGATCGAGTCAGTCTCCCAAAGGCATCTTTATTGACATGGTCGGCCATCACACTACCGAAGCCTTCATTCCCCTTGCGTTAGGGTATCGAGCATTCCGGGAACTTTCTGCTAATGGAACGACGATCTCCCAGGCGTGGCCCACTCTATTCATGGCAGCGTGTTTGGCCGTACTACTCGTATTGAACCGCTCTCAATCGTTGATGGTTCATGCCGCACGTGGAATGGCTGGGTTAGGCAAGCTGCCTGATACCGCTGAAGCGCGAGCGGTACCGACAACCAGTCTCATCGGTCGGCTGCGTGCCATGGCCAAATTTCTCCCTTTTCATAAGCTATTGCACGCTGTGGAGCTTAGCTTGATAATACTCTTTAGCGCCGTGGTGTCAGCCTTTCTCGGCCAACCGGGGTTGGGGGAGAAATGGGTGATTTGGATCCTTCTGCCAGCCACATTCCTAGTGAACATTGGGCACTTCATCTCTTCAATGGCGTCTTCACGCCTTAAGTAGAAAAGCCTAAAACAACTAAGAGTCGTGAGGGGAACGTGATGCATGCAGTGCCACCGTCGGTGGGGGTAGTTATTCTGACTATGGGGAGGAGACCAGCCGAATTACAGCGTGCACTCAACTCTCTTCTTAGCCAGAAAGGCGTAAATATCGATGCGGTGGTGGTGGGAAATGGATGGGACCCTGAAAGAATCCCCGCCTCGATCAGGACTCTTTTCCTTCCAGAGAATCTGGGAATTCCGGCCGGACGTAACGCCGGTGTACCGATGGTCTCAGGCGAATTCCTATGCTTCCTTGATGATGATTCCTGGTTCCTTGAAGATAATTTTCTAACCTCAGCCATTGAACGATTCCGCCTCCATCCGGGCATGGGGCTACTACAGCCTAGAATCACCGACCCAGAACGTGACGATGATCCTACACGTTGGATTCCGCGCTTGAACAAGCGATCTGCTGAAGTACCGAGCAAGGTATTCCACGTCGGAGAAACGTGCCTGGTTATGCCCCGCGAGGTTTTCGAAGAAACCGGAGGATGGGCGGGTGGCTTCTGGTACGCCCACGAGGGCATCGAATTAGCATGGCGTGTTTGGGACACGGGTAGATACGCGTGGTATGCGGGCGATATGAGAATCGGGCATCCCGTGGTCGATCCTCGGAGACACGACGAATTTTACCGCCTGAACGCGCGCAACCGCGTCTGGCTGGCGCGCCGCAACCTGCCCCTGCCGTTCCGCTGGCTGTACACCGTGGACTGGGCAATGGTGGAATGTCTACGGCTCCGTCGGAACAAGTCGGCTGTGCGCCAGTACCTCTCCGGTTGGAAGGCTGGTTGGAAGGGCAGCCCCTGGTACCAGCAGCCGCGCCGGAAAATCCGCTGGGCCACGATCCTGCGCATGAGCCTGGCCGGTCGCCCACCGCTCATCTGATTTAGCGTTTGCGAGCGCACCGACTAGATTGGGAGAATCAGCCGCGATGCCTGAAAGGCGAACCTAAAATGAAAACCGTATTAACTTACGGGACCTTCGACCTGTTCCACATCGGCCACTTAAACATGCTCAAACGGCTGAAGGAAAAAGGCGAACGGCTCATTGTGGGAGTCTCCACCGACGAGTTCAACGCCCTAAAAGGCAAACGACCAATCGTGCCCTTCGAGCAGCGTATCGAGATCGTACGCTCCATCCGTTACGTCGACGAGGCCATCCCTGAAATGACCTGGGGTCAAAAGCGCAGCGATATCGCCAAATACGACGTGAACGTCTTCGGTATCGGCGAGGACTGGAAGGGCCGCTTCGACGACCTTGAGGATCTAGTGGAGGTCTTCTACCTGCCACGCACTTCGGGGATATCCACCACTGAGATGAAGCGCGTGCTCAGCGAGTTTGATGAACGCCATGTGGAGTCGCTAAAGAACACCCTTGATACGCTGAGCCAGATCGTCAAGGAGCTGAGCTAGCCGTGCTGAGGTTGACGGGATCCATTCATCCCACGGCGGTTGCATCCGATCAGGACTAGAACAGGTAGGTACTCGAAATGCTAGCAGGATGGCGGGGCAAGATCGGGCGCAACCTTCCCGAACCGCTGGTACGCCGCATGCTTGAGGCAACGCTGAAGGCCCCGTCCGGTGACGTGCCTTACACCATCGCGCAGTTGCGCAAGGATGCCGAGCGTGCCTCTACGCGCATCGCCGCCGACCTGGGCATCGCATTCGACCGAGCGGGACCGGGCTTGCCGTTCACCATTCACTCGGGTCACTGGGAACGCCTGCGCGACGCCCTGCGGTCCACCGGGCTGGTGGTTCAGAAGCTCCACCACGCCCACTCGAACGCCGCGGCGGCGGCCTGGAGTGTCAGCGTCGCTACCGCGCCGACCGGGGGCGTTGCCGATTTGCGCGGATGCGGGGCGGTTTGGCAAGCGTTCCCTGGAGGCCTGGAGGCGCTGGTGGACGCGCAGGATTTCACCGGGACGGTGGACGCGGTCTACACCTGGGTGGATGCCAACGACCCCGTCTGGAACAGTGCTTACCAGGCCCAATTACGCGCCGCGGGCCGTCCCGCCGGAGACAGCGCGGTAAACCGGGCACGATTTGCCTCCCGTGACGAACTGCGCTACTCGCTGCGTTCCCTTGAGATGAACCTGCCTTGGATCGATAAGATCTACCTAGTCACCGCTGGTCAACGCCCCGCTTGGCTGGCCGAGGAGCACCCCCGGCTAACCGTCGTGGATCATCGAGAAATCTTCAGCAATCCTGACCGATGCCTGCCTACGTTTAACTCGCACGCCATCGAATCGCAGCTACCGAATATCCCGGGACTCAGTGAGCACTTCCTGTACGTAAATGATGACGTGTTCTTCGGGCGGTATCTGCACCCCAACACGTTCTTCGGTCCTGCAGGGCAGGCTAAGTACTGCCTCACTAAGGGACACTTCGCACAGGCCGAGAACCCCGGACTGCCGATCAATCAGGCTGCTGCCAATAACCGCGAAGTCATCCTGGAGCGCTTCAGCCGCACCGCCTCCCGCAAGTTCCAGCATGTTGCGCACCCGCAGCGCTTAACGGTCCACCGTCGCATCCACGAAGACCTCGGACCGAGAATCGCGGAGATCGCCACGCATCGTTTCCGGTCCGCGACCGACCTATCTATTCCCTCCTCGCTCGCACACCAGTACGCCGCCCGCCTGGGCATGGGTTACCCCACCTCGGTTCAATACCAGTATGTGGACCTCGGGTCGGATCGCTTTCATCTGGACATGCTACGTCTTGCACGCAACATCGATCTGGATATGTTCTGTATAAACGAAGTTCTATCAACCGTCGATGAAAATCAGCGTTCACAGGTCGTGGATGAGTTTATGAGTACGCGGTTCCCGGTGTCTTCGTCGTTCGAGAAGTAGTTTTTAGAGATTTAGCGATGAATTTTCTCTTTACCATTTACTTTTTGATAGCGAAAGTCAATATACTCGCTTCTCCAGCCGCCGGAAGAAACAGCGCATAAGATAGAACCTGAGTAGGCGTTTGCTTACCGGTGCCATAGCTGGTTCGCCCTGTCTGCGACGAACTGATGGCGTTCACGACCGTCCTCGTCGATGACGACGCAGTGGTCGTCGTGAACGGCGGGGCCGGGCATCGTGCCGTTCTTGCCGCGCTTCTTCCCGAACACGCTCCACCAGCCATTCGACGAGGCAATCCGCCACGTGCTTTGGTCTGACATTACTTCGCTATACTCAACGCGGGCCTCGTCAGCCAGGAGCCGGTACCCGAACTCGAGGTCCTCGCGATGCGCGTCGAACAACACGTTTGCACGGTACGCCTCGTCGAGTTCGCGCCGCGTGATGGGATTCTTCTTCCAGCGGTAATACGGCTGGCGGGCGAGCTTGAGTACCCGGCACGACACCGCGACGGGGATTGCGTCTTCGGCGAGCTCGGTCACGAGCGGGTACATCATTTTCCCCGCAGATGAGCCTGTGACAGATACGCCCTCGCGCGGCGCAGGACTTCTACCTCTTGCTCGAGGAGCCGGTTGGGTTTGCGCAGCTCGCGCAGTTCCGCGGACTCTGACGTCTGGCCAGGCTGCTCGCCCGACTCGATGCGGGCCTCTTACAGCCATTTGCCGAGGGTCCGACATGGACGCCAAAGTCTTTCGCGACTTGCGCAATCGAGACGCCGGCCTCGCGGTTCATCGCGACGCGCACGACGTCATCGCCGAACTCCTTGCGGAAGGGCTTGGGCATAGTGGCATCCTTTCATGTCAGCCTCCTCGGCTAGCTATGTTCGATGTCACCTACTCCTGCACCAGACCCCCTGTGTTGCACGGCAGAGGTTGTATCAAGACGCGACTTTGCTGGTCATGGCGCGAAGTCCTTCTAAGAACGAGTGACCGGCTCGAACTCTCTAGTAACTCACTCGAACCGGCTCCGTTTCAGATACGGATGCAAGTGGTACTAAAATTGGGTAACAGTCCGCACGACTACGACAGTGGTCGTGAATGCGTATCTAGGAGGCCGCGAAAGAAGTTGGGAAGCCAACACACAATAGCCAGCTCATTGCAGGTCACAGACTATGCATGGTCTTCGGCCGGAAAACTCAGTTTTCTGCTCGCAGGGCGTCCTGATTCTAGTTCGGACAAGATACAGTCCGTCAAACTTGTTAGTCAAGATAAAAAATTGATGGCGCCCTCCGTCAAGATCTGTGGATCCGTAGGTGGCAGCCTCCATTGTGAGGTGCATGTTCCTACTGGTGCTAACTACAGGATCGAAGCTCTGGACAGTAGTGGCAAATTATATCGTGTGGGGCTACCTATAGGACTCGCTAACAAAACGGGCAAATTTTCGGGTTTTATCTCCCGATATATACTCCGTTCTCCTGCGTATGCGATGACGCTCCAAAGGGAAATGAAACGCCTACCGAAGAAGATATCTGTAATAACGCGAAGTGATTCGATAGAGATATTAGACGAGGAAAATTTGGGACAGCAACTGCTCTTTACGCGTCGCGGTTCAAAAGATACGGTGCGTGGAAGCCTTTTGCAGAACGGAGCAAGTGTTTTTTCGATTAGTGAGTTTTCCGAAACGCTTTTGTGTCTACCCGATGGCGAAACGCTATGGGATTGCAGACTCGGTTCCAACAGCGGTCGTAGGCTCCAGTACTGGGGAAGCGCTTCGGAAGAGCCGAGGAGACTTATGCAATATCCCTGGTACTGGATGGGAGACGAAGGCGCGAGCGCAAGAGCCAAGGTCTACTGGACAAAAGATGGCCACTTGGCCTTGAAAATTGTGAAGAAAGGGCTCAAAGCAGCATGAAGATCGCATTCATACTAACCACAGGCGACACAAGCGCGGGAACGGAACATGCGATCCAGTCGCAAGCAGTAGGTTTGCGTGATCGCGGTTACGAAATATCGATTTACAGTATTTACCGGACTAACGGGCGCCTCAGCAGAATTATGCCCGATGACATCAAGGTTACATATTGGTTGGATTCTGAAGGTAAAGATCTGACGGGCATGTTGTCGGATGAACAAGCAGAACGCTTAAGCAAGGCACCTTCAACACTAATATCGCATGCTTGGGACAACCAGTACAGTAAATTAACCGACATTGTTTGTCGAAAGAAAATTGGCGGCCTCCGCGAGGATGCAGTCGTTACTACCACGCCAGCGTTAGCAATGCTTGCATCATATTTCCTCCCAGAAGGGACGATGTTGGTTGCCGAAGAGCATCGAGCAAGCATGAGACGAGGTGTCGGCATTACGCCTCTTGCAAACGTCGTTCACGACGTAGACGCGATAATCTCGCTCAACAACGAAAATGCAGAATGGATCCGGGACCGTTTCCCAGAGTACGGGTTCGTCAGCGCTGTCATTCCGAACTCTATTCCTGATGTTCTACGCCCGCGAGCAGCAAGCAACTCGACGATTGTAATGGCTGCTGGACGTTTCGCTCCTGGCAAACAGTTTGATCAGCTACTTGAGGCCTTTTCTCTATTTAAGGCGGGACATCCCGACTGGACTCTGCGCCTATTCGGTGAGGGACCGGGTGAGACGAAACTCAGAGAGTTAATTGGGAAACTGAATCTCCACGATTCCGTCGAGATCATCACTGGTGTAACCGATTTAACCGCTGAGTGGGCCGAAGCGGGAATTCACGCTATGACGTCCAAAAGCGAAGGCCAACCGTTGGTAATTCTCGAAGCGTCTGCAGCAGGTGTTCCTACCGTTGCTTACGATTGTCCGATTGGGCCGAGGAACATTCTTACTCATGGTATAGACGGTTTGCTCGTACCACTCAATGACACCGAAGCTTTCGCCCAGACACTGGCTTCGATTGCAGGCGATACGGAACGTCGTGCGAAAATGTCGTCTGCCGCAATTCAGACGGCGAAGAAGTACAGCCCTAAGAGTATTCTTGATGAATGGGAAAAGCTGTACTCAGAATTGGCCCAGCGAAGGACACCGAGTGAACCTCGCGTTGAAGCTAACCTTAAGATTTTACGAGGATCGCGTGAAAATGAAACAGTTACGCTCCCTGATGATCTCGATTTTAACGGAACTGAAAATGCAAAAAAGGGTTTCAACGTCCGTATCGTGGAGCCGCGTAGCTTATCTGCTCAACTCGCTCAGGACGTGAACCAGAAATTCGTTAAAGGTTTGCTAATGCGGGCTGAAATCTGTGCTGTTGAAATCCCGTCCTACAGCTACTACAGGCAGACTTTAGCGATTCGGGAAGAAGACAGTCTGCGACTTCTTCAGGCATTGTCACGGTCACCCCAGGAGGGTGTATGTGTGAGGGCCATGAAGGGAAATTCCAGATTGTCTACGAAAGACTGGCACCCTGGTGTCGATGAACTTTCCGAGTACGACCGTGATTTGGCAAATGTTTTCCGGGTATTCATTCCGATTTCGGACGAACTTCGTCGCTTTACCTTCGGTTCAGTTTTCGCTGTAGACATAGAAGTATGGTCTATTGATCAGGATGCGTACGTGGCACCCCGGTCCAATCCAGGTGTCGATCGGTTGTTGAACGATGACTTCCTTCGGGGCAGTGTCCTGCCGGAAGCGCCGCTTTGGGACGAAATTAACTTCCCGATTGATGCAGTGTATACGTGGGTTGATGATAGTGATCAGAACTGGCGTCGGACTAAGGACCATTACGACGCTCTCGAAAACGGTTCACACCCTTTAGCAACTGGGTCTATGCGATTCAAGAACCGTGATGAGTTACGTTATTCAATACGGAGCGTACGCACATTTATGCCCTGGATACGTAATATATACGTAGTTACTGCAGACCAGTATCCGACGTGGCTATCGGAAGAATCCGACATACAAGTTATTACACACAGCGACATTTTTCCTGACAAGTCGGTCCTACCTGTCTTTAACTCGCATGCCATAGAAGCTTGCTTGCACCGGGTGCCAGGATTGGCGGAGCACTTCTTATATTTCAACGACGATACCCTCCTTATGCGCATGCAAGATCCGCGTACCTATTTCCACGGCAACGGTGCGGCCAAATTTTTCATGTCCTCGGTAAAAATTGATACGAATAATGCTGAGAATGAACCTCACATGTGGGCGGCGCGCAATAATAGAAAAATCCTATTTAGGGACTTCGGCAAAGTAATTACTCGTGGCATGCTACACACGCCATATCCCCACCGGAGATCGGTGCTATCAGAGATAGAGTCTGAATATCCTGAGGTTTTCAAAACGGTCAGAGCCTCTAGATTCCGCAGTCCTACCGATATATCCTTGCTGTCCTCGTTTGCTCAGCATTATGGATATTTCGTAAATGAATACATACCTGGGAGCATACGTTATGCGTTCTGCTCGATGGCAGATGAAGGGATTCAAGCTAAGCTGTCCATGTTGCAACAAAGTGAACGGTTTGATGTTGTTACGTTTGGCGAGGGTGAAAACCCTGTCTATACAGGGGAGCAAATTGACGGGATGATGGATCAGTTCTTCCGTAGTCGTTTCCCATATCCGGTCCAAGATGAGATTGGGTCGACTTCATTGACTGTAGAAGACTCGTCGGATTCGACGGAGTGAGAAAAATGCGAAATTTTCAAGCGGTGCAAAGAAGTGCAAAGCGTGTGTTGACATCGGCCAGTAGTAAAATCGGCGCGCGACTCGCTCCTGGTGTTGCTTCAGTTAAGACGCTGTTAACGCGAGCTGTTTCAAGTGATTTTCGTGAACACTCTACCCTTCTTAAGCTCCCTGTGGGCTTCCGATTAGGACTAACCGCTTCTTCCTTGTCGCTTCCTGATGTATCTAAAAGTAACTTCGAACAGCTAGAGATGGCACTGAAATCGTGTGCTATCGACTATTGGGTGTTGAATGTTGATCCTTCAGGCTCCATGCAGCTGAATATAATGACCGATGATTTCGATCGATTTATTCGTAATATAGTGAACGCTGTCGATTTCAAGCACTGGTATTATCAGATGCTCAATGATAATGGCAAAACGTCAAGTTCCACGGGTTTATTGCATGCCGTGGGTTCTGATACCAGTAAGATAAACGGTGTTCGACTATTTCAGTATGTTGCTCCTTCAGTAGAATCATTCTTCTTCGCTGGGGCGGCGCAAGGTGTCGATGTAGTACGTTGGCGGGTCAGCGATGCGAACGGTGGAATCACGAGTGAGATATGGAACCCGAAATGCGTAGAACTTCCTAACCCAAAAGCAAGTCATAACGAGTTCTTGGATGTCCTGGCTCGAGCGAATGGAGCCTCCGGTCATCATTTTTCCTGCCCAGTTGACGCAGTAATCACTTGGGTAGATGGTAACGACAAGAATTGGTTGAAGCGGAAAAATGCTGCTCTTGGCCTTGAGACGGAGCGGTTGGTCCAGGACGCGACGGATGCGTCTAGATTTGAGCCACTCGATGAGTTGAAATATTGCTTAAGGGCAATCGAACAGTATGCACCCTGGATTCGTAAGATTTTTCTTGTCACGGACCGTCAGACGCCAGAGTGGCTGCAAGTCAAGGAAAACAACAGGCTCAAAGTTATTGATCATTCGGAAATTTGGAAGGATCCGGCAGATCTTCCGGTATTCAATTCCCATGCGATTGAAGCAAACTTACACCGTATAGATGGCCTCGCTGAACACTTCTTGTATCTGAATGATGACATGATCCTGACGGCACCCGTCTCTCCGGATACCTTTTTTCATCCGAGCGGGGTGACTAAGGTGTTTTATTCGAAAGCTTTGGTAGATTTCAACGATTTATCGGATCAAGACAATGTGTCGACGGTGGCAGCCAAGAATGCAAGAACAATTTTGCATTCTAGGGGGTTTCCTATTATGAATCGAAAGTTCTTTCATACGCCGTATGCGTTTAATCGAAGTATTTTGGAGAAGATTGAGCAGGAATTTGCCGATATTTCTGAACGCGTTAGCGCAACAAAATTTCGGTCTCTAGACGATGTAGCGTTTGCCGGTTCGTTCTACTTTAATTACGCGTTGGCGGTGGGTGCCGCCGTGCCCGGAAAGATTCGTTATGATTACATTGATCCCGCTGATTCGGGAGCATTGGATCGACTGGACCGGATCATCAGAAAAAGACACACGCAGTGCATCGTCGTAAATGATGGTTCGCAGGCCGTTTCCCCCGAAGAGCGCGAGATTATAAAGAAGGTCATCCCTGCTCGCTTGAGTCAGCTTCTTCCCGTGAAATCTTCATTTGAGCTTTAACGCCTAGGGCGTGTCTCTTTATTTGGTTAATACCGCGCTCCACACCACCACAGCTTGTAAAACCACTGCAGCCCTGTAGGTCAGTGCGAGCTTGTCATACCGGGTGGCCAGTGACCTCCACTGCTTCAACGTGTTGAAGCTGCATTCCACGACATTGCGACGTTTATACGCCTCCTTGTCGTAGGTCACCGGCCGCCCACCAGCTGAACCCCGACGCAACCGGTTCGCTTTTTGGTCTTCCCTCTCTGGGATCACGCACTGAATGCCCCGAGCTCGCAAGTAGTGGCGGATCGCCTTGGACGAATAGGCTTTGTCCGCCATAGCCCGCACGGGACGTTTCCGGGCCGCACCAGGTCCTGGCTTCTGAACCTTGAGCGAGTCCAGCAGGTTCTGAAACATCGGCGCGTCCCCGCTCTGCCCGGGGCCGAGCAGCAAGACCAGTGGGCGGCGGTTGCCATCAACGAGCGCATGGATCTTCGTGCTCAACCCGCCCCTGGAACGACCGATCGCATGGTCTTCGGGTTCAGTGAGCAGATTCTTGTAACTTGATAGATCCCCCTGTGTGGCGTGGGAGGTTGGTCGCATGCTGGTGGGCACGATTGATCGTGGAATCCACCGACACCTCCCAATTGATCAGGCCTCGCGTATCAGCCGTTGACAGCAGCGCGGCAAGGATCTTGTCCCAGGTGCCGTCATTACTGAAACGGCGGTGGCGTTTCCAGACTGATTTCCATGACCCGAAATGTTCTGGAAGGTCACGCCAGGGAATCCCTACCCGGTACCTGTAGATCATGGCTTCGGTCGTTCGCCGGTGGTCGTTGAAAGGCCGTCCGCGTTTACCCGTCGAGTCGGGCATGAACGGCGCGATCAAGTCCCATTGCGCGTCGGTTAGAAGATGATAACGAGAACTCACTGTTCAAGCGTGGCAAAGTTACCTATCCACATTTAGGAGACACGCCCTAGTAGTCGAAGTTGACGTGCATCACTGAACTTGTCTAGCGCTAAAGATCGCGCTAGGGTTAAATGTCGGTCTATGTTCAATAGGAGTTATCATCAGCGAAAAGCGTTCTGATCGGTCACCGCACGGTGAGCCCGATCGCAGCTCGCCTCTGGTTATTTCAACCAAGGAGCTTGGACGGGCGCCCGGAGCAATGACAACGATCGTTGAGCATGTACCCGCGCCCGCTGAAGTGGGTGTCGCACTCATTGGTGTTCGTGAAGGATCTGAGGTTTCCTTGGGCCTGCGGCTCGAATCCGTACATGAGGGTGTTCTGGTTTCTGGTGTAGCCACCGTGGAAATCGCCGGTGAATGCGGGCGGTGCCTGACACCCATCGAGTATGATTATGATGCTGATATCCAGGAGCTCTTCTACTATGAAGAGAATGCCGAAATCGAGCAAGACGATGAAGTAGACCAGTACTGGGTTGTCGATGATCTCATCGACCTTGACCCGGTATTGCGGAACGCAGTGGTGACCGCCCTGCCGTTCCAGCCGGTATGCCGGGAAGATTGTTTAGGGCTTTGCAGCGAATGTGGCAAGAACCTTAACGAGGATCCTGAGCATCACCATGAGGTCCTTGATCCTCGTTGGGCAGCGCTTGCGCAGCTGGCCGACATAGTCGCAGAAGATGCGACACAAAGTAAAACGTCAGACGAGAGAGAAGAGAAGTAGTCGTGGCTGTTCCAAAGCGGAAGATGTCCCGTGCGAATACTCGTGCCCGCCGTTCTCAGTGGAAGGCTACCGCACCGAACCTGGTGAAGACCGTTGAAAACGGTCGAGTCACCTACAGCCTGCCGCACCAGGCCAAGGTCGTGACCGACTCGGCCGGTACCGAGCTGTTCCTTGAGTACAAGGGTCGCAAGGTCGCAGACGTCTAAATATGTCTTCTGAAGAAGAACTTCTGAAGCGTCTCGGGGTCACTATTGACCCCGAGACGCTTCGTCTTGCTTTAACCCATCGTTCCTACGCCTATGAAAACGGCGGGATTCCCACCAATGAGCGTCTAGAGTTCTTGGGCGACTCCATCCTGGGCTTCAGCATCGCCGAGTATCTCTACGATGAGCTGCCTCACCTGCCGGAAGGGGACCTCGCGAAGCGCCGCGCGGCTGTCGTGAGCACTCGCGCGTTGGCTACGGTTGGCCGGCAACTCGCGCTGGGCCAGCACATCTACCTGGGTCGTGGTGAGAAGCAGTCCAACGGGGAAAACAAGTCCTCGATTTTGGCCGATACCATGGAAGCCATTTTTGGCGCCGTGTACCTCAACCATGGGATGGATATTGCCAAGGAGCTCATCCTGCGTTTGGTGACGCCGATGCTTGAGGATGGTGAACTGCTCGGAGCTGCCACTGACTGGAAGACGGTCATCCAGGAAGAAGCAGCTGGCGGCAAACTCGGGGACGTGCTCTATGAAGTCACGGGAACCGGCCCGGACCACGCCCGCAGCTACACCGCCACTTTGTGGATTGGGGAGCGCGAGCTGGGCCAGGGGCAGGGGCCTTCCAAGAAGGAAGCGGAACAGGAAGCCGCCAGGGCTAGTTGGAAGCTAATGCATCCCAATCAGACCTTGCCACAGCTCTAAGGATCGCCACTTCGCTATGCCTGAACAACCGGAAGTCGAAGTAGTTCGCCGGGGACTTGAAACCTGGGTCCGCGGTCGCAGTTTCGAGACGGTCGAAGTCCTAGATCCACGCTCCGTGCGACGGCACCTGGACGGTGCCGAAGACTTCGTAGTAAGTCTTCAGGGATGCTGTGTTGATGCAGTAGTTCGGCGCGGCAAGTTCCTCTGGATGAACCTGACTGGGCTGGAGACACCCGCTGCGCTCGTGGCGCATCTGGGAATGAGCGGGCAGCTGCTGATAGAGGAACCTGAAGCACCGGATGAAAAACATTTGAAGGTGCGTCTATCGCTGAGTTCCCGCGGCGAAGAACCAGGGGAGCTACGGTTTGTCGACCAACGGATCTTTGGCGGAATGTTCCTCTCGCCTCTTGTCAGCACTTCCGATGGGGGAGTCGGCGGCCAGGGGAGCGACCTCGAACTCATCCCAGCAGCGGCCTCCCATATTGCCCGAGACGTATTGGATCCGTTCCGGACCACCGAGTCCCTCTACGCTGCCCTGCGCAAACGTACCACTCAAGTCAAGCGGGCTATCCTCGACCAAACAGTGATCGCGGGTGTGGGGAACATCTATGCGGATGAGGCACTTTGGCAAGCTGGTTTCTCAGGGCTCCGGAATACCGCGACAATTCGGCGGGCAGAAGTTGAACGGCTGGATGCCGCTCTGCGGGACGTAATGCTTCGTGCACTGGACGCCGGGGGCACGAGCTTCGATTCGCTGTACGTCAATGTGAATGGAGCCAGCGGATACTTTGACCGCTCGCTCAACGCCTACGGCCGGGAGGGCAGAGAATGTGCTCGCTGTGCGAGCAATAGTCGTACTTCATTGATTCGTCGCGACGCCTTTATGGGTCGTTCCTCATTCACCTGCCCTGTCTGCCAGCCCCGCCCCCGCCGTCGTTAGACATCCTGCTGATACAGCGCGAGAATTCCTGCAAAACACCGTTGTTGTAATCGCTCCACCTCTGGGCAGCCCAGGGGCCGAAAGCCTTATCAGTCAGCGTGACACAGGCCAGCCGGTGCTCTGGGTCAACCCAGAGAAAAGTTCCGGATTGACCGAAGTGGCCGAAGGTCGTCGCCGGATGATCCTTGCCGGTCCAATGCGGATTCTTGGTTCCGCGGATCTCAAAGCCAAGTCCCCAGTCATTGGGTTCTTGGCGTCCATAGCCGGGCAAGATGCCAATCCTGTCCGGGAAATGAACTGAGGTGGCGTTCTTCAACGATTCTGATGCCAGCAGGGTGGGGGTGAGCAATTCCGCCGCGAATCGGGACAGATCTGCTGCGGTAGAGATCCCATCCTTGGCGCTGCTGCCATCCAACGTGGTGTCGTTCATCCCCAATGGGATGAACAGCGCTTCTGAAATGTATTCCGTAAAGGCGATGCCGCTGGAACGCTGCAGGTGCTCAGCCAGTACCTCGAACCCGGTATTGGAGTAGCCACGGCGGCTGCCCGGCTTGAAGCGGATGGTTTCACTGTCGAAGTCATAGCCGGAGGTGTGGGCCAGCAGATGATGCACCGTGGAGCCTTCGGGCCCCGCAGGGTCGTCTAGACTGATGGCTTCTTCTTCCAGGGCAAGCAGGAAGGCATAGGCGCTCAGCAGCTTGGTCACCGAGGCCAGCGGGTACTTACGGTTTAGGTCGCCGACAGAACCAAGCATCCGTCCGGAACCATCGATCACGGTGCTGACCGCATTGTCGGTCGGCCATTGCTCAATCTGCGAAAGAACGCTCACTTGGATTCCAATCTCTTCGCTTACTTTCATGCAGCCCTACGCGCCGCTTCCCCTGGTTGCGGGGTGGGCTTCGATAGAATTGCCTCACCAAGCCTCTCGTGGTTCTTGACGAGCCGACACCAGCCTATAACCCCAACACAGAACTCAGGAATCCTTCACCGTGCATCTAAAGACACTTACCGTACGCGGGTTCAAGTCTTTTGCCTCGGCGACGACCTTTGAGTTTGAACCGGGTGTCACTGCGGTGGTTGGCCCCAATGGGTCCGGCAAGTCCAATGTGGTGGATGCGCTGGCGTGGGTGATGGGGGAACAGGGAGCCAAAACCCTGCGTGGTGGCAAGATGGAGGATGTCATTTTTGCCGGCACCTCCGGACGTCCGCCGTTGGGTCGTGCCCACGTTTCCCTGACCATAGACAACACCGATGGCCAGTTGCCCATCGACTATGCCGAAGTCACGATCTCACGCACGTTGTTCCGGTCCGGAGGTTCAGAATACGCGATCAATGGAAACTCCTGCCGCCTATTGGATATTCAGGAACTCTTGTCCGATTCCGGACTTGGTCGCGAAATGCATGTCATTGTCGGTCAGGGGCAACTCGACAAAATCCTGCACGCCACTGCCGAAGACCGGCGCGGTTTCATTGAAGAAGCCGCCGGCGTGCTCAAGCACCGTCGGCGCAAGGAAAAGACCTTGCGCAAGCTTCAGGCCATGCAAGGAAACCTGGACCGTCTAGAAGACTTAGGTGCTGAAGTACGCCGACAATTGGCGCCCCTTGGACGCCAGGCGAAAATTGCCCGTCGTGCCCAAAGCGTTCAACTGGAGGTGCGCGATGCCAAGGCACGCCTGCTTGCTGATGACCTGGTCACGCTAAACAACAAATTGGCCCAAGACATCAACGACGAAGCCAAAATCCAAGCTGCGCAGCGGGAGACCAGCTCCCAGCTGGAACACGCACGCCAGTATGTGGGGAATCTTGAAGCGAAGCTATCGCAGGCCACCCCTCGTCTTGCCAGAATCCAGGAAACCTGGGTTAGCCTCACAACCCTACAGGAGCGCTACCGGTCCATGGCCGCGTTGGCGCGAGAACGCTCCTCACTGCTGGCATCAAACCCAACGCACTTCGACAGCAACCGGGACCCCGACCGTTTGGACGCCCAGGCCGAGCGGCTGGGTGAAGAACTCGCCGAACTGGAAGAAGCAGTTGAGGACCGTCATGAGATCCTCGCTGAAGCCGTCGAGGCAAAGGAAACCGCCGAAGAAGCCGCACGCGCTGAACAACAGCGAATGGCCTCCCTGCTGCGCGCGGCAGCCGACCGCCGCGAAGGCATGGCACGTTTAGCTTCCCAGGTCGCCTCCGCACGAAGCCGAGTGGATGTCACCAGCGCAGAAATCGTCCGGCTCAAGGACAGTGACCAGTCGTTTGACGCAAACCTTGCCGCCGACCACCAATCTTTTGAATCCTTGTCCCAGGAACTCGCGGAACGGCAGGAGGCCGAAGAGGAACTGAACAGTGCGTATGAGGACGCCGCGGGAGAGTTCCATGCCCTACAGCATGCGCAACGCGTGGCCTCGGAGCGAGAGCGTGAACTATCCGTTCGGGTTTCCGGGCTCACCTCGCGCCTCGAAGCGCTGAAGCTGAACGCCCAGGACGATTCATCCGCAGAACTCCTCGCAGCACACGGCGAGCTCTTGCTGGGACGGCTAGGAGAACTGATCTCCACAGCCGACGGCTATGAAAAGGCCATCTCAGCCATCCTTCGGGACAGCTCCGAAGCACTCGTTGCCTCTGACGTCACCGGTGCCTTCGACTTGATTGAAGAACTCTCCGATCAACAAGAAGCGAACGTCTCGTTGATCCATGTATCGGCCAACGGTGAGTCAGTAGTGCCCCGCATCGACGGTCTCATCACTGCCCGCGAGGTCGTGACCAGCCGCCCGGAAATAGTCTCGTTACTGGACCGGCTGCTCGCCAACCACTACATTGTCGAGGACTTGAACACCGCCCGCGAAATGGCACTCCAATATGCGGATGCCTGCTTCACCACCTTTGACGGAATCAACGTATCCGCGGCACGTAGCTCCGTGGGCAACAGCGCAGGCGCTTCCCTAATCGCCCAGCAGGCATTGATCGAATCCACCCAAACAGAACTGAGCCAAACAAGTTCAGAACTGCAGCGTCTGGAACGTGAACTCGCCGAGCGGGAACCGGCCCTTCACGCCTCTGAAAACGCCCACGATGAAGCGCTCACTGCCCTGCGGGATTCCGACGCGGGCATTACCGAGCTCACCAGTTATCTGGCCGAGTTGGGGGAGAAGCTGCGCAACGCCGAGGCACAGCGTCAGACCCTACGCGCAAGAATTGTCGCGGCGGAGGAAAAGCTGAGCCTCGAGCAGGAATCGCTCGAAGAGATCACCGAGCGCATGGAGATGGCGTCCGAAGATCACGAAGACGAATCCGTTGATGATGCGTCGCGGGCTGCCATGGCGGATGCGGCCGCTGCCGCACGTCAACAGGAACTGGAAGCGCGCCTGGCACTGCGCAGCAGTGAAGAGCGCGTCACGGCCCTGCGCTCCCGTATCGAAGGACTCAAACGCACGGCAGCAGCCGAACGGACCCACCGCGAAGTAGCTGCACGGCGGGCCGAAGAGCGCCGTAGCCAGGCAACGAACGCCGCCCAGGTGGAAGCCGCAGCGACTCGAATCCTGCAGTTCATTGACGTCTCTGTCCAGATGACCGACAGCGAGCGCCGTGAGCTGCAGGAACACAAGAACGAGATCGAGGAGCTGCTCAGCACCCAGCGCGCCGAGGTTGAGAAACTTTCGGCGGAACTGGCACGCCTGTCGGATGCCGCGCACCGTGATGAAATGGCGCGCGCCGAACTGCGGATGCGCATTGAGAACGTTGAAAACCGCGCGCTAGAGGAACTGGGGTATACCCCGGAATACTTGATCGAGAACTACGGTCCTGATCAGCTGATTCCCGAAGCGTTTGATCCGGAGGATAAATGGGCCGAACTGCGTCAGAGCGTTGACGAGGACGGCAATCCTGTGGGAACCAAACCCTTTGACCGCGTGGAGCAGGAAAAGCGGCTGAAGAAGGCCGAACGCGATCTGGGCGCACTGGGCAAGGTCAACCCCCTGGCCCTGGAGGAGTTCGCTGCATTGGAGGAGCGACACAAGTTCCTCTCCGGACAACTTGAGGACTTGAAGAAATCCCGAGCAGACCTAGAACAAATCATTCAAGACGTTGACGATCATGTTGAACGAGTGTTCACCGAGGCCTACAACGATACGGCAACCCAATTCAAGAGAATTTTTGACCGCCTGTTCCCGGGCGGCGAGGGACAGCTTGTCCTGACCGACCCCGACAATATGCTAACCACTGGTATTGAAGTCGAAGCCCGCCCTGCCGGCAAGAAAATCAAGCGGCTCTCACTCCTCTCCGGTGGAGAACGCTCCCTCACCGCAGTGGCGTTGCTGGTCGCCATCTTCAAGGCCAGACCGTCTCCGTTCTATGTAATGGACGAAGTTGAAGCAGCGCTGGATGACGTGAACCTGGGACGGTTGATCACCATCTTCGAAGAGTTGCGCGAATCCTCGCAGCTCATCGTGATTACCCACCAGAAGAAGACCATGGAAGTTGCGGACGCGCTTTATGGCGTGACCATGCGTGGAGATGGAGTCACCACGGTGATTAGCCAAAAGATGGCGCACCCAACTACATAATTGGTGACTCCAGAAGGCGCACCGTCATTTCGACAAGTGTTTTACTGCGCACCAGTTTTGTTAAGATGTTGCCTGTCCCTGTGCTGGGGGACATGGCTGTTCGCATGTCTTTATTGGGAACAATACGGACGTAGTTGGTGTGTCTTGTTATTGGGTTATCTTGAATGGAACGCTCTACATCTGGGGTTTGGAACTTGGCGTTCCTAGCTCCAGTTCAACAAGTGTGGTCTTATCTAAGGTTCCAAACACTCGACCATCCGGTGTAGTCGTAAGTCGACTGCCCAAACGCAACTTCGTGGATTGACCGACGCGGGCGCGCGTCCCGTTCTCGAAGTCGACCGCTGTGGCTGTGCCAGCCGCCGTGTGCACCAAGCGCACCCCCTCTCCGATCTTGGCAATGTCTGCGTTAGCCCAACCGGGGCGAACTTCCTGGTTCTTGGTTCCGGACAGTAAGTGATGCTTGACGAGTTTCCCAGAACGAGGATCAATGACTCCAAGTCCTTCAACGTCCGCGACGACAAGCCAATTGGCCACGAGTACGGGGGCGTAAAGCGCACCCGCGCTTGCGAGCGGCTTGCTCGTCCAGATGATTTCCCGTGTGCCGATATCGAACTTGAAGACATATGCGGAACCTTCTGTATCTGGAAGTCCGTAACCGTTCCGTACAGAGGTCGTCCCGTAGACATGATCTTCGTCGGCAACTAGCCCGATGATTGAGTGGCCGGCGATGAATCCTTTTCCCCCGCCGTCCAAGACCCAGGTGACTTTGTTTTTTTCGGGGTCGATTTCGCCAAGAACTCCACCGGAACGCCCATAGTCTGGCACTGTTCCGAAGAACACTCTATTGGAGTTCTTGGCCCATCCGAAAGGCCGTGATTGGTGAAAGTCAGTCGCTAGTCTCGCAAGCAGATGGTATTCATCCGCGCTATTCTTATCCAGCGTGTTAAAGCTGATGAGGTCGGCTGATCCGTAAGATCCCACATAGCTCCGGCGATCGTTGAATTGGATCATGGCCTCAGCCTGATTAATCAGATTCTCGTCCGGTGGTGAGGACCATGTTTGCCCCGATTCGATATTGATCGAAGCCAACCCGCTTCCCATGTACCCGCCCATGTAGATATTGCCATCGGAATGTCCCATTAGTGACTGAATAGCGAACTGGCCTGCATTGAGTTCCACTACGTGTTCTTTGGGCTTTGTCCCCGGGTGAGAATCGAAGTGTTCAATAGTGAGTCCGGCGGCACTTTGACCGATAATTGCAACTTGATTCTGCTGTTGCAATATTGATAAGGGTTTGGAAGTTTTTACGTCGGCAAGTTCAGTATCTTGAAGAGTGGCTGTCCTAGTAAAGTACAGCGTATTGTCCGTAATCGTGTAGAACCCTTTAGTGGTGTCGGTGGTATCAGAGCTCACGCGGGCCGCCCAGACTCGCCCAATCTTGTCCTCCCACTGTTTAGTCATTGGATTCAAGACAAGCTGTCCACTGATGCTGCTAGCAGAGACTAGGACTTTTTCGTTCCGGACTTCAATGCGGGAAATAAACCCTTCTGGCACATCTTCTGGAAGTCCAATTTCGGTTCGTGCGTCTGGTTTCGATGCCGTGAAAGTAAAAATTCTTGGATGCACTGAACCGGTGCCAACCCACAGCCGGTCAGTGGAGTCTATGGCCAAGCGCCGAACGTAGTCCGTATCCTCAGCGAATCGCGAAGAAACTGTGATCTTGTGGTTTTGAGGATCAAAATTAAAGACTGAACCTGCCGGGTACGAACCACCCCAAACAACTCCACGAGAGTCGAGTTGCAGATCATAAATAGTGGTGGCTGCGTCAACCTTGCCTACGAATGTAGTTATTTTCGGCTTGCTTGGGATCCAGACGTGAAGCGCATTCGCTGTGCCAATGTACAGTTTCTTGTTACGCGTGTCCCATTTCATCGTTTCGAGGCCGCCGGTATGACTTTCTGGAAAATCAAGAGTATGGATCACTTCACGGACGGAAGTATCGACGATTTGCAGTTGTCGGGCTGTTCCGGCAATGCTGACTGCTAGCCATGGCCAAGGGCCGGAGCCCAGCCCTGGAAGTGGTTCCACACTTTTGATTTTGAGCGCTGGAAATGCGCCGCGATACTCGCGCCGAATCCCGTTGGTCGGTTGGGTCTTTTCGAGTCGGCTGATGACACGACCGTCGCGATCGGTGAGTTTTGCTTTCGTCGAGGGTTCGGGGCTCGGCGTGCTTGTCGTAGTGTCTGAACTATCGCTGTTCGGGCCGAGAACCGCTCCAGCAGCAACTGTACCCGCAGCTACCGTCGAAATTGTGATGATGGTTCGGCGTGATACTTTTCGCGAAGTATCTGACGGCTCTTTGTTCACTAGCAATCTCCTGCGTGTCAAAACTCAACACTCCTGACGTTAGTGAGTCCACATGGGCAAACGCTGAATCACCTTGGGGCCGGACCCGTCGCTTGACCAACAGCGCGAGGCTAATGGTTTCAGGATTGAGATGGTCGGGCTTCAACAGCGGTCACGGTTGTAGGGGTGAACAACCACGCCACGACACCCACTAGGCATACGGCGCCTGAAGCGCTCAGCGCCACTTGGTAGTTAATGTGATCTGCCATAAACCCGGCGATAAGCGGTCCGATGATCGCACCCAAGTCGGTGGCCATTTGGAATCCTGCCAACGCCTTGCCACCATTACGCCCAGCCCCAATGACATCCGCTACGGCTGCCTGCTGGGCTGGACCCAGGATGCCGCCACCGAAGCCGGCGAGGATGGAAAAGATGATGAAGGCCGGCAGGGAAGTGAAGTAGCCCATTAGGACGATGGAGGAGAGCAGAATGGCCATGCCAAGAAGAACAGGCTTCTTGCGTCCAATCGCGTCCGTCAGCTTTCCGGAGAACGTCAGGGCGACACCATTGCCCACGGCGAAAATGGCCAGGGAGATACCCGCCACGCGTTGTCCGGTTCCCTCACCGAAGACCGCCAGGGCAAAGAGGGGGATCATTGAGGTGCGGATGCCGAAGGCCAGCCAACCGTAGCTGAAACCGGAGGCCATCGCCGCGCGGAAGGTGGGGGAGCGCAGAGCTTCACGAGTGGTCAACACCGGTACGGGCGCGCTCGGCTCAGCCACTTCGTTGTCTTCAAGTTTTTCCTGCACCGGTTTGCGTGCCAGGGCAAAGTACACCACGGCTGCGGCGATCAACAGCGCCACACCATAGATGAGGAAGGGCAGGCGCATTCCAAAGGGGGCCAGTAGGCTGCCGAAGACTGGTCCCATGACATTGCCCAGCAGGAACGCGCCGGCGTACATCCCTGAAATCCGCCCGCGTGATCCATCCGGCGCCAATCGGGCGATGAGCGCCATGGCCGAGATCGTGAACATGGTGGAACCAAAACCGCCAAGCCCACGGGCAACCAATAGCTGTGTGTAGTCCTGGACCGCGGCACAGAGCAAGGTGGACACGGCAACCAGCGACACTCCGGTCACATAGATTTTCGGTTCGCCCAGCTTGGCGGTCAGTACTCCGGCCACGGGCGCGAAAATCAGCCGCGCAAACGCAAAGATGCTAACAATGATGCTGGCGGCTGCTGCGCCCACATCAAAGCTCACCGCGTACTGCGGAAGGATGGGGGCAATCAAGCCGAAACCGAGGGCAATGATGAACGCGGCAATCAGTAGAATGGTGATCTCGCGGGGAACCCGCAGGCGTTCGGTGCGTGGAGCAATCTTGGGCATATGTGCTTTGCCCGCTGAATCCGTACCGGGCAGCGCGGGCTAACCAGCTTCCTTGTCAGGGGAGTGTTAACGGATTGAACTGCCAGCCAACATCATAGTCTGTGAGATGATTCTAAACGTGACTGATCAGCTTTTGACCATAATCATCGTGATCGCAGTCATAGCGATCGTCGGCATTGGAACCATCGCGTTGGTTTCCAAGGGCCGCAAACCCAAGACCCCCTACACCAGCGAACGCGACGCTAATGATCCGCCGGCCGGTACCGGAACCCTCACCGAGGAACGCCCGGACACCGATACGCTGCCCCCCGAGGCTCCAGCTACTGGTGCAACGGCACCGACGGTTGAAGAAGAGCCGGCGCTCCAGCTGGAGGTTCCGGCCCCGGTGCAGGGCCGTCTGGCCCGTCTGCGTGCCCGACTGACAAAGTCGAACAACGTTTTCTCCAAGGGTCTGTTGGCCCTGCTCAGCCAGGACAACATCGATGATGACGTCTGGGACGAGATCGAAGAAAACCTGCTCATGGCAGACCTGGGGACCGAACCGACCCTCGAACTCGTTGACGCATTGCGTGAGCGGGTCAAGATCGAGGGCAGCAAGGACCCGGCTCGCGTCAAGGCAATGTTGCGCGAGGAACTGCTGAAGCTGGTGGATCCTTCCATGGACCGCAACTACCTTCCGGAGCCGCATCCGGACCGCCCGAGCATCCTGATGGTGGTCGGTGTCAACGGCGTTGGCAAGACGACCACCATCGGCAAGATGGCCCGTGTGCTGGTCGCCGAGGACAAGGACGTGCTGCTGGGAGCGGCAGATACCTTCCGCGCCGCCGCGGCAGAGCAGCTGGCGACCTGGGGTGACCGGGTTGGCGTTCCCACCGTCCGCTCCGAAATCGATGGCGCGGACCCGGCCTCGGTAGCGTACGAAGCCGTTGCCGCGGGCATCGACCAGCAGGTGGACATCGTCATGATCGACACCGCGGGACGACTGCAGAACAAGGTCGGCCTGATGGACGAACTGGGCAAGATCAAACGCGTGGTGGAAAAGAAGGCAACCGTTGATGAGGTCCTGCTCGTGCTGGACGCAACCACCGGCCAGAACGGACTGTCACAGGCCAAGGTGTTCTCGGAGGTAGTGAATGTCTCCGGGATCGTGTTGACCAAGCTGGACGGTACCGCCAAGGGTGGCATCGTCGTGGCCATCCAGCGGCAGTTGGGAGTACCGGTCAAGCTGGTGGGGCTCGGCGAAGGTCCGGATGACCTTGCCCCGTTTGATCCCGAAGAGTTCGTGGACGCCCTGCTCGAAGGGTAGCCGCGTAATTTCAGCACCTCGGCAGTAGCCGGGGTGCTGAATCATTTAAATGACCGCGAGCAACACGAAACACGCTGAGAGGGACTCCAACTCGGCGGGAACGGGACAGAAGCGAGGCGCCAACGGCTCAATGCTATTTCGGCGTGTCGCATCCGGATGCATGGAGGGAGCCCTGAGATTCCGGGAAGTAGTGCTGCCCGTGCGACGTCGTGTGACAGTTACCCAAGCCTTTTCCCAGAGAAGTCCGGTAAAAACTATGCGCAGGATCGTTGGAATTCCAGCTGTCCAAAGGCATTGACCGGCTTTTCTGCGGGTCAACGCGCGTCTGTGTCACCAACACGAAGGACCACTGTCTGTGAGCCAGCAGCTGAGCACTAGTCTGTCTGCACCACCAATCAAGCCCCGGTCCAGTTTTCGGGGAGACATTCAGGGGTTGCGTGCCCTGGCGGTCGGCGTCGTGGTGCTCTACCACTTTTGGCCGCACCGGCTCACCGGGGGCTTCGTGGGCGTGGACGTCTTCTTTGTGATCTCCGGTTTTCTGATCACCGCGCATTTGATCAGCAAGCCGCCCCGCACGGCGAAGGACATTGGCAAATTCTGGATGCGGCGGGTTAGCCGGCTCCTGCCTGCCTCGTTCTTGGTGATCCTCTCAAGCATTCTCGCGGTCTGGGCTGTGGCACCTGCCACAGTCTGGCGGGACTGGGGCCTGCAGGGGTTGGCCTCCACCTTCTATTTCCAGAACTGGTACCTCGCCGGAACGAGCGTGGACTATATGGCAGAAGGTGAGGCCGAGAGCCCCTTCCAGCATTTCTGGTCCCTGTCCGTCGAGGAACAGTTCTACTTCATCTGGCCGATCATGATTGGTCTGCTGGTGTTCGGGGCGCTGCATGCAGGCATCAAACCCCGCGCTGCAATACTCGGCAGTGTCGGCACCCTGTTGGTGTGTTCACTGGGCTACTCGGTATACCTGACCGAGCAGAATGCCGGTGTCGCCTATTTCTCCACCTTCACTCGAATGTGGGAGTTTGCGGTGGGAGCGCTGGTGGCAGCACTTGGCCCCCGCTTCTATGCCGAAAGCCGGACCGGGTTTTCTGCTGTGATGGCCTGGGTAGGGCTGCTTGCCGTCGCCGGAGCCGTCCTGACCTTCGACGGCAAAACACCGTTCCCCGGAGTGGCTGCTGCCATTCCCGTGGTCGGTACCGCGCTGGTCATCGCCGCGCATTCAAAGCACCGCTTCTCACCGGACCGGCTGCTCGGTCTACCCATCATGCGCTTCACCGGGGATAACTCGTATGCCATCTACCTGTGGCATTGGCCAGTCCTAATCTTGGCTCCCTTTGTCCTGGATGACTTCTTCGCAACCGAAAAGATCATGGCACTGGTGATCACCGTGCTCTTGGCCGTGCTGACACAAAGACTGGTGGAGACCAGATTCCGCCGGCTCATGGAACGAGTACCGCAGCTGTCCGCACCCCGATTCCTGGTCACCGGGTCGCTCGTGCTGGCCTTGATTGTCGGTGGTTTCCAGCTCACAAGCCACCAAATGATGCAGGGCGCCAAGGACGTGGACGCCGGAATTGAGCGGGTGAAATCCGAGGTCGGCATTGACTGCTTCGGGGCTTCGGCCATGAAGGATCCCGACTGTGCAGACCCCTCTGAAGGCTATGAGGTTCTGGCCCCCAGCCCGTTAGTGGCAGAGGAAGACCGGCCGCCGGTATACGAGGATGATTGTTTTGCGAGCAGTAGTTCAGAATTTTCGGATCGCACGGTGTGCCACTATGGGGAAGAAGACGGGCAGATCAAGGTTGCGCTCGTCGGAAATTCTCATGCGGGCCACTGGGTACCCGCGCTGGACCCGATTGCCGAACACAATGATTGGTCCATTGATACCTACTTGGCCAGTGCGTGTGCGGTGTTGGGTGAAGAGCAGGAGTTTGATTCCAAGGAACAGGCAGCTGGCTGTGATGAATACGGGAACTGGGCAATCGAGGAAATCACCAACGGCGACTATGACTTGATCATTTCCTCCAATCGGATGTCCGCGCCCATCATGGGCCACTCCCTGGAGGAGAGCGAAGACCCGGCAACAGAAGCCTATGGACAGGTTCTCCAACAGTGGGAATCGTCCGGCAGCCGCGTCGTGGTCCTGCGCGACACCCCGTGGCCGGGAGAGACGTTGGACAACGTTCCGGACTGCGTCTCGAACAACGATGACGCGGTGCAAGAGTGCAGCGCGCCGGCGGATACCTGGGTTCCCATGGACCCGCAGGCAGATGCCGTGCAACAACTGGCGAATCCTCGGATTTCCGTTGTCAACATGAATGACTACTTCTGTTCTAAGGACACCTGCCATTCAGTGATAGGAGGGGTCATGGCGTACTTTGACCATTCCCACTTGAGCGAGACTTTCGCCCAAACTCTCACTGACCCCTTGCAAAACCGCCTAAGGGAGACTGTCGTCGATAACAGGATGTGGAAGTAACAAGAACCTCTCCGTAGGTGGGGAGACTGCCAGCCAGGTGACGTGCCCCACCCCCAAGAATCATGCGACACCCAGTGGGAAGTGGAGATTCTCAGGAGAATGGATAGAATCGTCTCCTGTATGTTTGGATGCCCTAGAGGAGTCCGAGCTGAGAAGGATCCGAGGAAAGTCGCCGGGAGACGTTACGTGGGAATTACCGAATTCGAAAACTCGCTGATCGAGCTAATCCGGGCCAGGAATCCGTTGCTGTACGTCGAGACCTTCGAAGAGGCGCGGGTCGTCGGCGCGGTGGAGAACATCGCAACCAACCCGAAGCTTAAACGCGACCGCCAGGTAGTCAGCTACACACTGAGCTCCGGGCTGCACCGGTTGGGTGAGCAGGGCAAACCCACCGACCCGGTCGCGGCCATCAATGAGGCTGCGAAATACCAAGAGCCCACCATCTTCGTGTTCTACGACCTGCACCACTTCATCTCGGCTTCCGGAGCCGGTTCCCAGGTCGATCCGAATGTGGTGCGTGCGGTGCTGGATGCGGCACGGTCCTTCCGCAGTGGCGCCGTGGCCCACACCATGATCCTCGTGTCCCCGGGTATGACCCTGCCGGTGGATCTGCAAAAGGAAGTCACGGTCCTGGAACTGCCGCTGCCGAACCGTGAGGAAATCGCCGCTATCCTCGATGACATAATTCAAGCCAACTCCGCACAGATCAGCGTCGAGCTCACCGCCGATGACCGTGACCGACTGCTGCAGGCGGCGCAGGGGCTCACATTGGGCGAGGCGGAGAACGCCTTTGCCCGAGCCATCGCCAATGATGCGCGGCTGGAACCCGGCGATATCGCACTGGTGCTGGAGGAAAAGCGCCAGACCATCAGGAAGTCCGGCCTGCTCGAATTCGTGACCGTCAGCGAGGACATCGATGACATCGGCGGTCTTCAGAACCTGAAAACCTGGCTGCGCAAGCGCAACGGGTCCTGGCTTCCCAGCGCCGCCGGCTGGGGCATTCCGGCCCCCAAGGGCGTATTGATCACCGGGGTGCCTGGCTGTGGCAAGTCATTGACGGCAAAATGCATGGCCTCACTGTGGGGCCTGCCCCTGCTGCGCATGGACATCGGCAAGGTCTTCTCTGGTCTCGTTGGCTCCAGCGAGCAGAACATGCGCGACACCCTGAGGCTGGCCGAGGCGGTTGCCCCATCGATCCTGTGGATCGATGAGATTGAAAAGGGCTTTGGCAGCAACAGCGGGGGAGACTCCGGAACCAGCCAACGCGTTTTCGGCACATTTCTGACCTGGCTGCAGGAAAAGCAGGCCCCGGTCTTCGTGGTGGCTACCGCCAACAAGATCAACGCCCTGCCACCCGAGCTGCTGCGCAAGGGGCGCTTCGACGAGATCTTCTTCGTTGACTTGCCTACCTATGCCGAGCGTGAGGAAATCTGGCGGATTCAGCTCGAACACCGGCTCGCTAGCGCGCCCGAGGCCGCTGGAGAAGTCTCAGCCGAAGACCCGTCACTCATGGAGCGCCTGGCCCAGGCCAGCAACGGTTTCTCGGGCGCCGAAATCGCCGAGGGCGTCGTCAGCGCGTGCTTCGATGCGTACCATGAACGCCAACCACTGCGCGAGGCGGACTTGCTACGGGCAATCAGCAACACGGTTCCGCTGGCCACCATGCAAGCCGAACAGATCCGGGCGGTGCGTGACTGGGCCACCCAGCGCGCGGTGGCAGCCACCGCAGCCGAGGACGAGGAAGAATTTGCGGCCAGCACCTCCGGGAGCGCGGACGTGACCAGTTGGCGTGGCGGACGCCGAATCGACTTCTAGGGGGAGCACCGATGAGTTTGGAAGTTTTCCTGATCCCCGCCGGGATCATGGCGGTCAAGGCCGCGCAGGAACTACATAATGCGAAAAACAGGCAGTACGAGCAGGCTTTTGAGTCCACCCGGATTCAGGACCAGCAGTTGCTCATTGAGGGGCTGGACGCACTAGGGATCACCGAGCACCAGGTGCAAGGTGAGCTCGTCACCGCGCAGACCAAGGCCGGGGAAGCGGTGTTCGTCCGCGAGTCGGACCGTTACCTCGCACAGATTAGAAACGAGCAGGAGGCCACCGGAGCACTGGTGCAACAGCTGCACTCGGCGGTTGGTCAGATCCTGCAACGCAGGAACGTGGAGAAAGTCCAGGCCCAGGCACGCACCATGGGAATGCGCCTCATGGAGCAGCGCGCGGTGGACGGCAGCGTCCAGCTGGTGTTCGAGGAGGCATAGATGTCAAAGAAATTCATCGTGACCATTGGCGCGGACGGCTTGATTTCCGCCGAGACCAGCGACATTACCGGGGCCGCCTGCCTGGATGAGTTGGCCACCATCGAAGCGTTGGTTCCCGACGCACGGGTGCTCGACTCCCGATTGACGGGAGACTACTACCGCGCCGCCGTGCAGGAACAGCACCTGCCGGTGCAGAATACCGTCAAGGATCAGCAGGGACAGGCATGAACGTTTCGTTCCGGCAGTTGATGTGGGCGCTGCTGAGCAGTGTAGGAGTGCTCTGGCCGGCCCTGACAGTGGGACTGGGTTCCTGCGTCGTCTTCTTCTACCGCGGAGTGCGGATGCGCAACTGGCGGTGGCTCATCATCGGCGCCGTAGCGCTGGCCATGACCATTTTCACCTTTGCGATGATGCCGGACAGCGGCATCAAGACCATCAACGGATCCTCCGTTTTCTATAACCTGGTGGTCGTCCTGATGCTCGTCAACTGGTTCGGATCCACGATTGTCGCCCTGGCACTGAACCCGCGCTGGTTGCGTTTTCTGATTGAGACTTCTCCGATGGTGCCGGCGGAGGTGCGCTCCCGCTACGGGCAGCCGCAGCGCCAGCGGACCCAGGAACCGCTGCTGGGACAGCAACAGGACCAGCAATGGTGGACCACAACCAACACCTCGTCCACCGGGAAGGCAGCGGCACCGGCACATGGCACAAGGTCTGGCTTCTCCCACGCCGGGGCGTCTACTTCCTCTGACATCACTGCCGGGCGTCAACTCCCCGTTCGGGAGGAGTTCACGGGCAACGTGGAGGTCAACCAGGCACGGCCCGCGCAACTGCGGGCGCTGGGCCTACGGCCGTCCGACATTGATTCCATTCTTTCGGCACGCAAACGCATTGGCTCTTTCAACAGTTTTGAGGAACTGCTGGAATCCAGCGGGGTGGCGCCGCACGTCCTGCTCCCGTTGCGCTCCAGGCTGGAATTCTCCGGCAACCCTACGCGCAGTAACCGGCGCGGCTCTCGGACCTTGGACCTGTAATGCCCAGTGCACTGAGGGTGGCCCGGGTCCTGCATGCCACCCGTGCCGAAGGCCCGCACCTGCGCAGCGCCATCTGGGTGCAGGGGTGTTCCATTCGCTGTAAGGGCTGCATCAACCCGCACCTGTTCACCGAACGCGGAGGAACACTGCGGGAAGTTGGTGACATTATTGCCGAGGCCCAACAGCATGAGGTTGAGGGCATCACTCTGATTGGAGGGGAACCCTTTGACCAGGCGGCCGCCGGAGCGGACCTGGCTGAGGCCGCCCAGGCAGCGGGGCTGGGAGTGCTCACCTTCACCGGTTACACCATGGAGTCCCTTCAGAACCGGGACCCGGACGCGGCGCGACTGATCGACGCCACGGATCTGCTGGTGGACGGTCCCTACCGGGAGGATGAACCGGAGACAGAACGCGCGCTGATCGGTTCGGCCAATCAGCGTTTCATCCATCTCAGCTCGCGCTACGAAGACTACGACCCGGCCTGGGCACCAAACCGGGTGGATGTGAGAATCCATCCGGACGGGACAGTGGAGCTAGGTGGTTTCCTGGACAGTGAAAATCTGCGTGAGTTCTCTGCCCAAAGTGGCCTATTGCGCCGGCGGCGTTCCTAAAACCGGCATTGTGAGGTTCGAACAACTCTAACGGCTACCATCGTGCGGCGGTCGGGGAACACTTGTGTGTTCCCCGACCGCCATCGGTTTTTCTGGGAGTAACGTCCCCGTAACCGCAATGACCCGCAGCCGTTACGGGACAACTATTTTTGTCATCAAACCGAAACGCAGACCAGCGCACAGCCGAAACAACTTCCCAGCAAGATTAAGTTCGTGGGGATGCCCAAGGACGTGTACCGCCCCTTGCAATCAAGCAAAGAGACACTTTTGCGAAGGTGATGGTGAAGGCGATGGAGATTTCGACAGCCGAGTTGTGGACGCTGACGGCCGCAAGCCTGGTGGTATTGATGACCCCGGCACTGGGTCTGTTTTACGGTGGGATGACCCGGGCCACCGGGGTCGTGAACATGATGTTGATGAGCTTCACGGCCGCGGCCATGACAGCGGTGGTCTGGGTACTGTGGGGCTACTCGCTGGCGTCCGGCGAGCCGATGTTAGGTGGCCTCCTCGGTGCGCCGCTGAATGATTTTGCCCTGCTGGGCACCGACATGGCAGATTTGTTGCCCGTCGGCTTTGCCGGCGCGTTTGCGATGATCGCCGTGGCCATCATTTCCGGGGCGATTGCCGACCGCAGCCGGTTCGGGGCCTGGCTGCTGTTTGTCCCGGTCTGGGTCTCCCTGGTCTACGCACCGGTTGCCTTCTGGGTGTGGGGCGGGGGTTTGCTGGATGCCGACGGATGGCTGGGTCAGCGCTTTGGTGAGGCCATTGATTTCGCCGGCGGAGCGGTGATCCACACGAACGCCGGTGTGGCGGCCCTGGTGCTGGCCCTGAAGCTTGGGCCGCGACACAATTTTCATGACCGCCCGCAGCCGCACAACACGCCGCTGGTGATGCTGGGAGCGGCCCTGCTCTGGTTCGGATGGTTCGGCTTCAACGCAGGCGCTGCGACCACCGTGGAGCAGGCCGGACTGATCTGGGTCAATACCCTCATTGCTCCCGGCGCCGCGGTGCTCGGGTGGATCCTGATGGAGAAACTGCGCGGCCAGCGTCCCACCTCGGTGGGAGTGGCCTCCGGCCTTGTGGCCGGACTGGTCGCCATCACCCCGTCCTGCGCCAACGTGGCGCCGTGGGCGGCGCTGCTGCTGGGTCTGGTGGCTGGGATGGCCGCGGCCTGGGCGGTGAACTTGAAGTGGAAGCTGGGCTATGACGACTCGTTGGACGTCGTCGGGGTGCACCTGGTGGCCGGCGTGGTCGGCACCCTGGCCCTGGGGTTCGTCGCGCTGCCGGGGCTGGAGGAGCCGGCAGGCCTGATCTACGGCGGCGGGCCGGCGCTGCTGGTCTCCCAGCTGGTGACCTGTCTGGTGGTGGTGGTTTTCTCGGCCACCGTCACTGGGGTGATTGCCCTGGCGGTGGACAAGCTCATCGGCTGGAGGGTCGACGGCTCCACGGAGGTCGCTGGCATTGATGCCGCCGAGCACCAGGAGTCCGGTTACCAGCTGGTGCGCTGACCCGGTCGTGCTGAATCAACTTGGCGTTCCTAGGTGGGGAACTGGCAGTAGTCGTCGGTTTCCCACCAGGGGCGGGTTCAGGAAGAGGGGTCCCAGCTAAAGGCATCGCGTACCGGATCGTGGCGCCAGGCAGCGGCGTTGCGTCCCGGGCGGAAGGCGGACACGGTCGGATCCCCGGGAATCCAGAACCGCCACGGGAAATTGGTGCCGCCGGCGCTCCCGGCGACCCCCACCCGGGGGCCGTGGGCGATGTGCTCTACCCGCTGGGAGGGCAGTTCCAGATGGAACGGGGCAGTGAACAGGTCCAGCCCGTCATGTTCGGCCCGGGTGATGCCCAACGCCGTACCCAGGTTCCCCGGTCCGAGGGCCAGCTGCGCGTGGCTGATGGGCGCGGGCGAGCGGCCATTGGCCGCCTGGTGGCGTTTGGCGGTGCGGCGTTCAACGGCCAGCTCTTCACCCTCCATGATTTCCCCGGCCCGCAGCAGCACCGCCGAGGCGGTGCCGGTGGGGGAGCAGACCAGGTTGATGGCGTAGTGCACCCCGTAGCTCAGGTACACGTAGGCGTGGCCGGGAGGGCCGAACATGGAGGCGTTGCGTTCGGTCTTGCGGTCCTTCGAATGCGAGCCGGGATCATAGGGTGGCGGGGTGCCCACCCCGTGGTAGGCCTCGGTCTCAGTGATCCGCAGGGTAACAACACCCTCGGGGCTTTGGACGCTCAGGCGGGCACCGAGCAGCTGGGGTGCGACCTCAAGGCCGTGGGCGGTGAACAGTTCGCGATCCATGAGGCCAGTATGGCATTGACCGGCCGGGCGCCGGTGGCGGCGTTGATTTTGCGTTGAGTTCTTCACGCTGGCGGCGAATCGGTGCCGAACCGGGCCGGGTTATTGATATTCTTGATGGTTGAGTCCTGTGCGCTTTGCTTCGCGCACCACACGACCTACCGAAAGAAGTGCCCGGCACGTGTTTAATTCACTCTCCGATCGCCTGACAGCCACCTTCAAGAACCTGCGCGGCAAGGGCAAGCTCACCGAGGCCGACATTGACGGTACCGTCCGGGAGATCCGACGGGCCCTGTTGGATGCGGACGTCGCCGTGCCGGTGGTGCGCGCCTTCGTGGCCCAGATCAAGGAACGTGCCCTGGGCGCCGAGGTCTCCGAGGCACTGAACCCGGGCCAGCAGGTTGTGAAGATCGTCAACGACGAGCTCGTTCAGATCCTGGGTGGGCAGACCCGCCGCATCAACCTGGCGAAGAACCCTCCCACGGTGATCATGCTCGCCGGTCTGCAGGGTGCCGGTAAGACTACCCTGGCCGGCAAGCTGGCCAAGCACCTGAAGGCCGAAGGCCACACCCCGATGCTGGTGGCCTGCGACCTGCAGCGCCCGAACGCGGTCAAGCAGCTGCAGATCAACGGTGAGCGTGCCGGCGTGCCCGTCTACGCCCCGCATCCGGGCGTCTCCTCCGAATTCGACACCCCCACCGGTGACCCGGTGGTGGTGGCCCGTGACGGTGTAGCCGAGGCCAAGGCGAAGCTGCATGACGTGGTGATCGTTGACACCGCCGGCCGCCTGGGCGTGGACGCCGAGATGATGGCCCAGGCCGCGAACATCCGCGCCGCGATCAACCCGGATGAAGTGCTCTTTGTCATTGACGCCATGATCGGTCAGGACGCGGTGAACACCGCCCAGGCCTTCCATGAGGGTGTGGACTTCACCGGTGTGGTCCTGTCCAAGCTGGATGGTGACGCCCGCGGTGGTGCTGCCCTGTCGGTGGCCTCGGTGACCGGCAAGCCGGTCATGTTCGCCTCCACCGGCGAGAACCTGGACGACTTCGAGATCTTCCACCCGGACCGCATGGCCAGCCGCATCCTGGACATGGGCGACATCATGACGCTCATCGAGCAGGCGGAGAAGAACTGGGACCGCGGCGAAGCGGAGCGGATGGCGAAGAAGTTCGCCGACCAGGAAGACTTCACCCTGGATGACTTCCTGGCCCAGATGGCCCAGATCAAGAAGATGGGGTCCATGAAGAAGCTGCTGGGCATGATGCCCGGCACCCAGATTTCCCGTCAGCAGCTGGAGCAGTTTGACGAGCGCCAGATTGACCGGGTGGAGGCCATTGTGCGCTCCATGACCCCGCACGAGCGCAACGCACCGAAGATCATCAACGGTTCGCGCCGTGCCCGTATTGCCAAGGGCTCGGGCGTCTCGGTCTCCGAGGTCAACCAGATGCTGGAGCGCTTCAGCGAAGCCCAGAAGATGATGAAGAAGATGGCCTCCGGCGGCGCCATCCCGGGGATGCCCGGTGCCGGCCGCGGCGGGGCCCGCAAGGCCAAGGGCAAGGGGAAGGGCAAGAAACAGAAGTACGGCAACCCGGCCAAGGCCGCCCAGGCGGAGCTGGAGGCCAAGAACAAGAAGGCCAACGCTCCCAAGGGTGCCGCATTCGGGCAGGGCGGGGTCCCGGAGGACTTCGACCCGTCAAGCCTGAACCTGCCGTCCGGGTTTGAGAAGTACCTGGGCAAGTAGCTTCCTGAGCTGTTCGGGGAGGCGACCAACATTGTCGGTCGCCTCCCCGAAGTGTTTTAATTCCGTTTCTGGTGCTTTACCGGGCTTGCTGAGCAGCAGAGGGCTGGTGAAGGGCAAGTAACTTCCTTGGGTGGTCGGTCTCCCGCCAGTAGCATCTTGGCATGACATCACATTCCAAGCACCTTCGTTCCCTGACTCTCATGGGCGTGGCACTCCTTGGTGCTGCCACCCTCTCCGCCTGCACCGCCGAGCAGGACTCTGCCGGTAACACGGAAACCTCCAGTCAGCCTGCGGTCGACAGCTCGCGGTTGGACGCCATCAAGAAGGCCAACCAGCTCAAGGTCTGCACGACCGGAGATTACCGTCCCTTCACCTACCTGGACCCGGAGTCCGGCGAATGGAGCGGCATCGATATCGACATGGCCCAAGACCTGGCAGAGGAGTTGGGCGTGGAGGTGGAGTTCGTACAGACCTCCTGGAAGAATCTCATGCCTGACTTCCTGGAGGAGTGCGACATGGCTGTCGGCGGAGTCTCCATTTCCTTGGAGCGGGCCGAGCAGGCGTACTTCAGTGACGCGACACTGGATGAAGGCAAAACACCGATCACCTTGTGCGAGAACGTGGAGAAGTACGACACCGTCAAGGAAATCAACCAGCCCGGCGTCCGCTCCATCACCCCCATCGGTGGAACCAACGAAAAGTTCGCAGACGAGCACTATCCGGAAGGGGAGATCATCCGATTCGAGGATAACAATGCCATCTTTGACGAGATCATTGCCGGCCGTGCGGACGTGATGACCACGGACGCCTCGGAAACTCGGTGGGTGGCCCACGAGAAGCCCGAACTATGCGCGGTGCACCCGGATAAGCCGTTCAACTTCTCACAGAAGGCATACATGCTCCCGCGCGGGGATGAAACCTTCCGACAGTACGTCAATCAGTGGCTGAACATGTCCAAGAATGACGGCACGCTGAAGCAAGCCGAGAAGCCCTGGTTCGGATAGCTTTCACAGTTATCGGACCCGAGGTGGGTGCCGAAGCCGCATTCGAAAAAGTGGCGTGACAACCCGGGCTGGGGCCTGGACTCTGGCGCCCGAGTTGTCACGCTCCACGGAGCCTGTTCCTAGCTGCGGCCGGCAAAAAGCGCAGGGAAGTCACTGTCCCTGAATTCCCGAGAAGACGTCGTACCCGCACGGTGCTGTGCTTCCTCGTTGTGGCGCAGTTCTACCCGGCGGATCTTGCCGGAAATGGTCTTGGGAAGATCCGAGAACTCCAGGCGCCGGATCCGCTTGTAGGGAGCCAGGTGCTTCCGGCAATAGCCAAGTATTGCCTCGGCGGTCTGCGCGGTCGGGGAGTGTCCTTCGGCCAGGATCACAAAGGCCTTGGGGACCGAGAGCTTCATGTCATCGGGGGAAGGGACCACCGCCGCCTCTGCCACGGCGGGGTGTTCCAGGATCACCGATTCGAGTTCGAAGGGGCTGAGTTTGTAGTCACTGGATTTGAACACGTCATCGGCGCGTCCCACGTAGGTGAGCACCCCGTGCTCGTCCCGTTGGGCAATGTCACCGGTGTGGTAGACGCCATCGCGCATTGCCTGGCTGGTGGTGGCTTCGTCGTTGAAGTAGCCCTTCATCAACCCCACGGGTGGGTTGTCCAGGCGCAGGCAGATCTCACCTTCCTCGGCGACCGCGCCGGTGGTGGGGTCACGCAGTTCCACGGCATATCCGGGCATGGGCCTTCCCATGGCGCCAATGGTGATGCGTTCACCTGGAGGGTTGGCAACCTGGACCGTGGTTTCGGTTTGCCCGTAGCCATCCCGGATCACCTGACCCCATGCTCGGTAGACATGGTCAATGACTTCGGCGTTCAATGGCTCACCCGCCGATACCAGCTTGGTTGGCGGGGTGACCAGTTCTCCCAGGTCCGCCTGGATCAGGTATCGCCAGACGGTGGGTGGAGCGCAGAAGCTGGTGACATTCTTGGACTCCATCTGCTGCATCAGTGCCCGGGCGTCAAAGCGTTCGTAGTTGTACACGAACACGGTGGCCTCGGCGATCCATGGGGCGAAGAAGTTGGACCAGGCGTGCTTGCCCCAGCCGGGGGAGGCGACGTTGAGGTGGATGTCGCCTGGTTCCAGGCCAATCCAGTACATGGTGGCCAGGTGGCCTACGGGATACGAGGTGTGGGTGTGCTGCACCAGTTTGGCCTGGGAGGTGGTGCCGGAGGTGAAGTACAGCAGCAGGTTTTCATCCGCAGCCGTGGGGACGTCCAGCTGGAATTCGGTCGGAGCGTCTTCTGATCCTTGGTAGCCCAGGATCCCCGGTCCTGGCGTTCCGTTCACCTGCACGAGCGTGTAGTTCCCCGGTACCTCACTGAATTTGGGGATCTGCTCTTCATTCGTGACGACCCAGCTCGCGTTGCCACGCTGAATCCGCTCGGCAAGGTCGCTACTTGTCAGTTGCGTGGTGGAGGGGATGATGACGGCACCTAGCTTCATGCCCGCCAGCATGACTTCCCACAACGCGATTTCGTTGCCCAGCATGAGAATCATGGTCTCCGAGCGTTCGAACCCCTGATCGGAGAACCACCGCGCCACCTGTGTGGAACGCCGCGATAATTCAGCCCAGGTGTAGCTGGCGGTGCTGCCATCCGGCTCGGCCAGGATCAGCGCCGGGCTGTTGACCCGTCGCGGGTCTCGAGCGACCTGGTCAAACCAGTCATAGGCGAAGTTGAAGTCCGTGAACTGCGGCCAGCTGAACTCCTCGCATGCCCGCTGATAGTCCTCGCGCAAGGCGAGTAGCTGGTCTCGGGCGGCACGGAACTTTGCGGTGTTGTTCATCTGGGTCCTTTCACCTGCAGTGGCAGCCGCCGCTGTGTCATCAGCACGTGGGGCGCACTTAAATCCCAGACAAATATACTCTGGTGACCAATCTGGACGAAGTGTTGCGACAAACTGCGGGAGGAATTTGTGTTTGAGGCCGCGTTTTGATCAATTGCAATTCTTTTCGTCCCCGCTTCGACGCCTCGGGGACGGCGTTCACGTCGCGGGCTGGCAGCCTGCGTTCACCTATGGGGGTGAACAGTCGCCCCGGTTACAGCGGCAATCTCCGATTTGGCTGCAAGTCATCCTTTGGGTCGACCTCGTTGTGCCGGATACTGCCCGATCTCCGCCTTGGGATGCCCGCTCGAATTGGAGCCACCCATAGGATGAAGCAAAGACCCGATCCTTGGAAGGGAATCCGCCATGAGTACCCAGGAATTCAATACCGCCGCAGCCGTCTTCAATTATGACGTCTACCGCGACGACGCCCAGCAGCGGGTCTTTGAGGCCCTCAGTGCGTTTGACCTCGTCGGCTATATCGAGGCGGCAGACCGCGAGGGTGCCAGTACCTACGTCCACGCAGAACTGGCCCTGAACGAGGACGAGCAGCCGATGACGGCCAGCGCCTCCGGCAACCTGTCGGTCTCCCAGCAGGGCCTGGAGCAGCTGGCCGGGAAGCTGATGGAAGCCAGCGGTGCCGACAGGCTCTACCTGGACGGCGACTTGGCGGCCGGCACGGAACTAGAGCACCCCGAGGACGCCGGAGCCGATGACGAAATGGAGATGGAGACCGACACCGAGGAATCCTTGCAGGCGATTGCCGGTCCAAGCCTGCGCCGCAGCGATTTGGCGTTGTCCGCGATGGGGCAACCAGGCTCGTGGCTAGTGAGGCAAGACGCTTCTGGATTACTCGCGCTGCGCCGCGGCGAACCGGTGGAGATCATCCTTGGGCGCAAAATGGTTCCGGCGCTGGAAATCCTGCGCCACGATGCGGCCTACGAACTGCGATTCCACGCACGCAGGGGAGCCGTGAATGTCAACGGCAGTGTGGCCGCGCAATACTGGATGGGTCCTGCGCAGCGGGCTGTTCCCACTGTCGCGGCAGAAAGCGCCGCGGCAAAGTATCAGGCCGATTTGGCGCAGTGGCTATATGGAATTGACGAGGAGGAGCTGGCCGCCCTGGAGTCGTTGTGGCCACAGGCCGCTCGTGAGCTGCGCGCATTGTCCAACGAGCGCACCGAGGAATCCCTCCGCCAGCTGGTGGGCAACCTGGGGATGCCGTCCGAGCTGATTGATGCGGTGCGTGATGAACTGGATCCCACGGGTTTTGAAACCCTCAAGGGAGGTCTGTTCACCGGTCTCGACCAGGCCCTTGAGGAGGAGATCTCAGACGCCAAGGGAGTAAAGCGACTGATTTACCGGACCGGCTGGAGCCCTTCGGCGTTGGTTGGGTCCTCACTGGTGATCCTCGCGGCCGGCACGCAACTGAACCGGTGGATGCGTCGCAAGGCCAAGCCCGGTGCAGGATGGCGCCGAACCATCATGTTCTTCTGGTACTCCGACGCCATCTACTACCTCGCCCGAGGGTTCCGGCAGGTATTGGCGAAGAGGCTCCCCAAGGCGTAGGAGCCGTACCTACCTCCGAAGGGAGAGCACACAGGAGACAAGAGCAGGCGCTGCCTGACTGACGCGAACTCGTCAGCCAGACAGCGCCTGCTCTTTGTACTACTCCTGCCTACGCATGGGCTGGTGCCGGCCGCTGGGGGAGTTAGGAGCTTTGGGACTTCACGGCCGGAAAGTCCGAGTCGCGGTATTCGACTCCGCTCATCGATTCGCCGCGATGGCGTTCCTCTTCGGCCTTGCGCAGCTCCACCCGCCGGATCTTGCCCGAGATGGTCTTGGGCAGATCCGAGAACTCCAGGCGCTTGATCCGCTTGTATGGGGCCAGGTGCTCACGGCAGTAGGCCAGGATGCTTTCTGCCAGCTCCGGGCCCGGGTCATGCCCGGGCGCCGGGATGACATAGGCCTTGGGCACGCTCAGGCGCAGCTCATCCGGGGCAGGCACGACCGCGGCCTCGGCCACCCCCGGGTGCTCAATCAGCACCGACTCCAGCTCGAAGGGGCTCAGCTTGTAGTCACTGGACTTGAACACGTCATCGGCGCGTCCCACGTAGGTCAGCACCCCGTGCTCGTCCCGTTCGGCAATGTCACCCGTGTGGTAGAAGCCGTCACGGAACGCGTCCGCCGTCTTCTCCTCATCCCCGAAGTACGAATTCATCAATCCCAGTGGGCGGGGATCAAGTTCCAGGCAGATCTCGCCAAGATCCCCCTGCTCACCGGTGGCCGGGTCCACTAACACCACGTTGTATCCGGGCATGGGACGGCCCATCGCCCCAATGGTGATGCGTTCGCCCGGGGGATTGGCAATCTGTACCGTGGTTTCGGTCTGCCCGAACCCGTCCCGAATGACCTGCCCCCAGGCCCGCTCCACCTGGCCAATGACTTCCGCGTTCAGTGGTTCACCGGCCGAGACCAGCTTTGCCGGAGGATTCTTCAGGTGCCCCAGGTCCGCCTGGATCAGCAGCCGCCACACGGTGGGCGGGGCACAGAAGCTGGACACCTGTTCGGCGTCCATCTGCTCCATCAGAGCCTTGGCGTCGAAGCGGTCATAGTTGTACAGGAAGACCGTGGCTTCGGCGATCCACGGGGTGAACAGGTTGGACCAGGCGTGCTTGGCCCAACCGGGGGAGGCCACGTTCAGGTGAACGTCCCCTGGCTCCAGGCCAATCCAGTACATCGTACTCAGATGGCCCACAGGGTAGGAGGTGTGGGTGTGCTCCACCAGCTTCGCCCGGGACGTGGTCCCCGAGGTGAAGTACAGCAGCAGCGTTTCATCGGCCCGCGTGGGCTCATCCAGGCTGAACTCCACCCCAGCGCTCAGGGAGTCGCCATAATCCAGGACACCGGGTGTGGGGGAGCCGCCGACCTGGATCAAGGTGAAGTCGCCGGGAACCGATGCAAACTTCTCCACCTGGTCCTGGTTGGTCACCACCCAGCGGGCGTCGCCGCGTTCGACCCGGTCGGCCAGGTCCGCTGGGGTTAGTTGCACCGTGCAGGGAATCAACACCGCGCCTAGCTTGATCCCGGCCAGCATGGTCTCCCACAACTCGACCTGGTTGGTCAGCATGACAATCATCCGGTCAGAGCGGCGCACCCCCTGATCCGAAAGCCAACGGGCCAGCTGGGTGGAACGCTGGGAGAGCTCCTTCCAGGTGCGCCGGGTTGAGGTGCCATCCATCTCGTTGATGACCAGGGCTTCTTTCCCGCCGCGCTCGCCGGACGCCACCTGGTCAAACCAGTCAAAACCGAAATTGAAGTGGGTGAACCGTGGCCAGCTGAACGTGTCCCGTACTTCCTGGTAGTTCCCTCGCAGGGAGAGCAGGTGGTCGCGGGCGGCTCGGAACTCTTCGGTGACGTTCAATGCGCTTACCTTTCGCTTGCAGGCACGAGGCTTTCCGGATCAAGGGTGATCCACATCACTGGACAATATACTTTGATGTCCAACAATTTGAAAGGGTGCCACCGGGAGACAGGGGTCTGATTAGCGCTGCTCGAAGCGGTTCAGCTTGTGGGTGCCATCGCAGAAGGGCTTGATGGCCGAGCCGCCGCAGCGGCAGAGGGCCACGGTGCCCCGCCGCGGCTCAATGACCTCACCATCGGCGTCCAGGATCTCAAAGTCCCCGCGCACCAGCAGTGGCCCGCGTGGGCACACCGTGATCTGGGTGTTCTCTTGTTTGTTCTCCTGGCTCAAGCGGCTACTCCTGCCGGTTCGCGCAAGGAGGAGTTGCCGGACTCCCAGGCGTCCAGCTGCCAGCGTCCCACCATCGCGTCCACCGCGGCGGCCGCCTGGGCGCCAAAGAAGACATCCGGTGCCAGGTCCGGCTGATCTTCCACCAGCCCGCCGGCCAGGTCGCGTCCGGCGATCTGTTCATGAACCGCGTCGGCTTCCACGTGCTCATCGAAATAGTCCGTGACCGGCGCCTCGAAGCCCAGTCTGCGGAAGCCGCGGGCATAGGCGGTGTTAGGCAGCGAGGACGTCATTTCATAAATGGCCAAATGCCCGGTGATCGCGCCGCGCAGCCGCCGATGCATTCCAAAGAGCGACATCATGTTCACCGAGGCCAGGGTGATCGCCGGTACCTGCTCAATGTAGGCGCCAAAGGTGTTCTCCAGCCCGGCGCCGTGCATGGTGGTCGCGAACAGCTCGCTGTGCATGCGGCTCAGCTGTCCGCCGCCGTACTCATCGGCCTGGATCTCCACCATGGCCGCCTTGGCCCGGCCCTCCAGCCGCGGAATCGCCCAGGTATGCGGATCGGCCTCCTTGAGCTGGTAGACCGACTTGTGAATCAGGAACTCGCGGGCCTGCTCCAGGGTGGCGTGCCGCTGCACATACTTGGACACCGAAGGCCCCGAATCATCGGCGGCCAGTTCAAAGAGGCGTTCGGCCACGGCCTCGGCCCGGGGCTCAACCTCTGGAGCCGAACCGGCGGCCTCCCGCAGCCGGGCCTCGAAGCGTTCCTCAAGCTTCCGGCGCTGGACCAATAGGCTTGGCTCCCACTCCCAGGCGGCATCCACCTCGTCAAACCCGCGGTAGGACAGCTCATAGATGATAAAGAGGCCCAGCTGGATGTCCTCGTCGAACAGCGGGTCACTCTCGGCGACCACAGCCCGGTTGACCACGTCGGCCAGGATCGCGGTATCCGCGCCGGCAGGCTGGCGCAGCACCGAGGCCAGTTCGGTGGTCAGTGGTCCACGAGGTGTTGGAAGCTTCATGGTGTTCCTTCTCTGATGCTGAATGTCGGCTACAAGCCGCTGACGTTGGCCATATCGTGGCAGTATTCTCGGCTCAAGACCAGCGCTGACAGGAAAGGCCAAGGTATGGCATCTGCAAGGCATCGCGCTACACCCGGTTCCGGGCCAACTGGGGTCGCCAACCTGCCGCTACCCCGGTTGGAGGCCGAATACATCCTGCCGCTGAAGTGGGCGGACACCAGTGGCGATGACGAGCTCGTCTCCTACCTTGAAGAATTGTCGCAGTGGGTGGACATCACCATCGTTGACGGTTCGGCGCCGCCGGTCTTTGCAGAGCATCGGCGGCGTTTCGGGCCGCTGGCCCGGCATCTTCCGCCGGAAGGAGTGAAGCCGCCCAATGGCAAAGTGCACGGTGTTCTCACGGGGATTCGCCATGCGCGTCATGAACGGATCGTGATCGCCGATGATGATGTGCGCTATTCCAGGCAGAGCCTAGGGCGCGCGCTGGATTTGCTGGAGCAGGCCGATCTGGTGCGGGTGCAGAACTACTTTGACCCGCTGCCCTGGCATGCCAAATGGGATAGCGCCCGAAGCCTCATCAACCGTGCCTTCGGCTCGGATTATCCCGGGACGCTGGCGGTGCGACGGAGCCTTGTGGCGAGTGGCTACCGCGGTGATGTGTTGTTCGAGAACCTGGAGATGATCCGCACGGCGCTGGCGCGCGGAGGCACCGAAGTGCGTGCGGATGACCTGTTGGTGCGGCGTCTGCCGCCGCAGACTGCCCACTTCCTGGGGCAGCGGGTGCGCCAGGCCTATGACTCCCAGGCGCAGCCGGTGCGGCTGCTGGTGGAGCTGTCATTGCTGCCACTGCTTGCGTGCCTGGCCAGGAAACCAGCCAGGCTGTTGCTGTTCGTGGCCGGCACTGTTGTTCTTGCCGCGTGGGGGCGGCGTGGAACACAGGGTGTTTTCCCGTGGTCCACAGCCATGTTTGCGCCGTTGTGGGTGACCGAGCGTGCCATCACGTCCTGGATAGCCCTGGGCTGGCGGCTGGCCGGCGGAGTTCCCTATGCCGGAGGGAAGCTGAATCACGCGGCGAGCTCGCTGCGGGACCTGCGCAGGGCGCAATCCGGCTTTTAGGGCATCGGAGCGTAGCGCATAGAGCTTTCCGTATGTAACTAGCGAAAACACTACGGCCTGTCGACGAGCTCTGCTGATGCGTCGACAGGCCGGTGTTCGGTTTCGCCTAGGTGTGTTCTGGCTGAGCCAGGGCTGGAGCTGGTTTACTCAGCACGGGCGCCAGGTTTTGCCTCCGGGTGCATAGCACCGCGGTCCGGTGTAGTTGGAGGGACCGCTGCTCTTCTTCCTTGGAGCCTGGTACGTCTTCTTAGGCGTCCGCGGTGCGGTCGGTCGTTGCGCTTTTTTGCGTGGCTGCGTTTGTTGTTGCGTATTGTTTTGCTTGCTCGGCGCCGCGGCCCGGCGCCGCTCGGCGGTAGCCGCCTTTTGCTGCTCTTGCGCCTTTTTGAGCTCCGCTGCGCGTTGCTTTGCCTTCTCTGCCTTCAGCTTCTCCTCTTTTTGCTTTCGCTCGGCTTCCTTGCGCTCCTTTTCTTCCTGCTTCAGCTTCGATTCTTGAGCGCGGTGAGCCTTTTCCAGATCCTCGGCGGTCGAGATGGAGTCCGAGAGCTGTGAACGCAAACCGGCAAAACTTGAGGCAAGAAGGGCGTGCGTGACAGGACTGCGGTCCGGGGTGATGCCGTCAAGGGTCTTTTTCAGTCCGAGTCCCATTGCCACTGCGGCCGCGGCCTCGGCGGCCTGTGAGCCGGATTCTTCTATGGAGTCGCTGAGCTCTTCCGGAACCTCTTCCAAGGCCGAGGCAACTTCGTCAACCTGCGCCGGTACGGTGCACTTGATGTCCGTGCTAAAAAGCCCGACTGAGTTTTCGGAGGCTTTGTTTTGCGCAGCCAACACCTCATCGTAAAACTTGATGTTCGGCTCGAACTTCACAGCGATTCCCAGGCCGAGTGCTGCAATCTCTGCGTTGACCAAGTGCCCATCCTTGAACACGCCGGCCAGGGTTCTGCCATAGCGGTCGGTTCTCTCGACATCGTATTCGAGGTCGACCTTGTCGCCTGGGGAAAGGATCGATTTGAGGTGATCGCTGGCCTCGGAGCCGAGGCACTCCACACCCTTATTGGGGTCTACGGTTTCGGGCGTATCCACGTTGAGGAGCCGAACCCGCTGTTCGGCGCCGGCAATCTTCATATCCACGGTATCTCCGTCGATAACCCGGATTACAGTGCCCTGTGTGTCACTGTCGGCGGTCGCGGCGTATACGACGCCGGAGGTAACCAGTGTTCCGGCAACAAGGCCCGCGACCCACTTTGATTTTGTGCTCAACAAAATGTTTCTCGTTTTCTCAGAAAGTGCAAGTGATTGGGGAGAATAACTCCTCCATCATTAAAGGGTTTTTCATTGAAAACGCCAAAACCTTCGTTCCCCGAGTTAGGCCGGACACGATGTGGTGTGAGGTAGCAGCCGATTCCAGTTATTCATTGAAGCTTCAAGTAAATTCCGGTAGGCTTGAGCCCACGAGGACCAATGATCTGTGCCGGGAAGGTGGCCGCGATGAGCGTGCGCGAAGAGAAACTATCCGATGAGTTGAGCATGAATGCCGTGCAACTCAAGGTCGGGGATATGCGGCTGATGAGCGATTACTACCAGAAGGCCCTGGGGTTGACGGTGCTGGCAGAAGACCACGACGGGCTCACGCTGGGACGCGGTTCCAGTGAACTGGTCAAGCTCCGGCACGCGCCGGGACTGCACCTGCCAGCCCGGGGAGATGCCGGGCTCTTTCACACGGCCCTGCTCTTTGAGAGCCAGGAGGACCTGGCGGCCACCGTCTACACCGCCGCCCGCTTCGACAACACCCGATTCGTGGGATCCAGCGACCACCTGGTCTCCGAGGCCTTCTACTTCACCGACCCTGAGGGCAACGGGATCGAACTGTACTGGGACCGCCCACGCGATACCTGGCGCTGGGAGCAGGGCAAGGTGGCCATGGATACCATCTACCTGGATCCCAACCAGTACCTGGAGGCGTACCTGGGGCAGGCGGCGGTCGAGCGGCAGGCGGAAGCCACCGCCGGAGTGGGGCACGTACACCTGCAAGTCGGTGATGTCTCCACCGCCCGACAGTTCTACGTCTCAACGCTCGGGTTTGATGAAACCACTGCGCTGGGGGACCAGGCCCTGTTCGTCTCGGCTGGAGGCTACCACCACCACATGGCCATGAATGTCTGGAACTCGCGGGGTGCCGGGCCGCGCCGCGACACTCTTGGACTGGGTGAGGTGCTGATCAACGTGCCCAACCAGGATGAGGTCGGTAAAATCGCCGAACGCCTGGACTTCGCGAAAATCCAGCACCACCACACCGGCGAGGAACTGCGCTTCAACGATCCCTGGAACAACCAGCTGCGCGTGGCCGTCGCGTAGATCCCGGCAACGCAAACGGGCCTGATCTCGCGATAGCAAGATCAGGCCCGTCAATCCTTAGGTGCCTGGGGTTTCGGTCGGTTCCTGCGGGGGCTGTTCCTGGATGTCCTTAAGCTGTTCGAAGGACATCATCAGGGACTTAAGTTGCGCGTACTCTTCGGTCTTGGCGTAGGCTCGCATCCGTTCGGCACCCTTTAGATCCGCATCGACGTCGGTTAGTTCATCCTTGGGCCCGATCTTGCGCTCGAAGGTGGCACTGCCGCCCTGATAGTTGAACGGCACCGCAACGGCCGGATAGCCGGCCTGCTGGTCTGGGCTGAGCTCGGTGAGTTCAATGACCGCACTGTCCGGGCTGGCGGCGTCCGCCACGAAGGTCAAGTGTGCGCCCTTCTCCTCATTCAGTGTTCCGCCATCAATCAGGACATTGTCCTTCGCTGGGGGTGGGATGGCCTCCTCGGCCCACGGGTCCGCCCCGGTGCGCAGAGTGGCCATGACCTGGCCATCGGGATTGGTGAATTCGATGCTCGCGGCCGCTTCGGGGTTGTACTGGTAGTACTCGTTGGTGATTTCCTTCATCTGCCAACCCTTGGGCAGCTTGACGCTGAAGTGGCCGTTGGCGATCTGTACCGTCTCGGAATCAACCTCGTGCTCGGTCGTGGCGCTCTGTGAGGCCTTCGGCTTTGCGGGTTCATCGGAGGTGGCCTGCGAGCAGCCGGCCAGCAGTCCCGTTGCCAACAGCATCGAGGCAAGTGTGGCTCCCGTGCGGGTCATTATGTGCATAAAGGCCTTTCGTAGAGCCTGGCGTCGACCTACCTGGCGATACGCCGCTCAAAATCGGAAATGCAGCGGATCAAGCTGATCCGCTGCCATTTGTTCCGACGCTATGCCAGGCGACGACGAGCGAACCAGTTACACGAGGGGACTTCAGTGTCTTCCTAGTGAACATCCGGGCAGCATTGACGGAGAACCCATCCCTTGATGGTGCTTGCTGGCCGGGGTACAAAGGCATGTCGTTGTGGAAGTAGTGCGGGCATGCACAGGGCCACCCGTAATGGGTTGACTAGGGCCTGTTCAGTGCCACGCGCACACCGAATCCGACTAACACGGTCCCGGTGATCCGATCCATGATGGTAACCCCTTTTTCCGTGCGCAGCCACTTGCCCGCCAGGGAAGCACCGAGAATGAGCACGGCTGCCCAGAGCATGGTGAGCAGCACATGGACGGCCGCCAGCGCCAGTCCCATCAGCAGGGCGTTGGCCCCGCTGGGGGTGAATTGGGGAATCACGGCAATGTAGAACACGCCAATTTTCGGGTTCAGCAGGTTCGTGGTCAGGCCCATGCCGAAGGCCTTCCATTTGCTGGAGGCAACGGGAACCTGCACCGCGTCAACCTTCTTGCGCCGCAGGCTGCGGTAGATCATCTGCGCGCCGAGGAACACCAGATATGCGGCGCCGGCGTAGGTCAGGATTTGATAGGCCAGCTGTGAGGCCGCGAGCACCGCCGAGGCACCGGCCGCGGCAATGACACCCCACGCCAGTACTCCCGTGCAAATCCCCAGGGCAGCCACCGCGGCTTCGGCGCGGCTGCGGGCCACCGCTGAGCGCAAGATCAAGGCGGTGTCCACCCCGGGAACCAGGGTCATCAGCGCGGCCACCACGGCAAAGGAAAGCAGGGCAGAGGTAACGGTCATGAAACAAGGATAAGGGGAAGAGGTGACTGCCCTTGCGGGAGCAGGGTTCGGTGCTTGAAGCCGTGCGCCCGGTTACTCCCGGCTTCTCCTAGGCGCGCTTCAGCAGGGCGGCAATGGCCTGCCCGCCACCGATGCACAACGTCACCACGGCAAATTGGCCATCCTTGCGAACCAGTTCCATGGCCGCCCGCAGCGTGAGGATCGCGCCGGTAGCTCCCACGGGATGGCCCAGCGCTATCGCTCCGCCATAGGGGTTGACCCTATCCGCCGGAAGATTCGCATCCCGGATCACCGCCAGGGCTTGTGAGGCAAACGCTTCATTCAGTTCAATGACATCAATGTCCTGCGGGGACAGGCCCGTCTCCTCAAACAGCTTGCGCAGGGCAAAGGTCGGCGCGTAACCCATGTACGCCGGATCCATGGCCGTGACGGTGACGTGTTCCAGGGTCGCCAGCGACGGCAGGCCGTGGGCGCGCACATAGGACTGCTTGGCCAGTACCAGGGCCGCAGCCCCGTCATTGATGCCCGAGGAGTTGCCGGCTGTCACCGAGCCCCGTGGGTCAAAGACCGGCTTGAGGCCGGCCAGCGACTCCAGGCTCACCCCGGGGCGCGGATGCTCATCCACGTCCTGGGCTTTACTTCCCACCAGGGAGGCGTCAACGATTTCCTCGGCAAACGCCGCCCGGGCCTCTGGACCGGTGGCCAGCTGCTGGGACCGCAGCGCAAACTCGTCCTGGTCTTCACGCGTGATTCCGTACTTGCGGGCGACATTCTCGGCGGTGGTGCCCATGTGCTTGTTGCTGAAAGGGTCGGTGAGCATAGCCAGGGTGCCATCCAACAGCTTGCGGTGTCCCAACGTCCTGCCGCGGGAGGCGGAGTAATCCAGATACGGCATGTTGGTCATGGACTCGTTGCCGCCGGCGATCACCACCTCGGTGGCGCCGAAGGCCAGTGACTGTGCGGCGCTGAACACCGCCTGCAGGCCACTGCCGCACAACCGGTTGACGTTGAACGCCGTTGTCCGCTGCGGCAGCCCGGTACCCAGGGCCACCCGGCGGGCGTTGTAGGACTCGGGCCCCACCTGGCCAATGCACCCCATGATGACCTCGTTCACGGCATCGGCGGGAATCCCGCTGCGCTGCAGCGCCCCGGAGGCCGCAGCCGCACCGAGCTCCGCGGTGGCCAGGTCCTGGTAGAGTCCATTGAACTTTCCAACCGCGGTGCGCGCCCCGGCGATGATGGCAATCTCGTCGCTGTGCTCCACGTCCAACTCCCGATCTTCAGCCCAAGGTTTTTGACAGTCTACGACAAGACCTACGCTGTCGAAGTGTGGCGTCATCAAGCGAAGTTCAACCGGTCCTGCCGAGCATGCCGCGTGAGGCCGCGCACAGCCGTGCGTGAGGTGGAGCATGCCAAGTTGCCCCGCAGATAACGACTGTTTAACGATTGGTTGCCACACCCCGAATCGGTTAGGTGTCACGGTGCTAAAACTTGGAAACTGGAACTCATGACCTCGAACCATGGCCGTGTGCTGCGTGCCGCTGCAATGACCCTCACCGGACTTTTGGCCCTCAGCGGGTGTGCTGTCAGCCAGCCTTCCGCCCCGGATGACGTCAATTCGCTGCAGCAGCTGCCGGACACCACCGCCAGCAGTGAAGCCGAGGGAGGCAACACCCAGCTCACCGGGCTGAACCGGGTCACCACCAGCAATGAGCGGCTGCACATGTACGCCGCGCACCTGGAGCTGAAGGATCACCCGCAGATCAGCCGGGCCACCCGGGAATCGGTCACCGCGAGCATTGACGCTTTCCTGGCTGATCACCAGGACGCCCTGGATGAGGACGTAACCGCCAAGCCGGAACTGAACATCAACTCCCAGGCTGCCTCGGCTGACCAGAGCGTGCTCGGGGTCTCGCAACAGATCTATGAATTCGCCGGGGCCTCTGGCGCCAACAGCTACCGCACCCAATGGTTTGATGTTCAGCAGGACCGCGAAATTCCCACCGGGGAACTGTTCTCCTCGTCCGAAGCCTGGGACCACGTGCGGCAGATGCTCGCCGAGCAGGCCAACAGCAAGGCCGGCATCGATCTGGAATCCGTTACGGATCTTCCCGAGGAGGCCACCGATGACGTTCAGTTCACCACCAGCGGGGACCTGCGGGTCCAGGTGGACGAATATCTGATCGCCCCGGGGTCCGAGGGCACCATTGTGCTGCAGCTGGATGCCGGGCGCGTCGACGGACTGCTCTCGGATTTGGGCCGCGCCGCGCAGGGTTCGGTGGTCGAGCATGATGCGGCGCCAACCCCGGAACCGGTTCCCGGGACATCGGAGAGCGGCTCGGCGACGCCCGAGGAAGAACAGCAGCAGAACACTCCGGCCCAGGTGCCCGAGGTCAGCCAGGTGGACTGCAGGGAAGCCAAGTGCGTGGCGCTGACCTTTGATGACGGCCCCGGTGCCAGCACCGGGTACCTGCTCGATTCGCTGAAGAAGGAAGGGGTCCCGGCCACCTTCTTCGTGGTGGGACCCAACGCCCAGGCGCGCCCGCAACTGCTGCGGCGCATGCAGGCCGAGGGGCACCAGATCGGCAACCACACCTTCTCCCACCGTTCCCTGCCCGCCCTGGCCTCCTCGGAAGTGGCCAAGGAACTGCTGCGCACCGACGAGGCCATCAGCTCGGCCACCGGGTACAGCTCAACACTGGTGCGCCCACCCTATGGCGCCCACAACAAGGACGTGGACCGGATCGTGACCTCCCCGCTGATCCTGTGGGATGTGGACACCCTGGACTGGAAGCACCGCAACACCAACAAGACCATCTCCACCGCCATGGATGAGGTGCGTCCCGGGTCGATTATCTTGATGCACGACATCCATGCCAGCACGGTGGCCGCGGTCCCAGGGCTGATCCGAGAGCTCAAGGACAAGGGCTACACCCCGGTGCGGGTGGACCAACTCTTCGCCCACTCAAAGCTGAGCGCCGGAAAGGCGTACTACCGAGGCGAACACCCGGCTTCGTAATATCGGTACCTGGGAACGGGGCGCGCCGGCAGCCGGTTGAAAAGATGGCAACAGCCCGTATCAACAAGGACGGCTGCTGAATCCCACTGTGTTGCCTAGGGCTACGTTGTCCCTGCCGCCCGTGAACCGACGGCAGCCTGGCAGGTGGGGGAGGGGAAAGAGCTCTGGTACGTGTTGCAGCCAACACGACCACGGAATTGGTTTCCCTTGCCCTGCTCTGGCATAATTGCAGGGTACTCGATTTGATGTGGCCCCTCTCTCCATGTCAGGTCCTGTCCTTAGAACCAGCCCAGTATGGCTTGCCCCACAAGCGCAGAAACCGCTGGTTCGACCATGTTGAGAAACAGGAGTGACCACAAAAGTGGCCGTTAAAATTCGTTTGAAGCGCTTCGGCAAGATGCGCGCCCCTCACTACCGTGTGATCGTCATCGACTCGCGTGCCAAGCGCGATGGCCGTGCCATCGAAGAGATCGGTGAATACCACCCGACCGAGAACCCGTCGAAGATCCGCATCGACTCGGACCGTGCCCAGTACTGGCTGTCGGTTGGCGCTCAGCCGACCGAGCAGGTGCACGCTCTGCTGAAGATCACCGGTGACTGGCAGAAGTTCAAGGGCATCGAGGGCCAGGAAGGCACCCTGAAGGTTGCCGAGCCGAAGCCCGAGTTCGTTGCCCCGCAGAAGGGTTCGGTGATCCTGCCGGAGGCCGTCACCCCTAAGGCTGACAAGCCGGCCGAGGCTGAAACCGCTGAAGCCACCGAGGCTGAGTAACCATGCTCGCAGATGCGCTTGACCATCTGGTGCGCGGCATCGTCGACGAGCCGGAGGACGTCAGGGTTGCCCTGAAGTCCACCCGGCGCGGAGACCTGCTGGAAGTGCGCGTGCATCCCGAGGACCTCGGTCGCGTGATCGGGCGTCAGGGCCGCACCGCACGGGCACTGCGCACCGTGATGGCTGCGCTGGCCAACGAGCCGATCCGGGTCGATGTGATCGACACGGACCGCAACCGTTAGCCGCGAAACCTTGAAGTCTCGCGCAAGGTGACTTCACTGCAAGGGGAGTTCCCGCCCAACCAGGCGGGAACTCCCCTTGCGCTTTCCAGCCCTTTGAATCACCCACCATCTTTTGCTGCTGCCGCACTAGACTATTGCCCAGACAGCACCACCGGGGGTTGCGGCCCGCCCGCCGCAACCGCACCTATAGTCACCGCCTTCCTAAGGAGAATGATCACCCCGTCATGCGCATGCAGGTTGCACGTATCGGCAAGCCCCACGGTATCCGCGGCGAAGTCACCGTCCAGGTCCTCACCGACGCCCCGGAGGAGCGCTTCGTCAAGGGCGCACAGTTCCACGTGGTCAACGGACCGGTCGAGCGGCTGACCATCCGCAGCGCCCGGTGGAACAAGGCCATCCTGCTGCTGGGCTTCGAGGAGATCGCGGACCGCAACGCCGCCGAGACGCTGCGCCAGGCCCGCCTCGAATTCGACACCGAAGACGAGCAGGAGGATGACCAGGACCAGTGGTACGAGCATGAGCTCGTGGACCTGAAGGTCATGCTGGAGGGCGAACAGGTCGGAGTCATCACCGAGATGCGCACCGGCACCGCCCAGGACCTACTGGTCTTTAAGGGCAATGACGGTGAGGAGGTCTTCCTGCCCTTCGTTGAGGAATTCGTTCCGGAAATCGACCTGGAGGCCGGCACCATGACCATCACCCCGCCGGCTGGCCTGCTCGAGGTCAACCGCGAAGAGGGCGGGAAGAACTAGCCCATGCGCATCGATGTCATCTCGATCTTCCCGGAATACCTTGCCGCCCTGGACCTGTCGCTGATCGGCAAGGCCCGTACCCAGGGACTGCTGGATCTGAACGTCCAGGACCTGCGCGAGTACACCTACGACCGCCATCACAAGGTGGATGACACCCCCTATGGCGGGGGAGCGGGCATGGTCATGAAGCCCGAGCCCTGGGGTGAGGCGCTGGATGCGGTGCTGCAGACCCACTCCAGCTCCGAACTTCCCACGCTCATCGTCCCCTCCCCGGCCGGAGCCGTGTTCAACCAGCAGATGGCCTACGAGCTGGCCGAGGAAGAGCACCTGGTCTTCGCCTGCGGACGCTACGAGGGCATTGATGAGCGCGTCATCGACTACGCGCACGAACGCTTCAACGTCATCCCGATATCCATCGGGGACTATGTCCTAAACGGGGGAGAGGTGGCCGTGCTGGTGATGGTCGAGGCCATCGCCCGACTGATCCCCGGGGTCATCGGCAACCCGGAGTCGCTGGTGGAGGAATCCCACTCGGACGTGCTGCTGGAATACCCCGTCTACACCAAGCCGGCCTCCTGGCGGGGCCGCGAGGTGCCCGAGGTGCTGCTGGGCGGCAACCACGGCCGGGTCGCCCGCTTCCGGCGCGACGCGCAGATCCAGCGCACCGCAGCCCGCCGCCCGGATTTGATCACCCAACTGGATCCCAGCACGCTGAACCGCAAGGACCGCGACCAGCTGTGGCATGCCGGGTTCGCGGTGCAGGATGGGCAGGTCATTCGCAAGTCCGAGCTGGACTGGGACGCGGAGTCGTAAATCACCGTGGCCTCGCCCACGGTGCGTTGGCACTAGGGCGCAGGGTTATGGCAGAATTAACTCTTGGTGTGTTTTGTCTTGCCGCCTGCCGCAGGGGGCGTTGCAGACATGAGAAACCACCGCACCGACAAGCTAGAGCCTTGTCGGTGGCTATGACGTTTCAAGGGCATGTGCACCGCACATGCGCCTTGCCAATAAGGACAGGTGACCTGCGGCAGTTGTCCTAGGAGATGCACCAATGCATATTCTCGACGAGCTGGATTCAGCTTCACTGCGCAACGATGTTCCCGATTTCGGTCCGGGTGACACCCTGAACGTTCACGTAAACATCATCGAAGGCAAGAACTCCCGTGTCCAGGTCTTCAAGGGCTATGTCCTTGGCCGCCAGGGCCGCGGTATCGGTGAGACCTTCACCGTCCGCAAGGTTTCCTTCGGCGTGGGCATCGAGCGTACCTTCCCGGTACACTCCCCGATCATCGACAAGATCGAGGTCGTGGCCCGCGGTGACGTGCGCCGTGCCAAGCTGTACTACATGCGCGACCGCCACGGTAAGGCAGCTCGCATCCGCGAGAAGCGCGAATTCGGCACCAAGAAGTAGTCCGCATTCTTCCATGAATCGGATTGCGCGCGCCGAGCGAGCAGTCACAAAGCGCCGGACCTGGTCTTGGGTCTGGCGCTTTGTCATTGCCGCCATCATCCTGGGATTCCTGGCCACCATCACCATCAGGGCCACGCTGCTGGATGTCTACCACATCAAGTCGGTCTCCATGCAGCCCACGCTGAACCCCGGTGAATCCATTCTGGTGGATCTGCGCGCCTACGGTGAGCAGGGACCAGAACGGGGGGACATCGTGGTCTTTGACGGACGCGGCTCCTTCCTGCCCTACCAGCGCGCCTCCTTCGCCGACACAATTTCCCGTGCCCTGCACTGGAGCGGCTCCAACTCCAGCTACGTCAAGAGAATCATCGGCGTGGGCGGGGACACCGTCGAATGCTGCAGCCCCGACGGGCGGCTGATGGTCAATGGCCACCCCATCGCTGAAGAGTACGTCATGCACGGCAATGCGCCCAGCGAGCAGAAGTTCAGCGTCCAGGTGCCCGAAGGGCGGATCTGGGTGATGGGGGACCACCGCGAGAAGTCCGAGGACTCCCGCTCCCTGCTCGGCGCCAGCGGCGGGGGCATGATCCCAGTGGATCGGGTGCTGGGCGAAGTCACGGAAGTGATCTGGCCGCTGAAGAAGCGCCACCCCGTCGAGTAGCGCACCGACCTTGCTGTAGGACCACCCCAGCAAGTTCCTCGCCGCGGGAAAGCAGCCGCACGCGGGCTGCACGTTTAGATGTCATGGCTGATCAGGTCCTTATATGACGTGGCCGTGAAAAAGATCTTTAAGACGCTTGCGCGGGCGGTCCCGATTCTCCCTTTACCGCTGTCCGAGCGTGCGCCACGCGTGCATCGGCATTGCCCACCGGCGAAAGAACTCATGAATGCCATGTGTCACACTGCTCTGACCTCGGGCAAATAACAGTTGGCCGATCTCTAACTGCACGGGTCGGTGGCCCAGGAAACTCGTCTAGGCCGGTGACCAGCCGGTGACTAGGGAAGAGGCGCGACTGATTGCGGAGCGATGGCAAGTTTCCTGCCTTGAAACTGATTATCTCCTGTGGATAGGGTTTCGATTTGGTAACACACCTGTGCCCTGCGTGTGATCAACAGCTGAGTTAGATCCGCCAGGTTTCGCACCAACTGGGAGAACCCTCTATGCCAAGTCCTCACCGTAAGATCGTGCAGCGTGGTGCCGTCGCTGTTGCCTCCACCGCCCTGGTGGTAGGCGGCAGCGTCCTGGCCTTTCCTGCTTCCGCAACAGAAGCACCAAACGACACCCCCGCCTCCTCATCTGCTTCTGAAGCCGCAGTCGACACGTCCGGCCTGAGCAAGGCCATTGAGCGCGATCTGAAGATGACGCCGGAGCAGTATGTGGCAGAATCCGAAGCCAATGTTCTCGCTGGCGAGCTGAAGAGGGCCTTAGCCGTGGCGAAGATTGACGCCACCGTGGTCATCGAAGAAGGCGTAGTGGTCGTCCAAGTAGCTGATGTGAATCTGGAAGCCGCGAACGGGGTGATCGCTAAGACCCAGAAAACCAAGGACATTGAAGCGGTTGCGGAAGCCACAGCGCAAAGCCCGAAGTCCACGGCGCCGAAGTCTACCGGATCAGACGAGTCTGACAATGACGACAAGGCCACGGGAGCATCGAGGACGCCAAGCGGCCCAAAACGGACCAACAAGCCCGGTCCGTCCGTCACTGCTACCGGACAAGCAGAGGACAAGGAAAAGTACGAAAACTCGGGCGAGAAGAGTGTCGTTCTCAAGTCCGGTATTCCCTCCGATCCGATGGAGATCTTCGCTGCGCTGAAGCAGAACCTGGATCCCTCGCAATTTAAGCGGCTGACTTCTGTGACCAAGACCGCCGAAGGAACGATTCGTATTCGTGCGGCGGAACCGGCCAAGACCGAGCAGCGGCGTGGGGCGCGATCTTTGGCGACCGCTGGATCAGGCACCACCCTGGAAGGTTTCGACAAGGCCGTACCGAATGTCGAGTTGGTTTACGGTGGAGACCAGCCACACGCAAAGCCAGCCGCGACCGAGGACATTTATGGGGGCATGGGCTACCTGGCCTTCGCTGACGGGGGACCCGAGCCCGGTGTGTGCTCAATGGGTTTCAACGCTTGGGACAAGAACGGCGAGGACGCCATTATTACCGCCGGTCACTGCTCCTCAGACGGAGCTCTGCAGTTAAGCGCCGTGGTGGAGCATTCCGCTCCAGGGCAAATCGAGGATCTTGGCGCTTTGCTCGGAACATTTGGTTTCAACCAATTCGGTCTGCCAAATAATCAGGGTGTCGACCGGATAGACCCAGTGGCTGAAAAATGGGAGCAAGGCACCGATATTGCAGTCATCGAGGACATCAATCCAGAACTTAGGCTTCACCCTGCCGTCTCAAAGTGGCCAGCTGGCAAAGATGAACGCGACGAAACACTGGCAATCACTGATTCGGGAACTGCCTCCATAGGCGCCAAGGCGTGCAGCGTCGGACGGACCACTGGCTGGTCATGTTCCCGCATTATCGAAGAAGGAATCTTCCTTGTCGGCGGGATCGAGGACAAGGATGCAAGGGCTCGACCGGTCACGGGGTACATCGCGGAAAACCCGAATTTCTCCGTGGTAAACCAAGGAGACTCCGGCGGCGCCGTCATCGTCGGCACCCGGGCGGTGGGCATCAACAGCGCCAACCACGCTGGCGAGGACGGCAAGGAGTTCACCGACGACGACCTCGCGATGTACACCTCTTTGGCAGGTGCCGCGGCGAAGACCCCGGTGAAGAACTACGAGATCAAACTGTTCGTAAACGCGCCGAAGGTCACTTCACCGCGCAATGGCAGCGAGATCGAACCCGGCTCCACGATCTCCGGTACCGTGGCCAAACCTGGACCCAACGCCAACGTTGAGGTTTTGGTGGACGGTGAAGTCATCGACACCGTCAAGGTCACCCGCGGTTCGTTCTCCTTCAAGGCCCCCCAGACTGAAGGAAAGTTCGCTTTCGAACTGCGGGCCAAGAGCGGCAAGTTCAACGAATCCGAGCTGACGCCTGGCAATTACACGCTGGTGGCTCCGGAACCAAGCGAGGAGCCCACGCCTACGGAAGAACCCACCGAGAGCCCATCCGAGTCGGATGAGGCCACCCAGAGTCCTTCCCCGTCGCAGTCACTGACCAAGGACTCATCGGAGGAGCCCACCAAGTCCGAGTCCCCGAAGCAAACCGAGCAACCGGAGAAAGATCCGCTGGCAGACACCGGCTCGACTTCCATGCCTGTGCTGGCCATCGCAGGCGGTCTTGGCCTGACTGGCGCCCTTTTGTTGCTGCTGCGTCGATCCAAGCGTCGCCACGGCTAGTTTCCGGAAGTGATTCAGGACGCCTGACGACAGTAACGATTGGAAGGTGCCCCGGTTGCTCAACCGGGGCACCTCCCATTTAACACTCACCAATCTATTGGCTTGCTATACGCGTCATTCACTAGGCTCAAAGACAGAAGACCGGGACCCTTGGTTTCGGTAGAAAGAAGTGAGAGACCTGGATGAATAAACTTCAAAGGCTGAAGGTGGCTGGCACCGCAGCGGTGCTCACTTTCGCGCTTTCTGCCTGCGCCAGCGGCGGTGGCGCGCCGAGCACGCCAAGCAATTCCGCGTCCGAAGAACAGCAAACACCGGAGAACGCCGTGGATCATGAACAGCTGTTGAACCTCAACGACCGACTCTCATCTTCATTGGGTGCCGCGTACGTGCAAGGCTGGATCGAAAACGACGAGCTGCACGTCGCCACTAGTGATCAGTCCAAGGCGCAGGAGATTGAAGAGGCCGGGGCTGTCGCAGAAGTGGTCGACTTCAGCTCGCAGCAACTACGGGATGCGATCGGTGAGATCATGAGCTGGCAATCCAAGCAGGAGCCGGAAATCGCCAACGCCATCCATGGGTACTCGATCAGTGCCAAGGACGGTGGGCTGATTCTCCGTGTGGATTCCAAGCACCTGGACCAGGTGAGGCAAATGCTGGAGCAGGATCAGCCAGCAGGGGATGTCCAGCTGACGTTTACCCCAAGCTCGGGGATCGCGAGTCCGGCAGCGGGGTAGTGGCGAAAATCTACACCGCTGACCGTGGAGCTATGCCCGCGGCGCTGCAACGCTTGCGTACCGGGCGGCCAACTGCTGCCGGTTGCGAGTTCCCGTACGTCGGTACAGCTTGGTGAGTCGGGCCTCGACGGCGCTAACCGAGATGAACAGTTCCTTGGCGATGGCCTTGTTGGTCAACCCGTCATGGATCATCCGAACTACGGCAATCTCTTCACGGCTCAGGCTCAGGGGAGTGTTGCGGGAAGTGGCTGCCACTGGAGCTTCCAGGTCCTCCAGGTTCGCCATCCATCCCCGAGCACCAAGACTGCGGTACAGGGCCCGTGCTGCCTGTAGATGCTCCCTTGCCGCCTGGGTGCGGCCCATTGAGCGGAGCCGCTGACCAAAGCAATGGCGCAGGCGCGCCAACTCAAACGTGTTATCCGAACCCGTCCAGTCATCGAGCAATTGCTGGAACCGAGTCAGGGAGGCCGTGCCCTGCATGGCCAGCGCCTGGGCGCAGCGCATTGCCAGCTTCGGACGCCGCCCAGGAACGGCGGCCATGATCTCTTGCCGTGAACGATACTCATCTACGGCTTCTTCGGTGCGCCCCAGCATCGCCAGGGCCTCAATCAGTGCGCAGGTGGCCCTGACATAGCGCAGGTTCCCCGGGCCCTGATGCAGCCGCAGCGTTCGACGGTAGGCTTCCACCGCTGCCGGATAATCCCCGGTCATTAATCCCCGGTCACCGGCCATCATCGCGATCCGGGAGAGCAGCATCGGAGAACTCTCGCCCAGGATCCGTGGTTCCAATGACTGGAAGTACCACTCTGCCATGTCCGGACGGTTCTTGTTCATCCAATACCAGGCCTGGATCAGCTGGGGGATGGGGCTGAGCAAGGCCGGGCCATCGGCTGCGATCCAGCGTTCAACCAGTTGCATGGCCCGGGGATAGTTCTGATTCAGGATCGCGTTAGCCGCGTTCAGGAGCAACAGCAAGCGTTCCATCAGCGGGCTGGCGCCTTCCGGGGCGGCAGCCAGCCGCGAAAAGACCTCCCGGGCTTCCAGAAAGCAGTCCGCGGTGCTCAGCCCAACCCCGAGGGCCAGCATGAGAATCCCATCGCCCGGCTCCTTCGGGACCACCGGCAACTGGTGAAACCGGTCCATCAGCTGCTGCCGGTCGTGGTTCAGGGCAGCGCACAACAACTGCGCCGCTTCGTACTCAGGGCCCTTGGCGTCGGGGAAGCGTGAGACCAGCGCAGTGGCCTGGGCGGTGAGGCTTTCGGTTTGCTGATGATCCTCCCGCAGGGCGTATTCAGTGGCCAGTGCGCCAAGCAGGCGAACGCAGCCGTGTGGTTCAACGTTCTCAAGTTCGCTGATGAGCGCCGCGTGCTGGTTCCTGGCCGTGACGCGGCCCTTCAGGGTGGACAGCTGGACGTCCAAGGTTGCCAAGGCCAGTGACGCTGCCGGGTCCAGGGGCAAGCGGCGGCCGAAGCGCACGTACCTGCGGGCTGCTTCCAGCTGCAGGTGTTGGCAGAGCATTTCGGCTAGGTAGTGCAGTGCCTGGGGCAGGTGCGTACCGGTGACCGGCAACAGCAGCCCCCGCTCGGCCACCTCGATGGCGGCGGCAACTTGTCCTTGTTCCACCAGTTGCCCGGCCGCTGCAACGAGCTCACTGGCGGTTACCCCGAGCTGATCCACATACGTGCGGTGGTAAAGCTTCAAGGTAGGGTCCTCACCGTGCTCCTGCAGTTGCCGGTGCAGTGACTGGCGTTCGGTCAAGTTCAGTCCCCAGTACAGTGTTGACCGCAGGGCGGGGTCCGAGATCTGCACGTGACCGTCTGCGCCGACCAGGAATCCGCGCTGCTCCAGCTCATCAATGCAGCTGACGGCCCCGGGCTTCAGTGCCAGGACCGTGGCGCGTTCGGTGACCGGGGCGGCGGCAAGCAGCGTCAGCACCTGCTGGTGTTCTTCTTTCAGCCGTGCAACCACCTTGGAGAGTTTTCCGGTGCGTTCGGTGCCCACCGGCAGGGGAAGGGTCAGCGGCAACTCACCGGCCTGAGCCTGCCGCTGCAATCTGTCCAGTTGTTCAATGATGGACCCGGGCATGCCGCGGCTTGTGGTGGTGGTGAAATGAAGCACGGCCGGGTCGGCATCCACCCCGGCGGTTTCGCGGGCCAGGGCCAGCGATTCGGCCTCGGTCAGCCCGCGCAATTTCAGGATCTCCCATCCGGCCAGGGGCTCGGGGATGGGTCCTGAGGCCACGGTGACAATAAACTTCGCCCGGTTGCGTTGCAGCCAGGTGCTCATGAATCCCAGCGCTTCTAGACTGGCTTCGTCCATCAGATCCACATCATCGAGCAGGATTACCGTGCCGGGGGTGACCAGGGCGGGAAGCTTGGCGTGCAGGTGCCGGGCGACCGCGTAGGAATCCACACCCTGCCCCGGCGATTGAGGCAGGAAATGGTCCAGGGCCAGGGGTTCGGCCAGGTCCAGCTCGGAGAGCAGCTTGATCAGTGAGGACAACGGCCAGTTTGTTTCCATGGGGCTGATCCGCAGCAGCACGTGCGGGTGAGCCCCCAACTCGTGCTGCAGCTGACGCAGCAGCCAACTCTTGCCGGCTCCGGAGGCGCCGGATACCACCAGTGCCACTTCACGGGAGCCGGTGGCCTTGGATAGGAGAGTGTTCAGCAGATTTCGGCGGCTACGCATGCTGCGCCTCCTGATCCCACCCCAAACGCGGCGACGAGTTCGTCCCGTGCACGCAGCTGGTCGTCGTTGCCTCTGGTTTCACCAGATTGCCCCCAAGATTTCCAAGGTCGTACTGTCTCTTGCTCGGTTGGCCCCCCAGCCACCACACGCGCCTTTAGTCAACAAGTATAGACGAATGCATCTTTCGGCCTGCGACGCAGCCCTTGTCGTGAAGCACCGATGGAAAGCAAGCGCATGCGCACTCGCTCCCTTTGGGGTGTTGGGGTTCTCCCCAATCCTTCATTGCAGGTACTAGCCAGGATTGGCAAGCAGGAGGACTCTTGAGAGGTCGGACTCACGCCCGGCCTTCTGTGCTGCATGTCAGTTCCTGGAACGCAGCGCTGGAGACGGGGTGTTAGGCAGAGATTTATGGGGGATCGCTGCCGCCGGATTCCGCGCCTCAGCGGAATCCGGTGCCGACGTTTTTAGGATTCTCTCCTTGGTGGAACAATAGCGAGATTCTCGCGCCTTCATCAGAACCAGCGGTGGAATGAGCTGGGGAGCTTCGTTGCCACGTGGCGCAGCGGTCGGCAGCACCTGCGATGCGATATTGTGAAATGCACGCAGATTAAGCCGTAACTAAGGGGACACGTGAGCGCCGAACCCGGTGAAGCCAACTCGAATGATGCAGGATTTCTGTTGAAGCTCTGGCGCATGGTGCGCGAGATCGTGGTCATCCTGGTGATTGCCATCGGCCTGTCCCTGATCATCAAGACGTTCTTCTTCCGAGCCTACTTCATCCCTTCCGGGTCGATGGAGAACACGCTGCAGATTGACGACCGGATTTTTGCGAACCTGATGGTTCCCGGCCCCTTCGACCTGAACCGCGGGGACGTGGTGGTGTTTCGCGACGATGACGCCTGGCTGCCGCCGGTCCAGACCGAGCAGTCCGGTTTCGACAAGGCGCTGAGCTTCATCGGCCTGTTGCCGGACCAGGGCGAACAGTACCTGGTCAAGCGAATCATTGGCATGCCCGGCGACACCGTCGAGTGTTGCTCAGCCGACGGGCGGATCAAGGTTAACGGCGTGGAAATCGACGAACCTTATATTTACCCGGGGGATAACCCCAGCGACATCCCGTTCTCGGTGACCGTGCCGGAGAACAAGCTCTGGGTGCTGGGTGATCACCGCGGTGCGAGCGCCGACTCGCGTTACCACATGGACACCGAGGGCGGATTCGTGGACATGGAAACCGTGCAGGGCAAGGCCCAGGTCATCTCCTGGCCCATGGATCGCTGGGGCGTAGTCGACTCGCACCGCGAGGTCTTTGACAACGTGCCGGATCCTGCCCGATAAGCCCGGCGCTCGGTCGTTTGCTGATCTACCTCCATAGCACGGCGATCCCGCGTCGTCGCGTTGCAAAGGCGTTTTAATTTCAGGCTGTGCCCTGGTGCGACCGGCGCCGATCGCACCGTCGTCACCCGATGGGTCCGGTGGGGTGACGGCAGCGAACCGGAAAGTGCGCTATCGTGATCGACACAGACCGCTAACGGCTCAAAACCACGAAAGAGGAAGCTGGCGAATTCGTGCCACGGAAAACTAAAGGCAGTCCCACCACCCTGGAGCATGAACGGGCCCTGGCCGCAAGCGGTAGCTACCGGTACGTTGGCGCCGTGGACGAGGTCGGCCGCGGCTCCCTGGCAGGACCGGTCAGCGTCGGAATGGTGGTCATCGACATCGAAGCGGTCACCGAATACCCGGAACTGCGGGACTCGAAAATGCTCGAACCCCAGGTGCGCGAATCCATGGTCGAGGCCATCCGCTCCTGGGCCGTCGGGCACGGGGTGGGACACGCCACCCCGGCCGAAATCGATCGGCTGGGCATCACCGCCGGGTTGCGGCTGGCCGGCACCCGCGCCGCCGCCCAATGCGCCATCCAGGCCCAGGCGGCCCTGGTGGACGGCAGCTACGACTGGCTCTCGGCCAAGGAAACCGACCTGTTTGACCTGCTGGAGGCCGACACCGAGCCCTCCGGCCTGCAAATCCCGGTACGCACCCTGATCAAGGGGGACATGACCTGCCAGGCGATCGCCGCGGCCTCCATCCTGGCCAAGGTGGAACGCGACGGCATCATGACCGCCGCCGCGCAAACCCACCCGCACTACGGGTGGGAGGTCAACAAGGGGTACGCCACCGCCAGCCACCGGGCGGCGATCACCGAGCACGGTCCGTGTGCCCTGCACCGGATGAGCTGGCGCTTGACTTCCGAAACGAAAAAGACCGAGAGTGAAGCCATGGGAAGTGGGAAAGACTGATGGCGAGCGAAGATCTGGAAAACTACGAATCAGACCTGGAACTGCGGCTCTACCGCGAATACAAGGACGTGGTCTCGCTCTTCAACTACGTCGTCGAAACCGAGCGCCGCTTCTACCTGGCGAACCAGGTTGAACTCAAAACCCTGAGCAACGCCGGGGAGGTCTACTTCGAACTGAGCCTGACCGACGCGTGGGTGTGGGACATCTACCGCCAGGGGCGGTTCGTGAAGTCGGTGAAGGTGCTGACCTTCAAGGACGTGAACATCGAGGAACTGAACCGCAACGAACTGCAGATCCCCAAGGACGAGATGGACCAGTAGGTTCAGCGCTTCCTCGTGAAGGATATTGTCCCCGCGTGATCTTGGGCCCTTCGGCAGGCCGGGCAGCACACCGCTGCACCCCGGTTTACCGCAGGGCCCTTGGCGTCTTCCCGGTCTGTTGGGTGCCCGTCCACCCACCGGTTCCCGCGGCGTCACCCCGCGTATGCGATAGAATTCAACCTTATTAAACTTGTGCGGACGGACTCGGGACTTCGGACCGGGTCCGTCCGCCAGCGAACTCGGGACGGGAACCAATTGAAGAACAGCCCACTGCGCCGCGGCGCAGCATTGGCCATGGCCGGGGGCCTGCTGCTCTCCGGCTGCGCGGCAACCAATGCCGACACCCAGACACCCGAACCCATCACCGCCTCCGCAAGCCAGAAGAACGACGCGATCAAGCAGGTCCGCGAGGCGAACCCCGACCACCTGGGCGAGGGGCTGGTGTACAAGCAGCCGGGGAAGAACGCGCAGGGCGAATACATCATCCTCGGCGCGGACCCGAACTCGTCGCTGGCCAGCTACGAGGCGCCGAAGTGGGCGGCCGTGGGCGAGGCCTGGAGCGAAAAGGAGATGGCGCAGCTGCAGGTGCAGGCCGTGGACTTCGTCTATTCCCAAATCCTCTCCGGCCCGGCCCTGGGCGGCAGCCAGGCGGACATTGACCGCCAGGTCGAGCAGATGAGCGCGCAGTTCAGCCAGCTCGCCCAGGAGGAGGGGGCCAAGCAGACGCTGGCCACCGTGTTCGCACAGCCCATCAAGCAGAACCCGTTCCTGGTGTGGAGCGATGCGAAGGCGAACAACTTTTCCGGCTACCAGCCCTACCAGGACGCGGGATCCAGCCGCATGCTGAACCCCACGGTGAAGATCAAGTCCGCCCACTCCTACGACAAGGGCGAGGTGCTGGAGGACGGGAACACCGCCGAGATCAACGGGGCCACCGTCAACGTGGTGGCCAGCTTCGAATGGAAGCTGACCAAGGACGGCAAGCGGTACGCCAAGCCCATGGAACTGGAGTACGGGGTGCATTTCAGCAAGACCGAGCAGGACACCGGCCTGCACGGGGCCACCCTGGTCAATGGCGCCACCGACGCGAAGCCGAGGCCCGCGAAATTCTAGCCGGTTTCTGCTTCGGTTAAACGCCACGGTCGCTGCCATGAACCCCGTGCGGGGGCCTGGCAACGACCGTGGCGTGCTTTAAGCTGCGGCCGCCCGGCGGCCGCGCTGAATCCGCCGACCCGGGGGCTACTAGGAGGTCAAGCCTTCCACGTAGTCCTTGTTGTCTTCCATCCACTGCTTGATCAGTGGCGCGTAATTATCGGTGTCATTCTCCACGAACAACAGGTTCTCCAGGTCGTAGAGCTGGTCCAGGCTCATCTCAAAGTCCTGCAGCCACTGGTTGACCTCGGGGAAGTCATCGGCAAACCCGGTACGGCTGTAGATGCTCAATTCCTCATCGGTGTTCAGCACGCCCTTGGGGTCTTTCAGGTTCTTGAGCGGGAACTGGCTGTAGGCCCAGTGTGGCTGCCAGAGGGTCACCAGCACGTTTTCCTTCGCGGTGGTGGCCGCCTTCACCTCGGCGAGCATGGCCGCGGTCGAGCTGGTGGCAAACTCCAAGCCCTGCAGCCCGTAAGCGGGGATCACCTCGTTCTCCATGGAGTTCACGATGCCCGAGCCCGGTTCGATGCTCACGATCTTATTGCCGAACAAATCGGCCTTTTCGGCCAGCTCGTCAATGGAATCAATGGGCGCGCCCTCGTTCACCGCCAGGGTCAGGGCGGCGTTGCCCTCATCGTTCCAGACCCCCACCTTTTCCAGGTCATCCTCGTACTGCTCGATGAACGAGGCGTGGGTGATGGGCATCCACACGTCGGTGGTGAAGTCGTAGTCACCCTGGGACAGTCCGGTCAGCGCGGGGGCCAGGTCCGCGTACTCCAGTTCGACGTCATAGCCCTTGTCCTCCAGCACCGCCTCCCACAACAGGCTGGTGGCCAGCGCCTCATCCCAGCCGTTGAAGACGGCCAGCTTGATTTTCTTATCCGCATCATCCGCTCCGGCGGCACTGCACCCGGTCAGGGCCAGGGCGGAGGCGGCGGCGATGGCCGAGAGCTTCAGTGTGGTTTTCTGCATGGGCAAAAACATCCTTTCTGAGGGGGTGATATGAAAAAGGCCGCCGCCGGGTGAGCCCGCGGTACGCGGGACCCGGCGGCGGCCGGAGGTCCAGGCGAACTGGACCACAGAAGAACTTGGTAGGGACTATTAGGAGGTCATGCCCTCAACGTAGTCCTTGTTGTCTTCCATCCACTGCTTGACCAGCGGCTGGTAGTCATCGGTGTCGTTCTCCACGAACAACAGGTTCTCCAGGTCGTAGAGCTTGTCCAGGTCCATCTTGAAGTCGCCCATCCACTTGGCGACCTCGGCGTGGTCCTCGGAGAAGCCGTCACGCGCGTAGGTGTGCAGCGACTCGGTGCCGCCCAGCGCACCCTTGGGGTCTTCCAGGTTCTTGATCGGGAAGGAGGCGTAGGCCCAGTGCGGCTCCCAGAGGGTGACGACCACGTCTTCCTTCGCGTCGGTCGCGGTCTTCAGCTCGGCGAGCATCGCGGAGGTGGAGCTGGTGGTGAAGTCCATGCCCTCCAGGCCGTACTCCGGGATCACCGAGGATTCCATGGTCTTGGTCAGTCCGGCGCCGGATTCAATGCCCACGATCTTGTTGCCGAACTTGTCGGCGTTATCGGCCAGCTCCTCCAGGGAATTGATCTCCGAGTCCTTGTTGACCGCCACGGTCAGCTTCGACTCCTCGTTCCAGGCGCCCAGGTCCTCGATCTGGTCGCCGAACTTGTCAATGTAGTCCTTGTGGGTCACCGGCAGCCACACGTCGGTGGTCAGGTCGTAGTCGCCCTGGGACAGGCCGGTGAACAGCGGCGCGACGTCCGAGTACTCCAGCTTCACGTCGTAGCCCTTCTCCTCCAGCACCGCCTTCCACAGCTCACTGGTAGCGATGCCCTCATCCCAGCCGTTGAACACGGCGATGGTCAGTTCCTTGTCATTGCCCTCGGCCTGGTTCTCGCCGTCGCTGCCGCAGGCGGTCAGTGACAGGGCGGCCGCGGCGGTGAGGGCGCCGAACTTCAGCAGACGATTCTTCATCATGAGTGTTATCCCTTTCCGTGGCGCCGCGGTCTTTCCGCAGCGCCACCGGCACCGTTGCCGGTGCCCGCGGCGGGATCGGTGTGTGGCCGGATCCCGCCGGTCAGTTCTTCAGTACAGGTTCAAAGCTGCAGTGCGTGGTGCCGCTAGGCGGTCAGCTCCTGCTGCCGGGCGGTCTTGGCCGCCTTGCGCTTCTTCATCAGCAGGGCGAACAGGCCCGAGCGCTTGCCGAACGCGTTGGTCAGCCGGTCCAGGATCATCGCCAGGATCACCACGGCCAGCCCGGCCTCAACGCCCAGGGCGGTATCCAGGCGGGAGAGCGAGGCGATCACGTCGCCACCCAGGCCGCCGGCGCCGACCATGCCGGCGATCACGACCATGGACAGGGCCAGCATGATGACCTGGTTGACCCCGGCCATGATGGTCGGCAGCGCCAACGGCAGCTCGATCTGGCGCATGATGCGCCCGGGGGAGGAGCCGAAGGCCTGCCCGGCCTCCACCACTTCCTTGTCCACCGAGCGGATGCCCAGTTCGGTGAAGCGCACGCCCGGGGCCAGGGCGAAGATGATGGTGGCCACGATGCCCGGGGCCACCCCGACGCGGAAGAGCATCAGCGCCGGGATCAGGTACACGAACGCCGGCATGGTCTGCAGGAAGTCCAGCACCGGGCGGATCACGTTGGAGAACGCGTGGGACTTGGCCGCCCAGATGCCCAGCGGCAGCGCGATCACCAGCGCCCAGAACGTGGCCACCAGCACCAGGGCCAGGGTGACCATGGCGTTGGACCACTGGTCCATGGCCACGATCAGCAGCAGCCCGATCACCGAGCCGAGCATGAACTGCCAGCCGCGGGCCAGCAGCGCGATCAGCGCCACAATGATGGTGATGACCCAGAACGGGGGAGTGGAGAGCACCACTTCCACCGCGTCATACATTTCCACGAAGATCGCGCGCAGCACCCGGAACAGTCCGTCCAGGTTCTTCACGATCCAGTCAACGCCGTCCTCGGCCACGTCTCCGATGGGGATACGGAATTCCACTAGTTCACCTCCGGGCTGCTCATCAGCGCTTGTTCAACCACATCGCTGGGCAGCGGCTTGTCCAGGATCGTCATCTCCTCGGTGGGCGGGTTGGTCTGGGCCAGGGCGGCCAGCAGGGTCACCCGCGGGATCACCCCGAGCAGCCGGTGCTCGGCGTCGGTGACCGCCACCGGCAGCCGGGATTCGACCGAGGGGACGAACAGGTCCACCAGCGGGGTGTCCCGGTCCACGGTCTCCAGCTTCTGGATCTTGGCCTCGATCGAGCTTTCCCCGGCGCGCACCAGCTTGAGCGCATCACGATCGGTGATCATCCCCAGCACCTTCCGGTCCCGGCCGGTGACGATCGCGGCGGAGAGGAACTGGTCGCGCATGGTGCGCAGCGCCGAACGCGGTCCGGCGTTGGCCTGGATCACCGCGCGGGTCGGCTCCATCACCGAGGAGGCGGTCAGCACCCGGGCGCGGTCCACGTCCTGCACGAACTGGGCCACGTAGTCGTTGGCCGGGTCGGTGAGGATCTCCTCCGGGGTGCCCACCTGCACGATCTGCCCGTCGCGCATCACCGCGATCCGGTCCCCGAGGAACATCGCCTCGTTCAGATCGTGGGTGATGAACACGATGGTCTTGTTCAAGGTGGCCTGCAGCTCGACCAGCTGCTCCTGCATTTCGCGGCGGATCAATGGGTCCAGGGCCGAGAAGGCCTCATCCATCAGCAGCAGGTCGGTGTCGGCCGCCAGTGCGCGGGCGATGCCCACACGCTGCTGCATGCCGCCGGAAAGCTCCGAGGGCATCTTCTCGCCCCAGCCATCCAGGCCCACCATCTTCAGCATCTTCGCGGCCGAGGCCAAGCGTTCGCTCTTGCCCACGCCCTGCTGTTCCAGCGGGTAGGCCACGTTCTCCAGCACGGTGCGGTGCGGCAGCAGCGCGAAGTGCTGGAAGACCATCGAGACCCGCTTGCGGCGCACCTCACGCAGGTGCTTGGCCGAAATCCCGGTGATCTTGTCCCCGCCCAGGCTCACGGTGCCGTCGGTGGCATCCCACAAACCGTTCAGGGTGCGGATCAGGGTCGATTTGCCGGAGCCCGAAAGGCCCATGACAACAAAGATTTCGCCTTCCTTGACTTCGAAGGAGGCATCGATGACAGCTGCGGTCGTGTGGGAGGGCAATTGGTCCCTCGTCGAGCCAGCTTTAAGCTTTTTGACCGCTTCTTTCGGTTTACGGCCGAAGACCTTGTACAGGTTCTCGACCTTCACGGCGATATTGGTGGTCATGTTCTCCACTGCCCGCCTGGCGCCCATCGGGCGTCACGGGCTGGTAGCGGGCCGCAGGATTTTGGCGCCCGACAACGTGCCCGGCGGAACTGAAAAATGCGAGTGTTCATCCTGACTGACGCGGCCCAAATCAGTAACTTCTGGACCGCGTATGGCCCTTGGTTTCCTTGCTGGCGGTCGTGTCGGACGCGTCGCCGCCAATAACCGAGCGTAACAAGATCAAACGAAAAAGCACACTTTGACCGGCACCATTCCCCTCGAAATATGTCCAAGTGTAAGCACGGTTTTCCGCAGAATGACGCGGCAAAAGAGGTTGTTATGGAAATGTTATGGATCACTATCCACATCCGGTCGCCTCCGCCGTCCGGGGAAGGTGCCCGCGCACATACTGGTCACATGGATTCGCACTTCACCGGCAGGGGGCAGACATGGACAACCACAACCAGCGGCTGGGGGTGCGCGGGGAGAGCATTGCGGCGGCCTTTTTGGCCAGCCGGGGCCACGAGGTCATGGCGCGGAATTGGCGCTGCCAGCGGGGCGAATTGGACCTGGTGACCCGAAGCGGTGGACACATAATGGCCATCGAAGTCAAAACTCGAACCAGCGATAAATTCGGCAGCGCTTTTGACGCAATTTCCCGGCAAAAGTACGAGCGAATCCAGCGCCTATTGCTCGAATGGTCGAGGGAAAAACGAATATGGTTACCCGAACTAAGGGTGGATGTGATCTGCATTTACCCCGAGCCCGGCGGCTGGCGGATCGAGCACCACCAGCGGGTGGCGTCATGACGCTGGCACGCACGCGCTGCGTGGCCCTGGCCGGGCTGGGTGGCGCCATGGTGGAGGTCGAGGCGGATCTGGGCAACGGCATCCCGGGCTTCGTGATCCTGGGACTGCCCGACGCGGCGCTGCGCGAGGCCCGCGAACGGATCAAGGCCGCGGCCCGCAACACCGGCATCGCACTGGCCAACCGGAAACTGACCGTGAACCTGTCCCCGGCAACCATGCACAAGCAGGGCTCCGGCTTCGACCTGGCCATCGTGCTGGCCGCGCTGAGCGCCGACCGGCAGATCAGCGCCTGCCCGCACACCGTATACCTGGCCGAACTCGGACTGGATGGAACCCTGCGACCCATCCCGGGCATCCTGCCCGCGGTGCGCCTGGCCATGGCCGCCGGCGCCACGCACTTCTGGGTGGCACGACAGAACGCGGCCGAGGCGCGGCTGGTCCCCGGGGCCACCGTGGACTGCGCCGAACACCTGGGCCAGGTGCTCGAACGCTTCGGCGCCCCGGCCGAGTACCTATCGGTCCGCGCCCGGCACCAGCCAAGCCAGGCGGTTACCGTACCGGCCGCGCCCACCGTGCCGGACCTGGCCGAAGTCAATGGCCAGCAGGAGGCCCGCCTGGCCCTGGAGCTGGCGGCCGTGGGCGGGCACCACCTGCTGATGACCGGACCCGCCGGCGTCGGCAAGACCCTGCTGGCACGCTGCCTGCCCGGCATCCTCCCGCCGCTGGATGATGCGGCAGCGCTGGAAGCCACCGCGATCCGCTCCATCACCGAACAGGCCGGCAACGAGTTCACGTCCCTGCAGCACACGCCACCGTTTATTGCACCGCACCACACCGCATCCACCGTCTCCCTGCTCGGCGGCGGGACCAAGAACATCCACGTGGGAGCCGTGACCCGCGCCCACCGCGGTGTCCTGTTCCTGGATGAGGCCCCCGAATTCCCCTCCGGCGTGCTGGACGCGCTGCGCCAACCGCTCGAGGACGGATATGTGAACATCGCCCGGGCCAAACTTCATGCCCAACTGCCGGCCCGGTTCCAGCTGCTGCTGGCCGCCAACCCCTGCCCCTGCGGCCGCAACTACGGGACGGGACTGGCCTGCACCTGCACACCCATGCAGCGCCGCCGCTACTTCAGTCGGCTCTCCGGTCCCATCCTGGACCGCATCGACCTGCAGCTGCAGCTGAACCCGGTCCCGGCCGCGACCCTGCTGGGCAAACAACGCAACGAATCCAGCGCCCAGGTCCGGCAACGCGTGCTCGCTGGCCGGGAACGCTGTGCCCAACGCCTGGCGCCGTGGAACATCCGCACGAATGCCGCCATCCCCTCCGAGATCCTGCGTCACGAACTGCCCTACCACCGGCAGGTGCGCGGGCGTCTGGAGCAGCTGGCCACCCGCGCCCAACTCTCTGCACGGGGGATGGACCGCGTGCTGCGCGTCGCCTGGAGCATCACCGACCTTGCAGGTGGGGCGACTCCCACGGTCGATGACCTTGAACTTGCCGTACACCTGCGACAGAAAATAGAAAGTTGAGCCCAGCCATGTACGCCGAGCACGATGCGGCCGCCGAACGCCGCTACACCGACCTCAGCTTTCTCATCGAAGCCAACGACCACATTGCCGGGGCGTTGCTGAGCCTGCTCGACGCCGGTGAAGCTCTGGAACTGATCCGTCGGCAGGACTGGTACCCGAAAGATCTGGAATCCCGGGTCCACCAGGCCCTGGGCATCAGCACCCACAGCGACCACAGCTTCAGCTTCACCTCGGCGCTACGACGCTGGCGCAAGCGCCTGCCCTATCTGCCAGCGGCCGACTCCCAGCTGGAACTGATGCGCCGCAACAATGGGGGACTGATCCTTCCTGCCGATCCCGGCTGGCCGGCCCAACTCAACGACCTGGGTTTCGGGGCGCCGATCTGCCTGTGGTGGCGTGCCAAGAACCCGGAGTTGCTGATGACCCAAGACCTGGAAACCAGCGTTGCCATCGTGGGCTCCCGGGACAGCAGCGACTACGGGAACCAGGCCACCAGCCAGCTGGCCACCGGGCTGCGGCAGGCCGGAGCCTCCATCATCAGCGGCGGCGCCTATGGGATTGACGCCTGCGCCCACCGCGCGGCGCTGCAGGTCGAGGAAGCGTCTGCGGAATCCCCATCCACGATCGCCATCCTGGCCGGGGGACTGGATCGCCTCTATCCCAGTGGCAATCACAATCTGCTGCGTACCATCATCGGCCGAGGCCTGCTGCTTTCCGAGGTGCCGCCGGGTATGGCGCCCACCCGTTTCCGGTTCCTGAACCGCAACCGCCTGATCGCAGGGTTCGCGCAATTGGTGGTGGTCACCGAAGCGCGCTTCCGCTCCGGGGCCCTGAGCACAGCGCGCCAGGCGGTGGATCTTGGTCGGGAGGTTGCCGCACTGCCCGGCAGCGTGTTCTCACCCAACTCCGTAGGCGCGCACCGGCTGATTCGCGCCGGTGAAGCCGGGCTGGTCACCAATGTTGAGGACGCCCTGGAACTGCTGCCCGCCTTATCCGTGGCAGCCAGGACAGGGCCGGCAAATGAAGAACCGCGCCGAGCCACCGACGGGCTGAACGGGCCGCAGAACCTAATCCTGGACGTGTTGCCGCGCCGCGGCGCCAAGCTGGTTGATGAACTCTGTGCCCTCAGCGGACTGCCGGCGATCGACACCCTCCGGGCGCTGAGCATTCTGGAGGGGCGTGGGCAGGCCCGGCAGGAAGGATTCGGATGGAAACGAATAGGCGCCTAGCCCCGCGAACCAAGGTCGCAGCAAGGGGCTTTGGCAGTATGTGACAAGCGTGGCTAGTCGTTCCCAAGCAATCCGTAGGCGAGGTACGGGTCCGGCTTGTCCCGTTCCTCGATCCGAAACAGTGGGGGCAGACCGGAGCCTTCCAGCACTTGGATCTGCTTGGTGAGTAGTTCACCGGTTACCACCAAAACCCCGGTGAAGTCCCAATCAGTGGTGAACCAGTGTCGGAGGCATTCCAGAAGTTGCCGGTTGAGGTCGCTTCCGTCCCTGGGGCCGCGAGTCCAGAAGTAGACAGTCGCTTCAAAGTCCTTCCACCCCTTCTCACCCAGTGCAGTAATCTTCGCGGTCGAGAACATGGACGCATCCGTCGGCATGACGTAGACGCAGCCCAGGCAGAGCTTCTGGTCGTGGGTAATGACTGTGTAGGTGTAGGCCCTGTTCTCGGAGTGACGTTCTTCCAGTCGCGCGAGATCCTGATAGTTGTCCTCGACCGTGAACCCATCCTCCGGCCAGCCGGTCTGCTCCCAGTCCCGCAAGAAGTCCTTGCGCTCCATGACGGCCTCATAGTCCAGCTGCGCATCGGCGGCTCGAAGGGGTCGCAGTAAGAAACTCTCGGTCACCAGTTCGTCTGGGGCCTCAAAGCCACTATTGTGAAACGCCACTGCTCCTCCTAATCCCCACACGGAATGAGAACCTCGCGACCCGTTGCCCGCTGACCCGGATCCATGATGTCTCGCATCGTAGCGCAGCGTGACGTTCGATGGGCCCGTCCCCTCCTGCCGGCGGCCAGATGGGTCGTCGTGGCAGTTGCGGCAAGAGAGGTAGGGGAACCGTCCCGGAAAGTGTCCCCGGCGCGCGGTACATTGAATCTGATGAGTGAAGAACACGAAGTCGAGCCATCGGCCACCGCAGCGCCGCAGATCGACCCGGCAATCCAGCAACACCTGGAGGACTACCTGGGCTATCTGCTGTACCAACGCGGGCGCAGCGAAAACACCGTGCGTGCCTACGAAACGGACCTGCGATCACTCTTTGTCTTCCTCGCCAGCCAACGGGTCACCGGTTTGGACCAGGTGACGATCGAAGAACTGCGTGGCTGGCTCGTGCGGATGCAGGAAGAGGGCCTGGGTCGCACCACCATGGCCCGCAGGATCTCTGCGGTCAAGAACTTCTTTGTCTGGGCCGACCGGCAAGACCTCATCGCCGAGGACCCCGCGCTCAGGCTCCAGGCACCCAAGAAGGAACGCCGGCTGCCGCACGTCCTGCAAACTGGACAAGTTGAACGGCTGCTGACCGACATCAAGGAACCCCGAACGGCTCCTTCGAAGTCGTCTCAGACTTCAGCGGATAATCCGGCGGGCCAGGACGGCGCCGCGCCCAGCGAAAAGGACGCGGCCCTGGCCGTACGCAACCAGGTCATTGGCGAGCTGCTCTACGCCAGCGGGCTGCGCATCAGCGAACTGGTGTCGCTCGACGTGGGCGATGTGGACTTCGAGCGGCGTGCCTTGCGGGTTCTGGGTAAGGGCAACAAGGAACGGATGGTGCCCTTCGGGATTCCGGCCCAGCGGGCACTGGAGTTCTGGCTACGGCAGGCCCGAGAGCTACTCGCCTCCGCCGATGCCGGGAACGCGTTGCTGATCGGTGCCCGCGGCGGCCGGCTGAATGTACGCCAGGCGCGCAAGGTAATTTCCGATGCCCTGGACAGGCTGGGGGATACCTCGGCCAGTGGCCCGCATGCCCTGCGGCACACGGTGGCCACGCACCTGCTCGACGGTGGGGCAGACCTGCGCGCCGTTCAGGAATTCTTGGGTCACTCCTCGCTGGCCACCACCCAGCTGTACACGCATGTCTCGGTGGATCGCCTGCGCCAGAGCTACCAGCAGGCACACCCCCGGGCCTGACGATTCACCGAGTGTTTACCCGGAAGTAGGCTTTGGCTGGCGAAAACACCAGGTTTTCAGGCAAGATAGAACTAGCACATTAAGAAATGCTGAATCTGTTGCGGTTGACGTAGGGGAAGACGATCAACAGGTAACGGAGGATGGCATGTCTGCGTCAATGACCAGGGGAGTTGTGTTCATTCACTCGGCCCCTGCCGCGCTATGCCCGCATCTGGAGTGGGCTATCGGGTCGGTGCTCGAGCAGCCAGTCCGCTTGGACTGGACCGAGCAGGAAGCCGCACCCGGACTTCGTCGCGCCGAAATTCAGTGGACCGCCCCGCAGGGCACCGGTGCCGTCTTGGCATCCGCCATGCGCGGCTGGCAGCACCTGCGCTTTGAAATCACCGAGGAACCCAGCCAAGGCTGCGACGGCAGCCGCTGGTCCTTCACCCCGGAACTGGGAATTTTCCACGCCACCGTTGATACCGCCGGCAACATCATGGTCAGCGAGGACCGCATCCGCTGGGCCTACGAAAAGGGCGACGGCAACCCCTCGGTCTTCTACCAGGAGATGTCCATTGCCCTCGGTGAGGCGTGGGACGAAGAGCTCGAACCCTTCCGCCACGCCGGCGACGGCGCCCCGGTGCGCTGGCTCAACCAGGTCGTCTAACTACGACCCCGTACTTTCGCTAGTGGTGTAGACCGCTAGTCATCAAGTCTCCGAGTGAGTTGTCAGTGCTTTACCAGCACTGCTTGTTTGCCGCGAAGCCGGTAACGGCACGAGGGAGACCCGCATCGGGTCTACCTCGTGCCGTTTGGCATTTTCGTGAAGTCGCCATACGTCGGCGATAAGCGCTGTTTCAGGAACGCCTGAGTTCGGTCAGCGGATCACGTCGAAGACGTTCTTCTGGATGCCGTTGGAGTAGGCCTCCGACTCCACCAGTTGCAGCCTCTGGGCCTCCAGGGGCTTGTCGCTGAACAACCGCAGGCCCTCGCCGAGCAGGACCGGGAAGACCAGCAGGTGGTAGCGGTCCACCAGGCGGTGTTCCTGCAGGCAGTGCACCAGGGTGCCGCTGCCGTGCACAATGATGGGACCGCCGTCCCCGGCCCGCAGCCGGGCCACATCGGCCATGGAGCGCAGGATGGTGGTCTGGCCCCAGTTCTCCACCAGGTCGCGTTCCTCCAGCGTCGTGGAGACCACGTACTTGGGCTGGTCGTTGTAGTCGGCGAACTCCTCGTCCATGTCCGGCCAGACCCTGCTGAACTCCTGGTAGGTCCTGCGCCCCAGCAGCATGGCGGTGGCATCGGACTGTTCGATGGCCTTCAGCTCGTAGGCGGCCTCATCGGGCTGCACCAGGTTGAAGGTCCAGCCCGAATGCCGGTAGCCGCTCTCCCCGCCGGGGGCCTGCATGACGCCGTCGAGGGAGATGAGGGTGGTGACGATGAGGGTACGCATCCTGAGCCTTCCGCACGTGAACGTTTCCTGCGGCTGAACGTGCCAGCCGGGTCCGGTGCTCCCAAACTACCGGGCGCGCCCCGCCTTGGGAAGGGGATCCAGCCCGGCTGGAGGCGGTCGCTCCCGCCCCTGGTGGAGATGCCAAAGGGCGGCCGGCTCCCGTGCTGGGAAGCCGGCCGCCCTTGTACTGGCGTGCGTGGCTGGTGCAGCTAGATGCTGCGGATGGCCACGACGGCATTGTGCCCGCCGAAGCCGAAGGAGTTGTTCAGCGCCACGATCGAGCCCTCGCGCAGTTCCTGCGGCTGGCCGGTGACGACCTTCAGCGGGATGTCCGGGTCCTGGTTCTCCAGGTTGATGGTCACCGGGGTCTTGCGGTGGTAGACCGCCAGGGTGGAGAGCACCGACTCCACGGCGCCGGAGGCACCGAGCAGGTGGCCCATCTGCGACTTGGTGGCCGAAACCCACACGTCATCCAGCGCATCGCCCAAGGCGGCGCGCAGCGCGGTGTACTCGGGCTTGTCGCCCACCGGGGTGGAGGTGGCGTGCGCGTTGACGTGCACGACGTCCTCGGGCTGGATGCGCCCGTCGAACATGGCGGCCTTCAGCGCGCGGGTGGCGCCCAGCCCTTCCGGATCCGGGGCGGTGATGTGGAACGCGTCGGCGGTCACCGAGGAGCCGGCCAGTTCGGCGTAGATGCGCGCGCCGCGGGCCAGGGCGTGTTCCTCGGCCTCCAGCACCAGGGCGCCGGCACCCTCGCCCATGACGAAGCCGTCACGGTCCAGGTCGTAGGGGCGCGAGGCGCGCTGCGGGTCGTCGTTGCGCTTGGACAGGGCCTGCATGGAGGCGAACGCGGCGATCGGCATCGGGTGGATGGCCGCCTCGGCGCCGCCGACCATGACCACGTCGGCCTTGCCGTTGCGGATCAAATCCAGTCCCACGTGCATGGCCTCGGTACCCGAGGCGCAGGCGGAGACCGGGGTGTGCGCCCCGCCCTTGGCACCCAGGTCCAGGGAGACGGCGGCGGCCGGGCCGTTGGGCATCAGCATCGGCACAGTCATCGGCAGCACGCGGCGCGGGCCCTTGGCCTTGAGCGTGTCCCAGGCGTCCAGCAGCGTCCACACCCCGCCGATGCCGGTGGCGAAGGCGACCGAGAGGCGGTCCGGGTCGACCTCTTCCAGACCCGAGTCCTTCCAGGCCTCGCGGGAGGCGACCACGGCGAACTGGGTGGAGGGGTCCATGCGCTTCATCTCCACGCGGGAGAGGGTTTCGCTGGCCGGGTTCGAGGCGCGCGCGGCGAAGGTCACCGGCAGCTGGTATTCCTCGACCCACTCGTCGGTGAGGGTGGCGGCGCCCGAGACGCCCTTGAGGGAATTGGCCCACAGGGTGGGCACATCCCCGCCAATGGGGGTGGTGGCTCCCAGGCCGGTGATCACTACTTTGCGCGCCATCGTCTAACTCTCTACTGGGCGGGAAAACAAAAATCAGGGGGTGGGCCGTTCAACGGACCACATGCGTGGAAGGGCTGCTGCCACGCTCAGCGGCGGACGTGGTCCGGCAGGTAGCTACTGTGCTGCCGGACCACGTCACGCGGTGCGCCGGTACGTCGCTGCACCGGCGTGCGGCACTAGGCCTGGGCCGAAACGATGAAGTTGACGGCGTCGCCCACGGTCTTGAGGTTCTTGACTTCCTCGTCCGGGATCTTCACGTCGAACTTCTCTTCGGCGTTGACCACGATGGTCATCATCGAGATCGAGTCGATGTCCAGGTCCTCGGTGAAGGACTTGTCCAGCTGCACGTCTGCTTCGTCCAGGCCGGTCTCTTCGTTCACGATCTCGGCGAGGCCCGCCAGAATTTCTTCGTTGCTAGCCATGAAAGGCTCCTTTTCTTGTGTTGTGCCGGTACAACCGACGATGACTGGGCGGCACCGTCATCCCCGCCGGATCGCTCCGGGACTGGGGGATGCCACCCGGCTTGGTGAAAACTTCACGTTGCCGTCAACTGTTTAGTTTATGGCAGTCGCACGACCTGCGCGCCAAAGACAAGCCCGGCGCCGAAGCCGATTTGCAGGGCCAGCCCGCCGCAGACCTCCGGGTGTTCGCGGCGCATCCGGTCCATGGCCATCGGGATGGAGGCCGCGGAGGTGTTCCCGTTCTCGGCGATGTCCCGGGCCACGATCACCGAATCGGGCAGCTTCAGCTGCTTGACCATCTCGTCGATGATGCGCATGTTCGCCTGGTGGGGCAGGAATGCGGCCAGGTCGCTGGCCTCGATCCCGGCCTCGGTCAGGGCCTTGCGGGCCATCTTGGCCATCTCCCACACCGCCCAGCGGAACACGGTCTGCCCGTCCTGGCGCAGCGTCGGCCAGCGCGGGGAGTCCGGCTGGGCGGCGTCGGCGCCTTCGCGCTGCGGGTCGGCGTCGCCCGCCCCGGCGGCCAGGGCCGAACCCAGCAGGCCTTCGCGCAGCTCCACCTGCGAGTGGGTCATGCCGATCGCGGACCACTTCGAGCCGTCCGAGCCCCACACCGAGGGGGAGATCCCCGGGGTGTCGCTGGCGCCGATGATCACCGCGCCGGCCCCGTCCCCGAGCAGGAAGGAGATGGTGCGTTCATGGTTGTCAATGTAGTCCGAGAGCTTCTCCGCGCCGATCACCAGCACGTTCTGCGCCAGCCCGGAGCGCACCAGCGCGTCGGCCTGGGCGACCCCGTAGCAGTAGCCGGCGCAGGCGGCGGAGATGTCATAGGCCGGGGCCGGGGTCATCCCCAGCGCGTCGGCCACCGCGGCGGCCGCGGAGGGGGTGGCGTGCGGGAAGGTGACGGTGGCGACGATGACCGCGTCGATCTGCCCCGGCTCCAGGCCGGTGTCGGCCAGGGCCGCCTGCCCGGCGGCCACGCACATGTCCAGCAGCGAGGTGTTCTCATCCGCCCGGTAGCGGGTGATGATCCCAGTGCGCTGGCGGATCCACTCATCGGAGGAATCGATCCACTGGCACACGTCCTGGTTGGTCACCACCACGGTGGGCCGGTAGCTTCCGGTGCCCAGGATGCGGCTGTGGGCGTTGGGTGTCACCTGGTTCAGCACAGCGCTCATGTTCTCTTCTTTCCTCGCCACGTCGTATCGGTTCGCAGGGAACCGGGTTAGGCCACGTGCTCGTTGACGAACTTGCGGGCGTCCTCCAGGTCCTCGGGGGACTTCAGCGCCAGGGTCTTCACGCCCTTCAGCCCGCGGCGGGCCAGGCCCACCAGGGTGCCGGCCGGGGCCAGCTCCAGAATGCCGGTGACGCCCATGGCGGCCAGCTGCTCCATGCACTGGTCCCAGCGCACCGGGCGGGAGACCTGGGCGACCAGCGACGCCAGGTTCGCCTTGCCGTCGGCCACCGGCTTTCCGTCGTAGTTCGACAGCAGCGGCACGGCCGGGTCGGCCGGGTCCAGCTTGGCCGACAGTTCCTTCAGCACGCCCACGGCCGGGGCCATGTGCTCGGTGTGGAATGCCCCGGCAACCTTCAGCGGGATGACCCGGGCCTTGGCCGGCGGGTTCTCGCTCAGCGCCTTGATCTGCTCCATGGTGCCGGCGGCCACGGTCTGCCCGCCGCCGTTGGCGTTCGCCGCGGTCAGCCCGTGCTGCTCGATGGCGGCCAGCACCTCCTGCGGGTCCCCGCCAAGTACGGCGGCCATGCCGGTGGGCTGTTCGGCGGCGGCCTCGGCCATCGCGTTGGCGCGTTCGCGCACGAAGGTCATCGCATCGCCCTCGCTCAGCGCCCCGGCCAGGGCGGAGGCGGTGATTTCCCCGACCGAGTGCCCGGCCAGCACGGTGTTCGGCGGCAGGGTGTCACCCAGCAGGGCGCGGGCGGTGACCAGCCCGGCGGCCACGATCAGCGGCTGGGCCACCGCGGTGTCCTTGATGGTCTCCTCGTCGGATTCGGTGCCGTGGGCGATCAGGTCGCGGTCGGTGATCACCGACAGGTCCTGCAGATGGTCGCGCACACCGGCCACATGCAGCCAGTCGTTCAAGAATCCTGGGGTCTGGGAGCCCTGTCCCGGGCATACAATTGCTAGCACTCTTACAGCTTTCCAAATTGGGGGCGGGTTGCGCTCATCATTTCGGCACCAAGCTGGCCGAACCTCTTTGTAGGAAGTCTACAAAACCAGTGGGGCCGCTGTCGAAGGAAACCCGCCAATTTCGGCAGATGACACCCCCGGCATGTGTACGCACCCTCCAAAGCTGCCCCTTCGGGCCGTAGCTGCGGCGGCCTCCCGTGCTTCGGGTCAGCGGCAGCGGTTTAGCGTCGGGCGTCACGCAACCGCCCGACCATCAGCGCCGTCTGCAGCACGAACGCGTCGCGGGGGACCAGCGGGTCCCACCCGGTCACCTCGCTCACGCGCTTGAGCCGGTAGCGCACCGTGTTGGCGTGCACGAACAGTTCCCGTGCCGTGCCCTCCAGCGAATGCCCCAGTGCCAGGTAGCTGGCCAGGGTTTCGGTCAGCGCGTTCGCCGCGTGCTGCAGCGGCTGGTAGACCCGCTCATGCAGCGCGTCCGCGGCCAGCTGGTCCCCGTTGACCACCCGTTCGGGCAGCAGGTCATCGGCGGCGATCGGACACGGCGCCTCCGGCCAGGCGGCGGCCGCGGCATACCCGGCCATCGCGGCCGTGGCCCCGTAGTGCATTTCCTTCACCGTGGGCGCGAGCGGCGAGTAGACCACCGGCCCCTCACCGAACAGCCGGCCGAGCCGCCCCAAGTCCATCTCCTCGAACTTGGTGTCCGAGAGCATCAGGATCGACCGGTCCCCGAGGATCCCCACCAGCGAGTCCCGCCCGTAGCGGGTGGCGACCCGGCGCAGCGCGGAGACGAAGTTCACCGGGGGAGAGGAGGGGGTGGTGCCCACCATGATGCGGATGTTCGCCTGGGAGCGCCAGCCGATCGCGGCGAAGCGGGAGGAGAGCGAGTCCTGGGATTCGCCGTGCAGCACCGCGTCCACCACGTGCGCCTCCAGGCGCGAATCCCACGCCCCGCGGGTCTCCGCGGCCCGGGCGTACACGTCGGCGGCGGCGAACGCGACCTCCCGCGAGTAGCGCAGCACCGCCTCGCGCACCTGGCCCTGCTCGGATTCGGCGACGATGTCCGGCACCTGGGATTCAACGACCTCCACGATGGTGCGCAGCAGCGCCAGTGCCTTTTGCAGGCTGATGGAGCGGGTCAGCTCGGTGGGCGCGGCCCCAAACACGTCGGTCATCACCCAGGCCGGGGTGGATTCGGGGTGTTCGTACCAGTTCACGAACGTGGAGATGCCCTTCTGGGCCACCAGGCCCAGGGCGGCGCGTTCCTCCGGGGCCAGGGAGCGGTACCAGGGCAGGGACTGGTCCAGGTACTTCAGCGCCGCGGTGGACAGCACCCCCAGATGGGATTTGAGCCGCTTGATGGTCTCCGGGCTCGGCTTGGCCAGCCGGCTGGGCCGTCCGCGCTGCAGCGAAGCTTCGGCCGTTTCATTCATGTCTATGAGCATATCGGTTCGATGCACGGGCCACGTGTGCCAAGCGGTTTTTGACCCCGGGAAGCGGGCACGCGGCACCCCCGGGTGCCGTGATGGCCGGGCAAATGGGAAACGGTGGCCACACGCTCCTTCACGGGGAAGGGGTGTGGCCACCGTTTGCCGGGAGTCCCGCCGGTTGAACCGGTGGGTGGGTGGTTAGGCGTCGCCGCCAGCGTTGCCCGAACGTCCCGCGTTGGGGTTGTTCAGGTCATACTTCTGATGCGCCTTGATCGGGGTATCGGCCGGGATCTCGCCCCGCTCAGCCAACGCCTGCAGGGTCTTGACGACCAGGGAATGCGCGTCGATCTTGAAGAACCGGCGCGCCGCGGCCCGGGTATCACTAAACCCGAACCCGTCCGCTCCCAGGGTGTGGTACTCACCGGGCACGTAGGGGCGCACCTGTTCAAGCACCGCCCGCTGGTAATCACTGGTCGCGATCACCGGGCCGGTCGCCGATTCCAGCTGACCGGTCAGGTACGGGGTCGGACGCGTAGCACCCGGGTCGTCCATGATGACCTGGTCACAGTGCTGACCCTGACGGGCCAACTCGTTCCACGAAGTCACCGACCACACATCGGCAGACACTCCCCATTCGGTGGCCAGGATGTCCTGGGCTTCCAACGCCCACGGCACCGCGACCCCCGAGCCCAGCAGCTGGGCGCGCGGCCCGTCAATCGAGGCTTCCTTGAGCAGGTAAATGCCCTTGATGATCCCCTCGACATCCACGTTTTCCGGCTCGGCCGGCTGGATGATCGGCTCGTTGTACACCGTCAGGTAGTACATCACGTTCGGATCCGGGTGTTCCCCGCCATACATGCGCTCCAGGCCTGAACGCATGATGTGCCCGATCTCGTACCCGTAGGCCGGGTCGTAGGCCACCACCGCCGGGTTGGTCAACGCCAGCAGCGGGGAATGCCCATCAGCGTGCTGCAGCCCCTCACCGGTCAGGGTGGTGCGTCCAGCGGTCGCGCCGATCACGAACCCGCGGGTCATTTGATCCGCTGCCGCCCAGAACGCGTCCCCGGTGCGCTGGAACCCGAACATCGAGTAGAACACGTAGATCGGGATCAACGCTTCCCCGTGGGTGGCATACGAGGTCCCGGCCGCGGTGAACGAGGCCACCGCCCCGGCCTCGTTGATCCCGGGATGGATCAACTGCCCCGAGGCCGATTCCTTGTACGCCAGCACCAGGTCACGGTCCACCGACAGGTAGTTCTGCCCGGCCGGGTTGTAGATCTTCTTGGTGGGGAAGAACGAGTCCATCCCGAACGTGCGCGACTCATCGGGGACGATCGGCACGATCCGGTGCCCGAAGTCCTTATCCCGCATCAAGTCCTTCAGCAAACGCACGAACGCCATCGTGGTCGCGGCCATCTGCTTGCCCGACCCGCGCTTGGCGATCTCATAGGACTTCTGCCCGGGCAGGCTGATCCGGGTTTCGTTGTGCGGGCGGCGTTCGGGCAAAAACCCGCCCAGCTCAGCCCGCCGGTCCATCAGGTACTGGTGCTCCTCGGAGTCCTGGGAGGGGCGGTAGTACGGGGGCAGGTACGGGTCGGCTTCCAGCTGCTCATCGGTGATCGGGATCCGCAAATGATCACGGAACCCCTTCAGGTCCTCCAAGGTCAGCTTCTTCATCTGGTGGGTCGCGTTACGGGCCTCGAAATGCGGGCCCAAACCATACCCCTTGACCGTCTTGGCCAGCACCACCGTGGGCTTGCCCTTGAACTCGGTCGCGGCCTTATACGCGGCATACACCTTGTGGTAGTCATGCCCGCCACGCTTCAAATTCCAGATCTCATCATCGGACAGGTGATTGACCAGTTCCTTGGTTTCCGGGCGCTGACCGAAGAAATGCTCACGCACGAACGCGCCGGACTCGGCCTTGTACGTCTGGTAATCCCCATCCGGGGTCTGGTTCATCACTTCCACCAGCGCACCGGTGTCATCGGCATCCAGCAGGGCATCCCACTCACGGCCCCACACCACCTTGATCACGTTCCAGCCCGCGCCGCGGAAGAACGCCTCCAGCTCCTGCATGATCTTCCCGTTGCCCCGCACCGGCCCGTCCAGGCGCTGCAGGTTGCAGTTGATCACGAACGTGAGGTTATCCAACCGCTCATTGGCCGCCAGCTGCAAGAATCCCCGCGATTCAGGCTCATCCATCTCACCATCACCCAAGAACGCCCACACGTGCTGATCACTGGTGTCCTTGATGCCCCGGTTGTGCAGGTACCGGTTCAACTGGGCCTGGTAAATCGCGTTGGCCGGACCCAACCCCATCGACACGGTCGGGAACTGCCAAAACTCCGGCATCGAACGCGGGTGCGGGTAGGAGGGCAGGGCATGGCCCTGCTTCGACTTCTCCTGCCGGAACCCGTCCATGTCCTGCTCCGAAAGGCGACCTTCCAAAAACGCGCGCGCGTACATGCCCGGCGAGGCGTGGCCCTGGAAGAAAATCTGGTCCCCACCCCCGGGATGGTCCTGGCCACGGAAGAAGTGGTTGAACCCGACCTCGTACAACGTCGCCGCCCCGGCATAGGTGGAAATATGCCCACCCACCCCGATATCCGGGTGCTGGCCACGATGCACCATGATCGCCGCGTTCCAGCGCATGTACGCCCGGTACCGGCGCTCGATCGCCTCGTCCCCGGGGAACACCGGCTCCTGATCCACCGGGATCGTGTTCACATAATCAGTGGTCGTGACCATCGGCACGCCCACCGACTTCGCCCCGGCCCGCTGCAGCAACGACCGGATAATGAACTGGGCCCGCTCGGTGCCCTGCGACTCGACCAGCTGGTCAAAGGAATCCAACCATTCCTGGGTCTCTTCCGGATCCCGGTCGGATAACTGATACGTCAGACCACTACGGATCTGGGAGATGTGTTCCTCGACAGCCACGGTTACTCCTTTATTGAAGCGGCTACATCCCGGTGGTGAGTTTCAGACACCGCGATGAGTTTGGGACTACGGGCGGTGGCGCACTGGAGTGGCGTGCTACGCCCGTTCGTCATCAACTCTAGTTCGCATTCCGGTATTTTGAGGACAAGTTTTCATGCTGTGAGAAGAAAAACCGCTGATTTTCGGTGACCTATGAAACTGCGTACAAGGTCATGTTGCGTAATGGTCATGACTTGGAGACGTGTAACACGGGATCGGGAAACCAAAAATCCCGGCGTGTTGGCCCGCTGGCGCTTGAACGCGCGGGGAAAAGCGTGTTTCGTTGGTAGTAACGCTTTGCACCAGCAGGAGGAAACAAGTGAGCGACGCCGTATCGGCAAGTGTGGAGCCCGCAAAGAAGATGGGCTTCAAAGAGGAAGATCTGATCCAGGAACTCGGCTATGACGACGACGTGGATTATGACCTTCGCGATTCCATTGAGGATCTGATCGGCTCGGAGCTGCTCACCGAAGAGGACCACGACGTCGTAGATGCGGTCATCTACTGGTGGCGCGATGGCGACGGCGACCTGGCCGATGCCCTCATGGACGCCCTGGCCAGCCTGGAAGACGACGGCGTGGTGTGGCTGCTGACCCCGAAGCAGGGGCGCGAAGGCCACGTCTCACCGACCCTGGTGCAGCAGGACGCCCCCACCGCGGGGCTGCACATGACCAACGCCGAGGGCGTGTCCAAGGAATGGTCCGCCATCCGGCTGGTCCAGCGACGCAAGCACTAACGCCCGTGCAACCCGGAACGAAACTTCCAAACTTTAGTCTGGAGAATCAGTACGGGGAGCAGGTCACCAGCCAGGATCTGTCCACGGGCCGGAGCATCATCGTGTTCTTCCCGTGGGCATTTTCGCGCGTTTGCGGGGGAGAGCTGGCCGAACTGCAGCACCATCTGCCCGAGTTTCGTGACGCCGATGTGCGCCTGGTGGCCATCTCCGTGGATCATAAGTTCTCGCTGCGCACCTATGCCGAGCAGGAGGGCTTCGAATTCGTACTGCTCGCCGACTTCTGGCCACACGGGCAGGTGGCCGAACTCTTTGACGCCTTTGATGTCGAGCGCGGGGTCGCCCGGCGGGTCACGATTCATGTCCACAACGGGGTTATTACTGATCGTTTCGCGTCCGGAATCAGTGAGCCGCGGAAACTAGATCAGTATCGTCAAATTCTGAGCCAGCGGGATATTTTCTAGTCGTCAAAGTCTCTCTTCAAAAAGTGGACTCGGTTGGAAATTCTTCTTTTTCAGAGGGCTCTGCTGGTTCGCGAACAAGAGGATCCATTGGCGGGAAAAGCGACTTGAGCGGGATAGCCGACTTAGTAGCATCCTCGATTGTGAGAGTGTTTCAAGGATTTCCTCAGAACCGTCGAAATCGTTTTGCAAGCCAGCGCCGGTGGTTGGGTGCAAAACGCTTATGGCAATTGTCAAACGGTTAGCAAGAACGGCTGCAGCTATAGCAAGAGGTTTAGTACCGATTGAATGGAGTAGCAGGAGCGTCTCATAGGCCCCGTCTTTGACTCGGTCGATAGTTGTCTCGGTCCGTATCAACTGATCGTCCGGGCCAAACTCCGCGCCAGGCACGTGATAGTTCCTTAGGGCAGATTCAAGGGCGTACACTTTCGATATCGCCTCAGCTGAAACAGCCTTTCTTTTTTGTTCCATTTCGCCAGCGCGCGTCAACACCCCACTGATAAAAGCAAGAACCGCACTAGCGAATACGGCAAGGCCGGCGATCAGCGTGGCTAAAGCCAGTCCGTCATTCCACAAATCGCCCATCCTTTGATCCTCTCGCTTTTTGCTCAACTCAATCGTAGTCACATGGGCTGGCGGGTTCCGTTAGAAGATCCAGAAGGCCGGTTTTCTTCACTCCATAAGCTGACCCTCTTACCGCGCCTATTGGCGACTGCATAAAAGCACCGCTAGAGCATGCAATCCGCAACCGAGAAGGATCGTGTTTGTCATTTTCTCCTGCTGCCCCCGTCTGCTCGTGATAACGGGTGCGAAGGGAGAGAGCGAACAGTATCCAAGGCTAATTGCGAGGATTCCGGCCATGTGGATTTCCGGCAGGATATAGCCCTATTCCAAGACGAGGAAGTCGGGAAACAGCCACAATTTTCAGGACGGACAAAAGTGAAGGTCTGCATTTATCTGTCATTTCAACGGCAGATTCAGAAGAGTGGACGATGCCCAACCAGCCAACCCCCGGAGCTTTTTTTGTGTGGGAGAGACGCAGCTCACGCTTCCCCGGCTTGCCCGGGCACCCGGGTTCCAGTAAAGTTGTTCCCTGTTGGCAGGAAGGTTTTTCCTCTTGTCGCAGGTCAAGGGCCTTTAGCTCAGCTGGTAGAGCGTCACGTTTACACCGTGAATGTCATCGGTTCGATCCCGGTAGGGCCCACCACACAAAACCTGCTCCGACTCGTCGTAAAAGATTAGTCAGAGCAGGTTTTCCTGTTTGCTGGCCTGTTTTCCGCCGCCCAAACTTCCGCGTATTTCCAGAAGTTTCCGTGTTCGTGCCTGCACAAAGAGTCGTAGGGAAGTAGTAAAGATACGCCGCAAAACTCAATAGCCCCTGCACGCGAAGTGCCACGACATCCAAGTCCTGACCCAACACTCCGGCGTACATGTCCAAAGAGCCCGCACTCGTAGTACGGTCGAATGTTGGCTGGACGATTTTTCGGTATACCCGAACTTGATCAACTATGGCCAGCGGTAGAGACGTAGCTTGGGGCTGCGTGTCGAGTACGTGTCCAGCGCATCATAGTCGTTGGCGTGAACATGGATGCGCTACTGCACTGATTCGTGCAGTAGCGACTATGAGTTCATCCGCTGTACGAAGGTGGTGCGGTCTTGGCGCATCAGGAACCGTTCCCTATTCCACGATCTTTGGGGAACAGGTAGTTGGCGATAATCGCCAGCACGGCAATAATTTCAACTGTTGTACCAGTTAGAAAGGCTATTGCCACGCCGTCTTCAAGTTTGGTTCCGCGGAAGTGTGCCCAGAGCACGACTACCACGCAAGTTCCCAAAGAGATCCAAACAAGCCACAACGAATGTCGAAATAGTCTCTTTCTGAACCGGTGAGCTTGCTTTAATCTTTTAGCTTCGAGTTTATCGACTTCGTCAGCTTTATTAGTTGTAGAGCGGCTTCTGGGCTTATCGTCAATTAGAGCTTCAGCTGACGCCGTGACGAATTGTTCGAATTTATCGAGCAATGGCAGCGTCGATCTTAGCTAGTCGTGTAAGCCTCTGTCGCAGGGCTTGCGGGGATACACCAAAATGACCCGCGATTCGAACCAGTGAATACCCAGCACTCTTAAGCCGATCAATTTCCGAGCGGGGCATCAGAAGATTTCCTGCAAATTCATCAGCAAAGAATTCGTGTAAGTCGTAATGCCCACTTCCGCGTTTATCCTCAAAAGAGTAATCATCGTCGTTTGCTAGTTCCATTCGCTCGATGTAGTGCCCAACTTCATGGGCGCAAGTGAAACGCTGGCGAGTTACCGGTTCAGACGAATCAACGTATGCCCGGATTAAGTCCCCTTGCCCAACAATCATGCCGGAAAGATTATCCGGCAAGGGAGCCACTGACACATCTATTCCGAGTTTCTTAGCAATTCTAAATGGATCAACCGGAAAACTACTGTCTGCCCAGTGGGTAGAAAGCGTGTCAGTTGCAAGACGCTGCGCAGATTCCCAAACTAGTTCAGCCACTGTTGCCACCTCCGCGGCGGATATCTCCATATTCTGCTGTATGTGTACCTATTATTATATGTCATTCTGTCAACCAGGTCATGGAGATCCTTGTTTTTCGGCAACCGTTTCGCTCACCGTGAGGCGCGCCTTAACCCAGAGGTTTTATCAGAGCGTTGAGGGCCGCTGATTTCTGGTTTTTCCCGGAGTCGGCGGGTTTCTCCTGCTTTAGGTCGTTGGTGACACCGAGGTCATTGGTGTGGGGGCCGGGCTCCACTGTTCCGGTCATGGTCTCTCATCTCGTTGATGGGCAAGGTGGCCGTGTCGCCACTCCGGATACCCTGTGTGAGCTTGTTCTAACATCTGCATCAATAGCGCTGATTCCGGTGCCATTTTAAGGATGAGCAGTCGGGTTTGCCTACTATTGCTGATCAGTTTCCCGGCAACTGCATACAACCGGTACCGCCACCGCTTCACATCCCAACAGCCAGCAGGACGCCTGACCGTAAGCATGACCAGCTGGATCCAGGAAGTGAAGTTCACGGACAGCACCGCCAGAATCTCCCAGGCCTGATTCGCTGTGTAGGACCAGTAAGGCAACTTGACCGGCCGGCGGGCCTTTAGCATTTTGGTCCTGTTTTCACACCAGCTCCGTGCCCGATATCTCACATTGCCAGCGAACGCCGTGGCCGCGGCGACTGCACTGCACGAAGAGAGGCGGAGTCGAGTGGAATTAACACAGCTCAGCAGGTGGTAGTTAAATATGTTTTCAAGAACTCCCAGGTTAATGAGACTGAAGTGCTGACTTCCATGCCTACTTCCGAAAGGCCGGTTGTTTTTGACTCGCTGCCAACCCGAATGGTCGAAGAGACTCAAACTTAGAAGAATCCATATCCTTTTGCGATGAAGCGATCGAATAGAACGCTATGGGTAGAGGCGGGCGGCGGGCATTCTCGCGAGGAAATTGAGCTCCTTCACTTCGTCGGGAGTCATTGCGATCAGGTCGATGGGAGGATTAAGAAGTTCAAGGAACATGAGTGACCGCAACACGCGGGGAACGTTCTCGTTGACGTAGACAATCAAAACATCTAGGTCTCGAGGCGCAGGCGAATGCAGCGCCGATCCAAAAAGCCAAATCTGACTCGCGCCGGCTTGACTCGCGAGCATTATAAGATGTTTGAGATCTGGCCAGCGATTGTTCAGCGCATTCAATCTTCGTTGAGCCTAGTGAATATAGCTTTTAGTAAGTGGATCTCCACCCCAGTTTCCATCGCTGCGGCCGTGACCCGCGTGCTCAAACCGTTCGTGTTGGGGTTAGTGATTATGAATGCGTCGGGTTCTAAATTGGGATGCGCATCTAAGCGCTCATAGAGCTCGTCAACTGGGAATTCGTATCTGTCGTGTGTGATGACGATCAAATCACGCAGTCCTAGGCGCTCAATCCTCCAGGCTGCGAGTCCGATTCGAACAATATCGCTGACTTTGCCGTGTCGAATGAGCCGCGATCGCAGATAGCTTTCATCGTTATCTTGGAACTCGTGTAGAGGAGTCTGCAACTTTAGCGCCTTCAAAACTTTGCCGAACGTGTCAAGCAGCACGCCCCGTGCCCTCGCAGCTTCGAAGACCCCATTGTCTGGAAATCGTCGGATAAGAACTATTGCTTCACATGTTGGGTATGTATCGAGTATGGCATCGAGTTCATCAAACCCAAGAGGTGAAGGACCTGGCTCAGCCACTACGATCAGACGCGCACGTCCTTCGCAAATTGTCAGGATTCCGTTATCTCCGTTTGATTCTGTGTCGATTTCACTCTTTGAGAGTTTTTCCTCCACCCAGGCTTGGATAGTCATGCGGTCTCCTCTCGAAATAGGTTGCGAACAGCTTGTGGAAATCTTATAGTCCTTGCCGACCAATCACCATATAGGTGCCGTTCTTCGAATTGGCGGATGTGGAGTTCGAGCTTGGCCGTTACTGCCACCTCAGCGGGAGTGAGAAGGTGCTCGTTGGCTCGAATATGGGCGAGAATCTGAGCGTTCACGGGGATCACAGCCGACTTCACCAGTGCCGCCCACTGGTGTGCGCGATCGTCGTCGTAGACGCCTTCTTGGGGACCATACATCTCAAATACTGCCCGGTTTTTCGCAAGTAGGGACTCTAATCGTTCGCGGGCATCCATCCGTGTCTCGTATTGCGGAGTTCCGAAGGCGGAAGTGCGCGCCGAGACGCTCGCTGCTTTCCACGAACGGAGCAACTCAGTCGGGTACTCAGCAGGATCTTTATCGATCATCGTGTGGCATGTCGGACAGAGCACCAAGATGTTGCTCGCTGCGGCTCTTTCGTCTTCGTTCAGATGTCGTTCATTCTCACCGCGCGGTCCATCGATACTCGCAGGGATGATGTGGGCCAGTTCTGAGACTGTTTTCCGCCTTAAAATAGTGTGTAAGTCTCGGCGGCATACAGGGTTTTGACAGTGACCGCCCGATTCGGACCAAAGGTAGTCTTGCTCAACCCTTGAAATTTTCTTGCGATAAGTCACGTGGACTATTGTGCCAGAACGTCTCCGACGTACTAGTAATACCGGTTGGAAGTGCCAATTATTTTGCTTGGCTACGACGTGAGTATAGTTAGTCAAGATTACGGGACCATCGTTTAGTGCGGCCTCGTACTTGCTCCAAAATCTTTCTCATAGCAGTCTTGTTTGCCCGCGCAGCGGTGTCACCGACTTTCTCGTCTTCGCCACCTCGTTCACTAGCCTCCGCACGTCTTAAGCAGATCGAGTCTTGGGGGCGTGACAGGACCTATACATTTCGGGGGCGCGAAGCAGCACCATTAAGGTTTTTGAGGTGTTTCTTCCATGCAGTGTCGACCTCCTCGATCGTCAAAATGTGCTGTGGATTTTTGCTGCTTTTAAAAGCAACTTCCGCTTATTCCGGAGGCGTCCCCCTGATTTCGAAATCCTGGCTGTTCGAATATCGGTCGCGAATCCTGCCCACGTATACATGCTCAGGGGCTTTTATTATTAAGGTCAAATGAACCGCTGCCGTCAGACAAGTTGCTGGCACCATGAAGATCGATTTTGAAGTCAGTGTGAGCGGGGGTGCTTGAACCAAAACGGCTACGAAACCGAATCAGTGAACTGGGCGGCACAAACTTTACCTCCATAACGGACCATCCAGGTGAGCTCTCTTGGTAGTCATGAGTGAGCATTATTGTTAGCTTCTGTAGACGCTTTGTAGGTCTAATTTGGGCATAAGCAGTCGTCCGTGACAATGGTTCGCCGAGGATTGTCGAATTCGTCCATGGACTAACATTTGGCATTCTCTCTGCACATATCAGAGTCACCCGAACCTTTTCAGACGTCTTGTTGACGTATGCCAGCCGGCAGCCATGTCGCCTAGAGCAGGTAACCGCTTAGCGCAACGGATAAGGCATCGCCTGCCGGAGGTAATCTAGTGACGCAACATAGTATCTACGCAGGGGAGCGCTGGATCTACGCGCGTGGAAGGGACTCCTTGAATCCGCTAATTCCCGCCCCTATGGCCACACTAAAGTGGCCCCGTGGGGACCACTGGCTCCGGCCAAGTTGTCGGGGCCTTGGGCATTACAGTTCCAACGTTTAAAGCCTCTCCTGGTGTCGCCCGAGTCCAGGTACATGGACCTGCCGCTATGACCATGCTCCTGCATAGTATGAGCGAAGGGTCCTCCAGAGGGGTGCTCATACGGCACAATTCCCCCCTCCGAGATCGCCATGTAAAACGTCGTATAACGCATTCGATCGTCATTGCCATTCAAAGGGACTGGCAACCAAGCTCCTAAGTTTTCTGCCGTCTTGGCTTGCAATCCAGAAAAAGGAACTTCACCCCAAGCCTTCGCCCAGATTGTAGGTCCCTTCGAGCGCTGGAAAGCGCACGAGGATAAAAAACGGGGCCTTACCCAAAAGGTAAGACCCCGTTCAGTCGTGCAGGTTAAGCCCGCTTGCGCGTGAGCAGTCCCCAAATAACGAGGACGATCAGCGAACCGCCGATGGCCAGCAACCAGGTTGACAGGGACCAGAATTCGTCCACTCCGACTCCGAAGATCGCGGATCCAATCCAACCGCCAACGATGGCGCCAACGACACCCAGCAGCAAGGTCACGAGCCAGCCGCCACCTTGCTCACCTGGCTTGATCGCTTTCGCGATCGCACCGGCAATCAGGCCCAAAACAATCCAACCTATGAAACCCATTACTTCCTCCTAAACGGATCGAGTGACTTCGTTCAGCATCAGGACTGTGATGCACCCGGAAAACATTACCCGCAAGTATGGAATTGGGTGCGCACATCTGCAAGGACACGCCACGAGGAAAATCAAAATACGACGTGAAACACACCGTGGCGAGCTGGGATCACAACCCAATGGCGGAATCCAGCACCGGGTGGTGGCAACAACGGTTAGATATTCGGCTCCTTGCCAGAGGCCGGCTGAAGCTCCAGCTGGGGCCAGTGCCCCAGATCCCGGAGCAGCTGCCGGTCGTGGCTGGAAAGCACAATCGCGGCCTCGGTCGCATCAAAGGCCTCGGTCAACTCGTCCACCAGCGTGATGGACAGGTGGTTGGTCGGCTCATCGAGCAACAGCAGGTTCGGTCGTGCGGCCAGGGCCAGCGCGAGGTCGAGCCGGCGCTGCTGTCCCATGGACAGGTCTCCCACCGGTTTGTTCATTTCCGCCGAGCGCAGCAGTCCCAGGCTCGCCAACCCCACCACCCGTTTGTCGGGCACCATACCGGCGGCGACCAGCCGGTCCACTTGATTGGCGTAGACCGTGCTCGCCCGCTGCTCCAACGGAAGCGCGGACTCCTGCTGCAGGAAGGCACGCCGGGCGTGGGCCGAGTGGTGAACTGCTCCCTGATCCGGGTGCAGCTCCCCCGCAAGGATCGCCAGCAGAGTTGATTTCCCGGCACCATTGGGCCCGGTGATCAGCAGCCGGCTGCGGCCGCGCACCGTCAGCGACACCGGGGCCAGCCGGCCACGGACACCTACGGCGTCCGCGGTGACCAGTGCCGCACCGGCCCGGGAGGTCAGCTCGGGGAAGTGCATGGCCTGTGGGGGAGCGGGCACGGTCAGCGCCTGGGCGTCCAGGGCCGCCTGCCGGCGGCGGACGCTTTGCACCAGTCCACCGGCGCGAGTGGCCCGCTGGTGTTTTCCGGTGCCCTTCTCCGGACGCCACCCGCTGATGAGCCGGTTCTGGGCTGCGCTGAGGTCATCCTGCAGCCGGGACCGCTCGGTCTGCTGGGCCGCGTATTGCTGTTCCCAGCGCTCGAGTTCGGCCCGGTGTCCCTCACGGTAGCCGGCGTATCCGCCGCCGTAGACGCGCGGACGGTCATCGTAGGTGGGGTCTAGGTCGATCAGGGTCTCGGCGACGTCGGCGAGCAGTGCCCGGTCGTGGCTGACGATGACCACCCCGCCGTGGCGGGACTTCAGCGCGGTGGTCAGGAAGTCCAGCCCGGCACGGTCCAGGTGGTTGGTGGGCTCATCGAGCAGCAGGAAGTCGTCATCGCCGCCGATCAGGCAGGCCAGACGCACGCGGTAGCGCTGGCCGACGGAGAGCTCGGCCAGCGGCCGGCTCCAGTCCGGTTCGGCGTCCAGGGCCTCCATGGCCACCCGCACCCGTCGTTCGGCGTCCCAGGCGTCCAGCGCCAGGGCCAGTTCCAGGGCCTGGGCGTAGCGGTCATCGGCGCCGGGTGTTCCCTCGGACAAGGCGGTGGCCGCGGCATCGAGTTGCTCCAGTGCCGCGACCGCGTGCCGGACCGCCGCGGCGGCGACTTCACCCACGGTGCGCTGATCGTCGGTGGACATCTCCTGTTCGGCGATGCCCAGGGTGCCGATGCGGGTGACCTGGCCGCTGTCGGGGGTCAGGTGCCCGGAGAGCACGTGCAGCAGCGTGGATTTGCCGCGGCCGTTTTCCCCGACCACGGCGATGCGGGAGGTGGGGGTGACCACGAGGTCCACCCCACGCAGGATGGGGTTGGCGCCCAGGGCCAGCCAGATGTCGGACAGGACGATTTGGGCGCGCGAACGGGCAGGGAAGGTTGGGGGAGTGATAGGCACGGTGTTCCTTTTGGGTGGGCGCGCCGCACCGCAGCAGGCAGGGCAGAATAGACCAGGCACTGACAAGGGGTGTGGGGGCACGCAAAACGGTGACCACTGGGGTCATGGACGCATGACCACGCGCTCGGAGCAGGCTCAACGAGCGCGGCTGGCCGCGATCACCGTTAGAGGAACAGCAAATATTGCATGCTTCAACGCTAGCACGCGGCGCCGGTGCGGCAACAGTGGGTGTGAGCGAATCGTGGTCGGGGTCGTGGCTCACCGCGCGTCCTTGCGGTTTGCGTCCCCATCGGGATTGTCCGTGAGCATCCGGTCCAGACGCCGGGCGACGTCATCGAGTTCGTGGTCGAACAGCCCCGCATAGGTGTCCAGGGTGATGGCCGCGGTGGCGTGCCCCAGCATCCGCTGCACCACCTTGACCGAGGCGCCGGAGGCGACCATCCAGCTGGCGGCCGTATGCCGCAGATCGTGCACCCGCAGCCGTTCGGGCAGCCGGACCGCCTGCGGCCCGGCGTCCCGGGCCGCGGCGTTGACCGCCAGCACGGCCGGGGTGAAGCTGCGGCGCCGAAAGTTGTTGGGCCGGATCTGGGCTCCGCGGGCGCTGGTGAACAGCAGCCGGTCCGGATCGTGCGGCGCGGCCAGGGGCTGCAGCAGCCCCATGAGCTGCGCGGTCAGCGCCACGCTGCGCGGTTGCCCGTTCTTGGGTGGTCCCACCACCGCGGGCCGTCCGTTGACGAACACCACCGAACGCTCCACCCGCAGCCGGCGCAGTTCCGGCTGCAGGTCCCGGCCACGCAGTTCCACCGCCTCCCCGATGCGCAGGCCCGTGCTGGCCAGCAGCCAGATCAGCGGCGCGTCGCGTTCGCCGGCGGAATCGGCCAGGGCCCGCACCTGCGCCACGGTGAGGAACACGTGTTCGCGCGGGTTTGGCGGCGGCAGGCGGATCTTGTGGCCCGGGTTCTTCTGCAGCAGTTCCTCATCCACGCACCAGGAAAGGAACGCCAGGAACCGGCCGAAAATGGTGTCCACGGTGCGCGGGGCGTAGTCCAGGTGGGCCACCCACGCCTGGATGTCCCGCCGGCGGATCGCCTCCAACTGCCAGCGGCCCCAGTAGGGCATGAGGTGGGCGCGGATGTCCGAGGCCGCCGCGATGCGGGTCGAGGCCCGCCAGTGCAGGCTGCTGGCCTGCCACAGGCGCAAAAGATCGCCCACCACGGGTCCCGGGGCGGGACTGCCGGGTCCCGGGCGTGCCGGCGGGTTTGCGCGCTCGGCTGCTGGTTCCACCTCTTGCCTCCCAACTGTTCGGCGGTGCCCACCAGTTTCGCCCGCTTCGGCTCCGGTACCGGTGGATGACCGGGCGCACTGGGGACAAGCGACGCCCGGGAGGCGGTCATTGTTTCGCGCAAGCGCCGTGGGGCTGAGATACTGGGGCTCCGGTTCGGCAACAGGTTTTTTGTGGTGGCAGAGGGTGATTGGGTGGCTGTGATCGAGGATCCGTTCCAGGTGCGCCTGAGCGGGCGCGGGGGCGCGGTGAGCCTGCGCCAGCAGGTCTCCGATGCGGTGCGCGACGCCCTGGTGGCCGGCACCCTGGTGCCCGGGCAGGTCTATTCGGCCCCGGCCCTGGCCGAGATGCTGGGGGTTTCACCGACCCCGGTGCGCGAGGCGATGATCGACATTGCCCGCGAGGGGCTGGTGGAGGCGTTGCGCAACAAGGGCTACCGGATCGTGGGGTTCAGTGACCGGGACCTGGATGAGCTGGCCGAGCTGCGCGCGCTGATCGAGGTGCCCACCATGGCCCAGGTGGCGCTGCATGCCCGGGCCGAGGACCTGGAGCAGCTGCGCCCGCTGACCAAGACACTGAATTCCACGGCCGAGCGCGGGCAGCTGCGCGAGTTCATTGCGGTGGACACCGAGTTCCACCTGCGCGCCCTGGCCCTGGCCGGCAACCGGCACCTGGTGGATAACGTGCGCCAATTGCGTTCCCGGGCCCGGTTGTCCGGGCTGGCGCAGCTGGCCGAGGCCGGGCAGCTGGTGAACACCGCCCGGGAGCACGGCCAGCTGCTGGATCTGATGATCGCGCGGGACGCCGGGGCGGTGGCCGAGCTGATGCGCCGCCACATCGGACACACCCGGGGCGTGTGGGCCGGGCGCGGGGAGCAGGCCCGCACGTCAGCGACCTAATCCCCGCACTTTTTCATCCTGCTGGCCCGGCCATTGTGAGCCGGGCCATTTGCTTAACCGACAGTAAAATTTTACTGTTGTGTCTATTCGTGGCGCAGGTCACGAGCTTTCAATAACCAGATCGCGTTACCACTGCACCCCCGGCCGCACCCGGCGGGGAAGCGAGTGGGGGCGCACGGCAGATGGGCGAGGACATGAGTCAACAGGTTTCCGCGGCACCGAAGAAGGTGAGCTATCCCAAGGTGCTGACCGCTAGCCTGAGCGGATCGGCCATCGAGTGGTTCGATTTCTTCCTCTACGCGACGGCGGCGGCGTTCATTTTCGACAAGCAGTTCTTCCCCTCCGATGACCCGTACATCTCCCAGATGCTCTCCTACACGACCCTGGCGCTGACCTTCTTCATCCGCCCGTTCGGCGGGATCATCTTCTCCCACATCGGGGACCGGATCGGGCGCAAGAAGACCCTGGTGGTCACGCTCTCGCTGATGGGCGGGGCCACGGTGGCCATCGGCCTGCTGCCCACCTACGCCCAGGTGGGGATGCTCGCCCCGGTGCTGCTGATCCTGTGCCGGATCATCCAGGGCCTGGCCATCGGCGGGGAGTGGGGCGGGGCACTGCTGCTGGCCTACGAGTACGCGCCGAAGAACCGGCGGGGATTGTTTGGCAGCATCCCGCAGACCGGGATCACCATCGGCATGCTGCTGGCCACCATCGCCTTCTCCCTGGTCAGCCTGCTGCCGCAGGCCTCCTTTGAGTCCTGGGGCTGGCGCCTGCCGTTCATCTCCAGCATCGTGCTGATCGTGATCGGGCTGTGGATCCGCGGCGGGCTGGGGGAGACCCCGGCGTTCAAGAAGCAGCAGGCCACCGGCGACGTGGCCAAGCTGCCGATCGCCGAGACGCTGCGCCACCACTGGCGCTCGGTGCTGATCGCCATCGGCGCGAAGATCGTGGAGACCGCGCCGTTCTACATCTTCGCCACCTTCGTGGTCAGCTACGCCACCGGCACCCTGGACTACGAGCGCTCCACCGTGCTGAACGCGGTCAGCGCCGGCGCGCTGGCCAGCACCCTGATGATCCCGGTGATGGGCTGGCTGGCCGATAGGTGGGGCCGGCTGCAGGTGTACCTGTGCGGCGCCGTGGTGATCGGATTGTTCGCCGCCCCGTTCTTCTTGCTGCTGGGCACCGGGGCCGACTGGGCGGTGTTCATGGCCGTGATCGTGGGCCTGGGCGTGGTCTGGCCGCCGGTGACCGCGACCCTGGGCACCTTGACCTCCGAGATCTTCTCCACCCGGGTGCGCTACACCGGGGTGACCCTGGGCTACCAGATCGGCGCCGCGCTGGCCGGGGGCACCGCCCCGCTGCTGTGCACCTTCCTGCTGGCCCGCTTCGACGGGTCCTGGGTGCCGATCGCGCTGTACATCGCCGCGATCGCGGTGCTCTCGATCATCGCGGTCTCCTTCGCCCCGAAGGTGGCCCGGGCCGATGACTCGATCGAGAACCCGGCCACCGAACACCCCGAGACGAACCACGACCTGCCCGGCGGGCTGCCGGACGGGCTGAGCATGACGGAAGTGAAATAGGAAAGATGAGCACAATGACCGAGCACGCCCCGCGCTGGTACGGCGCCGATGAGGTGGCCGCGGCGATCACCCCGGCCCGCGCCCGCCAGCTGATCGAGCAGGCCCTGGGCGGGGACTTCGACCCGGCCGAGGACCCGGCCCGCTTCCACGCCCCGGCCGGCACCGGGCACCTGCTGTTGATGCCCTCCACGATCGGTGAATGGTCCGGGATCAAGGTCGCCTCCGTGGGACCGCAGAACCCCTCCCATGGCCGCCCGCGCATCCAGGCGACCTACATCCTGATGGACGCCCTGACCCTGACCCCGCAGGCGATGATCGAGGGCTCGCTGCTCACGGCGCTGCGCACCCCCGCGGTTTCGGCCGCCGCGGTGAACCGGCTCGCCGCGCCCCGGGCCAGCACCCTGCTGGTGTACGGCACCGGCCCGCAGGCCTGGGGCCACATCCAGGCGATGGCCGAGATCCGCGACCTGGAGCAGGTGATGGTCTCCGGGCGCAACCCTGAAAAGGTGCAGGCGCTGATCGCCCGTACCCGGCAGCTGGGGCTGGCCGCGCGCCCGGCCCCCGAGGCGGACCTGGGGCAGGCGGACATCATCGTGTGCGCCACCTCCGCCACCGACCCGCTCTTTGACGGATCGCTTGTCAAGGACGGGGCGGCGGTGGTGGCCATGGGCTCCCACGAACCGCAGTATCGGGAACTGGACGCGAACCTGATGGGCCGTTCACTGATCGTGGTGGAGGAGGTGGACACCGCCCTGCGCGAGGCCGGGGACCTGATCCAGGCCATGGCCGAGGACCCGGACCTCTCGGCCGAGTCGCTGTACACGCTGCGGGACCTGGTGCGCGGCCAAGTCCAGCGGGCCACCGACCGGCCGAACGTGTTCAAGGGGACCGGGATGTCCTGGCAGGACCTGGCCATCGCCGTGGGAGTGCACGAAACCCGCTAATCGGCGCCGGCGCCGAGGCGTTTGGCAAAGAGCGCGGGCCGCGGTGCCGGGATGAGGATTCCCGGTGCCGCGGCCCGCGCCATATTTGCCTGTCGGCAGATCCAGCCGATACCGGTTTCATTCTCACCGGGCGGCACTGGGATACTGGGGCCATGAGTGCACCTAGGGAAAACGTGTGGCTTGCCGCCGTTCGAGCCAACCCGGACCATGCCCACAACTACGCGCAGCGCTGGCGCCGGCTGGCCGCCGAGGGCAGCGACATCTACGGCGAGGCCCGGATGATTGACGCGATGGCCGAGCGCGGCAGCCGCATCCTGGACGCCGGGTGCGGCACCGGTCGCATCGGCGGCTGGCTTGCCGCCCGGGGCCACCAGGTGGTGGGCGTCGACCTGGATGAGCACCTGATCTCCGTGGCCCGGGAAGACTACCCGCAGGCGCAGTGGTTCGTCGGCAACCTCGCCACCCTGGACCTGCAGGGCCAGCAGGACCAGCAGGACGCACCCGGAAAGTTCGACCTGATCGTCAGCGCCGGAAACGTGCTGACCTTCCTCGCCGAGGACGAGCGGCTGCCGGCCCTGCGCCACCTGGCCGGGCACCTGGCGCCGACCGGCCGGCTCGTGGTCGGCTTCGGCGCCGGGCGAGGCTATGACTTCGACACGTTCGAGTCGGATGCCGCCGAATGCGGGCTGCGGCTGCAGCAGCGCTATTCGACCTGGCAGCTGCATGGGCCGGCCAGTGATTTTCTGGTGGCCGTGCTCGGACGCGGCGACCAGCCCACCGGCTGATAGTTATCCACTCACTCTTCATTGGGTCCCACGAGCTGCCGATTTGAGGTTTTCTCCGGGTGATGAGATGAAACCCCATCTGGATTACTGGTGGTGGGCTGTGGGATACTTGTAACCGTTGAGCGATACTAGAGAGCTAGCCCAGAAGGCCACATGGGAGACGAGATGACACCGGTTTTGATCGGTACCGGGTACATGGTCCGCGCCTTTGCCGGACTGTTGTTTAGATTCGTTCCGCGGCACCCTGGAGTTCGGTCGGTGAGCACGCTGAGTGGCTGCAGAGAGTTAGCGGCCTGATGTGGATTACCGGCGATGTTGAGCTACCTGACGAGATGCTCGACGCCCACGAGCGTGGTGAGTTGGTGTTCTTCGTCGGTGCGGGGGCTTCGCTGGGCAAACCATCGAACCTTCCCCACTTTCGTAACCTGGCGAAAAAGCTCGCGCGAATGGCATCGCACCCGTTCTCCGCGCGCGGCGGACTGGACTTTTTCATTGGACAGCTGGAGTCACTCCCTCAGGCGTTCGACGCCCATCAGCACGCCCACACGCTGATTTCCGATCCGAGGTCAAAATTCAATCCGCTCCACAGTGCGATTGTCGACCTCGCGGGAATCGGAGGAGCGTTCCGCGTGGTGACTACTAACTACGACGATCACCTTGCCTCAGCTGCAAGAAGCGAATCGATCGCGGTACCGGACACCTGGTACGCCCCGGCGTTGCCTCTCGGGCATGACTTCGTTGGGCTCGTGCACCTGCATGGTTCAGTACGGCGCCGGAAGGAGGAGATGATCCTCACCGACCGTGACTTCGGCCATGCGTACATCACCGATGCATGGGCTGCAAGGTTCCTTCTTCCCATGTTCGATCGATTCACCGTGGTGTTTGTCGGCTACAGCCATGATGACGTGATCATGCGGTACCTTGCGCTTGGCTTGCCCTCCAGCGGCAACGGCAGGGCCTCCAATCGGTTCGCGTTCACGAGTGACCCGACGAACAGCAAGTGGGGATACCTGGGGATACAGCCGATCGCGTACCCGGTGGTCGGGCGCGATCATCAAGCGCTCGTGGCGGCACTCACCGCGTGGGCGGACCGAGCCAAGATGGGGCAGACCGACCACCAGTCTCGTGTGCAGGCGATCATTGGCGGCGGTACTGCACTGCCACTGCCCGACCGCGACTACCTCCATGATCGTCTCCGAACGACAGACGGCGCCCGCGACTTCGCGCTTGCGACGGAATCTCTGCCCGACGAAACTAAACTCGAATGGCTGACCTGGGTGGAGGATCTCCCCGAGTTCAAGGCCCTGTTCTTACCGGCGGATGTGCCGGACGCGACGGCAATTCTAGGCAACTGGTTCGCAAGGACGTTCATCGAGTCGACGACACTGAACGGGGCGGCGCTCCAGACCTTGCAACGACTCGGGCAGTCGATGACGACTTCGCTTTATCGGACCGCCAGCTGGCTCGCTAACGACCTCAGGAAACAAGACGCGTCTGCCGGAGAACGGTGGCAATCACTCCTCGCCACTTCCATATATGGACAGTCAGCCCCTCTCAAAACTGATCGCCTCATGCCGTTCCTACCCGATTCGACGACCCCCAGCATTGCGGTGCTGCGGACAGCGCTGCGGCCGTTCCTCAAGCTGGAACGGCCCTGGTTTATCGACGAGTCCGCGCAACGTACGGTCTATCCCGATGCGAAGGTCACTTGGAACTCGGAGGACTACTCACTGACCCAACACGTCCTGCGCGTCGTGCAGGAGTCCGACGCCGGGGATCGCTCACTCGGCGTAGTCCTGGAAGACGCCATCATTGCTGCTTATGACCTGCTCGACGCGTATCACGGCGAGCGGGGCTGGGATCCGCTCGTGCATCACCGATCTGCAATCGAGCCACACGCTCAGGACAAACTGCGGGAGCCGCTCGACGCAGTCATCGACGGCCTTCGCGAATACGGAAGCAAGGCGCTGCCCCTCTCGCCAGACCTGCCCAACCGATGGTGGAATAACGGCCGTGGTCTCATGCAGCGCCTGGCTCTGCATCTGGTAGCCAACGATCCGGAACGGAGTGCGGACGACAAGCTCTCGTGGCTCCTCGAGCGCACCGGGCTCTACGCAGATGACCTAAAACATGAGACCTATCAGGTAGTCGCCGCCGCAGTCGGTAGCGCGACATCGCCGCTCAAACAGCGGGTCTTGGATGCCGCCGCCGACGGACCCGACTACCCCGAAGAGATTCCCGACCGCGACCGCCACTTCGCGTACGCGAAGTACAACTTGTTGGCATGGCTAACGCAGGTCGACCCTGACTGGGTGGAGGCGCAGACCGCGTTCGACCTGATCCAAGCTGAGAACCCCGGTTTCGAGGTGCGAGAGCATCCTGACTTCGACACCTGGATGACAAGCGGAACCTGGCGTGGGAAGCCGCCGATGGACATCGAGGAGTTCATTCAGGCGCTCGCTCAGAACGTGAGTGTTGCACTCGATGACCTGCTGTCCCGCGACTATTCCGAACGCTACTTCGATCAGCCCGACTGGCGAGATGCGCTCGGGCTTGTTCAACAGGCCGTCGAGCAGCGCCCGGACCTCGGCTTGCAGCTCTGGGACGACGTCCTCGGTCGCGACGAGCTTGACGACAAGCAGGTCGACCTATGGCGCGCGATCTCCGAAGGCTGGGGGAAAGCCCAGCTACGAGATGTGGGCCTCGGGGCTGTACAGCGCCTCACCACGTTGCTTGCTGACAAGGACTCCGCTGATGCATTAGGGCGTTTCCTACTTAATCAGATTCGGCAGCAAATCGACGAAGATGAGTCGCTGGCGCTCGCGTCCATGCGCGAGCTGGCGCGAGCACTCTGGCGTGAGCAGGGCGCAGGATTCAGGCACCGAGAAGATTCGGCCCCCCTGTCGTTCGCGCCGCTTTACCTGAACTCGTGGCCGGGGTCCGTGGCCCAGTACTGGAACAGTGAAGTAGATCGTCGCTGGCGACACTCACGAGAGGATTGGGCCGGACTTAGCGACGAGGAGTCGAAGGCGCTCGTTGCGCTGCTGAACGGCAACGCGGATGCACTGGACGCTACGCAACCAGCGATTGCTGAACAGCTGTTCTTCTACTTCGCCGCGGACGCTGACTTCGCGGCGGCGCATTTGCTCCCTCTCTTCAACGACCCGCAGCGACACGCCTATGGCTGGTACCCGTTCCTGCACCATCCCAGGTGGAACGACCGGATCCTCGCAGCCGGGCTGTTCGAGAGCATGGTCGCCGAGCTCAGCCGTCTTGACGAATTGCCAGACCAGCAACTGCATCACATCTTCCTGGGGTACATAACCTCCGTGGTGTCATACGCGGGCATCACGAGTACCGACCGGAGGCGCCTGCTTGATCAGACAGTGCTCGCGTCAAACGGCTCGCATGCCGCTAGCTTCGCTGAAGCGGTCGCCAGATTCCTCCGCGAAGATGGCGTCGACGGGGCCGAGGTCTGGCGCCGGTGGCTCGGCAAGCATCTGGAACGCCGACTCAGCGGGCAGCCACGGGTTGCATCCGCCGAAGAGCTTGCACGCTGGGCGGACGTCGTTCCTGTCGTGGGTGAATTCGTCCCTGCCGCAGCGACCCTCTTCGACGGGCACGGCATTGGTCTGGATGAGCGGTTCTTTAATCGGGCGTTTCCGGATGGAGTACTCGCCGCCTACGGGACCGAGCTCGTTGCCTTCTTTGCCGAGCGCGTTCAGAACACGACCGGCACTGACTATATGGTGAGGTACCGCGTGCATCAGCTGGTTAAGGCGATACTAAGCGCGGTTGGCGATGCGGTTGCACAACCACTGGTCGAAGCCGCGGCAGGGCGCGGATTTCTCTATCCCCCCGAGTGAGCACGACCCCAAGTCGGAGGCCTTGAGGCTGCCTTAAGCGCCGTCACTATCCTGCTTGGCCCTGCGGTAGGTTGGACGTGGCAGTATCAGATGCGACATGTGGTTTACGCGGCCGCGCTGACGGGTGAGGACAAGATCGTGGCAAACCTCGTCCTCTGGATCGGGGGTGGCCCTGCTGCTGGCCATGTGGGGACTGTTCCCGGCCTAGCCCTATCGGCGGAACCGGGAAGCGAGTAAACTCCCTATTGACAGATGGCCACCGGCTAGTTGAGTTCAAAGGCGGGCAGATCATGAGCAACGGGCGCAGGCTCGAGACCACCAGCACCACCTGGCAACAGATCCTGGCCCACCGCGAGCCCGAACAGATCCAGGAGATCGCCGCCCGCTTCGAGCAGGCCGGGGTGCGGCCGCAGCTGGTGGCCCAGGCCATCGCCGATGGCGGGGCCCAGCTGGATGGGGCAATGCGCTCCAACACTCCTGGCTGGGAGCAGCCCTTCGGCGGGCTGCTGGCGGTCGCACTGCTGGCCGGGGAGGTCGCCGCGCATTCGGCCTACCTGGTCTCCCGTGCCTCGGTGGTCCGGGCGGTGGCGGTGGATGGGCTGCTGGAGGACTTCAGCGCCATCGCCGTCGGTGCTAGCCTGGGCGTCTCGCGCCAGAAGGTGTACGAGATCGGCCGCAACGGGCAGCGGGTGCGCGCCGAGGGCGGGCTCGGCGGGTCATGAGTCCGCGCCGGCGGGAACCGGTGCGTGGGCAGGCGCCCGCGCTGCTGCACCCCGTCGACTTCGCGCCGGCCCGGCGCTACTACCTGCTGGCCATGTTGCTGCAGCTGGCGGCCTCGCCCATCATCCTGGCCGCCGCCATCATCTTCCTGCTGGGCATCAGCGCCAACCTTTTCACCCCACTGCTTGGGCCCATTGTGGGGTTGAGCATCACCAGCTATGTGGAGCGCCGCTATCGGGCCGACGCCTGGGCGCACATCGCCCGCAAGGCGCAGGACCGCACGCGCAGCGACCCGGCTCCCTGGGCGCAGCTGGCCCTGACGCTGCAGCTGGTGCTCCTGCTGCTGGCGGTGCTGGGCCTGGTGCAGGCGGTGCGCGCCACCGGTCAGTCCGGGGCCGCCGCCCTCGGCGCGGGGATCCTGGCTGGCCTGGTGCTGGTCGAAGTCGCCGCGCTGATCTGGGACCGCCGGGCGCAGGCGGAACTGCGCAGCGTGGCGGTGGGCGGCAGCTGGCGGATCCTGCAGGGCTTGGGGGTGCTGGCCGTGGCGCTTCCCGGCGCTGGCGTCCTGCTGGGCTTCGGGCCATTGAACCCGTGGCTCCTGCTGCTGGGCGTGCTCGCCCAGGGCGGCACCTGCGTGCTCTGGTACGTCATCCGGATGATCCCTGCCACCAGCAGCTGCGTCCCCAAATCCTTCCCGCTGCCCTAGGGGCGTGGGCGGCAGCAGAATTGTCATCCCCCTATTGACGGAACGTGGGGGGTGTGCCATTCTTGCGCTATAACTGTCAACCGAGGGGTGACAGTAGTGCCGAGGGAGGCCACCATGAGCATGCGCAACCCGGTGATCCGCGCCGAAAACCTGCACAAGTCCTTCGGGAACGTGCGGGCACTGGCCGGGGTGGATCTGGAGGTGGCAGCGGGGGAGATCTTCGGAATCCTCGGGCCCAACGGGGCCGGGAAGACCACGACCGTGGAATGCCTGGCCGGAACGATCAAACCCGACGCCGGGACGCTGTCGGTGCTGGGCGTTGACCCGGCACTGCAGCGCGAGATGATCCGCCGCGATGTGGGGTACCAGCTGCAGGCCACCACCCTGCCCGCCGCGCTGAAGGTCGGCGAGGCCATGCGCTGGTTTGCGGCTCTCTACCCGGATCCGGCCGACCCGGTGGAACTGCTGGAGCTGGTGGGCATGGGCCAGCGGACCAAACGCCGGATCGGGACCCTGTCCGGGGGAGAGCGCCAGCGCCTGTCGATCGCCACCGCCCTGGTCGGCCGACCTCGGATCGCGATCTTTGACGAACTGACCACCGGGCTGGACCCGCAGGCCCGGCGCGGGATCTGGGCGCTGGTGCACTCCATCCGCGCCGGCGGGGTCACCGTGGTGCTGGTCTCCCACGCGCTGGATGAGGTGGAGCGGCTGTGTGACCGGATGGCCGTCATCGACCAGGGGCGGCTGCGCTTTGCCGGGACCCCGGCCGAGCTGCGCCGGCAGGTGCCCGGGCAGCGCCGGGGAAGCGCGACCCTGGAGGACGCCTACCTGCGGCTGCTGGATGCCGGCGCCCAAAACGTGATGGAAGGACGATGACATGCGTGCCCTGCTCGCGCTGACCCGGGTCGAATCGCTCCTGTTCCTGCGCAACCCCACGATGCTGTTCATGGCGCTGCTGCTGCCCAGTGGCCTGCTGCTGTTGCAGGCCTACATCATCCCCGGCACCCGCACCCCGCTCGGGCAGGGCGGGCTGAGCGCCATGGACCACCTGGTGGTGCTGGCCCTGGTGGTCGGGGCCACCAGCGTGGCCATCACGAACTACCCCTCCTCGGTGGCCGGGTACCGGGAGAACGGGGTGCTGCGCAAGCTGGACACCACCCCGGCCGGGCCGTTCCGGCTGCTGCTGGCCCAGTGGATCATCGCCCTGATCTCGCTGGTTGCCGCGGCCGGGCTGGCCCTGGCGATCGCCTCGGTGAGCTTCGGGCTGCTGGCCCCACGCCACCCGGGCATGGTGCTGGCCGTGTTCGTTGGCGGCAGCGTGTCCATGATGGCGCTCGGTTCGCTGATTGCCGCGCGCGCGGCGAGCGCCCAGATCGCCTACGGGGTGGGACTGCTGGTGTTCATGCTCAGCCTGTTCGCGGCCGGGTTGTGGACCCCGGGGCCGCTGATGCCCGATGCGCTGGAACCGGTCGTGGGGCTGACCCCGGCCGGGGCGATGGCCCAATCGCTGCAGGCGGCCTGGTTTGAGGCGGATGTGTCCCTTGGGCCGTTGGCCGTCTTCGCGGTGTGGACCGCGGGCTGTGCGCTGATCGCCGCCCGGATCTTCCGCTGGCGCTAGCCTGGCCGGACCGCATAGCACCGTCACCTATTGAATTTCGCAGTCAGGGGAGTACATCATGCGCAAGTTGGTCGCCGTCGAGTTCCTGTCCGTGGACGGGGTCATGCAGGGACTGGGCTCACCGGATGAGGACCGCAGCGGCGGATTCGTACACGGCGGCTGGGGTGCGCGCTACGCCCCGGCCATCCACGCGGCGCTCGGCGCGCAGGGGCTGGAAGCCACCACCGCCTACCTGTTCGGGCGGCGCACCTACGAGAAAATGGCCGCCTACTGGCCGTTCGTGGGCAGGCACAACCCCATCGCCGCGCACATGAACCAGGCGCCAAAGTACGTGGCCAGCACGAGGCTGCGGGATCCGGCCTGGCGGCACACGGAAGTGATTGCCGGTGAGGTGGGCGAGAAGGTGCGCCGGCTGAAGTCCGAAGGGCAGGGGGAGATGGTGATCCTGGGCAGTGGCATGCTCACCCGCCAGTTGCTGGCTGAGGATCTCATCGACAGCCTGCGCCTGTTCGTACATCCGCTGCTGCTCGGTGCCGGCAAGCAACTCTTCGGGCCATTGCCAGCGCCCCGCCAACTGCGGCTGACCGGATGCCAGGCCAGCGAGCTGGGCAGCCTGATCCTCTCCTACGACGTGGAACCGAACCACTGAAGCTCAGTGCTCGAGTACCTGGTGCCCCTGAGCCGAGGGCAGGCGGGCGGCCACGGCGCTAAGCTCCACCAGCGCGCCGGGCACGCCGAGGCCTGCGACAAACGCCGCGGTGACCAGGGGTGGTTCCGCACCGGCCAGCCGGGAGGCGATCACCCCGTACGCGGCCCGGGGTTCCACCCCTTCGATGAGCAGCACGTTCCACTGGATGACGTCCGCCAGTCCTGCCCCGGCCGCGGCGAGCGCTGTTTCGGCGTTGTCCAGCGCCCGGCTCACCTGCACCGCAATCTCGCCGTCGCCGATCAGGGCGCCGGTCTCATCCACTGAGTTCTGCCCGCCCACATAGATGGTGCTGGCCCCGCCGGGACGATGGCGACATGGCTGAAGGCCCGGGAGTGCAGGAGCCCCGCGGGTCGCAGGCGCTGGATCTGGGGCATGGGGAATCCTCGCTTCGGGGGCGTGGGGCCGGGTCACCGAGTCTACCGGGCACGGACCGGCCTGGACAGGGAGTCACCAAGCAGGCGGCGCCCTCCAGGGGCCGGCGGCTATCAGTTGTGGCTGATCCCGTTCAGCCGCGCGTGCAGGGCCTTGACCTGGGTGCTCAGTTCCTCATCGGGTCCGGCGACCTCCATGCCGGGGGTCACCTCGTTGATGGGCAACGGCTTCACCGGGCCGGGTTCCGCGCCCCATTCGCCGTGCCATTCCATCAACTGCCGGCTGCTGCTGGCGTAGACGATGCGCCCCAGCCCCACCCACGCGTGGGCGGCCGAACACATGGGGCAGTGCTCCCCGGAGGTGTAGACCGTGGCGGCGGCACGTTCGGAGGGGTTCAGGTTCTCCGCGGCCCAGCGGGCGATCGCGAACTCCGGGTGGCGGGTGTGGTCCCCTTCGGCGACCCGGTTGCGGTCGGCGAAGCGCACCTGTCCCTGCTCATCGACCAGCAGGGAGCCGAAGGGTTCGTCCCCGGCCTCCAGCGCCTCACGGGCATAGTCCACGCATTGGGCCAGGAAGGTACGGTCGGTCTCGGTGATTGATGTGGAAGTAGCCATGCCAACACCTAACCACCCTCCGGTGCCAAAGTGAAGTATGACTAGGAACTTCTCAGATCCAGGACGGGTTCACAGATGGCGGTGCCTGCATCAGTCGATTCCGGCGTAGTCGTACTGGGCGTAGATCCGTACCGCGGTCCCCGCCACGTGGGCACCGGTGCAGGTGCGCCGCCAAATCAACGGATTCCACGCAACACATTGCTCGGTCTCCAAACCGAGATCCGTGGTGAGCCGTTTGGCGTCGGCAGCGGAGCCGGCCTGGACTTCAAGTTCCCGCCAGCACCCGCCGGAGGCGCACTGCAGCTCGGGCTCGCCCACAACCAGTTCCGCCGGCAGATCCGGGAACGCCGAGGTGCTGGGCACCGCGGCCTCATCCAGGCGCACCCAGAGTACCGCCGCCACCCAGATCAGCAGCAGCACGCCCAGCCCCGCGAGCGTTCGCAGAATCCAGAACAGCGTGCGCTTCGATGCGTCCCGTCGTGGGGTGTTCTGCCGCCGCTTGCCGTCCTCCATGCCTTGACCCTACGCCAGTCAAGCCGCGTGCTTAGCCGTGCCGGGGGCTGCGGCGGTATTATCGCGCCAAGTCACAGTAGGACTCGAAGCCTGTACCGGCCCGGAGGGATGTGACAGCATGGGCTGATCACATACCTCGCGTACGCCACAGCCTGGGTGCGCGGTAACAGCAACGCACGAGCACATCAGGAGCAGCAGTGAGCGCAGCACCGGGTGAGAAGACCCTGAACGAAATCAATGAACTGATCCGCCTCGACACCACCAGCCGGGACACCAACCTGCCGCTGATCGAGAAGGTCATCGACAAACTGCATGCCGTCGGGGTGGAGCACACCCTGATCCACAACGCCGAGGGCACCAAGGCCAACCTGCTGGCCACCATCCCCGCCCACGACGGAACTACCACCGGCGGCATCGTGCTCTCCGGACACACCGACGTGGTGCCGGTTGACGGGCAGGAATGGAGCAGCGAACCGTTCGAACCGGCGGTACGTGAGGGCAAGCTCTACGGGCGGGGCACCTGCGACATGAAGGCGTTCATCGGGGTCATCCTCTCCCGGCTGACCGAACTGACCAGTGCCCGGCTGAAGGAACCGGTCCACCTGGCCTTCTCCTATGACGAGGAGGTCGGCTGCGTCGGCGCGGTCGGGCTGGTGGAGAAGATCACCGAACTCGGCCTGGCCCCGCGCGGTGCGGTGGTCGGGGAGCCCTCCAGCATGCGGGTGATCCGCGGGCACAAGTCCATGAACGTGTTCAAGGTCGACTTCCACGGGGTCGCAGCCCACTCCTCGCTGCCCGGGGAGGGGCTGAACGCCATCTCCTACGCCACCCGCTTCGCCCGCTTTGTCGACGAGGTCTCCGCCGAACTGCGCCAGGGGGAGCGTGATGAGGCATTCATCGAACCGACCACCACCATGAACGTAAACCGCATCGACGGCGGCATCGCGGTGAACACCATCCCGGCGCTGTGCACCGTGTTCTTCGAATACCGTTCCCTGGCCAGTGTTGACCGCGAGGCACTGACCGCCCGGATGCGCGCCGAGGCCGAACGCCTGCGGGACGAGATGCGCCAGGTGAACCCGGCCGGCAGGGTCGACTTCAGCATCCAGGCCGGAGCTCCCGGGCTGGATACCGCCCCGGAGGCCGAAATCGTGGAACTGGCCGCCCGCTGGGGCGGGGAAACGGCTCAGGACAAGGTCACCTACGGCACCGAGGCCGGCCTGTTCGCCGGCGCCGGGATCCCCACCGTGGTCTGCGGCCCCGGCGACATCGCCCAGGCGCACGCCCCGGATGAGTTCATCGAGCTGTCCCAGATCACCGCGTGCGAACAGTTCATCGACGCGATGATCGCCGACCTGTCCCAGTAGCCCGCGCCGCACCCAACAGCCAGGAGGCACCCATGAGCCCACCGCGTGAAGTGACCGCACACCAGCTGAAGGCCGCCCGCAAGGCGGTCATTTCCTCCTCCATCGGGGCGGCGCTGGAGTGGTTTGACATCATTGTCTACGCCACCTTCGCCACGGTCATCGCCAAGATCTTCTACCCCGAGTCCAATCCGACGTTCGCGCTGATCCTTACGTTCGCCACGTTCGCGATCTCCTACATCATCCGCCCGCTGGGCGGGATGGTGCTGGGCAGCTACGCGGACCGCAAGGGCCGCAAGGCAGCGCTGACGTTGACCCTGATGCTGATGATGGTCGGCACGCTGATCATGGCCATCGCCCCGACCTACGAGATGGTCGGGGTGTGGGGTGCGCTGATCATCCTGCTTTCCCGGCTGATCCAGGGCTTCTCCGCCGGCGGCGAGTTCGGCACCGCCACCGCGTTCCTGATTGAGACCGCACCGCACAAGAAGGCGTTCTACGCCTCCTGGCAGGTGGCCAGCCAGGGCGCCTCGATGCTGCTGGCCAGCGCGTTCGGCTACGTGCTGACCACCCAGCTGTCCACCCAGGCCCTGGAAAGCTGGGGCTGGCGGGTGCCGTTCTTCGTCGGCCTGCTCATCGGCCCGGTCGGGTTGTACATCCGCGCCCGGCTGGAGGAGACCGAGGAATTCGTAGCGGCCGAGAAGGTCAAGGCGCCGCTGGCGACCCTGTTCGCCGGGCACTACGGACGGCTGTTGACCGGCTCGGCGATCATTGGGGTGGCCACCATCTCGGTGTACATGATCCTGTACATGCCCACCTTCGCGGTGACGAACCTGGGGATCCCGGCCGACGCCGCGTTCCTGGGCGGGGTGGCGGCCGGAACCATCACCCTGTTCGGGGTGCCGCTGGTCGGGCACCTGGCCGACCGGGTCGGTCCGGCCAGGGTGATGACCTATGCGGCGATCGCCGCCCTGGTGTTGGCCTGGCCGCTGTTCCGGCTGATGACCTCCACCCCGACCGTGCCGGTGATGGTGGTGGTGATCGCGCTGCTGGGCGTGATCATGTCCTTCTACTTCGGACCGATGCCGGCCCTGCTCTCCAACCTGTTCCCGGCCGCGATCCGCGGCTCGGGCCTGTCGGTCACCTACAACATCGGGGTGACGCTGCTGGGCGGCATCGCCCCGCTGGTGCTGACCTGGCTGCTGAGCGTGACCGGATCCCTGGACGCCCCGAGCCTGTACTACATGGCGATCGCGGTGATCTCGCTGATCGGGCTGGGCTTCGCCCGGCGCAAGTACGCGCAGCAGTAACCGCGCCACGGCAAGCAGAACGCCCCCGAAAAACCATCAAGCGGTTTTTCGGGGGCGTTCTTCGCGTGCGGAGAGTCTGCGGGTTCTTACAGTGCCACCAGCAGCACCGCGGTCCAGTGGCACAGGTAGGCCAGGACGGTGCAGGCGTGGAAGAGCTCGTGGAACCCGAAGACGGTGGGCAGCGGGTTGGGGCGCTTGAGCGCGTAGAACACCGCACCCACGGTGTAGAACAGGCCGCCGATGATGATCAGGATCATTACCGCGGGGCTGGCGGCAAAGAAGGCCGGCAGGTACATGACCGCGCCCCAGCCCAGCAGGATGTACAGGCTCACCGACAGCCAGCGCGGGGCGCCGGGCCACAGCGTGCGCACCAGCACGCCCAGCAGGGCACCGGCCCAGATGATGCTCAGCACGATGATCGCCTGCTTCAGCGGCAGGATCAGCCACGCCACCGGCGTGTAGGTGCCGGCGATCAGCAGGAAGATGTTCGCGTGGTCCGCCCGGCGCAGCCATGCGGTCTGCCGGGCACTCCAGTTCCCGCGGTGGTAAATCGCCGAGGTGCCAAAGAGCAGGATCGAGGTCAGGGCGAAGACCGCGGCGGTCCATTCGGCCGCCGTCCCATTGGCCAGCAACACCAGCAGCAGCCCCATGATGATGGACAGCGGCGTGGTCCAGGCGTGCAGGGTGCCCCGCCACCGGGTGCGTTCGGTGCCGAAGACCGGTCGGGGGATGCCAGGGGGCGTGGGAAGTGGGCGGTTGGCATGCGAGGACTGGGCGCTCATGATCACTCCTTGACGGGCCGGGGCGGAAGGCCGAAACGCTACTGTTGAGTATATTTCACCGGTCTGTGAGCGCACAGTGTACGTCTTTGGCGAATGCCGGGCGGCGAGCCGTGGGGCAGCGCCTGCCCACCCCTTCCGCCGGGAATGCTTCGGTGCTATCTTTAACTTTGTAATGCAAAGTGCTTGCCACTGGAAAGTCAGAAGGTTGTGAAAAGGACTCCGGCTTGGCAGCGTGCCGCGTATTTCGACACCCAGCAAGGGAATGGTTCACCATGGACGCCAACGAGAGCCACCTGGAACCCGCCGCCATCCTGCGCGGCATTGATGAACTAAGCGCCAGTACCCAACGGGCCATGGGCCCGAACACCAGCCTGCTCTACCTGTTGTGGGGAGCGGTGTGGCTGCTGGGGTTTCTGGCCTTCTACCTGGCCTTCATCCCGGGCGCCGAGCCGTTGCTGCCACTGTGGCTGGCGGCCCTGGTCGCCGGGATCCTGGTGGCAGGCGCCATCGTGTTCTCCGCGGTCCACTCCGCCCGCAGGGCCCAGGGCACCCGCGGACCGAGCATGATCCAGGGCGCCGTCTACGGCAACTGCTTCGCCCTGAGCTTTATCCTGGCCGGTCTGCTGGGATGGCGCCTGGCGGCCGCGGGGCTGGATGCGGCGGGACTGGCCTCCTACGCCCTGGCCGCCGCCTGCCTGGTGATCGGTTCACTGGCCGCGGTCGGGGCGTTGGTCTGGAACGACAGGGCGCAGCTGGTCACGGGCGGCTGGATTCTGTTGGTGGGTTTGCTCTCCCTGGCCCTGCCGTCACCACATCACCTGTTGGTCGGTGCCCTCGGCGGGCTGGGCATGATGCTGATCGGCGTGCTCCTGGCCGCCCGTCCGGCACTGGTGTCCGGTCCGGTGCTGCAGGTGGGCCATGTCTGAGCTGGACCCGGTGATCCACGCCCAGGCGCGACTGCGCACCATGACGGTGTTGAACACGCTGGGCGTGGGGGACACCATCGCCTTTCCTCGCCTGCAGGAACTGCTGCAGATGACCTCCGGCAACCTGGCCACCCACCTGCGCAAGCTGGAAGGCAGCGGTTATGTGAGCGTGGAGAAGGTCCTGGAGGGACGAAGCCCGGTGACGTACATCGGGTTGAGCCAGGAGGGCCGCAGTGCGTTCGCCACCTACAAGCGGCAGCTGCGCAAGCTCCTGGAATCCACCGGCTGATGCGTTCGGGGGAACGTTCAATCCCTGAGGTCGGTCTATCCCTGAGGTCGGTTAGGGGAGCAGGTCCTGGAGCAGGGCATAGAACTGCTCGTTGTTGAAGTAGGCGCCGTGGCTGCGGGGAAACGCCACCCCGTTATCCACCTGGTGGTCGCTGGCCTTCGCGCCGAACAGCCCGGCACTGCGGTAGGCCAGGAAGTCTCGATCGTCGTAGATGAAATGGGTGGGCGGGAAATCCGCGGGCAGCTGGTAGTCGGGGGGCAAAACGCCCGGCAGGCAGCGCATCGAGCTCAAAAAGCAGCCCCGATGCCGAGCCCACCGCGATGAGTTGTTTCACCTGGGGCAGGGGTTCGCCCAGGAGCAGGTCCATTACCGCCACGGCGCCCAGACTGTGGGCAATGATGATGAGGTCCTGGTCCCCGATGTCCAAAATTTGCCGGCGGATGAATTGACGCAGGTCCTCGCCGCGCGCCAGGTATTTCAGCACGTCTCCCACGGCGGGAGCCGCCTCCTGGGTCAGCTGCACTCGGCGCTTGGCCGCCCACCGGGTGGCGAAGCCCAGCACCAGTTCCAGCAGGGTGCTGGTCACGGTGGACTCGCTGTGTTCGGCCAGTTCCCGGGCCAGCAGTACCGCTGCTGCCTGCCCCTCAATGGCCCGGCGGTGCTCCCCGTCCACCGCCGCATAGCTGCCCAGCTGCCCATCCCGGTGCCGCAGGGCCAGTGCGGTGAATGCTCGGGCCAGCCCCTGGGCGTGTTCGGCGGCCGGGAGCGCGGCCCGGCCAAAACGGCTGAAGGATTCACTGGCCACCAATTCGGTGGCTGCCGCCAGTGCCGTGGACTCCAGGCCGGCATCACGCAGCGATCGGCTCAGCCCGGTATCCGGTTCCAGCCCGGCACCCAGCAGCCGCGCCAAATCACCTGGGTCCCGGGATTCGCCGCGGCCCGATCCCGCAGCGCGTTCTGGTGAGGTTCCGGGTTGCGTGCCGTCCTGGTGGCGGTGGGAGAGCGCCTCCAGCTCCAGCAGGGGATCGGAGTCCAGCAGCTCCCACAACTGGACATGCAATTGCCGCGGATCATGGACCACCCCGTCCTGGTCTGCCAGGGCTTGCGCCGTCGCCGACTTCCGCTGCGCCAACGCCTGAACCAGCAGTGAGCCAAACGCCGGTTCCATTCGCGTCGAGGCGTTTGCCAGGCTCTCGGAGGTGGCTGTTTCCAGGGATGGAGTATCCGGTTCGGCGCCGGGCACGGATATCCCGCCGGCCAGGAGGTTGGCGCCCACGGCATCGCCCCAACGGCAGGCATGCAGCGTGTACCCCGGACGCATCCGGTTCAAGTGGGCAGAGAGCTTGGCGAAGTAGTCATCGATTCCGGCGCCGCGCACTCCCATGCCGGGGATAAACAGAACGCTGGTCATCTCACCGCCCCTTCACCTGCGCGATGGTGGCGCAGGAGTGCGCCGTCTGCCCATTCTAGGAGCTGGGCCGAGGGTGGTGAAGGGTCGCGGTGTCCGAGCGTCGAGGGTCGGGAAGGGGCGGTCTCGTCTGCCGGGAAAGGCCGCGCTTAACGCGCGAGACCCGCCGCTTCCGAAAAGTATCCGGAAACGGCGGGCCAGCGGACCTGGGACCCTAACGGGCCGAGGCCAAGCAAGTGAGGCGGTTAGGCCCTCTTGCGGGTCAGTAGACCCCAGATGATCAAGACGACCAGGGCACCGCCAATGGCGAGTAGCCACGTGGACAACGACCAGAATTCGTTGATGCCCACTCCGAAAACGGCAGAGCCGATCCAGCCGCCGACGATGGCGCCTACGACGCCGAGCAGCAGCGTGACGAGCCAGCCGCCACCTTGTTCACCTGGCTTGATCGCCTTGGCGATGGCGCCGGCAATCAATCCCAATACGATCCATCCAAGAAATCCCATGGTTCACCCCACTGGTCTGAATGTTTGTAGTGGTCGGTTTTGATCCACTTAGTGGTGAGACTACGTGCTCATTCTCCGAAGTCAAAGCACTTCTTGGGAAACGTTCAGCATCTTTTTGTGCCGCGCTGGATCCTTCAAATCTTGAACCTGCACTTGAAGGTTAATAATCAGTTCTCCGGCCATTCAAACCCCTAGTGAAACTCGGGTTAGACCATAAAGTCCGTAGTTGCTGAAAGCCACTTGGTTCCCGGCACTGCCGGTGATGCTTGACACCCCTGCGGGGCAGGCCTAGTCTGAATAAATCAGATTTAAGTCGTGAGTTTTTGACTTAAGTCTGACATTAGTGGAACACAACGGAGTGAAGAGATGACACAGCAGGTCATGCCCATGGTCATTATGGGCGTATCCGGATGCGGCAAGTCGACCATCGGCGAACTTTTGGCCCAGCGGCTGGGCGTGGAATTCATCGACGGGGACGGCCTGCACCCCACGTCCAACAAGGACAAAATGGGTGCCGGGATCCCGCTGACCGACACCGACCGCGCACCCTGGCTGGAAATCATCGGCCAGCGCCTGGCCGAGCGCGACGCCAACGGCCAGCCGGTCATCATCGCCTGCTCGGCGCTGAAGCGCTCCTACCGGGACGCGATCCGCGCGCACGAGCCGGAAACCCGTTTCATTCACCTGGTCGGGGGCAAGGAACTGATCCGCGGGCGCATGGACGCGCGCGAACACGAATTCATGCCCTCCTCGCTGCTGACCAGCCAGCTGACCACGCTGGAAGTTCCCAACCCCGATGAACACGCCATCAGCGTGGACATCAACCAAACCCCCCAGCAAATCGTTGCCTACATCCTGGGCGAACTGGGCCTGGATAACCGCTAGCCGGCGCTGGCCCACCCTGCGGGGTCGACGTGTCGACCCCTTTTACCAACCATTGATCAAGGACGACAATGAACACTGACCTAGTCCTGAATTGGACGCTGAGTACCCCGGCGCTGCTGGGTCTGGCGGTGGCGGCCATCGCCCTGCTGCTGGTGCTGATCATCCGCTTCCGCGTCCACGCGTTCATCGCGCTGGTGCTCACCAGCCTGCTGACCGCCGTGGCCGCAGGCATCCCGGCCGGTGAAATCATCGGCACACTGACCTCCGGCTTCGGCGGCACCCTGGCCAGTGTGGCCCTGCTGGTGGGCCTGGGCGCGATGCTCGGGCGCATGCTGGAAACCAGTGGCGGCGCCCAGATCATGACCACCTGGCTGATCGACCGCTTTGGTGAGAAGCGCGCCCCGCTGGCGCTGTCGGTTGCCTCGCTGCTGTTCGGCTTCCCGATCTTCTTCGACGCCGGCCTGGTCGTCATGCTGCCGATCATCTTCACCGTTGCCCGCCGCCTGGGCGGCTCGCTGCTGTTCTACGCGGTGCCCGCGGCGACCGCGTTCTCGGTCATGCACATCTTCGTGCCCCCGCACCCGGGCCCGGTGGCCGCCTCCGGCCTGCTGAACGCGAACGTCGGGCTGGTGCTGCTGCTCGGCCTGATCGTGGCGATCCCGACCTGGTTCTTCGCCGGTCACCTGTACGGCAAGTTCGTGGGCAAGCGCTTCAACGTGGCCGTGCCGGACATCCTGAACGCGGCGCTGGGCGCGGAGGACAAGGACGAGTTCAAGTCCTCCCCGTCGGTGGGCACCGTCTTCAGCCTGCTGCTGCTGCCGCTGGTGCTGATCTTCCTGAACACCGGGCTGAACATGCTGGGCACCGCCGGCGTGGTGGACCCCGAGGCGATGTGGGTGCAGTGGCTGCGCCTGCTGGGTGAAACCCCGGTCGCGCTGATGATCTCGGTGCTGCTGGCCATGTACCTGCTGGGCTTCCGCAAGAAAAAGGACAAGACCCTGATCGAGACCGTCGTGGACTCGGCGTTGGGCCCGGTGTGCTCGATCATCCTGATCACCGGCGCTGGCGGCATGTTCGGCGGCGTGCTGCGCGCCAGCGGCATCGGCAACGCGATCGCCGACTCGCTGGAGCAGGTGGGCATGCCGCTGATCGTGGCCGGCTTCCTGATCGCCGCCGTGGTGCGCCTGGCCCAGGGTTCGGCCACCGTGGCGTTGACCACCGCCGCGGCCATCGTGCAGCCGGCCGTGCTGGACAGCGCGGACCTGAGCGCCTTCCAGGTCGCCACCATCGTGCTGGCGCTGGCCGCCGGCTCGGTGTTCGCCGGCCACGTGAACGACTCCGGCTTCTGGCTGGTCTCGCGCTTCTTCCAGATGGACGTGCCCACCACCTTGAAGGTGTGGACCGTGGGCCAGGCCCTGGTCGGTGGCGTGGGCTTCATCTTCGCGATGGTGCTCTACGGCGTGGCGACCATGCTCGCCTAGCAACACCACGCCCCGTTTCCGACGGCCGGTTCCAGCGCAACAGCGGTTGCGCCGGGACCGGCCGCCGGCTTTAAGGCCCCGGGCGGCTTGGTGTCACCTGCGCCATGCTTGCGCCACTGACCGGCGGGCCGCCCGGGGCAGGCCCGACTCCGTATACTCGTGATCCATGAGTTCGAAGCATCCCCACCTGTCACTGCCGGCCCTGAAACCGACCCTGCTGATGCTGCTCCTGCTGGCGGTGGCCGGTTTCGCCTCCTATGTCTTCAAGGAACCGATCTACCGTGGCATTTCCGGGGCGGCCGCGCAGTTTCCGGCGCTGGGACAGGTGGCCGCGGTGATCACCGAGCCGGGGCTGGTGGCCCTGGTGGTGCTCACCGGTGCGGTGGCGCTGTGGGGCTGGGCAAGGGATCGGGCGGCCTTCTGGCGCCTGGCCGGATCCGGGGTTGGGGTCATCCTGGCCTATGCGGCCAGTGAGGGGATCAAGCTGCTGGTGACCGAGGAGCGCCCCTGCCGGACCCTGGAAGTGGTCACGGTGCTGGCGTGCCCGGAGGCCGGTTCCTGGTCCTGGCCCTCAAACCATTCGGTGATCGCCGCGGCCTTCGCCACCGCCTGCGTGATGGCGGTGCCGCGCCTCTTGTGGATCGTGGCCCCGGCCGCCGGGCTGATTGCGCTCTCCCGGGTCGCGGTCGGCGCCCACTACCTGCATGACGTGCTGGCCGGGCTGGCGCTCGGGGTCCTGGTGGTGCTGATCTGCCTGGTGCTGCTGCGGCCGTTGATCGAACGCCTCGCGCCACCGGCCGAACTGCGCGAAACCCAACCCGTCGCGGTGGCCGAGCGCTAGGGCAGAAAGTGCTAGCGGGGACCGGCCGGGTCGATGAACAGCCGTTCCTGACCGGCCCAGATCCCGCAGATCTCGCTGTGGGTGCGGCGCATGATGTTCTCCATGTTCTGGCGCGCGGCCAGCGCATCGTGGTTGGACACCGCGTCGGCGACCGCCTGGTGCCAGGCCAGGGCCTCCTCGTGCGGGCGTTCGGGCATCAGACCCAGGTCGGTGCGCCCGCGCAGGGTCTCACCGATCGGGATGGCCAGGTTTGCGAACATTTCATTGCCGGAGGCGGCCAGCAGTACCGCGTGGAAGCGGATGTCCAGTTCCAAAAAGCGGCGCAGGTCCCCGATCCGGCCATAGTGGTTCATCTGCGCCGAAAGCGTCATCAGCTCCTCGCGGAACTCGGCCGGGGAGTACTGGGCGGCGAGCTCGGCGGCCATCGGCTCCACGGAGATGCGCAGCTCGGTCAGCGAGCGCAACTGCACGCCCTGCTGGTTGCTGGCCAGGCGCCAGCGGATCACCAGTGAATCGAACGGGTTCCATTTGCTCGGGCCCTGCACCCGGATGCCCACCCGCTTGGTGCTGGTCACCAAACCGCACTGGGCGAGCACGCGCACGGCCTCGCGGATCACCGAGCGTGAAACCTTCAGCTGCTGCTCCAGGTCGGCGGCAAGCAGGATCGTGTCCGCGGGGATGAATCCGCTGACAATTCGTGAGCCGAGGTGCTCCACCACGTGGGCATGCAGACTGGTAGCCATTGCCTCATCATATCCAAGCGATGCGCCCAAAACCCCCACCTCAGGGCACCGCAAGGCAAATAAATCAGATTTAAGTGGGCGGCGCCTCTGGGTATTGACCCGCCCGAGCGGTAGAATCAAAAACGTCACGAAGCCGTGCGGGCACGGAAGGTGCCCGGCGATGACGGCGCACCTTTCCGGTTACATATTGGAGAAATGATTTTATGCCTGCACAGATTGGCGTCACAGGTCTGGCCGTGATGGGCGCAAACCTCGCCCGGAACTTCGCCCGCAACGGATACACCGTTGCCCTGCACAACCGCTCGATCGGCAAGACCGATGCGCTGCTGGAGGCGCACGGTGACGAAGGCCAGTTCATCCGCACCGAAACCCTCGAAGAGCTGGTGGCCAATCTGGAAACCCCTCGCCGGGTGATGATCATGGTCAAGGCCGGCGCCCCGGTCGACTCGGTCATCGACCAGCTGGTGCCGCTGCTGGATGAGGATGACATCATTATCGACGGCGGCAACTCCCACTACACCGACACCCGCCGCCGCGAAGCCGCGCTGGCGGAAAAGGGCCTGCACTTCGTGGGCGTTGGCGTCTCCGGCGGTGAGGAAGGCGCCCTGTTGGGCCCCTCGATCATGCCCGGCGGCTCCAAGCAGTCCTACCAGGCCCTGGGCCCGATGCTGGAGAAGATCGCGGCCAAGGCCGATGACGGCACCCCGTGCTGCGCCTGGATCTCCACCGACGGTGCCGGGCACTTCGTGAAGATGGTGCACAACGGCATCGAATACGCCGACATGCAGGTCATCGGCGAAGCCTACGACCTGATGCGCCACGCCGCGGGCCTCGAACCGGACGAGCAGGCCAAGATCTTCGCCGACTGGAACCAGGGCGAGCTTTCCAGCTTCCTGATTGAAATCACCGCCGAGGTCCTCGGGCACACCGATGCCGCCACCGGCAAGCCGCTGGTGGATGTCATCCAGGACTCCGCCGGGCAGAAGGGCACCGGACGCTGGACCGTGCAGTCCGGCCTGGACATGGGCTCCCCGGTCTCGGCCATCGCCGAATCCGTGTTCGCCCGCTCGCTGTCCTCGCAGCGCGATATTCGCGCAGTGGGCCAGGAAGTGCTCCAGGGGCACACCGCCGAGGTGAACCTGCCGGAGAACTTCGTCGAGGACGTGCGCCAGGCGCTGTTCGCCTCCAAGCTGGTCTCCTATGCCCAGGGCCTGGACATGCTCACCTCCGCCGCCGGCGAATACGGCTGGGAGCTGAAGCTGGACGAGATCGCCGGGTTGTGGCGTGAAGGCTGCATCATCCGCGCCGCCCTGCTCAAGGACATCATGGCCGCCTACAAGGGCGAAACCAGCCCGGCCAACCTGCTGTTCACCCCGGCCTTCACCGAGGCGATCGGCAAGGCCGTTCCGGCCTGGCGCCGCGTGGTGGCCGTGGCCGCCCAGCTGGGCATCCCAGCCCCGGTATTCTCCTCCTCGCTGGCCTACTACGACGGCCTGCGCCGCGACCGCCTGCCGGCCGCGTTGACCCAGGGCCTGCGTGACTTCTTCGGTGCGCACACCTACCGCCGTACCGACAAGGAAGGCACCTTCCACACCCTGTGGAGCGGGGACCGCACCGAGATCTCCGCCGAGGACACCCACTAGGAAGCCTCTGCCGCACCCATGCGGGAAGCGGAATCGGCCGTGGCCTGGAAAGTTGAGCGACTTTCCAGGCCACGGCCTTTTTCATGTCCACGGGTGGTGGGCGCCCGCGGGCGCCGGGGGATCAGGAGTCGAGCAATTCCACCCCGTTGCGCAGCAGCTGCGCCGCTTCGCCCGGAACAATCCGGGCCAGGGCGAAGGCGGCCACCACCAGGCCGGTGAGCGTCTCGGCGAGTACTTCCTGGCGGTGCGGCGCGGCGTCGGGCAGGGCCGCCTGCACGCCGCGGGCCAGCGCCAAATGCAATTCACTGCGGTAGCTGGCAATGATTTCGGCGACCTGCTCGTCGCTGGCGATCGGGGCGTTGGCCGAATTGATCAGCAGGCACCCATTCGCCGCGGTAACCGAGCCCGGGTTGGCGAAGGTCTCGGCCAGGTCCCCAAGGTAGGTTTTCAGCGCGCCCGGCTGCACGCTGGGTTCGCGCAGAGGACGCAGGCGTGGGCGCACAATCTCCTCCAGATAGCTGTCCACGGCGGCGGCGAACAACCCGCGCTTGGAGCCAAAGGAGTTGTAGATGCTGGAGCGGCTGAGCCCGGTGGCCTGCTCAAGCTCGGGAATGGAGGCCGCCTCATAGCCGCGCGACCAGAACACGGCGCGGGCCTGCTGCGCCACCCGGGTCCGGTCAAAGGCTAGTGTTCTGGCCATCACGTTCCTCCAGTCTTTTCGTAACGACCATTCCAGTATATATTGGAATGACCGTTACAAATAGTGGTGGCGGATGTGACGAGCAAGCTCACCTTGGCTCCGAGTCATCCGCCGGTTGATAAACCGCCACTCGACCTGCAATCTCCGCGACGAAAGGTTCACCATCCCATGACCGACTTCAAGACCACCGAAATCCGTCTTGCCTCCCGCCCCACCGGCTGGCCCAGTGAAGAGAACTTTGACTTCGCCACCGTCGAGAATCCGCCCCTGGGGGAGAACCAGGTGCGCGTGCGCAACGAGTTCATCTCCGTGGACCCCTATATGCGTGGGCGCATGAGCAATGCCCGCTCCTACGTGGCCCCCTACGAGGTGGGCGAGCGCATCACCGGCGGGGCCGTGGGCCGGGTCGTTGAATCCACCTCCGAAGAACTGCCCGAGGGCAGCCTGGTCACCCACCAGCACGGCTGGTCCGACGGCATCCAGGCCGATGCGAAGACCTTCAAGAAGGTGCCCGAGATCGACGGGGTGCCGAACTCGGTGCGGCTGCACATCCTGGGCATGACCGGGATGACTGCCTTCGTGGGCCTGAGGGAGATCGCCGGGCTGAAGGAAGGCGAGACCGTGTTCATCTCCGGCGCCGCCGGCGCGGTGGGCACCGCCGCCGGGCAGATTGCCAAGCTGATGGGCGCCAAGCGGGTCATCGGTTCGGCCGGCAGCCCCGAGAAGGTCAAGCTGCTGACCGAAAAGTACGGCTACGACGCGGCCTTCAACTACAAGGACGGGGATGTGCGCGGCCAGCTGGCCGAAGCTGCCCCGGAAGGCATCGACGTGTTCTACGACAACGTCGGCGGCGAGCACCTGGAGGCGGCACTGGCCGAATTCAACGACGGGGGACGGGCCGCGCTGTGCGGCGCGATTTCCAGCTACAACTCCACCGAGGCGCCCGCGGGACCAAAGAACATGTCAAACATGGTCACCCGCGGACTGAAGATGCAGGGCTTCACCCTGGGCAACTACCTGTACGCCGCCGGTGACTTCAACGAGCAGATGAGCCAGTGGTTCGCCGACGGGAAGATCGTTTACGACGAGACCATCGTGGACGGCATCGAGAACACCGTGGATGCCTTCGTGAACATGATGAAGGGCGCGAACATCGGCAAGATGCTGGTGCGCATCTAGCCACACACTGAGAGCGCCATTTCCATTGAAAATCACTGGCGGCCTGTACTGAATGCTTGGTCAGTACAGGCCGTCAGTTGTTAATGCAACGGGAGCGAATACTATATGCGAGCGGCTCGGATCGTAATTGAGCCTTGTAGCGCTTACTCCGCTGAAGGTTCGGCGCTTCGGTTCTGAGTTATTGCATCTGCGAGGCTCGATTCAACGAAACGATCGGGTTCTGGGTTCCTATCTACATGTTTGACAAGTTTGCTTCCTACTGTATTGACCGCATCAGTTAGAGACTGAATTTCTTTGCGGACTAAATGCAGGTTGCCCTCTGGTGCGTCTCTCGCTTCGCGCCAGTCACGAGGGCGAATGTAGAAAGAAACGGGTTCAAGGGGGCCATACGGCCCTTCCGCGGTAACTTCTAGGCGGTACTGGGTCTCATCGTTCTCATCTTCGAGCAGATCGAAGCCTCTTCCTAAAGACCACCGAATAACTCGCCCTGGAGCCAACGACAGTATTCCTTCGGCTACCCTATTCTGCGCTACCCGGGTGGCTCCCGAGTACGACGGATGCTCTGGAATAGGGGGATCGATCGAAACCCGAACGTTACGGGCTAAAGTTGGACCTGCGTTACCTAGAACCAAATGGAGCATTGTCCCTTGTTGAACGTCCGGTTGAATGTCGGCCCAAACGTAAGGTTGCGCTGCCTGCCGCATCAGGTCTCGTTGAATTTCTGTCTGATCTTTAGCGGCTCTTGAAGCTTCATGCGCTGGCTTCAGAGCTACAAAAGCCGCTACCGCTGCGGACAACGCTCCGAAAGCTGCAACACCTGCAGCGAATGTGTTGAGATCCATGAGTATTTTCTTGTTCTCCTCAGGTTGGCTCACTTGCGCCGACGAATACGCGCGACGTCAGAAAAAGTGATTCTAATGCTCTGTAGCAGACTGGAACTAAGAGGAACGGTCAATAACATTTTCAGCTGCCCACGTAGCGGGCCAGGTGCTCACCGGTGAGGGTTTCCGCTTCGGTCAGCTGGCGCGGGGTGCCTTCAAAGACAATGCTTCCGCCCTCATGTCCGGCGCCCGGGCCCAGGTCGATGACCCAGTCGGCGTGGGCGATGACGGCCAGGTGGTGTTCGATCACGATGACCGTGTTGCCCTCATCCACCATCTGATCCAGCAGGGCCAGCAGCTTGTCCACGTCCGCCATGTGCAGCCCGGTGGTGGGTTCATCCAGCACATAGGTGCCGGCCCCCTTGCCCAGGTTGATGGCCAGCTTCAGGCGTTGGCGTTCCCCGCCGGAGAGCGTGTTCAGCGGCTGGCCGAGCTTCAGGTAGCCCAAGCCCACCTGGTTCAGCCGCTGCAGCATGGCCTTGGCCTTGGGGACCTTCAGCTGCTGATGGGCCTGTTCGATGCTCAGCTCGAGCACCTCGGTGATGTTCAGCCCGTCCAGCCGGTAGTCCAGCACTTCGGCGGTGTACCGCTTGCCCTCGCAGACCTCGCACAGCAGCGGCACCCCGGCCATGGAGACCAGGTCGGTGTAGGTGTAGCCCACCCCGTTGCAGTTCGGGCAGGCGCCCTCGGAGTTCGCGCTGAATAGGGCGGCCTTGACGCCGTTGGCCTTGGCGAATGCGGCACGGATCGGATCCAGCACCCCGGTGTAGGTGGCCGGGTTCGAGCGCCGGGAGCCGCGGATCGCGGACTGGTCCACCACCGCCACGTCCTCGCGCTTGGAAATCGTGGTGTGGATCAGTGTGGACTTGCCGGACCCGGCGACCCCGGTCACCGCGCACAGCACCCCGCGGGGAATCTCCACGTCCACGTTCTTCAGGTTGTGGGTGTTCGCCCCGCGGATCTGCAGCGGGTCCCGGCCCGGGCGGACCTGCTGCTTCAGCGGCACTGTGGCGGAGAAGTGCTGGCCGGTGAGGGTGTCGCTGGCCAGCAGCCCGGGCACATCCCCGGCGTAGGTGACCTGCCCGCCGTGGATGCCGGCCCCCGGGCCCAGGTCGATGACGTGGTCGGCGATCTTGATGACTTCGGGCTTGTGCTCGACCACCAGCACCGTGTTGCCCTTGTCGCGCAGGTCCGCCAGCAGGTGGTTCATCCGCTGGATGTCGTGCGGGTGCAGGCCCACTGTGGGTTCATCAAAGACGTAGGTGACATCGGACAGGGCGCTGCCCAGGTGGCGGATCATCTTCACCCGCTGCGCCTCCCCGCCGGACAGGGTGCCGGCGGGGCGGTCCAGGGAGATGTAGCCCAACCCGATCTGCACCATGGATTGCAGCACGGCCTTCAGGTTGCCCAGCAGGGGAGCGGCGTCGGGGATCTGCAGCTGATCCAGTACCGGGATCAACTCCGAGACCTGCATGGCGCTTAGCTGTGCGATCCCGTACCCGTCGATCTTCGAGGCCCGGGCCTTTTCGCCCAGCCGGGCACCGCCGCAGACACTGCACGCGGCGGTGGTGGAGATCCGCGCGATCCAATCGCGGATGTGCGCCTGCTTGATCTCCCGCCCGGAGTGGATGTAGTTGTTCTTGATCCGGGTGATCAGCCCGGAGTAGCTCATGTTCGCCCCGTTCAGCTTCACCTTGCCCGGCTCCTCGTAGAGCAGCCGCTCCAGCATCGGTGCGGGCATGTCCTTGAGCTTCACATCCAGGTCCGCCTCGGTGCCGGCGGTCAGGGTCTGCCACAGCCAGGCGCCGGGGGCGAAGTTCGGGGCGTTGATCGCCCCCTCGTTCAGGGTCTTGTCCCAGTCCAGCAGCTCGTCCAGGTCAATGCTCGCCTCGGTGCCGAACCCCTCGCAGGCGCTGCACGCCCCCTCGCCCAGGTTGAAGGAGTATGCCCCGGCCCCGCCGGCGCTGGGGGTGGAGTAGCGGGAGTAGAGCACGCGCAGCAGCGAGTAGGCGTCGGTGGCGGTGCCCACCGTGGAGCGGGAGTTGGCGCCCATGCGTTCCTGGTCCACCACGATCGCCGCGGTCAGGTTCTGCAGCACCTCCACGTCCGGGCGGGGCATGGAGGGCATGAACGTCTGGATGAACGCGGTATAGGTTTCGTTGATCAGCCGCTGCGATTCGGCGGCGATGGTGCCAAAGACCAGGGAGGACTTGCCCGAGCCGGAGACCCCGGTGAAGGCGGTGATCCGGCGCTTGGGGATGTCGGCGTCCACGCCCTGCAGGTTGTTCTCCCGCGCCTGGCGCACACGGATCATGTCATGGGTGTCTGCTGCATGCTGGCTCATGGACTTCAGCTTACTGAATCGTCGGGCCCGTCGACTTCTTGATTCCTGCCCATCCACCACCGGTGTTGCTGAGCAGGGGCCGTAACGCAGCCAGGGGTCTGCGGCACCGGGATGGTGCTGCGGGCCCCTGGGGCGGGTAGGGAACTAAATCCACATGGCCGGGTCAATGTATTCGGCCGGGTCCACCGCCGGCTTGCGCTCCTCCGGGGAACGCGGGCGGTTGCGCGCCGGGATGCCGGTGACAATCGAACCGGCCGGGGCGTCCTTGACCACCACGGCGTTCGCGCCCACCGCCGAGTCGTCCCCGATCACGATCGGACCCAGGATCTTCGCCCCGGCCCCGACCACCACCCGGTTGCCGATCGTCGGGTGGCGCTTGACCTTGGCCAGCGAACGCCCGCCCAGGGTCACCCCGTGGTAGAGCATCACATCGTCGCCCACCTCGGCGGTTTCACCGATCACCACCCCCATGCCGTGGTCGATGAAGAAGCGCCGCCCGATCGTGGCTCCGGGGTGGATCTCAATGCCGGTGACTGCCCGGTTCAGCTGCGAGAGCATCCGCGCGGCAAAGCGCAGGGACGGGTTCTGCCACATCCGGTGCGCGATCCGGTGCATCCAGATCGCGTGCAGCCCCGAGGCGGCGAAGAAGTTCTCGGTGTCGCTGCGCGTGGCCGGGTCGTGGGTGCGGGCAGTGGCCAGGTCTTCCCGTAGCCGGGAGATAAAACTCATGTGTTCACCTTAGGGGTCAAGGGCTGGCGACGTGCCATCGTGTCCCATTGCGGGAGGTCACACGACAAATCGGCGCGCCGGGGCGGGTCTATCCAATCCAACCGCACGGCACGCCGATTTATTCGCCAGCCATCACAATCCGCGGAAACTAGCCGCGGATGTCGTCAAAGAGCAGGGTCGAGATGTAGCGTTCGCCGAAGTCCGGTACCACCGCCACGATCAGCTTGCCGGCGTTCTCCTCACGGGCGGCCACCTGCAGGGCGCCCCACACGGCGGCGCCGGCGGAGATGCCGCCCAGGATCCCTTCCTTCACGCCCAGCGCGCGGGCCACGGAGACCGATTCCTCGATCGGGGCGTCCAGCACCTCGTCGTACAGTTCGGTGTCCAGCACCTCGGGGATGAAGTTCGCGCCCAGGCCCTGGATCTTGTGCGGGCCGGGCTTGCCGCCGTTGAGGATCGGGGAGTCCTTGGGCTCCACCGCCACGATCTTCACCTCGGCGTTCTTTTCCTTCAGGTAGCGTCCGGCGCCGGTGATGGTACCGCCGGTGCCGATGCCGGAAACCAGCACGTCCACCTTGCCCTCGGTGTCTTCCCAGATCTCCGGGCCGGTGGTGTCGTGGTGGATCTTCGGGTTGGCCTCATTGGCGAACTGCTGGGCCCAGATCGCGTTCTCGGTGGTGGCCACGATCTCCTTGGCCTTCTCCACCGCGCCGCGCATGCCGTCGGCGCCCGGGGTCAGCACGATCTCGGCGCCGAAGGCGCGCAGCATCACGCGGCGCTCGGTGCTCATGGTCTCGGGCATGGTCAGCACCACCTTGTAGCCGCGGGCCGCGCCGACCATGGCCAGGGCGATGCCGGTGTTCCCGGAGGTGCCCTCCACGATGGTGCCCCCGGGCTTCAGCGCGCCCGAGGCCTCGGCGGCGTCAACAATCGCCACACCGATGCGGTCCTTGACCGAGTTGGCCGGGTTGTAGAACTCCAGCTTCACCGCAACGTTGCCCGGCAGCCCCTCATCCAGCCGGTTGAGCTTCACCAGCGGGGTCCCGCCGACGACCTCGGTGACGTTGTTGTAGATTTTGCCCATCGTGTTGGTTCCTTCGCTGTATCGGTTGGCTGTGATCGCTAGCTTGCTCCGGGTCCGCGCACGGATCCGGAAGAACGAGTTGTGCTTCGGCCCGCCCCTTGCGCTCAAGGGCACGGTGCCGAGAAAAGCTTTCCCTCTCTAGGGTAGTTCTCGCGCCAATTACGACTCGTTGTTAAGCCACGAACCGTAATATTTCTTTACCTTTGCCAGCTTTGGGTCGATTATGACCCGGCAATACCCGGCCTGGGAGTACTGGGTGTAATAGTCCTGGTGGATGTCCTCGGCCACCCAGAAGTCGGCCGGCTGCTCCATGGTGGTCACGATAGGATCCGGGTAGAGCTCGGCGAACTTCGCGATCGCCCGCTCATAGTCCTGGCGCTGGGCGTCATCCAGCGGGAACATGGCGCTGCGGTACTGGGTGCCCACATCGTAGCCCTGCCGATTCAGGGTGGTGGGGTCGTGCAGGGTGAAGAACATGTCCAGGATGACCTCGGCCGGCACCACGGACTCGTCGAAGGTCACCGCCACGGCCTCGGCGTGACCGGTCATCTCGGTGCACACCTGGTGGTAGTCCGGGTGGGAGGTGTTCCCGCCGGTGTAGCCGGAGATCACCGAATGCACCCCGCGGGTGCGCTGGTAGACGGCGTCAAGACACCAGAAGCAGCCGCCGGCCAGCACGAAGGTGCGCAGCGTACGGCCATCAATCTCACTGGTCGGCTCGAAATGATGGGCTTGGGTTTTGGTTTGTGAACTCACATCCATAGCCAACACCACGGCGTTGCATTCTGTTCCCGTTCCCGGCCCACCGCGTAGGCTAGAGGTATGCAGAGCAAGGTGAACAACCCGGTCGGCGATGCGCGCAAGACCGAGGCAACAAAGCAGGATCAGGCTGCGAAGAACCCCGAATCCCCGGCCGTGGCCGGCGGTGCGGCAGCCGCGGGCGCCGAGTCTGCCGTGCCCAGCGTGGGCACCGTGCTGGAGGCCGCCGAGGAGCTGTGGCCACAGTCGCTGGCCGAGGACTGGGACGCCGTGGGCCTGGTCGCCGGGCGCACCACCGCCAGCGTCAAGAAGGTCGTCTTCGCGGTGGATCCCACCCTTCAGGTCATCGAGGACGCGATCGAGCGCGGCGCGGACCTGCTGATCACCCACCACCCGCTGCTGCTCAAGCCGGTCAACCAGGTCGCCGGCACCAGCTTCAAGGGCGAGGCCATCACCCGGCTGATCGAATCCGGGTGTGCGCTGCTGACCGCCCACACCAACGCGGACAGCGCCATCGGGGGAGTGAACGACGCCCTGGCCGACGCGTTTGGGCTCAGCGACTGCGTGCCGCTGGTCGTCTCGAAGGACGGGCTGCCCGAGGAGGGCCTGGGCCGGGTCGGCTACCTGGAAAAGACCATGACCCTGCAGGACTTCGCCGAACGGGTCTACACCGTGCTGCCGGCCGTGGCCGGCGGGGTGCGGGTGGCCGGGGACCGCAACGCCATCGTGCGCAAGATCGCGCTGTGCGGCGGAGCCGGGGACTCGCTGTTCGACGCGGTGCGCTCCCATGACGCCGACGTGTACGTCACCGCCGATTTGCGTCACCACCCGGCCAGCGAGGCCCGCGAAGCAGCCGGGGATTCGCACCCCTACCTGGTTGACGTCTCCCACTTCGCCTCGGAGTGGGTGTGGCTCTCCGCCGCGGCCCGTGCCCTGCAGAACGTGTTGCGGGACCTGGGCTTTGCCATCGAGGTGGAAGTCTCCCAAATCAACACCGACCCGTGGGATTTCGTGCTCACGCCGTAGGGTGTGGCAGGCTTTTCGAAGCCCTTGATCATTCCCTTTCCCTCGACGAGCTGGAGCACCCGTGCTGCATCACCTGGAGTTGTGGGTCGCGGACCTTCAGCAGTCAAAGGCCAGCCTGGGATGGCTGCTGCAGCGACTGGGCTGCACCGTGCTGGATGAGTGGGCGCACGGGGTGAGCTACGGCCGGGACGGGTTCTACATCGTGGTGGAGTCCGGGCCGGACGTGCTTCCCGGCCGGCATCAGCGGTGCGCTGCGGGGATGAACCACCTGGCGTTGAGCGTTCCGGCCGCCGAGTTCAATCAGGTCACCGAGGATGCGTTGAAACACGGGTTCACGCTGCTCTTCGCCGACCGGCACCCGTTTGCCGGGGGCAGCGAGCACCGCGCCGCCTACCTGGAGGACGCGGCGGGCTTCGAAGTCGAACTCGTGGCACAGGACCCGCAGTAGATGCCCGCTGGGCGGCGGCATGGCCATGGAAGCCAAACAGCGCCCGAACAGGGAAACATCCCTTGTCAGACGGCGCCAAGTGGCCTAGGTTGAAGGTCAACGAAATTCGGCGCCGCACGCAGGCGGTGCCGAATGAAGGCACCGGCAGGGGGCATTCAACGATGAAGGCAATCCACAAGAAGCTCATCGTCGTGGGACTGGGGGCCGTGGTGCTCGGGATCCTGCTTAGCGTCATTGCCCCGGTCATCTTCCAGCCGGTTGCGCTTAACATTGGCCCGAACAGCAATGACCCGCTGATCACCTACACGTTGGGCGCGATCCTCTTGTTCGCCCAGTCGTTCCTGACCCCGTTTGGCGCCACGCTGACCGCGATCGGAGTGGCGCTGCACTGGATGGGGCGCCAGGAGGTCACCGACAAGCAGTCGACTCATGAGGCGGGTGCGGAGCCTGAACCCATTCGGCGGGATGCCGTGCGTCCCAGCGATTCCGACGAGCTGCAGTAGTTCGGCCGGGCTACACCCCGGCGGCCGCCTTCGCCGGGGACGTGAACTGGTGGTCCTCGGCCAGCACGATGTTCAGGGCCAGCCCCTTCTTGTCCTCCGATAGGGTCGCGTCCCACCGGGTGTTCGCCAAATCCAGCAGCTCCTGCGCGTTGGCCGGCTCGGTTTCCTGTTCCACCAGGAAGCGGGCGACCTCACCGCGAGTGTGCTTGGCGAAGTGCGACACCACCTTCGGCGTCCCGTTGCGCAGCTGGAAAACGTTGACCGCCACGCTGTTGCCGTTGGACGGCTTATAGGCGGCCGCGTAGGTGCTCGAGCGCGCATCCACGATCAGCTGATCCCCAGCGCGCGCGTCCAGCACCGGGGTCAGGCGCTTCTTCCACCAGCTGGCCAGCTTGCCCACCGGCTCGAGCTTCACGCCCATCGAGAGCCGGTAGGGCGGGATCCGGTCGGCGAAACCCACGGCACCCCACAGCGCGGAGACCACCACGATGGACTCATCGGCCCGCCGCTGCGCGGCGGCATCCAGCGTGGAATACCCCAGGGCCTCGAAGAGCACGCCGGAGTACACGTCATGGGCCTGGGCCGCCGGTTCGCGGTGCAGGGTGATGTTGCGTGCCACTTCCTCGGCCAGCGATGCCCCGACGCCCAGCACTTGCATGGCGTCCTCGGCAGCCGACACCGTGCGCAGCGCCGCCAGCACCTCACCGCGCGCCTCGCCCAGCTGGGGGAAGGAGAGCGCGGACATCTCAAATGGGTCGCCGCTCGCGTGGGCGGTCTTACCTTCGGAAGGGGGCAACAGAATCAGCACGCCTTCCAGCGTACTAGCAGTCCACGCCCCAATGCCCATCGGGTGAAGGCGGCCTGCAAGCGGCATAATCCCTTTCGGCAACCGGCTGATTGCCGTGGTTGCCGGTGCAGCGCGTAGAATGAACGGCGAATGGGATGACCAGGCGACCGCGTGCCGCATCAGCGGCCCGAGGAACGTCCGGGCTCCACAGAACAGGGTGGTGGGTAACGCCCACTCGGGGTAACCCGCAGGCCAGTGCCACAGAAAGTAAACCGCCAGGTCTTCCTGGTAAGGGTGAAAGGGTGGTGTAAGAGACCACCAGCGTCCCGGGTGACCGGGACGGCTAGGTAAACCCCACTCGGAGCAAGGTCAGACAGACTGCGTTATGAGGGCTGTTCGCCCCAGCAGTTGGGTGGACCGCTAGAGGCTGTCGGCAACGGCAGCCGTAGATAGATGGTCGTCGCCGCCTCATGCAGGCGGAACAGAACCCGGCGTATCGGTCATCCCATTCACCATCCTCCTGCCTCCACCCTGATGCGGTTTTTTCCGACCGCTGCCCTCCGGCTGGGTGACAGGTCTCACAGGGTCACATTCCGCACCGGTTCACCAAACGTTTATGATGGATGTGTATTCAACGGGGAATGATCCTGAAACCCCGTGCCACCGTAAATGCAATGGTGCTTCTCACGGTGCCAACCGACTTTGAGGATCCGGAAGTCGGCTGAAATTGGAAGGGATTTTCTGTGACCCAGCAGTCTGTCGTTGCCCAGGAAGATTGGAGCGGGCGCGAAGAGCTCGCCGAGGCCATGATTCCGCTGATCGGACGTCTTTACCGCAAGAACAATGTGGTGACCTCCATCTACGGCCGCAAGCTGATCAACCAGTCCGCCATTGACATCATCAAGGCCCACCGCCTGGTGCGTCGCATTGATGGCGAAGAGCTGGCTCTGACCGCGACCATGCCGATCCTCGAAGCCATTGATGAGCTGAACGTGGGGGCCGTGTCCGTTGACCTGGGCCGCCTGAACAAGAAGTTCACCGAATCCGGCGCCACCGACCTGAAGTCCTTCCTGAGCGAGGAACTGGGCGAGAAGGTCGGCCAGGCCGGCGCCACCGACGCCGAGCCGCAGGACGTCGTCCTCTACGGCTTTGGCCGCATCGGTCGCCTGCTGGCCCGCATCCTGATCGAACGCGGCGGCTACGGGCTGCGCCTGCGCGCCATCGTGGTGCGCAAGGGCGCCGAGAACGACCTGCAGAAGCGCGCCAGCCTGCTGCGCCGCGACTCGGTGCACGGCAAGTTCGACGGCTCGATCACCGTGGACGAGGAAAACAACACCATCCTGGCCAACGGCACCCTGATCCAGGTCATCTACTCGAATGACCCGGCCTCGGTGGACTACACCGAGTACGGCATCGACAACGCCATCGTGGTGGACAACACCGGCCGCTGGCGCGACGAGGAGGGCCTGGGCCAGCACCTGAAGGCCAAGGGCGTCTCCCGCGTGCTGCTCACCGCCCCGGGCAAGGGCGATGTGAAGAACATCGTGCACGGCATCAACGATTCGTGGATCGGCGCCGAGGACACCATCCTCTCGGCCGCCTCCTGCACCACCAACGCCATCACCCCGGTGCTCAAGGCCCTGAACGACAAGTTCGGTGTCGAGCACGGCCACGTTGAGACCGTTCACTCGTTCACCAACGACCAGAACCTGATCGACAACTTCCACAAGGGTGAGCGCCGCGGCCGCTCCGCAGCGCTGAACATGGTCATCACCGAGACCGGGGCCGCCAAGGCCGTGGCCAAGGCCCTGCCGGAGTTCGCCGGCAAGCTGACCGGCAACGCCATCCGCGTCCCCACCCCGGATGTGTCCATGGCAATCCTGAACCTGAACCTGGAGCAGGAGACCACCAAGGACGAGCTGAACGCGTACCTGCGTGAGACCTCGCTGACCAGCGACCTGCACAAGCAGATCGACTACATCGACTCCCCCGAAGTGGTGTCCACCGACTTCGTCGGCTCCCGCCGCGCCGGTATCGTTGATGGGCTGGCCACCATCGTCTCGGGCAAGAACGCCGTCGTCTACGTCTGGTACGACAACGAGTTCGGCTACTCCTGCCAGGTGGTGCGGGTAATCGAGAGCATCGCCGGCACCCACCCGGTCGCCGTTCCGGCGCTGAAGGCCGAGGCCGTCGCCGCCCAGTAGCACCGGCAGCAGGCCCAACCACCGGGCGCCAGGAACGCATTGTTGCGTACTTGGCGCCCGGTGGTGCGTTTAATCACCAGTGATCAGCGACAATTTTTTGACGGTACTTGTTAGGCTCGGAAATATGAAAGCAGTTGCCGCAGACACCCGAAAGCGTATCCGTCCCATGGTGGCAGTGCTCGCGTTGAGCCTGGCTGGCATGACCGCCTGCTCCGCGCAGCCCAACGACGCCAGTGCGTCCCAGGCCCCCTTTAGCCCGGCAGCCAGCAGCGAAGCGGCGCCGAGCACTCAGGCCGAGTCGACCCCCAGCACGGAAGCCAGCCCCAGCACTAAGACCAGCGCCCCGGCCAGCGAAACCGCTGCCGCTGCCGATGAGGCGAAGCTGAGCCTGACTAAGGAGAAGCCGCGCGGGGTCATCGCCGACACCGACTTCAAGGATGTAAAGGCCACCGAGCAGAGCGGCAAGCTGATTGTCGCCGACGGCGGCTGCCTGCACCTGAAGGACAAGGGCGAGCCGACCCTGCTGCTCCTGCCGGAACAGGCCGAGGTCCTGAACCGCCAGCGCCCCGGCGTTGAGCTGGATGGCACCACCCACTACGTGGGCCAGCCGGTGACCATTACCGGTGAACTGGCCGAACTGACCGACGCCCAGGAAAAGGCCGTCCAGCAGTGCCACCCGCACGGCAAGGTGCTGCAGGTCCAGTCCATGAAGTAGGCGCGAAAAACAGCGCATCCACCGCGACCGCCGGAACCGGGCCGAAAAAGCCCGATTCCGGCGGTCGCTGCCGTTGACGCCAAAACGCTGCCGCACAGGTCGCTGCGGGAACGGGGGTGGCGTGCATCTCCCCGGCGCTGTAGGGGCCGTGGCTAAGTGGCCGACGCCCAGCAGGGTTGCCTAGGATTGAGGGTGGCCACAGTGAGGGCCGACTTTCCCCCAACCCAGGAGTTCCACCCATGCCAGGTACGTCCGCACCTGACCCGGTCCGCACCCACCGCCGCCCCGCACTGTCCGTGACCAGTGTGCTCGCGCTGAGCACGCTGCTGCTCACCGGCTGCGGGAATGACTACCCGCTGGGTGAAGAACAGCGCAAGGCCGCCGAGCAGAACACCTCCTCCCTGGCCGGAACCATCACCGGGGGCGGCTCCACCGCACAGAACGCGGCCATGAACGCCTGGACCACCGGGTTCTCCACCCTGCACCCCAAGGTGCAGGTGCAGTACGCCTCGGTGGGCTCCGGCGCCGGGCGCGCCGGCCTGCTGGCCGGCGGCACCGAATTCGCCGGCTCGGACGCGTACCTGAAGGATGAGGAGGAAGCCGAGTCGCGGGCCACCTGCGGCCCGCAGGGCGCCATCAACATCCCGGCCTACATTTCCCCGATCACCGTGGCCTTCAACCTGCCCGGGGTGCAAAGCCTGAACCTGGATGCGCCCACGGTGGCACGGATCTTCAACGGGCAGATCACCAGCTGGCAGGATGAGGCCATCGCCAAGCTGAACCCGGGCGTGAAGATCCCGGACGTGCCGATGACCGTGGTGGTGCGTTCGGATGACTCGGGCACCACCGAGAACTTCACCGAGTACCTGCACGAGGCCGCACCCCAGCAGTGGAAGAGCGACCCGAGTGGATCCTGGCCCTCGGGCACCCGGGTGGAGCAGGCCCAGGGCAACTCCGGGGTGGTCACCACGGTGACCCGCACCGAGGGCGCCATCACCTACGCGGATGACTCGCTGGTCGATGATTCGCTGGGCAAGGCGGCCATCGGCTCGGGGGACACGTTTGTTGAGGTCAGCGGTGAGGCGGCCGCCCGTGCCGTGGAGGAGGCCGAACGGGTCGAGGGCCGCGGCGAGCACGACATCTCCCTGGCGCTGGACCGCACCACCACCGCGCAGGGCGCCTACCCGCTGGTGATGGTCTCCTACTTCATCCTGTGCTCCAGCTACACCGACGCCAAGCAGCTGGAGCTGGTCAAGACGTTCGCCGACTACGTGGTCAGCGACGAGGGCCAGCAGGTGGCGGCCGAGTCGGCCAAGAGCGCCCCGATGCCCAAGAACCTGGCCGGCCAGGCCCGCGACGCGGTCGCCTCGATCACGCTGCGCGACTAGACCTGCCGGACGGCGCGCAGGCACCACCGCAATGACAAGGACCGGGGTCCGTGAAGCACGAACTTCACGGACCCCGGTCCTTGCCGGGTTTGCCTGGTGGGCCTAGTGGCCGAACGGGTCCGCGTCGGTGCCCGGCAGCCAGGTGATGCCCGGGGTGCCCCAGCCCAGCGACTTCTTCGCCTTCAGCCAGCGCTTGTCCCACTTGGGCACCAGCTTGTCCACGTACAGCAGCCCGTCCAGGTGGTCGAACTCGTGCTGCATGATGCGGGCAAACCAGCCGTGGGCCTCGAAGGAGATCGGCTTGCCGAACTCGTCCACGCCCTCCACCTTCGCGTAGTCCGCGCGCTTGAGCGGGAAGGAGAGTCCGGGCACCGACAGGCACCCCTCGGACTCCTCGTCCACGTCCGGGGCCGCCTGGGAAACCTTGGACAGGGTCAGCTTGGGGTTGATCAGCACCCCACGCTCCGGGGCGGTGTCCTGGTCCGCGTAGATGTAGGTGAAGATCCGCAGCCCGATGCCGATCTGCGGGGCGGCCAGGCCCACCCCATGGGCGGCGTCCATGGTGGTGTGCATGTCGGCCACGAGCTCGCGCAACTCGTCGTCGAAGACGGTCACTTCCGCGGCGCGCTGATGAAGTACGGGTTCCCCGTAGACGGTGATTTGCCGGATGGGCACTGGTTCGGGTCCTTCCAAGATCCAGTCAATGACTTCTCCATAATTCCACGCCTGCCCCGCCCAGGCCACTTGGGTGGCGGCGCCGGCGGACAAATGTGAGCGGGACGTCACCCCCTGTGGCACTACAGGTAGGCCGGGGCCAGCAGCTCCAGATGGTTGCCGAACGGGTCCTGGACGAAGAAGCGCTCATAGCCCTCGAAGCTGTGCCGTTCGGACCAGTCCACCTGGACATCGGCCTGCTCCAGGGTGTGGGCCAGCAGCGCCAGCTCCTCCCGGTCGGCCAGCCGCAGCCCGGTGTGTCCGCTGCCTGCGGGCACCGGGGCGCCGACCTCCAGGTGGATTTCGGCGGTGACCAACCCCTGGTCGTCGAAGCAGCAGAACCACAGCTGCCCGTCATGGGCCCGGGCCGGGCGTTCAACTTCCTCCAGCCCCAGCAGCTCGGCGTAAAAATGGCGGGCGGTGTCTTCCAGCCCGGCGGGCATGGCCAGCTGGATATGGTGCAGTCTCATGTTTGGTCCCTAGATGACTTCCAGCGGCACCGGTGAGGTCGGGGCCGGGAAGGCGGCGTCGATGCGGGCCAGATGCTCGTCATTTAGCCGCAGGCTGCCGGCCTCCGCGTTTTGCCGCACATGCTCGATGCTGCTGGACTTGGGCAGCGCGATCACGCTGCCCGAACGGATCGCCCAGGCGATCAGCACCTGGGCGACGCTGACCCCCAGTTCCTGGGCAATGGCGTTCAGGGTGGGGTCGGACAGCATCTCGCCCTGCTCCAGGGGCGAGTAGGCCATAACCGGCACCGGCGGCTTCATGGACAGCTGCTGCGGGATCAGGTCGAATTCGATGCCGCGGCGGGAGGGGTTGTACAGCACCTGGTTCGCCGCCGGGTGCCCGGGCAGGTATGACAGTTCCTCCGGATCAAAGTTGCTCACGCCCCAGGCCCCGATCAGTCCGCGGTCCTTGAGCTGTTCGAAGGCCTCCACGGTGTCTTCCAGCGGGTGCGCCCCGGGCCAGTGCAGCAGGTAGAGATCGATCCAGTCGGTGCCCAGGCGCTCCAGCGAGCGTTCGCAGGCGGTGATGGTGCCCTGCCGCGAGGCGTTGGAGGGCAGGACCTTGTCGACGAGGAAGACTTCATCGCGCACCGGCGCGATCGCTTCCCCGACCAGGTCCTCACTGCGCCCATCGCCGTACATTTCCGCGGTGTCCACCAGCGACAGGCCCAGCTCAATGCCGGTGCGCAGCGTGGCGATTTCCTTCTCCCGTGCCGCGGGAGCATCTCCCATGAACCACGTGCCCTGGCCAATGGCCGGAACCGCATCCCCAAGCGCGAGTTGTACCAAAGTATGGTGTTCCATGTCATACACCCTAGGCGAGGAGTCGTGTTCCGCCCGGTATTTGTTGGCTTGGTCAGCACCGTTGGGGGCGAATTCCTAGCAAAATCAGCGTTTGTTAACAACAGCGCGCTGCCGCGTCCGGGTCGGCGCAGAACAGGAATCCGGGGGTAAAGTCGGCGCAACGAGAAAAGCCAGCATCTGTGAATGCTGGCTTTTCCCGGTATCGGCCGAAGTCGTTCTGCGCGTCATCGACGCGAGCGAGAAGACCGTGGCTAACTTACTCAATTGACCAAATGGCACGCCCCCCAAAGCGTCCAAGTGCCCCGTTGGCCAATTGACCATAGCTTATTGGGTGCCAAGGACATATGGAGGGGTACTAAGTAGTGCTTTCGGAATTTTTAGGTAGTACTGCGTAAACGAATAGCTGGCCTGTCCGACAGGGTTTGGGCGAAAACCGACCGCCGGCGCGAAGACTGGGGCAGGCATTGCTCAGGTGGCGCTGTCCCAGTAGCTTGTGACAGCCTGCGATGCCCGGTCCGGCTGGGCCGGTTGCGCCGCCCCATGGTGGAAGTCGTCGGGGTCGCTGTCGTCATGGTCAATGAGCTGGCGCCGGTCGCGGATTCCCAGCTTGGCGTAGGCCCGCTGCAGGTGGCCCTCCACGGTGCGCGGGGAGAGGTACAGTGCGGCGGCGATTTGCGTGTTGCTTTCACCCTGGGCGGCTCGCACGCAGGCGGCGTACTCGCGTTCGCTTAGCAGGGCGGAATCCACCCGGGCCCGTCCCAGACGCGGGGAGTTCACGTTGGCCAGCGGTCCGGCGATCTCGGCGCAGCGGCTGAGCAGGTGGGAGGCCCGCGCCCGTTTCCCGGAGGCCCGGGCCAGTTCGGAGCCGTGGTTGGCCAGCTCGGCGGCGTACAGCAGGCGCCCTTGCCGCACGTGGTTGTCAATCAGCTCATCCAGCTGCGGGCCCAGGTTCTCCAGTGCGGTGCCGTAACCGGCCAGGGTGGTGGCCAACGTACCTTCCACGGTGGCGGCCAGGGAACTGAACTGTTCGGTCTGCTCGGTCAGCCGCAACCGCCAGGCGTCATGCAGCAGCCGCACCTGCTGCATTTTCAGCCCGCGTTCCTCGGCCTGGGTGAGCAGCCGTGAGAGGTAGTCCCGGGCCGCGGCGGTGCCCTCGCTGCGCAGTACGGCCGCCAGCAGCGCCCGTTCCGCTTCCAGTCGCAGAGGCTGTCCATCAAAACGGGCTGTGCGGGCCTGCTGCAGGAAGTGCCGTGCCTGTTCGGTGTTCCCCAGCAGGGAGGCGGCCCGGGAGCGCAGTGCCCAGACAATTGAGGCGGCGTTCAGCGGGTCGTTGAGCTCGGCTAGGGACAGCGCCTGGTCCAATGCCACCGCGGCGACCTGCGCGTTGCCGGTCTCCAGGTTCCAAGCACCCTTCCAAATCAGCTGATCCAGGTGGTGGGCGGAGCTGGAGTCGTCCTGGATCCGGGTGATGCGCGAACGCAGCTGCTGGGACCCGTTGCCTTCGGCCAACAGGACCGGGTGCAGCGCCGAGAACATGGTGCGCCGGCCACAGGCGCCGGTGTGTGCCCACACCGGCGAGGCGAATACCTGGGTGAACAGCTCGCGGGCCCGTACCGCCTGCCCCTGATAGGCCAGCAGCAGTCCGTAGCGGGCGAGGCAGGCCAGGCGAAGATCCGCGTGGATCCGCTGGTCCTCGAATGCCGCCAACAGGCTGACCGAGTCCACCGGCTGGTCCTGCAGGCTCAGCAGCACCAGACGCTGGGCCTCCACATCCGGCGGATCCCCGGGGCGCGGCTGCAGCAGGTCCAACGCCAGCTGCGGGGTGGGGCCATGGTGGTGAATGTAGGCGGCCGCCTGCCGAATTGGCGCCGCATGCTGGTCCAACCAGGGGGATAGGGTCTCCAGGCCCTGATTTGCCGCACCGGTCTCGAACTGGGCCACGGCCCGGGCGGCGGCCAACAGGGTGCGGGTCTCCTCGGCCACCTGCTCCTGGGAACCCAGTTGCTCGGTCAGCGCCACCACGATGTCATACCGGTAATTCGCCCCAGCCCGCAGTACGGGCCGCAACAGCTCATCGGCCGGCAGCGGACATCCGACCCGCTGACGCAGCAGGGCCAGGTTGATTTCCAGCTCCCCGGCCTGCGTCCCATTCGAAATCACCGGGCCCAGCGCCTGCAGATGCTGGCCCAGCCGGTGACGGCCCAGCAGGCCAACAACGGCCTCCGCCGGGATGCCGGCAGTCAAGTCGACCAAGGGGGTGGCGGGTGAGTCGCCAGGGGAAGGCTCGGCATCCAGGACCCGCGCGAGTCCGGTATCAATGGCCCGGTCCAGCACCTCGGTGCCCAGCACCTCCCCGGCCCGCTGCAGCGGCAATTGACCGGTAATGGCCAGGCGCTCCACCAGTTCGCGCATGGGAGGGGACTCGGCCCCAAGCCGGGCGTGGACCAGATCGCTGATCCGCGTCCCATTGGGTTTCCACTCCGGGTGCAGGCTCCAGTACCCGCCCACAAAGCGCACCGCCTGCTCGTCCTGCGCGTCATAGAGCAACTCACGCATCTGCAGGGGCTTGCCGCCAGAGACATGCAGCAAGGTGCACACGGTACTTTCGTTGACCGGGCCGCCAAGCACCTCCTCGGTGAGGAACCGTGCGTCCTCCCGATTCATCGGCGCCATCTCCAGCCGCCAGGAGCTGTGCATGCTGGCCAATTGGGCCAGGCAAATGGGCAGCCGACGCAGCTGGGCGGTCGCCACCACCAGGTGCACCTGACCCGATAGGGCCAGTTGCGCCAGGACGGCGGCGCTTTGCTCATCGACCTGCTCGGCTCGATCCAGCAGGATCCACATGGGTGAGTGGGAAGAGAACCCGGTGATGGCGGCAATCATCCGCGTCGGATGCCCCGCCGCTTCCCGCGTCTGCGGGATCTGTGAACACAGGCTGGACAGGACAGCGAACTCAACATGGGCCAAGCCCGAAGCACCGGTAATCCAATAGAACTTCTGCCCCAGCGCCCGCAGCAGACGCAGGGCGAAAGTGGTGCGCCCACTGCCGGGCTTGCCAATCACAAAAACCGTCTTGCCCTCCTGCAGTCTTTGCACGCCTTCGTGCATCGCAGTGTGTCGGGATGGCAATAGAGCCGGCAGGGGGGCGGAGGGGCCAGTCATGGGCGCAAGGACTTTCAGTGCGAAGCGGGTAAAGGGGGCTGGGGAAGAGAGCTAATCCGGCACTCGCCGCGCACCACGCAACACGGCCCAAGAGGGGCTGGGGTAATGCGCGGTGTCCATAACCCCAGTGTCGCACCGCGTGCGTTTTTGCGATAGCCCCGCGTCAGCGCGAACAGATGGCGCAGATATTCGAAATACGCTCAGGGAAGGACGGGGAATGCAACAACACCAAAACACCCATTCGAACACATGTTCTAATCGAATGATCCCCCCTGCTTCCGCCGACCCGAACCGGACACGGTAACGCAGCGCTCGCCGAGAGCCGCCAGCACCAGTGATCCATCTAGCGGGACGCCCAGTCGCTGGAACCACAGGCCGCACGGCGTTACGCTACGGTCAGAAGCACGATCTTTAGAAAGGAAGCGTCATGAGCCACAAATTCTCCGTCGGAGACCACGTGTCCTGGAACTCCGAGGCGGGACGCGTCACCGGCAAGATCACCAAGGTCCACACCAACGACTTCACCTACAAGGGGCACAACCGCCGCGCCAGTGACGACGAGCCCCAATATGAAATCAAGAGCGACAAAACAGACCACATTGCCGCGCACAAGGGCAGCGCCCTACACAAGCTGGAGAAGTGAGTAGCGGGCAGTGAGTAAGGCAACGGTCTACACCATCGGTCACTCAACCCACGACATCGACGAATTCCTGGCAATGCTCAAGGAACAACACGTCACAGTCCTCGTGGACGTGCGCCGCCTGCCCGGCTCCAACCGCTACCCGCAATTCAACCAAGATGAACTGCAGTCTGCGCTCGCCGATGCCGGAATCGACTACCGCTGGATGCAATCGCTCACCGGCCGCCGACCCGTGAGCCGGACTGTGCCATTTGAAGCCAACGCCTGGTGGCAGAACCGCAGTTTCCACAATTACGCCGACTACGCGCTGAGTGAGGACTTTAACCAGGGTCTGGGGGAGTTGGCAGAACTGGCCAAGGAACAGATCCCGGCGGTGATGTGTTCCGAAGCCGTCTGGTGGCGCTGCCATCGACGCATCATTGCGGACCACCTGCTGGCCCGCAAGTTCCCGGTGCGCCACATCATGGGACCTGGCGAGGTGAAGGACGCCGAACTCAGTTCCGGCGCGCACATTGAAGGCAACGAGTCCGAGGTGACATATCCCGCCGATGCCGCCGAATAGGGGCCGTGGGCAAAGCAGCGTCGGCCGCCCAAAGGGGCGGCCGACGCTGCAGCGCTGATGTGTGAAACGCGGCGTTTTTAAGCCAGTTCACGAGGTTGCGCCTACTGGGCAGGTTGGATCTCACTTTCCGTGACCCACTTGTGGTTCGTCATGTTCATTCCGTCTGCTTCGTAATCCACCATGTAAACCGTCTCGTCGGTCGAATGAGCGACGGTGGCTTTCGCGCCGCGCATTCCGTTCATGTGCTCAGCCAGCAGGGTTACTTCGCTGCCGTCCGCGAATCGGCCTGATCCTGCATTCTCCAGCTCTTCCTGCACTACCCAGCGGTGGTCTTCGACCTCGTCGCCACCGTCGAGTGGCGTGTAGTTCACCGAATACGTAAACGTCTCGAAGGCGCCAGAGATGGTTGCCTTCGCGCCGCTCATGCCCATCATGTGGTCCGCAGTCAGGGTGACCTCTGTCCCGACCGGGTAGGTCGGGTTCCGCGCTTCCTTGATGCCCACCGGGGCCGGTCCGCCGTCCATCGGGTGTTCCATCTGTGAGTGGTCCATAGTCCACACCTTTCTCTGGTTGTTCCCTCTGTCAATGCCGACGCTATACCCCTAGGGGGTATAGATCAAGTTTGGTGGTCTGCGCCCAGGAGCCGGTGGAGAAGGTGAGAAGTTCCAGGGAGTTCCTGTCGGCCGAACTGAGATTCGCGGAGAAGGCGAGAGCCGACCCCGCTGAAGCCGTCACGGAATTCCAGGGGCCGTGTTGCCCGGGGTCGGGGCCAGAGCGAATCGCGTCTGGAAGCTGTTAACCAACCGGAGCGGTGGCTGGAAACTCCCGTGAATTGTCACCCCGCTATGGACACGGTGCAGGGGTGATGGGATTCTTTTGCCGTTCAATAGCCGTCCGGGTGTTCCAGCTTTGAGGATTATCTGTGCGCCAAGCGGTTCCGTTCACAGGCCAGTCAAGAGGCATCCATCATGAGCGAACAGACAGCCGGGCAGCCGCTGCGCTATTCCATCAACCTCACCCTAGACGGGTGCATTGACCACCGAGTGGGGGTGCCGGACGAGGAACTACACGCGCACTCGGCCCAAACCATTGCCAAGGCCGACGCGCTGATCTTCGGGCGGGTTACCTACCAACTCATGGAGAGCGCCTGGCGGGCCTCGCCGACGGCACCACAAATGCCACCGTGGACGAAACCTTTCGCGCAAACCATTGATCAGGCCAAAAAGTACGTGGTCTCCAGCACGCTGGAACACGTGGACTGGAACGCGGAACTGCTCGCCGGGGACCTTCAAATAGCAATCAGGGGGCTAAAGCGTCAGCCCGGCAGGGGCCTTTACGTTGGGGGAGTGCAGTTGCCGCTGGCTCTGGCCGAATTTGGGCTGATTGACGAATATGAATTCATAATTCAGCCGCGGGTGGTCGGGCACGGGCCCGCGCTGTTTGCAGGGCTCTCGCAGCACGTGGAACTGGAGCTGGTGGGCCACAAGGAGTTTTCCTCGGGTGCCTTCGCGTTGCAGTATGTTCCCCGGTCCGCGGCCGTTTAGCGGCGTCGAATTCCAAGAGCGCTGTGCAACGTCTGCAGGTCCAAAAACGACGGAGCGGGAACCAAGTACAAGCTGACGGCTTGCGCGTTAACGAGCCATGACTGAGAGGGAAGGAGATTAATGATGGGTAGCGGACATAGGGAGGAGACTCCAGGGGTCGATCGTGAACTGACGAGCTTCATCCATCGATGGGCGGAAGCAATAGTCACCAATGACGTGAGTCGAATGGAATCATTCACGACGGCGAACTGGATTCTCATCGACCGGCCAGGAGTGATTTCTCGCGATTCTTTTCATAATGCCGTGGCAACCGGCCACCTTCGCCACGACAGCATGAGTCATGAAGTCCTGGGCATTGACCGGTATGGATCAATCGCCGTGATTCGAACTCATGGCCGGAATTCAGGGCGGTTTCAGGGCCATCCGATTAAGGCCGATGAGTGGACCACCAATATTGTGCTCAAGGAAGCAGGAGGGTGGAAGTGTTTCTTGACGCAACTGACGCCCACAGGCACCGGGGCGGCCGAGGAATGAGATACCGAAAAATCTGCTGCGGACGAAGTGGGCTGGCCCATTGATGCTGCAGAACAACGATTGTCGTGAACCTCAGCGTGGACAAAATGCCGACGCCGAACGAGTTTGCGCCCGAGCTGGTGTCACTGGGCGAACTGCACAAGACTCGTGGGCATGCAGGCCAACCCTTGCGAAGCGACGAAGCATTCTTGGGCGATGCCGTTATCGCAGGGGTTCCTGCCGTCCTCTAGTAGAACGTTCGCACGTCTTGCGGGTTGACACTCAGGTTCTGGCCTTTATTTCTGTCCGATGTTCAGCTCGCCGGGAGTCCATGACGTTCCGCCATGACGCCGGCAGGTCGTAGGCGAGCTCCCGGACGACGTCGGTTTTCTCCTCATCCGCAGGACAATGCTGCGCTCCCCACTGCCCGACGGTGGCGATGATCGGAACGAGATCGATGCCCTTTTCCGTCAATGTGTATTTGGCTTTTTGCCGGTGAGTTGGATCGTCGACGCGGATGAGGATCCCCGTCGTTGTGAGTCGTTCAAGGCGATCGGCGAGGATGCTGCTGGTGATTTTCTCTTCCGATCCGCGCAGAAGTTCGCGGAAGTGCCGACGTCCAGCGAAGATGATGTCGCGCAGGATGAGCAGCGTCCATCGATCGCCGAGGATCTCTACTGCGAGATTGATGGGGCAGCCGGAACGGTCCGTTGTTGCCATGATCTACCTTTCTTCCTGGCTGTAGTGCGCGACTTCTTCAGCGATAAGGTCAACGACCTCGTTCGGCCGGGACAGCATGGGCCAGTGCCCACTCACAAGATGCTTATAGCGCCATCGGCCTTGGGGGTGGTCGATGGCCTGACTCGACGTCCGGCTCTCCTCCTGTGAAAGGACCACGTAGGTCGTTGGCTGGCCTGAAGTGTCCTTCGTCAGCCGTGCAGGGTCGAGGACGGTATACCCCGGATGCGGCGTGAAGCTCTCGGCCAGACGGTTTCGGTCGGTAGCCGTGAGGTCTCGCTCATGGTCCAGCATGTGTCGTTCGGGAGGCAACCACAGGTTTCCCGCCTCGATGATCGCCTGGCGCTCCTGGTTGCGCGCCGACTCCGAGTCGCCCCAGCCATCGAGCAGTGAACGTCCGTCCGTTGGCATGAAGCCGCCGAAGTGAATAAGCCCGGCTACCTGCTCACCAAGCCGGTCAGCGACCTGGGCCGTAACCATTGACGAATAGGCGTGAGACACCAGCACCACCGGTGCGCCCATCCGCTGGATGTAGGTGGCGAGCTGATTGACGTGATCTTCCAGGTGGGCCTCGGCGATGGAGGCGTGCGCCTGACCCGTTTCGAGTCCAAGCAGGGTCACGGCTTGCGCTTCAAAGCCCCTGCGACGCAGAATGCTGGCCGTCGGTTCCCAGACTGAGGCTCCACTCCACGCGCCGGGCACCAGGACTATTGCGGGATGAGTTTTCATCTCAAACCCTCGCTATCTGATCGGTTTTTGCGAGCAGTTTAAGGCTAGGGGATCTGATCGTGAAACACAACCAGAAATTTGGAGGAAGCTTCCGGTCCTCATCGACTGCTCCCACGGAAAGAAAGCTGTCAAAAGCGCATCGCGCCTGCCATTGTGTAGCAGGCGCGATGCCGTTGGGTTGATGCAGGTGATCTCGACCGATCTGCTCAGACTACCTCTGCCGACCGCGACGCCATGGGTCAGAATCCGTAGGACGCCTCGCGCTCCGCACGCATCTGCGAGTAGGCCTGGGTGAGAACCGCGGTATCTTCCACCAGGCGCTCGATGCGCAGCGTCACGTCGCCGCTGATGATTTCACCGCGGTGGATGTCCTTCGCTTCGATGAAGACGTAGCTCTGGACCACCTGTGCCTTCATGTAGGTCAGGATCGGGCGCAGCTGCTGCTCGGCCACCAAATAGTGCTTCGGCGAGCCGGCGGTGACGACTATGCCGACCACCTTGTCCTGGAAGGCATTGACCGGAAGCAGGTCAAAGACATTCTTCAGTGATCCGGGGATCGAGGCCTGAAAAATCGGCGTGCCAATGATGATCGCATCTGCCTCCATCAGGGCCTGGGTGACTTCGCGGGTATCGCCGGTGTACTCCACGTAGTCACGACCGTCGGAAAACATCAGGTCGTAATCGGCCAGGTCAATCAGGCGAGCCTCAATCTCCGGGTCGTACTGCGCGATGGCCTGCATGGCGTAGTTCATCGCCGTGCGGGTGGTTGAGCCGACCGTTGAGCCGGAGAGTCCTACGATCTTCATGCCTTTGCTCCTTCGACGCTTGCGGTGTACTTCTTCACGGCAGGAATGATTTCGCTGCCGATGATTTCGATGTTCTTCATGACGTTCTCGAAAGGCACGCCCCCGAAGTCGATCTGCCCGATGAAGCGCTGGTGGCCAAACTCCTCGTACTGGTACAGGATCTTCTCGATCACCTGCTGCGGGCTGCCGATGTTCATGATGCTGCGCGGATCGGTGCTCTGCGCGAACAGCTGCTTGGGCATGCCCCGGCCGTTGGTGCGGATCATGCCCTCGTTGATGTGGGGGTAGAAATCACGCAGGGCCTGCTGCGAGGATTCGGCCACGTAGAGGAACCCGGCGGTCGCTATCGGCAGGTTTGCCGGGTCGTAGCCGCTGTGCCGGGCCGCTTCGCGGTAGGAATCGACCGTATCCTTGAACGCGGCGACGGGACCACCAAGGTGAGCCATCACCATCGGGGCGCCGGCCAGGCCCGCCTTGATTGCGCTGGCTGGCGCGCCGCCAACGGCCCGCCAGATTGGCATCGACCCGTTCTGCGGACGAGGCAGTACCTCTGCGTCCTTCAGGTCTGCGCGGAACTTGCCGGACCAGTTCACCACGTTCTCCCTGTTGATCTGCCGCAGGAGGTCGAATTTCTCCTCAAAGAGCTCTTCGTAGTCACGCAGGTCATAGCCCAACAGCTCGAACAGACCGACGCGGGAGGCGCGACCGGCAACGATCTCCGCCCGCCCTTCGGAGAGCAGATCGATGGTGGCGAAGTTCTCGTACACTCGCACCGGGTCCGAGGTGCTCAAGATGGTCGAGGTGCTGGCAATCTTGATCTTCTCGGTGGCCTGGGCGATCGCGCCGAGGATCACGGCGTGGGCCTGGGAGGCGAAGTACTCCTGGTGGCTCTCGCCCACAGAGAAGAAGTCGAAGCCCGCCTGCTCGGCGGCCTGGGAGTAAGCGACGAATTCGCGGATTCTTTCCCCGGCGCTGACCCGTTCTCCGGTCAGGGGGTTGGGGAGGTGGTCACCCAGGGTGTACATGCCGAACTCCAGCCCGGCCTTGGGGTCAATCCTGAATTCAGACATGCCGTTGGTCTCGGTGGTCATTTTGCTTCCTCCGTGTTTTCGTGGCTTGGGGGCTCGGTCGGGTAGGTGGACTCAGTTTTGGGTGGTGCCTGTTTGGTGACACTGTTCTTGTGCACCTTGAGCATCAGGGCATAGAGCTGTTTCTGTTCTTTGTCGTCCAATACGTCTTCGAACATCGAAGCCTGCAGCGCCACCTGTCCCAGGTAGACCGACTGCAGCTTTTCGCGGCCCTCATCAGTCAGGGAAATGTACTTCGTCTTCCAGTCGGGGGTGCGCTTGATCAGCCCTTCATCTTCCAGCCGACTCAGCATTCTGGAGACACCTCCGCCGCTGAGCAGAAGCCTGGCGGCGAGGTCGCTCTGTGTGACGGGCTGGTAGACGCGGATGTGGTTCAGCGCTTCAAACTGGGCGGCGGTCAGCCCCGATTGCCCCAGATACTCGTTGGAGATCTGGTTGCTGCGCTGCACGAACCGGGCCATACGCAGCCAGATCATCAATCCAAGTGGACGTTCTTGCATGTTGCCTCCTTACCGATGTCATCACTTTACCACGCAATTGATAAATCAGTTAACCATGCAAGTGAGACTTGGAATCGATGGATCAGTGGCTGGCAAAGGCAGGCGAACGGGCGGCAGAAGGTAGGGGAGCGTCAGCTGCGTTGGGATCATCGCCGCCTTCTCCAAACAACTACTGGATAGAGTGGACTCAGCGTAGTTGGGCAAGGAGGAAACACGTGGACGGTGAGATGATCCAGCGGTTGGCGGCAGCGTGTGCCGAAGAATTGCCGGGTGCCGGTCTCAGCCACCCCTTCGGCCCAGACTGGGATGTGTTCAAGGTGCGAGATCGGGTATTCATGCTGCAGACGCGAATCACGGGCGAGCCGATCGTGGTCCTCAAGGCCTGGCCGGCGGACGGCGCAGCTCTGCGCGAGGCATATCAGGAGATCACGCCGGGCTACCACATGAACAAGAAGCACTGGATCACCTTGAACCCCGGGGAGAAGATTGACGCCCAGCTGGTCGAGGATTTGGTCACGGAGTCCTATCTTCTGGTGCTGGAGCAGAATGTGCCGAAGAACCGCTGGCCGGTAGACCCCTCTACGTTCGGGAAGGGTGCAGGACAATGAGCCTGAGCGGAAAACAGATCCAGCACATCGCGGCCGAGGTCGCGAAGCGGCTACCGGGTACGGACAGCGGGTATCCGTTCACCGAGCATCTGCAGGTTTGGAAGGTTGCCGGAAAGGTCTTCCTGGTCATCACCGAAGATGAGCCGGAGCTTGAAATCATCACCATCAAGACCGCCCCGGATCACGGGGACAAGCTGCGGCGCGATCATGCTTCGATCAGCCGCGGTCACTACCTCAATAAGCAGCATTGGATTTCTGTTGCCAGTGGCGAGACCATCACCCGCTCACTGGTGGAACAGCTCGTGGAGGACTCCTATGACCTCGCAAAACATCAAGCGCCGGTGAAAGACCGGCCCGAGGAAGACGTATAGCAGCCAGCATCACGAGGCGAAGCAGGTTGCATTGACGTGAGCCGGGGCCTGGACAACCCAACGTTCCATGTCGTGACAACAGTGATCTGGGAGCATGGGGCGCCGTGGTGCTCAGCGTGATCGTTCACCGGGAGCTGTCGATGACCGAGTGACCTGCGCGGAAGGCGCATTAAATGAGAACGAGGTGCGAACCTCGATTGCTTTCACAATCTGAAGTTCACACCTCGACTACTTGGGGTGAGTAACGGGGCTTGAACCCGCGACCTTCTGGACCACAACCAGACGCTCTACCAACTGAGCTATACCCACCATATTCATTTTTTGTTTCCGGACTAGTCAGAACGCTTTTGCTTCCTGATTTCGTACCGGGCAACGAGAATTATCATACACACAATCGGCTGGTGAATGCCAACTCGGAAAGCATCGGTTTCGCTGTGTTGTCGATCACCAGCCGATCGGGAGTTCCGCTACCTGCCCTGCGCGGCCGATCCGCTCACCTGGCGGGCCACCTTCGCGGCCTCGACCGAGGTCGGGCCGGGGGAGGGGACCATGATGGTGCCCCGGTAGTACTTCAGCTCGTCGATGGAGTCCTGGATGTCACCCAGCGCACGGTGGTTGCCGGTCTTCACCGGGGCGTTGTAGTGCGCCTTGGTGTACCAGCGCCGGGCGAGTTCCTTGATGGTGGACACGTCGATGACCCGGTAGTGCAGGTGGTCGATGACCGCGGGCATGTCCCGGGCCAGGAAGTTCTTGTCCATGCCCACCGAGTTGCCGCCCAGCAGGGCCTTCTTCGGTTCGGGCACCCGGGCGGTGATGTACTCCAGCACCAGCTTCTGGGCTTCGTCCATCTCCATCCCGCCGGCCAGCTCCGGCAGCAGGCCGCTGGCAATGTGCATGTCGCGCACGAAGTCGTCCATCTGCTCCAGGGCCGCCTCATCCGGCTTGATCACCACGCTGATGCCCTCATCAAGCACGTTCAGTTCCGCGTCGGTGATCAGCACCGCCACCTCGATCAGCGCGTCCGATTCCAGGTTCAGCCCGGTCATCTCGCAGTCGATCCATACAATCATTTCTGAGTTACTAGCCACGGAATCCAATCTACCGCCGTTGTGCGGTGAACATCGCACACGCAAGGCGGGTTGCCGCGGTGTCACGCCCGGAATTTGGCGGCCCCGGTGCTAAAATCGACAGAGATTTTCCAGCTCTGCACGAGGTTCGCCCCGGACCTGCAGCGGCGGCCCGATGCCGCGGCAGGGCGTCGCCCTGTCATGAACCCACGAGGTGTAATGGTGTCCACTAACCAGCCAGAGGTCCTGGAGCACAAGCCGGCCACCGGCGTGCCGCGCACCCTGGTCAGCGGCCTGATCGGCTCCACCCTGGTGCTCTTCGGCTCCTTCGGGGTCGGCTGGCTGGCCAGCGTCTCGCCGCTGAACCAGGACCCGTTCTTCATCATGATGCGCACCGAGACGTTCTGGGTGATCACCTCCGTGATCCTGTTGACCCTGGGCTGCTGGGTGCTGGTGCGCGCCTGGTGGCGGCTGGGGCAGAAGCTTGCGGGCTGGCCCGAGGGCTCGCTGGCCGTGGTGCGCAAGGCCGTGCTGCTGTGGAGCGCCCCGCTGCTGGTGAGCATCCCGATCATGTCCCGCGACGTGTTCGCCTACATCGGCCAGGGCCGGCTGGTGATGGCCGGGCAGGACCCGTACAGCGACGGGATCTCCTCGGTGAGCAACTGGTTCCAGCTGGGCACCGACACCATGTGGGCGGAGGACGGCACCCCGTACGGGCCGCTGTACCTGCTCATTGAATACCTGGTGGTCGCCGCCGTGGGGCATTCCACGGACCTGTCGATCCTGGCCTTCAGGCTGATCGCGTTCCTCGGGGTCATCCTGTGCCTGTACTACCTGCCGAAGCTGGCCCGGCTGCACAAGGTCGACGGCGCGAAGGCGACCTGGGTGACCGTGGCCAACCCGCTGTTCCTGCTGAACTTCGTGGCCAGCGCGCACAACGACTCGCTGATGGTGGGCCTGGCCGTCATGGCCGTCTACCTGGCCTGCCAGCGCAGGGGCGTGCTGGCGGTCATCGTGCTGACCGCCTCGATCGGGGTCAAGCCGATCACCCTGGTGCTGCTGCCGTTCATCGGCCTGCTGTGGGCCGGGCCGGAGGCGAAGTGGCCCAAGCGGATCCTGTACTGGTTCTACTCGGGCATGCTGCTGCTGGCGCTGATGACGCTGCTCGGCTTCCTCAACGGCTACTGGTTCGGCTGGCTGAAGGTCATGCTGTTCACCGGCACCGGGTATTCGATCTTCTCCCCGCTGGGCATCGTGATCATGCTGCTGAGCGGCGCGGTCTCCGCGTTCGGGCTGTCCACCGAGTGGATCCTGCCGGTGATCAAGCTGCTGGGCCGGCTGCTGGGGGTGGCGCTGGCGATGGTGGTGATCTTCCGCGGCAAGTACAGCCACCTGGTCCAGCGCCTGGCCATCGGCTTCTCCGCCATCGTGGTGCTCTCCCCGGTGATCCACCCCTGGTACCTGTTGTGGCTGCTGCCGTTCTTCGCGGCCACCGGGATCCGGGATGACTGGCAGATGCTGTGGGTGCACCTGACGGTGCTGTACTTCATCGCCTACCAGGCCGCCGACCAGCTGTTCATCTGGCAGTTCCTGGCCGAGGAGCTGGTGCCCGGGGTCCGGTTCATCTCCTGGGGCGTGTCCATCGCCGCGATCGCCTGGCTGCTGCTGGTGGACCGGCACACCCGCACGATCCTGCCTGGGCTGCTGAAGCAGACCCCGTGGCTGGCCAAGTTCACCCGTACCGCATGAGCGCCCCGGTGGTCCGCGCCCCGGCCCCGCCCAGCCTGCGCGCGCTGCGCTGGCACGGGGTGGGCGCCTCGGTGCTGATCACCGTGGCCAGCTGGGGAATCGGCTGGTTCCCGCGCAACCAGCATTCGCCGTTGGCCCGCACCGGCTTCTTCATCCAGTTCCGCACCGAGCTGATCGGGGTGCTGGCCTGCACGCTCATCATGGCGATGGGGCTGGTGTGGCTCACCCGCTGCTGGCTGCTGCTGCGTCCCAGGGTGGAAAACCAGGGGCAGCTGTCCGGGCGATCGTTGGCCGGGCTGGTGGCCAGCTGGGGTGCCCCGCTGCTGGCCAGCTTCCCGATCCTCTCCCGGGATGTGTACTCCTACCTGGCCCAGGGCCGGATGCTGCAGGCGGGCAAGTCCCCGTACTCCGAGGGGATCTCGGCGCTGCCGGGCTGGTTTGACGGCGGCTCGGACGGTCTGTGGGCCCAGTCGCCCTCACCCTACGGGGTGCTGTTCCTGGTGGTGGCCCGGCTGATCTACGTCATCTCCGGCGGCATCCCGGAAATCGGGGTGGGGCTGCTGCGCCTGCTGGCGGTGGCCGGGGTGGCCGGCTGCTATTGGGCGACCGGGTGGCTGGCGCGCAGGCTCGGGGTGAACCCGCACTGGGCGCTGTGGGTGATCGTGGCCAACCCGCTGTTCCTGCTGACCATGATCGGCGGGGTGCACAATGATGCACTGATGATCGCCGCGACCTTCTGGGCGTTCGGCCTGGCCCAGGGCCGGCGGATCATCGCCTCCACGTTCGCGCTGGCGGTGGCGGTGAGCATCAAGCCGATCGTGCTGGTGCTGCTGCCCTTCCTGGGACTGATGATGCTCGGGCGCAGCGCCGGGCTGCGCGAACGGATCGCGGTGTGGTGGCGCACCACGTTGGCCATCGCCGGGTGGCTCACGCTCTTCGGGGCGCTGACCGGGCTCTGGTTCGGCTGGCTGCCGGCGATGCTGACCTCCGGTGCCGCCGCGTTCCCCTACGCCCCGGTGGGCCTGCTGGGCACCCTGTTCGGGCTGCTGGCCTCGCTGTTTGGCGCGGACGCCTCGGTGGTGGCCCAGGTGGTGTTCACCCTGGCCCGGCTGTTCTCCGTCTACCTGGTCGCGCGCCTGGCCCTGGCCAGGAACATCAGCGACCCGCTGCGCCTGGGCGCCTGGGCGCTGTCCGCGGTGGTGCTGCTGGCCCCGATCATCCAGCCCTGGTACATCCTGTGGCTCTTTGCCCTGTTCTTCATTTCCCAGCAGGTGTCCTGGGCCAGCGAGAAGCTGATGATCGGGCTGAGCATGCTGATCACCCTGGCCGTGTTCGTCGACCAGATCTCCATCGAGCAATGGCACCCGGTGTGGCTGCTGCGGATCCTGGCCGCGCTGCTGGGGGTGGGCCTGCTGGCCGCGATGCTGCGCTGGGACCGCCAGGTGCGCCAGGTGGGGCAGCAGCTGGGCGCCTGCCGCATCCCGCGCAGCTAAGAGGTCCGGCACCCGTGGACTAAAGAGCGCCAATTCACACCGGGTTTTGCTCCCGCCCCGACGGCAAATCGTTTTACCCTTGGGTATGCAAAGGATTATGGACCTGTTGTGGCCCGGGGCGATGGCACTGCTGATAGCGGGGCTGTTCGTGGCGACCGCAGGCATCTTCCTGTTGGCGCTGCAGTACCACAAGCACGGACGCCTGTCCTGGCGCAGAACCATCACCAGCTCGGTGGTGGTGCTCTACGTCTTCGGGCTGCTGAGCTACACCATGCTGCCGATGCCCGAGACCCGCGACGCGTTCTGCCGGCCCGGGGTCGCCCAAACCCAGCTCGAGCCGTTCCACTTCTTCCAGGACTTCAACCTGGCCTGGGAGGGCGGGCGCCGCGCGTTCCTGACCAGTTTTGAACTGTGGCAGGTGCTGTTCAATGTCCTGCTGTTCATCCCGGTGGGGATCCTGGCGATCCGCTGGGCGCGGCAGAACGTGTTCACCGGCACGCTGATCGGCTTTACCCTCTCCCTGGCCATCGAGGCCACCCAGTACACCGGCATCTGGGGGATCTACACCTGCGCCTACCGGGTGGCGGATGTCGATGACCTGATCGTGAACACCTTTGGGGCGTTCCTTGGCACGCTGCTGGCCTACCTGCCGGTCTTTGCCTTCCTCTCCGGGCCGAGCGAACGCGACGGGCAGTACGCCCCGGCCCGGGCCGTCACCCGCTCCCGCCGGGCGCTGGCGAACCTGTTCGACCTCGCGCTCATGTCAGCCCTGGTGATGGCCGTGTCCCTGGTGCTGGAGGTCGCCGAACGCCTGGGGGTGCACACCGCCCGCATCGACTACCTGCAGGACCTGCTCTCCATCGCCGCGGTGCTGCTGGTGGTGATCATCCCGTCCCTGGCCCCGGGGCGGGCCACCCTGGGACAACGCTGCGCCTGGTTCGAAGTGCGTGCCCTGACCGGTGGGCCGGCCGGCACCGGGCGGGCGCTGGCCCGGGTGCTGCTGGGCCTGGGCGGGATCTACCTGTTCCAGTCGATCATGGCCATTGTGCCCGAGGGGAACCTGTTCCAGCTGCTCGCCCTGCCGCTGGTGCCCTACATCTGGTTCTCGGTCATCTGGCTGGCCTTTGACCGTTCGGCCCGCGGCGTCTCCGCCCGGGCCTCGGGCACCCGCTTCACCGACCGCCGCGCCTGATCCGCCTACTGCTGCGCCGCCGGGCTCCGGAGCGCTAAAATGGCTGGTGGCGCCGCCAACTCGCAAACCCTGGCGCCACCATTTTTCCCCATCTCATCCCCAACGCAGCTCACTCACGCCGCCACGCGGTGTTCCCCCTCGAGCTGCCGAGCACAGTTAGGCCTGCCATCCCGCATGGATCCCATGGATAACCAGCCCGAAATCCCCAACGAGCCGCATCGTGCCGTCTTGCGCACCGCTGTGGGCGCCACGGTGCTCATCGCGGTGGGCGCGTTCGTGCTCTCCTTTGCCGCCCTGACCGACCTGGCCACCCGTTCGGGCATCGACCCGAAGCTGTCCTGGATCTGGCCGATCATCATCGACGGCATGATCGTGGCCGCCACCGTGGCGATCGTTGCGCTGAACGGCTTCCCGCGCAAGGCCATGATCTACCCGTGGGCGCTGCTGTTCTTTGGCGCTATCGTCTCCACCGCGGCGAACTCCACCCACGCGATCCTGACCGTGGACTCGATCTCCAACGGCGTGCCGCCGCTGGTCTCGGCGCTGGTCGCCGCGATGCCGCCGGTGGTGCTGCTGGCCATCACCCACCTGACCGTGCACATGTACCAGAAGAAGTCCGAGGCGGCGAAGCTGCGCGAGGCCTACGAGCGTGACGTGGAGGCCGAGAACGCCGAGAAGTACGGGGTGGCCTACGATGATGGCTACCAGGCGGCGATGAGCGATGCGCAGAACGCCGAGGCCGAGCGCCTGGGCGAGCTGGAGCAGGAGCACCAGGACGCGCTGGCCCGCGCCCGGGCCGAGGCGATCGCCGAAGCCAAGCGCAACCAGGCCAAGGCCGCCGCCGCGCAGGCCAAGACCGCCCAGGCCTCGGCCAACGGCAAGCCCGCCCCGGGTTCGGTGGCCACCGCGACCGCCGTGGATGAAAAGGCCCCGCTGTACGACGACCTGGCCCAGCGCCTGAACCGTTCCTAGCGCACCGGTGCCGGTGTCATCCGCCCGGCATCTGGCGTCATCGGATTCGCTGAAGTGTCCACCTGGCCAAGTAGACTCGCACCAGCACCACCGCGCGCACTACGGCGCCGTGGTGTGCAGTGACGGAACGACAGGGGAGCAGCCAATGAGCGAACAGGAGCCAGCCGCCAACGATTTCGCTGAACAGATCGACGAGTCGGTGCGGCGCTACGCCAAGGTGCGCCCGGCACTGCAGCAGGTGCTGGACACCATGCTCGGACGCATCCGCAACCTGTTCGAGGCCTCCGAGGAGGCCCAGCCGCTGTTCATCACCGGGCGGGTGAAATCGGTGCCCTCCTTCCGTGCCAAGGCCTCCCGCCAGCTGCAGGAGGACGCCGAGAGCGACCCGGTGCTGGAGTTCCCCAACCCGCTGCGCGAAATCCACGACATGGTCGGCATCCGCATCATCGTGAAGCTGCCCCACGAGATCCAGCAGGTCGCGAACATGATCAAGGCCCAGCGCGCCGCCTTTGACTGCCGCAGCGACCGGGAGAAGGACATCGGCTCGGTGGAGTCCGGCACCTACGGATACTCCTCCCGCCACCTGCTGCTCAAGACCCGCAACGAACCCAGCGTCCGCCGCTTCCAGGAGCAGCTGGGCAAGCCGGTGGTCCCCAGCGGCAACTTCACCTTCGAGGTGCAGATCCGCACCATCCTGCAGCACGCCTGGAGCGAGGTGGAACACGACATCCGCTTCAAGAACTCCGGCCAGGGGGTGTGGAGCCCGCAGCTGGACCGCCAGTTCACCGCCACCGCCGCCATGCTGGAAACCGTGGAGAACTACTTCACCGACATCGACGAGCTGTACAACACGCTCAACGCCTACCAGGACCGGGACGGGCTGGGCGGCCAGGAGCTGAACAGCGACCGGATCGGGCAGATCTGGCAGACCCTGCTGCCGCACGTGGACCGCAAGCGCGATGACGACTGGTCCTGGGCGGCCGAGCTGCTCGGGGCGCACGGCATCACCCGGACCTGGCAGCTGGCCGAGCTGCTGGACCCGAACGTGGTCACCGAGGTGCGTTCGGCCCTGGACCACCGCTACTCGCCGGGCCCGGACCGGTTGCTGGATGACATGCTGCTGTGGCGCTTCGGTGCGGCGCACATCGACAAGACCAGCGGCAACGACGAGCGCCGCGAATCCTCGCTGCGTCGGCGCCTGGTGCAGATGAACGACTACCGCAACCAGCGCAGCTAGGCCGAACACCACCCTGGAAGCACCCGTCCCGAAACCTTCGGGGCGGGTGTTAGCTTATGCACTTTGGCACCACTGGTGGGGCCGAACCCCGGTAGACTGGATAAGTTGCCCGAAATCTGCTCGCCGGGCAACAGAACCAGGCAACCTTCGAAAGGGGTTCACCAGATGATTTCCGTGGCCAACCTTGAGCTGCGCGTCGGCGCCAGGCTGCTGATGGACGAGGTGAACTTCCGCATCGACAAGGGCGACAAGATCGGTCTGGTAGGCCGCAACGGCGCCGGGAAGACCACCATGACCAAGGTGCTGGCCGGTGAATCCCAGCCCACCGCCGGGGAAGTGAGCTCCCGCGGCTCCATCGGCTACCTGCCCCAGGACCCGCGCACCCCGGACATGGAGCAGCTGGCCCGCGACCGCATCCTCTCGGCCCGCGGCCTGGACAAGATCATCAACAAGCTGGCCCGCACCCGCGCCGAAATGGCCAGCGAGGACCCGAACATCGCCGCGAAGGCGATGCGCCGCTACGACCGGCTGGACGCCGAGTTCATTGCCGGGGGCGGGTACGCGGCCGAGTCCGAGGCCGCGGCGATCTGTTCGAACCTGGATCTGCCCGACCGCATCCTGGACCAGCCGCTGCGCACCCTCTCCGGCGGCCAGCGCCGCCGTGTCGAGCTGGCCCGCATCCTGTACTCGGATGCCGAAACCCTGCTGCTGGACGAGCCGACCAACCACCTGGACGCCGACTCGATCAGCTGGCTGCGCGACTTTTTGAAGAACTACTCCGGCGGCGTGCTGATGATCTCCCACGACACCGGGCTGCTGGAAGCCACCGTGAACAAGGTGCTCTACCTGGATGCGAACCGCGGCACCGTGGACGTGTACAACATGGGCTGGAAGCGCTACCTGGTGCAGCGCGAAACCGATGAGCACACCCGGCGCCGGGAACGGGCCAACGTGGAGAAGAAGGCCAGCGCGCTGCTGGCCCAGGCCAACAAGATGAAGGCCCGCGCCTCGGGCGCCTCCGCCGCCCAGTCCATGCTCAAGCGCGTGGACCGCATGCTTTCCGGGCTGGAGGAGGAGCGCGCCGCCGACAAGGTCGCCGCCCTGCGCTTCCCGGACCCGGCCCCGTGCGGCAAGACCCCGCTGATGGCCGAGGGCCTGTCCAAGTCCTACGGCTCGCTGGAAATCTTCACCGACGTCTCCCTGGCCATCGACCGCGGCTCCAAGGTCGTGATCCTGGGGCTGAACGGTGCCGGCAAGACCACCCTGCTGCGCATGCTGGCCGGGGTCTCCGAACCGGACACCGGCGAAATCCAGCCCGGCCACGGCCTGAAGATCGGCTACTTCGCCCAGGAACACGACACCCTGGACCCGGCGAAGACGGTGCTGGAGAACATGCGCCGCACCGCGCCGAGCGAACTGGGGGACGCGGACGTGCGTTCAATCCTCGGTTCCTTCCTGTTCGTGGGCGATGACGTGCACAAGCCGGCCGGGGTGCTCTCCGGTGGTGAGAAGACCCGCCTGGCGCTGGCCACCATTGTGGCCTCCAGCGCGAACGTGCTGCTGCTCGATGAGCCGACGAACAACCTGGACCCGGCCTCGCGCGCCGAGGTGCTCGGCGCGCTGTCGAACTTCTCCGGCGCGGTGGTCATGGTCTCCCACGATGAGGGGGCGGTGGCGGCGCTGAACCCCGAGCGCGTGGTCATCCTGCCCGATGGGGATGAGGACCTGTACAGCGAGGACTACCTGGAACTGGTCTCGCTGACCTAGGCTCCAGCACAGTCAGGTTTTTCCCGGGCCATCCGGGTATGCGAAAACCGCCCGATCCACCGGTGTGGGTCGGGCGGTTTTCCGCCTGCCCGCCGGGTCTGCGGCGGGGGAAAGTTTGGTGTCGGGACCGGCGCTGCTCAGTTTATCGTGGGTTACCGGCCGCAGATATCCGGGGCTCCTCACATCAGATAAACGGAGCGCCGTAGGCCTTGAGAGCCACCTGTGAGATCTGGACGATCCCGACACCTTCAGCATACGAGAGATCCGGGAAAAGTCCATAGCAACCGGTATCTTGCATCGCGCCTGGGGTTGGGCGAGCCCCCACGAACGCCGCCGGTCCGTTCGTGATGTTCACGAACGGACCGGCGGCGGTCGGTGGGCAGGGGCGGATCTAGCCGCGCTGCCCCGCGTCCTGGTTGTGGGCCGGATCCTGGCCCTGGTCCAGCATCGCGTCCTCCACCGCCTCATCGGTCAGCGAACCGTCACGGCGGTACTTCTTGGTCTGCTTGGCGCGGATCTTGCGCACCTTGTGGATCGGCTCCTCAAAGCCGGCGGCGCGGGCCTCGGCCAGTTCCTCGGCGTCCTCCCGGTTCAGCTTCTTCTGCTGGCGGGCGGCGTACCAGAAGCCGACGAACGCCAGCACGCCGAAGGCGAACCACTGGTAGGAGTAGGACAGGTGCGGGCCCTCATCGGTGTCCGGCGGATCCAGCTGCAGGGGCGCGGTGGCCGGGGCCGGGTCCTCGGTGTACATGATCCCGTAGGCGCCCTCGGAAATCGGGTAGCCCACCTGCTGGGCGTAGTTCGGCAGGTTCACGGTGGCCAGCTGGCCCTCGGGGGCCGTGCGGTCCAGGGTCGGCTCGCCGGGCTTCAGGCGCACCTGGACCGAGACGGTGCCGGTCGGGGGAGCGGGCACCTCATCGGGCCACCCGCCGCGCTCATCGCCAATGGGAAGGAACCCGCGGTCCACGATCACGGTCTTGCCCTGCGTGGTGCGGAAGGGGACCAGCACCTCGTAGCCCGGGCGTCCGGACTTGATGCGGTTGCGCACAATCCGGGTGTCATCGCTCAGGTACTGGCCCTGCAGGGCCACGGTGGTCCACTTCTTGTCCTCGGGCAGCTGATCGAACAGCGCCATGGCCTCCTTGGAGCCGCTGGCCGGGGCGAAGTAGTTCTCGTTCACGTGGGAGATCTCGGTGAGCACCTCGGCGCGGCGGTCCATCTGCCAGCGCCCCAGGAACACGCAGGCGGTCGCGAACACGCACACCAGCAGCAACCAGCCGATCCAGCGGGTACTGGCCAAAAAACGATACATGGGGTGCGATCTACTCCTTCGCCGGATCCACCGGCTGGGTTTCCTTGTACAAGAGCCGCTGGCGCAGGTAGTCCTCCAGCCAGTCGCGGTGCTGAAGGCAGGCCAGCCAGACCTTGCGGCGTTCGGGGGTGTGGATCTTGGGGTTGTTCCACAGGATCTTGAATTCGGCCGGCTGCCGGCAGCCCTTGCGGCTACAGATCAGTTCCCGTGGTCCTTCAGGTCCACCGCCAAGCGAGGACAGCAGATCCATCTAGTTCCCTTCCCGTTGCTCGTTTTCTGGTTTTCCCGCGGCGCCCTCATCCGGCTCCTCGGAGTCATCGGCCGCGTCCGCCCAGGTGCCGTCGATGGTTTCCCCCGCGGCGTTGGGCTCCGGCGGCTCGGGCTGCACCTGTTCCTCATTCGGCTGCTGCCAAACCCCGGCGGGAAGCTGGCTGGGGTCCCGGTCGGTGAAGAACTCGGCCGGCGGCTCGCGCTTGGTCACGTCCGCGCCCCGGTTGGCGATCACCACCGCAATATAGGGAAGCACCACCGCCCCCACCAGCAGGATCCACTGCAGCGGACCGTGGGTGAAGAACGCGGCAATGAAGCACAGCACGCGGATGGTCATGGAGATCGTGTACTTGCGCACGCGCGAATTATGGTCCACGGTGTGCGACTCGTGGGCCTCGGTAATCCGGTGAACAGGCACCGCATTGTTGGGGCGATGCGGGTGGGTGTGCGTCATGACCTCAGGTTTAGCTTCCTGCAGAATATTCCGTAGCCATTGTCTCACCGAAACGGGGCTTAAGCGTAATTTCTACCCTGCGTCGAACTAAGAATACCCACTGGTAGGCAATAGGATGACAGGTGAGAGAATTTTCGTCGCCACGTGCGCGCCGCCAACCCCCACCGCAGCCCGGTGGAGTGCCGTGCGCCGTCGAGCCAAGGAATTGGAGAGAAGATTGAGCACTGAGACCCCGACCGGGCGCAGCGTCCTGGTCACCGGTGGAAACCGCGGCATCGGCCTGCAGATCGCCCGCGCCTTTGAGGCCAACGGCGACAAGGTGGCCATCACCTACCGCAGCGGCCAGGTGCCCGAGGGCCTGCTGGGCGTGAAGGCCGACGTGACCGACGCCGCGTCCATCGACGCCGCGTTCACCGAGGTGGAGGCCGCCCACGGCCCGGTCGAAGTGCTGATCGCCAACGCCGGGGTCACCAAGGACACCCTGCTGCTGCGCATGGGCGAGGAGGAATTCACCTCGGTCATCGACACCAACCTCACCGGTGCCTTCCGGGTCATCAAGCGCGCCTCCAAGGGCATGCTGCGCAAGAAGTACGGCCGCATCGTGCTGATCTCCTCCGTGGTGGGCCTCTACGGCTCCCCGGGCCAGATCAACTACGCCGCCTCCAAGGCCGGGCTGGTGGGCATCGCCCGCTCGCTGACCCGCGAACTGGGATCGCGCAACATCACCGCGAACGTGGTCGCCCCCGGGTTCATCAACACCGACATGACCGCCGCGCTGCCCGAGGCCACCCAGAAGGACTACCTCTCCTCCATCCCGGCCGGACGCTTCGCCGAGGCCGAGGAGGTGGCCAAGGTGGTGCGCTGGGTCGCCAGCGATGAGGCCGCCTACATTTCCGGGGCGGTCATCCCGGTCGACGGCGGCCTGGGCATGGGCCACTAGCCACCACCCCAGAAGAACTTGGCGGCCGGCGCCCCTGCCGGCGGCGGCCGCCACCCACAGATTCAGCAACATCAAGGAGTAAAGACTTTGAGCGACTACAAGGGCGCAATCGTCACCGGTTCCTCGCGCGGCATCGGATCGGTCACCGCACAGATCCTGGCCGAGAAGGGGATCGGCGTGGTGGTCAACTACCGTTCCAAGGCCCCGCGGGCGAACAAGATCGTGGCCGGCATCCAGGAGAAGGGCGGCCGCGCGGTCGCCGTGGGCGCGGACCTGACCACCGTGGAGGGTCCGGCCGCGCTGGTGGACGCCGCGGTGGAAAACTTCGGCTCGCTGGACGTGCTGGTGCTCAACGCCTCGGGCGGCATGGAAACGAACATGGGGGAGAACTACGCGCTGCGCCTGAACCGCGACGCGCAGGTGGCCATGCTCACCGCCGCCCTGCCCAAGATGTCCGCCGGCGCCCGCGTCGTGTTCGTCACCAGCCACCAGGCGCACTTCATCCACGAGGTCTCCACCATGGACGCCTACGACGCGGTGGCCAAGTCCAAGCGCGCCGGTGAGGATGCGCTGCGCGAGATGATCCCGCAGCTGAGCGAGAAGGGCATCAGCCTGGTGGTGGTCTCCGGGGACATGATCGAGGGCACCATCACCGCCACCCTGCTCAACCGCATGGAGCCCGGCGCCATCGACGCGCGCCGCGAGGCGGCCGGCAAGCTGTACTCCGTGGAGGAGTTCGGCGCGGAGGTGGCCAAGATGGTCTTCGCCGGCGTGGAAACCGGGCACACCGAACTGGTCGGCGGCGCCGGGGACTTCTTGAAGGCCTCGGGCCAGTAGGCGCCGTTCAACGCGTTCACCCCGGTCCCGCCACCTGGCGGGGCCGGGGTGAACACTTTAACCGGCAGGTCGAATCCGGGTCCGGAGATTAACGGCCGCGGGCCCGGAAGGAAGCGTGAAGGCTTCCTTCCAGGCCCGCGGTGCGCCGGCGAAGGGTTTACGGCTTCTTGCCGCACACGACCTTGTGCCAGGGCGCGTAGGTCCAGCTGGTCACATCCGGCGGCAGGGTCTTCGAGCCGTCAATGCTGGTGCGGTTGCGGGTGATCGAGATGCTGAAGCCCTTCTTGCCCCCGCTTTCGGAGACGCACTTTTCCGCATCGTTGTACTTGGTCTCCGGGTTGGTGAAGCTGTGCTTGCCCGAGCTGGACTCGCTCACCTTCCAGTACTTGGTGCTCCACAGCCGGGTGTGCACCGCGTCCGGGGAAACCCAGGCCTCGATCATCACGCCGTAGGGGGTGTTGTTCTTCCACTTCATGTCCACCTGGCCCTCCCACAGGGTGGCCTCGCGGCCGGCCGGGTAGCGTTCAAACCAGCGCGAGTGCGGCTTGTGGGTGATGTCGTCGTAGCCGGCCAGGAAGCCGACGTTGTACATCTGGGTGGAGATCTGCGACAGCCCGCCGCCCACCGCCTCGGTGGAGAAGCCATTTTCCACCACGCCGGAACTGTAGTAGCCGTTGGCCACGGTGATCGGGCCCAGCGCCTCCAGCAGCGAGAAGGTCTCACCGGGCTTGACCACCACGCCGGTCAGCCGCTTCGCGCCGGCCTTCAGGTTCTTGGTGCGCACCGTGTCGCTGGCCGGGTACGGGGTGGAGAATTCAACGATCTCCTCCTTGATGCCCAGCTTCTTGGCATCCTCCGTGGTGAAGTCCGCCTCCTTGGTTTCCATCCGCACCTCGGCGGTGCGCGAATCCCCGGTCCCGGCGGCGAGCACCTTGGCGCCCAGGTCCTTGGTTTCCAGGGCCATGCCCGGCGTGGATTCGATGATCTTCGGCTTGCCGCCGGAGAAGACAACCTTCGCGTCCTTCGCCGTGCTGCTCAGCTCCGAGTTCTTCGTCGCGGCCTTGTACAGCGCCTGGTCATCAAGCACCAGCTGCGGCTGCTGCTCGTCGTTGACCGAGTACTTCGCGGCGGAGGCGATCGAGGCCGGGGAGAGCTCGACCTGCTTCTCCCCGTTGCTCAGCGTCACCGGGGCGGAGAGCAGCTTGGCCACGGTCTCATCGTGGAAGGCCTGCAGCTGCTCACCCGAGACGGCCGGTTCGGTGACCTCGGCCGAAAGCGGGATCTTTTCCCCGTCCAGCTTCCACTCATCCTGCACGGTGTGCGCCGAATCCTCCACGTCCAGCTGCACGCCGCTGACCGGGGAGACGACCTTCGCCTTGGCGCCCTCGAACTCGATGGTGCCCTCGGCAACCTCGGCATCCGCCTTCTTGGCCAGCTGCTCCAGCTCACCGGTCAGCTTCGCCTCATCGACGGTGGTCACCGGTTCGGCCTGGTAGGAGCCGGTCAGCCGCTGCCAGAGCTTGCCTGGGTTCAGCTCGTATCCGGTCAGCTGCGCAACGGTGGCGTCCACGTCCAGCCCGAGCCCGGCCGCGGCCGGGTCCAGCTGGTAGTCCTTGGCGTTCACGGTGACGTCGATGGGTTCCTCGGCCCGCGGGGCCAGCTGCTCCTGCAGGGTGGCCCGGGCCTCGTCCTGGCTCTGGGAGCCGATCGCGATCCCGGAGACCGTGGTGTTGGCCGGGATCTGCGAGCTGATCCACGCGGCCCCGCCGAAGTAGGCTCCGGCCACGGCCACCACCGCGCACCCGCTGATGATCCATGGCTTGGCGCTGGATTTGCGCTGCTTGGCTGAATCGCCGGAATCCGGTTCGCTCATCTGCACTGGTCTTAGACTCTTTCGCACGACATTGGGTTAGGCGCCGCCGCCCGGGCCTCCTCCCGCCTTTGGGGAGGGCGCCGGTGCGCGCCACCAGAAATCCTATCGGTTAGACCAACACGAAAACGCGCTAAGGCCCGGTTGCCAGCGAATCGTTATCTAGTTGTTGGATTTGGGTGAAGATGCGCTTAACATTTCCCCGGTTGGCCTTGAGCTACTCGGCGGCGGCCGGGGTGTCCAGGGCCGGGTGGTCGAACACCGAGCCCTCTTCCACCGCACTGCCCAGCACCAGGTCCGCGATGACCTCCAGGTCCGGGAAGTCCAGCTTCACCGCCGCGTGCTCGCGCAGCGCCGGCTTGGCGTTGAAAGCCACCCCCAGCCCGGCCGCGCCCAGCAGGTCCAGGTCGTTGGCCCCATCCCCGGCGGCGATGGTGGCCGTGAGCGGGATCTGGTTGCGTTCGGCCCATTCGCGCAGCATCGCCTGCTTGGTGGAGCGGTCCACGATCTGCCCGTGCACTGTGCCGTCCAGCACCCCGTCGACGATGCCCAGCGTGTTGGCCAGCGCGTAGTCCAGGTTCAAGTCCTTGGCCAGCGGATCCAGGATCTGCTGGAATCCTCCGGAGACCACCCCGACCAGGTGCCCGGCCGCGTGGAAGCGCTCGATCAGGTGCCGCGCCCCGCGCGAGTACTCGATGCGCGCCCCGACCTCCTCCAGCACGCTTTCGGGCAGGCCCTTCAGGGTCGCCACGCGCTGGATGAGGGAGGCGGCGAAATCCAGTTCGCCGCGCATCGCCGCCTCGGTGACCGCGGCGACCTCCGCCTCCCGCCCGGCGTGGGCGGCCAGCAGCTCGATGACCTCCTGGCGGATCAGGGTGGAATCCACGTCCATCACCAGCAGCAGGCGTTCGGCCTGGACCAGCTGATCCGGTGCCACGGCCAGGCACGCGTCCTGCGCCTGCAGGGCGCCGGTGGCCAGGTACCCGGCGAAGAACCGCTCCACCTTCTGCCGGAAGCCGGCCGCATCCTGCTCCACGTGGGTGCGCACGATCAAACGCTGGTTGTTGGAGAACACCGGCAGCTCTTCCGGCGGGGCGCTGAGCAGCCCGGCGGCGCCGGCGGCGGCAAGCAGCGCCTCAAAACGCTGGCGGGGCAGGGCGGGACGGGAAATCAGGGCAAAGGTTGCAGGCATGGCACCATTTTCGGCCCCGCAACGCCCCGGTGCCAAAAATGACGGGACGTATTGCGCGGCACCGGGCCGATGATTTAGGCAAAACGCACGGAAAAGTTTAGGGTTTTATCCATGAGCCAAGTCCTATCTTTCAACGATGTCAGCGTGGTGCGCGGACGCAAGGAACTGCTGTCGGGCATCAACTGGAAAGTTTCCGAAGGCCAGCGCTGGGTCGTATTGGGACCCAACGGCGCGGGCAAGTCCACGCTGATGAACCTCGCCGCGGCGCGCATGCACCCCACCCGCGGCACCGTGGAGATCCTGGATGAAACCCTGGGGCGGGTGGACGTGTTCGAGCTGCGCCCGCGCATCGGGCTGAGTTCCACCCTGATCGCCAACCAGATCCCGGCCCACGAGACCGCGTTGAACGTCGTGCTCACCGCCGCCTACGGCTACACCGGGCGCTGGCGGGAGCGGTACGAGAAGATGGATGAGCGCCGCGCCTTCGCCCTGCTGCACGAGTGGGGGATGAGCACGTTCATGAACCAGCCCTTCGGCAAGCTCTCCGAGGGGGAGCGCAAGCGGGTGCTGATCGCCCGGGCGCTGATGACCGACCCGGAGCTGCTGATCCTGGATGAGCCCTCGGCCGGGCTGGACGTGGCCGGGCGCGAGGACCTGGTGTACCGGATGAGCCAGCTGGCCGCCGACGAGGAGGCCCCCACCCTGGTGCTGGTCACCCACCACCTGGAGGAAATCCCGCCGGGCTTCACCCACGCGCTGCTGATGAACTCGGGCAAGATCGTCGCCGCCGGCACCATGGCCGAGACGATGACCGAGGAAAAGCTCTCGGCCGCCTACGGGATGGAGCTGGCCGTACGGGTGGAGGGCGGACGCTACAGCGCGTTCGCCCGTCGCTAGGATCCGCGGGGGCTGATGTTGCTCGATTTCTGGCAGGAGATCCTTGTCTTCCTGGGCGGGCTGTGGGCCGGGACCATCAACACGGTGGTCGGCTCCGGCACCCTGGTGACCTTCCCGATCCTGGTCGCCCTGGGCGTCGCCCCGGTCAACGCGGTGGTCTCCAACGCGATGGGCCTGGTCGCCGGCGGGTTCTCCGGGGCCTGGGGGTACCGCCGGGAGGCGGCCACCGTCAAGCGCACGCTGCTGAAACTGGTGCCGCTGTCCATCATCGGCGGGCTGATCGGCTCCCTGCTGCTGCTGAACCTGCCCGAATCGGTGTTCGGGGTCGTCGCCCCGGTGCTGCTGGCCGCGGCCCTGGTGCTGGTGATCTTCCAGCCAAAGCTGGCCGCCTGGGCCAAGACCCGCCAGGCCGCCCGCGGCGGCACCGACCCGGACGCCGCCGACCAGGCGCGCATCCCGGCGATCCTGTACGTGCTGGTGTTCCTGATCGGCGTGTACGGCGGGTACTTCACCGCCGCGCAGGGCGTGCTGCTGATGGCCGTGTTCGGCGTGTTCCTGCAGGCCTCGCTGCAGCAGTCCAACGCCATCAAGGTGATCCTCTCCCTGCTGGTGAACATCATCGCCGCCTGCATGTACCTGATCATCGCCCCCGAACGCATCCAGTGGATCGTGGTGCTGCTGATCGCCGTCGGCTCGCTGATCGGCGGGTTCATCGGCGCGAAGATCGGACGCAAGCTCTCCCCGCTATGGCTGCGCGCGGTGATCGTGGTGCTGGGGCTCATCGCCCTGGCCAACATGCTGCTCAAGCTGGTCAACGGTGGCTGAGCCGCACTACGCCCACCGGGTGATCGAGATCCGCGACCTGCACGGGGACCCGCGCCTGGATGACTACCTGAAGCTGAGCGAGGCGAACCTGCGGATGCGCAGCGACATCGCCAACGGGATCTACATCGCCGAAAGCACCATGGTAGTCCAGCGCGCGATCTCGGTGGGGCATGTGCCGCGCAGCTTCCTGCTGGCCCGCAAATACCTGCCCCAGCTGGAGGCCGAGTTCGCCCGCTACCCCGACGCCCCGATCTTTGTGGGCGAGGACGCCGAACTGGAGGCGCTGACCGGCTTCCACCTGCACCGCGGCGCCCTGGCCGCCATGCAGCGCCCGGCCCCGCTGGAGCTGGATGCGGTGCTGGAAAAGTCCTCGCGGATCGCGATCCTGGAGGACATCGCCGATCACTCCAACCTCGGCGCCATGCTGCGTTCGGCGGCCGGGCTCGGCGTGGATGCTGTACTGCTGACCCCAAACTGCGTGGACCCGCTCTACCGGCGCAGCGTGCGCGTGTCCATGGGCACGGCGCTGACCATCGACTGGGTGCGCCTTGGCACCTGGCCGGCCGACCTGGAGCGGGTGCGTGAGCACGGCTACCGGATCCTGGCGATGGAGTTGACCGAGGACGCGACCCCGCTGGATGAGCTGGTGCCGCAGCCGGGGGAGAAGATCGCGATGGTCCTGGGCAACGAGGGCCGCGGGGTGCGTCCCGAAACCCTGCAGGCGGTGGACCAGAGCGTGATCATCCCGATGGCCCGGCAGGTCGCCTCCCTGAATGTGGCCGCCGCCAGCGCCGTCGCGTTCTGGCAATTGTGCCGCGGACCACGCTAGGCGGTTCGCCGAACACGCTCCCGGTGCGATAGGATGGACTGTCTGTGTGCGCACGCGTGCGTGGACACCATTTTTCCGAGTACGTTGCCGCTGGCAAAATCCAGGGGCAGATAACCAAAGGGTATAAAAGCATGAAGGCTGACATCCATCCGAAGTACAACTACGTTGTGTTCAACGACCTCGCATCGGGCGAGAAGTTCCTGACCCGTTCGACCGTTGGCAGCTCCAAGACCATCACCTGGGAGGACGGCAACGAGTACCCGGTCATCGACGTCGAAATCTCGGCCGCTTCGCACCCGTTCTACACCGGCAAGCAGCGCATCATGGACACCGCTGGCCGCGTCGAGCGCTTCAACGCCCGCTTCAAGGGCTTCGGCGGCAAGAAGTAGGCTGCAACGCCCACACCGCTTCAACCACGGCGGGCAGCCCCGGTTTATTACCGGGACTGCCCGCCGCGGCATTTAACGCCCCCACCGGCTTTCCCGCATCCGGCCCGATGTGCCGAACCAGTCGCCGACGGCCACGGAAGAGGGCCCGGCGCAGCGGATAGGATGAAGTCATGACGCAACAAGGGCACGAAACGCAGCACGCAGATTCCACCGAAGCGCTCCAGTACCAGCACCACGGCGAGTACAAGGTCGTGGGCGGCAAGCTGGTCATCGCCGACCTGGACAGCGCCGACGGGGTCATCACCGCCTCCAACATCAACGGGGACTTCTTCCTGGAACCCGACGAGGCGCTGGAGGACCTGAACCGGGCGCTGATCGGGCTGCCCACCGACGCCACGCACTCCACCATCCGCGAGGCCGTGGTCAGCGGACTGCGCGAGGGCACCGAAATGATCGGCTTCGACGCCGAGGCCGTGGCCCGCGTGGTGCGCCGCGCCCTGGGCCACGCCACCACCTGGGCGGACCACGACTGGCAGGTTATCGCCCCCACCACCATCCCGATCACCGAGCAGGTCGCCCTGGATGAGGTGCTCGCCCGCCAGGTCGCCGCCGGCACCCGCCCGCCGACCCTGCGCTTCTGGGACTGGAACGAGGCCGCGGTGGTCATCGGCTCCTTCCAATCCCTGTCCAACGAGGTCGACGCGCAGGCCGCCGCCCACCACGGGGTGAAGGTGGTGCGCCGCATCTCCGGCGGCGGGGCGATGTTCATGGAGGCCGGCAACTGCATCACCTACTCGCTCTACGCCCCCGAATCCCTGGTCGACGGGATGAGCTTCGCCGACTCCTACCCGTACCTGGACCAGTGGGTCATGGACGCGCTGCAGAAGCTGGGCGTCCAGGCCTACTACAAGCCGCTGAATGACATCGCCACCGACCAGGGCAAGATCGGCGGCGCCGCGCAGAAGCGCCTGGCCCGCGGCGGCATGCTGCACCACGTGACCATGAGCTACGACATCGATGCGCAGAAGATGGTCGAGGTGCTGCGCATCGGCCGGGAGAAGATCTCCGACAAGGGCATCACCAGCGCCGTCAAGCGCGTGGACCCGCTCAAGAGCCAAACCCAGCTGGCCCGCGATGAGGTCATCCGCACCATGATGGAGACCTTCACCGGCCACTACCAGGCCACCGAGGCCACCTTGGATGAGGACACCCGCCAAGCCGCACGCGAACTGGCCGCCGCGAAGTTCGCCACCGACGCCTGGACCGCCCGGGTGCCCTAATGCCCACGACCCAGCCCTCCGGTCCGGACGAAACCAACCTGCTGCTGCACGGCAGCGGGGTGGTCCGCCGTCTCGGACTGGGGGAGCGGCCACCCTACCTTGAGGTGGATACCGGTGCATCGGGCTACCGGGTGGTTCCGGGTACCCAGGAGCTCTTTGAGGCGTTGCGCCAGCTGCCGGCCAGCGCCCTGCTCGGCCGCGTCTGGCCTTCGGCGGCTACCTGCGCCAGGATTCGACGCCGCCACAGGTCACGGCCCTGCAGCTGGGGATCACGCCGCAATTACCCACCGACAATGATCCCGCACCGGAGAAGCCATGATCAGTGACGTGGGCCGGGTGACCGGCTGCCGGGTGCAGGGGCACAACAACATCACCGAACTGCTGCTGCAGGCGCCGGTGCCCGAACCAGATGTCCATCTTGACGCGGTCCGGCACTACGTGCTGCAGTTCTTCACCGATCAGCCCGATGAGCTGGTGGAGCTGTTCGACCAGCTGCGGGGCCTGGATGTCTACTTCCACGGCCACGCCTCGTTCGCCCACGTACCCCAGGCCGGGACCGTTGTTGAAGTAGCGGTCCTGGACTGGGGCCTGACCCCGGCCAGCCTGCTCACATTCCACCAAGCTGCCGCCAGGAGCGGGCAGTAAGCGCCACGAGCCCGACCTGAGCGTCGAACCGACTCGAAAATCTTTTCGAACTTTCCCCATCTGGTTGTGGTCGGGGTCATAGTGTCGGTGGGGGTTGGGATGATGGGGTATGGGCAGAACCGGCACGCCCCGTCCTTTGCCCGGGTGCTTACCGATCCGTGGGACGGGGCCCCGATCGATGTGGGCCGTACCCGGTACCGTCCTCCGGCGGCGTTGCAGGAGCTGGTGCAGTTGCGTGATGAGCATTGCCAGTTCCCTGGGTGCCGGCGCCCGGCGGAGCGGTGCGAGATCGATCATGTCAAGGACTGGGCCAAGGGCGGGGCGACCACTCGGGATAACACGAAATTGTTGTGTACCCGGCATCAGATGTTCAAACACGCCCTGCGGTGGCAGAGCCAGTTCCTGCCTGATGGGTCGGTGCGCTGGGAATCCCCGAACGGGTTGGTGCACTTCTCCGATCCGGGCAGCCTGACCACCGTGAATGGCCGCGCGAACTACACGATGAGCGCTCCTTCACGGCAGGCGGTGTATGTGGATGAGAAGCTGCGTGAGGTGTTGGCGTTGCATGAGATACCGCCGGGCACTCCGGGGTATTGGCATGATCCCAGCGACCCGGACCTGACCTCGCAAATCCCCGGGGACCCGCCACCGGGCGCCGGGAACCGGGCACCACCCGGCCCACCGGGCGACGACCTCGACCCGCCGGGCGATGACCCGGAACCGCCGGATGCCACCTTGCCCTGGCATGGCGGGGATGAGCTGGAACCTGGCTAATCCCATCGGTCCGTGATGCGTCTTCGGCCTGTGGCCGCCCCACCCCGGGACGGCCACAGGCTGGCACTAGCCGTTCGCGTTACTTGCTCTCACGCGAAAGCTTCTGGGCATCCAGTGAACGCTGCAGCTCGGCACGCTCCTCGAGCAGGATCCGGCGCAGGGCCCGTGGTGCCTCGGTATTCTTCTCCAGCCATTCGGTGACCGCCTTGAGGGCCGGGTTATCGTCCGGCTCGTCGCTCAACTCCTGGGAGCGGGGGAACAGCCCTCGGATCACCCGGGTGGAGAACTCCATGCTCATGGAATCGAACACCTCGGAGATCTGCGGCCAGTAGCGTTCCTCAAACCCGGCCAGCAGTTCACGCGAACCGATCGTAAAGCCCTCGGCCGTGGCGCTGAGTGCATCATTGGACAACTCGCCGTCTTGGTCACGGGCCTGGAGCACTTCGGCGAAGGCCTGCTCCTTGACTTCGGAAACCGGGCGGGCCGCCAGTGCGGTACGCACCGCGTTCTGGGCGACCGAGGTCGGGTTGGCGTCCAGTGCGGCGCGCATGCGCACCCCGTCGGACTCGTCCAGGCCCCGGGCCGCAGCCAGCGCCTGCCAGCTCAACCACTGCAGCTGCTCATCGACCTTCACCCCGTACTGGTTCGGCTCGGAGGCCAGGAACGCGTCGACAACATCCTCAGCCACCCCGGCGCGGGCCAACCGGGCCAGGGTGCGGGCCGTGGTGGTCTGGTTGTCGCTGCCCGCCTCCAGCTGGGTCAGCCAGCCGGTGAGTGCCCTCGCCGCCTTCTGCCGGGCTTCCTCACGCAGGTGCGGGGCCAGGTAGCGGTTGACCGAGGTGAGCAGCTGGTCCATCAGCACCGCGAACACCCCGGCATCCTCGACGGTCGCCGCATGCTGCAGCAGCGCGGCAACGTAGTCCTGCGCGGCCAGGCGGGCACCGCGCACCGCATCCCACAGCGACGCCCAGCAGGTGGCGCGCGGCAGCGAGGCGTTGAGGCCGCCCAGGTGCTGGAGCAGGTTCTGCTGGGAGCGCTCATCAAATTCGATGATGGCGTAGGTTTCATCCCCGTCATTGGGCAACAGCACCGCCGGGGCCGGGCGACCGACCAGGAACCCCAGCTCCACCCGTTCACCGTTCAGTTCCACGCGCTGGCTGTCCTGGCGCACCAGACGGCCCTCTTCCAGTTCATAGCTGCCCACGGTGAGCACGTGCGGGCGCAGGATCGGCTCCCCGGAGACCGGGTCGGTGCCCCGCTGGATAAGCGCGGCCGAACGGACCACGTTCTCGGCGTCCAGCTCCAGCTCGACCCCGAGGTGCGGCACGCCGCTGGTGCGCAGCCAGGCGTCGGCCCAGTCGCCCATGTTCCGACCACTGGCCTGCTCGAGCGCGGCCAGGAAGTCATCCAGCGAGGTGTTGGCGTACTCGTGCTTCACGAAGTAGGCGCGGGCCGCGTCACGGAACGCCTCATCGCCAACGAATGCGGCCAGCTGCTTGAGCACGCTGGCGCCCTTGGCGTAGGTGATGCCGTCGAAGTTCTGGTCCGCCGCCTGCAGATCGGTGATGTCCGCGACGATCGGGTGCGTGGTGGGCATCTGGTCGGCCACGTAAGCCCAGGCCTTGCGGCGGGCGGCGAAGGTGGTCCAGGCGGTGGCGAAGTCGGTAGCCTGGTCGTTGGCCAGGGTGCCGATGTAGTCGGCGAAGGATTCCTTCAGCCACAGATCGTCCCACCACTTCATGGTGACCAGGTCGCCGAACCACATGTGCGCCATCTCGTGCATGATCGTGTTCGCGCGCTGTTCGTGCTGGGCCTCGGTGGCGTGGGAGGTGAAGACGTAGCGTTCGGTGAAGGTGACCAGGCCAGGGTTCTCCATGGCTCCCAGGTTGTATTCGGGCACGAACGCCGAGTCGTACTTGCCCCACGGGTAGGGGTAGTCGAATAGTTCGTGGAAGTAGGTCAAGCCCTGCTTGGTGACCTTGAGGATCTCTTCGGCGTCGAAGTCCTCGGCCAGGGAGGCGCGGCAGCTGGCGGCCAGTTCGATCCGCAGCGGTTCGCCGGAGGAGAGCATCACGGTGTGCTCGTCACGCACCACGTGGTAGGGCCCGGCCAGCACGGTGGTGATGTAGCTGGAAATCGGGGGAGTGGGGGCGAAGGTGACGGTCTTGGTGCCGTCCTCGTGCAGGTTCTGCGATTCGGCCGGCTGGTTGCTGGCCAGGTGCCAGTCCTCCGGCCCGCGCACGATGAAGCGGTAGGAGGTCTTCAAGTCAGGCTGCTCAAAGCAGGCGAAGACGCGGCGGGCGTCGGCCGGCTCGAACTGGGTATACAGGTAGGTCTGCCCGTCCTGCGGATCCACGAAGCGGTGCATGCCCTCACCGGAGCGCGAGTACAGCGCGCGTCCGGTGATTACCACGGTGTTCACGGCCTGGATGTCCAGGTCCTGAAGGTAGATCCGCGCGTCCAGAACGGCATCGTCCACGGCGATCATGGTGCCGTTGACGTTGATCTCCTCCACCGTGTCGTGGATGAAGTCGATGAAGGTCTGCGGGTGCTTGGAGGTGAAGCGCAGCGTGGTCACCGACCGGTAGCTGCCCTGGTTGGGATCGGTGGCGTTGCTGACATCCAGTTCGACGTCGGCGGAGTGCCAGATGATGTTCTGGGCCCGCCAGGCGGCTTCGTCCCGGGTCAGGTTTTCATTCGGTGCATAGCGTTCAAGAGTGTCCACCATCCCAGCTTAGCTGTGAAACGTTTCCTTGATAATGTGCGGGCCCGGATAATGTCCGCCGTTTTCCGCGGCGGCGGATCGGGTGGCCGTGAAGCCAGTGCAAAGGCACGGGAACCTGCGTAGCATGGGCCTGCACCACCGACAGTCAGGAGCCCAGCCATGCCACGCATTCTCAAGCTCGACCATGTGGGAATCACCGTCGCCGACCTGGAGACGGCCACCGATTTCTTCCTCGGACTCGGCCTGGAAGTGGCCGGACGCCATGACGGGCTGGAGGGAGAATTCCTGGATACGGTGTGCGGACTGCACAATGCCCGCACCCGCATCGTGATGCTGAACGTGCCCGGCACGGAGCAGCAGATCGAGCTCTCCAGCTTCATCCGCCCCGGCCACGGACCCGGGCAGCCGGAGGCGATGGCCACCGAAGTCGGGCTGCGCAGCCTGGCGTTCGTGGTCGATGACCTGCCGGCCCTGGTCGACCAGCTGCGCTCCGCGGGCTACGGCCTGGTCGGCGGGATCGGCGAATACGAGGGGGTGTGGCGCATGGCCTACGTGCGCGGCCCGGAAGGCATCATCGTCGCCCTGGCCCAGCGCCTGGACTGAACGACACCCCTGCGGCAGCCGGACAGGACAGGCTTTGGGGTACAGCCCAGCCCCGGGCCGCCAGCATTCAAGCAGTTGCCGGGGCCCGGGGCTGGGCGTGTGGGGGCGGAACGGGTGCGCCCCGTCGAGTTAGGCCTTGACCTTCTTCAGCGACTTCTCACTGACCGGCGCGTCATTGCTGGCGCGCAGCTTGCGGAAGTAGTCGCGGGCCTCGTCCTGGCGTTCGGCCTCCACGCCGGAGGCGATCTCCGCGCGCAGGTGCTCCTGGGTGTAGCCAAACGCGTCGACCAGGTCCTGGGCGTGCGGGCGCAGGCGGGCCAGCAGGCGGTTGATGTACTCCGGCAGGGTGCGGGCGCGCTGCATCGAAAGGCGGCCGTGGGCCAGGTACCAGCCCAGGTCATCCTCGATGACGGTCAGGGCGAACACGTCGCGCAACCAGGTGAGCACCTCGCGGGTGTTCTCGTCCTTGGTCTGCTCCAGCGCCCGGGTGAAGGCCTCCCAGCGCAGCAGCTCGGCGTGGGCGCGGGCCGCCTGGATCAGCAGGTCCTGGTTCTCGTTGAACTTGGCCGCGGTGCGCGCCTTGTCCTTCCCGGCGCTGCGCAGGTTCCCGGCCACCTCGGCGACCATGGCGTTGACCCGGTCGGCCAGCAGCTCGCGCTGGTTGGCCGGGTCCTTGAAGAAGTTCGCGCTCTTGCGTTCATCGCTGACGTCGGCGAAGGCCTGGGCCACCGAACGCAGCCCGGTGCGGTGGTAGGCGGTGGAGCCGACCTGCTTGGCGACGTAGCGGGCGACCGCGCCGGTGTCCAGCTTGCGGAACTCGGCGGCGTAGTCGGTCAGCAGGCGCTTGCCCACCAGCTGCAGCAGCACGTTGTTGTCGCCCTCGAAGGTGACGTAGACATCCAGGTCGCTGTAGAGCTGGTTGAAGCGGTTCTTGGCCATGTAGCCCGAGCCGCCGCAGGCCTCGCGGGCCTCCTGGATGGTGTCCAGCGCATCCCAGGTGCTCAGCGACTTCAGCCCGGCGGCCAGGGTTTCCAGGTCCTGGCGGTCCTCGTCGCTGTCCGCGCGCCCGGAGAAGACCTCGTCGAACTTGGTCAGCAGCTCATCGTGCGCGAAGGATGCGGCGTAGGTGCGGGCCAGGCGCGGCAGCAGGCGGCGCTGGTGGCGCTGGTAGTCCAGGATGGTGGTTTCCTCGGTGTCCGAGGTGCTGGTGAACTGGCGGCGCTGGTTTGCGTAGGTGATGGCGATCTGCAGGGCGATCTTCGCCGCGCTGGTCGAGGCCCCGTCCAGCGAGACACGGCCCTGGACCAGGGTGCCGAGCATGGTGAAGAAGCGCCGGCCCGGGGAGGCGATCGGGGAGCTGTAGGTGCCGTCGGCGGCCACATCCCCGTAGCGGTTAAGCAGGTTGGTGCGCGGGACGCGCACGTGGGTGAAGTGCAGGCGGCCGTTGTCGATGCCGTTCAGTCCGCCCTTCAACCCGTCGTCCTCGCCGCCCACGCCCTCCAGGAAGTTGCCCTGCTCGTCGCGGATCGGCACGTAGAAGCAGTGCACCCCGTGGTTCACGCCCTTGGTGATCAGCTGCGCGAAGACGGTGGCGTCCTTGCCGTGCAGTGCGGCGTTGCCCAGGAATTCCTTCCATGCGGCCTTGAACGGGGTGTGGATGACGAATTCCTCGGTCTGCGGGTCATAGGTGGCGGTGGTGGCCACGTTGGCCACATCCGATCCGTGGCCGATCTCGGTCATCGCGAAGGCGCCCGGGACGCTGAAGTCCAGGATGCCCGGCAGCCACTTCTTGTGGTGCTCCTCGGTGCCCAGGTGCAGCACCGCCCCGCCGAACAGGCCCCACTGCACGCCGGCCTTGATCTGCAGCGAGGGGTCGGCCGCGACCAGTTCCTCGAAGGCGGCCAGCGAGCCGCCGTGGTCGTCGTTGCCGCCGAACTCGGCGGGGAAGGCGCGCTGCACGGCGCGTTCATTGGTCAGCACGTGCAGCTGGGAGAGCACGCGTTCGCGGTGCTCGTCCATGCCCAGCGAGGGGTCGCGCTGCAGCTCGGGGCGTGCGGCGCGGGCCCGCGAGTCCTTGCGGACCTGTGCCCAGGGTCCCAGCAGCTGCTCGGAAAGGGCGGTGACATCAATGCGGTTCGGGTTCATGGTGTACCTTTCTGGCAGCCTAGGCGCCGGTGTGGGGTGATGCGATTCCATGGGTGAGCCAGGTGCACAGGGCATCGGCAAGTTCTTCCAGGGTGGGTCGGTGTTCGTCGCGCGGCTGGCGCAGCCACAGTTCCCCGGCGGAGCGGACCATGCCCAGCGCCGCGCGTGGCCACAGTGCCACGGGGCTGCCGCTCGGGCCGGGGTCCGGGGAGTGCTTGGCGTAGTAGTCGGCCACGCGTTCGGTCATGATCCGGGTGATTTCCTCGAAGAAGGCGTTGAGCACCCCGGTGGATCCGGGGGCCTGCTCGTTCGGGGCGGTGAGCACGTCGGTGGACTGGGTGGTGACGAAGAAGTAGAGGTTCGGGCTGGATTCGGCCAGCTGCAGGTAGGCGGTGACCATGGCGTGCAGGGCACCGAGTTCGGCCTCCTGCGCCAATCCCGCGGCGAGCACCTTGGCGTGGAAGTCGCCGATGATGACTTCGCTCAAGGCCTGGCGCAGCCCCTCCTTGTCACCGAAGTAGCGGTAGTACACCGGCTTGCTGGTGTTCCCGTGCGCGGCGATGTCATCCATCGAGGCCTGCGGGCCCAGGTGGTGGATCGCCTTGCGGGCCATGCCCAGCAGTTCCAGGCGGCGTTCGGTGCGGTGGCGTTCCCACCGCGCCGCGCGACCGTCCTGGGTGGTGCTGGTGCTCCCTGAGATGTTGTTCACGTTACTTACAGTATCATGTACTCTTGGTTATAGTAATACCTGTCACAGCAGTCAGATCTCCAGGAGAATCTCAATGGCTTCAGAATCCGTCCGCCCGGCCGTGATCATTGGCGGCAACCGCATCCCCTTCGCCCGCTCGAACACCAAGTACGCGCAAGCCTCCAACCAGGACATGTTCACCGCCGCCCTTGACGGGCTGGTGGCCCGCTTCGGGCTGCAGGGCCAGCGGATCGGCTCGGTCGCCGGCGGCGCGGTGCTCAAGCACTCCAAGGACTTCAACCTGATCCGCGAATGCGTGCTGGGCTCCGCCCTGGATCCCAGCACCCCGGCCTACGACGTGCAGATGGCCTGCGCCACCGGCATGGAGGCCATCGGCTCGCTGGCCAACAAGATCAAGCTCGGCCAGCTCGACTCGGCCATCGGCGGCGGCGTGGACACCACCAGCGACGCGCCGATCGCGGTCTCCGAGGGGCTGCGCCAGGTGCTGCTGGAGCTCTCCCGCGCCCGCACCACCAAGGCCAAGCTCTCCGCGCTGTCCAAGCTGCGCCCGGCCCACCTGGCCCCGAACGCCCCGGGCACCGGGGAGCCGCGCACCGGGCTGTCGATGGGCGAGCACCAGGCCAAGACCACCCACGCCTGGGGCATCACCCGCCAGGCGCAGGATGAGCTGGCCCTGGCCAGCCACCAGAACCTGGCCGCCGCCTACGAACGCGGGTTCTTCGATGACCTGATGACCAGCTTCAACGGCCTTAGCCGGGACAACAACCTGCGCCCGGACTCCAGCCTGGAAAAGCTGGGCAGCCTGAAGCCGGCCTTCGGCAAGTCGCTGGGCGATGAGGCGACCATGACCGCGGGCAACTCCACCCCGCTGACCGACGGGGCCTCCACGGTGCTGTTGGGCAGCGAGGAATACGCCAAGGCCAACAACCTGCCGATGCTGGCGAACTTCGTGGACTTCGAGGCCGGCGCGGTGGACTTCGTGCACGGCGCGGAGGGCCTGCTGATGGCCCCGGCCTACGCGGTCGCCCGGATCCTGAAGCGCAACAACCTGACCCTGCAGGACTTTGACTTCTACGAAATCCATGAGGCGTTCGCCGGCACCGTGCTCTCCACGCTGGCGGCGTGGGAGGACGAGGAATTCTGCCGCGAAAAGCTCGGCCTGGATGCCCCGCTGGGCGCCATCGACCGCAGTAAGCTGAACGTCAACGGGTCCTCGCTGGCCGCCGGCCACCCGTTCGCCGCCACCGGCGGACGAATCGTGGCGACGCTGGCCAAGATGCTGCATGAGAAGGGCTCGGGACGTGGACTGATCTCCGTGTGCGCCGCCGGCGGGCAGGGAGTCGTAGCGATTTTGGAGGCACGCAACTAATGGCAGACAAGTACCTGGAACTGGTCAACACCGGTTTTACCCGCACCCTGGCCAAAAAGCTGGGCCTACCGCAACCGGCCCGGCTGCGCCGCTGGTCCACCCAGACCCCGCTGCTGCCCGGCCCGCTGCTGATCCTGGGCGATTCGCCCACCGCCCAGCAGCTGGCCGACACCCTGGTGCAGTGGGGACTGGATGTGCGCCGCCACGATGCCGGGGGAGCGAAGCTGGGCGGGCTGATCCTGCTGCTCGATGAGCTCACCCACCCCGATCAGCTCTCCCCGCTGATGCTCAAGGCCGGCGCCGAGGTGCGCCAGCTGGTGCCCGGCGCCCGGGTGGTCTCCTTCTCCCGCCGCGCCCTGGCCGAGGATGAGCCGGCCGTGGCCGCCGTGCGCCAGGGCATTGACGGCACCATCCGCTCGCTGGGCCGCGAACTGCGCAATGGCGCTACCGCCAACGGCATCCTGCTGGCCGGGGACGCGACCCTGGCAAGCCCCAGCTCGCTGGCGGCCCTGCACTTCTTCCTCTCCGGGCGCAGCGCCTACGTGGACGGCCAGTTCCTGGAGGTCACCGGCAACGAAGGCGAACTGCCCGAAAGCTTCGAAGCGCCGCTGGCCGGAAAGGTTGCGGTGGTCACCGGCGCGGCCCGCGGCATCGGCGCGGCGATCGCCCGCACCCTGGCCCGGGACGGGGCCGCGGTCGTGGTGGTTGACATGCCCGGGGCCGGGGATGCGCTGAGCAAGGTCGCCAACGAGGTCGGCGGCACCGCCCTGCAGCTGGATGTCACCGCCCAGGACGCCGGGCAGCGGATCATCGAACACGCCCGCCAGCGCCACGGCCGGCTGGACCTGGTGGTGCACAACGCCGGGATCACCCGGGACAAGCTGCTGGCCAACATGGACGCCTCCCGCTGGGATTCGGTCATCGCGGTGAACATCGCCTCCCAGCTGCGCATGAACGAGCAGCTGCTGGCCGCGGACCTGCCCGGGCTGCGCGTGGTGTCCCTGGCCTCCACCTCCGGGATCGCCGGCAACCGCGGGCAGACGAACTACGCCGCCTCCAAGGGCGGGGTGATCGGCATGGTGCGCGCCAGCGCCGCGGACTTCGCCGCCCACGGCGGGACCATCAACGCGGTCGCCCCCGGCTTCATTGAAACCGACATGACCGCCAAGATCCCGCTGGGCACCCGCACCGTGGCCCGCATGGTGATGCCCTCGCTGATGCAGGGCGGGCTGCCCCTGGACGTGGCCGAGACCATCGGCTTCCTCTCCTGGGACGCGTGCGCCGCGATCAACGGGCAGACCCTGCGCGTGTGCGGCCAGTCGCTGGTGGGGGCCTGAAATGGGTATCGAAATCGTTGACCAGCTGCCCACCATGGGCCAGGTCTACGCCCGGACGGTCAAGACCCTAGGGCGCAAGGCCAAGAACCCGGTGCTGCCCGAGCTGACCCTGGTCAAGCACGGGGCGCAGGCCGATGCGCAGAAGCTGGCCGAATTCCGCCGCGCCGTGGGCGCGCGCATGAACGGCCAGCTGCCCAGCCTCTACGTGCATTCGCTGGCCTTCCCGCTGGCGATGTCCCTGATGGTGCGCGACGACTTCCCGCTGCCGCTGCTGGGGATGATCCACCTGACCAACGAGGTCACCGTGCGCCGCCCGCTGGCCGACGCGGAGGCGTTCGACGTGGCGGTCAACGCCGAGCAGCTGGCCAAGCACGCCAAGGGCGCGACCTGCGACCTGGTGGTGCGCATCTCCACCGAGGGCGAGGAGCGGATGGTGCTGCGCAGCACCTTCCTGTCCAAGGGGGTGAAGCTCGATGGTCCGAAGCCGGAGAAGGACGCGCGCTCGGACTTCCACCCGCCGCAGGCCACCGCCGTGTGGAAGCTGGGGGCGGACACCGGCCGGGCCTGGGCTGCGGTGGCCGGGGACTACAACCCGATCCACCTGTCCAAGGTGTCGGCCAAGGTGCTGGGCATGCCCCGGGCCATCGCCCACGGCATCTACCTGGCGGCGCGCGCGCTGGCGGAGATTGAACCGGTGGGCGTGGGCTACGAATGGGAGATCGAGTTCAAGACCCCGGTGCTGCTGCCGGGCACCGTGCACCTGGCCTATGAGCAGGAGGGCCGGGACTACGAGGTGACCGCCTGGAACCCGCGCAAGCTCAAGCCCCACTTCGAGCTGGAGCTGGAACTGCTGGATTAGCCTTACCCCGCGGGAACGTCGACGGCGGCCGGAACACGCTTTGGTGTTCCGGCCGCCGTTCGTGTTGGTTCGCCCTGTTGCTCCCGCCGCTAGGCCGTGGCCGCCTGCCCGGCCCGGCGGTAGGCCTGTAGCGACTGCTGCGCGGCATGCCGCCAGGTGAACCGGGCACTGTGCGCCAGCGCCGCGGTGCGGGCGGAGGCCAGCAGCTGCGGATCCCGGGCCAGGGTGAGCAGTTGCCGCGCCCACGCCTCGGGCTCCGGTTCGGGGATGAGCCAGCCCGAGACGCCGTCGGCCACCGAATAGTTCAGGCCCCCGACCCGGTTGGCGATCACCGGCGTGCCGCAGGCCTGGGCCTCGGCGGCCACCAGCCCGAACGTCTCGGACAGTGAGGGCACGGCCACCAGGTCCGCGGCGGCGAACGCCGCGGCCAGTTCGCGCGGCGGCAGCGGACCGGCCAGGTGCACCACCTCATCCAGCTCAAGCCGGGTCGCGATGGCCCGCGGATCATAGTCGTCCGCACCGGAGCGTGCCCCGTACAGCTCGGCGGTGATCCGCACGCCCGGGTCCAGCTGCCGGGCCCTGGCGATGGCCTGCAGCAGCAGGTGGGCGCCCTTCAGCCGCTGCATCCTGCCGGCGTAGACCACGTGCAGGTCACTGCCCCCGGTGGGATTGCTCCGCGCGCGGCCGGCGCCGGCCCCGAGCTGCGGCGGGTGGAAGACCTCGTGCTCCACCCCGGGCAGCACCACGTCCAGCTTGTCCTGCGGCACCCGGTAGTGCCGGCGCAGCTGTTCCGCCTCCACCGGCGTGTTGGCGATGACGCGCTGGGCGGCGGCCAGCAGGTGCCGTTCACCTTCCTTGCGTGTGGCCGGTTCGGCGATCCCGGATTCGGCTTCCTTCGCCGCCGCCGAGGTGTGCAGACTGACCACCAGCGGGATGTGCCAGGCGGTGGCCAGTTCCAGCCCCAGCATCCCGGAGAGCCAGTAGTGGGCGTGGATCACGTCCACCGGCAGGTCGCGAAAATGCTCCCGCAGGGCCCCGGCGGCCTCATCGATCAGGCCATACAGCCCGTCCTTGGAAACCCGCCGGCCTGGAGCCACCTGCAGTTCGTGCATCCACACCCGATCCTTGACCTGCTCGGTGCGCGTTGGATCAGCGCTGCGGGTCACCAGATGGACCTCATGACCCAGCTCGGACAGCGCGTAGGCCAGGTTGCGGATGTAGACGTTCATGCCTCCCGCGTCCCCGGCGCCGGGCTGCTCCATCGGGGAGGTGTGCAGGGAAAGCATGGCGATGCGCATGGGAAAGTTCCTGGAAGAGGTCGGCGGCAGGGGGCCACTTGATGCTATCAATCAGGCCGCGCCACGCCCTTGGGATGCAAAATCCCCGGCTGGCCGAAGCCAACCGGGGATCTCCTGCGTGCGCGAAGGGGGACTTGAACCCCCACCCTCTAAACGAGGACTAGCACCTCAAGCTAGCGCGTCTACCTATTCCGCCACCCGCGCAGGTACTCGTTGTCTGCGTTGTTATCGCAAGCAACGAAGTAAAACTTTAGCACCAGTTTAAGCCGATTTCCAATTCGGCCCAAGTGCCGGCGAAACCTGCGCCATTCCGCGCCAAAAGGCGGACTGATCACGGCAAATCATGTCAATGTCCCACTCGGGGTGCCAAGGATCACACTCTAGGCTCTGCGGGGTGTCCGGCTCAGGTGACGATTCGCGCTTCTCAGTCGTGCGGCAGCAGCCGGGACAGCTCTTGGGCGCCGAGCACTTCGTTGAAGATTGGACCGTCCGGCTCCATGCCGCGCCCCTGGGCGAGGCTGGCCAGGATCACCGGCTCAAATCCCAGGGCGTCGATGAGCCTGGCGACCACGGCCGCCTCCCGGCGGTGGTCCGAGGCCACCGCCAGACCCCGGCGCTGGCTCTGCTTGCGCCGCCCGCTGGTGTCCAGGTCCCAGTGGCTGATGTGGTTCAACGCCTTCACCACCCGGGTGCCGGCGAAGTGTTCGGCAATCGCCTCGGAACTGGAGAGCCCGGCCTCCAGTGCCCGCTGGAACCAGTCCGGCAGCGGCTCGTCTTCCCAGCGGTTGGTGGCGTCCACCAGGATGGTCCCGGCCAGGGTATCCGGGTCCACCTCGTCCAGTTCCTCCTGCGGCACCATGAGCACCACCAGATCCACCGCGTCGGCAATCTGTTCGGCCGGCACGGCCGTGGCCTGCGGGGCGTATTGCGCCAGGTGGTACTTCAGCATGTGTGGTGGCCGGGAAGCGGCGATGTTCACGCCGATGCCGGCCGAGGCGGCCGCCCTGGCCAGGGAGGTCCCGGCCCTTCCGGCACCCAGCACGCCGATGCGTGTGCTGGGCGCTCCTGATTCCCCCGTGGGCTTCTCGCTCATCAGGCCTCCTTCGCGGCGGATGGATAGTTCCTGTCCTCCAGCATCCCATCACACATGCGGGCGCTCGTGCCCATCGGACCGTAGCGGGCCGATGTGAGTGAAGCACACTGCCCCGCACCGGCAGCGGTGCGGGGCAGTGTGGAATCGGTGGTCATCGCCCCGGAAGCGCTAGCCGCCAAAGACCGGCGCCAGGGCCTTGACCAGTTCGTTGACGCCCAAGGCCAGGAACAGGGCAGCGGTGATGCCCAGCGCAATGTTCGTGTGCCACTTGTTGCGCCACTGCTTCGGGGTGCGTTTGCCGTTGAGCAGACCCAGCAGGGTCAAGGCCAGGAACGGCATGAACAGCGAACCGAGTACACCGTAGGCCAGGATCAGCGCGATCGGGCGGTCCAACAGGAACAGCAGCATCGGCGGGAAGGTCAGCCACAGCACGTAGAACCTGAAGTACTTGCCGCCCACGCGGGTGTCCTCGTGTCCCGATCCCTTGCCGCGGATGTTGCCCCAGAAGTCGGCGAACATCAGCGAAACGCCGTTCCACACGCCGATGATCGAGGAGAAGGACGCGGCCCAGAAGCCGACCAGGAATCCGAGGCCCACCACGTCGCCGTAGCGTTCCTGCAGCACGTCGGTCAGGTCCAGCAGCCCGGCATCACCGGCGGAGAGCGCCACCCCGGCCGAACGCACCACCTCGGCGCCGACCACCAGCATGGCGATCACGAAGATGCCGGTGATCACGTACGCCATCGAGTTGTCGATCCGCATCACGCGCATCCACTTCGGGGTGTACCAGCCCTTTTCGCGCAGCCAGTAGCCGTAGGCGGCCAGGGTGATGGTGCCGCCCACGCCGCCGGCCAGGGCCAGGGTGTAGACCACGCCGCCCTCGGGGATCATCGGGATCAGCCCGACGAACATCTGCGGAACGTTCGGCACCGCAATGATCGCCAGACCCACCACGGTGATGAACATCAGGCCCACCAGCACGGCGGTGACCTTCTCAAAGAACGCGTAATGTCCGAACCACACCATGGCAAAGCCGGCCAGTCCCATGAAGATCGCCCAGATTTTCAGGTCCACGGCCGGGAACAGCGCCGCCAACGGCATCGCCGCGGAGCTCATGGCAGTCGCCCCGTACACAAAACCCCAGATCACGATGTAGGGCCCGAAGTACCAGGTGGTCCACTTGCCCAGGGAGCGCCAGCCCTCGAAGATGGTCTTGCCGGTGGCCAGGGTGAACCGTCCGGCACCCTCGACCAGGATGATCTTCAGGATCACACCGAGCACCACCGCCCACAGCAGTGCATAGCCGTAGCGGCTGCCGGCCACGAGGGTAGCGACCATGTCCGCGGCGCCCACACCGGTGGCGGCCACCACCAGGCCGGGGCCAACGATCTTCCATTTCGGGGGCGCACCGGAGTCCAGCCCGGTCTCCCGGTCCCGCTCGGGGATCGCCGGTTGATTCTCTTCGGACATGACGTCATCAATCCTTAGTCGTCGTGAACATCGTCAGCTCCGGCTGGCGCCCCGACACCTGCGGAGCAGGCCAGGGGAGCAGGTCAGCCGATGGTTCAAATCTAGTGTGTGAGACACCGCACAACCAGTATTCGTGACTCCGAATCCCGGCGTGCCGTCCCGCCCTCGTGCCGGAAGCATGTCGAAGGCAAAATGTGATCCTTGCGGCATCGGTTCCGGGTATCCGGACACCGGTTCCCGCGGAGGCCGCGTCGGGACGGGTCAGGGGTTTCGCGCAGCGACCGCGCGGGGCACGGGCGGGCATTTTGTTTGGCGGCCGATTGGGTAAGGTGGGGGACAGGAACACCGGGCGCCCGAACGAACCACGACGGAGCGCAACAGCAGGTGGACCACCCCAAGCTTCAAAGTCTGGCGACCGTCAATGCGACGCGCCCGCAACCACCGCAGCAGCCCGGCGCGCCGGGCACGGCTGCCCCCAGGCGTTGCGCCTGGACCGAAGACCAAGGCATGCCCGAAGGCATGCAACCCACACCGTGACACAGGGAGAGAGCCAAGTGAGCGTTGCCACCACCCCGATCAAGGCGATCAACTGGAACCGCATCGAGGATGAGAAGGACGTGGAAATCTGGAACCGCGTCACCGCCAACTTCTGGCTTCCCGAGAAGGTGCCGCTGTCCAATGACATCCAGTCCTGGGCGACCCTGAGCGACGGGGAGAAGCAGATGACCATGCGCGTGCTCACCGGGCTGACCTACCTGGACACGCTGCAGGGCACCATCGGCGCCGTCTCGCTGATCCCGGATGCGCTGACCCCGCACGAGGAAGCGGTTTACACGAACTTCGCGTTCATGGAGTCCGTGCACGCCAAGAGCTACTCCTCGATCTTCTCCACCCTGTGCTCCTCGCGCGAGATCGATGAGGCCTTCCGCTGGTCGGAGGAAAACCACGAGCTGCAGAACAAGGGCAACATCGTCCGCTCGTACTACGACGGCACCAACCCGTACAAGAAGAAGATCGCCTCCACCATGCTGGAGTCCTTCTTGTTCTACTCCGGGTTCTACACCCCGCTGCGCTGGGCCACCATGTCCAAGCTGACCAACAGTGCCGACCTGATCCGCCTGATCATCCGCGACGAGGCCATCCACGGCTACTACATTGGGCTGAAAAACCAGCGCGCCATGGACCAGAACCAGCTGCCGCAGGCCGAACGCGATGAGCTGAAGAACTTCACCTTCGAACTGCTGCACGAGCTGTACGAAAACGAGGTCAAGTACACCCACGACCTGTACGACGACATCGGCTGGAGCGAGGACGTCATCAAGTTCCTGCACTACAACGGCAACAAGGCGCTGATGAACCTGGGCTACGAGGCCATGTTCCCGGCCGAGCTGACCAACGTCTCCCCGGCGATCCTGGCCTCGCTCAACCCGGGCTCGGATGAGAACCACGACTTCTTCTCCGGGTCGGGCTCCTCCTACGTCATCGGCAAGGCCGAAGCCACCGAAGACGAGGACTGGGGCTGGTAACAGCACCTTGCCCCTCCCGGGCCGTCGGCTTCGCCGCACGGTCCCCGGATGAATCCTCGGCGCGGCGGGTCACCATTTGTGGTGCCCCGCCGCGCCGACGGCAATTAATGGCCTAACTGTGGCGTATAGCTGGCTGCAGGTCATTCAGGATTGCTGATTCGAGTCTCTGGAACGCTCTGGAAAAGTCGGCTCTTGCGCCCTGCACGGGAAGGAGATCATGCGTAAATGAGCTGACGTAATCGGTAAAACTGTGCAAGGTCTCTTCTGCGAGTCGGACGATTTCAGGTGGGCATAAGATCTTGACGCGAGTTAGGTGGACGTTGAGATCGAAAGCTATAGCAGATTGTTCCTCCGGCGTGAGATATTGCTGCGGCTCACGCACACGGTAAAAATTTAGAAGGTCGGTGTAGATCACAATCTTTTCTTGGCGCAGCCAAACATTTTGCTCCCGTATATGGTTTTGCCGATTTGTATGTAGAGCTATGGCTCCTCCGATAATTGCACCGCCCAAACCAGACAAAGCAGAAACTATAGAAATCCAGGGCTCGATTGACATCTATCCATTATCGCCACCTTGCCCGTTGCACACTAACAATCGAGGGCCATTCGGATAACCGAGTAGCCCGTTAGAAACACTTTGCTTGATCCTTTTCAGAGGGGGAGCGCGGGTCGAGAACAATTCTGGAGAGTCAGTATGCGCGGGCGAAAGCCGCGCTTTCGGATTAGGCTGGGAACAAGTCAGCGCACCGCAGCGCAAAACCCAGCATCACAAGGGGGATTGGCCATGCCCAAGGAACCGGCCCTGGAACGGCTCGAAGCCGAAACCGTTGAGTTCTGCCGTGAACTGATCCGCATCGACACCACCAACTACGGCGGCAACAAAGGCCAGGGGGAGCTGCAGGCCGCCCAGTACGTGGCCGAACTGCTGCGCGAGGTGGGCCTGGACGCCAAGATCTACGAATCGGCTCCCGGCCGGGCCAACGTCGTGGCGCGGCTGGCCGGCAGCGACCCGGACCTGCCGGCGCTGGTGGTGCACGGGCACCTGGACGTGGTGCCGGCCATCGCCGAGGACTGGAGCGTGGACCCCTTTGCCGCCGAGCTGATCGACGGGATGATCTGGGGCCGCGGGGCGGTGGACATGAAGAACATGGACGCCATGATCATCGCGGTGATCCGCCACATGGTGCGCGAGCGGATCACCCCGCGCCGCGACCTGGTCATCGCGTTCTTCGCCGACGAGGAGGCCGGCGGTGACTACGGGGCCGGGTGGATGGTCACGCACCATCCCGAACTGTTTGCCGGGGCCACCGAGGCGATCAGCGAGGTCGGCGGGTTCTCGGTGGACATCAACGGCCAGCGGGCCTACATGCTGCAGACCGCGGAAAAGGGCATCGCCTGGTCCAGGCTCACCGCCCACGGCACCGCCGGACACGGCTCCCAGCTGAACCCGCAGAACGCGGTCACCGAACTGGCCGCCGCCGTGGCCCGGATCGGATCCCACCGGTGGCCGCTGTCCTACACGCCCACCACCCGGGCGCTGCTGCAGCGGATCGGGGAACTAAGCGGCCTGGGCTTCGATGAAGCCGACCCGGCCCCGCTGCTGCGGGCCATGGGCAACGTTTCCCGCTTTGTCGGGGCCACCTTGCAAAACACCGCGAACCCGACCGCACTGTCCGCCGGGTACAAGCACAACGTCATCCCCGGACAGGCCGAGGCACTGATCGACGCCCGCACCCTGCCCGGGCAACACGAACAGACCCTGGCCACGCTGCGCGAACTGGCCGGGCAGAACGTCCAGCTGCACGTCGACCACGAACAATCCTCCCTGGAGGTGCCCTTCTCCGGGGAACTGGTGGATTCAATGGGCACCGCCCTGCTGGCCGAGGACCCGGACGCGGTGGTGCTGCCCTACATGCTCTCGGGCGGCACCGACAACAAGTGGCTGGCCACCCTGGGCATCACCGGCTACGGGTTTGCGCCGCTGCAGCTGCCGCCCGAACTGGACTTCACCGGCATGTTCCACGGCGTGGATGAACGCGTGCCGGTCACCGCCCTGCACTTCGGCTCCCGGGTGCTCGCCCGACTGCTGAGCACCTACTAGAGCACGCCCACCCACGAAAGGACACACCAGTGGAGATCACCGAGGCACTGCCCGAGGAACTGCTCGAGCGCTTCCGCGCCCGCGCCGCCGGCTACGATGAGCGCAACACGTTCTGCACCGAGGACTTTGCGCAACTGCGCGACCGCGGGTACCTGAAGGCGCTGCTGCCGGTGGAGCGCGGCGGCTACGGCTGGGGGCTGAGCGAGCTGGCCCTGGCCCAGCGCCGGCTGGCCACCGCCGCCCCGGCCACGGCGCTGGCGGTGAACATGCACCACGTGTGGGCCGGGGTCGCCCAGCTGCTGGCCGCGCGCGGGGACCAGCGCCTGGCGATGGTGCAGGACTGGATCGCCGAGGGTGAGGTGATGGCCTTCGGGATCAGCGAGCCGGGCAATGACGCGGTGCTCTTCGATTCAAAGACCACCGCCGAGGAGCGCGGGGACGGCTCGGTGGCGTTCACCGGCACGAAGATCTTCACCTCCCTGGCCCCGGCCTTCACCCGGCTGGGCGTGTTCGGCAAGAACGCCGAAGGGCAGCTGGTGCACGGGTTCGTGGCCCGCGGCGAGGGCGTCGAGTCGCTGAATGACTGGAACACCCTGGGCATGCGCGCCAGCCAGTCGCACACCACCAAGCTGTCCGGGGCCATCGCCCCGGCACAGTGGGTGCACACCCGCCTGGCCGCGGGCCCCAACCCGGACGCCCTGGTGTTCGGGATCTTCGCCTCGTTCCTGACCCTGACCGCCAGCGTCTACGTGGGCCTGGCCGAGCGTGGGCTGCAGCTGGGCACCGCGGCCCTCCAGCGCCGGGTGCACCAGGACGGGCAGGCCTACACCCAGGATGTGCGCGCCCGCTCGATCCTGGCCGAGGCCGGAATGCGCATGCTCACCCTGGATGCGCTGCAGCGCCAGGTCGCCGGGGACCTGGACGCACTGGTGGACCACGGGCCGCAGTGGTTCCCGAAGCTGGTCACCCTGCGCACCAGGGCGGGGGACTGGGCGCGGGAGAACGTCCAAGACGCCGGCCAGCTGATCGGCGGGGGCGGCTACTTCCGGGGCAGCGAGTTCGAGCGGCTCTACCGGGACGTGCAGGCCAGCTGGTACCACCCGTCCAATGCGGCCTCGGCGGCGAACACCGTGGCCAGCTGGCTAGTGGGACCGCTGGAAGACTGAGCCCTCCAGGGTGCCGCTCACCCGCATCACCCGCCGGCGCAGCCAGTACTTGAAGGCCCCGCCCTCGTAGCGGCAGGTGCGCACCAGCTCCCACTTGCCGTTCTCGGCGTGCTCCTTCAGGGCCGCGCGGGCCAAATGCTTGGGCTCCCCGGGGAACGAGGTGATCACCAGGTACTCGAAGCGGTCATCCGCGGGCTGGTGCAATGGTGCCTTGATCCGTTCCTGAATCATCAAACCCCCTACCGTGCCGGTCTATTCGGCTGTAGCGTGTGTGCCATGAGCGTCGATCCCAACTATGCCTTGCAGGTCTTCATCGCCCGCCTGGAAAACCACCTGGAGGTCATCTCCACCAGCCGCGGCGCCACCGACGCGACGGTGGACGCCGCCTTTGGTGCGTTGGCCGATGCCTTCGAGGCGTACGACGATGCTTTGTACGACAAGTATGGCGAGTTGTTGCCGTTTACGATACCCAATGACGAGTCGTGACTACGACCACGGGCGGATTTTTGGGGACCCCGGTGTTTTAGGCAGGGGTTTGGCCTGGGACTTGAAGTAGTGTCGAGGGGTGAATTGGTTTGAAGCAGCGTTCCTGGGTCTGATCCAGGGACTTACCGAGTTCCTGCCCATCTCCTCATCGGCCCACCTGCGCATCGTGGGAGAATTCCTGCCCAACGCGCAGGACCCGGGGGCGGCGTTTACCGCCATCACCCAGCTGGGCACCGAGACCGCGGTCATCGCGTTCTTCTGGCGTGACATTGTGCGCATCATCGGCGCCTGGTGCAAGGCGCTGGTTGGCAAGATCCCGCATTCGGATCCGGACGCGAAGATGGGCTGGCTGATCATCCTCGGCTCGATCCCGATCGGCGTGCTGGGCCTGCTGCTGGAGGACTACATTGACACGAACTTCCGTTCGCTGTGGATCGTGGCCACCATGCTGGTGGTCTTTGGCCTGTTCCTGGCCGCCGCCGACCACTACGGCAAGCAGGTCCGCCCGCTGGAGCAGCTGACCTTCAAGCACGGCATCCTCTACGGCTTCGCCCAGGCGATGGCCCTGATCCCCGGCGTCTCGCGCTCCGGCGGCACCATCACCGCCGGCCTGCTGATGGGCTACACCCGCGAGGCCGCCGCCCGCTACTCCTTCCTGCTGGCCATCCCGGCCGTCTACCTCTCCGGGCTGTACAAGCTGTTCAAGTCCTTCTCCGAGCCGATGGTCTACTCCATGGCCGAGACCGGGCTGGCGACCCTGATCGCGTTCGTGGTCGGCTTCGTCATCGTGGGCTGGTTCCTGAAGTTCGTCTCCACCCACTCCTACATGGTCTTCGTCTGGTACCGCATCGCCCTGGGCCTGGCCCTGTTCATCCTGCTGGGCATGGGGCTGATCAGCGCCTAGCCGGAGCCCGCTCGTGCCCTCTTCCCGGCCCCGGTCAATTATTTGGCCGGGGCCGGGAATATCTGAACCAGATGGTGACTTGGCACTTATAGAGAAACTTTGGTGATGCCCGGCCCGGCAGTTGGCGCGGGGCCGGGGCATCACCGCTGATCGCGCACTTTTGCGCCGTTTGAAAGGACACCCCTGCGTGCACGCTTGGACCAGCCCGGAAGTACCGCACCTGGTGGGCAGCGCCCCGATCCTGGAGCTCTTCGACACCGCCACCGGCAAACAGCGTCCCACCGCCCCGGCCGAGAAGGCCAACGCCCCGGCCAGCATGTACGTCTGCGGGATCACCCCCTATGACGCCACCCACATGGGGCACGCCGCCACCTACGTGACCTTCGATCTGCTGCACCGCACCTGGCTGGATAACGGGCGCAAGGTCACCTACACGCAGAACGTCACCGACGTGGATGACCCGCTGCTCGAGCGCGCCGCCCAGCGCGGGCTGGACTGGCGCCAGCTGGCGCAGGAGCAGACCGACCTGTTCCGCGCCGACATGGAGGCGCTGAACGTGATCGCGCCGGACCACTATCTGGGCGCGGTGGAAACCATTGACCTGCTGATCCCGTACATTGAGGACTTCCTGGACAAGGGCCTGGCCTACCGGGTCCCGGCCGGGGCGGACGGGGTGGAGGGGGATGTCTACTTCGACACCCTCGCCGCCCAGAACGAGGCCTGGCAGCTGGGCACCGTCAGCGGCTACGGGCGCGAACTGATGGAGCAGCTCTCGGCCGAACGCGGCGGGGACCCGCAGCGTGAAGGCAAGCGCGATCCGCTGGACCCGCTGCTGTGGCGTGCCGCCCGTGAGGGGGAGCCTTCCTGGGACGGGGGCACCCTGGGCGCCGGCCGCCCGGGCTGGCACATTGAGTGTTCGATCATTGCCCGCTCCACACTGCCGGCCCCGTTCACCGTGCAGGGCGGGGGCAGCGACCTGATCTTCCCGCACCACGAATTCTCCGCCGCCCACGCCTCGGCCGCCGACGGCAAGCCGCTGGCCGAACTGTACGTGCACACCGGCATGGTGGGCCTGGACGGGCAAAAGATGAGCAAGTCCCTGGGCAACCTGGTGCTGGTCTCCAAGCTGCGCGAGGCCGGGGTGGAACCGGTGGCAATCCGCACCGTGCTGCTGGGCCAGCACTACCGCACCGACTGGTTCTGGACCGACGAACTGCTCCAGCAGGCCCAGGCCCGGGTGCAGCGTTGGCGCTCCCGGATCGAAGGGGCCGGACTGGCCGAGGCGACCGCGCTGATGACCCGGATCCGCTCCCGGATGGCCGATGACCTGAACTCGCCGGCCGCCCTGCAGGCAATCGACCAGTGGGCCGAGGCCGGCGCCGAGGGCTCCGGGGAGGGCTCGGAAGTGATCCGCCGCGGACTGGATTCCCTCTTGGGGCTCAAGCTCTAGGGCCGAGGCCCTGGGCTGCCGCTAGATCTCAAAGTCGGGGCCGCTGCCGCCGTAGCCGCGGTCCCGCCGTTTGAGGTAGCGCTCAAACTCACGGGCGATCGATTCCCCGCTGGCTTCCGGAAGCTCGCTGGCATCGGTCGCCCGTTCCAGTTGCTGCACATAGGTGGCGACCTCCGGATCCGCGGAGGCCAGCTCATCGACCCCACGCTGCCAGGCTAGTGCGTCATCGCGCAGCTGGTCGGCGGGGAAATGGGTGGCCAGCAGCTCCTCGAGCACCTCCACCAGGGCCAGCTGCACCTTCGGGCTGGGCGCCTGGGCCACGTAGTGCGGCTGCTGCGCCCACACCGACAGGCTCGGGGTGCCCAGCCGTTCAAAGATCATTCCCAGCACCGCCGGGATGCCGGTGGGCCCCTCATACTTCGACGCCCCGATCGACAGGTGCTCCTGCAGCAGCGGGTCATCGGAGTTCACCAGCACCGGCACCGGACGGGTGTGCGGCACATCGGCCAGCAGCGAGCCGACGCTCAGGCAGGCCGCCACCCGGTGCGGGGAGGTGAGCTGATGCAGTTCCCGGCAGAACGCCTGCCAGCGGTAGGTCGGTTCCACCCCGAGCGCCACCAGCAGGTCCGCCGGGGCCTGGGGCAGTTCGATGCGGTACACATCGGTTTGCGGCCACTGGATGCTGCGCACCCCGCCCTCGCGGCTCACCTCCGGGCGGGTGAACTGGTAGTCGTAGTACTCGTCCTCGCCCACGGTGCCCAGGTATTCGGGTTCGGCCGTGTTCAGGATCAGGCGCACCGCGTCGCTGGCGGCGCTTCCGGCATCGTTCCAGCCCTCGAACGCGCACACCAGCACGCTGTTGCGTCCCTGCTGGCCGCCGCGCGCGGCGAAGCCGGTCAACGTTGGACGTGGATTCTGCGTGCTCATCTGCGCTCCCTGCCTGTGCTCCGGCCCGCTTTGCCGGCCGGTCGGCGTCCTTCGCCACCCGCCTGCCGTTGTCCGCAGCGGGTACTGCCGAGTCTTCCACCCCGGCACCGTGCAGGGCAACGCTGCAACGCCGGTTCGGCGTCCGGGGGCCGAAGCCGCCGGGCCGGGTGATCTTGCTCGCCCGTCGCGCCGCGCACCTGGGCGTTCGCCGGTCGGGGCGGGCCGGGATCCGGCCCGGTTCACGTAGAATCAAGACATGCCTAGCCACAACGAGCACGCCCCGCTCCCGCGCCGCGACCACCGCATCCAGGCGGTGCTGTGGGACATGGACGGCACGGTGATCGACACCGAGCCGTACTGGATGGCCGCCGAACGGCGCCTGGTGCTGGCCCACGGCGGGACCTGGAGCCAGGCCCAGTCCGAGGCGCTGGTCGGCGCCGCCCTGCCCACCGCCGCCCGGGTGCTGCAGCAGGCCGGGGTCCAGCTGGGCGTGCGGCAGATCATTGACGAGCTCTCCGCCGAGGTGATCAGCGGGCTGCGCCGCGAACTGATCTGGCGTCCCGGGGCGCTGGAGCTGCTCCAGCAGTTCTCCGCCGCCGGGATCCCGCAGGCGCTGGTGACCATGAGCGAACGCAGCATCGTGCAGGACTTCCTCACCCAGCTGCCCGAAGCGTACTTCGACGTGACCGTCACCGGGGACGAGGTGGAGCACGGCAAGCCGGACCCGGAACCGTACCTGCGCGGGCTGCAGCTGCTGGGCGAGAAATTCGAGACTTCCCTGGACCCGGCCCAGTGCGTGGGCCTGGAGGATTCACTGCCGGGCATCACCGCGGCCAGCGCCGCCGGGCTGTTCGCGGTGCTGGTCCCCAACGCCACCGACCCCGGCCAGGGGCCGTGGCGGCGCAGCGAATCGCTGCGGCAGCTGTCCATTGAACAACTGAACACCTGGTTGGAGCAGATCAACGCGTGAGCGAACTGAACGAGAAATCGCCCGGGCTCCGGCTGGGCAGGATCGCCGGGGTCCCGGTCTACCTTGCCTACTCCTGGTTCTTCATCACCGTGGTGATCACGGTGATCTTCGGCATGCAGCTGCAGCGCACCGCCTGGATCCCGGCCACCACCGCCTACCTGCTGGGGTTCATCTGCTCGCTGATGATCGCCCTGGCCGTGCTGATCCATGAGCTGGCCCACGCCATGGTGGCCCGCTACTTCAAATGGCCCAACTCCCACATCGTGCTGACCCTGTGGGGCGGGCACACCCAGTTCGGCTCCTTCCAGGCCACCCCGGGCGCTTCCCTGCTGGTGGCGCTGGCCGGGCCGGTGAGCAACTTCGTGATCGCCGGGATCGGCTGGGTCGCGGCCACCATCTTCGAACCGACGTTCATGATCGGGGCGATCCTGAACTTCGTGATCTACGCGAACCTGCTGCTGGGCATCTTCAACATCCTGCCGGGCCTGCCGCTGGACGGCGGGCGGCTGGTCGAATCGGCCGTGTGGAAGGCCACCGGCAGCCAGGACCGCGGCACCATCGTGGCGGCCTGGGTGGGCCGGGCGATCGCCGTGGGCATCGTGCTGTGGTTCGCCGTCATCCCGCTGGTCATGGGCCGGGCGCTGGAGACCACCACCCTGGTGATCGGGGTGATGGTGGCGCTGTTCATGTGGCAGGCCACCAGCGCGCTGATCGCCCACGCCAAGCTGCGCCTGCGCCTGCCCGGGGTGAAGGCCGGGAACCTGATGAGCCCGGCCAGCGGGATGCTCAGCACCGTGAACGTCGCCGACGTGCGCCGGCGCCTGGCCGCCCGCGGCGGACAGATCGTGCTGGTGGACCCGCACGGGATGCCGATCGCGGTCGTCGACGAGGGCGCACTGAGCGCGGTGCCCGAACACGCCGGGCCCACCACCCCGGCCACCGCGGTCAGCCGGGCACTAGGGCAGGGGGCGGTGATCGCCCAGTACTCGGACGGGGACACCCTGATCCACTACCTGGCCACCGTGGAAACCGCCGAATACGCGGTGATCAGCGAGGAAGGGTACATCGTGGGGGTGCTGCACCAGGAACAGATCCTGCGCGCCCTGAACGTGCGCTGACCCGCCCACCCGCAATTTTTCGCCCGCACACCGGGCACACCAATACTGTAGACAGCATCAGCCAGAAGGAAGCCAATTTCGTGAGCCAGAACCAAGCCAGCATGCCCCACGGGGCCGCCGCCCGCCGCGGACCGTTTCGGGTCGGGGACCGGGTGCAGCTGACCGATGAGAAGCGCCGCATCAACACCATCACCCTGGAGGCCGGCGGGCAGTTCCACTCGCACAAGGGCATCCTGGAACACGATGCGATCATCGGGCTGCCCGACGGTTCGGTCATCGAGAACGTGGAGGGCTACCGCTACCAGCTGCTGCGCCCGCTGGCGAAGGACTACGTGCTGTCCATGCCGCGCGGGGCGGCGGTGATCTACCCGAAGGACGCCGCGCAGATCGTGCAGTTCGGGGACATCTTCCCCGGAGCCCGCGTGGTGGAGGCCGGGGTGGGTTCCGGGGCCCTGTCGATCTCGCTGCTGCGCGCCATCGGGGACACCGGGTTCCTGCACTCCTTCGAACGCCGGGAGGAGTTCGCCGAGATTGCCCGCGGGAACGTGGACACCGTCTTTGGCGGCGAGCACCCGGCCTGGCAGATCTCCATCGGGGACTTCCAGGACAAGGTGGTCGAACTGGAGGAGCCGGGCAGCGTGGACCGGGTGGTGCTGGACATGCTCAGCCCCTGGGAATGCCTGGACGCGGTCGCCACCGTGCTGGCCCCCGGCGGGGTGTGGACCAACTACGTGGCCACCGTGACCCAGATGTCCCGGGTGGTCGAGGCGATCCGCGCCTCCGGGCAGTTCACCGAACCCGAATGCTTTGAAACCCTGGTGCGCGGCTGGCACGTGGACGGGCTGGCGGTGCGCCCGGACCACCGGATGGTGGCGCACACCGCGTTTCTGATCACCGCCCGCCGACTGGCCGATGACTCCCAGGGCATCCCGAAGGCCAAGCGCGTGAAGGAGCACAACTTCGCCGCCGAGGACGTCTCGGCCTGGACCAGGGACCACGACGAATCCGAATGGACGCCCGAAGCCCTGGGGGAGCGCGGGGTCTCGGACAAGAAGCTGCGCCGGGCCGCACGTGATGCAACTCGCCCTGCACGGGTGCGTGAACAGGAGTAGATTCCAGTATGTGGGCAACATTCGCTCATCGGATTACGGTGCGGCGTACTTGCTCCGTAGGATGACCTAAGACGGGAAACCCATTAATGGGCCAGCTGACCGTTGCCGATGCCGTGGGAGGGATCAAGTGTCCGAGCACAATGACCAGGAACTGACCGAACGACTGTCCATGACCGAACGCCAGGTCAACGTGTTGCGGGACAAGAACCGCAACCTGGACCGGCAGCTGGCCACGCTCAGCGGCAACAATCAGCGCCTGGTGGCCATGCTCGAACGCACCCGCGAACAGATCGTGGATCTGAAGTCGGCCCTGGAAAAGGACGGGGACACCCCCTTCAGCCACGGCACCATCCTGGCCAAGCACCCGCGCCAGCACCCCGAGGCGGGCACCGGGATCGAATCCACCGCCGTGCAGTCCGCGGACATTTCCCAGGGCGGGCGGCGCCTGCGGGTGGGCATCAGCCCGCTGCTGGACTTCGAGAAACTGCACGTGGGCCAGCAGGTGCTGCTGAACGAGGCGATGGTGATCGTCGCCGCCCTGGGCTACGAGCACACCGGTGAACTGGTGACCATCAAGGAAATCCTGGAGCACCACCAGGTCGTGGTGATGGCCCGCGCCGATGACCAGCGGGTGGTGGAACTGGCCCAGCCGCTGCGCCAGGAACACCTGCGGGTGGGGGACCAGCTCACCCTGGACCCGCGCACCGGGCTGGCCATGAGCCGGGTACAGCTGACCGACATGCAGTCCCTGGTGCTGGAGGAAGTCCCGGACATCTCCTACTCCGACATCGGCGGGCTGAGCAACCAGATCGAGGCGATCCAGGACGCGGTGGAGCTGCCCTTCAGTCATCCGGAGCTGTACCGCGAACACGGGCTGAGCGCCCCGAAGGGCATCCTGCTCTACGGGCCTCCCGGGTGCGGCAAGACCCTGATCGCCAAGGCGGTCGCCCACTCGCTGGCCGCCCGCGCCGCCGCGAAGTCCGGGCGCACCGAGGCCCGCAGCTACTTCCTGAACATCAAGGGCCCGGAGCTGCTGGACAAGTACGTGGGCGAAACCGAACGCCACATCCGCCTGATCTTCGCCCGCGCCCGGGAAAAGGCGCTGCACGGGGACCCGGTGGTGGTCTTCTTCGACGAAATGGACTCGCTGTTCCGCACCCGCGGCACCGGGGTGTCCTCCGATGTGGAGACCACCATTGTCCCGCAGCTGCTGGCCGAGATCGACGGCGTGGAGCGGCTGGACAATGTGATCGTGATCGGCGCGTCAAACCGTGAGGACATGATCGACCCGGCGATCCTGCGCCCGGGCCGGCTGGATGTGAAGATCAAGATCCGCCGCCCCACCGCCGAGGGTGCCGCGGAGATCTTCGGCAAGTACCTGACCACCGACCTGCCGCTGCACGAATCCGAGGTCGCCGCCGACGGCGGGGACGCGCAGGCCACCGTGCAGCGGATGATCCACGGCACCGTGGCGGACATGTTCGCCACCGACGCCTCCAACCAATACCTGGAGGTCACCTACGTCAACGGGGACACCGAGATCCTGTACTTCAAGGACTTCGCCTCCGGAGCGGTGATCCGCAACGTGGTGGACCGGGCCAAGAAGCGGGCCATCAAGGCGCTGCTGACCACCGGGGAACGCGGGCTGAAGATGGAGTACCTGCTGGCCGCGGTGCGTGAGGAGTTCGCCGAACACGAGGACATGCCCAACACCACCAACCCGGATGACTGGGCCCGGATCTCCGGGCGCAAGGGGGAAAAGATCAGCCACATCCGCTCCCTGGTCGACGCGCGGGGTGCCCAGTGAGCGCCCGGCGGCTGGTCGGGCTGGAGACCGAGTACGGGGTCATCCGCCCGGGCATGCCCAAGGCCAACGCCACCGTGCTCTCCGCACAGATCGTGGACGGCTACGCCCAGCTGGTGCGCCACGGGGACGCGGCCCGGCGCGCCGCCCGCTGGGACTACAGCGACGAAACCCCGCTGCGTGATGCGCGCGGCTACACCATCAGCCGCGAGCAGGCCCACCCCAGCCAGCTGACCGACGTGGAACCCACCGTGGAGGAGACCAAGGTCTGGGACGCGGAGTCCATCGCCCTGGACGGCGGGGATGCGCGCATCGGGCGCACCCTGTACCAGGAGGCCGAGTCCACCGACGTGGTGATGAACATGGTGCTGGGCAACGGCGCCCGGCTCTACGTGGACCACGCCCACCCCGAATACTCCAGCCCGGAGGTCACCACCCCGCGCGACGCGGTGCTCTACGACCAGGCCGGGGACGAGGTGGTGCGCCTGGCCGCCGCCCACGCCGCCCAGCGCGGCGGCGGGGAACTGCTGCTGTACAAGAACAACACCGACAACAAGTCCGTCTCCTACGGGGCGCACGAGAACTACCTGGTGCCCCGTGAAATCGACTTCGCACGCCTGGTTGAGGGTCTGACCCCGTTCTTCGCCAGCCGCCAGATCATCTGCGGCGCCGGACGGGTGGGCCGCGGCCAGCTCGGTGGGGGCGCCGACTTCCAGATCTCCCAGCGCGCGGACTTCTTCGAGGCCGAGGTGGGGCTGGAAACCACCATCAACCGCCCGATCATCAACACCCGGGATGAACCGCACGCCAACTGGGAGAAGTACCGTCGGCTGCACGTGATCATCGGGGACGCGAACCTGGGCCAGGTCTCCACCCTGCTGCGGGTGGGCACCACCAACCTGGTGCTCTCGCTGATCGAGGCCGGCCAGGCCCCGGATCTGGAGCTGGCCGACCCGGTGGGGGCGCTGCAGGCAATCAGCCACGACACCTCGCTGCGCACCGCCGTGCGGCTGCGCGGGGGTGCGCAGCTGAGCGCCATCGAGATCCAGCAGCGCTACCTGGACGCCGCCGAGGCGTACTGCACCGAACGCGGGATCACCGATGAGCACACCACCGAGATCCTCACCCGCTGGCGTGAAACCCTGCAGGTGCTGGCCACCGACCCGGCCAAGGCCGCACGCACCGTGGACTGGGTGGCCAAGCAGCAGCTGATCACCGGGTTTGCCGCCCGGCACGGGGTGGGCCTGGATGACCCGAAGGTGGCGCTGATGGATCTGCAGTGGGCTGACCTGCGCAAGGACAAGGGCCTGTACTACCGGCTGGCCGCGCGCGGGATGATGGAGGCCCTGTACAGCCAGGAGCAGATCGCCGCGGCGGTGTCTGAACCGCCGGCGGACACCCGTGCGTTCTTGCGCGGCAAGGTGCTGCAGCACTATGCGGACCACGTGATCGCCGCCAACTGGGATGCGCTGTCCCTGTCCATGCCCGGGGCCCGGCGCGTGCGGCGGATCCCGCTGCCCGAGCCGCTGCGCGGCACCCGCGCCGAGGTGGGCCAGCTGTTCGAGGCCGAGCTGGAGATTTCGCAGTTCCTTAGCGAGCTGGCCAAGCAGCACCCGGTCGGCTGACAATGGCAGCAAGCGCCCACCGGCACGGTGCGGCCCCAATTTCATAAGCAGAACGGCTGTCCCGTCAGCGGCCCACCGACCCGTCGGCGCCACCAGCCACCACGAAGAAGGAGTAAGCATGAGCCAGGAAAGCATTTCCCCGCGCAGCAACCGCCAGGAACAGGAACAGCAGGTCGAGCAGGCCCTGACCCACACCCAAGGCACCGAAGCCGGGGTGGATGACCTGCTTGACGAGATCGACTCGGTGCTGGAGACCAACGCCGAGGAATTCGTGCGCGGCTTCGTCCAAAAGGGCGGCCAGTAGGCCCAGCCCGCCTTCACCCGCGACGGGCAGTGGCCTGGCGCACCACCAACTTTGACTCAGGGCTGTGCCGGCAGCCGGAAGGGACCAGCACGTGGACCGCAGGATCTTTGGGATCGAAACCGAGTACGGGCTCAGCTACGTCCCGCTGGACGGGCGGCGGCTGACCCCGGAGGACGCGGCCCGGCACCTGTTCAAGCCGGTGGTGGACTGGGGACGGTCCTCCAACGTGTTCCTGGGCAACGGCTCCCGGCTCTACCTGGACGTGGGCTCCCACCCCGAGTACGCCACCGCCGAATGCGACCAGCTGCCCCAGCTGATCGCCCACGACCGGGCCGGGGAGGCGATCCTGCTGGACCTGGTCGAGCAGGCGGAGGAGGACCTGGCCGACGCCGGGCACCAGGGCAAGCTCTACCTGTTCAAGAACAACGTCGACTCGGCCGGCAACTCCTACGGCTGCCACGAGAACTACATGATCTCCCGGCGCACCGAATTCAAGCGGCTGGCCGACATGCTCATCCCGTTCCTGGTCACCCGGCAGATGCTCACCGGCGCCGGGCACCTGGTGGAGGTGGACGGGCAGACCCGCTTCGTCTTCTCCCAGCGCGCCGACCACGTCTGGGAGGGCGTCTCCTCGGCGACCACCCGCTCCCGGCCGATCATCAACACCCGCGATGAACCGCACGCGGACGCCGAACTCTACCGCCGGCTGCACGTGATCGTGGGGGACTCCTCGATGAGCGAGACCACCCAGCTGCTGAAGGTCGGGGCGACCGACCTGGTGCTGCGGATGATCGAATCCGGGGAGATCTACCACGATCTGCGCCTGGAGAACCCGATCCGCTCCATCCGCCAGGTCTCCCACGACTTCACCGGGCAGACCGTTGTGCGCTTGATGGGCGGGGACGAACCCACCGCCCTGCAGATCCAGTGGCAGCTGCTGGAGACCGTGCAGAACTTCCTGGACCGCCACGGCGCCCACCACGAGCTGGTCCCGCGCATCATGGAACTGTGGGAACGCACCCTCACCGCCGTGCAGGAGCAGGACTTCTCACTGATCGACACCGACATCGACTGGGCGATCAAGCACAAGCTGCTTACCGGGTACGCGGCCAAGCACAACCTGGGCATGGATTCGCACCGGATCGCCCAACTGAACCTGACCTACCACGACATCGACCCGGCCCGCGGGCTGTTCCACCTGCTGGCGAAGCGCGGGATGGCCAGCACCGTGGTCTCCAACGAGCAGATCCGCCACGCGGTCAACCACCCGCCGCAGACCACCCGCGCGGCGATCCGCGCCAAGTTCGTCAATGCCGCCCGGGCCACCGGCCGGCGCTACTCCACCGACTGGGTGCACATGAAATACGAGGAGGGACCCGGGGGAGTGGTGCTGTGCAAGGACCCGTTCGCCACCGAAGATCCGCGGGTCGATGAGCTGATCGAGCTGATGCGCCAACCGGTCTAGGTGCCGCGCATCGCCGGTTTAGCCAGCGGAGAATTAGAATTTTCACAGATTCCCGCATTAATCTGGAAAAAGTCCTCCCGCCGCGCCACCGGCTTGCGGCGGGCTGCAAACGATGAACCTGCTACGAAAGTAGAATCTGTGCGCAAAGTCCTGGCAGTATGTGTCACCGCCTCCGTGCTCGCCCTCACCGCCTGCGGTGCCGGCTCCAGCACCTCGCTGGACTCGATCGAGGTGAAGCCCGGGGCGGACGCCAACAGCGAACCGTCGGTGAAGATCGACGCCCCGCTGCTGACCGAGAAGTCCGAGGCCCAGGTGCTGGTCGAAGGCGAGGGGAACGAAATCTCCGAGGGCCAGACCATCAAGCTGAAGTCCGGCATCTACAAGAACATCGACGGGATGAAGGTCGATGAGAACTTCACCGGCGAAGCGGTGCCGATGAAGGTCGATGACACCATGAAGCAGCAGATGCCCGAACTGTACGACACCCTGATCGGTTCCAAGGTCGGCTCCTGGATCGCCTACACCACCGTGGAGGGCAACCCGAAGTCCGACGGCAGCGTCTCCGAGCCGGAGGACGGCGCCCGCGCCGAACGCATCATCGTGATGAACGTCGAGTCGGCCAGCGACCCAAGCACCGTGCTGGAGCAGTCCAAGGTCAAGGAGCTGAAGGACGCCAAGCAGCTGCCGAGCGTGGACACCAGCGAGAAGGAACCGAAGATCAGCATCCCGAAGGACACCCAGGCCCCGCAGGGCCTGGCCGTGGACGTGCTGGAGGAGGGCAAGGGCGCGCAAGCCACCGAGAACTCCGACGTGGAGGTCAAGTACCACGGTGTCACCTGGGCCGACGGGAAGAAGTTCGACGGCAACTTCGACAGCGAAGACACCGCCAAGTTCAACCTCTCCCAGGTCATCTCCGGCTGGACCAAGGGCCTGAGCGGACAGAAGGAAGGCTCCAAGCTGCTGCTCAGCGTCCCCTCGGACATGGCCTACGGCGACAACGCCACCCAGGGTCCCTCCGGCCCGCTGGTGTTCTACGTAGAATTGACCAAGGTCTCCAACGCCGAATAACCTCGGCCCATCATCACCCACAGAAAGGCGACACGCATGTCGTTTGGCGAACGCAACTACGATCGCAGCAAGCCGGAAATCGATTTCCCGGGCACCGAGGCGCCCACCGAACTGGTCATCACCGACCTGATCGAGGGCACCGGTGCCGAAGTCACCCCGGGCACCACCGTGCAGGCCCACTACGTGGGCGTGGCCTGGTCCACCGGTGAGGAATTCGACGCCTCCTGGAACCGCGGCTCCACCCTGGACTTCCCGGTCGGCGTGGGCATGGTCATCCAGGGCTGGGACCAGGGCCTGCTGGGCATGAAGGTCGGCGGACGCCGCCGCCTGGAGATCCCCTCCGAGCTGGCCTACGGCGCGGCCGGCGCCCCCGGGGCCATCGGCCCGAACGAGGCACTGATCTTCGTCGTGGACCTGATGGGCATCAAGTAGCCGCAGGTCACACCCGCACAGCTGGCCCCGATCCGTCGGGGCCAGCGGTGCTTAACCTGCACGAAACCCCCACCCGGATTGGCTATTGTAGGCACGTGAGCACAAAGCAGAGCGAAGGGCCCAGCAGGGCCGAACGGCTGACCAGCCTGATCTACGCGCTGTCCACCAGCCAGCGCAAATGGACCGCCGAACGCATCGGCGACTACCTGAACCCGGGCGGGAACCCCGAGGCCCGGGAAAAGGCGATCGAACGGGCCAAGGACGAGATCCGCAACGAATTCGGGCTGCGCCTGGTCACCGAGGACTACGACGGGGTGCTGCACTACCGCATCGACACCACCGACTGGTACCTGCCGCCGATCGCCTTCAGCGCCGCGGAGAGCGCGCTGATCGCCCTGGCCGCCACGCTGTGGAAGGACTCCAAGCTGCAGGCCCTGGCCCGTAGCGCCACCGAACGGCTCACCGGCGCCCAGCCCAGCACCGAGGACATCGCCCCGTACCTGGGCTCCTACCTGCCGCGGCTGTCGATGGACGACCCGAACTTCAAGGCCTGCGCGCTGGCCGTGTTCAACCGCAAGAGCGTGCACTTCACCTACCGGGACGCCGGCGGCCAGCACAGCGAACGCACCGTGGACGTGTGGGGGATCGGCCAGCGCTACGGGCAGTGGTACTTCACCGGGTATGACCACACCCGCAACGAGCGCCGGGTCTTCCGCCTCTCGCGCATCACCGGTAGCTTCACCCTTTCCACCCTGCCCAAGGGCAGCACCTACCATCCGCGCCCCGAGGGGTTCTCCATGTCCCAGGTGCTGCAGGACTTCGACCTGCAGCACCACGCCGAACTGGCCACGGTGCGCATCCACGCCGAGGCGGCGCTGCCGCTGCGTGCCCGGGCCCTGGAAACCACGCCAGCCGAACCCGGCACCCCGGGGGACACCCTGGTGATCGCCTACGCCGACCAGGAGGCGTTCGCCACCGAACTGGCCGGCTACGGGCCGCACCTGAGCGTGCTCGGCCCGCAGGCGCTGGCCGAACAGGTGGCTAGCCTGCTGGAGCAGGCCCGGACCAGGCAGCGCCAGGTGGCCGAACGCTACGCCGGGCTTGAGGTGAAATACCAGCCGCGGCGCTCCACCGGGCGCGGCACCACCGCCCAGCAGGTGATGCGCAACATCGACATGATCCAGTACGTGGTCGCCCAGGGCGGGGCCACGGTGGCCGAACTGGCCGAACGCTACGAGCTCAGCCCGGCCAAGGTGCGCCAGGAGCTGGCGCTGATCATGATGTGCGGGGTCCCCGGCGGGCAGCACGATGAACTGATCAACGTCAACGACGGGGACCTGGACACCGACTGGGTCTCCATCTCCAACGCGGCGCTGCTGGCCGAACCGCAGAAGCTGGCCCCCATGGAGGCGGTGGCGGTTCTGGGCGGGCTGAACGCGCTGGCCAGCATCCCGAACTTTGAGCACCGCGCCACCCTGGACTCGGCACTGGCCAAGCTCAATGAGGCGGTCGCCCGCTTCGAGGGGTGGAACGGGGCGCTGGGCTTTGCGCTGAACCAGGTGCGTGAGCAGGACGCGGATGCGCTGCTGGCCCGGGCGGTGCGCGAGCACCAGGTGGTGCGCATCGACTACTACTCGCTCTCCTCGGGCAGCCACCATGAACGCGACATCGAACCAATCCGCTTCGTGGAGGACGGGCAGCGGCGCTACCTGCGCGCCTGGTGCCGCACCCGGAAAAAGATCCTGACCTTCCGGCTGGACCGGATCCTGGCGGCCAACACCACCGGGGAGCACTTCACCCTGGGCCGGCGCCATGAGGACAGCGGCCAGCCGCAGCTGCGCTACGCGGCCACCGAGCAGGATCCGCAGGTGGAACTGTTCATCGACCAGAGCCGGGTGGCGCAGATCGAGGCGTACCAGCCCGACGCCTGGTCGAAGAAGATCGACGGCGGCTACCTGGCGAAGGTGCGTTTCTCACACTACTCGGTGCTCGCCCCGCTGGTGGCCCGCCATGGGGGTAGGATTGCTGTGGTCGCTCCCGCCGAGGCCGTGGACTACGTCAACACCTGGCTGGGTGCCGAACGCAACACGAATGAGGATGATTCATAGATGCTTCCCTGGTGGTTCTGGGTCCTGTTGTGGACCGTGCTGATCCTGGCCACGCTGCTGGCCGCCATCGTGGCCGGCTTCCGCCTCTTCCGCCGCGGCATGGGCGTCATGCAAAGCCTGGGCGACGCCGCGGACAAGCTCTCCTCCGATATGGCCCAACCCGGCACCGTGGTGGACTACACCCCGCGCCCGCGCACCTACCCCAGCGGCACCGATGCGACCCACGGGGATCCGCATCAGATCCGGCAGCTGAAGGAGACGGGCAAGGCCGAGCGCGTTGAGGCCCGCCGCGCCGCCCGGGTGGCCCGCCGTGACGCCCGGAACCAGCGCCAGAACGTGTACGACGTACACCTGTTCTGACGTAGACTTAAAGGCAACAAAAGAAGGGAAATCCCATGGGTGGATTACAGGGATGGCACCTGGTCATCATCATCGTCTTGGCACTGCTGCTCTTTGGCGCCCCGAAGCTTCCGGGCATGGCCCGTTCGATGGGTCAGTCGCTGCGGATCTTCAAGTCCGAGGTGCGCAAGATGAAGGACGATGACGACGCCAAGAACGAAACCATCGACGGCGAATTCGTCGACCCCAAGAACGACGAGAAGAAGAACTCCTAACACTCATCTCTGTGGCTAAACAACCAGATACCAGCGGGCGGAAGAAACGGCGGCCCAAGGACCCCGAAGGCCGGATGGCGCTGCGGGAGCACCTGGCCGAAGCACGCAACCGCCTGTTCAAGGCGCTGATCGCGCTGGCCCTGGCCACCGTCGCCGGGTTCTTCTTCTACGACGAGGTCCTGGACCTCCTGTTCACCCCGGTCCTGGCCGCCGGCGGCTCGGTGAACTACGCGGCGGTGATGTCGCCCTTCGACATCATGCTCAAGGTCTCGCTGTTCATCGGCCTGGTCCTCTCCTCACCGGTGTGGCTCTACCAGCTGTGGGCGTTCATCGTCCCGGGACTGAAGAAGAACGAACGCCGCCTCGGGTACTCCTTCGCCGCCGCCGCGGTGCCGCTGTTTTTGGGCGGGGTCGCGATGGCCTATTACGTGCTGCCCTTCGCCCTGCAGTTCTTCGTCGGCCTGGCCCCGGAAAACTCGGAGATGCTGCTGACGATCGACAACTATCTGCCGTTCATCTTCCGGCTGCTGCTGGCCTTCGGGCTGGCCATGCTGGTGCCGGTGCTGATGGTGGGGTTGAACATGGTCGGCGTGCTGCCGGCCCGGCTGATCCTGAAGAACTGGCGCATCACCGTCTTCCTGATCGCCCTGGTCGCCGCGATGGCCGCCCCCGGCGGCGATGCGATCACCATGTTCGCCCTGGCCGGCCCGCTGTTCCTCACCTTCGCGGCAGCCACCCTGATCTGTTACCTCAACGACCGCAAACGCTCCAAGAAACTTGCCGAGCAGGAAGCCGAGAATGAACGGCTGGCTCGCGGGGAACGTCTGGAGTAGAGTCGGCCAACCCCCAACCTAGGAGACACCGAGTCAAAGTGAGCACCCCAGCCGAACGCTACCAGCAGGCCAAGGCCCGGGCAGTTGAGCGCGGCACCCTGATGCCCGACTTCCGTGCCAGCCTCGGCTTCGACCTGGACCCGTTCCAGGAGCAGGGCTGCCAGTCGGTCGCCCAGGGCAAGGGGGTGCTGGTGGCCGCCCCCACCGGGGCCGGCAAGACGGTGGTCGGTGAGTTCGCGATCTTCCAGGCCCTGGCCCAGGGCCGCAAGGCCTTCTACACCACCCCCATCAAGGCGCTGAGCAACCAGAAGTACTCGGACCTGGTCAAGGTGCACGGGGCGCGCAATGTGGGCCTGCTGACCGGGGACACCTCCATCAACTCCGAAGCCCAGGTGGTGGTGATGACCACCGAGGTGCTGCGCAACATGCTCTACGCCGACTCACGCACCCTGGACGGGCTGGGCTACGTGGTGATGGACGAGGTGCACTACCTGGCCGACAAGTTCCGCGGGGCCGTGTGGGAGGAAGTGATCCTGCACCTGCCGCAGAACGTGCAGATCATTTCCCTCTCCGCCACCGTCTCCAACGCCGAGGAGTTCGGCGGCTGGCTGGACACGGTGCGCGGGGACACCGACATCATCGTCTCCGAACACCGTCCGATCCCGCTGTTCCAGCACGTCATGGTCGGCACCAAGCTGATGGACCTGTTCGCCGAGGACGTCTCCTTCGACCAGACCGCCGGACAGCAGTCCCGCGCGGCGGTGAACCCGGACCTGCGCAAGCTCACCCGGCCCTTCCGCCCCGGCGGGCGCGGACGCCGGGGCGGCTCGCGGGACCGCTACACCCCGCCGCATCCCGAGGCGGCCCGCGCCACCCGCCCGCAGAGCATCATCGCCCTGGACCGGGCCGCGCTGCTGCCGGCGATCTTCTTCATCTTCTCCCGCAAGGGCTGCGACAACGCCGTGCACCAGTGCGCGATGGCGGACCTGCGCCTGACCACGGACGCGGAAGCCGCGGAGATCGCCGAGGCGCTGGAGGAAGTCGCCTACCGGATCCCCTCCGATGACCTGGAGGTGCTCGAGTTCTGGTCCTGGCGGGACGCGATGATGCGCGGGTACGCCGCCCACCACGCCGGGCTGCTGCCGATCTTCAAGGAAATCGTCGAGGACCTGTTCGCTCGCGGCCTGCTCAAGGTCGTCTTCGCCACCGAGACCCTGGCCCTGGGCATCAACATGCCGGCCCGTTCGGTGGTGCTGGAAAAGCTGGTGAAGTTCAACGGTGAAGCACACGTGCAGATCAGCGCCGGGGAGTACACCCAGCTCACCGGGCGGGCCGGACGGCGCGGCATCGACATCGAGGGCCACTCCATCGTGATGTGGAACCCGGAGGTGGAGCCCGAGGCGCTGGCCGGTTTGGCCTCCAAGCGCACCTACCCGCTGAACTCCAGCTTCCGCCCCACCTACAACATGTCCACCAACCTGCTCGCCCAGTTCGGCCGGGAACAGACCCGCCGGATCCTGGAGTCCTCCTTCGCCCAGTACCAGGCCGACCGCTCCGTGGTGGGTCTGGCCCGCCAGGTGCAGTCCCGCGAGGAATCCCTGGCCGGTTACCAGAAGGCCATGCAGTGCCACCTGGGGGATTTCCAGGAATACAGTGCGCTGCGCCGCAAGCTGAGCGCGGCGGAGAAGAACTTCTCCCGCAACCGCCAGCACGAACGCCGTTCGGCGGCGGAGAAGTCCATGCAGGCGGTGATCCGCGGGGACGTGGTGGACCTGCCTGGCTCGCGGCGCTTTGGCCGGGCCGTCATCGTGGAGGTGGACACCTCGCTCTACGATCCGCGGCACACCGTGCTCACCGAGGAAGGCCGGCTGCGCCGGCTCTCCGTGGAGGACCTGCGTGGTCCATTGGAGATCGTCTCGCGGATCAAGGTGCCCAAGGCGTTCACCGGCAAGTCGCCCAAGGAACGCAAGGACCTGGCCGCGGCGCTGCGCAACGCCATCCACGAGCACCGGCCCCCGCGCAAGGACGCGGCCGGGTTCGACTACGCCGGCAGCGACAACTTCGAACGCGAGGTGGAGGGGCTGCGCCGCCAGCTGCAGGACCACCCCTGCCACCACTGCTCGGACCGTGAGGAGCACGCCCGCTGGGCCGAACGCTACTGGAAGCTGAAGAAGGAAACCGACCGGCTGCGCCGGCAGATCTCCGGACGCACCAACACCATCGCCAAGCAGTTCGACAAGGTCTTCGCGGTGCTCGAGCACTTCGGCTACATCGCCCCGCAGGCCGAGGACGACGAACCGGTCATCACCGATGCCGGGCGCCGGCTGCGCCGCATCTACGGCGAACGCGACCTGCTGACCAGCCGGGTGCTGGAAACCGGGGCGCTGAACTCGCTGAACGCCGAGGAGCTGTGCGCCGTCACCGCCGCCCTGGTCTACCAGGCCCGGCGCGACTATGACCGCCCGGACCCGAAGATGCCCACCGAACGGGTGGCCGGGGTGTGGGAGCTGATGGTCAAGTCCTGGGCGCAGCTTTCGGACGTGGAGGAGGCCAAGGGCCTGGAACCCACCGCCCCGCCGGAGTCCGGGCTGATCTGGCCGATGTACAAGTGGGCACGCGGCGCCACCTTGAACACCTGCCTGCGCGGGGCGGATCTGGCCCCCGGGGACTTCGTGCGCTGGGCCAAGCAGGTCATCGACACCCTGGACCAGCTGGCCAAGAACCCTGACCTGCCCACCAGGCTGTCCAAGAACGCGCGCAAGGCCGTGGACCTGGTCAAGCGCGGAGTGGTGGCCTACTCGAATGTATTGGATTAGCACCTACAGGTGCGGATTGAGGACTAGGAATTCATGGCACTGACCCTGTACCGCAACGGATCGATCTACTCGTCGGCCGACCCGTTCGCCACCGCAATGATGATCGACGGGAACACCGTCGCCTGGATCGGCGGGGAGGAAGCCGCCGACCGCCAGGCCGAACGCGCCGATGAGGTCATCGACCTTGAGGGCGGGCTCGTTACCCCGGCCTTCGTGGACTCCCACACCCACCTGGCGGATTTGGGGGCCGTGCTGGCCGGTGAGGACCTCAGCGCCGGCCGCAGCCCCGAGGATCTGGTTGCGCGGCTGCGGGAGCTGGCCGGGGCAGCTGAGGGGCAGATCATCAGCGCCCACGGCTGGGACGAAACCCGCTGGGCCACCGGGCAGCTGCCCGCCACCGAGCAGCTGGAGGCCGCGGCCGGCGGCAAGGGCTACTACCTGACCCGCATCGACAAGCACAGCGCCCTGGTCAACCAGCGGCTGCTGGAGCTGCTGCAGCTCAAGGACATCACCCCGGGCCTGGTGCACGGCGCCGAACGCGATAAGATCGCCGCCGCCCTGGACGCCGACCCGGCCCGGGTGTCCGCCCACCAGCGCCGGGCACTGGAGCACTACGCCTCCCGCGGCTTCGCGGTGGTCGTGGAAATGGCCGCCGAACACCTGGGCGGCAAGCCGGCGCTGAAGGCGCTGCTGGCAGAGGATGACCCGCAGCTGCCCGAGGTCTACGCCTACTGGGGCCAGGCGGTCAGCGGCGCGGATGAGGCCCGCGCGCTGGCGGACGAATTCGATTCGCCGCGGCTGCTGGGCCTGGGCGGGGACCTGAAGGTGGACGGCTCGCTGGGCAGCCGCAGCGCGGCCCTGCGCGAGGACTACGCCGACGCGCCGGGTGAGCGCGGCACCCTGTTCCTGGAACCGGAGCAAATCGCCGCCCACCTGGTTGCCTGCAGCGAAACCAACACCCAGGCCGGTTTCCACGTCATCGGCGACGCCGCGCTGGACACCGTGCTGGACGGGTTCGACCTGGCCGCCGAACGCATCGGCGTGGCCCGGCTGCAGGCCGGCCGGCACCGCCTGGAGCACGCCGAAATGGTGGATGAGGCCAGCCGCCAGCGCCTGCTGGCCTACTCGATCACCGTGTCCATGCAGCCGCGCTTTGACGAGTACTGGGGCGCGGAGCACGGCATGTACCGTCAGCGCCTGGGGGAGCGGGCCGGGCAGATGAACAACCTGGCCGCGATGCTCTCCGCCGGGATACCGGTGGTGCTCGGCTCGGACGCCCCAGTCACCGAGGTGGATGGCTGGGCAACCGTGCGGGCGGCGATGCGGCTGAACCAGCCGGCCGGGCGGATCTCGGCCCGGGCCGCGTTCCTGGCCCAGACCCGTTCCGCCTACCGCGCCATGGGCCAGGCCAGCCCGTACACTGGGCAGCTGGTGATCGGCGCCCCGGCCACCTTCGCGGTGTGGAGCGCCTCCGAACTGGCCGTGCAGACCCCCGATGAGCGCATCTCCTCCTGGTCCACCGATGCCCGGGCCGGCACCCCGCTGCTGCCGGTCATCGACGAGCAGATCCCCGAATGCCTGCGCAGCGTGCGGGCCGGAATCACCCTGTTCGACGCGCTGCCGGTACGCTCCTAGCATCGCGCCCCAAGCCCCCGGAAAGGCAACTGCCAGGAAGCGCTGATTGCATGTGTGACTTGGCGCAAGTTTGTGTATCCAGTAGTCACCGAATGGTTGACACAACCGGTGGGTAGGGGACTAGGCTGGTGATCAGCGCCACGCCGCGGGCCGCTTTCCGGGCCCCTGCGGCGTAGCACATCAAGTTGATCCCCGGTGACCTTAGATAACATTCCCTGCCGTGCGGCGGGGGATAGGGCCGAAGTCACCGGGGATCAACTGTGTCACAACGCGGTTGAGCGCTGCCCGGGTGACTATAATTTGAATTTGGACTAATTCCCCCGGACCGAGCTGGCGGGGATGCCAAGCAGAATTCGAGAAAGGTGCCGCGTGCGCGTCATTACGATCATCCCCACGTACAACGAGCTGGAGTCACTGCCCCTGACGGTGGGACGACTGCGCAAGGCCGTGCCGGACGCCGACGTGCTCATTGCCGACGACAACTCGCCCGACGGCACCGGCGAGCTGGCCGACAAGATGGCGGCCGAGGACAGCCAGATCCACGTCATGCACCGCAAGGGCAAGGAAGGGCTGGGCGCGGCCTACATCGCCGGCTTCCGCTGGGCCCTGGAGCGCGACTACGACGTCATCGTGGAAATGGACGCGGACGGCTCGCACATGCCCGAACAGCTGCCCCGCCTGCTGCAGGCCAGCGCCGAGGGCGCCGACCTGGTGATCGGTTCGCGCTGGGTCAAGGGCGGGGAAGTGGTCAACTGGCCGCTCTCGCGCAAGATCATCTCCCGTGGCGGCAGCTTCTACTCGCGCACCCTGCTGGGCCTGCCGCTGAAGGACATCACCGCAGGCTACCGCGCCTTCAAACGCGAAACCCTGGAGGCCATCGACTTCGACGCGATCGAATCGCGCGGCTACGGCTTCCAGGTGGATATGACCTTCCGCGTGGCGATGCTGGGCATGCGCATCGTCGAGGTCCCGGTGACATTCGTGGAACGCGAGCTGGGGGATTCGAAGATGAGCGGAAACATCGTCGTTGAGGCGATGCTGAACGTCACCCGCTGGGGCCTGTCTGCCCGCTGGAAGAAGCTGACCGGCAAGCTGCAGAAGTAGCCGCTGCGGCGCTTTGCCGCCAAGAACAGGACGCCGCGCGTTCGGGCCCACCGGCCCGGGTGCGCGGCGTTTTCCTTTCCCCGCCGTCCCTGGGCCTTAGGCGGGACACGGCGCCAGAGACACAAAAGGTGAGGCTGCCCTCCCCGTGGGGAAGGGCAGCCTCACCGTGTGCTTGTGGCGGAAGGACGCGTCCTAGACCGCTTCGCCGCGCGAGGCGCGCAGCTGGGTCAGGCGGTCGGCCAGGATCTTTTCCAGTTCCTCTTCCGAACGGCGCTCCAGCAGCATGTCCCAGTGGGTACGAACCGGCTTCTCGTTGGTCGGCTCGGCCTCCTTGGCTTCGCCGTGCACCAGCTTGGCTTCCTTGCCGGCCTTGGTCAGCCAGGTGGCCGGGATGTCGGCTTCAGCGGCAAACACCACGAAGACGCGTTCGCCGTCCTCGCTCTGGTATTCCACGCGCTGGCGTGCAGCCGGCTCTACACCTGCCTCAGATTCCATGCTCTGTGCGCCCAGGCGCATGCCTCGTAGGCTGCGATCGCTCATGTTACTCCTTACGAGAGGTCTTCGTGTACGCTACACATTCCAACGGTCGGTGTGGCCAAAAGATTCCCCGCTCCAGTGGCCGGCACCCAAAATAACCATTATACGTGCCAACGGCGGGACCCGTTTCCGGATCCCGCCGTTGGGGACTGAATCATAGGGCGGAACCGGGTATTAGACGCCCGTGGAGCCCGAGTCGTTCTTCCGAGCCGAGTCGGATACGCCGCCCAGCGCGCCGCCGATGCCCTTCAGGGCCTCGGTGACCTCGCTGGGGATGACCCACAGCGTGTTCGAGGTGCCTTCGGCCAGCTTCGGCAGGGTCTGCAGGTACTGGTAGGCCAGCAGCTCCTGGTCCGGGCGTCCGGCGTGAATCGCGTCGAACACCTTCTGGATTGCCTGGGCTTCACCGTCGGCGCGCAGGATCGAGGCCTGGGCGTCACCCTCGGCCTTGAGGATGGCGGCCTGGCGTTCACCTTCGGCGGTGAGGATGTCGGACTGCTTGGTGCCCTCGGCGGTGAGGATCGCGGCGCGGCGGTCACGTTCGGCGCGCATCTGCTTCTCCATCGAGTCCTGGATCGAGATCGGTGGGTCGATGGCCTTCAGCTCGACGCGGGAGACGCGGATGCCCCACTTGCCGGTGGCCTCATCCAGCACCCCGCGCAGCTGGCCGTTGATCTGGTCGCGGCTGGTCAGCGCCTCTTCCAGGTTCAGCCCGCCGACCACGTTACGCAGCGTGGTGGTGGTCAGCTGCTCAACGGCCTGGATGTAGTTGGCGATCTCATAGGTCGCCGCGCGCGGCTCGGTGATCTGGAAGTAGACCACGGTGTCGATGGAGACCACCAGGTTGTCCTCGGTGATCACCGGCTGGGGCGGGAAGGAGACAACCTGTTCACGCAGATCCAGCAGCGGCAGCAGTCGGTCAACAAAGGGGATCAGGATCGTCAGCCCGGGATTCAGGGTGCGGTTGTACTTGCCCAGGCGCTCGACGATGCCGGCGCGGGCCTGGGGTACGATGCGCACGCTGCGCAGCAGCACGACGATCACGAAGATCGCCAGAACCACGAGCACGATTATCAGCCCAAGTGAATTGGACTCCATGGGTACTCACTTTCTTGGTGCGTTGATGATTTGGTCTTTGGTCTGCTCCCTGGCCGGCGGGTTTGCCGTGGCCGCGCATCCGGTCAAGGGGCGCACCGGGGGAGCTGACGGGTGTTAAAGGTCGGCCTCGGGCTTCAGCTTCAAATAGGCGGTCGCCCCTTCGATGCGGCTGACGACGGCATAGCTGCCGGGATCCATGCTCGGCTGGTCCACGTCGGTGCGGGCCGTCCAGACCTCGCCGACGATCTTGGCGCGCCCGGAGATCCGGGAGACCGGTTCGAGCACCAGTGCGTCCTGGCCGATCAACCGGTCAATGTTCGTGCGGAACCCCTCCGGCGCCTTGCGCAAATGTCTGATGGCAATCGGGCGCACCAGCAAAACCATTGCCAGTGACACCAGACCGAACACCACCACCTGCAGCCAGCCCGGGCCGCCCGCCAGGGCCACGGCCAATCCGCCGAGCGAACCAACGCCGAGCATGATGAAATACAGGTCCAGTGACAGCATCTCCACGATCGCCAACAGCAGGAACACCGCGAGCCAGATGACCCAGGCGTTGCTAAGAACCCATTGCGCTGTACTCAATGCCTCATACCTTCGTTTACGAGTTCAGCCGCCCCGACAATCCGGTCGGCTTTGCCTCCATTCTGCCGCATACGCCACTGGATGTCGGTAGTCACTTAGGGGGATATTTGATTTCGCACTATCCGAATGAGTAAATGCCGAAGGCGGCGGTGACCCGGCGCGGACCCAGGCGCTCGACGGTGGCGGCCAGCGCCTGTTCATCCAGGTGATGCCCGGCCGGCCCCATGAACGCCAGGTTGTACAGCGCCGTGGGGTCCAGTTCCATGGGGTAGCTCAGCTCCCGCGAGTCGAGCAGCTCCAGCCCGGCGCCAGCGAACCGGGCCACCAGCTGCTCTTCCTTATCCGGGGCGATTCCCAGCATCTGCAGCTCCTGGCGGATCTCCTGCAGATGTGTGGGCAGGGCGGTGACCACCACGCAGGTGCCACCGGGGGAAAGGACCCGGCGGAACTCGGCCGGGTTGTGCGGGGCGAAGCAGTTGAGCACCACCTGGCGCGAGGCGTCCGCGGTGGGCAGGGTGCGCCATACATCCCACACCAGCGCCGTGGTGTCAGGCAGTTTTGCGGCACGGCGCATCGCATAGCGGGAAATGTCCAGCGCCACCGCATCCACGGCACGCGAGCCCGCGGCGCGCAGCAGCTGGCCCAGGTAGTAGCCGGTGCCGGCCCCGGCATCCAGCAGGTGCAGCGGCGCCTGGTCCCCCGGCAGCCTGGCGGCGGCGATGATGGCCTCGGCCAGCGGCAGGTAGTGTCCGGCCTCGAGGAAGGCCGCCCGGGCGGCGACCATTGGCGCAGTGTCCTCAACGAAGTTCGTGCCCTTGCCGGTCAGGAAGTTGAAGTACCCCTGCTTGGCGGCATCAAAACGGTGCCCGTTGTCGCAGCGCAGGCTCGGGCGCGGGTCAGCGAACCGCTCCAGGGGAAACTGGCACAGCGGGCAACGCAAAGTCGTGGATGGCATCAGAACCCCAGCAGGCTGCGCGCCTGGTCCAGGTCGAACCCCGGGTAGCGGAAGGCCTCGGAGGCACAGACCAGGGAGCGGGTCTCGGCCCGGTCAATGTAGACCGTGCCGCGCAGGTGATCGATCTCGTGCTGCACGATGCGCGCCTGCCAGCCGGAGAAGTCGCGTTCCTGCGGGTTGCCGTCACGGTCCAGGTAGCTGGCGTGCACGGCGGTGGGGCGGCTGACTACGGCCTGGAAACCGCTGAAGGACAGGCACCCCTCGTAGAACGCCGCCTGGCGTGCGCCGATCGGGGTATAGCCCGGATTGATGAACTCCAGGTAGTCCAGGGGCTCGCGCTCCCGCTCGCGGGCGGCGTCGGCGTCGATTGGATACCGGTCCTCCAGCACGGCCAGCTGCAGCGGAATGCCCAGCTGCACGGCCGCCAACCCGACACCGGGGGCAGCGTGCATGGTGTGGCGCATGACCAGCAGCAGTTCGTTCAGGGTCGGCGCATCCAATTGGCCGTCGTAGGGCAGCGCCGGCTGGCGCAGGGCCGGGTGGCCCAACTGCACGATGGGCGCCACGTTCTGCTGCGCGTGCTGCAGCACCTGCTCGACGATCTGCCCCAAGTTCTCCGGGCCGAGTTCGCTATAGTCCATGGTTCCTAGTATTTCCGATGCCCAGCCGCTGCGGAAACCGGCAGCTGGGCCAGGCGGGAGAGCAGCCGGTCGCGTTCGATGCCCTGCAGGGCCTGGCCCAGACGCTCCAAGTTATCCGCGCAGTACAGGTGCACTTCGCGGTTCTGGTCGTAAAGCACGTCGATCAGGTTCGCGAATCGGCGCTGCTCATCCATGGGCATGTCCGCCACCGCGGGAATGTCGGTGATGATCCAGTGTTCGAAGCGACGGCTCATCTCCAGGTAGTCACGGGTGTTGCGGCCGGTGCGGCACAGCTGGTCAAAAGACGTGCGCAGCCCGGTGCCCTGCATGTACACCGGTTCGATCTCGTCGTAGCCAACGCGCAGAGTGGTTCGCGGGGTGGTCGGGGCCGGGGGAGTAGCCCCAACGTTCAGGCTTCCGGCCCGGTAGCCGCCGGCCGCCGAGGCGGTCGTGGGCACCGTGCGGTAGTCCAGCCGGTGATCCAGTTCGTGAACCAGGAAGCTGCTGCGCACAACGGCAATGGTGGGCTCGATCAGATGGTGGAAATACGGGTCATCCAAGAGGAATTCCGGTGCGTAGTTCGAGGTGGTGATCAGCCTGATCCGGTGTTCCTGGCAGTAGCCGACCAGCCGCGCCATGAACATCGCGTCCCCGGGCTCAACACAATGGAACTCATCGAAGCACAGGACCTCCAAACCCGACAGCTCGCGCTGCAGACCGCGCATGAAGATTGATCCCTTGGGGCCGGTTTCCGAAGCACCGGCCCGGCTGACCGCATCAAAGAATTCGTGGAAATGCATCCGTGCGCTGCTGGCTGGATCCAGGGTCTGCATCAGGGCGTCCAGGATCATGGTTTTTCCGCGCCCGGGTGGGCCGTAGATGTAGCAGCCGGTCGGTGCCGTCTCGTTGGCCCCCGGGTCCAACAGCCGGGATAGCGCCCCCATTAGCTCCATCTGGGATTCATCTGGGGTAATGGCCTGGCGTTCCAGGAAGTGGGTGAGCATTTGTTGGCGTTCGGTGCAACTAATTCTTCCCAGGGCTGTCGGGGCTTCAGAGGCATGCATTCCACCAGTTTGCCAGCAGCTTCTGGCCACTCAAATCGGCCCCGTGCTCCCACGCAGTGCTCCACAGCGCCCAGTCGCTTGGTACCCCGTAGCGATAAGCCTAAAAACACAGGTCAAAGCGGGTTCCTTCGTGGAAGAATGGTTTTACCTCAGGGGAGTGGGCGGCACTATTGCTCGCTGGTGTGCCGCAGATCATTTGCTGATGACCCCTCGCCATATCGTGTGCTGGTGCCCATAATGGGTAGCACCAGGGCGTGCATGGAACCGGTATCGGTTCCGTGGAACTGCGGTGGATGTTCGGGGAGAGTGAGTGAAATGACCGACTATGCCGTAACACCTGCTCGTGATGTGATCATTTCCAACGAGCTGCTGGAGATGTCGATGACGGTGCTGAAAACGTTGGCTGACCCGGCTCGGCTGCAGATGCTGTGGGCGTTGTCGTCATCCGATCACACCCTGTCGGAACTGTCGCAGTTTGTGGGTGTCAGTCCATCGGTGGCCAGCCAGCTGCTCTCACGCCTGCGAACCAAAGGTGTGCTTCAGACGCGTAAGGAAGGTCGGCACATGGTCTATTCCATGAGCGACGAGCGGCTCAAGCAGTTCATCGCGCAGACGCTGAACTTCGCGGACTACCGGCTCGACGTGGCAAATGCGGAACCCGAGGATGAGGACTAAAGGCAGAACCCAGGCAGCATCATCCCAGCGCAGGAACCTGCCGACCCAAGGCCCGGATATGGGTGCTACTACCCGATAATCCTCAGTTCCATAAAGAGCCGATAATCTACATTATGTAAAGTAGAGGATTTCAGAATGCCCTTGGGGGCTCCCCTTGGTGACCTCTTGCCGCCTGCTACACGCTTCCATCACGTGGCACCAATCGGCCATCAGACAACCCGGCTTAGACACCTTCGATGCGCTTGCTGACGATCAATCGGATTCATTACACAACGGTATGGCGCACGATGCGTTGGCCTCGGCTTCGCATGCGCGTACGAGAATGCCCAGGGACACAAACTGACGAGCGCGCACCGAAGGGGTCAATGACAGTGCGTGGGAACACCGGCACCTTGCGTTCGCTGGTGCCGCGGGTTCCAGGGGACGCTCCCCTGGCCATTTCGCGATCCCCGCCGTGTCCAGAAGCCATACCCCGGATTCGCGTGCACGCAGAAGATGAAAGGAAACTGATAGGAAATCGGCCATCCTTGAATATCCCCGTCTGATCCCTCCATGGTGGAGAAAGTGTTCAATTCAATGGGGAACTTAAGGTAGGAACATGTGCCGTTTGTTCGGGATGCACGCAGGTAACGATCGAGCGAGGGCAACCTTCTGGCTGCTGCACGCGGCAAATAGCCTGGCGATTCAAAGCCATTATGAACCGGATGGCACCGGGGTGGGCACGTTTGACGCGTCGGGGCACGCCATCGTGAACAAGCAGCCACTCACGGCCTGGAAGGACCGTGAGTTCGCCCAGGAAGCGAAGAACCTGAAGAGCGAGACGTTCCTGGCCCATGTCCGATATGCCAGCACGGGCGCGCATACGCAGATCAATACGCACCCGTTTGAGGAAGACAATCGGCTTTTTGCGCACAATGGGATTGTCGAGGGCCTGCAGGCCCTCGATGAGCGCCTGGGCGAACTGGGCACGGAGCCGCTGGTGCGCGGCCAAACCGACAGTGAACGGGTCTTTGCATTGATTACTGCCGAGATCCGCAGGGCAAATGGCGATATACGCGCCGGGATCAAGGCGGCGCTGGGCTGGATCGCCGAGAATCTGCCCGTGTACAGCCTGAACATGATTCTGACCACGGCAGATGAATTGTGGGCAGTACGCTATCCCGAGACGCACGAACTCTATGTCCTGGACCGCACTTCCCAGAGCAGCGGTGAGGACCACGCCCTGGTGGCCGACAGCCGTCGAATACGGACGCACAGCCCTGAACTGGCTGACCGTCATGTGGTCATAGTCGCCACCGAGAAGATGACCGACCATGACGACTGGCGGCTGCTTAAATCTGGCGAACTGATCCAGGTCGGTGAAGACCTGCGGGTTTCCAGCGAGATCATCTTTGATGAACCTCCGCGGCACCTGCTGAAGCTGGAACACCTGGATCAAAAGGCGGCAGCCTCGCAACATCCACCGAAGACTGCATAACAGCTCTGGCCCAGGGTGATTGGGTGCCGCTGACGGTGCCTCGCTAGCGAGGATGTCAGGGGCTGCGCCAGGAAAAGCCGGTCCCACTCCCCTGCTTGCAATGTGCATGAGCTAACACGGTGGCGGTGTGTGCGCGGACAGGCAGGGCGTGGCGGGCGACCTAAGATAGAGGCATGACTGCCAAAGTTCGCTCATGGCCATGGTGGGTTCTGCTTGATGTGGTTCTCGTCGTTATTTTTGCCGCCTTGGGGCGCCGCTCGCACGAGCACTCGCTGTCCGTGGCGGGTATCGCCGAGACGGCCGCGCCTTTTGTGCTGGCCTACCTTGCCATGACGCTGATTTCCCGTCCTTGGCTCACCATCAACCGCATTTGGCCTACCGGCGTTCTGGTCTGGGTTGGCACCGTGGCTCTTGGCATTGCCCTGCGGCTTGCCCTTGGCTCGACCGCTGCGGTGCCGTTCATCATTGTTGCCGCCGTAGTCCTTGGCGTCTTCCTGATCGGCCGTCGCCTGTTGACCCGCCTGCTGACTCGTAGCTCAGCCGAGCAGCATTAGGCCCAATCCGTAGGCCCCGGCCGCACACAGGCTGCTGCTGAAGGTTCCAAGAATGAACTGCTCGGCCGCGTTGTGGTCTTTCAGTTCCGAGAACCGGCCCAAGCCCTTGATCGCCAAGATGACGGCAATGCCCTCAGGCCAGTTGGCCCAGAGGGTACAGACGAAGGCCGTGCGCTCGAGCAGGCCGATCCACAGTCCGCCGCGCAGGGGCGACTCCCCCGCCGGCGACTTGGTTTTCCGTGCCTGGTGATTGGCCGCCAGATGAAAGACCAGCTCCGTGTAGGGGCTCCCGATTGCCACGGCGAAGACAACCGAGGCGGTGACGACCAGAACAAAGGGCACTGCCGCGGCATCGGGATCATGCATCGCGATCACCGCAACGATGGCCGCTGCCAGCGCAATGGCGAAGGAGATCACCGTCAGGCCAACCTTCAGCGGCGTGGGACGCTTTGCCGGCTTGAGCAGATGCGTGCCGGCGGCAACCACGGTGGAGGCCAGCATGAGAAGGAAGGCCGCCCAGGTCATGACTTCTCCCCCGGCTCAATCAGCTTGCCCAGGGCCTTCGCCGATTCGAGCATCATGCGATTGGTTTCAAACCACAGGCTCGACGCCAGGCGCATGGACACCGCCTGCTGGGTGATCCCCAATTCCTTGGCCACCTCGCTCTGGGTCATCCCCCGGTCCATTAACAGGCCGGCTTCCCAGGAGGTGCTGCGGCGCTTGGCGACGATGCTGGCCGTCAGCTGCAGCTCCGCCTCGAGCCGCTCCGTCTCTGGATGGGCGGAGCTCACCGCGATGTTGCCGGCTGCTCGCTTGGCGCGTTCCACCGCATCCCGGGCGTGTTCAAAGGCCGGGCCGCGCCCGGCCCGTGTCTCCTTCGGCAAGGGCAGTTCCGCCTCGCCAAACCCCACTCCCACGCTCCACTCCCCTGAGGCTGCGAGCATGACTGCCAGGTGTACCGCTTCGCCGGCGTGATCCAGCACGCCCTGAACCTCGTCGCCGGCGGTACGCTGGAACGGACGCAGCGGTCCGACGGTGGAGTTGGCGTTTTCGATCAAGTGCTCAACCTTGTCCTCGCTTTTGCGCGAACCGCGCTGATCAACGGTCAAAACAATCATGCCACAAGGTTACAACTTTGTAATCGAACGCACAAGTCTATAGATTTGTGCGACCGGTCATTTACTGGGGGGCGCCCGAATGAGGTCGATCACGCCCGTGGATTAGACTTAATCTAGGTTCCCGGCCGTTTTGGCCTTCCGCATCACTCCAGAGAGGTACTCATGGTCACCGCGTTCGTCATGATCCAGACAGCCACGGACAGCATCCCCGAATGCGCACAGCAGATCTCGGAGATCGAGGGGATCAGCGAGGTGTATTCGGTAGCCGGTGACTGGGACTTGATCGCCATTGCCCGGGTGCGGCGGCATGACGATCTGGCCACAGTCATCCCCAATGAGCTGTCCAAGGTTCCCGGAGTTCGCGCTACCCAGACCCACATTGCCTTCCGCGCCTACTCCAGCCATGACCTGGAAGCGGCCTTCTCGCTGGGACTGGACGACTAGCGCTCTCCCCCACGACAGACGCGCAAGGCGTCTGCATCAGCCCCAGGGCTTGTGCAGACGCCTTGCGCGTTTTGGTTTCCGGTGGTTCAGGGAGCAGCTAGCGACTGCTCTGCTTTGCGTTCTGGTTGGCCTCAGCCCACCGCTGTAGGGCCTGCGCCGCAGCGCCGCTGTCAATTGACTGCTCGGCCCGGCGCACGGCCGCGGAAATCCGCTCATTGAAGCTGCCCTCAGCTTGCTCGTCGTAGGCGACGATTCCCACCGCTGCATTCAACACGACGGTGTCCCGCACCGGGCCAGCGGCGCCGTTGAGGACCTCGTGCACAACCCGGGCGTTGTGTACGGCATCGGCCCCGCGCAGCTGATCCAGCGTGGTGCGCTCAATGCCCACTTCGCTGGCATCGAACATGAACTCCTGGACCTTGCCCTGACGCACTTCCCAGACGCGGTTCGATGCCGTGGTGGTCATTTCATCCAGCCCGTCCTCGCCGCGGAACACCAGGCCGCGAGCTCCCCTGGCCGCCAGCACGCCGGCCATGATCGGCGCCATGCGCAGATCCGAGCAGCCGATCGCGGAGGCCGAGGGCAGCGCCGGGTTGGTCAGCGGTCCCAGGAAGTTGAAGGCGGTGGGGATGCGCAGCTCGCGGCGTGCCACGGCCACGTGGCGCATGGAGGGGTGGAAGAGGTTCGCGAAGCAGAAGGCGATGCCGGACTGTTCGTACACCCAGGGCAGGCGCTCCACCGGAACATCCAGATTCACACCGAGGACCTCGAGCACGTCGGCCGATCCGGAAGATGAGGAGGAAGCCCGGTTGCCGTGCTTGACCATCTTCACCCCGGCACCGGAGCACACCAGGGTGGCCATGGTGGAAATGTTCACCGTGTTTTGCCGGTCTCCCCCGGTGCCCACAATGTCTAGGGTTTGTCCCTCGATATGAATCTTGCGGGCATTGGCCACCATGGAGTCGACCAGGCCGGTCAATTCGGCGATGGTTTCACCCTTGGAGCGCAGGGCCACCAGGAAGCCGGCGATCTGCACATCGGTGGCGTTGCCGGACATGATTTCATTCATCGCCCAGGCGGCCTCATCGCGCTGCAAATCCCGGCCGCTGATCAGGGCGGAAAGCAAGCTCGGCCAAGTGGGGAACTTTTGGGAAGACTGGGTCGTTGACACGAGTACAAGCTTAATGAGGAAGCGCGCCGGGCTGCCACTTCATTGCGTCGCATGAGTCACACCAAAAGCCCAGAATTCCGGGCAAAATAGCGGATAATTAAGGAACAGTCACGTTGCTTAAGTCCTGCAACACGGCCCCCGGCGCGACACGGCTCTACAAATTGTAGAAACAGTTTCTCGGCTACTTCCGCGAGTTTCCGGGCTTGTGGCCGAGGTGTGGTGCAAAAAACCACTGTCACGTGCCTTTTGCATTGGTATCTTCGGTCCGTTTAGAGACATAATGACAGTGTGACAACTGCGACTCATGCCCCAAATACACCGGTGCCAAGTGCACCGAACCGCCCCAATATGGCGTCGGTGGGAACGATGGTGTGGCTCTCCAGCGAGCTCATGTTCTTCGCCGCCCTCTTCGCCATGTACTTCAGCCTGCGCGCTGCCGCGCCAGAGCTCTGGGCGAATGAAACTGCCAAACTCAACGTGCCTTTCGCGCTGACCAACACCTTGATTCTTGTTGCCAGCTCGTTCACCTGCCAGATGGGTGTCTTCCGCGCCGAGGAGTTCAAGGCCCGCCGTTCCGGCGGCGTCTTCAACTTCAAGGAGTGGGGAATGATTGAATGGTTCATCCTGACCTTCATCATGGGATCCATCTTCGTCTCGGTCCAGGCATATGAATACGCCATGCTCGTTCACGAGGGTGTGGCTATGAGCTCGAACTCCTACGCTTCGGCCTTCTACATCACCACCGGCTTCCACGGCTTGCACGTGCTCGGTGGCCTGATTGCGTTCCTGCTGATCATCAGCCGTGCGATGCTGGCCAAGAAGTTCGGCCACTTCGAGGCGACTGGCGGAATCGTCGTGTCCTACTACTGGCACTTCGTTGACGTCGTGTGGATCGCCCTGTTCGCGATCATCTACTTCCTGAAGTAGGCAACTAACAATCATCAGTTGCCTCCATAGAAGTAGGGCAACACCACACCAAGAAATAAGTGAGGAACCAGCAAAGTGAAGGCTCTTTCGAAAAAGCGCCGCCACCCGCTCGCCGCTGTGGCTCTGCTGTTGTTTGGTCTGCTGGTCACCGGCAGCCTCTACACTGCAGCGGGCAGCATCAACGAAGCAAAGGCGGCCACCGCGACCGCTTCGGCTGCAGACATCCAGGAAGGCCAGAAGCTGTTCGTTGCGAACTGCGCGACCTGCCACGGGATGAACGCCGAAGGCACTGACTCTGGACCGACCCTGATCGGCGTGGGCGCAGCCTCCGTTGACTTCCAGGTGGGCACCGGCCGCATGCCGATGCAGATGCAGGGCCCGCAGGCCCAGATCAAGCCGGTCCAGTTCAATGACGAGCAGATTTCGCAGCTCGCAGCCTACGTGGCCAGCCTGGGTGCCGGCCCGGCGATCCCGGACGAAGAGTACCTGGACACCGAGAAGGGTGACGCTGCCCATGGCGGTACCGTCTTCCGCGTCAACTGCGCCATGTGCCACAACGCTGCTGCAGCCGGTGGTGCTCTGACCCGCGGTAAGTTCGCACCAACCCTGGCCGGTGTCTCTGAAAAGCACATTTACGAAGCGATGGTTACCGGACCGCAGAACATGCCGGTCTTCAACGATTCGAACATCACCCCCGAAGAGAAGCGTGACGTCATCACCTTCCTGAAGACCATTGAAGCCAACGGCACTGCCGGTGGCGCCGCCCTGGGTGGCCTTGGTCCGGTGGCTGAGGGTCTGTTCGTTTGGACCGCCGGATTGGGCATCATCATCGGCTTCGCCGTTTGGTTGACCTCGCGTCCTTCCTAAGACGCCCACGGCTTCGGCCGACCCCATCACTACGTACATTAAATTCTTGAGAGAAGGATGAGAGACAACATGGGCAACCATAGTCACGGGAGTCCCGAAGACTCGGGCACCGTTGCTAAGGCTGACGATGTGGCTCAGGATCGGTTCCCGGATCCGGGTCTACCACCGCACCGTCCGCGCATCGCAGACCGCGACCCGCGCCAAGCCAAGCGACACGAGCGCCAAGTAGCGCTGCTATTCATTATCTCCATCATCGGAACCGTGCTGTTCTTCGTGGCCTACTTCGTGCTGGGCCACCTGGGCGACATGACCTTCGCCGAACTGCGCGTGCAGAACGCCATGCTCGGCCTGGGCACCACCTTCGCGATGCTGGGCATCGGTGTGGGCATCGTTCACTGGGCCCGTACCCTGATGCCGGACCACGAGCTGGTCGAAGAGCGTCACGAAATCCGTTCCGAGGAGGACCGCCAGGACGCCGCCGAGATCGTTGACACGATCCTGGAAGAGTCCGGCATCAAGCGCCGCCCGCTGATTCGCAACACCCTGATCGGTGCGCTGGCACTGGCCCCGATCCCGGCGATCTTCTACATGCGCGACCTGGAGCGCTCGGGCAAGACCGCCCACCAGATGGTCGACCAGCTGCGCCACACCATGTGGGACACCGGCGTCCGTCTGACCCGCGACCCCTCCGGCACCCCGATCAAGGCCGCCGACGTGCAGATCGGCTCCGCCCTGCACGTGATTCCCGAAGGCCTGAACGACGCCGAGCAGCCGCTGAACGAGAAGGCCAAGGCCGTTGTGCTGGTCATGCGCATGGATCCGGCCGAGATGCAGATCTCGGAAGGCCGCGAGGACTGGCACGTGGATGGCATCGTCGCCTACTCGAAGATCTGCACCCACGTGGGCTGCCCGATCGCGCTGTACGAACAGCACACCCACCACCTGCTGTGCCCGTGCCACCAGTCGACCTTCGACCTGACCCAGGAATGCAAGGTCATCTTCGGCCCGGCCGGTCACGCACTTCCGCAGCTGCCGATCATGGTTGACTCCGAAGGCTACCTGGTAGCCCGCAGTGACTTCCACGAGCCGGTTGGCCCGAGCTACTGGGAGCGTGGTTAGTCATGTCAACGAACGCTGAGTTCACTGCCAAGACCCGCACCGGCCGCATCACCAACTTCGTGGATTCCCGCGTGGGTGGTTCGGCCATCGTCAAGGAATTCGGCCGCAAGGTCTTCCCTGACCACTGGTCATTCATGTTCGGTGAAGTCGCCCTGTACACCTTCGTACTGCTGGTGCTTTCCGGAACGTTCCTGACCTTCTTCTTCGATCCGTCGATGACCCACATCGTCTACAACGGCTCCTACGTGCCGCTGAAGGGCACCGGGATGTCGGTGGCCATGCAGTCCACCATGGACATCTCCTTCGATGTGCGCGGCGGCCTGTTCATGCGACAGATCCACCACTGGTCCGCGCTGCTGTTCGTGGCCTCGGTTTCGGTGCACATGCTGCGCGTGTTCTTCACCGGTGCGTTCCGTCGCCCGCGCGAACTGAACTGGGTCGTCGGCTGTGTGCTGTTGATCCTGGGCCTGGCTGCCGGCTTCACCGGCTACTCGCTGCCCGATGACCTGCTCTCCGGTAACGGTCTGCGCATCATCGACGGCGTGATCAAGGCGCTGCCGATCGTTGGTACCTACATCTCGATGTTCTTCTTCGGTGGCGAGTTCCCGGGCGAGGATGTCATCCCGCGCCTGTACTCGCTGCACATCATGGTCGTGCCGGCGCTGATCATCATGATGGTGGTTATCCACCTGTTCATGGTTGTCACCCACAAGCACACCCAGTACCCCGGCCCGGGCCGCACCAACAACAACGTTGTCGGCTTCCCGGTTGGCCCGGTGTACGCTGCCAAGGCTGGTGGATTCTTCTTCATCATCTTCGGCATCGTGGCCTTCATCGCAGGCTTCTTCCAGATCAACGCGATCTGGAACTACGGTCCGTACGACCCCTCCCCGGTGTCGGCCGGTACCCAGCCTGACTGGTACATCGGTTTCGTTGACGGCGCCCTGCGTCTGATGCCCGGCGTGCTTGGCAACTTCTCGTTCGAATGGGTCATTCCGTTCCCATGGGGCGACAACACCCTGGTGCTCTCGGTGCTGCTGCCGGCCCTGGTTCCGGCAGGCATCCTGTTCGCGGTCATGTTCACCTGGCCGTGGATCGAACGCTGGGTCACCAAGGACAACCGCGAGCACCACGTGCTGGACCGTCCGCGCAACGCGCCGTTCCGCACCGCCGTGGGCATGGCCGGTGTGGTCTGGTACTGCACCATGTGGGCCGCTGCGTCCTCGGACCTGATGGCCACCCACTTCCATGTGTCGCTGAATGACGTGACCTACTGGCTGCGCGTGCTGTTCATCGTGGGACCGTTCGTCGCGTTCTTCGTGACCCGCCGCATCTGCCTCTCGCTGCAGCGCAAGGACCGGGAAACCGTCCTGCACGGCCGCGAGACCGGCACCATCCAGATGTCGCCGGAGGGCGGCTTCGCGGAGAAGCATGAGGAGCTGGATGCGTACACCCTGTACCATCTGACCAACTTCGAGGACCGCAAGTTCATCCCGGCCGAGCCGGATGCTGCAGGACACATCTCCCGCCAGGAGAAGCGTCGTGCGAAGTGGTCGAAGTTCTTCTTCGAAGATCGCGTCGCCCCGGTCACCCCGAAGGAGCTGGAAGCAGCACACGCTGCCCACGGCCACCATGAGGTCGAAGGTGCAACCGACAGCGCATCCATCGAGAAGTAAGCTCGAAACGCATTAGTCACATCTAAAACGGTGGGACCCGCAGCCAGCGGGCCCCACCGTTTTCGTTTAACCACTGGCCATTACCCCGCCATGGCCAACCCAAGGCCAGCGCTTGGCGGCGGCTCAGCAAGCCTCCGACCCACCGCACGCCGATCCCCCTGCAGGAACCGGTGCGGGCCACTGCGCGGAAACCGGTGCGCTCGCCACCGACACCGCTGCTGGCACCACGGTGTGGGAAAACCCTCTACTGAACTCCGCCACCGGTATCGTCCCGACCCGTCAGGCGCTCACTGAGATGATCCAACGCCAGCGCGACCTGCCCTGGATCCCGCAAAAATCCCAGATGCCCCAGCTGCAGTCGCTGCGCGGGCCAGCCGGCTGCCACCGCCCGCTCCCAGTCCCCCAGATAACCATCGCTCAGCAGAAGATATCCAGCCGTCACCTGCGCGCTCCAGCCTGCGGGCAGGGGAAGACGTTCATCCACGTAGGAGGCCGCCACGCGCGGACAGCGCTCATCCAGCTGCGCGAAGTCCGCATCACTGTTCACCAGGGCCCGCACGCTCTCCCGCGGCCACCAGCGCGACCAGCGCGGTAGCAGGCCTGCCTCCGCCCTGCCCCGCAGGGGCTCTCCCAGTGACGCGGGCACCAGCGCCAGGCAGCGGCCGTCAAACGGCGGCAATATGGCATCCAGGAAGATGGCTGGGGTTCCAGGAAAACGGTCCAGCAGGGAGGGTAGATAGGCGCCCGCGTTGGAGTGGGCGATCACGACCACGGGATCCGCCCCAACCTTGCCACGGAGGCCATCCAACGCCGCTGAGTACTGTTCAAGCGCCTCTTTGGCCCCTTCGCCGGGATCAGTGCCCTGAACCTCCACTTGATGTCCTCGGCCCGTCAGCTGTTCGGCCAAGGGCAGCAGGGCGCTCGGTTGCAGAAAGATGCTCGAGAGCAGCAGAAGGCGTGCCATGGCGCTGAGATTATCAGCTGCGGCAACGAGATGTACACGGCGGATCCCCTAGCACCGCCGCCAGGGGCTTGGAGGCGTTTGCACGCCGGCCGGGAGGGCGAATACCTAGAACGAGGTGGAATAACGCGGCGTGCGGGTGCCCAAGCGCTGAAGTGGCACGAAGAGCTTGTAGCGGTCCGAACGGTAGAGCGAGACCGAGTAGTCGGCCAGGCGTTCGCCGATGTAGGCGTAGCGGGTGATCTGCAGCAGCGGGAACCCGTCTTCCACGGCCAGCAGTTGGGCCTGTGCGGGGCTGGCGGCCGTGCTCTCGACCTGATCCTCGCCCCACTCCAAGAGGATGCCGTAGCGCTCATGCAGTGTTTGGTAGAGCTTCGAGGGTGGCTGCCCATCGACGAAGCCGGGGACCAGGTCGGCCGGCATGTAGTTCTCGTCCAGGCTCATGGGGGTCCCGTCCGCCAGCAGCAGGCGCTTGAAGCGCACCACGGGTGTCCCCTCGTCGACCATCAGCTGGCTGGCCAGGTGGGCGGACGCCTTGATTTCGTCGAACTTCAGCACGTGGGCGTCCGGGACCATGCCGCGGCGCATCATGTCCTCGCTGTAGGAGTGCAGGCGGACCCTCAGGTCCATTTTCTCCGGAACCACGAACGTGCCGATCCCGACGACGCGTTTGAGCACCTGTTCGTCCACCAGTGCGTCGATGGCCTGACGGATGGTTTTGCGCGCCACCCCAAAGTGCTCGGCCAGTTCACGTTCCGGCGGCAGCTTGAAGCCCGGCTCGCACGACTCCCGGGCGTGCGTCTTGAGGATGCGTCGGATCTGCCGGTACTTGCTCTCGCTCGATTCTGGATCGAGGCGGGCCGTGACGGCCGGCTGCGGCGCGTAGCGCATGGCCAGCTCCTTCCACTGGGTCTTCTCCCATTAAACGCCATCCCGGAGGCCTGGCGACAACGCCCCCACGGTCGGGTTAACTGAGAAAGGGCGACGAGTTCGAAAACTCGTCGCCCTTTCTCAGTTTACTTAGTGAGCGTGCTTGCCGCGGCTGAATTCGTTGACCCAGCCGACCACGCCGATGATGGCCAGGCCAGCACCGATGTAGAAGACCCACCAGCCAACGGCCAGACCCAGGAAGCTGATACCAGCTGCCGAGGCCAGAACCAGCGGCCACCAGCTCCACGGTGCGAACAGGCCGATGTCGCCTGCGTTCTCGTGGATCTCGCCGTCAACACGGTCCTCGGGACGGATGCCGACGTTCTTGGCGGTCATCTTCAGGTACCAGCCGACCATGCCGGACATGGCGGCGAGCATCAGCAGGGCCAGCATGCCGACCCATTCTTCCCAGTTGACCATGTAGCCGTAAACGATGGCTACCGGAGTGAAGAAGAAGATTCCGCCCATGAAGAGCCAGGATTCAATTTTCATTCTTACTTGTCCTTCTGGTCAGCCGGGCCGAAGATCTTCGCGACCGGGTTTTCCGGAGTAGCACGTCCGTTCAGTTCCGGGTGGTGCAGGTCCAGGGCCGGACGCTCAGAGCGGATCCGCGGGATCGAGTGGAAGTTGTGACGCGGCGGCGGGCAGGAAGTTGCCCATTCCAGCGATGCGCCGAAGCCCCACGGATCATCAACGGTGACCTTCTTGGCCTGACGGTGGGTGATCCAAACGTTCCAGAAGAACGGGATCATCGAGATGCCAAGGACGAAGGAGAACACGGTGGAAACCTGGTTCATCATGGTGAACCCGTCTTCCGGCATGTAGTCGGCGTAGCGACGCGGCATGCCGATGACGCCCAGCCAGTGCTGGATCAGGAAGGTGCCATGGAAGCCGATGAACAGCAACCAGAAGTGGATCTTGCCCAGACGCTCGTTGAGCATGTGCCCGGTCCACTTTGGCCACCAGAAGTAGAAGCCGGCGAACATGGCGAACACAACGGTACCGAAGACAACGTAGTGGAAGTGTGCCACCACGAAGTAGGTGTCAGACACGTGGAAGTCCAGGGCCGGAGCCGAGAGGATAATACCGGTCAGACCACCGAACAGGAAGGTCACCAGGAAGCCGATGCTCCACAGCATCGGGGTTTCGAAGGTGATCGAACCGCGCCACATGGTGCCGATCCAGTTGAAGAACTTCACGCCGGTCGGAACCGCGATCAGCATGGTCATGAAGCCGAAGAACGGAAGCATGACGGCACCGGTCACGTACATGTGGTGAGCCCACACCGAAACCGAGAGGGCGGCAATGGCGATGGTCGCGAAGACCAGGCCCTTGTAGCCGAAGATCGGCTTGCGGCTGAAGACCGGGAAGATCTCCGAAACGATGCCGAAGAACGGCAGCGCGATGATGTACACCTCGGGGTGACCAAAGAACCAGAACAGGTGCTGCCAGAGCACCGCTCCCCCGTTATCCGGATCAAAGATGTGTGCACCCAGACGACGGTCAGCACCCAGTGCGAACAGCGCAGCTGCCAGCGGCGGGAAGGCCATCAGGATCAGGATCGAGGTGATCAGGGTGTTCCAGGTGAAGATCGACATGCGCCACATGGTCATGCCAGGTGCGCGCAGGCAGATGATGGTGGTAATGAAGTTCACTGCACCCAGGATGGTGCCGAAGCCGGACAGTGCCAGACCGAAGACCCACAGGTCACCACCGACGCCCGGAGAGAACGTGGTGTTGGACAGCGGTGCGTAAGCGAACCAACCGAAGCTCGCGGCGCCCTGAGGAGTCAGGTAGCCGGCCAGGGCAATGGTCGAACCCAGCGAGAAGAACCAGAACGCCAGGGCGTTCAGGCGAGGGAACGCCACGTCGGGCGAACCGATCTGCAGGGGCATCATCACGTTCGCGAAGCCCGCAAACAGCGGGGTGGCGAACATCAGCAGCATCACGGTGCCGTGCATGGTGAACAGCTGGTTGTACTGTTCCTTGGTCTGCACGATCTGCATGCCCGGCTCAAAGAGCTCGGCACGGATCAGCAGCGCCATCACACCACCGATGCAGAAGAACACAAACGAAGAAATGAGGTACATGTACCCAATCTTCTTGTGGTCCGTGCTGGTGATGTAGTCAACGAAGATGCGTCCCTTTGACCTCGGGACGACGGCCGAGTTGATGCTCTTCACATCATCGGTCGCGTATTCAAAAGTTGTCATGACCGGTTACTCTCCTTCCCCTTGTCCTTCGTGCTCGACGACCACGGAGTTAACCTTGTTCGGCTGACGGTCATATTCCTCGCCGAGGTGTCCGTCTTCCAGCTTCGCCATCTGGGCCTTGAACTCGGCCTCGCTGACGACCTTGACGTTGAACAGCATCTCGGAGTGGTACTCGCCGCAAAGCTCGGCGCACTTACCGTCGAAGGTGCCCTCAACCTGCGGGGTGAGGTACATGTAGTTGGTGCGGCCCGGAATCATGTCCAGCTTCTGCACGAACGCCGGCACCCAGAACGAGTGGATGACGTCGCGGCTGTTCAGTTCCAGGGTGACAGTCTTGTTAACCGGCAGGTACAGGGTCGGCAGGGTCTCCTGGGCGCCGGCCGAGCCGTCCTCGTTCAGGTGAGCCTGCTTGCCAGCGAAGTACTTCTCCTGGCCGTCGTACGAGTAGTTGAAGTCCCAGGCCCACTGCTTGGCGCGGACGTCGACGACAACTTCGGAATCGACCTTGGTGTTGATTGCCTTTTCAACGTTGTTGTTGAAGCTAAAGAAGACCAACACCAGAACCAGCGGAATGGCGGTGTAGAAAATCTCGATTGGCAGGTTGTAGCTGATCTGACGCGGGTAGCCAGTATCGGACTTACGGCGGCGGTAGGCCACGACACACCAGAGCATCAAGCCCCAGGTCAAAACACCGATCACGGTGACAGCGATCCACGAGTTAACCCATAGATCCTGAATCATCCCGGTGTGGTTGGTGGTGTCACGCTCCACGTTCGGGAGCCAACCGCGCTTTACCTCCGCTGAACATCCCGTCAACAGCAGTGCGCCAGTACCTACCAAAGCCATGACTTTGGCTTTGGCAGATCCGCGACTGCCGGTTCGGTCTTGCGAACTCACAGACGGCCCTTCCTCTTTGTTGGTGCTGAATGTGTGGTCTTCGTAGGTCATCCCGCGTTTACGAGTGTGTCCCGTGAGCTGGCCCACGAAGCGAAACATAGTTTTACTACTTAATGTAGAGCTTACCCTCTCAAGCCCCTGAATGCAGAAAAACACCTCTGTTCCAACGAAAGTTTCTTAAACGTTTGAACAGAGGTGTTAGTTCCCGCTGATTTAGTGGAAAGAGTCCCCGCAGGCACAGGATCCGCCAGCCGACGGGTTGTCGATGGTGAAGCCCTGCTTCGAGATGGTGTCCTCGAAGTCGATGGAGGCGCCATTGAGATATGGGACACTCATCTTGTCGACGATCACTTCCACGCCGTCGAACTCGCGCACGTGGTCCCCGTCGAGCATGCGCTCATCGAAGTACAGCTGGTAGATCAGGCCCGAGCAGCCCCCGGGCTGCACGGCGATGCGCAGACGCAGGTCGTCGCGGCCTTCCTGGTCCAGAAGTGAGCGCACCTTTTCGGCGGCCACGTCGCTGAGGTTCACCTCGTGGGTCGGCAACTCGGTGGCGTCGCCCTTGACATCATTTGCTGGTGCAGTCATGTTTCTCCTCCCATACTGCAGTGGTGCGCCCTGCCCCGGTTCGTGGGGTGAAGATGTGCACCTCTCCTCTAGTTTCTATCGTACGACTCATCTGGGAATTCGCACCCATGTTTGTTTCACACTATGAGCCGATTCATAACCGGACGGAGTCTACAGCCCTTCGCTGTCCAGCCGGGCCAGCAGCAGCGCCTCGGCGACGATCGCGTTCTTGAAGTCCCCCAGGTGCAGCGACTCGTTGGCCGAGTGGGCCCGCGAGTCCGGATCCTCCACGCCGGTCACAAGGATTTGAGCTTGTGGGAAGACCTCGAGCAGGTCGGCGATGAATGGGATGGATCCGCCCAAACCCATGCTCACCGGTTCGGTCCCCCAAGCTTGGGCCAGGGCCCACTGCGCCTTTTCGTTCGCCGCCGCATGCAGGTCCGCCTGATAGGCGCTGCCCGCCTCGGTGGCGGTGAAGGTGACTTCGGCTCCGCGCACGTCCTGGGCCAGGATATGCTCCTCCAGCGCCTTCAATGCCGCTGCCGAGTCCTGTCCGGGTGCCAGTCGCATCGACACCTTGAACCGCGTGCGCGGGATCAGGGTATTGGAGGAATGGTCAACGCTGGGCATATCCATTCCAATGACGCTCAGCGCCGGTTTATTCCACAGCCGGTCGGTGATCTTGCCGGTTCCGGCCAGGGACACGGAGTCCAGCAGGCCCGAATCGGCGCGGAACTGCTCCTCGGAGTAGTCCACGTCGGCGTGGTCGTTGGAGACGAGCCCGGGTACGGCAACGGCCCCGTTCTCATCGTGCAACGTGGAGATCAGCTTGGCGGCCAGCAACGGGGCGTCGAGCACCGGCCCGCCGAACATGCCCGAGTGCACGGCGTGCGTCATGGACCGAACCTCGATCTCGGCGGCAGCCATGCCGCGCAGCGAGGAGGTCAGCGCCGGGGTGCCCACGGCCCAGTTCGAGGAATCGGCCACGATGATCACATCGGCTGCCAGCTTGTCCTGATGCGCCTCCAGGAAGTTGCGGAACGACGGGGAGCCGGCCTCTTCCTCACCCTCGAAGAAGAAGGTCACCCCGACACCGAAGTCGGCGACCCGGTCCAGCACGGCGCGCAGCGCGGCAACGTGCACCATGATGCCGGCCTTGTCATCCGCGGCGCCACGGCCAAAGAGCCGGTCCCCGACACGGGTGGCCTCAAAGGCCGGGGTGTTCCAGTCCGCTGGGTCTCCGGGTGGCTGTACGTCGTGGTGGGCGTAGAGCAGGATGGTGGGCTTGCCGGGTTTGGCTGTGCGGCGGGCCACCACCGCCGGGCTGCCCATGGTTCCCTCATCGGTGGGTTCGCGCAGGATCTCCACGCTGTCCACCCCGATGGCCTCCACCAGGGCGGCCACGGCCTGGGCGCTTTGCTCCAGGTTTGCCGGGTCGAAGGATTCCCAGGCGATGCCGGGGATTGCCACCAGCTCGGTCAGTTCGGTGAGGATCTTCTCGAAGTTGGCCTCGACGTGCTCGCGCAGGCCGGCGATGTCCACCCCGTGGGCGGCCGCTGCGGCCGAAGTGTTACTAGTCATGCTTCCAAGCCTAACAACCGATCAAGTCCGGCCAATGTCACGTCACAGCCGCGGAACCGATAGGATGGGCGGGTGTTTGGACGTAAGAAGGAAGAACCTCAGCCCCCGCAAGAGCAGGCCCCAGAGACGCTGGCCTCGCCCGATGGCCGCAAGAGCGGCCCGACCCCGAAGCGCAGCCAGCAGCAGGCACGCCACCAGCGTCCGCTGGTGCCCAATGACCGCAAGCAGGCCAAGGAGATGGAGCGCAAGCGCCGCATCGAGGCTCAGCAGCGACTGCGTATCGCCAATGAAACCGGTGATGAGCGCTATCTGATGCCGCGTGACAAGGGTCCGCAGAAGCGTTTTGCCCGCGACTTCATCGACTCGCGCTGGATGTTCAGCGAGTTCATGATGTTCATCATCCTGCTGTTCCTGGTCGCCTCCCTGGTGTTCAGCCAGAACCTGACACTGCAGGTCTACGTGCAGTTCGGCCTGTACATCGTGTTGGGTGTGGTGATCATCGAAGGAATCCTCACCGGATGGCTGCTCAAGCGCGAGTTGGTCAAGCGCTTTGGCAAGCTCGAGCGCGGTGTCCGACTCTACGCCTTCATGCGCGGCATGCAGTTCCGCAAGCTGCGCCTGCCCAAGCCGCAGGTCAAGCGCGGTGCGAAGCTGAGCTGATCCAAGCACTCAGACATTAAAACAAGGAGGGTTCCTAGTGGAACCCTCCTTGTTTTTTGGCCTTGGGGCGAGGATCATGCCCACCTTGTGCCTCCGGCCTAGGACTGCCCGGCGAACACGCGTTTTATGCACAAGCCCACAGCTTTGTATCGCTCGGTACAAACCGCAAGTTTTGTGCACGGCCTGAGCTCGGTATCGCTGCTCCCCCGAGGACTACCGATAATCGGCCTCAGACGCCCGGGCGGTATCCGGGCACAAGAAAAGGCGGGTGCCCGCTGGCACCCGCCGTCATCTTCAACTCGGCTGGCCGTATCTGGGCACAGCGAGCTGGTGAGAACTCCTAGAGCATCTGCGCCAGCTCCCGGTTGATGTTCCGGGCCCAGAACGGTCCTTCGTACAAGAACGCCGTGTATCCCTGCACCAGGTCCGCTCCGGCATCCAGACGCTGCTTGACGTCCTTCGCATCGCTCACCCCACCCACGGAGATGATCGCCATTTCGGCGGGCACCAGTTCGCGCAGCTGGCGCAGCACCTGCAGGGAGCGTTCCTTCAGCGGGGCACCGGACAGTCCCCCGGCCCCAATGTCCTCGACGCGCGCCGAGTCACTGGCCAGCCCCTCGCGACCGATGGTGGTGTTCGTGGCAATGATGCCGTCCAGTTCCAGTTCAATGGCCAGGCGTGCCACATCGGCCACGTCCTCGTCGCTGAGGTCCGGGGCGATCTTCACCAGCAACGGCACGTGCCGGCCGGCCACCGCATCGGCCTTGGCCCCCACCTGCTCCAGCAGCGGACGCAGGGAATCCACGCTCTGCAGCAAACGCAGCCCCGGGGTGTTCGGGCTGGAGACGTTCACCACCAGGTAGTCGGCGTGGTTCGCCAGCTGGCGGGTGGATTCCAGATAGTCGCCGACCGCGTCCTCCAGTTCGACCAGCTTGGTCTTGCCGATGTTCACGCCAACGACCGGACGGTGCCGGCGGTAATCGGCCTTCAGCTGCTGCCGGGCGGTGGCCACCCGGGCGGCGACGACCTCGGCGCCCTCGTTGTTGAACCCCATCCGGTTGATCACCGCGCGATCCTCCACCAGGCGGAAGAGCCGCGGGGTCGGATTGCCCGGCTGGGCCTGACCGGTGACGGTGCCGATCTCCACGTGCCCGAACCCGATGTCGCTCAGCGCCAGGATGCCGGTGGCGCCCTTGTCGAAGCCGGCGGCCAGGCCAAAGGGCGAGGGGAAGTCGATGCCCATCACCGTGCGGCGCAGCTTCGGGTCGGGAGCGAAGAACTTGCGGGTCAGCTTGCTCAATCCGACACGCTGCGCCAGCTTGATGGCGTCAAAGGCGAAGTGGTGGGCCTTCTCCGGATCCATCTTGGTGAAGACGTGCTTGAAAACCAGGGGGTAAATGCGCATGGTTTCAATTTTCCCCGCTGGCCAGTGCGCTTGCCAAATTCTTTACCGGCTAGGCTGGTGCCATGAGCGGTCTGCACGGTATTCCATCAAGCCAATGGCCGGATTTCTTGACCAGCACGGATCCCGGCGGCTGGGCCGCCGACCCGTTGGGCGAGGACTTTGAGCACACCACCTTGGACCTTGGCGTGGATGGGGAGGGCCCGGTGCTGGGCACTTTGGTCCGCTATGTGCCGAAGCAGCCGCCCCCGGGCAATCCGGAAGAGCGCGGCATCCTGCTCAGCGTGCATGGCTGGAGCGACTACTTCTACAATCGCGAGCTGGCCGAATTCTGGCGGGCCGCCGGCTACCGTTTCTACGCCCTGGACCTGCGCCGCTATGGGCGCAGCCTGCGCAGCGAGCACCAGCGTCCCGGCTATGTGGAGCACCTGGCCGAATACCACCAGGAGCTGGACGCGGCCGCGGATCTGCTCACGGCCGAGCACCCGGGGCTGCCGCTGCTGGTGCAGGGCCATTCCCTGGGCGGGCTGATCATCAGTCTCTGGGCCCAGCAGTCCACCGCCAGGCTGGCCGGGCTGGTGCTCAATGCCCCGTGGCTGGAATTCCAGGGCACCCAGTTCCTGCGGATACCGGCCCAGGGGCTGATGGAGGCGATGGCCCGGCGCTCCCCCACACGCACCCTGCACCTGCCCGAACTGGACCACTACTGGCTCTCGCTCTCGCAGGACGGGCACGGGGAATGGGACATCCACCCGCTGTGGCGTCCACGGCACGCGTTCCGTCCCACCGTGGGCTGGATGCGCACGGTGCTCGAGGCGCACGCAAAGGTGGCCAAGGGGCTGGACCTGGAGCTGCCGGTGCTGGTGCTCACCAGCGCCCAGTCGCACTTCGGGGCCAGCTACGATCCGCTGATGCAGCGCACCGATTCGGTGGTGGACGTGAACCTGGTGCGCCAGCGCAGCCTGAAGCTGGGCAGCTTCGTCACCAATGCGATCATCACCGACGCGATGCACGACGTGTTCACCTCATCCGCCGGGCCGCGCGCCGAGTCCTATGCGAAGGTCCGGCGCTGGCTGCACCTGCTGCAGGGCGCAAGCTAGCCGGCGCCGCGCCAGGCTTCCCCTGGCGGAACGCGCTTAGCTGTGGGCCGGTGCCTCCTCGGGCTGGGGCTTGTCCACCGCGCCACCGTAGCGGCGGTCGCGTTGCGCGTACTGTTCGACGGCCTTGAACAAGGTGGTGCGGTCCACATCCGGCCACAGCTCGTCCAGGAACACCATTTCGGCGTACGCCGACTGCCAGAGCAAAAAGTTGCTGGTGCGCTGCTCACCGGAGGTGCGCATGAACAAATCCACATCCGGCAGTTCCGGGGCGTGCAGGTAGCGGCCAATGGTTTTCTCGCTGATCCCGGAGGGCTTCAGCCGTCCGGCCTGCACGTCCTGGGCCATCAGGGTCATGGCGTCGGCCAGCTCGGCCCGTCCCCCATAGTTCACGCACATGGTCAGCTGGCAGCCCAGGTTGTCTTCGGTGAGTTGCTCGGCGGCCTTCAGCTCGTTGATCACGCTCTTCCACAGCCGTGGTTCACGCCCGGACCAGCGGATGCGCACACCCCAGGAGTTCAGGGTGTCGCGCTGGCGGCGCAGCACGTCGCGGGAAAAGCCCATCAAGAAGCGCACTTCCTCGGGGCTGCGCTTCCAGTTTTCGGTGGAGAACGCGTACACCGAGACGTACTTGATCCCCAGCTGCACGGCCCCGGCCATCACATCCAGCAGCGCGGCTTCCCCCGCCCGGTGTCCCTCGGTGCGCGGCAGCCCGCGCTGGTTCGCCCACCGGCCGTTGCCGTCCATCACGATCGCCACGTGCTGGGGCAGCACGGCGGCCGGGATGGAGGGCACCTGCGGGTTCCGGGGGTGCGCATAGGGGCTGACCGGGCCGCGCTGGCCGGTGATCGGGGCGAGCTTCTTCATGTTCTCTCCACATGGCGTAGGGACTTCACGGCACGTTCCAGGTGCCACTGCAGGTAGTTGGCTACGATCTTGGCGCCCTGGTCGCGCGCCTTGGGCCCGGCGGTGGCCACCGTGTCCCAGTCCCCGGTCAGCAGCGCCTGCAGATAGCTGACGGTGACCGGGTGCGGGGAGGTGGAGCCCGGCGGGCGGCAGGCCGGGCAGACCACGCCGCCCAGCTGGATGTTCAGCGCCGAATGCGGACCCGGTTCACCGCAGCGCACGCAGTCGGTGAAGGAGGGGGCCCAGCCTGCCACGGACAGGGCGCGCAGGAGGTAGGAGTCCAGAATCGGTCCGGGGTCCACGCTGCCGCGGGCCAGCAGCGCGATCGCCCCGTGCAGCAGCCGGTATTGGCGCATCGTGGAGTCGGCGTCCGCCTCCAGCAGCCGTTCGGCGGTTTCCACCATCGCGGTGGCCACCGTGTAGGCGGAGTAGTCGCCGACCAGCTTTTGCCCGTAGGGGTGGCGCAGCTGGGCCTGGGAGATGATGTCCAGGCTGCGGCCCATCACCACCTGGGCGTCGACTTCCATGAACGGTTCCAGGGTGGCGCCCATCCGCGAGGAGGTGCGCCGCACCCCCTTGGCCACGGCCCGGACCAGCCCGTTGGGGGTGATCAGGGTGATGATGCGGTCGGACTCGCCAAGCTTGTGGGTACGCAGAACAATGCCGCGGGTGCGGTAACTGCGTGATGCGAATCCAGATCTTGCCACACCCCCAATTATCGCACTTTTGCACCGCTCCCGCGCACCACGGCTCGCCTGCCCGGGGCTGGGGCCGCACGGCACGGCGCCCCGCAGCGTTGCAACGCTGCGGGGCGCCGTGTTGGTGGTCGTGCCGTTGGCCGGTGGGGCTACTTGGCGTCGCGGATGGCGCGGTTCACCGCGGAGACCACGGCCTTCAGTGAGGCGATGGTGGTGTTCGCGTCCATGCCCACACCCCACAGGATCCGGTCCCCGACCGCGCATTCAACGTAGGCGGCCGCCTGGGCGTTGCCGCCCTCGCTCAGCGCGTGCTCGGTGTAGTCCAGCACCCGCAAATCCACCCCGTCCTCGTTGAGCATCTTCACCAGTGCGGAGATCGGGCCGGTGCCCTCGGCGCTGCGCTCCTGGGCGGCGCCGTCCACCAGCAGCTTGGTGTGCAGCACGAAGCTGCCGTCCTCCGCGGATTCGGCGGTTGCCGAGGCGATCTTGTAGTACCCCCAGGGCTTGAGGCCATTGCCCTCGGCCACCGGCAGGTACTCGTCCTGGAAAACCTGCCAGATGGTCTGCGAGGAGACTTCCCCGCCCTCGGAATCGGTCTTCTTTTGGATCACCCCGGAGAATTCGATCTGGGCGCGGCGCGGCAGGTCCAGGTTGTAGTCGTTCTTCAGCAGGTAGGAGACCCCGCCCTTGCCGGATTGGGAGTTCACCCGGATCACGGCCTCGTAGCTGCGCCCGATGTCCTTGGGGTCCACCGGCAGGTAGGGCACCGCCCAGACCAGGTCATTGATGTCCTTGCCCTGGGCGGCGGCCTTGGCGTCCATCGCCTCCAGGCCCTTCTTGATGGCGTCCTGGTGGGAGCCGGAGAACGCGGTGAACACCAGGTCCCCGCCGTACGGGCTGCGCTCGGGCACCGGCAGCTGGTTGCAGTACTCCACGGTGCGTCGGATGTGGTCCATGTCGGAGAAGTCGATCTGCGGGTCCACGCCCTGGCCGAACATGTTCATGCCCAGGGTGATCAGGTCCACGTTGCCGGTGCGCTCCCCGTTGCCGAACAGGCAGCCCTCGATGCGGTCCGCGCCGGCCAGGTAGCCCAGCTCCGCGGCGGCCACCCCGGTGCCGCGGTCGTTGTGCGGGTGCAGGGAGAGGATGATCGACTCCCGGTTGGCCAGGTTGCGGTGCATCCACTCGATCGAGTCGGCGTACACGTTCGGGGTGGCCATCTCCACGGTGGCCGGAAGGTTCAGGATCACCTTGTTCTGCGGGCTGGCCTCCAGCACCTCGGCCACCGCCTCGCAGATGCGCTTGGCGAACTCGAGCTCGGTGCCGGTGTAGGACTCCGGGGAGTATTCGTAGGTGATCTTGGTGCCGCTAAGCTGCTCCTCGTACTTCTTGCACAGCCGCGCACCCTGCACCGCGATGTCCACGATCCCGTCCTCATCCTGGCGGAACACCACTTCGCGCTGCAGGATCGAGGTGGAGTTGTACAGGTGCACGATCGCCTGCTTGGCGCCCTCCAGCGCCTGGTAGGTGCGCTCGATCAGGTGTTCCCGGGACTGGGTGAGCACCTGGATGGTTACATCCTCGGGGATGCGGTCCTGTTCGATGAGCTGGCGCACGAAGTCGAAGTCGGTCTGCGAGGCCGAGGGGAAGCCCACCTCGATCTCCTTGAAGCCCATCTGCACCAGCAGGTCGAACATCTTGTGCTTGCGCTCGGGGCTCATCGGGTCGATCAGCGCCTGGTTGCCGTCGCGCAGATCCACCGCGCACCAGCGCGGGGCCTTGGTGATGTATTTGTCTGGCCAAGTGCGATCGGGCAGGTTGACCTCGATCTGGTCCTGGAAGGGAACATACTTGTGGATTGGCATGTTCGAAGGCTTTTGCATGTTCTGCATTTCGGTATCCCCTGGACAATTGGTGGTTGTTTGTATGGGGCCGGATGAGGGCGAACTCCGCGACGAGGGGTCGGCCGTGGGACCACTAGCGGTCCGTTGGATCCTCGCAGCGGCTAAGTAGCAGTAGTAGCTCGAAATGCATTTTTCAAACATAGCACCGCCGGTGGGATGCGACGCAGTTGTTGCACGTTTGTGTCACATTCCGGACGCCCGGCCCTGCACCGCACCTTTCCCGGGCATGGCACAACCCCTGCCCGACCAGGTCGGACAGGGGTTGTTTACGGGTTGCGGCAGCCCGTGGCGGCGGGCTAGAAGCCGAGGCGGCCCAGCTGCTTCGGGTCGCGCTGCCAGTCCTTGGCCACCTTCACGTGCAGGTCCAGGTACACCTTGGTGCCCAGAAGCTTCTCGATCCCCTGCCGGGCGCGGGTGCCGACCTCGCGCAGCCGGGCGCCACCCTTGCCGATCACGATCGCCTTCTGGCTTGGCCGCTCCACGTACAGGCTCACGTGGATGTCCACCAGCGGGTTCTCCTTCGAGCGGCCCTCGCGCGGGGCCATCTCCTCGACAACCACGGCCAGCGAGTGCGGCAGCTCATCGCGCACCCCCTCCAGCGCGGCTTCGCGCACCAGCTCGGCGACCATCACGCTCTCCGGCTCGTCGGTCAGCTCCCCGTCCGGGTACAGCGGCGGGCCCAGCGGCAGCTGTTCGACCAGCACGTTGGCCACCTGCTCCACCTGGAAGTCCTTCACGGCGCTGACCGGGATGATCGCGGCGAACCCGTCGGGCCCGAAGTTTTCGCTGCCCAGCTCCGTGACCGCGATCAGCTGGGCGGCCAGGGTCTCGCGGTCCACCAGGTCGGCCTTGGTGACCAGGGCGACGATGGGCTTGCGCTTGAGCTGGGCGAGCTGGCTGGCGATGAAGCGGTCCCCGGGGCCGATCTTCTCGTTGGCCGGCAGGCAGAAGCCGATCGCGTCGACCTCGGAGAGGGTCTCGGCCACCAGGTCGTTCAGCCGCTGCCCCAGCAGGGTGCGCGGGCGGTGCAGCCCGGGGGTGTCCACCAGGATCAGCTGCGCGTCGGGGCGGTGCACGATCCCGCGGATGGTGTGCCGGGTGGTCTGCGGCTTGGCGGAGGTGATCGCGATCTTCTGCCCCACCAGGGCGTTGGTCAGCGTGGACTTGCCGGCGTTGGGCCGGCCCACGAAGGAGGTGAAGCCCGAACGGAAGTCCTCGGGCCAGCTGCCGGAGGCGGGAAGGTTGTTAGTCTCTGCCATTGGGTGATTCCTCTATGGTTTCTCTCTGGTCGGAAGCGCCGTGGTGCAGGCGCTCTACATGAATTTTGCCCACGCGGTTGCGCCGCCCGGACAGGGAGACGACTTCCAGGCGCAGCCCGTGGATCTCGGCCACCGAGCCGAGCACCGGCACCGATTCCAGGGCCTTGGAGATCAGCCCGCCCACGGTGTCCACGTCCTCCTCCTCGATGTCCATGCCGAAGAAGTCGGCCACGTCGTCGATGGAGGTGCCGGCCTGGGCTGTCAGCGTCCCGTCCGGGTTTTCCACCACGTCCGGGCGGGAGCGGTCGTATTCGTCGTCGATGTCCCCCACGATCTCCTCCAGCAGGTCCTCCAGGGTGATCAGCCCGGCGGTGCCGCCGTACTCGTCGACCACGATGGCCAGGTGTATGGACTCCTGCTGCAGTTCCTGCATCAGCTCGGCCGCGTTCTTCGATTCGGGCACGAAACGCACCTTGCGCGCCAGTTCGCCCAGCGATTCGGCGCGCTGCAGCCCGTGCACCTCGCGGATCACGTCCTTGAGGTAGATGATCCCGCGGATGTCATCGGCGTCCTCCCCGGCCAGCGGGATGCGGGAGAAGCCCGAGGCCATGAACAAGTCCAGGGCCCGGTGGATGGTGGTGTCCGCGTCGAAGTAGACCATGTCGGTGCGCGGAACCATCACCGAGCGCACATTGGTTTCCTCCAGGTCCATCACCGAGGAGATCAGCTCCGCCGATTCCTCCTCCAGGTCCGCGCCCTCGCTGGCCCGGTCCACGATGTCACGCAGCCGGTCCTTGTCCAGGTAGGTGTCCTCATGGCTGGAGCCCGAGGGGGCCAGCGCCTTGCCGATGGAGGCCAGCCAGTTGGTCACCGGGCCCAGCAGCACGCGCAGCAGGCGCACCAGCGGGGCGGTGCTGCGCACCACGGAGGCCGCGTTCGCCCGCCCGTAGCGCCGCGGGGAGACCGAGACCAGCACGAAGCCCAGCCCCGCCATGGTGATGGTGGCCAGCAGCCCGGCCAGCCAGATGTTGTGGATAAAGCGGGAGAAGACCAGGGCGATGGCCACCGCGGAAGCGGTTTCGAACCACATCCGCCAGAAGCGGATGGACTGGGCGTGGGATTCGCTGTCGTCCAGGATCCGGGTCAGCGCCTTGGAGTTCGAGTCGTTGCGCAGTTTTTCCGCCGTGTGGCGGGAGAGGGCATAAAAGGCCGAATCCGCTGCCGTGAGAACCGCCGCACAGGCGAGGAAGATCAGGGCAGCGATCACTAAAACGGTGCTCACCGGCTACTCCACGGTCTCCTTCGGGGCCGGGCGGCCCAGGAAGGATTCCAGCAGCTTGCGCTGCAGGCCGAACATCTCGGCGCGTTCGGCCTCCTCGTCGTGGTCGAAGCCCATCAGGTGCAGCAGGCCGTGCGTGGTCAGCAGCAGCACCTCGTCCTGGACGCTGTGCCCGCCGGCGGCGGCCTGTTCGGCGGCCACGGCCGGGCAGATCACCACATCTCCCAGGATCCCGCTCTCGGCCGGGGTGTTGGCGCTGCCCGGACGCAGCTCGTCCATCGGGAAGCTCATCACGTCGGTGGGCCCTTCCAGGTCCATCCACTCCACGTGCAGCTGGCTCATGGCCTCCTCGTCGACGAACACCACCGCGACCTCGGTGCTGGGGTGCAGGTACATGGTCTCCAGCACAAAGCGTGCCAGCTTCTCCACGGCCTGCAGGTCGACCTGCGCTTCGGTTTCGTTATTGACTTCGATGCTCATCTATTGCTGCTCACTGGTTCCTGGAGGCTAAATCGGTGGGCGGGGTTCACTTGCCACGCCGTTCACGATGCGGCTGGCGCTGGGCGGCGTCCCAGCGGTCGTAGGCCGAGACGATGTCGGAGATCAGCCGGTGGCGCACCACGTCGGTGGCGTCCAGGCGGCAGATGCTGATGTCGTCGATGTCCTTGAGCACCTCGGTGACCAGGCGCAGCCCGGAGACCGCGTTGCCGGGCAGGTCCACCTGGGTGATGTCCCCGGTGACCACCATCTTCGAGCCGAAGCCCAGGCGGGTGAGGAACATCTTCATCTGCTCCGCAGTGGTGTTCTGCGCCTCGTCCAGGATCACGAACGCGTCGTTCAGGGTGCGTCCGCGCATGTACGCCAGCGGGGCGACCTCAATGGTGCCGGCCTCCAGCAGTCGCGGGATCGACTCGGGGTCCACCATGTCGTGCAGCGCATCGTAGAGCGGGCGCAGGTACGGGTCGATCTTCTCGGAGAGGGTGCCGGGCAAAAAGCCCAGCTTCTCCCCGGCCTCCACGGCCGGGCGGGTGAGGATGATCCGGTTGACCTGCTTGTCCTGCAGCGCGGCGACCGCCTTGGCCATGGCCAGGAACGTCTTGCCGGTGCCGGCCGGGCCGATGCCGAAGGTGATGGTGGAGTCGTCGATCGCGTCCACGTAGGACTTCTGGTTCACCGTCTTGGGGCGGATCGACTTGCCGCGCCCGGAGAGGATCTTCAACCCCAGCACATTGGAGGCGGACTGCTCCCCGTTGCCCGAGACCATCTTGATGATCTGCTCGACGGTCTCCACGCTCATGCGCGAGCCGCGGCCGGCCAGTTGCCGGGCCTCCTCCAGCACCCGCTGGGCGCGGCGCACCTGGCCGGGTTCACCCAGCAGGGTCAGCCGGGAATCGGCGGGGCGCAGTTCCAGCGACGGGTAGGCTCCGGTCAGGATCCGCAGCAGCTCGTCATTGGGTCCCAGAGTGGAGATCATATGCTCGGGATTGTCGAAGGTGACGGTCAGGGATGCGCGTTCGGCTTCGGATGGCATCCGATCTTTTTCTACCTGCATACGGTGTTGTGGGCCCCTTAGGCGTAAACGAGAAAATGTTGCACCTTCCAGTCTAGCGAGCGAAGGCTGTTTTGGGGCATGTGCCGTGGGATAAATCCCCAAATCTACCCCTCACTTTGGATGCTGAAGGTATAGATTTGGTTACAGATCGCTATCCTGTACGGTTTTTCGCCCTTTAGCCCAGTTGGGTATGGCATTGTGTTGAACCGTCAGCTACAAATGTTACTGGTGAGTTCCACGTCACAGGTGGACCATGTGGATAGGTGTATTGATTGCCTCTAGGAAAGTTTTCGCGGCGCGCAACAGCGGCGGCCCTGGCCCTTGGCCTGGCCGTCGCCGTGGGCTGTGGGGCGAGCACCGGCAATGAGGAACACCGCATGCCCGACACCTCGAACAGCGCCCACCAGGACCTGCCCAGCGCCTCGGGCTCGGTGGAAACCCCCTCGGACAAGGAGCTGATCCCGGTCTACTGGCTGCAGGCCGATAATGACGGGGTCTACCTGTACCGCGAGTACGCGCGGGCCAAGGCCAGCGGGGACCCGGTCACCGACGCCATCAGCTACATGCTCAACGACAAGCCGGCCAAGGACGGGTGGTTCACCTACCTGAAGCCCAGCACCGACATCGGGGTGTCGATCAGCTCCGAGAACGTGATCACCCTGGACCTGCCGAAGAAGGTCTTTGGCGCCCACCTGGATGAGGGCCTGGCCCAGCGCAGCATCCAGCAGCTGGTGTTCACCGCCACCGCCGCGGCCGCCAACGCCGGGGTACTGAACGGCAGCCAGCCGCCGAAGCTGCGCCTGCTGGTGGACGGGGCCGCGAACGCCACCGTGTTCGACGACTACCGCCTGGAGAGCGAATACGAACGCAACTCCAGCTTCATGGCCCCGATCTGGATCATCGACCCGCAGAACTCCAGCCAGTTCGCCGCCGGGAAGGTCAAGCTCAACGCCCGATCCGTCGCCTTCAGCGACGGGCTGTACTACCGGGTGGAGCGTAAGAACACGGCCGGGGACTGGCAGCCGGTGGACGAGGCCCAACGGGTGAAGGCCACCGAGCTGGATGAGGACGGGGCGCTCAGCCGCGAGCTGGCGCTCTCCCCCGGCGAATACCGGGTGACCCTGTGGGGCCAGAACAACGGTTCGGGCGCGAAGATCGCGCGCACCACCAGCATGTTCAACGTCAGCTAACCGGGCAGCCAAAGAACCGGGCCGCAAAACCCCCGGGAACCACGCTTAACCACGAACCCGGCCACCACCGGCAGACGCGAAATCGCGTCCACCGGCGATGGCCGGGTGAAGTTTTTTTCCAAGCCCCCTACAGGTCCCCGAGCAGGTGACGGACCAGCACCAGGGCGGCCGGGCCGGCGGTGGAGGCCCGCAGCACATGCTGGCCCAAAACCACGGCTCGGGCACCGGCGGCGGTGAGCACCGCCAGTTCCCCGTCGCTGATCCCGCCTTCGGGTCCGACGATCAGGCACACGCCAGGTGCCGCGCGGCCCGCCGATCCGGCGGCGGCCTTCCAGTCCCCCACGATGCGCTCCAGCGGCACGGTGGCCGCCTCGTGCAGCACCAAGACCAGGTGCCCGTCGGCGGTCCGGGCCGAGACCTCCTCGGCCAGCTGCCGCGTGGTGAGCATCGGGTGCAGCACCGGCTCATAGCTGCGCCGGGACTGCTTCTGGGCGCTGCGCACCTGGGAGCGCCACTTCTCCAGCGCCTTCTGCGCCTTGGCGGCGTTCCAGCGCACGATGGAGCGTTCGGCCTGCCAGGGACGCACCGCGCTGACGCCCAGCTCCACGCTGGCCTCCACCGCCTGCAGGTCCCGGTCCCCCTTGGCCAGCGCCTGGATCAGGGTGACCGGGTGGCCCGGCGGGGCTTCGTCCACGACCTCCAGGACGGTGACGTGCAGCGCCTGCCTGTCCCCGTCCTGCACCTCGACCACCAGCCGGCGGCCGTGGCCATCGAGCAGGTCCAGGTGCTCACCGGGCTTGACCCGCTTCACGTTCAGCGCGTGGTGCGCCTCGGAGCCCTGGATGGAGAGCCGGTCACCGGCGGCGACCTGGGCGGCCTGCTGCCGGTCGATGACGAAGCTGTGGTTGCTCATGGCCTAACGCTGGCCCAACTTGTCGCGCAGCCGGGCGAACATGCCCCCGGCGTGCTCCACCTGTCCGGCCGCCATTTCCTCCCCGCGCAGCTTGGCCAGCTGCTCGAGCAGGTCGCGCTGGGCGGCGTCCAGCTTCGTGGGGGTTTCCACGCTCAGGTGCACGATGATGTCCCCGCGCTTGCCCCCGCGCAGCCGCGGCACGCCCAACCCCGGCAGGGTCACGGTGTGCCCCTCCTGGGCCCCGGGCTCCACCTGGATCGACTGTTCGCCGTCGAAGGTCTCCAGCTTCAGCTCGCAGCCCAGGGCGGCGGCGGTCATCGGGATGCTCATCTTGGCGTGCAGGTCGTTGTTCGCCCGTTCGAAAATCTTGTGGCGGCGCACCTCGATTTCCACGAACAGGTCGCCGTTCGGTCCCCCGCCCGGCCCGGCCTCGCCCTGGTCGCGCAGCTGAATGCGGGTGCCGCTGGCCACCCCGGCGGGGATGTTCAGCTGCTTGGAGACCCGTTCGCGCACCCGCCCGTCCCCGTTGCACTCCAGGCAGGGGTCCGGGATGGTGGTGCCGTGGCCGCGGCAGGCGGCGCAGGTTTCCACGGTCATCATCTGGCCCAGGAACGAGCGCACCGGGCGCTGCACCTGGCCGGCGCCGTGGCAGATGGAGCAGGTGACCGGGCTGGTGCCCTCGCGGGTGCCCTCACCGTGGCAGGTCTTGCAGGTGACCGCGGTTTCCATCTCCAGCGGGTACACGGTGCCCTTGACCGCGTCCTCCAGGTCGATGGTCACGGTGATCAGTGCGTCGCGTCCACGCTGGGTGCGCGGGATCGGGCCCTGGCCCTGTCCGCCGCCGCCGAAGAACTGCTCGAAGATGTCCCCGAACCCCCCGAAGCCGCCGGCCCCGCCAAAGCCCTGGTGGCCGTTGCCGTTCTCATCCCCGGTGGCGTCGTAGTTGGCGCGCTTGGTCTCATCCGAAAGGACCTCGTAGGCGCGGGTGACCAGCTTGAACTGCTCCGCAGCGTCCTGCCCGGGATTCACATCCGGGTGCAGTTTGCGGGCCATCTTGCGGTAGGCGCTCTTAATCTGTTGTTGCGTGGCGTCCTTCGCGACACCCAGCGTCTCGTAATGCGAGCTCACGTTTCTCGCGTGTCCTTTCCTAACCGTTGGTCAAAGTCTGTGCCGGCGAGTCTCAGTTCGCCAGGATTCGGGACAGGTAGCGTGCCACGGCGCGCACCGAGGCCATCGAGGAGGGGTAGTTCATCCGGGTCGGGCCCAGCACCCCGAGCTTGTTGCGGGCATCGCTGCCGTAGCTGGTGGCCACCACCGCCGCCTCGGACAGCTCCCCGATGTGGGTTTCGGTGCCGATGCTCACCGACAGGCCGCGCGAATCGGCTTCCAGTTCGGAAAACAGCTTCAACAGCACCACCTGCTCCTCCAGCGCCTCAAGCACCGGGGTGATGCTCAGCGGGAAGTCTCCCCCGGCACGGGCCAGGTTCGCGGTTCCCGCCATCACGATACGCTGTTCGGTGGCCGAATGCGCCATTTCGCGCAGGGCCGCAAGGATTTCTCCCAGCAGGTCCTGGTCCTGGCCCGGGATTTCCACGCTGTGGGTGGAGAGCAGCACGGACAGCTCGGAAAGCTGGTACCCGGCCAGCGCCTCCAGCAGCGTGTTCTTCAGCCCGGCCAGCGACTCGTCGGTGAACGGCGCGGCGGTGCTCAGCACCCGCTGGTCCACACTGCCGTTGGAGGCAATGAGCACCAGCAGGAACTGGTGCCGGCTGAGCCCCACCAGTTCGATGTGCCGCAGCGCGGCCGTGTCGTACTGCGGCACCTGGATCATCGCGACCTGGTTGGTCAGCTTCGCCAGCAGCCGCACGGTGCTGTGCAGCATCTCCTCCAGATCCTGGGAGGTGTCCATGATCCGGTTGATCGCCTCGCGTTCGGCGCGCGAGAGCGGCTTGATCTCACCGATCTCGTCGACGAACCGGCGGTAGCCCTTTTCTGTGGGCACCCGCCCGGAAGAGGTGTGCGGGGCGACGATGAGTCCTTCGTCCTCCAGCGCGGCCATGTCGTTGCGGATGGTGGCCGCCGAGACCCCCAGGTCGTGCCGGTCCAGCAGGGTCTTGGAGCCCACCGGTTCGCGGGATTGGACATAATCCTCCACGATGGCTCGCAGCACATCCAGGCGCCGCAATTCGCTCACTGTCACACCACCTTCCATGCCTCACGGCATTTAGCACTCTACGTCCTCAAGTGCCAAGTCTAGTACGTTCAGCGCTTGCTAGCATTGGAATCTGGTTCGTATTCGGTCACAGCGAAAGGGCTGCATTCAGTGAGCAACTACCCGTGGGGCGCCATGGATCTGGGCACCCCCGCTCCCAAGAAACTGCGTCAGGTTCCGGTGGAGCGCGGGCTTCTACTGGAGGATGTGGCCTCCGGTTGGGTTGGTGAGCTGGTGCGCACCGAGAAGTCCGGGGGCATGCGGGTCATTGTCCTGGAGGACCGCCATGGGCGCACCAAGTCCTTCCAGAGCGGCTTCGGCTTCCTGCTGGAGGGAGAGCCGGTGGAGCTGGTCGAACCGCGCGCCCAGGCACAGGCCGGAAGCACCCTGCGTTCCTCCTCCGGGTCCCGCGCGGTGACCGGGCAGAAGGCGCGCACCGCCCGGGCCAGCCGCATCTGGGTGGAGGGCAAGCACGACGCCGAGCTGGTGGAGAAGGTGTGGGGCCATGACCTGCGCGTCGAGGGCATCGTGGTTGAACCGCTGCACGGCGTGGACGATCTGGCCGCGGCCATTCGGGACTTCGACCCCTCCCCGCAGCGCCGCCTGGGGATCCTGGTCGACCACCTGATTTCCGGGACGAAGGAGGAACGCATCGTGCAGCAGGCGATGGCCACGCCCGGCGCGCAGGGCAACGTGCTGATCCTGGGCCACCCCTACGTGGACATCTGGCAGGCGGTGAAGCCCGAGGTGCTGGGCATCACCGCGTGGCCGGTGATCCCCAAGGGCACCGACTGGAAAACCGGGGTGCTGCGCAGCTTCGGCTGGCCGCACCAGAGCGCCGCCGACATCGGGTTGGGCTGGCAGCGGATCCTGTCGAAGGTCGAATACTATTCGCAGCTGCAGCCCGAACTGCTGGGCAAGGTCGAGCACCTGATCGATTTCCTCACCACCGAAGATTACGGTTTCCTAACAATCGGTGAATCGCAGGGTTAGTTCCGCGAGTCGAGCTTCCGAAGCGGTCCCGGTGGCTAGACTCGAGGCAGTAACCACACTTCAGACATTGCAAGGAAATTCGACAGTGCCATCTCGCCAGACTGAGTCTTCACCGGAGAACTCACGCTTTGAGGGTTCGCAGGTGACCGCTTTGCCACTGAGCCCCACCGAGGATCGGCAATGGGCGATGCTCGCTCACTTCGGCAGCATCCTGGGGTGCATCCCCTCGGCCATCATCTACGCGGTGTACCGTGACCGCGGCCCGTTCACCGCGCAGGAATCCAAGGAAGCGTTCAACTTCACCTTCCCGCTTACGGTCCTGGCCATCCTGCTGAACCTGCTGAGCCTGATCCCGTTCATCGGCTGGCTGTTCGCCGTGGTCGGTGTGGCGCTGTGGGTGTTCATGACGCTGATGGGTGCCCGCGCCGGCATCCAGGTCAACAAGGGACGCCCCTTCCGCTACCCGCTGAACCTGCGGCTGATGAAGTAGCGCGGGCCTGGCCCGCGCCCAAGAACCAGGGAAAAACCCCCCCGAAGCCCACCGCTGATGAGGATCAGGCGGTGGGCTTCGGACGTTTTGGCTGGCCAGTGCCGCCGGGCCGAGGTTTGCGGGTTAGAAGTTCAGCAGTTCGCGCACCACCAGGTCGGCCAGCAGGCGACCGCGCTGGGTCAGCACGATCCGCCCGGCGAAGGCCTGGCGCGGATCGATCAGCTCATCGGCGATCAGCCCGGCCACGGCCCGGCGCCCGGTTTCGTCCAGCTCGGAGATCGGCATGCCGGTGTCCAGGCGGGTCAGCAGCATCGTGCGCTCGAGCTGCACCGCCTCGGCGTCCGGGAATTCGCGTCCGGCCCCCGGGGAGATCCCGGCGTCGATCCGCTGCTGGTAGGCGGCCGGGTGCTTCACGTTCCACCAGCGCAGCCCGCCAATGTGCGAGTGCGCCCCGGGCCCGGCGCCCCACCAGTCCCCGCCCTGCCAGTAGACCAGGTTGTGGCGGCAGGCGTGCTCGCGTCCGCGGGCCCAGTTGCTCACCTCGTACCAGTTGTAGCCGGCGGCGGCGAACATCTGATCGGCCAGCTGGTACTTCTCGGCGTGATCGTCATCGTCGATGTCCGGCACCACCCCGCGGCGGATCTGCGCGGCCAGCTTCGTGCCCTGTTCGATGATCAGCGCGTAGGCGCTGATGTGGTCCGGTTCGTAGCTCAGGGCCGCCTCGACGCTGGTGCGCCAGTCGGCGACCGACTCCCCCGGCGTCCCGTAGATTAAGTCCACGCTGACATCCAGGCCGGCCGCCCGCGCCCAGTTGACCGCCTCGGGAACCCGTTCGGGGTTGTGGGTGCGGTCCAGGACCTTGAGCACGTGGGGCACCGCGGACTGCATGCCGAAGGAGACCCGGGTGAACCCGGCCGCGGCCAGTTCCTCAAGGCTTTCGGGGCTCACCGAATCCGGGTTCGCCTCGGTGGTGACCTCCGCGCCCTCGGCCAGGGAGAAGTTCTCCTTGATCCGCCCCAGCACGCTGGCCAGGTCGCTGGCCGGCAGCAGGGTCGGGGTGCCGCCGCCGAAGAACACGGTGTCGATCGGCCGGGCCGGCACCGAGGAGGCCTCCAGCACCTGGCGGGAGAAATCAATCTCCCGGCCCACGGTGGCCGCATAGGACTCCTGCGTCGCCCCGGAGCCCAGCTCCTTGGCGGTGTAGGTGTTGAAGTCGCAGTAGCCGCAGCGGACCGTGCAGAAGGGAATGTGGACGTAAAAGGACATGGTCCGCCCCGCGGCACCGTGCGCACACGCTGCCGGGAGCAGACCATCGGCCGGAGCCGGATCCCCGTCCGGAAGGACTGCGGGCATCTACTTCTTTTTCGGTTCGTCGGTGGACAGTGCGGCGATGAAGGCCTCCTGCGGCACCTCGACGCGCCCGACCATCTTCATGCGCTTCTTGCCTTCCTTCTGCTTTTCCAGCAGCTTGCGCTTGCGGCTGATGTCGCCGCCGTAGCACTTGGCCAGCACGTCCTTGCGGATGGCGCGGATGTTCTCACGTGCGATGATGCGCGAGCCGATGGCCGCCTGGATCGGCACCTCGAACTGCTGGCGCGGAATCAGTTCGCGCAGCTTGGAGGTCATCATGGTGCCGTAGGAGTAGGCCTTGTCACGGTGGGTGATGGCGCTGAACGCGTCCACCTGCTCGCCCTGCAGCAGGATGTCGACCTTCACCAGGTCCGCGACCTGCTCCCCGTCGGCCTTCCAGTCCAGCGACGCGTAGCCGCGGGTGCGGGACTTGAGGTGGTCGAAGAAGTCGAACACGATCTCGGCCAGCGGCAGCCAGTAGCGCATTTCCACGCGGTCCTCGGAGAGGTAGTCCATCCCGCGCATGGTGCCGCGCCGGTTCTGGCACAGCTCCATGATCGCGCCGATGAACTCGCTCGGGGCCAGGATGGTGGCGGCCACCATCGGCTCGTGCACCTCCAGGATCTTGCCCTCGGGGAACTCGGAGGGGTTGGTGACGGTGATCAGCTGCTTGTCCTCACCCATCACCTCGTACACCACGTTCGGGGCGGTGGAGATCAGATCAAGGTTGAATTCGCTCTCCAGGCGCTGGCGGGTGATTTCCAGGTGCAGCAGGCCCAGGAAGCCCACGCGGAAGCCGAAGCCCAGGGCCACGGAGGTTTCCGGTTCGTAGACCAGTGCGGCGTCGTTCAGCTGCAGCTTGTCCAGCGCATCACGCAGCGCCGGGTAGTCCGACCCGTCGATCGGGTACAGCCCGGAGAACACCATCGGTTTGGGTTCCTCGTAGCCGCCCAGGGATTCGGCGGCCGGCTTGGCCGCGTTGGTGACGGTGTCACCGACCTTGGACTGGCGCACATCCTTCACACCGGTGATCAGGTAGCCGACCTCGCCTACGCCCAGGCCCTTGGTGGGGATCGGGTTCGGGGAGGACACCCCGATTTCCAGCAGTTCGTGGTTGGTGCCGGTGGACATCATCTGCACGCGTTCACGCGGCTTCAGGTTGCCGTCCACCACCCGCACGTAGGTGACCACGCCGCGGTAGGTGTCGTAGACCGAGTCGAAGATCATGGCGCGGGCCGGGGCGTCGGCCTGGCCCACCGGCGATGGCAGCTGCTTGATCACTTCATCCAGCAGCGCCTCGACGCCCTCACCGGTCTTGCCCGAAACCTTCAGCACCTCATCGGGCTCGCACCCGATCAGGCCCGCCAGCTCCTCGGCGTACTTCTCCGGCTGGGCGTTGGGCAAATCGATCTTGTTCAGCACCGGGATGATCGTCAGGTCGCCCTCGATGGCCAGGTACAGGTTCGCCAGCGTCTGGGCCTCAATGCCCTGCGCGGCGTCCACCAGCAGGATCGCGCCCTCGCAGGCGGCCAGCGAGCGGGAGACCTCATAGGTGAAGTCGACGTGCCCGGGGGTGTCGATCATGTTCAGCGCGTACGAGGTGCCCTCGACTTCCCAGGGCATGCGCACGGCCTGGGACTTGATGGTGATGCCGCGTTCGCGTTCAATGTCCATCCGGTCCAGGTACTGGGCTTTCATGTCGCGCGCGGCGACCACGCCGGTCAGCTGCAGCATGCGGTCGGCCAGGGTGGACTTGCCGTGGTCGATGTGCGCGATGATGCAGAAGTTGCGGATCAGCGACGGATCGGTCGCGGCGGGCACCGGCGCGGTGCGGGCCAAGGGAGACACCTAAACAGACCTCACTAGGTAACGTAGAGAACAGGTGGATTTCGTCCCTATTCTGTCATGATTCACCCCAAACCGCGCTATTGTGCGCCCGTCCGCTGGTAGTTTGTGCTTCATGGCATTGAATGCGCGAAAGATCTTTTCCCTGTTGAACCGCGTGGTGCGCGAGGTTTCCCGCTACCAGTCCGCCTCCCGTTCCCGGCAGGCCCCCTCCCCGCGGCCACATCCGGCCTCCAAACAGAACCCCGCTTCCCGCCCGGCCGGCTCCGCGGTGCAGGGCGGGGTCTATCCCGGGGACTACACCGCGGCGGTGGCGGTGAACTACAACCCCAGCCTGGACGGTGAGCCGGATCCCGGGGAGATCGTCTGGGGCTGGGTGCCCTACGAGGAGGACCACTCACAGGGCAAGGACCGCCCGGTGCTGCTGGTGGGTCGTGACGGCAAGTGGCTGCTGGGGCTGATGCTCACCTCGAAGGACAACACCAACGGGACCCACCGCAACGATGACTATGTCGACATCGGCAGCGGCAGCTGGGACGCGCAGGGCCGGCCCAGCGAGGTGAAGCTGGACCGGGTGATCCGCATGGATCCGGCCACGGTGCGCCGCGAGGGCGCGGTGCTGGACAAGCGGCGCTTCGACCTTGTCGTAAGTCACCTGAACCGGCGGCGCTAGGGGTTCGGCCCGGCCGGTGGATTCTGGTAGTGTTAATTGCTGTGTGTCGCGCAGGTTGGGCGACACGCCCCCTTCGGGTCGCCATAGGTGCCCCACACCGCTCAGTCGATGGCCTGGAGGATGAACCCTCTACCGACCGTATAAAACGATAAACGAGAGAGTTTATTAAGTGGCTAATATCAAGTCCCAGAAGAAGCGCAACCTGACCAACGAAAAGGCTCGCGTCCGCAACGTCGCAGTCCGCTCCGAGGTCAAGACCCTGATCCGCAAGGTCAACGAAGCCGTCGTGGCCGGTGACAAGGAGAAGGCAACCGAGGCGCTGCAGGCCGCCGGCCGCAAGCTGGATAAGGCCGTTAGCAAGGGTGTTCTGCACAAGAACAACGCTGCTAACCGCAAGTCGGCCATTGCCAAGAAGGTTAACGCCCTCTAGGCACTAGCAAGCTTCTCAAGAACCCGGGTTCCCGCAAGGGGCCCGGGTTCTTGTGGTTTAACCGGCAGGTCCCCGCCCCGCGCCGCCGTGCCGGGATCCGCGAAGACGGCGGGGCGGCACCACTTGGGAACGTGTGGGTGCTCAGCGCGGGGACTTCTCGGCGATGAACAGCACCGCCTGCTCCAGCGCGTACGCCGGGGCCCGTCCCCCGCCCTTGACCATGCGGTCGGTCAGGGCGACCTTCTCGATGCAGTCGGCCAGGTCCTTGCGCTTCCAGCCACGGGCCTGCTGCTGGGCGGACTGCACCTGCCAGGGGGCCATGCCCAGTTCCCCGGCCAGTTTCGCCGCCGGCTCGTTCACTCCCAGCACCTTGGCCAGCTGGCGCACCTTCATGGCCAGCGTCGCCACCACCGGGATCGGGTCGGTGCCGGTGTCCAGGGCGTGGCGCAGCGTCGCCAGCGCCTGCTCGGCGTCCCCGGCGATGGCCGCGTCGGCGACCTTGAATGCGGTGGCCTCCACCCGTCCGCCGTAGTAGCGGTCGACCACCTCCTGGTCCACGGTGCCGGTGGTGTCGGCGATCAGCTGGTGGCAGGAGGCCCCCAACTCGGCCAGTGAGGAGCCGACCGCGGCGACCAGGGCCTTGACCGCGTCGTTGGTGATGCGCCGTTTGGCAGCCTTGAATTCATTGGTGACGAAGTCGATCTTGTCCGCATCGCGCTTCAGCGGCTGGCAGTCAACCACCACCGCCCCGGCCTGCTTCAGGGCATCGATCAGCTTCTTGCCGCGCTGACCCGAGTGGTGCATGATCAGCACGTTCTCCGGTGCGATGTCCTTCAGGTAGGCCAGCGCGTCGCGCAGGAACACCTCGTTCATGGAGGCCAGGTCCGTGATCTCCACCAGGTTCGCCGAGGCGAACAGGGAGGAGCTGGTGGCCATCAGCAGTTCGCCGGGCTCGTAGCTGGAGGCCGAGAGCCGGGTGACCTCGATCCCCTCGCGCTGGGCGGCCTGCTGGCGCAGCGTGTCAAAGGCCCGGGAGGCCAGGTACTCGTCGGGGCCCGAAAGCAGGATCAGCGGCTGGGGGGTCAAGTCGCGCCAGGAGATACCGGCGGATTTGGGGGCGCGTGCCATCAGGCTCCTTCACGGGGACGAACTACCAGCTACGATCCTATCGAACCGGGACCCCGATCCGGGTGGCGGTGGCCCGCCCGTGGGCAAATGTGATGGTTACCGTCCCCTGCTGGTCGGTGCGCAGCACCTGGGCGCCGACCCGCTTCGCCGCTTCCAGGATCTGCGGGTGCGGGTGCCCGTAGCTGTTGCCGGCACCGACCGGGATCAGCAGCAGTTTCGGGTGCAGCCGCTCGATCAGTTCGCTGCCGCCGTTGCGCGCCCCGTGGTGGGAGGCCTTCAACACGCTGATGCCCTGTGGTGGGTTGGGCGTCAGCAGCCGGGACATCGCCTCGGATTCCATGTCCCCGGCGGTGAAGAAGGAAACCGGCCCGCCCGGGGCATGGAAGTCAACGCGCAGCACCAGGGAGGTGTCATTCACCGACGCGCCGCGCAGCAGGCCCGGTTCCGGGCCCAGCACGGTGAAGCTGACCGAGCCTTCCTGCTGCTGCTCGCCGGGCTGCAGCACGCGCAACGGGGCCTGTACCGCGCCGCGGAACCCGGCCGAGACGAGTACCTCTCCCACCGCGATGGCCTGCAGCACCTCGGGCAACGCGCCCATGTGGTCCTCGTGGGCGTGGGTGATGAAGACCTTCTCCAGATGCCTGACCCCCAGGGTGTCCAGGCACTGCAGCACCCCGGAACCCGGGTTACCGGTATCGATCAGCCACCCGCCCTGCCCGCCGGTGTTGATCACCAGTGCGTCCCCCTGCCCCACATCGCACATTGCCAGGTTCCACTCCGGCGCGCTGGGCCGCACCAGCAGCGTGGCCGGCAACACCAGGGCGCACAGGACCAGCACCCCCGCACCCAACAGCGCCCGCACCCCGTGACGCAGCCACGGCACCTGCGCATGCGCCAGCAACAGGATCGATGCACAGAGCACCAGCGTGATCACCACCGCCAGCAGCACCCCGCCAGTCCCCTGCGGCCAGGGCCGCTGCGCCCCGGGCCAGCCGGCCGCCCAGCCCGCCAGCCCGCCAATCCCCCACGCCGGCAGCCCCGGCACCCACACCAGCCAACCGGCCAGGACGGGAAGCGCCGGGGCCAGCAGCACGCACAGCATCCCGCTCACGGTGATCAGCGGGACCAACGGGGTGATCAGCAGGTTCAGGGGGATGGAGTAGAGGCTGAAATGCTCGGACAGGGCAATGACCACGGGCAGGCAGGTCAGCTGGGCGGCCGTGCAGATCGCGATGGGCTCGGCAAGCAGTTTCGGTACCCGGCGCGCCAGCACCTCGGTGATCGGTGGGGTGAACACCACGATGCCCAGGGTCGCCAGCACCGAGAGCAAGAACGCCGGTTCCCCCGCCAGTGACGGGTCCGCGAACAGCAGCAGGGTTCCGGTCAGGCACAGGATGCCCAGGCTCGCCCGGCCCCGGCCGACATACAGGCTGAGCGCGGCGAGGCCGCCCATTACCGCGGCGCGCAGCACGCTGGGTTCGGGCCCCACAAACCCGGAAAAGAGCAGCAGCGCACCACCCAGGCCCAGCAGCGCCAGCCAGCGCGGCGCCCCGAGCCCGCGCAGCACCAACAGCACCAGACCGGCAATGATGGCACAGTTCGAGCCGCTGACCGCGGTCAGGTGGCTGAGCCCGGTCTGCTTCATCGCGGTGCTCAGGGCATCATCCTGCAGGGAACGGTCCCCGTAGAGCATGCCCGGCAGCAGTGCCCGTGCCGGTTCGGGCAGCGCGTCCAGGGTGTGCACGAACCGCTGTTTCAGCCGTTCGGCCGGCCCGTGCGGGGCGCGGCCGTGCCCGGTGGAGGGGCTGTTGACGCTGGCGAAATACTGGATACCGGTGCGCGACCCGGTGGCCTCCAGGCGCATCAGCGACTCGTAGCCGGCCACGGCCTGGGGCAGCGGAACCGTGCTGGTCGCGTACACCTGGATCGGGCAGTGGTGCCAGGTCCCGTCCTGCCAGTACCGTTGGATCTGCGCCCGGCCCTTCAGTGCGCCGTCCTGGCCGGTGCGCGGAGTCTCGCTGAACGCCCACATCACCCGGTAGCTTTGCGTCCCATGTCCGGGCAGCTGACAGTGCGCCCGGCCCTGGTCGCTGACGATCACCGCGGTGGCCGCCAACAGCATCAGCAGCAGCGCAGTGAACCAGGGCGCGGAGTACCGCGGGTCGTGGCGGCGGCGGGCGGCCAGCACGAACAGCACGGCGATCATTCCCAGCAGCGGGACCAACACCCAGCGTTGCGGGGCGAACCAGGCGGTCGCCCACGCCCCGCCCAGCATCCACAGTCCCCGGAAGTCGGTGTTCACGGCGCCTGCACCAGTTCCCGCAGCTTGCCCATCAGCACCGGACCGATCCCGGAAACCTGCTCGAGTTCCTCGACGGACTTGAACGGCCCGTTTGCCTCCCTAAAGTCGATGATCCGTCCGGCCAGTGCCGGTCCGATGCCCGGCAACTGCATCAGGGTCTCGGCGTCGGCCTGGTTGAGGGGGATCTTCCCGCCCGGGGCGCCGGGGGCACTGCGGGCACCGCCTGCCGCGGCTCCCGACGGCGTAGCGGAGGTGGTGTCGGTGCCGCCGGTGCCTGGTCCAGCGGATGGTGGCTGGGCCGCCGGGGAGAATCCCGGCGGGTCGTCCTTGTGCGGCAGCAGCACCTGCTGCCCGTCGCTGACCGGAGATGCCAGGTTCAGCAGTTCGGGCCGGGCCCCGGGGCTCATCCCGCCGGCCGCCTCGATGGCGTCCACGATCCGTGCCCCGCCCGGCAGGCGGTACACCCCGGGGCTGCGCACCGCCCCGACCACGTGTACGACCACCCCATCCCCCGTGGCGGGGCCAGCCTCGGTGGAGGCCGGCCCGCTGCTGCCCGGTTCTTCGGGTGCCGTGCCCTGCCCCGGCGCCGGCGGGTCCGGGCCCGGCTGCCCGGTGGTGGTCTGCACGGTGCCCAGCGTCTGGTTGGGATCCGGGGGCGCGAACAGGATGGACAGCGCGATCCAGCCGATGACGGCCACCACCAGGGTAATGGCCGCGGCCCGGGACACGGCGAAGCGGACCCTGGAGGGGCGCGGGGAGCGCTGGGGAAAGAAGTTGTGCCGGCCCATGCCAGCCAGTGTGGGTGCTGCCCGGCGGGCCGGCTACTGCGGTTCGTCCGCTTGTGGATGCTCCGGGGCTGGCGGGTAGTGCGGGGCCACGCAGACGGCGAGCACCCCCACCCCGGTGTGGGCGGCCAGCACCGCCGGCAGCGGTTCCAGGGCCACCGGGTGATCGGTGAGTTCGGCGACCTCGCGGGCCAGTTCCTCGGCCGGGTCCTGCGCTCCGAAGTGCATGATCCCCACTTCCACGTCGGCCCCCGCCTGCCGGGCCTGCTCGGCCACCTGGCGCCCGAGCGCCACCAACCGGCTTTGGGCGCGCGGGAAGGTGCGCGGCTTCTCCACCGGGTGGATCGCCCCGTCCTGGATGGCCAGGATCGGCTTGACGCTGAGCAGGTTGCCCACCACCCCGGACAGGGTGCTGATCCGCCCGCCGCGGCGCAGCTGGTCCAGGCTGGGAACCGCGAAGAATACGGAGTTGTCCTTCGCGGCGCGGGCAATGTCCAGCAGCTCATCCAGCCCCGCCCCGGCGGCGCGGGCGGTGAGCATGCGGCGCACGGCGAACCCCAGCGGCAGGGCGACGGTGCGTGAATCCACCACGGTGACCGGCACCTGGACCTGCCCGGCCGCCAGCCGCGCGGATTCGTGGGTGCCCGAGAGCCCGGCGGAAAGGTGCACGGAGATGATGGCTTCGCAGCCGGCCTCGGCCAGCTGCCGGTAGGCGCGCATGAACTGCCCCGGCGCAGGACGGGAGGTGCGCACCGCCTGGCCCATGGCCAGCCCCATCACCAGCGCGTCGGTGTCATCCCCGCACACCACGTCGTCGATGATCACCGGGATGGTGAGCATCTCAAAGTCCGGGTGCTCCAGCCATGGCCCGCCCAGGCAGGCGGAGGAGTCGGTGACGATCCCGATCCGGGCGGCGGGCGCCGGACGGGGACGGCGTTTTGCAAACCACCGTCCCCGCGCGGCGCTGGGGCGTTCACTCATGTGCCCGACCCTACGGTGCCGGCACCACGTTGACCAGCTTCGGGGCGCGCACGATGACCTTCAGCGGCGCCTTGCCATCCAGCAGGCGCACCACGTTCTCGTGGGCCAGGGCCGCGGCTTCCAGCTCCGCCTCGCTGATGTCCACCGACACCTCCAGGCGGGCGCGGACCTTGCCCTTGACCTGGACGACCGCGGTGATGGTGTCATCCACCAGCAGGGCCTCATCCACGGTGGGCCAGGCGCTGTTGGCCACGCTCGGCTCGTAGCCCAGCGCTGCCCACATGTCCTCGGCCGTGTAGGGGGCGAACAGGGAGAGCAGCTGGGCGACCACGCCGGTGGCCTCGCGCACCGCCGGGTCGGCGGCGCCGGCCCCGGTGTCGATGGTCTTGCGGGTGGCGTTGACCAGTTCCATGGTCTTGGCGATCACCACGTTGAACTTGTGCCCGTCCAGCAGCTGGGCCGCCTCGTGCACGGTGCGGTGGGTGACCTGGCGCAGCGCGGTGTCCCCGGTGGTGTAGTCCACACCCGGGGCGCTGGCCACATCCTGGGCCAGGCGCCAGGCGCGGGCCAGGAACTTCTGCGAACCGGACGGGGACACGTCGGCCCAGTCCACGTCGTCCTCCGGCGGGGAGGCGAAGACCATGGTCAGACGCACCGCGTCCACCCCGTACTCATCGAGCTGTTCGCCCAGGTCCACGCCGTTGCCCAGCGACTTGCTCATCGCCTTGCCGCCGTTGAGGACCTGGCCCTGGTTCAGCAGGGCGCTGAAGGGCTCGGTCGCGTCGATCAGCCCCAGGTCGTGGATGACCTTGGTGAAGAAGCGCGAGTAGAGCAGGTGCAGGATCGCGTGCTCCACCCCGCCCACGTACTGCCCGACCGGCATCCAGTCGCGCACCGCCTTCGGGTCGAACGGGCCCTGGGTGTAGTCCGGGGAGACGAAGCGCAGGAAGTACCAGGAGGAGTCCACGAAGGTGTCCATGGTGTCGGTGTCCCGCTTGGCGTGTCCGCCGCAGCTCGGGCAGGCCACGCTGACCCAGTCCGCGGCCGCGGCCAGCGGGCTGGTGCCCTTCGGGGCCAGTTCCTCGCCGCGCAGGTTCTCCGGCAGGCGCACCGGCAGCTGGTCATCGGGCACCGGAACCTCACCGCACTGCGGGCAGTGGATGATCGGGATCGGGGTGCCCCAGAAGCGCTGGCGGGAGAGCAGCCAGTCACGCAGGCGGAAGTTCACGGTGTGCTCGCCGGTGCCGGCGGCCTCGACGATTTCGATGGCCTTGGCGATGGCGGCCTGCTTGTCCAGCCCGTCCAGCTGCCCGGAGTTCACCAGCTTCCCGTCCCCGGAGGTGGCGGTCCTGGACACGGTCGGGTCTTCCTCCCCGGTGTCCACGACCACGCGCACCGGCAGGTCGAAGGCCAGGGCGAACTCCAGGTCGCGCTGGTCGTGGGCGGGCACGGCCATGATCGCGCCGGTGCCGTAGTCGGAGAGCACGTAGTCCGCCGCCCAGATCGGCAGCTTCTCCCCGGAGAGCGGGTTGATGCCGTAGCGGCCCAAAAACACCCCGGTCTTTTCGCGTTCGGTGCTCTGGCGCTCAATTTCGGACAGGTGGTTGACCTGCTCCTGGTAGTCGACCAGCGCCTGGCGCTGCTCGTCGGTGACCAGTTCCCCGGCCAGGTCCGCGTCCGCGGCCACCACCATGAACGTCGCCCCGTACAGGGTGTCCGGGCGGGTGGTGAACACGGTGACGTCCTTGGCCGGCTTGTCCCCGGCCGCCTCGATGCTGAAGGTGACCTCGGCGCCCTCGGAGCGTCCGATCCAGTTCTTCTGCATCAGCAGCACCCGCTCGGGCCAGTGGCCCTTGAGGTCTTCCATGTCCTGCAGCAGGCGGTCGGCGTAGTCGGTGATCTTGAAGTACCACTGGTTCAGCGACTTCTTGGTCACCTGGGTGCCGCAGCGTTCGCAGGCGCCGTTGACGACCTGCTCGTTGGCCAGCACGGTCTGGTCCTTCGGGCACCAGTTCACCGGGTGGTTCTTGCGGTAGGCCAGGCCCTTTTCGTAGAAGCGGTTAAACAGCCACTGGGTCCAGCGGTAGTATTCCGGGTCCGAGGTGTGCAGCCGGCGCGACCAGTCCGCGGAGATGGCGTAGCGCTTGAAGCTGGCGGCCTGGGTCTCGATGTTCTTGTAGGTCCATTCGGCCGGGTGCGCGTTGCGCTTGATGGCCGCGTTCTCGGCCGGCAGCCCGAAGGAGTCCCAGCCGATCGGGTGCATCACGTCGTAGCCCTTGAGCTTCCAGTAGCGGGCGACCACATCCCCCATCGCGAACGCCTCGGCGTGGCCCATGTGCAGGTCCCCGGAGGGGTAGGGGAACATGTCTAGGACATAGCGACGCTCGGCCGAACCGTCATCCTTGGGCTTGAAGACCTCTAGGTCTTCCCACACCTTGGCCCAGTTGGCCTCCATGGCACGAAAGTCGTAGGTTTTCGTCTCGTTCGTCGATGATGTCACTTAGCTCGTCTCACAAACATGCTCTGAATTGTTGGTCTCTCCCAGACACGCAAAGACCCCCGCAGCTGGCGTCGGGGGCGGCACCTTAGAGTAGGTGAAACTGGGAATACATATCACGATTCTACCGTACCGGCACCGGGTGGTGCCGCATCGGTGACGGGGTCCGATCCGCGGCCGGAACAGGCGCGCCACGGCACGCGCTTTGGGGCCGGTTAAACTGCCGCGCACCCCAGGCGTGGGCCTGGGGTGCGCGGCGCGCGGTGCCCGCGCCGCGGTGTGGCGGTGCGGGCGCCTGACCGGCTTAGACGTGCCGGGTGTCCTCGTCGACCCAGTCGAAGGTGCGGGTGACCGCCTTCTTCCACAGGCGCAGCTTGCGTTCGCGCTCCTCGGGGTCCAGGTTCGGCTCCCAGCGCTTGTCCTCGGACCAGTTCGACTCCAGCTCGCCCAGGTCCTTCCAGTAGCCCACGGCCAGCCCGGCCGCGTAGGCGGCACCCAGGGCGGTGGTTTCGGTGACCTTCGGACGCACCACCGGCACCCCGAGGATGTCGGCCTGGAACTGCATCAGGTTCTCGTTGGCGACCATCCCGCCATCGACCTTCAGCTCGGTCAGCGGGTCCGCGGCGTCGGCGTTCACCGCGTCCAGCACCTCACGGGTCTGGAAGGCGGTGGACTCCAGGGCTGCGCGGGCCAGGTGGTGCTTGTTCGCGTAGCGGGTCAGGCCCACGATCGCCCCACGGGCCTCGGAGCGCCAGTAGGGGGCGAACAGCCCGGAGAACGCCGGGACAATGTAGACCCCGCCGTTGTCCTCGACCTGGGCGGCCAGATCCTCGATCTCGGCGCTGGTGGCGATCATCCCGATGTTGTCGCGCAGCCACTGCACCAGCGAGCCGGCCACCGCGATGGAGCCTTCCAGCGCGTACACCGGCTCGGCGTCGCCCAGCTGGTAAGCCATGGTGGTCAGCAGCCCGTTGGAGGACTTGACGATCTCATTGCCGGTGTTGAAGATCAGGAAGCAGCCGGTGCCGTAGGTGTTCTTCGCCGAGCCGGGGGTGAAGGCGGCCTGCCCGAAGGTGGCAGCCTGCTGGTCGCCCAGGATGCCGGCCACCGGGGTTTCGCGCAGCAGCTGGTTGGTGTGCACGGTGCCGTAGACCTCGGAGGAGGAGCGGATCTCGGGCAGCATCGAGGCCGGGACCCCGAAGTCGGCAAGGATCTGCTCATCCCAGGCGCGGGTGCGCAGGTCCATGAACAGGGTGCGTGAGGCGTTGGTGACGTCGGTGACGTGCACGCCGCCGTCGGTGCCGCCGGTCAGGTTCCACAGCACCCAGGTGTCGGTGGTGCCAAAGAGCAGGTCCCCAGCCTCGGCGCGCTGGCGGGCGTTGTCCACGTTGTCCAGGATCCACTTGATCTTGGTGCCGGCGAAGTAGGTGGCCAGGGGCAGGCCGACCTTGTCCTTGTAGCGCTCCACTCCCCCGTCGGCGGCCAGGTCGTCGACGATCTGCTGGGTGCGGGTGTCCTGCCAGACGATCGCGTTGTACACCGGCTCACCGGTGTTCTTGTCCCACACCACGGTGGTTTCACGCTGGTTGGTGATGCCCACCGCCTCGATGTCGTGGCGGGTCAGGTTCGCCTTGGACAGGGCCTGGCCGATCACTTCGCGCACGTTGTTCCAGATTTCGGTGGCGTCGTGCTCCACCCATCCGGCCTGCGGGAAGATCTGCTCGTGTTCCAGCTGGCCCACGGAGATGACCTCACCGGCGTGGTTGAACACGATCGCCCGGGAACTGGTGGTTCCCTGGTCAATGGCGATGACGTACTTCGAGCTCATGGTTCACTCTCTTTTCGCTAAAAAAACTACGTTGTTCTTTCCTCGATGCCCGGCCCCCTCGGGTGAGGGGGCCGGGCAGTGGGGTCACGGCCGCGGCCGGTGCGGGCACCTGCCTGAGACCAGCTTGTGCGATCCCCGCTAATAGCTCAAGGTTCTAGAACAGCGCGGCGGCACCAAGACCGCCCAGGACACCGCCGATGAGCGGTCCGGCAACCGGGACCCAGGAGTAGGCCCAGTCCGATGATCCCTTGCCCGGGATCGGCAGCAGGGCGTGCGCCAGGCGCGGACCGAGGTCACGCGCCGGGTTGATCGCGTACCCGGTGGGTCCGCCCAGCGAGGCGCCGATGGCGACCACGATCAGCGCGACGGCCAGCGGGCCCAACCCGTGGGGGGTCTTGCCGAAGCCGTTGATCACGAACACCAGCACGAAGGTGGCGATGATCTCGGTGACCATGTTCCAGGGGTAGGAGCGGATGGCCCCTCCGGTGGCGAAGACGCCCAGCTTGCTGCCGCCGTCGATGGGTTCATCGAAGTGCTTCTTGTAGGCCAGCCAGGTGCCCACGGCGCCGAGCACGGCACCGATCATCTGGGCGGCGAAGTACAGCAGCATGTTCGCCACGGTCTTGTCCACGCCCGGTGCCAGCTCGGTGGCATCGGCGTTGACCATCAAACCGACGGTGACCGCCGGGTTCAGGTGGGCGCCGGAAGCGGCGGCCACCCAGACACCGGCGAAGACCGCCATTCCCCAACCGAAACAGATCGTCAGCCAGCCCGCGGCGTGGCCCAACGTCCCCTTCAGATTCACATTGGCCACCACGCCGGTGCCCAATAGCAGCAGAATGAATGTGCCGGTGAGTTCGGCAAGAAATATATTCGGAGTCAACACTGACCTTCCTGGGGTGGATGCCGGCGGCCCACTGCCGCCGGCCACTGATTAGGTGAGAATCACCTCGTGGTGGGTTCGCAGCACCGAGAGCGCATGATTGATCTCGGCGTCGGTTTGGGCCCCATCCCAGCCCATGGGCACGGCGAGGCTGCTTGCCACCTCGTGCACCAATTCATTGGTCACCAGGCCGCGGAAGGCCAGGTTGGTGCGGCGGATGAACACGTCGATCAGGCGACCGACCTGCTCCTGCTCGGCCAGGTAGGCCAGCTCCTCGTGGGAGAGCTGGTCGCTGTGCTCCAGCAGGTGCTCATCCTCGCCCACGATGTCCAGCACCGCGTCGGCGCGGGTGCCGTAGCGTTCGAGCAGCACGCGCAGCCGTTCGCGTCCGGCCCGGTGCTCGCGGGCGGCGTACCAGGCATCCAGTTCGCCCTCGTTCATCGGGAAGTTCCGTCCGCCGCCGATCGGCACCCCGACGGTGCTCTGGCGCTGCTCGGCGCGCAGGAAGTTCAGCACCTTGCCGCCCAGGTTCTCACCCAGCGCGCGGAAGGTGGTCCACTTCCCGCCGATCAGCGAGAGCATCATGGTCTTGTCGGTCAGGCGGGTTTCCTTCACCTGGTAGTCGCGCGAGACGAACCCGGGGGCGGTGTCATCGTGGTTCGGCAGCGGGCGCACCCCGGAGAAGCGGTAGACGATGTCCTGGCGGTCGACCTTGATGTTCGGGAAGACGTGGTGGATCAGTTCGAAGAAGTAGTCCACTTCCTCCTCGGTGCACACCGCCGGTTCACGCATGTCATGCTCCAGGTCGGTGGTGCCCACCAGCACGCGGCCAAGCATCGGGTAGATCAGCACGATGCGCCCGTCTTCGTGTTCGAAGAAGATTTCCCGGCCCCCGGTGGCGGCCAGCAGCTCGGGGTGGTCCAGCACGATGTGCGAGCCCTTGGTGCCGCCGGTCCACTTGGTCTCCCGGCCCAGGTCCTCGTTGGTCAGGTCCACCCAGGCGCCGGTGGCGTTCACGAGCACGTCGGCCTCGAACTCGAACTGCTCCCCGCTCAGCTCGTCGCGCAGCTGCGCCTTGCCGTCCTTGAAGCCGGTCAGCGAGGTGTAGTTGGTGGCGCGGGCCTGCGGATTGGCGGCCAGCCCGTCGCGCAGCACGTCCAGGGTCAGGCGCTCGGGGTTGTGCACCGAGGCGTCAAAGTAGGTAGCGGTGTACTTCACGTCCTGGCGCAGCGCCGGCAGGTCCTTGCGCGCGTTGCGTCCGGCCTTGAAGCTGTGCCACGGGGTGTTGCGTCCGCCGATGCCGGCGAACACGTCGTACATGATCAGCCCGGCCTTGATCAGCGCCGCACCGCGTTCGGTGGGCTTGCCCGACTTGTGGGTCAGGAAGCGCATCGGGGCGGAGAGGATGCCGGAGAAGGTGGAGAAGATCGGGATGGTGGTCTGCAGCGGCTTGACGTAGTGGGGGGCGATCTGCAGCAGCGAGTTGCGTTCCTGCACGGACTCGTGCACCAGGCGGAACTCACCGTTTTCCAGGTAGCGGATGCCGCCGTGGATCATGTGCGAGCTGGCGCCGGAGGCGCCCTGGCTGTAGTCCCCGCGCTCGATCAGCGCAACGTCGATTCCCTGCATGGCAAGGTAGCGGAACGTCGCCACCCCGTTGATGCCTCCGCCGACCACCAGTACCTGCGCATTCGGCCGTTGGCGCAGTAGTTTCAGCTGGTCCCGTTGCACGGTCACCGCCCCCTTGTATCTCAACCTTTGGTCTTTATACGGTTAGTCTTGTCACGCAGGAACAAACAGGTCAAATGATTTGCACAAGTGTGCGAAAAAGGTGGTTTCGATGCAGGAATCGGTGCGCGGCACGGCACGGGCCCGGCCCAAATCTGACACATCCGTGCAAGTGGACCCAAAGTCCCGCGATGCCCTGCGGGCCGCGCACCTGTATTACGTGCAGGACATGAAGATGGAGAGCATCGCCCGGGAGCTGGGCACCTCGCGCTCCACCGTCTCCCGCCTGCTCTCCTTCGCCAAGCGCACCGGCATGGTCTCGGTGGAGATCAACCCGGCGGCAAACATGTCGGTGATGGCCGCCGCCCAGCTCTCGGACATGTACGGGATCTCGGTGCAGGTGGTGCCCACCGACGGGTCCCTGGATGACACCCAGGTGCTGCAGCGGGTCTCCGCGCACGCCGCCTACGTGCTGGGCAACATGGTCTCCTCCTCCATGACCGTGGGGGTGGCGTGGGGTTCGACGATGCAGGCGCTCTCCGCGGCGCTGGGCAGCCACCCCACCCATGACACGGTGATCGTGCAGCTGAACGGGGCGGCGAACCCGAACACCAGCGGGGTCGGCTACGCCAGCGAGATCCTCACCCGCTTCGGCCAGGCGTTCACCGCCCGGGTCGAGCAGTTCCCGGTCCCGGCGTTCTTTGACCGCGCCGCCACCCGGGAGGCGATGTGGCAGGAGACCTCGGTGCGCCGGGTGCTGAAGGTGCAAAGCGAAATGAACCTGGCGGTCTTCTCCCTGGGCGCGGCCAACGCCGCGGTCGCCTCCCAGGTATACCGCGGCGGCTACCTCAGCGAGGCGGAGAACGCCCAGCTGCGCGAGATCGGGGTGGTCGGGGACGTGGCCACCGTGTTCTTCGACGCCGCCGGGCGCAGCCAGGACATTGAGATCAACAACCGCTCCACCGGCCCCAGCCTCGCCGCGCTGCGCGCGGTGCCGCGCCGGTTGTGCGTGGTGGCCGGACGCAGCAAGATTCCGGCGGTGCGCGGGGCTTTGGCCGGTGGCTTAATCACCGACCTGATCATCGATGAGGGAGCGGCCCTGGCCCTGCTCGGTGGGTAGCATTAACGCATGCGCCTTCGTGATGAACTGATCTCCACCCACCACCATCGGCACTCCACCATGAAGGTCTTCACCTACCCGTCCAGCACCGACACCCCGGCCGGGGTGATCCTGGCGGTGCACGGCTTCCGCGGGGACCACCACGGCCTGGCCCGGATCACCGAGCTGCTGCCCGAGTACACGTTCATCGTCCCGGACCTGCCCGGGTTCGGGGCCTCCAGCCCCATGGACACCGAACACGACGTGGAAGGCTACGCCCGGGTGCTCGATGGCTTGGCCAGCGAGCTGCAGCTGGGCGGGCACGTGATCCTGCTGGGGCATTCCTTCGGCTCCCTGGTGGCCGCGAAGCTGGCCACGCTGCGGGACTTTTCCTCGCTGATCCTGCTCAACCCGATCTCCGAGCCGCCCCTGGAGTCCTCCCAGCGGCTGATCGCCGCCGGCGCCGGGCTCTTCTACGAGGCCTGCGCGAAGCTGCCGGCCGGGGTGGGTGAGCGGATCCTGCGCTCTGGGCTGATCACCGATGCGATGAGCTGGTTCATGACCAAGAGCCGGGATCCGCAGCTGCGCCGCTATGTACGGAACCAGCACCGCGCCTACTTCTCCGGCTTCCACAACCGCCAAACCCTCTCCCAGGCCTACCGGGCCTCGATCAGCCACACGGTGCAGCAGTGGGCGCCGCGGATCGCCGAACCGGTGCTGATGGTCGGCGGGGAGGACGATGAGATGGGCAGCCCCGACACCCAGGAGCAGCTGCGCGCCAGCTTCCCGCAGGCGGTGCTGGTGATGCTGGAGAACGTGGGACACCTGATCCACTACGAAAAGCCGGAGGAGACCGCCTGGGCGATCCGCGAATTCCTCGCCGGTCGGCTGCGCTAACCGCGCACCGGCGCACAGGCTGCGCGGGGTTTAGAGCACCTCATCCGGGTCCACCCGGACGGTGACCAGCGGGTCCTTCGCCGCGGACATGCTCGCGCGCAGACCCCGCAGCGCGGCGGTCACCGCCGGGCCCTGGGCGTAGGAGAAGAACAGCACGTAGCGGTGTTCGCGGGTCTGCTCATCAATGCTTGGCCCGTGCACGGTCACCGGCAGCTGCAGCTGCCCGATGAAGCGTTCGGCGCCCGGACCGGTGACGATCGCCGAGCGCACCGCCGGGGGCAGGCCGATCTCATGGCGTTCGGCCAGCTCGCGTTCGGCAAAGCCGGCCGGGTCCCACCGCACCAGCGCGTTGCCGGCCGGGCTCGGGTTGCCGGTGAGCACCACCACCCCGTCGGGCCGGGCCAGCGCGGCGGCGGTGAACCAGCGGCTGATCACCTCCTCGGCGTTGCGCAGGGAATCGTGGGCCAGCATCTTATCCGCATCCAGCAGCAGCACCGCCCCGTAGCCTGCGGCGGCGACCGGCTCCACCCCGGGGGTGGCGACCACCAGGGCCGGCTTGTCCGGGACCTGGCGCACCGGCTTGGCGCCGGTGGAGGAGATCACCGGCACCTTCGCGAACGCCTGGCCCAGCTCCTCGGCGGTGCGTTCGGCCCCGATCGATACCGCCCGCAGCCGAGGCGAGCCGCAGTTCGCGCAGCGGTGGTCGCGGTAGTAGGTGCCGCACCAGCGGCAGTTGACCGCGCCACCGGCCCCGCCCAGCTGCAGCGGGCCCTGGCAGTGCGGGCAGCGGGCGAAGCTGCGGCACTCCTGGCAGGCCAGCGCCGGCATGAACCCGGTGCGGGCCACCTGCACCAGCACCGGCGCGCTTTCCAGGGCCCGGCTGGCCTCCCGCCAGGCCAGCGACGGGATGCGGGCGCGGGCCAGCACCGGGTCCCGCTCGAGCTCAAAGTCGGTGGTGGTCGCCGCGACCCGGGCCACTTGGCGGCGCAGCAGGTCGCGCGGCAGCTTCAGCTCCTGCGCCCAGCCGGTGTCCACCAGGCGCTGGGCCTCCACGGAGCGCGACGGGGAGGCGATCAGCAGCGAACACCCGGTGTGCTGGCTGCGCAGCAGCGCCACCTCCCGGCTGTGCTGGTAGGGGGCGCGCAGTTCGCGGTGGGACTGGTCCCCGTCCTGCCACAGGATCACCAGCTCCAGGTCCGGGATGTGGCACAGCGCCGCGGAGCGGGTGCCGATCACCACCGGCACGTGCCCGCAAATGGCGCGCAGGAAGTTGCGGTAGCGCGGGGTGGGCCCGTCCTCGGCCTGCAGCCGGGCATAGAACTCGGGCCCGATCGTCTCGTCCAGGTAGGTGCCCAGTCGCTCCAGGTCGGCCGCGTCCGGCACGATCACCAGCACCCGCTTGCCGCGCCCCAGCACCGGGCGGGCGGCATCGAGCACGAAGCCGGGCCAGGAGCCGGGGAAGTTCGGCACCCAGGTGGCTACCGCCCGGTGCAGGCTGCCCTCGCCCCAGTCGCTGAGCGCCTGCGCTCCCCCGGTGTAGTGGGAGAGCTGGTTCACCGGCACCTCGGGCAGGGTGAGCTGTCCGGCGGCCAGGGCGTCGGCGGCCAGATCCTCCTTCTCCACCCGCGCCGCGCGCGGGGGCACGGCCTGGCGCACCACGTCCCACAGCGTGCCGGCGTAGCGTTCGGCCACCAGTTCGGCGGTGGCCAGCACCTCGGGATAGAGCACCCGGGTTTCGGAGATGAGCTTGCCCAGTTCCCGCACCTTGAACCCCGGGTCCGCGTCCGGGATCAGCTCGGTGATGAACCCGTCCAGCTGGCGCCCGCCAAAGGGCACCTTGACCCGCATCCCGGGCTGCACCCTGTCGCGCAGCGAGACCGGCACGCTGTAGTCAAAGGGCCGGTCCAGGTGCGGGACGGGGGAATCAATCAGCACCCGGGCCAGCAGCGGTATGCGCTGCGGCTCGGGTGCTGATATCAGGGCTTCTTGTTCCACGGGGCCTGCGGGCTACGCGTTGAACCAGGAGCGCAGCGCATCCACCTTGTCGGTGCGCTCCCAGGTGAAGTCCATGTCGTCGCGGCCGAAATGGCCGTGCGCGGCGGTCTTCTGGTAGATCGGGCGCTTCAGGTCCAGGTCCTCGATGATGCCCAGCGGGCGCAGGTCGAAGATCTCGCGGATGGCCCGGGTGATTTCGGCCGGGTCCACGGTCTCGGTGCCGAAGGTTTCCACGTACAGGCCCACCGGGGTGGCCACGCCGATGGCGTAGGCGACCTGGACCTCGGCGCGCCGGGCCAGGCCCGCGGCGACGATGTTCTTGGCCACCCAGCGCATCGCGTACGCGGCCGAGCGGTCCACCTTGGACGGGTCCTTGCCGGAGAACGCGCCGCCGCCGTGGCGGGCGAAGCCGCCGTAGGTGTCCACGATGATCTTGCGTCCGGTCAGCCCGGCGTCCCCGACCGGCCCGCCGATGATGAACGGCCCGGAGGGGTTCAGGATGATCTCGGTGTTGGAGGTGTCCAGCCCGGACTTGGAGATCACCGGGGTGACCACCTCCTCCAGCAGGTCGGCCTTCAGGGTTTCCAGCTCGTATTCGGCCGCGTGCTGGCTGGAGACGACCACGGTGTCGATCGACACCGGCTTGTCCCCGTCGTAGCCGATGGTCACCTGGGTCTTGCCGTCGGGGCGCAGCAGCGGCAGCCGGGCGTTCTTGCGCACCTGGGTGAGCCGCTCGGAGAGGCGGTGGGCCAGGAAGATTGGGGTGGGCATCAGCGACTCGGTTTCATCCGAGGCGTAGCCGAACATCAGCCCCTGGTCCCCGGCGCCCTGCATGTCGCGCGGGTCCTTGGCGGTGCCTTGGCGGGACTCCAGGGAGTTGAACACCCCGTCGTGGATTTCCTGGGACTGCTGGCCGATGGAGACCGACACCCCGCAGCGGGCCCCGTCAAAGCCGTTGGCCGAGGAGTCGTAGCCGATGTCCAGGATGGTGCGGCGCACGATCTCCGGGATTTCCACGTACCCGTTGGTGGTCACCTCGCCGGCCACGTGGACCAGCCCGGTGGTGGTCAGGGTTTCCACCGCCACCTTCGAGTTCGGGTCCTGGGCGAGCATGGCGTCCAGGATGGCGTCGGAGATCTGGTCGCAGATCTTGTCCGGGTGTCCCTCGGTCACTGATTCCGAGGTAAACAGGCGTAGTTCAGGGGTTGTTGAAGTCACCTTGTTACTCTATCTGGTCGTGTCGACCCTTTGTCCTTCGTTGCGTCCTTGGGTGAATGGCTGTGACATGGTCCTGGTCACCATGTGACGGGCCGATGACGCTATATTGCGCCGGCCAGCTGTTCGATGACGCGCCGCGCCACCTCCAGCTTGCTTCCGGCGGCGGAAACCGCCTCGCGCCCGTCGGCGAACAGGATTGTGGCCTCGTTCGTCTCCGCGCCAAACGTCTTGCTCTGCCCGACCTCGTTGACCACCAGCATCTCGCAGCCCTTCTTGGCCAGTTTGGCCCGGCCGTAGTCCAGCACGCTGCCCTGCTCGTCCCCGGTTTCGGCGGCGAAGCCGACCACGGTGCGCGGCAGCGTTTGGTCCTGGGCGCGGGCGGCGACCAGTTCGGCCAGGATGTCCGGGTTGCGCACCAGTTCGATCACCGGCGCCGAATGCTCGTCGCGCTTCTTGATCTTGGCAGCCTCCACGCTGGCCGGGCGGAAGTCGGCGACCGCCGCGTTCATGATCAGCGCGTCCTTGCCCGGGGCGTGGGCGAACACCGCCTCGCGCAGCTCCAGCGCGCTGGAGGCGTGCACCACCTGCACCCCGTGCGGTGCGGGGACCTCCAGGTGGGTGGCGATCAGGGTGACGTTTGCCCCGGCGTCGCGGGCCGCGGCCGCCAGCGCCACGCCCTGGCGGCCCGAGGAGCGGTTGCCCAGGAAGCGGACCGGGTCCAGCGGTTCGCGGGTGCCCCCGGCGGTGATCAGCACGCTGCTCCCGGCCAGCAGCGGCTCGCCCAGGTGCACCTGCAGCGCCTGGAAGATCTCCTCCGGCTCGGGCAGGCGGCCCGGGCCACTGTCCTTGCCGGTCAGCCGCCCCACGGCCGGGTCGATCACGTGCACCCCGCGCTGGCGCAGCGTGGCGACGTTGGCCACGGTCGCCGGGTGCTGCCACATTTCCGTGTGCATGGCCGGGGCCATCACCACCGGGGCGCGGGTGGCCAGAAGGGTGCCGGTGAGCAGGTCGTTGGCGATCCCGGCGGCCGCCTTGGCCAGCAGGTCGGCGGTGGCCGGAACGACGACCACCAGGTCGGCCTCCTGGCCCAGGCGCACGTGGTTCACGGTGTCCACCGCGTCGAACACGTTCGAGGTAACCGGGTTGCCGCTGAGGGCCTCAAAGGTGGCGTTGCCCACGAACTGGGCGACGTTGCCGGTGGGAATGACATCGACGTGGTGCCCGGCCTCGCGCAGCAGGCGCAGCAGCAGGACGGACTTGTAGGCGGCGATCCCGGCGGAGACCCCGAGCACGATTCTCTTCAACTTCTACCTCACAATGTGGGACTGGGTGGCGGCCTGCGGGCTTAAACAGCGAATGGCGCCACCGGTGCTAACTGGGGCGCCATCCGTTGAAGTGTTGACTTACTCGGCGTCGGCCGGGGTGACCTTCAGCAGGCCCTCGTTCAGTTCACGCAGGGCGATGGTCAGCGGCTTCTCGTTGAGCTTGGTTTCCACCAGCGGGCCAACGTACTCGAACAGGCCTTCGTTCAGCTGCGCGTAGTAGGCGTTGATCTGGCGGGCGCGCTTGGCCGAATTCAGCACCAGCGCGTACTTGGACTCATCGGTCTTCAGCAACGAGTCGATTGAAGGGTTGATGATTCCTTCAAGGTTTTCGGTCACAGGACTCCCCTTATTTTTCGTCTAGCCCCATGAGGGACACAAGCTCTTCGGCGGCCCGCGACACACTGTCGTTGACAATGGTCACGTCGAATTCCGGTTCGGCCGCAAGTTCCAGTTTAGCGGTTTCCAGCCGGCGCTGCTGTTCCTCGCTCGATTCGGTGCCGCGGCCCACAAGCCGGCGCACCAGTTCATCCCAGGAGGGCGGGGCCAGGAACACGAATTGTGCCTCCGGCATCGACTCCTTGACCTGGCGTGCGCCCTGCAGGTCGATTTCCAGCAGCACCTTCTTGCCCTCGGCCACGGCCTGTTCCACGGTGGAGCGGATGGTGCCGTAGCTGTTCTGCCCGTGCACGACCGCCCATTCAAGCATTTGGCCGGATTCGACCAGCTCCCCAAAGCGCTTGGGCCCAACGAAGTAGTAGTGGACCCCTTCCACCTCCCCCGGGCGCGGATCGCGGGTGGTGGCCGAAACCGACAACCAGACCTGCGGATAGTTCTCACGGATGTAGGTGGAGACGGTGCCCTTGCCTACGGCCGTGGGGCCGGCCAGAACCGTTACCGACGCTGGGGTCATTTACTACGCTTTCGTCTTGGGCGGAGATTGCTTGAAGTGTTCAGTGATCGCCACCCGCTGCTTGCGTCCCAGGCCGCGCAGGCGGCGTGACGGGGAGATCCCCAGGCGTTCGAGCAGGTTCGCGGCGCGGACCTCACCGACGCCGGGCACTGATTCGAGCAGGTCCATCACACGCATGCGACCGACTGCCTCATCTTCGTACACCAAGTCTAGTACCTCAGTGATGGAGATTTTTCCGCTACTGAACTGGGACTTGATCTCAGCCCGACGGGTGCGGGCGGCCAGGGCCTTGGCACGGGCGCGGATCCGGTCTTCGTCTGAAAGTTCTCGCAGTACCATCGTTCAGCCATCCTTCATCAGTTGTGGACTAAGGCCATGTTGTGAACATAACCACCAAACGCGGCATTTGCAAGAGTAATCGCGCTGTGGCTACTAGAAACCTTAGTAGCCACAGCGCGATCCGACTACTTTACTAACCGGCGGCGAGCAGTTCGTCGCGTACCATGCGGGCCTTGTCCCGCAGCGCCTGGACCCCGGGTCCGGCGCGCAGGATGTCCCGGCTGCTGCTGGCCAGCACCTGGCGGTGGCTGCTGGCGAAGCTGTTGGCAAGATCACCCGCGGTGGCGCCCTGCGCCCCGAGCCCGGGGGTCAAAAGCGCCGCCTTCGTCGCGGACAGGTCGATGCCCAGCCGCTGCGGGGCATTCCCGACGGTGGCGCCGATGACCAGGCCCACATGGCCCAGGTCCGCGGCGTGCGCGTTGTCCTGCGCGACCGCGTCGATGATCCGCTTGGCCACCGAGGCCGCTCCCCCCACGTGCTGCACGCTTTGGCCCTCCGGGTTGGAGGTCAGCCCGAGCACGAACACCCCGCGCCCGGTCTGCCCGGCCAGGTCGATGGCCGGGCGCAGCGACTCGTAGCCCAGGTAGGGGCTGAGGGTCACCGCGTCGGCGGCCAGCGGCGAACCGTCGGCCAGCCAGGCGTTGGCGTAGGCGACCATCGTGGAGCCGATGTCCCCGCGCTTGGCGTCGGCCAGGGTCAGCACCCCGGCATCGCGCGCCGCGGCCAGGGTTTCCTCCAGGGCCGCGAAGCCGGCCGAGCCGAAGCGCTCGTACAGCGCCACCTGCGGCTTGAGGATCGCCGCGGTGCCGGCGACCGCCTCGATGACGCCCAGCGAGAAGCGGCGCACCGCGTCGGCGCTGTCTTCCAGCCCCCAGGAGGCCAGCAGGCTGGGGTGCGGGTCGATGCCCACGCACAACGGCCCGTTCGCCTCCATCGCCACCCGCAGCCGGTTGCCGAAATGATCCATTTCGGTGTTCCCGGCCGCGGCGTGTCCCGCCCCGGCGCTAGCCACGGCCGCCTGCCGAGACCAGGTCCGGGTGCTCCTGCAGGCTGGTCACATCCCAGCTGTAGTGGCGCAGCGCGTCGATGGCCTGCACCGCGGCACCGAACTCGGCCACGGTGGTGATGATCGGGGTGCCCACGCTGGTGGCAGCCGCGCGGATCTCGTAGCCGTCCCCGCGCGCCTCGGAGCCCGAGGGGGTGTTCAGGATCAGCCCGATCTGGCCCTCGGTGATCATGTCCACAATGGTTTCCCCGCCCTCGTGGACCTTGTTGACCACGGTGGTGGGGATCCCGTTGCGACGCAGCACCTGGGCGGTGCCGCCGGTGGAGACGATCTCAAACCCGTTGTCGGACAGGTGCTTGACCGGCAGCACGATCGAGCGCTTGTCCCGGTTGGTGACCGAGACGAACACCTTCCCGGCGGTGGGCAGCGGATTGTTCGCCGCGGCCTGGGACTTGGCGAAGGCGGTGTCGAAGTACTTGTCGATGCCCATCACCTCACCGGTGGAGCGCATTTCCGGTCCGAGCAGCGAGTCGACGACCTTGCCCTGCGGGGTGCGGAAGCGGCTGAAGGGCAGCACGGCCTCCTTCACCGCCACCGGGGCGGTTTCCGGCAGGTGGGTGCCATCGCCCTGGGCCGGCAGGATGTCCCCGCGCAGCTGGGCAATGCTGCGGCCCACCCCGATCATCGCCGCGGCCTTGGCCAGCTGCACGCCGGTGGCCTTGGAGGTGAACGGCACGGTGCGCGACGCGCGCGGGTTCGCCTCGATGACGTAGAGGATGTCCCCGGCCAGCGCGAACTGGATGTTGATCAGCCCGCGCACGCCCACGCCCTCGGCGATCGCGCGGGTCGCGGCGGCCACCTTTTCACGCACGTCGTGGCCCAGGGTGATGGGCGGCAGCACGCAGGCCGAGTCGCCGGAGTGGATGCCGGCCTCCTCGATGTGCTCCATGATCCCGCCCATGTACAGCTCGGTGCCGTCAAACAGCGCGTCCACGTCGATCTCGATCGCGTCCTCCAGGAAGCGGTCCACCAGCACCGGGTGGTCCACGGTGATCTCGGTGGCGTTCTCGATGTAGCGCGAGAGGTTCGCCTCGTCGTAGACGATCTCCATGCCGCGCCCGCCCAGCACGTAGCTGGGGCGCACCAGCACCGGGTAGCCGATCTCGTCAGCGATCCGCTTGGCGTCCTTGAAGGACACGGCGGTGCCGTTCTTCGGGGCCACCAGCCCGGCGGCGTCCAGCACCTGCTGGAACGCGCCGCGGTGCTCGGCCAGGTCGATCGCCTCCGGGGAGGTGCCCAGGATCGGCACCCCGGCGGCCTTCAGCTCGGCGGCCAGCTTCAGCGGGGTCTGCCCGCCCAGCTGCACGAACACGCCCAGCACGCCGCCGGAGGCCTGTTCGGCGTGGATGATCTCCAGCACGTCCTCCAGGCTCAGCGGCTCGAAGTACAGCCGGTCGGAGATGTCGTAGTCGGTGGAGACGGTCTCCGGGTTGCAGTTGACCATCACGGTCTCGTATCCGGCCTCGCGCAGCGCCATCACCGCGTGCACGCACGAGTAGTCGAACTCGATGCCCTGCCCGATCCGGTTCGGGCCCGAGCCCAGGATGATCACCGAGGGCTTCTCATGGGCCGGCACCTCGGTTTCCTGGTCGTAGGAGGAGTACAGGTAGGGGGTGTACGCCTCGAACTCGGCCGCGCAGGTGTCCACGGTCTTGTAGACCGGGCGGATCTCCAGCGCGTGGCGCACCCCGCGCACCACGGCCTCGGCGTTGCCGGTGAGCTTGGCGATCTGCGCGTCGGAGAACCCGTGGCGCTTGGCCTCGCGCAGCATCTGCTCATCCAGGTTCGCCGACGCGGCGATCATCGCCGCGGTCTCGTTGATCAGCGCCAGCTGGTCCAGGAACCACGGGTCGATGCCGGTGGCCTCATAGAGCCGCTCGATCGACACCCCGGAGAGCAGGGCGCGCTGCACCAGGGCCAGGCGCTCGGTGGAGCCGACCTTGATCTGCTCCAGCACGTGCGGGATCTGCTCCTGCTCCAGCGGCTCGAAGGACAGCTCCGCGCCCTTCTGCTCCAGGGAGCGCAGCGCCTTCTGCAGCGCCTCGGTGAAGTTGCGTCCCAGGCTCATCGCCTCGCCCACCGACTTCATGGTGGTGGTCAGCGTGGCGTCGGCGGCCGGGAACTTCTCGAAGGCGAAGCGCGGGACCTTGACCACCACGTAGTCCAGGGCCGGTTCGAAGGAGGCCGGGGTCTTCTTGGTGATGTCGTTCTGGATCTCATCCAGGGTGTAGCCCAGGGAGACCTTGGTGGCGATCTTGGCGATCGCGAACCCGGTGGCCTTGGAGGCCAGGGCGGAGGAGCGCGAGACGCGCGGGTTCATTTCGATCACGACCACCCGCCCGGTGTCCGGTTCGATGGCGAACTGGATGTTGCACCCGCCGGTGTCCACGCCCACCTCGCGGATCACCGCGATGGAGATGTCGCGCAGCTTCTGGTATTCGCGGTCGGTCAGGGTCATCGCCGGGGCGACGGTGATCGAGTCGCCGGTGTGCACGCCCACCGGGTCGAAGTTCTCGATGGAGCACACGACCACGACGTTGTCGTTCTTGTCGCGCATCATCTCCAGCTCGTATTCCTTCCACCCCAGGATGGACTCCTCCAGGAGCACTTCGGTGGTCGGCGAGTACTGCAGGCCCGCCCCGGCGATGCGGCGCAGGTCCTCCGCGTTGTAGGCCATGCCCGAACCGAGCCCGCCCATGGTGAAGGAGGGACGCACCACGACCGGGTACTTCAGCTCCTCGACGGCGGCGAAGGCCTCCTCCATGGAGTGCACGATGATCGACTTGGCCGATTCGGCGCCGCAGCGCTCCACCACGCCCTTGAACTTCTCGCGGTCCTCACCCAGCTCGATGGCCTCGATGTTCGCGCCGATCAGCTCCACGTCGTACTTGTCCAGTACGCCGTTCTTGTCCAGCGCGATCGCGGTGTTCAGCGCGGTCTGCCCGCCCAGGGTCGGCAGCACCGCGTCCGGGCGCTCCTTGGCGATGATCTGCTCGACCACCTCGGGGGTGATCGGCTCCACGTAGGTGGCGTCGGCGAACTGCGGGTCGGTCATGATGGTGGCCGGGTTGGAGTTGACCAGGATGACCCGCAGGCCCTCCTCCTTCAGCACGCGCAGCGCCTGGGTGCCGGAGTAGTCGAATTCCGCCGCCTGGCCGATGACGATGGGGCCGGATCCGATGACGAGAACTGATTTCAGATCGGTGCGCTTTGGCATTACTTGTTGTCCTTATCTGCGGTGCTGTCCAGCACGTCGGCGAAACGGTCGAAGAGGTTGGCGGCGTCGTGCGGCCCGGAGGCGGCCTCCGGGTGGTACTGCACGGAGAAGGCCGGGATGTCCAGGCAGCGCAGCCCCTCCACCACCTGGTCGTTCAGCGAGAAGTGGGAGACCTCCACCTGGCCGAAGCGCTCCACCGGGGCGGTGAAGCTGCCCTGCAGCGGGGCCTGGACGGCGAAGCCGTGGTTCTGGCTGGTGATTTCCACCTTGCCGGTGTCCTTGACCATCACCGGCTGGTTGATGCCGCGGTGCCCGAAGCGCAGCTTGTAGGTATCCAGCCCCAGCGCCCGGCCCAGGATCTGGTTGCCGAAGCAGATCCCGAAGTACGGGATGCCGGCGTCCAGCACCTGGCGCACCAGTTCGATCTGCTCGGTGGCGGTGGCCGGGTCGCCCGGGCCGTTGGAGAAGAACACGCCCGAGGCGCCCGAGGCCTTGATGTCTTCAAGGGTCGCGTCGTGGGGCAGCACGTGCACGCGCATGCCGCGTTCGGCCAGGCGCACCGGGGTCATCGCCTTGATGCCCAGGTCGATCGCGGCCACGGTGTGGCGCACTTCCCCGCTCCAGCCGTGGTCGGCCGGTTCGACGAAGTAGGGTTCGTCCACCGAGACCTCGGCAGAGATCTTGCGTCCGGCCATCGCCGGCTGGTCCTTGACCTGGTCCACCAGCTCCCGGACCGGGCGGGCGGCGGCCGCACCGGAGAAGATCCCGGCCTTCATGGCCCCGGCCTCACGCAGGTGGCGGGTCAGTGCGCGGGTGTCGATGCGTTCGATGCCCACCACGTCGTGGGCGATCAGGTCCTCTTCCAGGGTGCGCACGCTGCGCCAGTTGCTGGGGCGGCGGGAGCCTTCGCGCACCACGTAGCCGGCGGCCCAGATGCGGGTGGATTCGGGGTCCTCGTCGTTCACGCCGGTGTTGCCGATGTGCGGGAAGGTCTGCACCACGATCTGGTGGGCGTAGGACGGGTCGGTCAGGGTTTCCTGGTAGCCGGTCATGCCGGTGGTGAATACCGCTTCACCCAGGGTGGTGCCGACCTTGCCGTAGGCGCGGCCGGGGAAGACGGTGCCGTCCTCCAGGACCAGCACTGCGTCGGGGGTGCTTTGAGTGTTCACTAGTTTGTCTCCTGATCTGCCGCATCGTCCAAGTGCGATGCCAGCATCTGATAAATCTTTGCGTTGTCCGCGTGGTAGCGGGGGCGGAAGCCGGTGTCGAAGTCGAAGTCGTCCTTGACCCACCCGGTGATCACCAGGCCGTTGTCCTCCACGAACTTCCCGGCCATCCCCGAGGCCCGGTTCACCCGGGTCAGCGCCGCGAAGGGCACGTGCACCGCGCGGGCCCCGGCCCGCATGAAGTGCACCCCGCGCTCACCGATCACCAGGTCCGCGTTGGTGCGCACGCCCAGCTGGTGCACGGCGATCCGGTCCAGCCAGTCCTCCCCGCGGGTGGTGGCCACGTACATGCCCTCGAAGCGGGCGACCTCGGTGTCGGCAAAGTCCTGGAACGGGGCCGGCACGCCGGACTGTCGTCGCTTGCGGTTGCGCCAGCCCACCGCGATGAGCAGCAGCAGCACCAGGATGATGCCCAGCGTCCAGGCGATCGGGACGAAGTACGGGCTGTGGATCACTGGGCCACCCGGGCGCTGGCCAGGGCGCCGTCCAGGACCGTGGGGTGGCCGTGGAAGAAGGTGGCGCGCACCGCGCCGGGCAGCTGCATGCCGGCGAACGGGGAGTTGCGGCCCTTGGTCTCCATGGCGTAGGGGTCCACCGTCCAGCGGGCCTCGGGGTCCACCAGCACCAGGTTGGCGGGCTCGCCCTCGGCGACCGGGCGGCCCTGGTCCTCCAGCCGGCCCAGGCGGGCCGCGGCGCCGGAGGTGATCCGCGCGACATCCGGCCAGCCGATCAGCCCGGTGTCCACCAGGGTGTGCTGCACGATGGACAGGGCGGTTTCCAGCCCGGTCATGCCCATCGCGGCGGCCCCCCATTCGCAGTCCTTGGATTCGGCCGGGTGCGGGGCGTGGTCGGTGCCGATCATGTCGATGGTGCCATCGGCCACCCCGGCGCGCAGCGCCATGACGTCCGCTTCGCGGCGCAGCGGCGGGTTGACCTTGTAGACCGGGTCGAAGCTGCGCACCTTCTCATCGGTGAGCAGCAGGTGGTGCGGGGTGACCTCCGCGGTGACCTGGATGCCGCGGGCCTTGGCCCAGCGGATGATTTCCACGCTGCCGGCGGTGGAGACGTGGCACACGTGCAGGCGGGCTCCGACGTGTTCGGCCAGCAGCACGTCGCGGGCGATGATCGACTCCTCCGCCACGGCCGGCCAGCCGGCCAGGCCGAGCACGGCCGAGACTTCGCCCTCGTTCATCTGGGCGCCCTCGGTCAGCCGCGGTTCCTGGGCGTGCTGGGCGATCACCCCGTCGAAGGCCTTGACGTATTCCAGGGCCCGGCGCATCAGCAGCGGGTCAAACACGCAGATCCCGTCATCGGAGAACATGCGCACCTTCGCCCGGGAGTCGGCCATCGCGCCGATCTCGCTCAGCTGCTTGCCGGCCAGCCCGACGGTGACTGCCCCGACCGGGCGCACGTCCACCCAGCCGGCCTTGCGGCCCAGCTCATAGACCTGCTCCACCACGCCGGCCGTATCGGCGACCGGGGTGGAGTTGGCCATGGCGTGCACCGCGGTGAACCCGCCCTTGGCGGCGGCGCGGGTGCCGGTTTCCACGGTCTCGGCGTCCTCCCGGCCCGGCTCACGCAGATGGGTGTGCGGGTCGACCAGGCCCGGCAGCAGGATCTGGCCGGAGGCGTCGATGACGGTGGCGTCCCCGGCCTGCAGGCCCTGGCCGATCTGTGCGATCGTCCCGTCGGAGACCAGCACGTCGGCGGTGTCCCCGCCCAGAATGCTGGCGTTGTGAATCAGATACTTCATGGACCTAGCTTTCCTTGATCAAGTCGCCGGAGAGGAGCATGTAGAGGCTGGCCATGCGCACGGCCACGCCGTTGGTCACCTGGTCCAGCACGGTGGAGCGTGGGGAGTCGGCGGCGGCCGAGGAGATTTCCAGGCCGCGGTTCATCGGGCCCGGGTGCATGATCAGCGTTTCCTCGCCGGAGGCGTCCAGCGCCTTCAGCCGGGCGTCGTCCAGGCCCCAGTAGCGGGAGTATTCACGCGGGTTCGGGAAGTAGGCGGCATGCATCCGCTCCCCCTGCACGCGCAGCATCATCAGCGCGTCCACCCCGGAGGCGATGACCTCGTCCAGGTCATAGCTGATGGTGCACGGCCAGGCGTCGGCCCCCACCGGCAGCAGGGTGGGCGGGGCGACCATGGTCACCTCGGCGCCCAGGGAGTTCAGCAGCCACAGGTTCGAGCGGGCCACCCGGGAGTGCAGGATGTCCCCGACGATGGCGACCTTCAGCCCGTCCAGGCCCTTGCCGTGCGGGGCGGTGCCCTCGCGCAGGCTGACCTGGCGGCGCAGCGTGAACGCGTCCAGCAGCGCCTGGGTGGGGTGTTCGTGCATGCCGTCCCCGGCGTTGACGATCGGCAGCCCGATCCAGTCGGTGGCCGCCAGGCGAGCCGGTGCACCCGAGTCGGGGTGCCGGATCACCACGGCGTCGGCGCCGATGGCCAGCAGGGTTTGGGCGGTGTCCTTCAGCGATTCACCCTTGGACACGGAGGAGCCCTTGGCGGAGAAGTTGATCACGTCCGCGCTCAGGCGCTTGGCGGCTGCCTCGAAGGAGATGCGGGTGCGGGTGGAGTCCTCGAAGAAGAGGTTCACCACGGTGCGTCCGCGCAGCGCCGGCAGCTTCTTGACTTCCCGGGTGCCGAACTCGCGCATTTCCTCGGCGATGTCCAGGATCCGGATGGCTTCTTCGCGGGTGACGTCCGCGGTGGAGATCAGGTGTTTCATGCGCCGGCCTCGATGATCACTTCGTTGTCCTGGTCGGTTTCCGCCAGGTGCACGCGCACCTTTTCGCTTTTGGCGGTGGGCAGGTTCTTGCCCACGTGGTCGGCGCGGATCGGCAGTTCGCGGTGCCCGCGGTCCACCAGCACGGCCAGGCGCACGATGCGCGGGCGGCCCCAGTCGGACAGGGCGTCCAGGGCGGCGCGGATGGTGCGTCCGGAGTAGAGCACGTCATCGACCAGCACCACGACCTTGTCGTCGATCCCGCCAGCGGGCAGCCGCGTGGGTGCCGGGGTGCGGGTGGTGGAGGTGCGCAGGTCATCGCGGTACATGGTGATGTCCAGCTGCCCGACCAGCGATTCGGGGTTGACGGCGCCGGAGGTGGTGGCGGCGATGCGTTCGGCCAGGCGCTGGGCCAGCGGATAGCCGCGGCGCGGGATGCCCAGCAGCACCAGGTCCTCGGTGCCCTTGTTGGCCTCAATGATTTCAAAGGCGATGCGCGTCAGCACGCGTTCGATGTCGTCCGAGGACAGCACCGTGCGGGCGCCAGGCGTTGCCGGCGATTTCTCGCTCATGCGTTGCATCTCTCCCTTCTCCGCCTCACGGGACGGTTCTTAAAGGAATATTGCTCCTATGAAATTATCACGTCCCGGCACCACTTCCCCACCGAAAAGCTATACATGACCATGAATGATGCGTTAGTTCGCTCACAAGCGGCGTCGTTGACGCTGCCTCCGCGCGCGCCGCAGCGTCACTTCCTGCCCGCGACGCGGTTGCAGGCAGCCACAATGTTCACTTGGCCACACTGCGCGCCACCGCCGAAACATTGCGCCGCATAGTACGGCGAGGGGCCGGCACCGCGGCCACCGGGACGTGGCCGAAAGGGAGGTTAAACGCCGCAAGCCGGAACCACGAATCGGGTTCCGGCTTGCGCGGGGACAGGCAGGGTGAGGATCAGTCGACCAGGGTGTCCTTGATTTGCTGGATGCGGCCGAGCACGCCGTTGACGAATTCCGGGGAATCGTCGGTGGACAGCTCACGCACGTTGGCCACGGCCTCGGCGACGGCGACGGCGTCGGGCACGTCGTCGTTGTACAGCAGTTCCCACACGCCGATGCGCAGGGCGATGCGGTCCACCGACGGCATGCGTTCCAGGGTCCAGCCGCGCACGTAGCTTTCCAGGATCTCATCGATGCGCTGCTGCTGGGCGGTGACGCCCTCGATGATCTGGATGGAGTACTCGTTGATCACGATCTCGGAGTTCTCCCGGCGTCCGACGGCCACGGCCAGCGGCTCGGCGCCGCGTTGTTCGGCTTCGAAGAGGAATTCCAGGGCCCGGCGCCGGGCCTTGGCACGGGCACTCACTAGGAGACACGTCCCAGGTAGTCACCGTTGCGGGTATCGACCTTGACCTTGGTGTTCTGCTCGACGAACAGCGGCACCTGGATGATCTTGCCGGTTTCCAGGGTGGCCGGCTTGGTGCCTGCCGAGGAGCGGTCGCCCTGCAGGCCCGGCTCGGTGTAGGTGATTTCCAGGATGACCGACGGCGGCATTTCCACGTACAGCGGGTTGCCGTCGTACATGGCGATGGTCAGTTCCTGGTTTTCCAGCATGTAGTCGGCGGCGTCGCCCACGGTGGCGCCGGAGACGGTGACCTGGTCGTAGTCGTCCAGGTTCATGAAGACGTAGTCTTCCCCGTCCTGGTAGAGGTACTGGTAGTCGCGGCGGTCAACGTTGGCGGTTTCGATCTTCGCCCCGGCGTTGTAGGTCTTGTCCTGGACGCGTCCGGTGACGACGTTGCGCATCTTGGTGCGCACGAACGCCCCACCCTTGCCCGGCTTCACGTGCTGGAAGTCAATGATGGTCCACAGCTGGCCGTCAATCTTGATGACCTGACCGTTTTTGATGTCAGTCGTATCTGCCACGAGTCCTCAATCCTCATATTCAGCCGGCTCACGCCGGCCCTTTGTCAAAAAACCATGTCCTAGTCTAGCGCATCGATCCGCCGGCGCCGTGTTAGGCGCTGGCCTGCAGGCGCTGTTCGGCCATTTGCAGGCAGATGCGCGAGGCGTCCACCAGGTGCCTGGGCGCGTTGATCGCCTGACGCTGCTCCAGGGCCAGGGTGAAGCGGGTCACCGCCGCACGGTAGTCCCGGGTTTCGTAGAACGCCATGCCCAAATGGTGCTGCATCAGCGGCTCGTACTCGGTGTCGGCGAACTCCTCGGCCAGCTTGCGCAGCCGGTTGATGGCCCGCTGGGTGTCCCCCTGCATGCGGGTCAGCTCGGTGTCCAGCACCCGCAGGTGCGCGTTCATCGGGTCCAGCAGGCGCTGCTCGGTGATCATCTCCCCCGCCTGGGCCAGTTCGCCGCGGGCCAGGTGGATGACCACCTGGTCGGTGGGCGAACCGACCTGCATGGAGCGTTCCGCGGCGGCCTCATCGGCCACGTAGGCGCGCATCGTTTCGGGGTTGATCAGGATTCCGTCAATGGAGGTGTCCACACCTTCACGGTTGACGGAGGCGACTTCGAAGGACACCGCGTTGTGTCGTGCCTCAGTCATTGCTTACTCACCAATCTCCTGGTAGGCCGCGAACAACAACGAGTTATCCGGAACTTCATAGATCCGCGGCTTGCCAATATCTTCCAGGACCACGAAGCGCAGCTGGTCGCCTCGGGCCTTCTTGTCCCGCTTCATCCCGTCCAGCAGCGACGCCCAGCGGTCGTTGCGGTAGGTGGTGGGCAGTCCCAGCGAGGATAGGATCGCGGCGTGGCGTTCGGCCACCGCATCCGGGGTGTAGCCCACCGAGCGTCCCAGTTCCGCGGCGAAGCACAGGCCAATGGACACCGCCGCGCCGTGGCGCATCTGGTAGCGTTCGGCCAGCTCGATGGCATGGCCCAGGGTGTGCCCGTAGTTCAGGTATTCGCGCTCCCCGGATTCCTTCAGGTCCCGGGAGACCACATCGACCTTCACCGCGATGGTGCGTTCGATGATTTCACGCAGCCGCTCGCTGGTGGGATCCATGGCCTCTTCGGGGTTTTCCTCGATGAGCTCCAGGATCCGCTCGTCCTTGATGAAACCGCACTTGACCGCTTCGGCCAGCCCGGTCACCAGTTCGTGCTTCGGCAAGGTGGCCAGGGCGTCCAGGTCCACCAGCACGCCGGCCGGCGGGTGGAAGGAGCCGACCAGGTTCTTGCCCTCGGCGGTGTTGATGCCGGTCTTGCCGCCCACGGCGGCGTCCACCATGCCCAGCACGGAGGTGGGCACGTGCACGACCTTCACCCCGCGCAGCCAGGTGGCGGCCACGAAGCCGGCCACGTCCGAGACGGCGCCGCCGCCCACGGAGATTACCGCATCCGAGCGGGTGAAGTCGTTCTTGCCCAGGACCTCCCAGCAGAAGGCGGCGACCTGGATGTGCTTGCCTTCCTCGGCGTCCGGGATTTCGGCGGTGATCGCCGAGTAGCCCTTGGTATCGAGTTCATCCTTGACCAGGTCCCCGGTGGTGCGCAGGGCCCGCGGGTGGATGATCAAAATCTTCTTGACACTTGGTCCAAGCAGTTCGGGAAGCTGTCCCAGCAAACCATTACCGACCAGAACCGGATAGTTCTGCTCCGGTGATGCTCCGGTGACCTGAAGTGTGGTGGGTGCTAAAGGCATCCGTAGAGATCCTCCTGTGGTGCTGATCTTTCCAGAGTACGCGCGGGATTCGCGAATAGCCCTATCTCGTGGCACTAATCACATGGCCCTGGATCAGCGCGACCAGCTCGTTCACGCTCTTGCCCTCGACCATGACGGTCAGGTCCGCCAGGTCCTCGTAGATGTCCCGGCGCGCGGCAAACAGCTGCCGCCAGCGCTGCAGCACCCCGTCCTCGCCGGCCAGCAGCGGACGGTCCTGGCTGCGGGCCAGGCGCCGGGCGGCGGTGTCCTCATCCATCTGCAGGTAGACCACGGTGCCGCGGCGCAGCACCTCCCGGTTTTCCGGGCGCAGCACCGCTCCCCCGCCGGTGGCCAGCACCCCGGCCTGGGTGGCGCGCAGGGTCGCCACCTCCAGGTCGCGGAAGTGCTCTTCGCCGTGCTCGGCGAAGATCTGCGGGATCGAGCCGTGGCTCATCACGATCACTTCGTCGGTGTCCAGGAACGTGGTGTCCAGGGCCTTGGCCAGCGCCTTGCCCACGGTGGACTTGCCGCTGGCCATCGGCCCGATCAGGTAGATCATCTAGACCCCGGTGGATTCCAGGTTCTCGGGGATCGCGGCCAGGTAGCTGGCGATGTTCCGCTTGGTCTCGGCCACCGAGTCCCCGCCGAACTTCTCCAGCACCGCCTGGGCCAGCACCAGGGCGACCATCGCCTCGGCGACGACCCCGGCCGCCGGCACCGCGCACACGTCCGAACGCTGGTGGTGGGCCTTGGTGTCCTCACCGGTGGCCGTGTCCACGGTGCGCAGCGCGCGCGGGACGGTGGCGATCGGCTTCATGGCCGCGCGCACGCGCAGCACCTCGCCGATGGACATGCCCCCCTCGATCCCGCCGGCCCGGTTGGTGGCCCGCTCGATGCGCCCGTCGGCGGCATGCTGGATCTCGTCGTGGGCGGCCGAGCCGCGCCGGGCGGCGGTGGCGAAGCCGTCGCCGACCTCCACCCCCTTGATCGCCTGGATGCCCATCAGCGCCCCGGCCAGCCGGGCGTCCAGCCGGCGGTCCCAGTGCACGTAGGAGCCCAGGCCCGGGGGCAGGTTGTAGGCCAGCACCTCCACGACCCCGCCCAGGGTTTCCCCGGCCTTGTGGGCGTCGTCGACCTCGGCGACCATGGCGGCGGAGGTTTCGGCGTCAAAGCAGCGCAGCGGATCCGCGTCCAGCGCCTGGACGTCGGCCCGGGTGGGCAGCGCGGCGTCGTCGGGGACTGCGGCGGTGCCCACGGCGGTGGTGTGCGCGACCAGTTCGATGCCCAGCTCGGCCAGGAACGCGTCGGCCACCGAGCCCAGGGCGACGCGGGCCGCGGTTTCCCGGGCGCTGGCGCGCTCGAGCACCGGGCGGGCGTCGTCGAACCCGTACTTCTGCATGCCGGTGAAGTCGGCGTGGCCCGGGCGCGGGCGGGTCAGCGGCGCATTGCGGGCCAGGGACTCCAGTTCGCCGGGATCCACCGGGTCAGCGTTCATCACGCGTTCCCACTTGGGCCATTCGGTGTTGCCGATTTCAATGGCGACCGGTCCGCCCTGGGTGGCGCCGTGGCGCACCCCGCCCAGAAAGCTGACCTGGTCCTTTTCAAACTTCATGCGGGCCCCGCGGCCATAGCCAAGCCGCCGGCGCGCCAGCGCCGAACGGACGAGCTCACTGTCCACCGGGACCCCGGCGGGTAGACCTTCAAGAATTCCAACGAGTGCCGGGCCGTGCGATTCGCCCGCGGTTAACCAACGCAACATGCACTACATTTTGCCATGTGCCGGCGCTTTTACCGACCTCGATGAAGCGCCACGGCCGCAAACATGGTGTTTGTGACATTTTCGCGCTCCTCCTGCGCCAGGTCCAGCCCGGTGAACAGGCGCACCTGCTCCACCGCCTGGTGCACCAGCATCGCCAGCCCGTTGATGACCGGCCCCCGCCAGGCGGCGGCCAGGGCGGAGGGCCACGGGTCGTAGGCCACATCCAGCAGGGTTCCGGTGCCCGCGCCCAGGGCGGGCACCCAGCCGTCGGCGGCGGAGGGGGGCAGGGTGGAAACCACCACCGGGTCCCCGGTGATCTCCCGCACCGGGCTGACCTCGGCGGCCATGCCCAGCGCGGCGGCCAGGGCGGTGACCCGCCCGGCGCGGGCCGGATCGCGCACCACGAAGCGCACCCGTTCGGCGCCCATCTGGTGCAGCGCCTGCACGGCGGCCAGCGCCGTGTTCCCGGCCCCCAGGATGGTGCCGGTGCCGGTGTGCCCGATCCCGGCGTCGGCGAAGGCCCGCACGATCCCGTACACGTCGGTGTTCTGCCCGTGCAGGGTCCCGTCCGGGTGCACCACGATGGTGTTCAGCGCCCCGGTGGTGGTGACCAGGTCGGTGACGCTGTCCATGTGGCCGATGAACACGTCCTTCAGCGGCATGGTGACCGAGCAGCCGGCCCAGCCGCCGGCGCGCAGCCCGGCGGCGAAGTCCGGCGCGTCGGCCGGGTCCAGTTCCAGGCGCTGGTAGTCCAGGTCCACGCCGAGCAGCCGGTAGGCGGCGCGGTGCAGCTGCGGGGACTTGGAGTGGCTGATGGGCTTGCCCAGGACTGCGGCCTTCACGGTTACCTCACTGTCGGTGGCTTGCGCGTTGTTCTTCGGTGGCGATGGAGCCTAGCACTGCCCCGGGTTGGCCTGGCACCAGTCGCGGAACTCCTGCTGGTAGCGCTGGTGCTCCTGGTAGGTGCGGGCGAACTTGGTTTCCCCGGTGGCGATGTTCACCGTCACCCAGTAGTAGAAGTCGTTCTCCTGCGGGTTCACGGCCGCGGCGATCGCCGAGTCGGCCGGGGAGCCGATCGGGGTGGGCGGCAGCCCGCGGTGCACGTAGGTGTTGTACGGGTTGGACTTATCGGCCTTCTCCTGCTTGGAGAACTGCAGGGTGTAGCGGTCCAGCCCGTAGATCACCGCGGAGTCCACCTGCAGCAGTCCGTGGGTCTGGTCGTTCTGCTCGGACAGCCGGTTGTTCAGTGCGCCGGCGACCACCGCGTAGTCCTTCGGCTGGGCTTCGGCCTGCAGGATCGAGGCGATCTTCAGCACCCGGTAGCCCTGGGCCGGGTCGTTCACCCCGTGCTCGGCCAGGGTGGCGGTGGTGGAGTCCACCAGCTGGCGCAGCACCTCTTCGGCGCTGGTGTCCAGGGCGAAGCGGTATTCGCCCGGGTGCAGGTAGCCCTCCAGGTTCTTCGCCTCCCCGGGCAGCCCGAAGCGTTCGGGGTCGTTGGCCAGCTCGGTCAGTTCCTTCAGCTCCAGCCCCGAGCCCTTGGCGATTTCCTCCAGGGCCGCGTTCAGGCGCATGTTCTGCTTCAGGCCCACGTAGAAGACCTTGTCCGGGCGGTTGTCCACCATCAGGTCCACGGCCTCGGCGGCCGGCAGCTGCTTTTGCAGCACATAGGTGCCCGGGTGGATGACCTTGTTCCCGGCCGCGGAGGCGTCCATGGCCTTGACGAACAGCTTGTCGTCGGAGACGACGTCCAGCTCCTCGAGCTTGCGGGAGATGATCCCCACGCCCCAGCCGTCCTCCACGACGAATTCGACCTGCGCCCCGCCGGGGCCGGGATAGTCATCGGGGTTGAACGCCTTGTAGATGCCGCGCACGGTGAACCCGGCGCCGGCCACGACCAGCGCGAAGATCAGCACGGTGGCGGCCATCACCAGGTTGCGCCGGCGCTTGCTGCGCTGGCGCCGGGCCCTCACCTGGGATTCGGGTTCCTCCTGGTACAGGTGCGCGGCCGCGACCGGCGCGCTGATCCCGGCGGCCGGCTCCCCGGCCGGCTGCGCCTCGTCCCGGCGCACGTGGTGCCCGTGGTGGGGGGTCTGCCACGACGCCGGCTCGGCGGCGTCGAACTGGGTGGTGTTCGCCGCGGCCAGGGCCAGCTCGTCGGCGGAGGTGTGTTCCTCGCTCAGGGCGGGTGCGGGCAGGGAGGCGCCGATGATTTCCGGCTGCCCCGGGGTCGGCAGCCCGCCGCGGGCGCCGTCCAGGAACCGCTGGTGCAGTTCCTGGCGTGCCTGGCGTTGTGCTTCCCGTCGAGATTCGTCTCGCATTGGGCTCTCTCCTGCGTCGGATGGGGGCTGGGGTATCAGCGGATGACGACCCGGCTGGCCTGGATGGGCACCTGGTTGTGCTTGCGGTCCAGGACCTGTTGCAGTATTTCCACGGCGGCCGCCTGGTCCACCACCTCGCGGTGGCTGCGGGACTTGCGTCCGGCCTCATGCAGCGCCCGGTGCGCGCTGACCGTGCTCAGCCGTTCGTCGATCAGCCACACGCCGAGCTCGATCCCCGCCTCATGGGCCTCCTCGGCCAGCGAGATGGCGTAGTCACGGGCCATTTTCGTGGATTCGGTGGCGTTGCCGGACAGCGACTTCGGCTCCCCAATGTACACGTCGGTAACTTGGCGATCAAGCACCATTTTCAGCAGGATCCGCCGATCCGAGTTCTTCTTCGCATCCCGGCGCAGCGTGGACACCGGCAGCGCCAGCCCGGAATCGGCCTGGGCGACGGCCACCCCCACCCGGGCCGCGCCCACGTCCACGCCCAGCAGCGCGCCGGGGCAGGCCCCCGCCGGTTTCCCGGCGGGGGCCTGCTGGCCGGCGGCGTGCCCCGGCTCGGGCACCTGGTGCGGATCAGGCATTGGCCACGGCCGAACGGATCGCCTCCAGGGCCGGGCCGATCTTCGACGCGTCCTTGCCCCCGCCCTGGGCCATGTCGTCCTTGCCGCCGCCACCGCCGCCAAGCACCCCGGTCGCGGTGCGCACCAGCGCGCCGGCCTTGTGCCCGGCCGCGCGGGCGGCCTCATTCGTGGCGGCCAGCACCAGCGGGCGTCCGCCGGCCACGCCGATCAGCACGATCACCGCCGGCTCGCTGCCCAGCTTGCCGCGCAGATCCAGGGCCAGGGTGCGCAGCGCATCGGCCGAATCCACGGCGCCGGCGTCGTGGGCCAGCAGCTTCACGCCGCGCACCTGCTGCACCGAGTCCAGCAGCCCCTGCGCCTGGGCCAGCAGCGCGGCGGCCTTCAGCTCGGAGATCTGCTTCTCGGCGGCCTTCAGCTTCGCCACGGTCTCGTTCACGCGCTCGGTGACCTGCCCGGAGGGCACCTTGAACATCGTGGACAGCTCGTTGACCAGGGCGCGCTCGGCGGCCCCGTGCTTGAACGCCTCCATGCCCACCAGCGCCTCGACGCGGCGGTTGCCCGAACCGACCGAGGCCTCCGAAAGCAGGGTCAGCTGCCCGATGGTGGCGGTGGAGCCCACGTGGGTGCCGCCGCACAGTTCGCGCGACCAGTCCCCGTTCATCTCCACCACGCGCACCTGGTTGCCGTACTTCTCCCCGAACAGCCCGATCGCGCCGCGGGCCTTGGCCTCGGACAGGGCCATCTCGTTGGTGATCACGTTGTGGTTGGCCAGGATCGCCAGGTTCACCACTTCCTCGATCTCCAGGCGGGCCTCGGCCGAAAGCTGCTCGGCCCAGGAGAAGTCAAAGCGCAGGTAGCCGGCCTTGTTGAACGACCCGGCCTGGGTGGCTTCCTGGCCCAGCAGCTGGCGCAGCGCGGCGTGCACCAGGTGGGTGGCCGAGTGGGCCTGCTCCCCGGAGTGGCGGCGGATCGCATCGACCTGGGTGCGCACCAGCGCCTCGGCCGGCAGCTCGCCCTCGCGCACCACGGCCTTGTGCACGTTCAGGCCCTTGAGCGGGGCCTGCACGTCGGTGACCTCCAGCACGAAGCCGTCACCGGTGATCAGCCCCACGTCCCCGGCCTGGCCGCCGGCCTCGGCGTAGAACGGGGTCTCATCGAGCACCAGGTCGATCTGCTGGCCCTGCTCGGCGAACGGCACCAGCTGCCCGTCGCGCACGATCCCGCGGATCTTGGATTCACCCTCCAGGGTGTCGTAGCCGGTGAAGTGCACCGAACCGGCCTCGGCCAGCTTGTTGTACAGCGACAAATCCGCGTGCCCGGACTTCTTGGCCTTCGCGTCCTTCTGCGCGCGGGTGCGCTGTTCGCTCATCAGCTCGCGGAAACGGGACTCGTCCACCGCCAGCCCGGCCTCGGAGGCGATCTCCAGAGTCAGGTCGATCGGGAAGCCGTAGGTGTCGTGCAGCGCGAACGCCTCGTCCCCGGACAGGTTGGCGCCCTCGGCCTTGGCGTGGGCCAGGGCCTCATCCAGCCGGGTGGTGCCCGAGGCGATGGTGCGGCGGAAGGCGCGCTCCTCGGCGTAGGCGATCCGGGCGATGCGCTCGAAGTCGGCCTCCACCTCCGGGTAGACGCCCTTCATCGCGTCGCGGGAGACCGGCAGCAGCTGGGGCAGCACCTCGGATTCGACGCCCATCAGGCGCATGGCGCGCACCGCGCGGCGGATCAGGCGGCGCAGCACGTAGCCGCGGCCCTCGTTGCCGGGGGTGACCCCGTCGGAGATCAGCATCAGGGCGCTGCGGATGTGGTCGGCGATCATGCGCAGGCGCACGTCGTTGGCGTGGTTCGGGTCCGCCGGGTCCTCGGTGGAGGTGTAGCGCACCTGGGCCAGGGCGGCGGCGCGGTCCAGCACCGGGCGCACCTGGTCGGTCTCGTACATGTTCTCCACGCCCTGCAGGATCATCGCCAGACGCTCCAGGCCCAGCCCGGTGTCGATGTTGCGTTTGGGCAGCTCACCGGCCACGTCGAAGTCGGTCTTCGAGCGCACCGCCGAAAGCCGGTACTGCATGAACACCAGGTTCCAGATCTCGATGTAGCGGGTCTCGTCGACCGCCGGGCCGCCCTCCATGCCGTATTCCGGGCCGCGGTCGTAGTAGATCTCCGAGCAGGGGCCGCCGGGGCCGGGCTGGCCGGTGTTCCAGTAGTTGTCTTCCTTGCCGGTGCCCACGACCCGCTCGCGCGGCAGGCCGATCTTCTCTTCCCAGATGCGCCGGGCTTCCTCGTCGCGCTCCTCGCCGTCCTCGTAGACGGTGACCCACAGCCGCTGCGGGTCCAGCCCGTAGCCGCCCTCGGCGACCGGGTTGGTCAGCAGCTCCCAGGCGAAGGTGATCGCCTCTTCCTTGAAGTAGTCCCCGAAGGAGAAGTTGCCGCACATCTGGAAGAAGGTGCCGTGGCGCACGGTCTTGCCGACCTCTTCGATGTCCGCGGTGCGGATGCACTTCTGCACGGAAGTGGCCCGGCTGTAGGGCGGTTCCTCAACGGCGGTCAGGTAGGGGATGAACGGGACCATGCCGGCCACCGTGAACAGCAGTGACGGGTCGGTGGAGACCAGCGAGGCGCTGGGAACCGCGGTGTGACCCTTCGAAACGAAAAAGTCGATCCAGCGGCGGGCAATTTCCTGCGTTTTCATCGTGCTGAGGACGATCCCTTCATAGTGTTCTCTTCCACGCCCAACGCGGAGCGCAGTTCCTGTTCGCGGCTGTGCATTCCCTCACGGAAGGCGGCGGCCACATCCGCGATGTTGTCGGCGTACTTGCCCACCTGCCGGTTCAGCGCGCTGCCGGAGGAGATATCGGTGTACTTCCGGGTGGCCAGGATGCCCACGCCGACACCAATGGCGACCCACATCAGCTTCTTCATGCCTGACTCCTAACGGCTGCGGCGGCCGGTGCCGCGCGGCTTGGTGTTCATCGCGGCCTTCACCCCGGAGGTGAAGGCGGCGACCTTGATCAGCGGCTTGCCCAGGGTGGCGGCCGCCAGCGAGGACAGCGCCGAGGCGTTCGCGGTGGCGTCCGAAACGTTGGAGGTGATCGCGTCGACCTTCTTCAGCTGGTCGTTCGTGGTGGCCACGGTGTTGGCCACTTCCCCGATCAGCGGGGTGGTGCCGTCGGACAGGTCCTTGATCGAGTCGCGCAGCTCATCGAAAACCTTTCCCAACTTGATGATGGGGACCGCCAGCAACGCCACCAGGATGGCGAAGACGCCGGCGGCGATGAGACCTGCAATATCCGAACCCGACATGAGCTTCCTCTTCTGCTGTTGTTCTTCGGTGCCAGTCCACCTTATCGAACCGATTGGCCGAACAGGTAGTTAAGGACCGATGGCCCGCAACCGTGGACGGTTGCGGGCCATCGGCGCACACGTGGCGGGTGGCCTAGCGTGCGTAGTACTCGACCACGAGGTTCTCTTCGCAGGTCACCGGGATCTCCGAGCGCTCGGGCAGGCGCACGTAGGTGGCCTGCAGCGATTCCAGCTTCACGTCCAGGTAGCCCGGAACGGCCGGCAGCACCTGTGCGTGCTCGCCAGCGGCGGCCATCTGGAACGGAACCATCTTCTCGCTCTTCTCGTGAACGTGGATCACCTGACCCGGCTTCACCTTGAACGAGGGGCGGTCCACACGCTGGCCGTTGACCATGATGTGGCGGTGCACGACCAGCTGGCGGGCCTGCTGGATGGTGCGGGCGAAGCCGGCACGCAGCACCAGGGCGTCCAGGCGGGACTCGAGCAGGGCCAGCAGGTTGCCGCCGGTCTCCCCGCCAAGGCGCTTGGCTTCCTTGAAGGCGTTGAGCATCTGGACTTCGCGGATGCCGTACTGGGCGCGCAGACGCTGCTTCTCGCGCAGACGCACTGCGTAGTCGCTGTCCTGCTTCTTGCGGGCACGACCATGCTGACCGGGGCCGTACGGACGGCGCTCCATGTACTTCTCAGCCTTCGGGGTCAGTGCAATGCCAAGTGCGCGCGACAGGCGCACGGTACGGCGGGCACGGGCGTTAGCCATAAATGTGTCCTCTTCTGTTTAGCGACGGATGGTAACTGGCCTCCAGGGTGGAGAGTGGTGGGGCGTCGCATCCCGGTGAGCACTGCAACCACGCCCGAGGGCGCGGCTTGCCAGCCAAGGATCAAGTTTACACCCTTCACCCCGGCCCGTGGGCCTCGCGGCGGATCGGGCCGGCGGGGTGTAAGCAAGCTCGCATCCGAGCGCGGTCGGGACGCGGGTGGACTGCGGACCCGGGGGTCGGCGGGCTCCGGGCCGGTTCAGCGCTTGCCGCGGATGATCGCCCGCAGCCGGGCCAGCCGGTCGGCGATCGGCTTCTCCGCGCCGTTGGCGGTGGGTGTGTAGTAGTTCACCCCGGCCAAGTCATCGGGGGCGTACTGCTGGGTGGCGATCGAATGCGGGGCGTCGTGGGAGTAGATGTAACCCACGCCGTGCCCCAGCGCCTTGGCCCCCGGGTAGTGGGCGTCGCGCAGGTGGTCGGGCACCTTCGCGCCCTTGCCGGCCTGCACGTCGGCCAGCGCCTGGTTGATGGCCAGGTAGGAGGCGTTGGACTTCGGTGCGGTGGCCAGGTGCACGGTCGCCTGCCCGAGCATGATCCGCGCCTCGGGCATCCCGGTCAGCTGCACCGACTGGGCGGCGGCCACCGCCAGCGGCAGCGCGGTGGGATCGGCCATCCCGATGTCCTCGCTGGCGCTGATCATCAGCCGCCGGGCGATGAAGCGCGGGTCCTCCCCCGCATGCAGCATCCGGGCCAGGTAGTGCAGCGCCGCGTCCACGTCCGAGCCGCGGATCGACTTGATGAACGCGCTGATGATGTCGTAGTGCTGGTCCCCGTCCCGGTCGTAGCGGGCCACCGCCTGGTCCATGGCCAGGTGCACGTGCCCCTCCTCGATCACCACCGGCGGCCGCGGGTTTGGCCCGGCCGCGTTCCAGGCCACCGCGGCGGCCGCCTCCAGCACGGTCAGCGCGCGGCGGGCATCGCCCTGGGCCAGGCGCACGATCGTCTCCCGCTGCTCATCGGGCAGCGCCACCTCATCGTTGAACCCGCGTTCATCGGCCACCGCGCGGGTGAGCAGGGCGGTGATGTCCCCTTCCTCCAGCGGACGCAGGGTCAGCAGCAGCGAGCGCGAAAGCAGCGGGGAAATGACCGAGAACGACGGGTTTTCGGTGGTCGCGGCCACCAGCACCACCTGGCGGTTCTCCACCCCGGGCAGCAGCGCATCCTGCTGGGCCTTGTTGAAGCGGTGGATCTCATCGAGGAACAGGACCGTGGTCATCCCGCGCAGGTCCCGGTCGTCCTTGGCCTGCTCCATCACCCGGCGCACATCCTTCACCCCGGCGGTGATCGCCGAAAGCTCCACGAACTTGCGGTCCGTGGCCCGGGCGATCACGTGCGCGATGGTGGTCTTGCCGATCCCCGGCGGGCCGTAGAGGATCACGCTGGCCGGACCGGAGGGCCCGGTGGACGGGGACTCGGCCAGCTGGCGCAGCGGGGAGCCGGGACCGAGCAGGTGCTGCTGGCCGACCAGCTCATCAAGGGTGCGCGGGCGCATCCGCACCGCCAGTGGGGGCCGCGGGCGTTTGACCGGTTCATCGTTCAGCCCATCGAGCAAATCGTTCACCACTCCACCCTACCGATACTCTGGTAGGGGCAGCCACCGGGGCCCACCCGCCCCGGCCGCCGCGGATCACCCGCGCGGCCTGCCCGCAGCTCAGCCGCGGAATCAGCGGTGGAACCAGCCGCCAGAAGCAATACCAAGCGAAGGGACAGTATGCGCGCCGTTGTGCAAGTAGCCAGCCAGGCCAAGGTCGAGGTGGAGGGGACGGTGGTCGGTGAACTGGGCGCCCCGGGACTGGTGGTGCTGCTGGGCATCACCCACGAGGACGACCAGGTCACCGCGCGCAAGGTCGCCGAGAAAATTTACCGGCTGCGCATCCTGGAGGGGGAAACCAGCGCCGAATCCCAGAACGCGCCGCTGCTGGTGATCAGCCAGTTCACGCTCTACGGCTCGGTGCGCAAGGGCCGGCGCCCATCCTGGACGCAGGCCGCCGGCGGGGCGCACAGCGAACCGCTGTACAACTACTTCGTCTCCTACCTGCGCGAGCTGGGCGCAGAGGTCGCCACCGGGCGCTTCGGGGCGATGATGGAGGTTTCGCTGACCAACTCCGGTCCGGTGACCCTGCTGGTGGATTCGGCCGACCTGCCCTAACCTCCGGCTCCCGGCACTGCCCGGGCCATGTCCAGGCCTTGTCCGTGCAGCGCTGCACGGACCGTGCGGGGCCAGGCCTGCTCGACCGACTCCAGAGGTCGGGCTCGTGTGGGCGGGTACCCAGGAACGGACTCATGGGACGGGCACTCGTGGGTGGGTAGGCGGGGGACCCCACAAATAGTTATCCACAATTTTCAGGCCACCACCCCGCAGCGTGCCCGCAGCGGGCACGCTGGGAGGCATGAACACGCAATCACTGGCCACGGCGCTGGCCACACTGCGCCGCGCCTCCACCGAGCTGGGCAGCCGGCTCTCGGCGGGCATGATCCTGGAACTGGGTCGCCTGTGCCTTGCGCTGTTCACCGCCCTGGGCCGTCTGGTGCACTGCCACCACGATCCGCGCCTGGTGCTGGCCCACGCCAAGCTCGTTGAACAGTTCGCCTGGCTGATCCACGGCGAGCAGCTGGAAGTGGCGCTGGACGCCGAACTGGCCGGCGCGCACTCGCTGACTTTGCAGGAGTACGATGCCCTGGCAGCGGGCACCACCAACTTCCAGTGCCCGGCCCAACGGGTGCGCGGGCGCACCTGCTACAAGGACACCGCGAACCTGCTGGCCGCGTGGCTGAACATCGACTATCACGAGGCGGCCGGACGCATCGCCGACGCCCACCGGCTGGTGGGGCGGCGGACCATGGAGGGCACCCGCTGCAATCCGCGCTTCGAACGGCTGGCCGGGGTGTACCGCGACCCGTCGATCGACCGGCGGCAGGTGGCGCAGGCAGCCCGCGCCCTGGACAGGCTTGAGGCCCCCGATGAAATCTTCAACGGGGTGGATACCGCACTGACCGCCACCGCCCAGGACGGGCTGCTGCTCGAGGAGCACGCGGCCGCGATCCTGCGCGCTGAGGAGCAGCGCACCGCGAAGAAGAAGCTCGGCGCCCTGGTCACCGAGTACCGGGAAGCCAACGGGGAGAACATCCCGCCGGAGCTGGGCCTGTTTGTGCGGCCCACCCGCCACGGGGTGCAGGAGTTTGTGATCCGCGCCGTGGGAGCGGACGCCGAACGCATTCGCTCGCTGATCGCGCAGGCCGATAACTGGCGCACCCAGGCCGGAACCGCTGCCCGTATCGCCGCCGACGGCGCCGCCGCGCAGGCCAGCGGCACCGGTTCGGCCAAGGACCGGGGCACGACGGGGAAGGAACTGGATTCCGGCAACCAGCCGGCACCATCGGCCCCCGGTGGCCCCAGCGAGGCGAAAGGCAGGGCAGCATCCTCGGCGGCCACACCAGCCAATGGGTCAACCGGAGCGGGCGGGGCACCGGATCCTGCTCCCCTGGTCCCGGATCCGGACTGGCTGCGCACCGACCAGCCACCGCCGCAGTGGGCCGTTGACCCCGACGCCGGTCCCCCAGCTGCAAGCGATCCGGCTCAAGCTCCCCCGGCACCGGCAGCAGCCCAAACACCGGAACCGGACTTCACGGCGCCGGAGGTCAGCGCCGCACGCCGCCGACTGAACGCCCTGGTGGCCCTGCTGTCGCAAAACATGGACGGAACCGGCAAGACCAAGACCGTCACCCCCGAAGTGGTGGTGCATCTGGACTATGACAGCCTGCTGAATCTGGCTCAAGCCAAGGGCGTCACCGCCCACGGCCAGCGGATCGGGGCCACGGAACTGCGCCTCCTGTTGTGCCAGGCACGCCTGATCCCGATGATGTTCAACTCCCTGGGGCAGGTGCTGGACGTTGGCAGATCCCAAAGGCTGTACAACACGGTGCAGCGCAAGATCATCATCGCCAGGGACGGGGGCTGCATTGTGCCCGGATGCACGGTGCCCCCGGAACTGGTGGAGGCCCACCACTACGAAGACGGGGGCTGGGCCGGAGGCTGTCCGACCAGTGTGGACAAGGGCGCCGGCGCCTGCAAGGGACACCACGCCGATGTGCATGCCGGATTGTTCAAGATCATCCGGTACAAGGGACTGCCCCATGTGCTGTATCCCAAGCACATCGACCCATTGCAGATTCCGCGGCGCAACACCTATTGGAAGGCTGCCTAAGCCGGCGTTCACCGTCCCCCCGGGCCGGTCACCAAGCCCCGCGCATCAGGCATCTATGGACCGGCCAGCCGCTCAGCCCGGCTGCCCCTGTTCCTGCGCACGGTGTGCCTCTGGTACCTGCACCGCGACGATGCGGGTCAGGCGGTCGAAGGCCAGCAGGTAGTGCGCCAGCGCTTCGCGTCCCCGGGAGGTCAGCTCGTAGACCTTGCGGCCGGGCCCACCGCTGCCTTCCTCCCAGGAAGCCGCAACCTCCCCGCGCTCCTCGAGCTTGGCCAACGCCGGATACAGGGTGGCCCCCTTGACCGGATCCAGGCCACGCTGCTGCAGCGCCTTGCCCAGCGCGTAGCCGTGGCGTCGGCCCTGCTGCAGCTCGCTCAGCAGCAGCAGGGGCAGGACAGCGCGTTGCCAGGAGCCCGGCAGCTCGGGGCGCGCCTCAGTCATCGTGCCCGCCCAGTGCTCGTTCCCGGGCGGCAGCGTCCTGGCGTCGCCGCCTCGCCATGCTGGCAATGGCCTGCTGGCGGCGGTGCGGCATCAGGTCGCGCAGCATCAGGATCAACAGCATCAGCCAGGCGGCGCTCATGACCCAGGCGCCAAAGCCGGGCCCCTCATCGAACCACGTGGTGAGGATGATCCAGCCGTAGAACACCAGCGTCACGGTCAGCGCCAGGCTGCGCAGCCGCAGCTGCCGCACGATCGAGGACCGGCAGGTGGCTGCCAGGATCGTAGCGTAGCCGGCGACCGGCCCAAATTCCCGTCGCGCACCGCCCTCGGCACGCCTGCTCAGTGGCGGCTCGCCCTTACCCTCGGCATCCTGCTGCTTCAGGTGGGCGCGCAGCTGCGCCACTTCGGCGCGTGCCTGGGCGCGGGTGAAGAGGTAGCGTCCGCGCAGGATTCGCTCCAGGGCGGTGAACCACTGCTCGTCGCCGAGCACCGGATCGTCCTGCGCCGCCGGTTCGCGCCGCGGCAGCACGGCGGTGAGCACGATCATCCCGGCCGCCCCGAGGCCCACCACCAGGTTCGCCACGGGAAGGACCCACTCGGTGTCCAACACCGAGACCAGCCAGCCAAAGGCCACCAGGGCGATCGCCGCACCGGTCCAGAAGGCGGCGGCGGTGCGCAGCCTGCCCATCCGGAAACTGATCCACCCCCACAAGCCAAGCGCCGCACACCACGGGACAACCAGGAAGCACAAGCCCTGCCACAGCTGCCAACTGTGGTTCAGCCATCCGTCGCGGAACCCCAGGAACACCGCGGCCAGCACGAACAGCCCGAAGCACAGGTAGGAGATGATCCGCAGCAGCTGGCTCCCCCGGAAGACCGGCAGGTCGCGTTCCAGGCGCTGGGCCTGATCCAGCAGGCTCGCAGCCCGCTGCTGCCCGAACCGGTTCGGTTCCCCCAGCAGCCCCGCGGGGTCCTCACCGCTGTCGCGTACGGCCTGCAGCTGGCGCTCCAGCTCCGCGGCGGCCTGCGCGTCATCCAACCCGCCCCACACCAGCCGGAAGTGGAACTGGCTGACCCAGTCGCGGTAGGCCGCGGGCCATTGCTCCAGCACCGTATCGCTGGCGGTGCGTCGAATCTTGCGGGCCACCGGCATCCTCCCTCAGTAGGTCAATTTCCAACCTAGTTGATAATTCGCAGTATGGCCAGCCCTCCACCCGGGAGCCGGTGGGCAGGTGCGGGGACAGGAAAACCCGGGGCAGGTGCCGGTTTCCTGCTGGAACCGGCACCAGCCCCGGGTCTTTGCCTGGCGCGCGGTGCTACTTCGCGGCGCCGGGCTCCTCGGACTTCTTCTTCTCCGGCTTGGCCTCCGGCTTGAAGTCAATACCGGCTTCCTTGCGCTGCTGCGCGGTGATCGGGGCCGGGGCGGCGGTCAGCGGGTCGAAGCCGCCACCGGTCTTCGGGAAGGCGATGACGTCGCGGATCGACTCCGAACCGGTCAGCAGCTGCAGCACGCGGTCCCAGCCGAAGGCGATGCCGCCGTGCGGAGGGGCGCCGTACTTGAAGCCCTCCAGCAGGAAGCCGAACTGGGTCTGCGCCTGCTCCTGGGAAACGCCCATGACCTTGAAGACGCGTTCCTGCACCTCGCGGTCGTGGATACGGATCGAACCGCCGCCGATCTCGTTGCCGTTGCAGACGATGTCGTAGGCGTAGGACAGGGCCGAACCCGGGTCGGTGTCGAAGGTGTCCATGAACTCGGGCTTCGGGCTGGTGAAGGCGTGGTGCACCGCAGTCCAGGCACCGGCGCCCACGGCCACGTCCCCGGAGGCCACGGCGGCGGAGGCCGGCTCGAACATCGGTGCGTCCACGACCCACACGAACGCCCAGTCCCCGTCCTTGATCAGGCCGGTGCGGTGACCGATTTCCACGCGCACCGCGCCGAGCAGGGCGCGCGCATCGGCCTTGTCCCCGGCGGAGAAGAAGATGCAGTCCCCGGCCTTCGCGCCGGTGGCCTCGGCCAGGCCCGCCTTCTCCTCATCGGACAGGTTCTTGGCCACCGGGCCGGCCAGCTCCCCGTCTTCCTTGATCAGCACGTAGGCCAGGCCCTTAGCGCCGCGCTGCTTGGCGAATTCCTGCCAGGCATCCAGGGTGCGGCGCGGCTGGGAGGCCCCGCCGGGCATGACCACGGCGCCGACGTAGTCCGCCTGGAACACCTTGAAGCTGGTGTTGGCGAAGTACTCGGTCATCTCGCTCAGCTCCAGGCCGAAACGCAGGTCCGGCTTGTCGCTGCCGTACTTGGCCATCGCCTCGGCGTAGGACATGCGGCGGATCGGGGTCGGGATCTGCACGTCGATCAGCGCCCACAGTTCCTTGACCAGCGCCTCACCCAGCGCGATGATGTCGTCTTCCTCGACGAACGAGGCCTCGATGTCCAGCTGGGTGAACTCCGGCTGGCGGTCCGCGCGGAAGTCCTCATCGCGGTAGCAGCGGGCGATCTGGTAGTACTTCTCAAAGCCGCCGACCTGCAGCAGCTGCTTGAACAGCTGCGGGGACTGCGGCAGGGCGTACCAGCTGCCCGGGGACAGGCGGGCCGGGACCACGAAGTCGCGGGCGCCTTCCGGGGTGGAGCGGGTCAGCGTCGGGGTTTCGATCTCCACATAGCCCTGGTCGTGCAGCAGGTTGCGGGCGATCCGGTTCGCTTCCGAACGCAGGCGCAGCGCCTTGGCCGGGCCCGGGCGGCGCAGGTCAAGGTAGCGGTGGCGCAGACGCGCCTCCTCGCCGACCTCGACGTGCTCATCGATCTGGAACGGCAGCGGCGCGGAGGTGTTCAGCACCTCAACCTCATCGGCCAGGACTTCGATCTCACCGGTCGGGATGGCCGGGTTCTCATTGCCCTCGGGGCGGCGTTCGACCTTACCGGTCACCTTCAGCACGAACTCATTGCGCAGCGGGTGGAAGTCCTCCTCGTCGCGCACCACGACCTGGGCGATGCCCGAGGCGTCGCGCAGATCCAGGAACGCGACACCGCCGTGATCGCGACGACGTGCGACCCAGCCGGTGAGGGTGACCTGCTGTCCAATGTGCTCGGCGCTTAGTTCGCCCAGCTGATGAGTGCGTAGCACTACGGTCCTTTCAGTCGAAAAAGGGGAAATCCTGTGAAGCAGGGTGGCAGGCGGGGATAGTGCCGCCAGCCACCCGTGGGGTTTTCTACGTGTGAGTTTAGTGCACGGCGCTAGCTGACAACATTTGTCAGGTCCTCGGCCGGCGGGGTCCAGCTGGCCGGGTCGGCGCTGAGCTGCTCGCCGGAGCGGATGTCCTTCACCTCGTGGGTGCCATCGGCGTGGGTGAACCACACGAAGGGAATCCCGCGGCGATCAGCGTACTTGATCTGCTTGCCGAACTTTTCGGCGCTGGCCGCCACCTCGCAGGCGATCCCGCGCTCACGCAGCGCCGCGGCCACGTCCTGGGCCTCGTGCCACGCCTCGTCGTTGGCCAAGGTCACATAAACCACCGACGGCACCGAGCGGGCCGCGGTGACCAGCTCCTCGGCCAGGATGCGCGAAACCAGGCGGGTCACCCCGATGGACAGGCCCACCCCCGGGTAGGTCTTCTTGCCCTTGGAGGCCAGCGACTCGTAGCGTCCGCCGGAGCAGATCGAGCCCAGGGACTCGTGGCCCACCAGCACGGTCTCGTACACGGTGCCGGTGTAGTAATCCAGGCCGCGGGCGATGGACAGGTCGGCGACGACGTTGCCCGGGGCGCGCTTGGAGGCGGCGGCAATCACCTGGGAGAGCTCGTCCAGCCCGGTTTCCAGCAGCTCGTGCTCCACACCCAGGGCGCGCACCTGCTCAACGAAGGAGGTGTCCGAGGTGCAGATCCCGGCCAGGTCCAGGGCGGCCTGCGCCTGGGCCGCGGTGGCGCCCACCTCGGTGGTCAGGATTTCCGCGACCTTCTCGGCCCCGATCTTCTCCAGCTTGTCGATTGCCCGCAGCACCGCGTCCGGATCCTCCAGGCCCAGGCCGCGGTAGAAGCCCTCGGCCAGCTTGCGGTTGTTCACCCGCAGCCGGAAGTCCCCGATCGGCAACGCGGAGAGGGCATCGGCGATCGTCAGCGCCAGCTCCACGTCGTAGCTGAACGGCAGCGACCCGTCGCCGACCACGTCGATGTCCGCCTGGGTGAACTCGCGGAAGCGTCCGTCCTGCGGGCGTTCCCCGCGCCAGACCTTCTGCATCTGGTAGCGGCGGAACGGGAAGGCCAGGTGCCCGGCGTTCTCCACCACGTAGCGGGCGAAGGGCACGGTCAAGTCGAAGTGCAGGGCCAGCGCGTTGGGGTCGTTCTTCTCCTCGTCCGGGTCCGCGGCCAGGCGGGAGAGGCCGTAGACCTCCTTGTCGATCTCGCCCTTGCGCAGCAGCTGCGCCCGGGTTTCGACCGCACGGGTCTCGATGTTCGCAAAACCGTGCAGTTCGAAGACCCGGCGCAGGGTGTCCAGCACATGCTGTTCAACCACGCGTTCGGCGGGAAGCCATTCGGGAAAACCGGACAATGAGGCCTTGCGTGCCATGAAACTCCTTAGTTCGTTTGCGGCCAAGTCCTATTTTAGGCCGCAATAGAACAGAATACTGCGCGTATCCGCTTACAAAGAAAGCGGGGCCACGGGTAGAGTTACTAGAAGCAAGTGCTCAGTTAGTGAAAGAGTTTCAGCGGTGACCACCAGTCAGAAATCCGACGACAACCAGATAACCCCGACCCCGCAGGCCGTGGCACCCGCCGCGAAGCCTGTCGGTGCGCCCGCGGCCAAGCCCGCCGTAGCCCCGGCGGCCCCGGCCCCGGCCGACCACTCCACTCCCCTGGATGAGGCGCGCAAGTTTGCCCGCGTCACCGAGGACGGCCACGTGTTCGTCATCATCGACGGCACCGAACACCCGGTGGGCCAGTACCCGGATGCCACCGAGGATGAGGCGCTGGCCTACTTCGTGCGCAAGTACGACGACGTGGTCTCGCAGATGATGCTGCTCGAGCAGCGGGTCGCGGCCAAGGCGCCCAGCGGCGACATGGCCAAGACCATCGACTCCATCGCCGCCCTGGTCTCCGAACGCGCCATGGTCGGCGACATCGCCGCCCTGGAGACCCGCCTGGAAACCCTGCGCACCGCCGTGGAGGCCCTGGGCAAGGAGCAGCGCCGCGCCACCGAGCAGGCCCGGGCCGAGCAGCAGAAGATCCGTGAGGGCATCGTCGTGCAGGCCGAGGAGCTGGCGGGGAAGAACCCGGAGCAGATCCAGTGGAAGACCGCCTCGCAGACCATGAACGGCCTGTTCGACGCGTGGAAGGAAGCCCAGCGCTCCTCCGTGCGCCTGCCGCGCTCCACCGAGGACGCGCTGTGGAAGCGCTTCCGTGCCGCCCGCACCACCTTTGACCGCCACCGCCGCGCCTACTTCTCGCAGCTTGATGCGCAGAACGCCGAGGCGAAGAAAGTCAAGGAGGCGCTGATCGAGCGCGCCGAGGCGCTGCAGAATTCCACCGACTGGGCCGGCACCGCCGCCGAGTACCGCAAGCTGATGGACGAGTGGAAGAAGTCGCGCCGCGCCTCGCGCAAGGACGACGACGCACTGTGGGGCCGCTTCCGCGCCGCGCAGGACGTGTTCTTCCAGGCCCGTGCCGAGCAGAACGCGAAGGTTGACGCCAGTTTCCGGGAGAACCTGGTGGTCAAGGAGGCGCTGCTGGAGGAAGCCCGCGCACTGCTGCCGATCAAGGACCTGAACGCCGCGAAGAAGTCCCTGGAATCCATCCGCGACCGCTGGGAAGCCGCCGGCAAGGTGCCGCGCGGGGACCTGCAGCGGGTGGAGGCGGCGCTGCGCCACGTGGAGGACGCGGTGCGCAACGCCGAGGACGAGCAGTGGCGCCGTTCCAACCCGGAAACCAAGGCCCGTTCCAACTCGATGCTCTCCCAGCTGCAGGACACCATTGCCCAGCTGGAGGAGGACCTGGAGCAGGCCAAGAAGAAGGGCAACGAGAAGAAGATCGCCGCGGCCCAGGAGGCGCTGGACGCCCGCCGCATGTGGCTGAACACCCTGGAGAAGTCGGCCGCCGACTTCCAGTAGGCTGCCAGCAGCCTTGAACCGCCCACCGCAGGCAGCACCTGCGGTGGGCGGTTCGCGTTTACTCCCCTTGTTCTTTCCGCCGCGCTGCGCTGGCCTGTCCCGGTAATCCACAGCCGGGCACTTCACCTGCCACAGCGGCGGGCAATCTGTTTCAGTAGCAGCATGGAAAAAACTACTAGGCAGCGCCCCACGGCGCTGCGCATCCCCGAAGACCTGTTCGTTATCGGCCAGCCCTTTACCCGCAACGAGCTGGGGGCGATGGTCTCACGCGGTTACCTGCGCGAAACCCTGCCCGGGCACTACCTGGATGTCAGCCACCGCTACGACGCGAGCGTTCGGGCGCAGATCGCCCACTTTGTCGCGGGGCGGCGGCTGCGGCCCGGGGAGGTGTTCTGCCGCTCCGCGGCCGGGTGGATCCATGGCCTGGTTCCCTCCCCGACCAGCATGGGCATCAGCAGCCCGGTCTACCGCCGGCCGGTGCCCTCCAGTTTCGGGTTGCCCTATGAGTTCATGCAGCTGCAGCTGGAGCCCGATGAGGTGCTGGTGCGCGGCCCGGTCCCGGTGACCAGCCTGCTGCGCACCGTGTGCGACATGGCCTGCCACGACCCGCTGCCGATCGTGGTCGAGGCGCTGGATCGCATCCAGCGCCTGCAGGACCCGTACCTGCACCTTCAGGCGGTGCTGCAGCGCCTGAACCGGATGCCGGGCAGTTCCCCGGTGCAGCGTGGGCTGCGCCTGGTGGAGTCGATGCAGCCCCAGGCCGCCTGAGGGCTGGGGTGTGGGCTGCGGCGGCCCGTGGCGCGGCCCTTTAGCGCCGGGAGCTGGCGGTGGTGCGGTACACGTCGTACACCCCGTCGATGCGCCGCACCTGGTTCAGCACGTGGGTGAGGAACTTCGGGTCGCCCATTTCGAAGGAGAAGCGGGAGATCGCCACCCGCTCCCGCGTGGTCTGCACGCTGGCCGAGAGGATGCTCAGGTGGTTTTCGGCCAGGATCCGGGTGACGTCGGAAAGCAGCGACTTGCGGTCCAGCGCCTCCACGATGATCTCCACCCGGAACACCCCCGAATGCTTGTCCGCCCAGGACACCGCCACGATCCGGTCGGTCTGCTCCTTCAGCTGCGCCAGGTTCAGGCAGTCGGAGCGGTGCACGGAGATTCCCGAGCCGCGGGTGACGAACCCGGTGATCTCATCCGGTGGGACCGGTGAGCAGCAGCGGGCCAGCTTGACCAGCACATCGCCCAGCCCCTCGACCACCACGCCGGCGTCGTTGCCGGTGGTGGGTTTGGAGACCACGGGGGCGACCGGGGCCTCCTCCTCCACCTGCTCGGACTCCGGCGGGCCGATCAGCGCGGTGAGGTGCTCGATGACGTTCTGGGCGCTGGTGTGCCCGTCGCCCACCGACTGGTAGAGCGCCGAGATGTCCTGGTGGTGCAGCCCGGTGGCCACCGCGGTAAGCAGCTCGTGGGTCATCATCTTCTGCAGCGGCAGCTGGTTGCGCCGCAGCTCCTTGGTCAGCAGCTCCTTGCCCTTTTCGATGGCCTCCTCACGCCGTTCCTTGGAGAAGAACTGGCGGATCTTGGCCTTGGCGCGGGCGGACTGCACGAAGTTCTGCCAGTCCTGGGAGGGTCCGGCCCCCTCGGCCTTGGAGGTAAACACCTCCACCACGTCACCCTGCTTCAGCTCGGTGTGCAGCGGCACGAGTTTGCCGTTGACCCGGGAGCCGATGGTGCGGTGCCCGACGTCGGTGTGCACCGAGTAGGCGAAGTCCACCGGGGTGGAGCCGGCCGGCAGCGACATGATGTCGCCCTTGGGGGTGAAGACGTAGACCTCGTTGGAGGAGATCGAATAGCGCAGCCCGTCCAGGAACTCCTCGGAGTCCTCGGTGTCGGCCTGCCACTCCATGAGCGAACGCAGCCAGTCCATGTTCTGCTCGGGTGAGAGCGCGGAGTTGTCGGCGTTGCCGTGCTTGTACTGGAAGTGAGCGGCCACACCGTATTCGGCGCGCACGTGCATCTGGTGGGTGCGGATCTGGATCTCCACCGGCTTGCCGTCCGGGCCCATCACCGTGGTGTGCAGCGACTGGTAGAGGTTCAGCTTGGGCATCGCGATGTAGTCCTTGAAGCGGCCCGGCAGTGGGTTCCACTCGGTGTGCACCACGCCCAGCGCCCCATAGCAGTCCTTGACCGAGTCCACCAGGATGCGCACGCCCATCAGGTCGTGGATGTCATCGAAGTCCTTGCCGCGCACGATCATCTTCTGGTAGATCGAGTAGTAGTGCTTCGGACGGCCCGAGACCTCGGCCTGGATGCCCTGGGTGGTCAGCTCGTTGGCCAGCATGGCGCGCACGTTGCCCAGGTACTTCTCCCGCTCCGGGGTGCGGTCCCCCACCATCCGCACGATCTCCTGGTACACCTTGGGGTGCAGCGCGGCGAAGGAGAGGTCCTCCAGCTCCCACTTCACGGTGTTCATGCCCAGCCGGTGGGCCAGCGGGGCGAAGATCTCCAGCGTTTCCTTCGCCTTGCGCGAGCTGGACTCCGGGGAGACGTAGCGCCAGGTGCGCGCGTTGTGCAGCCGGTCGGCCAGCTTGATCAGCAGCACCCGGATGTCGCGGGACATGGCGATGACCATCTTGCGCACCGTCTCGGCCGGGGCGGCCTCCCCATAGGTGACCTTGTCCAGCTTGGTGACCCCGTCAACCAGCATCGCGATTTCCTCGGAGAAGTCCTTGGTGACCTGCTCCAGGGAGTAGTCGGTGTCCTCCACCGTGTCGTGCAGCAGCGCCGCGGCCAGGATCGCCCCGGTCATGCCCATTTCGGCCAGGATGGTGGCCACCGCCACCGGGTGGGTGATGTACGGGTCCCCGCTCTTGCGCTTCTGGCCCTCGTGGTATTTCTCGGCGACCTGGTAGGCGCGCACCAGCAGGTCCAGGTCCGCCTTGGGATGCTTGGACTTGACCGTGCGCAGCAGCGGTTCCAGGGTCGGTGAGGTGTTCGCGGTGGTGCCCCGGCCCGGGAAGCGCACCAGACGTGAGATGGAACGTCGCCTTGAATTGTTGAGGTTAGCTGATGCCATGCCCAACTCCTTCCCGTCCGGTAGCGGCCCTGCCCGGGAAGCGTCCGGCCGGCAGGTGGTTAACCGCGAGTGCGCCAGTGCGGGGTCTTGCACCGGCGTGACACGTTGTGCTTAATCCATTGTTTATAGCACGTTCGCGCGGTGACAACTAATTATGCTCCCCTTGCCTGGAAACGCGAAACGCCGCCGATTCACGCGAATCGGCGGCGTTTCTTACGGGTGCGGGGTTAGCGGGAGGCCAGCACCCGTTCGCGCTGGGCGATGACGTCGGGCTCGTTGCGCCGCAGCCAGGAGTACATCGGGGCCTGGACGAATAGCGTGGACAGCGCCGAGACGATCAGGCCGATGAACAGCGCCAGCGACAGGTCCTTGAGCGTACCGGCACCCAGCAGGTAGGAGCCGATGAATAGGATCGCCGCGACCGGCAGCACCGCCACCACCGAGGTGTTGATCGAACGCACCAGGGTCTGGTTCACCGCCAGGTTCACCAGCTCGTTGAACGTGCGCTGGTCCTCCTTGGCGAAGTTCAGCGTGTTTTCCCGGACCTTGTCGAAGACCACCACCGTGTCATAGAGGCAGTAGCTCATGATGGTCAGGAAGCCGATGATCGCGCTCGGGGTGATCTCAAAGCCGGAGAGCCCGTAGATCCCGGCGGTCACCACGATCACGGTCATCAGCCCGATCACCGCGGCGATCGACATCTTCCAGGTGCGGAAGTACGCGGCCATCAAAAGCGTCACCAGCACCACGAACGCGACCAGCCCGAACAGGGCCTGGCGTGAGACGTCCTGGCCCCAGGTGGGGCCGATGAACGTGCTAGTCACGTGGTCCGCGTTCACCCCGTAGGCCTCGGCCAGCTGCCCGCCGATGGCCAGGGTCTGGTCATCGCTGAGCCGGTCGGTCTGCACCCGGATGGTGCCCGGGGCGATGTTGGTGACCGTCGCCTCCTGGCCCGGGACGGCGGCGGAGACCGCGTCCTCCCCGAGCTTCACGTCGGTGTTCTGCACCGCCGAGACGGTGAACTCCGAACCACCGCGGAAGTCGATGCCCAGGTTGAACCCGCCCTTGACCACGGGCACCAGGATGGAGAGCACCATCAGCACGGCGGCGATAGAGAACCACAGCTTGCGCTTGGCCACGAACGGGTAGGAGCGCTTGCCGGTGTAGAGTTCGTTGCCCCATTGAGCGAGCTTATTCATTGTTCTCCTCCCGGTTCGCTTCGGCGGCCCGGCGTTCGGCGATCGTCATCCTGCGGGTGGCCTCGGCGGCGGCCTTGGTGTTCCTCTTGCCGCGCGCCGTGGTGACGTTCTCGTTGAACCGGCGGACCTGCCCGGCCCCGCGGTACAGCGGCACCGCGCCCAGCAGCGACGGGTCCAGCCCGGACCAGCGGTGGCCCTCGGCGAAGAACTTGGTGCGCGAGAGCACCACCAGCAGCGGGTGGGTCAGCCCGTAGACGATGATCAGGTCGATCACCGCGGTCAGGCCCAGGGTGAACGCGAAGCCGCGCACGTTGCCCACCGCCACGATGTACAGCACCACCGCGGCCAGCAGGTTCACGGCCTTGGAGACCAGGATGGTGCGCCGGGCCCGTCCCCAGCCCACGTCGATGGCCCCCGCCAGCGGACGGCCCTCGCGCAGCTCATCGCGCACGCGTTCGAAGTAGACGATGAACGAGTCGGCGATCAAGCCGATCGCCACGATCAGGCCGGCCACGCCGGCCAGCGAGAGCCGGTAGTTCATCGTCCAGCCCAGCAGCAGCAGCGCCAGGTAGGTCAGCACACCGGAGGCCAGCAGCGACAGGATGGTGACCAGGCCCAGGGCGCGGTACTGGAAGAGCGAGTAGATGAACACCAGCACCAGGCCGATGACGCCGGCGATCAACCCGCCGCGCAGCTGATCAGCGCCCAGGGTGGCGGAGATCTGCTGTTCGGACTGGATCTCGAAGCTGATCGGCAGTGCGCCGTACTTCAGCTGCTCGGCCAGCGCCTGGGCGGACTCCTCGGTGAAGCCGCCGGTGATCTGCGGGCGCCCGTCGCTGATGACGGCGTTGGTGGTCGGCGCGGAGATCACGGTGCCATCCAGCACGATCGCGAACTGGTTGCGCGAACCCTGCAGCGAGACCAGACGCTGGGTGGTGTCCGAGAAGGTCTTGGTGCCTTCGCTGTTGAACTCGATGACCACGGCCCAGTCGCCGGTCACCGCGCCCTGTGCGCCGCGGGTCATCTGCGCGTAGGCGTCGGAGATGTCCTGGCCGGGGATTTCCACCGGGCCCAGGATGTACTTCGCGCCCATCCGGGGATCGCACGAAATCATCGGCTCATCCGGGTCGTGGGTGGTCGATTCGCGCTTGTCCAGCTCGCTGGGGCAGTCGTAGGCCTCGAAGTCCTTGTAGAGCTGCGGGCTGATCCAGTTGGTGTCCGAGGCGTTCTCCGGCTTGCCCTCAGGCTTGGGGATCTCCGCCTCCGGGGTGCGTTCTTCCTTCGGGGTGGCCTCGAAGGCGCCGGTGATCAGCACCGGGCGGAACTCCATGTTGGCCGAGGCCTGGATCAGTTCGCGGGTCTTGGTGTCCGGCACGCCGGGCATCGAGACGACCACGTTGCTGCCGGACTGGGTGGTGATCTCCGCCTCGGAGACGCCGCTACCGTCCACGCGCTGGCGGATGATCTCCACCGCCTGGTCCAGCTGGTCCTGGTCGATGCTTTCATCGCCCTGGACCCGCGGGGCCAGGATCATCTGGGTGCCGCCTTCCAGGTCCAGTGCGAGTTTGGGGGCGAAGCTGGTCTTGCCGGTGGCGACGCCGGCGACAAGGATGCCGGTGGCGATGATCGTCAACGCCAGCAGCCAGATCAACGCCCGGTGCGCCTGTTTTACAGGTCCAATTGATGACATCTAGAGTGCTTTCTCATCGAGGAGACTTCGGTGAGCCCACAAAACGGGGCCAAGGGGATTAGGCGTTGCGCTCGTCCTTGCCCTCGTCGTCCAGGCGACGCAGGGTCTCTTCCGCGGTCTCGGTGCCGGCGGCCGGGGCCTCGGTCTGCACCTCGGGCTCGATGAACTGGGCGATGGCCTGGCGGTGCACGGTCAGCACGGTGCCCGGGGCGACCTCAAGCTCAACCCGGTCCTGCTCGTCGATGCGCACCACGGTGCCGAAGATCCCGGAGTTGGTCATCACCTTGGCGCCGGGAACGGTCTTCTCCTTCAGCGTCTCCTGCTGCTTGCTGACCTTTTTGCGTCCACGGATCATCATGATGATCAGCACGGCGAACAGGCCGACCATCAGGATCATCGAAGGGTTGAAACCGCCCGCGGCGGCCTGTGCAAACGTCACGGAGTACACGAATATACCTGCTAACAAATCGACAAAAAGAGCGTGTGGCCCGGCATCCCGCGGTTTCGCGGTCATGGCACGGGCCACTTCAGTCTAGTCGCTGAAGCCAGCGGGGTAACACATTTACGCCTGCAGAGGACTAATCCTCATCGGATTCATAGTTTTGCGCCCCGGCGAACAGGGCGTCCTTCGGCACGGCCAGGCCCAGGTGCTCCCACGCCTCGGGCATTGCGATGCGTCCGCGCGGGGTGCGTCCCATCAGGCCCTCACGCACCAGGTAGGGTTCTGCCACGGTTTCCACCGTTTCGGTTTCCTCCCCCACCGCGATCGCCAGGGTGGACAGGCCCACCGGTCCCCCGCCGAACTTCTGGCACAGGGCCTGCAGCACGGAGCGGTCCAGCCGGTCCAGGCCCTTGACGTCGACCTCGTACATGTCCAGTGCCGCAGCCGCGGCCCGCTGGTCGATCTGCTCCAGGCGGTTGACCAGCGCCCAGTCCCGCACCCGGCGCAGCAGCCGGTTGGCGATGCGCGGGGTGCCGCGCGAGCGGGAGGCGATTTCGGTGAACGCGGTGGAGGTGACGGCCAAATCCAGCATCATCGCAGAACGGCGCAGCACCAGTTCCAGTTCGTCGACCGCGTAGAACTCCAGGTGCCCGGTGAACCCGAACCGGTCGCGCAGCGGCCCGGGCAGCAGCCCGGCGCGGGTGGTGGCCCCGACCAGGGTGAACGGCGGCAGCTCCAGCGGAATGGAGGTGGCCCCGGCCCCCTTGCCCACGATGATGTCCACGCGGAAGTCCTCCATGGCCATGTACAGCATTTCCTCGGCCGGGCGGGACATGCGGTGGATCTCGTCCAGGAACAGCACCTCCCCCTCGGTCAGCGAGGAGAGGATCGCGGCCAGATCCCCGGCGTGCTGGATGGCCGGGCCGGAGGAGATGCGCAGCGGGGCGTTCATTTCCGAGGCGATGATCATCGACAAGGTGGTCTTGCCCAACCCCGGGGGGCCGGAGAGCAGCACGTGGTCTGCGGTGCGTTCGCGGATGCGGGCGGCCTCCAGCACCATGGACAGCTGCTGGCGCACCCGCGACTGCCCGACGAAGTCGTCGAAGTTGCGCGGGCGCAGTGCCGCCTCCAGGGTGCGTTCCTCGGCACCGCTGGAGGCGTCGGTGAGTTTGGTGGAATCGTTCACGCCATGTTCCTAGCTGTATTCCTATCGGGCGCGGGCGCCGGTGGACATGCTGCGCAGGGCCGCGCGCAGGATTTCGGGCACGTTGCCGGTTTCCACGATTTCCGGGGAGGCCTTGGCCAGCTTGCCCAGGGTGTTCTTGGCGTCCTTCTCGGTCCAGCCCAGGCCGGTGAGCGCCTCGATGACCTGCGGTTCCCACACCCCGGCGGTGCCCGGTGCGGCGCCGTTGGCCGCGGCCGCGCCGGTGGGCACCAGTTTCCCGTTCAGCTCCAGCACGATCCGGCTGGCACCCTTGGGGCCGATGCCCGAGACCTTGGTGAACGCGGCGGTGTCCTTCGTGTTGGCCGCCACGCGCACCTGCTCGGGGCTGTGCACGGCCAGGATCGCCAATCCGGTGCGCGGGCCGATCCCGGACACGGAGGTGAGCACCTCGAAGACCTCGCGCTCCTCGGCCGAGGCGAAGCCGTAGAGGGTCATGGAGTCCTCACGGACCACCAGGGAGGTGTAGACGGTGGCCTGGCTGCCGACCTGCAGGCCCGAGAGCGTTTGGGGGGTGGCGTTGATGAGCATCCCGAACCCGTTGACGTTGATGACCGCGTTGTTCAGGGCCACGGCCTCAACCCGGCCGGACAGTGAGCTGATCATGCCACTCCTTTGCATACCTTTTCGACATCCCCAGCATATCGAAGATATGTACGAATATCGATTAGCGTCCGGTGCCGCGGCGCTTGGCCGAGGCCTCCGCGGCGATCCAGGCCTGCTGGGCGGTGGTCAGCTGGGTGGAGCCGACCCGCCCGGCGGAGGCCGAGGCGTTGGAGCCGACCGCCGCGCCGCGCCAGGCGTGGGCGATGGCCAGGGCCACCGCGTCCGCCGCGTCGGCGGGCTTGGGCGGGGAATCCAGCCGGCAGATCTTCGCGACCATCTTGCCCACCGAGTTCTTGTTCGCCTGCCCGCTGCCGGTGACCGCGGCCTTGACCTCGGTCGGGGTGTGCATCGCCACCGGAATCCCGCGCCGGGCGGCAGCGGTGATCACCACCCCGGAGGCCTGGGCGGTGCCGATCACGGTGGTCACGCTGACCGCGGAGAACACGCGCTCGATGGCCAGCACGTCCGGGCGGTGCCGTTCCAGCCAGGCGTCGATCGCCTCAGCGATCGTCAGCAGCCGGCGGTCCAGCGGGGTGCCCGGCGGGGTGCCGGCGACCGACACGTCCACCAGGGTGACCTTGCGGTTGGGTTCGACGTCGACCACGGCCAGCCCGCAACGGGTCAGGCCGGGGTCGATGCCGACTACGCGGAGCGTCAAGTGACTGCCGGCCCCTACTCGTCCTCGGCCAGGGCGGCCTGGACCTCGTCGGACAGGTCCGCGTTGGTGTACACGTTCTGCACGTCGTCCAGTTCCTCCAGGGCGTCGAACAGGCGCACGAACTTCTTCGCGGCCTCCACGTCCAGCTCCACCTTCATGGAGGGCAGGAACTCAACCTCGTCGGACTCGTACTCGATCTCGGCCTCGTCCAGGGCGGTGGCCACCGCACGCAGGTCCGCAGCCTCGGAGATCACCTCAAAGTTGCCGTCGGCCTCCTGCACCTCTTCGGCGCCGGCGTCCAGCACGGCCATCAGCACGTCGTCCTCGCTCAGCTCCCCGACCGGCAGGCGCACTACGCCCTTGCGGGAGAACAGGTAGTTCACGCTGCCCGGGTCGGCGATGGTCCCGCCGTTGCGGGTGATCGCCACGCGCACCTCGGAGGCGGCGCGGTTCTTGTTGTCGGTCAGGCATTCGACCAGCAGCGCCGAACCCTGCGGGCCGCGCGCTTCGTAGATGATCTCGGTGTAGTCGATGACCTCACCGGTCAGCCCGGCACCACGCTTGATGGCGCGGTCGATGTTGTCATTGGGCACGGAGTTCTTCTTGGCCTTGGAGACGGCCAGTTCCAGCGCCGGGTTGCCGGCGGGGTCGGGGCCACCAGTGCGGGCTGCAACTTCGATGCCCTTGATGTACTTGGCGAAGGCCTTGGCGCGCTTGGCGTCAATCGCAGCCTTCTTGTGCTTGGTGGTTGCCCATTTGGAGTGGCCTGCCATGGTGTTAAGCGTCTCCTTGCGTCATGTGGATGAAAAACTCGTGGATGGCATTGCTGCCGGTGACCTCGGGATGAAATGAGGTCGCCAATAAATTTTCCTGTCGTACCGCAACAATTCTATCGTGAACTGCCCGATTCTGGCCGGGGACGGTGGACAGGACCTGCACGGCGGGGCCGACCTGCACCGCTTCGGGGGCGCGGATGAACACCGCCTCGAAGCTGTGTCCGGCAAATTCCAGCACCGACTCGAAGGAGTCCACCTGGCGGCCAAACGCGTTGCGCCGCACCGTCATGTCGATCCCGCCAAAGCTGCGCTGCGCCTGCCCGGTGGCCGAGATGGCCGGGTTCTCGATCTGGTCGGCCAGCATGATCATCCCGGCGCAGGAGCCGTACACGGGCAGGCCGGAGGAAATCAGCGTCCGGATCGGCTCGGCCAGGCCGTAGTTGCGCGAGAGCCGGTCGATGACCGAGGACTCTCCGCCGGGGATGACCAGCCCGTCCAGGTGCTCCAGGTCCTGCGGAGTGCGCACCGGCAGCGCCGCGGCTCCCAGCCGGATCAGCGCCTGCAGGTGTTCGCGGAAATCGCCTTGCAGCGCCAGTACCCCAATGCGGGTCATCTGCCTGCCTTCCTGCGGTGGTGTGGTGCGCGCACCGGTGGGTGCGCGCACATCAGGTTAAGCCCGCGCCGGGGCGGCCGGCGTTTTTTCCTCGGCGTGTCGCACCGGGTTTCCGCCGCATTTGCCCTGCATTTCGGGGCGCTTGGGCGCCGGCTGGTTGCTGATTGGCGCGGCCCGGCAATCTTGGTAGGTTCGCAGGGACAGCTACGCCCAGGTGAGAAGAGCGGGGAGTTTTGACCATGACCGATGCCACGAACCATTCCACAACCCATTTCCAGCTGCCCGGCGACGTGATGATGCCGGCGATCGCCCTGGGCACCTACCCGATGCAGGGCGCGGAGGCCGCCCACGCGGTGGAGGGGGCGCTGCGGCTGGGCTACCGGCACGTGGACACCGCGGAGAACTACCACAACGAGGAGGGGGTCGGCGAGGGGATCCGGCGCTCCGGGCTGCCGCGCGAGGAGGTGTTCATCACCACCAAGTTCAACAGGCAATGGCACAGCATCGATGGGGTGCGCCAGGCATTCGAGAACTCGGTGCAGCGTCTGGGGGTGGACTACCTGGACCTGTTCCTGATCCATTGGCCCAACCCGGAGCAGGGCACGTTCGTGGAGGCGTTCGAGGGCCTGGCCCGGCTGCAGACCGAGGGGAAGGTGCGGGCGATCGGCGTGTCGAACTTCAAGCCCAAGCACCTGCAGCAGCTGTTCGACGCCGGCCTGGCCCCGGCGGTGAACCAGATCCAGCTGGACCCGGAATACCGCAACCCGCAGGCCCAGCAGTTCCACCGGGAGCACGGGATCCGCACCGAGGCGTACACGCCGCTGGGACGCGGCGGCGCGTTTTTGCACAACCCGGCCCTGACCGAGCCGGCGCAGAAGTACGGCAAGACCGCGGCCCAGGTGACGCTGCGCTGGCACGTACAGCAGGGCATCGCCGCCGCCCCGAAGTCCGCGCATCCCCAACGGCAGCAGCAGAACCTGGACATCTTCGACTTCGAGCTGACTGACGCGGAGATCGCGCGGATCAATTCGCTGGACACCGGCAAGCACGCCCGCCAGGATTCGGAGAGCTTCGGGCACTAGGGTCCACCAGGGCCCACCAGAGCCCATCAGGGCCATGCGGGCCGACGAGGTCAACGCCGCGGATCGGATAGTCCCCCGCACGGTGAGTGCGGCCGACGGGATGGGGCGCAGTTCCCTGGCGCCGCCGGGTGCTACCTGGTGCCGGCCGGTTCCCAGGGCACCAGTCCGTCCTTGAACGCCCCGTAGGCGTCCACGGTCTTGGTGCTGCGTTCCCGGCTGGCTTCGGCCTGCCCGTCCTCCACGCACCGGCTGGCCTCGGCGACCTGGCACCAGCGCACCGGGTCCTCGGTCAAGAAGTGCGGCACCCAGGCCGGTTCGCTCACCGACCAGTCATCGTCCTGCTGCCGGGTGAACGTGGCCTTGACGCTGATTCCCTCCCGGTTCAGCACGGTCGGGGTGGCGTGCTTGGCCACCGAGTTGCCCAGCCCATACACGATCCAGGTGCCCTTGTGCTTTTCGATGGGCAGCACCGAGTGGGTGTGGTGCATGTAGATGAAGTCGAACTCACCGGAGGCGGCCAACGCCCGGCCGAGCTTGCGCTGCTCGGCGGTGGGACGGTTGGTGTACTCCGCGCCGTCGTGCACGGCGGCCACCACGACCTGCGCCCCCGCCTCGCGGGCATCCTTGGCCCGCTGGATCAGGGAGGCCGCGGAGATGTCGGTGTCCACCCGCCAGTCGGTGTCCGCGCTCATCCCGTTCAGCGAATAGGTGCCGGCGATGACCCCGAGCTTGACCCCGTCGACCTCCATGATCGGCGGTGCCTCGGCCTCCGCGGCGGTGCGGTAGGAGCCGGTGGAGAACATCCCGGCCTGCTCCAGGGTGTCGATGGTGCGCTTGACCCCGGCGGTGCCGGCGTCCACCGTGTGGTTGGTGGCGGTGGTGCACCCGTCATAGCCGACCTGCTTCAGGTCGGTGACGATCTGCGCCGGGACGGTGAACATCGGGTAGCCGCTGTAGGGCGGAACCCCGATCGGGGTTTCCAGGTTGCACAGCGCCGCATCCGCGTCCTGGATGTACGGCTCCAGCCCGCCCAGCAGCGGGGAGAAATCGTACTTTTGCCCTCCGGTGTTCGCCTCGCGCAGCAGCCGCGGGTGCAGCAGCACGTCGCCGGTCAATGCCAGGGAGAAGGACTGCGGTTCGGCGCTGGGCTCCGGCTCGGTTTCCTGCGGCGTCCCGGTTGCGGTGGTGGGGGTAGGCGCCGTGCCGGCACCGGAGGGGGCGGGGGTGCCGGGATCGGGAACGGTGGCGCAACCGGCCAGCAGGGCCGCGCCGGCCAGCAGGCTCAGGGCTCGAAGCTTCATGCCTCTTAGCGTACGCAATCAGCCAGGACGCCTTGGACCGCTTCGCGTAAATGCCCGCGAATGGGCGGGGAATATGACAACCTTTGATTATGGTGAACCCCCTCTTGCAACGCAGCGAACTGCCCTACCAGTGGCCTGACTTTTCCGCACTGGGCGCCGACGACTACCTGGAGGCGGCCAGGATCGGCGCGACCGTCCAGATCGAGGAGATCGAGGTGATCCTGTCCAACGCGGACCCGGCGACCTTCGAGAACACCTTCCTGGCCCTGGAGCGCAGCGGGCAGATCCTGCGCCGGGCCCTGATGACCTACTTCAGCGTGCTCTCGGCCCACGGCACCGAAGAGATCCGTGCCGTCCAGCAGGAAATCACCGGGCTCTACACCCGCCAAGAGGACGAGATCCAGCTCAACGGCCCCCTCTACGAGCGGCTGAACCAGCTGGATGTGCAACAGCTGGAGGGTGAGGACCGGCGTCTGGCCACCGAAACCCTGACCCGCTTCCGGCTGGCCGGGGCCACCCTGTCCGGGACGGACAAGGAACGGCTCAAGCAGCTGAACGCCCAGATCTCCGATCTGTCCACCCGGTTCTCCGCCGCCGCACTGGAGGCGCAGAACGCCCACGCCGTGCTGTTCGAGGACGCCGCCGAGCTGGCCGGGCTGGATGAGGCCGCGACCGCCGCCGCCCGGCAGGCGGCCACCGCGGCCGGACACGAGCAGGGGTACCTGATCCCGCTGCTCTCCCCCACCCAGCAGCCGGTGATGGCGCAGCTACAACTCGCCGCCTCCCGGCGCAAGGTCTTTGAAGCCTCGCTCACCCGCGGGCTGGACACCCCCTACACCCTGGAACTGGCCCGGGACATGGCGCTGCTGCGTGCCGAGCGGGCCCAACTGCTGGGCTTTGCCACGCACGCCGACGCGGTGCTGGCCGACGCGACCGCACCGAGCACCGCCGCGGTCAGCGAACGGCTGGCCGACCTGAGCGCGGCGGCCACCGCCAACGCCCGCCGCGAGGCCCAGGCCCTGGCCGAGATCGCCGGGGTGGATCGCATCGACGCGTGGGACTGGAGCTACTACTCGCAGGCCGTGCTGCGCGAACGCTACGCGCTGGATTCGGCCGCGCTGCGCCCCTACTTTGAGCTGGAGCGGGTGCTGCGCGACGGCGTGTTCGCCACCGCCACGAAGCTGTACGGCATCACGTTCGCCGAACGCACCGATTTGCCGGCCTACCACCCGGACCTGCGGGTGTGGGAGGTTTCCAACGCCGACGGCAGCGCGCTGGGACTGTTCACCGGGGACTTCTTCGCCCGGGAGACGAAGAAGGGCGGGGCGTGGATGACCTCGCTGCGCGATGCGGCCAGCGACCTAGACGAGCTACCGGTGGTGACCAACACGCTGAACATCACCAAGCCGGCCGCCGGGCAACCGGCCCTGCTGACCCTGGATGAGACCCGCACCCTCTTCCACGAGTTCGGCCACGCGTTGCACGGGCTGTTCTCCAACGGCAAGTACGCTTCGCTGGCTGGCACCTCGGTGCCCCGCGACTTCGTCGAATTCCCCTCCCAGGTCAACGAAATGTGGGTGCTGCACCCGGAGGTGATCAGCGGCTACGCTCGGCACCACGAAACCGGGCAGCCTCTGCCGGCGGAGCTGATCGAGAAGATCCGCGCCGCCGAGCTGTGGGGCGAGGGCTTTGCCACCACCGAGTACCTGGCCGCCAGTGTCCTGGACTGGGCCTGGCACACCCTGCCGGCCGGCCAGCAGGTGGGCGACCCGCAGGAATTCGAGCGCCAGGCGCTCACCAACGCCGGGTTCGACCCGGATTTGATCCCGCCGCGCTACCGCACCGGGTACTTCCAGCACATTTTCGCCAACGGCTACTCCGCCGGGTACTACTCCTACATCTGGAGCGAGGTGCTCGATGCCGACACCGTGGAGTGGTTCACCGAAAATGGCGGGCTCATGCGCGAAAATGGAGAGAGGTTCCGCGCCGAGCTGCTCAGCCGGGGAAACACGCGCGAACCGCTTGAATCCTACGAAAACTTCCGTGGCCGCGCCGCGCGGGTTGAGCCGCTGCTGCGCCGTCGAGGCTTGGTGAACGCATAAATATGACGACAATTGCTTCCGCCCAGGACGCTCTGACCCACTGGCACCAGGCGTTGGCCGTTGCCACCGGGGGAAAGATCTTTACCACCCATGGCTGTTCATGGGTGTGGCAGCCGGTGCGCAAGCGCCTGCTGCTGCTCTTCCCCGAACACCCTGAACCGGCGGGCCTGCGTCCGGGCTTGGCCGAGGGGCGCCGGCTTGGTGCCCGCCGCGTGGAGGCCTGGCTGAATTCCGGGGCCCCGTCCGAGAACCTGCTCGACGCCGGGTTCACCGACAACGCGCAGGTCTCCTGGCACGCCGGCTACCTGGCAATCCCCCACGAACAGTGGAAGGGCAAGATCCGCCTGGGTCCGAACGTACCCGAGGCCAGTGGCGCCGACGCCAAGGAACTGGAGGTAACCAGCCTGTGGCGGAACCTGGAAACCGGGCTGAGCTCCGGGCACCCGGCGTTGCGCCGCATCGAACACGCGGTTGCGCGCACCGAGGAGAATGAGATCGTTGGCCGCGGTTTCGTCCAGCAGGGCCTGGAGGGCCAGCTGATGGTGCATTCGCTGGCGGTGGCGCCCAGCCACCAGCGCCAGGGGGTGGGCACCGCGCTGCTGCACGGGCTCTCCCGGTCGATGATCAACCCGCTGAACCCGATGGACGACACCGAACCGGTGGAGCTGCTGGCCGCCGCGACCCCGCGCAGCGCCGAGTTCTTCACCCACAACGGCTTGCGGTTGCTGGGCCGCGGTCGCCACCTGATCATGCGCAGCTGGTAACCAGCCTGGATGGCCTGCCGCGGTGCCTGGTGCCCCGCGGCAGGCCGAGACCCGCTAAGCGGAACGGACCTCGTAGACGAGCCGCGCGAATGGGCCGGCCGGTTTCGCCTCCATGAGGCGCAACCGGTCGGCCTTGATGTTTCTGGGCAGCACCGGGGCGCCTGCGGCCAGCGCTGCCGGGGCAATGGTCAACGCGATCCGGTCCAGGACGCCGGCATCGAAAAATTGCCCGGCCAGCTCCCCGCCGCCAAGCACCCAGATGTCCCCGCCGTTCGCGGCGGCCCGGATTTGCTCCAGGTGCTCCTGCACCGGGCCATTGACCAGCCGCACATCGGCGCCCTCGGGAATTGGCAGCTGACGGCTGGTGAAGACAAAGGTCGGCTTCTGCCCGTAGAGCTGTTGCCAGCGTTCGGGGTTCTCCAGCAATTCCTCCTGCTCCAGCATCCACAGGTAGGTGCTTGATCCCTCGACGTGGACTGCCGCATCCGAGGGGAACAGTGAGGGGTCCGGCTCCTGGGCGCCAGGCACCTCAAAAAGCCACTGCAGGGAATGATGACGGTCGGCGATATACCCGTTCAGGCTCATGGCCAGGTCGTAAATGATCGATGACATGTTCTCAGCGTAGACAGGCAGAGCGTTGACGGCCAACGGGACCGAAGTAGCCAGCCGCGCGCGCCTGGAGGCATTAAATTGGGAGATCTTGAGCGGATTCTACTACTTCCGTAGTGGCTCGCGGCGTACACTTGGCCTACTACATCGCTTGCCGCCAAGGGAGGCGCGTCATGGCCCTGACAATGACATCCAGACCGGCCCTGCCGGAAGTTTCCGGGGTGGAGCACCAGTACGTGGACCTGCCTGACGGCCGGATGCATATCGCAAGCGCCGGCCACGGACAGCCGGTACTGCTGCTCTCCGGGTTCGGACAGTCCTGGTGGGAATGGCGCGAGGTGATGCCGGCGCTGGCCGCGAACGGCTACCAGGCGATTGCCCCGGATCTGCGGGGAGAAGGCTGGAGTGAGCTGCCCACCAAGTCAATGAACCGCACACGGCGCGCCGAGGACATCCTGTTCCTGCTGGAACGGCTGGGACTGGACCAAGTCAGGCTGATCAGCCACGATCTGGGGGCCATCAGCGCGTATCATCTGACGCTGGATCACCCTGAACGCTTCCGCGCCCAGATTCTCTTCTCCGTTCCGCCGCCGCAAATGCGGTTCACCGCCGACCTGCTGCCAGGCATGCGGCATCTGTGGCACCAGGAAGTCCTGGCGATACCGGGCCTGGGGCCAGCCCTGCTGCGTGGAAACTACTTGCCGCGATGGCTGTTCTCGCATTTCGTGGCCCAACCCCTGGCACCGGAAGTCGTTGAATTCTATGTCTCGCTGCTGCGTGATTCAGAATTCTCGCGGGGCAGCACTCCCCTCTGCCAGAGAATCGTGTTGCCCGAGCTGGCGCGGATTACCCGCGGGGCATACCGCCAGCAGCGCTTTGCCATGCCAACGCTCTTCGTGTTCGGCACCAAAGATGTGGGCTTCCCGCCGCACGTCGTCGACAAGCTCTTCGCGGATCCAAGCACGCTTGGTCGGGACGTACGTGTGGCGGCTGTTCCAAACGCCGGTCACTACGTGGTGGACGAGGCGCCCAACGCGGCCATCAAACTCATCATGGACTTCTTCGGGGAACAGACACCGTGAACCGTTGCCATGTAGGGGGTGTCGAGGCGTGATGGGTAAGAGGTTAGCTGTCCTTGTTGCGCTTTCGCCCCGTTACCGAAAATTGCCAGCTCGAAAAAACAATGGCGATCATCAGTCCGAGCATTGACAATAAGACCATATATAGACCCCACGGATCAGGTATACGCTCGTTCCACGCAAGGACCATGGAAAGTACGAGCGCGATACCCATTACTACTGTCCAGGTTTGATTCTTCTTCATCCCGAACCACGCTACCCCATCACTTCCGCTCACGAGGATTATCAGGTGGCTACTAGAAACGAACTGCCCTTCAGTTCAATGACTCCGAAGGCCAGACGCGAAGGACATGGCCCATAGCCGTCTCAGCTCCTACCCTGCCGTAACGATAGCGACGCGCCGCTTGCATTTTGCCACTACCGGCGACCGACAAAACATGCTCATAGAAGGCTAAAGATCGCAGCAATTCCAACAACTTATACGAAATGGACCATAGTGCCCTGCACCGTCTTCTCCCCGCTAAAGATGTCGTACAGGCGATTCCGGATCTCCCGTCAAAAGGAAAGACTTCCGGTCGTTTTCATTCCAGACGCGTCGAATGGTGCCACCGAGGTGAGGAGCGATGAGCACATTACCTCAGCCCTTTTAATTATCAAATAAGTACCTGGGTCAAAATACGCCACGGAGCCCATGCTTTCCGGTTTCGGCAGCGTGGGCTCCGTGGCGTCGTTTTTCAGTGCTTACCAGCCGCGCTCGGAGAGGCGGTGCGGTACCGGCACGTCGGCGACGTTGATGCCGACCATGGCCTCACCCAGGCCGCGGGAGATCTTGGCCAGTTCATCCGGGTTGTCGTAGAAGGTGGTGGCCTTCACGATGGCCTCGGCACGCTGGGCCGGGTTGCCGGACTTGAAGATGCCCGAGCCGACGAACACGCCGTCCGCGCCCAGCTGCATCATCATCGCGGCGTCGGCCGGGGTGGCGATGCCACCGGCGGTGAACAGCACGACCGGCAGCTTGCCGGTGGTGGCCACCTCCTTGACCAGGTCGTACGGGGCCTGCAGCTCCTTGGCGGCCACGTACAGCTCGTCCTCCGGCAGCGCGCGCAGCTTGGCGATCTCGGTGCGGATCTTGCGCATGTGCCCGGTGGCGTTGGAGACATCGCCGGTGCCGGCCTCACCCTTAGAGCGGATCATGGCAGCGCCCTCGTTGATCCGGCGCAGCGCCTCCCCCAGGTTGGTGGCGCCGCAGACGAACGGCACGGTGAAGGGCCACTTGTCGATGTGGTTCTCGTAGTCGGCCGGGGACAGCACCTCGGACTCGTCGATGTAGTCAACGCCCAGGGACTGCAGGATCTGCGCCTCTACGAAGTGGCCGATGCGGGCCTTGGCCATCACCGGGATCGAAACGGTTTCGATGATCCCGTCGATCATGTCCGGGTCGCTCATGCGCGAGACCCCGCCCTCGGCGCGGATGTCGGCCGGAACGCGTTCCAGTGCCATGACGGCCACGGCGCCTGCGTCCTCGGCAATGCGGGCCTGCTCGGGGGTGACCACATCCATGATGACCCCGCCCTTGAGCATTTCGGCCATGCCGCGCTTCACGCGGTCCGAACCGGTCTGGGCCGACGGGGTCTGATCTGGGTTAGACATTCTGGCGTTTTCCTTTCCAACACTGAACGCACTTCTGAGCTACGCCAGTAATCGTAGGATGACGCGTAACATTTCCCTCCGGTGTTGCGTCATATTCGCCAACCCGTAGATTTATCTCCCGATTCCCCTGCGTGACGTAACAATTCACTCGCGGAAAAAACGCAGGTCAGATTCGCTTTGCCGCCTGGCGCGGGAAAGGGCGCAGAATCAAGTCGGGATCCCCTTCGCAGGTTCCGCTGGGCGTCGATCGTGCACCGGGAACACCGCGGGCCCGGAACCGCCAACTGATGGTTGGTGGCTCCGGGCCCGCGGGTACGCCTTCGCGTGTGAGGCGGTCTGCGCGGCGCGGTGCGTCTAGACCTGGTCCCAGGCGTTGGCGACCTCGCTGCGCACCTCGCCCAGGGTGGCGGAGATGGCCTTGGAGTTGGCGATGATCGGGAAGAAGTTCCCGTCCCCGCCCCAGCGCGGCACCACGTGCTGGTGCAGGTGCGCGCTGATGCCCGCTCCCCCGGCCAGGCCCTGGTTCATGCCCAGGTTGAAGCCCTTGGCGTTGGAGACCTGACGCAGCACCCGCATCGAATGCTGGGCCAGGGCGCCCATTTCCGCGGTCTCCTCGGCGGTGATGTCATCGTAGTTCGGCACGTGGCGGTACGGGCAGATCAGCAGGTGCCCGGGGTTGTACGGGTAGAGGTTCAGCAGCACGAAGCAGCTCTGGCCGCGGTGCACGATCAGGGACTGCTCGTCGCTGCGGGTCGGGGCGGCACAGAACGGGCAGTCGTCCTTGTCCTGGAACTGGTGCTGCCCGCCCTTGACGTAGGCCATCCGGTAGGGGGTCCACAGCCGCTGGAACGAATCCGGCACCCCGGCCAGCTCGAAATCGTCGGTGACCTTTTCATCGTCCGGATACTGCATCCCGTGGGACCCCTTCCCTCACCCGGCCGGCAGCGCTGCCCGGGCGGCAGGCACGGTGGCCTGCCAGCGCCCGGGCAACGTGGCCCGCACGGGTTGCGTGCGTGTTGAAACGGCGTGCTAGTTGTTGTTCTCGCGGTTGGCGATGGCGTTGACGATGCGGGAGACCGCCTCGTCGACGGACACCCCGTTGTCCTGGCTGCCGTCGCGGAAGCGGAAGGAGACCGCCCCGGCCTCGGCGTCCTCGCCGCCGGCGATGAGCACGAACGGGATCTTTTCCTTGGACGCGTTGCGGATCTTCTTCGGGAAGCGGTCCGAGGAGTCGTCCAGTTCCACGCGCACGCCATGGGACTTCAGCTTGGCCACGACCTCGCCCAGGTAGTCGTTGAACGCCTCGGCGACCGGGATCGCGCGCACCTGCACCGGCGCCAGCCAGGCCGGGAAGGCGCCGGCGTAGTGCTCGGTGAGCACGCCCAGGAAGCGTTCGATGGAGCCGAACTTCGCGGCGTGGATCATCACCGGTTCCTGGCGCGAGCCGTCGGCGGCCTGGTACTCCAGCCCGAAGCGGGCCGGCTGGTTGAAGTCGTACTGCACGGTGCCCATCTGCCAGGTGCGCCCGATGGCGTCCTTGGCCTGGACCGAGATCTTCGGCCCGTAGTAGGCCGCGCCGCCCGGGTCCGGGACCAGCTCGACGCCGGTGGCGGTGGCGACCTTCTCCAGCACGGCGGTCGCCTCGGCCCACTGCTCGTCGGAGCCGATGAACTTGTCGCTGTCATCGCGGGTGGACAGCTCCAGGTAGAAGTCATCCATCCCGAAGTCGCGCAGCAGCGAGAGCATGAAGTTCAGCAGGTGCTCGACCTCGGCCGGGGCCTGCTCCTTGGTGACGTAGGAGTGCGAGTCGTCCTGCGCGAAGCCGCGCACGCGGGTCAGCCCGTGCACCACGCCGGACTTCTCGTAGCGGTAGACGTGCCCGAACTCGAACAAACGCAGCGGCAGTTCGCGGTAGCTGCGTCCGCGGGAGCGGAAGATCAGGTTGTGCATCGGGCAGTTCATCGCCTTCAGGCGGTACTCCTGGCCCTGGCGGGTGATGTTGCCGTCCTCGTCGCGCTCCTCGTCGATCTGCAGCGGCGGGAACATGGTGTCGGCGTAGTACGGCAGGTGCCCGGAGGTGTGGAACAGCCCGTCCTTGGAGATGTGCGGGGTGCCCACGTACTGGAAGCCCTCTTCGATGTGGCGGTCGCGCACGTAGTCTTCCATCTCGCGCTTGATGATCCCGCCCTTGGGGTGGAAGACCGGCAGGCCCGAGCCCAGCTCATCGGGGAAGGAGAACAGGTCCAGTTCGGCGCCCAGCTTGCGGTGGTCGCGGCGCTCGGCCTCGGCCAGGCGCTCCTGGTAGGCCTTCAGGTCCTCCTTGGTGGGCCAGGCGGTGCCGTAGATGCGCTGCAGCTGCTTGTTCTTCTCGCTGCCCAGCCAGTAGGCGGCGGCCGAGCGGGTGAGCGCGAACGCGTTCTTGATCAGCTTGGTGTTCGGCAGGTGCGGGCCGCGGCACAGGTCCTTCCAGAGCGTTTCCCCGCTCTTGCGGTCCACGTTGTCGTAGATGGTGGTTTCCCCGGCGCCGACCTCCACCGAGACGCCTTCGCCGGTGGTGTCATCGGCGTCGGCCTTGGCCAGCAGCTCGCACTTGTAGGGCTCGTCGGCCATTTCGGCCTTGGCCTCCGCGGGGGTGACCACGCGGCGTTCGAAGCGCTGGTTCTGGTTGACGATCTTGAGCATCATCTTTTCCAGCTGCTTCAGGTCCTCGGGGGTGAAGGGCTCCTCCACGTCGAAGTCGAAGTAGAACCCGTCGGTGATGTAGGGCCCGATGCCCAGCTTGGCGTCGGGGCGCAGCTGCTGCACGGCCTGCGCCATCACGTGGGCGGTGGAGTGGCGCAGCACCTCCAGGCCTTCGGGATCGGCGATGGTCACGCGGGTGACGGTGGCGCCTTCGTGCAGTTCGCGGGACAGGTCGCGCAGTTCGCCGTCGACGTGCATGACCACCACGTCTTTTTGGTCGGCGTAGTACTGGGCACCGGTCGTCCCCGCGTCCACCTGTACCTGCTCGCCGTCGATGGTGAGAGTCAGCTGCTCGCTCATGAGATCGGGTTCTACCTTTCGTAACGAAAATGGCTTCATAGCTTGCGGCATACCTTGGCCACAGCCAGCCACGACCCAGTTTAGTTCAGCCGGCCGGCGGCGTCCTGCTCACTTCGGGGTTTGTGGCGAATCGGGGCCTTGATGTGACTTGTTCAACAGTTCATCGGCCGAGAGCAGGGCGGAGAAGTGCCACAGTTCGCGCGCCGGCTCGGGTTGGGCGCTGGGGATCCTGCCGGCCTTCAGATCCTGGCGGAAGGCCGGGATCAGCGCCTCGATGCGGCGCACCAGCTCATCGGCCTCGTCGCGGGTGAGCATCAGGTTGCTGGTGCTCAGCAGCGCCTTGGCCTCGATGTCACCGTCGGAGGCGTAGTGCTGCTGGGCGTGGGCCAGGGCGGCGGCCAGGCGGCGCTGCTCGTCGTGGGCGATCTGGCCGAGGTAGGCGTTCATGGCGCTGGTGGATCCGGTGCCCGCGTGCTCGGCGGGTTCGCCGGTGGTGTAGGCGTCCCCCGCCGGGCGCCAGACCCGGTCGCGCTTGTCGCGGGCCAGCTCCGGGGCCTCGGCGATCATCCCGGCCTTGGCCAGTTCGCGCAGGTGGAAGCTGATCTTGTTGGCGGCCACCCCCAGCGCCTCGGCCAGGTCGGCGGCGCGGGCCGATTCCATGGCGGCCAGCGTGTCGAAGATCTGCCGGCGCAGCGGGTTGGCCATGGCCTTGAGCATCGGGGTGGTCAGGGTGACGTTGCGTGGGGCCTCGCTCATGGCAACAGCATAGCAATCCCCCAAATAATATTGCGCAAATTCTATTGCGCAATATTATTTGCGAGCCTATGGTGGTGTCATGACCTCGACCCCAGCCCCGGCCGCCGGCACCACCGCCGGTGAGCCACTGCCCCCTTCCGCGAACCCCGGCGCGCGGCCCGGGACCGTGCGGGCGCCGGAGAACGCCGCGCCGACCCTGCCGCCGCTGCGCCGCCAGGGCCCCTACCGCCACTGGTGGGCGGCGGACACCTCCGCCCTGCTGGCCGGATCGGTGTACCAGTTCGTGATCCCGCTGCTGCTGCTGGCCGTGACCGGCTCCCCCGCCCAGGCCGGACTGCTGGCCGCCCTGGGCATGGCCGCCCGGGTGGGGCTGACCCTGTGGGGCGGTTCCCTGGCCGACCGGATGAACCGGTCCACGCTGATCGTGCTCGGCGGGTTGACCGGGGCCGGGCTGACCGCCGCGCTGGGCCTGCTGGCCGCGGGCGAATCGCTGGGCGTCGCGGCACTGTGCCTCGGGCACATCGTGCTGGAACTGCGCGGCGGGCTCTTTGGCACCGCCACCAACGCGGCGCTGAAGGACGTGGTCCATCCGCTGCAGCTGGGCCGGGCGATGGCCGCGAACCAGGGCCGGGATGCGGCGCTGAGCCTGGGCGGGGCGCCGCTGGGCGGGCTGCTGCTGGGGCTCGGGGCCGGGCCGGCGCTTGGATTCGTCGCCCTGTTCCAGCTGCTCTCGGCCGGCTTCGGGCGGCTGATCGCCCCCAGCGTGAAGGCCGCCGAAGAGCACGCCGCCGCCGACCCGGCCCAGGCGCCCAGCACGCAAGGGGTGCTGGGGGGTCTGCGCTGGTGCTTTGCCCGCCCGCAGCTGCGGATCATGCTCTGGCTGATCGTGGCGGTGAACCTGGGCACGAACGGTTCGGTGACCACCCTGGTCTACGGGTTGCGCGACCGCGGGCAGTCCCCGGTGAGCATCGGGCTGGTCAGCGCCTGCATGGGGGTGGGGCTGCTGCTGGGATCGGTGTTCGCCACCTGGCTGATCGACCGGGTGCCCACCGGGTGGCTCTCCTGCCTGTCGCTCAGCGCCCTGGGACTGTTCCTGGCGCTCATCTCCGCCCACGCCGGCCTGTGGTGGATCGGCGGGATGCTGGCGGCCGCGTTCGTGGGGGTGCCGGCCCTGAACGCGGCGGTCGGCGGCTACTTCATGGCGATCGCCCCGCGGGACATGGCCGGGCGGGCGAACGCGGTGATGCTGTTCATGGCGCTGCTGGCCATGCCGCTGGGGCCGCTGCTGGCCGGGGCCGGGGTGCAGCTGGCCGGGATGGCGCCCACGATCCGCTTCTTCGCCGCCATCGTGCTGCTGGCCGCCCTTGGCGCCTGGCTCAGCCCGCACATCCGCTCCATCCCCGGGCCCGAGCACTGGCAGCACTCGGGCCCGGACACCGCACCGACCGGCGCCTCGGCGAGCGCGAAGGCCAAGCGTCCTGCACGCGGTGGGCGGCCGGCGAGCGCTGCTGGGCGCGGACGCGGCCTGGAGCCCCATGGACAGTGGATCTACCTCTAGATCCCCTGGGGGCGTTCGGCGCTGCGGCGCAGGATAGAAGCCTCATAGGATCGAAAGCGCAGTGAGCCAGCGATGGCCCGGCCTCGGGGTCCCCAGGGGAGATGCCGACACCGGGCCTCACCGGTGGATGTGCGCCACCGGGTGTGGTGCGCCGATCCAGCGGCGCTCCAGCGGGTTCTGGTCGCTAGCCGTCGGCAATGTCGGGACCTTCGGTGCGGCCCTTCCCCGGCAGGGGTCAGTGGCTCTTCCGTCCCGGGGTTCGCTTGCCTACTGTGGGGGTATGAGCAAGCCTGCCCCGCCAACCATCAGCGCCATTACCCTCGGGGTGCGTGATGTGGGTGTCTCCCTGAAGTTCTACACCGAGGGCCTGGGCTTTGAGCTGGTGCAGCCGGCCCATGAGCAGATCGCGTTCGTGCGGGCCGGGCACGGGCTGATGCTGGCGCTGTGGGATGTGGCGCAAATGCCCAGCGAGTACGGGCAGGTGGGGCATTCGCAGTTGGCTCCCCCGGTGTCGCTGGGTCACAACGTGGGGTCCGACCGGGAGGTGGAGGCGCATTACCGGCGAGCGCTAAAGGCCGGGGCCAGCCCGGTCAATGCGCCGGCGAAGCAGCCCTGGGGTGGGATGAGCGCCTGCGTGGCGGACCCGGACGGGTTCCGCTGGGACTTCGTGCACAACCCGACGTTCGTGGTGGAGGCCGACGGGCGGATCTCCGCGGTCTGAGCGGCAGCTGGCCTATGCTGGGGGTTTAGCCCCGTGTGCCCACCCCCGTGCCCGCTGCCCTGCCCGGGCCTCCCGTGGGGGCGCGGGAGCACGGTTTTGCAGGAAGGACCCATGCCCTCCCACGTCTACTTCGACTTCTTCGGCACCCTGGTCGACTATGACCCCTCCATCCACCCGGCCGGGTACAACGCGCCGTTCGAGTTCGCGCGGCGGGCCGGGGCCGGGGTCAAGGCCCGGGACTGTGACCGGCTGTGGGACCGGGCCTGGGCGGAGCTGGACGGGCAAGCCCAGCGCAGCGAACGCGAATGCTCAATGCAGCAGATCGCCACCCGCTACTGGCAACTGCTCGGCGCCCCGGGGATTGCCGAGGGTGAGATCTCCCGCCTGGTCGAGGAGTACCTGCAGGCCTGGAGCGCGCGGATCGTCCCGGCGCCCGCGGTGGCCGAGTGCCTGGCGCAGCTGAGCACCGCAGGGCATCACCTGGCGGTGGTCAGCAACACCCACCACCGCCCGCTGGTGCCCCGCCTGCTGGCCCGGTTCGGGCTGGATGAGCACATCAGCGACGTGTTCACCTCCATCGAGCTGGGCTGGCGCAAGCCCAATGCGCGGATCTTCCAGGCGGCGCTGGACCGGCATGGCATCACCCCGGCCGAGGCGGCGTTCGTCGGGGACAACTGGGTGGCGGACATCGAAGGTCCCCGCAGACTGGGGATGGCCGCGTTCTACGTGGGTCCGGCCACGGCCCGGCGTCCGGCCATCACCCTGGCGCAGCTGCCCAGGCTGCTGCGCCACAGCTAGGCGCCCGGTCCCCTTCGGGGGGATCGCCGGGCGGTCCCTCCCCTAGGCTCCGCGCTGGTCCAGCCCCTCGGCCTGCATGCGCCGGGCCAACTGCCCCACGGTTTCGGTGACCGGTTCGGCCGGTCGCATCCCGCGGGCGCGGGGCCGCTGCGGGTCCTGCAGGTAGCCGGCCGGCGGCCAGGTGTCGGGCTGGTGCAGGTCCCAGGCGTTCAGGGCCTGCACGGAGATGCCGCGCGGGCCGGTGCGCCGGGTGGTGCCGTGGATGAGCAGCATCCGGGTGTTGAACAGCAGCGGGCCGGTGCGCTGCTGCACGTCGTGGAAGAAGGTCGCGTCGATGCAGCCGGTGCCGTCGTCCACCGAGATGAACACCACCCGCTTGCCCCCGCGCATCGGCGGGGTCTGGGTGGCCACGCGCACCCCGGCGACCAGCACCTCCGACCCGTTGCGCAGCTCCAGCAGCTCCACCGCCCGGGTCATCGGCAGGTGGGCCAGGGCCTGGTTGTAGGAGTCGATGAGGTGTTCGCTCACGTCCAGGTGCATCAGGTCCAGTTCGGTGCGCACCTTCTGGCTGGGGCTCAGCTCGGTGCCGGTGGCGCGAATCGGCTCCAGCTCCCCCAGCGGCAGGGCCAGCTGTCCGGGGCCGGGACGGTACTTGACCGGTAGGGTGCTGTGCGCCATGGACTGGGTGTGGGCGATGGTGTCGGCCCGGGTGGTGCCGGCCAGCAGGGAGTCGAACACCCCCAGCGCGGCCAGGTTCTGGTAGGTGCGCCGGGAAAGCCCGGCCCGGTGGCGCACATCGGCCAGCGACTCGTAGGGCTGGCCGGCGACCAGGCGCTGCACCTCGCGTTCGCTCATCTGGTGGATGTCGCGGAAGGCCAGGCGCACCCCGTACTGTCCGGGGCGCACCGTGCCGGCGGCGCGCGGAACCACCGGGGCGGTGCGCGCACCCCCGTCGTAGATGCGTTCGACCCGGTAGTGCCCGGTGGAGCGGTTCACGTCCAGCGGCAGGATCGGGATGTTCATCCGCCGGGCCTCGGAGACCAGCAGCCGCTTGGGGTACATGCCCGGGTCGTGTTCCCAGATGCCGGCCAGGAACGCCTCGGGGTGATGCGCCTTCAGCCAGGCCGAATGGTAGGTGGGCACCGCGAACGCGGCCCCGTGCGCCTTGCAGAAGCCGAAGGAGCCGAACCCGGCCAGCACCGCCCACACCTCGTCGATGGTCTGCTGGCCGTAGCCGCGCTGGGTGGCCGCGGTGCGGAAGAAGCGTTCGACCTCCGGTTCGCGCTGCGGGTTGCCCAGGTGGCGGCGGTAGACGTCGGCCATCCCCAGGTCGCAGCCGGTCATCACGTTCAGGATGCGCAGCACCTGTTCGTGGAAGACGGTCACCCCGTGGGTTTCGGCCAGCGCCGGCACCAGGTCCGGGTGCAGGTACTGGGCCGGGGCGAAGCCGTGGCGGTGCTCCAGGTAGGGCTTGACCATGTTCGACTGCATCGGCCCGGGCCGGAAGAGCGAGATGTCGATGATCAGGTCGTTGAATTCGCGCGGGGCCAGCTTGCCGATCAGTTCGCGCTGGCCCGGGGATTCGATCTGGAAGCAGCCCAGGGTGTGGGTGGAGCGGATCAGCTCGAAGGTGATCTCATCATCCAGGGGCACCTTGGTGAAGTCGATGTGCCCGTCCTGCTGGATGTACTCCTCGTTCCGGTGTCCGCCGGCGCGGGCCACGGCCTGCCGGTTGGGGTGCAGGCGCTTGATCTCCTCCAGGGTGTAGGCGATCGCCGACTGCATGCGCACCCCGAGCACGTCGAGCTTAATCAGCCCCATCAAATCCATGTCGTGCTTGTCGAACTGGCTCATCGGCAGCCCGATGCCCGAGGGCTGCACGGCGGTGCGTTCCAGCAGCGTGGCATCGGAGAGGATCACCCCGCACGGGTGCATGGAAATGTGCCGCGGCAGCCTGTCCAGCCGTTCGGTGACGTCCACCAGCTGGTCCAGCTGCCGGTTGCCGCTGATCCGCCCGGCCAGGGCCGCCAGTTCGGGTTTCTCGGCCAGCGCCTCGCGGAAGGAGGAGGCGGAGAAGCGCCACAGCTGCTTGGCGATCTCATCGACCTGCTCCTGCTCGATGCCCAGCGCCGCCCCGGCATCACGCACCGCACCGCGGGCGCGGTAGGCGTTTTGCATGCTCATCAGGCTCACCCGTTCGGCGCCGAAGGTGTCAAAGATCTTGTGGTAGATCTCGTGGCGGCGCGCGGATTCCACGTCAATGTCGATATCGGGCAGGGTGGTACGGGTATCGGAGAGGAAGCGCTCAAAGACCAGGTCGTGCTGCAGCGGGTTGACGTGGCTGATGCCCAGCAGGAAGTTCACCAGCGAGGAGGCCCCGGAGCCGCGGGCCGAGACCCGCACCCCCATGTCGGTGATCAGCCGCACGGTCTCGGCGACGGTCAGGAAGTAGCCGGCGAACCCCAGCCGGGAGATCACCCCCAGCTCCAATTCCAGCCGGGACTCGATGACCCCTTGATCGGTGTGCGGCAGCATCCGGGGCACCGCGGCGTGCACCCGCTGGCGCAGCTGGTGCTGGGCGTCCCCGGTGATCCCGATGATCCGGTGCTCGGGGATCACCGGCCGCTTCCATCCCAGGTCCTGGCCGGGATCCAGGGCGGCCCAGGCGGCCACCTGCTCGGTGGCGTGCAGCAGCCGGGAAGCCCAGCCGCGCTCGGTGGCCCGGGCGATGTCCCCGGCCAGGCGGTGCATCTCCTGCGGGGTTTTCAGCCAGCCCTGCCCGGTGGGCTGCAGCTCATCAAGCGCATCCAGGCTGTGCAGCACCCGGGCCGAATCCAGGATGTCGGCGGTGACCGCCCCGTCCGGGCCGGCATAGCGCACGGCATTGCTCAGCACCGGGGTGATGCCCAGCTCCCCGGCCAGGCGCACCAGCTTGCTGGCATGGCCCAGGCAGTAGCGCTGCCCCTCGGCCGAGAGGTGGGTGGTGACCTCCACGCGCAGCAGCCTGCCGGCCAGTTTCCGCCACTGGGCCAGCAGCTGGCGGGCGGCGGTGTAGTTGCGGGCCTCGATGGCCTTGCCCACCTCGGATTCGGCGCCCAGCAGCACCATCAGGTTGCCGCCGGCCAGGTGCTCGCGCAGCTGGGTGCGGTTCAGTCCCACGCTCTTGCGGTGGGTGTGCGCGGCGCTGACCGCCCGGCACAGGGCCGCGTACCCGGCGCCCCGGCTGTTGCCCCGCGCCAGCAGCAGAATGCGTCCACCGGCGCGTCCCTGCCGGTCAAGAACCGCCAGGTTGACCCCCAGGATCGGCCTCAGCCCGTGCTCCAGGCAGGCACCTACGTGCTTCACCGCGCCATAGAGCCCGTCCCGGTCGCACAACCCCAACGCCCAGGCACCATCGGCCTTGGCCTGGGCGGCCAGCAGCACCGGGGTGTCGACCCCGTAGTGGGCGCTGTAGGCCGAGACGACGTTCAGGTGGGTGAAACTCATGGGCGGGCATTCCTTCAAAACTTTCCAGACCCCTATTAGAACAAAGTTTCGAACGGTTGGCACACGCCCTACTCAGCCGCCCCTCCCGAAGGCGCCACCACCCCTAAGCGCTACGCGCTCAGCGGCAGCTCCTGGTGCACCCGGATCAATCGCCAGCGCGCCGATTGCGGGTCAAAGCTGACATCGATGGTCCGCCCCTGGCTGCGGGAGGAGCCCAGGGCGATCTGCAGCCGCCAAATCTCGTAGTCAACCACCCCGGCGCCGGTGCCGCGCGGAACGCGCATACCCTCGTCCCACCACTTGCGGCGCTCGAACCAGCGGTGCGGTTCGGCCACCAGGCGATACTCATGCCCCTTCCAGCGCACCCGCAACGGCACCCCGGCCGGAGTGCACGCAACCTCGATCGCCTCGGTGAACATGCCCACGGTTGACTCCTAACTGCTGCTCCATCAATTGTATTCGAACACGTGTTCGATCAGTAGCGACAGTAGTCAGCGCCCCGGACAGTTTGGGTCGGCCGCCGATGCTGGCCCGCAAACAGGAACTGTAGAGTCATGCTGAGACCGCGGCGGGCTCGCCGCCTGGAGCAGAACATTCGAAAGGCCCCCATGGGATTATTTGGACGCAAGAGCCGCACCGCGGCTGAGGAGCAACAGCAGCAGCAACTGGCCCAGGGTGAACCCCTGCTCGGCGACGGCTACACGCTGCGCGCCACCGGGCAGCTGGGCGGGGTGAGGAAACGCACCCCCATCACCGTCGTGGAGCTGAGCACCCAGAGTCTCACCGGCTGGTTCCACTTGGATGAGGCGCGCAGCTTCTTCACCGAACGCAGCGCCATCCTCGAGTCCTGGAACAACAGCCCGGCGGAGCTCTATCTGGCGACCGTCAAGGCGACGGGCAATGGCTCCCCGGCCGACGCTGCTCTAGCGGGCCTGGGCGAGGGCCAGGCGGCGCTGCTTCAGCCCACCGGCAGCGGGATGCAGGTTGTGCTGCTGCTGGAGCAGGGCGAACTGCAAAGGATCCGCGGCTGGATCGAGCAATTGCCCTAACCCTGCGCGCGGTCGTAACACTCTTACGCCCTGAACGGACAAGCACACCGCAGCTCTCGGAGCACCCCACGCCGGGACGCGGCAAACCTGGGCGCAATGGACACATCCTAGAAACCCGGGCGCGCGACCGATAGCATCGAGAAGACCTGCAACTTTTCAATCTAAGGGGACCAAAACACATGCCTCATAAGGTTAAAGCCGTTATTTCCCGCGTCAAGGATGCCCCTGTCGAGGTCGTGGACATCATCGTCCCGGATCCGGGGCCCGGTGAAGTCGTCGTCGACGTTCTGACCACCGGGGTGTGCCACACCGACCTGCACTACAAGTTGGGCGGGATTGGCGACGATTACCCGTACCTGCTGGGCCACGAATCCACTGCGGTGGTTTCCCAGATCGGGCAGAACGTCACCAACGTCAAGGTTGGCGACCGGGTCATCCTGAACTGGCGCGCGGTGTGCGGCCAGTGCCGCGCCTGCGAAAAGGGCGAACCGCAATACTGCTTCAACACCCACAACGCCACCCAGAAGATGACCCTGGAGGACGGCACCGAGCTGAGCGCCGCGCTGGGCATCGGCTCGTTCGCCGAGAAGACCCTGGTGGCTGCCGGGCAGTGCACCAAGGTCGACGAGGATGCCGACGCCGCCGCGGTGGGCCTGCTCGGCTGCGGGGTCATGGCCGGCATTGGCGCGGCCATCAACACCGGTGAGGTCAAGCGCGGTGAGTCCGTGGCCGTGATCGGCTGCGGCGGGGTGGGAGCCGCGGCCATCGCCGGCGCCCAGCTGGCCGGGGCGACCACCATCATCGCGGTGGACGTCAACCCGGACAAGCTCAAGACCGCTCAGAAGCTGGGTGCCACCCACACCGTGGACTCCAGCAAGCAGGACGCCGTGCAGGCGATCCAGGAACTGACCGGGGGCTTCGGCGCCGATGTGGTCATCGACGCGGTGGGCCGGCCCGAAACCTACAAGCAGGCCTTCTACGCCCGCGACCTGGCCGGACGCGTGGTGCTGGTGGGCGTGCCGACCCCGGAGATGACCCTGGAGCTGCCGCTGCTGGACGTGTTCGGCCGCGGCGGGGCGCTGAAGAGCTCCTGGTACGGGGACTGCCTGCCCAGCCGGGACTTCCCGATGCTGGTGGACCAGTACAAGCTCGGCCGCCTGGACTTGGACACCTTTGTCTCCGAACGCATCAAGCTGGACGAGATTGAGGCGGCCTTTGACAAGATGCACGAAGGAACCGTGCTGCGATCGGTGGTGGAACTCTAATGAACGCACAGATTGAAAACGTGATCACCTCGGGGACCTTCAGCCTCGATGGCGGAACCTGGGATGTGGACAACAACGTCTGGATCATCGGCGACGCCAAGGAGGTGCTGGTCATCGACCCGGCCCACGAGCCGGAGAAGATCCTCACCGCCCTGGGCGAGCGCAAGGTCAAGGCGGTGCTGCTCACCCACGGCCACGATGACCACATCCGCGCCGCCGGGGAGTTCGCCGACAAGGTCGGCGCCCCGCTGTACCTGAACCCGGAGGACTCGATGCTCTGGGACGCGGTCTACCCGGAGCGCAAGCCAGACGCGGAGATCAAGGACGGGGACCAGTTCTCCATCGCCGGGGTCACCCTGCATGCGATGCATACCCCCGGGCACTCGCCGGGCTCCACGTGCTTCCACGTGCCGGAGCTGGATGTGGTGTTCAGTGGTGACACCCTGTTCAGCGGGGGCCCTGGCGCCACCGGGCGCAGCTACTCGAGCTTCGAGACGATCATCGAATCAATCCGCGAACGCCTGCTGAACCTGCCGGAAAAGACCGTGGTCTACACCGGGCACGGGCCGAGCACCAGCATCGCGGCCGAGGCCCCGAACCTGGATGAGTGGATCGCCCGCGGCCACTAGGTCCTGGGGCAACATTCCGCGCTAAACCTGCCGTCGCGCCATGGCTGACCCGCCATCGCCCGACGGCAGGTTTTTGCTTTGGTGACTCCCCAGTGGGTCCGGCCCGCGCGCCCGGCGCTGAAAGTGCGCGGGACCCGGTCATAATGACAATATGTCAACGAACCTTCCCGGTACGAAACCGCGGCCTCGCGGGGCCGCCATCCTGATGCTGAGCGGAGTCCTGTGCCTGATCGCCGGGCTGGTCATGAAGTGGTGGGATGCCCGCCAGCTGCGCGAATTCGGCTGGTTCGCCTACGCGCCGCTGAGTGAGACCACGTATTTTCCCGGCCCCACGCCGATGGCGGTGGCCGCCATGGTGCTGCTCTTTGCCGGGGTGGCGACATTCTTCCTGGGGCTGGGCATCCGGCTGGGCCGGCGCCGGCGCTAGCCACGGCCGCTGCCTCGGGCGCCCGCCGGGCCGGAATGGGCTAGAACAGCTGGGAGGTATTGGGTTCGACCAGTTCCGGTGAGTTGTTGCGGACGTTGCCCACGGCGGAGTCCACCTCATGCATGGCCCACTGGGAGGCAACGTCGAAGGCCTGCTCGCGCAGCTGCTCAATCAGCCCCGCCCCGTCCTCGTCCATGGGGGCCAGCCACCGGGCCATCATGTCCTTGTCCATGGGAATCGGCAGGCGGTCGTGCAGGCCAGCCAGTTCCCCCAGCACCCCGGGCTCCGATTCCTCGGGCGATTCCATGGTGAGGATGGAGGTGGACAGGATCCAGCTGCCGTCCTCGTCCTTCCACCACTCATACAGGCCGGCAAAGAAGATCAGGCTTCCGTCCCCGGTGTGCACGAAGTACGGTCGTTTCTTGCCCCCGGGCTCCTTCTTCCACTCGTAGTAGCCTTCCACGGGCACCGCGGCCCGGCGTTTCTTCACCGCGGCCCGAAAGGTCGGTTTGCTTTCGGCGGTCTCGCTGCGGGCGTTGAAGGCCCGCACCCCGACCGACAGGTCCTTGGCCCAGCCGGGAACCAGGCCCCACCGGGCCACGTGGACTTGTCGATGCAACTGCCCGTCGATCAGCCGCTCCAGGACGATCGGCACATCGGTGGTCGGCGCAACATTCCAGGACTGGCGCAATTCCAGGTTCGCATCCGCTTCGGCTTCCGCTTCGGCCACCAGATCCCCGATGGCCTTGGCCATGACGTATCTTCCGCACATGGGAACTTCCCTTCTTCGTGCCGTCCTAAAAGGTTCTACAGCCCCAGAATATCGGCTAAGTCGATGCCTGCCCGCACGAAGTCAGCAGTCGCTAGTGTAGCCACTGGTGTAGCCGCTTGCCTATTGGTGACCGACTGCGCCCAGCTGTAACTGTGACTACCCTAGCGCGACACCATCAAGTAGCGAACTAGGAGCAATTCGCGTCCGTCTTTGGGGGGGCCCTAGACTCAAATACAATCACTTGCACCACCGGAGCCACCATGAAGAAATCAATCATCACCACAGCCACCGCTGTGCTGGCTTCTCTCGCGCTCGCGGGCTGCTCCGCGGGCAATCAATCAGCAGACCCTGCACCAAGGGTCACAGCGACGTCCAGCGCCCCAAAGGCAACGCCTACTCCAAATGCTTCCAGCTCGACAAGTGCGAGTCCGTCAAAAAGTCCGGTAGCCTACCCCACTGATTCGGATGGCGTGCAAGTCTTGCCGCCGGAGATTAGGGCGCAGAATGGGTACCTCGATAATAACGGTGCCAATAGCTTTGAAGGGTGGGCTAAAGGTACACCGCAACGCGCCACAATCACATGGGAGTCGGACGGGACCAACAGGATTAGGATCTCTGTTGCCGATGGTGATTGGAGCAAAACAGAACTGCCATCTTACGCGGATTCCGTGATGTCCGCCTATGGATGCAAAGAGGGAATCGATCGGGTAACGGTTCAGACGGAAGATTCCAGCCTGAGCGCGTCAAGCTCGGCCTGTTAACGCAAAGAACCGCCTCACCCTTTCATGAGGTGAGGCGGTTTTGTTGCTCCTGCACTTTCGCCCATAAATATACCCGCTAAGTTCTTATATCTGGAATCTTAGCGTATGTAATATTCATGTAAGGCAAACAAAGAAAGAAGGTAGCAACTATGGGAGACTTCGGAAAGCTGCTAACGGGGATAGGAACTCTATTAGTAGGAATCGCGGCACTCATAGCCGCATTCAAGCAGTCCGAAAGAGACAAGCTTGAACCGACTCTCAGCCCCGGCAAGGGCTGAAGGCTAGCCTCCCTCCTACTATTGCACACCATCATGAAATTGAAAACGCTAGTAGCCGTAACCGTGATTATCGCCCTCGTAAGCGTGCTCGTTCGACTGCCGCCACTCGCCCGGCTGCTGTTCGGAGTTGGCGCTCTCGCTTTCGGTAACGCGGCCATCGTTACGGCGGTTAGGAAACCCCGAAAGTGACTATCCGTTACTTGACCATCGCGGGCATCGCGAGCCGGCTCGGCATCTCACCCACGTCAGCGAAGAAGTATGCGGACGATGGACGGTTGCCTGAACCGGACGCGGTGACCGGCGACGGCCCCCGCGCAGTTCGCGGGTGGCTCCCCGAAACCATCGACGCTTGGAACGCCACCCGACCAGGCCACGGCGGCAGACCCCGCAAGACCGATCGCGAAGACTGACCAACTCGCGAACCGTCCACCGCGCCCCATACACTGGCCGCAAACCCACTTGGAGGAACCTGTGAAGAAACTCGTTACTGTGGGCACGCTGGTGGCCGCTCTCGCACTCGCCGGATGCACGGCAGGGAACGAGTCGGCAGAGTCTACGCCAAGCCCCACCGCTACGATCAGCGCGTCCGATACAACGTCGGCATCGCCTGATGAATCGTTTGAGGCTAGCGCAAAAAAGACTGCCACCCCTAACGATGGCAAAGCATGGGCTGACAAGATGATCAATCTGTTCTTGAACGGCAATAGCAAATCGAAGTTCTCAGACTTCAGCAAAGAAATTCCGCATCACTACATCACCGAATGGGGGCAGGAATCCAAGGGTGTTATGTCGGTGACTGTTTCCGGCAAGAACTGGAATCAGTGTGATCTGGATGAACTAGCGGTTACCGTCATGAGCACGGCAGGGCATGAAACCCCCGAGATGAAAAAAGTTGTTACTTACTCTGGAACAAAGGGGCTAGTCGGCGCTACAGGCCGCGACGGGATGAACTTCGGAACGCCTTCAAGTTGCTAGCTACTTAAGCGCGAAAATCGTCCCGCATGACCTAAAGATTATGCGGGGCGATTCCGGTTTTCTAGCGGCGCTTGTTCAGGTACTCCTGCCAAGCAGGGCTGGATGTTGATTTGGGGCATGACAGATATAGGTTCCCTCTGACGGAGCGGAGTTCGTAATCGTCCCGTGCCGCTTCGATGGCCACCTTGTTGAAGCCTTGCAGCTGCCATGACAGGCCAGCCGCGTACCCAACCTCACTGAAGACTAGACCTAGTAACGGTATGAGGTACGACTTCACGTGGTTCACTTGCCCGCTATAGGTGTTTGGGGCTACAATGCGCGGCACGATCTTTTCGAGCCACTAGGTGAGCCACTTTTCGACTGTCATGCTGGAGCTGGCAACGTCACCGTATTTGGCTACGGTGCCTTTCCATTCTTGCAGTTCTTGTCGTGCCCGCGTTTTGTTTTTGCAACGGACTTCTTTGCGTCTGCGTTTTCCGTCCAGCCCAGGCGGGAGTTCTACTGTAGCCGTCCAGAATCCTCGACCGTCCTAATGTAGGCCGCCTTCACCTTTACCTTTACCTTTACCTCTAGCCATTTTTCCCCTATTGCAGGTGTGGCCATAGTGTAGCCATACCTAGTCATTATTAGTCATTTCCAGTCATGACACTAAGCGTTTTCCCGCATGATTATGCGGAAGTTCTGTTCTCCACCATTTTTTGACGTATCTTCCGCACATGGGAACAAGTCTGCCAGCAAAATGGTTCAATGAGGTATGAGCAACCCAGTAAATTATGACCAGTACATCCCGGAATCCGGGTCGGTAACCATGTTCACCACCAGCTGGTGCGGTTACTGCCGCAACCTCAAGCGCATGATGGACCAGAAGGGTGTGAAGTACACCGAGGTGAACATCGAAGAGGTGGAAGGCACCGCCCAGATCGTCGAGTCCTTCAATGGCGGCAACCAGACCGTGCCGACCCTGGTGTTCTCCGACGGCAGCGCAGCCACCAATCCGCGCATCGAAGAGGTCCTGGAACGCGCCTAACGGCGTCGGTGATTGATCAGAGAACTTAGCGCAATGCCCAGCAGCCCGCACCGCGGCCTGCTGGGCATTGCGTTATCCGACCGTAGCTGGCTGACCCCGGGTCGGCGTTGCTAACTAAGTGTCTTCTCCCCCACCTGGTCCAACTGGTATCTGGTGGAGTACTCCTTTAGTAGAGCTCGGGTGAAGTCCTCGACACTGAGCCCGGGAACCAGGTCATCAGCCGCCCCAATGGTCGATGGATCCATGGGGATCTGCATCCGCTGGTAGACCTCGTCGAGCACGGCACGGATGGGAGCCGATTCGCTGATGACGAAGACCGATGAAAAAAGCCACGCCCCGGCCACCACCCGTTGGGCCGTTCCGATGAGTTTCACCGGGGCGTCGACTCGTGCGCCTGGGCCGGGCACCCCGTGCACGGAGTGCTCTCCGGCACAGTATTCGCCAGCCAGTTCCCCCATTCGCGCCTGGACTCCCAGCCGCTGCAGCGCCCTGGCATACAGTTCCCCGAAATCGGTGAACCGGGCCTGGTGTCCCATCATTGCCTCGGCTTCGGCCTCAATGTGATCCACAATCAGCGTGCCGCGGTGGTAGGCCGCCGCCCGCCCACCGGCCTGGCGCACCACGGGCGTGAACCCATGACGTTGCGCCGCTTCCACGGCCGCCTGATAGCCCTCGAGCCGGACATCACGCTGCCCGAAGGCCAGGGTCGGATCGGGACGGTAGATGCGCAGCAGTGCGGGCATCTGACCGGCGCGCACCTCACGCAGCAGCTGCACCCCGCGCTCCAGGTCCGCAGCCGGATCCCCGCTCGGTTCCTCGATGAGCACACGCAGCCGTGCCGGCTGACCTTCGCTAGCTAAACCCATGATGTCGATTCTACTGCCAGCCCGCACTACCGATCCGGAGGTGACAAGGAATGCCCCGACCAGGACCGCATCGTTTACCGGTCGGTACGGTTCTGCGCGATAATGGTCAGCGTGCCTCTTTCAACAACCCCGGTGATACTTATTGGCGGAGCCTCCGGCTCGGGCAAGTCCTATCTGGCTTCCCGCTACGGCAGGCCGCACCTGCCCCTGGATTCCTTCTACCGCCAGATCAGCGAAGACGGCCAACCGGAAATCTTCCCCCGCACCCAGTACGGCGAAATCGACTGGGACCATCCGGGAACCTGGAACCGCGCAGCGGCACTGGAGGCGATCGGCGAGCTGCTGGAAACCGGGTCAACGAACGTGCCGGACTATTCGATCGCCACCTCCAGCTACAGCGGGTACCTGCGGATCACCGGGGCCGGACCAATTGTTGCCGAGGGGATCTTCCTGGCTGAACTACTGCAGCCGCTGCGGGAGATGGGGGTAAACGTACAGGCCTACTACGTAGATGAGCCGGCCCTGGTCACCGCCCTGCGCCGCTTCGTCCGCGACGTCTCCGAACGTCGAAAACCGGTGGGTTTCCTCATCAAGCGCGGCTACGCCCTTTACCGCTCCCACAGCGCCAACCGTGAGGCCTACCGGGCCCAGGGATTCACCCTGCTGCCCAAGCCCACGATCAAGCAGCTGCTAGCCGACCTGGCGCAGGACCCCTCACGCAGCTAAAGCGGGCGAACCGTGAGGATCTGTTCGCTGTGCCCGAAAGGGCCCTGCTCGTCATGCAGGACCGCGGAGGTCAGCCCGATCCCGTCGGCGCCGTAGCTCTGCTGAGCCTGCAGCCCCAGCCACTGGCCCACCGGTTCACGGTACATGTGGATCTGCAGGTCCACGTTCGGGAACATCCAGCTGTTCGGGCCGGGTTCGGATCGTGGCGCCACACCGTTGGCGGTGTCCACCATTCCCAGCAGCCGCACCATGTCCGGGGAGCTGACCCCGTCCACCAGGCTGAACGGATTGCGCAGCCAGACGATGCCCTTGCCCGGCCGGTGCCCGGCCGCCGCACGCATTTCAACTCCACGAATGTAGCCGCCAGGCCACTGGGATACCGCGTCGTAGGGCTCGCACTCCTGCGGGCCGGGCACCCGCGCGTCCTCGCTCCCGGCCACTGCCGAGGAATCCCCGGTAGCCAGGCGCCAGGCCCGGGCAACGATGCTGGTCCGCCCGTTGGTCACCATCTCGGCTTCAATCAGCTCAATCGTGCGTCCAGGACGAATCATGCGGGTATTGATTTCGAACTCACCGGCGTGGATCAGGCCGTGGATCTCCAGGCTCACCCGGGCCAGTCGCATGTCATCCCGGGGCTGGAAGTTCAGCATTTCATGCACCAGGACACCGGTGGCCGGGGCCATATGCTGCTCATGTTCATTCCAGGCGCCCTGGGCATGAATCGTGGAGCGGTATCGCCCCTCCCCCAGCGGTTCGTAGTAGAAGTCACCGGTAGCCAGGATTTGTTCGAGCTCTTCGCCGACCTGATGAGTCATCGCATTACCTCATTGAAATGTTCCGATACGTGCTGCAACTCACCCTACCCGAACCGGCTTCGGCGCTAGGCATCACCATGTGAGCAGTGAATTTGCTGCCCAGTGGTGTCAAGAATGCTCAGCAGCTCGGCCACCCCGCCCACCGCCCAAAACGAATGCGGCGTCATCGTGTCGAACTGGGCGGCCTGTCCCGCCTTGACGTGGTAAACGCGCTCGCCGAGTCGCAGCTTCACTTCGCCGCGCAGCACCGTGAACCAGTCCTTGCCCGGGTGAACGCGTGGTTCGGGTTCACTGCCGCCTTCTCGCGGGTCGATGCGCATCTTGACGACCATGGACCCGTGCAGGCCGTCGGGTTCGGACAAGCGCCAGGTTGTCAGGCCCGGAACACTGACCGGTTCGGGGCGAATGAGCGCGTCCTGCTCCGCCGGGGGCGCCACCAATTCATCAAGGGTGGTGTCCAGGGCCTGGGCAAGCGGCACCAACTGATCAAGGGCCATGCGGCGATTGCCGGTCTCCAGGCGGCTGAGGGTCGAGACGCTCATTTGTGCCCGGGTCGCCAAGGACTCCAGGGACCACCCCTTGGCTTTGCGGAGTCCCCGAATCCGAAGCCTGACGACAGAATCCACATCCATTTCTTGCGTCATAGGCAAAACTATATCCGATGAGAGCAAAAAATGGTTAGCGTGGCATTGTCCCGCTCCCCCACCTATAGAACGGATCAAACCATGGAACATTTCGATGTAGTGGTGATCGGCGGCGGAGCCGCCGGCTTGGCCGCCGCTTCAACCCTGGCCCGCTCACTACGCTCGGTGCTCGTCTGTGACGCCGGTGAACCGCGCAATGCAACATCGGCAGCAGCACACAACATCCTCGGACACGACGGCGCTTCACCGCAGCAGGTGCTGCAGCTGGCGCGAGACCAAGCGATCAATTATGGAGTGAAACTGAGCGGCTTAGCGGTCACGGGCCTGGAAGGATCCCTGAACCAGGGATTTACGGTACGCACCGAGTCCGAACACTTTGGCGCCCGCCGCATCGTCCTTGCCACCGGGCTACGGGACACTCTGCCAAAAATCCCGGGACTTGGGCAGGGCTGGGGAAGGAGCGTACTGCATTGCCCGTACTGCCATGGCTGGGAAGTGCGCGGACAACGGATCGCGATACTGGGTGTCAGCGTGATGAGCTCACATCAGGCCCAGCTCTTCTCCCAGCTCAGCAAGCACGTCACTTACTTGAATCATGATCCCTCGACACTCGCTGAAGATCAGCGGACCACGCTGGAAGCCTTGGGCATTGAGGTCGTCGATTCGGCGGTCCAGGCATTGGACGTCCACGATGATGGCGCGCTGCATGGGATTACGTTGTCCAACGGGATGGTTCTTGACGTAGATGCGGCGGTGGTGGCCAGCAGTATGCACGCAAATGCGGAACTCTACTTGAGGCTGGGCGGCCATTTGGCCCAGAATCCAATGGGCGAATACATTGCCACCGACCAGATGGGCGCCACTGATATTCCCGGCGTTTATGCCGCAGGCAATGTTGCCAACCTGGGCGCCATGATCCTGGCTTCAGCCGCCGCCGGAGTCAGTGCGGGCGCCGCAATCAATTTTGCGTTCATCCAGGAGGCCGCGGAAAAGGCACTCATTGAGCGCGGCCAGCTCTCAGGTTGAGCATGTTGACCCTCACCCGCTGTTCGCCGGGCGACGAACAGCGGGCGAAGGCCAGCGGATCCCCTTCTCCAGCTACAGTCAGGCACTTCACAGCCTGCGTCGCGTAAGGCGCTGGCTTGGGGGTTCGCTGCTGACAACGCGCAAAGAAAGGTCCTTGAGGACTGCGGAATAACATCTGTGAAGAAATTACTGCTAAGCTTGGATGGTTATCCCGTGCATCGAGACTGTTCGACAGCTTCGAAGCACATGCGACTCGGCCCGGGGCACACCGCGGGTCAGGTACAGCAGCAGTTCAGTCCAACGTGTTCCACACATGTTCGGACCCTTAATTGAATCGAATCTTTAATCTCTTTTTCACCACTGTCTTTCGGGCCACCTCCTGCTAGTTCCCTGAACAAGGGTATTTCCGCGCAGCCCGCACCCTCTCACTTCGTGGTGGCAGACTACTTCAGAACCCAGATCAGATTCGGCAACCTCGCTTTCAAACGCGCTCCCCTGCGGTCATTGCTTCGTCCAAAGATCAGCAATCGATTACCGATGTTGGTGCCCTATGCACTATCTGCCGGGGTCGAGTCCAGGGATAATCCCCAAGTTTCGTGTCGCGGTCGCGGCACGGTTTCATCGGCCACGTTGGTGGCCAAAACACCTAAGGAAACAACATGGCCACTGGCACTGTGAAATGGTTCAACGCCGAAAAGGGCTTCGGCTTCATCGCTCCGGCTGACGGCTCCGCCGACGTCTTCGCTCACTACAGCGCAATCCAGAGCTTCGGATTCCGTTCGCTGGAAGAAGGCCAGACCGTAGAGTACAGCGTTGAGCAGGGCCCGAAGGGCCTGCAGGCAACCAACATTCAGGCTCGCTAAAGCTTGAGCCGTGTGGGAGCCAGGAGTTCATCCTGGCTCCCACACTCATTTAAGTCTGCTGTCGTCCTGAAACGAGCGCAGGCTCCGGCGGTTTTTCGCGCAACAGACCAACGCCGATCAGACGCGCCGGAATCCTCGCCAACTGTGGAATTCTGCGCAGCACCCATCCTATGGCGCTTGGCAGTTCGACCTCGGAATCACTGTCCAGGATCTGTACCAGGCCCCGGTGCAGAATACGCTGAACCGACTGCACCACCATCGTCGGCAGTTCTCGTCGGCGCTGAACTGCAGCCACGTCGCGATCGGTAATCCTGCCCGTTGCCAACGGAACAGCAAGCCGCCGTGCGGCGCATACCGCATCCTGCACTGCCAAGTTCACCCCCACGCCTCCAACCGGACTCATCGCATGAGCTGAATCCCCGATGCACAATAATCCGCGCCTCCACCATTTATTGGCCCGGTTCAGCAGCACCTCCAACAGCTTCAGATCTTCAAGTTCCAGGTCCTGGACTGCCGATTCCAGGTCTGGAACGGCCGCAGTGACCTGACGACGGAACTCCTCAATGCCTTGACGCCGCAGCTTGGTGTCATCCCCCTTTTTGAGCAGCATCGCCGTTTGGACATAGTTTCCCCGGGGTATGAGCACGAAGACGCGATTGGGCGAGAACACCGGCAACAGCGTGTTGCTGGCCTGCATTGACCCCTTGATGCGGAACCACCAGACATCGACCGGTACTCGGTATTCCCTTAAAGACAGTCCCGCTTGACGGCGCACGGTAGACCAGCGTCCGTCCGCGGCGATCGTGAGCAGCGCCCTGAGCTGCCCCTCCCCGGTCTCGCTGCGGTACTGGACTCCGACAACTTGGCCGGATTCAATCACCACGTCGGTCACTTCGCAATTCATCCGCAGCTCGAAGTTCTCCTCCTGCTCCCCCGCACGGGCCAACAGGCTCAAAAAATCCCACTGCGGCGCCATGGCGATAAATGGGTAGGGATGCTTCAGCCCGGCAAGGTCAACCACCCTGACGTCGTGCCCCCGGCGATCCGGGATGCTGGCACCAAAGACCTTCGAATAGGGAATCTTCTCGAATTCGCCCATCAGACCCAGCTGATCCAGAAGTTCCAGGGTCGAGGGATGAATCGTGTCCCCCCGGAAGTCGCGCAGGAAATCACCGTGCTTCTCCAAAACGACGACCTTCACCCCGCAACGCGCCAGCAGGAGTCCGGCAACCATTCCCGCCGGACCGCCACCGACAATGATGCAGTCGGGATTTTCTGCCATAACCACTCCCTCGCCTCGCAACCTGTTTCAACTCTCGCACCGAAAAGCGGCTCGCGGAAGCCCGGAAAGGTGCTTCCATCCAGGGGAAGGTCAGCTCAGGGTCTGGCTGAAATGGAGGGGAATGTTAACCAGCAGCACCACCGCGACCAGGCCCAGCAACACGAGCCCCAGGCCGCCGAAACCGAGCCACACGAGGATGGGGCCGGCGACCAGTCCCCCGGCCGCACCGCTGAGGTTCATCAGCAAATCCGAGGTGCCCTGCAGCTGCGGACGATGGGCAATGTCAACCGCCCCGCTTACCATGGCCGCGCCGGCCACGGTGGAAGCGCTCCATCCCAGGCCCAGGCAGACCAAAGCCGCGGTGATCAGCGCATAGCTCTCCATGCCGAACCACACCAGGATGCTCGCGGTAATGAAAAGCAGTTGGCCGGCATACACTACGGGGCGTGCGCCGACCCGGTCGGTCAACCAGCCGAAGACTGGGGAGAGCGCGTACATTCCGGCAACGTGGGCTGAAATGGTGACTCCTATCAGGGTCAGCGTTGAGCCGTGGTGCTGCAGGTGGATCGGGGTCATCGACATCAACGCAACCATGTGGGCATGGCTCATCGCGACCGTGATGACTGCTCCCCGGGCGGCCAGGGAGGTGCGCAGAATGGAGAACCCACTGGTTCGCGATACCGCTCCGGTTCCGGGGTTCCCCTCCCGGTGCTGGGCCACGAGCATCGGGTCGGGGCGCAGGCCAAACCAGTAGATCCCCAATCCCACCCCTTGGGCCACCATGGCGATGAGGAAGCCACCGGTGAACTGCGGCAGATTCAGGGCCCGGGAGATCACTTCGCCCGGCTCAAACAAGTTCGGCCCGGTAACGGCACCAATCGTCGTCGCCCAGACAACCAGGGAGAGATCCCGTCCCCGAGTCCTGTCACTGGACAGGTCGGTGGCGGCGAACCGGGATTGCAGGTTGAGGGCGCTTCCGGTTCCCAGCACTCCCATCCCCAGTAACACCACCGGCCACCAGGCAAGAAGCGTTCCGGCCAGGATGGTCAGCACTCCCACGATGGCGATCAGTGCCCCGGTGGCCAATGAAACCCTGCGTCCCCGACGCTGGGCAAGAATGGCCAGGGGTATGGCCATCACAGCAGCCCCGATGGTGTTCATGGTTGCTGCCATGCCCGCCAGGGCGTCGGTTCCGGCAACGTCCACGATCAGCAGGGAACCGAGAGTCAGGGTGGCTCCGGCACCCAGACCGCCCAAGACCTGCCCCAGCGCGAGGACCGAGATTGAGCGGCGGCGCACAGCCTGAACCTGCTGTTCGGTCCATGTGATGCTCATAAGCCTCATTTCAGCACTGATGGTTCGGGGCCGATAGTAATACCTGTCATGATCCTAGCGGCCCCGGCGCCACCAGGAACACCGCTGTCGTTGTTGCGGGCGCATCGGTCGCGGTTGAAGCAGCCGTCCATGGACCTGTCCGGCTACACGGTGGCAGATCAGCCTGGGGGCCGTGCTATTGGCGGGCCCATTAAGCTGGGTTCGTCCTCCGCCCCTTTGAAAGCCAATGGCGTCGGTACACGCAAGGCCCGAAACCTCCCGATATTTTCGGGGGCCTCGGGCCCTGTTGCCGGTGCAGCTAGCCGCTGATCAGCTGGCTCGTTGTCTGGCTCCTAGAAGTCCCAGTCCTCATCCTCGGTGTTGACGGCCTTGCCGATCACATAGGAGGAACCGGAGCCGGAGAAGAAGTCGTGGTTCTCATCGGCGTTCGGGCTCAGTGCCGAGAGGATTGCCGGAGATACGCCGGTGACGGTGGCCGGGAACATGGCCTCGTAGCCCAGGTTCATCAGCGCCTTGTTCGCGTTGTAGTGCAGGAACTTCTTCACGTCCTCACTCAGACCGACCGGGTCGTAGAGGTCGTGGGTGTACTGCACTTCATTTTCGTAGAGTTCGAAGAGCAGGTCGAAGGTGTAGTCCTTCAGTTCCTGGCGGCGCTGCTCGGTCTGCTGTTCCAAGCCCTTCTGGTACTTGTAGCCAATGTAGTAGCCGTGCACGGCTTCATCGCGGATGATGAGTCGGATCAAGTCCGCGGTGTTCGTCAGCTTTGCACGAGATGACCAGTGCATCGGCAGGTAGAAGCCCGAGTAGAACAGGAAGGACTCCAGCAGGGTCGAAGCGACCTTGCGCTTGAGCGGGTCATCACCGTGGTAGTAGCTCTCGATGATCTGCGCCTTCTTCTGCAGGTTCTGGTTCTCCGTGGACCAGCGGAAGGCCTCGTCAATTTCCTTGGTCGAAGCCAGGGTGGAGAAGATCGAGGAGTAGCTCTTGGCGTGCACCGACTCCATGAAGGCGATGTTGGTGTACACCGCTTCCTCGTGCGGGGTCAGCGCATCGGGAATCAGTGAGACCGCGCCGACGGTTCCCTGCAGGGTGTCCAGCAGGGTGAGCCCGGTGAACACCCGCATGGTCAACAGTTTTTCGTCTTCGTTGAGGGTGGCCCAGGACTGGATGTCGTTGGACAGCGGCACCTTCTCGGGCAACCAGAAGTTGTTGACCAGCCGGTTCCAGACTTCAACGTCCTTCTCGTCCTGGATGCGGTTCCAGTTAATGGCTTCGACCTTGTTGGTGAGCTGAATCTTCTCGGTCATGGTTCCTCGTTGAAGAGTCGTGGTTTGGTGGTTTAAGTCTACCGCCGCAGGCGGATTCCGGTCTGGCTGGAGGGGGCACCTGTGGGTTCTCCGGTACTGTCTGGAAGCAAACGAGGCATCTGAAAACATTGCGGTCTTCAGATGCCTCGTTTGTTGCGCCCCTCGCGGTGCGAGTCGGGCCAGCTCAGGTTAGAGCATGCACGAGACGCAGTTGTCGACCTCGGTGCCTTCCAGGGCCAGCTGGCGCAGGCGGATGTAGTACAGGGTCTTGATGCCCTTGCGCCATGCGTAGATCTGGGCCTTGTTGATGTCGCGGGTGGTGATCGTGTCCTTGAAGAACAGGGTCAGCGACAGGCCCTGGTCCACGTGCTGGGTGGCAGCGGCGTAGGTGTCGATGATCTTCTCGTAGCCGATCTCATACGCGTCCTGGTAGTACTCCAGGTTCTCGTTGTTCATGAACGGCGCCGGGTAGTAGACGCGGCCGATCTTGCCTTCCTTGCGGATCTCGATCTTCGAGGCCACCGGATGGATGGAGGAAGTCGAGTTGTTGATGTAGGAGATCGATCCGGTCGGCGGGATCGCCTGCAGGTTCTGGTTGTAGATGCCGTGCTCCATGATGGAGGCCTTCAGCTTCTTCCAGTCTTCCTGGGTAGGGATCTGGATGTCGGCGAACAGTTCACGAACACGCTCGGTAGCCGGCTCCCACACCTGGTCGGTGTACTTGTCGAAGAACTCTCCCGAGGCGTACTTCGAGTTCTCGAAGCCGTCGAACGTCTCGCCACGCTCGATCGCGATTTTGTTCGAGGCGCTCAGGGCGTGGAACACCACGGTGTAGAAGTAGATGTTGGTGAAGTCCAAGCCTTCTTCGGAACCGTAGTGCACGTGCTCACGGGCCAGGTAGCCGTGCAGGTTCATCTGTCCCAGGCCGATGGCGTGAGAACGCGAGTTGCCGTCGGCAATGGAGGGAACCGAGTTGATGTCGGACATGTCCGAGACCGCGGTCAGCGCACGGATGGCGATGTCCACCGAGCCGGCCAAGTCCTTGCCGTCCATGGCCTTGGCGATGTTCATCGAGCCCAGGTTGCAGGAGATGTCCTTGCCGACACGGGCGTAGCTCAGGTCATCGTTGTATTCCGACGGCGAGGAGACCTGCAGGATTTCCGAGCACAGGTTGGACATGGTAATCCGTCCGGCGATCGGGTTGGCCCGGTTCACGGTGTCTTCGAACATCAAGTACGGGTACCCGGATTCGAACTGGATCTCGGCGATGGTGGTGAAGAAGTCGCGGGCGTTGATCTTCGTCTTCTTGATGCGCGAGTCATCAATCATCTCGTAGTACTTCTCGGTCACCGAGATTTCGCTGAACGGCACCCCGTAGACGCGCTGCACGTCGTAGGGGCTGAACAGGTACATGTCCTCGTTCTTGCGTGCCAGCTCAAAGGTGATGTCCGGAACGACCACGCCGAGCGAGAGGGTCTTGATGCGGATCTTCTCGTCCGCGTTCTCGCGCTTGGTGTCCAGGAAGCGCAGGATGTCCGGGTGGTGCGCGTTCAGGTAGACGGCACCGGCACCCTGGCGGGCACCGAGCTGGTTGGCGTAGGAGAAGGAGTCTTCCAGCAGCTTCATGACTGGAATGACGCCGGAGGACTGGTTCTCGATCTGCTTGATCGGGGCCCCGTACTCACGCAGGTTGGTCAGCGCCAGGGCGACACCGCCGCCGCGCTTGGACAGCTGCAGCGAAGAGTTCACCGCGCGGGCGATGGACTCCATGTTGTCTTCGATGCGCAGCAGGAAGCAGGAGACCAGTTCGCCACGCTGCGCCTTGCCGGCGTTCAGGAAGGTGGGGGTTGCCGGCTGGAAACGGCCGGAGATGATCTCATCGACCAGCTTTTCGGCCAGCTGCTCATCCCCGCGGGCCAGGTGCAGGGCCACCATGCACACGCGGTCTTCGTAGCGTTCCAGGTAACGCTTGCCGTCAAAGGTCTTCAGCGTGTAGGAGGTGTAGAACTTGAAAGCGCCCAGGAAGGTCTGGAAGCGGAACTTGTGGTTGTAGGCGCGCTTGTAGAGACCGCGGATGAAGTTCATCGAATACTGATCGAGGGTTTCCCGCTCGTAGTAATCGTTCTTCACCAGGTATTCGAGCTTCTCATCCAGGTCGTGGAAGAACACGGTGTTATTGTTGACGTGGTCCAGGAAGTACTGGCGCGCCGCGTAACGGTCGACCTCGAACTGGATCTTGCCATCGGGACCGTAGAGGTTCAGCATGGCGTTCAGGTCGTTGTAGCTCAGTCCCTGCAGGTTCGCAGGAAGCTCCTTGGCATCCTTCATCAGGTCCGCTTCTGAGACTTTAGTGTCCAAAAGGTATCAAGCCCTTCTTTGACTTTGTGGACGTCTTCCGACGTCCCCATCAATTCAAATGTGTATAGAACCGGCACCTGGCATTTGGCTGCGACGCGTTTAGCCGCCAGACAATATGTGGTGCCGAAGTTGGTGTTGCCCGAGCCGATGACTCCCTGAAGAAGCCGGCGGTTCTGTTCATTCCTCAAGAAATTCAGAATTTGCGGTAGAACTGCCCGTTTTCCGTTCTCTCCCCCATAAGTGGGAATCACCAGAACGTAGGGCTTGGTGGCAATGAGTTCTGGTTCGCGCGCAAACAAGGGGATGCGCGCCGAACCGATATTCAGTTTTTGCACAAACCGGTGCGTGTACTCCGACGCAGAAGAGAAGTAAATCAACTTCTGGTCGGTGTACTGCACGGCGTGGCTAGCCTCATCCAACTGCTGATTCTCGGCCAGCGCTGATGGTGGCAAGTCGATCGCCTCCGCTTACTAGTTGAGACGAGTAAAACCCGTGGTTGTTTCGAGTGGCTGAGCCTAGTTTGCCTGGGCCAGAGTCTCGATCTTGTCCGGGCGGAAGCCGGACCAGTGGTCGTTGTCGGTGATGACGACAGGGGCCTGCATGTAGCCCAGGTTGCGCACACGCTCCAGCGCGGCGGCGTCCTGGGAGATGTCGACCTTGTTGTACACGATGCCCTTCTTATCCAGGGCTCGATAAGTGGCGTTGCACTGCACGCAGGATGGCTTGGTGTATACCGTGACGGTCATGTCCCTGTTCCCCTTTGGAAAGTCCCTTTTTGGCTCTGCGACACCCTTCAAGGGTTCGTCACGCGGCCGCCTCTCAAATGCCCCGAAACCGTGTTATCGAGGTGTTTCCGGCGCCTAACGCGCCATCGGGTTCAATACTACATCTTGTGTTGGCCCGTGCAAGCAGCCACAACATGATGTATTACAAGTATGTCATTCGGCCATTGTCAAGTCCACACGTCTTGTGGATAAGAGCCCCGGTTTAAACCGCGATTTCTCGGGGTCGGCCCCATCTTGTCCACAGCCGGTGGACGGCTCGATGTGCGTTAAAAATTCTTTGTGTGAGCCTCCTTTCGGCGTGTTGGGCGAGCCTGCGGCGGACACACTATCTAGTGCCGGGCGACGGCTGCCGGACCTATCCCTAGTGTCATCCCCGGCACCGACGTTTAGGCTTCAATATCGCCGAATGTGGGAAACTATTCCGCACCCGTTTTCGCCGCCACAGACCGCCCGCCACCGACTGATCGGGGCCAACCGCCCTTGCCTGACACAGACTGATACCAGTGCACGAGAGTGTGCGGGCATGCGGAAGGCCGCGGGGCTCGAGACAAGTGTCCCCAGCCCGCGCGACCTCTAGAACAGCGGATGGTTGCCGGAGAGCGCGCTCGAGGTTCCCAGCACCGCCTGCTCCACTGCCGGCAGCAGCTCGCTGCCGCGCAGCAGTTCACCGATCATCAGCCCGGCGAAGCAGTCTCCCGCGCCCTTGGCGGTGCTGGTGACCCTGGCGGTGTCCACCTGCTCGAAATGCTCATCGTCCAGGGCGATCAGGCAGCCGATGAGGGACGGATCATCGGTGGGCGCGGAGGTGAGCACCACGTAGCGGCAGCCGACCTCCATCAAGTCCAGGCAGGCGTTCGCCGCGTCCTGCTCGTCGTAGATCGGCTCCCCGCTGAACAGCGCCAGCTCAAAGCGGTTCGGGGTGCTCAGCCAAGCGATCGGCAGCAGGTGCTCCCGGTAGCCGTCGGCAACGTCCTGGTGGGTGTAGAGCCCCACATCGTCATCACCCATGGCCGGGTCCAGGATCAGCTTCAGCTGCGGGTAGAGCTCACGGGCCCGGACATACCAGGCGGCGATGATCTCGGCCTGCCGGGCCTCACCCAGGTAGCCGACGAACACGTACTGGGTGTCATCGAGCACCTGGCGGGCCAGCAGGTCGTCAAGGAACCCGGTCAGCCAGGTCTCGGGCACCGGGCCCCCGGCCAGGCTCGGGTAGTGCGGCAGGTTGCTGAGCACCACGGTGGGCACCTGCACGCAGCGGTGCCCGGCCGCCTCGATCATCCGGGCCACGGTGTTGTTTCCCACCGCGCCGTAGGCCAGCTGGGATCCGATCACCACGGCCTTGACCGGGCGCCGGTCCAGTTCCAGCCCGCTCACTGCGCGGGCCGGTCCGGGTAGTGGCGGGCGCCGAAGATTCCCTGGCCCACGCGCACCACGGTGGCGCCTTCGGCGATGGCCAGCTCGAAGTCCCCGCTCATGCCCATGGACAGCTGTGTGAAGCGTTCCGGGTTGGGCGCGGCGTCGCGCACCGACTCGGCGCACTCGCGCAGCCGCCGGAAACTGGCCCGCACCATCGCCTGGTCGGTGGAGTGGGCCGCCATGGTCATCAGCCCGCGCAGTTCCAGGCGGTCCAGGGGCTGTAGCGCGGCGGCCAGTTCGGCGGCCTCGTCGGCCTGGATCCCGGATTTGGTGTCCTCGCCGGACGTGTTGACCTGGATGTAGACCTCCAGGGTCCGCTCGGCGGCCTCCAGCTGGCGCTGCAGGGTCTCGGCCAGGCGCAGCGAGTCCAGGGCGTGGAACTCGTGGGCGAAACGGGCCACGAACTTGGCCTTGTTGCGCTGCAGGGGCCCGATGATGGCGTAGCGCAGGTGGGTCAGGTCCGCCAGCTCCTCGCTCTTGGCCAGGGCTTCCTGCACCTTGTTCTCCCCCAGCGTGTCAACGCCGGCGGCGATGGCCAGGCGCAACCGCTGGGAGGGGATGGTCTTGGTTACCGGCAGCAGCCGTACGTCCTTCGGGTCCCGGCCGGCCGCGGTGGCCGCCGCGGCGATGCGCTGGTGAACCGCCTGCAGGTTGTGGGTGAAATCCTCGATGGTCGCGGCGTGCGCCGCAGCTGGTTGCGATGTCATGAAAGCGTACAGGCCTCTTCTTCAACGTAGTCGATCTGAACGTCCGCAAAACGTGGTGCCCCGGCGGGCACGGTCCTGCTTAAGCATAGGCTCCTACGGGCGTGGGCTTCACATTTGACGCAGCAGCCCGCCGATGTCCGGACGGGTGTCGATGATGCTGCGGATCGGGCCCAACACGGCGGCGACACTGGCCCGCCGGGTGAGCGCGTCGCGCACGGCGGCCCAGGCGGCGCTGCGCCGGAACATCAGCCGGGCCAGCCGGCGCGAGTTGTCCTGGGCGGCCAGCACGCGGGGCCTTGCGGCCTTCAGGTAGCCCGCGAGCAGCTGCGGCAGCGGGTAGCGGCCGTGTTCGGCCAGGGCGCCGGCCAGCAGCCAGGCCGAATCCAGGGCCATCCCGGCCCCGATCCCGGCGGTGGGCAGGAAGCCGGCGGCCGCGTCCCCGAGCAGCACCACCGGCCCGCTGACCCACCGGCTGGCCCGCACGTCCTCCAGGTTCCAGTAGTAGGGGTGCTGCTGGGACATCAGCGTGTCCCCGACGGTGCGAAATTCCTGCGGGATGGCCCCGGTGCCGCGGTAGACGGTGTCCAGGAAGCCGGCCGGCCCGGCCTGGCACAGGGCGCTGGGCCCGCCCAGGAAGAAGCCGGTGGCGCCGGGGACCGGGTAGGCGCCCATGAAGTAGCCGTTGCCCCACAGTTCACTGCCGGTGGCTGGCGATGCGGGTTCAGCTGCCCCGCCGGGCTCAACGCTGCGCCGGCCTTCGGTTTCCTCCCACACCACCCAGCCGCCCCAGCCGGTGTTCAGCCGTTGGGTGGGTACCCGCAGCAGGGTTCGGGTGGAGGAGTTCATGCCTTCGGCAACGATCACCAGGTCAAAGCGCTGGGTCCATTGCCGTTCGGGGTTCTGCAGCGTCACCGAGGCCTGCTCCCCCTGGACCTGCAGGTCGGTGAGGAGCGTGTTGTAGGAGGCCGGGACCGCCGCGGAGCGCAGCAGCTGCAGCAGCCCGGCGCGGCCGATGCCGCGGTAGCTGCCGGCGGCGCCCATCAGCTCGCCCAGCCGGTCCTCGCGCAGCAGTGCGCCGTGCCGGTCGTAGAGCCGGTAGTTGGCCAGCTCGATGCTGTGCCGCCGGTAGGCTTCGGTGAGCCCCAGGGCGTGGAAGAGGTCCTCGGCCAGCGGGAAGAGGGCGAGCATGTATCCGGCCGGGGCGTGGGCGCCGGCGCGTTCAATCAGGGTGACCCGGTGCCCGCTGCGCTGCAGCAGCCCGGCCACGGCACTGCCGGCGATTCCCGCGCCGCAGACCAGCACGTCCAGTGGCGTGCTGGTCTGCGGCAGCTGGTGCTCGGTCATGGCGGTGCCGGTTGGGGCTAGCGGGGATTGGTGCGGGGCATGGCGGTGTCCTAGAACATCCGGCGCCAGTTCGTCTTGGCCAGATCCAGCAGTTCGTCGCCGCGACCGGACATCACGGTCTTGATGGCGAACAGGGCGAAGCCCTTGGCCTGTTCGAACTTGATGGTCGGCGGCATGCTCAGCTCCTGGCGGTCGGTGAGCACATCGAGCACCACCGGTCCGTCGTGGGCCAGCATCTGCTCGACCGCGTCGGGCAGGTCCGCCGAGTCGGTGACCCGGATGCCCTTGATGCCCATGGCCTCGGCCACGGCGGCGAAGTCCGGGTTCTCCAGCGTGGTGCCGTAGGTGAGGTAGCCGGCGGCCTTCATCTCCAGCTCCACGAAGTTCAGCGAGGAGTTGTTGAACACCACGGTCTTCACGTTCAGCCCGTTCTGCTTCACGGTCAGCAGCTCACCGAGCAGCATCGTCAGCCCGCCGTCACCGGCCAGCGCGATGGACTGGCGCTTGCGGTCCACGGCCTGCGCGCCGATGGCGTGCGAGAGCGCGTTGGCCATCGACCCGTGGTTGAAGGAGCCCAGCAGCCGGCGCTTGCCGTTCATGCTCAGGTAGCGCGCCGCCCACACGGTCGGTGAGCCGACGTCCGCGGTGAACACCGCGTCCTCGCTGGCCGCCTGGTCGACCAGGCGGGCCAGGTACTGCGGGTGGATCGCGTCCCCGCGCTTGGAGGGGGTGGCCAGCTCGTCCAGCTTTTCGCGGGTCTTGGCGAAGTGCTTGGTCGACTCGTCCAGGTGCTTGCGGTGCTTGGAGCGCGGCAGCACCTCGGACAGGGCCCGGGCGGTGTCCTTCACGGTGCCCACCAGGGGGATGTCCACCTTGGTGCGCCGCCCGATCTGTTCACCGCGCAGGTCCACCTGGATGGTGGTGGCCTCCTCGGGCAGGAACTGCTGGTACGGGAAGTCGGTGCCCAGCATCAGCAGCACGTCGCAGTCCTCGATGGCGCGGTAGCCCGAGGCGAAGCCGATCAGCCCGGTCAGGCCCACGTCGAACGGGTTGTCGTAGGAGATGTGGTCCTTGCCGCGCAGCGCGTGCACCACCGGGGCGGCGAGCTTGTCGGCCAGCTCCATCACCTCGGCGTGGGCTCCGGCGCTGCCGGCACCGGCCAGGATGGTGACCTTCTTGGAGCCGCCAAGCACCTGGGCGGCGCGTTCGATCTCCGCCTCGCTGGGCAGCACCCGCGGTTCGGTCTTGGCGATCTTGCGCGGGGTGATGCGCGGCATGTCCTGCAGGGCCACGTCCCCGGCGATCACCAGGACCGCCACCCCGCGCTTTTCAATGGCCTCGCGCATTGCGATGTTCATGATGCGCGGCATCTGCGAGGCGTCGGAGACCTGCTCGACGTACACCGAGCATTCGCGGAACACGTCGGTGGGGTGGGTTTCCTGGAAGTAGTTGGAGCCGATTTCCTCGGTGGGGATGTGGGCGGCGATGGCCAGTACCGGCACGCGGGAGCGGTTGGCGTCGTACAGCCCGTTGATCAGGTGCAGGTTGCCCGGCCCGCAGGAGCCGACGCAGACTGCCAGCTCCCCGGTGATCTCGGCTTCGGCGGCGGCGGCGAACGCGGCGGCCTCCTCATGGCGGGTGTGCACCCATTCGATGCGCCCGTTTTCCCGCAACGCGTCGGTCAGGCCGTTGAGCGAATCGCCGGGGATCCCGTACATCCGCTTCACGCCCTGGACTTCGAGCTGGCTAATGATGTTCTGCGCGACCGTAGGCATAGTGCCTCCTCATTTTCGCCGGCGGACGATTTCCACCGTTTGCCTCACTGCTGAGCCTACGACGCATTGCGCCCAGGTGCCACGTTTGGCCACAAATCTCACACCCCCGTGTGCATAAGGCCGCATGTCACCGGTGGAACTCCTAGGTCGGATCGGGGGTGGCGGCTAGCCGGCGAAGCCGGGCCAGTAGTGGCTGTCGGGCAGGGCGCGGGCCCCGAAGATCGCCTGGCCGACCCGCACCACGCTCGCGCCCTCGGCGATGGCCAGTTCAAAGTCCCCGCTCATCCCCATGGACAGTTCATCCAGGCCCACCGTGTCCGGGGCCTGCTGGCGCAGCCGCTCACGCAGTTCGCGCAGGCGCACGAAGCAGGCGCGCACCCGTTCGGTGTCGCTGGAGAAGATCGCCAGGGTCATCAGCCCGCGCACCCGCAGCCGGTCAAAGGCCGGCAGCTGGGTGAGGAAAGGCGCGGTGTCCTCGGGCGCCAGTCCGAACTTGGATTCCTCGGCGGACGTGTTCACCTGGACGAACACATCCAGCGTCCTGTCCTCCAGTTCCAGCCGCCGCTGCAGGGCGGTGGCCTGGCGCAGGTTGTCCAGCGCCTGGAATTCGTGGGCGAAGCGGGCCACGTACTTGGCCTTGTTGGTTTGCAGGTGCCCAATGACCGAGAACTTCAGGTTCGGGATGTCGGCCAGGTTCTCCGCCTTGCGCGCGGCCTCCTGCACCTTGTTCTCCCCCAGGTAGTCCATGCCCGCGCCGATCGCGATGCGCAGGCGTTCCTCCGGCACGGTCTTGGACACCGGCAGCAGGCGCACCGAGCCCGGCTCGCGCCCGGCGGCGCGTTCGGCTTCGGCGATGCGTTCGCGCACCGAGGCCAGGTTGTGCTGGAAGTCCTGCAGGGTCTGCGCGTGCGCGGCGGCGCTGGAACCTGGCTGGGGTGCTGTCATGATGCGTGCTTCCTTCCCACGATGCTGGCCACGGTGCGGGCCCGGCGGACCCGCCCACTGCCCTTCAGTCTAGGCGTCCCCGGCGAAGAACCGGTTCCCCACGGCGGCGGGGCTAAGCTGTGGGAAGAGCCGGCAGACCCTGCCGGCACGCCGTAGGCCCTGAGATGGAGGAAGCCTTGTCCGCCAAAGACCCGCAGACCATCGATGTGCGCCAGATCCCCAAGCCGCAGCGCCACGCCCGGATTTTCGAGCTTTTCGCCCGGTTGCAGACCGGTGAACAGCTGGTGCTGCTGGCCGATCATGAACCGCAGAACCTGCGCCGCGAGTTCGAGCGGGACCAGCCCGGCGCCTTTGACTGGCAGGCCCGGGCGCTGGATTCCGGACAGTGGCGGGTGCTGCTCACCCGGCTGGCCGCCACGCCGCTGCCCCGGGTGCTGGCCAACACCACCGGGCTGGCCGCGGCGGCCCAGGGCAGCGGGGCGATCTGGAAGCTGGAGCCCGAACAACGGGATCTGGATGCGAACATCATCGCGCTGGGCCCCTGGGAGCAGATCGGCGAACACCAGGGCCCGGACCTGGACGTGCTGATCCACGTGTTTTCCGGCTCCGGGGTGCTGTACACCGAAACCGGCAACGTGCCGCTGGCGGTGGGCGACGTGCTCTACCTGCCGGCCCGGTCGCGGCGCCGCTTCGTGGCCGCGGATGCGGGACTACGCTACTTCTCGGTGCACCAGCGCAAGAAGACCCTGGGCCTGATGCCCACCCTGCGCCCTTCGACGTAGAGGCGCCCCCTGGCCGGCGGAGCGGGCTACTGGTCCGGATCCCACTGCCCGGTCTGCAAAAAGTGCTCCAGCACCGCGGTGTGGTGTCCGGGCTGCAGGTCATTGGCCTGCAGCCACGCGTCATCGTAGTAGGTGTTCTGGTAGCGCTCGCCCCTGTCGCAGATCAGCGTCACCACGCTGCCCTGCTCGCCGTTGCGCAGCATCCGGGCGATCACCTCGAAGGCGGCGTACAGGTTCGTGCCGGTGGAGGCCCCGGCCCAGTGCCGGGTCTTGGCCCGCAACAGGCGCATGGCGGCGATGGACCCGGCGTCGGGAACCTGCAGCATCTGGTCGATCACCCCGGGCACGAAGGACGGTTCGACCACCGGGCGCCCGATGCCCTCGATGCGTGAGCCGATGCCGGTGGCGTAGTTCATGTCCCGGCGCCGCCAGCCCTCATAGAAGGCCGAGTTCTCCGGGTCGGCGACGGCGACCTTCGTGGCGTGGCGCCGATAGCGCACATAGCGCCCGAAGGTGGCGCTGGTGCCGCCGGTGCCGGCGCTGATCACGATCCAGGAGGGAATCGGGTGGCGTTCGGCGGACATCTGGGAGAACACCGATTCGGCGATGTTGTTGTTGCCCCGCCAGTCGGTGGCCCGTTCGGCGTAGGAGAACTGGTCCAGGTAGTACCCGTTGCTCTCCGCGGCCAGCTCACGGGCCGACTGGTAGACGGCCGCCGGCCCATCCACGAAGTGGCAGTGCCCGCCGTAGAACTCAATCAGCTCCACCTTCTCACTGCTGGTTCCGTGCGGCACCACGGCTATGAACGGCAGCCCGAGCATGCGGGCGAAGTAGGCCTCGGAGACCGCGGTGGACCCGCTGGAGGCCTCCACCAGGGTGGTGTCCTTCCCGATGTGGCCGTTGACCAAGCCGTAGAGGATCAGCGAACGCGCCAGGCGGTGCTTCAGCGAACCCGTGGGGTGCACCGATTCGTCCTTCAGGTACAGGTCGATGCCCCACTGGGCGGGCAGCGGGAAGACGTGCAGGTGGGTGTCGGCGCTGCGGTTGGCGTCGGCGTCAAGCAGCGCAATGGCTTCGCGGACCCAGTGGGCGCCCTCGGAGAGTTCTTCGTTCACTTGATCAACACTAGCCGTTTGCCGCCAATCCGTCAGCGGCACGCCGTGTTTCGGCCCCGTGCCCACGCTGCGGTGGTATGTTGTGACAACCATCAGCTCACTAGGCAGGATCTATTGAGGACAGGAACGTCTTGAGCACCAGCACCCCACAGGTTTCCACGACCCTGGCCCTGTGCTGCGCAGCGCTGGTTTTCGCCGGTGCCCTCTGGGCGCTGCTGGCCCACGGGCTGGCCTTTGCCACCCGGCTCGGCCCGCACGGCGTCGGCGTGCTCTATGCCCAGCATGGCGCCCCTGCCGCGTCGGCGGACTGGATCTGGGTGCCGCTGCTGCTGGGGCTCGGGCTGTATGCCCTGTACCAGTGCCGGGAGCCTCAGCGCCAGGCCCTGCTGCACTACCGAATCCGCTTCCTGGTCGCCGCAGCGGCCCTGCTGGCCGGGTTGTGGCTGCAGCTGCTGGATGCGCGGCAGCTCGGCGCGGCGCTGGTGATCGGGCTGCTGCTGCTGGCCGATCTGTTCCTGGTCCTGCGCCGGATCAGCCGCAAGGTGCTCTACACCTCGGCGGATCGGTGGATTACCCGGGCCACGATGGGACTGTTCTTCGGCACGACGCTGGTGATGGTCCTGACGAATTTCACCGCCTGGGTTCCCACGCTCGGTGTCGAGGCCCTGGCCCGGCCAGTGCATGCGGCCACGGCGCTGCTGGTACTGCTCACCTGCCTGGCGGTCAGCGCGATGACGTTCTTTAACCCCATGGGGATCTATGTGAACCTCGGCGCCGCCTGGATGGCCCTGTGGATTGCCGTGGCCGCCTATGACGGTCCTCGGGCCTCCGCCCCGGTCGCGATCTGCGCCACCATCGGCACCGCGCTGCTACTGATTTGCCTGCTCAGCAGCGTGCGCATCCGGGTTCGTCAACTCACCGGCGACTGAGCTTTCGCGCCTGCCGATCTGGCCCATGGCACACCGGCCTTGGTCTTCCCCCGGTGTTCGCCCACAGCGGGATTACTGGGAGTTTTCCATAATGAGCCGGTGTTGCCTTGAGTCGGAACAACGCGCTGGCTAGGGTGTAATCAGTAGCTTTCGTGGTGTCCCCATCATGGAAGCGCTGGGGAATCCAAAGGAAAGAGGGAACGTATGTCCAAGACCAAGAAGAGCTTCAAAGAAGTCGAGAAGTCGCTGAAGAAGCTCGCCAAGAACGCGAAGACTGAAATCCCCCAGGAACTGAAGGAAAGCTGGAGCAAGGCCATTGCCGGTGTTGATGCTGGGGCCATCAGCGACGCAGGCGCCAATCTGGTCAGCAACGTGACCGGGAACTCCAAGGCCGCCAAGCGCACCCGCAGCTCCGTCGAGGATGCCGTGAACCGCGCGCAGAAGGCCTTGAACACCCAGAAGAAGGGCTCCAAGGGACGCAAGTTCCTGATGTTCCTTGTTGTGGCCGGTGTAGCCGTCGCCGCCGCCGTGGCCGCCAACAAGAAGACCGCCACCAGCTAATTCCCACACCCAGTTTTGGCTCACGCCCCGGAACGCTCTTCGTTCCGGGGCGTTCGCGTCTACCCCGCCGGGCCGGCGACGCAAAGCGTCCCGGGCCCCTATTTCTTTCCGTACTTCCGGTGTGCCGCCTGTCGGCTAATGCCCAAAACCGTCGCGATCCCCGACCAGCTCATCCCCGCGGTGCGGGCGCTGCGAACCGCGGCGGCCTCACGACGGGCCAGCTCCTTTTTCTGGGCCACGATGTCACCCAGCTCCCGGATGGGGTCCCGTCCGTCATCCTGGCGCAGATCCGTTTTCATTTCCCTGTACCCTTCTGCCAAGTTGTGAATTAAAGGTGACACGGCTTGCCACGGCCGTCAATGGATGTTGACAACCATGCCCGATGGCTCCGAAACGCCGACGATCAACCGGCGATGGCACCGCAGGCGATGGCCGCATGAACGAAGGACGCCGACGCGTCGATAGGATGGAGCGGTGGCACACATCGACGTATCCGACATCCAGTACTTCCTTTCCGACGGCACCCAACTCCTTGGCGGGGTCAGCTTCAAGGTCACCGAAGGTTCCAAAACGGCCCTGATCGGCCCCAACGGCACCGGCAAGACGACGCTGTTCAAGATCATCGCCGGAGACCTCAAAGCCGATGACGGCGCGGTCAGCCGTTCCGGAAGCCTCGGTATCATGCGTCAGTTCATCGGCCAAGTCCGCGACGAAAGCACCGTGCGGGATCTGCTGCTTTCCACCGCCACACCGCAGCTGTCGGCCATTGCCGAGCGGGTGGCCACCCTGGAAGCCAAAATGCTGGAGTCGGAAGACGAAAAAGTCCACATGAAGTACGCCGAGGCGATCATCGAATGGGGTGACGCCGGCGGATATGAGCTGGAAACCGCCTGGGACAAGGTCTGCATGGCCGCTCTGGGGGTGGAATTCGATGCGGCGGCAGGACGCCTGGCCTCCACGCTCTCCGGCGGTGAGCAAAAGCGTCTGGTTCTGGAGGCGTTGTTTGCCGGACCCGATGACCTGTTGCTGCTTGATGAACCGGATAACTATCTGGATGTGCCGGGGAAACAGTGGTTGGAGCAGCGGCTGAACGAATCGGCGAAGACGGTGCTGTTCATCAGCCACGACCGGGAGCTGCTGGATAACGCCGCCACTCGGATTGCCACCCTTGAACCCGGGCACAGCGGCGCCACGGCGTGGGTGCATGGCGGCTCCTTCGGCAGTTATGTCGAGGCCCGCCGCGAACGCAACGAACGCTTCGAAGAGCTGCGCAAGCGCTGGGACGAGGAGCATGCCAAGCTCAAGGAGCTGGTGAACATGTACAAGACGAAGGCCGCGTTCCGTTCGGACATGGCCAACCGCTATCACGCGGCACAAACCCGGCTGGAAAAGTTCCTGCAGGACGGTCCCCCGCAGGCAATTCCGCTGGAACAAAACGTGCAGATGCGCCTCAAGGGCGGGCGGACCGCCAAGCGTGCCGTGGTGGCCGAGCGGCTGGAACTCACGGGCCTGATGAAACCCTTCAGCAACGAGATCTGGTTTGGCGACCGGGTGGCCATTCTGGGATCCAATGGGTCGGGCAAATCCCACTTCCTGCGGTTGCTCGCCTCCGGTGGCACTGATCCAGAACGCGAACACCTCCCGGTCTCGGACGTCGAGATCGCTCCGGTCAACCATGCGGGCACGGTGAAACTTGGGGCACGAATCCGCCCTGGCTACTTCGCCCAGACGCACACGCGCCCGGATCTGTTCGGCCGCACGCTGCTGGAGATCCTGCATCGCGGCGACGAGCACCGCAGCGGGCTGCCCCGCGAAGCCGCAGCCGCCGCCCTTGACGGCTACGGCCTGGCCGGACAGTCGGAGCAAAAGTTCGAATCCCTCTCCGGTGGGCAGCAGGCACGCTTCCAGATTCTGCTGCTGCAGTTATCCGGTGCCACCCTGTTGCTGCTCGATGAGCCCACCGACAACCTGGACCTGCATTCCGGGGAAGCACTGGAACGCGCCATCAACGCCTTCGAGGGCACGGTGGTGGCCGTAACCCACGACCGCTGGTTTGCCAGGTCCTTCGATCGGTTCTGGGTGTTTGGGGCCGACGGACGGATCTACGAGTCCGACACCCCGGTATGGGATGAGCAGCGAGTGCAACGCCAACGCTGAGTCGGCGCTTTCTGTCACATTGAGGGTGACAGGGGTGATTTGTGGGGTGAATATTCCGCTGACCACGGTTTTCTCCACAATTTGAGGAACACTTAGAAGTGAGTGGTACACATGGGGGAGCCATTTGTTCGCAAATGACTCAAGTACCGGACGTCAGCCACAACTCGCTCAGGTCGGCGTCATGCTGGGTCCAGCCGCACCGTGCGTGCTGGACCCTAGCCATTCTGCCCGCCTGCCGGAACCGGGAAGTCTCCCTTTCTTCACAGATCGGTCAAGAACGGCATCTAGAATTCGTCGATCACAATCTTCTTCATCCCCATGAGTTTTTCGAACGCACCGGGCCGTTGCATCAGCTCCCCCATGTTCTGGGGGACAATCTGCCAGCTGACACCGAACCTGTCGGTCAACCAGCCGCATTGCTCAGCCTCAGGGACGGCCGAGAGCGCCTCCCAGAGCGCGTCGATTTCAAACTGGTCACGGCAGGCAACTTCCAGGGAAACTCCGGGCGTGAAGGTAAAAGCCATCTCCACTCCGGAATCCATGGCCGAGAACGTCTGACCCTTGAGAGTGAAGTCGCTGTACATCACCGACTCCGTGGTGACCGGCGGATTGGCCTCGGGATAGTGGAAGCGCTGCCCCGGCTTGCTGTCGCTGAAAGTGGCCACGTAGAAGTCCGCGGCTTCGGCGGCCTGGTTCTGGGCCGGTCCGCAGAACATGAGGCACGGAGTCAAGAACTGGGGCACCGTCTCCCCCTGTGCCGCCAGGGTCAACTGCCAGCTCACCCCGTAGCGGTCCTCCACCCACCCGTACCGGGGACTGAACTCATACTCGTCCAGCTCCATCATGACCTGTCCGCCCTCGCTCAGCCGCTGCCATGCCTGGTCCAGCGCGGTCTGGGTTTGTCCCGGATCTCCCCCGAAGAACGCCGGGTGGAAATTGGCGGTGAAGGAAATGGCGGGATTGGGCCGAAAATTGTCATCGGCGTTCACCAGGGTAATCTTTGTGCCGTTGACATCAACGGCGACCGTCAGCGGTTCCCCTGCCAACGGTTGCTGGAAGTCCAGCAGGCCCTGGTTCGGGTACCGCGACTCAACCTCACTGGTGGTGCGCGGAAAAATCCCTGCGTAGAAATCCCCGACTTCCTGCGCATTGCCGTTGCACCAAATATTTGGAACGATATGGGCCATTGCTGCCTCCCGGCTTTCCCGACCACAGGCCTGTTGAACAAACGCCAGCCCTCCTGACGCCATCGGGCCGCGGGCTGCAAGGCCCGGACCTGCGCAGTCCTTAGCCTACCGAGAACGCCGAAAGGCCGGTACCCTCTGAGGGAAAATCGCTGCCCACCGAGCCGGGACAGCCAGGGATCAGCCTCTGCCGTCCGGTCGGGCTTTGCTCTGAGCGGCGGTGCGGCCGGTAAAGCCATCCATGGACCGGTAGATTCCCAGCGGCCCTCCGGCCAGCCGGTCCCACAGCGAAGTGGGCAGCAGCCCACGCAGCACTTGGCCCAGCTTGCTTGTCCACGGCATTAACACAATCGGGGTGCCACGCAGCATCGCTTCCCACGCCTTCCTCGCAACCTGTTCTGGGGACAAAATCGGCGTGAACAGCATCTTGTTGACCCCGGCGAACATCCCCGTGGAGACATAGGTGGGGCAGAATGAAGTGATCTTCACCTGGTGTGCCCGGGCCCGCTCCAACTCCAAACGAACCGAATCGCTCCAGGTCAACACAGCCGCCTTGGAGGCCGCGTAAACGCTCATGTTCGGGTTGGAGACCAGGGCCGCCGCCGAGGCGATCGTCAGGATCCGCCCCGGGCCGCGGCTGGCCAGCATCCCGGGAAGGAAGTGGGAGGCCAGGTACATCGGAGCTAGGGTGTTCACCGCAAGGGTGGCCTCAATGTGGTCGGGCTCCTGGTCCGTGAAGGCTCCGCCGGTCACGACCCCGGCATTGTTGATGAGCACTTGCACCCCACCATGGTGGCGTACCTTCTCGGCGGCGCGCTCGATCGATGCGCGACTGCTCAAGTCGACCACTTGAGCATGGATTGTCACCTGCGGATGCTGCTGGCGCAACTCATCGGCGGTGCACTGCAGCAATTCTTCATTGATGTCCCAGAGGAACAGTGACTGAACCCCCTCCGCCGCGGCCGTCCGGGCAAAGATGGCGCCCATGCCTTGGGCGGCACCGGTGATCAGCACCGTCATCCCCCGCACCGATTCCAAGGAGTCTTGGTGATTCATCCTCAGTCCTTCCCCCGCTTTCGATCAGCGGATCTTGTCGCAGGCGTCTACGCCTGGCGGAGCCGGGCATCACCTTCTATGTAGATTACGTCACAGTAACCCATGGATGACATTGAGACATGGCCGGGGCGGCCCTTCGCCCCTGACCCAGGGCCAGAGACCCCACCGAGCGGTGCAGAGAATGCAGCCCACGCGCTATTCGGGAGAGGACTTTCCCACCGGAACGGTAATCTGGGGTGAGACCCAAGCCACCAACTGCGAGGACCGACCCCGTGCGACTTGATCGATTGGATGCCCAGCTGATCCAATTACTCACCGACTCCCCCATGCTGCCAGCCATGGAGTGCGCTCGTCGGCTGGGGGTCGCCCGCGGAACCGTGACCAGCCGCCTGTCCCGACTCCAGGACAACGGGGTCATCGAGGCGATCGTTCCACGGATCCAGCCGGCCGGTTTCGAATACCAGCTGGTGGCATTCTGCTCCGTGGAGATCAACCAGAAGTTCGGACACGAGCGGGTCACCGGTGCCCTGGCGCGCAGCATCCCGGAAATTATGGACATGTACACGGTCACCGGCGACTTTGACCTGCAGCTGCGGGTCGTGGCGCGCAACGCCTCGGAACTTCAGGATGTCTTCGACCGCATTGCGCAGGTGCCGGGGGTCGCCCGAACCTCCTCCGCGCTGGCCCTGCGCGAGCATTTTCAGGGCCGCACCCTCCCGCTCGTCCAGGCTCAGGCAGACCGGGAAGATTAACAGGTTCTAGCTATACAGTCTGTATAGTGAAATACCTCCGCCGTAGCCAGAAGTTGGCCAATTCGCACAGTGTGGTGCGCACCACTTGCAGTGGGCGCAATGAGACTTCTACCATCACAGTTCGTGATCCTGTTCACCGAACAGGGCTTTAATTACGGCCAAGCACGAGGATCAGAATCCGGGGAATGAGCACGCAATTCCAGCTCTCGACCACATTTGGTGTCCGCGTTGGCGCGCGGCACCGATACGGCAGTCATCCCCCGGCCCGGCACTGGTTGATGTCCTAGTCTCGCGGCCGCGTCCAAACGCTTCCCACCTGCCACTGCCCGTACCGCCGCCACCGCGGCCACCGGGAGGGCGCATGTTCCATTCAGAGAGGAATGTCATGACCATCCACCACCGCCCAGGCCTGGAGCTGGTACCTGCCTACCGTCAGGGAAAGGCTGCCGCCCCGGGAGCCTCCAAGCTTTCCTCGAATGAATCTCCGCACCCTCCGCTGCCCTCGGTCGTCAAGGCGGTGGGCCAGGAGCTGGACATGATTCACCGCTACCCGAACATGGGGGCGACCGACGTCATTGCCGCGCTGGCGCAAAAGAACGGCGTCCAGCCGCAGAACATCACCCTGGGCTCCGGTTCGGTGGAGGTGGCAGCCCAGCTGATCCACGCAGTCGCCGGTCCCGGCGACGAAGTGATGTTCGCCTGGCGCTCCTTTGAGGCCTACCCCTCCCTGGTCCGCGTTTCCGGCGCCGTGCCGGTGCAGGTGCCGTTGGATGAGAACTACGGCCATGACCTGCCGGCCATGCTCGATGCCATCACCGACCGCACCCGTCTGATTTTCATCTGCAACCCGAACAACCCGACGGGCACCGTCTTGGAGGCCGAGGCGCTTGAGAAGTTCGTCGCCGCCGTTCCGCGCAATGTGCTGGTGGTCATCGATGAGGCGTACGTGCATTTTGACCGTTCAGAGGTTCGAGCCGACGGGCTGGCCCTATTCGCCAAGTACCCGCACGTGGCCGTGCTGCACACCTTCTCCAAGGCCTACGGCCTGGCGGGTCTGCGCATCGGCTACGCGATCAGCCCAGAGCCGGTGGCTGAAAACCTGCGCAAAGTCGCCGTCCCGTTCGGCGTGACCAACCTGGCCCAGGCCGCGGCGGTGGCCTCCCTGGCCGCCGAGGACGAACTGGCGCTGCGGATCAACGAGGTCGTTGAACAGCGTGAGCGGCTCTACCAGGGCCTGATCGCCGCCGGTTACCCGGCCGTGCCGTCCCAGGCGAACTTCGTGTGGGTACCGGCCGGTGAGGGCACCAGTGAGCTGGAGGCAACCCTGGACGCCGGCGGTGTGGTTGTGCGCGCCTTCCCGGGCGAGGGGCTGCGGATTTCCTCGGGGACCGCCGAGGACGTGGACCGGGTGCTGGCCGCCCTGGCTCCCAAACTGTCCGGGGTCAACGCATGAACGGGGCTGATGTGAAACACAGGACCACCACCAAGAGCACTGACTCCAATGCGCTGCATTCGGGTCTGACCCGCTCCCAGATTTCCATGATGGGCCTGGGCGGGGCCATCGGCGCGGGTCTGTTCGTCGGCTCGGGCCAGGCGATCTCCATCGCAGGGCCCGCCGTGCTGATCTCCTACCTGCTGGCCGGGACGATTGTCATTGTCATCATGGCCATGCTCGCCGAAATGGTGGCCGCCAACCCGTCCGCCGGTGCCTTCAGCACGTTCGCGCACAAGGCCCTGGGCCGCAGTGCCGGCAGCACCGTGGGCTGGCTGTACTGGATCCAGCTGGTGGTGGTGATTGCCGCCGAAGCCACCGGCGCCGCCGCGATGCTGGTGATCTGGTTCCCCGGCATCCCCCAGTGGGCGTGGGTACTGGCCTTCGTGGTGCTGTTCACCGGCATCAACCTGCTGGGCGTGGGCAACTACGGCAAGTTCGAATTCTGGTTCGCGTTCATCAAGGTCGCCGCCATCCTGGCCTTCCTGGTGCTCGGTGCCCTGGTGATCGTGGGCGTGATCCCCATCAACCAGCCCATTGGCTTCGCAAACTTCACCGCCCATGGCGGGTTCGCACCAGCCGGCATGGCTGGCATCGCCGCGGCGCTGCTGATCGTGATCTTCTCCTTTGGCGGTACCGAGGTCGTTTCGATCGCGGCGGCCGAGTCCGATGACCCGGCCGGCAACATCAAGCGCACCGTCTCGCAGGTGATGCTGCGCATCCTGTTCTTCTACCTCGGTTCGATCATCGTGATCGTGGCCGTGCTGCCATGGAACTCACCGGAGATTGTCGAGGGCCCGTTCGCCGCCGTGCTGTCGGTGCTCCACGTGCCGGGGGTCGAACTGATGATGTCGCTGCTGATCGTGGTGGCCCTGCTCTCGGCCATGAACGCGAACATCTACGGCGCCTCGCGCATGCTCTACTCGCTGGGTACCCGCAAGATGGCCCCCACCGCAGTCACCCACGTGACCGGCAAGGGTGTTCCGGCCAACGCGGTGGTCTGGTCGGTGTCCTTCTCGTTCATTGCGGTGGGCCTGAACTGGATCTGGCCCGATGCGGTCATGCCGCTGCTGCTGAACGTGGTCGGCTCAACCATCATCGTGATTTGGTCGTTCATTGCGGTGACCCAGTTCGTGCTGCGCCGCCGGGCAGATCGCGAGAACCTGCAGATGCCGCTGCGCCTGTGGGGCTTCCCGTACCTGTCGTTGGCCACCATTGCGGCGATGGCGGCCGTGGTGGGCATTGCAATGACTGACGCGACCGCGCGCACCCAGTTGCTGCTGACCCTGGGGTTGACCGGTCTGCTTTGGCTGGTCTCCAAGCTCAGCTACCGCAACCGTCAGCCACAGAACGTCGCCTAGCTGTCGATTCCCAACAGGTGAATTGCTGAAGGCTCCATCGCAAATTGCGGTGGGGCCTTTCTGCATGTGTGGGACGGGTGAGGCCGCAGATGCGGGGCGCCGGGATTATTGGGCCGCGGCTTGTTGGCGGCGCACCATTTCGTTGATCCATTCCGGGGCGAACGGTGAGGTGCAGCCCGGGGAGGTGGGGTAGTCGGCTAGGACCTGCAGACTGTTTCCGATGGCCAGGGCCCGTTCGCGGTGCTCTGGGTGGTTGATGCCGATCTGGGCCAGTGTGGTGTTCATGGACCACTGCAGACGTTCTGGCGCGGCAGCCATCTGCTCCTCGATGGTGTCCAACAAGGCCGCAAGGTCCAGCAGTTGTGGGGCCTTGATGACCTGGTGGGCCGTCAGCTCCCAGCCTGCGCTGGCAGTTACGGGATCGCGGTCCGCGATCCACAACTGCCGCAGCGGTTCGAGGAACTTGCCCTTCTTCACCACGTAGTTCAGCAACCAGTCCTGCACCTTGGGAACCCTGGCCTCGCGCAGCCAAGCATCGAGCTGCTCCTGGCTGAAGGCCTTGGGGCGGCAGATGAGGAGCGCCAGCAGCCGCATGGTGCTCTCCCCGCTTTGCCAGAGCTCCTCGGCCAGCTCCTGGTTCGTTTTCAGGGTCTTCGCCATCGCCCGCAATTTGGTCAGGTTGATGCCGAAGTCATTGCCCTGCTTTTCATTGACGGCCCGCATCCGAGGATCCTCAAGACGCTGAATTTCGTCCCGAATCGCCACCATGCTGCTGCCCGGGTGAAGTTCGTCCCGTTTGGTCATGCCGTGCTCGCTCACCGTTTCTCCTCGTCGTACGTTACCCGTGGCTGCTTCACGATCCCGGTCTGGGGCCCGTCCCCCAACTTTATCGCCGCGCTCGACGGTGCTCCTAGGCGAACAAAATATCGTCCACAGTACTCAGCCAGCGACGCTGAAACACGGTTTCGACCGCGCGCGGAGAGTAGCGTTCCCTCACCCACTCGACGGCGCACCCGCAACGCATCCCGGCAAGCATGACCATGGCCGTCAGCGCCGTACCGGTACGTCCAATACCTCCGCGGCAACTAATGAGCACCCGCTCCTCGGCGCAGCGCTCGAACGCCGTTCGCAGCTCGTTGAGCGCTTGCCCGGTGTCGGTGGGGGCCCGAAAATCCGGCCATTTGATCCATCGTTGGTGCGGATCATCCTGAACCGGCCTGCGCCCAGCCAGGCGGACCAGCAGCTCAGGCGGTGGGGTCAATTGGAACGCGATTCGCCTGGGAAGCCCACGGACCATACTGCCGTTGGGCAGCACCAGGACGCCTTCGAGTGATTCGTCCCAGGCCACCATGCAGCAGAGCTTAGCAAGAGATGGCGCACGGGCGACATGGGCCCGGATGCCCACAGGGCAAGACCTTCCCCGGAGGCCGGGAGCATGACGCTATTCGTGATAAATCAGGCCACCAATTTGACAGCGTGCCATCTGAGAATCGGGTACGGAATATTGCCTGGACCCCTCCGGCATTCGTCAGCTGCATTGCGCTCCAGCAGGTTCTGGATTTCAATCGTATTCTGTAATCTGATTCCACACATTTGCACCAAAACATTATCCGAATATTCGTCCATATACCGTGGATCACCTATCAAATACAGGGTGTCAATGCCCTACTCAGCACGGAATTTCTACGTCGATCAGCGCGTCGCCCGCATGGATCATGCGCATATTTCCGCAGGTGCGGAGCCGACTTCTGCTAGACTGAAAGAAATTGGCTCCCAGAATTGGTGAGATTTTTCCTCGGCAAGTGACCACTTTTTGTTGCGTTTAGCCGAGATGGCGGCTGGTGCCTGTTCTTCCGCGCGGCGAACATCAGTCGGATTTTTTGTTTGGTTTGCCGCGCGACGAATGAGATCAGGCTCTAAGCCGGAGAGGTACTATTGGCACAACGCGTCGCAATTATCGGTGCAGGACCCAGCGGAATGGCGCAACTTCGAGCGTTCGAATCCGCGAAGAAAAAGGGAGCAGAAATCCCGGAAATCGTCTGCTTCGAGAAGCAGGATGACTGGGGTGGGCAGTGGAACTTCACCTGGCGAACCGGGCTGGACCGCCACGGTGAACCGGTGCACTCAAGCATGTACCGGCATCTGTGGTCCAACGGGCCGAAGGAAGCACTGGAGTTCGCAGAATACACCTTTGATGAACACTTCGGTCGGCCGATTTCCTCCTACCCGCCTCGCGCTGTGCTGTGGGACTACATCAACGGTCGCGCCGAAAAGTCCGGGGTGAAGCAGTTTGTCCGCTTCAGCACGATCGTACGGTGGATCGACTTCGATGAAAGCAGTCAGAAGTTCACCCTGACCGTTGAGGACCTGAAATCGGGTACGACCGAGACCAGTGAATTCGATCAGGTGATTGTCGGTTCCGGACACTTCAGTTTTCCAAATGTTCCCGACTTTGAGGGGATTGAGACTTTCCCGGGTCAGCTGCTGCACGCCCACGACTTCCGCGGCGCGGAGGGCTTGGCCGACAAGGATGTCCTGCTGATCGGTGCGAGCTACTCTGCCGAAGACATCGGGGTGCAAACCTTTAAGATGGGTGCCCGCTCGGTCACCATGAGCTACCGCAGTGCCCCCATGGGCTTTGACTGGCCAGAGGGCATGGAGGAACTGCCGCTGGTGGAGCGGTTCGAAGGATCCACCGCCCACTTCAGCAACGGCGAATCACGGCGCTTCGATGCCGTGGTGCTGTGTACCGGCTACCTGCACCACTATCCGTTTCTTCCTTCCCACCTGGCGCTGTCCTCCCCCAACAACCTCTACCCGGATACGCTGTACCGCGGGGTGGTCAGCGAAGCGAACAACAAGTTGTTCTACCTCGGCTCGCAGGATCAGTGGTTCACGTTCAACATGTTTGACGCCCAGGCGTGGTACGTGCGCGATGTGATCCTGGGGCGTGCGCAGCTGCCGGGGAAGGCCGAGCAGCGCCGCAGCATCGAGACCTGGCTCGATCGGCTTCACAGCCTGGAATCGGCCGCTGATGAGGTTTATTTCCAGGCCGACTACATCCGGGATCTGATCGAGCAAACCGATTACCCGATGTTCGATCTGGATGAGGTTTCACGCATCTTCCTGTCCTGGAAGAACGACAAGCAGCACAACATCCTCAATTACCGAGATCAGGTGTACCCATCGGTGATGACCGGAACCATGGCGGCCGTGCACCACACTCCGTGGTTGCGCGAGCTCAATGACTCGTTGGAGCGCTACCTGTCGGTGCCCGAGGAAGACGATCTGGAAAAGATCATGCGCGGGGCCGACCAGGACGTTCAGGCCCGCAGCTAGCGCGGCCACAGGCTCACGCGTTCGCTCGTTGGCCAACGCATAAGGCCCTGACGAACCACCCGCGGGGTGATTCGTCAGGGCCTGTGACAGTGGCCTAGGGGAAGCTAGCCCAGATCCGCCTTGCGCAGCCATTCTCGGGCGATCTCCGAGGCGGGCAACTGGTCCGCCACACTGCGCCGGTTCATGTTCAGCAGGTCCTCGGGTTGCATGGCGGCACTGACCTTGTTGATCACGTCCTCTGCTCCCTGATCCACGTTGTCACTGGCCAGCGGGACCACGTGGGAGGCCAGGAACAGCCCTTTGGTGTCCTTGATCGACACCAGCTTGTTCTGGGCGATGGTTGGGTCGGCTGTGTAGATGATGGCCAGCTGAATGGAACCGTCATTCAGTGCCTTGACGGTCAGCGGGCCACCGCTGTCCTCGATCGGGGTGAAGCCCACATCGACGCCGTAGGTTTCTTTCAGGCCCTTCGGTCCGTTGGGGCGTTCCTCGGCCTCGGAATTCGCCCCCATGGTCATTGGCTCGGTGACCTTGGCCAGGTCGTCAATTGTCTCGACTCCCCAACGCTCGGCAAACTCCTTGGTGACCGTGTAGGAGTCCTGGTCGGTGGCCGGGGACTGTTCCAGCACGCGCAGCCCCTCCGGGGCCGCCTTCTTCAATGACTCATAGACGTCATCGGACAGCCGTGCCTCGGTGTCCGGCTCCCAGTACTGCAGCAGCGGACCGGTGTACTCCGGGAAAAGATCGATGTCTCCGGACTCCAGCTCCGGAACGTAGACCTCACGCTGTCCAATGCGGAACTGGCGGTCCACGCTGTAGCCCTCGGCCTCCAGTGCCTGGGCATAGACTTCAGAAATGATTTCGCTGGAGTAGTAGTCCTGTGAGCCGATGACAATCGGCTCGCCCTTCCCGGAGGCTGGGGACTCGCCGGAATCCAGTGGATCACCGGAGCCGCAACCGGCCAGCGCAAACATTGCGGCCAAACCGATGATTCCGGTTCGGATCATTTTCCTCATGGTTCGATCTTCTCCTTATACCTGGCTGCCGTTGCCGGACAGCTCCGATTCCTGTCTTTCACGGGCCGCCGGGCTCGCTTTGCGCCGTGCACGTCGTTGCCACATAGCCAACAGGATCTCGGCCAGCACGGCAAGCACCGCGACGAGAATGGCTCCGGCGAGCATCTGGGCGTAATCCCTGGTCTTCAGGCCGGCGAACAGGTAGCGGCCCAGCCCGACGTCGGCCGTGTACGCCGCCAGGGTTGCCGTGGCAATGACCTGCAGCACTGCGGCGCGCACGCCGCCGATGATGACCGGAGCGCCCAGGGCCAGCTCGACACGGCGGATGAGCTGGCCTTCGCTCATGCCCACCGCCCGGGCCGCATCCACCACGGTGCGGTTGGCCGATTCGACCCCCGCGTAGGCGCCCGCCAAGAGTGAAGGAATCGCCAGGATGATCAGCGCGATGACCGGAGCCTTCAAACCAATCCCGAGCCACAACCCCAATAGGGTGAGCAGCCCCAGCGTGGGTACGGCACGTGCCGCTCCGAGAACGCCCACAACCAGGGTCCGGCCGCGGCCGGTGTGTCCCACGGCAATCCCGACGGGCAGGGCAATGACGGCGGCAACCACAACCACCAGCAGCGTGATGAAAACGTGTTCACCCAGCCGGGTGCCGATGCCATTCGCCCCCGACCAGTGGGCGGGCTCAGCGAGCCACTGCAGTGCATCCAAGAACAAGCTCATGCGCTAACCTCACGGGTGGTGTCCTGGGCCTTGATTGCCACGTGCTGGGAGGCCCAGGGGGTGGCGATGCGACCCAGCAGGAGCACCAGCCCGTCAAGCACCAAGGCCAGGATGACGGTGGCGATAATCCCGGTCAGCACCGAGGCGGTGATTCCACGCTGGAAACCGTCCGTGAACAAGGTGCCCAGGCTCGCGATGCCGACCAGCGCCCCAATCGTCACCAGCCCCACCGTGGAGACCACCACCACCCGCATTCCGGAAATCAGCACCGGGATAGCCAGCGGCAATTCCACCTTCCAGAACGTCTGACGCGGGGAATGGCCGATCGCCATCGCGGCCTGACGCACCTCAGCAGGCACGGCATTAAACGCATCAGCGGCGGTACGCACCATCAATGCGATGCCGTACAGCGTCAACGCCACGATAATCGTCGCCGGGGACCGCAATGAGAACCCGAAGAGTGCTGGAATGATGATCAGCAGTGGAAGGGCCGGAATCGCGTAAAGCAGGGTCGCGGCCGAGAGCAACGCTCCGCCCAACCGCGGATGACGGTACGCCAGTCGCCCGAGCGGCACCGCGATCAGCACACTGAGCACGATGGCCGGCACGCTCAGTGCCAGGTGGCGTGCAGTGAGCTCAAAGATCCAAGGCCAGGAATGGCTCAGCCAGTTCACGAAGGCAGCACCCCTACCGCCCGGCCCCGGTCATCGACCGCCAGCCGAGTTCCGTTCACCAGCTTTTCGCTCAGTTGGCGGCTGCCGCGGTGTGCACCGGTGAATTCGCGGACAAAGTCATCGGCCGGATCACTGAGGATTTCGGTGGGTGAACCCGCCTGGGCGATCTGGGCACCCTCGCGCAGGATCACCACCTCGTCGGCCAACCGGAATGCCTCGTCGATATCGTGGGTGACCAGCACGATGGTCTTGCCCAGCTGCTGCTGCAGGTGGGCCAGCTCGTCCTGCAGTTCACGGCGCACAATCGGGTCAACCGCGCCGAACGGCTCATCCATCAGCAGGATGTTCGGATCCGAGGCCAAGGCCCGAGCCACTCCCACGCGCTGCTGCTGCCCGCCCGAGAGCTGCCCCGGATAGCGTTGGGCCATCTTCTGGTCCAAGCCGACCCGGGAAAGCAGCTCTTCAGCTTCGCCCAACGCCTGACGGCGGGCAGTCCCGTTGAGCATGGGTACGGTGGCAATGTTCTCCAGCACGGTCCGGTGCGGCAACAGGCCCCCGGCCTGCAGGACGTAGCCGATTGAGCGGCGCAGGCGCACTGGATCGGCGTCGGCCACGTTCTCGTCATCGATCAGCACACTGCCGGAGGTCGGCTCGACCATCCGGTTCACCATCCGCAGCAAAGTGGTCTTGCCGCAGCCGGAGGAGCCAACCAGGGCGATCACCTTATGAGAGGGGATCGTGTAGCTGAAATCGCGCACGGCAATGGTGCCGCCCGGGTACTGCATCTGTACTGCACGAAATTCGATCATGCTTCCCCTTCTCCCCTGCTGTAGGCACACAGTCCACGCCCACCTGTGTTCACCCTACCGAGGCGAAGGAACCCAATTCCAGCCGATGCGTAGTCAAACAGGAAATTCTGAGCGAGCGGCGTGAGCGGCGTCTATCCGGTAAGTATCGAACCTGACAGGAAACCGATTTGGTAACTACCAAGTGACAGGAGTAGTCTCGATTAAGTCAGGGGCTATAGCTCAGTTGGTAGAGCGTTTCGTTCGCAATGAAAAGGTCAGGGGTTCGATTCCCCTTAGCTCCACTGCTAAGAAACCCGCCCTCACGAGGTCATCAATGACTGGTGAGGGCGGGTCTTCTTGATTGTGCCGCCAGTTTCCCGTTCGCCCAAGGGGTTCGAACCATAGGCGAACCGGGAATCACCAGGCCTCCCCCGGCAAATACTTAGCGGTACATCGTCCACGAAACTAGCCGGCACTGATCCGCAGCATCATTGGTTCGCTCCCACGTGAAGCCATCCTCAAAGGCCTCACATACTGGTCCCTCGCTCCTCAAGCAGGGTAAGACGAGGTAGCCGCTTCCCGAGGAATGAGGCGCCAGCCTGATTTGAGACAAACACGGCGCCCAGGAACATGCTGGGCAATGGGCAACCACGCAAGAAGGGATGGCCCCTCCAGATCGGCCAGTGCCCACGCTGCAACGACAACGACGTGAGAACCTAAAACGCGTTCATCGCTACCGCCGACCCGCGCGGGGCGCTAGGGTGGGGAGCGTGAAGCAGGCGAGGCCGTTCCTTATTTCAGGCGCAGTGACAGGGGTGATCATGGTGACCCTCGCGTTCTTCATCGAGGATGCCATGCAGTCGAGAGGCACCTTGTTTGCGGGACTGATCGCAGCGGCGACCATTGCTGCGATACCCATCTATGACATCGATTCGTGGCCTCTCGCGAAACGATCGCTCGTGCATTTCTTTGTGATGCTCGTGACCGTGTTGCCGCTGCTTCTCTTCAGCAGATGGTTCAGCGTACCGCTAGCTATCGGCGTATTCATGCTCTTTGGCATCGGCGGATGGACAATCGGATATTTTGCCCACCGGATCCAGGAACAGAAGCGGTCCTAAAACTCGTACAGCCGACAGTGTACGGAACAAAGCTTCGCGGTGACGTGCTGAATGGTCCAAACCAAGAAAACTGCCAGGAAACGACAAACCCCGGTTTCGACGAGCGAATGAGGGGCTTTCGTCGTTTAGGCGAAACCCCGTCAGCGCCAGCGCCCTCAGGCAAGGCGTCGCACAGCTACCCACTTCTCTCTAAGCATGAGCCCGAACTAGACCCGTGGAGATCGCTTCCTGCGAGATCCTGGGGCACAGCGCGTTGAGAGCATAAGCTACTTAGCTGCAGCTTCTGCTATTCCTAGCTATATACCTGTGCAAAAAGAAGATGACGCCGGAAACCCGACGTCATCTCTTATTCGGTGGGGCTCCTAAAGGCTTACTGCAATCGAAACGAGACAACTTGTCAACTCAATGGCCTGGTAGCGGAAGCGCAAGCTTCCCTCGGACAGGCTCTACCACTCCGTTCACCATTACCTCGCGGACACCGCAAGCTTCCGACTCGAACCCAGCAGGAAATCGTGGACAGGTACCAGGCGGGTGAGCGGGTGGTCGATGTCGCTCAAGCTCTCTCGATCAGTAAAACTACCGTCATCGATCATCTCAACCGAGCAGGCGTTGCGCGTCGGCCTCGTGGCATGAATGACGCACAGACCGACGAAGCCGTTCGGCTCTATGCTTCAGGACAGTCTCTGGTCCGCGTCGGCGAACGACTCGGCTTTAACACCAGCACCATCCGATCCCGACTCCGGGAGCGAGGTGTCCGTCTTCGTGACGCCCACGGCAGAAAACGATAATGCTCGCTCATGTGCAGCATCCACAATGATCCGCGCCACCCGAGCAACATCTAGCTCCGCATGCACCTCACTGAACACGACAACTCGCTTCTCAGCATTCTTCTTCATTCGTGGTCGACTCGCTGCGGACTCACGGTAGCTCGACAAGCTCGCTCTAAGTCGAAGCCATCGTTGCCGCGAACCCGAGACACTTCATGTGCTTGCACATGTGATCTTACAATGGTCCACTGCTTCGCGAAATTTTGTACGCTGTATTGACAAATTTTTAACAAACAGGATATAATGAACAATATCTGGTTGAGATCGCGCTCTCCTGGACGATCGTTGCCAATTTGCGTTCAGCCTGTCAACACTTCAGGCAACCGGCACACGCCCCTCGCATAACCGCATTGCACAAAGGACGCGTACCGGTTGCCTGAATTCGGTGACCCCGCACACCTCCGGACGAGGTGCAGCACAAGAGGATCACCATCATGACGCACCCCAACGCCACTAAGCTCGTCCAAGGGCAGCTCTGCAAGCGCCACATCAACCTCGACGACAGCGTCGGTCGCTGGGTCGCCCAGACCGCCCACGTCGCCCCAACGGTCCACATCGGCAGCGAGGCAGTGGTCCTCGGCAACGCCCAGATCTCCGGCAACGCCTTTGTCTTCGGCAATGCCCGGATCTCCGGCAACGCCCGGATCTTCGGCGATGCCCAGATCTTCGACAAAGCCCGGATCTCCGGCAACGCCCAGATCTTCGACAAAGCCCGGATCTCCGGCAACGCCCAGATCTCCGGCAACGTCTTTGTCTTCGGCTACGCCCAGATCTCCGACAGAGCCCAGATTCGCGGCAAAGTCCAGATCTCCGGCTACGCCCGGATCCTCGGCAACGCCCAGATTCGCGGCTAGACGAATTCAGGGGTTCCGGCCGGTGGCTGACCCGCACAGGCCCGCGCCGCGGACTTGTGTGAACGCATTACCGGCATATGCTGAGATGTGCTGTGCTCACGGCCTCGCACCTGAGCACCCAAGGCGGGATGCTATGCAGCAATAGCTGCATAGCATCCCGCCTATTTTATTTGGCGCGTCGTATTCAAAAGTTGGCAGGCACGATAAGACCGACAGAGCCATCACATGCCGACCGTACTCGGCCCGGTCGCTCTGACTCGACCGAGGCCTATCCAACTGCCCCGACCATTCGCTGCACCGGGCGCGGGAGGAGGGTTACGGTGCCGGTCTCGTGTGCTAGCCTCGCGAAGTTTGCCCATACCTGCGTTCGGATCGCCGTGGTAGGGATACCGTAGATAACCGCCAGCGACTGCTCGACGTTCATGACCGCCCCTGGCTGGCGCGGAGCGGGCGAATCCCGATCCCCTGACGGGTGATCGGTCTCTGTGAGTATCCGATCGAGCGGGATGTTTGAGACATCAGCCGGGAACCGCGCCCCAGCCGCGTTGACCGAGAACCAGCATCCGAGTTCCACCGCGCGAGTGGTCTGCGCGGGCGTGCCGCGCCACCAGTGGAGCACTGCACCCTTGATCGGTGTCTGCTCGAGGGCATGTAGGACGCACTCCGCCAGTCCGGCGCTGTGTATGGAGGCAATACGGGGCGTGCCCTGCATTGCCTCCAGGATGGACGTGAACACCCGTTCCTGCTCATCGAGAGACACTCTGGAACGCCGGTCCAGCCCGATCTCGCTCACGAACGCGGTCGAGGGAAGCAGTGAGCTGAACTTCTCTTTGTCGAAGTCGCGATGCGCCGCAGCTACCCCAGGATGGCACCCTACGCCCCAGATGGTGACCTGATCGCGGCGGGATCGAACGGACTCGTACTCGGACAGTGACCTGGTTGCTGCGAACACGACTGCGCCGAGCCGCTCAAGTTCTGCGGCACTGGTCTTCGGGTTGATGTGCGCGTGTAGATCGAGCGGGGGAAGTTGTGGAGACATCAGAAGAGGCCTCGCAGTTCCTCGACCCCACGATGCAGCAGGGCGAGCGCATCCTGCGGCGCATAGTCCTTGGGCAGCGACATCGCCATGACGTCGCGTGCACGAACACCCTTGTCGACGAAGTCCCGGAGAGGCTCAACGATGGACTTCTGCCGGACGAACGTGCTGTACCGACCGCCCTGATCGTTCACGAGATACACGGTCGTGTCGGGGACTCCAGAGGCAATGAAGGCCGCACGTCGGACGAGGCATCCGAAGCACACGCCACACGACGAGCCTGCCGGCGCGCCGCTGTAGCGCGCGTCCGTGTGCGAGCAAGAGTTGGTGTTGCTGAGGTAGGTCGAGGCGGCTTCGGCACCGACTGCGTCTGCCACGCGACGGAACATCTCGCCCTTGGTGAGCGTCTCGAAGGGGTTCTCGATAAGGCCGTGTCCGCCCACGCTCTGCATCAGCGATGAAAGTTCGCGGAGGAAGCGTGGGTGGGTGGTGTGCGTCGACAGCGCACCTCGGCGGTCGGGGCCGAGTGGCGGGTTGAGCGAGGCGAAGCCGTTCTCTGGGATCCAGAGTGTCGATCCAGCGCGTTCAGCAACTGCCAGACCCAGCGCCAGGAAGAGGAGCGAACGTGAACGGGTCGAGGTTTCACTTCGGAACGATGAGCCGTCCAGACGCTTCGATCCACGATGAAGGTGGAACTGGCGGTGCACCTGACCGATGCCGGGTACCAGGTCAAAGATCGTGCCGACGATACCCTGCTGCACCGGGGAGATCGCGGTTGAGCTGTATTGCGACACCAATGATTGTGAGCGATCTTTGCCCAACTCAACCGCTGACAGGAGCGCACCAGCGGCAGAGTCGGCACCACCGCTCAGGAGTACCGTCCGGTCGTGGTGCTGCTCCTCGATTGGAAGCCCAGCCTCACGGGCATCAGGCGCCTGTGTGAAGCTGAACGACCAGTGGTCGCCCGATAGGAATCCGACGGTACTGGTCAGCTGCTCGGCATGTGACGCCCAGGCACTGGGATCGCCCACCTCGATAGTGAGCTCGAACTCCCTCGCGTTCCAGCTCGAGCCACCTGCCTCTCGAAGTACGGAGCGGTCTGCGGCAAGTACCCCCAGGGCGATGCGGACAAGGTCAACGTTGCGCGGATTCACCGTGCCAAGTCCGGTCAGGTGCGGATCGATGCCGCCTGTGAAGGTTGTACGGCCGCTCCGGGTCCACAGAAACACCTCGTCGAAAGTGCCATCCCGCACGGCGTCGTCAGCAGTAGCCTCGGAGAGGGTGAGCAAGAGCCGGGTCATGACGTGACTCCGAAGATCTGCCCGATGTCGCGAATGCCGTTCTCAATAGCCTGCGCCATCTGCTGTTCGGTCGCACCTAATGGGTTCAGGGTTGCCTGGGCCGCGTACTCCGCTGCGACATCGCGAATCTGACGCTCGAGGCCGCGACGCTTCTCAAAGCTGGCGTCCTTCGCGTACATCGTCGAGGACACCTCGGTCAGTGCGGTCTCCGCGATCGTCGTCTCGATAGACTTCCTGACGACATCTTCTGGCGTCGGCGGACGGTCGGCAGGGTGCTCCAGGATCCACTCGACCACGCTTGCGACGATGTCGCGTTCCTCAGCATCTGCGACCGTACTGTCGGCCTGGGACTCGAAGGCAGTCTCAATGATCTTGAGCCCGATAGCGACGGGATCGCCGAGTGCCTGTAACTCGTCATAATTGAGCCCCGCCTCGCGCAGTGCCGCGCGGTTACCGGACGAATAGGCAAGCGCCAGCCGTCCGGCCCGTCCGGCCGCGCGCGACACACGTCCCACGGATCGAGTTGCGCCGCCTGACGAACGGCCACCGCCCCCGCCTCGGGCACCACCGCCACCTCCGCCCGGGCCGTCGCTCCTTCCACCGCGCCCGCGCGAATTGAGCAGCACCCGGAGCGCCGGGCCGAGGTCAACCCTCGGCGCCTGCCCGGGAATTCCAGGGCGCTTCGGATCAGAGGGTTGGTCTGCCGCGTCTGTGTTGCCAGCGTTGGTTCCGTCGGTACCACCAGTTTCGTCTGTGGCATCAAGCCATGCCGCGATATTGTCTCGGAGGTCGCCCGCGTCTTTGCCGCCGCTGCCGCCAAATGAGCCGCTAGTTCCCATTGCCACCCCACGCCTTCTCGACTATGCCGACCGACGCCTGGAGCTGTTGGTCGTCCGAGCCAACCTTCCAGGCGTCGAGCACTGGTCGGTAGACCGTCTGATCCAGCGGTCGCAGCTTGATGATCGTTGCGGGTTCGACGTTCGCTGCGGGAAGTCCCTTGAGCGCCGCAACCACATTCGGTGACGTGCTGGGCTGCTGAGCGGCAAGGCGGAGTATACTCTCAACGGCGAACTTCTGCAGGCTCGGTTGGTCACGAGTTCGACGTCCAAGATGGTCGACCAGGATCTGGGCGTCGCCTTCCGGCAGTAGTTTCAGAGTGTCGTCGGTGACGCCCGCGCGGTCGAGTTTGAGGCTCGAGGTCAGTGCGACCGCAAGGTCGCGGAGACGCTCGGGTAGCCCGGTGTCGATGACCTCGATCTTGGCGAACGACGCCGCCAGGTAGAGGTACCCCGAGATCGCCGAGGCATCGAGCACGGGTGGGAGCTTTGCCCAGCGTCGCAGTGTGTCGCTGAAGTCGTCGTCACGCGAAGGCTCCTGCTCCGGCTGAGCTGCAGCAGACTTCTTCTTGACTGGTAGTGCATTCGGGGACTTGTCCTCGGACGGTTCGGGCGTCGCCTCTTTGGTCTCCTCAATGCGGCCGTTGGCGGCGATGTCGAGCGCATCGAGTTTGTCGCGCAGCTGGTTCGAGGCAAGCCAGCCGAGCACGGTCTTGAAGTCGTCGGTGAGGATGCGCTCCAAGACCATGAGCTTGGCAACTGCATCCGGTTCCAGCTTGAACCCACGACGCCGAGCGACTGCCTGGCGCACATTCAGGTCGTTCAGGAACCGTTTAATGCGTCGTGGATTGCCATGGAACTTCTCGTAGAGGATCGGCGTCAGTCGTGTGGCAGTAACGAGATGCTCCGCCAGCACGCTGCCTTCCTCGACCTCCAGGTCGTCCAAGCCGCCACCGTCAATACGCAGTTCGTCGCACCTGGCGACGAAGGCCGCGTATGCCGCCTCGTCGCTGCCAAGCTCGGTCTTCGCCAATAGCAGGAAAAGATACGCCTCGGTGTCGAATCGGCTCAGCGCGGGAAGCGGGATGGTTGTCTGGACTATCTTGTGCAGATAGAGCTTGGCGGGATCCTCGTCCCCATTATTTGGCGCAGCCGTCTTGAACTTCTGCTGAATTGCTTCCGCTACGCGGTCCTCATCGGCCGCGATGACAAACGACATTCCCTCAGCCGAGAGGAATAGACGGATGGCCTCAAGCGTCTCGACCACGGTGTCTGGGAGACAACGGTCGAGATCATCGACGAGCACCACCACACGCGACAGGTGCCCCAGCGCGGGATCCGCCAGGAGCTTCCCAAAGTCTTCACGGAAGGCAGCCATGCCCTTCTCGCTGTCGAGGCTCTCGGGCTCATCACTGACGAGCCCGAAGACGTCGTCGATATCCGGCAGCTGCATCGTGATAGCAGTCCGCGCTGCCATCTTGACCGCCTTCGACCAGTTCACCTTGCGAACGAGCTTCTTGAAGGCATCGAGACCGGCCTTTCCGACCGGGTCTGCCTCGTTGAACTTCCTGCCGAGTGCGCCCAGCACCTCGGCGATGAGGCTCTCCTTTGGCCCAACTGCCGGGTCATAGAGCCACGGCTGCGTCGGGATAACGAGCACCTTGTGGCCGTTATCCCCCGAACGCGTGGTGATCTCGGACTTGATCAACTCAAGCACGCTGGTCTTGCCGCTACCCCAAGCGCCGGAGAGACCGATTGCTAAGGGATCGAGCCCGTCGTCGAAGATCGCATCTGCAGCCGTCTCCGCCACGGCACGAAAGGCCAGCAGATCCTGAGTTGCCGGTTCATCCGACCAGAGCGGGTAGGACCCGGTCATGTGACCCCTCCTTCTTCACCATCAGCAAGACCGCCAATCAGCAGGCCAGCTTGGTCCGTTGTATGTTTGTAATCGACCGTACCCGTTGGGGCGGCGTCGAAGTGGCGCTCCGCGAAGCGGATTCGCATTGCTTCGTCCCAGTCGAGATCAGCGAGGTTGCGGGTGTCCTTGGTTTCGCGGACGAGGTACAGCCGCTGGGTGCCGTTTTCGTTGTAAACGATGGCCCAGTCCGGTGAGTACTCCCCGACGGGCGTGCGCACTCGGAATCGGCGCGGCAGCTTCGTGAAGAGCCTTACGTGCTCACCGTTGTTCTCGAGCTGTGCGGCAAAGGCGCGCTCGACGTGGCTGTCGTAGTCCACGTGGTCATAAAGGTTGGTGCCACCCTCCGGCGAGGCGATCACGCCGTTCTTTGGGTCAAGGTCTCCGGGCAGCGGCTGCGGTGGATTCTTGGATTCAACCTCGAGGAACACGACTTCAGCGTCCCACCACTCAGATTCATCAATAGGCTCATAATTGATGCCCCGAACCATCTGCTCGATCGTCTCAATGCGGATGGCATTCGCCACGATCCGTGCCCAACGATCAGGGTCGTCGAGGACATGCCTGGCGTAATCGCGCCCGGGAAAATTCAGGATCTCGCGTACGATCCCGGCCACAGTCGGTCGGGTGAGCTGTAGCGGGAATTTGCCGTACTGGAGCTGGTCTTCGATGAGTTGCAGGACGTCCGGCAGACGCTGCCCCACGACAACGATACGCTCACCGCGTGACTCAGCCACCGCGGAGTCCGCCGTGATGACGTGCCCCGCATCGTCGTAGACAAGATCCGCTGACTGCACCACATTTGCACGACGCTCGATAAACGCAAGATCGGCCAGGTGCTCCGACGCGGCGACAACGATACTCAGTGCGTCAGAATCGATCGCAACACGGTACCGAGCTTTGTAACGAATACGTCGCCAGAGCTCGGCGAACTCAGGGCTGTCGAAAAGAGCAGCACGTCGCCGTACGATGACCTCGTTGTCTGCGTTGTCAATCTCGGGGCCATCCTCGCCGGAGCCGCCGCCCGTAGCGCTGTACTCAGCGTTCAGGCCGTCGCGGAATTCGGAGAACGCTTCGTCGACAATCAAGGTCAGCCGATTAATCGCAGGGTCCATCACGCGGTGACCGGACTGGTCGACCGGAAGGCGCAGACCGCGACCGATCTGCTGGCGGCGCTCCAATTCCGATCGGGTATGGCGAAGGAAGCCGACCTGGAAGACGTTAGGGTTGTCCCAGCCTTCCTTGAGGGCGGAGTGGGAGAAGATGAACGCGCGCGGGTTCGCGCGGTCAAGGATGAGTTCCTTGTTGGCGATGATCTCCTGGTACGCCCGCGCCTCCAGCTCGGCATCCGCTACTCGCCCAGAGGTGTCCTTCAAAATGCCCGTCTTTGTCGACGGGAAGTAGGCGACTCGCAGCTCCGTGGGGTCGGGCATTTCACTCTCGGGATTGCCTGCCCGCAGCCACTCCTCACGGAACAGCTCATCGAACATCGTTGGCAGTATCGCCTCGTCACCGGCATAGTCGGCCACGCGTTCAACGAAGAAGAGCGACAGCACCTTGACGCCACGGTTTATTGAGTCAATCTGACCCTGGCGGGCCAGATGGGTGCGGATCGTGTGGCGGATCTGGTCGCGCCAGACGGCAGCCGCATCCACCCCAATCTCGCGTCCTACATGAACGACGACCTGATTCTCGAAAATAACTCGGTCTGGTTTGCGTTCAATACTGTCGACCACCAGGCCGCGGTACTGCTGCAGACCGCCAGACTCTTCAAAAAGGTCAGTTCCGTTCTGCAACACCACCGGCGCGCGCGTGCCGCCAGCCTTGTCGATGACGGACTCCGCCATCAGACGTTTACGGACACTGCGAACTTTATCAAGTCGAACGTACGGTTTTCCGTCCTCACCCGCGACGATGCCCTTGACCGAGACCCGCTTAACCAATCCGGCCTCGGCAGCCTGCTTCGGGCCAAGCCGGTGCACCAGGTTGAACGGCTCCTTATGGGTGGCACTGTAGCGCAGCGCAACCAGCGGGTTCAGGGTGGCAATCGCCTGGCGGCGCAGCGGCGTCGCCATGTTCTGTGGCTCATCGATCAGCACAACCGGGCGTGCCTTCGCGATCTGCTGAACGCCGCTGAGCGAGTCTCCCCAGAGCTGTGGTTGTTCGGCGCTGGCGTAGAGCGTGTTCGTGTCCGGCTTGTCAAGCGCCTGCACGCTCGCGACCAAAAACTGCACAGTGCCCGAAGGCTCGGTGAAATCGTTTAGCGCAGAGTTTTCACCCAGCACGCCCCACTTGTACGGAACACCCGGGTACTTCAGTCGGAAGTGCTCCTCGGTCTGCTCGAACGTCTTCACCACGCCTGCACGGATCGCGATGGAATGGACAAGGATCACGAACTTGCGCAGCCCATACAGCTCAGCCAGGCGCAGTGCCGTTGAGATGTAGACGTACGTCTTACCTGTACCGGTCTCCATCTCGACCGAGAAGTTCGGGAACTCACGATCCGTATCCTCAAGATCGGTCTCCGCGAGCAGTTCGAGTTGAGTCTGGGGGTCGACGGCCTCACGGGTGGTTACCGCCTTCAAATTGTCCGTGAGGACGGCGCCTTCCAGCGTGAAGCCAGTATGGCCGTCAGCGCCCGGTGCCTGCCCAGCAAGTGCATCGCGTGGCGGCACCAAGGCACCCTCAAACAGGTCGACGACCGCGGAGACGGCGGCCGACTGGTGCGGCTGATCATCAAAGCGAAACTTCACGAGGCACCCGCTCCAGAAGGATCAATTTTGACTGCAACCGTGGCGCAAGCGTCAGCGTCACGGAGTCTTCGACCTGATCACCGCGGAGAATCAGGGTGTCATCGTCACTGAGGCTCAGCGCATCCGCCGTCGCCAGCGAAAACGCGTCGAGCGAGATCAGAAGCCGCCCGGTGGATGACTTGTCCTCAGTCGGCGTGAACTCATAGACGGTCACACCGTCCACATCATGCGTCGCCACGCGCGCATCGAGTTTAGTTCCCGTGGCCTTGAGCGCCACCTCCCACGCGACATCAAGTGGCTTTGCACCATCCACCACCGGGGCGCCCGCCGTGTGGTCGAGTACCTGGGTCAGGTAACCCTGTCCGGTCATCTCCGGCATCGCGAACAGCGGTTTCTCGATGACAAGATTCGTCGGGCGAGTGCGGAAAATCCGCAGACCCAGCTGCGCGGCATCGAGCGTGTCTTGTTGTAGCGAAGCCGCCGCTCGGCGCAAGCGTTCAGCTGTCACCTCGAAGATGGTCTCGTATCCTGCAGCAATGGCGTTCTTACCGGATTCCTCTGCGGCGTTCGCCTTCTCGGGGATTTGTACCAGCACCCAGTGACGAGTCTTGCCGTCCTTAGGGTTCTGCTCCCAAATTGCCTGGCCTGTGGAGCCGGAGCCCGCGAAAAAGTCGAGGATAAGGTCACCGTCATCAGTGATGGCGTGGAAGAGGCGGGCAAGCACGTCAGTGCTCTTCGGGTCGTCGAAAACTTTTGCTCCCATGAGCCGATCAAGCGCTCCGGAAGCACCACTTCGATCGCGAGAGAACGTCGATGCAGGCGCCCACTCTTCCTGATTGTGAAGATACTTCTTGATCCTGATTCGGGTCGCACGGCCGCCATTCGGGTAAAGGAGCCGTCCTTCAGCATCCATACGCTCCATTGTCGCTCGTTCGTATCGCCACCCCTTTTCGGGAGGAGCGTAGCCGTTAAATTCATAAATCAGGTTCTCGCGATAATTGGGACTTGCACTGTTGTCCGACGTCCATACACCTCCAGCGTCAATGTGATCGTAGTGCGAGTGTTGCTTCGCGGAGTTGCCATCAGGTAGCGACGCGAACCATTCGCGCAGCTCCCCACGCGCAGCCACGTAGTCATCCTCGTGACGCTCCAAGAGTTCGCGTTCTTTTGCGTATACGTCATCGAGACCACTCTTACGCTCGCGCCAGCGAACGTCATTCGCCTTGAGATGAGAGAGATCTCGCGCATATGCGAGGACATAGTCCTGCCCACCAGCGGTGAGTTTGGCGTCACCCTTTCGTCCGCCCTGCCACGTCATCATGTCAACGAAGTTCTCGGCGCCGAACACGGCGTCGAGCAGGAGTCGCAAGTGGTGGACCTCGTTGTTGTCGATAGAAACGAGAATCACGCCGTCGCGGCGCAGCAGGTGACGTGCCAGCGCAAGGCGAGGGAACATCATGGTCAGCCACGGAGCATGCTTACGCCCACGAGCCTCGATCCGGCTGGTCGTGGCGTTGCCTTGTTCGTCGAGCTGGCCGGTCTCCTCAAGGTACTGCTTCTCCGGCACGGCGAAGTCATCGTTGTACGTGAAGGTGTCGCCGGTGTTGTACGGCGGGTCAATGTAAACAAGTTTGACCGAACGCGAGTACCCGTTCTTCAGGAGCTTGAGTACTTGAAGGTTGTCGCCCTCGATCAGGACGTCGCGAGCATCAGGCCAGTTAAGGGAGTCTTCGGCATCGGGAACAAGCGTCGCTGTGGTGGGCGTCCGTGCGTCTTGGCGTGCTTGCTCGATGCCTGGCCAACTGAAGGAGAAGGCAGTCTTCGACGGATCGTCGAGCCCCAGCGCGCCAAGCAGGGCATCTCGGTCAAGCTCGCCGTCGAGGAAAGCGCTGGGCACGAGGTCACGGAGCTGGGCAAGCAGTTCCTCGTGTGGGTCTTGCGTCTCGTCCGGCACCGACGGGGTCATCGAATGGCTCCTGGAATGCAAGTGCTGTCGCTCACCGCGGTGGGTTTCGCTCTATGCGACCACATTGTGCCGGAAATTTTCATCTGGGTTGTGTCTCCTTCGCGCCAACTGCGCGTCTTACGTTGTGCTCGTGGTTCCAATTACTACGCTACCGGTGGCCACCGACACTTAGAACGTGCCGCGCCATCAAGAGTCGCTGTAGTGCCACAGCTGGGAGCTGCATAGAGCTCTACCAGAAAGCTGCGATCTGTTCTCATTATCTCATATTCATGCAGTTACTTAAATGCGTTTTAGCGGCTGGCGCAAACAACTAAAAGTGGAATGATCTCAGGGGTTTGGCGGCAACCGCCCCACGGAGAATGTCTTGCTTTTCTCCGCCGGGCGCGGTCGCCGCTTATTTATTAGGAAGGTCAAGCGTCCCGCGGGGAAGCCTGCTTGGCTGTGCGGGTTGGCTTGCTGCCAAGCACAGCATTGATCGCGTTGCGCTTTGTCTCGGCATCGCGCTCAATCTCAGCGCGCACCTGCTCAGCACGTTTGAGTACCTCAGGGTCGGACTTCGACTTCTCGACCCAATATTCCAGCGCGATCCGGGTTTCCTCGGTCACGCTGCGCTCGTTGAGCTGGGCGAGCACTTCGAGCTGCGCTCGGGTGCCCTCGCTCGTCCGCACCGACAGTACCTTGTAGGCGGCATTGCCAGTTCCCGCCGTCGCGGGTATCTGCTCGCTCACGGCGAGACCTCCTTCATGCGTGCGGCCCGCGATCCTCGGTGGATCACGTTCAAACCGCAGAACAGGAACGAGTGACGTCTGATTATGACGGCGTTCGCCATTTCGTCAATGGTCGGTTCGGAAATGATGTTAATTACACAACGATAATCTCTTGTAAATTGCCGTTGATACCCGCATATTCATAAACAGAATATAAACAACAGGAAATCGGATAGATTCATCGTCACCATCTACGCCGAAGCGGACGACGCCCACTGGCAGGACAACCCCGAGGCGCAGCAGATCCTGACGCCTACGGTCAGTCGCGCCGATGGGACGATGCGCGAAGACACCCCCCTCATACACCAGAACGTGTCCACATGGCCGTCGGGAGTTCATCTCTGATGAGTGCCGTTGCCACCATGATCGCTCTGAGTCTATTCGTCGGGCTCGTTGCCTTGCTCATCGCATTCCAGGTCACACTTGCACTCGGTACGCCTTGGGGACGCCTGGCCTGGGGAGGGCAACACGCCGGGAAGCTGCCGCTCGGCTACCGCATCGCGTCGGCCGCATCCATCCTCGTCTACGGCTTCATCGCCGCCCTGGCGCTTGACGCAGGCGGCGCGATCAACCTATTCCCAAGCGGCTTCTCCCACATCGCAATGTGGGTGGTGTTCGGATACCTCACCCTCGGCACCCTGATGAATGCCCTTTCGCGGTCAAAGCCAGAGCGATTCGTCATGACGCCGGTCGCCCTGAGCCTGGCGTTCCTGGCACTGATCATCGCGACCCACCCGAAATAACCCGTTTTTCGAAGGCAACAGAACAATTGACCGGAAACGCCTCTGCGGCCTCACCATCGTCTACCATCAGGAACCCTCCTGCGCGCGGGACGATCTGTGCTACCTCCGCGCCCGCGACTACCGCCACGCCGAGCTCAGGGGTCGGGATGACATTCATCGGCCGACCTGCGACGGCAGCGAAGTACGCCACGGTGTCGAAGTCCCGGAGTTCGTCCGGAGCCTTCACATCGGCCGTGATCACAATGCCCTTGGGAAACCTACCCCGGCAGGCACGAACGGCTCATCGAGGAGGACTTGTTCAACCGGGTACAGCAACTGATGGACGAACGTGGTTACTCCCGCGAACGCCGCAAGCGGCACGACCACTACCTCAAAGGCACCATCTGGTGCGGACAATGCCGCCTCGAACAGCACGTCAACCGACGCATGATCCTCAGCGCACCACCGGCCGGCACGGCAACGCCGACTATGGGTACTTCTTCTGCCGAGGCGTACAAGACCACACCTGCGACGCCCCCTATTCGTCGATCGACCGCGTCGAAGACGCCATCGCCGAACACTACAAGACGATTCGCCTCAGCCCGGCATTCGTCACCGCCGTGCGCAGCCACGTCGAGGGTGCCCTGAACGATCAGGCTGCCACGCAGCAACTGCTCCGCAAGAACCTGGAAGACCAGCTGGCCCAGCTCAGCGTCAAAGAGGACAACCTCCTCGATCTGGCCGCCGATGGACCGCTCCCGCAGGAACGCATCCGCCAGCGGCTCCGGGAGATCTCCCGCGACCGGCAACGAGCCACCGAGCAACTCAGCCAAGTACACGGTGATCTCTCCAGCGGACGAGAGTTCCTCAACGCGCACATCGATCTGCTTGAAAACCCCTACGAGCTGTATCTCCACGCCAGCGAAGCTACCCGCCGCAAGCTCAATCAAGCGATCTTCGCCCACGTCTACGTCGCCCACGACGAGGTGGTCGGCGACGACATCCGCTCGCCACTGCGAGAGCTCCTGGCCGCCGAACGCGGCTGGGAGGCCGTTTTAGCGGGCGCAACTCCTGAGCTGGCGCGCAATACGGCTCAGGCCGAAACTGCGCGCCACAGCGGCCCAGAAACGCCAAAAGCCGCCCCGAAGGGCGGCTTGGCTGAACTATCTAATTTATGGCTTGACCTGCCAAGCGGCCTTTACGAGGACGCCGATTGCAGTAAGCCTCTTATGGTGGAGGTAAGGGGATTCGAACCCCTGACCTTCTGCATGCCATGCAGACGCGCTACCAACTGCGCCATACCCCCGAAAGGTTTGCCGCCCTCATCAGGCAACTCAATAATCATAAGTGAGTTGCCGACTCAGACGCAAATCCAAACCTAGTGTTGTTCCTGAGCGACCTCTGTCGGCAGATCGATAACCGGGCAATCGGCCCAGAGGCGTTCCAGCGCGTAGAACACCCGGTCTTCCTGGTGCTGCACGTGCACCACGACATCACCGTAGTCCAGCAGGACCCAACGGCCCATGCCGAAGCCTTCGCGGCGTACTGGGCGCAGGTCAAACTTTTCCAGTAGCTTCGCCTGGATTTCGTCCACGATGGCATTGACCTGTGGCTCGGAAGATCCCGAGACGATCAGGAAGGCGTCGGTCACGCCCAGGCGGTCGGCAACATCCAATGCGACCTGGTTTTCGGCCTTCTTCTCGCTGGCGGCCAGTGCGGCAGCGTGAACAAGTGCGATGGAATCAGCGTGTGCGCCCATATATTGGAGTGTCTCCTTGACGATGAATTAAGTCAGCTCAATTATAGTCGATGGACGCAGCTTAGTTGTTGAGCATCATGATGATGCCGACAACCAATGCGATCCCGCCCACGGCCAGGGCCGCAATCATGGCCAGGAACATGTTGTTGGCGCGGCGCACGCCAGCCGTCTGGGCGTCCAGGGGCTGCAGTCCCTGGGCGCTGACGGCGTCGACGCGCGGCATCTGCACCGGGTCGCCCGAAGTGGCCTGGGCCGAGGTGGCCTGCTCTTCTTCCTTGGGCTTCGGCTTGGCCGCTGGCATGGCTTTCTTCACTGCCGGCTTCTGTGCCGCAGGCTTGGGCGCGGGCTTGGCCGCTTCCTTCGCCGGGGCTTTACTGTCCGGCTTGGCCTCCGGTTTCTTGCCGGTCTTGTCCGCCGGCTTTTTGGCCGGGGCGATCTTGCCCGTGGAATCCAGGTCCAGGGACACGCTCTCGGTCTTTGGGCTGGGCACCCCCGAACGTGAGACCTTGTCCTCAAGTTCGCTGATGTTGCCCATCGCGCCGGTGAAGGGATCCGAGGCGGGAGCTTCTTGTCCGGCCTTGGCGTTCTGCTGACGTAGGCGTTCGCGTTCGGCCGCACGGCGGGAGATGATGGCGGCGCGGGCCGCCATTTCGCGTTGGTGGGCGAGAACTTCCAGATCGATGTCGTTGTCGTCATCGCGCAGCAGGTTCGGGTCCACTGGCGGCGTGGGGGCACTTTCACGGCGGGCCGCCAGGGCCTCCTCCACGCTCATAACGGTGGTTTCAGGGGAGTCCTCGTCCTTGGCCGGCTTGGAATTCTGGGGCTTGACCGGGACCGGCTTGGCTGTCCCGGTGTTCTCCGCCTTCTGTTGTTCGGCCAGGGCCTGCAGACGCAGCTGGCGGCGCGTTAGCGGCTTCGGGTCATCCCCGGGCTCAACGGCGGGAACGTGGTTGGTCAGCTGGGAGACTTCCTCCTGCAGCCGACGGCGCTCACGCAGCGCTTCGCGGTCACGTGCACGACGCAGGGACGCGCGCTCCCCCACCGCCGAGTCGCCGGATTCGCTTTCGCTTGACTGGGCGGCAGGCTTGGAGTCCCCGGCCTTGGCGTCAGTGGGCTTCCCGTTCGGGGTCTTGGCATCCGCCGTTTTCGAGGCGGGCTTGGCAACTGCAGGCTTGGGAGCAGAGGATTTCGTGGCCGCCGGCTTGGTTGCAACCGGATTCTCGGCAGCGTTTTTTGCCGCCTCAGGCTTGGCGTGCTGCTGGGTTGCACCGCTCTTGGCGGTGTCCTTTTTGGCCTCGGCAGGCTTGGCGGCGCCGCTCTTGTTGGCAGGCTTCTTGGGTGCCTCACCGGTCTTAGGTGCGTTCTGCGGTGTGGATTTTGCGCCCGAAGCGGGCTTCGAGGTGTTCGAACCGGAGGTGGAGGAAGGCCGAGGGGTCTGCTTCCCTGGGGCTGCGGCGGGTTGCGGAGCCTTCTTGGAATCGGCGCCCTCTTCACGGGCTGCCTGTTCCCTGGCTTCCTGCTCGGCCTTGCTGTTGGCCAGCAGGGCCTCCATTTCCGCCCGACGCTTTTCACGCAAAGCACGCCGGCTTGAAGCCGGTTGCGTGTTATCGCTCATCCTGTCCTTCTCCCGACCGCGTAGACTTCTGCATGCACCCTTACCAAGTGATTATGCCGTGTTTTGGGTGCCACTTTCAGGCTGCGACTCGGTATAGAGCCCATATTTTGCAATGTACTGCACCACACCATCCGGCACCAAGTACCATACCGGTTTTCCCTGTCCTACGCGGGCCCGGCAATCCGTGGAGGAGATCGACAGTGCCGGGATCTCCAGTTCGGAGGCGCTGGACTGTGCGACTTCCGGCATCTGGTGCCCGGGACGGGTGACCCCCACGAAGTGTGCCTGATTCCACAGTTCGTCGGCGTTCTTCCAGCTCATGATCTGGCTCATTGCGTCGGCGCCGGTGATGAAGAACAGTTCGGCCTCGGGGCGTTCGGCCCGCAGGTCGCGCAGCGTGTCGATCGTGTACGTCGGCCCCTCGCGGTCGATGTCGACGCGGCTGACGGTGAAGCGCGGGTTGGACGCGGTGGCGATCACGGTCATCAGGTAGCGCTGCTCGGCGGGGGTGACCTTCCGGTCGGCCTTCTGCCATGGCTCACCGGTGGGAACGAACACCACTTCGTCCAGGTCGTATTCGGCAGCGACTTCGCTGGCGGCGACGAGGTGGCCGTTGTGGATGGGGTCAAAAGTACCGCCCATCACGCCGAGGCGGAATGGGCGGTGCTGTGCTGTTGAATTCACCGGGGCCTAGTGTTTGGTCTCGTGCACCTTGGTCTGGCGGTGGATGTCGTGCGGTTCCGGCTTCACCTGGTGGCGGTTGCCGACGTTGGTGTACGACATGGTGATCAGCAGGCCGACCATCAGCGCGACGAAAATGCCCACACCGATCAGCAGTGCCCAGGTCTCGCCTGAGAGGGATGAGGTGGAGGCTGCGGTAGCCAGGTTCAGCGCGTTCAACTAACTCTCCAGATATTCTTGGTGATCAACGGCCTGCCATCGATCGTTTGTGAATAGTTTGTTCTTCTACATCGTACCGAAAACAGGTTGCAGAAACTATTTGCGGATGTGCCCGTCGCCCTGCACGATCCACTTGGTGGTGGTCAGCTCCGCCAGCCCCATTGGCCCGCGGGCGTGCATTTTCTGGGTGGAGATCCCCACCTCGGCGCCCAAGCCCAGCTGCCCGCCGTCGGTGAAGCGGGTGGAGGCGTTGACGATCACCGCGGCCGAGTCGACCTCGGCCACGAAGCGTTCGGAGTTTTGCAGGCTGCTGGTGATGATGGCCTCGGTGTGCCCGGTGGAGTATTCGGCAATGTGCTCCATGGCCTCATCGATCCCGTCCACGACCTTCACTGCGATTTGCAGGTCCAGGTATTCGTTGGCCCAGTCCTGCTCATCGGCCTGGACCGGGTCCAGGCCCTCGGCCAGCTCGGCGGCGCGCGGGTCGGTGTGCAGGCGCACCCCGGCCTTGGACAGCTCCTTTAGCACGCTGCGTCCGGCGGCCGCGTCCTGGTGGATCAGCAGCGTCTCCACGGTGTTGCACACACTCGGGCGCTGGGTTTTCGCGTTGAGCAGGATGTCCACTGCGGTGTCGGTGTCCGCCGACTCGTCGATGAAGATGTGCACGTTGCCTTCACCGGTCTCGATGACCGGCACCTTGGCGGTGGTGACCACCCGCTGGATCAGTTCGCGTCCACCGCGCGGGATCAGCACGTCGATCTTGCCGCGCGCCCCCATCAGGGCATCGGCTCCGGGGCGTCCGTATTCATCCACGGAGATCACGATGTCCCGCGGCAGCGAGACCTTCTCCAGGGCGTCGCGGATCAGCCCGACCAATGCGAGGTTGGAGTTCAGGGCGGCCGAACCGCCGCGCAGCAGGACCGCGTTGCCGCTTTTCAGGGCTAGCCCGGCGATGTCCACGGTCACGTTCGGCCGGGCTTCGTAGATGGTGCCGACCACGCCCATGGGCACGCTGACCTGGCGCATGCGCAGCCCGTTGGGCAGGGTTTCCCCGCGCAGCACGGTGCCCACCGGGTCCGGCAGTCCGGCCAGCTCCTCCAGTGCGCCGATCAGTCCGTCGATGCGGGCTTCATCCAGCTTCAGCCGGTCCAGCATGGCAGCGGAGGTGCCGTTGGCGCGCCCGGCCTCCAGGTCCTTGGCGTTGGCCTGCAGGATGGAGGCGCGGTTGGCGTCCAGGGTGGCGCCGATCTGGCGCAGGGCGCGGTCCTTCCAGTCCCGGTTGGCGCGCGCCAGCAGGCGTGAGGCCTTCCGGGCCCGGTCGGCCAGGCGGTAGACCTGTTCGGTCACGTCCTGGCCCTGGCCGGCGGCGGCGTCGGTGGCGTGCTGGCCCTGGTCGTTGGCGGGGGTGGCGGCATGCAGACTCATGCCTCCATGATAGGAATTGGCCCTAGACCAAGGCCAGATCGTCGACATGAATCACGGCCCGTTCGTAACCTTCACCCAGCCAGGTGGCCAGCTGGCTGGTGGTGCGTCCGAGCATGGCCGGCAGCTCGTGGGAGGCGTAGTTGACCAGCCCGCGGGCCAGCACGGCGCCATGCTCGTTGCAGACCTCCACCGCGTCCCCGGCCTCGAACTCACCGTGCACGGCGGTGATGCCCGCGGCCAGCAGCGAGTTTTCCCCGCTGCACACCGCCCGGGTGGCTCCGGCGTCAATGTAGAGCTTGCCCTGCGGCTTGGCCAGGTGGGCCAGCCACACGTCGCGTGCCGAACGGCGGGTGTTGCGGGCGGCGAACCAGGTGCCCACGTCCTTCCCGGCCAGCGCGTCGGCCGCGTTCTCGGCGCTGGTCACCAGCGCCGGGATGCCCGAGGAGGAGCTCATTACCGCGGCCTCGACCTTGGTGATCATCCCGCCGGTGCCCACCCCGGCCTCCCCCGGGGTGCCCAGGTTCACGGCCTCCAGTTCGCTGGGGTTCTTGATCAGGGCGATGCGCTGCCCGCCGTGGCGGGGGTGCGCGTCGTACACGGAGTCCACGTCGGAGAACAGCAGCAGCGCGTCGGCCTTGATCAGGTGGGCGACCAGGGAGGCGAGCCGGTCGTTGTCCCCGAAGCGGATTTCGTGGGTGGCCACCGTGTCGTTTTCGTTCACGATCGACAGCACCCCCAGGTTCAGCAGCCGCACCAGGGAGCGCAGCGCGTTCGTGTAGGTTTGCCGGCGGCGCAGGTCATCGGCGGTGAGCAGCACCTGGGCGACGGTCAGCTCGTGGGCGGCGAACTCGGTGGTGTACTGGGCCAGCAGCAGGCCCTGGCCGACGGCGGCGGCCGCCTGCTGGGTGGCCAGGTCCTTGGGGCGCTTGGCCAGGCCCAGCGGGGCCAGCCCGGCGGCGACCGCACCGGAGGAAACCAGCACCACCTCGGTGCCGGCCTTCACGGTGGCGGCCAGCGCGTCCACCAGGGCGGAGAGCCGTTCGTGCGAGATCCCGCCGTCCACCGTGGTCAGCGAGGAGGAGCCGACCTTGACCACCAGCCGCTGCGCCTGCGGCAGCTGGTGGCGGGAGGTGATGGCCGACAGCGTCTTGGTGGCACGTACGCTCATGAAGGTGGTTCTTCCCCTGCCTGGTTCCTGCGGCCCGTGGCGGGCCGGTGCTAGTCTTCCTCGGTCTGCCCGGTCTCGGCCGCGGCGCGCCGGGCGTTCTTGCCCTGCACGCTTTCGGTCCAGATCCCGGCCTTGCGCTCGGCTTCCAGTTCGGCGCGGGCCGCGGCCTTGGCGGCCTTGCGTTCCTCGTGCTCGGCGCGCTTCTGTTCGCGGGTGGGACGGCTGCGGTCTTCCAGGCGCACGTCCTCGCCGCGGCGCGAACCGCCCAGCAGCTCGGCCCCGGCGGCCATGGTCGGCTCCCAGTCAAAGACGACCGCGTTGTCCTCGGCGCCGATGACCACCGCGTCCCCGGGGCGGGCCCCGGACTTGAACAGTGCGTCCTCCACGCCCAGCCGGTTCAGCCGGTCGGCCAGGTAGCCCACGGCCTCGTCGTTGGAGAAGTCGGTCTGCAGGATCCAGCGTTCGGGCTTCTCCCCGATGACCCGCCACAGCGGTTCCAGGTTCTGCTCCTCGCGGCGGATCGTGAATTCCTGGCGGTTCACCGAGCGCGGGCGAACCACCGGCACCTCCACCACGGGGGCGGCGTGCTCCAGCTTGGCGCGCTCCTCCTCCACCAATTCAGCCATGGCGAAGGACAGTTCGCGCAATCCGTTACGCGACAGGGCCGAGACCTCGAACACCCGGTAGCCGCGCTTTTCCAGTTCGGGGCGCACGAATTCGGCCATGTCCTGCCCGTCGGGCATGTCGACCTTGTTCAGCGCCACCAGCTTGGGGCGTTCGCTGAGCGGGATGATGGTCCCGTCGGTCCCGGCGTAGGAGGAGTCGACCTCGTAGGCGGCCAGTTCGGCCTCGATGACCTCCAGGTCGGTGATCGGGTCGCGCTCCGATTCCAGGGACGCGCAGTCCAGCACGTGCACGATCGCGGCGCAGCGCTCAACGTGGCGCAGGAACTCGTGACCCAGCCCCTTGCCCTCGGAGGCGCCGGGGATCAGCCCGGGCACGTCGGCCACGGTGTAGCGCACTTCCCCGGCCTGCACCACGCCCAGGTTCGGCACCAGGGTGGTGAACGGGTAGTCGGCGATCTTCGGACGCGCCGCGGACAGCGCGGCGATCAGCGAGGACTTGCCGGCCGAGGGGTAGCCGACCAGGGCGATGTCCGCCACGGACTTCAGCTCCAGGACCACGTCCTGCTCCTGGCCGGGGATGCCCAGCAGCGCGAAGCCCGGGGCCTTGCGCTTGTCCGAGGCGATGGCGGCGTTGCCCAGCCCGCCCTGCCCGCCGGCGGCCGCCAGGTAGCGGTCCCCCGGGTTGATCAGGTCGGCCAGGATGTCCCCGGCACGGTTCTTCACCACGGTGCCGGCCGGGACCGGCAGCACCAGGTCCACGCCCTGCTTGCCCGGGCGCAGCCCGCCCTTGCCCGGTTCGCCGTTGCTGGCCTTGCGGTGCGGCAGGTGGTGGTAGTCCAGCAGCGTGGTGACCTGTGGGGAGACTTCGAGGATGATGTCGCCGCCGTTGCCTCCGTTGCCGCCGTCGGGGCCGCCGAGGGGCTTGAATTTCTCGCGTCGGATGGACACGCACCCATGTCCGCCGTTTCCGGCGGTGGCATGCAGGGTGACGCGGTCAACGAATGAAGCCACGGGGGTTCTTCTCCTTGGTTCTGGCGGTGCAAAAGACACTCGCCATTAAGTTTAGCGAAACGCACGCAAGGGGTGGGCCGGTAATCCGACCCACCCCTTGGCGTACTAAAAAGTTTTGCCTGGTGCCTAGAACTAGGCGGCAGAAACGATGTTCACCACGCGGCGACCACGACGGGTGCCGAACTCAACCGCACCGGCGGTCAGGGCGAACAGGGTGTCGTCCTTGCCACGTCCCACACCGTTGCCCGGGTGGAAGTGGGTGCCACGCTGGCGCACGATGATCTCGCCGGCGTTGACTTCCTGGCCGCCGAAGCGCTTTACACCCAGGAACTGCGGGTTGGAGTCGCGACCATTCTTGGTCGAGCTCGCACCTTTCTTACTTGCCATAGCTTAAACCTCTTTCGCTACAAATTTTCTTGATCTCTACGATACGCCAGAAATTAGGCGATCGAGGTGACCTTGACCTTGGTCAAGGCGGCACGGAAGCCCTGGCGCTTCTTGTAACCGGTCTTGTTCTTGTACTTCTGGATGACGATCTTCGGACCGCGGAGGTTCTCAACGACCTCGGCGGTGACCTTGACCTTGGCCAGATCGGCAGCAGCGGAAGTTACCTTCTCGCCATCCACCAGCAGCAGGGCCGGAAGCTCAATGGAGCTGCCTTCGGCAGCCTGAAGACGGTCAACGGTAATGAGGTCTCCAACGGAAACCTTTTCCTGGTGGCCGCCAGCGCGGACAATTGCGTACACCACGTGGGTACTCACTTCTACTCGACGTTTCATTGTCTTACGGCGCAGAAATCAACCCGTATTCCTTATACAGCGGAACGACCTGGGGATCTCATGCGCTTGTGCCGTGACGCCGAGCGGACAAAACCGTGATCTTGGCGTTTAGCACCGATGAACCAGATTACGCTAGGAAAGCGTGCCGGGGCAAATGAAAACCCGCCCCGGCGCGCCCTGCGTGATCAGGATCATCATTTCAGTTCGCGTACCGGAACCCCGACCCCGAGCATGACCGGCTTGGCGGCCGGCTCGGCGGGAGTTTCGCTTGGCTTACTGGACGTATCCATCTGCACCCGGTTGCCCTGGGCAGTGGCTACTTCGCTCACGACAACCTCCGCGTTCGCATCCCCCTGGGCCGAGGTGGCCCGGCGGCTGCGGCGCTTTGGCTTCGTGGAACTCTGTGGGGCGGCCGGCGCGGACGACTGCACAACCGGCTGCTGTGCGGCAGCGGACTGCGCGGCGGCCTGGGCCGGCGCCTCAATGGTGTCGGCCGGCAGGGCCAGCCCGGTCAGCAGCGGCTGCTCACTGACCGCACCGCTGGCGGACCCGGCGGGGCTGCCGGCACGGCGCGAACCGCGCTTGGTGCGTGCCGGGCGCTTGTCCTCGCCGGACTCGGCGCGCTCGGGCACGGCCTGGGCCGGAGCCTGCTCGGCCTGCTGCTCGGCGGCGGGCTGATCGCCCTGCCCGGCCTCCTGCTGCGGTGCACCGGCAGCCTCCTCGCCGGGCTGCTGCTCGGCGGTCTCGGCGCCCTGGCCGTTGCGGGACCGCGAACGCGGGCGGCGACGCTGCTTGCGCGGCTTCTGCTCGCCGGTCTCCTCATCCCGATCCTGGCCCGGCAGGGCGGCTTCCAGCTGCTCCAGGCTCACCGGAGCCTGGTCCTTGCCGGATTCCTGCTGGGCTTCCGCTTCCTCGGCCTCGGTCAGGTGCGAGGCCGCGGCGATGCTGGCCAGGGCGCTGCGTGCGGCCTCGCTCTTCTCGTCGCTCTCGGTTTCCTGGGTGGCCCGCTGCTCGGTGGGCTTGGTTTCCTCCTGGCCGCTGGAGCCGCCGCGGCGGCGCCGGGAACGGCTGGACTTGGGTTCCTGGTTCTTCTTGGCGTGCGATTCACCGTGCGAGTTGTAGCTCTTGCGGTGCTCCACCGGCTCCTCGTGGGTGATCACCCCGCGTCCGGCGCAGACCTCGCAAGCCTCCCCGAAGACTTCCAACAGGCCGGTGCCCATGCGCTTGCGGGTCATCTGCACCAGACCCAGGCTGGTGACCTCGGCGACCTGGTGCTTGGTGCGGTCGCGGCCCAGGCACTCGATCAGCCGGCGCAGGACCAGGTCCCGGTTGGCCTCCAGCACCATGTCGATGAAGTCGATGACGATGATGCCGCCGATGTCGCGCAGGCGCAGCTGGCGCACGACCTCCTCGGCCGCCTCCAGGTTGTTCTTGGTGACGGTTTCCTCAAGGTTGCCGCCCGAGCCGGTGAACTTGCCGGTGTTCACGTCCACCACGGTCATCGCCTCGGTGCGGTCGATGACCAGCGAACCGCCGGAGGGCAGGAACACCTTGCGATCCAGCGCCTTATTGATCTGCTCGTCGATTCGGTAGTGGGCGAAGATGTCCTCTTCGTTCTTCCACTGCTCCAGGCGGCCCATCAGGTCCGGGGCCACGTACATCACGTAGGCCTCGATGGTGTCCCAGGCCTGGGTGCCGGAGACGATCAGCTTGGTGAAGTCCTCGTTGAACACATCGCGCACGACCTTGATGGTCAAGTCCGGTTCGGAGTGCAGCAGTTCTGGGGCGAGGGTCTTGTTCGACTTGGACTGTTCCTCGATGCCCTCCCACTGGGCACGCAGGCGGTTGATGTCATTCATCAACTCTTCCTCGCTGGCACCCTCGGCGGCGGTGCGCACGATGACGCCCGCGTTCTCCGGCAGGTGGTCCTTCAGGATCTTCTTCAGCCGCTGGCGCTCCACGTCCGGCAGCTTGCGGGAGATGCCGGTCATTGAACCGCCGGGAACGTACACCAGGTAGCGTCCGGGCAGGGAGACCTGGCTGGTCAGGCGGGCACCCTTGTGGCCCACCGGGTCCTTGGTCACCTGCACCAGCACCGAGTCGCCGGCCTTCAGCGCGTTTTCGATGCGCCGCGGCTGGCCCTCCAGGGCTGCGACGTCCCAGTTGACTTCGCCGGCGTACAGCACGGCGTTGCGTCCGCGCCCGATATCCACGAACGCGGCCTCCATGGAGGGCAGCACGTTCTGGACCTTGCCCAGGTACACGTTGCCGATCAGGGAATCCTGCTGGGTCTTGGACACGAAGTGCTCGGCCAGCACCCCGTCCTCCAGCACACCGATCTGGATGCGGTCCTCGCGCTGGCGCACGATCATCTGGCGTTCCACCGACTCGCGGCGGGCCAGGAACTCTGCCTCGGTGATCACCTGACGGCGACGACCGGTTTCCCGCGATTCGCGGCGGCGCTGGCGCTTGGCTTCCAGACGGGTGGAACCACGCACCGAGGTGACCTTGTTGGAGACCGGGGTGTCCAGGCTGGCGCGCGGGGCACGCACCCGGGTGACGGTGTTCGGCGGGTCATCCTGCGAACCGCCATCAAGTTCCAGATCCACTTCCCCGCGACGGCGGCGACGCCGACGGCGTGAGGTGACCTCATCGGCGTCCTCGTCGTGGTGTTCCTCCCCGCGCTGTTCGGCTTCGGCCTGCTGCTTGGTCTTGGGGATGGCGTGGCGTACGACCGTGTGGGCCGCCTCGGGCACGGCGAAGGGATTGATCATCATGGTGCTGCCGTGCTGCGCGAGCAGGGCGCCTGTGTGGTCCTCGTTTTCCTTCGCTGCGCCGCTTTCGCTGGCTTCAGCGGCGACATCTGTTTCGGTGGTTTCGGTGGTTTCGGTCGACCCGGTGGATTCGGCAACTGCCTCGGTGGCCGCGGTCGGTTCCTGCTGGCGGGGCGCCTTGGACGTCTTGGGCTGGTGGGACTCTGCCGGGGCCTGCTTGCGGTCGGTGTCCTGGCCGCCCTGGGCCGCGCTGGCCTTGTCCGTGCTGGTCTCGTTGGCGCTGGCCTCGGCGTCGGCCTGGGTGGCACGCTGGCGGCGTTCGGTCTGGCGGTTCATTCGCGCGGTGTCCGGGGTGGAGACCGGGGTGCGGCGGGTGACCCGCATGCGGGTGCCGGTGGGTTCCACACCGGCGGCCGCGTTCAGTTCGGCCAGGGTCATTGCCTGGCGCAGCGGGCGGGCCGGGGTGGTGGCTACGGTCGTGCGCCGGGCACGAGTCGAACGGTTGCCACGCTTATTTCCTCCGGAACCACTCTTGCGTTCTTTTGATGCGCTCATCAGGTTCGCGTACTCCTCTAAAACATTCCAGCGCCGGCGCTTCCACAGACAGCGCAGCAGCCGAAACTCTATTCATTTATGCCATGCGGTCGGCCACGTTTCTGGCCTGTCGGGCATCAAAGTCCTCTGTAGGTCCGTCTCACCGATTTTCGCGATGCAACGTATTGCACCGTGGAAACTGGACACGGTCAACGGGTGTGCTTCAGAACCGGCCGTTTTCCTATACGGCCCTTCGATCCGCGGTATTCCCCCGGGAGGCGCACTTTCTTGGGCACTCAACCGGAGCGATGCATCGCCTGACGATCTGTCGTTCAAAGTCTCTCGTTGGGTTGAAAGCAGACTGTGGATCCACGAACAACCACCAACATTCTCTCACATTTAGCCGCATGGCGGATGATCTTCGCTATGGGAGCACACAGTAAGTGCTTTTAGGATTGGAACAACCAATGCGCAAAACCGCGCATTCCAATGAGCAAACGGACTAGGCAGAACATGAATTCAGCTGTAGAGAATCCCCCGACACCGGGCGTGTTGCCCCGGTGGGCCAAGGATCGCGGTTTTGGAATCTTTACCGTGGTGACCGGCGTGATCGCCTGGATCGCCTCCGGTGTACTGGTGCTGGATCGGCTGGCCCTGTACAAGAACCCGGACTACGTCACCAGCTGCGACATCAACCCCTGGATTTCCTGCGGCACGGTCATGAAGTCCTGGCAGGCCGAACTGCTGGGCTTCCCGAACCCGCTGCTGGGCATCGTGGGATTCGCGATCGTGATCACCGTGGGCATGGCCTTGCTGGCCGGGGCCCGCTTTGCCCGTTGGTACTGGGTGGGGTTCCAGATCGGCGTCACCCTGGCGATGGTGTTCATCATCTGGCTGTGGTCCCAGGCGCTGTATGACATCAGCGCGCTGTGCCTGTACTGCATGGTCGTTTGGGCCATGGTGATCCCGCTGTTCGTGCACACCACCGCTCGCAACGTCATCCACGGGGTGATCCCGGCCGGGGCGGGCGTGAAGAAGTTCTTCGCCGAGTGGTCGTGGGTGATTACCGTGGTCCTGCTGCTGGTCGTCGCCGCGACCGTGGTCCTGCGCTTCCCGAACGCCTTCTTCGGCTAGGGCACGACGGAAGCCTGCTGATGCGCCGCAAAGTACTGACGCGTCGGGCGTGGATGGGGATCACCGCACTGCTGGTGGTCCCCATCGGCCTTTTTGCCCGCTTCCTGCCCTTGGGGCTGGCCGCCGACCTGGCTGGGGGTCTGCTCTACGCCACGCTGCTGTATGTGCTGCTCGGTTTTCTCTTCCCACGCGCGGCCCGGCTGCACCTGTTCCTGGGTTCTCTGGGCTGGTGCGTGGCGGTGGAACTGCTGCAGCTGACTCCCCTGCCCCTGCAGCTGGCCCAGGCGCTGCCCATCCTGCGCCTGGTGTTGGGCACCAGCTTCGCGGTGCTGGACCTGTTCGCCTATGTGGTCGGGGCCGCGCTGGCCTGGACGGTGGATGGACTCATCTGCCGGACGCGGGCCCATGCCCAGGCGGCCCGGGAGCTCTAGCGCAGGGCTCCCCGGGCGTGTCGCCCGCACCGCGCCCGGCCGCTGCACCGCAATTCCGCCTGCTCCTGGCGGTGGGCCACCCAGCTTAAACCATGGCAAAAGTGACCCATCTGGCACACCGGGAGAAAAACCGACTAAGTTTGAGTCATGGCCCATGACAATTGGAATACGGAAACAGCCCAGGACTACGGCATCAACCTGTTGGTCTCCGACACCATCAGGCTGCGCGAGCTTCAGGAAGAAGACCTGCCAGTCCTTGCCGGCTGGTGGAACAGCCCGGAATTCATGGCGCTGCAGGGCAACATTGTCTTGCCCCACCCGCGCACCGAGGCCGCGGAGATCTTCCGGGACTGGAGTCAGAACCGGGGCACGAAGGACGGCATCGGCTTGTGCATCACCCTGCCCGACGACACGCTGGTGGGGCACACGGCGCTGTACAACTACCATGCCTCGGCCCGCTCGGCCGAGCTGATGATGATGATCGGCGGCTCCTACGTGGGCCAGGGCTACGGCACCGAGGCGACCAAGATGATCGTGGATTTCGGGTTCCGTGAAATGGGCCTGAACCGCATCGGGTTGGGCATCTGGGAGTACAACGAGCGGGCGCTGCGCACCTTCACCAAGGCGGGTTTCCGTGAGGAGGGCCGGGCCCGGCAGGCCGGGTTCCACAACGGCGAATTCCACGACAAGATCCTGCTCAGTCAGCTGGCCGACGAGTACTTTGGCTAGACCCGCCGCAGACTTCGGCGCCGCGGCAACCGGCGCGAGGCCTGACCGGGTTCGTCTGCGCGAACTGCGTGCGGAGGACCTGCAGCCGTTGTCGTGCTGGTGGAATGACCCGGCAACCATGGTGCACCAGACGAACCTGGTGCTGCCCCAGCCGATGAAGGGCCTTTACCGGGTTTGGCAGGTCTGGAGCCAGAACCGGCCGACTTCCCGCGAAGCCGGTTTCAGCATTGAGCTGGTCGGCGGGCCGCTGATCGGGCACGCGACGCTCTACGGCGGGAACACCCCGGCCCGGGCGGCCGAGTTCGCGATCATCCTCGGCCCGGATTTCCGGGGACAGGGCCTGGGGGCGCAGGCCACCGCACTGATGCTGCGCCATGGCTTCCACCAGCTGGGGCTGAACCGCATCCACCTGGGGGTGTACGAGTACAACCAGCGCGCCCAACGCACCTACACCAGGCTGGGTTTTCGCCCCGAGGGCCGCCAACGGGCCGCCGTTTTTCATGATGGCCGGTTCCACGACCGGATCCTGATGGGCCTGCTGGCCAGCGAGTACCCCGCCTCCCCCGCCGCGGGGCTGGCAGCAACCCGCTGAGGGCGGGAACCAAGCAGTGACGGACAGTTGAATTAACTCATCCTTTTGGACGTGTCTCCCGCGCTTCGGCGACCGCTAGCCTATTGTTTAATTGATCAATCCCCCTGACGTAGGAGCAAGAATGGCGTTCTTCCGCAAGGCTGCATCCTCAAAAAACAGGCCACCGACACAGCAAGTGGTGGTCGCGGCAGAAGCACCGGTTCGTGAGCGGCCGGAGTTCACGGTTCAGGGATTGTGGACCGACATGCTCGGCCGGTTGGGGATCCGCTGCCTGCAGATCCTGATTGTGGGACTGGTCGCCGGCTTCGTCATCATTGGCATGCTGCGCCTGACCATGATCGTGATCCCGACGCTGATCGCGCTGATCCTCTCCTGCGCCCTGTGGCCGCTGGTCACCAAGCTGCGCAAGCACCTGTCCCCGATGCTGTCCGCCTGGGTCGTCTTCCTCGGGTCGCTGCTGGTTCTTGGCGGGATCGGCACCGGCCTGGTCTTCTCGGTCATGCGCGAATGGAACACCCTGGTCAACCAGGCCGCGGAGGGCTTTAACCAGCTCAACGACCTGGTGCAACAGTTCATCGGGGACATGCCGTTCACGGTGGACCAAGGCCAGATCGATGAGGCGGTGGACACCGTCACCTCGTTCATCACCAGCTCCCAGTTCGGCGCCGGAGCCCTGAACACCATCACTGCCGCCGGCAGCTTTGTCACCGGCAGCATCCTGCTGATGGTCATCCTGTTCTTCTTCCTCAAGGACGGGGACCGGATCTGGGCGTTCTTCATTTCCTGGACCCCGAAGCACTACCGCCACAAGTGGATCACCTCCGGTGATCGGGCGCTGCACACCTTCGGCGGCTACATCCGCGGCACCGCGATCATCGCAGCCGTGGATGCCATCGGCGTGACCGCCACCCTGCTGGTGCTGCAGGTGCCGCTGGCCCTGCCGCTGGGCGTGGTGGTCTTCCTCGGCGCGTTCATCCCCATGGTCGGCGCAACCGTGGCCGGCATCCTGGCCACCCTGGTCGGCCTGGTCACCAGCGGCCCGCTGGTTGCCCTGGTGGTGCTTGCCGCGGTGATCATCGTGAACCAGCTAGAGGGCAACTTCCTACAGCCGGTGGTCATGGCCCAGGCGCTGAACCTGCATGCCCTGGTGATCTTGATGGCCCTGACCGCCGGCACCGTGCTGGGCGGAATCGTCGGCGCCGTGCTGGCCGTGCCGCTCTCCGCCGTGGCCTGGGGAATCATCAAGGTGTGGACCGAGCGCGAGAACATGGACGCGGTCGCCGCCGCCAAGGCGCAGATCAAGATCGAGGCCGAGATCCGTGCCGAGGACAAGGCTTTGGAAAAGCTGAAGAAGAAGGAGAAGGTCGACGAGGTCAAGCAGGACGTGGACGAGATGGCAGATGAGATCATCGCCAACTCGGAAGAACACTCCGACAAGGCCCAACGTCCAGACACGGAGCAGTAGGTCGCAACACCGCAAAGCGTCATCAAGGGCAACGTCGTTGACCGGGTGAACCTCAAGTGTGTTTAATGTGAATTAAGTTAAAATTGTGACTCCGTCCTCGGCTTCTCGCGCTTTCGCCGCCGGCACCCGCGGGCAGCCAGGACAAGAACCGGGTCACAGCGAAACTCATGTGCCTTCGAAAGTTGGATGCGAAGGCAGGAAGGTAGCCTCATGCTGAACGTCAGTTCCTCAGAAGGGCCAGAAAATCCCAGAACCCTTACCGCCGCGGCCCGTGATTCACGCGCCGTCCATTCCGCGGGTGAAGGCGGCGGCGGTCAGCTGCTGACCGAGAACGGGTTTGCCGCCTCAGCGGCGGCCAAGGGCGGAAGCACGGACAGCGGCTGGCTGGATGAACCCGCGAGCGGCTACCTGCAGAACGCGGGCCGCACCAACGACACGCTCGGCGGCTGGCTCTAGAGCACGAACCACCCGAATCAAGCCCCAGGGGCTGCGGCATGCGCCGTGGGCTCCTGGGGCTTGTTTGTATCCGGGACGGGCCCTTGCCGGCGTGAGCGGCGCGGGAACGCAAAACGCCCGGGTGCTGCCTCCAATGGGAGGCAGCACCCGGGCGTCATCGACGGCGGAGCTTCGCCGAGTTAGTCCGTGACGGCTAGTTGCCGAACCAGATGCTGATCTCACGCTCGGCGGATTCGGGCGAGTCCGAGCCGTGCACCAGGTTCTGCTGCACCTTCACGCCCCAGTCGCGGCCGAAGTCGCCGCGGATGGTGCCCGGGGCGGCGGTGGTCGGGTCGGTGGCGCCGGCCAGCGAACGGAAGCCCGGGATCACACCGTGGCCCTCGGCCACGATCGCCACGACCGGCCCGGAGAGCATGAACTCCACCAGCGGCTCGTAGAACGGCTTGCCCTCGTGCTCGGCGTAGTGCGCGGCCAGCATCTCGCGGGTGGCCTGCAGCTGCTGCAGCTTGGCGATGGTGTAGCCCTTGGCTTCGATGCGGGCCAGGATCTGTCCGGTCAGCCCACGCTTGACGCCATCGGGCTTGACCAGGATCAGGGTGCGGTCAGACATGTAAATACCTCTTGTCTTCGACGAAATTGATACTTATCTAGGATTCTACCGGTGGGTTGTTGCGTTCCCATTCGGCCTGCTCGGCTTCCCGGCGCTTGTTCTCCACGTCCATCTGCCCACCCTTGTACAGGGCATACCACCAGCAGGCGGCGAACGCGGCGCCGATGTAGAACATGTCGGCCAGCACGAAACCGCACAGGATGAACATCAGCTGGATGATCCAGCCCATGACGATTCCAAACGGCTTGCGCAGGAAGGCGCAGGTGATGATGCACAGCGCGATCATCACCGCTCCCCCGCCCAAGATGAGCCCCGGGGCAACCTCAGAGCGCTTCAGCCCCAGGGTGGCCAGGGTGAAGAACAGCGCCACGAACGCCTCCAGGGACAGCACCGAGGAGGCCAACATGATTTTCAGCGAGCGCGGCTTCTTGCGCATGCCCGGGCGCCATTCGCGCTGGGCCTTGGTCAGACGTGCCATGAGTGCTACTCACGTCCCTTCAACAACAGTGAAATCTCGCCAACCAGCGTAATCGACCCGGTGACCAGCACGCCGCCGGCCAGGTCGTTGCCGGCCTCGGCCCGGCCCACGCACCATTCGATGGCGTCTTCCAGGTCCTCGGTCACGTGCAGGTCCTCTTCGGGCCAGCCGGCCTCCAGGGCCAGGTTCGCCAGTTCCCCGGCGGGGATGGCCCGCGGGGAGGAGGACTGGGTCAGGCACAGATCCTCAACCAGTTCCCCGTATTCCTCGCGCATCTGGTAGAGCATCCCGGCGGCGTCCTTCTCCTGCAGGATCCCGACCATCAGCACCAGGCGGCTGAACCCGAAGGATTCCTTCACCGCGGTGGCCGCTGCCTGGACCCCGTCCGGGTTGTGCCCGGCGTCCACCAGCACGGTCGGCGCGGTGCGCACGATCTCCAGGCGTCCGGGGCTGGTCACCTCGGCGAAGCCCTGGCGGATGAGTTCCACGTTCAGCTCCTTGGCTCCCCCACCCAGGAAGGCCTCCACCGCGGCCAGCGCGACGGTGGCGTTCTGCGCCTGGTGGGCACCGTAAAGTGGGAGAAACAGCTCGTCGTAGCGCGCGGCCTGGCCCTGGATGTCCAGCATCTGACCGCCCACGGCGACCTTGCGCTCCAGCAGCTTGAAGTCCAGGGTCTCAAAGGCGAACGGCACCTCAAGCTCCCGGGCCTGGCGCAGCAGCACATCGGCCGCGTCGACCGGCTGCACCGCGGTGACCAGGTAGCCGCCGGGCTTGAGGATCCCCACCTTCTCCTCGGCGATCAGCTCGGTGGTGTCGCCCAGCAGGTCGGTGTGGTCCAGGGAGATCGGGGTGATCACCGAGACGTCGCCGTCGGCGACATTGGTGGCATCGGTGATGCCGCCCAGGCCTACCTCCAGCACCAGCACGTCCACCGGGGCGTCGGCGAAGATCGCAAATCCCAGGATCGTCACGGCCTCAAAGTAGGTCAGCCGGTTTTCCCCGTTGGCCTGCAGCTCCGAGTCCACCAGGTCCAGGTAGGGGGCAATCTCGTCCCAGATCCGCACGAAGGTCTCATCATCGACCGGTTCCCCGTCGATGCTGATCCGCTCGGTGACCGAGACCAGGTGCGGGGAGGAGTAGCGCCCGGTGCGCAGGTCATGCGCGCGCAGCAGCGACTCGATCATCCGCGCCGTGGAGGTCTTGCCGTTGGTGCCGGTGATGTGGATGACCGGGCAGGCCTTGTTCGGCTCGCCCAGCACCTCCATGGCCCGGAACATCGGGGCCATGCGCGGCTCAATCTTGTTCTCCGGGGCGCGCGCCAGCAGTTCGGCGTACACCCGTTCCAGTTCGCTCACGCGCTGACCTCGACCTTCACCTGGGGTTCCTTGGCGGCACCGTTGGCCTGCAGGACCAGGTCAACGGTCAGCGTCTCGCCGCTGATCAGTTCCCGGTTCGCCTCCAGGGCCGCAATCACGGTTTCGTTCGCGCTGATGGTGGTGCGGATCCGGTCCGAGACCTGCAGATCCGCGTCCTTGCGGGCGGCCTGGATGCTGCGGACCATGTCGCGGGCGATGCCCTCGGCGGCCAGCTCCTCGGTGACCTCGGTGTCCAGCACCAGGAAGCCGCCATCGATGACCGCTGCGGCGATGTCCGCCTCCGCGTTCACCACGGTGTCCAGGGTGTACTCACCCTCCACCAGTTCCAGCCCGCCGGCGGTGACCACACCGTCGGCCACGGACCAGTCACCGGACTTGGCGCCCTTGATGGCCTGCTGCACGTTCTTGCCCAGGCGCGGGCCGGCGGCGCGCGCGTTGACCACCAGCTGTTGGCTGATCCCGTAGCTGGCCGCGTCCACCCCGGCCGCGTCGATCAGGGTGACCTGCTTCAGGTTCAGCTCATCCTTGATGATCGAGGCGTAGGTGCCTTCCAGGCGGGCGGCGTCACTGAGCACCACCTTCAGTTCGGCCAGCGGCAGGCGCACACGCAGGTTCTTGGCCTTGCGCAGCGAGGAGCCGACCGAGCAGATCTTGCGGGTGGTGTCCATGGTTTCCAGCAGCCCGGCATCGGCCGGGAACTGCTCGGCGTCCGGCCAGTCGGTCAGGTGCACCGAACGCTGCCCGGTCAGCCCGCGGTAGATTTCCTCGCAGGCCAGCGGCAGCAGCGGGGCGGCGACCTTCACCAGGGTCTCCAGCGCCGTGTACAGCGTGTCAAAGGCGTGGGTGTCCTCGTCGAAGAAGCGCTGGCGGGAGCGGCGCACATACCAGTTGGTCAGGGTGTCCATGTACTGGCGCACGGCGTCGGTGGCGTCGGAGACCTCGTACTCATCCAACGCGGTGGTCACCTCGCGCACCAGCTGGCCGGTGGCGGCGATCATGTACTGGTCCAGCGGGTCCGGTGAATCGTGGGAGATCTTCGCCTCGTACCCGGCGCCGTTGTTCGCGGCGTTGGTGTACAGGTTGAAGAAGTGCCACACGTTCCACAGCGGCAGCAGCACCTGGCGCACCCCTTCGCGGATGCCCTGCTCGGTGACCACCAGGTTGCCGCCGCGCAGGATCGGGCTGGCCATCAGGAACCAGCGCATCGCATCCGAGCCGTCGCGGTCCAGCACTTCGGTGACATCCGGGTAGTTGCGCAGCGACTTGCTCATCTTCTGCCCGTCGGAGCCGAGCACAATGCCGTGGGAGATCACGTTGGTGAACGCCGGGCGGTCGAACAGGGCGGTGGACAGGATGTGCAGGGTGTAGAACCAGCCGCGGGTCTGCCCGATGTACTCCACGATGAAGTCCGCCGGGTGGTGGCCGGTGTCGAACCATTCACGGTTCTCAAACGGGTAGTGCACCTGGGCGTAGGGCATTGAACCGGAGTCGAACCAGACATCCAGCACGTCCTCGACGCGGCGCAGCGTGCCCCCGGCCGCGCAGCCCGCGTGGGCCTTGGTCAGCTCGTCGATGAAGGGGCGGTGCAGGTCCGGCTCGCCCTCATGGTTCACCGGCAGCCGGCCGAAGAAGTCCTTCAGCTCCTGCAGGGAGCCGAACACCTCGCGGTGCGTGCACTCCACCCCGTCGCATTCCCACACCGGGATCGGGGATCCCCAGAAACGGTTGCGGGAGATCGACCAGTCGCGAGCGTTTTCCAGCCACTTGCCGAACTGGCCGTGCTTGACGTTCTCCGGGATCCAGTTGATCTGCTCGTTCAGCTCCAGCATCCGGTCCTTGATCTGGGTGACCTCCACATACCAGGAGGAGATCGCACGGTAGATCAGCGGGTGGCGGCAGCGCCAGCAGTGCGGGTAGGAGTGCTCGTAGGAGGCCTGCTTGACCAGTCGGGCGTCGTCCTTGAGGACATTGGTGATGGTCTTGTTCGCGTCAAAGACCTGCACCCCGACGATGTCGTTCAGCGGCCCGCCGGCGAACACCGGCAGGAACTTGGCGCCCTCATCGACCGAGAGGATCACCGGGATCCCGTTTTCCTCGCAGACCTTTTGGTCATCTTCACCGTAGGCCGGGGCCTGGTGCACCAGCCCGGTGCCGTCCGAGGTGGTCACGTAGTCGGCGGTGACGATCTGCCAGGCGTTTTCGGTGCCGTACTTCTCGGTGTCGGTGTAGGTGTCCCACAGCGGTTCGTAGCGCAGCCCGGCCAGTTCGCGGCCCTGGTAACTGGCGGTGATGGCGGCTGCGGCCTGCTTGGCGTCGGCGTAGCCCAGGTCCTTGGCGTAGGAGCCGAGCAGGTCGCGGGCCAGCAGGAAGCTGCCGCTGGCGGCCGAGGCCTTCACACCGGCTTCCCCGGCGGGCACGACCACGTATTCCACGTCCGGGTGCACGGCCAGCGCCTCGTTGGTGGGCAGGGTCCAGGGGGTGGTGGTCCAGGCCAGGGCCTGCACGCCGACCAGGTGGCGGGAGACCGGCAGCTCGCCCTCCAGGATTGGGAAGGTGACGGTCACGGTCTGGTCCTGGACGTTCTTGTAGACGTCGTCGTCCATGCGCAGTTCGTGGTTGGACAGTGGGGTCTCGTCCTTCCAGCAGTACGGCAGCACGCGGAAGCCCTGGTAGGTCAGCCCCTTGTCGGAGAGCTGCTTGAACGCCCAGATCACCGATTCCATGTATTCGACGTTCAGGGTCTTGTAGTCGTTTTCAAAGTCGACCCAGCGCGCCTGGCGGGTGACGTACTCCTCCCACTCGTCGGCGTACTTCATCACCGAGCTGCGGCAGGCGTCGTTGAACTTGTCGATGCCCATCTCCAGGATGTGCTTCTTATCGGCCATCCCCAGCTGCTTCATGGCCTCCAGCTCGGCCGGCAGCCCGTGGGTGTCCCAGCCGAAACGGCGTTCCACACGGTGTCCGCGCTGGGTCTGGTAGCGGGCGACCAGGTCCTTGACGTAGCCGGTGAGCAGGTGGCCGTAGTGCGGCAGGCCGTTGGCGAACGGCGGGCCGTCGTAGAAGACGAATTCGTTGTCTTCGCGCTGGTCAATGGAAGCCTGGAAGGTGTTGTCCTGCTTCCAGTACTCGAGGACTCGTTTTTCGATCTCGGGGAAGCGCGGAGATGCCGGGGTGGAACCGGAGGGATCGGTAGTGACCTTCGGGTAGAAGCTCATCGTAGGCGGCCATCCTTACAAGCGTAGGTTCGGAAACATCCACTGCGAGGACGACCTGTGGCCGCGGTACCACCCCGCTTGTTCCCCCATCCGGCACCGCGTGGGGGCCGGCGGACAAACCGCTTGTCTTCAGCTGTCACGGGCTGGTCCCGCTCGGTTCTACTAGGCCCGGAACCGGGCTGTTCTTCCAAGGACTCCCCGGTGATGGCCGGATCAACGTCGTACGTCTTCCACTTTACCCGGATTTGTCCACCACGTCATGCCACCCTGACCGCGTGCTTCGGCACATCCTCGGCCAACACGGCCCTGCTGCCCTGAACGCTGGCCGGTGAGCGGCTTCTGCCCTAGGCTCGGGGTAATCGGCACGGATGGGAGCACCGCGCCGCGCATTGTTCGAAGGGACCAGGAAAGTCAATGACGGACCATCACGGGCAGGACGGGATCTGGACGCATCTGGAGGATCTGCCGGACACCGACGCCGGTCCACCGCACGACAATGCCCCCATCGCGGGTGAGGGCGAGTTTAACTTTGCCGTCAAGGCCAATATCCAGGTGCAGGGCCTTCCGACGAACGCGGCCAGTCCCGTCTATGGCGGGTACCGGGCTCCGGCCGATGCACTGGTGGTTTCCATCCTGCGCCAGCATGGCGGTCGGGTGCACGGCCTGACGAACATGCATGAGCTGGCGTTCGGGATCACCAGCAACAACGCCGTCTACGGGCCGGTGCGCAACCCTTATGATCGGCAGCGCACCGCGGGCGGATCCAGTGGCGGCAGCGCCGCGGCCGTGGCCGCCGGGACCGTGCGCATTTCCCTGGGTACGGACACCGGCGGCTCAATTTCCATCCCGGCCTCCTCCTGCGGGGTGGTCGGGTTTCGTCCCAGCACCGGACGTTGGCGCATTGACGGGATCATCGGGCTGTCCACCTCCCGCGACACCATTGGCGTGCACACCCCCACCGTGGCCGAGGCGGGCCTGCTGGACAACTGGATCAGCAACACCCCGCCGACACCTGCCCCGGTCGCGCGTGCGCGCCTGGGACTGCCCGCCGCTTTCCACCGGGACCTCGATCCCGACGCGGCCCGGGTGCTGCGCCTGGCGCTAAAGTCCCTGGAACCCCACGTGCAGTTCGTTGATGTGGACCTGTCCCCGATCATTGCCCTGACCGACCGGGCCCAGTGGGACCTGGTGGGGTGGGAGGCCCCGCGGCTGCTTAGCGCCTACCTGGCGGCGGCCGAGGACCTGAGCCCAACCCGGGCGTGGACCGAGGTGGTTCACCGGGCGGCCTCCCCCGACGTTCGCGGCATTCTGGACAGCTATACCAGCGAGCCGGTGGACCAACGCTCCTATCTGCAGGCCAGGCTCGCCATGGCAGCGGCGCGAGAGCGGTATGCCCGTCTCATGGAGCACCAACGTCTCGACGCCCTGTTCTTTCCCACCATGCCTACGCTTCCCCAGCGGGTGGGCGAGGACCACGTGGTGGACCACTGCGGCCAGCCGACTGCCCTGTTCCCACTGATGACCCGGAATGTCGGGCCGGGCACGATACTGGGCGTGCCGTCGGTGACCCTGCCCGCCGGCCGGGGCTCGCACGGACTGCCGGTGGGGATGACGGTGCAGGGTAACGCCCACCAGGATGCTGATCTGCTGGCATTGGCGGGGCAGCTCGAGCCACTGCTCGCGCGCGCCGGCTGAGGCGGTTTCCGCTCGGCGCGCGGCTTGTTCCACGGGCGGGCCAGCTATTGACAGGGAGCCTCGGGAGACCCGTTCGTAAGACCACGCGGCGTACCGCGGTCGGGGAAAAGCCAGGGAGAACGCCATTGTTCTTCCCTTGGTACCTTCAGCATATCGTCTGGGTGGGGGCTGGCCGCAAGACCCGGGGCAGGATTGAAAATGAGTAGCCGAACCGCCACCCCGACCCCATGCAACATCAACCATCCGTGCCACCTCCCAGCGGCCCTGCGACCTGCTGCTGGTGATTTCCGAATGGGGCAACGCCGTGCCCGCCGATTCACTGCGCCCTTACTTCCAGCCGTCCGAGGCCTCGGGACGAGAGCAGCCTGCACCGAAAACCATTAACGAACCGGCCGAATGCCAGGAGCATCTAGCCGCGGTGGCAGAGCGCTTACCTCAGCTGCGCGCCCAAATGTAGCAGATTCCGCATCGGCGCATGATCCGGCGGAGGATAGAAATACGACTTCCAGGTATCAGACTCGGTCACTTGGCTACCGTGTGCGTACCGGACCGGTGACGCTCAGCCGCTGCGTCGACACGCCGCAGATACTCCGCCTGGTCGATCGCCCCACGGGCCTCGTCGGTCAGGTTCTCGACGTCCTCGCGGTTCGGGACCCATCCCTCATGCCAGGCGGCGGCCAGTGACTGCCGAACGGCATTGCGTTGGTTAGCATCGAGTTGCGCAAACAGTTCTGGCCAGCGTTCCTCAATATCAAACTTCTCGATCACGACCGGACTCCTTCCAAGAAAATGGCCCACTTCATTTTACCAAGTCACCTGAAAACGATCCTTAAATAGTTTCGGTTGGTTTTGGTTTCGGGCACAGGTTTCGGGCCACCTTTCTGCGGCGTGTCACTCGAAATAGTGAGTGCCAGGCAAGACGGTCTTAAAACGATCGTTTTTGGCGTCCGTATGAGGCACCTTCATTGGGCATTCTCGCGGGCGGGGTATACGCGACGCGCATCTTGGCCGCGAGCATAGAGACCTCTAGCAACCCAGATCAGTAGAGCCGGTGCCCCGGTGAACGACGACCGTCGTATGGGACAAGCATCAGCACTTGAGAGAACTTCGTTTCTATCATCCTTGCTTTGGACCAGAACTTGTTATTGGTGATCGCCCCCGGCACAAAAAAGTCTGATCGCGAGGGTCAATGCCAAATCAGCAGGTCATTGGGTGGGCTGGTAGTCGCTTGGCGAAAACGTTCTAGGAGGAGTGCCGATCCAGGCTGTTTTCACGGGCAGGCTGGGGCTGGAGGGCGACGATGAAACTAATTGGGCCGGTGAGTGATCCAAGGCAGCATCCAATGATCAGGAGCAGCGTCACGTCATAGTCTGGAATCTGCTGCGTGAGGAGAGCAAAGACGAAGCCCAGAAGCAGCACGCCCGCGACGGAGGCAATAATTCCTCCGGAAACTCGCCCCTTTCGGCTCCCCAGCACGAACAGTCCCGTCGAGACGACAGAAGCTATCAGTGCAGCGAAGATGCTGGAAACGGCGAAGAATACCACTAGCGTTGAGAGGCTGTCGGAGAGTGAATTTGAGTTATATCCAAGGAGCGAAGAGAGCGTAGCCAAGACGACAGTTCCGAGCGAACTGATGAAGGAGAGAACAAAGCCACGAATATGACTAGATAGGTTTTCCTTCATTCGGGTCTCCTTACACGAGGTAGAGACCATTTCCCGCCCTCTTTAGCGAAGGGCGCGTCTCCTGGTTTCCGAATACGTTCCTCACCTTACCTCTGTGCTCCATTGCCGAATGCTCAGAGCTTCCGGCGCAGGCGTATTGGAGCCAGAGAGCCCTTCGCTGAAGAGTCGAGGACGGGGCAGCGTTAGGTTGATACGCTGCCCCGTGCTGTCAACCTGTTTAGGTCATGGCAACGCGCGCGATCCGGTAGGCGAACGTCTTCCGGGGCTTCTCCGGTCATGGGCAAGGGCGTCTCTGGTTCTCGGTTACTGGTTCGGCGGCAGCTACGGCCGTGAGGTTGCTCGGAGGGGCGTTGTCCAGCACGAGCACATGCAGCCCGCAGAGCAGGCCAGAACGGGCCAGGTGGAAGATAGTCCTGGGTCTTCCGACCCCGCCTTTCTGGTTGCCGAGAGCGCAAATGTGTGTGGTGTTTTGCAACCCGGGATCCTTCGGTGCCAATGTCACCGGCGTGGTGGACCGCTACATGTCCATAAACAAGCCCAGCTGGTGATCCTTGGGCCATCCGAGCCTGCGACCGAAGTGAGGTTGAACGGGCTGCCGGCCGGGTTGCCAGACCCGGCCAGGCCGCCAAGGGGAATGATCTGGCTTTCTGAGACACCGCGCTCGGGACATGGTTGAGCCCGCAAGGACCCGGTGGCGGCTCCTGACGGGCTCGTGTCGGTCGCAGTTGTCCGGCGTTCGCGAAGATACGCACGCCGCAACGGTTATCTAGGAATCCTTGCCGCTCTTGGAGTGGCGGGTTCCCAGTTCCCCGTCGACCTGATCGGCAAACTTCGTGCTCGCCGCGGTTTCGGGTGACTCTTCCTGCCAAATCATCTCAAGATCGGCAGCAAGGTTCGCTTCCTTCCGTGCCTTTTTCCTCTGTTCATTAGCCATGGCCTCAGTCTAGCGACCTATGGGAAAAGAAGCAGTGACCCCCGATACCGGTGCAATCCAAAACCGCCTTGTCATCTCGAAAAGGGCTGCTGGCTGCAGAACGGCCCCCGCGCCGCGACAGGGGGTTCCTGTCGCGGCGCGGGGGCCGGTTCTAGAGCCTGGGGTAGTGCTTACAGGCTCTTAGCAAATTTTTTTGCCCGGGCGTGCTCCAGCATCTCTTCGCGGGAAACTACCTTGACGCGGTCACGGGTAACCTCGCCGAAGCGGGTCGGCACGGTTCCGGCCTCGCTCCCCAGCTGCTTCTCCTGCTGGTCCAGGGCCAGCCAGCCTTCCCAGGTGGCGAAGTCCACGCCGCGCTCCTCCAGCAGCTCGGCGATCGCCTGGTCGCTGGTCGGTTGCTGCAGCGCCTCCAGGTCGGTGAGTAGGTGGTTGATCGTCTCCAGGGCATCGCCCTTGGTGTGGCCGATCAGGCCCACCGGACCGCGCTTGATCCAGCCAGTGGCGTACAGGCCCGGCACATGCTGGCCGTGGGCGTCCAGGACGCGGCCGCCTGCGTTGGGCAGCACGCCGGCAGCGCCATCGTATTCGATGCCGTCCACGGCCGAACCGAAGTAGCCCACCGCGCGGTAGACCGCCTGGACGGGGTATTCGGTGAACTCTCCGGTGCCGCGCACGTTGCCGGTCCCGTCCAGTTCATTGCGTTCCATCTTCAGGCCGGCAACCTTGCCGTCCTCGCCGACGATCTCGACCGGGGACTGCAGGAAGTGCAGGTGCAGGCGACGCGAGGCGCTGGGGGCCTCTTCGCGTTCTTCCTGCTCGATCAGCCAGTTGGTCAGCGTGGAGACCATGGTCTTGGTCTGGTTGTTGCTCTTCATCGCCTCATCGGAGGCGGCGTCGAACTCGAAGTCCTCCGGGTACAGGACGATGTCCACATCCTTGGAGTGCGACAGTTCGCGCAGCTCCAGCGGGGTGAACTTCACCTGCGCCGGACCGCGGCGGCCGAAGATGTGCACGTCGGTGACGGCCGAGTTGTTCAGCTGCTCGTAGATGTGCTCCGGGATTTCGGTTTCCAGCAGCTGGTCGGCGTGCTTGGACAGGATGCGTGCTACGTCCAGGGCCACGTTGCCGTTGCCGATGACGGCCACTTCCTTGGCCGACAGATCCCAGGTGCGGTCGGTGTCCGGGTGGGCGTCGTACCAGGAGACGAAGTCGGCGCCGCCGAAGGAGCCTTCCAGGTCTACGCCTGGGATGTTCAGGTCGGCGTCCTTCTGGGCGCCGGTGGCGATGATCACCGCGTCGTAGCGGGCCTTGAGTTCATCCAGGGTGATGTCCCGCCCCAGGCCCACGTTGCCGTAGAAGTCGATCCAGTCGTTGTGCAGCACCTTGTGCAGGGCGGTGATGATGCCCTTGATGCGCGGGTGGTCCGGGGACACCCCATAGCGGATCAGGCCGAACGGGGTGGGCAGCTCGTCGAAGAGGTCGACTTTCAACTGCAGGGCGCCGGAGGAGACTGCTTCGCTTTTGGCCAGCATGTCGGCCGCGTAGATCCCGGCTGGTCCGGCGCCGACGACGGCCACGCGAAGGGGTCGGTTGGTCAGGTGCTCTGGAATGCTAAGTTCACTCATCAAACAACTTCTACTTTCTTAGTCAACGAATAGGGCCGGCACCGCAGTATCGGTGTGGGTCAGCGGCTGAAGCTCAGCCAGCTGCACTGCAGCATCGGGGGCCAGTCGAACCACGTCACCAATCACAATGACGGCCGGATTCGTTACTGCGGCTTGTTGGGCGCGCACTACGATCTCTTCTAGGGTACCGATAGTTGTGCGTTGCGTCTGTGAGTAACCTCGCTCAATTATGGCAATCGGAGTGTTAGTTCCCAGCCCACGCCCAGTTAACGTCTGCACTGTGGCGGCCAGGCGGCCCACGCCCATCAGGATCACCAGGGTGTGGTCCGTGCGCAACGGCACATCGCCAAGCTCCTGGTGGCCGGTGACCACGCTGAACCCGGCGGCCAGCCCGCGGTGGGTGACCGGGATGCCGGCGGCGGCCGGCACCGCCACGGCGCTGGTGATGCCGGGAATCACCCGCACGGTAAACCCGTGGGCGGCCGCGTAGGCGGCCTCTTCTCCCCCGCGGCCAAGCACGTACGGGTCTCCGCCCTTCAGGCGCACTACGTTCTTCCCCTGCCGGGCCTCGCTGACTAGGCGTTGGTTGATTTCCTCCTGGGTGGCCAGGTGGCTTCCCGGGGCCTTGCCCACGTCAATGACCTGCACGTGATCTTCCAACTCGTCCAGCAGCGCCGTGGGCCCCAGCCGGTCCGCCAGGACCACGTCCGCTCGCATCAATGCCTTGTATCCTGCCACGGTGATCAGCTCCGGGTCTCCCGGGCCGCCGCCGATGAGGGTAATGCTTCCTTTATCCATTGTTTTCTCCAGTTCGTCTCATTCCCCGGTCCCGCAGGAGTTTGCGTTCCACCGGGGCAAAGCAGGCCAGTTCAATGAGCACCCCGACCAGCAGGATGACCACTATGACCAAGATCACCAGGGGCAAATCGGCCAGGTCCCGTCCACGCTGCAGCAGGGAGCCGACCCCGGGGGCCAGCGCGCCGCCGACCGCGATCAGTTCCGCGGCCATCAACGAGCGCCAGGCGAAGGCCCACCCCTGGCGCAGCCCGGACACATAGCCGGGCAGGGCGGCGGGCAGCTCCACATGCCACAGGTGCTGCAGCCGGTTTGCGCCCAGCACCTGGGACAGCGCCCGGTACGCCGGGGGCATCAGGTCCATCCCGCCCAGCAGCCCGTTGATGATGGAGGGAATCGCCCCGAGCAGCAGCACCGTGTAGATCGTGGCGTCGCTGAGCCCGAACAGGATGATCGCCGCCGGCACCCAGGCGATGGAGGGCAGCACCTGCAGGGCGGAAACCAGTGGGCCAATGCCTTTGCGCAGCAGCGGCTGGTGTCCCAGCAGCAAGGCGATGGGGGTGGCGACCAGCACGGCCAGCACAAACCCGCTGGCGGCGCGCCAGAGGCTGGTGCCCACCGCCGCCGCCAGCGTCCCGTCCGCCAGCACGGCCGGCAGCCGGGCCGCGACGTCGGCCGGGGCCGGGAACAGGTCATCGCGCAGCGGGGAAACCCAGGCCAGGATCTGCCAGAGGCTCAGCGCCACGACCACCACCAGCAGCGGGGCAACAACCGCATCAATCCGGGAGGGCACCGCCGGCGGGCGGCGCCGGGCGGCGGGTGCCAGGCCCCGTTCAAGCCGGGGCGCGAGAATGCTCATTTTTGGCCTGCTCCTTTCTGAGGATCGCGGTGAGTTCGTCCGCCAGCTCGGCGGCCCGGACCGGGTTGTTGCGCAGCGCGTCACTGACCTGCCGGGTTTCCAGGATCCGCCCCGGGTGGGAGGAGAGCACCAGGATCCGACCGGCCAGCCGGATCGCCTCGCGCACGTTGTGGGTGACGAAGATGATGGTCTTGGCCGAGCTGCGCCACAGGGCGCGCAGCTGTTCATGCAGCAGGTCCCGGGTGATGGCATCCAGCGCGGCGAAGGGCTCATCCATCAGCAGCACCTGGCGCTGCTGGGCCAGGGCCCGGGCCAATGCCACCCGCTGGCGCATGCCGCCGGAGAGTTCATGGGGTTTGCGCTGCGCGGCGTGCCCCAGCTGCACCAGTTCAAGCAGCCGGTGCGCGTCCTGTCCCCGCTGGTCCGCCGGGACCCCGGCCAGCTTCAGCGCCAGTTCCACGTTCTGCGCGGCGTTCAGCCAGGGCAGCAGGTTCGCGTCCTGGAACATGAACGCGGCCCCGTCGGCCGGGACCTCCACCCAGCCGGCGGTCGGTGGCTGCAGTCCGGCGATGATGTTCAGCAGCGAGGACTTCCCGCACCCCGACGCGCCGAGCACCGCCACGAACTCCCCGGCCTCGATCCGGGTGCTCAGCCGGTCGATCACCACCGGCCCGCCCGGGTAGCGCAGGCTGAGCTCGTGCAGCTGGACGCTCATGGCTCCTCCTGGTGGCGCACCCAGCGCCGATCGATCAGCCCGCTCACGTCCCCCGGCTGGCCCAGCCCCACCTCGGCGGCGTGCTGCACCAGGGTGGTGAAGCTGCTGCCGTCCGGGACCGGGCTGAAATCCACCTCGGCGAGCGCGGCGCGAATCACCCCGTTGGGCAGGCTCGCCCCGTTGGCCGCGGCCAGGGCCTGCCGCACCGCCTGGACCTGCTGGTCCGTGGTGGCCTGGTTCAGCCAGGCGATCGCCTCGGTGTTCGCCTCGGCCAGCCGGGCCACGGTCTGCGGGTGGGCGTCAATGAATTCGGTCCGGGCCACCAGCACCGTAGTGGGGAAGCGTCCCTGCGGCCACAGGCTGGCTTCATCCACCAGCCGGCGGGCCCCGTACCGTTCGACCAGCAGTGAGGCGTAGGGTTCGGGCAGCCAGGCCCCGTCGATGGCGCCGCGGGCGAACAGCTGGGCGACCGTGCCGTTGGAGGTGGGGGTGATGCTCACCGAGTCGGACAGCTGGTGCTCGGCCAGGAAGTGGCGCAGCGCCACGTCCTGGGTGCCACCGTACTGCGGGGTGGCCAGCTGCCTTCCGGCCAGTTCGGGCACCGTGGTGATCGTGGGGTCCACCACCAGGCTGGCCCCGGATTCGGTGGCCCCGGCAATGATGCGCAGCGACTTTCCGCCGCTGGACAGGTAGCTGTTCAGGGCCGGGCTGGGCCCCAGGTAGGCGGCATCCAGCGCCCCGGAGTTCAGTGCCTCGATGGCGGCCGGTCCTGCGCTGAAGACCTGGGGCACCAGTTCGGTGCCCTGTGGCTGCAGCGCCTGCCCCAGCAGTCCCTGGGATTCGGCGATCAGCGCCGGGGCGTGGGTGATGGTGGCGAAGTAGCCCAGGCGCAGCTGCTGGGCAGGGCCCGCCGCCTGCCGCCGTTCGCCTTGGGGCGCCGGCAGGAACGCGGTGAGGACCGCGGCCGCGGCCAGCAGCGCCACCAGCGTCCCGCCCACCCGGCGGATGCGGTGCGGGGGCCGGGCGGCGCCGGCGCTGAAGCGGGTGCGGGCGCCGTCGTTGGGTGCGGGCACCGGTTGCCTAGGCGGGGACATGGCCTGGATCCTCGTGGTGTGCCGCATCCGTTTCGGCCCCTGGGGGCCGGATGATGCCGGCCGCCAGGGTGGCCCCGTCCCGCGGGTCGATCAGCAGCAGGGAGCCGGCGGCGCGGGAGTGGGCGTAGTCGCCGGGGGCGATCGGGGCGGAGCTGCGCAGATTGATCCGGCCCAGGTCGTTCAGCCCCAGCGTGTCGGTCGGATGCCGGGTGTAGTCGGCGACCTGCAGAACGCAGTCGATGTCGGTGATGCGCGCCGGGGCCACCCGGGTGCCGTGCTTGAGCAGTACCCGGTCCCCGGCGCTGAGCCGGCGGTTCTCGAGCACGCACACCTCGGCCTGCAGCTGCCGGGTGGGGTCCGGCAGCGTGCCGGCGATGATGGTGTCCCCGCGGGCGATGTCCACCTCGTCCTCCAGCAGCAGGATGACCGCTTCCCCGGCAGCGGCCCGTTCGGCCGGCCCGGCGGGGGTGCGCAGCTGGCGGATGCGGCTGCTGAGCACCTGGCCGTTGGACAGGATCTGCACCGGGTCCCCGGGTGCCAGCTGCCCGCCGCTCAGGGTGCCGGCGTAGCCGCGGAAGTCCCGGTACTCGTCCTGGTCCAGCCCGGGGGCCAGCGCCCCCTGCGGACGGATGACGTATTGCACGTCCAGCCGGGCCGGGCCGTGTTCGGTTTCGGCCGGCAGCCCTTCGAGCAGCCCCAGCAGGGTGGGCCCGGTGTACCAGGGCGCCTGCCCGGCCGGTTCGACGATGTTCTGCCCGTGCAGGGCGCTGACCGGGATCAGGTGGGTTGTACCCACCCCGAGCCCGGCGGCCAGCTCCCGCACCTGCTCGCTGATGCCGCGGAACACGGTTTCGTCCCAGCCGACCAGGTCCATCTTGTTCACGGCGATGATCAGCTGCGGCACCCGCAGCAGCCCGAGCACCCCCAGGTGGCGGCGGGTTTGTTCCACCACCCCGTGGCGGGCATCGACCAGCACGATGGCCGCATCCGCGGTGGAGGCGCCGGTGACGGTGTTGCGGGTGTACTGCACGTGGCCCGGGCAGTCGGCCAGGATGAAGGAGCGCTGTGGGGTGGCGAAGTAGCGGTAGGCCACGTCGATGGTGATCCCCTGTTCGCGTTCGGCGCGCAGCCCGTCGGTGAGCAATGCCAGATCCAGGGCCGGGGTGTGGCCGCCGAAGCCGCGTTCGGCGCTGGTGCGGGCCAGCTCGTCCAGTGAGTCGACCAGGATCGCCTTCGCATCGTGCAGCAGCCGGCCCACCAGCGTGGACTTGCCGTCGTCCACCGACCCGGCGGTGGCGATGCGCAGCAGGGTGGTGCTGGGCAGTGCGGTGGCGTGTGGTGTGGTGTGGGTGGCGGTCATTTTAGAAGTAGCCTTCCTTCTTGCGGTCTTCCATGGCGGCGGAGGAGATCCGGTCATCGGCCCGGGTGGCTCCGCGTTCGGTCAGGGTGCTCAGGGCCAGTTCGTCCAGGACCTTGGGGACGGTGTCGGCCTCGGAGAGCACCGCCCCGGTGCAGCTGGCGTCGCCCACGGTGCGGTAGCGCACCTTGCGCACGCTCACGGTCTCGTGCGGGTGCGGCTGGCTGACCGGGGTGACGGCCCGCCACATCCCGTCGCGTTCGAACACCTGGCGGCAGTGGGCGAAGTAGATGCCGGGCAGTTCGATGCCTTCGCGTTCGATGTACGCCCAGATGTCCTTTTCGGTCCAGTTGGAGATCGGGAAGGCGCGCACGCTCCAGCCGGGCTCGTGGCGCCCGTTGTACAGGTTCCACACCTCCGGGCGCTGGTTGCGCGGATCCCAGGTGCCGAATTCGTTGCGCAGGGACAGGATGCGTTCCTTGGCCCGGGCCTTGTCCTCATCCCTGCGGGCGCCGCCGAAGACCGCGTCGAAGCCGTTGGCCTCCAGCGTGTCCAGCAGCACCCGGGTCTGCAGCCGGTTGCGGGTGCCGTCGGCCGGCTGGATGAGCTCTCCGCGCTCGATGTACTCCTGCACCGAGCCGGTGATCAGGCGCAACCCGTACCGGGCGACGGTGGCGTCGCGGAACTTGATCACCTCACCGAAGTTGTGGCCGGTGTCGATGTGCACCACCGGGATGGGGATCCGGGCCGGGGCGACGGCCTTGGCCAGCAGGTGCAGCACCACCACCGAATCCTTGCCGCCGGAGAAGAGCAGGGCGGGTTTTTCGAACTCGGCCAGCACCTCGCGGATGATGTGGATGGATTCGGCCTCCAGGGCGTCCAGCACGCTGCGGGCGGTGGCCGGTGGGGCGGTAGCGGTCAGGGTCATCGGGTTCTCCTTCGGAGGGCAGGGTCGGCGCCGGGACCGCGGGTGGGGTGCCCGGCGGCGGAGGTGTCATGGCGGGAAAAAGGGGGTGTCAGAGGTGGATGCCGCATTCGGTCTTGGCCAGCCCCGCCCAGCGTCCGGAGCGCGGGTCCTGGCCGTCGGCGACCGGCTGGGTGCACGGGGCGCAGCCGATGGACGGATAGCCGTGGGCCAGCAGCAGGTTCAGCGGCACCGCGTGCTGGGCGGCGTATCCGCTGAGCTCGTCGAAGCTCCAGGCGGCCAGCGGGTTGAACTTGATCAGCCCGTGCGCCTCGTCGAAGGTGACCAGCGGGGTGCCGGTGCGGGTGGGCGCCTCGTCCCGGCGCACCCCGGTGAACCAGGCCGAATATCCTTGTAGGGCCCGGCCCAGCGGCTGCATCTTGCGCATCCGGCAGCAGGCGGCAGGATCCCGGGCGAAGAGGTCCCTGCCGTGGGCGGCGTCCTGTTCGGCCACCGACAGTTCAGGGGTGATGTCAATGACGTTCACCTTCAGCCCGGAAGCCACCGCGTCGCGGGTTGCATGGGTTTCGGGGAAGTGGTACCCGGTATCCAGGAACAGGACATCGACCCCGGGCAGGCGTTCGGCCACCAGGTGCGGCAGCACCGCATCGGCCATGGAGCAGGCCACCGCAATCCCGGGCCGGGGCAGGTGCCGGGCGGCGAAATCCACCACGGCCGCGGCCGGCGCATCCCAGCCCAGCTCCTGGGCGCCGCGCTGCGCGATCGCGCGCAGCTGCTCCTGGGTGTGCGGGGTTCCAGGGGTGCGGCTCATGACAGTTCCCCGTCCTCGGCGCGGTGGGCCCAGGTGGCGAAGGACTCCCCGTCCGCGGAGTGCCGGGAGTAGCTGCCCAGCACGCGGGTGACGTACTCGGGCAGTTCATCGGCGGCGATTTTCAGCCCGCGCACGGTGCGCCCCAGCCCGGCCTCCCCGTTCTCCACCCCGGCCAGGGTGCCGCCCAGGTGCACCTGGAAGCCGGGGACCTGTTCGCCGTCCTGGTTGGTGATCAGCTGTCCCTTGAGCCCGATGTCCGCGGTCTGCACCCGGGCGCAGGAGTTCGGGCAGCCGTTCACGTGCAGGGACAGGGCCTTGGGCAGCCGGCCCTGGTGGTCGCTGAGCCGGGCTTCGATCTGCCGGACCGCGTCGATGGTGGTGTCCTTGGTGTCCACGATCGCCAGCTTGCAGTACTCGATGCCGGTGCAGGCGATCGCCGAACGCTTGACCAGTCCCGGGAACGCGTCCAGGCCCAGCGCGGCCGCGGCGTCGGTGAAGCGCCGCACGTGCTCGCCGGGGATGTCCAGGGCAATGATCTTCTGGTGCGGGGTGGTGCGCAGCCGGCGTGAGCCCTGGGCCTCGACCAGCTCGGCGAGCGCGAGCAGGATGCTGCCCGAGACCCGTCCGGCCGGGGCGGTCAGCCCGATGTAGTACTTCCCGTCGTGCTGTTCATGCACCCCGGAGTGGTCCCCGGCCTGTTCGGGCTTGGGCGCCGGCGGCCCGTCGGGCAGCTCGTAGCCCAGGTACTCCTCCTGCAGCACCTGCCGGAACTTTTCTGGGCCCCAGTCGGCCAGCAGGAACTTCAGCCGGGCCCGGTTGCGCAGCCGGCGGTAGCCGTAGTCGCGGAAGATGGAGGTGACCGCCTCCCAGACGTCCGGGGCCTGCCCCGGGGTGACAAACGCGCCGAGGCGCTCACCCAGGCGCGGGTTGGCGGACAGTCCCCCGCCCACCCACAGGTCGTAGCCGGTGCCCAGTTCCGGGTGCTGCACGCCCACCAGGGCGAAGTCGTTGATTTCGTGGACCACGTCCTGGCTGGGGTGCCCGGTGATCGCGGTCTTGTATTTGCGCGGCAGGTTGGAGAACTGGGGGTTGCCGATGTAGCGGCGCGCGATTTCCTGGATCACCGGGGTCGGGTCGATCAGTTCGTCCTTGGCGATCCCGGCCACCGGGGAGCCGAGGATCACCCGGGGCACGTCCCCGCAGGCCTCGGTGGTGTGCAGGCCCACCGCTTCCAGCCGACGCCAGATTTCCGGGACGTTGACGATGTCCACCCAGTGCAGCTGGATGTTCTGCCGGTCGGTGATGTCCGCGGTGTTACGGGCGAAGTCCCGGGAGATCTGCCCGATGACCCGCAGCTGTTCGGTGCTCAGTGCGCCACCGTCGATGCGGACCCGCAGCATGAAGTATTCATCTTCCAGCTCATGGGGTTCCAAGGTGGCGGTCTTGCCGCCGGGGATGCCCTGGGCGCGCTGGGTGTACAGCCCCCACCAGCGGAAGCGTCCGTGCAGGTCGTCGGGGTCGATGGAGTCAAAGCCGTGCACCGCGTAGATCGTCTCGATGCGTTCGCGCACGTTCAGCCCGTCATCGGCCTGCTTGAGTTCCTCATTGGCGTTCAGCGGGGTGGGGCCATCAATTTTCCATTGCCCGTTGGGTTTCGCGGCCCGTGGGGGCCGGCGGCTTGATGTGGTTGTCTGCGTCATGGTTGCCAGCGTAGGAAGTGGGCCCCACCCGCTGGCAACCGGTCGCTGTCACATCTCTTCGTGCGGCTTAGCGGCCCTCAACTTCGACTTTTTTCGTCACCCACGCCGCCTCTTCCAGCGCCTGGAAAAGTCTTTCAAGGAAACATTGCGCGATCATGACGTCGGGCAACAGCGGTGTTGTGACCTGCCAGGCGCCGGTGCTACGCAGCTTGTCCTGGAAGAACCCCTCGGCCAGCAGGGCGCTGAGCACCAGGGTGCGCTGCCCCGCCTGCCCCTGCACCAGTGCCGGCACCCTTGGTTCGGCCCCGGCGCAGTAGCCCACCTGCACATCTCGGCCCAGGCGCTGGGAAAGCTGCCCGGCCAGGTCCCTGATCTGCTGCTGCCCGGCCGGCAGACGGGTGCCGGCGGCGGCCAGCACCACCGTCGTGGCACCGTGCAGGTGTGGTTCGGCCCGGTTGGCGAGCACCGCGGCCAGGGCCGGCAAGGCGCCCAGCGGTGCGGCGGCCACCGTGTTGGCCCGCCCGGCAACAGCCCCGGCGATGTCTTCGGTGGTGTGCACCCCATCGGCCACCAGAAGCGGCAGCACCAGGGCCGCTTCCCCCTCCGGCAGGCTTTTCAGGACCTCGGGCAGCTGCGGATGCTGCACGTCGACGTAGGCCTCATGCCAGATGAGCTCCACGCCCTGGTCCCGCAGGGCGCGGTGCCCGGCGGCCTGCTCGGCCAGCTGCTGGCGCAGCCGGTTGATCTGCTCCTGCCCGTGCGGGTTGTCCGTGCCGTGCGAGGCCGCCAACACGTGCACCGGGCGCACCGGCTGGTCGCTGCCGGGCTGCGGGCCGGTCACTGTCCCGGCTCCTGGCGGCGCACCAGCTTGTGGTTGGCGGCCTGCGCCTGCGGGCGGATCACAATCTCGTCCAGGTTCACGTGGTGCGGCAGGCTGACCGCGTAGCGGATCACCTCGGCCACGTCCGCCGCGCTCAATGGTTCGGCCACCCCGGCGTACACCTGCTCGGCGGCCTGCTCGCTGCCCAGCCGGCGCAGCGAGAATTCCTCGGTGGCCACCAGCCCGGGCAGCACCTCGATGACCCGGACCCCGTGCTCGACTTCCTCCAGGCGCAGCGCCTGGGTCAGGGCCCGCTGGGCGGCCTTGGCCGCGTTGTAGCCGCTGCCGCCCTCGTAGCTGGCCAGGGCGGCGGTGGAGGTCAGGTTCAAAACGGTGCCCTGCACGGTGCGCAGGTGCGGCAGCAGCGCCCGGGTCAGGCGCATGGTGCCCATCACGTTCACCTGCAGCATGAAATCCCAGTCCGCGTCCTTGGCCTGGGCGAGGTAGTCGACCCCGCGGGCCCCGCCGGCCACGTTGATGACGGTGTCCACCCCGCCGGCGGCAAGGATCCGGGAGGTCAGCTCGTCGATGCTGTGCTGCTCGCTGACATCCCCCGCCAGCGCGATGGCCCCGGTTTCCGCGGCCAGGCTCTGCAGCCGCTCGGCGCGCCGGGCGATCGCGTAGACGCGCCACCCTTCCTGGCGCAGCGCCCTGACGGTGGCCTGGCCGATGCCGCTGGAGGCCCCGGTGACGACGGCGGATCGTTCGGTGGCGGGGGCTGGGGAGTTTTCATGGTTGGTCATGGCACCAGAATAGAACGGTGCGGCGGCCCACCACGAGCGGGGTGAATGACTCTTACGCGCTGCCCGCCGGGTGTCCCACCCCATGGGCCACAATGCCCGCCCGGGTGAGGAAACATGAAAGAATGGCTTACATGGCAGAAGAAAACTTGGGCACAGACACGCCCAACACGGTTTCAGTTCCCGACAAGCCCGCATTGGAAGGCCTGGAGGAACGTCTTTCGTCCCGGTGGCGCACCGAGGGCACCTATCACTTCAATGAGGACACCGGTCGCGAGGCGGTGTACTCCATCGACACTCCCCCGCCGACCGCTTCCGGTTCGCTGCACGTGGGCCACATGTTCTCCTACACCCAGACCGACGTGGTGGCCCGCTACCAGCGGATGAGCGGGAAGAACGTGTTCTACCCGCTGGGTTGGGACGACAACGGCCTGCCCACCGAGCGCCGCGTCCAGAACTACTACGGGGTGCGCTGCGACCCGTCCAAGCCCTACATCCAGGACTACCAGCCGCCGGCCAAGCCGGCGAAGAACCAGCGCGACTGGGACGTGGTCAGCCGCAAGAACTTCATCCAGTTGTGCGAGCAGCTGGCCGTGGAGGACGAGAAGGTCTTCGAACAGCTGTTCACCACCCTGGGCCTGTCCGTGGACTGGCGGATGACCTACCGGACCATCGATGACAACTCCCGGGCCGTGTCCCAGCGCGCCTTCTTGGAGAACCTCTCCGCCGGGGACGCCTACATGGCCGAGGCCCCGACCCTGTGGGACGTCACCTTCCGCACCGCGGTCGCCCAGGCCGAGCTGGAGGACCGCGAGGTCGCCGGCGCCTACTACCGCTACCCGTTCACCACCGAGGACGGCGAGCAGGTCTTCATCGAGACCACCCGCCCCGAACTGCTGGCCGCCTGCGCCGCCCTGGTCGCCCACCCGGAGGACGAGCGCTACCAGCACCTGTTCGGCAAGACCGTCACCTCCCCGCTGTTCGGGGTCCCGGTCGAGGTGCGCCCGCACGCCCTGGCCCAGGCCGACAAGGGCTCGGGCATCGCCATGGTCTGCACCTTCGGTGACCTGACCGACGTGACCTGGTGGCGTGAACTGCAGCTGCCCACCCGCGCCATCGTGGGACGCGACGGACGCATCATCGCCGAAACCCCCGAGTGGATCACCAGCCCCGCCGGGGCCGAGGCCTACGCCCAGATCGCCGGCAAGACCGTATTCTCCGCCAAGGAGACCGTGGTTGAGCTGCTGCAGGAAGCGAACCTGCTCGACGGGGAGCCGAAGAAGGTCACCCGCCCGGTGAACTTCTTCGAAAAGGGCGACAAGCCCCTGGAAATCGTCTCCTCCCGCCAGTGGTACATCCGCAACGGCGGACGCGACGAGGACCGACGCAAGGCGATGATCGCCCGCGGCGAGCAGATCGACTTCCACCCCTCATTCATGCGCTCACGCTACGAGAACTGGGTCTCGGGCCTGAACGGCGACTGGCTGGTCTCCCGCCAGCGCTTCTTCGGGGTGCCGATCCCGGTCTGGTACCCGCTGGATGAGAACGGCGAGCCGAACTACGACGCGCCGCTGCTGCCGCAGGCCCAGCAGCTGCCGGTGGACCCCGTGGCCGAGGCCCCGGCCGGCTACACCGAGGACCAGCGCAACCAGCCCGGCGGCTTCATCGGGGACGCCGATGTGCTGGACACCTGGGCCACCAGCTCGCTGACCCCGCAGATCGCCGGACGCTGGAACACCGACCAGTCCTTCTTCTCCAAGGTCTACCCGTACGACCTGCGCCCGCAGGGCCATGACATCATCCGCACCTGGCTCTTCTCCACGGTGGTGCGCGCCGACGCGCTGCACGGGGACGCCCCATGGCGCCACGCGGCGATTTCCGGCTGGATCCTGGACCCGGACCGCAAGAAGATGTCCAAGTCCAAGGGCAACGTGGTGGTTCCCACCGAGGTGCTGGAGAAGTTCGGCGCGGATGCCGTGCGCTACTGGGCGGCCAGCGCCCGGCTCGGCGCCGACACCGCGTATGAGATCAACCAGATGAAGATCGGGCGCCGCCTGGCCATCAAGATCCTGAACGCCTCCAAGTTCGTGCTGAACCTGGGTGCCACCGAGGCGAACATTCTCACCGATGACGCCGCGGTGATCACCAACGGGCTGGATCGTTCGCTGCTGGCCCGCCTGGCGGTGGTCATCGAGGACACCAAGCGCGCGTTCGAGTCCTACGACTACGCCCGGGCCCTGGACATCACCGAGTCGTTCTTCTGGTCGTTCACCGACGACTATGTGGAACTGATCAAGGACCGCGCCTACGGCGGGCACGGGCAGGCCGAGCAGGCCAGCGTGCTGGCCGCCCTGGCCACCACCCTGGATGCGGTGCTGCGCCTGTTCGCCCCGTTCCTGCCCTTCGCCACCGAGGAGGTCTGGAGCTGGTGGCGCACCGGTTCAGTGCACCAGAGCGCCTGGCCGACCGCCGGGCACCTGGCCCAGGTGCGCCAGAGCGCGGACACCGCGGTGCTGCCCACCGTGGGACTGGCACTGTCCGGGATCCGCAAGGCCAAGAGCGATGCGAAGGTCAAGCAGCGCACCGAGGTGCTCTCCGGGCAGATCCATGCCCCGGCCAGCCTGCTGGACCAGCTGCGTCCGGGCTTCGCCGACCTGAAGTCGGCCGGCAACGCCCGTGACCTGCAGCTGATCGAGTCCGACGGTGAGCTGCAGGTGCTCAACGTCGAACTGGCTCCGGCCGAGGACGTCGCCGCCCAGTAGGTGCACCGCGCAGGGTGATCACCCAAAAAACAACCGTGGCTCCGGAAGAATGACAAGCATCCTTCCGGAGCCACGGTTTTCTCAGAAGCCCGCAGCGCCTGCCCCCGGCGGGACGGTTTAGCGGCCCAGGGCGCGCAGGGCCGGGCCCAGCGAGAGCAGGCCCACCACGGCCAGCACCACCACGGCGGCCAGTGCCGGCGGGGACACCGCGAATCCCAGGCAGAGCCACAACGCGATCAGCAGGATCGTCCCGTAGCCCACGCCTTCGCGCAGCCGTGCCCGCACATCCGCTCGGGCACCGGCATCCCGTGCCGCTCCTGGCCCGGGGGTGATGACCAGGCGGCTGACCACCGCCAGCACACCCACCCCGATCGCCAACGCCACCAGCAGCGAATGCTCCTGCTGCACCAGGTTCGTGTACCCCTGGCGCACGATGCCGCCGCCCTGCCCATCCTGGCCGAGCCAGCGGCCCAGGGAGGACTGGACGAAGTCGGACAGCGAGACCACCGCGGCCAGCAGCAGGCTGGCAGTGGCCGCCGTCAACGGCAGGGCACGGTAGTTCAGCAGCAGCCCGGCAGCCAGCAGGCCCAGGCTTGCCCACAGCAGCCAGCCGCCGGTGGCGTCAAAGAACGCCACCCACCCCTTGGCCTGGCCCAAATCCGAGTAGTGCAGCAGCACCACCTCATGATCGACGTCCGGGATCAGTGAGGCCAGGGAAACCCCGCGCTGCTCCAGGTCGGTTTTCACGGCGTCAACCAGCACCCCCAGGTTGATGCTCAGGCGTCCGGAGTCCTGCAGGTTGACCGTGGAGCTTTCTTCACGCAGCACCGCCAGGCTCTGGGTGTGGCTCAGGTGCACACCCTGCTCCCAGGCGCGCGCGAACGCGTCGGAACGCACCGCGGACTGCACCGCCTCATGCACCAGCGGCTGAACCTTCTCATCCAGGGCCGTGTCCAGTGCATTCCCCAGCGCCGTTCCGGTCTGCTGGGTCAGGGCCGAGAGCCACTGCGGCAGCCTGTCGGCGGGGATCCGGGAGTCGTGCACCACGGATTCCACCCGGTCCATGATGGCGCCGGTGGCTTCGTCGGTGACCTGTTGCTGGATCCCGGGGTCCTGGGCCAGCGGCGCCAGGGCGGCACTGAAGGTGGGGGTGTCCAGCAGCTGTGTTTTGCCCCAGTGGCTGATGATCCCGGTGGGCAGGGCCAGCAGGCCCAGGATCACCAGCACCGCCGCGATCACCCGGGGTATGGGGTGGGGGCGCGTCGAGCCGCCGTGGGAAGCTTGCTTAGCTAGTGCCACTGATTTTCCTTTCACGTGGCCTACGGTCTGGAGGGGACTCAACGAGAATGGCGACCACACTCAGTGGTCGCCATTCTCGTTGAGTCATGCCTAGTTCTCGAAGACCGGGCTCTCGGTGCGGGTGCGCTTCATCTCGAAGAAGTACGGGAAGGAAGCCAGCTGCACGGAGGCGTCGAACAACTTGCCCGCGTCCTCGCCGGTGGGGACCCGGGTGATGACCGGGCCGAAGAACGCGGTGCCGTTGACCTCCACGATCGGGGTGCCCACGTCCTGGCCCACCTTGTTGATGCCGGCCTCATGGCTGGCGCGCAGCGCCTCATCGTGGGCATCGCTCTTCCCGGCCTCGGCCAGCTCGGCCGGAAGACCCACCCGTTCCAGGGCCAGGCGGACCACTTCCTCGCGGTCCTGAACCTTTTCGTAGTGGATCAGTTCGCCCATGGCGGTGTACAGCTTGTCCTTGTACTGCTCACCGTGTTCGGCCGCGGCGGCAATGATCACCCGAACCGGAGCCCAGGCGCTGTCCATCGACTTACGGTAGTCCGCATCCAGGTCGCGTCCCTCGTTCAGCACGGACAGGCTCATGACGTTCCACGTCACGTCCACGTCGCGGACCTTTTCCACTTCCTTCATCCAGCGGCTGGTGGCCCAGGCGAAGGGGCAGATCGGATCGAACCAGAAACCTACTTGGGCTCGTTCGGCCATGGTGATTCCCACTTTCTTCTCGACGTTGCGTTCTGTGTACTACTGCGATCTCCCGCGGTGCCGACGCCGGCTGCGGTTCTGCAAAGCCGGCGGCGGAGCCTAGGCGGACTTCTTGCCGCGCTTGTCGGAGACGGCGGCGGAAACCAGGGTCGGTTCGGCGCCGTCGAGCACCACCTCACGGGTGATGACCACTTCCCCGATGTCCTCCAGGCTGGGCAGGTCGAACATGATCGAGGCCAGGGTCTCCTCCAGGATGGCGCGCAGGCCGCGGGCACCGGTTTCCCGCTCGATCGCCAGTTCGGCGATGGCCTCCAGGGCCGGTTGTTCGAAGCTGAGGGCCACCCCGTCCATTTGGAACATCTTCTGGTACTGCTTGACCAGCGCGTTCTTCGGCTCGGTCAGCACCCGGACCAGGGCCTCGCGGTCCAGGTGTTCCACGGTGGTGATCACCGGCAGGCGGCCAATGAATTCGGGGATCAGCCCGAACTTCAGCAGATCCTCGGGCCGTACATCCGAGTAGGAGGCGGTTTCGGATTTCAGCGCGGTCAGCGGCGCCCCGAAGCCGATGCCCTTGCGTCCGGCGCGGGAGGAAATGATTTCCTCCAGCCCGGCGAAGGCGCCGGCGACGATGAACAGAATGTTGGTGGTGTCCAGCTGCAGGAAGTCCTGGTGCGGGTGCTTGCGTCCACCCTGGGGCGGCACGGCGGCGACGGTGCCCTCCAGGATCTTCAGCAGTGCCTGCTGCACGCCTTCCCCGGAAACGTCGCGGGTGATGGACGGGTTTTCGCTCTTGCGCGAGATCTTGTCGATCTCGTCAATGTAGATGATCCCGGTTTCGGCCTTCTTCACGTCGTAGTCGGCGGCCTGGATGAGCTTGAGCAGGATGTTCTCCACATCCTCACCGACATAGCCGGCCTCGGTCAGGCTGGTCGCGTCGGCGACCGCGAACGGGACGTTCAGTTTCTTGGCCAGCGACTGGGCCAGGTAGGTTTTGCCGCAGCCGGTGGGGCCGATGAGCATGATGTTGGACTTGGAGACCTCGACGTCGCTGAGCGGGTCGTCGTTGGTCAGGGCCGCGACGGGGGCCTTGTCCTGGTTGCCGTGGATGCGCTTGTAATGGTTGTACACGGCCACGGACAGGGCGCGCTTGGCGGCTTCCTGCCCGATGACGTACTCCTCCAGGGAGGAGAAGATCTCCCGGGGCTTGGGCAGCGAAAATTCCTCGCTGGTGTGTTCCTCGGCGAACTCCTCGGCGATGATTTCGTTGCACAGCTCAATGCATTCGGTGCAGATATAGACACCGTGGCCTGCGATCAGCTTCTTGACCTGCTTCTGGCTCTTTCCGCAGAAAGAACACTTCAGCAGGTCCGAACCTTCTCCCATTCGTGCCATCGCGCTGTTCTCCCTATAAGTTGAGGACCGTGATCTAAAGTTAAGTCTAAGACAGGACGGCGACGCTTTAGCTGAAGATGGCGGTCTACCGATCGTGTGCCCGCTGCCTGCTCGGGGTTACTCTCGGTAAACCGCCACCGTTCACTTCTTTATTCCCGGGTCACCACCCGGTTTGCTGCTAGTGCCCGACCTGGCGAGCGAGCTTGCGGGAGGTGAGCACCTCGTCCACAATGCCGTAGGTCTTGGCTTCATCGGCCGTCATGAACAGGTCACGCTCGATGTCGTTGCGGACCTTCTCGGTGTCCTGACCGGTGTGGGAGGAGAGGGTGTTCTCCAGCCATTCGCGCATGCGCATGACTTCCTCGGCCTGGATCTGCAGGTCGGTCGCGGTGCCGCGCTCCCCGCCGCCCATGGCCGGCTGGTGGATCAGCACACGGGCGTTGGGCAGCGCCAGGCGCTTGCCCGGGGTGCCGGCGGCCAGCAGCACTGCGGCGGCCGAGGCGGCCTGGCCCAGGCACACGGTCTGCACTTCGGGGCGGATGAACTGGATCGTGTCGTAGATCGCGGTCATCGCGGTGAAGGAACCACCGGGCGAGTTGATGTACAGGGTGACGTCGCGCTCCGGGTCCATGGATTCCAGCACGAGCAGCTGGGCCATGACGTCGTCGGCCGAGGCGTCATCGACCTGGGCGCCCAGGAAGATGATGCGGTCCTCGAACAGCTTCGCGTACGGGTCCTGGCGCTTGAAGCCGTACGGGGTACGCTCTTCGAACTGCGGCAGGATGTAACGGGCCTCGGGCATTGTCCCCGCGGTGGCTTCAGGGTTGAACTGCATGGTGTCTCCTACAAAAAATCTGGTGAATTCAATCGAGGGGCTGGCTTTAGGATTCGTTGCCCACGCCGCCGCCGCCGCTGACGCTGCCGGCGTGCAGGGCGATCTTGTCGAAGAAACCGTATTCCAGGCCTTCTTCCGCGGTGAACCACTTGTCGCGCTGGTTGTCGATCAGGATCTGGTCCAGGCTCTGCCCGGTCTGCTCGGCGGTCAGCTCGCTCATGATCTTCTTCATGTGCATGATCAGCTCGGCCTGGATCTTGATGTCCGAGGCGGTGCCGCCGATGCCGCCCGAAGGCTGGTGCATCAGGATGCGGGCGTTCGGGGTGGCGTAGCGCTTGCCCGGGGTGCCGGAGGAGAGCAGGAACTGGCCCATCGAGGCGGCCAGGCCGGTGGCCACGGTGACCACGTCGTTCGGGATGAACTTCATGGTGTCGTAGATGGCCATGCCCGCGGTGATCGAACCGCCCGGGGAGTTGATGTAGAGGTAGATGTCCGCTTCCGGGTCCTCTGCCGAGAGCAGCAGCAGCTGCGAGCAGATGGCATTGGCGTTCTCGTCGCGCACCTCGGAGCCAAGCCAGATGATGCGTTCCTTGAGCAGGCGGTTGTAGATGTAGTCCTCACGGTGGGCCGGGTCAACGCTGGCCATCGTGGGAGTGCGCGAATCATTTGACATGTTCTCTACCTCTTCCGAATGTGGAGATCAGATCGTGGGAGCCGGGCTGGCTCCCGCGACGAGACTGGTTATCTTTGAGATTACTGACTTCAACTGCCTCTTGGGGAGTTTCATGCCCGTGTTTCGCTCACGGCGCATGCCCGGTGGGGAAGAAGCACACAATTAGCCCCGAGGCGGGGCGCGGTGTGGTGCAGGCAGCGGATTCCTCTCACATTTGAGCCCAACCCGGTACTCCCCCACGGTATTCCCTCCGCCCCCGGCGGCAGCAACGCAAAACGCCTCCGGGCTGCCCAGCGCATGGCGGGCAGCCCGAAGGCGTTGCGGTTGGCTACAGGCCAGGACTACTTGGCGTCGGTCTCTGCGGCCTGTTCGGTGGCGGTTTCCTCGGCCGGGGCCTCGGCGGCCTCTTCCTCACCGGCAGGCTTCACGAAGGAGGTCAGGTCGACCTTCTCGCCGTTCGAGTCGGTGACCACGGCGTACTCCAGCACCTTGGCCAGGGCCTTGCGGCGGCGCACCTCACCCATCAGCATCGGCACCTGGCCGGCACCGTCGAGCATCTGGGCGAACTGATTCGGATCCATGCCGTACTGACCGGCGGTCTGCACGATGTAGTCGATCAGCTCGGACTGCTCCACGCCAACTTCCTCGGCGTCGGCGATGGCGTCCAGCACCAGCTCGTTGCGGAAGGCACGCTCGGTGTTCTCGCGCACCTCGGCGCGGTGCTCCTCGGTGTCGTGGTCCGCTTCGGCGTTCGGGTTCTCGAAGTGCTGCGCAACCTGCTCTTCGATGACCGACTCCGGAACCGGAACCTCGACCATTTCCAGCAGCTTGTCCAGCACCAGTTCGCGGGCCTCGACTCCCTGCTCGACGACCTTGCCCTCGGCGGCGTCCTTGGCCAGCGACTCGCGCAGTTCGGCGATGGTGTCGAACTCGGAAGCCAGCTGGGCGAAGTCGTCGTCGGCCTGCGGCAGCTCGCGCTGCTTCACGGCGGTGACGGTCACCTTCACGGTGGCGTCCTTGCCGGCGTGCTCGCCACCGGCCAGCTTGGTTTCGAAGGTGGCGTCTTCACCGGCGGACAGGCCGGTCACGGCCTCGTCCATGCCCTCAAGCATGTTGCCGGAACCCACCTGGTAGGACAGGCCCTGGGCGTTGTCGACCTCTTCGCCCTCGACGGTTGCCACCAGGTCGATGGTCACGAAGGAATCGGCGGCGGCCGGCTCTTCAACTTCCTTCAGGGTGCCGAAACGACCGCGCAGGTCGTCCAGGGCCTTGTCAACGTCTTCGTCGCCAACTTCCTTGGCGTCCACGGACACTTCCAGACCCTTGTAGTCGGGCAGTTCCACGTCCGGGCGGATGTCAACTTCCAGGGTGAAGACCAGCTGGCCCTCGCCTTCCTTCTCGATGGAAGGCAGTTCGGTGATGTCAACCTCGGGACGGGAGAGCGGGGTCAGCTCGTTCTCCACCATGGCCTGCTGGTAGTAGTCGTTCAGGCCCTCGTTCACGGCGGTCTCGATGACGTAGCCGCGGCCAACGCGCTGATCGATCAGGCGTGCCGGAACCTTGCCCTTGCGGAAGCCGGGGACCTGGATCTGCTGTGCGATGGTCTTGTAGGCCTCGTCCACGCGGGGCTTGAGCTCCTCGTAAGGAACTTCAACGGTGAGCTTCACCCGGGTCGGGTTGAGGTTTTCGACGGCGCTCTTCACAGCGTTGTACTCCTGATTTATCTAAGAATTAGGTCTTATCTGCAAAAGAACCCCGCAACAAAATACTTGTTGCGGGGTTCTTCACACAGAGTCGGGGTGACAGGATTTGAACCTGCGACCTCACGCTCCCAAAGCGCGCGCTCTAGCCAAGCTGAGCTACACCCCGATTAGCAGTGACAAGTCTAACCGCAGTCAGACTCGATCCACTAATCGTTTGTGATTCCTTCCGGCAACCTATTGAGTTTCCGCTGATCACAAGAACTAAACGAATTAGATCTCATCTGCCCCGGAGGCGGCACGGTCAAGTGCTTTAATCCGGTTCAGAGTCGGGGTGACAGGATTTGAACCTGCGACCTCACGCTCCCAAAGCGCGCGCTCTAGCCAAGCTGAGCTACACCCCGATCAGTAGGCTTTGAGTTCCACCCAAGGCAGAACATAAAGACACTACTCACATGGTCATTTCGAACTGTGCCGCGAAGGCTGTCCGGGATTGGCCACAAGAGACAAATTTACACTGCGCGAAACTGAAAACAAAATCTGCGGCGGATTGTGATTGAGCGTGTTCATTGCCCCAATTACCGGCGAAATTCCGCGGAATCAGGGGAAATTATCCCTACCACTCCTGGCCCTTGCAGGCCTGCCGCGACTCTGGCGTTGACCGAGTGGCTGTGATAACCACGACACGCAGCGTGAAGAGACCGTGATTTGCGGGGAAACAGAAACAGGACCCCGGGTGAACGGGATCCTGTCGGTGGAGGGGATGACGGGAATCGAACCCGCGTCATTAGTTTGGAAGACTAAGGCTTTACCATTAAGCTACATCCCCAGATTCCGCAGCGGCGGTGCCGCGAACAGGAATCAGTCTAGAACACTTTTCTTGACTAGCGCAAATCCGGGGTTATCCAGTTCCGACTAGGGCTCTCATTTCCCACTGCAGGGCACGCGCGAGCCGCTGACCGCGCAGATCACCGACCAGTGGCTGGGCCGGCTGGACGCTTGCGCGGCGGTCGCTGGCAGCGAGTGCACCAATACAGTTTGCGGCCCGCGACCTCCTCGAGCCGGATGGCGGTGCCGCAGCGCCGGCAGGCCTGCCCCTGACGCTGGTAGACGTAGTAGGCGTTATCGGGCCACAGAGGTCCCGGCTCGTTGCGGTCCTCCTGCCAGGTGGTGATGATTTTCCCGTCACGCACCCCGTCCTGCATGATCTGCACAATGTCCCACCACAGCTTCTTGGCCGCCCGGGCGGAGAGCTCATTGGCCGGCAGCTGCGGGCTGATCCGGCAGCGGTAGAGCGACTCAGCGCGGTAGATGTTCCCGACGCCGGAGATCAGCGCCTGGTTCATCAGCACCAGGCCGATGGGCGTGCGGGTGGCCGACAGGTTGTGCCGGAACTGGCGGTACCCGGCCTCCAGTGCGGCCTGCGGGTCGGCGTCCAGGTCCCTGCCCTTGGACTGGTTGAACCGGATCGCGGCTCCAGCCAGGGGGTCTGGCCCGAGCTTGTCCAGTTGCACCTGGACCTGTTCCCACTCCAGCACCTCGCAGGCGCTGGGGCCGCGCAGATCCGCCCAACCGTGCTCGCTGACGATCCGGGCGCGCACCTGGCCCACCGGCTCGGGCGGGCCCAGGTATTCCCCGTTGGCCTCGGCGGCAACTTCCCGCTCGCCGATGCGCCGGGGCGCACCGATGGAGGAGGCGCCGCGGAAGAACTCGTCCCCGCCAAAGTCGAAGGCTCCGTAGAGCCCAAGGTGGATTCGCAGATACAGGTCGTTGGAGAACTGGCAGAACAATTGCTTGCCCTTGGCCCACGCACGTTCCAGCTGCTGGCCGCTGATGCGTTCGGCATCGGCGGCGAACCGTCCCTGCGGGGATGAAACCTGAACCGCCTGGCCGGCGAAGACGTCGTCGAATTGGCGCGCCAGGCGGTGCAGTGAATGCCCTTCCGGCACGGCTAGTCGATGACCTCGCCGGTGGTTTCATAGGTGGCGATCTTGCCGATGCGCCGGCTGTGGCGCTCGGCACCGCTGAACGGTTCGGCCAGGAAGGTCTCGATGATGGCGGTCGCTTCCTGCGTCGAGTGCTGGCGGCCGCCCACGGCGACCACGTTGGCGTCATTGTGCTGGCGCGCCAATTGAGCAGTGTCCAGGTTCCAGGCCAGGGCCGCGCGCACCCCTTCGACCTTGTTCGCGGCGATCTGCTCGCCGTTGCCCGAACCACCCAGCACGATTCCCAGCGCCTCAACCCCGGCCCGCTGGTCATTGATCACCGCGCGGGCCGCGTTGATGCAAAAGGCAGGGTAGTCATCTTCCGGGTCGTAGGAGCTCGGTCCATGGTTGACCATCTCGTAGCCCTTGGCGGTCAGGTGCTTGACCAGATGGTCGCTCAGTTCCAGGCCGGCGTGGTCGGTGGCGATGTGCACGCGCATAGGTTGTCCCTCTTCGTGTTTTTGCTTCGATGACGTTTTGCCCCGGGGGCGGAGGTCTTCTGTGGCCGCTGCCGTCATTGGCGGCGGGCACCACTCCAGCTTATCCACCGGCGCTGGGGTTCGCGCATTGTGTAGCGTCTTCGCGGAGACTCCCCCGCCGACCGCGCCTTCCCCGATCGATCGGGGTGGGGCCGGCGAAAGCGGAAAATCCGCCAAATGACTTGCGCCACCCCCTTGCCGCAGTGGCAGAATAGGGACTAGTTGTTCAATAGATATTTCAGATTTCCATAATGCGGCGCACGAGCCGCATGGATGCGGAGCGAATGCATATGCCCGGAATGAACCTGACCCGTGACGAGGCCATCGAACGCGCCAACACGCTGCGTGTTGAAAGCTACGAGGTGGAGCTGGACCTGACCAAGGGTGAGCAGGTCTTCGGCTCACGCACCACAGTGCGCTTCACCGCTACCGCAGGCGCTTCAAGCTTCATCGACGCGGTCACCGACACCGTCCGCTCGGTCACCCTGAACGGTACCGAACTGGATCCCTCCGAGGTCAGCGACGGCGTACGCATCCAGCTGCCGCACCTGGCGGCGGAAAACACCCTGGTGATCGACGCTGATGCGCTGTACATGAACACCGGTGAGGGCCTGCACCGTTTCGTGGATCCGGTGGATGACGAGGTTTACCTGTACACCCAGTTCGAGGTGGCCGACTCACGGCGCATGTTCGCCGTCTTCGAGCAGCCGGACTTGAAGGCCAGTTTCCAGTTTTCCGTCACCGCCCCGAAGCACTGGAACGTGGTCTCCAACTCCCCCACCCCGCATCCGCAAATGCTGCAGGAGGGCAAGGCCCGGTGGGACTTCTCCCCCACCCAGCGCATTTCCTGCTACATCACCGCGCTGATCGCCGGACCGTACCAGGTGCAGCGCGATTCGCTGGTTTCTCGCGATGGGCGCACCATTGAATTGGGCGTGTTCGCCCGCTCCTCGATGATGGAATACCTGGATTTCGAGAACATCATCACCGTCACCAAGCAGGGCTTTGAGTTCTTCGAGAAGAACTTCGCCGTGCCCTACCCGTTCGTGAAATACGACCAGCTCTTCGTCCCGGAATTCAATGCCGGAGCCATGGAAAACGCCGGGGCGGTCACGTTCCTGGAAGACTACGTCTTCCGCTCACGTCCCACCCACGCCATGGTCGAACGCCGGGCCATCACCATCCTGCACGAGCTGGCGCACATGTGGTTCGGCGACCTGGTCACCATGAAGTGGTGGAACGACTTGTGGCTGAACGAGTCCTTCGCGGAGTTCATGTCCACCCTGGCTGCGGCGGAAAACACGGAATTCACCAGCTCCTGGACCACCTTCAACATGTTGGAGAAGAACTGGGCCTACCGCCAGGATCAGCTGCCCTCCACCCACCCGGTGGTCGCCGAGATGCGGGACCTGGCCGACGTGGAGGTCAACTTCGATGGCATCACCTACGCCAAGGGCGCCTCCGTGCTGCGCCAGCTGGTCGCCTTCGTGGGCCAGGAGGAGTTCATGGCCGGGGTGCGCAGCTACTTCGCCAAGCACGCCTGGCAGAACACCGAACTGCCGGACCTGCTGCGGGAACTGGAGACAGCCTCCGGCCGCGACCTGAGCAACTGGTCCGGCCAGTGGCTGGAAACCGCCGGGGTCAACACGCTCACCGCCGCCATCGAGGCCGATGAGAACGGAACCATCACCGACTTCAGCATCCGGCAGAGCGCGGTCACCGACTACCCCACGATCCGCGACCACCGTCTGGCCGTGGGCTTCTACAGCCTGAATGACTCCGGCCAGCTGGTGCGCACCCACCGCGAGGAACTGGATGTCACCGGCGAAAGCACCCCGGTGCCCGCACTGGTGGGACTGCAGCGTCCAGACCTCGTGCTGCTCAACGACGACGACCTGACCTACGCGAAGATCCGTCTCGACGAGCGTTCCCTGGCCACCGCCACGAAGCATCTGAAGGACTTCACGGAGTCCCTGCCGCGCACCCTGGTCTGGAGTGCCGCCTGGGATGCGGTGCGCGATGCCGAGGCCCCGGCCAGCACCTATGTGCAGCTGCTGCTGAACAACATCGGCCACGAGGTGGACTCCTCGGTGATCATGGTGCTGCTGCGCCAGCTGAACACCGCATTGGACTTCTACGTGAACGAACAGGCACGCGAACAGTCGGGCATCGACGCCGCAGACCGGCTGTGGGAGCTGGCCGGCAACGCCGAGCCGGGCTCCGACGCGCAACTGCAGTTCACCCTGGCCTACGCCAAGCGCGCCCGCACCGAAGCCCAGCTGGATGCCGTGGCCGCGCTGCTGGAGGGTTCAGCGGGCCTGCCGGGGCTGGAGGTGGACACCGACCTGCGCTGGTCGCTGATCAGCGCCCTGTCCGCCGGTGGACGCCAGAGCCCGCAGCAGCTGCAGGCCGCCCTGGGCAGCGACTCAACCGCCAAGGGCAAGTCCAGCTGGTACACCGCCCAGGCGGCCCGGCCCACCGCCGAGGCGAAGGCGGAGGCGTTCGAGCAGATCCTGTCCGGAACGCTGTCCAACGACAACCACGGCGCGGTGATTGCCGGCTTCAACATGGTTCATGACCCGCAGCTGATTTCCGGCTACACCGAGCGCTACTTCGCCTCGATCCTAAAGAAGTGGACCGGCCTGTCCCATGAGATGGCCAAGCAGATCGTGGTGGGGCTCTACCCGTCGCAGGAGGTCTCACAGGCCACCATCGAGCGCACCGACCAGTTCCTGCAGGAGCTGGGCGAACAGCACCCGGCCCTGCGCCGCCTGCTGCTGGAAAGCCGCGCCGACATCGTCCGCGCCCTGCACGCCCGGCAGGCCGACCAGGCCTGATCCCCCGGGCGGCGCCCACGGCGTGGTCCACGGCCGCCGGCTGTGGACCACGCCATACCCGTTTGTGGGCGAACCATGGGAGAATCGGGCCATGGACCTTTCGCGACACAACTACCAGATTTCCATGCGCTGGACTGGTAACCGCGGCGAAGGCACCACCGGGTACCGCAGCTACGGTCGCGAGCACATCATCAGCGCCGCCGGGCTGCCCGATATCGCCGGCACCGCGGATCCCACATTCCACGGGGACGCGCAGCGCTGGAACCCGGAACAGCTGCTGCTGGCGGCCCTGAGCCAGTGCCACATGCTCTCCTACCTGCACATGGCGGTCAAGCATTCGCTGGTGGTCACCAGCTACGCGGACCATGCCAGCGGCACCCTGAAACTGAACTACGACGGCAGCGGGCAGTTCACGGAAGTCACCCTGCGCCCCGCGGTGGGGCTGCAGGATGAATCACAGCGCGAACTGGCCGATGCCCTGCACGCGCAGGCCAACAAGGTCTGCTTCATCGCCCGCTCGGTGAACTTCACCGTGCACCACGAACCAGTCATCCCCTCATCAGGAAAGTAGACATGAGCGAAGCCAACCCGTTGACGCCCCGCGTAGTGAACAACCCGTTCAACAACCCGGTGGTGACCGGCCCGTCGTCCCAGGAGTTCCTGGACCTGGCCACCGAGCCGGTCGACGCCGCCGAATACGGTGGAACCTTCTACGAGGAGGTCGGGGGCCGCCCGGTCTTCGCCGAGCTCACCCGGCTGTTCTACGCCTCGGTGGCAGAGGACGCGGACTTCCGGCGCATGTACCCCGAACAGGACCTGTACCCGGCGCAGATCCGCCTGCAGCTGTTCCTGGAACAGTACTGGGGCGGGCCCAAGACCTATTCGGAGCACCGCGGGCACCCGCGGCTGCGGATGCGCCACGTGCCATTCCACATCGACTCGCACTACCGCGACGTGTGGCTCGAGCACATGAACAAGGCCATCGACCAGTTGGAACTGCCGATGCTGCACGCCGAAACGCTGCGCGACTACTTCGAGCGCGCCGCACATTCGCTGGTGAACCAGCCCGACTGAGTCGCCACGGTCCGGCATCAACGGCACCAAACCCAAGGCCTGCAGCGAAGTGATCGCCGCAGGCCTTTGGCCTGCTCAGGCATTGCGGCTGGGAGCCTGAGCCCCTAGAGCAGGGAGTTGCTGCGCCGCACCAGCACGTGGCCGCGCGGACCGCTGACCCGCAGCCAGCTGCCGCTGCGGTAGACCGCACTGGTGCCCGCCTCGGTGATGAAACCCAGCGAATGCATCGCAAACCCCGCCCCGAGGGGAAGCTGGAGGCCGCCGGGCAGGTTCGTCTCGGGCAACGGCGAGGACCAGATGCGCTGGCGCACCTGGGTGATGACCGGGGCTCCGGGGTTCTCCGGCAGCGCCTCGGTTACTGCGTTGATCCCGCTGCGCGCCGCTTCGGCCAGGTGCGCGTCGCTGATCTGGCCCACCGGTTCCCAGCCCGCGACCGGCACCTGGATGCCGGCCCACGCCGGGTTCTCCTCCACCGGGGGCAGGGTGAATGTCGTGGAGGTTTCACCCATGCGGGCCAGGCGGTCCTGGATGGAGGCCAGCGAGTAGCAGGCATTAAGCTGTCGCGGCGCGGCCAGGCGGTGCACCCGCATGCCCAGCACCGTAAAGTCCCCGCCGTCGACCGACCCCTTGGCCAGCACCGGAACATAGACCGCCAGGGCGGTGCCCCGGGCGACGAACTGTGCCGCGTCATCCTCGATGCTCTTGGCCCGGCTCACAAAGCTGGCCAGGTCCTTCACGGCGGAAATGTCACCCAAAATCAACGCTTCACTTGACATGTTTTCATGCTCTCACGTTTCTGCGGACCCGAGCCCGGCGATGTGATGATTTAGGCATTTGGCGCGGAATCGGGCAATATCTACTCATAAACCGACTTGTGCCGACACACTGGAAGTTACTATTTCGTAAGGATACTCTTTTCCACAGATAGCCTCTGATTCGCACGCGCACCACACCGAGGAGTACACATCGTGGCTGATGACAGTCAGAACACCCAGACCCTGCTGAAGCTGTTGGATCTGAACGGGATGGAGGCGCGCACCGACGAGGACATCTTCGTCGGCCATACCCCGCACCAGTCCCGTCCAAGGGTGTTCGGCGGACAGGTCTTGGGCCAATCGGTGATCGCCGCCACGCGCACCGTGCCGGAAGACCGGCAGATCCACTCCATGCACGGATACTTCCTGCGCCCGGGAGATACCCATGTGCCGATCACCTTCGGGGTCGAGCGGATGCGTGACGGGCGCTCCTTCTCGGCTCGCCGTGTGCACGCCTACCAGAACGGCAAACCAATCCTGTCCATGATCGCCTCCTTCCAGGAACCGGCCGAGGGCCTGGAACACCACGACCCGATGCCGCAGGGAGTCCCGGACCCCGAGACCCTGCCGACCACGGCGGACCTGCTGGGCAAGATCAATCACCCGGTCGCCCGCGAGTGGGCCTTCGAGCGCCCCTTCGACATCCGCCACGTCACCGAGCCGATCTACTTCGGCCCCACCAGCGAACGGACCGCGGAGAGCGCGGTATGGCTGCGGACCACCGGGCCGATGCCCGATGACCCGGCACTGCACCGCGCCGCCCTGGCCTACGTCAGCGACTACACACTGCTCGAACCTGTGCTGCGCCGCCACGGGATCGGCTGGACCCGGGAGGACATGAGCGTGGCGAGCCTCGATCACGCCATGTGGTGGCACCGGGACTTCCGGGTCGATGACTGGCTGCTGTACGTGCAGCGCTCCCCGTCCGCTTCCTCGGCCCGCGGGTTGGGCACCGGCAGCATCTATGACCGTTCGGGCCTGCTGGTCGCCACCGTCGCCCAGGAGGGCATGGTGCGACTGCCCGAGGGCGAACTGGACTGAACCCGCGCCCCCACGGGAGGATCGGCGCGCACGAGCGCCGGCGTCCCCGCGTGGGTCACACTAATGGGCCCGGTGTTGACCGGGCCCATTTGCCGTTGGCGCCTACTTGCGCTGTCCCTGCTCCAGGTGCAGCGCGGTGGACAGCCCCAGATAGCGGCGGTCCTGGTACAGCAGGTGTTGATCCGTCGGTCCGTGGAAGATGTCCAGGATCTCGGCCGCGATCAGCCGCGAACCGCCCACCTGCAGGGAGCTGTGCATGCGGGCGCGCATCGCGACCGGCGCCTGGTCGAAGTACGGTTCACCGTTCTCCAGGTACTGCCACTGCTGTTCGGAACTGAAACGCTCCCCATCCGGGCGGGCGAACGCGTCGGCGACGCTGCTGTGCTGCTCGCCAAGCAGGTGAATCATGAAGGTCGGCGACTGCAGAAGTGCCCCGGCCGAGCCCGAGGAACGGGTGAGGGAAAAGGACACGGCAACGGGGTCGATCGACAACGAGGCCAGGCTGGAAATAGTCAGCCCCACGGGCCGTCCATGCGGGTTCGCGGTTACCAGGGCCACTCCCGCTGGATGGGAACGGAACGCCGCACGGAAATCGTCAGCCAGGCTGCTCATGGATCGCTGCTCTCAATTCTTTGAAACCTCATCTTGTCGGCCATCCTAGACCACGGGAATGGGATGGCCGCCTGTCATGAACGATCCTAGAACCTCAAGTAGACTTGAGGTCAACGCGAAAGGTTCGGAGGTGCCCAATGTCACACTCGTCACGCCAGGAGGCCACGGCCGCCGATGAGCTGCTGACCATCGGGCAGGTGAGCGAGCGCACCGGCGTCGCCCGTTCGGCGCTTCACTACTATGAGCAGCTCGGCCTGGTTGGTTCCCTGCGCACCGCCGGGAACCAACGGCGTTATCCCCGGCATATGATTCGGCGCATTACCCTGATCTCCGTCGGAAGGAACCTGGGGATCGCGCTGGAGGACATTGCCAGTGCCCTGGAGCCGGTCCCCCTGGATCGCCGCCCGAGCGAAGCCGATTGGCAGCGCGCCTCCCAGGCCTGGATCAAAATCCTGGAACAGCGCCGCCGCGCCATCGAAGAACTGGAAACAAGGCTGACCGGCTGCATCGGCTGCGGCTGTTTGTCCATGCAGGCCTGCCAGTTGCTGAATCCACAAGACGAGCTGGCCACCGAGGGCGTGGGGCCACGTCGGCTGGCCGCCCAGGAGCCCGGCGCCTGCGATTAACGCGATCCGCCCGCCACCCTTTGACAGGGCGGCGGGCGGTACAACCAATCGGAGAAGATCAGTCGCGGGTCAGGCGGCGGTGGGTGACGCGGTGCGGCTTCGCGGCATCCGGACCCAGGCGGTCGACCTTGTTCTTCTCGTAGGAATCGAAGTTGCCCTCGAACCAGTACCAGTTTGCGGGATCCTCTTCGGTGCCCTCGTAGGCCAGGATGTGGGTGGCCACGCGGTCCAGGAACCAACGGTCGTGGGAGACGACCACGGCACAACCGGGGAAGTCCAGCAACGCGTTTTCCAGGGAGGACAGGGTCTCAACGTCCAGGTCGTTGGTCGGCTCGTCAAGCAGCAACAGGTTTCCGCCCTGCTTGAGGGTCAGCGCCAGGTTCAGGCGGTTACGCTCACCACCGGAGAGCACCCCGGCCTTCTTCTGCTGGTCCGGGCCCTTGAAGCCGAATGCCGAGACGTAGGCACGCGAGGGCATTTCGACCTGACCGACCTGGATGTAGTCCAGGCCATCCGAAACCACTTCCCACAGCGACTTTTCGGGGTCGATGTTCTCACGGTTCTGGTCCACGTAGGAGATCTTGACGCTGTCGCCAATCTTCAGCGTTCCGCCGTCCAGCTCCTCCAGACCAACAATGGTCTTGAACAGGGTCGACTTGCCAACGCCGTTGGGGCCGATCACGCCAACGATGCCGTTTCGGGGCAGGTTGAAGGACAGCCTGTCGATCAGCACGCGGTCGCCGAAGCCCTTCTTCAGGTCCTGGGCCTCGATCACCAGCTGGCCCAGACGGGGGCCCGGTGGGATCTGGATTTCTTCGAAGTCAAGCTTGCGGGTGCGCTCGGCTTCCGCGGCCATTTCCTCATAGCGAGCCAGACGTGCCTTCGACTTGGTCTGACGGCCCTTGGCGTTGGAGCGGACCCAGTCGAGTTCCTCGGCCAGGCGCTTGGCCAGCTTCGCATCCTTCTTGCCCTGAACGGCCAGACGCTCACGCTTCTTCTCCAGGTAAGTGGAGTAGTTGCCCTCGTAGGGGTGCAGACGACCACGGTCAACTTCACAGATCCATTCGGCAACGTGATCCAGGAAGTAGCGGTCGTGGGTAACGGCCAAGACGGCGCCCGGGTAGGAGGCCAAGTGCTGCTCAAGCCACAGCACCGATTCGGCATCCAAGTGGTTAGTCGGCTCATCGAGCAGCAGCAGGTCCGGCTTCTGCAGAAGCAGCTTGCACAGGGCCACGCGGCGGCGTTCACCCCCGGAAAGGTGGGTTACCGGCTCGTCGCCCGGAGGGCAGCGCAGCGCGTCCATGGCCTGCTCCAGCTGGGAATCAATATCCCATGCATCGGCAGCATCAATCGCTTCCTGCAGCTTTCCCATTTCCTCAAGAAGTGCGTCAAAGTCGGCGCCCTCCTGGGACATCTCCTCGGAGATCTGGTTGAAGCGCTGGATCTTCTCGTAGATCTCACCGACGCCTTCCTGGACGTTGCCCAGGACGGTCTTCTCTTCGTTCAGTGGTGGTTCCTGCAGCAGGATGCCCACCGAGTAGCCTGGCGAAAGACGTGCTTCGCCGTTGGACGGGGTATCGATCCCGGCCATAATCTTCAGAATTGTCGACTTACCAGCACCGTTAGGACCCACAACGCCGATCTTGGCGCCCGGGAAAAACGACATGCTGACATCGTCAAGAATGACTTTGTCACCAACGGCCTTGCGGGCCTTGGTCATCGTATAAATGAATTCCGCCATGCTCTTAAGGCTAGTCGCTACCCAGCCCCATTTCCGAATTACCGCGTCACCAATTGGCGCGGGCGGTGCGCAGGGTCACAGGAAGGTTCTGCGCACCGCCTCGGGGAAGCGAAATCACGCGGCATCCGGGTGTTCTTCGGGCCAGTGAGTGACCGTGGGCCCCTCAGGGTTCGCCCTCGTGTCCGGTTGACTGCCCCGGTGGCTGACGCGCTCCTTCTCACCGCCTTCAAAGCGCACGCGGTTGAAGCTCGAGGTACCGAACCTCAGGTCGTGTCCGACCGCATAGGCTTCGACATCGGCGCTGGTTCCCTGCGTGCCGTCAGTGCGCTCGAACTGCCGGATCTGCAGTTTGCCGAAGATGATCACCCGGTCCCCACGCTGCAGGCTTTCCATCGCGTTCTCCCCCAGCGCGCGGAAGCATGAGACCGAAAACCAGTTGGTTCCCGCATCACTCCATTCCCCGGTTTCCGGATCACGCTTCCGTTCGTGGGTAGCCGCACGGAATTTCAAAATGGTGGTTCCTTGGGGTGTGATGCTCAGCTGCGGTTCGGTACCGACCACGGCACGGATGGTTACTAGATCACTCATGGATCAACACTCCTTTGTTGGCTTCGTTCCCGGATTCCCTTACCCGGTCGTGCCACCATGTCTCAGTCATCGATCCGGCGCTGGTGGCGTCGAGCGCTTTGTGGATAGTCGAGGCGGAGGTTGTTTCGTCTTGTCGGGAGCCAATGGGCTAAACTATTTTCGGTCAAGCCTCCATAGCTCAGCTGGATAGAGCAAGAGCCTTCTAATCTCTAGGTCGCAGGTTCGAATCCTGCTGGGGGCGCATCTCACCGAAACCGCCGTCACCTGGATTCCAGGTGACGGCGGTGTTGTTTGAAGCTTCGCATTCAGATCATTGGGGTCAAGCCACTAGGACAGTGCGTTGGACAGCGATCGGCCGGCCTGCAAACCGGAGAACAAGCAGCCACCCAAGAATGTGCCTTCCAATGCGTTATACCCATGCAGGCCTCCCCCGCCGAAGCCGGCCACTTCCCCGGCCGCATAGAGCCCGGGTACGGGCGTTCCGTCGTTGGCCAACACGCGACCGTCAAGGTCAGTTTGGATCCCACCCAGGGTTTTGCGGGTGATGACTCGAAGCCGCACGGCGATTAGTGGACCGGCCTTGGGGTCCAAGATCCGGTGCACCTTCACGGCGCGGGTTGCCCGATCCCCGAGGTAGCGGCGTGCGTTGTGGATGCTCTGGATCTGCTGATCCTTGCCGAAGCGATTGCGTGTCTGCAGATCCCGGGCTTCCACCTGCCGGCGCACAAGTGCATGGTCGATGGGGGTTTGCGGTTCCAGCCGGTTCATCCCTTCCACTAGCTGTTCCAGGGTGCGGGCAACAATGAAATCCTCGCCGTGCTCCAGAAAGGCCTGGATGGGCGCCGGAGCACCACGTGCGAAAAGCCTGTCCATCACCACTCGTCGCCGATCCCCGCTGGTCAGATCCGGGTTCTGCTCTGATCCGGAAAGCGCGAACTCCTTGGCGATGATGCGCTGGTTCAAGATAAACCAGGAGTGATCGTAGCTGTCGATTCCAGGATCCGTGCGAAGGTGCTGAAGGGTACCCATGGTGTCGTGACCGGGCAGGCACGGTGCTCCCATCCGGCGTCCCAGCGCGTCGAGCCACAGGGACGAGGGACCGGGCAGTATTCGAATGCCGTGCCCGGGCCACACGGGATCCCAGTTCTTGATGCCCTCGGTGTAGTGCCACATCCGATCACGATTAACGATTCGGGCTCCGGCGGCCTCCGCCACCTGCAGGCCACTGCCGTCAACGTAGCTGGGCACCCCGGTGAGCATGTGCCGCGGCGCCCGCCCCAGCCGTTCAGACCAATGCTTGCGGATCAGGTCATGGTTGGCCCCGATCCCTCCAGTGGCGATGAGCACTGCCTCGGCCCTGAATTCGAATTCCGCGAGGACTTCACGTGAGGAGCTGACACCTCGCGCCGCACGGTCTTCCCTTAAGACCTGCCCACGCGCTCCGGTAACCGCTCCGTGTGTGGATACCAGATCGGTAACTTTGTGCCGCCCGCGGAACACGAGTTTCCCTTCGTCACGAGCGCGCAGAACCTTCTCGGCAAATGGTGTCGAAACGCCGGTTCCGGTCCCCCAGGAAACGTGAAACCGCGGGACGGAGTTCCCATGCCCCTCGGCCCTCCCGTCGCCTCGCTCTGCCCACCCGACAAGGGGAGTCAGCTCGATGCCTTGGCGGCGTATCCATTCCCGCTTCTCACCGGCAGCGAATTCCACATACGCCCTGGCCCACTGCTCGGCCCATTTGTCTTCATCGTCAAGACGGTCAAATTGGGCACTCGACGTCCAATCGCTCCATGCAAGATCCAGCGAATCCCTGATTCCGAGCCGACGCTGTTCGGGCGAGTCAACCAGAAACAACCCGCCGAACGACCAGTGCGCCTGGCCTCCCAGGTTCGCCTCGTTTTCCTGATCAAGGATGAGGACCCGCAAACCCGCCTCGACCGCTTCACAGGCGGCCACGAGCCCGGAAAGGCCAGCACCAATGATCAGCAGGTCCGCATGCTCTGTCTGGTGCACGGTATTGACACCTTTCCCCGATGGGCCGCGCCGCGGCGGCTTTCCTCGACCCTACTGGGTAGTTCTCCTCGTGAGAAGGGTGTGAATCAGTACTAGTCGGCCACTTTGGCAGCGGAGGCCGCGACCTGTTCGGCGTCCAGCATCGACTCGGTGCCGCGCCCGGTAGTGCGGGTGTGTGAGCGGAAAGCTCCACAGAGGATCATGAGCCCGATGACCACGGCCGGAAGAATCCAACCGGTCCACCCGGAGATGGTCATGCTGGTGGGGTCAAGGAATCCACCGAATGCCAGGAAAAGCACGCCGAAACCGACGCTGGCGTTGAACACTCCATGAGCCAGCGCTGCTGGCCACACCGAATTGCTGTACAGGCGCAGCCAGCCGAGCAGCGCACCGAAGACGATGCACATTCCGGACATGCAGGCGATCGCTACCGGCCCCGAGGAGTACGGGTAGTTGTACCCCAGCAGCAACAGGGGTGCATGCCAGACGCCCCAAACCACCCCAGAGATCAGAATCGCCGGAACGGACCCCAGGCGCAGCAGCCGTGGAAAGAGCCACCCGCGCCACCCGATTTCCTCCCCCAGCGCCGGTATCGCGTTGAGGAATCCTCCCATCACCGCAAAGCCCAGTTGGGTCCAGAGGAATTCGCTCGCGCCAGTGCGTCCGGCCAGAATTCGCACCGTCGTCAGGTGCTCGAAATCTGCCGGGTAGACACCCAGCAGGTCACCGACGAACAACGCCTGGAAGATTAGCGCCAGCGGGATCACGATGGCCAGCAGCACGCCGAAGAGAAAACGGCCCAGGGGACGGACGGGCCACAATCCCACGTTCCTCGCAAAGCCGCGCAGGCGTCGCTGAAAGGCGCTGACAATCACTGCCGCCACGGCCGGAGTCCACATCATGACGACCGCGATCCAGGTGAACTGCGGGTGCTGCAGCCCCGGCCCCAGCCAGAGCGGAAGCGCAACGAGCCAGGCCAGCCCCATGCTAAGAACGACATACCAGAGCACGGGAACAAGCCAGTGTACTTGACGCTGCTTCATTTCATCTCACTTAGACAGGGGCACGAGTTCGATCTTGCACCTAGTCAACCAGATTCGGAAGCAGCAAGGAGCAACGCCGTTGGAACCACGGCGCCAATCCCTGCGCTGTGCGTGCGCGCCGGAGCGCTCGTCCCGCGAAGCGAATGGATTCCATTACTCCCGCCTTCGCGTCGGTAAAGGACGCACGCCTGCCGCGCATGCCAGAGTGCGGCAGGAGCCGCGGCTCTTTCTCGCGACTAACCACTTCGAAAAGTGATGCAGATAACACCAGCGTGAGGAAATTGCGAAGTGGAGCTGTGAGTTGGGTTTGCCGCACCTCAAACATTGCCCAATTGTTGGTCTCCCCGGGAGCCGTCTGTTGATACATCAGCAATTGAGGGGATAAAATCAAAGTACTGTAGATATTTGGAGGTTTCTCTCATGGCCATCGCCGCCAAGCCAGCCAGCCGGTTTACCGGCGAACGCCTGGGCATCAGCCTGGTGTTCTTTTTGGCCGGGCTTTGGTATGCCTCCTGGGTGGGCCGGCTATCGGTCATCGGCGACGTATTTGACTTCTCCAGCAGTGGGCTCGGCGCGTTCCTAGCGTGCCTGACGGCCGGCTCGCTCGTAGGGCTATCGGTCGCCCCGATGCTGATTCGCCGTTTTTCGATCCGGAACCTTTTGTTCTACCTTCCCCTGGCGCTGGCGATCGGCCTGTTACTCATGGGGCTGTCCATTTCCACCTTCGTCGAACCGGTTCTTGCCTACGTCGTGCTATTGGGCAGCGGAATCATCTTCGGAACTTTGGACGTGGCCATGAACGTCTACGGCGGAGGCGTCGAACGCCGTCAGGGACACAGCATCCTGCCCTCACTACACGGATTTTTCAGTCTTGGAACCCTGCTCGGCGCCGGTGCCGCCACCGCCACTATTAGTCTGCAGTGGCCAAGCCTCTGGCATTTCAGCGTCATCTCGCTGATTATCGCGGCACTGGCGGTCTGGTCCACAACCCTGGTCGCGGATGAGACCCCGACTCCCGCGCCCACTCCGGTCACCGAAGAATCCTGGCCTTCCAACGCGGCAAGCGGAAGATACACGCGATACACGCTGCTGCTGTTGGGGCTGATGGTAGCCGGCCTGAGCTTCACTGAAGGAGCGGCCAACGACTGGCTGGCGGTCGCCACCAATACCGGCCACGGGTTCTCCCACTCCCTCGGCGCGCTGGTCTTCACCCTCTTTGTCGCGGCGATGACCCTGGGGCGCTTCACCGGCGGTCAGATCGTGGACCGCCTGGGTTCGGTGCGGGCCCTGCTGCTCATGGGCGGCATCGGGCTGTTCGGCGTGGCGTTGTTCATCGCCGGAGACAGCGCATGGAGCATCGGGATGGGCGCGCTCTTCTGGGGACTGGGCAGTTCACTGGGCTTCCCGGTGGGAATGTCCATCGCCGCCTCGCATTCCAAGCACCTGGGGCCCCGGGCGGTCAGCATCGTCAGCGGCTTCGGCTACGGGGCGATGCTCAGCGGTCCGCCACTAATCGGGCTGCTCGGTGACCACATCGGCATCCTGCTGGCCCTGTGGCTCCCGGCGCTGGTGATGCTCGGCTCCCTGCTGCTCACCCCAATCGTCGGCAAACCTGCGCGGCGAGAAGCGAAAAAGGTTATACCGGCAGCAGAGCCCGGTCCTTGATGTTGCGCATGACAATGGTGCTGGTCAGCTTCTCCACTCCGGGAAGTTCGACCAGCACGTCGTCATAGAGTTGCTGATAGCTGGGAAGGTCAGCGGCATAAACCCGTAAGAGGAAATCCGGTTCCCCAAAGAGCCGCTGCGCTTCGACGATGAAATCCACTTCCTCCACGGCGGCTTCAAACTGCTTCATCTCCGAACGGTTCTTCAGCGTCACGAAGACCAGCGCCTCAAACCCCAGCCCCACCAACTTCGCGTCGACCACCGCCTGGTAGCCGCTGATAACTCCGCTTCGCTCCAGCTCCCTGATGCGTCGATGACACGGCGCCACGGTGAGGCCAACTTTTTCAGCCAGCGCGGTGGCGCTGAGCCTGCCGTCCCTCTGAAGCTCTGCGAGGATGGCCCGATCCAGCTGATCCATGCCGCTTTTCCTTCCTATGCGCAAATAAATTCTCAATTTCAACCTGCTTCACCTATTATCTTGCGCTAGGAGCGGGTAAAGGGAGAAACTTCGCAAGCACATTTCGGCGTTTTTTGCCTAGCGTTGAGGCAGAACGACCGAACGGAGAAACTCATGGACCCCTCGCTCCTGGCAGGCTTTGCGCTTGTCTCGCTCACCCTGGCGTGCACCCCGGGAGCCGATTGGGCCTACATCATCTCCTCGGCGATCTCCCGTCGCTCCTTCGTTCCGGCCGTGATCGGCCTGCTGGTGGGGTACCTGTTTCACACCGCACTGGTGGCAGCCGGGATCGCGGCGCTGGTGGCAGGATCCCCGCAACTACTCAGCTGGCTGACCGCCATCGGCGCGCTTTACCTGTTCTGGCTGGGGATCAGCACCCTGCGCAATTGGAAGTCGGCCGCATTCCATGACGGACCACTGGAGGAAATCGAAGCAGAAGACCGCCTCGAAATGGCTGATGCTTCCGCACCGCAGCCAACATCCGGAACCCTGACCATGATTCGCAAACCAAAGTTGCGCCGTGCCACCCCGCGCGCCGATTTTGCCAAGGGCCTGCTGACCAGCGCGACGAACCCCAAGGCCCTATTGCTGTACGTTGCCCTGATCCCGCAGTTCATCACCGAGGCCGCCGCGTGGCCACTGGCGTTGCAGACCACGCTACTGGGACTGCTGCACTTCACGGTGTCCATTGGCGTGTACTTCGCGGTGGCACTCGGAGCGCGCATCCTGTTGCGCAGTCGGCCGCTGGCCGCCCGTGTCGTGACCGTCCTTAGTGGGCTGATCATGATCTGCCTGTCCATTGGACTGATCTTCGAGCAGATCCTGCTGAAGTAGGCCCGACCGCAGATTTGTTGCAGCATCCGCCTCCAGTAGGCGCCGGGGCTTTCGGTCGACTTGCAGCCATAACGTGACGATTCTTGAACACTGATCAAGACAATTGAACAGTGATCAAGTATGCTCTTGCTTGACGGTTCCACGGAACCGGGCACAGCCGCCGCAGGACCTCAGGAAGAATCGCATGACACAGCCCCGCACCACCCCGATTCCACGCGAACTCCACTTTCAGGGTACGCCGGGGCAGGACCAGCTTTCCGCACTCCCCCAGATCCCGCAGCTGAGCATCGACCACGTGTCCGTGCAGCGGGCAGGCACACTGGTGTTGGATGACATCAACCTGACCCTCAACGAATCTCGCATTGGGGTAATTGGTCCGAACGGTGCGGGCAAGTCCACACTGGTGCGCCTGCTCAACGGCCTGGTTCTGCCCAGCACCGGTACCGTTCGGGTAGGCGAACTGAGCACCACCCGGGACGCGAAGAAGGTGCGACGCGATGTCGGGTTCGTGTTCCAGAACCCGGCCAACCAGATCATCATGCCCCTGGTCGAGGACGACATCGCCTTTGGCCTGAAGAACCTGCGCCTGCCGGCCAGCCAACGCCGCGAACGAGTCAGCGCCACCTTGCATGAACTGGGGATCAGCCACCTGGCGCACCGCGAAAGCCACACGCTCTCCGGGGGTGAACAACAGATGGTGGCGCTGGCCGCCGTCCTGGCCATGGACCCGAAGGTCATCGTCTTTGATGAACCCACCACGATGCTGGATCTGCGCAACCGCCTGCGATTCCAGCGGGAGATCGCGCGGCTGCCGCAACGCTGCCTGGTGGTCACCCACGACCTGGAGCTGCTCGAGGACTTCGACCGGGTGCTCGTGGTCACCGACGGCGGCATCGGCTTCGATGGCCCCCCGTCCGCAGCGGTGCAGTACTACCGCGACTGGAGCGCCCAATGATAACGGCCCACAATGACTCATGGCTTGGCCAGGTGCCCGCCGGCGCGAAATTCCTGGTGCTGCTTCTGGTGAGTATCGGCCTCTACCTGATCCCCAGCTGGCGCGTCCTGGCGGCCGCCCTGGTCGTGGCGGTACTCCTGATGCTCTCCGCCCGGGTGCCGTTGCGCAGCCTGAGACTGCCGCTAATCACCTTGGTGATCATCGTGGGGCTGGTCTTTGTGGTGATGGGGCTGCAGACCGACTGGAACCAGGCCGCGGTGGCGGCTCTGCGCCTGCTCACATTATGCCTCTGCGCCTATACGGTCAGTCTCACCACGACGTTCGACCAAATGCTCGAACTGTTCCAGCGCATTGTGGCGCCGCTGCGCCACGTCGGCGCGAATCCGGCGCAGATCGCCCTCGGGTTGGCCCTGGCCATCCGCTTCATCCCCGAACTCAAGCGCATTTACCTCGAAGTACGCGAGGCCCAGCACGCCCGCGGACTGGGCAACAACCCGTTGGCCGTCTCGGTCCCACTGGTCATCCGGGCCCTGCGGGTTGCCGATGAGACCGCCGAAGCCCTCGACGCCCGCGGCTATGACAGCGTCGAGGCGGGCCAGCAGGCCCGAACTCGCCCACAACGCCACGCATAGCCGGCCCGAACCACACCGGCCGGGCCTTGCTCGGCAACCAGAAATTCAGACTCTTCCCATCCACCCTTGATCCAGGAAGCAACAATGAACCGCACTCCTTCAGTCAGAGACTCCGCCAACGGCAGCTCGGCGCGACCGTCGAACCTGCCGGAAAACCCTGGCCGTTCCAACGCCACCAGGGACACCGTTCTGGTGGCCGTGGTCGCGGCCCTGATCGCCGCGATGGGCCTGGTACCGCCGATCACCTTGGGTGTGATCCCCGTTCCGATCACACTGCAGACCCTGGGTGTCATGCTTGCCGGAGCCCTGCTGGGCCCCTGGCGCGGCATGCTGGCCAACCTCACCCTGGTGGCATTGGTGGCCGCAGGGCTTCCGCTGTTGGCCGGCGGCCGTGGAGGGCTGGGCGTCTTCGCCGGTCCGACCGGCGGCTACCTGCTGGGCTGGGTTCTCGGTTCGCTGCTGATTGGTCTGTTGTTCAAGTACTGGGTGCTGCGGTGCCACAGCAAGGGCGCACAGCTGGCCGCTGGACTGGTGTCCACCATCATTGGCGGCATCCTGGTGATCTACGCCTGCGGCATCCCCTGGACCACCATGGTCACCGGCATCCCGATGGGCACCTCGGCCCTGGGCTCGCTTGGCTTCCTGCCCGGTGACCTCTTCAAGGCCGTCCTGACCACCGTGGTGGCCGTGACCGTGCACCGCAGCTACTCCGGACTGATGAAGTAGCACCCATGGATCTGGCCGCCACCCTTTATCAGCGTGCCCTAACGGCTCCGCAACAGCCGGCACTGATCGGCACCGAACGGACGCTGAGCTACGCCCGGCTCTACGCCGCGGCCTGCCGGGGCGCTGACCGGGTGGCGGCCGCCACCGGCAGCAAGATTTCCGAGGACCAGCTCCCGCCCCGGGTGGGCCTGTTGGCCTTCGAACCGCTGCACGCCATCACCGGGTTCTACTCATTGGTGCTGGCGGGGATCAGCGCCGTGGTGCTGGATCCGGCCTGGCCGGCATCCCGCCTGGGAGCCGTGCTCCGCCAGCTGGATCTGCGCCACGTGCTGTGTGACGCGGCAGGCGCCCAGGCGCTGCAGCAGGCAGCCGTCCCCGGCCTGATGCGGTTGCCCATTGACTTGTCCGAAGATGAGCCAGCGTCCCTACTGGCCCCACCGCACATCGATGCGGACCGTGAATTGCTGGTCGTCTTCACCTCGGGTACCACCAGCTTGCCCAAGGCGATTTGCCGCACCCGCCACTCCTGGCAGGCCAGCGTCCGGTTGGGCAGCAAGATCCTTCACGCCACCGCCGGAGAAATCAGCCTCATTCCCGGGCCGCTGGCCCATGGACTCAGCCTCTACGCGGTCGTGGAAAGCCTTACCACCGGAGGCACGGCGCTGCTGACCGGACGCTGGATGCCACGGCAGGTACGAGAACTGCTCGAATCCCACCGGTGCACCCGCGTGGTGGCAGTTCCCTCCATCCTGCGCCGACTACTGGAGCAGTTTGATCCACGGCTGCTGGAGGGCCTGCGCTACGCGATCAGCGGCGGGGAAAACCTGCCCGCGCCCCTGCGCCGCCGGCTGCAGCAGCTGCCCGGCCTCGAGGACGTCGTGGAATACTACGGCACAAGCGAACACAGCCTAATCGCCTACCGCAGCACCACCACGGCGCAGCGTAATGCCTCCACCGGATTCGCCGGCACTCCATTTCCCGGCGTCCAGTTGCACATCGCCGCACCGGATCAAGAGACCGGCATCGGGGAAATCTACGTGCACAGCCCCCTGCTGGCCAGCGGATACCATCCCAGCGGTCAGGAACGCTTCCGCTGGGACGGCAACCGGCTCAGCGTCCGGGACATGGGCCGGTTTACGGACGGGACGCTGTTTGTCCTCGGGCGGGCCGGAGGAATGCTGAACCTGGGTGGCAACAATATCCACCCCAGCGAAATCAGCCAGGCCATGGCCGCCGCACTGGGGCTGGCCCATGTCGAGGTTCTGCTGCATGAGGAGCCTGAAGCGGCTCCCCGGCTGATCGCGGTCATCCAGCGAGACGAGCTCTGCCCCACCCTGGATGCGCAGGAAATCCGCGCCCGGCTGGCGGCGGTCCTGCCGACCTACAAGATCCCGCACGAGCTGCGGTGCGTCGACACCTGGCCGCTGACCAGCAGCGGCAAGATCGCGGTCGGGCGGCTTTCCGACGTCTGGTCGCCCGAGGGCGCGGTGCTGCTGCGGGCGCCGGCCAACAACACGGTACGGGCTTAGGTTTGCGGCGCACGCGCGTGAAGCCCGCTGGGTCCGCACCTCGTGCAGGAAGGGAAGAAGTTCATGAACCAGGTCTATGTGGTTGCTGCACGGCGTACCCCGATCCTGCGCAGCGCCAGGCAGTACTCGCAGGTCGGCGCCGAACGCTTGGCCGCCACCGTGATCGATGCACTGCTACAGGAGACCGGGGTGCCGCCCGGGGAGGTGGATCAGGTGCTGCTGGGCAGCGCGGCCGGGCCCGGGGGCAACATTGCCCGGATAGCCACCCTGGCCAGCAGCCTCGGCCCCGACGTGCCAGCCACCAGTTTTGACGCCCAATGCGCCAGCGGGCTGGAGGCAATCGCGGCCGGGGCCAGGATGATCGCCTGCGGCGAAGCCCGGGTAGTCATTGCCGGCGGTACCGAAAGCGTGAGCACCGCGCCCTGGAGGCTGAGCAACCCCCATGATCCGATGGAACCGGTCCGCCGCTATTCCCGTGCACGGTTCACTCCCGCCCCGGACCCCGACCCGGGCATGGGGGTTGCGGCAGAAAACATTGCCAGGTGCTATGGGATTTCCCGCGAACGACAAGACCGTTTCGCGCTGCGCAGCCACCATCGGGCGCTGGCGGCCGAACAGGCCGGGCACTTCACCGGCGAGCTGGTTCCGGTTGACACGCCGCAGGGGGTGGTCACCCGCGATGGCTGCCCCAGAAGCAACCTGAGCATGGAGAAGCTTTCCGCGTTGCGTCCGGCCTTCGTGGCCGGGGGCAGCGTGACGGCCGGGAACAGTTGTCCGATCAATGATGGCGCGGCGGCGGTGATGCTGGTCGATGCCGAAACACTGGGGCGACTACGAGTGGGTTTTGCGTTGCGGTACGTGGGCGCTGCCGCCGGCGCCTGTGATCCGCAGGTATTGGGAATGGCGGCGGTGCCGGCCTACCGCAATCTGCAGCGGCTGTTGCCGCAGCTGCTGCAGGCCCCGCCCCGGCTGCTGGAGTTCAATGAGGCCTTCGCCGTCCAGGCCCTGGCGTGCCTGGACGAACTGGATGTGGCCGAGGCCTGCGTCAACTTGGAGGGCGGCGCCCTGGCACTGGGACACCCGTATGGGGCCAGCGGCGCGATCCTGGTGTCGCGGCTCTTCTGGCAGGCCCGGCGGCGTGGGCTGCACGGGGCGAATGCCGTGGCGTTGATGGCTGCCGCCGGGGGTACGGGCAGCGCGGTCGCCTTCGAGGCCCTGGCCTTGCAAGGCCCTGCTGTGGCCTAGGACTGCTCCTACGCGTGGGCCGGGAGCTAGATGTTGAAGCCCAGTGCCCGCAATTGCTCTCGTCCCTCATCGGTGATCCGCTGCGCGCTCCAGGGCGGCAGCCAGACCCAGTTCAGGTGGTAGGTGCCGACCAGGTTCCTTAGGACCGAAGCGACCTGTTCCTCGATCACATCGGTCAGCGGGCATTCGGCGGTGGTCAGCGTCATGTCGATTTCCAGTACCCCGCGTTCGCTGAAGCGCAGCCCGTACACCAGGCCCAGATCGATGATGTTGACCCCGAGCTCGGGGTCGATCACGTCCTTCAGCGCCTCGCGGATCTCGGCCATGGGCCGGGCCAACCGGGTGGGGACGCCGTGTTCTGGGGATTCGGACATCAACTGCTCCGCAAACTCGTGTGAATAAGGCGAACCTGCATTGATTACGCCACTTGGCCATCACGTTATCATCCGGCGTGGCGGTCCCCCAGCAGATGACGCTGCACCGGGTAACTTCCACGCAGCCGCTGCTTGTGGCGGCGCGGCTGCGGCCGGCTGCTGCACCCCGCCGCGTGGGGGTTAACGCCAGAAGGCCGGCACGCCCGCCCGTGGGCGGTGTGCCGGCCTGCTGGACCGGGGTCTGTGACTAGATGTTGAACCCGAGGGCACGCATCTGGTCACGGCCGTCGTCGGTGATCCGTTCCGGACCCCATGGCGGCATCCAGACCCAGTTCAGACGGTGCTCGTCGACTATGCTCTCCAGCGTCGCTGCCACCTGCTCCTCGATCACGTCGGTGAGCGGGCAGGCCGCGGTGGTCAGGGTCATGTCGATCAGAAGCACGCCGTCCTCGGCGTACTTCAGCCCGTAGAGCAGACCCAAATCGACGATATTGACTCCCAGTTCCGGGTCAATAACATCCTTGAGCGCTTCCTCGACATCCTCCAGCGGGGTCGTGGTCGACCCCTCGTGCTGTTCAGTTGATTCGCTCATGGTTTCCACCTAACTAGGCCGTGACCTTCAGGAAACGGTCGTAGCCCTCTTCTTCCAGACGGTCGGCCAGTTCCGGGCCGCCCTGTTCGGCGATCTTGCCGTCAACGAACACGTGCACGTGGTCCGGCTTGATGTAGCGCAGGATGCGGGTGTAGTGGGTGATCAGCAGAACACCCATCTCGTTCTCGTCCTGGGCACGGTTCACGCCCTCGGAGACAACCTTCAGCGCGTCAACGTCCAGGCCCGAGTCGGTTTCATCCAGCACGGCAAACTTCGGCTTGAACAGTTCCAGCTGCAGGATTTCCACGCGCTTCTTCTCACCGCCGGAGAAGCCTTCGTTGACGTTGCGCTGGGCGAAGTCGGCGTCGATCTTCAGCTTGCCCATGGCTTCCTTGACGTCCTTGGTCCAGGTGCGCAGCTTCGGTGCTTCGCCGTCGATGGCGGTCTTGGCGGTGCGCAGGAAGTTGGTCATGGACACGCCCGGGACCTCGACCGGGTACTGCATGGCCAGGAACAGGCCGGCCTTGGCGCGCTCGTCAACGCTCATCTCCAGCACGTCCTCGCCGTCCAGCATGATCGAGCCGCTGGTGACGTTGTAGCGCGGGTGACCGGCGATGGTGGCGGCCAGGGTGGACTTGCCCGAACCGTTCGGACCCATGATCGCGTGGGTTTCGTTGGTGTTGATCACCAGCGAGACGCCCTTGAGGATTTCCTTCTCGCCCTGCTCGGTGTCGATCGAGACGTGCAGGTCCTTGATTTCCAAAGTAGACATACGTCGTTCCGTTTCTGTGTCTAAAATCTTTCGAATTACCCGGCCAACTAGTTGTTGGTGACGGCCAATTCCTTTTCGATGATGTCGGTCAGGCGCGCTTCAAGTTCCTCATCGCGGATCTGCTGCACGATTTCGTTCAGGAAGCCGCGAACCACCAGGCGGCGGGCGGACTTCTCGTCGATGCCACGGCTCATCAGGTAGAACAGGTGCTCGTCATCGAAGCGTCCGGTGGTTGAGGCGTGCCCGGCACCCTCGATCAGGCCGGTCTCGATCTCCAGGTTCGGCACCGAGTCGGCACGGGTGCCGTCGGTGAGCACCAGGTTGCGGTTGGCTTCGTAGGAGTCGGTCCCCGAGGCCTCCTTGCGGATCAGCACGTCGCCGATCCACACGGTGTGTGCCCCTTCGCCCTGCAGCGCACCCTTGTAGAGCACGTTGGAGGTGCAGTTGGGCAGGTTGTGGTCCACGAACAGGCGGTGCTCCTGGTGCTGGCCGGCGTCTGCGAAGTACAGGCCGTACAGCTCCACCTCACCGTGCTCCCCGGCGAAACGGGCCGAGGGGTTCACGCGCACCAGGTCGCCACCGAAGGAGATGGCGATGTGCTTGAAGTAGGCGTCCTTGGCCACGGCAGCCTGCTGGCTGGAGGCGTGGATCGCGTCATCGTTCCAGGCCTGCAGCGACACGACGGTCAGCTTCGCCCCGGCGCGCACCTCGAACTCGATGTTCTGCGAGAGCACGGCGGAACCGACGTGGTCCAGCACCAGGGTCGCCTCGGAGTTCTCCTGGGCGATCACGATGATGTGCTGGGCGGCGGGGTCCATGGACTCACCGGTGATGGTCAGGTGCGACTTGATGCCCTCGGCGTTGGCCGGGATCGTCAGCACGTGCGCCTCGTTGGCGTACTTCCAGCCGTTGGCCGCCACCCGGTCCTCCGGGGTGGAGACCACGCCGCGCAGCTTGTCGCTGGCCGGCACGGTGGTGATGGTGACCTTCTCGTCGCCGCTGAGCTCAACCTTCGGCGCGGCGCCGGTCAGTTCCTTCTTGTGCAGCCCGCCCAGGCGCTTGAGCGGGGTGAAGCGCCAGTCTTCCTCGCGGCCGGTCAGCGGTGCGAAGTCATCGACGTTGTAGCTGGTCAGACGGCCGGCACGGGAGGAGTCGGGAATGCCGACCCCGCCACCGTGGCTGTGGCCCTTGACCGAGTCGCCGGCCAGCGGCGAGGCGGCCTCGTTCAGCGGCGAGAGGTTCTCGCCCTCTTCGGTGAAACCCGGGATTGAGGGGGCGCCGATGCGGGCCTTCTCGTCCGGAATATGGGTAGTGGTCTCCGACATGCTTAGCCGACCGATCCTTCCATCTGCAGTTCAATGAGGCGGTTCAGTTCCAGTGCGTATTCCATCGGCAGCTCGCGGGCGATCGGCTCGACGAAGCCGCGCACGATCATTGCCATGGCCTCGTCCTCGGCCATGCCGCGGCTCATCAGGTAGAACAGCTGGTCCTCGGATACGCGCGAGACGGTCGCCTCGTGGCCCATGGTGACGTCGTCTTCACGCACGTCAATGTAGGGGTAGGTGTCCGAACGTGAGATCTGGTCGACCAGCAGCGCGTCACACACCACCGAGTTCTTGGTGCCCTTGGCGCCTTCGCGCACCTGCACCAGGCCGCGGTAGGCCGAGCGTCCGCCATTGCGGGCCACCGACTTGGCGACGATCGCGCTGGAGGTGTTCGGGGCGATGTGCACCATCTTCGAACCGGTGTCCTGGTGCTGGCCCTCGCCGGCGAAGGCGATGGACAGGGTCTCGCCCTTGGCGTGTTCGCCGACCAGGTACACGGCCGGGTACTTCATGGTGACCTTGGAGCCGATGTTGCCGTCGACCCACTCCATGGTGGCGCCCTCTTCACAGATGGCGCGCTTGGTGACCAGGTTGTAGACGTTGTTCGACCAGTTCTGGATGGTGGTGTAGCGAACGCGGGCGTTCTTCTTCACGATGATCTCCACCACGGCCGAGTGCAGCGAGTCCGACTGGTAGATCGGTGCGGTGCAGCCCTCGATGTAGTGCACGTAGGAGCCCTCATCGGCGATGATCAGCGTGCGCTCGAACTGGCCCATGTTCTCGGTGTTGATGCGGAAGTAGGCCTGCAGCGGGATTTCGACGTGAACGCCCTTGGGCACGTACACGAACGAGCCGCCGGACCATACGGCCGTGTTCAACGCGGCGAACTTGTTGTCGCCCGCCGGGATTACGGTGCCGAAGTACTCCTGGAAGATTTCCGGGTGTTCCTTCAACGCGGTGTCGGTGTCCAGGAACACCACGCCCTGCGCTTCCAGGTCCTCACGCAGCTGGTGGTAGACGACCTCGGACTCGTACTGGGCGGCCACACCGGCCACCAGGCGCTGCTTTTCAGCCTCCGGGATGCCCAGCTTGTCGTAAGTGTTCTTGATGTCCTCGGGCAGGTCCTCCCAGCTGGTGGCCTGCTTCTCGGTGGAGCGAACGAAGTACTTGATGTTGTCGAAGTCGATGCCCGACAGGTCCGCGCCCCAGGTGGGCATCGGCTTGCGGTCAAAGTACTTCAACGACTTCAAGCGGCGTTCGAGCATCCATTCCGGCTCGCTCTTCAGGTGCGAGATGTTCTCCACCACGGCCTCGCTGAGGCCACGCTGGGCGCTGGCACCTGCCTCGTCGCTGTCAGCCCAACCGTATTCGTAGTTTCCGATCCCGTGGAGTTCAGGGTTCTTCTCCAGGATCTCGGAAATCACGCCCGGGTCGGCAGACTCATGTGCAATCTGATCCGTCATCGCGGCCTCTCCTGCTTCGTGAACTGAATTCGAGTTCTCTTCTCGGCGCGTCGCGGCGCCTTTTCACGGCCCACGGGGATGTGGGTCGTGCACACGTGACCGCCGCTGGCCAGCGTGGAGAGCCGACGTACGTCGACCCCCAGCAGCCGGGCGAACATTTCCGTCTCGGTGTCACAGAACACCGGGAACTCACGTGCCAAGTCTTGGATGGGGCAATGCCCCTGGCACAGCTGCACGCTGTGCATCAACGCCGTGGGCAGCTTGGTGTCCACGGTGCGCGTGTACCCGACAAATCCGTCGGCGTTCAGCAGCTCACCGAGCACCTCGGCCCGCTGCTCCAGGCCTTCGACCCCCTCAAGGGCCTTGGCGTACCGGGCCTCCATGTCCTGGAAGCGGCGGCGGGCGAACCCGCGGATGGCGTCCTCCCCGGCCGCGTCGCCCAGATCCCGCAGGGCCTGGGTGGCGATGTCCAGGTAGTCGTTGCCCAACTTCGCCTGCCCCCGGTGGGAGAGCACGTACCGGCGCGAGGGGCGTCCGGCACCGGACTTCTGGTTTGCGACCAGCTTGACCTCGACCAGCCCGGCCTTGGACAGGGCATCGAGGTGGCGTCGAACGGCTGCCGGGGTGAAACCAAGTTTCTTGCCCAACTCTGCCGCGCTGACCGGGCCGTCTTCCAAGACGGCATACAACACGCGGTCGCGCGTCCGTTCTTCGGTATCCCCAATCGCGCCCACTACCTTTGCCGGCTGATCGCCAACTGAGTTTGCTTTAGATGAATACACAACACAAGCATGACCATATTTAGCGCTAAGGTCTAGTAAGGAAGTGCTTACTAAGGTTAGCCATTGTCGGCACCTGCTCGGCACCGGCAATTTTCAACATGACCACGAAATTTATCTTAGCGTGTTTGCCCGAAAACCGCCGTGAGCAAAGCCTCATCGGACCCAACTTCGACCTAGCGTAGAATCGATGGGTGTCTTCCGATTCCCCCAGTCTCATCATCAGTGAGCTGTGCAAGGACCTTGGACCGGTGCCGGCGCTGAATAACCGGATGCTCCGGGTCCTGCACTCCGTCTCACTCAAGGCCCACCCCGGACAGGTGACCACCCTGCTTGGCTCCAACGGCGCCGGGAAGTCCACCACCCTCAGCTGCGCCCAGGGCCTGCTGCGCCCGGACAGCGGAAGCATCCAGCTGCTGGGGCAGGACCCCTACGGGGACAAGCCCGAACTGCGCTCCCGGGTGGGGGTGATGCTCCAGGATGGCGGGCTGCCCCCGTCGATGCGCCCGATCCCGCTGCTGCGCCACGTCGCTTCGCTTTACCGTAACCCCATCGACCTGGATGCGCTGATCAAACGGCTGGACATCGAATCTTTCGCCTCGCGCACCATCCGCCGGCTCTCCGGCGGACAGAAGCAGCGCGTCGCGCTGGCCGCGGCACTGGCCGGGGACCCGGAAGTCGTCTTCCTCGACGAGCCCAGCGCCGGGCTGGACCCGCAGTCGCGCCAGGTGGTGTTCGACCTGATCGGCGACCTGCGCGATGCGGGCAAGGCCATCATCCTGACCACCCACCTGATGGATGACGCCCAGAAGCTCAGTGACTACGTGTACATCATCGACCGTGGGCGCACCGTCGCCCAGGGCTCGGTCAGCGAACTGACCACCCTGGCCGCCGCCGAACAGCAGACCCGCCCGGTCTCCTTCGGGGCCGGAGCCGGCCTGGCGCTGCCGGATGCCGTGCCCGCCGGACTGCACCTGAGCGAAACGGCCCCGGGCGAATACCGCCTGGACGGGGTCCGCTCCCCCGACCACCTGCTGTGGCTGACCACCTGGTGGGCCGAGGCCGGCATCCTGCCCCACCACCTGAGCCTGCAGGCCCGCAGCCTGGAGGACGTGTTCCTGGAGATCGCCCAGAAGGAGCCCGATAACGCATGAGCGCACCGACCGAGCTTCCCCGGCACCAGAGCGTGCCCAACAACGCGGTCTCCCCGTTGCGGCGCATCGCCCTGCAGGGCAAGTACGAGACCCTCGTGATGCTCAGCAACGGTGAACAGCTGGTGCTGGCCATCGTGATGCCGCTGATCGCCCTATTCGCCCTGACCTTCACCAACCTCATCGACGGGGTGGCCGAACGCAACATCGACGCCGCCGTGCCCGGGGTGCTGGCCCTGTGCGTGGTGTCCACCGCGTTCACCGGGCAGGGCATCGGCACCGGGTTCGACCGGCGCTACGGGGTGCTGCGGATGTTCTCCACCACCCCGCTGGGGCGCACCGGGCTGATCTTCGGCAAGGTCGTGGCCGTATTGACCGTCCTGGCCATCCAGCTGGTGCTGATCGGGGCCTGCGCGCTGCTGCTGGGCTGGGAACCACGCCTGGTCGGCATCCTGCCCTCCCTGCTCTTCCTGCTGCTGGGCGCCGGCTGCTTTACCGCCCTGGGCCTGCTGATCGCCGGGACCGTGCGGCCCGAGGCGACGCTGGCCATCACCAACCTGGCCTGGATCCTGCTGGCCGGCGTCGGCGGGGTGCTCTTCCCGACCTCCATGGCCCCGGCCTGGATCCACCCCATCCTCAACGCCCTGCCCTCCGCGGCATTGGGCGATTCGCTGCGCGCGGCGCTCATCGACGGCGTCTTCCACTTCCCGGCAGGCCTGCTGCTGGTGGTGTGGACCGTCGTGGGCTCATTCGCGGCCGTCAAGCTGTTCAAATGGAACTAACCGCCACACCAATCCGAGGGAGAAGTTAATGTCTTCGTCCGTTGCCCCGTCCACGAGCTGGGCGGACAGGCTGCCCACCAAGGTCACCAAGACCGTGCACGGCTTGGCGATCGCCTCGCTGGTCTCCCAGGTGGGCATCATCATCAGTGGCGGCGCCGTGCGCCTGACCAAGTCCGGGCTGGGTTGCTCGCAGTGGCCGAACTGCATGCCCGGCACCATGACCCCGGTCCCGGAAATGGGCATCCACGGTTTCATTGAGTTCGGCAACCGCCTGCTGACCTTCGTGCTGATGGCCATCGCCCTGGCCTTCCTGGTGGCCATCTGGAGGATGCGCTCCACCCACCGTTCGCTGTTTGTGATCGGCTGGGTCCTGCTCATCGGCATCCCCTTCCAGGGGGTCATTGGCGGCATCACCGTCTGGTCGGGGCTGAACCCGTGGGTGGTGTCCCTGCACTTCCTGCTGTCCATGGCCCTGGTCATGCTGGCCACCGTCCTGGTCAACCGCACCGGCCGCGAATACAAGCACACCCCCGCCCCGGTGCAGGACAAGACCATCGCCCAGGTCTCCTGGGTGGCCTGGATCGCCTCCATGCTGGCCATCATCTTCGGCACCGTGGTCACCGGCACCGGTCCGCATGCCGGGGACGCCTCGGCCCCCCGCCACCTGTTCGACCCGCTGACCGTGACCCGCATGCACACCGCCCCGGTGTACCTGCTGATCGGCGCGACCATTGTCCTGCTGGTGCTGGCGGCCAAGCGCAAGGCCGGTCCGGAATTCACCCACGGGCTGTACTGGCTGGTCGGCGTGCTGCTCCTGCAGGCCGCGATCGGGTACATCCAGCACTTCACCGGCCTGCCGATCGTGCTGGTCATCCTGCACATGCTGGGCAGCGCGCTGCTGGGCATCGCCACCACCAACGTGTGGGACCGTGCGGTGCGCCTGCCCAAGTACGAGGTGCCGCAGCACAACGTCTCCCAGCTCTAGCCGGCCCCAAGGCGGCCCCAGGCCGTCCCACCGTGGTGCGCAGCGACCCGGTGTCGGAACCCATTGCGATCCGGCACCGGGTCGCTGTTCTTTGTCCAGCATCACGCGCTTCCGGTGGCACTTCACTGCCCGAAACCCTGGCGCGGAGCCGCACACAGCCGGGGACGCCCGAGACCCGGGGCGAGGCTGCTGCACCCCTGCTTTCGGTCGGTTGATGGCCCTGGAAGCTAGGACAGCTCGCTGGCGGCCTCCGGCACCCGAAGCGCGCTGCGCGGGGGCAGGCGCAGCAGTCCGTACAGCCCCATCGCCAGGATGACCCCACCGCCGACCCACAGGGCAGCGACCAGGATTCCGGCATCAACAACCGCCACCCCCAGTACCAGCAGACCGTAGGCCAGGGTGACCCAGTGGGCTGCACGGGAGTTCGCGGCATAACCCGCGGCAAGCAGCACACTAAAGACGGCCCAGAGCAGCAATGGGATCTGGGCCGCACCGAAGCTTCCCACCATCAAGCCGGCGAGGACCAGCACCACCGGCACCACCAACAGCAGTGCCCCGAGAATGCGCATCACCAGCGCCTCCGCCCGGGGCGCTGTCACCGTGCTGGCATACCCAATGACGGCGCCCATCCACGCGGTGACCGCCATGGGCACCAGGAACAGGCCCGCGTCGAAGGGCCCGATGAACACCAGCACACTCAGCAAGGCCGCGATGAGCATCATCAGCCACCGCCGCGCACCGTACGGCACCAGCACCACCGCAGCGCAGGCCAACGCCGGGAGCAGGGTCAACACGGCAGCGCCCGGGCCATACGCGTCGACCAGGGAGGATAGCGTCTCCTGCGGCACGCTGGTCGCCTCCGGGCTCTGCCCCTCGGGATTGCGCAGGAAAAAGCTCACCACCACCGCAGCCAGAACGCCCAGGGCGACCGTGACACCCCACAGCACCGCTGCCGGGTTGCGCACGCCGCGCTGGGCCGGCGAATCCAGTTCGCTGCGGCTTGCCTCGGCGACGAGCCTGGGCTCACCCAATGCCGCCAGGATCCGTTCCGGCTCACGCCCCTGGGCCAAGGCCTCGTCAATATGGTCCCGCACGTCCTGCAAAATCGATTCCCTCTCAGGTCGTGGTACATCGGCCAAAGCACCCTTGAGCCGGCGCAAATACCGCTGGGTCGCACGATCGGTGGAAATGCTAGACATGATGCCCTCCCAAGAGCCCGTCAACCTGCTGCTGAATCCCCCGCCACACCTCACGAAAGCTGGCCAGCTGATGTCGGCCGTGCTCGGTGATGGCATAGTACTTCCGCGAACGGGTGCCATCACCGGCCTCCCAGCGCGCATCGACGCTGCCAGCCTGCTTCATGCGCGCCAAAAGGGGGTACAAACTTCCTTCGCTGGCCGAAAGCTCGCGTTCCATGAGCTCGTTTGCGATCTCCAGGCCGTACATTTCGCGTTGATCGAGCAAGGCGAGCACACAGTACTCCAGCACGCCCTTGCGCAGGTTGGTTGCCATTTTCTCCACTGCCCGATCCATAAGTCGAAGATACCTTGTACCACAAGACTTGTACAGCAAGAGTTACCCATCGGCCGAACTTAGGAGCTGGACGAGAACGCAAAAGCCCCCGGTGAATGCACCGGGGGCTGAAGCGTGGGGTTCTAGCCGAACAGCGGGCTGCCGACGAACGGGTCGATGGCCAGCGCCAGGAACACGATCGACAGGTAGGTGATGGAGATGTGGAAGACCTTCATCGCCTTGCGGTTCATCTCAGCGGGCTTGTGCTCGCGCTGGGCTTCGCGGTAGAGCACGTGCGACTCGTAAACGAACCAGAGACCGGCCCCGCCGGCCAGGGCGGTGTACACGATGCCGGCGTAGCCCATGGGCACCAGCAGCATCGAGCAGACGAAGGTGGCCCAGGCATAGAGCACGACCTGCACGGAGACGCGCCGAGCGTTGGCGATCGCGCCAAACATCGGCACCGAAGCCGCGTTGTAGTCATCGGCGTACTTCATGGACAGCGGCCAGTAATGCGGCGGGGTCCACAGGAAGATCACCACGAACAGGATGAAGGCCGGCCATTCCAGGGTGTTGGTGACCGCGGCCCAGGCGATCAGCACCGGCATGCATCCGGCGATGCCGCCCCACACGATGTTCTGGGTCGTGCGGCGCTTGAGGATCAGCGTGTAGAGCACCACGTAGAACAGGATGGCCAGCAGCCCCAGCGCCGTGGTCAGCGGGTTGGTGCCAAACCAGAAGATCGCCAGGGAGGTAATGGCCAGCACCCAGGAGAAGATCAGCGCTTCGCGCGGAGTCACATCTCCGGTCACCAGCGGGCGGCCCTTGGTACGCTTCATCAGCCGGTCCATGTCCCGGTCGAAATAGCAGTTGAAGGCGCCCGAGGCGCCAGCGGCCAATGCGCCGCCAATCAGGGTCGAAGCCATCAGCCACACCGAGGGGAACCCGCCGTAGGCGAAGATCATCGTGGGCAGGGTGGTGACCAGAAGCAACTCAATGACGCGCGGCTTGGTCAATGCCACGTAGGCACTGGCCTTGCGCTTGATGAATTCGCCGGTGGTCTCATCGAGCTGACGCGAGGCCTGGGGGCTCGGCGCATCGGCGACACTAAGAGACTTCAATTAAACGCACTCAGTTCTTCACGGGTACAAGACAGACGTCCTTATTCTACGCGTAATAGAAGACTTAGGGTAGTTGAGTTGGGTCATATCCGGCCTACTCCGGCGTGATTCCGGCCATCTCCCGCACTAAATCGGCAAACGGACGAGAACAGGGCAGGCGTGGGCGCACCGTCCCGCCCTGTGGACGGCGGCACATTCGCCCCCGACTGGCGGCCCGGCTCCGGCTACCACGTGCGCGACGCGGCAGCGGCAGGCCAGGCGCCGGACTGCTGAGAGAACCCAACGAACCGCGATCCTGCACCTAACAAGTACCAGGCTTTGTAATGTGCCAGGCGAACAACGCCGAAGACTTGTGGGCGCGTTCCGAAGACGGGTACAGGCAAGGCAGCCTCCGCACCCGCAGGCCCGGGGAGGAGGCAGGGGTGTCCGCGCCGTCGGTCCCGACGGGGAAGCAGCCCGGAATCCGCGGCGGACCACGACAAATGCGTCCGGCGTACGCCGTCAGCTAACTTGGCCCCGTCATCTTGAAACAACCCACCACAAACCGGGTGATCCGCGATAGAGTGGACACTAGTTGCGCCGTCGCCGCCTTATCCCCGAGTTCGAACGACACGGGTTCGAGGTCGACGGCGTATTGCGTGTCAGCGGGAAAACACCATTCCCCCAGCCTGAATGGAAGGAAACGCCGCAGTGGCGACTGAATCCTTAGTTGAAGAATTTTCACTCACCGAGTTGGACCAGAAGGCCATCGACACGGCTCGCGTCCTGGCCGCTGATGCCGTCGAAAAAGTCGGCAACGGCCACCCCGGTACCGCCATCAGCCTGGCCCCGGCCGCCTATCTGATCTTCCAGAAGCACCTGCGCCACGACCCGAACGACCCGAACTGGTTCGGCCGCGACCGCTTCATCCTCTCCCCCGGTCACACTTCGCTGACCCTGTACCTGCAGCTCTTCCTCTCCGGCTACGGCCTGGAGATGGAGGACCTGGCCGCGCTGCGCACCTGGGACGCCAAGACCCCGGGCCACCCGGAGTTCGGCCACACCGCGGGCGTGGAAATCACCACCGGCCCGCTCGGCCAGGGCCTGGCCTCCTCCGTGGGCTTCGCCTACGCCCAGCGTCGGATGCGCGGCATGTTCGACCCGCAGGCCCCGGCCAGCACCAGCCCCTTTGACCACACCATCTACGTCATCGCCTCCGACGGCGACATGCAGGAGGGCGTCACCTCCGAGGCCTCCTCGCTGGCCGGACACCAGCAGCTGGGCAACCTGGTGGTGATCTACGACGACAACGAGATCTCCATCGAGGACGACACCGACATCGCCTTCAGCGAGGACGTGCTCGCCCGCTACGCCGCCTACGGCTGGCACACCCAGCGGGTGGACTGGACCAAGACCGGTGACTACGTCGAGGACATGAACGAGCTGGACGCGGCGATCCGCGCGGCGAAGGCCGAAACCACCCGCCCGTCGATCATCTCGCTGCGCACCATCATCGGCTGGCCCTCGCCGACCAAGGCCAACACCGGCGGCATCCACGGCGCCAAGCTGGGCGGGGAGGAAGTCGCCGGGTTGAAGAAGGCCCTGGGCTTTGACACCGAAGCCCACTTCCACATCGCCGACGACGTGCTCGCCCACGCCCGCAAGGTCGCCGACCGCGGCGCCCAGGCGCACCGTGAGTGGGACGAGAAGTTCTCCACCTGGGCCAAGTCCAACCCGCAGGACGCCGCCCTGCTCGAACGCCTGCGCGCCGGCGAGCTGCCCGAGGGTTGGGAGCAGAAGCTGCCGGTGTTCGAGGCCGGCACCTCCCTGGCCACCCGCGCCGCCTCCGGCAAGGTCATCAACTCCATCGCCGAGGTGCTGCCCGAACTCTGGGGCGGCTCTGCCGACCTGGCCGGTTCAAACAACACCACCATCAACGACGCCGCGTCCTTCGCCCCGGCCGAGCGCTCCACCGACGCCTGGGCGGCCAACCCGTACGGGCGCGTGCTGCACTTTGGCATCCGTGAGCATGCGGCCGCGGCGATCACCAACGGCATCGTGCTCGGCTCCCCGACCCGCGCCTTCAACGGTACGTTCCTGATCTTCTCGGACTACCAGCGCCCGGCCATCCGCCTGGCCGCGCTGATGGGCGTGCCCTCGATCTTCGTGTGGACCCACGACTCGATCGGCCTGGGCGAGGACGGCCCGACCCACCAGCCGGTGGAGCACCTGGCCAGCCTGCGCGCCATCCCGAACCTGGACGTGGTGCGCCCCGGCGACGCGAACGAGGTCTCCTACGCCTGGCAGGGCATGCTGCAGCTGAAGACCAACCCGGCCGGCATCGTGCTCTCCCGCCAGAACCTGGCCGTCTTCGACCGCACCGCCCCGGGCTTCCGCGGCGCCGAAGGCACCCTCAAGGGCGGCTACATCCTGGCCGAGGCCATGCGCGGGGGTGCCGAGGTCACCCCGGACGTCATCCTGATCGCCACCGGCTCCGAGGTGGAGCTGGCGGTGCAGGCCCGTGAGGAACTGGCCCAGAAGGACATTGCCGCCCGCGTGGTCTCGCTGCCGAGCAAGGAATGGTTCGCCAAGCAGGACGCCGCCTACCGCGAAGAGGTGCTGCCCGCCGCCGTCACCGCCCGCGTCTCCGTGGAGGCCGGGGTGGCCATGGGCTGGCGCGAATTCGTTGGCGCGCAGGGCGAGATCATCTCGCTGGATCACTTCGGCGCCAGCGCCGACTACAAGACGCTCTACCGCGAATTCGGGATCACCACCGAGGCCGTGGTGGCCGCCGCGGAAAAAGTTGCGAAGTAAGGAAACCATTTACCCATGAGTAATCCAAACACCCAGGCACTATCCGACGCCGGTGTCTCCATCTGGCTCGATGACCTCTCCCGTGAACGGCTCACCAGCGGTTCGCTGGCCAAGCTGATTGAGGAGAAGAACGTCACCGGCGTGACCACCAACCCCTCGATCTTCGCCGCCGCACTGTCCAACGCCGAGGTCTACGGCACCGCGATCGCCGAACACCGCGAGAAGTCGGTGGACGCGGCCATCCTGGAAATCACCAGCGACGACGTGGCCCGCGCCTGCGACCTGTTCCGTCCGGTCTACGACGCCACCGGCGGGGTGGACGGACGCGTGTCCATCGAGGTGGACCCGCGCCTGGCACACACCACCGCGGAGACCATCGCCCAGGCCAAGGCGCTGCATGAGCGCGTGGGCCGGGAGAACGTGCTGATCAAGATCCCCGCCACCCTGGCCGGGCTGGAGGCCATCAGCGAGACCATCGCCGAGGGCATCAGCGTGAACGTCACCCTGATCTTCTCCCTGGAGCGCTACCGCGAGGTCATCAACGCGTACCTGATTGGCCTGGAGAAGGCCCACGCCAAGGGCCTGGACCTGTCCAAGATCCATTCGGTCGCCTCCTTCTTCGTCTCCCGCGTGGACACCGAGATCGACAAGCGCCTGGATGCGCTGGGCACCGATGAGGCCGCCGCCGTGCGCGGGCAGGCCGGTGTGGCCAACGCCCGCCTGGCCTACCAGATCTTCGAGGAGCAGTTCTCCACCGCCCGCTTCGAGGTGCTGGCCGCCGCCGGCGCCAACGTGCAGCGTCCGTTGTGGGCCTCCACCGGTGTGAAGGATCCGGCCTACCCGGCCACCTTGTACGTCACCGAGCTGGTTGCCCCGCAGACCGTGAACACCATGCCGGAAAAGACGCTGGACGCCACCGCCGCCGAGGCCCAGGTGCGCCCCAACGCGATCGCCGGCAGCTACGATGCCGCCAACCGCGTGCTGGACAAGCTGGCGGCCCTGGGCATCGACTACAACCAGGTCGTGGAGCAGCTGGAGACCGAGGGCGTGAAGAAGTTCGAGGACTCGTGGAACGAACTGCTGCAGGACATGGCCGTGGCGCTCAAGGAGGCCAAGTAAATGGAACTGGGTCTGGTGACCTCCGGGGCCGCCCTGGCCTCGGTCGAGAAATACCTGCCGCGGCTGCTGGAGGATAAGGTCGGCAGCCGCATCGCGGCCCAGGACCCCACCCTGTGGGGGCCCGAGGCCGAGTCCGAGGCCGCCATCCGGCTGGGCTGGACCAACCCCTTCGACACTGCCGAGGAACTGGTGCCGGCAATCCTGAACCTGCGCGATGAGCTGGTGGCTGAGGGCCTGACCCGCATTGTGCTGTGCGGGATGGGCGGCTCCTCGCTGGCCCCGGAGGTGATCACCGCGAACGACGGCGTGGACCTGGTGGTGTGCGACACCACCGACCCGCAGATGGTCTCCGCGATCCTCAACGAGGACCTGCAGCACACGGTGGTGGTCATCGCCTCCAAGTCCGGCTCCACCGTGGAAACCGATTCGCAGCGCCGCGCCTTCACCGCCGCCTTCCAGGCCGCCGACATCGACCCGGCCACCCGGCTGGTGCTGGTCACCGACCCGGGCTCGCCGATGGACGACCCTAGCGGGGTGCGGGCGGTGTTCACCGCCGACCCGAACGTGGGCGGACGCTACTCGGCGCTGACCGCGTTCGGCCTGGTGCCCTCGGGGCTGGCCGGGGCGGACATCGACGCGCTGCTGGAGGAGGCCGGGCTGGTCTCGGACCTGCTGGCCGAGGACGACGAGGACAACCTGGCCCTGCACCTGGGGGCGGCGCTGGCCACCACCGGGCGGGACAAGCTGGTCTTCGCCTCCGACGCCCAGGCGCTGGCCGGGTTCGGGGACTGGGCCGAGCAGCTCATCGCCGAATCCACCGGCAAGCTGGGCAAGGGGATCCTGCCTGTGGTCGCCCACCTCAACGCCCCGGAGCTGCGTGACCCGGCCGGCGATGTGATGCCGCTCTACCTGTACGGGCAGCTGCCCGACGAGGTGGCCGAGGACACCACCGCCATCCACTTCTCCGCCCCGCTGGGCGCCGCGTTCCTGATCTTCGAGTACGCCACCGCGGTGGCCGGCTACCTGCTTCAGCTGAACCCGTTTGACCAGCCCGACGTGGAGGCCGCCAAGGCCGCCGCCCGCACCCTGCTGGACGCCCCGTCCGCCGGGGAACCGGACGCGGTGTTCGGCGCCATCGAGGTCTACGGTTCCACCGCCGACAGCCTGGCCGATGCGCTGGAGCAGCTCACCGCCCAGCTGCCCGAGAACGGCTACCTGGCCATCCAGGCCTACCTGGACCGGCACGGGGATGCGAAGCTGCAGTCGCTGCGCGACGTGCTGGCCGAACGCACCGGACGCCCGGTGACCTTCGGCTGGGGTCCGCGCTTCCTGCACTCCACCGGGCAGTACCACAAGGGCGGGCCGCGCACCGGGGTCTACCTGCAGCTGACCACCCAGTCGCAGCGGGACGTGCAGATCCCCGGGCGCAGCTTCGGCTTCGCCGGGCTGATCGCCGCCCAGGCCTCCGGGGACGCGAACGTGCTGTGCGATGAGGAGCACGCCCGCCCGGTGCTGCGCCTGCACTTCACCGACCGCGCCGCGGGCACCGCCCAGCTGCTGGCCGCGCTCGGCCTCGAGGACGGCGCGCAGTAGCCGCGCCGGTGCCCCGCCCGGTTTCCGGGTGAGTGTCCCGCCCACCCCGGCCCGCGCCGTGGTGGGCGGGGCACCGCCGGCGGCCGGCCGGGTAGGCGGGCACCAAAGGATTTTTGACCATCAGCCAGCCGCTGATCGGTGAGCTTAAGGACGAGTGAGCTAAGGAACAGATGAGCAACCCACTACGCGATCCCCGGGACCGGCGGCTGAACCGCATCGCCGGTCCCGGAGCGCTGGTGTTCTTCGGGATCACCGGCGACCTGGCCCGCAAGAAACTCATGCCCGCGGTCTACGACCTGGCCAGCCGCGGCCTGCTGCCGCCGAACTTCGCGATCGTCGGGTTCGGGCGGCGTGACTGGTCCGCTCAGGACTTCGCCGCCGAAGCCCGTGAATGGATCCTGGCCAGCGCCCGCACCCCGTTCAACGAGACCGTGTTCGAGCAGCTGGCCTCCGGGATGCGCTTCATCTCCGGCGCCTTCGACGACGACGCCGCCTATGAGCAGCTGGCGGCCACCCTGGATGAGCTGGCCGAAACCCGCAACACCGGGCGCAACCACGCCTTCTACCTCTCCATCCCGCCCAGCTGGTTCGAGGTCGTCTGCCAGAAGCTCTCCGAGCACCACCTGGCCAACGACAACAACCCCGGCTGGGAACGGGTGGTCATCGAAAAGCCGTTCGGCCATGACCTGGCCAGCGCCCGGGAACTGAACAGCATCGTCGAATCGGTCTTCCCGCCCGATGCCGTGTTCCGCATCGACCACTACCTGGGCAAGGAGACCGTGCAGAACCTGCTGGCCTTCCGCTTCGGCAACCAGCTGTTCGAACCGCTGTGGAACAACAAGTACGTGGACCACGTGCAGATCACCATGGCCGAGGACATCGGCATCGGCGGACGCGCCAGCTACTATGACGGGGTCGGCGCGGCCCGCGACGTCATCCAGAACCACCTGCTGCAGCTGCTGGCGCTGACGGCCATGGAGGAGCCGATCTCCTTCAACGCCGACCACCTGCGCGCCGAAAAGGAGAAGGTGCTCACCGCCGTCACCCTGCCCGAGGACCTGGACGCGGCCAGCGCCCGCGGACAGTACACCTCCGGTTGGCAGGGTGGGGAGAAGGTCGTCGGATTCCTGGACGAGGAAGGATTCAACCCCAAGTCCAAGACGGAAACCTACGCGGCGATCCGGCTGAACATCAACACCCGGCGCTGGCACGGGGTCCCGTTCTACCTGCGCGCCGGCAAGCGCCTGGGCCGGCGCGTCACCGAGATCGCGGTGGTGTTCAAGCGCGCCCCCAACCTGCTGTTCACCGACCACGAGGATGACGAGTTCGGGCAGAACGCGATCGTGATCCGGGTGCAGCCCGACGAGGGCGCCACCATGCGCTTCTCCTCCAAGGTGCCCGGCACCCAGATGGAGATCCGCGACGTGACCATGGACTTCGGGTACGGCAACGCGTTCACCGAATCCTCCCCCGAAGCCTATGAACGGCTGATCCTGGACGTGCTGCTGGGCGAGCCGCCGCTCTTCCCGCGCCACGAGGAAGTCGAACAGTCCTGGCGGATCCTGGACCCGTTCGAGGAACACTGGGCCGCGCTGGACTGCCAGCCCGAGCCCTACCACCCCGGGTCCTGGGGCCCGTCCAGCAGCGATGAGCTGATGGCCCGAGACGGAAGGACGTGGCGCCGGCCATGATGATCGATCTTCCCAACACCACCACCAGCCAGGTGGCCAAGAAACTGATCACCGCGCGGCGCACCCACGGCGCCTCCGCGCTCTCCCGGGTGCTGACCCTGGTGGTCATCACCCGGGAGGGGTTCGCCGAGAAGGCGATCGACGCCGCCGACCTGGCCAGCCGCGAACACCCCTGCCGGGTGATCGTGGTGGTGCGCGGGCCGGTGACCGGCAAGAACTGCCTGGACGTTCAGATCCGCGTGGGCGGGGACGCCGGGGCCTCCGAGGTCATCGTGATGCGCACCCGCGGCCCGAACATCATCGCCGACGAGGCGTTGATCTCCGCCCTGCTGCTGCCCGACGCGCCGATCGTGGCGTGGTGGCCGCACGGGGTGCCGGACGACCCGGCCAACACGCCGCTGGGCAAGCTCGCCCACCGGCGGATCACCGACTCCGGGCAGGCCCCGGACCCGGAGGCCGCCCTGTTCCAGCGCGCCAAGACCTACCAGGCCGGGGACTCGGACCTGGCCTGGACCCGCATCACCCTGTGGCGCGCCCAGCTGGCCAGCATCATCGACCTGATCGCCACCAAGGGGCTGAAGAACATCACGGTGAAGGGCTCGGCGAACTCGCCGTCCACCACGCTGCTGGCCGCCTGGCTGACCATGTGCCTGAACGTGCCGGTCACGATCGCGGCGGACAAGTCCACCGGCGGGCTATCCAGTGTGCGCCTGAGCCGCAAGGCCGGGGACGTGGAACTCTCCCGCCCCACCGGGGAGGTCGCCCACCTGTACCTGCCCGGCAGCGCGCCGCAGCGGATCTCCCTGCCGCGCCGCCCGATCGCCGACTGCCTGGCCGAGGAGATGCGCCGCCTGGACGCCGACGACGTGTTCGGCGAGGTGGTCACCCGCGGCCTGCACCTGACCAACCTGAGGAGTATTGAGCCCAGTGATCGCTAGACAGATCGTCATCCACCCGGACGCGGACGCCACGGCCCAGGCGGTGGCCGGCCGGCTGATCACCGCCGTGCAGGACGCCATCGCCGCCCGCGGGGTCGCCCACGTGGTGGTCACCGGCGGCAGCCTGGGCATCGCCGCGCTGCAGGCGGTGGCCGGCAACCCGGCCCGGCACGCCGTGAACTGGTCGCTGGTGCACTTCTGGTGGGGCGATGAGCGCTTCGTCGCCGCCGATTCACCGCAGCGCAACATCGGCCAGGCCGCGGAGCTGTTCACCGAACTCGACGCGCTGGGCCTGGACCGGCAGACCGTGCACCCGATGGGTTCGAGCGACGAATACGACACCGCGGAGGCCGCGGCCGAGGCGTACACCGCGCTGCTGGCCGCCGAGGCCCCCGAGGGGCAGGCCAGCCCGGCATTCGACGTGCTGATGCTGGGCATGGGGCCCGACGCCCACGTCGCCTCCCTGTTCCCGCACCACACCAGCTCACAGGACACCGGGGCGATCGCCGTCCACGAGTCCCCCAAGCCGCCGGCCGACAGGGTGTCGCTGACCATGCCCACCATCAACGCGGCCCGCGAGGTCTGGCTGCTGGTGGCCGGCTCCGAGAAGGCCCCGGCCTTGGCCGCGGCCCAGCACGAGGTCAACGAGGCCGCGGTCCCGGCCAGCGCCGTGCACGGCACCACCGCCACGCGATGGCTGGTGGACCGCGCCGCTGCGTCCCTGCTCTAGGCGCCACCGGTTAAAAGCCCCGCTCGCCAGCTCCCTGTCCTCCAGGACGGGCGCCGGCGGCCGGGGCTTTTGGCTGCGCCCACGCCCACCGGGCGCCGGGTCTAGCCGGGAAGGCTGAACAGCCAGAACGCGACCCCCAGCAGAAAGGCGGCCACTCCCCCGATCACGCAGGCGTGCCCCAAACCCAGACGGTAGACGGCGGCCTCCGCCAGGCTCCTCTCGTAGCGGCTGCGGTTGGGGAAGCTCCAGAGGAACCCGGCGCGGCGCACCGCCTGCTGCGGCGGCGCCTCGGCGCGGGTGACAAACCACAGCCCGGTGAGCATCAGGCCCAGCCCGAGCAGCAACAGCACGATGATCAGGCTCCGCCACGGTTCGGCCACCAGGTCCAGTGAATCCCCACTGACCACCACCGCCGAGACCAGCAGGGTCAGCAGACCCGTGTAGCCGGCACCCCACACCTTGGCCGTGGCCGCCGTGCGCGGCAGCATCCCCCGCACGATGTCATCCCACAGCTCCTTGCGTTCCAACGCCTCAGCGCCTGGGAACGTGCTGGGCCGGCTGGGCACCCAGACCCCCGCATTTTGCTCCTTGAGCGCAACACGGAACACCGCCCCGCACCCCAGGGGTTCCTGCGGCGGATGCCCCGGATGGGAGTAGGTGCAGCGGCAAAACACATCCACCTCGATCCCCGGGGTCTGCGCGGCCTGCGCCGGAGCCGGGGTGTCCGTTTCGGTGCGTATTGAGATTCCGGGTTCCGCTGCGGACCGGCCGGGTACGGCCGCGACGCCTCGTTCAACGCTGCGATACGTCATCTCATCCGTACAGCGCGGGCACGCCCCAACGACCGTGATCTCACTTGCCGCGGTGTCCGCGGCGGTCACTGACAACCGCCCGTCGTTGATTGATTCCCAGGCCAGCTCCGTCCACAGCGGATCCAGGCGCCGACGTGACTCCAGATCGGGTATCCGCCCCCTTGGTACTCGTGTCCCCATCGCCTGCTCCTCCCCCACGCCCGATCCAACGGCGGACGCCGCTGTCCCGTCCCCGGTGCCTCCACCGTACCGCCGCCCCGCCACGGCGTCCATGCACCCTCGGCCCGGCTCAACAGCCGTGGAGAAGCACAGCCGCCGCGTTGCGGTTAACCCGCAGGCTGGGCCGCACCCCCTGGCATTTCACCGGAGCTGGCCTAGGCTGGGGTTAAAGCTCGATCCCCCGGGAAAGGAGCCCGACATGGAACCGTTCATCTCGCAATGGGTGTGTTCGCTCATCATGGTCATTGGTATTTTCTGCCTCCTCAGCGGCCGGGCGGAACTTGGGGTGCTGTGCCTGGTGTTGGGTGTGGGCCTGACCCTGGTGGACCGGTTCATTGCGCCCCAGGCCGGTGAAACCGAGGGACGCACCGGGCACCCTTAGCAGGAGGAGCGCGCAGTTCACCTGCCCGTCGCCATGATGCCACCGGTTCCTCTTCCTTTTGCCATCGCCGAAGCCTACGGTGTTAGAAAGCGTGGGACCTAACGGGGTAAAGATGGCAGATGCAACGCAGTCGCTGACATGGCTCAAGGTGCTGTTGGGCGCCATGGGGACCGCATGCCTGCTCACCGGACGGGTGGAGCTGGGCCTGTTGTACCTGGTGCTGGGGATGAGCGCCGAACCGCTGCGCCGCCTGCTGAGCACCCCCGCGGCGTTGCGTTGCCAACGGCCCCCGGACTGACCTGGGCACTGATTACGCCCGGCCAGCCCGCCGCTGTGCGCAGTGCTGCTCCCCTTGCCAATCCTTTGGATCGGACGCTGTCCCTGTTGACAAAACCTTCCGTCCGGTACCCTGAAAGACCAGGGTCCTCGACAGGGGGTGAACCGCAGATGAGTCCTCGGAGCATGATGCTGCTGCAGGGTTTCATTACGCTGGTCGGCATTATCAGTTTACTCAGCGGAGCCACGGGCTTCGGAGTGTTCTGTCTCCTCGTGGCCATGGCGCCCAGTATTTATGACCACTACCGCAGGCAGAATCGCACCACCAGGCATCACCACGGCAGTGACGCCCGCTGAGCGTCAGGGTGCGTTAAAAAGCGGTGGGGACTTCCCTCTTGGAAAGTCCCCACTGCTTTTTTGGTGGTCTAGAGTTCGACGCTGAAGCGCATGATCAGCGCCAGCCCGATGATCACCGCGGCCCACACCAGGCCGAGCACGACGGTGATCCGGTTCAGGTTCCTCTCGGCGACGCCGGAGGAGCCGAGCGAAGAGGTGACCCCGCCGCCGAACATGTCCGACATACCACCGCCACGACCCTTGTGCAGCAGGATCAGCATGGTCAGCAGAACACTGGTGATGCCCAGCAGTACCTGCAGGACGATCTTGATGATATCCACTACGTCGGTTCCTTACCTAGGGTTCAGTCGGTCACGAGGTGATGCTCGAACCTAACAATGTTAGCAAACTCTTCGGCATCCAGGCTGGCCCCGCCGACGAGCACGCCGTCCACATCGCGTTCGCGCATGATCGCCGCCGTGTTGGCGGCCTTCACGCTGCCGCCGTAGAGCAGGCGGATCGACTGCGCGACCTCGTCGCCGAAACGTTCGGCCAGGGCGGCACGGATGGCGGCGCACATTTCCTGTGCGTCGGCCGGTCCGGCCACCTCGCCGGTGCCGATGGCCCACACCGGTTCGTAGGCGATGACCAGGCTGGCGGCCTGTTCTGCGGTGAGCCCCGCAATGGAGCCCTCGAGCTGGTTGAGCGTGTAGGCCACGTGCTCGCCGGCCTGGCGCTTGTCCAGTCCCTCGCCGATGCACAGCACCGGGGTCAGCTCGTGGCGGTACGCTGCGGCCAGCTTGGCGGCAACGACCTCGTCGGTCTCGTTGTGGTACTGGCGACGCTCGGAGTGACCGACCAGCACGTAGCTGCAGCCCAGCTTGTTCAGGAACTGGCCGGAGATTTCCCCGGTGTAGGCTCCCGAATCCTGGGTGGACAGGTCCTGGGCACCGTAGACGATGTCCAGCTTGTCACCCAGGGTCAGGGTCTGCACCCCGCGGATGTCGGTGAACGGCGGGAATACGGCCACTTCGGCGCGGTCGTAGTCATGCTGGTGGTCCTTCAGGGTCCAGGCCAGCTTCTGCACCAGGGTGATGCCCTGGATGTGGTCCATGTTCATCTTCCAGTTGCCGGCGATCAACGGCGTGCGGACGAACTTTCCATCTTTTGAAATAGTCATTGACTAGCCTTCCAGAGCGGCCAGACCCGGCAGGGTCTTGCCCTCAAGGTATTCCAGCGAAGCTCCGCCGCCGGTTGAAATGTGACCGAAGTCGTCTTCATCAAAGCCCAGGGCGCGTACCGCGGCCGCGGAGTCTCCGCCGCCCACCACGCTGAAGGCCTCCGATTCGGCCAGGGCACCGGCCACCCGGCGGGTGCCCTCGGCGAAGGCCGGGATTTCGAAGACGCCCATGGGCCCGTTCCAGAAAACGGTGTTGGCGCTGGTGATGTAGCTGGCGAATAGTTCAGCGGTCTTCGGGCCGATGTCCAGGCCCAGGCCGGTGGCCCCAAAGCTGGCTTGCTCGATCTTGTCGGCGTCCAACACTTCGTGCGCGGCCTGGGCGTCGAACTTCTCCGCCACCACAACGTCGGTCGGGATGATGATGTCGCAGCCAAGCTTCTCGGCGCGGGTCAGGTACTCCTGGCAGGTCGCGACCTGGTCCTCTTCCAACAGGGAGCCGCCGACGGCGTGCCCCTGGGCCTTGAGGAAGGTGAAGGCCATGCCGCCGCCGATCAGCAGTTGGTCGGCCTTGCCCAGCAGGTTGTCGATGACCGCCAGCTTGTCCGAAACCTTCGAGCCGCCCAGCACGACCACGTAGGGGCGCTTCGGGGCTTCGGTGAGGGTCTTGAGCACCTTCACCTCGGTGGCCACCAGGTCTCCCTGGTAGGAGGGAAGCAGTGAAGCGATGTCGTAGACCGAGGCGTGCTTGCGGTGCACTGCACCGAAGGCGTCGTTGACATACGCGCCGTTCTGGCCGGTCAGCTCCGCCAGTTCGCGGGCGAACTGGCCACGCTCGGCGTCGTCCTTGGAGGTCTCGCGCGCATCGAAGCGCACGTTTTCCAACACCAGCACCTGCCCCTCGGCCAGTGCGGCGGCGGACTGCCGGGCGGAGGGGCCCACCACGTCCTCGGCCACGATGACCTCGAAGTCGGACAGTTCATTGAGCCGGTGGGCGGCCGGGGCGATGGAGTACTTGGGATCCACGGTGCCCTTGGGGCGGCCCAGGTGGGCCATCACGATCACCTTGGCGCCGGCCTCGGTGAGTTTGGTGAGCACGGGCAGGGACGCGCGCACGCGTCCGTCGTCGGTGACAGTGGTACCGTCCAGCGGCACGTTCAGGTCGCTGCGGACCAGAACGTGCCGCCCACGGACACCGTCGGCGAGCAATTCGTCGAGAGTGTGTGCAGACATGTCTCTAGATTATCTGACTAGAGCTGCGATCCCACGAATTGAGTCAGGTCAACGAGTCGGGAGGAGTAGCCCCACTCGTTGTCGTACCAGGCCAGGACCTTCACGCTCTTGCCCATGACGGTGGTCAGCTCGGAGTCGAAGATCGCCGAATGCGGGTTGGTCACGATGTCCGAGGAGACCAGCGGATCGGTGGAGTACTGCAGGTACGGGGCCAGGCTGCCTTCGGAGGCGGCCTTCTCGAAGGCTGCGTTGACTTCCTCCACGGTGACCTCGCGCGGCAGGTTCACGGTCAGGTCGGTGGCCGAACCGGTTGGGACCGGCACGCGCATGGCGTAGCCGTGCAGCTTGCCCTTCAGCTCCGGCAGCACCGAACCGATGGCCTTGGCGGCACCGGTGGTGGTCGGGATGATGTTCAGGGCGGCGGCGCGGGCACGACGCGGATCCTTGTGCGGGGCATCCTGCAGGCGCTGGTCGGCGGTGTAGGCGTGGATGGTGGTCATCAGGCCGTCAACGATCCCGAATTCGTCGTTGAGCACCTTGGCCATCGGGGCCAGGCAGTTGGTGGTGCACGAGGCGTTCGAGATGATGTGGTGGTTGGCCGGATCGTACTGGTCGTCGTTCACGCCCATCACGATGGTGATGTCGTTGTTCTTCGCCGGGGCGGAGATGATGACCTTCTTGGCGCCGGCGTCCAGGTGCTTCTGGGCATCCTTGGCCTTGGTGAAACGTCCGGTGGATTCCACGACGATGTCGACGTTCAGTTCGCCCCAGGGCAGGTTTTCGGGGTTCTTCTCCGAGAGCACCTTGATGCGCTTCTCGCCGACGACGATGACGTCCTCTTCCACGCTGACCTCTACGGGCAGAACACCCAGAACGGAGTCGAACTTCACCAGGTGGGCCAGGGAGTCGATTGAACCAAGGTCGTTGACGGCGACAATTTCAATGTCTGCGTTCTTGGCCAGGGCCGCGCGCAGGTAATTGCGTCCGATTCGTCCGAAACCATTGATTCCAACACGGGTTGTCACGTGACTATCTCCTCTAAATGGGGATGTTGGTGCCACTACCGCGTGCTAACGGAAGCGGCCTTTCGTTGAAGGACACTCCGTTGTGTCGTGTCTTCGGGCCCCGATGGTTCGGGGCCCGAATCACTGATTACATTCTACGCCATCACTGGCGAGATGTGTGAGACAGCTAACTGTCTCTTTCGTTACTTGCCCGGAACGACGAGCGAGGTTGCACCCTGGCGGGCGGCCGCGAAACGAGCCTGAACATCAGCCCAGTTCACGATGTTCCAGAACGCCTTGACGTAATCGCCCTTGACGTTGACGTAGTCCAGGTAGAAGGCGTGCTCCCACATGTCCAGCATCAGCAGCGGGATGGTCGCGACCGGGACGTTGCCCTGCTGATCGTAGAGCTGCTCGATGACCAGCTGGCCACCGATCGGCTCGTAGGCCAGCACGGCCCAGCCCGAACCCTGCAGTGAGGTCGCAGCAGCGGTGAACTGGCCGCGGAAGGCGTCGAAAGAGCCGAAGAACTCGTCGATGGCAGCTGCCAGTTCGCCCTCGGGCTTGTCGCCGCCCTCAGGGGAGAGGTTGTTCCAGAAGATCGAGTGGTTGGTGTGGCCACCGAGGTGGAAGGCCAGGTCCTTGGACAGCTTCGGGATGTTGCCGAATTCACCCTTTTCGCGGGCTTCGGCCATCTGCTCCAGAGCGGTGTTGGCCCCGGCCACGTAGGTGGCGTGGTGCTTCGAGTGGTGCAGCTCCATGATGCGAGCCGAGATATGCGGCTCCAGAGCGGCGTAGTCGTACTGCAGTTCAGGCAGCGAATAAACAGCCATGATTCTCCTCAATCTTCTCAATCGGATGAATCTCCGCGAACTGTTGTCCGCGGGGACACTTACTGTTCCAGTGCATCTACTGGAACGCTGGACTCAGTCCCAGGTATTCCCAGTTCGCCCGCCTTTTTGTCGGCCATGGCCAAAAGGCGGCGGATCCGGCCTGCGATGGCGTCCTTCGTCATTGGCGGTTCGGCCATGCGACCAAGCTCGTCCAATGAAGCTTGTTTGTGTTCCAGTCGCAGTAACCCGGCGTAACGCAGGTGCTCGGGCACCTCGTCGCCCAGGATCTGCAGGGCACGTTCCACGCGCGCTCCGGCGGCCACCGCCGCCTGGGCGCTGCGTCGCAGATTGGCGTCGTCGAAGTTGGCCAGCCGGTTCGCGGTGGCCCGCACTTCCTTGCGCATCCTGCGTTCTTCCCACACCATCAGCGCATCATGTGCGCCCATGCGTGTCAACAGCTGGGCGATGGCGTCTCCGTCACGGATGACCACGCGGTCCACCCCGCGCACTTCACGGGCCTTGGCGGTGATGTCCAGCCGGCGGGCGGCACCGACCAGGGCCAGGGCGGCTTCCGGGCCGGGGCAGGTGATTTCCAGGGCGGAGCTGCGCCCGGGTTCGGTCAGTGAGCCATGGGAGAGGAAGGCGCCGCGCCACACCGCTTCGGCGTCGGCGGTGGACCCGTTGACGATCACCGAGGGCAGCCCACGCACCGGACGCCCGCGGGCGTCCAGCAGCCCGGTCTGCCGGGCCAGTACCTCACCGTCGCGGGCGACCCGCACGATGTAGCGGCTGCCCTTGCGGATGCCGGAACCGGTGACCATGACGATCTCGGCCTCGTGCCCGTACAGTTCGGAGATCGCGACCTTCAGTCGGCGGGCGGTTGCGGCCAGGTCGACCTCGGCCTCGATGACGATGCGTCCGGAGACAATGTGCAAGCCGCCGCTGAAGCGCAGCATGGTTGAAACCTCGGCCTTGCGGACCGAGGGCTTGCGGATCTCTACCCGTGACAGCTCGTCTTTGACGGAAGCCGTCAATGCCATGAATCAAACTCCCTTACATGGTTCTTCGTACTACGAGCCGATGGCGGTGAACACTTCGTGGTAGGCCGCCGCGAGTCGCAACGGGTCGTGAACAGCACGACCGTCAGATACCCCTACTGTACCGAAAAAGACCCGGGCCCCGAGCTTTTGTGCTGCCAGCTCAAAGCGCTCCCGGTTCCCCACCTTGGATTCTTCGGCGATAATGGCGTCGAACTTCACCTCCGGCGCGTAGCGGGCAATCACCTCCAGGTGCGCGGTGCCATCCATCCCGCCGGTCTCGGCGGTATTCGTGGACAGGTTCATGGTCAGCAGCTTCTTGGCCGTCGTCGAGGCGATCGCCGAACGCATTTCGGGCAGCAGCAGGTGCGGCAGCACCGAGGTGTACCAAGAGCCCGGACCCAGCACCACCCAGTCGGCCAGGTCGATGGCTTCCAGCGCCTCGATGCACGCCGGGGCGCCTTCCGGCTCCAGGTTGACGTTGGTGACTAGGGCGTTGTTCCCGGCGGCGGCCAGATCGGCTTGCCCGTCGATGCGTCCGCGCACCAGGTTTCCGTCCTGCCCGGCCTGCAGCACCTCACCGTGGATGGTCAGCGGCACGGTACTCATCGGCAGCACCTGTCCGCGCGCGCCGAGCAGCGCCCCGGCCCAGCGCAGCCCGGCCACCGGGTCCTCCAGCAGTTCCCACAGCGCCAGGATCAGCAGGTTGCCCACCGCGTGCCCGTTCAGCGGCTCGGTCTCATTCGTCTTCGCCTCGAAACGGTGCTGCATGACGTCCCGCCACGTGCGCCCCCAGTCGTTATCGTCACATAGTGCGGCCAGCGCCATGCGCAGATCCCCGGGAGGCAGGACCGGGAAGGATTCGCGCAGCCGCCCGGAGCTTCCCCCGTCATCGGCGACGGTGACCACCGCGGTCAGCGACGTGGTCAGTCGGCGCAGTGCCGAGAGCGACGCCGACAGCCCGTGCCCGCCGCCCAGGGCCACGACGGATGGGTTGTAGGACTTGTCTCTGCTCAGCCCCTGGATGGGGATGGGCCCGGTTGCAAATGCCACGGTTTACCGCCGCCTATTCCCGGCCCAGGTCACGGTGGGTGACGTTGACGCGCACGTTGGGCAGCTGGGCCAGACGGCGGCCCAGCTCGATAGCGGTGGCTACCGAACGGTGCTTGCCGCCGGTGCAGCCCACGGCAATGGTGGCGTAGTGTTTGTTTTCACGCCGGTAGCCTTCAAAGACCGGTTCCAGGGCCTTGAGGTAGCTGACAATGAACTCCTCGGTGCCCGGGTGCTCCAGCACGTACTCGGCCACCTCGGCGTCCCGCCCGGTTTTCGGGCGCAGCTCGGGCACCCAGTGCGGGTTGGGGATGAAGCGCACGTCCGCAACGTAGTTCGCGTCGGTGGGCAGGCCGTACTTGAACCCGAAGCTCATCACGTTCACGCGCAGGATGATCGGCCCGGAGTCGCTGAACAGTTCGTTGACCGCACGGGCCAGGTCGTGCACCGACATGTCCGAGGAGTCCAGGACCACCTCGGCGGCTTCGCGCAGCTGCGCGGTGACGTCGCGTTCCCGGCGGATGCCGTCCAGGATGCGCCCGTCGGCCTGCAGCGGGTGGGGGCGGCGGCCCTGCTCGAAGCGGCGGACCAGCACGTCGTCGTGGGCGTCCAGGTAGAACAGCCGGTAGCCCACTCCCCCGGCGGTCAGTGCGGAGAGCGCCTCACGGATTTCGGGGAACAGGTCCTTGGAGCGCACGTCCATGACCACCGCGAGCTTGGGCAGCCCGCCCTGGGAGCGGCTCATCAGTTCGGTGAGCATGCCCAGCATGGCGGGGGGAAGGTTCTCCACCACGTACCAACCGAGGTCCTCCAGGGCGTGGGCGACGGTGGTGCGCCCGGCTCCGGACATGCCGGTGACGATTACCAGTTCTGACTCGGGGGGCTTTACTGTCTCATACTCGACGGTCATACCTCAAGGCTAGTCGAGAATTTCGCCGGTCGTCATGTTGACGGCGCCGGATGACTGACCTTCCAAGGATTCTTTGATCGTTTGCGCCAGCTTTTCACCTACGCCCTTGACCTGTGTTAACTCCTCGATGCTGGCGGCGCGGATCTTCTTCATGGAACCGAAGTGCTTGCGCAGCGCGGCCTGCTTGGCTGCGCCCAGTCCGGGGATCTTGTCCAGCTCGGATTCGATCATCGACTTCGAGCGCTTCTGCCGGTGGAAGGAGATCGCGAAGCGGTGCGCCTCGTCGCGCAGGCGCTGGACCAGGTACAGGGCCGCCGAGGCGCGCGGTAGGATCACCGGGAACGGGTCATCGGGCAGCCACAGCTCCTCCAGGCGCTTGGCCAATCCCACCACCGGAATGTCATCGATCCCCAAATCGTCCAGGGCCCGCTGCGCGGCGGCCACCTGCGGCGGGCCGCCGTCAACGATCACCAGTGAGGGCGGGTAGGCGAACTTGCGGGTTTCCGGCTCGCTGCCGTCGATCACCCCGCTGGTGAACTTCTTGGCGTCCACCTTGTCCTTCAGGTACCGGCTGAAGCGGCGGTGGATTACGTCGTACATGCTGGCGGTGTCATCGCGGGCCGCTTCCCCGGTGATGGCGAACTTGCGGTATTCGCTCTTTTTCGGCAGCCCGTCCTCGAACACCACCATGGAGGCGACCACGTTGGTGCCCTGCGTGTGGGAGGCGTCGTAGCATTCGATGCGCAGCAGCGCATCCTCGGTGCCCAGCGCCTCCTGCAGTTCCTGCAGCGCCGCCGAACGGGTGGAGATGTCCCCGGCCCGCTTGGACTTGTGCAGCCGCAGCGCCTGTTCGGCGTTGTCCACCACGGTCTTGGCCAGCGCCGCCTTGTCCCCGCGGCGCGCCACGCGCAGCGAGACCCGCGACCCGCGCAGTTCGCTGAGCCAGGTGGTCAGGTCGTTGATGTCCTCGGGCAGTTCGGGAACCAGGATTTCGCGCGGGATCCGGTCCGGGTGGTCCGCGTACACCTGGGTGAGCAGGTGCTCAACGAATTCGGCCATCGTGGTGTCGGTGACCTTCTCCACCACCCAGCCGCGCTGGGAGCGGATGCGCCCGTCGCGCACGTGGAAGACCTGCACGGCGGCTTCCAGCTCATCCTCGTGCACCCCGAAGATGTCGGCCTCGGTGCTTTCGGCCAGCACCACCGCGTTGCGTTCAAACACCCGCTTCAGCGCGGCAATGTCGTCACGGTAGCGGGCGGCCTGCTCGTACTCCAGCTCGGCGACGGCCTCGTTCATCTTCGTTTCCAGCTGGCGGACGAACTTGGTCGCCTCCCCGCCCATGAACGTGCACAGGTCATCGGCCAGCTGGCGGTGTTCCTCCACGCTGATCCGCCCGACGCAGGGGGCGGCGCACTTGTCGATGTACCCCAGCAGGCAGGGGCGCCCGGAGGCCTGGGCGCGGTTGAAGACCCCGGGTGAGCAGCTGCGTACCGGGAAGACGCGCAGCAGGGTGTCCAGGGTTTCGCGGATGGCCTTGGCCGGGTAGAACGGGCCGAAGTACTTCACGCCCTTGCGCTTGTCCCCGCGCATCACCAGGGCGCGCGGGAACTTCTCGTTCATCGTCACCGCCAGGTAGGGGTAGGACTTGTCGTCCCGGAAAACGATGTTGAAGCGCGGGTTGTACTCCTTGATCCAGGTGTACTCCAGCTGCAGCGCCTCCAGTTCGGAGGCCACCACGGTCCATTCCACGCTGGCGGCGGTGAACACCATCGCATGGGTTTTCGGGGTCAGCCGGGCCGGGTTGACGAAGTAGGAGGCCAACCGGTTGCGCAGCACCCGGGCCTTGCCCACATAGATGACCCGCCCGTGTTCGTCGCGGAAGCGGTACACCCCTGGGCGGGTGGGGATGTCCGAGGACTTGGGGCGGTAACTGGCCGGATCTGCCATGGCTACTTCGCGTCCGGGGGCAGCTGGTTGTAGGACTCCACCCGCTCCTGGCCGCTCAGTTCGGCGATCGCGTCCACGATCCGGTCGGTGGCCCGGCGCCGTTCGGGCAGCGGGTGCTTGCGCCCCATCTGCTCGAAGTACAACGGTTCACCGTAGTGGATGGAGAACTTGGTGGGGCGGATGCCCTTCTTGTCGGCCGGCTGCAGCTTTTCGGTGCCGATCAGCCCGACCGGGACCACCGGCGCACCGGTGGTCAACGCCAGCCAGCCCACCCCGGTACGCCCGCGGTAGAGCCGGCCGTCCCGCGACCGGGTGCCCTCCGGGTAGATGCCGATGCCGCTGCCGGAGTCCAGCACGTCGATCAGCGAGTCCAGCGCGGCCACGCTGGCGGCCTGCTCCCCGCGCTGCACCGGGATGGAGCCGACCGATTCGAAGAAGTTCTTCATCAGCTTGCCCTTCACCCCGGGGGTGGTGAAGTACTCGGCCTTGGCGAAGAACGCGACGTCACGGGGGGTCAGGGCCTGGATGATGATCGAGTCAAGGAAGGAGAGGTGGTTGGAGGCCACAATGAACGAACCCTCGGTGGGCACGTTGGACAGCCCGGTGATCTCGGGGCGGCACAGGGTGTGCAACGCCGCCCGGATCGATGAACGGGTCATCGTGTACAAGCTCATGGCCTGGTGCCTTCCTGTTCCAGTTCCTCATCGGCGGTGGCCGCCGGCTCCGCCCCGTTGGCCGCCGGCAGCAGCAGCGCCGCCAGCTGCTCGACGCTTTCCACGACGTGGTCGGCGACCTCAAGTTCGGCGCCCTGGGCGAAGCCCCACCGGACGCCGATGCTGCGCACCGCGTTCTCGCGGGCGGCATCCAAGTCATAATAGCGGTCCCCGACCACGACGCTGCCGGCCGGGTCCAGGTCCGCCTCACGCAGCGCGGCGGCCACGATGTGCGCCTTGCTGGAACCGTGGTTCCCGCCCTCGCCGAGGTTCCCGTGCACGGCATCGAGCAGGGGGCTCAGTTCCTGGACGTCCAGCAGCTGCCGGGCGATCGGCTCGGGTTTGGCGGTGGTGACCGCCACATGGATCCGCGCTTCGCGCAGCCGGTGCAGCAGCTCGCGGATTCCGGGGTAGACGCGGGATTCGGCCATGCCCGATTCGGCGTAGCGCTGCCGGTAGCTGGCGATCACCGCGTCAATGTTGTGCTCCCCGACCCCGTCCAGGGTGCGCAGCCCAATCTGCAGCGGCGGGCCGACCAGCGCGGCGACCCGCGCCTCCCCCGGATCCGGCAGGCCGTGGCTCACCAGCGCATGGCGGATGCCAGAGGTTATGGCTCCGGCCGGGTCCACCAGGGTCCCGTCCAGATCGAAAAGAACACTTGAAACCGACAACATCACCTAGTCATTCTCGCATGCCCGCGCCCCGGCCCCGGCCATCCATGCCCGTGGGGGCATACGCAGGTGGCGCTGGCGGGCCGGGCGCCGGCTACGGAAGGATCTCGGCCAGGAAGCGTCCGGTGTGCGATTCGGGCACCTTTGCCACCGCTTCGGGGGTGCCGGTGGCCATCAGCTGCCCGCCCCCGGAGCCGCCCTCCGGGCCCAGGTCGATGACCCAGTCGGTGGACTTGATGACATCCAGGTTGTGCTCGATGGTCAGCACCGTGTTGCCCTTGTCGACCAGGCCCTGCAGCACCTTCAGCAGCTTGCGGATGTCCTCGAAGTGCAGCCCGGTGGTCGGCTCGTCCAGCACGTAGATGGACCGCCCATTGGAGCGCTTCTGCAGTTCCGCGGCCAGCTTCACGCGCTGGGCCTCACCGCCGGAAAGGGTGGTGGCCGGCTGGCCCAGGCGCACATAGCCCAGCCCGACGTCCACCAGGGTGTTCAGGTGCCGGGCGATCGGGGTGAAGGCGCTGAAGAACTCGGCGGCCTCGCTGATTGGCATGTCCAGCACGTCGGCGATGTTCTTGCCCTTGTAGAGCACCTGCAGGGTTTCGCGGTTGTAGCGCGCCCCATGGCAGACCTCGCACGGCACGTACACGTCGGGCAGGAAGTTCATCTCGATCTTCAAGGTGCCGTCACCCGAGCAGGCCTCGCAGCGTCCCCCCTTGACGTTGAAGGAGAAGCGCCCGGGCATGTAGCCGCGCAGCTTGGCCTCATTGGTTTCGGCGAACAGCTTGCGGATGTGGTCGAACACCCCGGTGTAGGTGGCCGGGTTCGAGCGCGGGGTGCGCCCGATCGGCGACTGGTCCACGTGCACCACCTTGTCCAGGTGTTCCAGGCCCTGCACCCGAGTGTGCCGGCCGGGCACCTGCTTGGCGCCGTTGAGCTTGTTCGCCAGCACCTTGTACAGGATGTCGTTGACCAGGGTCGACTTGCCCGAGCCGGACACGCCGGTGACGGCGGTGAACACGCCCAGCGGGAAGTCCACGGTCAGGTCCTGCAGGTTGTTCTCCTTGGCGCCGACGACCTTCAGCATCCGCTTCTTGTCGACCTTGCGGCGGTTTTCGGGCACCTCGATCCTGCGCCGCCCGGCCAGGTAGTCGCCGGTCAGCGACAGCTCGTTGCGCTTCAGCTCCTCCAGGGACCCGGAGTGCACCACGGTGCCGCCGTGCTCCCCGGCGCCCGGGCCGATGTCCACGATCCAGTCTGCCTCGGCAATGGTGTCCTCGTCGTGCTCGACCACGATCAGCGTGTTGCCCAGGGAGCGCAGCCGGATCAGGGTCTCGATCAGCCGGCGGTTGTCGCGCTGGTGCAGCCCGATCGACGGTTCGTCCAGCACGTAGAGCACCCCGACCAGCCCGGAGCCGATCTGGGTGGCCAGGCGGATGCGCTGGGCCTCGCCGCCGGAGAGCGTGCCGGCGGCCCGCTCCAGGGTCAGGTACTCCAGGCCCACGTCCAGCAGGAAGCGCATGCGCGCCCCGATTTCCTTGAGCACCTGCGCGGCGATCTGCGCCTCGCGTTCGCTCATCTGGACGGTTTCCATGAACTGGGCGGCGCTGCGCAGGTCCATGGCACACACCTCGGCGATGGACTTGCCGCCCACCAGCACGGAGAGCGAGGCCGGGTTCAGCCGCGCTCCGTTGCAGGTCGGGCACGGGATCTGGCGCATGTACTGCTCGTAGCGGTCCCGGGCGTGGTCGGACTCGGTTTCCTGGTGCTTGCGGTGCACGTAGGCGATGACGCCCTCAAAACCGGTGGTGTACTTGCGCTCGCGCCCGAACCGGTTGCGGTACTGCACCACGACCTTGTGGTCCTTGCCGTTGAGGATCGCGTTGCGGGCCTTGGCCGGCAGGTCCTTCCAGCGGGTGTCCATGGAAAAGCCCAGGTCCTTGCCCAGGCCCTCGATCAGCCGGTTCCAGTATTCGGTGGTGGCCTTGCCCAGCGACCAGGGGGCGATCGCCCCGTCGGCCAGCTTCACCTCGTCATCGGGCACGATCAGCGCCTCGTCGACCTCCAGCTTGGTGCCGATGCCGCTGCAGGCCGCGCAGGCACCGAACGGGTTGTTGAAGGAGAAGGTGCGCGGTTCGATCTCGTCGATCGCCAGCGGGTGCTCATTCGGGCAGGCCAGGTTCTCGGAAAACGCGCGCACCCGCTGCGGGTCATCGGCGTCCAGGTCCACGAAGTCCACCAGCACGCGCCCGTCGGCCAGGCCCAGCGCGGTCTCAATGGAATCGGTCAGCCGCTGGCGCACGGTGTCGTTGATCGCCAGGCGGTCCACGACCACCTCAATGGTGTGCTTGTACTGCTTGGCCAGCTTCGGCGGGTCGGTCAGCTGGATGGTTTCCCCGTCGACGCGGGCGCGGGCGTAGCCCTTGGCGGACAGCTCGGAGAACAGGTCCACGAACTCGCCCTTGCGGGCGCGCACCACCGGGGCGAGCACCTGGAAGCGGGTGCGTTCGGGCAGTTCCAGCAGCTGGTCCACGATCTGCTGCGGGGTCTGCTTGGAGATCGGCTCCCCGCAGACCGGGCAGTGCGGGTGGCCGACGCGCGCCCAGAGCAGGCGCATGTAGTCGTACACCTCGGTGATGGTGCCCACGGTGGAGCGCGGGTTGCGGCTGGTGGACTTCTGGTCGATCGACACCGCCGGGGACAGGCCCTCGATGAAGTCCACATCCGGCTTGTCCACCTGGCCCAGGAACATGCGGGCGTAGGCGGAGAGGGACTCAACGTAGCGGCGCTGGCCCTCGGCGAAGATGGTGTCAAAAGCCAGGGAGGACTTGCCGGACCCGGAGAGCCCGGTGAACACGATCATTGCATCGCGCGGCAGGTCAAGGTCCACATTCTTCAGGTTGTGCTCACGGGCACCCCTGACCACCAGGTGCGACAAATCAAGTGAAGTAGTCTCTGCAGTAATAGCCACCAGCCCATACTAATCGAAAACTGGTTCGAATAAGAGTGCCGTTGGGCACATCTTCCGGTGACGTGTCCCGCTCCCGGCGAGCGCCGCCGGCAGGCGCTACCGCTGCGTTTGCCGGGGCACGTCGGGCTCGCCCGGAGCCGGTTCGGCCGGCGGCATCCGGTAGGCGGTCATCCCCTGGGGCCCGGCCAGCACCACCACCTGCTGCTGGTCGTGCCCGGTGCGCACGAACTCGGCGTAGCGCGGCGGCACTGTGCCGGGTTTGAGGGTGTCGCGGTCGCAGGGGTGGATCGCGTCCTCGCCGTTGAGGTAGCGCGGCTCCCGGTCCCCGGGGATCGGCAATTCCAGCGTTTCACGCGCCGTCGTGCACAGCACGCTCTGGCCCAGCACCTGCCCCAGTTCGCGTACGTTTCCGGTGGCGATCTCAATGGCGCGCCACCCCTGGGGCAGCGGCAGGATGGCGTGTTCGGTGTCGGACAGGATCCGTGCCCGCGGTTTGATCAGCTCCCGGGTGCGCTTCAGCTCCGGCAGCCCGTGGCTCCACTGTTCGGCGCCGGTGCGGGCGTCCAGGGCGGTGACCCGCCATTTCAGGCCGGTGAGCACGCTTTGGCGGGTGTCGCTGTCCGATTCGAGGATGGAGGACATGCCGCTGTCGATGGTGCACAGCACCACGGTGCGCCGTGCGTCGGTGACCCAGTCGGTGAAGATCCCCTGGCAGTAGGCTTCCGCCCCGGGCTGGCGCCACAGCACCGTGCCGCTGGCCGCGTCCACCCCGATGCTCATGTAGTCGCTGGCCAGATCGAGCAGGTAGGTGCCGCTACTGGCCCGGTTGTGGGCGCGCGAACCGCTGCCGATCAGCGTGTCGGACGGTTCGCTGGCCAGGGTCCAGGTCCATCCGGAGTCGGAGGAGTACCCGGTGGCGAACGCCTTCTCGTAGGGCTGCTTCCAGAGGATTTTGCCGTTCCGGGCGTAGGCGAGCTGTTCCTTGTTTGGCCCGCGCTGCCCGGTGGCCGACAGCCCGTGCCCCAGCAGGCGGGAGTCCTCATCCGGCAGGGGCACCGGCAGCTGGGCGGGCGGCACCGCTGTCCAGCTGCCGCCGCTCGCGTCGAAGCGGTATTGCCTCGCCCCGCGCCGGTTGACCGAGTCGTTGGTGCCCTCGGTGCACCAGCTGGTGGCGCAGGGCTGGGGCCTGCTCCCCCAGTAGTGTTCGCCCCACCCCGGTGCCAGCTGCCGGCCGGTGTCGGTGTTCAGCACCACTAGTCGGGCGCCCTGCTGCCCGTCGGGGATCTGCACGGCCACCGTGTCCTGCCCGCCGATGCTCACGCTGTCCAATCCCACCGGCACCCCGGAGGGGTCATTGCCCGGGTAGGCCCGGCGCTGCCAGGCCAGTTTGCCGCTGTGCAGCTCCCGTGCGGTGAGGTACAGCTTGTTCTTTTCATGGGTGTACGCCAGCACCCGTTGGCCGACCACGAGGCTCTGGCTGAGCAGCGCATCCTGGCTGTCCCACAGTTTGGTGGCCGGTTTCGCCAGGCGCTCGGCCTGCGCCGCCGCCTGGCGCTCCCGGTCGGGCTGCCCGCCGTCCTGCCCGGCCACGCAGCCGGTGAAGGCCAGCGTGCCGGCCAGTGCGGCGGCCAAAAACAGCGGGGCCCGTGTGCCCCGGTGCGGGGGTGCGGCGGCAGCTTCGGGCGGGGCGGCGGTGGCGGCTGGACTGCGGTGCATGATGGCCCTCCTGGTTCACCGGCGGGGCCGGTGCTGATCGGTGGGCTCATCCTATGGCGGGGAAAAAATCTGTGCGGAGGATATCCACAGCCGGGGCCTGCCGCCGGTCCGCCGGGGGTGGGAGGTGGGGCCGCAAGCCGGTCCGGCGGGCCGGCCGGGGACCCTAGCGCGGCAGCGAGCTGAAGGCGGCGCGCAGGTACTGTATCGCCTTATCCTCGGTGACGTTCCACAGCTGGCAGGCCCGGGCCAGGTCGGCGGCGGCGTCGGTGACCTCCTGCACGCCGCGTTCGGCGCTGGCCTGCACGATGGTGCCGTGCCGTCCCCGGGTGACCACCGCGCCCTGGGCCTCGAGCTCCTTGTACACCTTGGCGACCGTGTTCGTGGCCAGGGACAGCTGCTCGGCCAGGGCCCGCACGGAGGGCAGCTTGGTTCCCGGGGCGAGCTTGCCCCCGGCGATCGCCGCCAGGATCTGTTCGCGCACCTGCTGGTAGGGGGCGGTGGGATCCTGCGCGTCGATCGTGATGAACCCGAGGCTGTCCATGGCTGCTGTCACTTCCATTTCATCGAAAAGCTAAATCGTTGTTCCCTTGAGCCTATCGCCTTGCCCCGGGTGCCGGACGTAGGGTGGGGGCATGAATACCTTGGATCTTGACGACGTGATCATTCGCCAGATAAGCGTTTCCGACATGGACAACAACGTCTACCTGCTCACCGAGAAAGCCAGCGGCAAGCAGCTGCTGGTGGACGCGGCCGATGACTGGTCGGCGATCTCGGCGATGATCGAGCAGGCCGCCGGGGACGGGCCCGAACCGGAGCTGGTGGGCATCGCCACCACCCACCAGCATTGGGACCATGTGCGGGCGCTGTCCCAGGCGCATCAGGCGCACCCGGTGCCGACCTACGCCGGGGCCGAGGATGCGGCGCAGATCGAGCAGCATAGCGGGGTGGCGACCAGCAACCCGGTCAAGCACGGGGACCGGCTGCCGCTGGGGGACGTGGTGATCGACTGCGTGCACCTGCGCGGGCACACCCCCGGTTCGATCGCCTACGTGGTGCGGGATTCCTCGGGCAGGATCGCGATCCTCAGCGGGGATTCGCTCTTCCCCGGCGGAGTGGGCAACACCGGGGAAGATCCCCAGCGTTTCATGCAGCTGTTCGCCGATGTCAGTGAGCGGCTCTTTGGCGCCTACCCGGATGAGGCGGTGGTGCTGCCCGGGCATGGGGATTCCACCACCCTGGGCCAGGAGCGCCCGCACCTGGAGGAATGGCAGGAACGCGGCTGGTAGCCGGCCCGGGACCGGCTAGCTTCCCGGCCGTCCGAGCTTCTGCCCGACCATGAAGATCCGGCGGAACGGGAAGTTGGTCAGCTGCTGCCCGCCGGCGACCTCGATGCGCCGGTAGTGCCCGCCGACCGCCTGGCGGTAGTCGTCTTCGAAGCGCCGGTAGTCCTCCGGGTCCAGAGCGGCCTTCACCGGCAGCAGGGCGGTGCCGCGCACCCAGTCCAGGATCGGGTCGCTGCCGGTGAGCAGCTGCTGGTAGCTGGTCTCCCACACGTCGGCGGTGAACCCTTCCTCAATCAGCAGCCGCTGGTAGTCCGCCGGCGCGGCGACCGCGTCGGCGCGGCGCAGCACCCCGGCCAGCTTGGCGGACCAGTCGGGGCGTTCGGCGACCTGGCGCATCACCGCGTGGGAGGGCGAGTCGAAGTTGCCCGGCACCTGGATGGCGATGGCCGCCTCGCTTTCCAGCTGCCGCAGCCAGCCCCGCAGCAGCTGCAGGTGCCCGGGGATCCACTGCAGCATGGCGTTGGAGAACAGCAGGTCGATCGTGTCATCGGCCTGCCACGAGGTGGCGTCGGCCAGCTCAAAGCGCAGGTTCGGCGGGTTGTCTCCGGCGTGGGCGGTGTCAATCATCTGCCGGGAAGAGTCCAGTCCCAGCACCAGCGCCTCGGGCCAGCGTTCGGCCAGCAGCCTGGTCATGTTCCCCGGCCCGCAGCCCAGGTCCACGATTTTCTTTGGCGCCAGGTGCTCCACCCGCGCCATCAAATCCAGGTAGGGCCGCCCCCGGTAGTCGGCGAATTCGGTGTATGTGCTCGGCTCCCACTTCATAACCTAAGTTTATTGCCGCACACTGCGCCACGACTAGGGTCTGTTAACAGTTCGCAACCGTTAGGCTGGAAGCATCATGATGCTCACTGACTTGCTGCCGGCAGACCCGAACAACGTCTCCGACGAGGAAATCTACGAGGCCTTCGGCCGCTGGGTTTCCGACCGCGGAATCACCCTCTACCCCGCCCAGGATGAGGCGTCCCTGAACCTGGTGGCGGGGAACAACGTCATCCTGGCCACCCCGACCGGTTCGGGCAAGTCGCTGGTGGCGGTCGCCGCCCACTTCTACGCCATGTGCCGCGACCAGGTCAGCTTCTACACCGCGCCGATCAAGGCGCTGGTTTCGGAGAAGTTCTTCGATCTGTGCAAGATCTTCGGCGCCGAGAACGTCGGGATGCTCACCGGGGATTCGGCGGTGAACGCCGATGCGCCGATCATCTGCTGCACCGCCGAGATCCTGGCCAACATTGCGCTGCGTGAGGGTTCGCGCGCCGATGTGGGCGTGGTGGTGATGGACGAATTCCACTTCTACGCCGACCCGCAGCGCGGCTGGGCCTGGCAGGTGCCGCTGATCGAGCTGCCCCAGTCCCAGTTCCTGCTGATGAGCGCCACCCTGGGCGATGTGACCCGCTTCGAACGTGAACTGAGCGAACGCACCGGGCGCGAGACCACCACCATCGCGCACACCGAACGCCCGATCCCGCTGCACTTCTACTACTCCATGGACCCGGTGCAGGAGGCGGTCGACGAGTTGATCAAGACCCGCCAGGTGCCGATCTACATTGTGCACTTCTCCCAGCTGGACGCGATCGACCGCGCCACCGGGCTGATGAGCATCAACGTCGCCACCCGCGAGGAGAAGGAGAAGATCGCGCAGCTGATCGGCGGGTTCCGCTTCGCCGCCGGGTTCGGCAAGACCCTGAACCGCCTGGTGCGCCACGGCATCGGGGTGCACCACGCCGGGATGCTGCCCAAGTACCGCCGCCTGGTCGAGCAGCTGGCGCAGGCCGGGCTGCTGAAGGTCATCTGCGGCACCGACACCCTGGGGGTGGGCATCAACGTGCCGATCCGCACCGTGGTGATCACCGCGCTGTCCAAGTTCGACGGGACCCGCACCCGGCTGCTGAACGCCCGCGAATTCCACCAGATCGCCGGGCGGGCCGGGCGCGCCGGGTTCGACACCGCCGGCACCGTGCTGGTCCAGGCCCCCGAGCACGCGATCGAGAACGCCAGGGCGATGGCCAAGGCGGTGAAGAAGCACGGCGACGGTTCCTCCAAGCTGCGCCAGATCCCGAAGAAGAAGCCGCCGCAGGGCTTTGTCAGCTGGGGTGAGAAGACGTTCGAGAAGATCGTGCACGCCGCCCCGGAAACCCTGCGCTCCTCCTTCCAGGTGTCGCACTCGATGATCCTGAACCTGCTCGAGCGCGAGGACAACGCGTTCGAGGCCGCGAACCGGCTGCTGAGCGAAAACCATGAGCCGCCGGCCGTCCAGCGCCGGCTGAAGCTGCGCGCCCTGGGGATCCTGCGCGAACTGCTGGCCACCGGGGTGGTGGTGCGCAACGCGGAACCGGACCAGTACGGCAACCACTATGCGCTGACCGTGCACCTGCAGCAGAACTTTGCGCTGAACCAGCCGCTGTCCCCGTTCGCCCTGGCCGCCCTGGAACTGTTCGACCCGGAGTCGGCCAGCTACGCGCTGGACGCGGTCTCGGTGATCGAGGCGACCCTGGAAAAGCCGCGCCAGGTGCTCTCCGCCCAGGAGAAGAAGGCCCGCGGGGAGGCGGTCGCCCAGATGAAGGCCGACGGGATCGAATACGACCAGCGGATGAACATCCTGGACACCATCAGCTACCCGCAGCCGCTGGCCGAGCAGCTGGAGTCCGCGTTCGAACAGTACCGGGCCGGCGCCCCGTGGCTGGCCGACTTCGAGCTCGCCCCGAAGTCGGTGGTGCGCGACATGTACGAACGCGCCATGGGCTTCTCCGACTTCGTGCAGTACTACCAGCTGGCCCGCTCCGAGGGCGTGCTGCTGCGCTACCTGACCGATGCCTACAAGGCGCTGCGCCAGAGCGTGCCGCAGGATGCGCTGCGTGAGGACCTGGTGGACCTGATCGAGTGGCTGGGCGAGATGATCCGCCAGATCGACTCCTCGCTGCTCGATGAGTGGGAGGAGCTCTCGCGCGGTGAGCTGGTTGAGGAGACCGAGATCGCCCCGCCGGCCCCGGAGAACCTGACCAGCAACATGCGCGCGTTCCGGGTCATGGTGCGCAACGAGATGTTCCGCAGGGTCAAGCTGTTCGCCGACGAGCAGGAGGCGGCGCTGGGCGAGCTGGACGGGCACAACGGGTTCGACGCCGACGCCTGGGCCGAGGTAATGGACCAGTACTTCGAGGAGCACGAGGACATCGACGACGGGCCTGGCGCCCGCAGCCCGAAGCTGTTCCTGGTCACCGAGAAACCCAACCGCATCTGGCAGGTGCGCCAGATCTTCGCCGATCCGCAGCAGAACCACGACTGGGGCATCAACGCCACCATCTCGCTGGATGAGTCCGACGAGGCCGGTCACCCGGTGGTCACGGTGACCTCGGTGGGGCGCCTGGACTAGCGCGGCCCGGGCCCGGGCACGCCCAGGATCCGCAGTTCCTCCGCCCGGCTCAACCCGGTTGGTGCGGCCGTCTCCGCCCCGGCCCCCAGTACCGACCGGGCACTGTCCGCCACCGGGCGCACCCGCAGCCCGGCCCGCCGGGCCGGGGCGTGGTCCCGGTCCATCAGCGCGGTCAGCTGCGCGGGCAGCCACAGCGGCAGCGACCGGGGCCCGGACCACGGTTCGATGCGGTGCGCGGCCAGCTGCTCGGGGCTCAGCCAGCGCACCGCCGGAGCCGGCGGGCCGAGCGTTGCCACGAGCCGGTCGATGAACTGCGCACGGGTCATGACCGGGCCGACGGCATCGCACACCAGTTGGCGGCGCCCGTCGGCCAGCAGCAGGATCCAGTCGGCCAAATCCCGCGCGTCGATGAACTGCACCGGGTCGTCCCGGGGTTCGGGGGCGATGAACGGGTGCCCGTCGGCGGCGGCCGCGGCCAGGCGCAGCGGCCAGTAGCTGAAGCGCCCGGTCCGGTCCCCCGGCCCGATGATCAGTCCCGGGCGCAGGATCGTGAAGCTCGTGGCGTGCGCGGCCACCAGCTGCTCGCAACCCACCTTCATCCCGCCATAGGACTGCGGGGAGTCAATCGAAACGTCCTGGCCGATCGCCGGCACCAGCCGCTCATCCGGCCCGGCCGCATCCCCGGCCCGCGGGTCGGCGTACACGTTGAGCGTGGAAATGAAGATCCAATGCCCCGCGTGCAGCCCCTGCAGGGCCCGGCGCACGTGGCTGGGCTGCCCCAAGACGTCCACCACCACATCGAAGCGGGCCCCGGCCAGGGCGGCGGGCGCCGCGTCCTTGCGGTCCCAGCGCACGAACCGGCAGCCGGCGGGCGGGCGGCCGCTCACGCCGCGGCTGGCGCAGGTGACCTGGTGCCCGGCGGCGAGCGCGGCGGCGGCCAGGTGGCGGGAGAGGAACCCGGTGCCGCCCAGGATCAACAGTTTCATTGGCCCAGTCAACCAAGCGGCGGCGGGATTGGGAAGGGGCAGGGGGCAGGCCGCCCGGGCTTTTCCTGCCGCCCCGGTGGTCCGGCGGTGCCTAGTGCAGCAGCAGCGCGACGGTCACATAGGAGGTCAGCGCGCTGGCCAGCACCCATTCGGCGTTCGAGCCGGTCGCCCCGAGCACCGGCACCGCCACCCGGCCGTTGGCCTTCCAGCATCCGCCGATCCCCGGCAGGCGGCGGAACCAGCGAGGGGCCTTGAAGCGGATCGGCCACAGCAGGTTCACCCCGCCGATGGTGAGCATGTCCCCCAGCAGGTGCACCCCGGCGCCCAGCACCACCGCCAGGAAGAACCAGGAACGCTCATCGGGGGCGTTCATTCCCACGAACGCGGCCCCGGCCAGGGCGATCACCCAGCACAGCAGCGCCGGCATGAACTTCATGGTCTTCACGGCGAAGGAGATCAGCAGCACCGCGAACACGGCGGCGCCGGGGTAGACCACCCCCAGGCCCGCGGTGTGGACCGACCACTTGTCCAGCACCCAGGCCAGCAGCGCGAACGCGCCGACCCCCAGCAGCGAGTGGGTGCCGTTGCGGTGTCCCCCGGAGATTGTGCAGACCAGGCGGGTGACCAGGTTGGAGATCGGCGGCAGGGAGCGGGCGATGGTCGCCGAGGGGTGGTCCGCGTCGGGCAGCATGGCCGCCCCGGCGCACACGATCGCCCCGGCCAGCGTCTCCCACTGGTTCATCTCGAACAGCCCGAGCCCCAGGTTCACCGGTCCGAGGTCCACCTGTGTTGTTATTGCCAGCCACGCGGCCGCGCCGCTCATGGCGTGGTGTCCACCCATCATGGATTCAACCTTAGAACGTATGTACGACACTTCCCGAGCCGCGACAGGGGTAACCTTAGACACATGTCAACCGTGAGAATTGCGCAGAAGCACGACTGTGCCCGCATCCTGGAGCTGATCCATGAGCTGGCCGTCTACGAAAAGGAACCGGACGCGGTGAAGAACACCGTCGCAGACCTGCAGGAGCACCTGTTCGGCGTCAACCCGCAGGTCTTCGCCCACGTGGCAGAGGACGCCACCGGGCAGGTGGCCGGGGTGGCGATCTGGTACCTGACCTATTCGACGTGGGAGGGCCGGCACGGGATCCACCTGGAGGACCTGGTGGTGCGGGAGTCCGCCCGCGGGCAGGGGCTGGGCAGCGCGCTGCTGAAGGAGTTGGCGCGGATCGCCGTCGAGCGCGGGTACCGGCGCCTGGAGTGGGCGGTGCTGGACTGGAACGCCCCGGCGATCGGCTTCTACGACGCCATCGGCTCCAGCTCCCTGGACGGCTGGACCACCCGCCGGCTGGACGGTGCGGCGCTGGCGAAGGCGGGTGCCTGATGGAGTACCGCGGCATGCACGTCACCGACCACTGGGTCCAGGTGCCGCTGGATCACCAGAACCCGCACGGGGAGCAGATCAGCGTCTACGCCCGTGAGGTGAGCACCGATCCGGCCAAGCCCTGGCTGCTGTATCTGCAGGGCGGGCCCGGCGGCAGGTCCCCGCGCCCGGCCTCGCTCTCGGGCTGGCTGGCGGAGGCGGTCAAGCATTTTAGGGTGCTGCTGCTGGACCAGCGCGGCACCGGGCTGTCCACCCCGGCCAATCGCCAGTCCCTGGCGCTGCGCGGGGACGCGGCCGCCCAGGCGCACTACCTGCGCTTCTTCCGGGCCGATTCGATCGTGCGCGACGCGGAGGCGCTGCGCACGGCGCTGGGCATCGAACGCTGGAGCACGCTGGGCCAGAGCTATGGCGGGTTCTGCACGCTGAGCTACCTCTCGCTCTTCCCGCAGTCCCTCCAGCGCTGCCTGATCACCGGCGGGCTGGCCTCGCTCACCGCCGACGCGGACACCGTCTACCGGGCCACCTACCGCAGGATGGCCGAACGCAACGCCGAGTACTTCACCTGGTACCCGCAGGACCGCCAGGTGCTGCGGCGCATCTACCGCCATGTGCGCACCTTCCACGATGAACGCCTGCCCGATGGGCGGCCGGTGACGGTCCCGCTGGTGCAGATGCTCGGGCAGTACCTGGGCGGGAACACCCGGGTGCATTCGCTGCACCATGTGCTGCAGGAGGCGTTCATCGACACCCCGGGCGGGCCGCGGCTGTCGGACACGTTCCTGGGGGTGCTCTACGACCAGGCCCGCCGCGCCGCGAACCCGCTCTACGCGGTGCTGCACGAATCGATCTACGCCCAGGGCCAGGCCACCAACTGGGCCGCGGAACGGGTGCTGGAGGAATTCGCGGAATTCAGCCCGCAGGCCGAGGTGCCGCTGCTGACCGGTGAGATGGTGTACCGCTGGTACTTCGCCGAGGACCCGGCGCTGCGCCCGCTGGAGGAGACCGCCCGGCTGCTGGCCGAATACGAGCACTTCACCCCGCTGTACGACCTGCAGGTGCTGGCCCGGAACCAGGTCCCGGTGGCCGCCGCGGTCTACCATGACGACGTCTACGTGGACCGCGAGCTCTCCCTGGACACCGCCAGCCGGGTGCGGGGCCTGCAGACCTGGGTGACCAAGGCGTTCCACCACGATGGGATCGCCGACGAGGGCGCGTACATCTTCAAGCGGCTGCTGGACATGACCAACGGCGTTGACCCGGATGCGGCGCTGAAGTCCGCCACCGGCCACGGCTCCCCCGGCGCCGCCGTCGCGGACCCCGCCGCCGAGGACACTGCCGCCAAAGATACCGCCACCGAAGACACCACCGCGCCGGACACCACGGCACAGGGCGCCACCGGGAACTGACCGGCGCCCGCGGCACGAACAACGCCCTGCCCCGCGCATCAGTGGATGCGTGGGGCAGGGCGTGGTCCTGTCCTTGGGAGGACTGGCCGTCAGGCGTCCGCGGCGGTGAGGTCCTCGGCGACCTCCTGTTCGCTCTCATGCGAGACGCCGATGTGGCTCAGCGTGTGCCCGGCGAAGGCCAGCACCAGGATCGCCACCACGATCGACCCGGCGCCGAACCAGTACGGCGCGCCGGCCCCCAGGGCGGTGGCCAGCGGACCGGCCACGGCCGGGGCGATCGCCCCGCCCAGGAAGCGCACCCCGGAGTAGGTGGAGCTGGCCACGTTGCGCGGCAGGTCGGTGGCCTCCATCACGGCCTCGGTCAGCGCCGTGTTCATCACGCCCAGCGCCAGGCCGGCGACGACGATCAGCACGATCAGGACCACCAGGTCCTCGTGGAAGACGGCCATCGCGCCCAGGATCACGGCCAGCGCGCCGAGCATCGTGAACAGGGTGGGACGCAGCCCGAAGTTGCGGGTCAGCGGCGGGGCCACCAGCACCGAGGTGACCGCCAGGGCCAGGCCCCAGCCGAAGAACACCAGACCCAGCTCGTGGGCGCCGAATTCCATGCCCTGGGCGTGTGCGGCGGCCTCCAGCGGGAACGGCGAGTAGGCCAGCAGCACGAAGAACCCGAAGTTGTAGAACACGGCGGTGACCGCCAGCGCCAGCAGCGCCTTGTTGCGCAGCGCCCGGAACCCGGCCAGCAGGGACACCTGCACCGGCGCCTGGGTGGGGGCGCGCAGGAACGCCAGGATCGCGACCAGGCCGATGGCCATCAGCACGGCGGTGCCGAAGAACGGCCCGCGCCAGGAGATGTCGCCCAGCATGCCGCCCAGCAGCGGACCGGTGGCCATGCCCACGCCCAGTGCGGCCTCATAGAGCACGATCGCCTGGCGGCTGCCGCCGCTGGCGGCGCCGACGATGGCCGCCAACGCGGTGGAGATGAACAGCGCGTTGCCCAGCCCCCAGCCGGCGCGGTAGCCCAGGATCTGGTTGACGCTGCCGCTGGCCCCGGCCAGGGCGGCAAAGGCCACGATCAGCACCAGGCCGGTCAGCAGGGTGCGCTTCACGCCGATGCGGGCCGAGACCCAGCTGGTGAAGAACATCGCGATGCCGGTGATGAACAGGTAGCTGGTGAACAGCAGCATCGTCTGCGAGGCGCTGGCCTCCAGTTCGCGGCTGATGGCCGGCAGGATCGGATCGACCAGGCCGATCCCCATGAAGGAGACCATGCAGGCAAAGGCGATCGCCCATACCGATCCGGGCTGTCGCCATAGTGAGGGCTTGCTAGCGGTACTCGTGTGGATCATCTTCTTTCTGTACGTTTGGTTCTCACAAAATCCGTGGGCGCCGGCCGCGGTCCGCGCCGCGGCCGGCGCGGGTCAGGTCAGCTGGGATTCGAGGCTGGCCACCATCCGGGTGTACAGCTGCTGCGCCTGGCGCAGCGTGTCGAGCTCCGCCTGGCTCATCTGCCCCAGCGCCTGGGACAGGGCGGCGGTGGCGTGGGCGCGGTAGCCCTGCAACGCGGCTTGTCCCTGCCCGGTGATCTCCACCAGGGCGGCGCGCCGGTCCTGCGGGTCCGCCGAGCGGGTGACCAGCCCTTCGCGTTCCAGGCGGCCCACCAGGCCGGTCATGGTCGGCTGGGCGATCCGCTCGTGCCCGGCCAAATCCCCCACCCGTTGGGCGCCGTGGCGATCCAGCGTGGAGAGCACCCGCCAGGCGGTCACCGAGCGGCCCTGCCCGGCCACCCGTCCCAGCAGCCGGCTCATGAACGCCGCGGAGGTGGAGATCTGCGAGGCGAGCTCGGCGAAGTTCGCGGCGTCGGAGGCTGGCTGGTCTGTCATGGGTACCAGTATAGAAGAAATTACATAGCATGGCTATGTAAGAGCGTGGAGTGTGACTCTCCTCATCACCGGCCGGGGTGCGCGGGGGCGCCGGGCATGCCAAGGGCCGGGACGGATGATCCGTCCCGGCCCTTGGCGCGGTGGGAGGCCTAGTGCCGGCGGCCCGTGCCGGCCGGCTCCCCCGCGGGTGTTACTTCTCGTCCTTCGCTGCGGCCTCGGCCTCGGCGCGGGCCGCGGCACGGCGTCCGAGCGGGGTCCACAGCGACATGACGGTGGCGACCACGATGGTGGAGGCGATCACGATCAGCGACAAGCTGGTGCTGATATCCGGCACCCACTCGATCGGCTGGCCGCCGTTGAGGAACGGCAGCTCGTTCTCGTGCAGTGCGTGGAAGATCAGCTTCACGCCGATGAACGCCAGGATGAAGCTGAGCGCGTGCTTCAGGAAGACCAGTCGGTTCATCAGCCCGCCCAGCAGGAAGTACAGCTGGCGCAGGCCCATCAGCGCGAAGATGTTCGCGGTGAACACGATGAACGCGGACTGGGTCAGCCCGAAGATCGCCGGGATCGAGTCAACGGCGAACAGCAGGTCGGTCATGCCGATGGTAATGAAGACCATCACCATGGGGGTGAACATCTTCTTCCCGTCGACCTTGGTGCGCAGCTTGTTCCCGTCGTAGTCGTTGGCGATCGGCAGCTTGCTGGTCAGCCGCTTGACCAGACCGGATTCGCTTTCCTCGTCCTCGTCATCGTCCTTCAGCTGGTGCCAGGCGGTCCACAGCAGGAAGGCGCCGAAGATGTAGAAGATCCAGGACAGGTGCTCGATCAGGGTCGCGCCCAGCAGGATGAAGACCGCGCGCAGGATCAGCGCGATGATGATGCCGAACATCAGCACTTCCTGCTGGTACTTCCGCGGGACCGAGAAGCGGGTCATGATGATGATGAAGACGAACAGGTTGTCGATCGACAACGAGTATTCGGTGATCCAGCCGGCGTAGAATTCCTGGCCCAGCTGCGGACCGGCCTGCCACCACAGGATGCCACCGAAGATCACGGCCAGCATGACGTAGAAGGCGACGAACAGGCCGGCTTCCTTCATGGAGGGCTCGTGCGGCCGGCGGACCACGTACAACAGGTCCAAAAGCAGGATCACGCACAGCGCGGCCAGCGAGATGATTTCAAATTGGAGGGTTAACCCTGAAACGCCCACAGAAAAGTAGCCTTTCGTCGTAAGGGTAGGACAAGGGAACCGAAGGTCTCTCCGCCGTCACAAGATCGTGTTGTGTTCGGCTGCTGCATCCGGCGGAACTTCCTCGTCCCACGTGTTGACGTTCACAGCATTTGGGATACTCCCCTACGTACGAGAAACCATTGTATCCCATCCCCCCGTCCCGGCCCATGGCCCCGGCCACCCCGCACCGCCACGCGCCGACACATCCATCCACGCCAGCGCCGCGGGCGGCGGCGTAGGCCGTAGGATGGATGAATGGAACAAATCGAGACCGACGGCAGCGCCAACCTCGAGGTCAGCCGCGGAACCCGAATCCATTTGGTAATGCCGGTCCCGGATGCCAGCGGCTTGTTGTGGACGCTGACCGAATGCGGCCAGGGACTGATGGTCGAGCGGGAGCCGGGCACGATCCGCCAGCAGCCCGACGGCAACGGCGCCGCCAAGCGCACCGTCCCGCGGCACCTGGACGCGTCACAGCGCGCGGACCAGGCCACCGCCACCCACGTGGCCTCGCTGCGCGCGATTACCGCCGGATACTGGTCGGTGGAGCTGCAGCTGAGCCGGGCGTGGGAGAACCGCACCGCCCAGGTGCGCCGCTTCACCGTCACCGTCATCTAGCCGCGGCCCGCACCGGGCGTGGCGCTAGGCGTGCCCGGCGCCCTTCATCTGGCGCAGCTCCTTCTTCAGCTCGGAGACCTCGTCGCGCAGCCGGGCGGCAAGCTCGAACTGCAGTTCGGCGGCCGCCGCATGCATCTGCTCGGTCATCTGCTCGATCATCCCCACCAGGTCCTCGGCCGGGGCGGCGGCCAGCCCGTCGCTGCGCACCGGGGCGGACTTGCGCTTGGCGCCCTTGGCCAGCCGGTTGTTGTTCAGCAGCTCCTGGGTGTCGGCGTCCTCGCGGGCCAGCTGGTCGGTGATGTCCGCGATCTTCTTGCGCAGCGGCTGCGGGTCGATGCCGTGCTCCTCGTTGTGCGCCTGCTGGATCGCCCGGCGCCGGTTGGTCTCCTCGATCGCCTGGGCCATCGCGTCGGTCACCTTGTCCGCATACATGAACACCTGACCCGAGACGTTGCGCGCCGCACGCCCGATCGTCTGGATCAGCGAGGTCGCCGAGCGCAGGAAGCCCTGCTTGTCCGCGTCCAGGATCGCCACCAGGGACACCTCGGGCAAGTCCAGGCCCTCACGCAGCAGGTTGATGCCCACCAGCACGTCGAAGGAGCCCATGCGCAGTTCGCGCAGCAGCTCCACCCGCCGGATCGTGTCCACATCCGAGTGCAGGTACTGCACCCGGACCTGGTGTTCGGTCAGGTAGTCGGTCAAGTCCTCGGCCATCCGCTTGGTCAGCGTAGTCACCAGCACGCGCTCGTCGCGCTCCACGCGCACCCGGATCTCATCGAGCAGGTCATCGATCTGCCCCTTGGTCGGCTTGACGATGATCTGCGGGTCCACCAGGCCGGTGGGGCGGATGATCTGCTCCACCACCCCGTCGGACTTGCCCAGCTCGTACTTGCCCGGGGTCGCAGAGAGGTACACCGTCTGCCCGATCCGCTCCAGGAACTCGTCCCACTTCAGCGGCCGGTTGTCCATGGCGCTGGGCAGCCGGAAGCCGTGCTCGACCAGGGTGCGCTTGCGGGACATGTCCCCCTCGTACATCGCCCCGATCTGCGGGACGGTCACGTGCGACTCGTCGATCACCAGCAGGAAGTCATCCGGGAAGTAGTCCAGCAGGCAGTGCGGGGCCGAACCGGCCTCACGCCCGTCAATGTGCCGCGAGTAGTTCTCGATCCCGTTGCAGAAGCCCATCTGCTCCATCATTTCCAGGTCATAGGTGGTGCGCATGCGCAGCCGCTGGGCCTCGACGAGCTTGTTCTGCTGCTCCAGCTCCGCCAGCCGTTCGGCCAGCTCATCCTCGATCGACTTGATCGCCCGGTTCATCCGCTCCGCACCGGCCACATAGTGGCTGGCCGGGAACACGTACATCTCGTCCTCCTCCCGCACCACTTCCCCGGTCACCGGGTGCAGGGTGTGGATCGCGTCGACCTCGTCGCCGAAGAACTCGATGCGCACCGCCAGCTCCTCGTACATCGGGATGATCTCCACCGTGTCCCCGCGCACCCGGAAGGTGCCGCGGTGGAAGTCCATGTCGTTGCGGGTGTACTGCATGGCCACGAACTGGCGCAGCATGTCGTCCCGGTTCAGCTGCATGCCGCGGCGCAGGGTGACCATCCCGGCGACGTATTCCTCCGGGGTGCCCAGGCCGTAGATGCACGAGACGGTGGCGACCACGATCGTGTCGCGGCGGGTGAGCAGCGAGTTCGTCGCCGAGTGGCGCAGCCGCTCCACCTCCTCGTTGATCGAGGAGTCCTTCTCGATGAAGGTATCGGTCTGCGGCACGTAGGCCTCGGGCTGGTAGTAGTCGTAGTAGGAGACGAAGTACTCCACCGCGTTGTTCGGCAGCAGTTCACGAAATTCGTTGGCCAGCTGCGCGGCCAGGGTCTTGTTCTGCACCATCACCAGGGTGGGGCGCTGCACCTGCTCCACCAGCCAGGCGGTGGTGGCGGACTTGCCGGTGCCGGTGGCGCCCATCAGCACAATGTCCTTCTCGCCGGCCTTGATGCGTTCGGCCAGCTCGGCGATCGCCTGCGGCTGGTCCCCGGCAGGCTGGTACTCGCTGATGACTTCAAAGGGGGCGACGACGCGCTTGATCGGCTGTGCAAGGCTCATGCACCCAGCATAACGAGCCGCACCCCCGCGCGGCACCCGTTATCGCCCTCGGCGCATCCCGCCGCGGATGATCGCCCGCTTGGCCGTGTTGGACATCATCGAGCCAAAGAAGCCGGCGGTAAGCACGGTCGCCGCGGCCAGCCCCAGCAGCGCCAGCCACCCGGAAACGTAGACCACCGGGGAGTAGGGCCCGTTCGAGGCGACGAACTCACTGCGCCCGCCAAAGCCCAGCCACAGCACCAGGGCGACGGCGAACGCGGCAAGCATCACCCACTTGGAGATCCGCAGGGTCAGCTTCATGCACTGAACCCGTTCCGGAAGACGCGGGTGACCTTCTCGTTCAGCTGCTCGATGCTCCCGTCGTTGTGGATCACCACGTCGGCCACGGCCGCGCGCTGCTCGTCGGTGGCCTGGGCCGCCATCCGGGCGACCGCCTCGGCCCGGTCCCAGCCGCGGTCCTCCATCATCCGCCGGATCCGCTCATCGTGCGGGGCCTGGACCACCAGCACCTTGTCAAAACGCTGGTGCTGGTCGCTTTCCACCAGCAGCGGGATGTCCTCCACCACCACCTCGGCGCCGTCGGCCACCGCCGCGGCGCGCAGGCGTTCGGCCTCGGCGCGCACCGCCGGGTGCACGATCGCGTTCAGCTTCTCGCGCTCTCCGGCGTCGGCGAACACCACCGCGGCCAGCGCGGCCCGGTCCAGGCTGCCGTCCTCGGCGAACACCTGCGAGCCGAAGGCCAGCCCGATCTGCTCCAGCGCCGGGGTCCCGGGCTCCACCACCTGCCGGGCGATCGCATCGGCATCGATCACCACCGCGCCCAGCTTCAGCAGCTGCGCGGCCACCGCCGATTTGCCCGAGGCGATGCCCCCGGTCAGTCCCACATGAATCATGACACCCGCTAAGTAAGAATGGCCTCAGGTCTAGAACTCCACCCTATAAACTAAGTCAGATGAACAGCAACGTTTCGGTGGCGAGTCGGTACACCACCCTGGCCGCGGACCTGTCGCACGAAGTGGAGATCAAGCGTTCGCGCTTCATCACCTACCTGTACCGGGTGTCCTCCGAAACCGACGCCCGCGGGCTCATTGCCGCGCTGCGCAAGCAGCATTTCGACGCCCGCCACCACTGCAGCGCGTTCGTGCTCGGCGCGGACCGGATGACCCAGCGCTCCTCCGACGACGGGGAGCCGGCCGGCACCGCCGGGATCCCGATGCTGGAGGCGCTGACCAAACGCGAAACCACCCACGGCACCGATTTGAGCGACGTGCTGGCCGTGTGCGTGCGCTACTTCGGTGGGATCAAGCTCGGCGCCGGCGGGCTGGTGCGCGCCTACTCCGACTCCGTCTCCAAGGCGCTGGACGCGGCCACCCTGGTCACCCGGCAGCGGATGCTGCGCTTGGCCGTGCCCGCCGCGCATTCGCAGGCCGCACGCTACGAAAACGATCTGCGCGCCGCCGGCTACCAGCTCGGCGCCACCGACTGGCAGGTCGAGGGTGCGCTGCTGCAGGTGGCGATCGCCGACGAGCCCGGCGCCGAGGACGAGTTCCAGCGCCAGCTGGCCACCCTCTCCTCCGGCGCCCTGCACGGGCAGCTGCAGGGCCACGACTGGGTGGACGTGCCCCAGGGCGGTGGGCGATGAGCGAGCTGCTGGACGCCCTGCGCCGCTACCCGGACGTGGAGGCCGAGAACCTGCACGCCGTGGACGCGGCCGAACGGCTGATCCTGGACACCGTGCACAGCTGGCCGGGCACGGTCAGCGTGCTCAACGACCACTACGGCGCGCTCAGCCTGGGCGCGTTGGCCGCCGGCGCCGAACGGGTGCTGGTGCACACCGATTCGCTCACCGCCCAGCGTGCGATCACCGCCAACCTGCAGCGCCTGGCCCCGCAGTGGCTGGAGCGGCTGCAGCTGCTGGACCCCGGAACGGCGCTGCGGGATGCCGAACTGGTGCTGCTGAACCTGCCGCGCGGGCTGGATGTGCTCGACGAATTCGCCGCGCTCATCGCGGAACACGCCCACCCGGAGGTGGTGGTGCACGCCGGGGGGCGCATCAAGCACATGAACCGCTCCATGAACCAGGTCCTGCAGGCGCGCTTCGCCCGGCTCGACGTGTCCCTGGCCCGGCAGAAGTCCCGCGTACTCACCGCCCGCACCCCGCTGCCGCACCAGCCGGTGCCCAGCTTTCCGGCGCAGGCCACCCACACAGTCAACGGCCGGCGCTTTACGCTGCGCGCCTCCGCGGCGACCTTCGGCCAGGCCCGGCTGGATCCGGGCACCCGGCTGCTGCTGGAGCACCTGCCGGATCTTTCCGGACAGGATGAACTGGTGGACCTGGCCTGCGGCAACGGCAGCATCGGGATCTACGCGGCACTGGCCACCCCCGGGCTGCGGGTGGCGGCCTCGGACCATTCGGCCTCCGCGGTGGCCTCCACCGCCGCCGGTGCGGCGCTGAACGGGCTGGGCGGGCGCATCAGCGTCGTGCAGGATGACGGGCTGTCCCGGCTGCCCGCCGCCAGCGCCCACCTGATCACCCTGAATCCGCCCTTCCACATGGGCAACACGGTGCATGCCGGGATCGCGCTGAAGCTGCTTGATGAGGCGGCCCGGGTGCTCGCCGACGGCGGCCAGCTGTTGTGCGTCTACAACTCCCACCTGCGCTACCGCGGGGAAATCACCCGGCGCATCGGCCCGGTCCGCCAACTGGCCCGCAACTCCAAGTTCACGGTGGTGCAGGCCACCCGGCAGCGGCACTAAACCGGGGCATGTGGCCCGGCACCGCTGGGCACCGGAACGCCATGCCGCGCCAACCACCGGGCCCGGCAACCACCGGGCACGGGAACACGAAAAGAGTTATCCACATCTTTCGCTGCCCGCCGCCGCCTCGCGGGTTGACGGCGCACACTGGGGCCATGAGCAACAACAACCTGCGCCAGGCGGTCGAACAGATCGCCGCGCACCTGCGACAACCGGCCGGGCTCAGCGCCCAGGACGCCGCGGCGCTGTGCCAGCTCATGACTTCCCTGCCCGCAGCCCTGCACCAGGCCGCCCAGGCGAACGCCGATCCCCGCTACGCCGTTCGGCTGGCCAGCAGCACCGAAAGCGCCGGGGACCACATCGCCCGCCTCAAGATCCTGTGCGCCCACCTGGCCGAGCGCCACGCCCTGCACTGCCTGGATCCCCGGGAGCTGGACGTGTTGCGCGATCATTGCGATTCCCCGGACACCGCCACGGACGAGGCATCCCCGGCGGCCCCCGACTCCGCCGACGTTGCGGCCCGCTACGCGCTGGGTCGGCCCACCTTCAAGGACCCGGCCGAATTCCTGGCCGGTTGGCTGCCGCTGGACTACCACGAGGCCAAACGCCGGGTGAACGCAGCCCGGCAACTGATTGGCCGGTTCGATGACGCCGGCGTGCCGGTCGACCCCCAATTCCCGAAGCTGGCCGCGAAATTCAACGACGCCTCTCTGCCGCCCCAACCGGTGATCTCCGCGGCCGGACGGCTGGCCACCTTGGAGCCCGTCGCCGAAGGCACCGAGCAGCCGCTGCCACCGGTGCTCACCCCGGAGGGCGCCACCGTGGAAGACATCGCCCAGAACCTGGTTGCCGAACCCAATCCGGCCACGCGCAGCAAGAAACTAAACCAGCTGTTCAAGCAGGCGCGGACCACCACCGAACAGCTCGATCCCGTCACGGCCACCGGCCTGTTCCGGACCGGGGCGAAGAACGGGCTGGTGAACTATGCGTTGCGGCTGTTGCCCGGCGACGCGGAACTGATCGAATCACTGATCGCCCAGGCCGATAATCCGCGCACCGATGCCGGGAACGACAGCCGTGTGCTCGACGATCCCGCGGAAGCTGGCACACCGAGTGGATCTGCGCCGGCTCCGGACGCCGAGGATCGCCCGGACTTTGTCACCGCAGAGGAAGCGGCGCAGAGCGGCCCGATCAGCTCGGTGGCCGCCAATGTCCCACAGCGCCGGCTCAAGGCCCTGCTCGGGTTCCTGCGCCTGGACATCGACAAGATCCTGCGCGACCACTCGCGCCGCCAACGCAAGGCCAAGGGCAAGGCCCAAAAGCGGGCTGCATTGCCGCCACTGGTCCGGCCCCTGGTGATGGTGCACCTGACACTGGCCGAGCTGCGCGGCGAAGCCAAAACCCACGGACTGACCGCACACGGGCTGGAACTGTCGGCCACCGACCTGCGCCGAATCCTGGCCCGGGCCAGAATCATCCCGATGACGCTGGGCGGCAAGGGGGAAATTCTCGATGTGGGCCGCAGCCAGCGCGAATACCCGCTGCCCATGGCCCGGGCGATCAAGGCCCGGGACCGCGGATGCATCGTCCCGGGCTGCAAAGTGCCGGTGGAGCACTGCGAGATCCACCACATCAGGTTCTGGAAGGATGGCGGAGTCACCGCCGTGCGGTGGGCCGCGACCATGTGCACGAAGCACCACCACGATGTGCATGCCGGGCTGCTCAAAGTCATCTCCAACGGCGGGGTGCCGCAGGTGATCCTGCCCAAATTCCAGGATCCGCTGCAGCTTCCCCGCCGCAATTCCATCAACTACCGGCTCGGCGACCTGTTCCGGCCGGCGGACCCGGTCGCTCCTCCCCCATAGGGCAACCCGCTCCCCTGCCGCTGGCACTGCTGGCTGCCCGTCGCGCGCCGACGCGATGAAGGTCTTCGGCCGTGGTGCGTGGTCAGCCCGCCTGGCGGTGCGGAAGCAGGTAGGGCCGCCGCCCCTCAACCCGCACGGCACTGCCGTCAATCCCGACCCCGGTCAGGGGGATGCGATCCAGTTCCTTGCCCGGTTGCCCCTGCCACACCACCGGTTCCAGGGACACATCGCGCCGCGCCCGCCAGCGTACGGTGCGCCTGTTGCGGCGCAGCACCTCCGAAACCCGATGTGGGTACAGCGCCAAACGGCCCTGCGGTGACCCAAGTGTGGAAACCGGGCCACTGTCCACCGGCAACGGGCGGCAGTCCCACCCGCTCAGCCCCACCACCTCCAGCTCGGTTCCGGCGGGAATCAGCTGGTCGTTCACGTGCTCTGCCCAGACCCACGGGTTCAGGGCGTGGCGCACAAACTCCTGCCTGCTCATGCTGTTGACAGCCTGCACCCCGTGCCGGGCACATTCTTCGTGGACCGGTACGAACTCGGCCAGCCAGGGATCGTCGTGTTCCGGTTCGGCGGCTGCCTCAAAGTTGCTTGCAGGTGCGCCGCACCTGCAGTCCTCCTCGGAGGCTTCCGAGCGCGCCACCACTCCGCTCAGTGCGCCCAGGTGAATCGCGCCGCCTTGTCCCCCACCGACCGGGATCCGCAGGACCAGGGGCCCGACGAATCGCTGGGCGGCGAAACGCACCAGCACCAGCAATCCCCAGAACGCGAGCCCGATCAGCCCATAGGCAGCGGTTTGCAGATGTTGTGTCTGGATCCGGTCCACCTGTTGCTGTGCATCGGTGAAATAGTCGAAGCCAACCCTCGCCAAGCCGTACACGAATCCGGCCGCGGAGAGTTTGGCCAGCCACGGGGCCACTTGTTTCCGGGCGGCGGTGTGCTGCAGCAAACTCTTCTCAACCATCACGGATTGCACTGCTTCACGTCGCCAGGTACGCAAGCTTCTGGTGAAACGCAGGCCACTGAGCATTCCGAGCCCACCCAGCAGGCCGAAACATCCGGCGCCCAGCGCAAGGACCCGCTGTTCCAGCGGCGGCCATGGCATCCAGGCCACGAGGGCCAGGCAGGTGGCCGCGGCAACCCAGGGCGCCTGGCGTCCGCTGGCCACCATCACCGCCACCGCACCGACGGCGGCAGTGAGCCCACCCCACCAGCCCTGCGCCAGCCAGGGAAGGTCATGCCCGCGGCAGCCGATGAGCCAGATGAGCAACCCCAGTACCGGCAGCCAGGTGCCAAGGCTTAAGATCCAGTTGGGGACGCTGCGCGGAACATTGCCCCACTCCTGCTCGCTCAGGCGCCGGAACGGGACGCTGACCTTCTCGGTGCGCGCCAGGATACTTGCCATCTCGGTTTCCTGTCCCATCGGCCCCTTTGCCTCTCGTTCATGATCCCCGTTTAATTGGGAGTTCCCTAAATCAAGACTAGTTTTGGCGAAGCGGGGAAGAAGGCCCGGAAGGAGGACTTTGCGGCGCGGCTCGTCAACATTTCGGAGGAGCTGCGCAGCCCGCCGCGGTGGCACGAGGCGTCCGATTAAACGACGACGGCGGGTTTGCCCCTGGTATCAGGGACAAACCCGCCGTCGTTCAGCTAGCGCTGGACGCTACGCGGCAATTAGTTGCCGGTCAGCTTCTCGCGCAGGGCAGCCAGTGCCTCGTCCGAAGCCAGGGTTCCGGAATCGGAAGCCGGTGCCTCGGAGGAGTACGAAGCCGGTGCCGGCTCGGCAGCGGTCGGCTCGGCGGTGGCGTCGGCGTTCATGGCCTCGGCAACCTGCTTCTTGTGAGCTTCCCAACGCTCCTGGGCAGCAGCGTACTGTGCTTCCCAAGCGGCGCGCTGGGTCTCGAAGCCCTCCAGCCATTCGTTCGACTCCGGATCGAAGCCCTCCGGGTACTTGTAGTTGCCCTCTTCGTCGTACTCTGCGGCCATGCCGTACAGAGCCGGATCGAATTCGGTACCCTCCGGGTCGACACCCTCGTTGGCCTGCTTGAGGGACAGCGAGATGCGGCGGCGCTCCAGGTCGATGTCGATGACCTTGACGAACAGCTCGTCGCCCACGGAGACAACCTGCTCGGCCAGCTCGACGTGGCGCACGGCCAGCTCGGAGATGTGCACCAGGCCCTCGATGCCGTCTTCGACGCGAACGAACGCACCGAACGGAACCAGCTTGGTGACCTTGCCCGGCACAACCTGGCCCAGGGCGTGGGTGCGGGCGAAGGTCTGCCACGGATCTTCCTGGGTGGCCTTCAGCGACAGGGAAACACGCTCGCGGTCCAGGTCCACTTCCAGAACCTCGACGGTGACTTCCTGGCCAACCTCGACGACCTCGGACGGGTGGTCGATGTGCTTCCAGGACAGCTCGGAGACGTGCACCAGGCCGTCGACGCCGCCCAGGTCCACGAAGGCACCGAAGTTGACGATCGAGGAGACAACGCCCGGGCGAACCTGGCCCTTCTCGAGCTTGTTGAGGAAGGTCGAGCGAACCTCGGACTGGGTCTGCTCCAGCCATGCACGGCGGGAGAGCACCACGTTGTTGCGGTTCTTGTCCAGCTCGATGATCTTGGCTTCGATTTCCTGGCCGATGTACGGGGCCAGGTCGCGAACGCGACGCATCTCGACCAGCGATGCCGGCAGGAAGCCGCGCAGGCCGATGTCCAGGATGAGGCCACCCTTGACAACCTCGATGACGGTACCGGTAACGACGCCGTCTTCTTCCTTGATCTTTTCGATATCGCCCCAGGCACGCTCGTACTGAGCACGCTTCTTGGAGAGAATCAGACGGCCTTCCTTGTCTTCCTTGGTCAGGACCAGGGCTTCGACGTTGTCGCCGACGGTGACAACTTCACCCGGGTCAACGTCGTGCTTGATGGAAAGCTCGCGGGAAGGGATGACACCTTCGGTCTTGTAACCGATGTCGAGCAGGACTTCGTCATGGTCAACCTTGACGACGGTGCCTTCGACGAGGTCACCATCATTGAAGTACTTGATGGTGGCGTCGACAGCAGCCAGGAAGTCCTCAGCAGATCCGATGTCGTTGATGGCAACGACCGGGGTGCTGTGCTTCTCGTTCGAGGTGATGGTCATGTAGTAGGGACTCCGATGTGGATAGTTTATGGTCAGTCGAGACTCCGGAAGTCCCGGAATTTCGAGGTGTGTACTGCATAGCGAGTGGACATGGCAAAGCCATGACACACTTTTCAAGTTTACGCGCTTGCACAGGCCTCGGTCAAAGTCACGTCGACATCCGGTGGATGGCCGCGCAAGTGTTGTTGGACACAATTGCGCGGCGCCCCGTCCTACGTAATGCCGGCGCGGCTCGGCCTAGAACTCGTAGGGCGTGAACGCGCTGCGCGGTTGGGCGAACAGCATTTCCAGCTCGTTGAGGTCGCGGTCTGAACGACACTGCACCAGGCCCACGTCCACCAGATCGGCCAGCCGCGCGCTGGCGAGGTAGAGCCGCGGCAGCATCGAAACATCCATGAACAGCTCTGGCAGCCGGTGTTCGGTGGCGGGATTCGGCGTGACCTTTGCCCGGCCCTGCTCGATGCGCACCTGATAGGTGCCGTCGGCCAGGCCCAGCTGATCACGCAGCACCAGCACGAAGGAACCGTCCCGGCTCCACGCGCGGGCCTGCAGCGCGGCGACGGGGTTCAGCAGCCGCAGCCACAGCACGTCCCGGGTCTCTTCCACCTTGTAGTTGCGGTCGTTGGCCAGCATCAGGCGCAGCGGGTCATCGACCGGCCCGGCGCCAAGCACCTCGCCGATCAGGTCGTGGTTGCCCAGGAATTCGAGCAGGGCCACCCGGGCGGCGGCGTTCTGGGCCAGCAGTCCACGCACCGTCATGGCCCGGGGCTTGGAGTCCCGGCTCTGGTACTTGTAGCTGAGCAGCCCGTCGAGCGTTCCGTGCTGGTCGTAGTGCGCGGCCAGACGCGCGTCCTTGGCCGGGGCGAGATTCTCCCACCCGTCCAGCTGGCCCAGAATGTAGCCGCGGTCGAACGCCGAGGCGTCAATGGAACCGTAGGTGCCGGCCATGCAGCGTTCGGCGAGTTCGTCGAAGTGCGGTTCGATCTGCTCGGCGCTGACTTCCATGGCCCGCCCGGGCAACGGCTCGCGCAGCTTCAGGCCGTCGGTGCACTCCAGCGCGAAGCGGTTCTCGTAGCTGGCGATGCCGTAGCCCCAACGCCCGTAGATCCGGGCGTCCGAGGCGGTCAGCGCCGCCCACGGGTAGCCCTGCTGCTTCGCGTAGCCCAGATCCTCGGTGATCTGGCGCCCCAGGATGCCGCGGCGCCGGTAGCTGGGGCTGACCGTGACTGCGGTGATCTTGTAGATCGGCAATTCGGTTCCGGCCCCTGCGTTCAGCCGCCCCGGGAAGCCGCCATAGGTGTGCACCGGTTCGTTTTCGTGCAGCGCCGGGCTGCCCGCACCCCGATCGTAGACCAGAGACATCCGCATTTTCTGGGCCGCGGTAATCTGCCGCCAGCGCTCGGCCGCGTCCTCGTTGGTCACTGGACTGTGGAAGCCGCGGGCGGTGGCGCGGTGGAACCGGTCCAGGTGTTCCATTTCTTGCTCGGTGAGCTGGTCGGCCTGCCAGTGCTCGGTGTGCAGCTTGTCCATGGTGGGTCCTTCCATCGGTTGATGGGACGTGGTGCGGGCCGCGCGGGTGTGCCGCCCGTCGAATCGTGGATGGTGCCGTGAGTCGTGGATGGTGCTGGGGGTGGTGAAGGGTGCGGTGGGCGGTCAGTGGGAGCGCTGGCCCGTGGGGTGTGCGCCCCCGGTGTCCGATCCGGCTGCGGGACCGGATCGGACACCGGCTAGGGGTTGCGTCGGCCCCTAGTGGCCGGCCTCGTGCCAGGAGTGGCCGATGCCGGGCTGCACGTCCAACGGGACACGCAGCTGGGCCGCGTTGCCCATCTGTTCGGTAACCAGGGCCTGCACCTGCTCCAGCTCCCCCTCGGCGATCTCCAGCACCAGTTCGTCATGGACCTGCAGCAGCATCCGGCTCTTCAGCCCGGCCGCCGCCAGTTCCGCGTCCACCTGCAGCATCGCGACCTTGATGATGTCCGCGGCCGAGCCCTGGATGGGGGCGTTCAGCGCCGCGCGTTCGGCGATGTCGCGCAGGCGGCGGTCGGAGCTGTTCAGTTCCGGCAGGTAGCGGCGGCGCCCGAAGATCGTTTCGGTGAACCCGTCCTTGCGGGCTTGGTCGACCACTGAACGCAGGTAGGTGCGCACCGCGCCGAAGCGGTCGAAGTAGTCCTTCATCAGGGTGCGGGCCTCGTCGACGGTGATCTTCAGCTGCTTGGACAGTCCGAAGGAGCTCAACCCGTAGGCCAGCCCATAGCTCATCGCCTTGACCTTGGAGCGCATCTCGCTGGAGACCTCTTCGGGGCTGACGTTGAACACCCGCGAGCCGACGTAGCGGTGCAGGTCCTCCCCGTCCTGGTAGGCCTGGATCAGGCCCTCATCCCCGGAGAGGTGGGCCATGATGCGCATTTCGATCTGCGAGTAGTCCACGGTCAGCAGCTTGTCGTAGCCCTCGCCGACGACGAACACGTCGCGGATGCGCCGGCCCTCCTCGGAGCGGATCGGGATGTTCTGCAGGTTCGGGTTCAGGCTGGACAGGCGTCCGGTGGCCGCGACGGTCTGGGCGTAGGTGGTGTGGATCCGCCCGTCCTCGGCGATCGACTTGCGCAGCCCCTCCACGGTCTGGCGCAGCTTGATCGCATCGCGGTAGGCCATCAGCGCGACCAGGAACGGGTGCCCGGTCTTGACCAGCAGGTCCTGCAGCGACTCGGCGTCCGTGGTGTAGCCGGTCTTGATCTTCTTGGTCTTTGGCAGCTCCAGTTTCTCGAACAGCACCACCTGCAGCTGCTTCGGGCTGGAGAGGTTCACCTCGTGGCCGATCGCGTCGTAGGCCTCCTGGGTGGACTGCTCCACCTGGGTGGTGAAGTGGTCGTAGAGCTCATCCAGCTTCGTGCGGTCCACCGCGATCCCGGCCCGCTCCATGTCGAACAGCACCCGCACCAGCGGCAGCTCAATGTCCTTCATCAGCTGTGCGGCGTGCTTTTCCTCCAGGCGCCCGACCAGGTACTCGGAGAGCTCGTTGATGGCCTGGCTCTGCGCCAAGGTGGCGTTCTTCAGCTCCGGGTCCACCCCCATCCCCAGGTCCAGCTGCCCCTTCTTCTCCGGCTTGACCACCGGGACGGTGGCCTTCAGGTGGTACTGGGCGATGTCGGCCAGGTCGTGGCTGCGCCGGTCCGGCTGGATCAGGTAGGCGCCGATCAAGGTGTCGTCGACGACGCCGACCAGGTCCAGGCCGCGTTCTGCCAGCAGGTGCATGCTGGCCTTCGCATCGTGCAGCACCTTCGGTGCGCGCGGATCCCCCAGGTAGTCGGCCAGCGCGCGGTCGGTCTGCTCATCCAGTTCAGTCAGGCTGATCCAGGCGGACTCGGTTCCGTGGGTCAGCGCCAGCGCGGCCGCTTCCCCGCCGCTGACGGCCGGCTGCAGGGCGATCTTCGCCCCGTTGGCGGCCTTGATGAACTCGTCCAGCTGCTGCGCGGTGGTGATCTCGGTGAGGTTGAACTCAATGACCTCGCGTTCGACCTCCTCTTCCTGGGCGGCGAACAGGTCAAAGAGGCGCTTGCGCAGGGTGTTGAACTCCAGCGCGTCGAACAGGTTTTCCACGGCCTCGCGGTTCGGGCTTTCCAGCACGGACTCTTCCAGGGTGACCGGCAGGTCCAGGTCGCGGTGCAGTTCGTTCAGGCGCCGGTTGCGCTTGACGTTCTCCACGTGCTCGCGCAGGTTGTTGCCCACCTTGCCCTTGATGGAGTCGATGTTCTCCAGCACCCCGTCCAGCGAACCGTACAGGCCCAGCCATTTCGCGGCCGTCTTGGGGCCAACCCCGGGCACGCCGGGCAGGTTGTCCGCGGTTTCCCCGACCAGCGCGGCCAGGTCGCAGTAGCGTTCGGGGCGGACGAAGTACTTGGCTTCGATAGCGTCGGCGTCCATCGGCGGGATGTCGCTGATGCCCTTCTTCGGGTAGAGCACCAGGGTGTCCTCGTTGATCAGCTGGAACGCGTCGCGGTCCCCGGAAACGACCAGCACCTTGAAGCCGGCGTCCTCACCCTGCCGGGCCAGGGTGGCCAGGATGTCATCGGCCTCGTACCCCTCCAGGGTGATGCTGGGAATGTTCATCGCCTTCATGACCTCTTGGATCAGGTCGATCTGGCCGTAGAACTCCTCGGGAGTCTTGTTGCGCCCGCCCTTGTATTCGGTGTACTCCTGGGAGCGCAGGGTCGGGGTGTCCAGGTCGAACGCGACCGCCACGTGAGTTGGCTTCTGCTGGCGGATCATGGTCAGCAGCATGGAGACGAACCCGTGCACAGCGTTGGTGTGCTGACCGGTGCTCGTGGCGAAGTTCTCGGCGGGCAGCGCATAGAAGGCGCGGAACGCCATCGAGTGCCCGTCAATGATCAGCAGTCGTCGGTCCGATTCGGACATCACTTTGGTTGTTTCACTCACACCTGCCAGCCTAGTTGCACTTCGGGACATTTTCACTTCCCGAACCACGCAATCTTTGGCACATCCGAAGGCCCTTGGCTCTGGCCGGAGCGGCAACATGGGCAGGTCAGGTGCGGGAGGGGGGCGGTGCTACTGCCGGGCTACGGGGCGGCAATCCGGTAGCGGTCCTCCAATACCCCGTTCTCGTGGGCCGTGCGGTTGATCAGGGTGAAGTCGGCAGGGGTCTTGGTGTCGAAGACGCTCACCCCGCTGCCCAGAACCACCGGGACGGTGAGCAGCTGCAGCTCATCGAGCACCCCGGCGGTAAGGAACCGTCCGGCCAGCTGGGCCCCGCCCAGGATCCAGACGTCCTGCTGGCCGGCGCTGCGGGCAATGTCGTGCGACCACAGGTCAATGTCCCCGCGCACGAACGTCAGGTCGGCCCCGGGAGTGGAGGGCAGCTCGTGGTGGGTGAACACCCACACCGGTTTGCCGGCGTAGGGCCAGGGCCGCTCAAGTGCGGTGAGCTGCTTGACCAGCCACAGGTAGGTCTGGCCGCCAATGACGATCGCGCCGACCTCGTCGAAGAACTTCTGGAACCCGGGCAGCGCGCCCTGCGCGTCGCCGAAGGGTTCAAGCCAGCGGGTTTCACCGGCCGAATCGGCGATAAAACCATCGATGGAGGCACCCACATAGTATTTGAAGCTCGTCATGGCTCCAGTCTATGGGTGCCTCCATCGGTGAAGGTACTCAGGCGGGAAATTAGCTCAAACGCCCAGGATGCTGGCGCTCAGGGCCGGCACGATCAGGATGATGCCGAAAAGCACCACGATTCCGCAGAAGGCGAAGCAGGCGAACGCGCCGAAGCGGTTCAGGTCCTCATGGCGGTCGTCATCGCGGGCGACGGCCAGCAGGCGGACGCCAAACGAGTACGCGCTGACGATGAGGATGGCGGCGACCCAGGTGGTTACCGCGACGATCAGGAATGCTGCCCAGTCGATGGTCACTTCTTGGCCCCCTGCGTGGGATTCTTCTTGGCGTTGTTCTTCGCCGCTTCCTTCGCGGCGGCCTTGGCGGCCTTCTCGCGCTTGCGGCGTTCCTTCTTCGACAGGATCTTCACTGCGGCACCCGAGGAGTCGATGTCGGAGATCGCGTTGTCGTGGCCGACAACGTCACGGCGCGAGAGCACCCAGAACACCAGCAGGATTCCGGCGCCCAGCACGCTGACGACCAGGGTGCCGGCGTTGCCCAGGTGCATGACCAGGGCGGCCAGCGCGCCGACGACTGCCGCGGCCGGCAGGGTGAACAGCCAACCCAGCGCGATGCGCCCGGCGGTACCCCAACGCACCTCGGCGCCCTTGCGGCCCATGCCCGAACCAATCACCGAACCGGAGGCGACCTGGGTGGTCGACAGGGCGAAGCCCAGGTGCGAGGAGGCCAGGATCGCCGAGGCGGTGGACACTTCCGCGGAGAAGCCCTGCGCGGGCTTCACATCGGTCAGCCCCGAGCCCATGGTGCGGATGATGCGCCAACCGCCGGTGTAGGTGCCCAGCGCGATGGCCAGCGCACAGCTGGTGATGACCCACAGGTGCGGGCCGGTGCCGGCTTCCTGCATCCCGGCGGCAACCAGGGTCAGGGTGATGACGCCCATGGTCTTCTGCGCGTCGTTGGTGCCGTGGGCCAGTGCCACGAGCGAGGAGGAGAAGATCTGGCCGTAGCGGAAGCCGCCGCGCTTGGGCGAAGCGCCTGATTGACGCTTGGTGATGGCGTAGGCCAGCTTCGTACACACGTACGCGGAGACACCGGCAATCACCGGGGCACACAGCGCCGGCAGCAGCACCTTGCTCATCAGCACGCCGTAGTCGATGGCGCCCAGCCCGGCGCCGACGATGGCCGCACCGATCAGGCCGCCGAACAATGCGTGGGAGGAGCTGGAGGGAAGGCCCAACAGCCAGGTCAGCACGTTCCAGATCACTGCGCCCATCAGGCCGGCGTAGATCATTTCCGGCATGATTTGCACGCCGCCCTCGCCCTCCTTGATGATTCCGCCGGAGATCGTCTTGGCAACCTCGGTGGAGAGGAACGCGCCTACCAAGTTGAGGGCTGCGGCGAGCAACACAGCTTTTTTCGCTGTGATGGCGCCGGTTGCGATTGGAGTGGCCATCGCATTGGCCGTGTCATGAAAACCGTTGGTGAAGTCGAAGAACAACGCCAAGGTAATGACCAGGACGACGATGAGCGTCAAATCCATTGAATACCAGCCTGGGGGTCGAACGGCTAAGGGAAAGTTTTCTGCTCAGCACACCGCGATATCGATCCATCTGCACGGTGAACGACACGGCACAATGGCCGCGAGCCAGTTCAATCATATGACTACCTGTCACTGAGTCAATCTGGAAAGTCAACCCAGATCTGGCGAACAACGGGTGACACGCAGGTGAACCCGGATCGTCCTATGATCAAGCTAACAGGCGGTTTCCGCCGGCTTTTCGTTTCTGCGGATGCGGTGCAAAGCACTGCTGGCACGAAAAATCCCCACCGCGCAACCCGCAGGTCGTGCGAAGGGGATTTCATCACCAGGTGCCCAAGGTGGGACTCGAACCCACACATCTTTCGATACCGCATTTTGAGTGCGGCGCGTCTACCGATTCCGCCACTTGGGCTGGCACTTTTACGATAGTACTGGACGGATTTTGGATTTCCTAATCGAATCTTCCGCGTCATCGGGCATACTGGCCCCCAGGCAAGTAGGCTGTTCTTAGAAACCCCGGTTTCCCGCCCAGCATCTGCCTTCCGGCGTTAGCGAGCGACCAGAATTGCTGCCCGTGTGAACACAAAGGAAACGAATTGAGCCAGCTGCCCGACATCACCAAGATCCCCGCCGAAACGCCTGGCACCGCCCGCCGCGTACTCGTGGCCGAGGATGAGACCCTGATCCGCCTGGACATCGTCGAAATCCTGCGCCAAGAGGGGTACGAGGTAGTGGCCGAGGTCGACAATGGGGAAAGCGCCATTGAGAAGGCCCGCGAGCTGAAGCCGGACCTGGTCCTGATGGACGTGAAGATGCCGGTGCTTGACGGGATCAGCGCCGCGGAAACCATCGTCAAGGAACGCATCTGCCCGGTCGTGCTGCTGACCGCGTTCAGCCAGAAGGAACTGGTGGACCGGGCCCGGGAGGCCGGCGCCATGGCGTACGTGGTCAAGCCGTTCACGGAGGCCGACCTGACCCCGGCCATCGAAATCGCGATCTCCCGGCACGACGAGCTGCGCGCCCTGGAGGAGGAAGTCAGCAACCTCAGCGAGCAGTTCGAGACCCGCAAGCTGGTGGATCGGGCCAAGAGCCTGCTGATCACCAAGATGGGGCTGACCGAGCCCGAGGCGTTCCGCTGGATCCAGAAGACCTCCATGGACCGCCGGCTGAGCATGCGCCAGGTGGCCGAAACCGTGATCGATCAGGTCAAGTAGGGACCACCCCAGCCACGGGTTCACCGCAAGACAGCCCGCCGCCGCTGCGGACCGAATCTCATGCGGCCATCGCCTTGCCGGCGGTGGCCGCGTTTGACGTTTAAATCGTGCCGTGGCGCCACAGCGGCGGAGCCGTCGTCGCACCCCGGGCGCGGACGCCGCGCTGCACGGCTTGCTGCCCGGCTCCGCAGGCCAGGGCCGAAGGCCGGGGCCCGGCAGCACGGGAAACGGCCAGGGGCGCCATTCCCGCAAAGGATTGGCGCCCCTGGCCGGTGGCCGTGAGAAACCTCGCGGCCCGAGTCGGCGGCTATGCCTAGATGGAGGTGCCGCGCACGTTCTCCGGCGCCCACGGTCCGACCTTCTCCCGGTCCGGCATCGGCTTGCCGTCCAGCAGCTGGCCGGCATCGGCAAGGTCACCGACCTTGTGGATGCGCAGGGTGTTGGTGGACCCGGCCTGCCCTGGAGGCGAACCGGCGGCGATGCACACCAGGTCGTTGACCTCGGCCAGCCCCTCGGAGAGCAGGCGTTCGTCGACCTGGGCGGTCATCTTGTCGGTGTGGTCGGCGTATTCCACCAGGCGGGCCTGCACACCCCACATCAGGGTCATGATGTTGTAGGTCTGCGGCAGCGGGGTGAAGGCCAGCACCGGCTTGTGCGGCCGCAGCCGGGAGAGGCGGCGCGCGGAGTCACCGGACTGGGTGAACGCGACAATGTACTTCACATCGAGCTGGTCGGCGATCTCCACGGCGGCGCGGGTGATCGCCCCGCCGCGGGTCTTGGGCTTGGAGCCCAGCCGCGGGATGCGGTCCAGGCCGTGCTGCTCGGTGGAGGTGATGATCCGGGCCATGGTGGCCACGGTCTCCACCGGGTAGGCGCCCACCGAGGTCTCCCCGGAGAGCATGACCGCGTCGGCGCCGTCGATGACCGCGTTGGCGCAGTCCGAGGCCTCGGCCCGGGTGGGGGTCGGGGACTCGATCATCGATTCGAGCACCTGGGTGGCCACGATGACCGGCTTCGCCCAGCGGCGGGCCAGTTCGATGGCGCGCTTCTGCACCATCGGGACCTCCTCCAGCGGCAGCTCCACGCCCAGATCGCCGCGGGCGACCATGATCGCGTCGAACGCGTCGATGATCTCCTCCAGGGCGGCGACGGCCTGCGGCTTTTCGATCTTGGCGATCACCGGCAGGCGGCGGCCTTCCTCGTCCATGATTTCGTGCACGCGACGGATGTCGCTGGCGTTGCGCACGAAGGACAGGGCGACCATGTCCACTCCGGCGCGGATCGCCCAGCGCAGGTCGTCCTCATCCTTCTCGCTCAGTGCCGGCACGTTCACCGCGACGCCGGGCAGGTTGATGCCCTTGTTGTTGGACACCTCCCCGCCGACGACGACTTCGGTGAGCACCTTGACCTCGTCGACCTGCAGGGCGCGCAGCTGGACCTTGCCGTCGTTGACCAGCAGCATGTCCCCCGGCTGCACATCCCCGGGCAGGCCCTTGAAGGTGGTGGAGCAGATGCTGCGGTCCCCTTCGATGTCCTCGGTGGTGATGGTGAACCGCTCCCCCGGCTCCAGGATGTACTTCGCGTCGTCCTTGAACCGGCCCAGACGGATCTTCGGGCCCTGCAGGTCGGCGAAGATCCCCACCGCGCGGCCTACCTCACGGGAGGCGTTGCGCACGTTTTCCAGGTTGTTCGCGTGTGTGGAATGGTCGCCATGGCTCATGTTCAGCCGGGCGACGTCCACCCCGGCCTGCAACACCGCCACGGTGTTTTCGTAGCTCTCAATCGATGGTCCCCAGGTAGCAACAATCTTCGCGCGTCTCATACCGTCAGCCTATTATGCCTTTCACTTTCCACGGTACGTCCGGCCGGGAATTCCAAGGCTGAAACTCCATGGCTGGCCGCAACGCACCCGTGACACTCACATGATGCTGATGGCCCTATCGGTGGGGGCGACCGGTGCGGGCAACATGGTGTGCCCCTGCAGGTGACGGTCCACCGCCGCGGCGACGGAGCGCCCCTCGGCGATGGCCCACACGATCAGGGACTGTCCCCGACCGGCGTCCCCGGCGGCGAACACATTGTCCGCGCCGGTGTGGTAGTAGCCATCACGGGCGACGTTGCCCAGATTGTCGAAATCGATACTGACCTGTTCATCCAGCCCGGCTTTTTCCGGTCCGGTGAACCCGAGGGCGAGCAGCACCAGATCCGCCTTGATCAGCTTCTCGGTGCCGGGCTTCGGGAGGCGTGAGCCAGCGACAAATTCCGTCTCTGCCACTGTAACACCGATCACCCGGCCCTGCCGACCATTAAATCTCACAGTGGAGGCCAGGTAGCTGCGCTGCCCGCCCTCCTCGTGGGAGGACTGCACCTCAAACAGCGGCGGCACCGTCGGCCACGGGTGCCCGGGCCCGCGTTCGGCCGGGGGCTGCTGGCCGATGGCCAGGGTGGTGACGCTGGCCGCCTGCTGGCGCAGCGCGGTGCCCAGGCAGTCCGCCCCGGTGTCCCCGCCGCCCAGGATCACCACGTGCTTGCCGCGGGCGTCGATCCGCGGGCTGCGGCGCGCCTGGGACACCACCCGGTTGCTGTCGGTGAGGTACTGCATCGCAAAGTGCACCCCGTCCAGCTCCCGGCCCGGCACGGGCAAATCGCGCGGCACTCCGGCGCCGATGGCGATGATCACCGCGTCATAGTCCCGGCGCAGCTCATCCCAGCCGACGTCCACACCGATGTTCACCCCGGTGCGGAAGATGGTGCCTTCCGCGCGCAGCTGCTCCAGCCGGCGCTCGAGCACCCGCTTGTCCAGCTTGAAGTCCGGGATGCCGAAGCGCAGCAGTCCGCCGGGGGCCTCGTCGCGTTCGAAGACCACCACGGTGTGCCCCACCCGGGTCAGCTGCTGGGCGGCGGCCAGCCCGGCCGGGCCGGAGCCGACCACCGCGATCCGCGCCCCGGTGTGCCGGGCCGGCGGCTGCGGGGTGAACGCCCCGGCGTCCAGCAGGTGCCCGGCCAGTTCGGCCTCCACCTGCTTGATCGTCACCGCCGGCTGGTTGATGCCCAGCACGCAGGCGGCCTCGCAGGGCGCCGGGCAGAGCCGGCCGGTCAGTTCCGGGAAGTTGTTGGTCTGCAGCAGCCGGTCGGCCGCCTCGTCCATCCGCTGGCGGTAGACCAGGTCGTTGAACTCCGGGATCAGGTTGCCCAGCGGGCAGCCCTGGTGGCAGAACGGGACCCCGCAGTCCATGCAGCGCGAGGCCTGGGCCTGCAGGGTGCCGGCGCGCTGGCGTTCGCTGACCTCCCGGTAGTCCAGCAGCCGCAGCGGCACCGGGCGCCGGGGCTGGGTTTCACGGTGGCGGATGTTCAGAAAGCCGCGTGGGTCAGCCACGGGTCACCTCCAGGATCTGGGTCCACACCTGGGCCGAGTCCGGGTTCTGCCCGGAGTCGGCGGCGTGGGTGCGAAGTTCTTCGATGGCGGCGTAGTGCCGCGGGATGATGCTGGTGAAGCGGGTGCGGCTGGTGTCCCAGTCCAGCACCAGGCGCTGGGCCAGCGGGGAGCCGGTGCGGGCGATGTGCTCGGTGAGCAGCGCGTGCAGCTGCCCGGCCTGCGCGTCGTCCAGCGGGCCGATCAACAGTTCCTGCCCGGCGGCGGCCAGCGGGTTCAGCCGCCGGGGGTCGAAGTCCAGCACCCAGGCCACACCCCCGGACATGCCGGCGGCGAAGTTGCGTCCGGTGGGCCCGAGCACCGCCACGGTGCCCCCGGTCATGTACTCGCACCCGTGCTCGCCGATCCCCTCGGCGACCAGCGTCGCCCCGGAGTTGCGCACCGCGAAGCGTTCGCCAACCCGCCCGTTGATGTACAGCTGCCCGCTGGTGGCGCCGTAGCCGATCACGTTGCCGGCGATCACCTGTTCCTCGGGCGGGCAGGCGCTGCCGGAGCCCGGGTGCACGGCGATGATCCCGCCGCTCAGGCCCTTGCCGACGTAGTCGTTCGCGTCCCCGGCCAGGCGCAGGGTGATCCCGGCGGGCAGGAACGCGCCCAGCGACTGCCCGGCCTGGCCCTGCAGGCGCACCGTGATGGTGTCCGCCGGCCGGTCGGCGTCGAAGGCGGCGCGGGTCAGGTGGTGGCCCAGCAGGGTGCCCACCGAGCGGTCGGTGTTGGACACGCTGGCCGCCAGCCGCACCGGGGTGCCCGCGGCGAGCGCCGGACCGGCCTGGGCCAGCAGCCGCCGGTCCAGGTGGTTCTCCAAACCGTGCTGTTGCCCGGTGGTGCGCCGCCGGGCGGCCGGGGCCACGGGTGGCACGTGGGTGATCGGGCCCAGGTCCAGCCCGCGGGCCTTGTAGTGGGCGGCCGCTTGGGCGGTGTCCAGCAGTTCGATCCGCCCGATCACCTCGTCCAGGGTGCGCGCGCCCAGTGCGGCGAGCAGTTCGCGCACCTCCTGGGCCAGGAACTGGAAGAAGTTGACCACGAACTCTGCCTTGCCGCTGAAGCGCTCGCGCAGTTCCGGGTTTTGGGTCGCCACCCCGACCGGGCAGGTGTCCAGGTGGCACACGCGCATCATGATGCACCCGGAGACCACCAGCGGGGCGGTGGCGAAGCCGAACTCCTCGGCGCCCAGCAGCGCGGCAATCACCACATCGCGCCCGGTCTTCAGCTGCCCGTCGGCCTGCAGGGTCACCCGCTGGCGCAGCCCGTTGAGGATCAGCGTCTGCTGGGCCTCGGCCAGCCCGATCTCCCACGGGGTGCCGGCGTGCTTGAGCGAGTTCAGCGGGCTGGCCCCGGTGCCGCCGTCGTGCCCGGAAATGAGCACCACGTCCGCCTTGGCCTTGGCGACTCCGGCCGCGACGGTGCCGATGCCGGCCTCGGAGACCAGCTTGACCTGTATCCGGGCGGAGGGGTTGGCGCATTTGGCGTCGTGGATCAGCTGGGCCAGGTCCTCGATCGAGTAGATGTCGTGGTGCGGGGGCGGGGAGATCAGCCCGACCCCGGGGGTGGAGTGCCGGGTCCGGGCGATCCACGGGTAGAGCTTGGTGCTCATCAGCTGCCCGCCCTCCCCGGGCTTGGCGCCCTGGGCCATCTTGATCTGGATGTCCGCAGCGCTGCTCAGGTAGCGGCTGGTCACCCCGAAGCGCCCGGAGGCGATCTGCTTGATGGCGCTGCGCCGCAGCGGGTCGTTCAGCCGGGCCGGGTCCTCTCCGCCCTCACCGGTGTTGGACTTGCCCCCGAGCCGGTTCATTGCGATCGCCAGGGTTTCGTGCGCCTCGGCGGAGATCGAGCCGTAGCTCATCGCCCCGGTGGCAAAACGGGTGACGATCGCGCTGACGGGCTCCACCTCCTGGATGGGCACCGGGGTGGCGGCCTGGGTGTTCAGCCGCAGCAGCCCACGCAGCGTCTTTAGCTCGGCGGCCTGTTCGTCGACCGCGGCGGTGTACCGCTTGAACACGTCATAGCGCCGGGTGCGGGTGGAATGCTGCAGCCGGAACACGGTCTGCGGGTCAAACAGGTGCGGCGGCCCGCCGCGGCGCCACTGGTATTCCCCGCCGCCGGGCAGCTGCGGGGCACCGCTCGCGGCACTGCTCCCGGTGCCGGTGCCGGTGCCGGGGTGGGAGGGGTGGACGGGGTAGGCGCGGGCGTGGCGGGCCGCGGTTTCCCGGGCGATCACCTCCAGCCCGATCCCGTCCAGCCGGCTGGGGGTGCCGGTGAAGTATTCGTCGACCAGCGCCCGGCCCAGCCCCAGGGCCTCGAAGGTCTGGGCGCCGCAGTAGGAGGCGATGGTGGAGATCCCCATCTTGCTCATGATCTTCAGCACCCCCTGGCCCAGCGCCCTGACCAGGTTCGCGGCCGCGGTCCGCCCGTCGGGGGCCGGGTCCACCCCGGGCAAGGTGCCCTCCAGGGCCATCTGCTCCACGCTCTCCAGCGCCAGGTACGGGTTCACGGCGCTGGCGCCGTAGCCGATGAGCAGCGCCACATGGTGCACTTCCCGGGCGTCGCCGGTTTCGACCAGCAGCGAGACCCGGGTGCGGGTGGAGCTGGAGAGCAGGTGGTGGTGCACCGCGGAGACCAGCAGCAGGGAGGGGATCGGCGCCCACGCGGCGGAGGAGTCCCGGTCGCTGAGCACGATGAAGCGCACCCCGCGGTGCACCGCGGCGCAGACCTTCTCACAGATCTCGTCCAGCCGGGCGCGCAGCTCCCGGTCCCCGCCGGCGGACCGGTAGAGCCCGCGCACCCGCAGGCTCTGGCGGGCGCCGTGCCCGTCGCGCAGGAACAGCACCTGGTCCAGCTGGTCGTTGTCCAGCACCGGGTAGTCCAGCGCGATCTGCTCGGCCGAAACCGGCCCGGGCTGCAGCAGGTTCCCCTCCGGGCCGATCGAGGTGGCAAGGCAGGTGACCAGCGCCTCGCGGATCGCGTCCAGCGGCGGGTTGGTGACCTGGGCGAAGGACTGGGTGAAGTAGTCAAACAGCAGCCGGTCGCGCTCGGAGAGGACCGCGACCGGGGTGTCGGTGCCCATGGCGCCCAGCGGTTCGGTGCCGGTGGCGGCCATCGGCCCCAACAGCAGGCGCAGCTCCTCGTTCGTGTAGCCGAAGGTGAGCTGGCGCTGGCGCACCGAGGCGGCGTTGTGGTGCACGTGCTCGCGCTGCGGCAGCTGGTGCAGCCGGCGCTTGTTCTGCCCCACCCACTTCGCCCAGGGCGCGGCGGCGGCCAGTTCGGCCTTGAGCTGCGCGTCGGGGATGATCCGCCCGGCCGCGACGTCCAGCAGGAACACGGTGCCCGGGGCGACGCGCCCCTTGGCGGTGACCTGCTGGGCGGGCACGTCCACCACCCCGACCTCGCTGGCCAGCACCAGCAGCCCGTCCGCGGTGGTCAGCCAGCGGGCCGGGCGCAGCCCGTTGCGGTCCAGCACCGCCCCGGCCAGCTGCCCGTCGGTGAAGCACACGGCGGCCGGCCCGTCCCACGGCTCCATGAGCATCGCATGGTACTCGTAGAACGCCCGCAGATCCCGGTCCATGTGCTCATCGTGTTCCCAGGCCTGCGGGATCATCATCATGATCGCCGCGGCCGGGTGCCGCCCGGAGAGCATCAGCAGTTCGGCGACCTCGTCGAAGCTGGTCGAGTCCGACGCGCCGGGCGTGCAGATCGGGAACAGCTCCTCGGGCACCTCCCCCAGCAGCTCGCTGGCCAGCTGGGACTGCCGGGCGCGCATCCAGTTGCGGTTGCCCTGCACGGTGTTGAACTCCCCGTTGTGGGCGATGGTGCGCAGCGGCTGGGCCAGCGGCCAGGAGGGGAAGGTGTTGGTGGAGAAGCGCGAATGCACGATCGCGCAGCGGGTGCCCAGCCGGGCGTCGGCCAGGTCCGGGTAGAAGCGGTCCAGCTGCGCGGTGGAAACCATGCCCTTGTAGACCAGGGTGCCGCTGGCGAAGGAGGCGAAGTACACCCCGTGGCGGTGCTGGGCCCGGCGCCGGATGCGCCAGCACACCGCGTCCAGCGCCCGGCCGGAGGGCACCCCGGTGACGAAGAACTGGGCGATGTGCGGCATGCATTCGCGGGCGGTAGCCCCCAGCACCCGTGCGTCCACCGGCACCTGGCGCCAGCCCAGCACGGTGAGACCCTCGGCCTCGGCCAGCTGCTGCACGGCGGCCACCGCGGCCTGACGCTCAGCGGGGGCGGCGGGCAAAAAGGCCATGCCCACGGCGTAGCGTCCGGGCTCGGGCAGCTGGAAGTCGGTGACCTGGCGCAGGAAGCGGTCCGGCAGGTGCAGCAGGATTCCTGCCCCGTCCCCGGTGTCCGCGTCGGCGCCGGTCGCGCCACGGTGTTCCAGGCGGCGCAGGGCGGTCAGCGCCTGTTCGACGATGCGGTGGCTGGCTTCATTTTTCAGGCTGGCGATCATCGCCAGCCCGCACGCGTCCTTCTCGGCGCCGGGATCGTAGAGTCCCTGCGCGCCGGGCAGCGCGGCGAATCGGGTGTAGGGCGAGGAGATGGGTTCCCCGCCACCATCTGGCGAGGCGTTCAGCTGGACTCCGGTCATGCTCATGAGCGTGCCTTTCAAGGGTGTGCCGTATTGCTTGGGGCAGCACGCAGGACGCTGGGTTTCAGCCCGAAAAACGGAGGCTGCCGGTCATCGTCGCCGCCCCGGCGGCAGGCCGACGCCGCGGGCCGGGTTCGCCGATGGGTGGGATACCGGGGCCGGGCAGCGAAGGCACGCCGCGGGCCAGGGAGTGGGGCCCGAAGGTGTGGTGTGCGCACGATGGATCCACCGCGTTGTGGGTCGTGTCCGACCGGTGGGCCGCGAAATGGTGGTGCGGGCCGCAAGCGGGTCGGGTGTTCCACGCTACAAGTCGTTTGTTTCCGCCGCGTGTCCGATTGTGTTTCGGGGGCGTTAACGAATTCCCCCGGTTGCCCCGGCAGGTGCGGGCGGGTTAACGCACCGTGGCGGCACCCCTGGTTCGGGGTGCCGCCACGGTGGGCTGCCGGCCGGCACGGGCATTCCTGCCGGCGGCCGCCTTGCTACTTCTTTTGGGCGGGGCCGGCGGTGCCAGGGCCATTGCTGCCGGGGCCATCGGCAGGGTCCTGGCCGGCAGCATCCGGATTCCGCGCCGCGTTCCTTGCGGTGCCCGCGTCCTTCACGTCGCCCGTCTTCTTCACGCCCGCCGTTTTCTTGGTGTCGCGTCCCCGCGGCGCGCGTCCGGCGCCGGCCTCCAGGGCACTCGAACCGCCCTCCACTGCGGCGGCCTCGGCCACCGGTTCCCGCCCGGGCAGGTAGATGGTGTCCTGGTGCTCCGAGCGCAGCCGGCCCAGCGAGTACGCCAGCCCGATCACCCCGCCGATCACCAGCAGGATCGCCAGCAGCTGGTGGATGCGCAGGTCCAGCGGGCCCAGGCTGATCACCTCGGCCGGGTCGATGCGGAACGATTCCATGATCGTGCGCCCGATGCCGTACCAGATGACGTAGCAGGCGAACATCGCCCCGCGGCGCAGCTTGTACTTGCGGTCCAGCGCCAGCAAGAGGATCACCCCGGCCACGTTCCACAGCGACTCGTAGAGGAACGTGGGGTGAAAGAGCGTGTCGGCCGGCAGCCCGGCCGGGAAGTTGTAGCTGTCCGGGTCGATCTCCAAGCCCCAGGGCAGGGTGGTGGGTGAACCGAACAGCTCCTGGTTGAACCAGTTGCCCCAGCGTCCGGCGGCCTGCGCCAGCAGCACGCCCGGGGCGGCCGCGTCGGCGAACGCCGAAAGCCGGATCCCGATGCGCCGGCAGCCGATCCACGCGCCGACCGCGCCCAGCGCCACCGCGCCCATGATGCCCAGCCCGCCCAGCCACAGCTGCGGGATCTCGGCCAGGTGCGCCGGGCCGCCGCCCAGCCCGAAGTAGTACATCGGGTCGGTGATCAGCACGTGGTAGAGCCGCCCGCCGACGATGCCGAACGGGATCGCCCAGATCGCGATGTCCCACAGCGTGTCGCTGGTGCCGCCGCGGGCGCGCAGCCGGCGGCCGGTGAGCCACAGGGCCAGCACGATGCCGAGCAGGATGCACAGCGCGTAGGCGTGGATGGTCAGCGGCCCCAGCGTGAAGCGGGACCATTCAATGGGCGGGGAGGGGATCGCGGCGCTGATCATGCGCTGGCTCTCCCGCTCAGCTCGGCGGCCAGCGCCCCAACCGCCTCCACCCCGCCGTCACGCAGCGCCGCGACCAGGGCGGTGCCCACGATCACCCCGTCCGCGTACGCGCCGATCTGCTGGACGTGCTCCCGCTTGGAGACCCCCAGCCCGACGCAGGCGTTTTCCGCCCCGGCCGCGTGCGCGGCGGCGACCACGTCCTGGGCGGCGGCGGAAACCTCGCTGCGCGCCCCGGTCACCCCCATCACCGAGACGCAGTACACGAACCCGCTGGAGGCCTGCACGGTCATCTTCACCCGGGCCTGGGAGGAGCTGGGCGCAATCAGGAAGACTCGCTCCAGGTCGTACTTTTCACTGGCGGCCACCCATTCCCCGGCCTCGTCGGGCACCAGGTCCGGGGTGATCAGCCCGGACCCGCCGGCCTCGGCAAAGCGGCGGGCGAACTCCTCCACGCCCATGCGCAGCACCGGGTTCCAGTAGGTCATCACCATCACCGCGGCGTCGCAGCGGGCGGTGATCCCGGCGATGATCTCAAAAATCTGGGACACCCTGAAGCCGTTGCCCAGCGCCTGGGTGGTGGCCTGCTGGATCACTTCCCCGTCCATCACCGGGTCCGAGTACGGGATCCCGATCTCGATGATGTCCACCCCGTTGTTGGCGACCGCCACGGCCGCGTCAATGGTGGTGGCCACGTCGGGGAACCCGGCGGGCAGGTAGGCGATCAGCGCCGGGCGGCCCTCGGCCTTCGCGGCGGCGATCTTCTGGGCACTTCTCACCCGGGTCATCTATTTCCCCTCCCCGGCCGCGTCGGCCGCATCAAGTAATCCAAACCATTCGGCGGCGGTGGACACGTCCTTGTCACCGCGCCCGGAGAGGCTGACCACGATCACCACGTCCTGCGGGTCGCGGCCCTCGGCGATCTTGCTCTGGGCGACCTTGATGGTCCCGGCCAGCGCGTGCGAGGACTCGATCGCCGGCAGGATCCCCTCGGTGCGGCACAGCAGGCGGAACGCGTCCATCGCCTCGGTGTCGGTGATCGGCTCGTAGCTGACCCGACCGATGTCGGCCAGGTGCGCGTGCTCCGGGCCCACGCCCGGGTAGTCCAGCCCGGCGGAGATCGAGTGCGATTCGATGGTCTGCCCGTCGTCGTCCTGCATCAGGTAGCTCTTGGCCCCGTGCAGCACCCCGGGCTTGCCCAGGGTGATCGTCGCGGCGTGGCGGTCGGTGTCCACCCCGTCCCCGCCGGCCTCAAAACCGTAGAGCTCCACCTCGGCGTCGTCCAGGAAGCCGTGGAAGATGCCGATCGCGTTGGAGCCCCCGCCGATGCAGGCGGTCACCGCGTCGGGCAGGCGTCCGGCCTGGGCCAGGATCTGCTCGCGCGCCTCCTCGCCGATGACCTCGTGGAAGTAGCGCACCATGGCCGGGAACGGGTGCCCGCCGGCGGCGGTGCCCAGCAGGTAGTGGGTGTTCTCCACGTTCGCCACCCAGTCGCGCAGCGCCTCGTTGATGGCGTCCTTCAGGGTCTGGCTGCCCACGGTCACCGGGATCACGGTGGCGCCCAGCAGCTCCATGCGCGCCACATTCAGTGCCTGGCGGCGGGTGTCCTCCGCGCCCATGTAGACCACGCACTCCATGCCCATCAGGGCGGCGGCGGTGGCGGAGGCGACCCCGTGCTGGCCGGCGCCGGTTTCGGCGATGATCCGGGTCTTGCCCATCCGCTTGGCCAGCAGCGCCTGGCCGAGCACGTTGTTGATCTTGTGGCTGCCGGTGTGGTTCAGGTCCTCGCGCTTGAGGAAGATCCGCGCCCCGCCGCAGGCCTTGTGCCCGAAGCGCTTGGCCTCGGTGAGCAGCGAGGGGCGCCCGGAGTAGTTCTTGTTCAGGTCGTTGACCTCTGCGATGAACGCCGGATCGTGCTTGGCCTGCTCGAAGGTGGCGGCCAGCTCATCCATGGCGGCCATGAGGGACTCGGGCATCCATCGCCCGCCGTAGGCCCCGAAGTATGGTCCGCTGGCGTGCTTCAACGAGCCGTCGGAAGTGCTCATTGTTCCCTCTTTTCCCTCGCAATGTTGGCAGGTGCCCCCGCGGCGCTTCTCGCCGGGCGGGGGCACCACCGTGGATCGTTCGGATCGTGCGGCGTGCGCCGCTGGCCGTCAACTGTTGATTCTCTTTAACTGTGGCCGTTCACCGGCGGTTTGCGTAGTTTGTTGCGTCAGTTGTCCTGGCCGCGTGCGGGCTTCGCCGCGGTGCCGGCCCGGATGAATTCGGCGACCGTTTCCCGCGGGGCGGCGTGCTTCACCAGTGCCTCGCCGACCAGGATCGCATCGGCGCCCGCGGCCGCGTACTGTGCCACCTGCTCGGTGGATTCCACACCGGATTCGGCGATCACCACGGCCTCGCGCGGCAGCAGCGGGGCCAGCTTGGCGAAGGTGGCAGGATCCACGTCCAGGGTCTTCAGGTTGCGCACGTTCACCCCGATGATCTTCGCACCGGCGGCGACCGCGCGCTGGATCTCCTCGGCGGTGTGGGTTTCGACCAGGGCGTGCATGCCCAGCTGTTCGGTCAGCGCCAGGAAGCGGCGCAGTGTCGCGTCGTCCAGGGCGGCGACGATCAGCAGCACCAGGTCGGCCCCGTGGGCGCGGGCCTCGTAGATCTGGTACTCGTCGACCGTGAAGTCCTTGCGCAGCACCGGAATATCCACGGCCTGGCGCACCGCGTCCAGGTCCTGCAGCGAACCGTTGAAGCGGCGCTGCTCGGTGAGCACGGAAATCACCGAGGCACCGCCGGCGGCGTATTCGGCGGCCAGGGTGGCCGGCTCCGGGATCTCGGCCAGCGCCCCCTTGGACGGGGAGCGGCGCTTGACCTCGCTGATCACCCGCAAGGTGGTGTCCCGGGCGGACTGGTCGGTGTTTCCGCCCAGCGCAGCATAGGCGTCGCGGGCCGGGGCGGCGGCGTGGGCGGCGCCGATCATCGCCTCAAGGCCGGTACGTGCACGTCGGGCGTCCAGGTCTTCCCGGACGCCCGCAATGATTTCGTCGAGAACGCTCAACTTAGTGGTGTGCTCCGCTACGCGAGCCGCCCACGCCGTAGCCGGCCTTGCGCATGATCCAGCCGACCACCAGACCCAGCAGGATCACGCCGCAGCTGATGTACACCAGCAGGTGGGCGTGGTTGGCGAAGGCGATTCCGCCCACGATGGCACCGACCATCATGATGATTACAGCCGTCCAGGCTGCGATCGAGTTACCGTGTCCAACCTCTTCGGCAAAGATCGGGTCGATCTCGGTCTTCTGCGACATAACGGAACGTCTCCTTGGTTTTCTACCCATGTCCGCGCGGTGGCCCGGGCGGATCCTTAAGCTTCCTGCTCTATTCTGCCACCAGTTCACACCGATGACACATTTGGGGGCAATCGTGTTGCCCACCGCCGCGGCCCTCCGCCGCGGAGCGCGAATCAGCGCCCGGACTCGGTGGGATCATCCCCCGCCGAGAGCTGCTCCCAGTCCGAGATGCGGTCGTTGCGCGGGGATTCGCCGGTGGGTTGCGCCTCGGAGCGCACCCGGTCGTATTTGGTGGTCTTGGACCAGTGGCCGGCGGCCAGCAGCACGCAGATGCCCTGCAGCACGATCAGCGCCCCGGCCACCGCAACCACCATCGGCCACGCGCTGACCTGGTAGTCGGCGACGATGTCCTTCAGCCCGGTCGCCTCGGCCACGGCCCCGGCGGCCGCGCCCTGCGGGTTCAGTGCGCCGTTCAGCCCGGCGCTGATCACCCCGGCCCCGGCCAGCACGGAGATCGCGCCGATGATGTAGCGCACCACCTTCCCGCCGATCAGCAGCGCCAGCGCCGCGGCCAGCACCACCACGCACAGCGCGGTGACCGCCGGGGCGGCCTGGGAGCCGTCGACCACGATCTGCGGCACCTGGACGGTGGTGGCCTGGACGTCGACCAGCACCCAGGTGCGGGTGGCGGCCCACAGGCCCAGCCCGGCGGCGACCACCCCGAACAGTGCCACGTTCCTCAGGCTCAGCATCTTGCGCATCATGCACCTTCCGTCACGTCGGTGGCCTGGCGCAGGCTCTGCGCGGCCCAGACCGCGCGCAGCGGTGCGGCGGCCTTGTTGATGGTTTCCAGGGCCTCGTCGGCCAGCTTCGAATCGTTGACAATCCCACCGCCGGCCTGCACATAGGCCCGCCCGTCCTTCAGCAGCGCCGAACGGATGGTGATGGCCATGTCCATGTCCCCGGCGAAGTCCAGGTAGCCAACCACTCCCCCGTACACCCCGCGGCGGTAGGGCTCGTACTCATCCAGCAGTTGCAGGGCGCGGGGCTTGGGCGCCCCGGAGAGTGTGCCGGCCGGGAACGTCGCGGCCAGCACGTCGTACGCTTCGATTCCCTCACGCACCTTGCCCACCACGTTGGAGACCAGGTGCATGATGTGGCTGAAGCGCTCCACCTCCATGAACTGGGTGACCTCCACCGTGCCGGCCTGGCAAACCTTGGACAGGTCGTTGCGGGAGAGGTCGACCAGCATCAGGTGCTCGGCGCGTTCCTTCTCGTCGGCCAGCAGCGACTTCTCATGCAGCTGGTCCTCCTCGTAGTTCGCACCGCGCGGGCGGGAGCCGGCGATCGGGTGGGTGACCACGTGCCCGTCGTTCACGGTCACCAGCGCCTCCGGGGAGGAGCCGACAACCTGGAAGGGCTGGCCGTCCTCGTCGACGAAGTTGTACAGGTACATGTAGGGGCTCGGGTTGGTGGCGCGCAGCACCCGGTAGATGTCCAGTGCGCTGGCCTGGGTTTCCAGCTCGAACCGGCGCGAGACCACGATCTGGAACACCTCACCATCCACAATCGCCTGCTTCGATTCGCGGATCGCCTGCAGGTACTGCTGCTCGTCCCAGGAGTGGGTGACCGCCTCCATCAGCTCTTCACGCGGCACGTCGGTGCCCTGCAGCACCGCCCCGCCGGTGGGCAGGTGCCCGTCCAGCTGCTCCAGCATCCGGTGCAGGCGCTGGACCGCGTCATCATAGGCCTGCTCCGCGCGTTCGGCCCGCCCGTCGAAGTTGATGGCGTTGGCGATCAGCGTGACCGTGCCCTCCGCGGCGTCGTGCACGGCCAGGTCGCCGACCAGGTTCATGCTCAGCTCCGGCAGCTTCAGGTCATCGGCCGGCGGGTTGGGCAGCTTTTCCCAATGCCGCACGCACTCCCAGCCGATGAAGCCGACCATGCCGCCGGTCAGCGGGGGCAGGCCCGGCATCGGTTCGGTGCGCAGGGCCCGCACGGTGTCGCGCAGCACCTCAACCCCGACGCCCGTGGTGGGCAGCCCGGCCGGGGCCTGGCCCTGCCAGTACGCCTGCCCGTCGCTGCGCGTGGAGAGCGTGGCCGGGGAGTTGACCCCGATGAAGGAGTACCGCGACCAGACCCCACCGGCTGCCGCCGACTCCATCAGGAAGGTGCCGGCCCGTCCCCCGGCCAACTGCCGGTAGAGACCGATCGGGGTCAGTGAGTCGGCCAGGATCCGCACCGAGACGGGGATGACCCGCCGCGTGGAGGCCATCGCCAGGAACTGCTGGCGGGTCGGGGAAATGCTACCTAGGGTTTTCATCAGCTTCTTTTCAACAGCTACTTGCCAACAACTACTTTTCAACCGCTTGGGGCGCCGCGGGATCTCCCGCGGCCCGCGGGAACCGGCCCTGCCGCCTTCGGCAGGGGTGCTTAGGCCGGGCGGTGGCCGACCTGCGCCGGCAGCTGCCGGTCGGTGAAGCACGTCGGGGCCCCGGTGTGGCAGGCCGCCCCCACCTGGTCCACCTGCACCAGCAGGGCGTCCCCGTCGCAATCCAGCGCCACGGACTTGACGTACTGGGCATGGCCGGAGGTGTCCCCCTTGCGCCAGTACTCCTGGCGTGAACGGGAGAAGAACGTGACCCGCCCGGTGCTCAGGGTGCGGCGCAGGGCCTCGTCGTCCATCCAACCCAGCATCAGCACTTGGAGGGTGTCGGCCTGCTGGACGATCGCGGCCACCAGGCCGTTGGGATCGCGCTTGAGGCGGGCAGCGATCTGGGGGTCAAGCTGCGCCGCATCCGGCTGGGATTCGGCGCTGGAATTAGTAGTAGACATCCCCTCAAGCATACTTGCTGGGCCTGTGCGTCCCCACCGTGTGACAAGACTCAATGCCCCTAGTTCGGGGCATTGCCTCGCAACATGTCTTTATAGGTGCTCAAGGTGCCGCACTCCATGCTAGGTTCAGAGGTAATGCACCTGGTACATGCTTCTCGACTCGCCCTGGCCGAGGCCCTGTTGGCAGCTGGCCCCTCGGCTGATACGTTGTGCGCGGGATGGGAAACCCGCCACCTTGCCGCGCACCTGGTTCTGCGCGAAAATTCGCCGCTGGGCGCCGGGGCGGTTCTCAAGCCGCTTTCCGGGAAGCTCGACGCGAAGATTAAAAAGTTAGCCGACGAGGCCCAGCGCCCCGAAAGCTATGCCGGGCTGGTGCGGCGTTTCCGCACCGGGCCGAGCAAGTACTCCCCGTTCTCCATCGAGCGGGTCAGCACCGCCGCGAACATGTCCGAGTTCTTCATCCACACCGAAGACGTGCGCCGGGCACGGACCCAGTGGGCTCCGCGCATCCTAGATCGCGGCTACACCGAAATGCTCTGGAATGACCTCACCCGACGCGCCCGCATGTACTACCGCCACTGCCCCGTCGGCGTCATCCTGGCCCGGCCGGACGGCAAACGCCATGTGGCCAAGAAGGCGGCCAACCCGGTGACGATCACCGGCCCCGTCACGGAGCTGATCATGCACGCTTCCGGTCGCATCGACAGCGCGCTTGTTACCTTTGAGGGCAGCGACGAATCAATCAAGGCGCTGAAGAAGACGAAGCTGGGTTTCTAGCCTCCCCTGGCTTCAGTGCCGCGCGTTGACGCCAGTTGCATTCGATGGCGTTTGCTGCCTTAGCGGCAGCAGTAGTTTTCCCCAGTTATTGCCGCGCCCTCCCAAAGCTGACCGTTCCGGTCTAGGATGTCGAACAATCGTGACGGCATTCGAAGGCAACGGAGGTTCGAAATGTCTAGCCGATCCCGCGCACTTGCGCTATTCGCCGTTCCCCTAGCATTCTCGTTCGCGCTTACCTCCTGCCAAGACGGCAACGACCCGGCAGCAACAACTTCACCGTCCGAGTCACCCGCCGCCGCTTCGCCCACAGCCTCACCGTCGCCGACAAAATCACAGCCACCGAAGCCAGTGCCAGCAAGCGCGGAAGGACCCGCGAAAAACATCCCGGTACCCGAGATGCCCGAGGAAGCTGAATCAATTGACGAGCACGGCGCCACGGCATTTCTCGTCTTCTACTTCGAGCTCATGAACCACGCTTTAGAAACGTATGACTCCACGCCGCTGGAGAAAGTGACCTACAAGTCATGTCGTGCTTGCTACGAAGGATTCATATTTCCGCTCGAAGCCAATGCGGAATTAGGACACTGGCAAGTGGGAGGAAAGTATAATGTCGCAATCACTGCTTCGAACTTGAATAAACATGGCGAGGCGACTTTAAGATTCAATTACGATATCAGCGCTCAAACTATGTACGAAGCTCCAAACAAGCCTCTAGAAAGTATCCCCGCGGCTCCTCAAAGGAACGAGGGAGTTGCAGTGCTCAAAGAAGACTCCGGGTGGAAACTTCTAGACTTCAACTTTGCGCCGACTAATGAGTGATCATGAAACTGCTTTCGATCCTAGTTTCGATATTACTGAGTGGCCTTCTGGTGCCGTCTGTTCCTGGAAGCTTTAGCGGAGTAAAGGCCGAAAAGTGTACCTACTCATTCAGGATCAATCCTCACGATATTCAGTCGCGCAAAGAGAAGTGCCGCAAACTGTTGGAAATGCAGGAACGGCTCAGCAGGATTCCGATGGAGTGGACACGCGAGCTGGATAAAGAGGACTCAAACCGTAAGCAGATCTACCGTGTCGAATACTCAAACAACTGTCAACTCGGTAGAGAGTTCTTCACCGGTTGTGACCAGAACCCCGATGAACGCACCTGCCCTGACGGAACCGCCCCATATATGAGGATCATAAAATATAACGAAGGTCCGCGAGAGGGCCAAGTTCATTCTCAATCGCGCTTTTGCCCAGGAGAGGAAACACCGGCGGACGGCATCGCCCCGGAGCAATTTGTTCAAGTAATACGCATATCTCCAGAGCAATTTCGACGGTTTCCGATCAAAGCATCAAGAATCAATAGCGACCCAAAGCAATTTTCTCTTCGGAACGGACACACGCACCTCTGGGCGGCCTCGGAAACCCAAACATTCGGCACGGTCATTGACGGTACGCCAGTAGAAGTACGAGCCATACCAACTCATTGGAATTGGAGCTATGGAGATGGGTCATCTCGTAGCTTTACCCAGCCCGGCAACCCGATGCCGGAACATAGTCTTCATGACAAAACCTCAACCAGCCATTCCTACACAGAAACAGGGACTTTCAGCGTTGATCTCACAACACTGTATCGCGGAGAGTTCAGAGTCTCCGATGGCACATGGCAAACAATCCCCGGTCAGGCGGCGGTCCCAAGCGAAGCAGTTCCGATCGATGTATGGAGGACCGAGAAAGAACTCATCGCTGGCGAGGGAGAATAAGCCGGAAACAACAGGGTCCCCAGTCCAAGAAGTATTAGATCTCCAGACTGAGGACCTTGCGAGGGTTCGACGCAACTAGCGGACGGGGTATCCTGCTTCGCGAATTCTGTCCTTGACCTTGGCGATCATATCGTTCGGTCCGAAGTGGAAGATCGATGCAGCCAGGACCGCGTCTGCACCCGCTTCAATGGCAGGCGGGAAGTCCTCAGGCTTTCCTGCTCCCCCGGACGCGATCAGCGGGACCTTGACCTCCGCACGGACAGCGCGAATCATCTCCAGATCAAAACCATCCTGGGTGCCATCGGCATCAATGGAGTTCAGCAGGATCTCCCCGACACCACGTTCAGCAGCTTCCTTGGCCCACGCAACTGCGCACGTTCCCGTACCGGTGCGTCCACCATGGGTGGTGACCTCGAATCCGGAAGCGATGTCCGGGTTATCGGTCCGCCGTGCATCCAGAGACAGAACTAGAACCTGCGACCCGAAACGGTCAGTGATTTCGTTGATCACCTCGGGACGGGCGACAGCTGCGGTGTTGATCGAGGCCTTGTCCGCACCCGCACGCAGCAGACGATCGACATCCTGTGCTGTACGCACTCCGCCACCGACGGTCAGCGGAATAAAAACCTCGTCAGCGGTGCGGCGAACCACATCGTAGGTGGTTTCCCGATCCGAGCTGGAGGCGGTGACGTCGAGGAAGGTGATTTCGTCTGCCCCGGCCTCGTTGTAGCGGCGAGCCAGCTCCACCGGGTCACCGGCGTCACGCAGCCCTTCGAAATTGATGCCCTTCACGACGCGTCCAGCATCGACATCCAGGCAGGGAATGACGCGGATAGCCACAGTCATTTTCTTCTCCTTGGTTGGTGCCGAACTAGATGCGGCAGGCGTGGATCTGGCTGACGAGGATGGCGCGGGCGCCCAACTCGTAGAGCTCATCCATGATGTTGTTGGTTTGCGACTTTTGCACCATCGCACGCACCGCGCACCAGTCCGAGTCCTGCAGTGGGGACACGGTCGGTGATTCCAGACCCGGGGTCAGCGCGGCGGCCTGCTCGACCTGTTCAACGCGCACGTCGTAGTCAAGCATCACGTATTGGCGGGCCACCAGCACGCCGGACAGGCGGCGGATCAGCACTTCCAGACCGGAGGGCTTGTGATCCGTGCGGCCCAGCAGGACCGCTTCGGAGGCCAGCAGCGGGGGCCCGAAGATCTCCATGCCGGCGGCCTTGATGGTGTTTCCGGTTTCGACGACGTCGGCAATGGCATCGGCTACGCCCAGGCGGACCGAGGATTCCACGGCTCCGTCCAGGCGGACCACCGAGGCGTTGATTCCGGTTTCCTTCAGGTAGTGATCCAGCAATACGTCGTAGCTGGTGGCGATGCGCTTGCCATCCAGCTCATCCACGGAGCTGAAGGTGCCAACCGGGGCGGCGAAGCGGAACGCGGACTTGCCGATGCCCAGCGGGAGCAGCTCCTCCACCGCATCGTCCACATCGGCGTCACGGTACAGGTCGCGGCCGGTGATGCCGACGTCCAGGATGCCGCGCCCAACGTACACGGCGATGTCGCGCGGGCGCAAGTAGAAGAATTCGACGTTGTTGTCCGGGTCGATGATGACCAGTTCGCGGTTGTCGCGGCGCTGCAGGTAGCCGGCTTCCTTGAACATGGTGGAGGCGATGTCTGACAGAGCACCCTTGTTGGGCAGTGCTACGCGAAGCATGTGGTTCTCTTTTCTGCTGTGGCGCACGGCAGGATGCTCACCTGCGGCGCCAAGGGATGATGGCTTGCCGGTGTCTATGCCGTCGGGCAGGGTGGGTTCGGGCTGGCGAACCCACCGCGCGACGGCTACAAATGCTTGTAGATATCGGCCAGGTCCAGTCCCTTGGCGATCATCATCACCTGGACGTGGTAGAGAAGCTGCGAGATTTCCTCGGCTGCCGCCTCGTCACTTTCGTATTCGGCGGCCATCCACACTTCGGCGGCCTCCTCGACGATTTTCTTGCCGATTCCGTGGACTCCGGAATCCAGTTCTGTGACGGTACGAGAGCCTTCAGGTCGGGTTTGGGCCTTGAGCGAGAGTTCGCTGAAGAGCTCGTCAAATGTTTTCACGTGTCTTAGCCTAGCGTTTTTGGGTACGCCGGTTCATCACGGCGTACCCATTGTGACGAAGCGGTAACCGGTTCAGCGCAGGGCTGCGGCGGTCATGACCGCGGCCGAGAACGCCTCATGCCCCTTGTCCTCCGAGGATCCTTCCAATCCCGCCCGGTCCAGTGCCTGCTGCTCATTGTCGCAGGTGAGCACGCCGAAGCCGATGGGGGATCGGGTCTCCACGCTGACCTGGGTCAGACCCATGGTCGCCGCCTGGCAGACGTAGTCGAAGTGCGGGGTGCCGCCGCGGATCACCACCCCCAGGGCGATGACGGCATCGTACTTTTCGGCCAGGACCCGGGCGGCGACCGGCAGCTCGAAGGAACCCGGGACGCGCACCAGGTGTACGTCGGCGATGTTGGCTTCCTGCGCGGCGCGCTGGGCTCCGGCGATCAGCCCGTTCATCACGGTTTCGTGCCAGCTGGCCGCGACGATGGCGACCTTCAGGTTCGGGGTGTCCAGCGCCTTGAGCTGCTCGCTGGTGTTGGTGGGGGCTCCGTGCTTGCTCATGATTTTCCTTCTCTTGTGGTTCGTTGCCGGGTGGCTGGCGGCGGTGCGGCGCCCCGGCGTTGCTGTTTGCCGTCGGTGTGGGGCCGAGGGGCCCGGGCGCGCGTCAGGGCAGCTGCAGGTTGTGACCGAAGCGCTGCTGCTTGGTGCGCAGGTAGCGTTCGTTCTCGGCGCGCGGGGCGACCAGGCTGGGGACCTGCTCACTGACCTCGATCCCGGCCTCGCGCAGCTTGGAGACCTTGTCCGGGTTGTTCGTCAGCAGCCGGACGCGGTCGATGCCCAGGGTGCGCAGAATGGAGACGACCGCATAGTATTCGCGGGCATCCACCGGCAGGCCCAGGTGCTCGTTCGCGTCGGCGGTATCCAGCCCGTGCTCCTGCAGCGAGTAGGCGCGCAGCTTGTTCAGCAGCCCGATGCCGCGGCCCTCGTGGCCGCGCACGTAGACCAGGTGCCCGCCCTCGGCGGCGATCTGCGCCAGGGCGGCGTCCAGCTGTTCGCCGCAGTCACAGCGGTAGGAGCCGAACACGTCCCCGGTCAGGCATTCGGAGTGGATCCGCACCAGCGGGGCCCGGCCCGCGGACCGGGCAGGGTCCGTTTCGGCGCCGCGGCCCGGGTGGCTGAGCACGATGTGCTCGTTGCCCTCCACCAGGGTGGCCCGGGCCGTGAATTCGCCGAACGCGGTGGGCAGGTGGACCGGGGCGGTCAGCTCAATGGCGTCGTTCACCCGGCGCCAGCGGGCCAGGTCCTCGATCGAGATCAGCGGCAGCCGGTGTTCTGCCGCGAAGCCGCGCAGGTCATCCAGGCGCATCATCGACCCGTCATCGTGCACGATCTCCACCAGCACCCCCACCGGCTCCAGGCCGGCGGCGACGCACAGGTCCACGGCCGCCTCGGTGTGTCCGCGGCGTTCAAGCACCCCGCGTGGGTTGGCACGCAGCGGGAAGATGTGCCCGGGGCGGTTCAGCTGGCCCGCAGTGGTGCCCGGGTCGGCCAGCAGGCGTGCGGTCAGGGCGCGGTCGGCCGCGGAAATGCCGGTGCTGATCCCTTCGGCGGCATCGCAGGAGACGGTGAAGGCGGTGCCCTTGGCGTCCTGGTTGATCCCCACCATCGGGGCCAGGCGCAGCTCGTCGGCGCGGGCGGCGCCCATCGGCACGCAGATCACCCCCGAGGAGTGGCGGATGGTGAAGCCCATCAGCTCCGGGGTGGCGAACTGGGCGGCGAAGATGATGTCGCCCTCGTTCTCGCGGTCCTCATCGTCCACCACCACAACGGCCTGCCCGGCGGCCATGGCGGCCAGGGCGGTGGGGATGGAGTCGAACTCCTTTGTGCTGGTGCTCATCGGATGACCTCCTGGAATTCGTTGAGCCGGGCGACGTACTTGGCCAGCACGTCGACCTCGATGTTGACCTCATCGCCCACCTGGCGCGTTCCCATGGTGGTTTCGCGCAGGGTCGTGGGAATGATGCCCACCTCCACCCAGTGGGTTTCTGCGCCGGCCGGGCTCACGGCGGTGAGGGTCAGTGAGATCCCGTCCAGTGCGATGGACCCCTTTTGCGCGGTCAGCGGCGCGTACTGGGTGGGCACAGCGACGCGGAAGCTGACCCATTGCCCGTGGTCTTCGCGTGAAAGCACGCGGCCCACGGCGTCCACATGTCCCTGCACGACGTGGCCATCGAGCCGGGCCCCGGCCTTGGTGCAGCGCTCCAGGTTCACGCTGGCCCCGGGTTCCAGGGCGCCGATGGTGGTGCGGCGCAGCGTTTCTCCCATCACGTCCACGCTGATTCGCGGGCCGTCGATGGCGGTGGCGGTCAGGCACACCCCGTTGATGGCGATGGAACCGCCAAGTTCGAAGTCCTGCGCGTGCCCTGGAATGTCCAGGTCCAGCACGGCGCTGTCGCTGTGCGCGTCGTGCTGCAGCCCCAGCACGGTGCCGCGGCCGCTGATGATTCCGGTAAACATTGAAAACTCCTTGTGGTGGTGCGCGGTCCGGTGGGTCGCCGCAGGACCCCTGCGGCAAGGGCCGGGGTTGGGGTGGGCGGTGGCGACCGGCCGCGCTGATTCTGGCGTCTGGTGCCCGGGGCCGGGCGGCGCGCCTAGGGCCGGGTGTCGGGATCCGGCAGGGGCTCCAGGTGCAGCAGCACGTCGGGGCCCAGCCGGGTGAGCGCCTCCTGGTGGGCGGCGTCGAGCCGGAAGCGGCGGGCCTGGCTCAGTGTGGTCACGGTGGGGATGTTCACCGCGGTGGTGCCGGCGCCGAGGATCATCGGCGCCTGGTAGCAGTACAGTTCGTCGGCCAGATCCGCTTCGATGAAGGCGGAGGCGATCGTAGCCCCGCCTTCGATGAGCAGGTGGTGCAGCCCCAGTTCACGGGCCCGCTCCAGCAGCTGCTGAAGGTCGTGGGTGGGCAGCTGCTCCCAGTTCGCGTCGTGCGCCAGGGCCAGCTGGTCGGGCAGCTGCCGTTTGCCGAGCACCAGCCGGTAGGGCTGGCGTTCGTGCAGTCCCCCGGCGGCGGTGCGCGCGCTTAGCCGGGGGTCGTCGCTGAGCACCGTGCCGGTGCCCACCACGATCGCATCCACCCGGGCCCGCAGCTGGTGGGCGTGCACCCGGGAGGCGTCGGAGGTGATCCATTGGCTGCTGCCGTCCGGTGCGTTGATCCGCCCGTCCAGGGATTGGGCGGTCTTCACGGTGATGAACGGGCGGTTTTGCGCCTTGGCGCGGAACCAGCGGTGGTTCAGTTCCCAGCTGGCCCGGTCCGCGGCCTGGCTGACAGTCACCCCGTGGGCGCGCAGGTACTCGGCCCCGCCGCTGGCGGCGGTGTCATCGCTCATCGCGTAGTGCACGTGCCCGATCCCGGCGGCGGCGATCGCCTGCGAGCACGGACCGGTGCGTCCGGTGTGGTTGCAGGGCTCCAGGGTGACAACCATGGTCAGCTTCGCCGCGGCCTGGGCATCCAGCCGTCCCAGTCGGCGCAGCGCGTCGACTTCGGCGTGCGGGTGCCCGGCCCCCTGGTGGAACCCGGTGGCGATGACCCGGGCCTGCTCATCCAGGATGCACGCGCCCACCAGCGGGTTCGCCCCGCGGGTGCCGCGCGCGGCGGTCTCCAGGGCGGTGCGCAGCGCCTGCTTCAGGTCCTGGCCGGTGATCATTCGGTACCGGCCTGGATGCGCGGGTCGGGCAGCTGGGTTTCCACGCTGGGCTTTTCATGGGACTTGGCGCGCATCCACACGAAGAAGCCGACAACGGTGAACGCCCCGTAGAACAGGTACATGAAGGCGGTGGCGTAGTAGCCGGCGGAGAACAGCAGCGGCACCCCGACCGCGTCCACGGCCACCCAGATCAGCCAGAATTCGACCCAGCCCTTGGCCATCCCCCAGGTCGCCAGCAGGGATCCGACGAACGTCCAGGCGTCGGCCCAGACCGGTTCGTAGGAGCCCAGCACCCGAAACAGCGGGGTCAGGGCGATGGTGCCGATGACCAGCACGGCGGCCAGGCCCATGCGTTCGCCCAGGCTCGCCCAGCGCGGGGTGACCGCCTGGCCGCCCTCGTGCTTGGCCTTCTTCCAGCGCACCCACCCGTAGATGGCCACGGTGATGAACATGATCTGGCGTCCGGCCTGCCCCAGCAGGTTCGCCGTGCTGTCATGGCCGAACAGGCTGCCCAGGAATACCGTGAGCAGCAGCAGGTTGCCGATGATGCCCACCGGCCAAGCCCAGATCTTGCGGCGCATGCCGCCAAAGGCGCTGGCCAGCCCGAAGACGTTGCCGACGACCTCGCGCACCAGCAGCGCGGAGGAGCCGATCGTGATGTAGGAATTAAAAGCTTCTGTGAGCCACCGCAGGAAATCCATCTCTACCCTTCTCGAAGCGGCGGCTCCGGGGGTACCTCATTTGACGGCCTGCAATCGAATCACCCTGCCGCGGCTTAACGCCGCCGGCCGGATGGACTCCAGCTAATCAAATTCGTGCTTCTCCCATCCAGACTTTAACTGTCGGTACCGGAATTTCACCGGTTCAGCCAAGCCGGAGCCCCTGCTGGGGTTCCTGCTCGGGTCGCGGACTATCACCGCCGGTTCGGACTTTCACCGACCCCGGAGCACGTAATTGTTGTTACTACGCTCGATTATGGCACATTTAATGCCCACCGAGGGCAAGATTTCGTAACACATCGATTTCGACGGCCGGTTCGGGGGCGGAATACACCGCGGAGCCGGCCACGAACACGTCCGCGCCGGCCTCGGCGGCCCTAAGGATCGTGTCCCGTGAGATGCCGCCGTCGACCTGCAGGGCGATCGGCTTGCCGCTGCCGTCGATCGCGGCCCGGGCGCGGCGGATCTTGGGCAGCACCAGGTCCAGGAACTTTTGTCCGCCGAACCCCGGCTCGACGGTCATCAGCAGCAGCATGTCCAGCTCGCCGAGCATGTCCAGGTACGGTTCGACCGGGGTGGCCGGGCGCAACGCCATGGAGGCCTTCGTGCCGGCCGCGCGCAGCTCGCGGGCCAGGCGCACCGGGGCGGTGGAGGCCTCCACGTGGAAGGTCACCGAGTCCACGCCCAATTGCGCGTATTCCGGGGCCCAGCGGTCCGCGTCGGCGATCATCAGGTGGATGTCCAGCGGCAGCGTGGTGCTGTTGGCGATGGCCTGCACCACCGGCTTGCCGATGGTCAGGTTCGGCACGAAGTGGTTGTCCATCACGTCCACGTGCACCGCGTCGGCGGTGTGGATGCGTTCCAGCTCGCTGGCCAGGTTCGCGAAGTCCGCGGACAGGATCGAGGGGTTGATGCGCACCGTGTCTCTCCTAGGTGGTGGGGCCCGCCGCGGTGGCCGCGGCCGGCGGTGTTGGCGGGTGGGCGGTCCGGTCCCGGGGCTTGGGTGGCCCGGCCGGTCAGGCGGTCTTGGTCAGCAGCGCCAGGAACATCGCGTCGCTGCCGTGGCGGTGCGGCCACAGCTGCACCGTGGAGCCCTCCCCCAGCGGGTGGCCGCTGGCGGCGGCGCCCGGCAGCAGGACCTGCTCCACCGCGGCGGCGGTGTCCAGCAGGCGTGCGTTCCGGGTGGATTTGAGGAAGTCCTCGATCACCAGCCGGGTCTCGGCCTGGTGCGGCGAGCAGGTGACGTAGCCGATCACCCCGCCCACGCGCACCGCGTTGAACGCGGCCCGCAGCAGCTGGCCCTGCAGTTCGGTCAGCTCCGGGATGTCGCGGGGGGATTTGCGCCAGCGGGCCTCGGGGCGGCGGCGCAGCGCGCCGAGCCCGGAGCAGGGGGCGTCGAGCATGATCCGGTCGTAGTCCCCGGTGTACTGCTGCTGGGCGTAGTCCCGCCCGTCCTGGTTGGTGACCATCCAGTAGTCCTCGGGCACCCCGGCCAGGGACTTCCCCACCAGCCGGGCACGGTGTTCGGCCAGTTCGTTGGCGGTCAGCCGCGCGTCGCGCTGCAGGGCGTGGGCGCCGAGCACGGCGGCCTTCCCGCCGGGGCCGGCGCACATGTCCAGCCAGTAGCGGTCCTCGCCGGGCACCGGCAGCGGCACCTCGGCCAGGGCGTGGGCGACCACCTGGCTGCCGGCGTCCTGCACGCGCACGCTCCCCTCGCGCACCCCGGGCACCCGGGTGACGTCCCCGTGCTGGTAGGTCGCGGACCCGGCCACCAGCGGCCCGGCCTGCGCGCCGGCCTCAAGCACCGCGTCAAGGTCCCCCAGACCGGGCAGGGCCACCAGGTTCACCACCGGTGCGGCATTGTCGGCCTGCAGCAGTTCGGTGATTTCCTCGGCCGGGCGCCCGTGGGTGACCAGGGCCTGGCGCAGGGCCCGCACGATCCATTCCGGGTGCGCGTGCTCCAGACCCAGGCGCTGGGATTCGTTGGCGGCGGTGGCGGTGATCTCTTCCTTCCAGGCCTGGGCGTCCTTCGCGCTGACCCGGCGCAGCACCGCGTTGATCAGCCCGGAAGGCCCGGCACCGATCTGGGCGCGGGCCAGGGACACGGTTTCATCCAGCGCCGCATGGTTCGGCACCCGCATCGCCAGCAGCTGGTGGGCACCCAGACGCAGGGCGTCCAGGATCGCCGGGTCCAGTTCGCCAAGTTCACGGTCGACCAGGGTGGCCAGCACCGCGTCGTAGAAACCCTGGGCGCGCAACGCGCCGTAGGCCAGCTCGGTGGCGAACGCCGCGTCCCGCTTGTCCAGCCGGTGGTCGCGGATCAGCCGGGGCAGCACCAGGTTCGCGTAGGCGTCCGAGCCGGAGACCTCCCGCAGCGCCTTGAAGGCCACCAGCCGGGCCGGGTCCGCGCTGCGCTTGCGCTGGCCGGGGGCGGCGGCGCTGTACTGGCGCGGGCCGCGCTGCCCGCGGTTGCGGGTGCGCCCGTGTTCGTTGCGCCGTGGGGCGGAATCCTGGCTGCTGGGGCTCATGCGAAACTCACTTCCGTGCCGTTGGCCAACAGGCCGCGGGCCCAGTCGGCGGCGTCCATCATTTTCTTGCCCGGCGGCTGGATCTGGGTTGGCTCCAGCGCCCAGGTGCCGGTGCCCACCAGCACCCGGGGGCGCTTGCCCGGTTCGATCCGCACCTGGCCGGGCGCCAGGTCGGTGACCTGCGGGTGTTCACGCAGCGCGCCGAACTTGAAGCGCCCGTCGGCGACCTTGATCCAGGGGCCCGGGAACGGGCTGGTGCCGTGGGCGCGGCGGCGGATTTCGGTGGCGGGGCGGGTGAAGTCCAGCTGCGCATCGGCATCGGTGATCTTCGGCGCGTAGCTGCCCGATCCGGTCTGCGGTTCGGGGCGGGCGACCCCCGCGTCCAGGGCCTGCAGCGTGTCGACCAGCAGCCGGGAGCCGCTGTCGCTCAGCCGCTGCAGCAGGGCCCCGGCGGTGTCCATCGCCCCAATCGGCTCGGTCACCTGCCCGAACACCGGGCCGGTATCCAGCCCGGTTTCCAGTTGGAAGGTCACCGCACCGGTGATGTCATCGCCGAAGATGATGGCGTGCTGCACCGGCGCGGCCCCGCGCCACTGCGGCAGCAGGGAGAAGTGCAGGTTGATCCAGCCGTGGCGCGGCACCTGCAGCGCGTCCTGCGGCACCAGTCCCCCGTAGGCGACGATGGCGGCGGCGTCCAGGTCCAGCGCGGTTAGCTGTTCGGTGACCTGCGCGTCGATCTTGGCGGCCTTGACGATCTGCAGGCCCAGCTCCTCGGCCCGCTGGGCGACCGGGGAGGGGGTGAGCACGCGTTTGCGCCCCAGCGGGGCGTCGGGCCGGGTGAGCACCGCGGCCACGTCGAAGCCCGCGTCCACCAGGTGGTCCAGGGAGGTGACGGCGACCTCCGGGGTGCCGGCAAAGAGGATGCGCATGCTAGTTGCCTCCCAGTCCGGCGCCGAAGCTGGAGCCCAGGGCCCCGGAGCGCTGCTGAACGGTGCTGGCGGCGGTGTTCTGGTAGTTACTGGCCCGCAGCTTCTTCCACGCGGCCTTGCGTTCGGCCTCGGAAAGGCGCTCCAGGAACAGGATCCCGTCCAGGTGGTCGGTTTCGTGCTGGATGCAGCGCGCCAGCAGCCCCTCGCCCTCGATCGTGATCGGGTTGCCGTACTTGTCAAAACCGGTGGCCTTGGCGTGCCGGCGGCGCGGGACCGGGGCGGCGATGCCGGGGATGGACAGGCACCCCTCCACCACGTCCGGCTGGTAGTCCTGGCTTAGTTCCAGCACCGGGTTGATGATGTGCCCGCGCTGCCCGTTGATCTGGTAGGTGAACACCCGCAGCGACACCCCGACCTGGGGTGCGGCCAACCCGGCGCCCTCGACGTTCTCCATGGTCTGGTCCATGTCCTCTACGAGCTTTTGGACCTCGGGCCCGAACTCGGTGACCTCCTGTGCCCTGGTGCGTAGAACAGGATCCCCGATAATCCGAATTCCCAATACCGCCATAATCGGTGCGTCGTCCTTTCAACGTGTGACTTCTCAGCATGCGGCCCCGCCAGGATTTGAGGATCTCTGCCCGTGGCGTCAGCGCAGGGATCCGGCCAGGGCCGGATCAACTCTTGTCCTAGTCTACGGGCCGGGCGGCGCCGGGCTGCGGGGGCGGGCCGATCTCGATCAGCCCCGAGGGCTGCTGCAACAGCTGGTACTGCGCCTGCCAGGTGCGGTGCAGTGCCCAGAACTTGGACCAGTAGGCGGGCATGGAGCTGGGCCGGGCGGTGAAGGTGCGCGCCCCGACCTCGCCCAGCGCGACTGCCAGCAACATCACATCGGTATCGAACGGCCACGGCTCCCAGGTCCCGGCGACCGGGTCGATGCTGTGCTCCTCGGCCTTCGCGGCCGCCGCCAACTGCATGATGACCTTCGGGTCCGGGGACTTGACCTGTCCCTCACGGTCGGTGCCGCGGGTCTTGTAGTCCACCAGGCACACCTGGCCGCCGATGCGGGCGACCAGGTCGATGGTGCCGGCGTAGCCCACGCTCTGGTTCCACACGGTCACCTCCGCGGCGATCGGCTCCACCTTGAAGTCGCGCCACCAGGTCTCGAAATGCCGCACGAAGCCCAGTTCGCCGTTCTCCCGCAGCGCCGCCAGCGCCGCGTCCAGCTCATGCGGCTTGCCCATTTCCCGCAACGCGTACTGCTCCGCGTAGTTGTGTACCCGGTCCCCGCGGGCGGCGGCCAGGTCCCGGTGGCCTTCGGCGGCGGAGGCCGAATCGCGCACCAGCCGGCGCATGGTCGATGGGTCGCCGGTGGCCAGCGGCAGCCGGGCGTCCTCGGACAGCGTCTTGGCGGCCAGGTAGCCGGCCCACCCGGTCAGATCGACCTTCTCCATGCCGATCACGGTGGTGATGGACGGGACGGTTGGCTGCCCGCCGACCTCGCGGGCATACATTCGTCCCAGTGCTGTCTGTACGGCCAACCGAGGGGAAGTCATAGTGCGATCATGGCATACCGCCCCGACACTTCAGCCCTAGTCCGCTCCAGATTCGGCACCGATTCGCGGGGCGCGGCGGGGAAAAAGCGGCTGTGAACCAGATCTCAGCTTTTGGATTTGGTGCTTCGGCATTTTCTCGTATAGAGTTTTTACTCGTTGGAAAGACGCCGAAACGGCAGATGAACTTCCAATTTTGCGGACATAGCTCAGCTGGTAGAGCGCAACCTTGCCAAGGTTGAGGTCGCGAGTTCGAACCTCGTTGTTGCGGACATAGCTCAGCTGGTAGAGCGCAACCTTGCCAAGGTTGAGGTCGCGAGTTCGAACCTCGTTGTCCGCTCGCAAAAAGATCACCGGATCGGTTCGCCGATCCACGCCCGGTTTACCGACCGGACCTGGTGGGGTGGCCGAGAGGCGAGGCAGCGGCCTGCAAAGCCGTATACGCGGGTTCGAATCCCGTCCCCACCTCGCTGGAGGCATTTGCCTCAGGCATTATCTTTTTTCGCGATTGGCGCAGCGGTAGCGCGCTTCCCTGACACGGAAGAGGTCACTGGTTCGATCCCAGTATCGCGCACTGGACATTCATCGTATGATTAATGTTCAACACAACATGCGGACATAGCTCAGCTGGTAGAGCGCAACCTTGCCAAGGTTGAGGTCGCGAGTTCGAACCTCGTTGTCCGCTCCACTGTCAGAAGGCCACCCCCACGGGCGGCCTTCTGCTTTTCCCGCCAGCACCTCCAGCCCATGCACGCATGCATCTCGCTGATGGCTGAATTCTTGCCGACGGCGGTTCAAACCTTCCCCCGGCGCCGCTGTTCGGTTTACCATATCCACAAGAGTGGGGACGGCAGGTGTTCCCAGCGTTGAAGGGAGGTGGCCTTTTTGTCAGGTTTTGACGAGCTGAAGGGCAAAGCCGAAGGACTGGCGCACAAGGCTGGCCAATTTGCCGCAGAGAATTCAGAAAAGGTGGCCAACGGCATCGATAAGGCCGGAAACTTCGTCGATGAGAAGACCGGCGGCAAGTACGCCGACAAGGTCGACTCGGTTCAAGACGGAGCGCGCAACCTCCTGAACAAGCTCAAGGGCGATAACACGCCATAGCCGTTTATTGCGCGTCAAGTCGGGCATCGCCCCAAGCGCGTAGAAGGGCGTCGAACCACCGGTTCGGCGCCCTTCGCCTATCTGCAGCCGCGTGTCCACCGCTCCAGGGCGCTTCCCGCAAGGCGGACACTGCCCCGCCTCCCCCGGGCGGACAAGTGTCCGCATCGCCCATTCCTCACAGGCCGGCGCCGCCCCCACCATGGCCCGGCCAGCGCAACAGCCTGAAACAAATTTCGCCAACATCACAGGTGGCGGCTAGGAAAGGAGTCATGCCCACAGAACTGCCAGCACGCCCCAACGCCCTCTCCGACGCGGTCATGGCCGGGTTCGTCACCACCATGGTCGGGTTCACCTCCTCCTTCGCGGTGGTGCTGACCGGGCTGCTGAATGTGGGAGCCGACGAAGGCCAGGCCGCCTCCGGTCTGCTGGCCCTGACGCTGCTGACCGGGCTGAGCACCATGCTGCTCTCGCTCTGGCACCGGATTCCGATCACGATCGCCTGGTCCACCCCGGGTGCGGCGATGCTCGCCAGCCTGGGCTCGGGCTCCTACGGCTTCGCCGAGGCGGTGGGCGCGTTCATCGTCAGTGCCGCCCTCATTGTGCTTTCCGGGCTGCTCCCGGTGCTGCAGCGGCTGCTGGGACGCATTCCGGTGCCGATCGCCCAGGGCATGCTGGCCGGGGTGCTGATCCCGCTGTGCCTGAAGCCGTTCACGTCCCTGGCGGTGATCCCAATGGCCGCGCTGGTCATCCTGCTGGTCTTCCTCATCGGGCTGCGGCTGCTGCCGCGCTTCGCGGTGGCGGTGACAATGCTCGCCGCCGTGCTGCTGGGCATGTGGCACATCACCAGCACCGGAACCTGGGGTGAGGTGTCGGCGCTGCCGCAGATGCAGTGGGTGGCCCCGGAGTTCAACCCCACCGCCATCGCCGGGATCAGCGTCCCGCTGTTCATCGTCACCATGGCCTCACAAAATGTGCCGGGCGTGGCGGTGATGTCCTCCTTCGGCTACCGGGTGCCCTGGCGGCCGGCGATGCTGGTCACCGGGACCGGTTCGGGGATCGGGGCGCTCTTTGGCGGCCACGCGATCAACCTGGCAGCGATCTCCGCCGCCCTGGCCGCCGGGGAACAGGCCGGGCAGGATCCGGCCCGGCGCTGGCGCGCCTCCTTCAGCTCCGGCGCGTTCTACCTGCTCTTCGCGGCCGGTTCCACCGCCATCGCCACCCTGGCGGCCGCCTCACCGGCCGGCTTGTTCGAGGCGGCCGCGGGCCTGGCCCTGCTGGCCACCCTGGGCAATGCGCTGATGGGCGCAATGCAGGAACCGGCGTGGCGGTTGAGCGCGCTGGTGACGGTGCTGATCGCCGCGGGCAATGTGACCCTGTTCGGCATTGGCGGGGCCTTCTGGGCGCTGCTGGCCGGGCTGGTGACCCACCTGGTCGTGGAGCGTCCGGCCCTGGCGCGCCGGGACAACAGGGGGCAGCACGGCACCGGCAACCCCGATGCCGCTGGGCAGCCGGAACACCGAACCCAGGAACCCGCTACGGAAGCGGAAGCGGCGCAGGACAGCGCACCGCCTGCGGGCGGGTAGCGCAAAGGCCCGCCAACGCTCGCGTCGTTCACGCGATGCGGGCGGGCCTGCTGCGGTGTGCAAAGCCGGCTGCCGGAACACAGGGACCCGGCGTGCGGGGCTATTCGGCGTTCTCGCCGATCTGGCCTTCGCGGGCCAGGGCAGTGAGGCGGGAGACCGCGCGGAAGTACTTCTTCTGGTAGCCGCCGGACATCATCTCCGGGGTGAACAGCTCGCTGAACGGCTTGCCGGAGGCGATGATCGGCACGTCCTTGTCGTAGAGCCGGTCGGCCAGCACCACGAAGCGCAGCGCAATGGACTGGTCGGTGATCGTGTCCACGTTGTGCAGCACCAGCACGTCGGCCTCGGCCAGCAGCTGGCGGTAGCGGCTGGGGTGCACCTTGGACAGGTGCGCGACCAGCTCATCGAAGTTGTCCACCGCCAGCGTCGCTTGCGGGAAGCGCTGCTGGGCGTAGGCCTCGATGTCAGCGTCCTGCAGCGGGTCGGGAGCTTCGGGCAGGCCGCGGTGGCGGAAGTCCTCCCCGTCCACCCGGTGCACGTCGAACTGGTCGGATAGTGCCTTGATTTCGCGCTGGAAGTCCACGGCAGCGAAGCGCCCCTCCCCCAGCGCCCCGGGCAGCGTGTTGGAGGTGGCGGCCAGCTTGACCCCGGCGTCGGAGAGCTCGCGCATCAGTCGGCTCATCAGGACGGTGTCCCCCGGGTCATCGAGCTCGAACTCGTCGATGCACACCAGCTTGTACTGGCTGAGCACGTCCACGGTCTGGCGGAAGGAGAGCGCCCCGACCAGGTTCGTGTACTCCACGAACGTGCCGAACGCCTTCGGCCCCGGGGCGGCATGCCACAGCGAGGCCAACAGGTGGGTCTTGCCCACGCCGAACCCGCCATCGAGGTAGATCCCGTTCTTGGTGGTCTTGGCCTTGCCGAACAGCTTGGCGAACACCGAGCCCTTCGGGTTCTTGCCGATGGAGTCCGCGAACGCCTTGAGCTTGGTCACCGCCTCGGCCTGGGAGGGCTGGGAGGGATCCGGATGGTACGTGTCGAAGGACACCTCGCCGAAGCGGTAGGAGGGGTGGAACCCGGCCAGCAGCTCCTCGACGGAGACGTTCGGTGTCGTTTCCGTCAGGTGTGTAATCGTGGCCATGCGCTCCATAAAGTCCTTCAATCCCGTGCTCGTGTGCCCAAGCGTGCTCAAGTGTGCCCTGCTCGACCGGCGGGCTGGTCCATCGGCCAGTTTACCCCGAACCGTGGTGGGGATTGTGGCCGGATGTGACGTATGACGGCGCGAAATATTACGGCGGGGACTAACCTAGATAGGGAGTCGAGGCTGCTGCCCGCATCCGGGCGTCAGCGCTCCAACCAGCGAACCAAGCAGTTAGGAAAGTGAACGCCGCATGTCGCTCCCCATCGACACGAACCCAGCGTACGCCCAGTACGCCCACCCCGAACGGCTGGTCTCCACCCAGTGGGTCGCCGACCACCTGGGCAGCGACGGGCTGGTGGTGCTGGAATCGGACGAAGACATCCTGCTGTACAACACCGGGCACATTCCCGGGGCCCTGAAGATCGACTGGCACACCGAACTGAACGACGAGGTCACCCGCGACTACGTGGATGGCGAGGGTTTCGCCGCGCTGATGAGCGCCAAGGGCATCACCCGCCAGAGCACCGTGGTGCTCTACGGGGACAAGTCCAACTGGTGGGCCGCCTACGCGCTGTGGGTCTTCACCCTGTTCGGCCACGAGGACGTGCGCCTGATGGACGGCGGACGGGACAAGTGGATCGCCGAGGGCCGGGAGCTGAGCACCCAGACCCCCACCGTGCAGCCCACCGAATACCCGGTGGTGGAGCGCGAGGACAGCGCCATCCGCGCCTACCTGCCCGAGGTGCTCGAGCACCTGGGCAAGCCGCTGATCGACGTGCGCTCCCCGGAGGAGTACACCGGCGAGCGCACCCACATGCCCGCCTACCCGGAGGAGGGCGCGATGCGCGGCGGGCACATCCCCACCGCGGCCTCCGTGCCGTGGGGCCGGGCCGCCGCCGAGGACGGAACCTTCCGCCCGCGCGCCGAGCTGGAGGCCATCTACCTGGGCGAGGCCGGTCTGCAGCCCGGGGACGATGTGATCGCCTACTGCCGCATCGGGGAACGCTCCAGCCACACCTGGTTCGTGCTGCAGCACCTGCTGGGCTTTGAGCGGGTGCGCAACTACGACGGATCCTGGACCGAGTGGGGCAACGCGGTGCGCGTGCCGATCGTGCGCGGCGCCGAGGCCGGGCAGCTGCCGGCAGGATTCGGGGGCCACGCATGAGCACCATGCCCGACGCGCTGAACGAAATCGTCGAGGAGTTCACCGAGGTGCCCGAGCCCGAGCGCCTGGAGCTGCTGCTGGAGTTCTCCCGCGAGCTGCCGGCCCTGCCCGAGCGCCTGGCCGACCACCCGGAACTGTTCGAACAGGTCGTGGAGTGCCAGTCCCCGCTGTTCCTGGTCGTCGAGGTGGCCCAGGATGCCCAGCACACCACCCGGCTGTTCTTCTCCGCCCCGCCCGAGGCGCCGACCACCCGCGGCTTCGCCTCGGTGCTGGCCGCCGGGCTGGACGGGTCCACGGCCGCGGACATCCTGGCGGTGCCCGAGGACATGCCCCAGCAGCTGGGGCTCTCCCGGGCCCTGTCCCCGTTGCGGATGCGCGGGATGAGCGCCATGCTGGCGCGCATCAAGCGCCAGATCACCGAGCAGCTGGGGGCCTAGTACCGCGGCGATGGGAAAGAAGCCGAAACTCATCACCACCCCGGCGACGCTGGCCCTGGGCCAGGCCGGGGTGGCGTTCACCGAGCACCCCTATGAGCATGATGCGCGGGCCACGGACTACGGCGCCGAATCCAGCCGCGCCCTGAGGGCCGACCCGCGCCGGGTGTTCAAGACCCTGATGGCCACCGGCGGCAGCGGGGCCTCCACCGACTTCGTGGTGGCCCTGGTGCCGGTCAGCGCCCACCTGGATTTGAAGGCGCTGGGCAGCGCGGTGGGCCTGAAGAAGCTGGCGATGGCCGACCCGGCCGCGGCCCAACGCCGCAGCGGCTACGTGCTGGGCGGGATCTCCCCGCTGGGCCAGCGCCAGCACAGCCCCACCTTCATCGATGCCTCGGCCGAAGAGTGGCAGACCATTTTTGTTTCCGGCGGACGCCGGGGGCTGAGCCTGGAAATCGCGCCCCGCGATTTGGCGGCCGTCGCCGGCGCCCGGTTCGCGCCGATCGCCGCCGCATAGCCTCGATATCGCCGACGCCCGCCGGCAGCCTCCCCGCCGGCAGCCTCCCCGCGGGCAGGCTACCGGTGGGCGGTCACCGAGGGCGCCGCCTGCAGCCGCGCGGCCATGAACGCCTCGATCGCGGCGGCGAAACCCTGGGGGTCGACATTCGGCTCCCGGGTGTGCGCCGCCCCGGTGAAGGTGCGCAGCTGCACCAGATCAGGGCGCAGGCGCGCCAGCTGCTCGCTGGGGCCGCTGGGCACGAAGTCGTCGTCCCGGCTGTGCATGATCAGCACCGGGTGGCGCAGCTCCGCGGCGCGTTCCACCCAGTTCAGCCGCTTGAGGTTCACCGGCGCGGCGAGCCCGGTGATCCAGCGCCCGGCCCGGTTGCTCAGCAGCCACTGGGCGAAGAGCCCCACGGTCTGCGGGATGCGGTTCATCCGCGCCTGGTGGGAGAGCACATCCACCCAGTTGATCACCGGCCCGACCAGCATCAGGGAGTCGATCTGCTCCGCCAGGTAGGAGCGGTCCGCGGTCTGCAGGCTGATCGCCCCTCCCATGGACCAGCCCAGCAGCACGATGCGCTTAGCCTGGTGTTCGATGGCGTAGCGGATGGCGCTTTCCACGTCATGCCATTCGGTGTCCCCCAGCCCGTAGCGTCCGTCGCTGGCATCGGGTGCCACCCCGTCGTTGCGGTAGCTCATCAGCAGCGCGGTGACCCCCAGCCCGCGCAGCGTGGGCAGCGCGCGGATGGATTCGGTCGGGCGGGCCCCGCGCCCGTGCACGCAGATCACCCACGTGTCCGGGTGCTCGGTGCCGGGCATCAGCCAGGCCGGGCCGGGCCCGACCTCCAGCTCGAGCTGCACCTGGCGCACGTCGATGCCCACGTCGTTGGGGTGCTCGTAGACGCTGCCCGAGAGGTTGGCCCGCCGCGCCCCGGCCAGCTGGCCGTAGTAGGTGTGCAAGACCTTGCGGGCCACCAGCTTCGGCTTGCCCGGCACCGGTTCGGGCCCGGAGAGGCGCACGCAGCACGCCCCGGCGTGGGTGAACATGCTGTGCTCCCCGGCCGCGGCGGTTTCCGCGTCGCGCACCAGATGCACCCACATCTGCCCGTGCTCGTCGGTGTGGATCGAGCGGATGACGTCCCGTCCGATGCGGCTGTCCTCCGGGGTGACCACGCGGCGGGCGAAGTAGGCGGCCAGCGCGGAGACGCTGGCGGCGACCAGGGACCCGGCGGTGACGCCGATCAGGGTGCCCAGCAGCGTGGCGGGGACCGTCTTGCGCGGTTCAAGGGACTTCACGATCTGGGCCATGGGTTCATCCTCTCAAATGCCCGGCGCAGATTCATCCGGGTTTCCTGCCGTCCGGGCCGGGGTTGGACGGCGAAGTTGGCCGCAGCGGGGAATCTTCTGCCGCGGCGGCGCGTTAAAGGGGTATGACTTCCAACGATCCTGCTGCCCGTAATTCCGCGACCCCCAACCCCGCATCCCCGAACCCCGCATCCCCGAACGCCGCCGGCGGCGCGGCGGGGGAAAAGACCGAACTGGACTGGCGCCAGGTGCTCAGCCCGCAGGAGTACCACGTGCTGCGCGAGGCCGGCACCGAACGTCCGTTCACCGGCGAATACTGGGACACCACCACCGAGGGGGTGTACTCCTGTCGGGCCTGCGGGGCCGAGCTGTTCGCCAGCACCACGAAGTTCGATGCCGGCTGCGGCTGGCCCTCGTTCTTCACCCCGCTGGCCGAGGACCGGGTGCGCTACCTCACCGATGAGACCCTGGGCATGAAGCGGGTGGAGGTACGCTGCGCGGCCTGCGACTCGCACCTGGGGCACGTTTTCGAGGGCGAGGGCTTCAACACGCCCACCGACCTGCGCTATTGCATCAACTCGCTGTCGTTGACGCTGCGCGAGGCCAACGCCTAAGCCTCCCGGAGGAACCGGTTGCCCCGACCGCAGGCGGCCAGGGCAACCGGTGTCGATGCCAGATGAGGTGAACACCACACCAAGCATTAGACCTGCTTTGGCTCAGGCCGGGCGGCATTACGAAAACCTGATTCTGGGCGTAGCGTGAGGGGTAGCAACCACTGATCCCGATCGACACGATGAGGTGAACGTACATGACCCAGAGCCCAGTACATCCACAGGTAAACGCCGACGAACTGGTGAACTCCGATGCCTGGCAGAACCTGAAGGCCGCCGCCACCGAGTTCCAGTCGCTGCAGGTGAAGGACGGCTCGCTGGCCGACGCCAAGGACTTGGGCCGGGCCCGCGAACTGCTGCAGACCGTGATCGCCTCGGTGCAGTCCCTGGCCCCCAGCTTCCCGCACGACGCCTCCTACCTGCAGAAGCTGGTGGCGGACCTGCGCCGCTGGTCCGAAGAGGGCGTGGGCGTTCCGGACTTCCTGGATTCGCTGCTGCAGTTCCAGCCGCAGGGCCAGCGCCAGGACGGGCTGCTGCACCTGGTCGTCTTCCCCATGTACACCCAGAACGGCTCGACCAACCGCCACTTGGAGGCCGTGCTGGTCCAGGTGATGTGGCCGGACTTCATCGCCGAACTGGAGGCGTCGAACTACTCCAACGCGCTGTTTGTGCCGCTGCGCTTCCTGGACTTCACCCCGGGCTACGACACCAACTCCGCGGTGCTCTTCCCCGAGTCGGTGGCCATCCGCGAGACCCCGTCCTTCACCTGGGGCGCGATCTTCCAGGACCGCGAGGCCGTGCGCTTCCGCAAGGTGCTGAAGGAGGCGGCCGCGGTGACTAACCTTGAGCTGCCGGCCGACGCCGCAGAACTGCTGGAGGACCAGCAGCTGGCCGAGGACACGTTCATCATGTGGGACCTGATCCACGACCGCACCCACATGCGCGGGGACCTGCCCTTCGACCCGTTCATGATCAAGCAGCGCATGCCCTACTTCCTGTACTCGCTGGAGGAGCTGCGCTGCGATTTGACCGCGTTCCGCGAGTGCGTGAAGATCGCCAACGACGCCAAGGCCGATGAGCGCACCACCAAGACCGCCAAGCTGGTGCAGTACGCGGTGATCTTCGACCGGATCTTCCGCTTCGCCATCACCGGCAGCCGGGTGCGCAACTACGACGGGCTGGGCGGGCAGCTGCTGTTCGCCTGGATGCACCAGAACCACGTGCTGCACTGGACCGACACCAAGCTGTCCATCGACTGGGACGAGGTCCCGGCCGTGGTCTCCGCCCTGGGAGACGCCATCGACGAGCTGTACTGGAAGTCCATCGACCGCCCGAAGCTGGCGCACTGGCTGGCCGCCTACGAGCTGGTCTCCACCACCGTCACCCCGCATCCGGCCTCCACCTGGGCCAAGGGCCCGGACGCGCTGCCGCTGACCGCGCCGCTGCGGGAGATCACCGACCAGGTGATGGACGACGAGTTCCCGCTGTCGATGTTCTACGAGGCGCTGAGCAAGAAGATGAAGCAGACCATCGAGTCCACCCGTGGCATGTATGGCGCCAGCCTCATCTAGGCTCGGCGTATGGATAACACAACTATCGCCGATCGCACGATCCTGATCGCCGGGGCCACCTCCGCCAGCGGAGTGGCCACCGCCCGCGCCCTGTCCGATGCCGGGGCGCGGGTGCTGGTGGTCGGCTCCAACCAGCAGCGCCTGGAGGAACGCCTTGATTTCGCCACGGCCCGCTACCAGGCCGACTTGGGGGACGAAACCGAAGTCCAGTCCCTGGCCAAGCAGGTGCACGACGAGCATGGGCGGATCGACGCGCTGATCCACCTGGTCGGCGGCTGGCGCGGCGGCAAGGGCATCGTCGGGCAGTCCAGCCAGGACTACGACTTCCTGCACCGCTCGGTAATGACCACGCTGCGCAACACCACCCGCGCCTTCTACCAGGACCTGGTGGACTCCCCCGCCGGACGTCTGGCGATCATCAGCTCGCAGGCGGTGGCCACCCCCACCCCCTCGAATGCGAACTACGGGTCGGTGAAGGCGGCCGCCGAGTTCTGGGTCCAGGCCATCGCGCGCGCCTTTGCCAAGCAGGCCCCGCAGGCCGCGGCCGTGATCTGGGTGGTCAAGGCGCTGACCGAGCAGCGCCCGGAGGCCCCGGGCTCGAAGCTGGCCGGGTTCACCCATGTGGATGCGGTCGCCCAGGCGGCCCTGGGGCTGCTGGGCACCAGTGCCGGGCAGCTGAACGGCCGGCGGCTGGACCTGCCGGCGATCGACTAGCACTGCCCGCGCCCACACAACCATCCACCGTGCTGTAGCGTGTCCTTGGAACGAAAATTGGGACACGCTACAGCCGTCTTTTTGAGAGAACCGACTCAAACGCAAAGGATTGCACCGCTAATGAGCATCAGCCACGACACCACCCTGCGCGGATTCGCCTCCGATAACTACTCCGGAGTGCATCCCGAAATCCTTGAGGCGATCGCCCGCGCCAACGGCGGGCACCAGGGTGCCTACGGCGATGACCACTACACCGCCAAGCTCGATGAACTGGCCCGCGAAACCTTCGGCTCCCAGGCCGCGATCTTCCCGGTGTTCAACGGCACCGGGGCGAACGTGACCGCCCTGCAGTCGCTGCTGCCGCGCTGGGGTGCGGTGATCTGCGCCAGCACCGCGCACATCAACGTCGACGAGAACGGCGCCCCCGAACGCATCGGCGGCATGAAGCTGCTGCCGGTGGACGCCGAGGACGGCAAGCTGACCCCGGAGCTGATCGACCGCGAGGCCTGGGGCTGGGGCGATGAGCACCGCGCCCAGCCGCTGGCCGTGTCGATCACCCAGGCCACCGAGCTGGGCACCGTCTACACCCCGCAGGAGATCGAGGCGATCACCTCCCACGCCCACTCCAAGGGCATGCGGGTGCACCTGGACGGCTCGCGGCTGGGCAACGCCGCGGCCAGCCTGGGGGTGCCGCTGCGCGCGCTGACCACCGACGTGGGGGTGGACATCGTGTCCCTGGGCGGCACCAAGAACGGGATGCTGCTGGGCGAGGGCGTGCTGACCCTGCACACCGAACTGGCCGCCGACATGAAGTACCTGCGCAAGATGAACATGCAGTTGGGCAGCAAGATGCGCTTCATTTCCGCCCAGCTGCTGGAGCTGTACGGCACCGATTTGTGGCACCGTTCGGCCTCCCACTCCAACGCCATGGCCGCGCTGCTGGGCCAGGCCGTGCAGGGCTCGCAGGGCGCCGAACTGGTCTACCCGGTGCAGGCCAACGGCGTCTTCGCCCAGCTGCCCAACGCCGTGGCCGACAAGCTGCGCGAGACGTTCCGCTTCTACGACTGGGACCGCGCCGCCGGGCACGTGCGCTGGATGTGCTCCTTTGACACCACCGAGGATGACGTGCGGGCGTTCATCGCGGCGCTGAACAGCGAACTGGCGGCCCACCACGCCAAATAGGTCTTCCCGGCGTGCCGTAACCCAACCCCGGTTACGGTGCGCCTTAGACTCGGAAATGTGAACCGCGAGCAACAGCAAAAGCCCGTTCCCCAGGCCTTCCGCCGGGCCCTGGAGGAACTCTCGCGCGCCAAAGTCCGCCAGGAGCTGCGCATCGCCGAAATCCCGGCGCCGCTGCGCCTGGCGCCCTACGCCCTGGCCCTGAGCGGCGAGGTGGAACAGCATTCACGCTCACTGCACGGCCAATACGGCCAGGAATTCGCCAAGACGCCGCTGCTGGAAGAACACCATTCCCTGGCCACCGGCCGCTTCGTGCTGCTCTACGACCCGGCCAGCCAGGACCTGTGGAACGGCACCTTCCGGGTGGTCACCTACATCCGGGCCCGCATGGAAGAGGACATGGGCCAGGACACGATGCTCTCCTCCGTGGCCTGGAGCTGGTTTGAGGACGCGCTGCGCGGCCGGCAGGCCGGCTACCACTCGGCCGGCGGCACCGCCACCCGGGTGATTTCCGAATCCTTCGGGCAAATGGCCACCGACGAGACCAGCGTGGACATCGAACTGCGGGTCTCCTGGTCCCCCGCCACTGAGGACCTGGGGGCGCACCTGAGCGCCTGGGCGGACATGGTCTGCACTTTTGCCGGGCTTCCCCCGCTGCCCGAGGGCGTCGAGCAGCTGCCGCTGCGCCGCCTGAGCTAGCCTGCCGCGGCGCGACACGCGCCGGGGCGCGCCGTGCCCGCTTGGTCACCTTTGCCCCGCCACCACCGGGCCCGGTCGTAGAATGGGGCTATCATGAGCAGTCCTGAACCCACCTCCAGCGCACACCCCACCCCCGTCTCCGCCGCCAACGGCGCGCCCGCCGACCCCGTCGAGGGGCCGCAGCCAGCCGAACCGGTGCTGGTGCCGCTCAGCGCCCCGAGCGAGGGCATCCCGGAAGTCATCAACACCGCCCCGGGCCTGAACCGGGCGATTCGCGCACTGCGCGGGGGGCAGGGGGCGCTGGCCGTGGACACCGAGCGGGCCAGCGGGTTCCGCTACGGACAGCGCGCCTTCCTGATCCAGCTGCGCCGCGAGGGGGCCGGGACCTGGCTGATCGACCCGGAGGAACTGGACACGCTGCAGCCGCTGGCTGACTTCGTGAACAGCGAGGCCTGGGTGCTGCACGCCGCCACCCAGGATCTGCCCTGCCTGCACGCCGAGGGGCTCTACCCCGATGAACTGTTTGACACCGAACTGGCCGGGCGGCTGGCCGGGTTCCCGCGCGTGGCGCTGGGCACCATGGTCGCGCAGCTGCTGAACCTGAAGCTGGCCAAGGAGCATTCGGCCGTGGACTGGTCCACCCGCCCGCTGCCCGAATCCTGGCTGAACTATGCGGCGCTGGACGTGGAGGTGCTGCTGGATCTGCGCGAGCGCATGGAGGTGGTGCTGGCCGAGCAGCACAAGCTGGAGTTCGCGCGCCAGGAGTTCGAGTACGTGCGCACCATGCCCGAGGCCGAACCGCCGGCCGAACCGTGGCGACGGCTGTCGGGGATCCACAAGCTGAAGAACCGCCGGGCGCTGGCGATCGCCCGCGAGCTGTGGCTGGCCCGTGATGCCCTGGCCCGCAGCCGCGACGTCGCCCCGGGGCGGCTGTTGTCGGACTCGGCGATCATGGTGGCGGTGCAGCACCGTCCCAGCTCGGTGCCCCAGCTGCTGCAGATCCCCGGCTTCCATGGGCGCAGCGCCAAGCGCGACGCCCCGCGCTGGCTGGATGCGATCTCCCGCGGCAAGCGCACCCAAGACGTGCCGGATCTGCGCCAGGCCGGCAATGGGCTGCCCAACCCGCGGGCCTGGACCGAGAAGAACCCGGCCGCCGCCGACCGGCTGGGGGCCGCCAAGGCGGCGGTCACCGAGGTGTCCGAGGCCTGGAACATTCCGGCCGAGAACCTGATCACCCCCAAGTACCTGCGCCAGCTGGCGTGGGAGCCGCCGACCTCGGCCTCCGCCCCGGCCGTCGAGGAGGCCCTGGAGCAGCTTGGCGCGCGCCCCTGGCAACGCGAACTGCTGCGCGCACCGCTGGCCACCGCACTGGCCAAGTAGCCCCGGGCCGGCGTCTTGGCGCCGATGGTCCATGCGGCCGCACCCCTTGCTCCCGGCGCCCCGGGAAAAAGGGGTGCGGCCGTTAGTTGTATCCGTCCCGCCAGGGCGGCTGCCTCGCCCCGCGCGGCGCGTGATGCAGCGCACTTGCACTTCAAGTTACCGCTAAGTAACATATGTTGTGGGTCACAGAACCCCTCCGATCTTCCGAGACCTCGGATTCGACCGACCACAACAAGGAGCCACACGGTGAGTGCTAACGATCCGACAGTGCACGCAGCCCTCGACGACCGCGACGTCGTCTTCATCGACGGAGTGCGCACACCCTTCGGCAAAGCCGGCGAAAAGGGCATCTACCATGGCATGCGCGCCGATGACCTGGCCGTGAAGACGGTGCGCGAACTGCTGCGCCGCAACCCCAACGTCCCGGCCGAGAAGGTCGACGAGGTGGCCATGGCCGCCACCACCCAGACCGGCGACCAGGGCCTGACGATCGGACGCACCGTCGGACTGCTCTCCGGACTGCCCAAGTCCGTGCCCGGCTACGCCATCGACCGCATGTGCGCCGGGGCGATGACCGCGGTGACCAGCACCGCCGGGGGCATCGCCTTCGGCGCCTACGACGTGGTGATCGCCGGCGGCGTGGAACACATGGGCAACCACCCGATGGGGGCCGGGGCCGACCCGAACCCGCGCTTCCTGGCCGAGAAGATCGTGGACCCGCAGGCGCTGAACATGGGCAACACCGCAGAAAACCTGCACGACCGCTTCCCGGCCATCACCAAGGAACGCGCCGACCGCTACGCCGTGGCCAGCCAGTCCAAGCTGGCCGCCGCCTATGAATCCGGCCAGATCCAGCCGGACCTGGTGCCGGTGGCCTCCCGCCGTCCAGGGGAAGGCTGGCAGCTGAACACCGCCGATGAGCCGCCGCGGCCGGGCACCACGATCGAGGACCTGGAACAGCTGCGCACCCCGTTCCGCGCGCACGGCCGGGTCACCGCCGGCAACGCGGCCGGGCTGAACGACGGAGCCACCGCCGCACTGCTCAGCAGCGCCGCGGCCGCCCGCGAACTGGGCCTGGCCCCCAAGATGCGCATGGTCTCCTTTGCCTTCGCCGGGGTGGAACCGGACGTGATGGGCTACGGCCCGGTGCCGGCCACCGAAAAGGCGCTGGCCAAGGCGGGGCTGGGCATCGAGGACATTGGCCTGTTTGAAATCAACGAGGCCTTCGCCGTGCAGGTGCTCTCCTTCCTGGACTACTACGGCATCGACCAGGACGATGAGCGGGTCAACCGCTACGGCGGGGCGATCGCGGTGGGCCACCCGCTGGCCTCCTCCGGGGTGCGGCTGATGACCCAGCTGGCCCGCCAGTTCCACGAGGACCCCTCGGTACGCTACGGCATCACCACCATGTGCATCGGCCTGGGCATGGGCGGCACGGTGATCTGGGAGAACCCGCACCACCAGGACTTCGGGACCAAGGCTTAGGAGAAGAGCATGACACAGGATACGCAGGACTTTTCGGCCGTCGCCGAACTGAAGAAGGACGAGATCGTCACCCATTCGCTCAGCCAGGAGCTGACCCTGCCCAGCGGCAAGAAGCTGGTGCTGATCACCCTGGACAACGGGCTGGACCACAAGCGCCCCACCACCCTGGGCCCGAATTCGCTGCTGGAGCTGCGCGCACTGCTCACCGAGCTGAAGCAGCGCGCCGCCGAGGGGCAGATCGATGCGGTGGCCGTGACCGGCAAGCCGTACTTCCTGATCGCCGGCGCGGATCTGTCCTCGGTCACCGAGCTGCAGCGCGCCGAGGACGCCCGGGCGATGGCGAGCCTGGGCCACGCCACCTACGACCTGCTGGCCGATCTGGGGGTGCCGACCTTCTGCTTCATCAACGGCCTGGCGCTGGGCGGCGGCATGGAGATCGCGCTGGCCTGCACCTACCGCACCGTGTCCACCACGGCCGGGGCGCTGGGGCTGCCCGAGTCCTTCCTGGGCCTGATCCCGGGCTGGGCCGGCATCTACCGCCTGCCGCGGCTGATCGGGCCCGAGGAGGGCCTGAGGGTGATCATCCAGAACCCCTGGAACAACAACCGCACCCTCTCCGGCCCACAGGCCTACAAGCTGGGCGCCGCCGATGCGCTGTACGAGCCGGCCGACTTCCTGGAGCAGTCCCTGGGCTTCGCCGATGAGGTGCTCACCGGCCAGCGCACCGTGCAACGCCCGAATGCGGTGGATGATGCGGACCCGCAGGTCGCCGCCCGCTTCCACGCCGCCGCCGATGAGGCCGAAAAGTTCGTCGACGCCAAGGTCCACGGTGCCGCCCCGGCCCCGTACAAGGCGCTGGAGGTCTTCCGCGCCGGGATCGGGAAGAGCCAGAAGCACTCCGCGCAGCTGGAAATCGAGGCACTGACCGAACTGATGGCCACCCACCAGTTCCACAACACCATCTACGCGTTCCTGGACCTGGTCCAGCGCCGCTCCAAGCGTCCGGCCGGGGCGCCGGACAGGAAGCTGGCCAAGCCGGTGACCAAGGTCGGCGTGGTCGGGGCCGGGCTGATGGCCAGCCAGCTGGCGCTGCTGTTCGTGCGCCGGCTGAACGTGCCGGTGGTGCTCACCGACCTGGACCAGTCCCGCATCGACAAGGGCCTTGGCTACATCCACGGGGAGATCGACAAGCTGGGCGCCAAGGGCCGGATGAGCGCCGACGCGGTCAACCGCGCCAAGGCCCTGGTCTCCGGCTCGGTGACCAAGGACGCGTTCGCCGACGCCGACTTCGTCATCGAGGCGGTGTTCGAGGAGCTGAGCGTGAAGAAGCAGGTGTTCGCCGAGGTGGAGGCCGTGGTCTCCCCCGAGTGCATCCTGGCCACCAACACCTCCTCGCTCTCGGTCACCGAGATGGGCCGGGACCTGAAGCACCCCGAACGCCTGGTCGGGTTCCACTTCTTCAATCCCGTGGCCGTCATGCCGCTGCTGGAGATCGCGGCCACCGAGTGGACCGACGAGGCGACCTTGTCCACCGCGTTCGTGCTGGGCAAGTCGCTGCGCAAGACCTGCGTGCGCACCACCGACTCGGCCGCGTTCGTGGTCAACCGGGTGCTGCTGCGGCTGATGAGCGAGGTGCAGGCCGCGTACGATGAGGGCACCGACGCGCAGACCGCGGACAGCGCGCTGCAGCCGATGGGCCTGCCGATGAGCCCGTTCACGCTGCTGGCGATGGTCGGGCTGCCGGTGGCGCAGCATGTGAACGAATCGCTGCATGCGGCGTTCGGGGAGCGTTTCAAGGTCTCGGGCAACCTGCAGGCGCTGATCGACGCGAAGATCACCGCACTGTGGGTGAAGGACGAGCAGGGCAACCAGGTCATCGACCCGAAGGCGCTGCAGGTCATGAGCTTCGGGGACCAGCCCTCCACCGCCGAGCAGCTGCTCACCCGGGTTCAGGACGCCCTGGCCGAGGAGATCGGCCTGCTGCTGGAGGAAGGGGTCGTCGCCGCGCCGCAGGACGTGGACCTGTGCATGATCACCGGCGCCGGCTGGCCGATGCACCTGGGCGGGATCACCCCGTACCTGGACCAGATCGGCGCCTCGCAGCGGGTGAACGGCAAGAAGTTCCACGCCTAACCCGTCCCTGCGCCAGCAGGCGCACAGCCCCGGTACACCCGCAGCGCGCGGGGGTGCCGGGGCTGTGCGCGTTGGGCGCCCGGCGCTTTTCCCGGGCGGGGTTTTCTCTGGAAGAATGGAAGGCATGACTGACGCCGTTCGCCCAGATCGCCGCACCATCATGTGCGCCACCGCCCTGTTCGGAGCCACCGCCACGCTGAGCGCCTGCGGGGATGGACGCTCCGAGGCCCCGGTCAACGCCCCCGGGCCGGTCCCCGAGCCCAGCGGCGAGGGACAGGTGGTCCTGCCCGCCAAGGACCTGCCGGTCAAGTCCCGTGCCCAGGTCGCCGCGAAGGACCCCTCCGGCGCGGACGTCGGGGTGCTGCTCTACCGCCAGGACGAGCAGACCGTGCTGGCCTACTCGAACATCTGCACCCACCAGGGCTGCGCGGTGGGCGTGAAGTCCCCGGCCAAGACGGACTTCTACTGCGCCTGCCACGGCTCGCACTTTGACCCGCTGGACGGCACCGCCACCGAGGGCCCGGCCAAGGGCGCGCTGACCCGCTTCGCCTGCACCATCGAGCAGGGCAACATCCTGGTCTACGTCCCGGCCGAGGGCTAGGCCCCACACCGCGAGATGCAACGGCCAGGGGCCGGGGCCGGCCCAAAAAGCCGGTCCCGGCCCCTGGCCGTCCCCTTGCCCCCCACGCGTCCCACCCGCGGCGCCGGGCCGTGCCGCGGCGCTAGAACAGTGCGACGCGCTGCGGGCTGGGGAAGATCTCGTCCAGCTGCTCACGCTCGGCAGCGGTAGGCACCCAGCGCACGGCCTGGGCGTTCGCGGTGACCTGTTCCGGGCGGGTCGCCCCGGCGATGACCGAGGCCACCGGGGACTGGGCGGCCAGCCAGGAGAAGGCCAGCTGCACCGGGCTCAGCTCCCGTTCGGCGGCGAAATCGGCGAAGCGCTGCAGCTGTTCGAAGTCGCTGGTTTCCAGCAGGTGCTGGCGGGCGTGGGTCAGCCGGCTGCCCTTCGGTGCACTGCCCTTGGAGTATTTTCCGGTCAGCAGGCCGTTGGCCAGCGGGAAGTACGGCAGCACCCCGAGCCCGAATTCGCGCGCCGCCGGCAGCACCTCCAGCTCGGCCCGCCGGTCAAGCAGGTTGTAGTGGTTTTGGGCGCAGATGAAGCGGTGGGATCCGAGCTGCCGGGCCACGTACTCGGCCTGGGCGATCTGCCAGCCGGCATGGTTCGAGTGCCCGATGTAGCGCACCTTGCCGGAGGTGATTAGATCATCCAGCGCGCGCAGCGTCTCATCGATCGGCGTATTGGGATCCGGCGTGTGGAACTGGTAGAGGTCGATGTACTCGGTTCCCAGCCGGCGCAGGGAGGCCTCCACCGCGCGCATGATGTAGCGCCGCGAGCCGCGGGCCCCGAAGTCCGCCCCGTTCACCCCCTGCATGTCCAGGCCGAACTTGGTGGCCAGCACCACCTCGTCGCGGCGCTTTCCCAGCGCCTTGCCCAGCCGCTGCTCGGACAGGCCGGGCTGCTTGCCGTACATGTCCGCGACGTCGAACAGCGTGATCCCGGCATCCAGTGCCGCGTGGACCACCGCATCGGTTCCTGCCTGGTCCTCGGTGGCGGTCCCGGCCCGGCCGAGGTTGTTGCACCCCAGGCCGACCACTGACACGCTCAACCCGCTGTGTCCCAGCTGGCGGAATTCCATGTTCCCTCCTTGGCGGGCACGCTGCTGCTGCCCGCGGTCACCCACCACCGCGTCCGGATCCCGTCGGCGGCCGGCGGGCGGCCCGAGATGCTGCGGCGGTGTTCTGCCTCTGATTTCTTCTCCAGCACGCCGCGGCGCGCCGGACCCTGCTTCCAACCTATCGGTTCGGATGAGGTCACGGACATATTTCGGTCAAAATTCACTACATTGCATATTTATCCACTATGCTGGATACATGTCTAAAGTCCTCACTAACCTTCCAGTCGGAGAACGCGTCGGAATCGCCTTCTCCGGCGGCCTTGACACCTCCGTTGCCGTCGCCTGGATGCGCCACAACGGCGCCATCCCCTACACCTACACCGGGGATCTGGGCCAGTACGACGAGCCGAACATCGACGCCGTTCCCGGCCGCGCCCTGGAATACGGGGCCGAGGCCTCACGCCTGGTCGACTGCAAGCCGGCCCTGGTCGAGGAGGGCTTCGCGGCCCTGGCCTGCGGCGCCTTCCATATCCGTTCCGGCGGCAAGTCCTACTTCAACACCACTCCCCTGGGCCGCGTGGTCACCGGCACCCTGCTGGTGCGCGCCATGCGTGAAGACGGCGTGGACATCTGGGGCGACGGCTCAACCTACAAGGGCAACGACATTGAGCGCTTCTACCGCTACGGGCTGATGGCCAATCCGCGGCTGCAGATCTACAAGCCGTGGCTGGACCCGAACTTCGTGCACGAACTGGGCGGACGCCAGGAAATGAGCGAGTGGATGGTCGCCCACGGCTTCCCGTACCGCGATTCCGCGGAGAAGGCCTACTCGACCGATGCGAACATCTGGGGCGCCACCCATGAAGCGAAGACCCTGGAGCTGCTGGACACCTCGCTGGAATCGGTCGAACCGATCATGGGCGTGAAGTTCTGGGACGAGTCGGTGCAGATCAAGTCCGAGGACGTGTCGATCACCTTCGAGGCCGGACGCCCGGTGGCCATCAACGGCCAGGAGTTCAGCAGCGCGGTCGCCCTGGTCAACGAGGCGAACCTGATCGGTGGACGCCACGGCCTGGGCATGAGCGACCAGATCGAGAACCGCATCATCGAGGCCAAGTCGCGCGGCATCTACGAGGCCCCGGGCATGGCGCTGCTGTTCATCGCCTACGAGCGCCTGGTCAACGCGATCCACAACGAGGACACCGTGGCCAGCTACCACAACGAGGGCCGCCGCCTGGGCCGCCTGATGTACGAGGGCCGCTGGCTGGACCCGCAGTCGCTGATGCTGCGCGAATCGATCCAGCGCTGGATCGGCTCGGCGATCACCGGCACCGTCACCCTGCGTTTGCGCCGCGGGGACGACTACACGATCCTGGACACCGCCGGGGAGAACCTGAGCTACCACCCGGACAAGCTCTCGATGGAGCGCGTGGGCGACGCCGCGTTCGGCCCGCTGGACCGCATCGGCCAGCTGACCATGCGCAACCTGGACATCGCCGACTCGCGTGGACGCCTGGAGCAGTACGCCACCATGGGCCTGGTCGGTGGGCACACCGCCGATCTGGTCGGCGCCCTGGAGACCGGCGGCGCCGAGGCCATCGCCGAGGTTTCCCCGGTGGAAAGCGAGGAGCTGGCCCAGGACCGGATCATCGAAAGTGCCGCGTTCGACGCCGGCACCGACTAGGAACCCTGCCCCGGCACCATGCTGAACGGCCCCGGCCGGCTTCCCGTTGTGGGAGCCGGCCGGGGCCTTGGCATGTGCGCCGTCCGCCTGGTTTTCGTGTTGCGCCCAGCCTGGGGCTGCGTGCCCGCCGGGGCACCGCGGTGGGGCCTCTAGCCGTTCCACCCGTTCAGGACGGCCAGGGACTGCAGGGCCAGGATGAAGCCGACCAGCGCGATCATCCGCAGGCTGGCGTGAATGATCCTTCCGCTGCGGGTGTCCTTGCCCGGCAGGGTGAACGCCTCGTCGGCCAGCCAGGTCACCAGCGTGGTCAGCGTGCCGATCAGCGCCTTTTGCTCCTCGGGCATCCGCATCAGCCTGGCCAGGGCGATTCCCAGCGCCAGTCCGAACAGCAGTTGGCCGGCCACCAGCGCGGCGGCGCGCCAGCCCGGCCAGCCCCAACGGTTCCGGCGCGGGCTCGCCGCCGGTGGGCGCTCCATGGTTGCGTTCCGTGCGGTCCGTGGTGCCATTAGCCGAGCAGGCTCATCAGCGCGCTGACGCAGACGGTGAAGCCGATCAGCGAGACGAGCTTGAGCACCAGCATGATCCGTGCGGTGGTGCGCAGGTTGGCGGTGGACCACTGTACGCCGTGCTCCACGGCCCAGGCCACGATGCTGATGATCACGCCGGTCAGCGCCAGTTCCGCCGGCGGCAGGGCGATGACCTGCACCAGCCCGAGTCCCAGGATCACCCCAATGCTGGCCTGGAACACCAGGTGCATCGGTGCCCGGCTCTCGCCCATGCGGGAGGTGCGCCGCCCGGTGGCGTCGTGCCCGCTCTTGCTTTGCTCCATGTCTCCTCTTCGGGGGTGTTTCGCGCCAGGTGGTACTCCCGGCGGTGCCGGTTGGCGGGCTAGGTCAGCGAGAACGGCTTGGGCGGCAACGGGTGGACCGCATTGGCGGCCTGCAGCCCGTCGTAGCCGGCGGTGGCGATCGTCATCTTGGTGAAGTCCAGCTTGGCCTCGCGGATGCACACCTTCACGGCGGCCACGGCCTTTTTCGGGGCCGGGGTCAGGATCCGGATGTTCAGCTTGTGCGGGGCAAAGTCGCTGGATTCCACGGTGCCCAGCCCACGCCAGGCCAGATGGGAGGTCAGCGCGTCGGTGGCCTTGTGTTCCAGGTAGCGGTCGCGTTCGGTGCCGGCCGCGCTCTTCAGTGCGTACTGCACGATCACCCAGGACTGCTCCTGCTCCGGGATCGGGGCATAGCCGTCGGCCTGGCACTGCTCCAGGAAGCCGGCGAACAGTTCATCGGCCCGCTCCATGTCCACATCCTGCACCGAACTGGTCTTGGACTGGTGGCCGATCGCCCCATGGTTGATGACGAACTGTCCCAGGTCCTCGTTGTCGAACTGCTGGTACCAGGCTTCCCGGAAGTGCAGCTGGTTCTTCTCGTCCAGATGGTAGGTGCGGATGATTGCCATAGTCAGTGGTCCTTGGTTTCGCTCAGGTTCGGATTCGGTGCGCGCAGCTCGATGGCCCTCTCCAGCCAGGTCGCGCGGTACTGCCGGTTGAAGGGCGGCTGGTCGGCGCGGACCGCGGTCATCAGCTCCGCGGCGCTGTTGCGCATCTGTTCGATGAGCGGCCCGGGGTAGCCCATGGTGCGCGCGTGTTCCTCGAACTCGTCCTCGTCATCCAGGAACAGGCCGCGGGAGTTGGAGCGGATCACATCCAGGTCCATGTCGATCGAGTTCACTTCCCAGCCCCCGGTGGGCAGCGTCTGCCAGCCGATGCGGGTGGAGATGTCCAGGTAGACGTCCACGTCTTCGCCCGGGTTGTCGTAGAAGGTGCCGACCCAGGAGCCGGTGTGCGGGATCAGGCACAGGGCGTCGCAGGCGGCCAGGTGGGCGCGTCCGGGCCGGGAGACCAGGGAGCCTTCGGACTGGAAAATCCAGTAGCCGTACTCGTCCGAGCCCAGCAGGTAGCCGGGCACCACCCAGTGCGGGGTGCCGTCGTATTTCCAGGCGCGCGCCACCACCAGCTGGCCCAGGCGGGGCTGGCCGGGGGTGCGGGAGAGTCCGATCGGGCAGGACACGGCGTTCACAGTTTGGGGATCTGGCCGGTGGGCAGGTCCTGGCCGGGCAGCGGGCGGGCGAAGGGCACCTTGGTGCCCAGCACCTGGGCGAGCGTGTCCTGGGCGACCTGCTGGGCGGTGAGCCCCACCCGTTCAAGCACCTCGGCGCGTGAGCCGTGGGCCAGGAACTCGGTGGGCAGGCCGACCTCGTTCAGGGCGGTGTCCACCCCGGCGGCCCGCATCTCGGTGCGCAGCCGTGAGCCGATGCCGCCGGCGCGCACCCCGTCCTCGATGCACACCACGATCCGGTGGCGGGCGGCCAGGGACACCACCGACTGCGGGACCGGCAGCACCCAGCGTGGGTCCACCACGGTCACCGACACGCCCTGGCTGTTCAGCCGCTGCGCCACATCCAGGGACAGTTCGCTCATCGCGCCAACGGAGACGATCAGCACGTCCGGGGTCGAACGGTCCCCGAGCCGGGCGAGCACGTCCACCCCGCCGGGCAGCTGGTCGATGGCCTCGATCTCCGGGCCCACCGATCCCTTGGAGAAGCGCACCACGCTGGGCGCGTCCTCGATGGCCAGCGCCTCACGCAGCTCCTGGCGCAGCCGGGTGGCGTCGCGCGGCGCGGCCAGGTGCAGGTTCGGGACGATCTGGGTCAGCGCCATATCCCACATGCCGTGGTGGCTGGGCCCGTCGGGCCCGGTGACCCCGGCCCGGTCCAGCACGATGGTCACCCCGGCCTTGTGCAGCGCCACGTCCATCAGCAGCTGGTCGAACGCCCGGTTCAGGAAGGTGGCGTACACGCACACCACCGGGTGCAGGCCCCCGAAGGCCAGTCCGGCCGCCGTGGTCATGGCGTGCTGTTCGGCGATGCCCACGTCGATCACGCGTTCCGGGTAGGCCTGGGCCATCTTCTTCAGGCCCACCGGCTGCAGCATGGCCCCGGTGATGGCCACCACGTCGGAGCGCTCCTGGGCGACCTTGGCGATCTCCTCGCCAAAGACGCTGGTCCAGCTCTGCGAGCCGGGGGCGGCGACCGGCACGCCGGTCTGCGGGTCGATCACCCCCACCGCGTGGAACTGGTCGGCCTCGTCGCGCACGGCCGGGGCGTAGCCGTGCCCCTTCTCGGTCATTGCGTGCACCAGCACCGGCCCGGCATACTGGCGGGCCTGCAACAGCGCCTCTTCGACCGCGGCCTGGTTGTGCCCGTCGATCGGGCCAATGTACTTGATGCCCAGGTCCTCGAACAGGCCCTGGGGTGCCCACCAGTCCTTGATGCCCTTCTTGGTGGCGTGCAGCGACTTGTAGGTGAACTTGCCCACCGCGCCGGAGTCCTTGAGCTTGTCCTTGAGCTTGTCCATCGCGGTCTCATAGGCCGGGTGGGTGCGCACCTTGTCCAGCTGCTGGCGCAGCCCGGAGAGCTGGTTGGCCAGGCCCCCGATGGTGGGTGCGTAGGAGCGGCCGTTGTCGTTGACCACGATGACCGCCTTGCGGTCCTTGTCCGCAGCGATGTTGTTCACCGCTTCCCAGGCCATCCCGCCGGTCAGCGCGCCGTCCCCGACCAGCGCCACGGCGTAGCGTTCGGTTTCCCCGCCGAGCTTGTAGGCCCGGGAGATGCCATCGACCCAGGACAGGGACGAGGAGGCGTGCGAGGATTCGACGATGTCGTGTTCGGATTCCCCGCGGTCCGGGTATCCGGACAACCCGCCCTGCTGGCGCAGGGTGGCGAAGTTCTGGCGCCCGGTGAGCAGCTTGTGCACATAGGACTGGTGGCCGGTGTCGAAGACGATGGAGTCGGTCGGCGAGTCGAAGATCCGGTGGATGCCCAGCGTCAGTTCCACCACGCCCAAGTTCGGTCCCAGGTGTCCACCGGTGCGCGCGACGTTGTCGATCAAAAAGGCCCGGATCTCCGCGGCCAGTTCCTCCATTTGCGCCAGGGACAGGGCCCGCAGATCGCCAGGCTTCTTAATGGTCTTCAATAAAGACACGGTCATCCCCTTTACATCCTCGCCCATAACGGACACTACCAGTCCGTGCGGCAGCAATTCCGCGCGAAAGCAAAAGTATAGCCGCGCACCGACCTGTTCCATTATCCGCCACGGCGCGGCCGCACGCGAATCAGCGGGCCATGAAGTTGGCTACCCTCGGCTCTTTTAGAATGGGTGGATGAGCAGCGTTGCCCCCAGCATGGTTTTCGATTTGGACGGCACCCTGTGCTTTGACGGCGTCGGTGTTGCCGCGCCGATCATCCGCGCCATTGACAGGGTCATCGCCGCGGGACGGCCGGTGGCATTTGCCTCGGCCCGTCCCATCCGGGACATGCTGCCCCTGTTGCCGGCGGCCTGGCATGGGCACCTGTTGATCGGGGCCAACGGGGCCCTGGTGCGACACGGACGGCAGAGTGCGGCCCGGAGCTTTGGCGAAGTGGACCGCCGCGAACTGGACGCGATCATTGAGCGGCACCAGCTGGCCTACTTGATCGACTCCCCATGGGACTACAGCTATACCGGCCCGACCGGACACCGGTTGCGCCGACAGGTGGATCCGGGCGGGCTGGCGCGCAACCTGCCGCGACGGCACCTGAAGCGCTACTGCAAGGTCCTGCTGTTCAGCGACGCACCGCAAGTGCTTGACTGCCTCTCGCGCCTGCAGCTGGTGGCGCACCGGCACACCGGGCAGGGGCTGATCGACCTCTCCCCCGGGCGCACGACGAAGGCCGAGGCCGCCGCGCAGTGGCTTGCCGGGCCGTTCGTGGCCTTCGGAAATGACGCGAACGATGCCCAGCTGTTCACGGCCGCCCAATTCTCGGTGTGCGTCGGCTCGCACCCGGTAGCGGGGCTTGCAGACCTGGTGATCGCCGAGCAGCAGGTCTCCTCCACCATCACGGCCGTGCATGAACGCCTGCTCGCCGAGGCCAGCACCTCCTTGCGCTAGGACCAGCACCGGTTCCCCCGCGGCAGGGGCCGTGGCCGCGGCGCTAGTTTCGGTTGATGCTCACCATGGCCGCCACGTCCAGGTCCGAGGGCACCCCCTGGAAGCCGGCCTGGCTGAGCAGCACGGCGCCGAACACGGTGCTCCAGAAGGTGCGCACTTCCTTTTCCACGGACTTGGGCATGTGCCAGGCCTTGTCCTCCAGCACCGTCTCCACATAGCGGGTGGACTGGCGGAAGAGGACCTTCATGCCGGCCACCAGGCTCGGCTGCACGGACGTGTTCGCCCGACCCATGCCCAGCGCGGTGACCACCATCGGGGTGGAGGGCACGGCCAGTGCGGTGCGGGCCAGGGCGGTCACAAATGACTGCGGGCTGGAGGCCCGCCGGGAGAGGGACCGCAGGCGTGCCGAATCCCGCAGCAGCAGCGAGAACGCGGCGTCCACGTAGAGCCCGTCCTTGGACCCGAAATGGTGGGTGATCTGGTTCGGGTAGACCCCGGCGTGGGTGGCGATGCGCGAGACGGTGACGTCCTCGGGGGCGAAGCGGGCGAAGAGCTCTACGGCGCTGGCCCGGATCCGGGAGCGGGTCACCGAACCGCGCACCTGCCTGCCCGAATGACTGCTGACTCGCTGCGGCTGACTCATGGGTATAGTCTAGACAAACCAATAAGACTTGTTTCCCATACAAGAAGGATGATTCATGGCCAATGTTGTGGTTTCCGGATATGGCGCGATCACCCCACTGGGCCGCGGAGCCCAGCAGTTGTGGGAGGGGCTGAACGCCCAGGAATCGGGGATCGGCACCCTGGAGGATGAACGCTTCAGCGCCGCCGGACTGGGCACTGCGGTGGCCGCGGCGGTCACCGTGGACATGGAACAGCTGCTGGGCCGGCCGAAGTCACGCCGACTGGACCGGTCCCAGCAGTTCGCCCTGCTCGCCGCGCAGGAGGCCTGGGAAGACGCCGGCCTGGATGAGGTCGACCCCGAACGCCTGGCGGTGGTCATCGGCACCGGCATCGGCGGGCTGACCACGCTGCTGGCCCAGGAAGAGGTGCTGCACAATTCCGGGCCGCGGCGGGTCTCCCCGCGCACCGTGCCGATGCTGATGGCCAATGCCGCCAGCGCGCAGGTGGCCATGGCCTACGGTGCCAAGGCCGGGACCTATACCCCGGTCAGCGCCTGCGCCGCCGGGGCGGAGGCCGTGGCGAGCGCCGCCCGACTGATCGCCTCCGGGGAAGCGGACGTGGTGATCGCCGGGGGCGCGGAGGCAGCGGTCGCCCCGCTCACCGTCGCCGCCTTCGGCCAGGCCCAGGCACTGGCCAAGCCCGATGAGCGTCCGGCCGCCGAGCTTTCCCGGCCGTTCTCCGCGGACCGGGCCGGCTTTGTGCTCGGCGAGGGCGCCGGGGTGGTGGTCCTGGAATCCGAGCAGCACGCCGCCGCCCGCCAGGCCCGCGTGCGGGCCCGGCTGACCGGGTGGGGCATCACCTCGGACGCGTACCACATCACGGCCTCGGACCCCACCGGGGCCGGCCAGGTGCGAGCCATGCGCCGGGCCATTGCGCACGCCGGGATCCAGCCCGCCCAGGTGGGACACGTCAACGCGCACGCCACGGCCACCAGCGTGGGGGATTTGAGCGAGTCCGGGGCCATCAATGAGGTCTTCGGCCACGCTCCGGTGGTGACCGCGCCGAAGGGCGCCATCGGACACCTGGTCGGCGCCGCCGGCGCGGTGGAGGCCATCATCACCATTCAGGCCCTGGAGGAGCAGCAGGTGCCGCCGACCCGCAACGTGGGCAGAATGGATGAGCAGATCCAGCTGGACGTGGTCACCGGCGCCCCGCGGGCGGTGCACCTGGAGCATGCGATCACCAACTCCTTCGGCTTCGGCGGGCAGAACGTGAGCCTCTTGTTCTCCGCGAACTAGCCGGTTCCCCGAGGACACCGAGGGCCCCGGGGTCGGCACCGAGAAGGTGCCGGCCACGGGGCCCTGGCCTTTCTCTCCCGCCCGGACCGGCAGCGCCAGCAGGCTCAAAGGAGGCCGTTGGCCAGGCTTAAAGGCCCGCAGGGGCCCGAAGCCATGCGGCTTCGGGCCCCTGCGGGGTGTTCCGGTGACGGTGTGACCGTACCGCGTCCGCCTTAGTTGGCGGCAGCGATCTGGCGCAGCACGTACTGCAGGATGCCGCCGTTGCGGTAGTAGTCGGCTTCACCGGGGGTGTCGATGCGCACTACGGCGTCGAACTCGGTGACCTTGCCGTCTTCGGCGGTGGCGGTGACCTTCACGGTCTTCGGGGTCGAGCCGTTGTTCAGCTCGGTCACGCCGGAGATCGAGAAGACCTCGGTGCCGCTCAGGCCCAGCGAGTCCGCGGACTCGCCCTCGGGGAACTGCAGCGGCAGCACGCCCATGCCGATCAGGTTCGAGCGGTGGATGCGCTCGAAGGACTCGGTGATCACGGCCTTGACACCCAGCAGCGCGGTGCCCTTGGCGGCCCAGTCACGCGAGGAGCCCGAACCGTATTCCTTGCCGCCCAGGACCACCAGCGGGGTGCCGGCGGCCTTGTAGTTCTCCGCCGCATCGTAGACGAAGGACTGCGGGGCGCCGTCCTGGGTGAAGTCGCGGGTGAAGCCACCCTCAACGCCGTCCAGCAGCTGGTTCTTGATGCGGATGTTGGCGAAGGTGCCGCGGATCATGACCTCGTGGTTGCCACGGCGCGAGCCGTAGGAGTTGAAGTCCTTGCGGTCCACGCCGTTCTCGATCAGGTAGCGGCCAGCCGGGGTGTCCGACTTGAACGAACCTGCCGGGGAGATGTGGTCGGTGGTGACCGAGTCGCCCAGCTTCAGCAGCACGCGGGCGCCCTCGATGTCCGAGACCGGTTCCGGGGTCTTGGTCATGCCCTCGAAGTATGGGGGCTTGCGCACGTAGGTGGAGTCCTCGGCCCATTCGAAGGTCGAACCCTCCGGGGTCTCCAGGGCGCGCCAGCGGTCGTCTCCGTCGAAGACGCCCTCGTAGCCCTTGGCGAACATGCCCTCGTCGATCGACGAGTCGATGATCTGCTGGACCTCGGTCGGCGAAGGCCAGATGTCCTTCAGGAACACCTCGTTGCCGTCCGCGTCCACGCCCAGGGCATCGGTTTCGAAGTCGAAGTCCATGGTGCCAGCCAGGGCGTAGGCGATGACCAGTGGCGGGGAGGCCAGGTAGTTCATCTTCACGTCCGGGTTGATGCGGCCTTCGAAGTTGCGGTTGCCGGAGAGCACCGCGGTGGCGGCCAGGTCGTTGGCGTTGATTGCCTCGGAGATCTCGGCGTCCAGCGGACCGGAGTTGCCGATGCAGGTGGTGCAGCCGTAGCCGACGACGAAGAAGCCCAGCTTCTCCAGGTACGGCAGCAGGCCGGACTTCTCGTAGTACTCGGTGACGACCTTGGAGCCCGGGGCGACGGAGGTCTTGACCCACGGCTTGGACTTCAGGCCCTTGTTGGCGGCGTTGCGCGCCAGCACGGCGGCGGCCAGCATCACCGAGGGGTTCGAGGTGTTGGTGCACGAGGTGATCGAGGCGATCGAGACCAGGCCGTGGTCGATGGTGAACTTCTCACCGTTCTCGCGGGTGACCTCCACGGCGGTGGACGGACGTCCCACACCCTGGCGGTCGGTGGCATCCGAAACGTAGTTGTGGATGTCCTTGCGGAACTGTTCCTTGGCGCTGGAGAGCTCGATGCGGTCCTGCGGACGCTTCGGGCCGGCGATGGAGGGAACCACGGTGGACAGGTCCAGCTCCAGGTATTCGCTGAAGCGGATCTCGCGGCTCGGATCGTGCCACATGCCCTGTTCCTTGGCGTAGGCCTCGACCAGGTCGATGTTCTCCTGGCTGCGCCCGGTCAGGCGCAGGTAGTCCAGGGTGACGTCGTCGATCGGGAACATGGCGGCGGTGGAGCCGAACTCCGGGGACATGTTGCCGATGGTGGCACGGTTGGCCAGCGGCACCTCGGCCACGCCTTCACCGTAGAATTCGACGAACTTGCCCACCACGCCGTGCTTGCGCAGCATCTCGGTGATGGTCAGCACCACGTCGGTGGCGGTGGCGCCGGCCGGGATCGAGCCGGCGAGCTTGAAGCCGACCACGCGCGGGATCAGCATGGAGACCGGCTGGCCGAGCATCGCTGCCTCGGCCTCGATGCCGCCCACGCCCCAGCCCAGCACGCCCATGCCGTTGACCATGGTGGTGTGCGAGTCGGTGCCCACACAGCTGTCCGGGTAGGCGCGCAGCACCCCGTTGACCTCACGGGTCATCACGGTGCGGGCCAGGTACTCGATGTTGACCTGGTGCACGATGCCGGTGCCCGGGGGCACGACCTTGAAGTCGTCAAACGCGGTCTGGCCCCAGCGCAGGAACTGGTAGCGCTCACCGTTGCGCTGGTATTCGATCTCCATGTTGCGCTCGATGGCGCCCTCGAAGCCGAAGGTGTCGATCTGCACGGAGTGGTCGATGACCATCTCGGCCGGAGCCAGCGGGTTCACGCGGGTGGCGTCGCCGCCCAGGTCCTCGACGGCCTCGCGCATGGTGGCCAGGTCGACGACGCAGGGCACACCGGTGAAGTCCTGCATCAGCACGCGGGCCGGGGTGAACTGGATCTCGACGTTCGGCTGGGCCGAGGGATCCCACTGGCCCAGCGCGTTGACGTGGTCCTTGGTGATGTTCGCGCCGTCTTCGGTGCGAAGCAGGTTCTCCAGCAGAACCTTCAAGCTGTAGGGAAGGCTGTCCGAGCCTTCGACCTTGTTCAGTCGGTAAATTTCGTATTCGGTTCCATTGACGTCAAGTACGCCCTTGGCACCGAAGCTGTCCACATTGCTCACTGGGACTCCTCTCGCCAGACTTCATCTTGATGCACGCGCACACTGTCATTCCAGTTAGGCGCTCCTAACTGAGATGGTCATGCTAGTTCCGCGGCAGAGCTAGTCCCAGTCTAGCCGCTTTGGCCCGTTTTTCCCCGCCGAGCACCACAAATCACGTTAATTTCACGCCCAAGCACCCGAAAGTGACGTTCAGCGGCGTTCGAAGAGCCCGATCGTTTCCATATGGTGGGTGTGCGGGTACAAATCGTGCACCTCGACGTGCCCTAATTCGTAGCCGCGGGCGGCCAGCCGGGCCGTGTCGCGGGCGAAGGACGCCGGGTCGCAGGAGACGTAGCAGATCCGCGGCACGCCGCTGTTGCCCAGCTCCGCGGCGACCTTCTTGTCCACCCCGGCGCGCGGCGGATCAAGCACCACCGCATCCAGGCGTTCTGCGGCCAGCTGGCGCAGCATCCGCTCCACCCGCCCGCGGATCACGCGCGCCTGGTCCAGGGCGCGCAGGTTGCGCTTGGCGTCGCGGTGGGTGCCCGGGGCGCCCTCGATGCTGAACAGAGCCCCGGCCGCGCCCACCCGCTGGGCCAGCGGCAGCGAGAACAGCCCGGCCCCGGCATACAGATCCGCGATGCGCTGTCCCGGGCGCGGGTCGACCAGCTCCAGCACGCGTTCGGTGAGCACGGTGGCCGCCTGCCGGTGGATCTGCCAAAACCCCTCCCCGGTCACCCGGTAGCGGTGGCCCAGCACGGTCTCGGGCAGCCAGGAGTGTCCGCGCAGCTGGTGCAGGGCACCCTGCCCGTCCGCCGCCGCCCCGGTGCCCTGGCTGAACGCGGCGACGTTCAGCGCCTCGGGCAGCTGGCGGGCCACCCGCACCGCCGCCTCCGGTTCGGCCTCTGCCAGCAGCACCAGCACGGTGGCGTCATCCGCGCTGGACACGGCCACCTCCACCCGGCTGATCCCGGAGTAGTCCACCTGGTAGATCCCGCTGTTCTCGATGCCCGGGTGGGCCAGCGGCATCTGCTCCAGCGCGGTGAGCCGGTGGCTGCGGTGCGCGCTCATCGCCAACGCGCCCTGCCCGTTCACCGCGTAGGCCATCCGGGTGCGCCAGCCCAGCCCGTCGCGCTCCCCCGGGGCCGGCTGCACGCCGCTGAAGCCGATCTGCTGCGCGTCCACGCCGGCCAGGCGCTGCAGCTGTTCGGCGAGGATCCGCCCCTTCAGCTCCCGCTGGTGGCCAAGGCTGATGTGCCCGAACTCGGCCCCGCCCACCGGGTCGTGGTGGGCCAGCGCATCGGCCGGGTCCCAGAAGTGCGCCACCCGGTGCTCGCTGGGCTCGAGCACCTCGGTCACATCGGCCCTCCAGAACTTCGCCTCCGGTTCGGCCTCGGTCAGCCGGGCCCGCACCAGTTCGCCGGGTATCGCGTGGCGCACGAAGATCACCCGGCCCTCGTGGCGGGCCACGCAGTGCCCGCCGTGGGCGATGGGCCCGATGCGCAGTTCAAGGGTGGGGGTGCTGGGCATGGTTGTCCTTTGCGGTTGCTCGTGCGGGATTCGGCCGGTGGCCGGCGGGGCTTAACGGTGGGCGCTGGATTCCTCGGTGGTGCCGCTGGCGGAGCTGAGCAGGCGCCAGGGCACCGAGGCGACCACCACACCCGGTTCGTGGTGCAGCCGGTTCTTCACCCGCACCGCGGTCTGGTTGTGCACCAGCTGCTCCCACCAGTGGCCGACCACGTATTCGGGGATGTACACCACGATCAGATCGCGCGGGGATTCGCGGCGGATGGAACGGATGTGGTCGATCAGCGGATCCACGATGGTGCGGTACGGGGAGGCCAGCACGGTGATCGGCACCGGGATCTGCAGCCGCTGCCAGTCGCTGAGCGTGCGCTCGGTCTTCTCGCTTTCCACATCCACCATGATCGCCTCCAGCTTGGAGGGGCGCGAGGCGCGGGCGAAGGCGATGGCCCGCAGCACCGGCTTGCGCACGGTGGAGACCATCACCAGGGCGTGCACCCGGGCCGGCAGCGCGGCCGCCTGGTGGTCCTGGCTGACCGCCAGCTCCGCATCCACCGCCCGGTAGTGGCGGTTCAGCGACTCCATGACCGCCATCAGCAGCAGGATGCCGATCACCGCCAGCCAGGCGCCGTGGGTGAAGCGGGTGACCAGCACGACCGCCAGCACCAGGGCGGAGAGCACCAGGCCCACCAGGTTCAGCAGGCGCTTGCGGTGGATCGCGGCGCGGGCGTTGCGGGAGGGGACCTGCACCAGGCGCCGGGACCAGTGCCGCAGCATCGCGGCCTGGCTGAGCGTGAAGGAGACGAACACGCCCAGCACGTAGAGCTGGATCAGGATCGTGACATCCCCGTCGAACGCGAAGATCAGCACGATCGCGGCCACCCCCAGGGAGAGGATGCCGTTGGAGAAGCCCAGCCGGTCCCCGCGGGTGCGCAGCTGGCGGGGCAGGTAGCCGTCGGTGGCCAGGTGGCTGGCCAGGTTCGGGAAGGAGTTGAACGCGTGGTTCCCGGCCATCAGCAGCACCCCGACGGTCAGCACCGCCACGCTGCCCACCCCGATCACCGAACCAAACACCGCGTCGGCCAGCTGGGTGAGCACCGGGGCCTGGGTGTACCCAGCCCCCACCGGCACCCCGTCGGCCAGCAGGTTCGCCTGCGGGTCGGCGACCACCTTCACCCCGGTGGCCCGGGCCAGCAGCAGGGTGCCGAAGGTCAGCACCCCGGAGAGCAGCCCGATCACCAGCAGGATCCGCCCGGCGTTGCGGGCCCGCGGCTTGGTCAGCGTGTGCACGTTGGAGATCGGCACCTCGATGCCGGTCAGCGCCGCCGAACCGGTGGAGAACGCGCGCAGGATCAGCAGCGCGCCGGTCAGCCCCTGCAGCCCGGTGGCGAACTGGGCCTCCGGGCGGATTTCGTAGCCGGCACTCGGCGCGTCGCCCAGGTTGCCGCTCAGGGCCAGCACCGCGCCGACCGCGATCATCAGCAGCATTCCGCCGACGAACAGGTAGACCGGGATCGCCAGCGCCCAGCGTCCCTTGCCGCGCCCGCGCAGGTTGCCGAACACCAGCACCGCCACGATCGCCGCGGCCACCAGCGCCCGATGTTCCTCCAGTGCCGGGAACACCGCGCCGACGTACTGGGCGGCGGAGGTGCTGGAGACCGCCACGGTCAGCACGAAGTCCACCAGCAGCGCCGCGGCGACCGCGGTGCCCGGGCGCGGCCCCAGGTTCGCGCGCACGATCTCATAGTCCCCGCCGCCGGAGGGGTAGGCTGCCACCGACTGGCGGTAGGACAGCACCAGCACCAGCAGCACCGCCAGCACCGCCAAGCCCACGGCCGGAGAGAGCAGGGTGGCGGCCACCCCGGCGGTGGCCAGGGTCAGCAGGATCTCATCGGGGGCATAGGCCAGCGAGGACAGGGCGCTGGAGGAGAAGATCGGCAGCGCGATTTTTGGCGGCAGCGGTTTGCGTTTCAACCGCTCGGTGCGAAACGGCTTGCCCACCAGCAAGCGTTTGACACCATCAAAGAATGCAGGCACGCATCAACGGTATAACAGCACGCGCGGCATGCTGAAGTCTCTGCCGCCCACACCCAGGCGGCCGGGGCAAAACGTGGCAGACTAATGCAGTGCCGGTTTTGCCCGGCACGCCCCGGGCCGGCGCCCGGGAAGGATGGCAGCGAACCTAAGGAGTATGCGATGGCCCACTTCGTGATCATGGGCTGCGGCCGGGTCGGGGCGACACTGGCCCTGACCCTGGACGCGGCCGGGCATTCGGTCACGGTCATCGACCAGAACGAGCGGGCCTTCGGCGCGTTGGGCGAGGACTTCTCCGGGGACACCGTCACCGGGGTCGGCTTTGACCGCGACACCCTGGAAGCGGCGCGCATCCGTGAGGCCTACGCCTTCGCCGCGGTCTCCAGCGGGGACAACTCCAACATCCTGGCCACCCGGGTGGCGCGCGAAACCTACAACGTGCAGCACGTGGTGGCGCGCATCTATGACCCGGGCCGCGCCGAAATCTACCAGCGCCTGGGCATCCCCACCGTCGCGGCGGTGCGCTGGAGCGCGGACCAGGTGCTGCGCCGGATCCTGCCCGAACATTCGATGCGCGGGGACTTTCGGGAATCCTCCGGCCGGCTGATGCTCACCGAGGTGGCGCTGCATGCGGACTGGTACGGCCACCAGGTCAAGTCCCTGGAGCGGGCCGCCGGGGTGCGCATCGCCTACCTGACCCGGTTCGGGGAGGGCATCATCCCGCAGAGCAACACCCGGCTGCAGGGCGGGGACCTGGTGCACGTGATGATGCGGGTGGACGAAAGCAGCGACGTGGAAAAGATCCTGGCCACCGCCCCGCGCCAGGCCCAGGACTAGAACGGAGAGCCACATATGAAGGTGATGATTGCCGGTGCCGGCTCGGTGGGTTCCTCCATCGCGCGCGAACTGCTGAACAACGGGCACCAGGTGCTGATCATTGACCGTGACCCGGATCCGGCCGAGCAGCAGGAGCTGCCCGAGGCCCGCTGGCTGCGCGGGGACGCCTGCGAGCTGGTGGTGCTGCAGCGCGCCGGGCTGGACGATTTTAACGTGGTGGTTTCGGCCACCGGTGATGACAAGGCCAACCTGGTGATCTCGCTGCTGGCCAAGAGCGAGTTCGGGGTGCGGCGCACCGTGGGGCGGGTGAACAACCCGAAGAACGAGTGGATGTTCGACGACGCGTGGGGGGTGGACGTGGCGGTCAGTACCCCGCGGCTGATGACCGCGCTGGTCGAGGAGGCCGTGGAGGTCGGGGACCTGGTGGAGCTGCTGAGCCTGAAAAGCGGGGCGGTGCACCTGGTGGAATTCACCGTGCCCCACGATTCGGCGCTGATCGGGCGCACCATGGGACGGGTCCCGTGGCCCGAGGACACCACCATGGTTTCGGTGGTGCGCGACAAGTCGCCCTTCCCGCCCACCCGTGACGACGTCATCGAGGGCGGGGACGCGCTGTTCTTCTTGACCACCGAAGAAGCGCGCGAGCAGCTGCGCAAGGTGCTGCGCGAAACCCGGCGCTGAGCGCGCCGGCTAGTCCTGCTGTGCCGTGATCTGGCTGGCGGGGCGGGAAATCATCCATGCGAACCACAGACCCGCCGCGTACAGCGGCACCCCCATCACCAGGCGGCTGATGCCCAGGGCCACCACCTGGTCGGTGAAGTACAGCGGAAGCTGCACGGCCAGCCGGGCGGCGAACACCGCCGCCATGATCCAGGTGGCGATCGCATAGCGGCGCAGCCGTGCGGGCTGCTGGCGCCAGTCGGTGCCCTCCTGGCGCAGGAACCCGTAGAGCACCCCCAGCAGCGGCCACTTGATCGCGATCGAGATCACCATTGCCAGCAGGTAGGCTCCGACAATGAAGAATCCGGGAACGTAGTAGTCCTTGGCCTCCCCGCTGCTGCGCGCGGCCAGCGCGCAGATCAGGATGCCCACCAGCCCACTGACCGACTGGGTGAGCGAGGAACGCTTGACCAGGCGGGCAATCATGAACACCGCACCCACCGCGATCGCGGCGATCAGCGCCACGTCCAGCTGCCGGGTGAGGGCGAAGAGCAGCACAAACAGGAATCCGGGGACCACGGTTTCCAGCACCCCGCGCACTCCCCCGATGCTGGCCATCACATCGATGTGCCCGGCCGCGTTCTTGCTCAGGTGAGCCGAGGATCCCAGGCGCTGTGCCAGCGACGGGTCCGGTTCACCACGGGTGCCGGGCTGCTCGGGGGAATCTGGCGTTTGGGTCATCTCACTCGCATTCAGTGTCAAAGGGGCCGCCGGGGCGGCTAGGCCTGCGGGCGTTCCTGCGGCAGGATCAGGTAGCGCGGGTTGTGCACCGTGGGAACCTGGTCCACCAGGCTCAGCATCCCCGAGTAGCGGATCTTCACCCCGGGCTTGATCCCCGGCACCCGCTTCTGGCCCATGAACAGCAGCCGCACGTGCGGGGCGGTGCGCCGACGCACCCCTGGGCTGGCCAACTGGTCCACCACGGTCGCGGTCAGCCGCGGCGCCTCCCCCGGCGGCACATGGGTCACCGACTGGATGTAGCCGGTGTGTTCGATGCGGCCGCGTTCGGGCATCTGTTCCAGGTTCTGCAGGTGGCGGACCGTGGCGCTCTGCGGCAGCGCACTGACCGAAACCTGTGTCTTGCCAACCATGTCAGCGTTCCGTTCCAGCTAGCCGATCTGCGTGATTTCCGGCCCGCGTTCCGGGCGCTGCACCTCGGGCTGCCCGGCCGGGGCCTCGGCGCGGGTGGTGGCATTGCTTGGCACGTTCAACGGCAGCAGCTCACGCGGCGGCAGCGGCCGGTCCCCGCGGTCCACCACGACCTGGCGCACCAGTTCCTCCACGGCCTTGGAGGCCTGCTCGTCGGAGATGGCCGCGCCGCCGATCACGACCCGCAGGAACCAGCGCGGCCCGTCGATGCCGATGAAACGCAGCGCCACGTGTCCGGCCCGGCCGTCGGGCAGCTGCTGCGGCACCTTGGCCAGCAGCTCCTTGCCGTAGTCGCCGTCGCGGGTGAAGATCTCCCCGTTCTGGCCGGTGATGTCCTCGGCGATCTTGCTGGAGATGCCCGGCCAGAGTTCCTCGGACTTCGAACGGGCGAAGGCCTGCAGCTGCACGCGCGATTCGGCCAGTTCCAGGGACAGCGAAATCACCCGTTTGGTCTGGTCCTCGATGTCCATGCGAACCTTCAGGCCGGTCATCGGCTTGATCAGCAGGGAACCGAAGTTCAGGTAGTCGTCCGGGTTGTCAATGTCCTTGATGTCGAACGGTCCGGTCACCGGCTGCGGGGTGCCGGGGGCAGCGTCCTGCGCGTCGGTGCCGGGGGCAGCGTCCTGCGCGTCGGTGCCGGAGGCCGCCTGCTGGGTCGCACCGTCTTCAACCGGCTGCTGTTCCTGCTGCCGCTTCTTGCGCTTGAAAAACATCTCGTCCTTAAAACTCTTGTGGTTTACCTCTAGGGTACTTAGTTCGAGCTGAACCCGCCCGTTGAACCGAATCCGGCGGCACCGCGCACCGTCTCATCCAGGGAATCCACGACGGTGAACTGGGCCTGCTCCACCTTCTGGATCACCAGCTGGGCGATCCGGTCCCCACGCTGCACCTCGAAGGTCGCGTGCGGGTCGGTGTTCAGCAGGGTCACCATGATTTCCCCGCGGTAGCCGGCGTCCACGGTGCCCGGCGCGTTCAGCACGGTGATCCCGTGCTTGGCGGCCAGGCCGCTGCGCGGGTGCACCAGGCCAACGTAGCCGTGCGGGATGGCCAGGGCGATGCCGGTGGGGACCAGCGCGCGCTGCCCGGGGGCCAGCTGCACCGCTTCACGGGCGCGCAGGTCGGCCCCGGCGTCCCCGTGGTGGGCGTAGCCGGGGGTGGGCAGCCCATCGTCAAGCAGTTTGATGGCGATCTGCAGGCTTGGTTCACTCATGGGTGGTGTTTCGTCTTCCGTTGCATCCGGCAGTGGCTTCACTGTGCCGCGGGGCGGGCAGGAGCACTGCCTGCGGCACCTGAACAACTCTAGCGCCTCGGGCTTCGCCTGTGGTGGGCCAGGGACGGATTGCCCATAGTTCTTTACCGGTGGGTCGGCGCTGCGGGCGGGCTGGGCGGCACGCACAGGTTCAGCGCCTAAAATGGACGACATGAGTATTGCGAGCTCCGGTGAGTCGACCGTGCTGTTCAACGAAAAACTGTGGCCTTCGGCCGGAACCTGGATTTGGCCGCTGCTGCTGGCCTTGACCGCGGGGGTGGCCCTGGCGCCGATCGGAGTGGCCTGGGGAATCCTGGCCGGGGTGATCGCCTTTGTGGTGATGACGGTAATCCTGATGCTGAACACCCCGCAAATCACGGTGACCGAGGATTCGGTGCGGGTGGGCCGGGCGAACATTGAACGCCAATACGTTGGCGAGGTCATCGGCTACCGCGGCCAGGAGGCCTTCGAGCAGCGCGGCCAGAAGCTGCACGGGCTGGCCTACATGAACCTGCGCGGCTGGGTGGATGCCGTGGTGAAGCTTGAGATCACCGACCCCCGCGACCAGACCCCGTACTGGCTGACCTCCACCCGCCGCCCCGAGGAGCTCACCCGCGCCCTGGGTGGTGTGATGAACGCCTACCGGCAGCCCGACGAGGTGCCCGCGGCCGAGGACGTCACCGCCGAGGACCAGGCCCAGCCGGAATCGCGCTCCAACCACGGGGACTCCCAGGGCCAGTAGCCTGCCGACGGCGATCGCCACCAGATACAGCAAGCCGCCCAGCACTTGCCCTCCCCCTGACGGGGATGCGGTGCTGGGCGGCTTCGGTGGTTAATGGGCCGGGCCTGGATCGGGCGCGCTCACGCGGGGAGTCGGGTTAGTCTTCACACTCGGTGCAGAACATCTGCGCGCCGTCCTGGCGGGCCAGCTGGGAGCGGTGGCGGACCATGAAGCAGGAGGCACAGGTGAACTCGTCGGCCTGCTCGGGCATGATTTCGACGCTGAGCTCCTCCTGGGTGACCTCGCCGCCGGGAAGCACGAACCCTTCGGCCAGGTCCGTTTCATCCTCGTCGATCAGGGTCGCCTGCTTCGCCGTCCGCCCGGCATTCAGATCCGACAGCTGCCTGGCCGTCTCGGATTCCTCCTGCTTTTCGCGCGGTGCGTCGTAGTCGGTAGCCATTGAAGTATCGTTCTCTTTTCCTTGACGGATGTGCAACAACTCGTGGCGGTACACTACACCACCACTGGCACGCGTGTATAACGTCCTGGACGGCAAAAAATTCCCCGGATCCTGCCTGGAAGGGCGTTCTTCGCCCGCCAGGCCAAGGAAATCGCGCCACACCCTTGGCGGTAATAGGAATTCCGGGCGTTGAGTGGCAAAGTTTTACTCAGGAAATAAACCGTGTGGAGGGTAGTAATGCGTCAGCTGAGACTGGTAGGAATACATGAAAATGGTTCCAGCCTGCAGGTCAGCAGTGACGACGGGATGAGCTTTGAGCTGCCCGTCGACGATGCACTGCGCAGCGCCATGGCCGAAATCGCCCGCGCCCGTGCACCGCGCAACCGTGAACAGTCCTCCGACCACTCGCCGCGGGAAATCCAGGCCCGGGTACGCGCCGGCGCCTCGGCGTATGACCTGTCGGTGGAGTGGGATGTGCCGATCGAGCAGATCCTGAAGTACGAGGGCCCGGTGCTGGCCGAACGCGCCCACATTGCCGAGCTCGCGCGCCGCGTGGAGGTTTCCGGTCCGCAGACCGATGCCGAGTACCGTGAGGCGTTTGGCGAGGAGCCGGCCGACCTGGGTGCCATGGTCACCCACCGGCTGGGCCAGCTGGGCATTGATGCGGAGTCGGTGCAGTGGGATTCCTGGAAGGACCCGGAGGGCCAGTGGCTGGTGACCGCCATCTTCAACTCCCCGCTGCACGAGGGCAACGTTGAGTCGCTCTCCGAGGAGAACCAGGACGACTCCCCCAACGTGGCCAAGTGGTCCTACCATCCGCAGCGGCGCACGCTGCGCAACCTGAACCGCTGGGCCCAGACCCTCAGCGAGCAGGCGGCCCCCGAATACTTCTCCACCATCACCCCGGTGGCGGTGGAGTCCCCGGCCGCCGAGGCCCCCGGGGAGGCGGCTCCCACCCAGCCTGGCGACAGCGAGGAACTGGTGGAGCTGCTCAACGCCCGCCGCGGCCAGCGTTCGGGCAAGGACGAGGACTCCGACGAGCGGCTGAATGAGATCATCGACCGGAACCTGAACAATTATGGGCAGGACGATGAGGACGAGGGCCTGCCGCACCTGCCGCAGACCATTTCCACCCGCACTTCGCAGCTGACCGTGCTCACCCACGACTCGTCCAAGGCCAAGCCGAAGCCCGAGCCGACGGCCGAAGAGGATGCCAACGCCCGCAAGTCCAAGCGTTCCTCCGTGCCCAGCTGGGATGACATCATGTTCGGGCGGCGCAAGAAGGACTAGGGGCCTGGTCCGCACACCACCCCGGAACGCTGAAGGACGATTCCCCGGCAGCCAGCTGGCTGCCGGGGAATCGTCCTTTGCTGGCCCCCGTGGTGGGGTGGCCCGGGGTTATTCGGTGTGCAGCTGCAGCAGCGGCACCAGGCGTTCGGCGGTGGTCAGCGATCCGTGCTGCCCCACCATCTCAAAGGCCTTCGGGTTCACCCGCCGCCCGTCGTAGAAGGCGATGGACTCGGCGGCCAGGATCATCAAGTCCCCCAGCCGTTCGGCCACCGCGTCGCGCATCGGCCCGAACAGGCCGTGCTGGATCGCTTCCTGGCGGGTCAGCACCCAGGCCTTGGTGCCGTAGCGGCGCTGCCAGGCCTCCCGCACCCGGGCGCGCACCGCATCGCTGGTGGCGGCGGCGAAGCTCAGCTGCACCCCGCGCGGCTCCCCGCTGGTCAGCTCCACCCCTTCAATCAGTTCCGGTTCCCGGCTGTAGTCAATGCGCTGGCTGGCTGGCACGTCCACCATGCCGTGGTCCCCGGTGATCAGCACGCTCGTTTGCGCCGGCAGCCGGGACACCATGGTCTTGAGCGTATAGTCCAGCTCCTCCAGGGTCTGGCGCCACTGGTCCGAATCCACCCCGTACTTGTGTCCGGCCTTGTCCAGCTCGTTGAAGTAGGTGTAGACCAGCGCGTGGCGGTGCGCGTCGAAGACCTCGGTGGTGGCCCGGCTGCGCGCGGCCAGGGAGGTGGCGGCGACGAACTGGGGCCCGCGCAGGGCCGCCCGGGTCAGTGCCGAATTCTCGAACAAGGCCAGCGAGACGCTGGCGGTGTGCACCCCGGCGTCGGCGACCTGTTCGAACACGGTGCGGTTCGGCTGCCAGGCCAGCGGGTCCAGGTCCGCGGGCCAGCCGCCCAGCTGGTTCACCGTCCGGCGCCGCTCCGGGTCGATCACGTCGTAGCCGAGCATGCCGTGTGCGCCGGGGGCCAGCCCGGTGCCCAGGCTGCTCAACGAGGTGGCGGTGGTCGAGGGGAAGCCGACGCTCAGGCGCTGCGCCTTGTCGAACAGGCGGCGCAGGAAGGGGGCGTGGGCGATGTTCGACTTCAGCTGGTTCCAGCCCAGCCCGTCGATCATCACCACGTTGACCCGGCGGGTGGACTTCAGCCCCAGCGGGTTCTGGAATCCCGGCACACCCAGCGCGTGCGCGGCCGAGGGCAGCACCTCGGCCAGGGTCTGGGTGCCGTAGGGGGCGGGGGCCGGCAGCGCGGTGGCGGGCACGGGCAGGGTCGGGTCAGGCACGATGAACCCCGGCCCTAGAAGTCGGTGGCCTGGCGCAGGCGGACCGCGAAGCTGCGGGCCTTGTTGACCGCGTCCTGCCCGTCGGCTTCGGCGCTGACCCGGATCACCAGGTCCTCGGGCTGCGCGGTGCCGGTCACCCCGTGGTCGGCGTCGCATTCCGGGTCCGCGCAGGCGGCGGGGGTCAGGTCCAGGCGGGTGGTGCCGTTCCAGGACAGCCCGAAGGTCAATTCCCGTACCGCGTCCCCGCTGCGGTAGTGCTGGGGCTGGTGGAAGACGTAGCTGGTGGCCACCGAGGCGATGCGCTTCAGGGAGATCATTTCGGTGGAGACCTGGGCGACGACCTGCTGGCCGTGGTCATCGAGCTGCTGGTCATCAACGTGGATGATGAACAGCGAATTGTCGCTGAGCACCAGCACGGTGATGTGGCGGTGCACCTCGGTGCGGTCGAAATGGGTTTCCAGGTGGACATAGTGGTCCAGGATCGGCCGGGTGTACATCGCTTCGGACAGCACGTCCTGGATCATCTGCGGATAGAAGCCGGCGCGGACCAGATCCTGCTGCAGTTCAGCGGCTGCAGTGGTCGAATACGATGGAGAACTCATGCCTTAAGTTTACCCAGTGCACCCGACTCTTACCTATGAGCCGCCCGCCCGGTGCGCCCCGCCCGCCGGGCGGTGGGAGCCTGCTCACATCGAACAGCCGCGGCGCGCGCGGCCGGCTCCGGCACCGGGCGACACCGCCCACCGGTTTGGTAGGTTCGAAGGATGAAGCAAATCGGTGGGGCGCACATCGCGCGGGCCAGGGCACGCGCACGCCACAAGGCGAGCCCGGGATGAAGCGCTGGCTGCTGCTGGCGCTGGCGGTGATCGCCGAGGTCAGCGGGTCGCTGTCCATGAAGCTGGCCCTGGACGCCCCGGCGTTGTACCTGGTGACCGCCGCCGGGTACATTGTGGCCTTCGCCGCGCTGGCCGCCACGCTGCGCGCGGGCATGGCCCTGGGCGCGGCCTACGGCATCTGGGGTGCGTGCGGGGTGGCGCTGACCGCGCTGTTCTCCCACCTGCTCTTCACCGAGCCGCTGACCCCGGTGATGCTGCTGGGGATGGGGTTGATCATTGCCGGGGTGCTGCTGGTCGAGTTCGGCTCGCAGCGGGCCGCCGCCGGCCAGGGCACTGCCCCGGCCCCGCGCGGAAGGTCCGGGGCATGAGCGCCTGGCTGCTGCTGCTCCTGGCGGTCATCGCCGAGGTGTGCGGCACGCTCTCGCTGCGCATGGCCACCCACGGTTCGCGGCGCTGGCTGCTCCCGATGTTGTTCAGCTACCTGGTGGCCTTCATTTCGCTGGCCACCAGCCTGGCGCTGGGCATGCCGCTGGGCCTGGCCTACGGGGTGTGGGCCGCCTGCGGGGTGGCGCTGACCGCGCTGCTTAGCTGGCTGCTGTTCAAGGAGCCGATGAGCTGGGTGATGTCGCTGGGGATCGTGCTGATCGCCGGCGGGGTGGTGCTGATCAACACCGGCGCCCCGGCCTGAGCCGGGGCACCACGGCCGGCCATGCTGCTCCCTCCCGGTTCGCGCTCGCGCGCCGCTTAGCCGCGCAGTGCCCGGCGCACGGTGTCGGTGCGCTGTTCCGGGTTGCCGACCTGCACCTCGGCGGCCAACACGCTCAGCCCGTATTCGGAGACGGTGACCGGGGAAATCTTCAGGATCGCCACCTCCGGGTGGTTGTCCTTCAGCAGCGCCACCCGGTTCAGCAGGTCCTTCAGCGCCGCCAGGTCCACCTGCGGCAGCCCCTGGTAGCCGAAGAGCCGGGCGCTGCTGCGTGGACGGTGGATCAGGTCCTCCAGGTCCTGCACGGACAGCGGAGCCACCCCGTGCGCCCAGTCATCGAGCAGGTTCACCGGGTCCCCGGAGAGCCCGAAGGAGATCACCGGTCCCAGCAGCGGGTCCTCCACCGCCCGGATCACGCAGGCCTGCCCGGCCTCGGCCATGGACTGCACCTCCAGGGCCTGCACCCCCCACTGCCCCATGGCCTGGAACATGTGGGCGTAGTTGGCCCGCAGCGTGGGTTCGTCGGTGATGTTCAGCCGCACCCCGCCCAGATCCAGGCGCTGGCGCAGGTAGGGGTCATCGGCCTTCAACGCCACCGGCCAGCCCAGCCGGTGCGCGGCCGCGACCGCCTCATCGGCGCTGTTCACCGCCTGGGATTCCAGCACCGGGATCCCGTAGTGGGCCAGCAGCGTGCTGGCCTGGTCGTAGTCCAGTTCGCGCAGCGTGGTGCCCGGGATCTGGGCGGTGAGGGTTTTCAGGTAGTCCTCTGCCCCGTCGGCGTCGATGCCCTCCGGTTCGGGCAGCGCGTCGTGTTCGACGTTCAGCCACTGCCGGTAGCCGTGAGCCTTGTCCAGGGCCCGCACCGCCGCGGCCGGGGAGGTGAACACCGGCAGCCCGTGGTGCACCCCGGTGCCGATGCTGCGGTCCGAACGCCCGGAGAGCACCACCAGCACCGGTTTGCCGCAGCCGGCGAAGCGGCCCAGCTCCCCCAGCAGTGCGTTGTCGCTGATGCCGGGCACCGGCAGCAGGGCGATGATCACCGAATGCACGGTGGCATCCTGCACCAGCTGCTGCACCCGTTCGCGCAGCAGCGGCAGGGCCCGGGACTGGCCCAGGCTGAAGTCCAGTTCGCGCTCGTCCGCGGCGGCGCTGAGGGTGCGGCTGACGGCCACATCGCAGGTGACTTCCGCCAGGGTGAGCGAATTGGAGAGCACCGTCAGGTTCGGCCCGGCCGGGGCCGGTGAGGTGCACAGCACGCTGGCCACGTCCATCAGCTGCTCCACCGATCCGACCCGGATCACCCCGGCCTGGGCCAGCACCGCGTTCAGCGCCGCCGGCGGGGCCTGGGAGGTGCGCACCGAGTGCCCCGGCGGCAGGCGCAGGCCCATGACATCGCTCTTGGCCACGATCACCGGTTTGCTGCCGGACAGGCGCCGGGCGATGCGGGAGAACTTGCGCGGGTTGCCGAAGGACTCCAGGTGCATGGCCACCACCGCGGTGTGCTCATCGTCCTCAAAGTACTGCATGGCGTCATTGCCGGACACGTCCGCGCGCAGGCCCGCGGAGATCGCGGAGCTCAGCCCCAGCCCGCGCTGGGCCTGCACCCCATGCAGCAGCACCCCCATGGCGGCGGACTGGCTGAAGAAGCCGATGTTGCCCGGGGCCGGCAGCTGCTGGGCGACCGAGGCGTTCAGCTGCACATCCGGGTCGGTGTTCTGCAGCCCCAGGGAGGCCGGGCCGATGACCCGCATCCCGTTGATCCGCGCCCGGGTGATCAGTTCGCGCTGTTCACGCAGGCCCTGGTCGGATTCGTAGCCGGCGGTCATCACCAGCAGGCCCTTGACCCCGTGGGCGGCGCAGTCGTCCACGACCCCCAGCACCCGTTCCTTGGGCACGCAGATGATGGCCAGGTCCACCGGGCCGGGCACCTCGGTGATCCGCCCGTAGCTGGGCAGCCCGCCGATCTCAAAGGCCTGCTCGTTCACCGCGTACAGCGCCCCGGTGAACCCGGATTCCACCAGCCGGTTCAGCACGTCGTAGCCCAGGGTGCCCCAGGAGCGGCTGGCGCCGATGACCGCCACGGAGGCCGGGGCCAGCAGCCCGGCCACCGACTTCGCTTCGGCGCGGTGCTCGCGGGCCTCCATCACCGAGCGGGACTTGTCGGTCGGGTCGATCGGGAAGACCAGCATCACCACCCCGTCCTCAAAGTGCCGGGCCACCGCGTAGCCGGCCTCGGAGAAGACGGTGAGCATCTTGCGGTTCTCCGGCAGCACCTCTGCGGTGAACTTCTCGATCCCGTTTTCGCGTCCGGCCGCGGCCAGGTGCTCCAGCAGGATGGAGGCGATCCCGCTGCCGTGGTACTCGTCCGAGACGTTGAACGCGACCTCCGCCTCGGTGGGGTCATCGAGCCGGTCATAGCCGCCGACCCCGATGACCTTCGCCCCGCGCAGCACCACGAACGCCACCCGGGAGTTGTGATCGACGTTGGTGAAGCGTTCAAGCTCCTTGGGGGTCAGCTGGGACTTGTAGGTAAAATAGCGCAGGTAGACCGACGCCTCGGACTGCTGGCGGTGCATCTCCTGCAGCGCCTGGGCATCCTTGGGGGTGATGGGCCGCAGGTGCGCGGTTGAACCGTCGCGCAGCACAACATCTGCTTCCCAATGTGCCGGATATGCCGCAGAAACTTTACGATCCACCATAAGCTAAACAATAGTGCGCGGTACCGGCCACGGCCAGATGCCACGCACCACGGCCTGCACCACGCCCGCGGCGCGCAGTCCGCCTGTTTGCATTCGAACAGTTTCTTATCGACCAGAAGGTAGGGGCACGAACAGCTCAATGGCTCGCAAGAACACTCCGGCCCTTGACGAGGATTTCGTCGAGAACATCATCGACATCGACGTCACCAGCGAGATGGAGAACTCCTTCCTGGAGTACGCCTACTCGGTGATCTACTCCCGGGCCCTGCCCGATGCCCGTGATGGGCTCAAGCCCGTGCAGCGGCGCATCCTGTTCCAGATGGCGCAGATGGGTCTGCGCCCGGAGAAGGGGCACGTAAAGAGCGCGCGCGTGGTCGGTGAGGTGATGGGCAAGCTGCACCCGCACGGGGACGCGGCGATCTATGACGCGATGGTGCGCCTGGCCCAGGACTTCTCGATGCGTCTGGCGCTGGTGGACGGGCACGGCAACTTCGGCTCCCTGGATGACGGGCCGGCCGCCCCGCGCTACACCGAGGCCCGGCTGGCCGCGGCCGCGGTGGCGATGACCGCGAACCTGGACGAAGACGTGGTCAACTTCGTGCCGAACTACGACAACCAGTTCACCCAGCCCGAGGTGCTGCCCGCCGCCTTCCCGAACCTGCTGGTCAACGGCGCCACCGGCATCGCGGTGGGCATGGCCACCAACATGGCCCCGCACAACCTGGGCGAGGTGATCGCCGCGGCCCGCCACCTGATCGAGCACCCCGAGGCCACGGTCGAGGACCTGATGAAGTTCGTCCCCGGCCCGGACCTGCCCTCCGGGGGCACCATTGTGGGCCTGGACGGGATCCGCGACGCCTACCGCACCGGGCGCGGGGCGTTCCGCACCCGGGCGAAGGTGGCGCTGGAGAAGATCTCGGCGCGCAAGTCCGCCCTGGTGGTCACCGAGCTGCCCTACACGGTCGGCCCGGAGAAGGTCATCCAGAAAATCAAGGACGGGGTGGGCAACAAGAAGATTGCCGGCATCTCCGACGTGGTGGATCTGACCGACCGGCAGCACGGGCTGAAACTGGTCATCGAGCTGAAGAACGGCTTCAACCCGAACGCGGTGCTGGCCAGCCTGTACAAGTACACCCCGATGGAGGACTCCTTCGGGATCAACAACGTCACCCTGGTCGAGGGCCAGCCGCGCACCCTGGGGCTGCGCGAGCTGCTGCAGGTGTACGTCGAACACCGCCTGGAGGTGGTGCGCCGACGCACCTCGCACCGGCTGGCCAAGCGGGAGGAACGCCTGCACCTGGTCGAGGGCCTGCTGATCGCCATCGTGGACATTGACGATGTCATCGCGATCATCCGCTCCTCCGAGGCCACCAATGAGGCCCGCGAACGGCTGATGACGGTCTTTGACCTCTCCGAGGCGCAGGCCAACCACATCCTGGAGCTGCGCCTGCGCCAGCTGACCAAGTATTCGCGCATCGAGCTGGAGGCCGAGGCCGAGCAGCTGCGCAAGGAGATCGAGGAGCTGCGAGCCATCCTGGGCTCCGACGCCCGGCTGCGTGAGGTGGTCTCCGGGGAGCTGGAGCAGACCGCCGAAACCTTCGCCTCCCCGCGGCGCACCGTGCTGGCCAAGGATGCGGAGACCAAGCCGCTGAAGGGCACCGTGCTGCCCGAGGCGGTGGGCAGCGGCAAGAAGGCCACCCTGGCTATGGAGGTCGCCGACCGCCCCTGCCGGGCGCTGCTCTCGGCCTCCGGGCAGATCGCGCGCACCCACGACCGCACGCCGCTGGATTTTGCCGGCTCCCGGGTGAAGCACGATGTGCTGCTCTCCGAGGTGCCCACCAGCGCCCGCGGCGAAATCGGCGCACTGACCAGCACCGGGCGGATCATCCGGGTGTCAATGATCGACGTCCCGGCGCTGGGCGAGGGCCATGGCTTCCCGCAGCTGGCCGGCGGGGTGTCGGTCAGCGAGTTCCTGAAGTTGCCCAAGGGCGAGAAGGCGGTGGCGCTGGTCCCGCTGAACCGCGTCTTCGCGCTGGGTACCCGCAACGGCGTGGTCAAGCGCGTGAACCCGGACTACCCGCTGAACCGTGACGAGTTCGAGGCGATTACCCTCAAGGGCAAGGACGAGGTGATCGGGGCCGCGGTGGCCGAGGATGAGGACGAGCTGGTCTTCATCACCGCGCAGGCCCAGCTGCTGCGCTTCACCGCCTCCACGGTGCGCGCCCAGGGCCGCACCGCCGGGGGCATGTCCGGCATCAAGCTGGGGGCGGAGGACTTCGTGATCTACTTCGGCGTGGTGCCGGCCAATGACGCCTCCGCGGTGGTGGCCACCGTGGCGGTCGGCTCCCAGACGCTGCCGGGCACCTCCGGGCAGTCGGTCAAGCTCACCGAGCTGGACCAGTTCCCGCTCAAGGGGCGGGCCACCGCCGGGGTGCGCGCCCACCGCTTCACCAAGGGCGAGGACAAGCTGAGCCTGGCCTATGCCGGGCCGGGCCCGGCCCGGGCCAGCTCCGCGGCCGGGGTGGTGCGCGCCCTGCCCACCGAGTTCGGCAAGCGGGACGGCTCCGGGGTGCCGCTGGCGCAGTCCATCGCGCTGCTTGGCGGCGTGCTGCCGGCCGACACGCAAAGCGCGGACCCGGTCTCGGCGCGGGAACTGGATCAGACGCTGCCCAGCCCCGAGCACGCGGCGCAGACCACCAAGATCGGGCACGAACTGGTGGAGGACACCTTGCCGTTCTCCGATGGCGGGGTAATTCTCGGCGACGACTAGCAGCACCATGCATGAGGGGCGGGGAACCAGTGGCGAACTGGTGCCCCGCCCCTTTGGCCTCCCCACGCCCCGCACGCGCTGCGCGGGCGTGCCTACACCGTCAGGCCGTGCCGGGCCCGTTGGCTCAGATCTATCCGGTGGTCGCACTCGCCGGCCAGCTGGGCGTCATGGGTAATGAGCACCACGGTGCGACCGGCGAGCGCGGCCCGCAGCTGATCGATCAGCGCCTGTCCCTCGTCCTGGCCCAGGTGGGCGGTCGGCTCATCGAGCAGCACCACCTGCTTGTCCGCCAACAGGGCCCGGGCCACGGCCAGGCGGCAGCGCTGTCCGCCGGAGAGGCTGTGGCCGCCGCTGCCGATGCGGGTCTCCAGGCCCTGGGGGTGCTGGGCGTACCAGGATCCCAGGCCCACCGCCTGCAGCACCTGGAGCATCTGCGACTCCGGCGGCATCGGCCCCTCCACGCCCAGCGCCAGGTTGCGCGCCAGGGTTGAGTCGAACAGGTGCGCCTCCTGCGGGCACCAGGCCACCGAATCCAGGGCCTGGGCCGTCAGCGGTGAGAGCTGCCCGGCGGTGTCGATGGCGTGGATTTGCCCGGACAACGGGGGCAGCACCCCCAGCAGGGCGGTGAGCAGGGTCGATTTGCCCGAGCCGGAGGGGCCGGTCAGTGCCGTCCAGTCCCCGGGGGCGATGCGGGCGCTGAGCCCCTGGAGCACCGGTTCACCCTCACGGTAGCCAAGGGCCACCTCGTGCAGCTCAAAGCCGGTGACCGGCCCGAAATCCTCCTCCGGCTCCGGCAGCTGCTGCTGTGGTGCGCTGCTCACCCCACGGTCGGCCAGGGTCTGGCGCAGTTCGGCCAGTGCCCGGGCCTGTTGGATCGAGGCGACGCAGGCGGCGGCGGGTTCGGACAGGGCCAGGGCCAGCAGGGCGGCCACCGCGGTCAGTTCGGGCGTCACCTCGCTCAGGGCCACGCAGGCGGTGGCCAGCACGGCTCCGGTCAGGGTCATCAGGTTCGCCCCGACGCCCTGGCCCAGGGCGTGCCAGCTGGCCTTGCGGGTGTTTTCCCGCTCGGTGCGCCGCAGCCGGGCCAGCAACTCCCCCAGGGAGTCGTTGGCCCGCAGCGAGGCCCGGTTGCGCAGGATGGCCAGCACGCGTTCGTTGACCTGCAGCCGGTGCTCCAGCTGCTCGGTGGTGCTGTGCCCCTCGATGCGGCGGATCAGCGGAACAATGACAATGAGCATCAGCAGCAGCGCGCCCAGTCCCGCATACCCGAAGGCCGGCTGGATCAGGAAGAGCACCACGGTGCCCAGCAGCCAGACGATCAGGGCCTGCAGGGGCGGGAAGACCACCCGGGCCAGCAGGTCGCGCAGTTCGTCGACCTCGGCCAGGAAGAAGCGCAGCACCACCGGGGAACGGGAGACAACGCCCCAGCTGGCGGGCTTGGCCACCATGGCGTTCCAGATCTTTTCCCGCAGCTCGGCCGCGTACCCCAGCACGGCGTCGTGGATGGCCAGCTGCTCCAGGTAGCGCAGCGCCGCCCGGCCAATGCCCAGGGCGCGCACGCTCACGATCGCCACCATCAGGTGCAGCACCGGGGGCATGTAGCTGGCCTTGACGATCAGCCAGCCGCTGACCGCGGAGAGGGCCACGGCGAAGAGCACCGACAGCACCCCCAGTAGCACGGCCTTGCGGGCCCCGGTGTAACGGGTCAGCAAATCCCGCACCGGGGTGAATCCGGACGCCTGCTGGCCGCGCGGCGGCCGGGGCGCCTGCGGCAGCGCCGCCGGTTCGTCCTCATCCACCGGGGCGGTGGTGGCCGTCGGTGCGGTGCCGGGCACCTGGCGGGCGCCCAGCAGCGGGTCGTGGCTGGCCACCAGGACCGCGCAGCCGGCAGGCAGTTCGCCCAGCAGCCGGCGTACCGCGGCCGCGTTGCGGGCATCCAGGTGGGCGGTTGGCTCATCGGCCAGCAGCAGCCGGGTGCCGGGTTCGCTGTGGATGCGCAGCAGGGCGCGCAGCACCTCAAGTCGGCGCAGTTCGCCCGGGGAGTATTCGGCGATGGGCCGCTGCAGCATCGTGTGCAGCCCCAGCTCGTGGGCCAGACGCTGGATTTGTTCGGCACTGGCCTGGGGCGCATCCAGGGCCAATTGCCGTACGCCGGTGTCCTGGCTGAATTCCGGGTGCTGGCTGATCAGCGCGAACCCGCCGCGCAGCCGCAGCTGGCCGCTGGTCTGCTCGGCGTCCAGCGCGTTGGCGCTGGCACCCTCGGCGATGGCCTTGAGCAGGGTGCTCTTCCCGGTGCCGCTGGCCCCGTCCAGCAGCAGGCGCTGGCCCGGTTCCAGGCGCAGCGTGTAGTTGCGGTAGAGCGGCGCCTCGGTGCCGTAGCGGAAGGAAAAGTCCTCCAGCTCCAGGATCGGCTGGCGGTTCCCGGCATCCAGGGGCAGCCGTTGGACGCTGATGGCCGGTTCGGGGTTCTGCCCCACCATCTGCTCGTAGCGCTGGTAGGCGGCCAGCCCGTCATCGGCGGCGTGGTAGGCCGAGCCGACCTCACGCAGGGTTCCGAAGACCTCGGGAGCCAGGATCAGCACGATCAGCCCGGCGGCCAGGTCCATGTGGCCGCCGACCAGGCGCAGGCCGATGAACACCGCCACCACCGCAACCGAGAGCGTGGAGATCAGTTCGAGCCAGAAGCTGGAGAGGAAGACCGTCTTCAGGTTCTCCATGGTGGCCTTGCGGTAGCGTCGGCCCAACCGGGCGATCGCAGTTCCCTGGGCGCGGGCCCGCCCCAGGCCCAGCAGGGCCGGCAGCCCCAGGGCCAGCTCATACAGCTGGTGGGCCAGCGCGTCGAGTCCCGCCTGGCTTTCGCGGATCTTCTCCTGGGTGTGCATGCCGATCAGGGCCATGAACAGCGGCACCAGCGGAATGGTGATCAGCAGCACGATGGCGCTGGTCAGATCCACGGTCAGGACATAGATCCCCAGCAGCGGCGGCAGCACCAGTGCGCTGACCATGGCCGGGATGAACTTGGTGAAGTAGTCATCGAGCTTGTCGATGCCGTGCGCCGCCAGGGTGGCGGTTACCGGCACGGAGAACTTCTTGGACGCCACCGGGACGATGGTGCTGACCGCTGCGGTGCTGGCCACCAGCTGTTCGCGCATTCGCTCCTTCGCGCCCAACCCCATCCGCCGGGAGGACACGTTCAGCCCCCAGCCGCCAGCGGCCCGCAGCAGCGCGCCGGCCAGGGCCAGCCACAGCAGCCGCGGGCCGGCCGGCGCACCGGAGCCGGCCAGGGAGGCGATCCAGGTGCCCAACGCGAAGGCGAGCAGGATCAGCCCCAGGGCCTTGCTGATCGACCACACGGTCAGCAACACCAGCTGCCGGCGCTGCAGCAGGTTTGAGGGCAGGAAGCGTGGTGCGGCCATCTTCTCTCCTTGGCGTTGGGCCATCAACGGTTACTTGACCACGGGGGTGATCAGGTGGGTCTCCGGGATGTGCTTTTCGTGGATGCGCTTGCGGAACACCCAGTAACTCCAGGCCTGGTAGGCCAGGACCAACGGCACCCCGAACGCGGCCACGATGCTCATCAGCCGCAGCGTGTACGGCGTGCTGGAGGCGTTCATCACCGTCAGGTTGAACGCCGGGTCGATCGTGGAGGGAAGCACCACCGGGAAGGCGGCGGTGAAGATCGCCGCGACCCCCAGCGCCAGGGCCGCCCCCAGGGCGATGAAGGAGAATCCCTCGCGGCCCGACCGGGCGGTGCCCCAGGCGGCCACCATGGCCAGCGCGGCCAGCCCCAGCAGCGCCCAGGCGCCCATCGAGTCGTTGCGCAACAGCACCGCGAGCGCCCACAGCACCAGCGGCAGCAGGCCCAGCGGCAGCCACCTGACCAGCAGCGAGCCGCTGCGTTCGCGGATCGGCCCATCGGTCTTCAGGCGCAGGAAGGCCAGCGCCTGGATCAGGCAGTAGCCCACGACCGCCAGGCCACCAAGCACCGCTTCCCAGCCAAACCAGGCGAACGCTCCGCCGACCCGGTCCCCGTTTTCATTCAGCGGCAGCCCCAGGGTGGTCAGCGCCAGCATGGCGCCCACACCGAAGGCGGCCACGAAGGAGCCCAGGCTCATTGCCAGGTTCCACATCCTCAACGCGGTGGCGGTGTGCGCCTTGCCGCGGTATTCAATGGACACGGCACGGAAGATCAGTGCGGCCAGCACGATCACCAGCGGCAGGTAGAGCCCGGAGAAGAGCGAGGCATACCAGTAGGGGAAGGCGGCGAAGGTGGCCCCGCCGGCGGTCAGCAGCCAGACCTCGTTGCCGTCCCAGACCGGGCCGATGGTGTTGAGCATGACCCGGCGCTGGCGTTCATTGCGGGCCATCACCCCCATGAGCATGCCCACCCCGAGGTCGAAGCCCTCAAGGAAGAGGTAGCCAAGCCACAGGACGGCGATGACCACGAACCATAGTGTTGGAAGCCATTCCATTGTCAGTTTCCGTTCCCGCTAGTAGGCGAAGGACAGCACATCATCATCGTGCTTGTCCTCGTCCTTGCGCTCGTCGTTGTTCAGTTCGGGCATGGAGGAGGCCACCCCACCGCGGATGAACCGGGTGAGCAGCACGAGTTCGACCACCAGCAGCACTGCGTAGATCAGCGTCAGGCTGATCGTGGAGAAGAGCATCTCCCCGGCACTGACAGTCGGCGAGACCGCGGCGGCGGTGTACATGAACACCTGGTCAATGCCGCCCATCTGCGGGTTCGGCGCCACCACGAAGGGCTGACGTCCCATTTCGGTGAAGATCCAGCCGAAGGAGTTCGCCCCGAACGGGGCGGCGATGCCCAGCAGGGCCAGCCGGGAGACCCACTTGTTGTGCGGCACGGTCCCCTTGCGGGTGAGCCACAGGGCCACCGCGGCGGCGACGGCGCTCAACCCGCCCAACGTGATCATCAGCCGGAAGCCCCAGTAGGTGACCTCCATGACCGGGACGTAGTTGATTTCCTGGCCGGCGTACTGACCGAGGTATTCCTCATCCGGGTAGTGGGTGCCGTACTTTTCCTGGTATTCGGGGATCAGCGTGTTCACGCCCTTGACCGGGGTTTCAAAGTCGCCGTTGGCCAGGTAGGAAAGCAGACCGGGCAGTTCGAAGACCGCGGTGACGTCATCGCAGCTGGTGCTGCCCTGGGTGCGGACATCGCCCAGCGTCAGCACCGAGAACCCGGTGCCGTCGTGGCAGGCGGCCTCGGCGGCGGCCATCTTCATCGGCTGCTGCTCGAACATCAGCTGGGCCTGGGTGTGCCCCGAGAAGGCCACCCCCAGGAAGGAGACCAGCGCCACCACTGCACCGATGCGCAGCGAGGAGAGCCATACCTTGTGGTCGGTCTTGTCGCGGTTGCGGCCCTTGCTCAGGTCTTCCCCGACGATGACGCGCCCGTTGGCGTCCACCGTGTCGATGCCCTCCGCGCGGCGACGGTACAGGTGGAACCAGGAGATGCCCAGCAGGAATCCGCCGGCCACGGCGAAGGCGCCGAAGACGGTGTGCGGGAAGGTGACCAGCGCCGTGTTGTTGGTGAACACGGCCCAGGCGTCGGTCATGACCGCGCGCCCGTCAACGATTTCGGTGCCCACCGGGTGCTGCATCCACGAGTTTGCGACGAGGATGAAGTAGGCCGAGAGGATGCTGGCCAGCGAAGCGGCCCAGATCGTGGCCAGGTGCAGCTTTGCCGGCAGTTTCTTCCAGCCAAAGATCCACAGTCCCAGGAAGGTGGATTCGACGAAGAACGCCAGCAGCGCCTCCATGGCCAGCGGTGCCCCGAAGACGTCGCCGACGAATCGGCTGTACTCGCTCCAGGCCATGCCAAACTGGAATTCCTGCACGATACCGGTGGCCACGCCCATGATGAAGTTGATCAGGAACAGCTTGCCCCAGAACTTCGTCATTCGCAGCCACTGTTCATTGCCGGTGCGCAGCCATACCGTTTGCAGCACCGCTACGACCAGCCCCAGCCCGATCGTCAGCGGCACCATCAGGAAGTGGTAGACGGTGGTGATGCCAAATTGCCACCGCGCAATTTCCAACGGGTCCATCGGTTTCCCTTCGAGTGTAAACACATTTTCTACGGAACGTAGAAAAGTCGTTCACCACCACGATAGGCCAATTTCGACAAGACGTAGAACTCGCGGGTAACCGGCCTGTGGCCTGCAAAACAAGCCACCGACCAAACCGCGTGATGCCAGCAACAGTCAAGCGCCAAATTTGCCGAGTTCTCAAGGTGCGCCCAAGAGACTATGCCCGAATGTGATTTTGGCAACAATAATCTACTCAGACCCGATTTTTACGAAGTGTAGAAAATTTGGTCAATCCCCTATAGAATGGACTGCACGATACGTTCGTTGGCGCTTAATGGCGCCGGACGTTTTAGCACTAGTAGGCAAGTGAGGTACTGCCCTGTGGCCAGCCTTGGCGATCTGGAACGCTCAGTCATGGAACTTCTGTGGGACTCCGCAGAACCACTGACCGCCAATGATCTGCGCGATGAACTCGCCGCACCCGGCGATGCTGCGAAGGAACTCGCAGTCACCACTGTGCTGACGGTACTCGCGCGGTTGGAAAAGAAGGGCCTCGTCGCCCGGGAACGCTCCACGCGTCCGCACCGCTACACGGCCTCGTCGACCCGCGAGGATCACACCGTGAACCTGCTCAACGAGGCATTGGGAACCGCCCAGGACCGCGAAGCTGTTCTGGCGCGCTTCATCGGCGGCATTTCCCCCGACGAAGCGGCGGCACTTCGTGCTATCTTGGACGCACCGAAAACCGTCTAAATCCTTCACGATATAGAGGGCTGAGTGCTTCTCACCTCATACTTTCTTGCGGCGTTGGCCATCGCATTAGCGTGGCCAACGCCGTTGGCGTTGGCCAAAGCGAAATGGCCAGCCCGCTCCCCGGTGGCCGCTGTCCTGTTGTGGCAGGCCATCGCCCTGGCCGGTGGGCTGTCAATGATCGGCTCCATGCTCGTGTGGGGTCTGACTCCACTGGGCGATGACCTGCTCAGTGCCCTGCACCAGGGATGGCGCTTGCTGCTCGGGGACCCCGATGCCCCGTCCCCCGGGGTGGTCCACCTCTTTGCGCTCAGCGCCGCACTGCTCTTTGCCACCCATCTGGTCCTGACCCTGCTGCGCGCCGCCTGGCGGATCTCCCGGCAGAGGGCCAAGCATCGCCAGCTGCTGAGGCTGTTGACCAACCCCGCCGAGGACCGGCCCAATACCCTGGTTTTGGACCATGACGTCCCGGTTGCCTATTGCGTTCCGGGCATGACCCGCTCGGTCACCGTCCTGTCCCGTGGCCTTCTGGACCAGCTCTCCGAGACCGAACTGCAGGCGGTGCTGGCCCACGAGCGGTCGCATCTTGAACAACGCCACGACCTGCTGATCCTGGCCTTCACCGCCTGGCACGAAGCCCTTCCCTGGCTGCCGACATCGCGCCTGGCGTTGGACGCGGTGCGCCAGCTGACCGAGATGCTGGCCGATGACACGGCCCTGCAGAAGGTGCAGCGCCCAGTCCTGTTGCGGGCCATCGTGACCGTCGCGTCCTCCGTGGCCCCCAACCCGGTCCACGATCCCGCCCAGCAGGGCGGCTCGGGCGGCGACCTGGAAACCGTGCCGAACGGAGAATTGTCCTCCGGACGCCTGCAGCGCCTGCTCAATGATCCGAACCCGCTGAGTGTTTTCCAGACCACGGCGATCGTCTTTTGCTCACTGATGCTTTTGGTCTGCCCCACCGTGTTGCTGATTGCGCCCAAGCTGCTGGGCTAGACGCAATCCACAACCGGCCACGGCTGAAGTCCCGGAACACCGGGCAAAAGGAAACGCCGACCGGTCCCCCCGGGTAATACCCGGGGCAAACCGGTCGGCGTTTTCGCTGCTGGCGCCCCTAAACGTCGATGCGTTCGCGTTCCAGGTTGTCAGCACCGGAGATGATGAATTCCTTGCGCGGTGCCACATCCGAGCCCATGAGCAGGTCGAAGATTTCCTCGGCCGCCTGGGCATGCTCCACGCCGACCCGGCGCAGCGTGCGGTGCCGGGGATCCATGGTGGTTTCGGCCAGCTGGTCCGCGTCCATCTCACCCAGGCCCTTGTAACGCTGGATCGGCTCCTTGTAGCGCCGGCCTTCGGCCTCGATCTTTGCCAGCAGGCGGGTCAGCTCGGCTTCGGTATACGTGTAAACCACTTCGTTGCTCTTCGAACCGGGATTGATGATCTCAATCCGGTGCAGTGGCGGCACCGCGGCGTAGACCCGGCCCTCCTCCACCATCGGTCGCATGTACCGGTAGAAGAGGGTCAGCAGCAGGGTCCGGATGTGGGCGCCGTCCACATCGGCATCGGTCATCAGGATGACCTTGCCGTATCGGGCCTGGTTGATGTCAAAGGTGCGGCCCGATCCGGCGCCGATGACCTGGATCATCGAGGCGCACTCCGCATTCGAGAGCATGTCCGAAATGGAGGCCTTCTGCACGTTCAGGATCTTGCCGCGGATGGGCAGCAGGGCCTGGAAGTCGCTGGACCGGGCCAGGCGGGCGGTACCCAGCGCACTGTCACCCTCAACGATGAATAGTTCGGAACGCTCGGTTTCCTTCGTCCGGCAATCCAGCAGCTTGGTCGGCAGGGATGAGGACTCCAGAGCGGTCTTGCGGCGCTGGGTTTCCTTGTGCACGCGTGCGCTCACGCGGGACTTCATCTCATTGACGACCTTCTCCAGCAGTGTGGCCGCTTCCTGCTTTTCTGCACGCTTCGTCGAGGCCAGGCGCTCGTTGAGCGCCTTCTCCACGACGCGGGAGACGATCTGGCGCACCTGCGAGGTACCCAGGATCTCCTTGGTCTGGCCCTCGAACTGCGGTTCGGCCAGGCGGACGGTCAACACGGCTGTCATGCCGGCCAGGACGTCGTCCTTCTCGATCTTGTCCTTGTTGCCGAACTTCAGTTTGCGGGCGTTGGCCTCCACGGCCTTGCGGAAGGACTTCAGCAGCGCCTGTTCAAACCCGGTCTGGTGGGTGCCGCCCTTGGGCGTGGCGATGATGTTCACAAAGGTGCGCACCGTGGTGTCATAGCCGATCCCCCAGCGGACGGCGAGATCGACTTCGCAGACGCGCTGCAGATCTTCAATGTGGCTGCGCCCCTCGGCGTCGAAGACCGGCACTTTCTCATGGAATGAGCCGCTGCCCTGGATCCGCCAGATGTCGGTGACTGCCGAATCGCTGGAGAGGAAGTCCACGAATTCGCTGATGCCGCCGTCGTGTTGGAAGACCTCCTCGTAGGGCCCGTCCTCACCCAGGGTGCCGGGCAGGCCGCGCTCGTCGCGCAGGGTCATGCGCAGGCCGGGCACGAGGAACGAGGTCTGCCGTGCGCGGTTTTGCAGGTCCTCGTAGGAGAAGCGGGCATCGGAGGTGAAAATGTTGTCATCCGCCCAGTAGCGGATCCGGGTTCCTGTGACGCCGCGCTTGGCCTTGCCCACCACGTCGGGTTCGGTGGCCTTCTTGAAGGCCTCGAAGGGAGCATCCGCCCGGGGTTTGCCGCGATCGGTGAAGCGGCCCGGTTCCCCGCGGCGGAACTGCATGCCGTAGGTCTTGCCTCCGCGGTCAACTTCCACGTCCAGGCGTGCCGAAAGGGCGTTGACGACCGAGGCGCCCACACCGTGCAGGCCGCCGGAAGCGGTGTAGGAGCCGCCGCCGAACTTGCCGCCGGCGTGCAGCTTGGTGAAGACGACCTCGATGCCGCTCAGGCCGGTCTTGGGTTCGATGTCCACCGGGATGCCTCGCCCGTCATCGCGCACTTCCACCGAACCGTCGTTGTGCAGAACGACGGAGATGGACTGGCCATAACCGCCCAAGGCCTCATCGACCGAGTTGTCGATGATTTCCCACAAACAGTGCATGAGTCCGCGCGAGTCGGTGGATCCGATGTACATGCCGGGACGCTTGCGTACGGCTTCGAGTCCCTCGAGCACGGAAAGATGGCGGGCGTTGTAATTATCGGCTTTGGCCACGTGGTTACTAACTCCTACTGCTGCCTGACGGGGATCCTGCCCCCATTCTAGTCGTCAATGTGTTCGAATTCTGTGAGCCGGACACCCGTGAAAACGGGAACTTGGCCACTATGAGCTTATCCACAAGCAGTACGCGGTGAGCGAAAGAGCGGCCCGAGGGGCATAAAGTTCGGGCCATAACTGGTTGTATTGAATACACCAAGTTTTAAGGAGGCTGGCAATGACTACTACAACTGCAAGTCGCGAACTCAATGCCCTCGACCGGTGCGACCGTTGCGGCGCACAGGCCTACGTAAGGGCCGTGCTAGCCTCCACAGGTGGCGAACTGCTGTTCTGTGCACACCACGCACGAGCCGTAGAGGATAAGCTTCGCCCGCTCACCTCGGAGTGGCAGGACGAAACTTCGCGGCTTTACGAGAAGCCGAAGGTGGACATCCAGGACTAGCTCGCGCCGTCCGTTGTCTGCCAAACGCTGGGATCCGCCGAAGGGCGGGTCCCAGCGTTTTTGTTATGGGTCAAATATTGCTCCGCAGCGCCGGTGCCGCTCAGCAACCGCCAAGCAGGGCCCGCACCACTCATCGGTGTGCGAATTGCGGCGAAATGTTGGGTTTAACGACCGCGGCGGACGAAGCCACACAGAGCTTCGTCCGCCGCGGAACGTTCGTTTTAGTCCAGGTAGTCGCGCACTGTCCTCGGTTGTACGCTGTGCGGCTCTCACTAGTAACGCGGGGATTCAAGAGTTCCAGTCAAACGCTGTAGGGCGTAATATCCTGGACTAACAAAAGTGCCCCAGTGAATGCTAGAACACTCACCGGGGCGATAGTCCAGACCTTGAAACGGAAGGTCTGAACATGACTCAGCATACCCAACCCCAGCTGTCCGGTGAACTCGCTAAGTACAGCGACATCGAATTGACCACTGAGCTGTTTCGCCGCGCTGAACAGCGTGAGCATGAAGCGGCTGTTGCCCGCGCTACCGTGATTCTGCGTGACATGCCCGAAGTGCTTGACCCAAAGTGGACTGTCAACAAGCTGTGCGCTGTCGCTGTTGAACATGGGCTGCCAGCAACTGCCACCTTTGCGGCGTGGGAAAAGCTCACGACTAAGCCAGCCAGCAAGAGCATTCCAGATGTACTCGGCTCGAACGCCTTCCAGCCCGGTGACCGTGTGGCCTTTAGCTTTGACTGCAACGCCACTGGCACGGTCACCACTGTTACCGATCAAGAGGTACGTGTGAAGTGGGATGACTGCGGTCTAGAGACTCCTACAGACCCTGCCGAGCTTGTGGCGGTGGCATAGTCATGCCCCGCGCTATCCGTTCCACCGTGTGCACCGTGTTCTACACCGGCATGTTCTTCGCCCTCGTGGCTGTCCCCCAGCTGCTCTCTCACGCGCTGGGCGCCCCTGTAACGCTCTAACCCCCTCTACCCCTTCCGTCCGTGCCTTGGGGGCATGGGCGGGCTGGGATGCGCTCACAAGCCCGTCTTGTGGGTGTTTCCGAGCCTATTCTCTCGGCGCGTTCCTGCTCTCCTAGCGCCTAACCAGTGAGAGCGCGGTACAGACATAGCAACATTTAGCCCCATACCGCTGGGGCACCGTATCTAAAGGCCACGGGTACGGGTTCACCTTCAGCACGCTCTCATTTCGAGGGGGTGCTACTGGTGCTACTCCGAATGATGGTTGCCGGGGTTCGGGGTGCTGTTGTGGTGTGGGGGATCAAAGCAAAGGCAGCCCGTAGGCCCGCTAGCCCAAAGGGCCAATAGGTAAGGATCTTCTCTCATAGAACTTCTTGACGGATCTGTCAGAAAGTCCTTTTTTAGGGTTGACCCTCAAAACGTTCTTGCCATCTTGCGCGATCCCGCAAAGTTCGGAACTCCTGCATTCCAAATGCGAGACTTCCGCGTTCCCAACGCGAAAGGGTAGGCGTTGAGCGCACACCCTTTGGGGTACTCGTTCAGTGAGTACCCCTCATTCAAAATGCGACCTCGGATCTAAAATCCGACCTCACGTTTCAAACGCGAGCTGAATAGTTTCTCCACCAGTCCGTAAGAACACTTTCCACGGTTCCCCACATATCCCCTACCACGACAGGCGTCAGTCCTAATTCGCTTAGCCTGGCACCGCTATCGGCATTCATCACAATGACACTCCCAGTAAGCTCCATGCGGCTCCCCCTGAAGCCTGCTCCCGTCATCGGATCGTGCAATCTGACTGCCGCGAGAACCGGGAACGTCTTAGCCTTTTGATCTTGACGCTTCCAATGCCTTAAGCGCAGTCCGTTGACCTTCTCGTCATCATGGCAGCCAGGGCTAAAGAATGGCCACACATCTAACGGGTGGCGGGCCAAATAATATCCACAAGTGCAATTCGGTTCGGGTGGCGTGTGCGTCGAGTCGTATCGACAATATGCGCTGTCGCCAGGGGTAAAAAGTTCCCCACCTTCCGGGCCAAGCAATTTCCCCTCATACTCCACAAACAGCCTGTATCCATCAAGAAAAGGCAAGTTCAGTGATTCACCGGCTTGAAGATTTTGCCGTCCAGCACGATGAAATTTAACCTGACCCGGTGGCAAACTGACTTCCACATATCCGCCATCGTAAAAACGTTCAGAATCGCTTCGAGCACTACCCAAAATTTTCTCCTCACATCAAGACACAAAAAGCGGCGACACCCCGTAAGAGATGCCGCCGCTTGGTTACTGTCCACTGATTCCGAGCACTTCCAAGACCTGCTCGAACCTACCGCCCGAAGACAATGGCCCGAAGAAATTCTGGCTCGTCTCACGAAAAGGCGAGTGTTCAGTCCTGATCCGCTGGATCTTCCCACCCTGCCAACGAACCACAACATGCCCTAAACGGGGATGCTCGATAGCCTGGAACGTGCTCCGGGAAGGGTCTTGATCCTGCGGACGTTCAAACGCTGGATTACGCTTTGCCCTAGCAAGCCGTCGGCTACTCATCTGTAACCACGATCCATCCCAAGGCGAGCATCCCCGAAGGGGTCAGCCCAAGCTGATGCCCAAGGTGCCGCATTTCCTGAGCCTGCCACGCCGAAGCCGTGCCCTCGTAAACAGCCGTCGCATGGCAGATATACGCGGCAACCGACGGCATGAAACTGTCATCCCACTGGGTAGCCTGCGGGGACCCCCACAAATTGCGCCATAGCTTCCGTTCCTCAGCGCTCCACTTCCGGCCTGCGGGAAGCTTCGGAACTGGGAGCGTGCACCCCTCAGCCGGTAACTCGATAAGGCCAGTAGAGCGCGTGTTACCACGGTGGCGGCGGCTATTAGGTTTCAAAGGATTAGCCGAAGGTCCAGGCATAATTACCTACTTTCAAACTTGTTTGGTTGAGTCCAACTGGTTGCCGCACACTAAAACGCTCTCCCCGGCGGTCCCGTCGAAGGAGGCCTCCGAGGGTGCACCGGGTGGGGTGTTTGGCCTTGTCAGCATGGCTTTTGTTCGTCTTCGTGCGGGTGTTGGTTTGTGTGCTGTTCGCGCCGTGTTTGTTGCGGGTTTGTTGGTGTTCCGCTGGGGTTTGCACTGGTTCCGCTGGTGTTTGGTGCTTGGTTTGGCGGGGGTTCCGTTGTGGTTCCCCCGCCGTTTGTGTGCGATCTGGGCTGCTAGATTGCGACCATGCTGTTAGTGGTGTCGTGCTTGTCGGTGGTTCGCTTGAAGGCGTTCTGTGCGTTCTGTCGTCGTGCGTTCAGTTCGGTTGGGTTGGCGAAGCTGATGGTTGCTCCTTCGTAGTGTCCGGCTGCGATGCGTGCGAGGGTGTCGTCCATGTTTAGGGCGAGGTCGTTGGCGATGCGTCGGATGGTGTGGGTGCCGGTGAGCTGCGGGGCGTTGGATGGTACTGGTGCTAGGTCGTTGAGTCCTGGCTTGATGCGTTCGATGGTTGCTTTTGGCAGTTCAACTATTGGAAGGACAGTGTGTACTGCTGTTGGGGTTCCGTCGGTTGGCGTGCCTTGTGGGTAGATGGCGGCGTAGGTGCCGAGTAGTGCGAGGGTGTCGCGGGTGGTTTTGTATTCGGTGCCGGTTCCGGCTTCGATGTTTGCGGCCATGTCGAGCGGGTGGCCGGCTGGTAGTTTCTTTGCGGCGGTGGTGAGTGCCTTGGTTAGCTTGGCGATCTGTGGTTCCAGTTCGTTGGCTGCGGTGGCTCGGTAGTGGTGTGCCTTGCTGTCGAGTGCTGACTGGATGTTCTTGGCGAAGGCGTTCTTGAGTACGTCGGCGGCCTGTGCTCGCTGGATGCGGGTTAGGGCGTTCTCGTAGAACTCTGCCGGGTCGTCGGCTTCGAGGGCTTCGCGGGCGATGTTGGCGGCTTCCTGCTGCACGGTGGGCGCGGTGGTGATGGTGCGCTTGAGTTCTTCGACGTAGGTTGGCGGGGTGAGTCCTGCGAGGGTGTAGGCATCGTTGATGCGTGCGAACTGGTTGAGCTGGTGGGTTGCTGGACGGTTGTAGTAGTTGGTGCTCATGGTGTGTCTCCTTGTTGTTAGTTGATGCCGAAGAATCGGTTGAATTCTTCGCTGTTGTTGGTTGGGCTGGTCATGGTCTGTTCGGGTTGTTCGAGGTTGTCGATTTTGTCTTTGAGCCATGCCGTGCCGGTGGGTGTGGTGTCTTGGCCACGCTGTCGGATCTGGGCGGCGTATTGTTCACCGGCTTCACGGAATGCGTCTTCGAGGCTTGTCATCGGTTCTTCTTCCATTCGTTTCGGGAGAGCCATTCGGCTTGCTTGAGGTCTTCGAGCCGTTGTTTTTCGGCTTTGTTCTTGAGTCGTTTCTGGTGGCCGATGTCGTGCTTTTGTTTGCTCATGTTGTTCCTTAGTCTGCTGGGGTTGCCGGTAGCGGTTGCTCTGGTGTGCCGTCCGCTGCTGTGAGAGTTTGGCTAGTGTGGATGGGCGCGATTCCCCTGCCTGCCTGTTGTCGCGATGGCGGGGCTGTGGTGGCTTCTGGTAGGCGCTCTGCCAGGTCTACTAGCTTGTCTGCGAGGTTGATAGCTTCGGTGGCGGTGAGGTGTCCTGCAATGCCTGATGCTCCAACGATGCGGATTCCTCGGATGCGTTGTTTGTCTTTGGTGATCCAGTCTTGGATGCGGACGGCTCCGATGTAGGGGCGCTGGTCGTAGGTCATTTATTTGTCTCCTTTGCAGTGGTGTTCTTGCATTCGTCGTTCCGCGGATTCGGCGCGGTGTTTCCAGTAGTTGGCGTTGTGTTCCCAGTGTTTGGCGCGTTCCCATAGGACGGCGGCTTGGGCATGTTCTGTGTAGGTTTGGATTTGTCGGTCTGAGTAGTAGTAGCCGGGCATTGTTCTAGCCCTCCTGTTCGAGGTGATCGGAGAGTTCCCATAGTTGAGTGCGGATCTGGTCACTCGGGGTTCCATTGGATACGTGTGCTGCTGCCGTGCGAAGCAGGAGGATCACAGCAGTTCGGTCGTAAGGATCTAGAGCCATGAGAACAGCCTTCTAGGTATCGAGTGGGCATCCCCCGAATCATGGGGGTTGTCATTTTCCTTGGATGATTGGCTGTCACATTGAAAGGGATCAGTGAGGTCATGCCCTTCGGCAAGGCGTTCATGCAGGTCTGGAACAACAGAAATTGCGATGTTGCACCAGTCTTTATAAGCGCCCTCCAAGTCGCGTTTCTGCGTCTCGGTGGTGACGAATGCCTCCATAGCAAGGAACCTTTTGCCGGCGACCTCCTTCACTCCTTCCACTTCGGTTTTGAACCGAGGAGCGAACATTCCTCCTTTGACAAGAAATAGCTGTTCGGGTCGATGCGCCATGACGGCCGCTGCAACTACTTGTTGCAGCCCTGAACTATCTAAGGCTGCATGCACTTCGTGATGAACTTCGCGATGCTCTGGAACTGAGCATTTGCAGTTTGGCCTGTAGTCCGGTCCGGGGATCTGCGCGAACTGAAAAGGACTTTTGACGATCTTCCTTGAGTGGCCATCGTGGAGCACCAATAGTCTGTATGACGTGACAGGCTTGAATTCGATAGTCACTGGACACCTTCCCGTTCTTGTTGGTCCGCGTAGTCGTGAAGCTTGTCATCTATGGCGCGATCTTCCTCTGTGGAGAGGTTTTCGAGGGGATCTTGTTGGTCAGGGGCACTTAGGGCAGATAGTCCCAGTGATTCCCTAGAATCAATTCCCGCGAGAATCGATGGGAAGAAGTGCCCCAAGTGACCCTGTTCTGCCCTTTTATTAGCCTTTGCCCTAGTCAAGTAGAGAATCGTCATTTTTCAGTCCTGCCCCCTTCCAGACCCTGATTCCATTGCTTTTCGCCTCACTGATGCCTGGGAGTGCTGCGATGCGTGGAGAAAATGCCCTGGCGGTTAGCTGTTCTGCCCCGTTGTCTTTCGCCCATGCCAGGTAGGCATGATGTAGCTCTGAACGGGTCACCCTGGCGTTTGGGTGCATCACGCATTCATCGGTGAGGAACTGCTTTACCGTGTCGTTTTCGGCCCGGTAGTCGGTGGTGGCTGCCATGACTTTTGCCGGGGCGTTGAGTCCTTCCTGCTGGTATTCCCATAGGCCAGCTACTGCCCAGCTAAGAATGCCGTCTGCTGCCATGAGCAGATCTTCCGGCAGTGACTTGTCTTCGCGGCCTTCAAAGGACACTTCGAACGGCACTACCCGGATTCGTGCCCAAACTGCGGTGGCGGTGGGGTCCACCTTTGGCAGGTCGTTGGTGAGCATGAAAAATGAGTGCGACGGGTCGAACTGGATGCGGTCTTGTCCCATGTGCTTAGCGGTGATCCGGTCCCCGCCGGTAAGTTGTTTCATGGTCGATTCGGCTAGTTCGGCGCCCTTTTCTAGCTCGCTCATCACCGCCCAGCGTGCCCCGCGTAGATCCATCTGTGCCGATAGTTCTGATGCGGATTTGTGGCCGTGTCTGCCGGTCACCAGCATGTCGTTGCTGGCGGTGATCCCGTAGTCTCCCAGTGCGTGGGATACAGCGTCGGCCAGCACGCTTTTGCCGTTGCGCCCGGTGCCGGTGGCAACGACTAGTACGTGATCGCGTACCCTGCCGATGAGTGCTGAGCCGATATAGCGTTGCAGGAAGTAACGCACCTCGGGATCAGGCAGGGAGGATTCAAGGAACGCTAACCACCTCTCGCTGACCTCGTTGGAGTTGAACCCGGCGCGGGTGATCTTTGTCAGGTTGTCCGCTGGGTCGTGGGGTCGTAGTTCCATGCTGTGCAGGTCCAGGGTGCCGTTAGCGACGTTGAGCAGGTAGGGGTCTGCGTCCATGTCCTCGGCGTTAGCGGTGAGCCACTTGGATGCAAGATCCAGGACCCCGTTAGAACCGCTGGCGGTCATGCAGGATCGAACGTCAGCGGCTAGATCCTTGTCCGACATGGCTTCACCCCAGCACAGGGCCAGTAGCTCTTGTAAGAGCCGGTGGGCGTGCTTGGCGTGCTTGTCCTCGGCCCAGCGGGTGCCGTCGTAGTGGTGCCACCCCATGCCGGTGATGTGCTTGCATTCCCCGGCGTAGCGTTGGGCGAATCGTGCGGCGATGCGCTGGTGAGAGCGCAGCCCCTTGTCCTGCCATTCGATTGCCGGGGCGTCATAAGCGTCGGCCTTGAAGTAGTCAGGGGTACTCATGCGCGGGCACCCCCTCGGCGCTGCGTCTCGCGGGCGGCGACAACACTAATAGCGTCATGCGCTGACTTCGCGGCTTGACGGTGCCAGGATTCCCCGGCCTCCATCGTGTAGAACAGTCGGGCGGCGTGCTCTGCGTGGGACTCTGCGGCCGCGTCTGCGGCGTTCCAGCCCTGCTTGTGCCCATCCTCTAGGCCGTGGCGGTATCCCTGCTTGTATCCGGCGTTCAGGCCCTGTCGGAACACTTCGCTGTCTCGGGCTTCCCAGTAGTTGCTAGTCATCCAGACCACCACTTACAGGGATCAGCTGGCACAGCACTACCGATGCATCGAGTCCTTCCATGTGCGCCCGGGAGATTGCCCGGTTCGCCGCTGGCAGATTAAGGAACACGCGGCGGCGGTAGCGTGCTGGGGTGTGATCACCCTTGATTTGCACGACGGCCACATAGACGCCAGCCACCAATCCATCGTGGGAAGGTGCTAGAATAGGGGTATCACAAGAACGTTTTTCTAGATTCCCCTGGTTGCCCGCCGGGGGATTCTTTTTTGCCTCAATCACGCAGCAGCACCCCCGGATTCTTCCAAGTATGCAACTTCGATCTGGAACATGGTGCGGATTGCAGCCAAACGATATTCTAGAATTTCGTCCGGGGTAGCATCGGTCAAGCCGTCGCAAAGTTGCTGGCGGGCTTGTTGCCACTTCGGGTTATCACGGTAGCTCACGCGGCATCACGCAGCTTTCCTGCGTCCTTGTTGCGGCGAGCTTTGGCGCTGGCCAATGCTAAGCGCTTGAAGTGGGCTTTGCGCAGATGTTCGGCGCGCTTGGCGCGTTCTGCCGGGAGTAGCTTGCCCTCGGGGTCGGCTTCTTGCTCGAACTTTGCCATGAGCGCGGCGCGGGCTTTCGCCGTTCGGGCGCTTCTATCGGTAGTGTTGGCCCATGATTCATGGGCGGCGATTTGAGCGGCTATACGTCGCTCAGTTGGCGTAGATGCCATTTGGATACTCCGCTTAAAACACGAATGCCGTGCTAACTAAAGCCATATCTGATGGCTATAGCTGCTCGGCACTCCGTCGCGGAATTGGCCGTTAGTCCTTGTCTGCACCCTTTAGCGTCTGCATCGCGCTTTCGCCTATCTGGACTCTGGGAATCGCTCCCGTATGGTCCAGCGTGTACCCCTTGGGACTAGCTGCTGGTCATTCTCTAATGAGTCTATTTAAACATACGCTGTGCGGTTCGGTCAAATGAGTGTACAGATCCAGATCACAGATCCCCCAGATTCAGATTTCGGGCTTCGGCGGCGGCGCGGTCTGCCGCTCTTGCTTTCGTGTACCGTTGCAGCATGTCAGGCCGCGTCCACCCCGCGACTGCCATTAGCCCACCCTCTGAGCCTCCTGCGGCTAGCCATCGATGGGCTGCGGTATGACGTAACAGATGTGGGTGAAAGCGGTCGATTCCCGCGATTGCGGCACGCTTTTCCAGCGCTTTATGTAGAGCATCGTAGGTAAAGCCCCGTTGACGGGTCCCGAGCCACAAGTCGGGGCGGTCAGCGAGCACATGTTGTGCGCGGGCACGTCGGTATCGGTCTAACGCCCTGGCCGTTTGCGCTCCGAACGGAACGGTTCGCCCTTTGCCGCCTTTTCCTCGGCGCACGATTGCGGTGCCATGCGTAAGATCCAGGTCGGCTAGCTGCATTCCAGTGCATTCACCGGCGCGTATCCCGGTTTCTACCATGAGCCGGAAAATTGCTTCATCCCGGCGGGCCATAAAGTCGTTGCCCTGGCACGCTTTCAGAAACTGCTTGATTTCGTCTTGCGTTAGTGGCTCGATCACTTTGGTGTCTAGTTTGGCCGGTTTGACGTTGGCTAGTTCGTCCTGTGGAATTTCCTGCTCGGCGGCGAGCCATTCGCTCATGCGGCGTACGGCGAGTTGGCGGGACCGGACGGTTGCGGCTTGTCGGCCAGCGTCTAAGAGGTCGCCTGAAAAGGCGTGGTAGTTGTCTTTGGTGAGGCGTAGAGGCTTGTTGTTGGCGGTGGCCCAGGCGATGAAGGCTCTCACACCGTCTGAATAGTTTTTCAGGGTGGCAGCGCTCTTTCGCTCGGCCCGGAGTTCAAGCATCCAGGATTCGAGCATTAAAGAAAGATCAGGGTATGACGTTGTATCCGACATACCCTGATCTTATCAATATCTGGACTAGAAGCGCTATGCGGTGGTACGCTCTAATTTGTAAGGCTCAAAAAGCGCTTGAACTCGCGGCTTTTGACCCTTTGTTACTAGTTGGTTTAGTCCAGGTAGTCGCGCAGCACCTGAGAGCGCGAGGGGTGACGCAGCTTGGACATCGTCTTGGATTCGATCTGACGGATGCGTTCACGGGTCACCCCGTAGACCTTGCCAATTTCGTCTAAAGTCTTCGGCTGACCGTCGGTCAGGCCAAAGCGCATCGCCACGACGCCGGCTTCACGTTCCGAGAGGGTGTCCAGCACCGAGTGCAGCTGCTCCTGCAGCAAGGTGAAGGAAACCGCGTCGGCCGGAACCACGGCTTCCGAGTCCTCGATCAGGTCACCGAACTCCGAGTCGCCGTCTTCACCCAGCGGGGTGTGCAGGGAGATCGGTTCGCGGCCGTACTTCTGGACTTCGACAACCTTTTCCGGGGTCATGTCCAGTTCCTTGGCCAGCTCTTCCGGAGTGGGTTCGCGGCCCAGGTCCTGCAGCATCTGACGCTGGACGCGGGCGAGCTTGTTGATGACCTCGACCATGTGCACAGGAATACGAATGGTTCGTGCCTGGTCGGCCATGGCACGGGTGATCGCCTGACGGATCCACCAGGTGGCGTAGGTCGAGAACTTGAAGCCCTTGGTGTAGTCGAACTTCTCAACCGCACGAATCAGACCCAGGTTGCCTTCCTGGATCAGGTCCAGGAACAACATGCCGCGGCCCGTGTAGCGCTTGGCCAGCGAAACCACGAGGCGCAGGTTGGCCTCCAGCAGGTGGTTCTTGGCGATCTTTCCGTCGTGGATGATCTGTTCATAGTCCCAGCGCAGCCGCTGGTCCATTGACCCGTCGTCCTTGTTCAGCTTGTCCTGAGCGAACAGCCCTGCCTCGATGCGCAGCGCAAGATCCACTTCCTGCTCGGCGTTCAGCAGTGCGACCTTGCCGATCTGCTTCAGGTAGTCCTTGACCGGGTCGGCGGTGGCACCTGCCACCATCACCTGCTGCTGAGGGGCGTCGTCTTCGGACGAGCTGATGACGAAGCCAACGGAATCGTCTTCAGTCTTTTCTTCAGTTTCGGCGTTGTCGGTCTGAGCCTCGGTCTGCTCTTCGTTGTCAACGACTTCTTCTGAGGCCTTACCGGCGGCCTTGCTGCTTGCCTTGGCCTTGGTTGCGCGCTTCTTCGCGACAGGTTTCTCTGCCACAGCCTTGGCGTTGGCTTCCTCAGCCGCAGTTGCGTTGGCAGCCTTGCGCTTAGCGTTCGTCTCAGTTGATGACACGAATAACCTTTCTCACGATGCGTCCCAGATGCACCTACCGGTAACACCACTATGACCCTGTCAAGTCCGTTAGCGGAAACAAGGAGTTTCCGCCATGGCGACAGTCACGTATTTCAACGCATCTACGCCTTCTTTTGTTCCCGCTGTGAAAAGACGGAACGCAAAAGAACAATCGGACCTAACCGGGTCTGTTGTCCCATTATCCACGAATAACCACGCAGGCACCACTTGGCGCGGCCGGATTTCGCGCTCCTAATGGAAACTTGAACGCCAGGCACGTTGGGGATCAGTGGCCCACTCCGGCATGATTCCGCGGTAAAGCAGTTGCTGCAGCAACTGCGCAAGACGGTATTCAGGGTCACTATCCAAGGCGGTCCGCAAGAGCGCCATGGACATGCTTCCCCTGCCTTTGGCCCATTCAATCCACGCCAGGATGCACAGCAGCGCCGAACGCTGTCCGGCTCGCGCCACCCCCAATAGGTCTCGGCAGATGAACCACAGGTTCTCCAGCCGTTTCCACTCCGGAGTGTTCGCCCCACCGCCCAACAGAAAATCGGCCAGTTCCTGGGCGCGTTCCTCAGTCTCGCGCAGCGCCAGTTCACGCACCGCCGTGCGCGCCGCGACCGCACCCACACCAGCGAGGTAGGGCAGGATGTCGCGCACGAGCCGGATTTCCAAGCCAGAGAGCAGCCGTGCCGCGACCAATGGTTCGGAGCGCATGGTTGCCTCGGACTGGTAGGCGTCTGTTTCCAGCAGTGCAGCCCAGGTATCCAGGCAGTCGTACATGTCGCCGTCGAGCGAATCGGCGAGGCTGCGGATCGTTCCGGCGTTCTCCCATTCCGGGACGCCCTCCCCGTCCCAGGGCTCGTGCAGTGGGGCGGAACCGGCCAGGACCATTCTGAGGTAAGTGTCGCTGAGTTCCGGGCAGGCCGGGTTCTCGCGCTGTTCTGGCACCGCCCCGTTGTAATTCCACACCATGCCCCGGTTGACAAACCACGCCTGATGCAGTGGCGTACGGCGCGCATCGAAGCTCTCGCTGAGCTCGGCAAGCAATTGGTGATAGGGCAGTTCCCGCCCGGCAGGTGGCGGGTCGTTGGAGTACAGGACGCACAGTGCTCCGGTCAGCTGCGGCAGCTTTCCCACCAACTTGCAGACCTGCTCCACCCACGGCCGTCGCTCCCCCGCGCTGTCGTGTTTTGGCAGATCAACGCGCAGGGTCGCTTCCAGCTTCTTGTCGACCATCAGCAACAGCACGGCCGAATCGGAGGGATGAAACCCCAGCGCGTGGGGCACGTAGGCAAGGATGTCTTCGGCGCGCTCCAGGGAGAGCGGCTCTTGTTCCGGTGTAGTAGTCATGACCCGACAGTGGGCCAAGACCGAGGTGCCCACGGAATCGGGGACCCCGAGTGTGGACAACTCGGGCCGCAGCCACCAGGGAAGCTAATGGCCGGGATTTTGCTGGCGGCGCGCCTTCTTGCGTGCCAGGAGCATCCCGCTGATGCCCACGGCCACGAACACGAACTGGACGCACAAGGCCAGCTTGAACGCGCCCAGGTTGTACAGTTCCCGTTCACCGCCGGCCAGCTGGAACTGGAAGTCCAGCAGCATGCCGACCAGGTACATGCAGATGAAGGCCCCGGAGAATCCTCCGACGTTGACCAGGCCCGTGGCTGTTCCCATCACGTGCGGCGGGTTGAAGGTGCGGGCAAAGTCGAAGCCGATCACCGACGCCGGACCGCCAGCGGCGATGCTGATCATCAGGACGATCAGCACCCACAGCGGCGCCCGTCCGGGCCACAGCAGCACCACGGCCCACATCACCGTCATCCCCAGCACGATGGTCAGGGCGATCAGCGACCGGCGGGTCGGATAGCGGGCGGTGAGGGCCCCCAGGATCGGGGCAAGGACAATCGCGACGACAACGAAGATCGACAACAGGCTGGAGGCCAGTGCTCCGGAGACCCCCTGGCCTTCGACGAGGAAGGGGAAACCCCAGGTAAGCATGAATACGTTGACCATGAACGCGGTGCTGAAGTGGGTCCAGAACCCCAGCCGGGTGCCCGGTTGCCGCCACGCCGCCGCCAGCCGCGCCCGGGTGCTCAGCGGGTCCTCTGCCCCGGTGCCACGCCATTCGTGCCCATTGTGCACAAAGGTGATGACCAGCAGCAGGGACACGAAGGCGATGACGGCAAGCATCGCAAATGCCGGGGTCCACCCGACGTGGATGAGCATCGCGTGGAACGGGAAGAGGCTGATCAGCTGGCCCAGCTGCCCTACCGTGCCGGTGATCTGGGTGAGCATCGGGATGCGGGACCCGGAGAACCACATGGGCAGCAGCCGCAGCACCGAGACGAAGACCATGGCATCTCCGGCACCGACCAGCACACGCCCAACCAAGCCCTGGGGCACGTTGTTCGCAAAGGCCAAGAATGCCTGGCCCAGGGTCATCAGGATCGCCCCGCCGACAATCATCCGGCGCGGGCCGACCTTGTCCAGGATCAGCCCGACCGGCACCTGGCCGGCCGCGTACACCAGCAGCTGGACGACCGAGAAGGTCGCCAGGATCGAGGCGGAGGCGTTAAAGCGTTCCGTGGCCTCCAGCCCGGCCACGCCGAAGCTGGTGCGCTGGGCGACCGCCGAGAGGTAGGCCAGCAGCGCCACCGTGTAGACGATCCAAGATTTTTTTGAATTCAGCTGGTCATGGCTCAAGGGGTCGGGTCACCGGAACCATCGGCCGAACCTTCGGGGCCGTGCGGGTCATCGTCCGAATCGGCGCTCTCATCGGCGTCGGTGTGCGTGGCGTCCTCGTCACGGTCCTCGGGCAGGGGGCCGGTTTCGGCCAACCAGGCATCCAGGTCCTCGATCCCGGCCAGGAAGGATTCGGCGCGGGCAGCGATCTGCTCGGCGTCGGGAAGCTCATGGTCCTCATCAAGCAGCAGCGACCGCGGCTGGTGCTCCTGGGCGTGGGCGTCAAAGCGCTTCTCAAACCCGGCCACCATCTGGCGCACTTCGGTGTTCGCGTCGATCTGTTCGGCCAGCTGTCCTTCGATCAGCCGGCCGGCTTCACGCAGGCTGTCGGTGGGCAGGGCCAGTTTCAGGGCCGCCCCCACAAATTCCAGGGCGGCCACGGCCACCGGTGGGTATTCGGCCTCGGCCAGGTAGTGCGGGGTGTGCAGCGAGTAGCCGACCACGTCGCGCCCGGCCTCGGCCAGGCGGATCTCCAGCAGGTCAGTGAAGGCGGCCGGCAGTTCGGCGGTCGGCGACCAGGTGGAAATCTGTTCGATCAGGTCCTTGCGGTTGCCGTGGGCGGTCACACCCACCGGACGGGTGTGCGGGACCGGCATCGGCAGCGAACTGGTGGAGACCACCGGGCCGATGTTAAAGGCCTCGATCAGCGCCAGCAGCTGGGAGCTGAGCTCTTCCCATTTCAGGTCCGGCTCAACGCCGGTGAGGAACCAGAAGTCCCGGTCCATGCCATCGGTCATCAGGTACAGCTCGATGACCGGCTCCTGGTAGGCGGCGAAGTGGTCCCCCAGGTAGGTCACTCGGGGCCGCTGGGCGGAGTAGCACACCAGCTGATCGGCGTCGAAACGGGCCACCAGCTCGCCGGCCAGCTGCCCAAACAGCTCGTTGTGCACCTGGACGTGGGCGTTGCCCGCGTCGCTGGCCCCCTTGAGGGAAATGTACATTCCCAGCCCCTGCAGGCAGGGGTCATCGAGGTCTTCGGCCATCATCTTCATCAACGACGAACTGGTCATTCCACCCCGATCCGAGATCAGCCGCCGGATCATCCCGGCGGATCACTACTTGTCCTACCCGTTGGGCCAACGGCACCGTCGTGCACGCCATGCACGCCTGCCTGCCACCCAACGATTCTTAGCAGAACCCGGGCCCCGGGTCATACTCCAACGTCACATTCTATCTCTTCGGGGCAACAGCCACTGTGAACTGGGGCACGCGCGGGGTGTACCTCGGCTAACATCTACTAGTGGGACACGGTGCAGATGCCGCATGCCGCCACCCGCGGCGCCCGCTCCGCCCGGTCCCCTACCCTTACAGATCCTCAAACCCTACAAAGGCTTAGAAGGAATGATTTCGTGATCAACTCCAGCGATCTCAAGCTGACCGCAATCGGAACCGACATCAAGCGCAAGAACGCCGACGCACTGGTGCTAGGCATCTACAAGAGCGATGAGAAGGTTCACATCGCCGAATCGGTGCTTGACCCCCAGACCACCGCAGAACTGGAAAAGTCCCTGGCCGACATGGGCGTCGCCGCCAAGGCCGATGAGCTGACCCGGCTGCCGGCGGTGGAGGCCTCCAAGGCCAAGTATGTGGCCTTCATTGGCCTGGGAGTTGATTCGCTGCAGGAGCTGACCGACGAGAAGCTGCGCCGCGCCGCCGGTTCGGCCGCCCGCCAGCTGGGCAGCGTGAAGAGCGCCCTGTTCGCACTGCCCGCCGCCACCGTGGCGCGCGCCGCCGCAGTGGCCGAGGGCATCGCCCTGGGCAGCTACCGCTTCGAGAACTTCCGCTCGGAAAAGAACGAGAAGCCGGTGCTCAGCGACGCGATCGTGGTCACCGCCGCCTCCGCGGACAAGCAGCTGCCGGCGGCGCTGAAGCGCGCAGCGGTGCTGGGCCGCGCCGTGCGCGCCACCCGCGACCTGATCAACACCCCGGCCAACGCGCTGTACCCCGAATCCTTCGCCAACGCGGTCAAGGACTACGCCAAGTCGCTGCCGCTGAAGGTCACCGTGTACGACGAGAAGCGCCTGGCCAAGGACGGCTTCGGCGGGCTGATGGGCGTCGGCGGCGGCTCCGAGCGGGCCCCGCGCCTGGTCAAGGTCGAATACTCCCCAGCCAAGGCGAGCAAGCACCTGGCCCTGGTGGGCAAGGGCATCACCTTTGACACCGGCGGCATCTCGCTGAAGCCGGCCGCTGGCATGCACGCCATGAAGTCGGACATGTCCGGCGCGGCGGCCATGTTCCAGACCGTGGCCGGTGTGGCCGAGCTCGGCCTGGACCTGAAGGTCACCGCCTGGCTCTGCCTGGCCGAGAACATGCCCGGCGGGCGTTCGACCCGCCCGGGTGATGTCATCACCATCTACGGCGGCAAGACCGTGGAGGTGCTGAACACCGACGCCGAGGGCCGCCTGGTGCTGGCCGACGGGCTGGTCGCCGCCAGCGAGGAGAAGCCGGACGCGATCATTGACATCGCCACGCTCACCGGCGCCCAGATGCTCGCCCTGGGCCTGCGCACCGCGGGGGTCATGGGCGATGAGGCGCTGCGCGACGAGCTGGTGTCCGCCTCCGATGAGGTCGGTGAGCTGGCCTGGCCGATGCCGCTGCCCGAGGATCTGCGCGCCTCAATCGATTCGCAGGTCGCCGACCTGGCCAACATTGGTGAACGCATGGGCGGGATGATGACCGCGGCCGTGTTCCTGCGCGAGTTCGTGGGCAAGGTCGATGAGACCCCGATCCCCTGGGCCCACATCGACTTCGCCGGCCCGGCCTTCAACGAGGCCAGCGCCTGGGGCTACACCCCGAAGAACGGCACCGGTTCACAGGTGCGCACGCTCATCGGATTCGCGGAGCGCTTCGCCACCCGTTAAACGGGATTGATGAGTCACGAAATACACCCCGGTGCGGGAGGCGTCACAGCTTCCCACACCGGGTTTCGTGCAAAAATATAGGGGAAACTGACTTTTCGCTGTCACGAGGTGACTGATGGCGGTTCACCGGACTAAGGTAAGTTTTGAAACATCACGGCACGCCGCCCTCCACCCTCCACCGGGAGGTGTTGTGCGCAGCGTGTCCCACCCGATCCCCGGTCGGCCAGAAGTCGACCAGATTAGCTATTACGAGGGAGCGTTCACGTGGCCGAATCGGCAGCAACGCAAGAATTCGATGTCCTCATCCTCGGTGGCGGTTCCGCTGGATACTCGGTCGCCCTGCGCGCCGTCCAGCTGGGCCTCACCGTTGGCCTGATCGAGAAGGGAAAGCTCGGCGGCACCTGCCTGCACACCGGCTGCATCCCGACCAAGGCCTACCTGCACTCGGCGGAGCTGGCCGACAACGCACGCGAAAGCGCCAAGTACGGCATCAACACCACCCTTGACTCCATTGACCTGGGTGCGGTGCGCAGCTACAAGGACGGCATTGTGGCCGGCAAGTTCAAGGGCCTGAGCGGTCTGCTGAAGATGAAGAAGATCAACGTCATCGAAGGCGAAGGCCGCCTGGTCTCCCAGGACACCATCGAGGTCAACGGCAACCGCTACAAGGGCAAGAACATCGTCTTGGCCACCGGTTCGACCTCCAAGACCTTCGGCCTGGAAATCGGCGGACGCGTGCTGACCAGCACCGAGGCGCTGAACATGGACACCATGCCCAAGAGCGCCATCGTGCTCGGCGGCGGCGTGATCGGCGTCGAGTTCGCCAGCGTGTGGAAGTCCTTCGGCGTGGACGTGACCATCGTGGAGGGCCTGCCTTCCCTGGTCCCGAACGAGGACCCGGCCATCATCAAGGTGCTGGAGCGCTCCTTCAAAAAGCGCGGCATCAAGTTCAACACCGGCGTCTTCTTCGAAAAGGTCGAGCAGGACGAGAACGGCGTGAAGGTCTCGCTGGCCGACGGCAAGACCCTGGAAGCCGACATCGTGCTGGTGGCCGTGGGACGCGGCCCGGTCACCGAGGGCTTCGGCTTCGAGGAACAGGGCATCACCATCGACCGCGGCTTCGTGATCACCGATGAGCGCCTGCACACCGGCGTGGGCAACATCTACGCCGTGGGCGACATCGTCCCCGGCCTGCAGCTGGCCCACCGCGGCTACCAGCAGGGCATCTTCGTTGCCGAGGAGATCGGCGGCCTGAAGCCGACCATCATCGAAGACATCAACATCCCGAAGGTCACCTACTGCGAGCCGGAAATCGCCTCGGTGGGCTACACCGAGCCGAAGGCCAAGGAGAAGTTCGGCGCCGATCAGGTCGAGACCACCGAGTACAACCTGGCCGGCAACGGCAAGTCCTCGATTCTGGGCACCAGCGGCATCATCAAGATGGTGCGCGTGAAGAACGGCCCGATCGTGGGCGTGCACGGCGTCGGCAGCCGCATTGGCGAGCAGATCGGCGAGGCTCAGCTGATCGTGAACTGGGAAGCCTACCCGGAGGATGTGGCCCAGCTGGTCCACGCCCACCCGACCCAGAACGAGGCCCTGGGCGAGACCGCCATGGCCCTGGCCGGCAAGCCGCTGCACGGCTAGTTGCCCGTCATGAAGCAGCGTGTCCGCAACGGCACGCTGCTTCGTCCGCTAGGCTCGGAGGCAACGCCTCCATCAACCACGTGGGCTCGCGGGCCGCTTGAGGCAAGCCGGCACCGCGGACCAACCTAATAGCTTTTAAATTTTCAGAGGAGATACGGGAAGATGTCTGAAACCGTAAACCTGCCCGCATTGGGTGAGAGCGTTACCGAAGGCACGGTGACCCGTTGGCTCAAGCAGGTCGGCGATCGTGTCGAGGTCGACGAGCCATTGGTGGAAGTTTCCACCGACAAGGTCGACACCGAGGTGCCCTCCCCGGTTGCCGGCGTGATCGAGGAAATCCTGGTGGCCGAGGACGAGGAAGCCGAAGTCGGCGCGCCGCTGGTGCGCATTGGCGACGGCTCGGGCGCAGGCTCGGATTCCGGTTCCGATCAGCAGCAGGCCGAGGAACCGGCCGCTGAGGAGCCGGCGCAGGAAGAGTCCGCACCGCAGCAGGAATCGGCCCCGGCCGCCGAGCAGTCCACCGAGTCGGCTCCGGCCGCTTCGGGTGACGCCTCGGGCACCGAGGTCACCCTGCCGGCCCTGGGCGAATCGGTCACCGAAGGCACCGTCACCCGCTGGCTGAAGCAGGTCGGCGACGACGTGGAGGTTGACGAGCCGCTGCTGGAGGTCTCCACCGACAAGGTCGACACCGAGGTCCCCTCCCCCGTGGCCGGCAAGCTGCTGGAAATCCGCGTGAACGAGGACGAGGAAGCCGAAGTGGGCGCCGTACTGGCCGTCATCGGCTCCGGCTCGGCCGCACCGGCCGCCAAGGAAGAGGCTCCGGCCCCGGCCCCGGCGGAGAAGAAGGAAGAAGCCCCGGCCCCGGCCGAGAAGAAGCAGGAAGAGGCTCCGGCCGCTCCGGCTGCTCCGAAGCAGGAAGAGGCTCCCGCAGCTCCGGCCCCGGCCGAGAAGAAGCAGGAAGCTCCCGCTGCCGCCCCGGCTCCGGCCGCCGGCGGTTCCGAGGGCGCCGGCTACGTCACCCCGCTGGTGCGTCGCCTGGCCAACCAGAACGACATTGACCTGAGCACCGTGACCGGTACCGGTGTCGGTGGCCGCATCCGCAAGCAGGATGTGCTGGACGCGGTGGAGGCCAAGAAGGCCGCCGCCCAGTCCGCTCCGGCCGCTGCCGCGCCGTCGGCTCCGGCGGCCAAGGCCGCTCCGGCCGTCGAGGCCTCCTCGCTGCGTGGCACCACCGTCAAGGCTCCGCGCATCCGCCAGGTCATTGCCCGCCGCATGCGCGAGTCGCTGGATGTCTCCACCCAGCTGACCCAGGTCCACGAGATCGACATGACCCGCGTGGTCAACCTGCGGGCCAAGGCCAAGGCCGGGTTCAAGGCCACCAACGGCGTGAACCTGACCTACCTGCCGTTCATCGCCAAGGCCGTCGCCGAGGGCCTGAAGCAGCACCCGACGCTGAACGCCGAGTACGACGAGCAGAGCCAGCAGATCACCTACCACAATGCCGAGCACCTGGCATTCGCGGTGGACACCGATCGCGGCCTGCTGGTTCCGGTCGTGGCCAACGCCGGTGACCTGAACCTGGCCGGCCTGGCCTCGAAGATCGCCGATGTCGCCGAGCGCACCCGCAGCAACAAGATCGGTCCCGATGAGCTGGCCGGTGGAACCTTCTCCATCACCAACATCGGTTCGGTCGGCGCGCTGTTCGACACCCCGATCATCAACCAGCCGCAGGTTGCCATCCTGGGCACCGGCGCGATCGTCAAGCGCCCGATGGTCATCACCGACGCCGAGGGCAACGACTCGATTGCCGTGCGCCACATGATGTACCTGTGCCTGACCTACGATCACCGCCTGGTGGACGGCGCCGACGCCGGTCGCTTCCTGCAGACCGTCAAGGCCCGCCTGGAGGGTGGCGCATTCGAAGGTGATCTTGGCCTCTAGGCCCTGATCAGCCCGGCTTGCCGAAGGCCCGCTGACACGCGGCACCGCGTGTTCCAGCGGGCCTTCGGCATTTCTACAATTTGTCGAAGCAGACTATTCTTGAAGCATGACTTTCCTGTTTAACGTTCTGGTAATGCTCCATATCCTGGGTGCTGCGGCCATCTTCGGCGGCTGGCTGGCCAACTTCAAGACCCCTACCGTCAACCTGTGGCAGTGGATCGGCGCACTGACCCAGTTGATCACCGGCCTGGCCCTGGTCGGCGTCATTGAAATGCAAGACGGCACCGTCAACCACATGAAGATCGGCATCAAGCTGGTCATCTCCATCGCCATCGTGGTGACCGCGTTCCTGGGCCGCAAGAAGGTCAAGGCCGGCGAGGAGGTTTCCACCGGCATCGCGCATGCCACCGGCGGCCTGGCCCTGGTGAACATCCTGATCGCCACCCTCTGGAACTAGTCCTCGACAGGTCCGGTTTCATACCCGCTCATGGGATCGCCGTTCGCGGCGGTCCCATTTGTCGTCTCCCGGGCAAGAATCCGCGAGATGAGCCACTGCCCGGTATGCTGGCGCAGTTCGAAGCGGACTCGCTCGGCCCGGGCCTGCTGGGCACGGTGAACATCTTCTTCGCTCGACAGGCTTCGATAGGCGTACGGGTCAAGCACACTATGCGCCTCCAGGACTACGGTGTCCGGGAAGCTTCGCGCCACGACTTCGATCCCGCTCAGTCGGGTTCGTATCCCGGTGACCCCCAGGTCCATATCCTTCAATTCCTGCAGGACCCGGGCATCTTCACCCAGTTGTTTAGCTTCCGGCACATAGAGCTTGGAGAGCGCCTGATAGTCGCCCGAGTTGAATGCCCGGTCCCGCGCGTGGGTCAGTTTCAATAAGGCTGCCCCGACGGCGTCCGGTGACTGAGCGCAGGGCGGCAACTGGGCATCGGACTGAATGGAGCAGGTTCGGGAAGCATCCACTGGTGCCTGCTCGCCGTTGGCGGCGGTGGCATCGGTTTGCGTCTGCCAGTGATTCACCCCCAGCCCGGCAATGACGACCATGAACAAACCGAGCAATGCCGCGGCGATCAGCCGTCGACCACCGGGCGTGGGTTTCAGGGCGTGCCGGTCCTCGAAGCGTCGGGCTTGTTCCTGGGTGACTTCGGGCCGTTCCGGAACCAATCGTTGCCGACGCTCCGGCCGGGAACGCATGGCCCGGCGTCGGCCGCGGGGTGCTGGCGGATGAATGGTCGCCATCAGGTGTGATGCCTGGGCGGGAACCGATTCAGTCCAGTTCAGTGGTTCGGCCTGCCCGCTGGCGTACAGGCTGCGGGCGAATTGGTCGGCACTGGGACGCGCGGTCGGTTCCGGGTGCAGCGCATCCAGCAGCAGGTCCAGCACGGTTTCCGGCAGATCCTCAAACACCAGCGTCACCGGCGCACGCAGCGCCGGAGGGTCGGGGACCTTGGCGCTGAGCAGGTACCACAGGCAGGCCCCGAGCGCGTAGACATCCCGCGCCTCGCCGTTAGCTACCGCATCGGGCGCTGTTGCCGGTGAGTCCCCTGCTTCCGGCGCGATGAACCCTGGGGTGCCAGCCCTGTGATTATTTTCGCCCAGCAGGTTCACTTCTTGGAAGTCACAAAGCTTGGGCATCCCCTCGGCGGAGAGCAGGATGTTGTTCGGGGACACGTCCCCGTGCGCCAGCCCCTGGGAGTGCAGGCGCGCCACCGACTGGGCGACCGGAGCCAATGCGGTAATCACCTCCCCCAGCGGCAGTGGGCCGCGGGCAGCGACCATTTGGCCCAAGCTGCCCCCGGGACAGTATTCCACCAGCAGCGCCGGCCCCCGGTTGGTCATCACCGTGTCATGAACCTTGATGGTGTGCTGATCGTTGGGCCCGTCGGTCCACTGCCGGATCGTGGCCAGCGTTTCAGTCTGACAGGCCAACTTCATGACCAGGAAGCACTGGTCGGCTTCGCGCTGGACGAGCCACACCCGCGAATCTTGGGCATCGTCCAACGACCTGAGGGTCAGGTAGCCTTCACATTCGGGCCACGCGAACGGGCTGAGTTCATATTCCATGACTCAGTTGTAAAGCAAACTTGTATTACGCGTTTAAGTTATCCACATTCGTTGTTTCGTTACCAACTCGAGCCCTTTACGCATTAGGCGTAGGCTGAAGCTCATGACGATCGAATTCGAACGACTCGGTCTAGGCGAATCGCTGGTTCCCTACAGGGAAGCCTGGGACTACCAAATACGTCTCCACGACGCCGTGGCTGCCGACGAAGAAACCCCCAGAATCCTTCTGCTGGAACACGAGGCGGTCTACACCGCTGGACGCCGTACCGAAGATGAGCAGTTGCCGCAGGACGGCACCCCCGTGGTTGAGGTTGACCGCGGTGGACAGCTGACATGGCATGGACCGGGGCAGCTGATCGGGTATCCGATCGTCAAGCTCAAGAAGATCAACGCCATCCGCCTGTATGTTGAAACCCTTGAAGAAGCCTTGATGAACGTACTGGCCGAACTGGGCATCCGAACCGTCCAGATCAAGGGACGCTCCGGAGTCTGGGTTCCGGGTGACGGCGTGCAGCAGGACCGCAAGATTGCCGCCATCGGCATTCGCATCAACCATGGGGTGACCATGCACGGTTTCGCCCTGAACTGCTCCAACTCCCTGGAACCCTACGAGCAGATCATTGCCTGCGGCATTACCGATGCCGGGGTCACCTCGATCTCCCAGGAGCTGGGACGCACCGTGAACCCCGTAGATGTCGCCGACCGGGTGCAAGAAGAGCTGGATCGCCTGCTCACGCCCCAGGTTGTCACTTCCCTTCCCGTCGCTTAAGACCTTCCTACTTCCTCAGAAAGAGCAATACACATGAGTGTCGCCCCTGAAGGCCGTCGAATGCTGCGCGTCGAGCAACGCAACTCCAAGGTTCCAGTGGAACGCAAGCCGGAGTGGATCAAGGCCAAACTGAACATCGGACCGGAGTACGTCGGTCTGAAGAACCTGGTCAAGTCCGAAGGACTGCACACGGTTTGCGAAGAGGCTGGCTGCCCCAACATCTTCGAATGCTGGGAGGACCGCGAGGCTTCCTTCCTCATTGGCGGGTCGGAATGCACCCGTCGCTGCGATTTCTGCCAGATTGACACGGGCAAGCCCTCGGCGCTGGACCGCTCGGAGCCGTTCAAGGTGGCCATGAGCGTGAAGAAGATGGATCTGCGCTACGCCACCGTCACCGGCGTGGCCCGTGATGACCTGGAGGATGAGGGCGTGTGGCTGTACGCGGAAACCGTGCGCCGCATTCACCAGTTCAACGAGAACACCGGCGTGGAGCTGCTGATTCCCGACTTCTCCGGCAAGCCGGAGAACCTGGACGCGATCTGCGATTCGGCCCCGGAGGTCTACGCCCACAACGTGGAAACCGTGCCGCGCATATTCAAGCGCATCCGCCCGGCCTTCCGCTATGAACGGTCCATGGACGTCATCACGCACGGTCACAAGCGCGGGCTGATCACCAAGTCCAATCTGATCCTGGGCATGGGCGAGACCCGTGAGGAAATTTCCGAGGCCATGGCGGACCTGCATGAGGCCGGCTGCGACCTGCTGACCATCACCCAGTACCTGCGACCCACCGAACGCCACCTGCCGGTGGACCGCTGGGTCAAGCCCCAGGAATTCCTGGAGCTGCAGCAGGAAGCGGAGGAGCTCGGGTTCCTGGGGGTCATGTCCGGCCCGCTGGTGCGTTCCTCCTACCGCGCCGGACGCCTGTGGGCCGGGGCAATGCGCAAGAAGGGCCGAGAGATTCCCGAAGCGCTGGCGCACATTGAGTCCTCGGGCAACACCCGCCAGGAAGCAGCCTCCCTGGTCACCAACTAGCGTTGCTGCCCCACGAGGCGCCCTGTAACCCGAGCAAGGTCCCGATCACCACTGTGTGGTCGGGACTTTGCCGTTCCCGGATGGAACGTGGGCAGTGGACTCGGGTAGAATTGAGTCACTATGGCCAAAAACTCCGACAATGTCGCATCCAACACAGACCCGCAGCCCAAGCGTGGCCTGTTCTCGCGCAAACCAAAAGCCGATAAGCCGAATAAAGAGCCCGGTCGCCTGAAGCAAATGGGCCAGGTGTTCCAGATGACTCGCCGCAATGACCCGATGGTCGTGTGGTGGATGTTGCTGGCTGGCCTGGGTGTCGTTGCGGTGGGTCTGCTGATCGGCATCCTGCTGAACAACTGGATCACGATGCTGCTGATCTCGATCCCGTTGGGCTTGTTGGCGGCCATGTTTGTCCTCTCCCGTCGCGCCGAGAAGGCCGCGTTTACGCAGTTGGAGGGACGCCCGGGTGCTGCCGGCGCCGCGATGAGCGTATTGCGCCGCGGCTGGATCCTGAAGCAGGAGCCGGTAGCCGCCAACCGCCACCAGGACCTGGTGTTCCTGGGTGTGGGCCGCGCCGGAGTCGTGCTGGTCACCGAGGGCCCGAACGGCCGTGTTCGCGAGCTGGTCAGCTCCGAGCGCAAGCGCATCGGCCGTGTGCTGCCCAACGTTCCGATCACCGTGATCAATGCCGGCAGCGGCGAGAACCAGACCCCGTTGCCTGAGGTCAGCAAGAAGATGAAGAAGCTTCCCAAGACCTTGTCGAAGCTTGAGGTCAGTGCAGTGGATAAGCGCCTGACCACCCTGAGCGCGAATCGCCTGCCGATTCCGAAGGGGATTGACCCGAACAAGGTGCGCCCGAGCCGTCGCGCCATGCGCGGGCGGTAAACCATCGAATGAAAGCGAGCCGTGCACCCACCAGGGTGCACGGCTCGCTTTCATTTAACCGCAGTGCTTTCCTGACCGGCCGGGTCTTTGCTGCGTGGATCGGGCAGGCTTAGCGGATGCTCACCAGAACGCTGCCTCCGGCGCGGTCGTGCAAGCCCCGCTGGTCGGCGTCCGCGATCAGAGCGGGAATGACCAGGCACAGCAGCACCGAGCGCACCAGACCGGTCAGCGGCTTGATCGCGGTGCCGTCCATGGACTGGACCTGCATGCCCAGCGCCCGATGGCCGATCGAGTGGCCGGTGAATCCAACGGTGATGATCTGGCCCAGGCAGAAGAGCAGCAGGGTGGCCAAGGCGGCGGAATCAAACAGCCACCAGCTCACCAGCATTGCCAGCGCCCAATCGATGATGATCGCCCCGACACGCCGGGGGAAGCGGGCAATTGAACCGGGCCCCCGCTCGGGCCGTCCCAGTCGCTGTCCGGGCCATTGCTGGGTGTTGAGCTGAGGGGGTCCTTCCAGCCAGGAACCCAAGTCTTTTCGTTCCACTCCCCCAGTTTATCGGGGTTCACTGTGCGAACCCATTGAGTGTGCCCGGCGGCACAGGACGGGCACTGTAACAGAAGCCAAAAACCCTGCTTTGTAACGCACAAGAAACAATAGAGACACCACTGGGAAACGGATCCTCGGTATTGTAGAGGGGTAGGCAAGGGCAAGCGATCATGATTTGACCGACTTGTTTACCGTTTCAATAGACAACAGGGAGTAACCTGCACATGTTTTCCAGTCCAGAAGAAGCTTTGGCGTACATCGCCGAGGAGGACGTCAAGTTCGTCGATATTCGCTTTACCGACCTACCGGGTGTGCAGCAGCACTTCAACGTTCCTGCAAAGTCAGTGGACGCCGACTTCTTTGTCAACGGCCAGCTCTTTGACGCGTCCTCGATTCGCGGCTTCGCCGGCATCTCCGATTCGGACATGCAGCTGATCCCGGATGTGAAGACCGGCTTCCTCGATCCGTTCCGGATCGAAAAGACCCTGGCATTCAACTTCTCCATCATCAACCCGCGCACCGGTGAGCCCTACCACCGCGATCCGCGCGGCGTGGCCGAGCGCGCCGAGGCCTACCTGGAATCGACGGGCATCGCCGACACCGCGTTCTTCGCCCCGGAAGCCGAGTTCTTCATCTTTGAAGACGTCCGCTACGAATCCAGCCCGCAGGGCGCGTTCTACCAGATCGATTCGGACGAGGCCCCCTGGAACACCGGCCGCAAGGAAGAAGGCGGCAACCAGGGCTACAAGACCCCGTTCAAGGGCGGCTACTTCCCGGTCTCCCCAACCGACAAGCAGGCCGACCTGCGCGACGCGATCTGCGTTGAGCTGGATAATGTCGGGCTGGAAGTTGAGCGCAGCCACCACGAGGTGGGTGCCGCTGGCCAGGCGGAAATCAACTACAAGTTCAACACCATGGTGCACTCGGCCGATGAGCTGATGCTGTTCAAGTATGTGGTGAAAAACGTGGCCGACGCCTGGGGCAAGTCCGCCACCTTCATGCCCAAGCCGGTCTTCGGGGACAACGGTTCGGGCATGCACGTGCACCAGTCGCTGTGGTCCAATGGGGACCCGTTGTTCTACGACGAGAAGGGCTACGCGGGCCTGTCCGACACCGCCCGCTGGTACATTGGCGGGCTGCTGAAGCACGCCTCCTCCGTGCTGGCCTTCACCAACCCGACCGTGAACTCCTACCGCCGCCTGGTCAAGGGCTACGAGGCACCGGTGAACATGGTCTACTCGCAGGGCAACCGCTCGGCCGGCATCCGCATCCCGGTCACCGGGTCGAACCCGAAGGCCAAGCGCATCGAGTTCCGCGCCCCGGATGCCTCCTCGAACCCGTACCTGGCGTTCGCGGCCCAGCTGATGGCAGGCCTGGATGGCATCAAGAACCGCATCGAGCCGGCCGAGCCGATCGACAAGGACCTCTACGAGCTGCCCCCGGAGGAAGCCAAGGACATCCAGCGCGCCCCGGAGACCCTGGAGGAGGCACTGCTGGCCCTGGAGGAGGACTACGAGTACCTGCTCGAAGGCGGAGTGTTCACCGAGGATCTGATCCGCACCTGGATCGAGTACAAGCGCGAGAATGAGATCCGTCCGCTCTCGCTGCGCCCGAACCCGTACGAGTTCGAGCTCTACTACGGCTGCTAGCCCAAAGACGCTGTCCTCCGCCCCTCGGATCTCGGTGAGACGAGCGTAAAATATACCGCAGGCATCGCCTGGGCCCGTGCCCGCGCGATGCCTGCGGTTTTTGGTGTACCCGTAGCCCGCCGTCGTAACGTGCCTGCCTGCTAAGGTGAGGCGGATGGATAGCACTCAGTGGATGCCGGTCACCCGTGAGGACCGCGAGGTCGTCGGCTATCTGGAACCGGTGACCGAGGATTTCGACATCGTCCAGCCGCGCAGCGTTCTAGGCCACGCCGTGGGGCCGGCGTGTGACTTCCACGCCGGTGAAGAGCTGCTGCTGGAACGCGGCATCGCCGAATTGACGGCCAATTGGCGGCTGCGCGATGCCCCACCGGGGCTGGAGGGCGACCTGGCGATCCTGGAGGTGGGCGGTAACGGGATCGTGCTTGCCGATGCCCTGCGTGCCAAGGCCCTGGTGGCCGGGGCCCGGGCCTTGGTGCAATGGCCGGACGCCACTGGCCGGCTCACCCGCGCGCAGGGTTAACCGCCCCTAGTCCTCGAAACCGTAGAAGCGCTTTTCAAAGATTGCCCTCGCCCGCCGGGTGGCTTTCAGGTAGTCGTCCTCCAGCTGGTAGCCCTGGTTCGGTTCGTAGCCGCACCAGCGTCCCACCGCCTCCATGTCCCGGGCCGAGCGCGGCAGCACGTCGCTGGAGCGCCCGGAGGTGATGATTTCGGCGCTGCGCACCTTGGTGGCCAGGGTCCATGCCATGTCCAGCGTCTTGACCTCCGATTTGGACAGGTACTTCAGTTCCGCCAAGGCCTTGAGCGCGGCGCGGGTCGTGGTGGTGCGCAGCTGCTCGTGTTCGCAGGCGTACTGCAGCTGGAAGAACTGGACCAGCCATTCCACGTCCGAAAGTGAACCGCGGCCCAGCTTCAGGTGCCGCGCCGGGTCGGCGCCGCGCGGCAGGCGTTCGGCCTCCACCCGGGCCTTGATCTTGCGGATCTCCTTGACCTCCGCCTCATCCAGTCCCCCGCCGTAGCGGATCGGGTTGATCAGCGCGATGAAGTCTTCACCCAATTGCCGGTCCCCGGCCATCGGCCGGGCGCGCAGCAGCGCCTGGCGTTCCCACACATCCGCCCAGCGGGCATAGTATTCGGCGTAGGAGTCCAGGCTGCGCACCAGGGCCCCGGTCTTTCCTTCCGGGCGCAGGTCCGCGTCGATCACCAGGCGCACCTCCGCCGGGATGGCCGGCTTGAGCGGCCGGGAGACCGCGGCGATCAGCGCGGTGACGATGCGCAGCGCCTGTTCCTGGGCCTGCTGGCCTTCCGCTCCGGGCACCGGGCGCTGGACAAACATGACGTCCGCGTCGGAGCCGTAGCCGATCTCCTGCCCGCCCTGCCGGCCCATGGCGATGACCGCCAGGTCAGTGTGCTCCCCATGTTCGGCAACATCCGCGGCGCGCAGCACCCGCAAAATGGCCTCCACGGCGACCGCGTCGATGTCCGAGAGCGCGTGGCCGACCTTGGAGACGTTCATTAGCCCGGCCGCGTCGGCCAGGGCGACGCGCAGGAATTCCTTGCGCCGGGCCACCCGCACCTGGCGGATCGCGGTGTCCGGCTGGCGGTTGCGCCGGATAATCGCGTCACTTTGCTGCTCCAGGGCGGTGCGGTCCAGCGGCTGCAGGGCGCTGTCATTGCCCAGCCAGGCTGCGGCGGTGGATTCCACGGCCAGCAGGTCGGTCAGAAAGCGGGTGTTGGACAGCAGTGCGCTTAGTCGTTCGGCGGCGGCGTTGGTGTCGCGCAGCATCCCCAGGAACCAGTGGGTCTTGCCCAGCGATTCGCTCAGCCGCCGAAAGCCCAACAGCCCGGCGTCCGGGTCCACGCCCTCGGCAAACCAGCCCAGCAGCACCGGCAGCAGCTGGCGCTGCAGCGCCGCCGAACGGGAGACGCCACTGGTCAGCGCCTCGATGTGGCGCATGGCCGCCTTCGGGTCCAGGTATCCCAGGGCGCGCAGTCGCGCCTGGGCGCTGGCCGGGGTCAGCCGCACCTCTTCGGTGGTCAGGTTCGAGCTGGTGACCAGCAGTGGGCGGTAGAAAATCAGTTCGTGCAAGGAGCGCACCAGCCGCTTGGTTTCATTCCAGCGCCGCATCAGCTGCGCGGCACTGGTCAACCGGGTGTCCCCGGCGCTGCGGATGGCCCGGGCCAGCACCCGTTGGGCGTGTTCGGTGCGCGGCATCAGATGGGTGCGGCGCAGCTGGGAGAGCTGGATGCGGTGTTCCAGCAGCCGCAGGAAGCGGTAGGCCTCATCGAAGTTCATCGCGTCGGTGCGTCCAATGAACCCCAGCTCGCTCAGCGCCTGGATGGCCAGGGTGGTGGTGGGCACCTGCAGCGCCTGTTCCACCCGTCCGTGCACCAGCTGCAGCAGCTGGACGGTGAACTCCACATCCCGCAGTCCCCCGGGGCCTAGCTTGATCTGCCACTCGACCTCGTCCTTGGCGATGTTGGCGCTGACCCGGCGGCGCATCTTCTGCACCGATTCCACGAACCCGTCGCGTTCGGAGCTGGACCAGACCATCGGGGAGACCATCCGCTCGTAGCGCTCGCCCAGTTCCCGGTCCCCGGCGATGGCCCGGGCCTTGAGCAGCGCCTGGAACTCCCAGGAATGCGCCCAGCGCTGGTAGTAGGCCTCATGGGAGGCCAGGGTGCGGGTCAGTGCCCCCTCCTTGCCTTCGGGGCGCAGGTTGGCATCCACCTCCCACAGCGGCGGTTCCCCGCCGGGCAGCATGATGGTGCGCGCGGTGCCGCTGGCCAGGGTGGTGGCGATCTCGGTGGCCTGCTGTTCTGCCAGTTCCCCCATCCCCTGGTGCACGTAGATCACGTCCACGTCGGAGATGTAGTTCAGTTCCCGGGCCCCGCACTTGCCCATGCCGATGATCGCCAGGCGCACCTGGTCGACGTGGTGTTCCCCGTATTGTTCACCGGCTTCGGCCCGGCTGACGGCGAGCGCCGCTTCCAGGGCCGCGGCGGCCAGGTCCGCCAATTCGGCGGCGACCTGAGGCAGGATGTGCTGCGGCTGGCTGGAGCCCAGGTCCCGGTAGGCCAGGTCCAGCAGGGCCAGGCGGTAGGCGGTGCGCAGGGCGCGGCGGGCCGGTTCCCCGCGCTGCCCCGCCACCCAGTGTCCCGAAGGGCTGGGGTAGGCTTCCACGGCCTGCAGCAGCTGTTCAGTCAGGGCCTGGGGCGGGCGCGGCTGGAAATGCTGTTGCGGGGTGTGGGTAATGACCTGCAGGGCCTGCGGGCAGCGGATCAGGAATTCACCCAGCGCGTCGGAGGCCCCCAGCAGCCGGATGAGGGCCTGGCAGCTGTCCGGTTCGCACAGCAGCCTGCCGGCTTGGGGGTGCTTGTCCACCAGGCGCACGGCCAGCAGCAGCGCCTGGTCCGGGTCCGGGGCGTGGGCCATGCTGCGTAGGATCAGGCCGCGGTCCAAATCGGCTAGTTCCGGCGAGTCCAGGAACTGCTTGGCCCGCGTGGTGTCCAGGAAGCCTGCGTTGATCAGTTCCCGCGAACTCGGTGTCATCTGCCTTTCTTCTTTCCCCCGTTGTGCCGGTCTGGCCCTAGAGCATGCCCAGGTAGCGGTTCAGCTCCCAGGGGGTGATTTCCTGGCGGTATTCCTCCCATTCGGCCCGCTTGTTGGCCAGGAAGGAGTTGAACACCTGCTCTCCGAGGATGTCGGCCATCAGCTCCGAGTCCTCCAGGGTGCGCAGCGCGTCGTGCAGCGAGCCGGGCAGCGGGTCATGTCCCGAGGCGCGGCGTTCGGCGGTGGACAGGCTCCACACGTCATCCTCGGTGGGGTCCTCCAGCTCGTAGCCCTCGTGGATGCCCTTCAGCCCGGCGCCCAGCAGGCACGCGTAGGCCAGGTAGGGGTTCGCGGCGGAGTCGATGCCGCGGTATTCCACCCGGGCGCTTTGGCCCTTGCCGGGCTTGTACAGTGGCACCCGCACCAGCGCGGAGCGGTTGTTGTGACCCCAGGACAGGTGGCTGGGGGCCTCGCCCCCGCCCCACAGCCGCTTGTAGGAGTTCACGAACTGGCTGGTGACCGCGGTCAGCTCCTTGGCGTGGTGCAGGATGCCGGCAATGAAGGAGCGGGCCACATCGGAGAGCTGGTATTCGCGCCCGGCCTCGAAGAAGGCGTTGGAGTCGCCTTCGAAGAGTGAAAAATGGGTGTGCATCCCACTGCCGGGGTGTTCGGCAAAGGGCTTGGGCATGAAGGTGGCGTACAGCCCCTTCTGCATGGCCATCTCCTTGATGACGGTGCGGAAGGTCATGATGTTGTCCGCCGTCTGCAGGGCATCGGCGTAGCGCAGGTCGATTTCGTTTTGCCCCGGGCCGGTCTCATGGTGGGAGAACTCCACGGAGATGCCCAGCGCCTCCAGGGTGGTCACCGACAGCCGGCGGAAGTCCTGGCCAACCCCGTCCGGGACGTGGTCGAAGTAGCCGGCGTTGTCGATCGGCACCGGGCGCCCGTGCGGTCCCAGCTCGGCGGACTGCAGCAGGTAGAACTCGATCTCCGGGTGGGTGTAGCAGGTGAAGCCGAGCTTGGAGGCCTCGTCGAGCTGGCGCTTGAGCACGTGGCGCGGGTCCGCGGTGGAGGGGGTGCCCTCCGGGGTGAGGATGTCGCAGAACATGCGGCTGGTCGGCTCCACCTCACCGCGCCAGGGCAGCAGCTGGAAGGTGGAGGGATCCGGCTGCAGCAGCATGTCCGATTCGTAGATGCGCGAGAGCCCCTCGATGGAGGAACCGTCAAAGCCCAGCCCCTCGGCGAACGCGTCCTCCACCTCGGCCGGTGCCAGTGCCACGGACTTCAGTGAACCGACCACATCGGTGAACCACAACCGCACGAATCTGACGTCGCGTTCCTCAATGGTGCGCAGTACGAATTCCTGCTGACGATCCATCTCTTACCGCCTTGCCTGTCGGGTGCGTGCGCCGGGCCTGACTCGCCGCGGCCATTTCTGCTCTGTTGCAAGACTATACGTTTTTGCACCGCGACGCCGGTGCAAGCGGCCATGCCAGCGGGCATTGCCGGGCCCAAGTGCGCTAAGGTCTTGCTATGCCTCAACCCTATCTCTCAGACCCTGCCACGCGCCCTGCACGCATCCGCATCGGGCACCTGGCCGAAGCGAAGAAACGCGGCGAGAAGTTCTCGATGCTCACCTGCTATGACCGGATGCTGGCCGAAGTGTTCGACGAGGCCGGCATCGAGATCCTGCTGGTTGGCGACTCGGCGGCGAACACGGTCCTGGGCTACGACTCGACCCTGCGCATCAGCATGGATGAGATGATCACCTTCTCCAAGGCGGTGGTCAACGGCGCCAGGCGGGCGCTGGTCGTGGCCGACCTGCCCTTTGGCAGCTACGAGCAGTCCCCCGCCCAGGCGGTGGAATCGGCGGTCAGGCTGATGAAGGAAGCCGGGGTGCACGCGGTGAAGATGGAGGGCGACGCCCGCCATGCCGGGCACGTGCACGCCATGGTCGGAGCCGGGGTGCCGGTGATCGCTCACATCGGCTTCACCCCGCAGTCCGAGCACGCCTTGGGCGGCTACCGGGTGCAGGGCCGCGGGGACGCGGCCGATGCGCTGCTTGAGGACGCGGTGGCGCTGCAGGATGCTGGCGCCTTTGCGGTGCTGCTGGAGATGGTGCCCAGCCCGGCCGCCGCGAAGGTGGAGGCGGCGCTGCGCGTGCCCACGATCGGCATCGGCGCCGGGAACTCGACCACCGGGCAGGTGCTGGTGTGGCAGGACATGCTGGGCCTGGGCTCCGGGCGCACCCCGCGTTTCGTGAAGCAGTATGCGAACCTGCGTGAAATCGTTTCCGGGGCGGTGGGCCAGTACCACCGGGATGTGGCCGATGGCAGCTTCCCCAGCGCGCAGTACGAATTCGACAAGTAGCCACAAAACCTACCCGGCGCGTCCGGAACCGGCAGCGGCCGCCCCCTGAGGCGGCCGCTGCCGGTTTTAACGGCTATTCGTCCTCTTCGTCTTCCGCGTCCCAGGCCTCATTGCGCGCCTGGACCTTGGCCATCGCGTTGCGGGCCTCGTCCTCCGTGGCATAGGGACCCAGCAGTTTCGTCCAATCGGACTGCGGGCCTTTTTCGATGCCCCCGGTTTCCACGTTGTACCAGTACTGGCCTTCGCTCATGGTCTCTTCCTTCCTTGTTGCCCGCTCTTGGCGCAGCGGCGCGCCCATCACCCCCCTTTGGTGGCGTGGAACAGTCACCGCTCTCACCGCCAGCCTAGTGCCCGGTCGGGTTGCTGTCATTGAACCTTGAAGCGCGCCCCAGCGGGTGTGGCACCGTTCCCAGCCCGACGGGTGTGCCGCAGCAGGCAGATTCTGCCGGGGCGCCATGGCTAGAATAAAAATATGACTACTGCCGCAACAGCCCCCATTGGAAACCTCACTCCAGGCGTCGTCGGCCCACAACTGAAGGTGCCGGCGGATATCGCCCGCCCCGAATACGTGGGCAAGCCGGAGCCGACCTCGCACCGCCACCCGGACGTCAACACCCCGGAGATGATTGAGCGGATCCGTGTCGCTTCGAGGATTGCGGCGCAGGCGCTGGCCGAGGTGGGCAAGGCCTGCCAGCCGGGGGTGACCACGGCGGAACTGGACCGGATCGGGCACGAGTACATGATCGATCATGGCGCCTACCCCTCCACCCTGGGCTACCGGGGCTTCCCGAAGTCGGTGTGCACCTCGATCAACGAGGTCATCTGCCACGGCATCCCGGATGACACCGTGCTGCGGGACGGGGACATCATCAACATCGACGTGACCGCCTACATTGATGGCGTGCATGGCGACAACAACGCCACCTTCCTGGTGGGAGACGTGGATGAGGAATCACGCCTGCTGGTGGAGCGCACCGAGAACTCGTTGAAGCGCGCCATCAAGGCGGTCATGCCGGGGCGCGAAATCAACGTCATCGGGCGCACCATTTCGGCCTACGCCAAGCGCTTTGGCTACGGCGTGGTGCGTGACTTCACCGGCCATGGGGTCGGCCCGGCGTTCCATACCGGGCTGATCATTCCGCATTATGACGCGGCCCCGGCTTACAACCAGCTGATTGAACCGGGTATGGTTTTTACCATTGAGCCGATGCTGACACTCGGAACGATCGAGTGGGACATGTGGGCCGATGGGTGGACTGTCACGACGAAGGACAAGAAGCGAACCGCCCAGTTTGAGCACACGCTGCTGGTCACCGACAATGGCGCCGAAATTCTGACCTTGCCGTAGCTGAGGTTTATTTTCCTTCCGTGTTTTAAAGGCTGAAAGGAGCCTCATGGTTCAGCAACGCGCCTCACAGCAGGAGCGCCTCGGGTTCGGCATCGACGTTGGCGGTACCGGAATGAAGGGCGGCATCGTTGATTTGACCACCGGGAAACTGGTGGGCAAGCGTTTCCGGATGCCCACGCCGAAGCCTTCACTGCCCGAGGCTGTCGCCGAGGTGGCCGCCGCGATTTACTCCGAGCTGCGCAGCCGGGAGGGCGCGCCGTTGGATGATGCTCCGCTGGGGATCGCGGTGCCGTGCATTGTGCACCATGGGGTGGCGCGTTCCGCGGCAAACGTGGACAAGTCCTTTATCGGCACCGACCTGGTGCAGTTGTTCGGAAAGACGCTGGGCCGAGATGTGGTCATGCTCAACGACGCCGACGCGGCCGGACTGGCCGAGGGCGAGTACGGTGCCGGGCGGAACGTGCCCGGCAGCGTGATGACCCTGACCCTGGGTACCGGGATCGGTTCGGCATTGCTGTTCAACGGACAGCTGGTGCCGAACTTCGAGCTGGGCCACCTGGAGTTCAATGGGGCCGAGGCCGAGGCCACCACGAGCGCCGCGGCACGCGAACGCGAGGAGCTGCCCTGGGACCAGTACGCCCAGCGTCTGAGCGCCTTCCTGCGCCACCTGGAGTTCCTGTTCTCCCCGGAGCTGTTCATCCTTGGCGGGGGGATCTCCAAGAACCCGGAGCGGTTCGTGCCGATGATCGACATCGACACCGAGCTGAAGGTGGCCACCAACGCGAACAACGCCGGTATCATCGGCGCGGCCCTGCAGGCCTCGCGCATCCGCTGACCCGCAAGGAAAAGCACCGCGCACGTACCGTGGAAGACAAACAACCTCGACCAGTTACTACTGGTCGAGGTTGTTGTTGCTTAAGCCGCCTCACGGACGTCAAGCCGCGGCCCTATTCGGCGGTCAGTGGCCGCTGGTTGCCGCGCGGAAGGTCGCTGCGCTCCTCACGCAGCTTGGCGATGGCGGACTCAAAGTCGCTCAACGAGGTGAAGTCCTGGTAGACGCTGGCAAAGCGCAGGTAGGCGACCTCGTCCAGGCGCTGCAGCGGTTCCAGGATTGCCAGGCCAATCTGGTGGGCCGGGATCTCCGCGGCCCCGGACATCCGTACGGTCTCCTCCACCTCCTGGGCGAGCACGGCCAAGTCGTGGTCGGTGACCGGGCGGCCCTGGCAGGCCTTGCGCACACCGTTGATGACCTTGGTGCGGGAGAAGGGTTCAGCGGCCCCGGACTGCTTGATCACGTTCAGGCTGGTGGTTTCCAGGGTGGTGAAGCGGCGGGAGCAGGCGGTGCACTGGCGGCGCCGGCGGATCGACACCCCATCGTCGGCCACACGGCTGTCGACGACGCGGGAGTCGGGGTTGCGGCAATAGGGACAGTTCATTGCACCTCCAGGATGTTTCCGGGACACGGTCCCCCTGGCCCTCATTGCGGCCACGGTTACCCGATGTCACCTAACAGTTTATCGTCTATTTACGCTGGCGTATTTGGACTGCGTCACCATGGGCGGGCAGGTCCTCGGCGTTGGCCAGGTTGATGACGTGTTCGGCCACCTCCCCCAGCGCCGCCTGCGGATAGTCGATGACCTGAATGGCCTTCAGGAAGGTGTTCACGTTCAGGCCCGAGGCGTGCAGTGCGGTCCCGGAGGTCGGCAGTACGTGGTTGGATCCGGCGCAGTAGTCCCCGAGGCTGACCGGGGCGTAGTCCCCCACGAAGATCGCGCCAGCGGCGGTAATGCGCGAGGCGACGAATGCGCTGGATTCGGTCATGATTTCCAGGTGTTCGGCCGCGTAGGTGTTGCACACCTCGATTCCCTGCTCCACGTCGGCGACCAGGATGATCGCCGACTGGCTGCCGGAGAGGGCCACGCCGACCCGTTCGGTGTGCTTGGTGGCCGCCACCTGGCGTTCCAGGCTGGCCCGGACCGCCTGTTCCAGTTCCGCGGAGTCGGTGATGAGCACCGCGGCGGCGTTCTCGTCGTGCTCGGCCTGGGAAATCATGTCGGCGGCAACAAAGTCCGGGTTGGCACTGGCGTCGGCCAGGATCGCGATCTCGGTCGGCCCGGCTTCGGCATCGATGCCCACCACGCCCTTGACCAGACGCTTGGCGGTGGCGACAAAAACATTGCCGGGGCCGGAGATCACGTCGACCGGTTCAATGCCGCCGCGGGGATCGGCGGTGGCCGGCACCCCGTAGGCGAAGGCGGCCACGGCCTGGGCCCCGCCCATCGCGTGCACCTCGGTAATGCCCAGCAGTTTCGCGGCGGCCAGGATGGTGGGGTGGGGCAGGCCGCCGAACTCGCGCTGCGGCGGGCTGGCCAGGGCCAGTGACTGGGCACCGGCGGCCTGGGCGGGCACGGTGTTCATGATGACCGAGGACGGGTAGACGGCCAGTCCCCCGGGTACGTACAGGCCCACGCGTCGCACCGGCACCCAGCGCTGGGTGACCCGGGCTCCGTGCGGATACTCCACGACCGCGTCCTGGGGTACCTGAGCCGCGGCGAAGGCGCGGGCCCGCTCAATGGATTCCTCCAACGCCGCCCGTACCTTGGGATCCAGTTCATCCAGGGCCCGCTGCAGCTCCTCCTGCGGGACCAGGGTATGCTCCAGGCGCACCTTGTCGAACTTCTCGGACAGTTCCAGCAGCGCGGGCATCCCCTCACCGCGCACCTTGTCGATGATCTGCTGCACCGATTCGGCGGCGGTCTGCGAGTTCACCACCGGCCGTGGCAGCTGCGCCTTCAGGTCGGCGCGCTCCAGCCGGCGTGCCCGCCAGTCGATGGTGGCCAGTTGCGGGAAGGGGTTCTGAGCTGAGGAAGTCACCCGTCCAGTTTAACCGTGCCCGCGGTCGGGTGCGGCAATGGTTACCCGGCCCGGTCACACAGGATCAGGCCGGGTACCTAGGCATCCAGGCAGGCCGGACCGAGCAGCACCTTCAGGTCTCCGAACAGTGCCGGGTTCGGGTTCACCCGGTAGTTCATGCCCAGGCGCATCAGCGAGGTGCCTCGCGAGCCGGAGAGCTTGACCCGCACCTCGGTGTTGCCCCGGTGCGTGCGCAGCACGTCACCGAGCTGGGAGACCAGGGTTTCGGTGGCCTTGTGGGTGGGGATCGCAATGACCACCGGCCCGGTGCCGGTGGCGTCGGAGAGCTCCGGGATCATCATTTCCTGCGCGTTCAGGGTGATTGAACCGTCGTCACGGCGCTGCACGCGTCCCTTGATGACCACAATCAAGTCTTCTGCCAGCACCTCGGCGATCGGCTGGTAGGCCTGGCCGAAGAACATGACCTCCATCGAACCGGAGAGGTCCTCCAGCTCGCAGCGGGCGTAGGGGTTGCCGGACTTCTTGGCAATCCTGCGCTGCAGGCCGGTGATCATGCCCGCGATGGAGATGATGTGCCCGTCGGAGGGACCGTCATCGGAGATCACATGGGTGATCGACATGTCCGCGTACTGGTCCAGGGCCTGGCCCAGCCCCTGCAACGGGTGGTCCGAGACGTAGAGGCCCAGCATTTCGCGTTCGAATCCTAGCTTTTCCTTCTTGTCCCAGTCCGGCAGGTCCGGGATGCTTACGCTCATCGAGTCGGAGGCATCCTCGGTGCCCAGCGCGCTGAACAGGTCAAACTGGTTGGCGGCCTCATTGCGCTTGAGGGTGATCACCGAGTCCACGGCCTCTTCGTGGATCGCCACCAGGGCTCGGCGGTGGTGGCCCATGGAGTCGAACGCGCCGGCCTTGATCATCGATTCAATGGTGCGCTTGTTGCACACCACGGCCGGGACCTTGCGCAGGAAGTCGCTGAAGTCGGTGTAGGCGCCCTTCTCGGTGCGGGCCTCGACCATGCCCTCCACCACGTGGGTGCCCACGTTGCGCACCGCACCCATTCCGAAGCGGATGTCCTTGCCGACCGGGGTGAAGGTCAGGGCGGATTCGTTGACGTCCGGCGGCAGCACCGTGATGCCCAGGCGCCGGCATTCGTTCAGGTACATGGCCAGCTTGTCCTTGTCATCACCCACGGAGGTGAGCAGGGCCGCCATGTATTCGGCCGTGTAGTGCTCCTTGAGGTAGGCGGTCCAGTAGGACACCACCCCGTAGGCCGCCGAGTGCGCCTTGTTGAACGCGTAGTCGGAGAACGGCAGCAGGATGTCCCATAGGGTCTGCACCGCGGCATCGGAGTACCCGTTGTCGTTCATCCCCTGTTTGAAGCCGACAAACTGCTTGTCCAGTTCGGACTTCTTCTTCTTGCCCATCGCACGACGCAGGATGTCCGCCTGGCCCAGCGAGTAGCCGGCCAGCTTCTGGGCGATCGCCATTACCTGTTCCTGGTAGACGATCAGGCCAAAGGTGCCGCCCAGGATGTCCTCCAGCGGTTCGGCCAGCTCCGGGTGGATCGGCACCACGTCCTGCAGCCCGTTCTTGCGCAGTGCGTAGTTGGTGTGGGCGTTCGCGCCCATCGGTCCCGGGCGGTAGAGCGCCAGCACCGCGGAGATGTCTTCGAAGTTGTCCGGGCGCATCAGCTTCAGCAGCGATCGCATTGGACCGCCATCGAGCTGGAACACGCCCAGCGTGTCGCCGCGGGCCAGCAACTGGTACGTGGCCGGGTCATCCAGTGGCAGGGTCTCCAAATCCAGGTCGTCCCCGGTGTTGGCCTTGATGTTCTCGATCGCGTCGGAAATGATGGTCAGGTTGCGCAGGCCCAGGAAGTCCATCTTGATCAGCCCCAGGCCTTCGCAGGTCGGGTAGTCGAACTGGGTGATCACCTGACGGTCCTGCAGGCGGCGCATGATCGGGATGACGTCAATGATCGGATCCGAGCTCATGATCACCCCGGCCGCATGCACACCCCATTGGCGCTTGAGCCCCTCCAGGCCCTTGGCGGTTTCGAACACGCGCGCCGCTTCGGGATCGTTGGCGACCAGGTTGCGGAAATCCGCGGCCTCGGAGTAGCGCTTGGACTGCGGGTTTTCGATGTCGTTCAGCGGGATGTCCTTGGCCATCACCGCCGGAGGCAGCGCCTTGGTCAGCGTTTCACCCATCGAGAAGGGGTACCCCAGCACCCGGGAGGAGTCCTTCAGCGCCTGTTTGGTCTTGATCGAACCGTAGGTGACGATCATGGATACGCGCTCGTCTCCGTACTTCTCGGTGACGTACTTGATCACTTCGGGGCGACGACGATCGTCAAAGTCGACGTCGAAGTCGGGCATGGAAACGCGTTCCGGGTTCAGGAAGCGTTCGAAGATCAGTCCGTGCTGCAGCGGATCCAGATCGGTGATGCGCATTGCGTAGGCGACCATGGAACCTGCACCGGAACCACGGCCGGGGCCGACGCGGATGCCGTTGTCCTTGGACCAGTTGATGAAGTCGGCGACCACCAGGAAGTAGCCGGGGAAGCCCATCTTGATGATGACGTCCAGCTCGTAATCGGCCTGCTTGCGCACCTCATCGGGGATGCCATCCGGGTAGCGGTAGTGCAGGCCCTTGTCGACTTCCTTGATCAGCCAGCTGGTTTCGTCCTCCCCTTCCGGGGTGGGGAACTTGGGCATGTAGTTGGCGTTGGTGTCGAAGGAGACCTCGGCCCGTTCGGCGATGAGCAGGGTGTTGTCGCAGGCCTCGGGGAACTCGCGGAACAGTTCACGCATTTCCCGGGCGCTCTTGAGGTAGTAGCCGGAGCCGGAGAAGGCGAAGCGCTTGCCGCCCTGGTCGTAGGTGGGTTCATCAAGGGTGGAACCGGAGTTGATGGCCAGCAGCGCCTCGTGGGCCTTCGCGTCGGCTTCGTGCGTGTAGTGCAGGTCGTTGGTGGCCACCAGTGGGATCTGCAGTTCCTTGGCCAGGCGCAGCAGGTCCTTGGTGATCCGCCGTTCAATCTCCAGACCATGGTCCATGATCTCGCAGAAGTAGTTCTCCTTGCCGAAGATCTCCTGGAATTCGGCGGCGGCCGCCTTTGCGGCCTCGTACTGTCCCAGGCGCAGCTTCGTCTGGATTTCACCCGAGGGGCAGCCAGTGGTGGCAATCAGGCCCTTGGAGTGGTTGTTCAGCAGCTCGCGGTCCCAGCGCGGATACTTGCCGAAGACCGAATCCAGGGAGGCGATGGAGCTGCCCTTGAAGAGGTTGTTCATGCCTTCGTTGTTGTAGGACAGCAGCGTCATGTGGGTGTAGAGGCCACCGCCGGAGACGTCATCTCCCTTTTGCTTTTCCTCGGTACGCCATTTCACGCGCTGCTTGTCATCGCGCGCGGTTCCCGGCGTCACGTAGGCCTCGACCCCGATGATGGGCTTGATGCCGGCCCCGGTGGCCTGGCGCCAGAAGTCGAAGGCACCGAAGAGATAGCCATGGTCGGTGATGGCCATGGCTTCCATGCCCTGCCGGTTGGCTTCCTCGAAGAGCTCGCCAAGACGGGCCGCCCCGTCGAGCATCGAGTATTCGGTGTGGGTATGAAGATGAACAAATCCGTCGCGTGTGGCACTCACGCATCCAGTCTAGCCCTCGGCCCGCGCGGAATCAGCTCGGGCGCGGGTTGGGAAAAGCCACACTCGAGGAGGCGGTTTTTGCCATGGACCCGGCACGCTCCGCATAAGGAAACCGCTGGGTGTGGCAACAAAAACTAGTAGGTTCCTTCGCGCAACAGCTCCAGGGCCCCCGCCAGGTCTGCCGGGTATTCGCTGACGAATTCGACCCATTGCCCGGTAGCCGGATGGGCGAACCCCAGCTGATGGGCGTGCAGCCATTGACGCGTCAGGCCCAGCGCGGCCGCGAGCTTTGGATCGGCGCCGTAGGTCTGGTCCCCGGCGCACGGATGACCGAACGCGGAGAAATGCACACGGATCTGGTGGGTTCGTCCGGTTTCCAGTTCGACCTCGACCAGGCTGGCCCGGCCAAAGGCCTCCTCCACCTTGTAGTGGGTGACCGAGTTGCGCCCGCCATCAAGGACCGCGAACTTCCATTCGAAACCCGGATGCCGGCCGATGGGCGCGTCGATCGTCCCTTCCAGGGGGTCGGGCAGACCCTGGACGACCGCATGGTAGATCTTCTTTGGGGTGCGTTCCTTGAACGCCCGCTTCAGCTCCGTGTAGGCCAGCTCGGTTTTTGCCACCACCATCAGGCCGCTGGTCCCCACGTCCAGCCGGTGCACAATCCCCTGCCGTTCCGGGGCACCGGAGGTGGAGATGTTGTAGCCCTCGGCGGCCAAGGCCCCGACGACGGTGGGTCCGACCCACCCGGGTGAGGGGTGGGCGGCTACGCCCACCGGCTTGTCGATCACCACGAAGTGTTCGTCATCGGCGATGATTTTTAGGTTCTCCACCCGTTCCACCCTCACTTTCAGTGGGTCTTCTTTGGCCGGCAGGTTGACCACCAGCTGGTCCCCCGCCTTGAGCTTCGGGGATTTGCTGATGGTCCTTGCGTTGACTTGCACCTGTTTACTGCGGCACAGTTCGGTGGCCTCGGCCCGTGGGATTTGCAGCTGCCGGGCGATGAAGACATCGGCCCGACTTCCCTGCTCTTCGTCAGCGACTTGCAGTCGGTGCACTGCGGCGGGGCGGTCCTGGCTCATTGTGGCTGGTCCGTTCCCGTGGCCGTCTGGGTATTCTTGCCGGCTCCGCTCATCGGGACGTCACGCAGCAGCAGGATCGCCACCACGATCATCGAGCAGACGATGAAGGAGTCGGCGACGTTGAAGATGGCAAAGCCCGGTACGGAAATCATGTCGACGACGTGTCCGAAGCCCAGGCCGGGAGCACGGAAGATCCGGTCAATGAGGTTTCCACCGACTCCTCCCAGCAGCGCGCCGAGGGTCAGCGCCCAGGACAGGGTGCGCACCTTGCGGATCAGCAGGTAGATCACGTAGCAGAAGACCGCGGCCTGCAGCAGCGCGAAGACGATGGTGAAGTTCTCTCCGAAGGAGAACGCGGCGCCGGGATTCAGGATGTAGTGGATGTTCAGGATCCCGGGGATCACCGGAACCGACTCGCCCAGTTGCATCGTTGATTCGATATAGAGCTTGGTTCCCTGATCCAGGATCAGGGCCAGCACGGCCAGGCCAAAGCCCAGTGCGAGGAACCTGCCGGCGGAGCGGCGGGGATCCGGGGCGGCCGCGGGTGAGTTGTTTTCCATTCGTACCCTTTGTCAACGACGTGTTAAACGACAACGGTGGTGACCGGATGTCCGGTCACCACCGTCAACTGTACTGACTAGCTTTTCAAGTCAGCAAAACCGGTTGGTTAGCTGTTCTTGGTCGTGCTGTCGATCGATGCCTGGGACTCCAGGTCACGCAGCTGGCCTTCGATGTAGGTCTTCAGGCGGGCACGGTAGTCGCGCTCGAAGCCTCGCAGCTGTTCCAGCTTGCGTTCCAGGACGGACTTCTGCTGCTCCAGGGCCGAGAGAGTCTTGCGGCTCTTCTCCTCGGCCTCGGTGACCATGGTGTTGGCTTCGGTCTTGGCGTCAGCGATGATCTTGTCGCGCTGCTCCACACCGGAGGCCACGTACTCATCGTGCAGACGCTGTGCCATGGCAAGCACGTTGGCTGCGGATTCCGCGGTGTCGGTCCGGGCACCGGTTTCGGCTGCCGGAGCGGCCTTCGGAGCCTCGGTCTTCTTTTCCTCGGCAGGCTTGGCAGCAGGTGCCTCGGCCTTCTTCTGCTCGGCAGGCTTTGCAGCTGCGTCGGCCTTCTTCTCCTCGGCAGGCTTGGCAGCAGGTGCCTCGGCCTTCTTCTCCTCGGTGGGCTTGGCAGTCGGGGCTGCTGCCACCGGGGCCGGCACGGACTGCTCCTTGGAAGAGGAAACATCCTCGCCCAGGGCAGACAGGCGGCGGCGGAGCTCGTCGTTCTCAGCGTTCAGGCGACGCAGTTCTACGACGATCTCGTCGAGGAAATCATCTACCTCGTCCTGGTCGTAGCCTTCGCGGAACTTGGTCGGCTGAAACCGCTTATTGACTACGTCTTCTGGCGTCAAAGCCATTGGGTCACCTCAATACTGGGATCTCTTCCGCACGACCTAGGTTGCCCTGCGAAACACTTACCTTGTTCAATACTACGACCGGTGTAGTCGAAGCACCATTTTTTAAAGGATATAACGTTTTGGTCACTAAACACGAAAACGACATCTAGTGGCCGTGTCATTCATTTTGAACCTACCGCGTCAGCCCCGTAAGGACAATCTGCGAACAGGTTCGACAAACACTAAATTCCGACGCTGTACCCGAGATTGCCGACGATCGCCTTGGCGATCACGACGACGATGAACAGCACCAGGAAAGACAGGTCCAAACGTATTCCACCCAAGTCAAGAGGCTTAATACGCTTGCGCAGCCAACGCAGTGGCGGGTCGGTGATCGTTACCACGACCGTGGCTGCGACCAGAGCAATTCCCTTCGGGCTCCAGTGCCGGGCAAAACTTTCAGTAACATCCAACACAATTCTCATTAACAGCAGAATTTGAAGAATACTCAGCGCGAGATAAAGAATCCCGAATAGCATCGTGGCGTTCTCGCTCCTTGGCGGTTAGCTCTGATTGAAGAAAGTTGCCTGGGCTTCGGACTGCTTACGGTCCTCGCCCAGCACCTCTACAGTAGCCGGTGAGAGAAGGAACACCTTATTGGTGACGCGTTCGATGGAGCCATGCAGGGCGAAAACCAGTCCTGCGGAGAAATCTACGAGGCGCTTGGCATCGGTTTCGCCCATGTCGGTGACGTTCATAATCACCGGGATACCGTCACGGAAGTTCTCACCAATGATTTTGGCATCATTGTAAGAACGAGGGTGCACGGTTGTAATCTGACGCAATTCGGAATCCTCATCCCTAACCGAAGGGGCACGTTTGATGGGAGTGACAGGAGCCCGGTACTCGGTTTCCTGCTCATACTGATCTGGTTGCGGAATCGCTGCTCGGGCAGCAGGGGTTGGGCCTGCTGCTTCGGTCGGTCGCTGGGGAGCTTCCTCTTCCACGACTCGCACCTGGGCGCGCTGCTCAGGCTCGCGGGCAGGAGCTTCCTCGTGCTCGACCGCATCGGCCAAGCCAAGGTAGACCATTGCTTTACGTAGTCCGTCCGCCACGATACTCTCCTCGTTTCCCGTACATGCAACCCCAGTGCATGATTCCGCTAGTTCGACGCTACCGCACTGGATTCGGGTAGCAACGTAAATCTGTTCAATTCTCTGCGGTGTGTCGCAGGGAGCTAGTTTTCTCGCCAGATGATGCCGGCGAAACGGCCGCTGTGACGGTCCCGACGGTAGGAGTAGTACTCCGGATTTTCCAGGGTACATATCCCACTGTTGCGCACCTGGACGGCCAGATCGCGAAGTTGCCCCGCGGCGGCCCTTGGCAGGTCCAAGGCCGGGGTGTCCCAGCTGGTGATGCTGCCGATGCCCGGCACCCGCGCCTCTGACTCCTCGAGCATTTCCTGCGGCACCTCGTAGCAGCGCCCGCAGATCGCCGGGCCGATAACGGCCTCAATGCGGGTGGCGCCCAGCTCGGTGAGCTGCTTGACGGTTTCGGGCAGGATTCCGTCCAGTAGTCCCCGGCGTCCGGCGTGAACCGCGGCGGTGGCGCTGGAGTTGTTCTGCGGGTTGTGCCCAACGAACAGCACCGGCAGGCAGTCGGCGACCATGACGGCCAAGGGCGTTGTCCCCGTGGGGCTGATCAGCCCGTCACAGGTGGCCGCCGCGCTTTCCGCGCCTTGCTGTTCGGCACGCTGTTCGGCGTTTAGCACGGTGGCCGAGTGAACCTGGTTCATGAAGGTCAGGGAAAAGCTTCGAACCCCGATCCGCTCCTCCAGCCTGGCGCGGTTGGCCCGCACCTGTTGCGGGTCGTCATTCACGTGCAGGGCGAGGTTGCCCTCGGCCTGTGAGGTGAATGCCAGGTGGATCTGCGGATCGAGGTTCGATGCGTAATGTAGCACTGCGTTCAGGTTCCGGTGCGGACTACTTCAGGAAGTCCGGCACGTCCAGATCGTCGTTGGAGCCGTTCAGGTCCGAATCGACAACGTCGGGAAGGTCCTGGAAGTCCCTGGAGGATTCCGGTTCGGGCTTGCGCTCGGGGATGGCGGCGGCGACGGGCTTCTCGGCTGGCTTGGCCGAGACGCTCTCCGCGGCCGCTTCAGCCGGCGGCGGGGTGGTGATCGACTGGGCCGGCAGCTTCGCCATCGGCTTGCTGGTGGCATCCACGGAGTCGAAGCCGGCGGCGATCACGGTTACGCGTGCCTCATCGCCCAGGGCGTCGTCGATGACGGCACCGAAGATGATGTTGGCTTCGGGGTGGGCCACTTCCTGGACCAGGCGGGCTGCCTCGTTGATTTCGAACAGGCCGAGGTCCGAGCCGCCCTGGATGGACAGCAGCACGCCATGGGCGCCGTCGATGGAGGCTTCCAGCAGCGGGGAGGCGATTGCCAGTTCGGCGGCCTTGACCGCGCGGTCCTCACCGCGGGCCGAGCCGATGCCCATCAGCGCCGAGCCGGCACCCTGCATCACCGACTTCACGTCGGCGAAGTCGAGGTTGATCAGGCCCGAGGTGGTGATCAGGTCGGTGATGCCCTGCACACCGGAGAGCAGCACCTGGTCGGCCTGGCGGAAGGCGTCGAGCACCGAGACGTTGCGGTCCGAGATGGACAGCAGTCGGTCGTTCGGGATGACGATCAGGGTGTCGACTTCGTCGCGCAGCGCCTCGATGCCGGCCTCGGCGGAGTTCGCACGGCGGCGGCCTTCGAAGGTGAACGGACGGGTGACCACACCAATGGTCAGTGCGCCCAGCGAGCGGGCGATGCGGGCCACGACCGGGGCGCCACCGGTGCCGGTGCCGCCGCCTTCGCCGGCGGTCACGAAGACCATGTCCGCACCGCGCAGGACGTCTTCGATCTCCTCGACGTGGTCCTCGGCCGCCTGACGACCAACATCCGGGTTGGCGCCGGCACCCAGGCCGCGAGTTAGTTCGCGTCCCACGTCGAGCTTCACGTCGGCGTCGCTCATGAGCAGTGCCTGGGCGTCGGTGTTGATGGCGATGAATTCAACGCCCTTCAACCCGACTTCGATCATTCGATTGACCGCGTTTACACCGCCACCGCCGATGCCGACGACTTTAATGACCGCGAGGTAATTCTGTGGAGCTGCCACGTCCCGCTTCCCTTGTTAGTTGTGCTACATGAATCACGAAACCAGCGCGAAACCTTCACCCTTAGCCTTAAGGTTTGGCTTCTGTCAAGCTATCGTTATAAGAACGCTATGAGTCGCGCCGGTCTAGTGCAACGACCGCTTGGGGGCGTGTCGTTTTCTACTACGTTCCATCTTTCCAGAATTTTCGCCCAAGTTGCTTCTCCCACACCCACGGCGCGCCAGTTAATGCGGGCAATCGGCGACGCCTAGTAGGTCACCGGATTTTCCGGATTGGAGATGTCCACCACCTTGGGCGGGTTGCTGGACGCCGATAGCTCCTTTAGGAAAATCTGGGCGACTTCGTTCTTCAGCTCTGGCTTGTCTCCCTCACCCCAGATCAGCGTGCGTTTCTTGGGAAGGTTCAGTTCCACGAAGTCGGCCTGGGTCAGCGTCGCGGAGCTCACCTGTTCCAGAACCTTGTTGTCGATGGTGCTCAAAACACCGGTCAACAGCTTGAAGGCTTCGGGATCCTTGGTGCGTTCCGAGGCCGTGATGCCCGGTAATTTATATTTTGCGTCCTTGCCCACTTTTTTCAGTTTGCGCCCGTCCGCGGCCACCAGGTAGCGGTCCTTGCCCTCGATGAGCACCGCCACCGGCTCTGCCTCCACGAGCTCCACCTTCAGGGTGTCGGGCATCTGGGCGCGCACGACCACCTCATCCAACGCCGGTTCCTGCCCGATCAGCTCCATCACCTTGGATTCGGAGATCCGCGGCAACGGGGTGCCTTCCAAGCTGGAGAGGCGTTCGGTGACCTTCTGCTCGTCAATCAGCTTGGTGCCGGTGACCTGGATGTGCTTGGCCGCCAGCACCGGGCTGAAGCTGAGCACCAACACCGCGGCCAGGCTGAGCAGCACCACCGCTCCGGCGACGATCAGCATCACCCGGCGGCGTTTCCTCTCCGGCGGTTCGGGCAGCGGCAGGACTTTTGCGCTTTGGTTCATGGTCCTCCCGCCGCTTAGTCCTGCTGTTCGCGCATGGCCTGGACAATGCGCGGGCCCAGGTGGGTTACGTCCCCGGCGCCGATGGTCATGATCACGTCCCCGGGAGCCGCGGATTCCACGACCCGCACAATGGCCTGCTCGTTGTCCAGCACCGCGCTGGGCACCTCGATGCGGTCGGCGATCAGCGCGCTAGTGACCCCCTCGATCGGATCCTCCCGGGCGGCATAGATGTCCAGCACGCTGACCGTGTCGGCCAGGGAGAGCGCCTCGGCGAACTGCCGATAGAACTCGTAGGTGCGGCTAAACAGGTGTGGCTGGAAAATCACATGCAGCTCCCCCTCGTCGGCGACGGCCCGCCCGGCGCGCAGCGCCGCGGCCACCTCGGTCGGGTGGTGGGCGTAGTCGTCGTAGACGCGGATGGAGGCGACCTCGCCCTTGAATTCAAAGCGGCGGGCCGCTCCGGTGAAGCTGGCCAGCGCGTCCAGCGCCTCCTCGACCTCCAGCCCCACGTGCATGCCCACGGCCAGGGCGGCGGCGGCGTTGAGCAGGTTGTGCTCGCCGGGGATGGCCAGGTTCAGCTCGTGCTCCTGCCCGCTGCCCCATTCCACGGTGGCCACGAAGCGTTCCCCGACCGGGTGGGCGTCGCTGAGCCGGCGGTCGGCGGTGTCGGAGAAACCATAGGTCTGCACCCGCAGTCCGGGCCGCTCGCGGCGCATGGTGCGCGCCAGCGCGGCGGCGCCGGGATCATCGGCGCAGCAGATCAGCAGCCCGTCCTCGGGCAGCAGCCGGGCAAAGTCCTCGAACGCCCGGTGCACGGCCTCTGCGGTGATGTAGTGGTCCAGGTGGTCGGCTTCGATGTTGGTGACCACGATGACGTCGGGCCGGTAGTTCAGGAACGAGCCGTCGGATTCGTCGGCTTCGGCCACGAAGATCGAGCCCTGGCCCAGTTCGGCGTTCACCCCGAGGCTGGCGATGTTGGCGCCGACCGCGAAGCTGGGGCTGGTCCCGGCGGTGCGCAGCATGTGCGCGGTCAGCGCGGTGGTGGTGGTCTTGCCGTGGGTGCCGGCCACGGTGACCGTGTGGTGTCCGGCCATGGTGGCGGCCAGTCCCTCGGAGCGGTGCAGGATCCGCAGCCCGCGGGCGACGGCCTCATCATATTCGGGGTTGCCCGGCTTGATGATCGAGGAGATAACCACCGTCTGCGCGTCCTGCAGGTTCTGCGGGTCGTAGCCGACGTGCACGCGCGCCCCGCGCTCTTCCAGCTCCCGCAGGACCGGCAGGTCCTTCGCGTCGCTGCCGGAGACCGTGACGCCGGCATCCAGCAGCAGCCGGGCCACGGCCGAGACCCCGACCCCGCCGATTCCCATCAGGTGGACCTTGCCCAAATCCGAGACCTTGTGCTGCATTTGCTGCGCCATTGCTACCCTTCCTCAGTGTTCTGCCCGCCGGCGGTGCCGGTGGTGTCCTGCCCGGCCGCGCCCGCTTCGATTTCCTCGATGACCATGCGGGCCATCACCTCGGCCGCGTCGCGCCGGCCCTGCCCCGCCGCGGCCCGGGCCATCTCCTGCAGCCGCGGCGCGTCGGAGAGCACCGGCAGCACGGATTGGCGCACGTAGTCGGGGGTGAAGTTGGCATCCTCGACCAGCAGCGCGCCGCCGGCGGCGACCAGTTCACGGGCGTTGAGTTTTTGCTCGCCGTTGCCGATGGGCAGCGGCACCAGGACGGAGGGCACCCCGGCCACCGCGAGCTCGCACACCGTTCCGGCGCCGGAACGGCACACCATCAAATCCGCGGCGGCGTAGGCGTAGTCCATGCGGTCCACGTACTCCACCTGCGTGTACCCTTCGGCGCGCAGCGGCTGCCCGGAGTCATCAAGCACCGGCTTGCCGCGCCCGGTGATGTGCACGGTGTGGATCCCGGCCGCGGCCAGCGCCGGCAGGGCGGCGGCAATGGTCCGGTTGATGTTCAGCGCCCCGGAGGAGCCGCCGGTGACCATCAGCACCGGGGCCTGGGTGTTCAGTCCAAAGTGCTGCCGGGCCTGCTCGCGCAGCGCCGCACGGTCCATGCGGGCTACGTTCGAGCGCATCGGCATCCCGATCTGTGTGGCGTTGGGCAGCCCGGTGCCGGCGAACGTGGTGGCCACGACCTTGGCGGTCTTGGCGCCCAGCTTGTTGGCCATGCCGGCCACCGAGTTCGCCTCGTGCACGAAAATCGGCAGCTTCAGGCGCCGGGCGGCCAGGTAGGCCGGGGTGCACACGTAGCCGCCCACCCCGATCAGCCCCTGGGCCTGTTGCTCGCGCAGGATCTTGGCGGCTTGGCGCACGGCGGCCGGGAAGGCGAACGGGAAGCGGAACAGGCTCGGGGAGATCGAGCGGGGCATGGGCACCTTGGGGATCAGTTCCAGGCGGTAGCCGGCCTCGGGCACCAGCCGCGTTTCCAGGCCCCCGGCGGTGCCGATCGCGGTGATCTGCGCGTCGGGACGCTCATCGCGGATCGCGTCGGCGATGGCGAGCATCGGTGAGATGTGTCCGGCGGTCCCCCCGCCGGCGACCACAAGTTTCATGGGCTCACTCATGATGCTGGGCTAACTCCTTGTGCTTGGTGGAGGCAGTGCGCGCACTGCCCGGATGGGCCGGATGGCGCACCGGCCGGGCGGCGGCTTTCACCCCGCCCGGGGCTGTGCCTTCTATTCTGCCGTCTTTGGCGCGGAAACCGGCGCCTTGGGCTCGGCGCGTTTTTGGTCGCGCGCTGCCGAGAGCACATATCCCATGGCCAGGGTGACGGCAAGCATGGCCGAACCGCCGGAGGAAATGAACGGCAGCGGCACGCCGATCACCGGCAGCAACCCGCTGACGGTGCCCAGGTTGATGAAGGACTGGCCAATGACCCAGGCCATCAGGCAGGCCATCAGGATGCGGGTGTACAGGTCGGTGGCGCGCACCGCAATCCGGTACATGGCCAGGGCCAGCAGGCCGAAGAGGATCAGCACCAGCAGCACCCCCAGGAAGCCGAACTCCTCGCCCAGGATGGAGAAGATGAAGTCGTTCTGCGCCTCTGGCACATAGGACCACTTCATGCGCGACTGTCCCGGGCCGACCCCGAACCAGCCGCCGGAGGCGAAGGCCTGGATGCCCATGGAGGACTGGTAGCAGATCGCGTCCCCCGGGCCGCAGTCGATGCCCAGCCAGGCCAGGATGCGCGAACGGCGGTTTTTCGAGAGCATGACCATCCCGGAAACACCGACCAGACCGACCGCCCCGATGCCCAGCAGCAGCTTCATCCGCAGCCCGGCCATGAACATGGCGGTGGCGATGATCATGATCAGCACCAGGCCGGTGCCCACGTCGCGCCCGACCAGCACCAGGCCCAGGATGACCACCCCGACCGGGAAGGCGACCGGGATCATGATGTGCTTGTAGTCGTGCAGCAGTGACTGCTTCTTCTCCAGCATGTAGGCGGAGAACACGGCCAGCGCCAGTTTGGCGAACTCACTGGGCTGCATGCCGATTCCGGCCACGCGCAGCCAGTTGCGGTTGCCCAGCACGGTGTGCCCCAGCGGGGTGAAGGCCACCGCGAACAGCGCCGCCCCGGCCAGCAGGATCGCCGGCACGGCGGCCTTGCGCAGCGTGGCGGGCTTGAAGAACTGCATGACGAGCATCGCGGCGATGCCCACCCCGGCGAAGAACGCCTGGTTCAGGGCGACGGTGAACCCGTCCTGCCCGCGGGCGATGGCCTCCACCGAGGCGGAGGACTGCACCATCAGCACCCCGAAGACGGCCAGCGCGATCGTGGAGACCATCACCAGGGTGTAGTCGATCGATGCGCTGGTGCGGCTGCCGGACTCGATGCGCCCAAGCACCCGTTGCGGCCACGGGGGCCTGGGCGTGGTGCCGTTACGCGGTGTTGAGGTGCGCTTGTTCACCGGTGTCCTCCCCCGTTGCCTGTTGCCTGGTTAGTTGCCTTCTCCGCTCTCATCTGCCGGGTCCGGGGCTGCCGGATCGGTGGTGAGCGGGTCGTGTTCCATCAGATCACTGACCGCGCTGATGAACGCGTTGCCACGCTGCGCGTAGGAAGTGAATTGGTCGATGGAGGCCGCGGCCGGGGCCATCAGCACCGTGTCCCCGGCGGTGGCCAGGGTGTGGGCCCGGCGCACCGCTCGGGTCATCACGGCCGGCCCGGCCGGCAGGGTTCCGTCCGCAGCGGTGGCGGCCGCGGTGATGTCCTCGACGGGGACCGCCGGGGCGTGCTTGGCCAGGGCCTGGCGCAGGGCGTCGTTGTCGGTGCCGATCAGCAGCACGTGGCGCAGCCGCGCGGCGTGCTTGGCCACCAGCTGGTGGTAGTCCACGCCCTTGGAGACTCCCCCGGCGATCCACACCACCTTGGTGAAGGCGCTCAGCGAGGCGTCGGTGGCGTGCGGGTTGGTGGCCTTGGAGTCATTGATCCACAGGATGTCCTCGCGCCGGGCGACCGCCTGGATGCGGTGGGCCCCGGCGTCAAAGCCGCCCAGCCCCCGGGCCACGGCTTCGGCCGGCACCCCGTAGGCGCGGGCCAGGGCCGCGGCGGCGGCGGCGTTCGCGGCGGTGTGCCGGGGAACAATTTCCCCGATCTGCTCCAGGGCGATCAGTTCCACCGCGGAGCTGTGCCGTTCCTCGATGAAGGCGCGGTCCACCAGCAGCCCCTCGACGATGCCCACCATGGACACCGCCGGGGTGTTGGTGGTGAAGCCGATGGCGCGGCAGCCCTCGATCACCTCGGCGTTTTCCACCATGGTGATCGTTTCTTCCTGCTCCACGTTGAAGATCGCGGCGATCTGGGTGCGCGCGTAGATCTTGGCCTTGTCGGCCTTGTACGCCTCAAAGCTGCCGTGCCAGTCCACATGGTCCTCGGCCAGGTTCAGCACCACGGAGGCCAGCGGGGAGATCGAATGGGTGAAGTGCAGCTGGAAGCTGGACAGCTCCACCACCAGGACCTCAAAGCCCTGCGGGTCGCGTACGGAGTCCAGGATCGGGGTGCCGACGTTGCCCACCGCAATCGCCTTCTTGCCGGCGGCCAGCAGGATCGATTCGGTCATGCCCACGGTGGTGGTCTTGCCGTTGGTGCCGGTCACCGCCAGCCACTTCGGGGCCGGGCGGCCGGCGCGGGTCTGCACCCGCCAGGCCAGTTCCACGTCGCCCCAGATCGGGATGCCGGCTTCCGCGGCCTCGGCCAGCACCGGGTGGCGCGGGTTCCAGCCCGGGGAGGCGATGACCAGCTCGGGCTGCTGCCCGTCCACCTGCGGCAGCCCGGTGACGTGCTCGGCCCCCAGCAGCACCTGCTGGGCCCCGACGATCTTCAGCGTGTCGGCGCGCCGCACGTTCACCGCGTCCTCGCGTCCGTCCACCACGGTGACCAGGGCGCCGAGTTCGATCAGGGTGTCGGCGGCGGAGAAGCCGGACAGGCCCAGGCCCGCCACGACCACGCGCAGGCCCTTCCAGTTCGCATCCCAGCTGGTTAGTTCGTCCAGACGTTCACTCACAGTGCCACAACCCATTCAGAGTAGAAGAGCCCCAGCCCGGCGGCGACGAACAGCCCGGCCAAGATCCAGAAACGGACCACCACGTTCTCCTCGGACCAGCCGGAGAGCTCAAAGTGGTGCTGCAGCGGTGCCATCTTGAAGACGCGCTTGCCGCCGGAGAGCTTGAAGTAGCCGACCTGGATGATCACCGACAGGGCGATCATCACGAACAGCCCGGCGATGATGACCAGCAGCAGCTGGGTGCGCGAGAGGATCGCCATCGCGGCGACCGCGCCGCCGATGGCCAGCGAACCGGTGTCCCCCATGAAGATCTTCGCCGGCTTGGCGTTCCACCACAGGAAGGCGACCAGGGCGCCGGAGATTGTGGCGCCCAGCAGCGCCAGGTCCAGCGGGTCGCGCACGGTGTAGCAGACCTGGGCGGGGGTGGGGATGGTGCAGGCCTGGTTCTGCTGCCAGATGCCCATCAGGGTGTACGCACCAAAAACCATGATGGAGGCGCCGGTGGCCAGCCCGTCCAGCCCGTCGGTGAGGTTCACGCCGTTGGTGGTGGCGGTGACAATGAAGTTCGACCAGATCACGAACAGCACCAGCCCCAGCATCGGGCCGGCGAAGGCCAGGTCGATGTTGGTGTCGCGCAGGAAGGAGATGGCGGTGGAGGCCGGGGTCAGGCCCTTGTCGTTGGGGAACTGCAGGGCCAGCACGGAGAAGCTGACGCCCACCACGGCCTGCAGCACGATCTTCTGCCAGGCGCGCAGCCCCAGGGAACGCTTCTTGGCGATCTTGATGAAGTCATCCAGGAAGCCGACCAGGCCCATCCCGCCAAAGAGCAGCAGCACCAGCAGACCGCTGGGGGTGATGCCGGCGCTGGCCCGGCCCAGCAGGGCCAGGATGCCGTGGGTGGCGAAGTAGCTGATGAACACGCTCAGCACGATCACCACACCGCCCATGGTGGGGGTGCCGGACTTGACCGAGTGCGAGTTCGGTCCGTCGTCGCGGACGACCTGGCCGTATTGCTTCTTGGTCAGCAGGCGGATGTACAGCGGCATGACCACCATGGTCAGCACCAGGGCGATGCCTGCCCCCAAAATTAATGCGATCACGCTTTGCGGCCTTCCTTTACCTCTGCGGCAATCTCATCTCCGAGGAAACGCAGCCCCGCACCGTTTGATGACTTGAACAAGACAATGTCTCCGGGTTCCAGCTGCTCGTTCAGCAGCTGTCGTGCCTCGTCGAGGTCTTCAACGTAGTGGGCTTCCTCTCCCCAGCTGCCCTCCAGGACCGCCGAGTTGTAGGCCGGTTTGGCTTCACGGCCCACGACCACCAGCTTCTTGATGTTCATGCGCACGGCCAGGCGCCCGAGCTTGTCGTGCTCCAGCACCGAATCCGGGCCCAGTTCCAGCATGGAGCCAAGCACGGCCCAGGTTCGCCGGGCCACCCCCTGCTCGTTGGGCAGGCCCAGTTCGGCCAGGGTGATCAGGGCGGCGCGCATCGAGTCGGGGTTCGCGTTGTACGCATCGTTGATGATGCTCACCCCGTCGGCGCGTTCAATGCGCTCCATGCGCCAGCGGCTGCCGGCCTGCAGGCCGTCGAGGGTCGCGGCGATCTGCGCCGGGGCCAGGCCCAGCACGTAGGCGGCGCTGGCGGCGGCGGTGATGTTGGTGACGTGATGCCTGCCCAGCAGTCCGCTGGTGATCCGGTGGGTGGAGCCGTCCGGGAAGTTCAGCACCAGACTGAGCCGGCCGTTGGCGTCGGTGTCGGCCTCGCTCGCCCACACGGCCGCATTCGCCGGGGCCTGGTTGGCGGCACCGAAGTACTGCACCTCGGCTTCGGTGCGCGAGGCCATGCGGGCCACCCGCGGGTCCTCGACGTTCAGCAGCGCGGTCCCGTTGGCGGGCAGCGCCTCAACGAGTTCGCCCTTGGCCTTCTCGATGTTCTCCACCCCGCCGAACTCGCCGGCGTGGGCGCTGCCGACGCAGAGCACCACGCCCAGCTGCGGCTTGACCATGCCGGTCAGGTAGGTCAGGTGTCCGATCCCGGTGGCGCCCATTTCCACGACCAGGTATTTGGTTTCTTCGGTGGCGCTGAAGATGGTCAGCGGGACCCCGACCTCGCCGTTGTAGGAGCCGATCGGTGAAACGGTGGGGCCGGAGGTGGACAGCAGGGCCGCCAGCAGGTCCTTGGTGGTGGTCTTGCCGGCCGAACCGGTGATGCCCACGACGACCGCGTCGTTGCGTTCCTTGAGGAACTTGACGATGTGGGCGGCAATCAGGCCCATCGCCTCCACCGCGTCCGGCACGATGATCGCCGGGTGCGGCTGACGCTGTTCGGTCAAGGTTTCGCGTTCGGCCAGGGCGGCGATCGCCCCGGCCTGCAGCGCCTGGTCGATGAAGGCGTGCCCGTCGGAGAATTCGCCGGGCTTGGCAACGAACAGCGCCCCGGCGCCGACCTCGCGCGAGTCGGTGGTGACGGAGCTGATGACCCCGGCCGGGTCCAGGCTCTGGCTCGCCCGCCCGCCGGTGATATCAAGGATTTGTTGGATGGACAGTTCAATCATGGCATTTAGGACTTTACACTCAGGCGGGTTAGTCAATCGTCTGTGCGATCGGCGAAAGGGGCGTGAATCCGTGTTTCGACAGCGCCTGGGCCAGCTCCTGGCGGTCATCCAGCGCAACGTCGATTCCGGCGACTTCTTGGCTAACTTCGTGTCCGCGCCCGGCCACGAGGATGGCGTCGGCCGGATTGGCCAAACTCACAGCGAACTCCACGGCGGCATCGCGTGGCGCGACGTTGTACAGCTTGACGCCGTGGCCGCCCGCGTCGATTTCCGCCTGAGCGCCGGCGGCCACCTGTTCGCGGATCTGCGCCGGGTCCTCGTCGTGCGGGTCGTCGTCGGTGACGATGACGATGTCGGCGTTGCGTACCGCCACCGCGCCCATGTCCGGGCGTTTGGTGGTGTCTCGTTCCCCGGTGGCCCCGAAGACGATGATGCGCCGTCCCCCGTCGCCGGGGCGCAGTGAACCCAGCGCCTTGATCAGCGCATCGGAGTTGTGGGCAAAGTCGACCACGGCCACCGGCTGCTCGCTGATGACCTGCATCCGCCCCGGCACCGACAGGGAAAGCGGGTCGTGGGCGTCAAGCACCTGCTGCAGCCGGTCGGGGTCGACCCCGCTGGCCAGGACCATGCACACGGCCAGGGCCGCGTTGGCGACGTTGAACAGGCCCGGCAGCCCGGTGCGCAGCGCCAGGCGGTGTCCGTCGCGGTGGCGGAGTGTGAAGGCGTGGCCCAGCCCGCTGGGGGCCAACTCGTCCACCACCCACTGGGCGGCCGGGTTAGCGGCGTCCAGGCTGAGCGTGGTCACCGGGACGCGGGCGTTCTCCGCCAGTTTGCGGCCGTACTGGTCATCGACGAGCACCACGGCCTGCTCGCAGCGTTCGGGTTCAAAGAGCCTGGCCTTGGTGGCGAAGTACTCTTCCATGGACCCGTGCAGGTCCAGGTGGTCCTGGGTGAGGTTGGTGTATCCGGCAACGGCGAACTTCAGCCCGGCCACCCGGTTGTAGCTCAGCGAGTGGCTGGAGACCTCCATGGCAACCGCCTGCACGTCCTGCTCCCCCATCCGGGCCAGCAGGCCGTGCAGCTGGGTGGATTCGGGGGTGGTGAGCACACTGGGGATGATGCGCCCGCGAACGGACATTTCGATGGTTCCGATCAGCCCGGTGTTGCGGCCCAGGGCCTCCAGCAGGGAGCGGATCATGAAGGTGGTGGTGGTCTTGCCGTTGGTGCCGGTGACCCCGAAAAGCTCCGGTGTGCCGGCATCGGTGCCGTAGACGGCGGCGGCTGCGGTGGCGGCGATGGCCCGTACGTCCGGGACGATGCCCATCGGCACCTGGGCCTGGCTGCCGATCAGCTCCTGTCCGGCGGCGTCGGTGATGACCGCCAGCGCCCCATTGGCCAGGGCGTCGGGGAGGAACTGGGCACCGTGGCGCTTGGCCCCGGAAATCGCCAGGAACACGTCCCCGGGCTGCACGGTCTGCGGGTTCAGGCTCACGCCGGTCAGTTCCAGGTCCTGCCCGGCGCCGGAGGTGCTCTGCGCCTGGACGGCGGCGCACAGTCGGGCCCAGGAGATCGCCGTGCGGGCCGTGGGGCGCAGGTGGCGTTCGAGCTCGCGCGGTGATTCCGGCTGGTGGTTTACCAAGGTTTCTTCTGTTCCTTACCGACAAAGACGTTATAGGTATCGGGTTCCGTGGAGGACGGGGGCACGTTGAAGGTGTTCAGCGTGTGGCTCATGACCTCGGTGAAGGTGTCGGCCACCGAGAAGTTGCGCCAGTTGCCCTTGGGCCGGTACATGGTGGCAACGACCACGAACTGCGGATCATCCAGCGGGGCGACCCCGGCGAAGGAATAGGTGTAGCCGTCGTAGCCGCCGGATTCGCCGGCGGCCTGACCGGTACCGGTCTTACCTCCCACGCGGTAACCCGGAATCTTCATTTTAGTACCGGTGCCCTCTTCGACGACCGATTCCATGAGTTTGAGCATCTCTTGTGCTGTTGACTTCTTCACAACCCGCGTGTTCTGCCCGGCTTCGGGCTTCTCCTCGGTGCCGTCGGGGTTGACGTAGCTCTCAATCAGGCTCGGCGGGATGCGCACCCCGCCGTTGGCCAGGGTCTGGAAAATGGAGGCGGTGTGCAGCACGGTCTGCGAGTAACCCTGGCCGAACATGGTGGTGTACTGCTGACGGCGGTCCCAGGCCTTCGGCTCGGCCAGCAGGCCCTTGCTCGCCCCGTTCAGGCCAAGCTGGATTGCGTCACCCAGCCCGAACTTGCGCATGTACTCGTAGCGTTCCTGGTTGCTCAACTTTTCGCCGACCATCACCGTGCCGGTGTTGTAGGAGCGGGCGAAGATGCCAGAGACGGTCATGTCATAGGTGGCGTGCGGCAGGGAGTCGTTGATGGTCTCCTTGCTCACCGTGTACTTGTTCGGCACCCGGAATTCGTCGGTGGGCTTGACCTTCCCGGCGTCGATGGCCGCGGCGAAGGTGGCGGCCTTGCCGGTGGAGCCGGGCTCGAAGGCGCGGGTGATGGACACCGAGCGGCGGAACTCCCCGGGGGTGGCCCCCGGATTGTTCGGATCCAGCTGGGCGGAGTCCCCGATGGCAAGGATCTTGCCGGTCTTCACTTCCTGCACCACGACCGAGACCCATTCGGCGTTGAATTCCGCGCGCTTCTTCTCGGCTTCGCGCTGGGCGACGAAGTTGATGTCCGAGTCAATGGTCAGCTTCACGTCCTGGCCGTCCACGGCCGGGACTTCCTCGCTGTCGGCGACGGCGATGCGCACCCCGTCGGCCCCCACTTCAATCTTGCGGCTGCCGTCGGTGCCGCGCAGGCGCTGCTCCTGGCTCAGCTCAAGGCCCTCGGCACCGACCACGGACGTCTGGTCCTCGGAGTTGCGCACGAAGCCCAGCAGCGGTCCGGCGATGACACCCTGCGGGTACTGGCGCTCACTGCGCAGCTGGGAGATCAGGCGCGGAACCCCGACTTCCATGACCTCGTTCTTGATCTCGGGGGTAACGCCCTTGGCGACAACCACGTACCCCTTGGGCTTTTCCCCGTCCTCGGGACGGATCGCATCGGAGACCTGCTCGACATCCTGGTCCAGGATTTCGGCGATCTCCTTGGCGGCCTGCTCGTAGGTGATCTTTTCGCGCTCATTCGATCCGTCGCGCTTCTTGCGCGAGATCATGTCCTTCTGCTCGCGCTGGTCGATCACCAGGTCGTAGCGGTCCACGCTGACAGCCAGCGTGGTGCCGTTGCGGTCGACGATCGAGCCGCGGGTCGGGGTGATGACCTGTTCGCGCATGCGGTTGTCCTGCGCGGTCTGGGCAACCTGTGCGGCATTGATGCCCTGGACATAGAACAGCCGCCCGGCGATGGCCAACAGCGCGGCCAGGGACAGGATGAGCACCAGCCGCATCCGGCGCTTCGCTGTATCAATGCTCGTTGGGTTCACGCTCCAGCTCTTTCCCCTCAACTTCATTTCCGACAGCGAATCCTGCCGCCATATTCAAGCTTAGAAAGCGATTCCTAGTTTGCCGGGGATTTGATCGACGGTGCCGGGATCGAGCCGCCGTTCAGCTCCTTGTCCTCGAATACCGGGCGCCCGTCGCTGCCCTTCTCACGTGCCGTTTCCTCGGCGGCCGGGGCCTTGGAGGATTCCTTGGGCTCGCTTTGCTGTGGCGCGTCGGATTCGGTCTTGGCTTCACCGGCCTCCGCTTCGCTGGAGGAGCCGGCCGTGGCTTCCTTTTCCTTGTTCGCCTTGGCCACGCGGGCGCTTTCGGCGTCATCGCTGGCCTTGGAGCGGATGTTCTCCCCCGGCAGCGGCAGGCTTGCGTAGTCGGCGTGCGCGGCGGCATCCTTGGAGGCCGATTCGGCTTCCTTGCTGATCTTGCCGTCTTCCAGGTCAACCAAACCCGGGGCGGCCGGGGCCACCAGCCCAAGTTCCTTGGCACGCTTGGCCAGGGTCTGCGGGGCGGCCAGGGACTGCGCTTCCTTCAGCAGGGCCTGATTTTCCTGTGACAGCTCGCGTTCCTGATGACGCAGCGACACCATTTCGTACTGGCGCTGGGCCACGGAGGTGTTCAGCAGAACCAGGGTGACGATCACCGCGAAGGCCAGCAATGCGAGCACGGAGACCATGACCACCAGCGGGCGACGGCGCTTCGGGCTGGTGTTGGGCACCAGGGACAACGTCGTGCGCTGTTTCGGATCAACGAACGGAACTTCGCTGGCGGCCACCGGTTCGGGGCGCGCCGATTTGGCAGTGGCGCCCTCAACCACGGGTTGGGCAGTCATAGCTGCGGTCCTCGGCAGACGTCGCGGGGCACGTTGGCTCATGCTAGCTCCTCTTCAGGATGCGCTCCACGGCCCGCAGGCGGGCCGAGGCGGCGCGAGGGTTTTCAGCGATTTCCTGTTCACTTGGCTTCTCGGTCCCCTTGGTGAGGACCTTGAATTCCGCTTTGTGCTCTTCGAGCTCAACAGGGAACCCCGGGGGTGCCGAGGACGTTGAACCCTGCACAAAAAATCTCTTGGTGATCTTGTCTTCCAGCGAGTGGTAGCTCATGACCACAATTCGGCCACCCACGTTCAGGGCGCCCATGGAGGACGGAATGGCGCGCTCAAGCACATCAAGCTCCTCGTTGACCGCGATGCGCAGCGCCTGGAAGGTTCGTTTGGCCGGATGACCGGAGTTGCGGGCAGCGGCTGCGGGAACCACCGAGCGGATGACCTCCACCAGCTGGGCTGTCGTGCTGATGCGCGCGTCCTGGCGCTGCTGAACAATGGCCGAGGCAATACGCCCGGCGAACTTCTCTTCGCCCCATTGGCGGATGATCCGCTGCAGCTCACCGCGGTCCAGGTCGTTCACCAGGTCCTCCGCGGTGGGCCCCACAGAGGTGTCCATGCGCATATCTAGCGGGGCGTCGTATGAGTACGCGAATCCGCGTTCCCGCTCGTCCAGCTGCAGTGAAGAGACACCGAGGTCAAAGAGCACCCCGTCAATGCCGGTAAAGCCAAGGTCCTGGACCACGTCCGCGATTTCGTCGTAGACCGCGTGGACCAGGTCGATGCGGTCGGCGAAGGGCTCAAGACGGGCTCCGGCCAAGGCCAGCGCTTGTTCGTCACGGTCCAGCCCAATGAGGTGAACGTTCTCGAAGCGTTGCAGGATGGCCTCTGAATGCCCTCCCATGCCCAGCGTGCAGTCCACGACGACGGCGCGGCGATTCTCCGCATTGGCCCGCTCAATACCCGGAGCGAGCAAGTTCAGGCAACGGTCCTTAAGGACGGGAATATGCCGCTCGGATGTTGGACGTTCTTCGCCGCTAACCGGCATAGTGCCCCCTTTCGCCGTGTCGTGTGCTGGGATCAGATCCCCCTCCAACCCAAAAGCCGGTGTTCGGTTCTGGCTCCGGGGAAGTGAAGCCAGGGCCGAACCGCCTTGAGATGGCTGGAGATCTCATCCCAGCTGTGCCCCCATGGTTCGTAAAACTACTTATCCAAGTCCTGGAAGTTCGTCTTCATCGGTATCGGAGAAGGCCTCTTCCTGCTGCTGCAGGTAGTCCTGCCACGCCGTGGCGTCCCAGATCTCCACGCGGTTGCCTGCACCGATGACCGTGACCTCACGGTCCAGCCCGGCGTAGGAACGCAACATCGAAGGAATGGTGACCCGGCCCTGCTTATCCGGCACTTCGTCCGACGCCCCGGACAGAAACACACGTGCATAGTCTCGAGCCCGCCGGGATGAAAGAGATGCCTGCGCGAGCTGCTCGTGCTGCTTCTCAAATTCCCGTTGGCTAAAGACGTAGATGCACCGTTCCTGCCCGCGGGTCAGAACCAGTCCGTATGACAGTTCCTCGCGGTATTTAGCAGGAAGAATCAACCGCCCCTTGTCATCGAGACGCGGTGTATAAGTTCCAAGGAACATACACACCGCCTTTCGCATGAAGTGGTGATTCCGCCATCTTCCTCTACTGTCCTCCACTTTACTCCACCACTCCCCACTGTCAACGCGACCGGAGGTGTTTTAGCTCAGTAATAGAGAAATAATCCGCGGGATTTCGGGCTAGTTTCGCGGGGGTGGACGGTGGAGGGATTTGGGCTGTTTTGACCCAGGGCGTGGCTCCTACCCCCTCTCAAACCCCGATTTCGCGCGAAATTCGCTGGCTCGGAGGAGCAGTGGAGGAAAGTGGGGGAAGATTACCCGGAGCGGTGGAGAGTGGTGCAGAACACGCGAAACACGGCGGGTTAGGGCAACCTTGGAATCTACTTAGAGTTCGTTGCTCGCTAGCTGCCGCAGTACGGCATATACACGGCCGCTGCGGGTGCCTGCCGGCCGGGGGCCACGGCCATCGCGTTGGGGTTTGTGCAGCCTTGCCGGCGCAGTTGGTCAGAGCTGCCCGGCAAGAGGGTTAAAACGAAAAGGCACGATCCATTGGATCGTGCCAATTGCTTCGGGAAGCTCTAGCTATCCCGCTGGTCCCGCTTACGCTGGTTCCACTTTTCTTCAAGACCGCTCATGAACTGGGAGCTGCCGCGGTTGGCGGTCTTTGATCCGCTCTTCAGCGGATTTCCTCCCAGCTTACCCTTGGCGGACTTCTTCAGTGCCAGGGCTACGCCTGCAAACATGACGGCGAAACCGATCACGCCCACCACGATCAGTTGTTGGGAGATTCCGAAGATCAGCGCCCCCAATCCGACAATGAAGATCAGGGCGCCAAGAGCGATGTTGCGGGTCGACAGGCGTCCGCTATTGCCGGGAGCTTTCATGTTGGAAGCGAAGCGACGATCTTCATGCAGCTGCTTTTCAAGCTGCTCCAGCAGACGTTGCTCATGCTCAGATAGTGGCATCGTCTTCTCCTTCCAAGTCCCTGCGTGACGACCGACTCCGTCCTCACCCAGTAGAACGGTTTACCGCAAGATTTTGTTCCCCGCGGGAAATCTCCTACGTATCTCTAAGGATAGTCTTTTTAGACTCGAGGCTGCTAGTTCAGCCGTTGCGCTGTTAATAAGACTTAGTCTCAGCGCTGCGGCCCAGGTGTCATGAGTCAGTTGAAGACGGACCTTTGGGTCGCAATAGCCGCGCTGGAGTGAGCCGCTGGGATGGGAACTTCAGCGCGATGCTGTCAGCGATCTTTTCCGCTTCACGGGTCTTCTCGTCAATCGGGTCCAAGGACAGCTGCACTCCCTGGGTTTCCTGCCCCAGCCGTTCTGCCCTAACCCCCACCAGACGCACTGCTTGCGGCAGTGGCAGCAGACGGCGGAACAGTTCAAGCACGCCGTTAGTCAGAGCCGAGGGAGAATCCGTGGCTGCCGGCAGCGTTTTGGAACGATTAACCGTGGTGAAGTCCTGGTACTTGATCTTGATGGCCAGCGCCTCGGCCAGCTTTCCAGAGCGGCGCAGGCGTTGGGCAACCTTGTGGCTGAGCACCACCAGTTCATCTTCCAAAAGCTTTAACTCGCTCTGGTCCGATTCAAAGGTGTGTTCGGCCGAGAGCGACTTTTCCTGCCGCACGGGAACCACTTCGCGGTCGTCGATCCCCCGGGACAAGCGGTGCAGGTTGCGGCCATGCTCGCCAAATTTTTGCACCATGACATCTTCCGGGTACTGGGCCAGCTGCTCCACGGTTTCAATCCCTGCCCGATGCAGCTGCTCCAGGGAACGCTTCCCCACGCCCCACAGCGCAGAGACCGGCAACTGATGCAGAAATTCAACGGTGCGCTGCGGTGCCACGACCACCAGGCCGTTGGGCTTGGCATGCTCCGATGCCAACTTGGCCACGAACTTATTGCGGGCGATCCCGACGCTGGCCGGAAGCCCCAGCTCATCCTTGAGGTACTGCTTGATCTGCTGGGCGATCCGCACCGGGCCGCCCAGGCGCCGCATGCTGCCGGTCACGTCCAGGAACGCCTCGTCAATGCTCAGCTGTTCGACCAGAGGGGTAATCGTGGAGAAGTACTGCATGATCTTGGCGGAAATCGCAGAGTAGCTGTGATGGTTCGGTTCCACGATGGTTGCATTCGGGGCCAGGCCCATCGCCTGGGACATCGGCATTGCCGAATGAACTCCCAGGGCCCGGCAATCGTAGGATGCTGAAAGCACGACGCTGCGCCCCTGCGGGTGCCCAACAATCACCTGCTTGCCCGCTAGCTCTGGGCGAGACAGCAGTTCCACTGACACGAAGAAGGCGTCCATGTCCACGTGCAAAATCGCCCGCTCAGCCTTATCAGTCATGGCTTAAGTTTACCGGTGCGTACCGACAAATTGACGAGTTCTTCCGGTGCCCGTCCAGCATCTTTCCGCTGGCCGTGAATTCCTCACCCGCAACGTGCGCCAACCCGGCGAGACGGTAGAGTGGATGTAATCTCTTTCCCTCGTCATACAGAGAATTGGAACCGAATGTCGCTGCCCCAGTCCATTGTTGCCCAAGCGCCTGAAGCTGAAGAGCTCACCCGGACTTACACGCAGCGGTTAACCGCAGAATTGGACTCATTCCTTGAGGCCAAAGCGGCCGAGGTAGGCTCCATTACCGCCAGCGCCGTGGCCTTGGTTGACGCCATTAAGGCCCTAACCCGCGGGGGCAAACGACTGCGGCCGGCTTTCGCCTTCTGGGGATTCATTGGAGCTGGCGGGGACGCGATGGACGATGACATCGTGAAGGTGGGTGTTTCGCTGGAGCTCTTTCAGGCGGCCGCGCTGATCCACGATGACCTAATTGACCGTTCCGATACACGACGGGGACAGCCCAGCGTGCACAAGCGCTTCGAGGCGCAGCACCGTGAGGCCGGACTGAGCGGTGATGCGGCGCATTACGGTGGGGCCAGCGCAATCCTGGCGGGAGATCTGTGTCTGTCGCTGAGCGAAGAGGTGTTCGCCTCGGTAGCCTCCGCAACTGCCGACACTCGTCGCATTTTCAATCGGATGCGCACCCAGGTCATGGCCGGTCAGTACCTGGACATTCTGGAGGAATCGGCTGGGTCGGCTTACGACCCGGCCGAAGCGGTCAAGCGGGCGCGCACGATCGTGCGCTACAAGTCGGCGAAGTACTCCACGGAAAATCCCTTCCTTCTGGGTGGGGCTCTTGCCGGCGCCAGCCCGGACTTGTTGGATTCCTATCAGGCCTTCGCGCTGCCCCTGGGTGAGGCATTCCAGTTGCGGGATGACGTCCTGGGCGTATTTGGTGATCCCTCGATCACCGGCAAGCCGGCGGGCGACGACCTGCGCGAGGGCAAGCGCACGGAAATGATCGCGCACGCCACGCTCCTGGCCTCCGATGCGGAACGCCAACTGATCACCGAGCGCCTTGGCGCGCCCGACCTCGGCGACGATGAGGTACTGCGCATCAGCTCAATCCTCAAGGAATGCGGTGCGTTGAAGGCCACCGAACAGAGCATTGAGGAGTTGACCGCCACCGCGTTGACCGCGATGGAGCGGATCCCGGTTGCACCCCTGGCGGTGGCGGGCATGGCCCTGCTTAGCGATGCCGTGACCAAACGCATCAAGTGATTACTATTCGATAAAGTCCGACTGATACACCTGCGGATGCCTGAGGGGCATAAAAAATCCGTTGCCCTCCTCGGGGCAACGGATTTTTGTTCTGTTCGGCGTGATTACCAGGCCATGGCCTGGGCACGACGACGAATTTCGGTCTTGCGTCCCTGACGCAGTGCTTCCATCGGCGTCCCGGGCAGGGTGTCGTCCGGCGTAAAAAGCCAGCGGAGAGCTTCCTCGTCCGAGAAGGCAGCGTCGCGCAGCACCGTTAGGGTTCCCTTTAGGCTGTCTACAACTTGCCCGTCCATGACAAATTCTGCGGGAACCGAACGCACCGGAGGTTCCCCGATGCGAACCGCGATGATTTTTCGATCGTCGATGAGCCGGTGTACCTGACGAATATCGGTGTCCAAGGCCTCTGCCATGTCCGGCAGGTTCAGCCATTCCCCAATGAGATTCTCTAGTTCTTTCACGCTTTAAGGGTCGCACACTCCACGGGAGTTGTGTTCGCATAATGAAAACTTGAGGAAAACCTGACCCATTGGTTTCCTTGCGCCCCACTAGTAGTGTAAATTTTCAGATATCACTTTGATAACAATTGCAACACAATCCACAGCAACATCATGCTTGTCGTGGAAAGGGTTGCTCAGGTCTCATCGACTCCTTCAATTGAGGAAAAATACATGCCCCAAGATTCGATTCGTGTCACCAAGCATGCGTTGAGTGCCGTCGCTGGTGCAGCAATTCCGGCGGTTGTCCTGGGCAGCCTTGCCGCAGCCCCGGCCCAGGCCTCGCAAGTAGAGTTGACCAAATCCTCCGTCTTGACGCCCAAGAGCGTTTCCCCCCAGACGGTGAAGATCGCTGAAGAACACATTAAGGCCCACCTGTTGGCCTCGCGAATCCCTACCCTGGGATTGCCCGCGCAACGGCAGGTCAAGGAGATTAAGGTGCCGTCGGGCGCTTCGTTGTGGAGCCTGGCTCGCGAATACGATTCCTCGGTCTCCGAACTGAAGAAGATCAATGACCTAGACAGCGACCTGATCCGCGAGGGCCAGAAGCTGAAGGTTCCAGGCAAGAATTCCTCGTCGGAGAAGAAGACCGCGAAGAACACCCGCGGCGCGGCCAGCAGCGAAAGCTACACCGTGAAGGCCGGAGACACCATGGGCCACATCGCCCACCGCCTGGACGTCTCCCTCTCCGAGGTCCGCAAGGCCGCAGGAAACCCCTCCGGCGACCGCATCTACGTCGGACAGAAGCTGAACTTCGGCGGCTCCTCAACACCATCCAAGAGCAGCCCCAAGAAGGACAGCGGCAAGACCACCGGCGGCAGCTACACCGTCAAGGCCGGGGATACCCTGGGTGCGATCGCGGCCCGCAACGGGATCAGCCTGAGCAAGCTGATGAGCATGAACAACTTGTCCTCCAAGTCGCTGATCTTCCCTGGTGACAAGCTCAAGCTCAGCGGATCGGCCCAGTCCTCCTCGCCGAAGCCGACCTCGCAGTCGAACAGTGCCCCGAAGTCGAGCGGCACCAGCAGCTACAGCGTCAAGTCCGGCGATACCCTCGGCGGCATTGCTGCCAAGCACGGGATTTCGCTGAGCCGTCTGCTGGATCTGAACCCAGAGGTCAGCACCCAGACTCCGTTGCAGATCAACACGAAGCTGAAGGTTTCTGGTTCCTCGGTAAAGCCGAACGCGGGCGTGAAGCCGACACAGAAGATCGGCAACACCTTCGCCGGGCGCACTTATCCTGATGCCACCGTGCGCAGCGCCAATGAGAACAAGGCCTACCTGGATTCGATCTCGGTTCCCAGCCGCTCCGAGATGCAGGCGCTGATCCGCAGCACTGCCAGGAGCATGGGAGTTGACCCGGCCCTGGCCCTGGCCCACGCTCAGCAGGAGTCCGGTTTCAACCAGCGCGCGGTCTCCCCCGCCAACGCCATTGGAGCCATGCAGGTGATCCCGAGCACCGGTGAATGGATGTCGGGCATGGTGGGGCGCAAGCTGAACCTGTTGGATCCGCGGGACAACGTCGCGGCCGGCGTTGCCACCATCAAGTACAACCTCGACAACGCCGAGAGCCTGGACCACGCCATCGCCGCGTACTACCAGGGCCTGGGCGGGGTGCGGAAGTACGGGATGTATTCCGACACCAAGGTTTATGTCGCCAACGTCAAATCCCTGATGAAGCAGTACCGCTAGTCGGTGGCCGGGTGCCGTGTTCTGCCAGAACGGGGGCACGGGGCCTGGCTAACCGGTACGCCGCATGACTAAGGCGGGTGAATCCATAATGGATTCACCCGCCTTAGTCATGCGCGGTATCGGCTCGCAGCGTTAGTGGGCGTTGCTGCGCAAGTCCAGCGGCATCTCAATGACCACTTCGGTGCCCTGGTTCGCTGCCTGGTTCCAGTGGATTTCGCCGCGCAGCTCGCTGGTGACCAGGGTGCGCACGATCTGCAGTCCCAGACCCTCGCTGTACTCCCCCTCGGGCAACCCATGGCCGTTGTCGCTGACCGTGACTCGCAGCCACTTGTGGCCGTCCCGGCCCAGGTATCGTTCGGCCAGTAGCCGCACTTCCCCGTCACGACCGGCCAGCCCGTGTTCCACTGCGTTGGTGGCCAGTTCGTTGATGACCAGGGACAACGGGGTGGCCAGTTCGGCCGGCAGCATCCCGAACTCCCCTTCGCGCACGGTGCGAACCCGCTGGCTCGGACTGGCGATTTCAACGATGAACCGGAACTGTCGGTCCATCAGGTCATCAAATTTTACGGTTTCGTTCAAGCCCTTGGACAGGAAATCGTGTACCGAGGCGATGGTTGAGACCCGGCGCATGGCCTGTTCCAGACCCTGTTTGCCCTCGGCCGAGTTCATGCGCCGGGACTGCATGCGCAACAGCGCGGCCACCGTCTGCAGGTTGTTCTTCACCCGATGGTGGATTTCGCGGATGGTGGCGTCCTTGGTGACCAGTTCCTTTTCCCGCCGGCGCAGCTCGGTCACATCCCGGCACAAAACCAGGGATCCCCAGCGGCGGCGTTCGTCGCGCAGCGGGATGGCACGCAGCGAAATGTTCACCCCGCGGTACTCCATTTCGGTGCGCCACGGCATTTTGCCCTGGACCACCAGCGGCAGGGTTTCGTCAATAACCCGCCGGTCGCTGACCAGTGCCATGGTCAGGTCCGACAGCGACTGGCCCTGCAATACCTCGGCGGCTCCGAGCCGGCGAAACGCCGACACCGCGTTGGGGCTGGCGTATTCCACCACCCCGGCGGCGTCCATCCGGATGAAGCCGTCGCCTACCCGCGGGGCGCCGCGCCGTGACCCGGTCGGGCTAGCGAAGTCGGGCCAGAGCCCGAGGGTGCCCATGGTCAGCAGGTCATCGGCGCTTTGCCGGTAGACCAGTTCCAGGTTGGAGGGGGTGCGGCTGGAGGCCAGGTCGAAGTGGGAGGTGATGACCGCGACCTTCCCTCCCTGGCGGACCAGGGGGACGGCCTGGACTGTACTCTGCCCGGCCAGGTCGGCCGGGTGCTGCACGGAACGCTGTAACTGCCCGGTGGCCCAGGCCTCGTCCACCATGATCCGCAGGTCCTTGCGGATCCGCTCCCCAACGAAGTCGGTGTGGAACGCGGTGTGCGAGGTGGAGGGCCGCACGTGCGCCAGGGCCACGTAGGACCCGTCCCCGGTGGGGAACCAGAGCACCAGGTCGGCGAACGCAAGATCGGCGACCAGTTGCCAGTCCCCCACCAGCAGATGCAACCAGTCCTCATCACCGGGCCCGAGCTGAGAATTTTCGCGCAGTTGCTCGGTGATGAGGGCCATGGTGTGTTACTTCCTCCGGACGATGGAACGCAGCAGGCGAAGTGCGACGGACAGCGAGGCCATGTCGTCGCGTTCCAGGTTGTTGACCTCCTGGAACATGTTCTTCGCACGATCAAGGTTAGCCGTGTTGGCTTCCTCCCAGGCCGCAACACGCGCGTCGGCGTCCTGCAGGTCTCCGGCCGCGTCCAGCACGTCCCCGGTCATGTCAATGATCGTGGAGTACAGGTCATCGCGCAGCGCGGCACGGGCCAGTGCCTTCCAGCGGTCGGTGCGCGGCAGCGCGGTGATCCGGTTCAGCAGGGCGTCGACCTCGAACTTGGCGTACAGCGCGAAGTAGGTGGTGGCCACCTGCTCGGTGTCGGCGTCGTTGCGGAAGATGTAGTCGGCGATGTCCAGCAGGGCATAGGACTCGAACTGTCCGGCCCAGTGGATCGCCTGCTCCTCGGTCAGCCCGTGCTGGATGGCATCTTCACGCCAGGTGGCGAAGCGGGCGGCATCCACCCCGCGCAGCAGCTGCGGCAGCTGGGCGCGCAGCTTCTGCACCTTGGCGGCGTAGCGTTCCACCATTTCCCCGACGCTCAGTTCCAGGTCCACATGGTTCAGGAACCAGCGGGTGGTGCGGTCCAGCAGACGGCGCAGGTCGTGGTGCTGGCGCGACCAATAACCGATGTCCTGCCCGGCCGGCTGCAGGTTGATTTCCTGGAACCAGCGTTCGTACTCGTAGATCTCCCGCAGCGCGCAGAAGACCTTGGCGATCTGCGCCTCGGTGGCCCCGGTTTCCTCCATGGCGCGGAAGATGTAGGTGATGCCGCCGATGTTCACGATTTCGTTGGCCACCACGGTCGCCACGATCTCGTTGCGCAGCGGATGGCTGTCCAGTTCTTCCCCGAACCGCTCGGAGAGCTGGCTCGGGAAGTAGCGCTTGAGGGTGGCGAAGAAGTAGTCGTCCTCGGTCAGGTCCGATTCGGCCAGCGCCTGGGCCAACTGGATCTTCGCGTACGCGGTGATCACTGCCAGTTCCGGGGTGGTCATGGATCCGCCCGAAGCGCGCCGGGCCTCCAGTTCGCTGTTCGAGGGCAGGAACTCCAGCTCACGGTTCAGATCCGCGTGCTCCTCCAGCCAGTCCATCAGCCGTTCGTAGGCCGGGGTCCAGGTCTTGGCCGCGTGCTTTTCGTTCAGCAGCAGCACGTTCTGGTTGAAGTTGGTCTCCAACACCAGGTCGGCGACGTTGTCGGTCATCGAGATCAGGAAGTCCGCACGCTCGGCAGGGTCGATGGCCCCGGCCTTGACCTGGCGGTCCACGAAGATCTTGATGTTCACCTCGCGGTCGGAGGTGTCCACGCCGGCCGAGTTGTCAATGGCGTCGGTGTTCAGGATGACCCCATTGGCCGCGGCCTCGATGCGGCCACGCTGGGTCATGCCCAGGTTGCCGCCCTCACCGATGATGCGGGCCTGCACCTGGCGTCCGTCCACGCGGATGGCGTCGTTGGCGCGGTCCCCGACCTGGCCGTGGCTTTCGGTGCTGGCCTTGATGTAGGTGCCGATGCCGCCGTTGTACAGCAGGTCGACCTTGGCCGAGAGGATCGCCTTGAGCAGGTCGTTGGGCGCCATCGCGGTGGTGTCATCGGGCAGGCCGAGCAGCTCGCGGACTTCGGCGCTGACCGGCACCGACTTCAGCGACCGGGAGAATACCCCGCCGCCGGCGGAGATCAGGTCCTTGTTGTAGTCGGCCCAGCTGGAGCGCGGCAGGTTGTAGAGCCGCTGGCGTTCGGTGAAGGCCGCCTCAGGCTCCGGGTTCGGATCCAGGAAGATGTCGCGGTGGTCGAAGGCGGCCACCAGCTTGATGGTCTTGGTGCGCAGCATGCCGTTGCCGAACACGTCACCGGACATGTCCCCGATGCCCACGGCGGTGAACTGTTCGCTTTGCGAGTCCACGCCGAGTTCGAAGAAGTGGCGCTTGACCGATTCCCAGGCACCGCGGGCGGTGATGCCCATGCCCTTGTGGTCATAGCCCACCGAGCCGCCCGAGGCGAACGCGTCGCCCAACCAGTGGCCCTTTTCCTCGGAGATTGCGTTGGCGGTGTCGGAGAAGCTCGCGGTGCCCTTGTCGGCGGCGACCACCAGGTAGGTGTCATCCCCGTCGCGGCGCACCACGTCCACCGGCGGCACCACCCGCTGGCCCTGCTCATCGGTGATGACGTTGTCGGTCAGGTCCAGCATGGTGCGGATGAAGATCCGGTAGGAGGCCTTGCCCTCCTCCATCCAGGCGCCGCGGTCCACGGCCGGGTTCGGCAGCTGCTTGGCGTAGAAGCCGCCCTTGGCGCCGGTGGGCACGATCACCGAGTTCTTCACCATCTGCGCCTTGACCAGGCCCAGCACCTCCGTGCGGAAGTCTTCGCGGCGGTCCGACCAGCGCAGGCCGCCACGGGCGACGGCGCCGAAGCGGAAGTGCACGCCCTCCACGCGCGGGGAGTACACCCAGAACTCGTGCTTGGGGCGTGGGAACGGCGCGAAGTCGATCTCATTCGGGGCCAGCTTGAAGCCCAGCGCGTGCCCGGCGGCATAGTAGTTGGTGCGCTTGGTCGCCTCGATGACCTTCACGAAGCGGCGCAGCAGCTTGTCGGCATCCAGGGTCGGCACGCTTTCCAGGGCCGCGCTGATCTTCTGGTGGGCTTCCTCGCGGGCCGCCTCGGACTCCTCGGCCGAGAGCTTCGGGTCGAAGATGGCGTGGAAGAGGCTCACGATCCCGTGGGTGACTTCGGCGTTGGAGACCAGGGTGCTGGCGATGAAGTCGGTGGAGTTCGGAACCCCCAGCTGCAGCAGGTAGTGGGCGTAGGCGCGCAGCATGGCCACTTCGGTCCAGTGCAGTCCCTCGCGCAGCACCAGGGCGTTCAGCTCATCGGATTCGGCGGCGTTGCGCACCACCGCCGAGTAGGTTTCGGCCAGCAGGTCCTGGACGGCGGAGAAGTCGATGTCCTCATCGACCTTCAGGCCCAGGTCGTAGATGTAGCGCTGTTCGCCGTCCTGCGGCTGCAGCTCGAAGGGCCGCTCGTCCACGACTTCCAGGCCCAGGTCCTGCAGCACCGGCAGGATGCGCGAGAGCATCAGCGGACGGTTGACGTAGATCTTCATCCGGACGCTGACCGGGCTGTCCTCATGCTCGTCGGTCGGGGCGTAGAAGGAGACGACCGGACCTTCCTGGGCCGGCTCATCGAGCTGGGCCAGGCGTTCAATGTCCGCCAGCGCATCCTCGATCTCGAACTGGACCTTGTAGGACTCGGGGAAGGCCTCGGACCAGGACCGGGCCAGGTTGCGGGCCTCGTTGGCTTCCAGGCGCTCGTGGGCCGCATCGTGCACCGCTTCACCCCAGGAACGCACCGCGTTGGCGATGCGGGTCTCCAGGTGCTTGCGGTCCACCACCGGGGCCAGGCCGTGGCGCTGCAGACGGATCCGGTAGAACAGGCGGATCAGAGCCGAGTCGCTCATCAGCACGTCGTATTCCATGGAATCCGGGTTGAAGGACTGCTTGAGCACATCCTCGATGCGCTGGCGGACCAGGGTGGAGAAGCGGTCACGCGGCAGGTAGACCATCACGGACATGAACCGGCCGTAGTCATCGGGGCGCAGGAAGACGGAGGTGCGGCGGCGCTCCTGCAGGCGCAGGATGCCCATGGCGGTGTTGGTCAGGTCCTCCACGGAGATCTGGAACAGCTCATCGCGTGGGTAGGTTTCCAGGATGGTGACAATGTCCTTGCCCGAGTGCGAGTCCGGGGCGAAGCCGGCGTGCTTGAGCACTGCGGCGACCTTTTCGCGCACCAGCGGCACGGCGGTGACGCTTGAGGTGTACAGGCTGGAGGAGAACAGGCCGATGAAGCGGCGTTCGCCATTGACCTCCCCATTGGCGTCAAAGCTCTTGACACCCACATAGTCCAGGTAGGTGCCCCGGTGCACGGTGGAGCGGGCGTTGGCCTTGGTGATCACCAGGGCGCGCTTGTCGCGTGCCGTGGCCCGGCCGCGCTTGGTCAGGTGCAGCGGGCCGCGGTCATCGGCGTCGCGCATCAGGCCCAGGCCGCTGCCCCGGCGGGCGCGCAGCACGTCCTCGCCGTGCTCGGTGACCAGCTCGTAGTCGCGGTAGCCCAGGAAGGTGAAGCGGCCATCGGCCATCCAGTTCAGCAGTTCCACGGCCTGATCAAGGTCCGGGATGTCCTCGGCTCCCACGGTTTGGGGCAGCGTGGCGGCGATTTCGTGGGCACGGTCCATCAGCTTCGGCCAGTCCTCGACGGCCATGCGCACGTCGCTGAGCACGGACTGCAGGCCGGTGGTGACTTCCTCGGCCTGCTCCTCGCTCATCTCGTGGTCCAGTTCCACGGAGATCCAGGATTCAACCTCGGTGTTGCTCCCGGCCAGATTCAGGGTGCTCAGGTCGGCGAGCGCGGCAGTGTCGCCGCTGGCCACATGCTGGGCGTCGGTGGGGGTCAGTGACTTGATTTCACCGGTCTCGGTATCGCGGGAAACCACGAAGGTGGGGTGCACGACCAAGTGGATCGGGCATTTCTGGCGCACCAGCTCAGTGGTCACGGAATTGACCAGGAACGGCATGTCGTCGGTGACGATGTAGACCACGGAGCTGCCGGCACTGGACTTCACCACGACATTCGCGGTTTTCGGCTGCCTAACGAACCCGATACCCAGGTGGGCCGCCACCCGCTCCTCCAGCTCTCCGGGCTGGTAGGCGGCAAAGTCCTCCCTGGCGATTTGACTATAGTACTCACTGATCAGGTCGTTGGTGAGTGTCGCATTCATAAATGCTTCTGACACGGCCGATTCCGACGAGTTCAACTGAACGCCTCCAAGAGTGAAGATCAACGATTCGCCCCATTGCGAATGCACGATGTCTACCAGCCTATCGCGTTTTTCCCGCCGATTTCCTACACTCTCTCGCGCCCCGGCTTCGGCTTCGGTGTGGTTGCCCGAAATGGTAGTTTCTTGCCGGCCAGGGCGCGGATTTCTGAGCGTAGTGCGCAACGTGGTGCCAACTCCAACAATGAGCTTCCGGCCAGCACCGCAGCCTGGCAAACCGAGTGGTCATCAGGCAAAAAACCGAGGATGGGATAGGAGGGCCCGAAGCGCTCCCAGGCCTCCGCAATGCCGCGGCGCGGGGCCCTGCCGGAGGAAGCCGAGCCGACCTTGTTGAACAGGATCCGCAACTGTGGGTGCAGCTGCGCCTCAGCCAGTTCATCCAGGGCCCGGATGGCCCGGGGAATGCCCACACTGTTCGCGGCCACGACCATGATCACCTCGTCGGAAAAGCGCAATGCCTCCACGCTGACCCCGTTGCGCTGCGGGGCGTAGGTGTCGAAGCTGAGCTGTTCGTCGGTTTCCACCGGGGCGGCCACGTCCAGGATGACCCGGTCATGGTGTTCCTTCAGTACCGCCACGGCCCGGCGCAGCGAGGCGGCCCGCACCTCGGGCCAACGACTGGCGCGCGGGATTCCGCTGGCCACCTTCAAGGTGGAGGATCCGACCTGGATTGTGGTCAACACCGCTTCAAGGCGGGCAGCATCGAAGTGCCCGGTGTCCACAACCCGGCACAACTGTGCCACCGCTGCCGCCTCATCGAGCATTCCCAGCTGGATGGCCAGGGATGAGGCGTAGGTATCGGCATCGATGAGGACCACCGATTCGCCGGCGGCTGCCGCCTCCACCGCGAAATTCAGCGCCAGCGTGCTGCGCCCCGGGGAGCCGGCCCCACTCCAGAAGGTGCTCACCCTTCCCGGTTCGCGCCCTGACTCCGCTCCCATTAGGCCCTGGCCCAGGGCGCCGCCAGAGGGCCGGTCCAGCTCCCGCTCGCGCAGCCCCTGGGCGATCAGGGTTTCCAGTTCGGCGGCGCTGCCGCTGGGGGCGGCGGAAATCACCCCGGGGATCGGGGAGACCTCGGTGTCCAGCAGCACCAGCACCACGTCACGTTCCTGCACGTAGTCGACCTGCTCCATGGCCGGCATCAGGCCCGGTTCGGCAACCAGCAGCACGTCCACCCGATTGGAGGTGCAGGCCGCAACCGCCTCGGGGATCTCCTGGCAGACCCGCACCACCATCAGCTCCCCGCGGTAGCTCTCGATCCGGCGCACCAGATCGGGGTCTTGGCCAAGGACCACCACCGAGATGCTCATGAGGATTCACCGGCCGGGTTGTACACCACAATGATCCGTGATTCATTGGCCAATGCCTGCAGCAGGGGTTCAAGATAGGCCGGTTCCACCAGCAGCTCCAGGTTGACGGCACTCTGCCCGACCAGTCCAGCGGCTCGTTCGGTGCGTGCCGAAACTTCCACGAGGTTCGCCAGCAGTTCCGGGGTTCCATAGCTGGCGGTACCCGGCTCCCGCTGGGCGATCCACACGTCGACCCTGCTGCCGGGGGTGATGGCCGGGGACAGGTCCACCGGCAGGTCAATGTTGATGGGCCGTCGCGAACCCAGTTCACTGCGGGTGACGAAGTCCTGGGCGATCAGCTGCCCGGAGCCGATGAAGGTGTTCGCCCGGGCATCCTGCAGGTGCTGCGCCTCGGCCGGCACATAGTGCTGCATGGAGTCACCCAGCTGCACGTGGGCAACCTCCAGGTTCTCTTCACCCAGCGGCTCACCCAGCGTGATGTCCTGCTTGGCCACATACACCGCTGTGCGCTCATCCATGGAGTTGACCAGCACCACGGTGCCGGTCACGGCGGCCGCCACCAGCAGCAGGCCCAGCAGCAGCCGCGGTTCCTTCCATCTGGCACGGCGCACCCGGGGGCTGACCGGTACCGTCTGGTGCTTGCTGCGCGCCTCGGCAACCACGGCGTTCACCTCATTTGAGAACCTGCATGTTGTGCGGTGAGCCTAATGGAAGAACGGGCAACTGTGAAGGGGCGAATCCAGGATTGTGGATTTCGTGGGCGCTGGCAGGGACCCGGCGGGGCCTCAGTGCCGGTGTTCCAGCATCAACCAGCCCAGCGCGGTGTGCGGGATGAGCAGTTCGGAGGTAATGCTGCGCGGGCGGGCATATTCGTCCCGCGCGTGGGTGCCCAGCACGATGAAGTCCTGGGCTGCCTGCAGTAGTGTCCCCTCCCCCAGGAGTTGGCCATCAGTCCCGTGCACCTGGACCGGGTTCCGGTCGCGTAGCAGGGCACGCAACACCGCCGCGAATCTTGCGGCCGCAAGTTTCACCGTCTCGCTGTGCGCGGAAGGCTTGGGCGGCAGGGCTACCGTCTGCACGGCGGCGGCGCGGATGAGCCAGCGGGTCGCGGACTCTTCCAGGCACAGGTAGTCATTGCCAACCGGCCCCAGCCGTGCCGTGAGCTCCTCGCCCCCGGCCAGCCGGAGCGACAAGCGCCGGCCCTGGCAGGTCAGCAGCCGTTCGGCCAGTGTCTGCCGCGCCTGCTCCACCCGAACCGATTCGGCGATTTCCGCTCGCAGGTCTTCTGCCAGCTGTGCCTGCAGCTGGGATTCAAGATCCGCAAACAAGGATTCCCATCGCATGTCCACACCCTACGGGCCTCCACAATTTTCAACAAGAGCCTTCCCTTAATCAACTTCAAGTGTCATCATCTTATTCAAATGACATCAAATGCCATTAAACAACAAAGGATGTGGTTGGGATGTGGCAGAAACGGCTGGCTGCCTCGCTGGTAACCGTGGCTGTGGCGGCGGCGCTGATCAGCCTGCTCTGGCTGCATCGGATGCTCTCTGGCCTTGAGCCGCAACGGTGGAGCAGCTGGCACCTGCCTGTCTCCTGCGGCCTGTTCCTGCGCGCACTGACCTTGTTCCTCATTGGCTACCTGCTCTGGCTCTGCCTGGGCTGGCTCGCGCACTTGCTCTCACGCACGGCGGCCCTTCGAGGTCATCAGCGCTTGGCGCTGATGCTGGGAAGGGTGGGTCCGCGGTTTTTGCGACGCCTCTACATTTCCGGGCTGGGGGTTGGACTGGTGACCGCCATGCCGCTGGGGACCGCTGCCGTGGCCGCTCAGGCCGCCGCCAATACCATTCCCGGTCCCGGCCTCCCTGTCGGTGCAGGGACATCGGATGACCGGAGGGAACCGGGCGTACCGGTGCCCACCTGGAACGCGCAGCGCACCGCAATTCCCCTCGGCCGCACCCTGGGTACTCCCCCGGGCGCGGCGCAGTCCCGGCCCGTGGTGCAGGAAGTGATTATCCGGCACGGAGACACCCTGTGGGACATCGCCCGGACCCGGCTGGGCGAAAGCGCTTCCATCGGTGACGTGGCCGCCTACTGGCCACGCATCCATCAACGCAACCGGGACGTGATCGGTGCCGATCCGGATCTTCTACAGGTCGGCATGGTGCTGCACCTGCCCACACCCTGATACCCAGATCAGCCCCGGCCCCACGGGTTGATCCTCTTGAAAGGTCATCACCATGTCCACCACCACCCTCCACCCCAGCGTCACCTCGGTGAGCTGGCTACAACGACCCGCTGCTCACCTGACGGTGCGCCTGCAGGGCCCGGCGTTGCCACATCCGACGCGCCATCAAAGCCCGCAGGCCATTGCCAAACCCATGAACTGGATCTTCCACCGGGCCCCGGCACCGCGTACCGGCAGAATGGCCGCGGTCCAGCTGTGCCACGCCGTGGCCCGCGCCGTCTTCGAGGTGCTTTCCGGGTACCGCAGCATCCGCCAGCTCAATTTCGCGATGGAGCCAGGCTGTGTTGAAAAGATTAAACGGCAGATGCTCATCGAGACCCGCAATTTCACCACCACCGCGCAGCCGGGGACCACCCACGGCTGTGTGCGCACCATCCGGATGGAGCAAACCCAGTCCGGGGCCTATGAATGCGCTGCGGTTCTGGCCTTTAAGCACCGCGTCCGTGCCGTGGCTCTTCGAATCGAGCCCTGGCACGGACGCTGGCAGGTGACGGAACTGGAAGTGCTCTAGGTCAGCGGCGCTTCTTGTTCTTCTTGGACTTTCCGGCCCCAGCCCCGGCAGCGGCCTTGGGCTTGGAGGACTTGGCCTGCTCGCGGGTGGTGCTGGCCTCCCCGTCCTCATCCGGTCCGGTGAACTGCAGGTTCTGCGGTTGCGCCGGAGTGCCCAGCGCCTCGCCGATCGCCTCCGGTTCCTTCTGCCCGGCGGGCAGTTCCAGGTGGAATAGGGTGCCGATGGAATCCTCGCGGATGCCTTCCATCATGGTCTGGAACATGGTGTAGCCCTCGCGCTGGTATTCCACCAGCGGGTCACGCTGTGCCATGGCACGCAGCCCGATGCCCTCCTTGAGGTAATCCATCTCGTACAGGTGTTCCTGCCATTTGCGTCCAATGGTCGAAAGCACGACGCGACGCTCCAGTTCGCGCATGGTCTGCGAACCGACCGCCTCTTCGCGGGCCTGGTACTGCAGGCGCGCATCGGAGAGGACTTCCTGCTCAATGAACGCCGGGGTCAGGTGGGAGACGCCGCCGGCTTCCTCGGCCACCTCATCAACGGTCAGCGAGATGGGGTAGAGCTGCTTGAAGTTGGTCCACAACTGGCGCAGATCCCAGTCATCCGGGTTGCCGGACTGGGTGGCTTCGACAACCATCGCCTTGACGACGTCCTCCAGGAAGTGCTCCACCTTCTCGTGGATGTCATCGCCTTCCAGGATGCGGCGGCGGTCGGTGTAGATCGCCTCGCGCTGGCGGTTCATCACGTCGTCGTACTTCAGCACGTTCTTGCGCTGTTCGGCGTTGACGCCTTCAACCTGCGCCTGGGCGGATTCAATGGCCTTGGAGACCATCTTGGATTCCAGGGCCACGTCATCGGGCATCGAGGGATTGTTCATGATCCGCTCGGCCATGCCGGAATTGAAGCGGCGCATCAGGTCATCGGTCATCGACAGGTAGAAGCGGGATTCACCCGGGTCGCCCTGGCGCCCGGCACGACCGCGCAGCTGGTTGTCGATGCGCCGCGACTCGTGGCGTTCGGTGCCCAGCACGTACAGTCCGCCCAGCTCGGCGACTTCCTTGGCTTCGCGGGCCACGGTTTCCTTGGCCTTGGCGAACACCTCGTCCCATTCGGCCTCGTACTGTTCGGAGTTCTCCTGCGGGTCCAGTCCGCGGCGTTCCATTTCGGCCACCGCGATGAACTCGGCGTTGCCGCCGAGCATGATGTCGGTACCGCGCCCGGCCATGTTGGTGGCCACGGTGACCCCGCCCTTCTTACCGGCCATCGCCACGATGGCCGCTTCACGGGCGTGGTTCTTGGCGTTGAGCACCTCGTGGCGCACACCCTGCTTGGCCAACAGCCTGGAAAGGTATTCGCTCTTTTCCACGCTGGTGGTGCCCACCAGGATCGGCTGGCCGCTCTGGTGGCGTTCGGCGATGTCGGCGACGACGGCGTCGAACTTGGCGATCTCGTTCTTGTAGATCAAATCCGACTTGTCTTCGCGGATCGCCGGACGGTTCGTGGGAATTTCCACCACGCCGAGCTTGTAGGTGCCCATGAACTCGGCCGCCTCGGTCTGGGCGGTGCCGGTCATGCCCGAGATCTTCTCGTACATGCGGAAATAGTTCTGCAGGGTGATCGTGGCCAGGGTCTGGTTCTCGGCCTTGATCTGCACGCCTTCCTTGGCCTCGATGGCCTGGTGCATGCCCTCGGAGTAGCGTCGTCCGGGCAGGGCACGGCCGGTGTGTTCGTCCACGATCATGACCTCGCCGTTGACCACGACGTAGTCCTTGTCGCGCTTGAACAGCTCCTTGGCCTTGATGGCGTTGTTCAAAAAGCCGATCAGCGGCGTGTTGGCCGCCTCGTAGAGGTTGTCGATGCCCAGGTAGTCCTCGATCTTCTCGATGCCCGGCTCCAGCACACCCACGGTGCGCTTCTTCTCATCGACCTCGTAATCGGATTCGCGCTCCAGGCGGGTGACCATCTTGGAGAATTCGGTGTACCAGCGGTTGACATCGCCCGAGGCCTGGCCGGAAATGATCAGCGGGGTACGGGCCTCGTCGATCAGGATGGAGTCGACTTCATCGACGATGACGAAATGGTGTTCGCGCTGGACCAGTTCTTCCTTGCTCCAGGCCATGTTGTCGCGCAGGTAGTCGAAGCCGAACTCGTTGTTGGTGCCATAGGTGATGTCCGCGGCGTACTGCTTGCGGCGCTTGGCGGGATCCATGTTGGCCAGGATGCACCCGGTGCTCATGCCCAAAAAGCGGAAGACGCGGCCCATCAGGTCGGACTGGTATTCGGCCAGGAAGTCGTTGACGGTCACCACGTGCACGCCGCGGCCGGTCAGGGCGTTGAGATAGGCCGGTGCGGTGGCGACCAGGGTCTTACCTTCACCGGTGCGCATTTCGGCGATGTTGCCCAGGTGCAGGGCGGCACCGCCCATCAGCTGGACATCGAAGTGGCGCATCCCCAGTACGCGGTCGGCGGCTTCACGCACCGCGGCGAAGGCTTCGGGAAGCAGCGAATCCAGGGTCTCGCCTTCGGCGTACCGTGCCCGGAACTTATCGGTTTCCCCGCGCAGTTCCTCATCGGACATGTCGCGAAATTCGCCTTCCAACGCATTGATTGCGTCGGCGTAGACCCGCAGCTTCTTCAGGGTCTTCTTGTCGCCGGTACGCAGAATACGTTCTAGCAATGATGCCACGTGGTAGCTCCCAATATCTCAAGCACAGTAAATTCTGGCGGTTTACAGTCTACGTGAGTAATTTGAACTGCAAACTCATTTCAGACCGAGGCCTGGTGTTTCGCGGACAACCGCCATGGGCTGCACAGCACCCGCTCAGTTCCCACGGTAACCGATGAGAGTCCAAGCCACCGTGCCATCAGCCACAGTTCGGCGTCGGTCCCCTGCAACACCGATTCGGTGGGGGCCGCTTCGAAATGCACGGATTTCACCTGCAGCTCCCCGAGCTTGCGGTCCGCCTTCAGATCCACCCGGCCCACCAGGTCGTCGCCGTGCAGGATGGGAAAGACGTAATAGCCGTACCGGCGTTTGGGTTCGGGCACATAAATCTCGATGCGGTAATGGAATCCGAACAGCTTCTGCAGTCGGCGCCGGTTGAAGATCATGGAGTCAAACGGCGAAAGGATGCGGGTGGTACGTGACCGGCGGGTGGCAATCACCAGCCCGGGGCGCAGGTAGAAGTCTTCGGTGAGCGATTCAACCCGGCAGCGTTGCAGCTCACCGGCATGCACCAGTTCGTGGACCATCGTTTTGACCGGGGCGGCGGGGAGCCGGAAATACTCGCTGACGCAGTGCAGGCTGGCCACCCCCAACGCGTCCACGGCGGCCAGCACCAGGCGCCGCAGGGATTCCTGCGCCGAATGGGCTGGCTCCAGGTACTGTGCCTGGATGACGGTGCTGGCCGGGGCGAAGCGGCGTTCAAAGTGCTGGTTGCGCCCCAGCGAGAGAATCCGGGTTTGCCAGAACAGTGATTCGGTGACCAGTTTCGTGTCGTTCCAGTTCCATCCCCAGTGGTCCTTGTCCGTCGTGGCCGGGATGTCCAGGGCCTGGCTGATTTGGCGGGCCGAGGAGCCGGGGTTGGAGTCCAGGAATTCCAGGACCGGGGCGACCAGCTGGTGCTGTTCGGGGGTGAAGCGGTGGGAGGCGTCGGCCCAGTGCCGCGGACGCCAGCGCCGCAGGTCCCCCACCAGGTCGCTGCGCACGTAGCTGGCTTCGTGGGACCAGTACTCGGTGACCGGGCTGGCCGCTCCGGCCACCAGCCGGTCCAATTGGGCGCGGCTGTAGTCCCCGAGTCGGGCGAATACCGGCTGGTAGTGGGCGCGGGCCACGACGTTGACCGAGTCGATTTGGGTTTGCGCGATCTGCTGGTAGACCTGCAGGATTTTTGCCCGTCCGCTGCGTGCGGGGCTGCGTGTCCCGGACAGGCCCTGGGCGGCCACGGCGATCCGTCGAGCCTGTTGCAGGCTCAGGTCGCTGTGGCCGCCCATGGTCATAATGACGTGGTGTTCCACCGCCTGCTAGGCGTCGGTGGACACTTCGGAGTCACGGTAGCCGCGGACCTCGGTCGGCAGCTCATCGTCTTCATTCAGTGACGGATCCAGGGTGAGCACGCCGTACTGGTACTGGTGGCGGCGGTACACCACCGAATGTGACCCGTTGGCTTCGTCGATGAACAGGTAGAACGGGTGTCCCACCAGTTCCATGCGGTCCACGGCGTCGTCGATGCTCATGACCTCGGCAGGGAAGACCTTGCGGCGAATCACCACCGGGGTGTACTGCGAATCCTCGCTGTTTTGCGCGGCTTCCTCGGCGGCCTGGTTTTCCATGGCCTGTTCGACCAGGGTCTTTCCGGCGCCTATCGTCGGCAAGCCGCTGGTGGCCTGGTGGACGGCGACCGGGGTGTGATTCCCGCGGTGCACCTTCTGCTTGTCCCGCGCCTTGCGCAGGCGCTCCAGCAGCTTGGAGAAGGCCACGTCGAATGCTGCGAACTTTTCTGCGCCGGTGGCTTCGGCGCGAATCGCCGGTCCTCGGCCAACCACGGTCAATTCCACGGACAAGGCGGTGGATTGGTTGCGGGCGTGGGGTTCCTTCACGACTTTGACGTCGATCCGCTGCACCTTGTTGGTCAGTTGCTCGATCTTGACCATTTTCTCGTCCACGTATTCGCGGAAACGATCGGAAACGGTGACGTTACGGCCGCTGTAGTTCAGCTCCATGGTGTCCTCCAAAATAGAGTCGGGTGACACAACAATCCAGGGATTTTCCAGCCCCTGGACTGAAGATGGGCCTTACGCTGCATCTGCGATGCAACCCATACTTCACCATATGCCACTTCGTGTGGATTCCACTACTTACCGCCCAGATTTCTTATCGCGTTCAGCGAAACCGACGCTTCAGCGGCTACCTCGTTTCGGTGCTCGGTGGCGGTGTCAAGGCCAGGGCGACCGCTCCAATCACCCGGTACCCGGCCGCCCGGCAGGCGTTTGCCGCGGCGATGAGGGTGGCACCCGTCGTGACCACGTCATCCACCAGCAGCACCTGCTGTCCGGGCCGGGCGGCGTCAAAGGCGTATAGTGCCCCACCGCTGCTGCGCCGCTGGGAGCGGCTCTTGCCCTTCTGGGCCCCGGCAGGACGCAGGGAGAACCGGTGACGCAGGATCGGCCGGCAGCTCAGCCGGGCGGGGATCAGCCCGTCGGCCTGGGCCCGGCACAGGATTCGTTGCACCGGCCAGTATCCGCGCCGGGTCCGCGCGGCCGGTGAGGAGGGAACCGGCACCAGCCACACCTGCTCCCCCGGAACGCACGGTGGGCTCAGCGCGGCGGCGGCGGCCGCCAGGTAGGGCGCGAACTGCGCGGCGAGGAATACCCGCTGGCGGTTCTTGAACGCCAGGATCGCCTGGGCCAGCTCGTTGGCGTAGAGCCCGGCGGCGCAGACCAGGAACAGTTCCTGGTGCTGGGGCAGTTCCAGCCGGCAGCGCAGTGCCGGGCCCAGCGGAGGCAAATGCAGCTGGGCGACCAGTTGCCGGGCACACCGCGGGCAGAGCCGGTGATCGGGGGCTTGGCACAGTGCGCAGCTGGTGGGCAGCAGCAGGGCTGCAAGCTCGCGCAGGCCAAAGGCGGCGGCGCGCGCCGGGGTCAAGGACAGGGCCCGGTCCACCCAGGCCGCCAACGGGGAACCCATGGCGCCCAGTGTGCGCTGCCCGGGCACGGCAGGTGCCAGCACGGCGGCCGGTTGGGGATGCTAGCCGGGGTAGGACACGTCGGCGGCGAAGTCATCGAGCTTGCGCCAGGTGTTGCCCACCCGGGTGTGCAGGTCCTCCGGGGTTCCGGCGTAGACCGGGCGGCGATCGCCGGGGCCGGCGGCCAGGGACACCATGCCCAGCAGCGGGGAGAACGGTTCGGAGCCCGAGGAGAAGGTCAGCAGCTCGGCTTCCACCGATTCGGTGCGGCTGAACCTGGCCACGATGATGGACTGGTCCGAGTTCCACAGCGCGGTGTTCACCGGAACACTGGGGAAGATCTCCATCGGATGCTCACTCAGTCCCCGGGGCACCCCGTCGGCGTCGCGCACCACGCCGCTGACCAGAACCCGGGTCTGTGAACCATCACGCACCACCAGCAGCGCCCGGGCCCCGTCCCGGGAAATCCGCAGCGACTGCACCTGTTGGCCCTTGAGCCAGTCCACGCTGATCGGCCGGGTTTCCCCGGAGACCGCCGGATCGGCGGGGGCCACCAGGATGGGGGTCTTGGCGGAATTATCCGCGGTCCAGGTCCACCCGGCCACATCCATGGAGGGGCGCAGCAAATTGGTGCCGGTCGCGACCTGGCGGACCCGGCCGTTTTCATCCACGGTCATCAGTGCGCTGCGTTTGCCGTTCAGGAACGCGTAGCGGTTGCCCACCGGCGACATCGCCGGGTCGCGGGGCGAGTATTCGGACAGGTCCGGCACCCCGCCCACCGGGATCACGCTGCCGCCCTTGACGTAGACCAAGGACCCCTCGTCGATGCCGATCAGCGTGTCCGGGGTGCTGGGGTTGCGTTCGGCCTTCTCGAATTCCGGCGGCACCTGTTCCAGGTTCACGTCCGCTTCCTCGGACTGCATCTGGACGCGTTCCACGGAGGTCAGTTCGTCCAGCGAGGCGACCAGCTGCTGCTGCATCAGCTGCTTGGCCAGGTCGGTGCTGTCCACGAAGGTCTCGGCGTTCAGGTCCACCGTGGCGGTGCCGTCCTTGACCGGGACCGCCGGGCGCACCAGGGAGCTGGCCGAGGAGAACGCGGAGACGACCGCGTTTTCCAGGTAGGGGGCCGGGCCCTCCAGCAGGGCCTCGACCACGGAGGTCGCCGCACCGCTGCGGGAGGAGAACCAGCGGATGTCCGGGACCAGGTACTTGTAGCTGGCGTCGTAGAAGTACAGGGTGCGCGGGGTGAAGATCCGCTCGAAGAAGCTGCTTTCGAGCATGATCCCGTCAGGGGCCTTGGAGATGCGCCATTCCCCGTCGATTTCGCTGAGCTCCACGTCCACCGCCCGGGTGGAATGGGAGGGGTATTCGGTGCGGATCCCGTTCGCGTCGACCTCGGCGGTGATTTCCAGCTGGATGGTGTAGCGGTTTTCCGCCCCCGCCTCGATGATCGAGCTGGCGTCGTACACCAGGGTGCGGCTGCTGCCCTTCCAGGCGTTTTGCAGCTGCGGGGTCATGAACTCGCGCGCCACCGCGTAGTCCTGGGCCAGGGACACCCCGGCCTCTAAGAAGCCCTCCACGATGCCGCGCGGGCTGGAGCCCGGCTGCGGTCCCAACGCGTCAAAGCTGTAGTTCTCATCGCTTTCATCATCGGGCTGGGACTGGATCTGCTGGACCGGGGAGGAACGCGGGATGGAGGCGCAGCCGCTGAGCACCAGGACCCCGGCCAGGGCCAGGACCAGGGCGTGCAACAGCCGGGCGACGGGGAACCTCAAGGTGCCCCTCGGCCGCGGGGTGCGGGGTGCCGGTGTGCTCATGACTGATCCCCCGCATCCGGGTTGGCGGCGCCGGGCAGGTCCCTGCCCGGCTTGTCGGTGCCGGGCCGTTCGCTGCCCGGTTTCTGGGTGCCAAAGGCCCCGCGCGGGTCGATGACGTCATCGACCAGCGGTTCATCCAGCAGCAGCGGCACGAAGCCGATCTTGGGCAGCTCCCCGGTCAGCGGGAAGTGTTCCGGGATTCCGGCGGCACCCAAATCCGGCAGCACGGTGGGCTCCAGCGGCAGCGGTGAGCTGGAGATCGTGTGCCCGGCGGTACGGGGCAGGGTCAGCCGGAAGTTCGAGCCGACCCCCTCCTCGCCCCAGGCCTCCAGGCGTCCACCGTGCAGCGCGGTGTCCTCCTTGGCGATGGCCAGCCCCAGCCCGGAGCCGCCGGTGGTGCGCTTGCGGGCCGGGTCGGCGCGCCAGAAGCGGTCAAAGACGTGGGAGGCGGCCTCGGCGCTCATCCCGATGCCGTGGTCGCGCACCGAGATCGCCACCGCGTCCTCATCCTGGCCGATGCTGATGTCGATCGGGTTGCCCTCCCCGTGCTCGGCGGCGTTGAGCACCAGGTTGCGCAGAATCCGCTCGACCCGCCGCGGGTCCACTTCGGCCACGCAGCCCTCGGCGGGGGCCGAGAGGCGCAGCACCGAACCGTATTCGTCGGCGACCGGGGTGGCGGTGTCGATGACCTTGCGGGCGATCACGTTCAGGTCCGTGGATTCACGGTCCAGCACCGCCACCCCGGCATCGAAGCGGGAGACCTCCAGCAGGTCATTGAGCAGGTTCTGGAAGCGTTCGATCTGGTTGTACATCAGTTCGGCCGAACGCGAGGTCAGCGGGTCGAAGGACTCCCGGGCGTCATGGATCACCTCGGCGGCCATGCGCACCGTGGTCAACGGGGTGCGCAGTTCATGGGACACGTCCGAGACGAAGCGCTGCTGCATTGCCGAGAGCTGGTTCAGCTGGGTGATCTGGTCCTGCAGGGAGGCGGCCATGTGGTTGAAGGCGGTGCCCAGGCGGGCGACCTCGTCCTCGCCGATCACCCGCATGCGCCGGTCCAGGTCCCCGGCGGCGATCCGCTCCGAAACGTAGGCGGCGTCGGCGACCGGGCGCACCACGGTGCGGCTGACCGACCAGGAGATCACCCCGACCACCAGCAGCAGGATCATGCCGGTGAGCACCATGGCGCGGTTGATGAATTCCAGGGTGCTTTGCACGCTGGAGAGGTCATAGACCAGGTAGAGGCCGTATTCCCGGCCCGGGGGCAGCAGCACCTTGGTGCCGAAGATGATCCCCGGCGCCTGGCTGCCGGCGGTGGGGATCTCCACCGAACGCCAGTAGATCCCCGAATCGTTCATGACCCGTTCGGACAGGTCCGCCGGGATGATCCGGCTGGTCAGCTGCCCGGAGGCGGTGGGGGCCACATAGATGTTCTCATCGCCCGGGAAGGGCATCAGCACGAAGTCTCGCACCACGCTGGCCCCGTCGCCCTCCAGGGTGCTTAGCGTGCTGTTGACCAGCGACTGGGTGGAGACCCGGTCGGTGGTGGCCGCGGATTCGAAGATGGACCGGGCCTGGGTCAGCCCGCGCTCGGACTCGGTGGCGACCTGGTTGAAGCGCTCGGTGAACAGGGTGCTGGCGATCTGGTTGGACAGGAACGCCCCGGCCGCCAGCAGCGCCAGGGAGGAAAATAGCAGCGTGGACGCCACGGTGCGGTACATCAGGTGGCGGTTCCAGCGTCGGCGCACCGCCGCCAGCGGACGGCGCAGCCACAGCCGCAGCCGGTAGAAGGGTGGGGCCTTGGGAACCGCCGAGTCGCGCACGTCGACCGGGACAAGTTCGCTTCCGGTCGTGGTGCGCTGACTCAACTTGCCGATCCCGCCTTGTAGCCGACGCCGCGCACGGTCTGGATGATCGTGGGCTTCTCCGGGTCCTTCTCAATCTTCGACCGCAGCCGCTGCACGTGCACGTTCACCAGCCGGGTGTCCGCCGCGTGGCGGTAGCCCCACACGGCCTCCAGCAGCTGTTCGCGGCTGAAGACCTGCCAGGGCTTGCGGGCCATGGTGACCAGCAGGTCAAATTCCAGGGGGGTCAGCGACAGCACGCTCTGCCCGCGGGTGACCCGGTGGCCGGCCACGTCGATGGTCACATCGGCCACGTTCAGCATTTCCGGGGCGTGGGTTTCGGCCGGGCGCAACCGGGCCCGCACCCGGGCGACCAGTTCGGCCGGCTTGAAGGGCTTGGGCACGTAGTCATCGGCCCCGGACTCCAGCCCGCGCACCACGTCGGCGGTGTCGGACTTGGCGGTGAGCATCACGATGGGCACATCGGATTCGCCGCGGATCTGCTTGCACACCTCAATGCCGTCGATGCCCGGCAGCATCAGATCCAGCAGGACCAGGTCGGGGTTCGCCTCGCGGAAGGCCTCCAGCGCGCCGGAACCGTCGTAGCAGAACACCGGGTCGAACCCGTCGTTTTGCAGCACGATGCCGATCATCTCCGACAGCGCCTCATCGTCATCGACGACCAGGATCTTAGCCTTCATACATTTCCCCCTGAATAGCGACAAGCCGGCTACTGGCGCGGCCCAGCGAAACGGCAGGCAGCAAACTTACCCGCTGCTCTTTAAGATACATGAGTTCCGGGGCCTTTCTCCCGGTCAGGGCGCACCCCGGGCGTGTACTCCCGGGTGCGGGCCTAGGCGTCCACACGGGTCTGCTCCAGCGCCTGGGCGTACCCGGTCAGCGCCTGCAGGCAGCTGATCACCTCGGCGGAGCCGGAGGCGGAGAAGTCCCCGCGCGGCATCAGGCGCAGCGCCCCGAGCCGCTCCAGCCCCAGCCCCAGCATCCGCCAGGGACGCAGGATGTCCTTGACCGCCTGCACCACCCCCGGCGGCTTCTGCCCGGGCTCCAGGACCTGCAGGAAGAGCCGGCCCCCGGAATCGACCAGCGCCGCGGCCCGCTCCCAGCCGGCATGGTCCAGGCCCACCGGGTCCAGCACCAGGGCATCGATCCCGGCCTGGTGGACCAGGTCCACCCGTTCGCGCCAACGCCCGTCCTGCTGCGCCAGCTGCGCCACCCAGGACACGTTGTGGTGCTGGTTCACGTGCTCCACCAGTGCCCCCAGCAGCTGGCGCACCTCCTGGCGGGGCACCGAGCGCAGGGTGCGGTACCCGCTGGCGGTGGGCAGCGCCCCATCCAGCACGGCGCCCAGCGCCGGCTCCTCCAGCTGCACGGTGAAGTGGCGCAGCGCGGTGATCCGGGACAGGCGGGTGAGCCAGTCCCCCAGCCCCTGGGCGTAGGCCTCGATGATGTCGCGCCGGGCCCCGTGGTCGGCCACCGCCCGTTCCCCGTTGCCCAGGTGCAGGCCGGCGGCCAGCGACCAGGGCCCGAGCACGTTCAGCTTGATCCGCGCGGCCGGTTTCTTCTCCGCGCCCAGCACGTCGGCCAGCAGGTTCTCGTCACTGCGCAGCAGGCTGCGGGCGCGGCGGGCGTCCATCCCGTCCGGCACCCCAATCCGCCAGCCGTGCGGCTGCAGGTCAAAGCCCAGCTCGGTGATCATGGCGGTGCTGCGCGCCTGCTGGCGTGCCCAGACGCCGCGGTCGGGCAGCTGCGGGAAGACCGCCAGGTTCGGTTCCCCCAGTTCCCCGCGCACCACCTTGTGCACTTCCACGGCTTCGGTGCCGGCAAAGCGGGGCTGGCAGGTGACGTGCACCGCGGCCTCGGCGGCGGCCACCGCAGCGGCGGCCGGATCTGCTGCCGGGCCCGGTTCGGCGGGCTGGTTGCCGGATAGGGCTTGTCGTTCACTCATCGTGCTCACCGGGCGGGGTTACTCGTTGTTGTGCGCGTTGGAGATGTGCTGGTGGTGGCGGATCACCTCGGAGATGATGAAGTTCAGCACCTTCTCGGCGAACTCCGGGTCCAGGTGCGCCTCACGGGCCAGGTGGCGCAGCCGCTCAATCTGCGCCTTTTCCCGGTTCGGGTCGCTGGGCGGCAGCTGGTGCACGGCCTTGAGGTGGCCCACCCGCTGGGTGGCCTTGAAGCGTTCGGCCAGCAGGTAGACCAGCTGGGCGTCGAAGTTGTCGATGCTGCCGCGGATGGAATACAGCTCATCGAGCACCGCCTGGTCGACCTCGCCGTGTAGGGAGCTGGCGTGCGGGTCGAAGTCCGTGGGCAGGGGGTTCGTGTTCGGCTCGCTCATGCGCCCAGTTTACGTGGGATTAGGCCACGGCCCGCATTAAGTGACGCGCCGCCACCGGCCCCGGGGGCTGGTGGCGGCGCGTGGTGCGCTCACTGTGCCAGGTTCAGCTGCTCGATCAGCGCCCGGCGCTTGGCCTGTTCACGCGGGTCGGGCACCGGCAGGGAAGCGATCAGCCGCTGCGTGTACGGGTGCTGCGGGGCGCTGAGCACCCTGGAGCCCAGCCCCTCCTCGACCAGTTCGCCGCGCAGCAGCACCCCCACCCAGCTGGCGAGCATGTCCACCACCGCCAGGTCGTGGGAGATGAACAGGGCCGCGAAGCCCAGCTGCTGCTGCAGCTCCAGGAACAGCTCCAGCACCTTGGCCTGCACCGAGACATCCAGCGCGCTGGTGGGTTCATCGGCGATCAGCAGCTTCGGCTCCAGGGCCAGCGCCCGGGCCAGCGAGGCGCGCTGGCGTTGGCCGCCGGAGAGCTCGTGCGGGTAGCGTTCGGCGTAGCCGGCCGGCAGCTGCACCGACTCCAGCAGCCCGCCCACCCGGGCCCGGGTTTCGCGCGGGCCCAGGCTGCGGTGCACGTTCAGCGGTTCGGCCACGCACTGCCCGATGGTCAGCTGCGGGTTGAAGCTGGCGGCCGGGTCCTGGAAGACGAACCCGATCTGCTCCCGCAGCGGCTTGAAGCTGCGTTCACGGAAATCGGCCATCTCATAGTCCAGCACCCTCAGCGACCCGCCGGTCATCCGGTTCAGCCCGGCGATGGTGCGCCCGATGGTGGTCTTGCCCGAGCCGGATTCACCGACCAGCCCGTACACCTCACCGGCGTGGATCTTCAGGGACACCCCGTTGACGGCCGTGAACCCCGGCGCGCCCAGCCGCCCCGGGTAGTGCACGCTCAGGTCCCGGGCCTCGACCAGCACCGGCTTCTCGGCGTGGGCGCGGGACTCCAGGTCCTTCGAGGCGCTGGAGCGGCCCAGGTGCGGCACCGCCTCCAGCAGTGAACGGGTGTAGTCCTGCTGCGGGTTCTCGAACAGGTCCAGCGCCTTGGCCTGTTCGATCACCAGGCCCTGGTTCATCACGATCACCCGGTCGGCGATGTCGGCGACCACGCCCATGTTGTGGGTGATGATCACGATCGCGGTGCCCAGCTCCTCGCGCACCTGGCGCAGCAGCTGCAGGATTTCGGCCTGCACCGTCACATCCAGGGCGGTGGTCGGTTCGTCGGCCACGATCAGTGAGGGGCGCAGCGCCAGCGCCGCGGCGATCACCACGCGCTGCTTCTGCCCGCCGGAGAACTGGTGCGGGTAGTAGTCCACCCGGCGTTCGGGGTCCGGGATGCCGACCTGGCGCATCGCCTCCACGGCGCGGGCCTTGGCCTGCCTGCGGCCGATCTTGTTGTGCGCCCGGATGCCCTCCATGATCTGCCAGCCCACCGTGTACACCGGGTTCAGCGCGGTGGAGGGTTCCTGGAACACCATGGACACGTCCCGGCCGCGGGCCCGGCGCAGCTGGGCGCCGCTGGCGTGCAGCATGTCCTGGCCCTTGAGGTAGACCGCGCCGTGCGCCGCCCCGTTCTCGGCCATGATCCCCAGGGCGGTGCGGGCGGTGACCGACTTGCCGGACCCCGATTCCCCGACGATCGCCAGGATCTCCCCGGGCTGGACGGAAAAGTCCACCCCGCGCACGGCCGGGACCGGCCCGGAGTCGGTGACGAAGTCGATGGACAGGTCCTGGACGCTGAGCACCTGGTTCGGTTCGCTGTGGGTGTGGCTCATGCCGCGGCCCCCTTCTGGATCATGCGCTTGGCCTTCTTGCGGCTGATGCGCCGCAGCCGCGGGTCGTTCAGGTCGTTCATCGATTCACCGACCAGGGTCAGCCCCAGCACGGTCAGCACAATCGCCAGGCCCGGGAACAGCCCGGTCCACCAGATCCCGCCGGTGGCGTCGCTCATCGCCCGGTTCAGGTCAAAACCCCATTCGCTGGCGGCGGTTGGTTCGATGCCAAAGCCCAGGAAGCCGAGCCCGGCCAGGGTCAGCAGCGCCTCGGAGGCGTTCAGGGTGAAGATCAGCGGCAGGGTGCGCGTGGCGTTGCGCAGCAGGTGGGTGCCCATGACCCGCCAGCTGCTGGCGCCGATCACCTGCGCGGATTCGACGAACGGTTCGGCCTTCAGCCGGATCACCTCGGCGCGCACCACCCGGTAGTACTGGGGGATGAACACCACGGTGATGGACACCGCCGCGGCCATGATGCCGCCGAACAGGGAGGACTGGCCCTGGGAGATCACGATGGACATCACGATGGCCAGCAGCAGGGAGGGGAAGGCGTAGATGGCGTCGTTGAGCACCACCATCACCCGGTCGAACCAGCCGCCCAGGTACCCGGAGACCAGCCCCAGGAACACCCCGAGGAAGATCGACATGACCACCGCGGCGATGATCACCCAGACGGCGGTCTGCGCGCCGTACAGGGTGCGGGAGAAGACGTCGTACCCGGAGACCGTGGTCCCCCAGATGAACTTGTCATCCGGGGCCGACTGGCGCGGGAACGCGCCTGAGGCATCCCGGTTCTGGGCGAAGTCAAACGGTGCGATCACCGGGGCCAGCAGTGCGGTGAACACCAGCAGCAGGGAGAGCACCAGCCCGGCGATCAGCATTCCGCGCTGCAGCCCGGAGGACATGCGCAGGTGGGAGATCACCGGCAGGCGCAGCCACCAGGGCGCGTGGGCCTTGATTTCAGTGACGGTGGTGGTGCTCATGCTAGTACCTCACTCTCGGGTCGATCAGCGCGGCGACCACGTCCACGATGAAGTTGGTGACGGCCACGATGATGGCCAGCAGCACCACGATGCCCTGCACGGCCACGAAGTCGCGGGCGGTCAGGTACTCGGCCAGCTTGAAGCCCAGCCCCTGCCATTCGAAGGTGGTTTCGGTCAGCACCGCCCCGCCGAGCAGCATGGCGATCTGCAGGCCCATCACGGTGATGATCGGGATCAGGGCCGGACGGTAGGCGTGCTTGGTCAGCAGCCGGTACTCCCCCACCCCGCGGGAGCGGCCGGCCTCCACGTATTCGCGGCCCAGCGTGCCGATCACGTTGGTGCGCACCAGGCGCAGGAACACCCCGCCGGTGAGCAGGCCCAGGGCGATGGCCGGCAGCAGGGCGTGGCGCACCACGGCCCAGAAGGCCTCGAAGTTGCCGCTGCGCAGCGCGTCCAGCCAGTAGATGCCGGTCGGTGAGCCCAGGTTGGTCAGCTCCAGCTCGGTCTGCCAGTCCGCGCGTCCGGAGATCGGCAGCCAGCCCAGCCAGATCCCGAAGATCAGCTTGAGCAGCAGCCCGGCGAAGAACACCGGGGTGGCGTAGCCCAGGATCGCGAAGATGCGCAGCGCCGCGTCGGAGTAGCTGTCTCGGAAGCGGGCGGCCAGCAGTCCCAGCGGGATGCCCAGCAGCAGGGCGACAATGACCGCGTTGATGGACAGTTCCAAGGTGGCCGCGCCGTAGGTGATGAGCACCTCGGTGACCTCCCGGTTGTCGCTCATGGTGCGGCCCAGGTCCCCGCGCAGGATCTGGCCGAGGTATTCGAAGTACTGGACCATGATCGGCCGGTCATAGCCGGCCTCGGCGATGCGTTCGGCCAGCTGGGTGGGGGTCAGCCGCCCGCCCAGGGCCGCGGTGATCGGGTCGCCGGTGACGCGCATCAGGAAGAAGACGACGGTGATCAGGATGAACACGGTCGGGAAGATCAGCAAAAAGCGGGTGATCAGATAGCGCAGGAAGCCGCCGCCGGCTCCCTTGGACTTTTTCTTGGTCGGTGTACTGGATGTGGGTTCTTCCACAGGCAGGGTGATGGACATGGTGGTGTTCCTCTTAGGTGTTTGGTCTGCCGGCCCACGCCCCGGTGGGGGCTGGGCATGCCAAAGGGGCCTGCGGCGGATTCTCCCTGCAACGGGCCCGCAGGCCCCCTTTGGCTCATCTCAGGCCGCCTGGGCCGGGGCCTACTTGCTCAAGACGCCCATGCGGAACTTGAAGGAGGCATCCAGGGTCTTGTCAACGCCCTGCACGTCCTTGCCGGCGACCGCGACCTGGGCGCCCTGCAGCAGCGGCAGGGTGGAGAGGTCATCGGCCACCATGTCCTGCAGCTGGCCGATCATTTCGCTGCGCTTGCCTTCATCGGTTTCACCGCGCTGCTCGGAGATCAGCGAGTCAACTTCCTGGTTGTCGTACCCGTTGGACAGGAAGTTGTCCTTGGCGAAGAACGGCGCGAGGTAGTTATCGGCATCCGAGTAGTCCGGGAACCAGCCCAGCTGGTAGGCCGGGTAGTCGGTGACGCGCTGCTTCTGGTAGGTGACCCATTCGGTGGACTTCAGGTCCACCTCGAACAACCCGTCGGCTTCCAGCTGGCTCTTGACCATCGCGTACTCGTCCCCGGAGCTTGGACCGTAGTGGTCGGGATTGTACTGCAGCGCCAGCTTGACCGGGGTCTGCACCCCGGCGTCCTCCAGCACCTTCTTGGCCGCCTCGGCATCCGGGCCGCCGTCCTTGCCGTACTTTTCCTTCAGCGGCTCGGTGGCTCCGGTGAATCCCTGCGGGACGAAGGAGTAGGCCGGGGTGTAGGTGTCCTTGTAGACCTGGGTGGCGATCGCCTGGCGGTCCACCAGGTTGGCGGCGGCCTGGCGCACGGCCAGGGCCTTGGCCGGGTCGGCGTCGGCGGTTTCCTTGCCGTAGGGCATGGAGTCGAAGTTGAACACGATGTAGCGCAGTTCCCCGCCCGGGCCCTTGTGGACGGTCAGGTTATCCTGGCCCTCCAGGTCCTCGATGTCGGTGGGGGTCAGCGAACGCCAGGCCACGTCGATCTTGCCCTGCTGGATTTCCAGTTTCATGTTGTTCGCGTCCGCGTAGTACTTGATGGCCGCCTGGGAGTTGGCCGGTTCACCCAGCACGCCCTGGTATTCATCGTTCTTGCTCAGCGAGACCAGGGTGTTCTTGTTGTAGGAGTCGATCACGTATTGTCCGCCAAAGGCCTTGGCGTCCACGATTTCCTTGTCGTCGATGACCTTGTCGGCCGGGAAGACCTCGTCATCGACGATCGGGCCCACCGGGGAGGAGAGCACCTGGGCGAAGGTCTGGTCGTTGGGGACCTTCAGGGTGAACACCACGGTGGTGGCATCCGGGGCCTCAACCTTGTCCAGGTTGCCCAGCAGCGAGCTTGGGCCGTTCGGGTCGGCGATCTTCAGCTGGCGGTCGAAGCTGTGCTTGACGTCCTTGGAATCCAGGTCATGGCCGTTGGCCCACTTCAGCCCCTCCTTGAGCTTGACCGTGTACTCGGTCGGCGAAGTGAAGTCCGCGCTGGCCGCGATGGCGGGCACCGGGTCCGGGGAGCCGGGCTCGTTGTTCAGCAGGAACGGATAGATCTGGTTCATGACCATGAACGAGCCGTTGTCGTAGGACGCGGCCGGGTCCAGTGAGGTGACCTTGTCGGTGGTGCCCAGCGTGATGACCGCGCTGCCGCCGCCCTGATCCCCGGACTGGCCCTCCTCCTGGGAACCGGAAGGGCCGGTGCAGGCACTCAATGCCAGCGCACTGGCCGAGAGGATGACCGCGGCCCGCGAGAGGCGCGAAAACTTTGATGACATTTCATATCCTTCGCATAGTGATGCAAGTGACCCCATTGGGTGTTCAGGGTCACACCCAAGTCAACTATACGACACTTCTTTCACGTTTCTGTGTCGCGCATCACGCCGATTGTGTGAAGGATCCGGGCCGAAGCAAGGGACGCCCGGGCGCGGGGACTACATCGCCAGCAGCACCGAGATGATGTTGCTCAGCGCCCAGGCGCCCAGCAGCGACCACCCGATGGCGCCCAGCATCCGGGCGTGGGACACCGGCGCGGTGGTCTGGGGGTGCTGCTCGTGTCCGATGCGGTAGTACACGACGCTGGGCGCGGCGGTCTCGGTGAGCGCGTGCTCGTGCAGGGTGCTGCGCCGGGTGCCGTCGGCGGTGCTCCACACCAGGCAGGGCTGGCCCTCCAGGACGATCAGCTCGCACTCGGCCCGCCGCCATCTGCGCATCGAGCGCCTGGAAACCTGGGCGGCAAAGAGGAAGCCGAAGCAGGCGGCCAGCAGCAGCCAGCCGATCAACTCCAGTGCAGGTTGCAAGCTGCCCGACGCGTCGCCCATCACCCCATGATAAGGGCAGCACCGTCCGGCCGGGGTGCTCCCGGTGATCGCCCAGCCCAGATGCAGCTAGCGGTTCTCCCCGGTGATCTCGAACAGGCCGTGGGCGCCGCGCTCACCGTCGGACATGTAGTGGGTGACAAACGGGTAGTGCCCGGCCTCCGGGAAGATCAGCTCGACGAAGCCGCCCTGGGCCGGGGCCAGGGCCAGCGCCTGGCTTCCGCCCTGCGGGTCCTGCCGGTGATCCAGCCGGTAGCCGCCTTCGAACCAGACGGTGTCGAACTGACCGCCGATGACATGGAAGGAGGAGGGACGGTTGGGTCCGGCATCCAGCAACCAGATCCGCACCCGTTCCCCGGCCCGGGCCTTGAGCGGCTGGTGCAGGTACTGGTTGGCGTAGCCGTTGAAGGCCACGATGTCCGGGGTGCCGGCCAGCAGCTTGTCCATGTCCACTTCCCCGCCCTGCGCGCCCAGGTAGAAGTCCGACTGGGTGAGCACAAAGCTCTTGTCCACCTGCGGCAGGTCATCGGGTTCGATGATCACCGTGCCAAACATGCCGTTGGCGATGTGGGCGCTCATTGGCGCGGTGCCGCAGTGGTACATCCAGATTCCCGCCTTGGTGGCGGTAAACCGGTAGGTCAGGCTCTGGCCGGGCGCGATGGTGCGCATCGGCTCATCCGGGGCCAGGGCACCGGCATGGAAGTCGATGGAATGGCCCATGCTGCCGTCGTTGTACAGGGTGATTTCAAACTTGTCCCCCACCCTGCCGTGCAGCACCGGGCCGGGCGCGGTGCCGTTGAAGGTCCACAGTTTTTGGGTGACCCCGGGGGCGACGGCGGCCTGCAGCTCACTGACGGTGAACCGGTGTCGGTGGGTGACCGGTTCGCCGGCGTCCTTCGCCAGCGGCTCCAGTGCGGCCTCGCGCGCGGTGAACCCGTCCTGCGGGGCGGCGTTGAAGTCCAGCTCGCTGGCCGCGTCGGGTGCTGCCGGGCCCTGGTCCTGAGGTTCGCGGCCCATCATGTGGTGGGAGCCGTCCTGGGCGGGCGCCTCGCCCTCGCCCGGGTCCTGCTGCTGCCCGGGACCGGCGGAGAACTGCCCGGTCGCCACAATCTCCAGGACCATTCCCATCTGCTTGTGCCCGACAATTGAGCACCAGCCGTCCACCGAAGCGCCAACGACCCCGGCATCGACTTCCGCGCTTTGGCCCGGGGCCAGCCGCCCGCTGTCCTGCCCGGTGCCCAGCACCAGGTCGTGGGTCTGCTCGGCGTCGGTGTTCGTCAGCTCAATGATCAGGTGGGTGCCGGCCTGCACGTCGATGCGAGCCGGGAAGAAGCGCATGTCCTGGGCGGTGACCTGAACACGCTGCACCGGGGCGTCCACTTCCGCCGGGGACTGCTGCTGCCCGGCGGACGGGGCCGGTTCGCGCAGCCCGGCCGCGGCCGGATCCAGGGCCACCCCCAGGGCGATGGCCACCACCACGGCCATGAACCCGGCCACCGCCTGGCCGGCGCGTTGCCCGGCCGGGCGTTCGCCTTCCGGGGCCCGCGGCCCGCGCGGACGCCCGGCGGCCGGCAGCGTCTTGGCCTGCTGCACCTGGGCCTTCACCTTCCGGTGGGTGCGCAGCGCGGCAAACAGCAGGGGCAGGAAGCTGGCCATGGCCACCAGGTAGAGCACCGAACAAACCACACGCACCAGGGAGGAAACCGGCAGGGCGCACACCAGCAGGGCGGTGTTGGCCATCGACACCCGCCACGCCGCTCCCCGGTCAAACACCGTCGCGGTTTCCCGCACCGGCCGCGGCCCGCCGCCCAACGCCACCGGAATCAGGTAGGACAACGCCCCGAGCAGGACCTGGGCGGCAAAACCGGCCACCAGGTAGGGCGCCAGGGTGTCAAAGGCGCGCCCCATGGCCCGCCAGTCCGAGGTGGTCACGAGCCCCACCAGCATCCACACCAGCATGCCCACCCACCAGCAGACTGCGGCGAGCACCGAGAGCGTGGCGAAACTGCGCGGCGGCTTGTTGCGGGCCGCGTAGATGAACGGGGAAGCCAGCAGGCCCAGCCCCACCAGGTATCCGGCCACCCCGGCGGCGGCCACCGGAAGCACACCGAACCCGGCCCCGGCCGCCGCGATCAGCACCGCCGCCAGCAGCACCGGCAGGCTGTGCCGCAGCCGGGCGGCGGCCTGCGGGGCGATGCGGGTGCGCAGCATGGTGGGCCACAAGGTGATCAGGGTGCCGGCCACGGTCAGCCCGACCCAGCCGAGCAGGTTCACCAGCGCGTGCGCCAGGGTCAGCCGCTCATGCAGCGGGGAGGGCAGGCCGGTGGAGATCCAGGTGCCCAGCGCGGCGCCGATCGGCAAAAGCGCCGCGGCGGCCACATAGTAGCGCACACTGGCCCCATAGGGTGAGGGCAGCGCGCCGCGCAGCCGCCGGTACAGCCACACCCCGTGCCACAGTGCGGCCGCGGCGACCAGGCCCGCCCCACAGGCAGTGACCGGCCACCAGGCGCCAAGCACGCCGGTCATCACCACCACGGCCCCGGCGTTCAGCAGCAGCAGGCGCCGGGACTGCTGCCGCCGGGAGGCCTGGGTGACCGGCAGCTTGAGCAGGGCGGTGGCAAAATACTGGGACCAGACCAGGATGGCGTGGGACAGGGCGCCGAGCAGCAGCAGGTGAATCATTAGCCAGCGTGGGGCCGGCAGCTGGCGGTGGATCAGCGTGCTGAGCACCAGCAGGATCAGCCAGATCGCGGTGGGAAGATCCCGCAACGGCCAGAAACCCCGCCCCGGAACCTTGGCCGATGCCTCACTCATCACGTTTCCCTTCATGTTCTTCTCGGTTCCCGGCCCCGGCCCGGCCGGTCGAAGGGGCCGGAGCCATCCCGGGACGCAAGCCAATGGAATGCCCAGGCCTACCGCTAGGCACCGGCACGCTGCGTTTGGGCGTGTGCGCGGCGCCGCTACCCGGCGGCCATGGCAGGGCACGCTCCCCCAGCAGCGCACTGGCCAGCGCCACCAGAACGAACAGCACCACCGCCACCACGTTCAACACCCCGCCAGCCTGCCACAGCAGCTCGTACCCCAGGCCGTCACCCAGCCACAGGCGCAGCACCAGTCCGGCGTGCAGCAGCACCGCGGGGACCCACATCAGTGCCCGATACGGCAGCTTGATGGCCAGTACCGCCGGCAGGATCGTGGGGGCGTGGGCCATGATCATGGACATCACGAAGCCCAGGAACACTCCGTGCACCACCGTGTCGTACGCCGCAACACTCACCGGGTACCCGAAACACCAGGTCACCGCGGCAACCAGCAACCAGAAGTATCCCGCCAGCAGGCACGCGGCCATGAAGCGCGGTGCCCCCTGGGCGTGTATGGTGCGCCGGGCAACGTCCTGGCGCATGAGCCACAGCACCAGCAACGCCAGCGCCGCCCCGAACAGGACGGTGCCGGCCCAGACCCACAAGACGGAGGCCGCCGCGCAGCCCACCACGGCGCAGCACAACACCAGGGCCACCATCTCTGAGCGTGGGCCCAGATGCAGCCGGGCCAGTTCCACGCGCTCGCCGGCGATGGTGATCACCAGAAAGCTGCACAGCCAGGGCAGGATCAGGGAGGTTTGCACGCCCGCCAGCCACAGCAGCGTCGCGGCCACCCCGGCCCCCGCCCCGAGCATTTGGATCAGCACCGCCACCGCCCGTTGGCGTCGCCACAGCGGAACGTAGAGCGCCACGGTGGCCACCATGCCGGCCAGCAGCAGCGTGCCGGCAAGGATCCGGGGCAGGGAAACCAGCAGGCCCAGCCCGCCCAGGGCGAGCAGCAAGGGGGCCAGGTAGCCCCAGGCCCTGCCCAGTGCCACGGCCCGCTCCAGGGCAATGAGGGCGCCGACGAATCCAAAGACCAAGACCATTCCGTGGGCCTGGCCCCAACTGGCGACGGGCAGCGGCGCATGCACATCCAGCAGGATCAACCCCGCATCCAATCCGGCCAGCAGGCACAGGCCCGCAGGGATCATCAGCAGCAGACGCCAGCGCCCGCTGCGGCGGATCGGGCCGGGCTTGCGCAACGGGTGGCTCATGAGTCACGGTCCTGCGCATCATCCAGGCGCAGCAGGCAGTACCCCGGGCCGGCAAACGGCGTGATCGCGGTGCTCTCGGCCGGGTGGGGGTCAGCCTCCTGGCCCAGCACCCCGCGCACGATGCCCAGGTGCACGTTGCACACCACCTCGGGGTGTTCGCGGGCGGCGCCCAGCAACGGGCAGGCCTGCAGCCTGATCTGTCCGTCCGCCGCCTGGCTGGGGTCAAATCCCATGCGCCGCAGGACGGGCAGGACCCGCTGGGCCGCGCTGGCCTGAGGGTTCTCCAGGTCCTGGGTCGAGTCTGCGTGTTGTTCCCGGGCCAGTTCCCGGCCCCAGCTGGTGCCGGCCTCCAGGCCGGCGCTGACCGGGTCGGCGCTGCTGGCAGCGATCTGCCGGGCCAGCACCCTGGCCAGGGTGGCATAGGGGCTCTCGGGAGTCGGGGCGGGGGACCAGATCCAGGGCGGACGGCCGCGGCCGGTGACGGCGGCGGGTGTGCGCCGCACGTAGCCATCGCGCAACAGCGCCTCCAGCTGGGCGCGCACCGTGTTTTCATGCATACCGGCAGCTTGGGCCAGCTGCGGGATGCTCAGTGCCTCGTTTGCCTCCTGGAGCAGGTGCAGGATGAGTTCGCGGGAGGGGGAATGCATTCGGCCGGCGCCGCTGCGCCGGTTTTCCCGCGGACTGCGTGGCCGAGTCGTCAATGCTTTCCCCTCACCGTGCCGGTCTCCGTTGCCGAAACCGCTATTTTCCACTGAGTTAATTGTAATAAAATAGTGGCGGGCATGCCATGTGGCATCCCCGCCACCTGGCGGATCAGAGTGAAGGAGTCGGTGATGGCCGAGAACATTGAAATCTCAGCAACCCGGGAAGAGGCGCTGAAGCAGACGGCGGCAGGCACCTGCGCCTGCGGTGGGCATGACGAGCAGCTGCCGGTCCTGGATGTGCAGACGATTCCGCATGCGGTGCGCCACGCGGCAATTTTTGGCGCCCTGGGTTCACTGCGCAGCGGGTCGGGGCTGGTGCTCAGCGCAACACACAACCCGTTGCCGCTGCTCAGGCAGCTAGATGAGCGCCATCCGGGCGAATTCGAGGTCAGCTACCTGCAGCAGGGCCCGGAGGTTTTCAAGCTCAAGCTGGTGCGCAACTAGCGCCCCCGGGGCGGTCCCGCCAGCGGCTACGTCAGCTGACCTTGGCCGGGTCCCAGGCCGTGGAGCGGGCCGAGTCGATGGTGGCCTGGCCCAGCACCCGGCTGTCCTGGTAGATGACCATGGTCTGGCCCGGGGCCACCCCGCGCATCGGCTCCACCAGCCGGGTCACCAGCTGGCACACCCCGTCGGCCTGCTGCTCGACGTGGGCCACCGCCGCCACCGGATCCCCGTGGGCGCGCACCTGGACCATGCAGTCGAACTCGGTGCCGAGCCCAACCTCGCTGATGGGCCGCCCCGCCCAGGAGACGCGGATGCCGCGCAGCTCATCCACGGCCAGCAGCGCCTCGGGGCCAACGATCACCTTGTTGTCCTTGGGCCGGATTTCCAACACGAAACGGGGCTTGCCGTCCGCTGCCGGGCGGCCCAGGCGCAACCCCTTGCGCTGTCCCACGGTGAAGGCCTGGGCGCCGGTGTGCTCGCCCAGTTCGTTGCCGTCCTGGTCCACGATCTTCCCCGGCGTCATTTCGATCCGTTCGGCCAGCCAGCCGCGGGTGTCCCCGTCCGGGATGAAGCAGATGTCATGGCTGTCGGGCTTGTTCGCCACGGTCAGCCCGCGCTCGGCGGCCTCGGCCCGCACCTGCGCCTTGGACGGGGTCTCCGCCAGCGGGAACATGCAGTGCTCCAGCTGCTGGTGGGTCAGCACGCCCAGCACATAGGACTGGTCCTTGGCCCAGTCCGCCGCGCGGTGCAGTTCCGGGTTGCCGGCCTCATCGCGGATGACCTTGGCATAGTGCCCGGTGCACACCGCGTCGAAGCCCAGCGCCAGCGCCTTTTCCAGCAGTGCGGCGAACTTGATCTTCTCATTGCAGCGCATGCACGGGTTCGGGGTACGTCCGGCCTCGTATTCGCTGATGAAGTCATCGACCACGTCCTCGGCGAAGCGGTCCGAGAAGTCCCAGACGTAGAACGGGATGCCCAACTTGTCGCAGGCGCGCCAGGCGTCCGAGGAGTCCTCGATGGTGCAGCAGCCGCGCGAGCCGGTGCGCAGGGTGCCCGGCATCCGGGACAGGGCCAGGTGCACCCCGACCACGTCGTGCCCGGCCTCGACGGCTCGGGCGGCGGCCACCGCCGAGTCAACGCCGCCGGACATCGCTGCTAAGACCTTCATCGTGTAAATCCTGTTCCCGCAGTATGGATACTGCTCTCGTCGGCCGCCATTCCGGCCTTCTTCGCCCGGGCGTAGGCCTCGGGCAGTGCTTCCAATAGTCTGTCAACGTCGGCCCGGGTGGTGCTATGCCCAAATGTGAAGCGTTGCACACTGCGGGCGCTGCGCGCATCGCGGCCCATGGCCAGCAGCACGTGGGAGGGCTGGGGCACCCCGGCGGTGCAGGCCGAGCCGGTGGAGGAGCAGATGCCCAGCATGTCCAGCACGAACAGCAGCGAGTCCCCCTCGCAGCCGGGGAAGGTGTAGTGCAGGTTTCCCGGCAGCCGGGCCTGGGTGTGCCCGGCATCGGCCGGGCCGTTCAGCTGGGCCTCGGGGATGCTGCGCGAAATCTCGGCGACCGCGTAGTCGCGCAGGCCGGCCAGCCGCTCGTATTCGGCCTCGCGCTGCGCGGCCGCTTCCTGGGCGGCGGCGGCGAACCCGGCGGCCAGGGCAGCGTTCAGGGTGCCCGAGCGCAGCTTGCGTTCGTGTCCCCCACCATGCTGCACCGGGGTGAGCACCACGTCGCGGCGCACCAGCAGCGCGCCAATGCCCACCGGCCCGCCGATCTTGTGGGCGCTGATGGCCATGGTGGCCACCTGGCTGGCGGCGAAGTCGGTGGCCACGGCCGTGAAGGCCTGGACCGCGTCGGTGTGTACCGGGATCTGGTAGCCGGCGGCGTGCCGCGCCAGTTCGCTCACCGGCTGCACGGCCCCGACCTCGTTGTTCGCCCACATCAGGGTCGCCAGGGCGATCCGTTCGTGGTGCTCATCCAGCAGGGCGGTGGCGGCGGGCAAATCCAGCACGCCGTCCCGGTCCACCGGCATCCACACCAGCTCGGCGCCCTCGTGTGCGGCCAGCCACTCAGCGGTATCCAGCACCGCGTGGTGTTCAATGCCCGAGAGCAGGATCTTGGTGGCCTGCGGGTTGGCGGCCACCCGGTTCCAGTACAGCCCCTTCAGGGCCAGGTTGTCCGACTCGGTGCCTCCGGAGGTGAAGATCACCTCGGAAGGGTGGGCGCCGGCTGCCCGGGCGATCTGCTGGCGGGCCTCATCCACCACCCGGTTCGCGGCGCGCCCGGCCCCGTGCAGGGAGGAAGGGTTGCCGGTGCGCGCGAACTGGGCGGTGACCGCCTGCAGGGCGGCACCGCTCAGCTGCGTCGTCGCGGCGTGATCCAGGTATACGGCCGAAGTGTTCATCCCTTCAATGGTACGAGTTCGCCGCCCCTAGGCTGAATGGCCGATTCGTGTGAGTTCTCCTACCTCCAGCGCCTCCAGCGCGTCGCTGCCCAGCACCGCATCGATCAGTGCCCGGCTGCCGCCGAGGATGGTGGAGTCATCGTAGGGTTCGGTGGACAGCATCCAGGAATGGTCGTGGGGGAAGGCCAGGGAGGGACGCTGGCGCTGCTCTCCGGCGGTGGTGCTCGCCCACAGCGGGTTGGCCAGCTGCTCCCGGTTGAGGGCGAAGAGCAGGTAGTTGCGGTAGCCGCCGCCCAAATCCAGGCGGGGCGCGGTGCGGACCGCTGCGGGCAGTCCCGGGCGCTGGGCCTCGGCGAGCGCCCGCGCATGGGCCTGGCGGTTGTGTTCCGCGTCGGCGTCGGGGTCCGGCTCGAAGTCGATCTGGATGCGTTCGCCTCCCTCGATGAAGGCGTACCCTCCCCACAGCCCGGCCACATAGGGGGCTGCGGCGGGTCCTGGTTCAGTGTGCCGGGACAACAGCTCCACCAGGGCGCCCCACTGATCGATGGGCAGTTCGTAGGCCGGTACGTCCCCGTCCACCCAGGCGTCCTCCTGCTGCGGGTCGCCGTGCTCGTCCAGCCCGGAGACGTCCTCGAACAGGTCGGCGCCCTGCAACCGGTGCCCACGCAGGGCCGCGATGCTGCCCCAGCTGACCGGGGCCCCGTCCTCGTCCATGGCCGGGTGCAGGATTCGGGCGTAGGCGGCATAGCCTGCGGGGACCTGGGCGGCGATGGTCCCGGGGGCGGCGCTGTCGATGGCCTGGCGGATCCAGGTCCCGGTCTGGGCGGGAAGATGTGGCATGTCCATGTCACCAGCCTACTGTTTGCGCGGCGACGGCTGTGGGGCCGCCGGCTCGGGGCACCGGTTCCGGCTGGGGGTTCAGTGGTATGTATTAAGTGAGAGTTGTCCCCGAAAAATCTGCAGTAAGGGTTTAGATAGCGATGTTCCTGCCGGATCTGAAATACCCCGTACACGATTTTTCGCACCGGAGCATCGATTTTTCGCAGCGCATCGCGGTGATGGCGGTCGTGAACCGCACCCCGGATTCCTTCTTCGACGCCGGGTCAACCTTCGGATTGGATCAGGCCATCGCCGCGGCGATGCAGGCCGTGCAGGACGGGGCGGATTGGGTGGATATTGGCGGGGTGCCCTTCTCCCCCGGCCCGGCACTGTCCTGGCAGGAGGAGGCCGAACGCGTGGTTCCGGTGATCCGGGCAGTGCGTGAGCGCAGCGATGTGCTGATCTCCGCGGATACGTTCCTGCCGCAGGTGGCGCAGGCCGCGATCGAGGCCGGGGCCGATGTCATCAACGACACCACGGGCCTGTCACAACCCGGCATGGCCCAGGTCGTGGCGGACAGCGGCGCCCACCTGGTGCTTACCCATTCGCTGGCCAAGCCGCGTACGGTGTACCCGCGCCCGCATTATGCGGACGTGGTCGGTGAGGTGCGAGACTACCTGGCGCGCAAGGTCGAGCTGGCGGTGCAGGCCGGGATCGGTGAGCAGAAGCTGATCATTGACCCGGGGCATGACCTGAACAAGAACACCCGCCATACCCTGGAGCTGACCGGCAACTTCTCCCCCATCGCCGAGCTCGGCTACCCGGCGCTGGCCGCGGTGTCGAACAAGGACTTCATCGGCGAAACCCTCAACCTGCCCAAATCGGAGCGGATGGTCGGTTCGATGGTCTCGGCCACCATGTGCATCATGGGAGGGGCGCGGATCATCAGGATGCACAATGTTCCCGAGGCGGTGCAGACCGTGCACCTGATCGAAGCGGCCGCCGGTTGGCGCGCGCCGGCCTACCAGGTCCACAACATGTCGGACATCAATCCCCCGGCCCACCCCGAACACAGCCGCAACTAGGAGCTATCTGCATGCACGGAATCTTCCCGGAACCCACGCCCGAACTGAGCGACAACCAGCTGCTGGAGCGCTACGCCATCGATCGCCGGCCCTATGTCCGGTTCAACTTTGTCTCCAGCCTGGACGGCAGCGCCCAGGTCGGCGGGGTCTCGGCCGCCTTGGGCAGTGCGGCCGACCAGCGCCTGTTCAAGTTGCTGCGCCGGCAGGCCTCGGTGGTTTTGGTGGGGGCCGGAACCGTGCGCGCCGAAGGGTATGACGGACCGCTGGTGGACCCCGAATCCCAGATTTGGCGCGAGGCCAACGGCTTTGACCGCCACCCGGTGCTGGCGATCTTGAGCAACGGGCTGAACATCTCCCCCACCTCCGCGGTGGTGCGCAACAGCCCGGCCCCGATCCTGCTGTTCACCGCCGTGAACGTGGACCCGCAGACCGCCCGGCACTACCCGCAGCATGTCCAGCTGATCCAGGTCCCACAGTTCAATGGGCTGATCAGCGCCACGCACGTGGTCCACGAACTGACCGAACGGGGCCTGGAGTGCATCCACGCCGAAGGCGGTCCCACGATCTTTGGCCAGTTCATCGACCAGCAGATGGTTGATTCACTGTGTCTGAGCATCAGCCCGCAGCTCATTGGCGGGCAGGGGGCGCGCATTGCCTCCGGCACCGGGGAACACCCCCAGGCGCTGCAGCTGCATTCTGTGCTGCACGAGGAAGGGATGCTGCTCACCGAATACCGGCGCTCACGTCCATCAGCGACAGACACCCCGGACGCACCGTAACCCTGAAGTCCCCGGTGCCCAGCTGCTCCCCGTCCCCGTAGCTGGTTCCGGCAAATTCCACCCGGGCAGTGCTGAACACCCCGGCACGCCGGTAGCGGTGTTCACGCCCGGTGAGGATCTGCACGATCCGGGGCAGCACCCGGTACAGCGGGGCGGCGGTGACTATCATGGCGTCCATGCGCCCGTCATCGTCCCGGGCTGCGGGAAACAGACTGATGCCGCCGCCCAGGGTGCGGATGTTGGCCAGGCTGGCCAGGTACACTCCGCCGTGGAAGGAGAACCCGTCAGCGCTGATGCTCAGCTGCCGGGGTTTGATCCGAGGCAGGCACAGCAGCAGCGCCAACCCGTAGCGGGTGGCCCCCAGCCAGCGCGGCAGGGCGTTGGCCGCCTCGTTGACCTGCGCTTCAAAACCGCAGGAGACCGCCCCAAGCACGAAGCGCGTGCGCTGCGGCTCGTTGGCGAAGCTGACCTCCAACACGTCGCTGGTGCGGATCCTGCCGTGACCGGCCAGGAACCCGAGGATCGCCTCCCGGGTGGAGCGCACCGAGGAGGCCCGGCCCATCCGCCACGCGTCGTTGCCGCTGCCGGCCGGAAGAATCCCCATCGGGATGCCCAGGTCGATCAGTGCGGGCAGGCAGGAGTGCACGAGCCCGTCACCTCCCACAATGACCACGGCGTCACTGCCGCGCAGCCGGCTGGGCAGTTCACTGCGCGGCACCTGCGAGGTGTCCACCAGCTGCGGGTTCCGTCCGGCGTCCTGCAGGGTGGCGTGCAGCGCCCGCGCCCGGGACAGGCCGCGGCCGTGGCCGGAGGCGGGGTGGAAGACAATGGAAACGCGGTGATACCCGCGCGGGGTGTTCATAGCCTCACAGCCTACCCATGGGCGGGCGGTGGGCGGAAAAGCGCCGGGGGCATTTATGCTTGTTACACCGCAGCTTCACCCGCGCCCTGCCCCACATCGTTGAAAGGACTTGCTCCTGACCATGAGCTCGCCAAGTCCCTATGAAGTCCTTGGCATTGCGCGCACCGCCTCCCAGGCCGAGATCAAGATGGCTTACCGCAAGGCCGCCCGCGAGTCCCACCCGGACCTGGGCGGCTCCGCCGAACGGTTCCGTGCCGTGCAGCGGGCCTACCAGCTGCTCTCGGATGAGGCGGACCGTTCGCGCTATGACCGCTCCTTCCAGGCCCCCGACACCCGCTCCACTGGATCCGCCACCTCCGCCGGCACCGGCTCGCGTCCCTTTGACGAGCGCGTGCGCACCTCCACCCAGCCCAAGGCGCAGATGCAGGTGCAGTACGTTCCGCCGCTGGAGGATACCGGTTTTACCGACCTTTCCGCCCAGCTCTCGCGCCGCCAGGTCCACGGCGAGCCGCGCAAGCGGGGGCTGTTCACCTCCCGCTCGCGGCTTGAACGGGAGGCAGCCACCATTTCGCTGCTTGAGCGCAACGTCCTGTCGGTGCTGCCCGCGGCGCGGCTGATCAATGGAGTGCACTCCCCCGGCGGCGGACACTATGACCATGTGCTGTTGGCCGGGTACCGGATGGCGGTCATTGGCACCATGACCCTGCCCGAAGGGTACTACATGTTTGACGGGCAGGTCCTGCGCCACGGCAATCGCATGACCCAGCCCCCGGTCCTGCAGATCTCCGGTCTGCAGCGCGCCTTCATGAACCTGAACGTGGTGCCCTACACGCTGGTGCTCACCGGACGGGACAACCCCCATGAGCCGGTCATTGAATACGGCCGCAAGGGCGCCCCGGCGTTGGCCGCCTCCCCCAACGTGCTGAACGCCGCAGGGCTGGTGCGTGAGCTGAAACTGTTCCTGGGCTCCGGCCCGCAGCCCAACCTGGTGGATCGTCCCACTCTGGCGCGTCTACTGGCCGGCATGTACTGAGCACCAGATCCATAACCACAAATCACCGTTGCGCAGGGTCTGAAGCACTACAATTGGGTGAGTGTTTCGAATCCTGTTTAACGCCCCCGAAATTCCGGGCAACACCGGTAATGCCATTCGTCTCGCCGCGGTAACCGGCGCCGAGCTGCACCTGGTCAAACCACTGGGTTTTGACTTTGATGACGCGAAACTGCGCCGTGCCGGGTTGGATTACCATGACCTGGCGGTGATGAGCATCCATGAGGATTTGGATGCCGCATTCCAGGCGTTGGGTGAGGGCCGGGTTTTCGCCTACACCAGTGAGGGAACGACCCTCTACACCGATATCGACTACCGCCCCACCGACATCCTGCTCTTCGGCAAGGAGTCGGTCGGGCTCTCCGCGCAGGACAAGTCCCACCCGCGGGTCAGCGACCTGGTGCGCCTGCCAATGCTGCCGGCGCGCCGGTCCATGAACCTGGCCAACTGCGCCTCCATTGTGTTGTTTGAGGCATGGCGGCAGCACGGTTTCGCCACCGTATAGGACATTCAGCCTCGACACCCTTCAGTCACAGGTTGATAACAACTTTGTGCAGTAGGCTCAGTTAACGCGGTGCAGCGGAATTCCGGCTGGACCAGACACAACCGACGAAACTCTCGGGAGACTCCATCACCATGAACGGTAGCTTCGATCAGCGCCGCAACGAACAGCACGATGACGACCTGGGACTGGGAATCGTTGACGAACTTGCCAGCACCTCCCGGGCCGAGAAGTCCCATAAACCACGCGGCTGGATCTTTGCCGTGGTGGGTGTCGTGGTGTTGGCGGTCCTGGCCCTGGTGCTGTTCTCCCTGCTGAACTCCGGGGCGACGAACGACACCTCCGCGCTGAAGGCCAAGGACTCGGTGTCCAACACCCTGGAACTGCGCAGCGGCGGCAAGGCGACGGTGACCACCTCCGAATCCGATCGGGCGGTCGCCGTGGAACTCTCGGGTCTACCGGCCCTGGATGAGTCCGAGCGCTACGTGGTGTGGGGCATCGATGACGAGGGCAACACGATGGTGCTGTTGGAAACCGCCAAGAGCGCGGATCAGGCCGGGGTGAAGGACAAGCCGGCCCTGGCTTCCATCCTGGTCACCGTCGAGACCACGCCCACCCCGGAAACGCCAACCAGCGAGTCCGAGGCCTCGGTGGATCTGCCCCTGGATCCCAACGCGCCGCAGGAAGACGGCACCACCAACGGCGACGACGCCTAGCGTCCGTCCACGAGCAGCAACGAAGGTCCGTGAATCCCCGCTGGGGTTCACGGACCTTCGTCATGCCGGGCCGTTTGCGCGGCCGCAGTTCAAGCCGGTGCGGCTAGAACCCGGCAATCGTGTCATCGGCGTTCACCGCCACCGCGTGGAAGCTCTCGGCGTGCCGGGCCTGCTCCAGCCCGCCGCGCACCGCGTTCTCCCGACACTGTTGTTCGACGAACTTCTCCATGGCTCTAACATCCGGGTGCTGGGTGAAGTGCGAACGCAGCGCCTCCATTTTGCGTCCGAAGTGCTCGGTGATGTCCACGAACGCGTTTTCCCGTTCCTTCGGCGCCCCGTAGAGCCACAGCCAGGGAACCTTGTAGGCTTCCAGGCCCTGCTCGGTGATCAGCTCCGGGAAGCTGAACGGGTTCTCCACCGCCGGATAGATGGCCCGGGTCACCGCCTCACCACAGGCCAGGTGGTCCGGGTGTGAACGCTGCAGGCGGTCCCACGCCCGTTCCGGGTGCATGGCCATGACAATGTTCGGACGCACCTGGCGGATCAGCCGGACCACTTCGCGGATCACCCGCTGGTTCGGCTCCAAGAAGCCGTCGCGTTCGCCCAGGAAGTGCACCGTTTGCACGCCCACCTTGGCTGCGGCCTCGCGCTGTTCCAAGTGGCGCAGCCGGGCGGTTTCCTGTGGGTCCCGGTCATCAAAGCCGCCGGCGTCCCCGTCGGTCATGACGCAGTATTCCACCTGCACCCCGGCGGAGGTCAAGGCGGAGACGGTGCCGGCGGCCCCGAAGTCCAGGTCGTCCGGGTGCGCGGCAAAGGCCAGCACGCGGGCGGTGGATGGTTGAATAAATGGCAGGGTATCGATCATGACTTGCGGCGGCGAATCTCCTCGGCGGCCTGCGGCAGCACCTGGCGCAGGTCACCAATGATCCCGAAGTCGGCGATCTCAAAGATTGGCGCGTCTTCGTCCTTGTTCACCGCCACAATGTACTTGCTGGTCTGCATCCCGGCCTTCTGCTGGATGGCCCCGGAGATGCCCACCGAAATGTACAGCTGCGGGGAGACAGTGGTGCCGGTCTGCCCCACCTGGTAGTCGTGGTCGATCCAGCCGGCATCGGTGGCGGCACGCGAGGCACCCACCGCCGCGCCCAACGCGTCGGCCAGTTCCTCGATCGGTGCGAAGTCGCCATCGACGCCGCGCCCGCCGGCCACCACGATGCGTGCCTCGGACAGGGCCGGGCGTCCGGTGGAAACCTTCGCCTGGCGCTCGACAACCTGTACTGCACTGTTGGCGGCCGCGACCTGCAGGTCCTGCACCTGCGGCTGCTGCCCGGGGCCGGCGGGGGCGTCCTCAATGCTGTTGGGCTTCACGGTGACCAGCAGCACACCGGAGGCGGCATTGGCCTGGGTGGTGTATGAGCCGGCCAGTTCGTCCTTGGTCACGGTGCCGTCACCGGCCACATCCACGGCGTCGGTGATCACCCCGCCGTTGCAGCGGATGGCGGCACGGGCGGCGACCTCGCGGTTGAAGCTGTCGTTGGCCAGCAGCACCAGCTCGGGGTTCACCGAGCTGATTGCGGCTTCAAGGGCGGCCACCTCGTGGTCTTGGAAGGAGTCAGCGGCCGGGGCCTGCAGGACGCTGGTGATCCCGTAGCCAGCAAGAACCTCAAGGGCCGGGGCCGAAACCTCACCCACCACCGCCACGGTGGCAGGGGAGAAACGGGTGGCCAGGGTCAGCAGTTCGCGCTGGGCCTTGGTTGGTTCCTGGCCCAGGGCGTCAAAGAATACTAATGCGGAAGTCATGTGGTTCAGTCCTTAGATCAGCTTCTGTTCGGCCAGGTAGTCGACCAGCGCGATTCCGGCCTGGCCGTTGTCCGTGATGACGGTACCGGCCCCGCGCGCCGGGCGGGCGTTGGCCGAGAGCACACGGGTGGGCGAACCGGCTGGGCCAACGCTGGACGCGTCCAGCCCCAGGTCGGCGGCGCTGACCTCTTCCACCTTCTTCTTCTTGGCCGCCATGATGCCGCGGAAGTTCGGGTAGCGCGGCTCATTGGCCTGGTCGGTCACCGACAGCACGGCCGGTAGCGAGCCACGCAGCGTCAGGGAATCGGCGCCGTGATCGCGGGTGATGCTCAGCGTCCCGGCCGCCGAATCGAAGTCCACGTTCGAGGCGTTGGTCAGGGCAGCGAAGCCCAGCAGTTCTGCCAGCTGAGCCGGCACGATGCCGGTTTCGGCGTCGGTGGAGGCCATGCCGGTGACCACCAGGTCGATGTCCCCGGCATACTTGATCAGCGCGGCCAGGGCCTTGGCGGTGGCCACGGCGTCGGAGCCGGCCAGGGCCTCGTCGTTCAGGTGCAGTCCGCTGGTGGCGCCCATCTGCAGGGCCTTCTTCACTGAAGCCACCGCCTTGGGTCCTCCCATGGTGGCCGCAATGACTTGGTTGCCTGCCTTGGGCCCGCCGCGGTCCTCGGCGATCGCCAGGGCCGCCTCCACGGCGTATTCATCCAGCTCGGAAAGGATTGACTCGCTGCGGTCGATGCGCAGGGTGTCCAGGTCGATGTGACGGTCAAACTGAGCGTCCGGTACGTGTTTGACCAGTACCAAGATGTTCAGTGGCGTGCTACTCGCGTCGCTCATTCTCGCCTTTCATGCAAAGTGTCTTCGCTGTCGTAAAGACCGTGGAAGGATCTCTTCCACCCTTATCGTATCGGCGCACCGGCAATACGCCAGAACCTTTTGAAAAATCCAACGGCGGTACGTGACGCATGTCCTTGCATGTCGTAACACGTACCGCCGTGGCCTCATTGCCGGTTCACATTCTGCTTCCCCCGCCGCGCATCGCTGCGCGGCCGGCCGGATCTTCGTCAACTTCTTCAACACTGCTTCACACTTCGCCCCATAGGAGGGCGAAGTGTGAAGCAGTGCCTGCTGGGTTCTAGTCCTCCAGGGTGCCGACCGTGACCTCCACGTCCTTGGTTTGCCCGTCCCTGATGTAGGTGATCTTCGCCTGGCCCTTGGCCGGAACCTCACGGATGGCCGCGGTCAAGGTCTGTGAATCCTGGATGGGACGGTCGTTGACACCGGTAATCACATCCCCCGACTTCAGCCCCGCTTCCGCGGCGGCCGAACCGGAGCTGATGTCCACGATCTTCGCCCCGGTGCTGAACCCGGAGCTTTGCTGCCCGGTGCGTGCCGCGGCGGCCTGGACGGTGGCGCCCAGCAGCCCGTGGGTGGCCGAGCCGTTCTCAATCAGTTCGCTGGAGATGCGCTTGGCGTAGTCGATGGGGATTGCGAAGCCCACGCCAATGGACCCCGAGTCTTCGTCCCCCGAGGAGGCGATGGCGACGTTGACCCCGATGATCTCGCCCTTCGCATTGACCAGGGCGCCACCGGAGTTTCCGTGGTTGATCGCCGCATCGGTCTGCATGACATTGATGTAGATGGAGCCCGAGTTGTTCTTCTGCTGCGGTGCGCCGGGGAATTCGAAGTTGAACTCACTATCGCCCCCGCCGTCGCTGGGCTGTTCCGGCACTGCGGAGGAGGCCACGGAGATCGTGCGGTTCAGCGTGGAGATGATCCCGTCGGTGACGGTGCCGCTCAGTCCCAGAGGTGCGCCGATGGCCACGGCGGTGTCCCCGACGTTCAGGCTGCTCGACTCGCCCAAGGTCGCTGGAACCAGGCCCTCGGCGTCAATCTTGATGACCGCCAGGTCCGACATCGGGTCGGTGCCCACCAGCTCCGCGGAATACACCTTGCCGTTGTTCAGTCGCACATTCAGCTGCGGATTGCCGGTGGCCCCGCCCAGGGTCACCACGTGGGTATTGGTCAGGATGTGCCCCTGATCATCCAACACGATGCCAGAACCCGAGCCGGCCGAACCGTTGCCGGAAGCCTCGATCGTCACCACGCTGGGCGCGGCCTTGGCGGCCGCGGCGGTGGCGGTGGTGACCGTTTCCGGGTTGTTGATGACCACGCCGTCCTGCGGACTTTGCACCTGGGCGGTGCCGCTGGAGTTGGGGTTGATCAGGTAGGTGGTCCCGGCGGCGGTGACCCCGCCGATCAGGGCGGCGGCGACCATGCCGGAGATCAGGGTGGTCCCGGCATAGCGCTTGCGCGGCTTGCGCTCGGGAGCCTGCGGCGACTGGTGCGGGTGGAAGTCCCCCTGCCCATACGGGTTCTGCCCGGCCGCGGAGTGCTGCTGGTCAGCGGCCGAGTAGTAGTGGCTGGCCGTGGGGTATTGGGTGGTGGGCGCTCCGCTGTCGTGCTGGGAGCCGGCTGCCGAGCGCGGGTTTGGCTGGTTGGCATCCTGCGGGGTCACCGGTTCCCCGGCGTTGTGTGCCGGCTGGCCCACGCGCGGTTCGTGGTCCCCGCCCTGGCCCGGTTCCCTGGGATCACTCGGTGACTGGCTCATGGTTGCCTCTCTAGTTCTCTTCGATCTCTTGGTAATTATTATTCCGATGCGAACTGTGGCCTTAAGCGGGAGAAACTGAGCAGCCGCTGTGAGTTCGGCGCAAGTCAACACGGCCAACCCGGGCTTTACCGGTCTTACCCTATGGAATCACGAAAATTCGTGGCACGGTCCTGAATTCGCCGAACGGGCACGGGTATTGTGTAACTCATATCCGCATGCAGATCTGAGTAAGGACGAAAATGCGACGTACCGCACGGGGACTACTGGCGGCGGTCGTGACCGCCGTGGCCATGTTGTTTGCTCTGGCGCTGCCCACTCATGCCGAATCCCCGGTGGATATTCCTCCGGGCAGCTTCGTGGTGGACAACTCCGGGGTGCTGGGCGGCGGTGAAGCCAACGAGCTGGAGGAGGAGATCTCCAAGCTGCGCTCCGAGACCGGGGTGAGCCTGTTCGTGGTGTTCGTCGATCAATTCAGCAATCCGCAGGATCCGCAGCAATGGGCCGCCGACGTGGCCGAGCGCAAGAACATGGGCAGCAATGACACGATTTTGGCGGTGGCCACCGAGCAGCGCCAGGCCCAGTTCCTGACCTCGCAAAGCGGACCGCTGGGCGGCGCCGGTCAGCAAATCTATACCCAGTACATTGCCCCGGAACTGAACAACCTCGATTGGCTGGCCGCGGCCGAAGGTGCTATCAACGGCATTGAGGATGCCGCCAGGGGCACCGGCTCGCGCGGTGGATCCTCTGGCTCGGGTTTCTCCCTGATGCCGATCCTGCTGGTTTTCGCCGGCGTGGCCGTCATCGGCTACTTCGTCTTGTCCCGCCGCAGCAAGAAACAGGTCCGCCGCGGTCAGGCCCAGCCCAACCAGCCGGTCCAGCCGGCCATCCCCCTGGACCAGCTGCGCAAGCAGGCCGACCACCTGCTGGTGGCGGCCGATGACTCGATCCGCTCCTCCGAACAGGAACTGGGTTTCGCCGAGGCGCAGTACGGCTCCGCGGCGATTGCCACGTTTACCCAGGACCTGTCCAAGGCCAAGGAGCACCTGCGCGAGTCCTTCAAGCTGCAGCAGCAGCTGGATGACGAGATCCCGGACACCGAAGAAGACCAGCGTTCGTGGCTCAACGAGATCATCCGCAGATGCCAGGAGGTCAATTCGAGCCTGGAAGCCCATGCCGCGGACTTCAAGTCCCTGCGTAAGCTGGAAACCAATGCGGAGAGCCACATCTCCGAGCTGGAGGCAGGACTGGAGCCGTTGAATCAGCGGTTGTCCCAGAGCGTTGCCCTGCTTGAGGACCTCTCCCAGCGCTACGCCCCGGAAGCCACCTCCCAGGTCTTGGATAATGCCTCGCAGACCTCCGAGCGCATCAGCTTCATCCGCTCGGCGCTGAACCAGGCCCGGACCGCGATCCAGAACGGCGAACGTTCCCAGGCCGCGGTGCTGGTGCAAAACGCGGAGGAAGCCCACGATCAGGCCACCGGCCTGCTGGATGCGATTGCCAAGTCCAACGAGGCGCTGACCAACGCCGAGGCGGATCTGCGGGCGGCAGTGGCCGAGGCCGAGCAGGAGCTGTCCCAGGCCAAAGCGCTCATGGGCGCGCAGGGCGGACAGCGGTTGGCCGCCCCGATAGCAGCCCTGGAAACTGCCCTGGAATCCGTTAAGCGTTCCATGCGGCAGGGCAAGCCCAACCCCTTGGCCCTGATCGCAGCCCTGGACGAGGCGGGACAGGCGTTGAGCAATGAGCTGGGAACCCTGCGTGAGAAGGATGAGCAGGAACGTCACGCCCGCTCCCAGCTGCAGTCGGTGCTGCGCACCGCCGAATCGCGGATCAACGGCACCGATGACTACATTCGGGCCCGCCGCGGCGGGGTGCGTTCCTCGGCCCGCACTCGCCTGGCCGAAGCGCGGCGCTGCCATGAGGATGCGGTGCGGCTCTCCGGCTCGGATCCCATCCAGGCCCTGGCCACCGCCCAGCGGGCCATTCGCCTGGCTGAGGAGGCCGCGCGCATGGCCGAGAGCGATGTTGATAGCTTCGGAGGCCCGGGCGGCTATGGCGGTTACGGCCAGGGACGACGCGGTCCGTTCGACGGATTGGGCGGGGCCGTGCTCGGCGGCATCCTGATTGATTCGATCCTGCACGGGGGACGTTCCTCCGGCGGCCATTCCGACGGCGGCTTCTTTGGCGGCGGAGGATTTGGCGGCTTCGGCGGCGGGGGCGGCGGCTTCGGCGGTGGAGGCGGCGGCTTCGGCGGCGGGGGCGGCGGCTTCAGCGGTGGAGGTGGCAGCTTCTAACTTCCCTGGCGTCATTACCGGTTTGACCCTGTTGTTCAGATTCACCATTGTTTTACAACCAATAGGAAGGTTCACATCATGACCAAGCAGTCCATTTTTGGCCGCGTTGCCCAGCTGGCCAAGGCGAACATCAACGCCATGATCGATTCAGCCGAGGATCCGCAGAAGATGATGGATCAGATGATCCGCGACTACACGAACAACATCGCCGAGGCCGAACAGGCCGTGGCCCAGACCATCGGCAACCTGCGGATGCTGGAAGACGACTACCGGGAGGACGAGCAGGCCGCCAGCGAGTGGGGCACCAAGGCCCTGGCCGCCTCGAACAAGGCCGAGGACTTCCGCACCTCCGGGGAGGACGCCAACGCCGCGAAGTTCGACAACCTGGCCAAGGTGGCCATCCAGCGCCAGATGCAGGCCGAAAGCGAAATGAAGAGCGCGCAGCCGACCATCGCTTCACAACGTGAAATTGTTGAGAAGCTGAAGACCGGCCTGGAGCAGATGAAGAGCAAGCGCACCGAACTGGTTTCCAAGCGGGACGAGCTGACGGCCCGTTCGAAGGCCGCTGCCGCCCAGAACCAGATCAACGAAGCGGTCAAGTCCGTGAACATCATGGACGCCACCAGCGAGATCAGCCGCTTCGAGGAAAAGGTTCGCCGCGAGGAGGCACGGGTCCGCGGCGCCTCCGAACTGGCTTCTTCCAGCCTGGACTCCCAGTTCGAGCAGCTGGAGGATCTGGGAGAGCAGACCGAAATTGAGGCTCGTCTCGCGGCGCTGAAGTCCAAGCAGACCGGCGCCCTGGAGAACTAGTACCTGTAGGCAGCAACAGCATCCGTGGCCGTCACCGTTCTGGTGGCGGCCACGGGTTTATCTGGTCCGCTTGAGGCTGCGCGCCAGGCCCGGAAATCGGCCAAGCGATTGCGCCGGATAAAGCAAAAGAGGAGATCCTTTCGAATCTCCTCTTATCTCGTGGCGGGGGAAGGATTTGAACCTTCGACCTCCGGGTTATGAGCCCGGCGAGCTACCGAACTGCTCCACCCCGCGTCGGTAAATACAACATTACCAATCCTTGAACTCCATGGCTAATCCTGGACCGGTGACCTTCGTCACCGGAGGCTTTCCCGCCCTGCCCGGGACGACTTGGTTGGATTATGCCGCCACTGTTGAATGATGCCTGTCAGAGAATCCAGCCCCCGCCAACGCGGGGGCTGCCGGAACCACTGTCCCCGAAGTCGTGCACGCCCCTTGCGATCCCGTAAATGAGCCGGCAGGCCTTGCTGGACACAAAGTCTCATCCGGACCGCGCGGTGAGCCCTGAAGCGGCCATAGCGCCTACCGCCGTCCGGCGTTGGGAAGCTTTAGGGCCACCGGGCCATTCCTGCGCCCCTTGCGACACGGCCCGGGTTGGAGGGCATCAAATCGTCCGGACATGCAAAAAGGTGGAAACGAATTGTTTCCACCTTTTTGTCTTATGTGGCGGGGGAAGGATTTGAACCTTCGACCTCCGGGTTATGAGCCCGGCGAGCTACCGAACTGCTCCACCCCGCGATGACTAGACTATTCTTCATCATCGCGGAGCGGAATGCAAATCGGGCTGCCTGGGGCTGGCCGGGACTAGTTCCCGTCCTGCGGCTGCTCGGTCGGAGCGCCGCTTTCCTCCGGGGCCGGGGCCTCGGTCCCATCGGCCTCCAGCGCCCGGCTCAGGGCGTCCTCCAAGGCCTTCTGGGCTTCGCCATAAGCACCGAAGTCACCATCGGACAGGGCCTGCTGGCCGCGCTTGATGGCTTCGTTCGCGTCCTTCAGCGCCTGGGTCAGCTTCTCCGAGTCGGTCTGCTCCGGGGCCTTGGGCTGCTCATCATCCGGCGAGTCGCCCGGGTCGGCGCCATCATGCTCCTGGGTCACCGCTCCGGAGTCGCCTCCGAAGATCTCATCCAGGGCTTCGCCCAGGGTGTCAGCGAACCCGACCTCGTCACCGAAGGCCACCAGGACCTTGCGCAGGGTTGGGAAGCTGGTCTGGCCCGAAGACTGCACGTAGACCGGCTGCACGTAGAGCACACCGCCGCCCACCGGCAGCGAGAGCAGGTTGCCGCCCTTGACCTCGGAGGCACCCTGACGCAGCAGGTTCAGCTGGGTGGTGACCCGGGTGTTCGTGTCGAAGTTCTGCTGTGCCTGGCCGGGGCCGGGGACCGCGGTGTCGCGCGGCAGCTCCAGCAGCCGCAGCTTGCCGTAGTCCTCGTTCTTCACGCCCGCTTCCCCGCCGGCGTCAGCGTTGGCGGAGAGGAAACCGAACAGCACGTTGCGCTGCTGCCCGTTGCGTGAAGCGGCCGGGATGAACGTGGTGGTCAGCGAGAACGTCGCATCGTCCTGGGTCGGCATCTTCAACGACATGTAGTACGGAGGCTGCTTCACGTCCCCGCTGCTGGCCGTCGGATCGCTGGGCACGGCCCAGGCGTCGTTGGCCTCGTAGAACGTGTCCGGGTTGGTCACGTGATAGGTGGTCAGCACCTCACGCTGCACCTTGAACATGTCCTCCGGGTAGCGCACGTGCTCGATCAGTTCGCCGGACATCTCCGACATCGGCTTGACCGAGGTCGGGAAAATTTGCTGCCAGGCCTTGAGCATCGGCTCCTGGTCATCCCAGGCGTACAGGTCCACCGAACCGTCATAGGCGTCCACGGTGGCCTTGACCGAGTTGCGGATGTAGTTCACCCGGCCCGAGAGCCGGTCGAATTCCGAGGCGTTGGTCAACGAATCGGTCACCGCCGATTCCAGCTGCTGCTGCTGCGAGTACGGGTAGGCGTTGGAGGTGGTGTAGCCATCCACGATCCACTTCACCCGACCGTCGATGATCGCCGGGTAGGCGTTCGAATCCAGGGTCAGGTACGGGGCGACCTTGCTCACGCGTTCGCGCGGGTTGCGGTCGTAGATGATCTGGGATTCGGCGTTCACCGCATCCGAGAGCAGCAGGTCGGTGGACGCGAACTTCAGCGAGTACACCAGGCGGTTGAAGAAGTTGCCGATGTTCGGCCCGCCGTCACCCTCGAAGGTGTAGCGCACGTCCTCACCCTCGGAGCCGGTGCTGGGGCGGTCCAGTTCACGCGGCTGCCAGTCCTCCGGGCCACCGACAATCGAGTAGTCCGGGGACCGCTCACCAAAGTAGATCCGCGGTTCGTAGCTTTCATCGCTGGCCAGCTCACCGCTGGTCGGCACGCCCCCGAGCATGAAGTCCGGGCGTCCGCCGGCGGCCACGCGGTTGCCGTAGGCTGCCACCAGGCCGTAGCCGTGGGTGTAGGTGATGTGCTGGTTGATCCACGAATCGTTCGGGTCCACGGTGATCTCACGGGCGGCGATGACCGTGTCCTCGGTCTTGCCGTCGATCTCGTAGCGATCAACGTTCAGGTTCGTGGGGAACGCGTAGTAGCTGCGGAACTGCTGCAGCTGGGCGAACGCCGCGGAAACCAGGTTCGGATCCAACAGGCGGATGTTGGTGGTGGTCGCCTTCTCGGCGGCCAGCGCACCGGATTCGGCGGTCACCTTCGCCTCATACGGGGTCACCTCCACATCCTGCAGGCCATAGGCCTCCCGCGTCATCTTGATGTTGCGGTCAATGTATTCGCGTTCCAGGGACTTCTGCGAAGGCTGCACCTGGTATTCCTGGACCAGGAACGGGTAGATGCCCCCGGCCACGATCATGGTCACCACCAGCATCGCAGTGCCGATCAGCGGCAGGCGCCAACGCCCGGTGAAGGCGGCAATGATGAAGGTGATGGCAATCAGCACGGCGATGATCGCCAGGATCATCCGCGCCGGGATGACCGCGTGCACGTCCTTGTACAGGGCACCGGCCACGCGGCCGGACTGGTCGGTGAGCGTCTCGTACTGGCCAATCCAGTAGTTCACGCCCTGCAGCACCAGGAAGACGGCCACGACGACGGCGGTGTGCACCCGGGCGGCCTTGCCGATGGTCACTCCCCCGCGTTCCTCGATGCGGATCCCGCCGTAGAGGTAGTGGGTCAGCAGCCCGGCCACCCCTCCGAGCAGGACCACCGAAATCAGGAACCCGTTGATCAGTCCGATGAACGGCAGGGTGAACACGAAGAAGCTGATGTCCATGTTGAACTGCGGGTCGGTGGTGCCGAACTCCTGCTGGTTCATGAACAGCAGGATGGTCTGCCACTGGCCGGCCACCGCGATTCCGGAGAACACGCCGATCACAACGGGGATGCCGATCATCAAGAAGCGGCGGATCGGCTCCAGCTGCGCCTGGTAGCGGGACATCATGTCCGGGCGGTTTGAGCTGGGCGCGTACACCGGGCGGTGCTTGTAGGCGCTGCGCATGGACAGCCACATCGGCACGGCCATGAGGGCGGCGGCAACGATGAAGATGACCACCTTGGCGATCTTCTCGGTCCAATACACCTCCGAGTATCCCAGCTGGTTGAACCAGAGGATGTCGGCGTAGAAGTTCGAGAAGAAGACGAACAGCGCGACGAGGATACCCACCGCGAAAATCGTCAACGTCAGCGGCGAGGTTTTCCGATTCGGCGGGTTCGGTGGGCGCTTGGGTTCATCGGATCCCCGCGGGGGCCCTCCGAATGGACTGTCAGGTCCGAATGACACTATTTTTTCCTCACACTCAAGGTCCCGGTGAGCAAAGTTCGTGCCGAGACGCGTGTATTTACTTACATTGGTATCTGGTCTGCGGGGGTTTGGCTAGCGGAACCCGCCGCGGGGCTCACTTCAAGGTGCAGGTGGGCAGCTGCTGCGGGTCGGTTCCCGAGGCGATGCGGCTCAGGGCCTGGCGGGCCTCGGCCAGGGTGGACACCTTCACCACATCCAGGTCCTTGGGGACCCGGTCCTGCACGTCGGGGCAGTTATCGGCCGGGGCCAGGAACACCTCGGCGCCGGCGCGCTGGGCGGCGGCCATCTTCTGCGCGATCCCGCCAATGGGTTCGACCTTGCCGTCATCGGTGATCGCCCCGGTGCCGGCCACGTGGGTGTCCCCGGCCAGGGAGCCTTCGGTGAGCTGGTCGATGATGGCCAGGGCGAACATCATCCCGGCGCTGGGTCCCCCGATGTCCTCCACCCCGAAGTTCACGTCCATGGGGAAGGTGTATTCCGGCTTCAGGAACACGCCAATTTGCCGGGTCCCGTCCTCGGCCGCGGCGGTGCTCACCTCTTCGTCCACCGATTGGCCCTCACGCTTGACGGTCAGTGTGGACGGCTTCGTCCCCTGGCGGGTCAGGGCCTGCTTCAGCTGGGCCAGGTCCTTGATGGGCTCACCGTTGATCTTCTCCAGTTCATCCCCCTCACGCAGGGCGCCCTGGTTGAGCGGATCGCCGAAGCCCACCACCTGCAGGGTGGTCGTGAAGGGGATCTGCAGTTCATTCAGGGCCGCGGCCACCGACAGCTCCTGGCTGGAGGCCATCAGCGAATCGTTCTGCTGGCTCAGCTCATCGCTGGTCACCCCGCGCGGCAGCACGGTCTCTTCCTGCACCACGTCCTTGGTGGGATTCACCAACGCCTCCAGGATCACCGGGACGGTCACCCGGTGCTGCCCGCCGCCCTGGACGTAGACCGTGGTCATGTCCAACTGGCTTTCGGTCTCAAAGGTCTTGGCGTCCTTGATGCTCAACAGCTGATGTCCGTCCAGCTCGCCCAGCGTATTGACCACCGGGCCCGGTGATTCGACCACAAAGTTGGTGGGCAGAAAGGAAATCACCGCCACCAGCAGCAGCGCAATGGTTCCGGCGATGGTGCCCCGCGGCCGAGGGGAGCTGGTGGTTGCGGATTCCCGCGTTTGGGCTGGGTCAGCTCCTGGCAGTGGTTCCATCTCTTGCACGTAAGTCGCTCCCGCCGCGGACATAAAAGTTGTGGCTCGGCCATTTGGGGACAAACGACCACTCCTAGCCTACTGAATAAGCCCAGGGAACTTCATCCGCACACGGAGGTATATTCGGTGTGCCGAAAGCGAACTGGGGCGTGGATCTATGTCAACGCTCAGCTCGAACGGGTACTTTTATTACATGGCACAGAACCCACCAAATAATCGACCGCACGGGTCGGACGACGAGAATGACCCACAGGATCCTTTTGCTGCGATGTTTGGACAACTCTTCGGTGGTGGATTCGATCCCAACAATCTTCCACCGCAGTTGCGGGCCGCGCTGGGCGACCAGGCGAACAATCCCGCGGCAATGCAGCAGATGATGCAACAGGCCCAGGCCTTCATGTCGGCGATGATGCAGTCCAATCCCGCCGAGGGCTCGGTGAACTGGAAGCTGGCTTCGGACACCGCGCTGCAGGCCTACGCCAGCGAAGACCCGGCCGTGAGCGAATCGCGGCGCAGCGCCATCGCCGACGCCTCCCACCTGGCCGGCATGTGGCTGGATAACGCGACCGTCTTTGAAGGCACGGGCATGCCGCTGGAGGCGTGGACCCGCCGCAAGTGGTTCGACAAGACCCTGGGCACCTGGAAGCAGCTGACCGAGCCGATCGCCGAATCGGTGATCAAGGCGATCACCTCCTCGATGCAGGAGCAGCTGCCCGAACAGATCAAGGGCATGCTGGGCAATTCCGACCAGATCTTCCGCAACCTGGGCGGCAGCATGTTCGGCGCCCAGCTGGGCACCGCGCTGGGCACCCTGGCCAAGGACGTGTTGGGCGGCACGGACATTGGTCTGCCCCTGGCGGGGAATACCCCGGGCCTGGTGGCCACCAACGTGCAGGCCTTTGGCGAGGGGCTGGAGATCCCGGAGCAGGAAATCCTGCTGTACGTGGTGCTGCGTGAGGCCGCCCATGTGCGCCTGTTCCAGCGGGTCCCGTGGCTGTCCTCGAAGCTGATCGGCGCGGTGGAAAGCTACGCGCGGGGCATCCACATCGACATGTCCCGCATCGAAGAGGCGGTGCGCGATGTCGACCCGTCAAATCCGGAGTCGCTGCAGCAGATGCTTGGCGAGGGCCTGTTCACCCCGCAGCGCACCGAGGCGCAGGAACGGGCGCTGAAGAACCTGGAACTGACCCTGGCGCTCATCGAGGGCTGGGTGGACCATGTGGTGTCCCTGGCCGCGAAGAACCTGCCGTTCTCCGAGCACCTGCGCGAAACCTTCCGTCGCCGCCGTGCCTCGGGCGGACCGGCGGAGAACACGTTCGCCTCCCTGGTGGGCCTGGAGCTGCGTCCCCGCCGCCTGCGCGAGGCCACTGCCCTGTGGGAGCACCTGGATGCCGAACGCGGTACCGAGGGCCGCGACGCGGTCTGGGATCACCCGGACCTGATGCCCACCGCCGAGGATCTTGATGATCCGGCCAGCTTCACCAGCCGCCGGGAGACCGCGGCGTCGGAGTTCGAGGACTTTGACGCCCAGCTGGGCAAGCTGCTCGACGGCGGTTTTGAGGCCACCGATGATCCGCAGGATCCAGAAGACCCTGACGGCCCGCAGGAGCCGAAGCCGTAGCCAGACCGGCTGATTCGTTCACGGGTTGGGTCCCGACGACCGTGGTCGTCGGGGCCCAGCCCGTTTCTCAAGGGATGCAGCCCCGGAAGGACGGCGAGCGCCGGCGGACCGCTTAGCCGTGCTCCACGTCCCCACCCTCATCCAGGTCCTCGAGCTGATCATCCGGGCGCCCCATCTCCCGGGCGTGGGCCCGGTAGCCGGCGCTAAAGGCCTTGAGGTATTCGTCGGCTTCGCGCCGCCGCTCGAAACGGTTCAGCAGCCCGTTGAAGCGCGGGCCGTGCCCGTCCGCCGGTTCCACCAGGTGGCACAGTTCGTGCACCAGCACATAGTCCTGAACCCATTGCGGCATGTACTGCAGGCGCGTGGAGAGCCGGATGCGGCGCTCGTACACGGTCGCCGAACCCCAGCGCTTGGTCTGGTTGCTGACCCAGCGCACCGAGGCCGGTGCGGCCAAACCCCCGGTGTAGTGCCGGTCCAGGGCTATGGCCCGCTGCATCAACGCCTCATCACTTAGCGCCCAGTCGGTGGTGCGCTTGCGCTGACGGAACTTCTTGAGCATCTCCTCGACAAAGGTGCGTTCGGCCGATTCGGTCAATGCCGCCGGGACCGAGACGACAAAGCGGTCATCCTTCCACTGGGAGGAGACGGTCTTGCGTCGTTTGGTGGAACGCACGATGCGTACCGGGATGTCATCCTCGGCATAGAAATCCACTGTGGTGGGATGCGCTGGCATGCCAAGCCTCCGATTCTAGAAGTTCGTGCCCGGGCTGCCGGACGTGGAATCCCCACCCTAGGCCCGCACTCACCGCCCCGGGCGATGCGGGTCACCGGTTGGGGATAGACCGGCTGGCCCCGCGCCCCGCAGCGCGTTACCGCATCACGGTACGGGCCGGCGGCTCTCAGCCCTGGTTCACCAGGTCCAGCACGGCCTGCCCGTAGCGTTCAAGTTTGGATTTGCCCACCCCGGAAATCCGGCCCAGCTCCTGTAGCGTACCGGGTTTGTCCTCAGCAATGGCCATCAGCGTTGAATCGGTGAACACCACGAACGCGGGAACCGAGTTCGCCTGGGACACCTCACTGCGCCAGCCGCGCAGTGTCTCAAAGAGCTGCTCGTCGTAGGCGGCCGGACAGTCCGAGCACCGGCGCAGCTTGCGTTCACGGGCGTTGCTGAGGAACGAGCCGCATTCCCGGCACACGGCCGGCGTCAGTTTCTGTTCCTTGCGCCGCCGGCTTGGCTGGCGGGCCGAGGAACGCGGCACGGCGCGGATCCCGTCCAGGAAGCGTGAGGGCTGGCGGTGGGCGCGTCCTCCTGGTGTGCGGGCCAACGACCAGGAGAGGAACAGCTGCAGCCGGGCCCTGGTGATCCCCACGTACAGCAGTCGCCGTTCCTCGTCGTAGCCGGCCTGGTCCTTGGCATAGGTGATCGGCACCAGCCCGTCACTGAGCCCGGCCAAGAAGACCACATCCCATTCCAGGCCCTTGGCCGCATGGAAGGAGGCCAGGGTGACCCCGTTCAGCGTGGGCGCGTGCTGGGTGGCGGCGCGTTCCTCAAGTTCGGTGATGATCTCCCGCAGGGTAATCTGCTCGCCTCCCTGTTCGCGGGCGGCGGCCATGTCGTCGGCCAGACGCACCAGCGCCGAGAGCGATTCCCAGCGTTGGCGTTGGGCCCCGCCGGCCGCCGGCGGCTGGGGGGCGTAGCCGTGGGAGGAAAGCACGTCGCGCACCATCTGGGGTGCCGGGATCTCCGATTCCACGTGCAGGGCCGCGCGCAGCGCGAGCATCCCCTCCTTGACCTCGGTGCGGGAGAAGAAGCGTTCGGCGCCGCGCATCACGTACGGGATGGAGTGTGCGGTCAGGGCCTGTTCGAAGGCCTCGGACTGGCCGTTGGTGCGGTACAGGATGGCGATTTCACTGACGTCCTGGCCGTTGCCCAGCAGTGCCTTGATCCGCTGGGCGACTTCCTCCGCCTCGTGCGCGTCATCACTGGCCTCGAAGAACTCCGGCTCCGGGCCGTGCTCGCGCTGGGCGATCAGCTCCAGGGGTTCAGGCCAGGTGACCGTGCGGTCCGGCACGGAGGTTTCAATGCGGCGCGTGGCCAGGATCTTATTGGCCAGGGCCACCACTTCGGGGGTGGAACGGTAGTCGCGCACCAGCTTGACCACGTCAGCCTCCGGGTAGCGTTGGCGGAACTTCAGCAGGTAGTCGGAGGTCGCCCCGGTGAACGAGTAGATGGTCTGGGAAGCGTCTCCCACCACGCAGATGTCCCGCCGCTCCCCCAGCCACAAATCCAGCAGGCGCTGCTGCAGCGGGGAAACGTCCTGGTACTCATCCACCACGAAGTGCCGGTACTGGGCACGCACGCTGGCCGCGACCTTCTCATCGTCCTCCAGGATGGCAGCGGTGAGCATCAGGACGTCTTCAAAGTCGATGACCTGGCGGTCGTCCTTCAGCTCCTCATAGGTCTGGAAGATGCGCACCATCGTCACCGGCTCCAGCCCGTTGGGCAGCTCCCGGCCCTCGACCACCTTGGCGTAGGTTTCCACCGAATGCATCGAGACCTTCGCCCACTCAATTTCGGAGGCCAGGTCGCGCACCATCGCCCGGTCGCTGGAAATGCGCAACCGGCGCGCGCTTTCGGCCACCAACGGCGCCTTGTGCTCAATCAGGTTCGGCAGGGTGCCGCCAATGGATTGCGGCCAGAAGTACTGCAGCTGGCGCAGCGCCGCAGCATGGAAGGTGCGGGTCTGCACCCCGTTGGCGCCCAGGTGGCGCAGCCGGGTGCGCATCTCCGCTGCGGCACGGGTGGTGAAGGTCAGGGCCAGCACGGTGTTGGGCTGGTACACCCCGGTATAGACCCCGTGGGCGATGCGGTGGGTGATTGCCCGGGTCTTGCCGGTGCCCGCCCCGGCCAGGATGCACAGCGGTCCGGTCAGGCTTTCGGCCGCACGGCGCTGCTCGGCGTCCAGGCCCGCCAGCAGATCCGGGCTCACGCTGGACTGCTCGCTCATCGGGCGCCCGCCTCCGGCAGGGGCTGGCCGTACCAGTCGCGGATCAGGGCGTGGGCAATGGAGACCCCGCGCGGGATCTGGATGCTGCCGGCGGCCAGTTCCCGGCCCAGTTCCGCCCGGGAGAACCAGCGCAGGTCCAGGATTTCCAGTCCGTCGGGCACCAGGTCGGTGGTTTGGGCGTGCGCTGTATAGCCAAGCATCAGCGAGCGCGGCAGCGGCCAGGGCTGGGAGCCGCGGTAGTGGCATTCATCAACGCGCACCCCGGATTCCTCGAAGACCTCGCGCCGCACCGCCGATTCGCAGGATTCCCCGGCCTCAACGAAGCCGGCCAGCACCGAGTACACGGTCGTGTTCCAGCGGGCGTTGGCCCCGAGCAGGATCCGGTCCTGGTCATCGATGATCGCCACGATCACCGCCGGGTCGGTGCGGGGAAAGAGCTCATGCCCGTTCTTCACGCATTTAAGCACCCACCCGGCCGTGGTGGGGCGCACGGGGGAACCGCATTCGGGGCAGAAGTTGTAGCTGCGCCGCCAGTTGGTGATCGCCTGGGCGATCAGCATCAGGTGCTGGTGTTCGGGCCGCAGTTGGGTGAACGCGGTGCGCAGGTCCAGCAGCTCGTGGTGGGCCGGGGCCACCTGCTGCGGCAGCAGGGCCACCACGTAGTCGTGCTGCGCCGCGCGCCCCAGGTAGATGTACTCCCCGCCCTCGGGCAGGGTGGAGGATGGGCCGGGCACCAGCGCCAGCCCGCCGGCATCGGCCAGGGCCCTGCCCTCGACCATGCTCATGACCAGGGTGCTCTCACGTTGCAGAACCTGTTGCAGCAGATCCGGTTCATCATATTCGATAATCTGCCGTTCGAACCGGGCCTCCGCGAAGCTCAGGTCCTCCAGGGGCAGGTGGTATTTCTCTGCAAGCGCCATATCTACAACTTTAGGCGTGCTGTCAAAATACGGGTGGTCCCGGGCCCCGGAGTGTGGGCGACCCCACCCTGCTTCCCCCAGGGCCGCACGGCGCCCCACCGATTTGCGGTGACATACCGTGAGTCTTTGGCCATCAGCACTGTGCCGGTAGTTTACGGTGGAACATGTGAAACGCTCTGCCATGGAACTCGCCGCAATTGCCACCGCAGCAGTGCCCGGTCTCTGCCCGGTTGGCTACGCTGCGTTGTCCGATGACCCCGAAGATTTTGATTCGGCGCTGCTCATCGACGACAAGAAAAACCGTTGGCGGGTGCGTTCGCCCAAACACGATGAGGCCAGCATGCGCTTGGAGGCCGAGCTGTCGGCGCTGCGCGCTTTTTCGGCCAAGGTCCGCGCCGCGCTGCCCTTCGCGCTGCCGGCGATAGCCGGCACCGTCCGCCAGGGACCGCTGCGCACCTTCGTTTACAAGGACCTGCCCGGACACGGGGTGATGCTGGAGGACCTGGTGCAGCTGGGTGAACCGCTGGCCCGGGAGCTGGGCAACACGATGGCCGCGATCCACAAGATCCCGGATGAATCGGTGGAGGTCGCCGGGCTGCCCACCTACACGGCCGACGAGGTGCGCCAGCGCAAGCTCAACGAACTGGACACCGCCGCCGCCACCGGCAAGGTGCCCAGCCGGCTGCTGCGCCGTTGGGAGCACGCGATGGAAGACGTGTCGCTGTGGCGGTTTAATGCCGCGGTGGTCCACGGCTCCTTCGATGAGGAGCAGCTGCAGGTGCTGGGCAGCCGCATCACCGCCGTGAAGGGGTGGACCGACCTGCACGTGGGCGACCCGGCCGAGGACTTCGCCTGGCTTTCGGCGGTGGAGGATCACGAGTTCGGCGACAAGGTGTTTGCCGCATACATGCAGGCCCGCGCCGACAAGGCCGACCCGCACATCATGCGCCGCGCGGCGCTGAACGCCGAGTTCGCCCTGGCCCAGTGGCTGGTGAAGTCCCTGGATTCGAAGGACGATGAACGCATCGCCGACGCCGAGCAGATGCTGCACGAGCTGGATGAGAACATCGCCGAGTACGGCGGCCAGCCGCTGTCCGTGGTTGAGGAGCCGCGACCGGTCAGCTCCGTGTTCGGCAAGCCGCAGCAGGAGCAGGACCCGGCCAACGAGCAGGGCAGCACCGCGCACGGCGAGGATTCAAACACCGCCAGCGCGCCGGATTCCTCCCAACGGGTCTCCAAGCTGCCCGAGCCTGCGCAGGCCCAGCCGACCGGGGCCGATGAGGCAGCCAAAGATGAGGCAGCCAAGGATGAGGCAACCAAGGATGAGACCGAAACGGGCCGGGAGGCGGACCAGCAGGAAACTGTGGCCCCCGAAACCGGCGGAACCCACACCGGCTCCACCGCGGCCAAGCAGCCCCCGGCACCGGAGCAGGATTCGACAAATTAGGTCATGGCCCACGGGCCCCGGCCGCGGCGGCACCCTTGGATGCTGCTGCGGCCGGGGCCCGTTGCGTTACCCCTGCCTGGTTGAACGCTGCTTGGTTCAGCCCTGCCGGGTTGGTTCGTCCAGCTGCTCGAACGCGGCGCCGATCATCTGTTCCAGCTCCGCTTCGGATTGCAGCTGCTGGGCGTGGATGGTGATCCCGGCCCCCACATAGTAGAAGGCGGCCTGGATTTCCTCCAGCGGAATCCCGTGCAGGCGCGACCAGCCCAACCGGTACACGGCCAGCTGCACCAGTTTGTCCTTCAATGACTTGCCGCTGGGCACGTGCCCGGTCTTCCAGTCCACCAGCAGCCAATGCCCCTCAGCGGTGCGGAACACCGCATCGATCCGGCCGCGCACCGCAATATCCCCGATGCGGGTTTCCAGGGGCACTTCCACGTGCACCGGTTGGCGTTCGGCCCATTCGCTTTGCCGGAACGCCTGCTTCATCCCCTCCAGGTCCAGGGTGTCGTCGATCAGCGCGTCGGCCGGTTCCAGGATCTCCCCCAGGTCCAGCATCTGGGTCTGTTCGTAGTATTCCTCCAGCCAGGCGTGGAACGCGGTACCGCGTCGTGCCGCCATGCCGGGGCGCCGCGGCACCGGGCGGCGCAGGTTCTCCAGCACCTCCTGCGGGTTCTCGGCCAATTCCACAAACAGGGAGGCCCGCACGTGTTCGGGCTTGTGCACACCGTGCTCCTGCTGGGCCGCGAACTGGCGTTGGGCGAGCAGCCGAGTAGCCTCCTCCGCCCAGGCCTGGCCCTGCTCGGTCTGCATCACCGCCTCCTGCGGGGTTTGGGCCGCCCCCAGCACCCCCTCGGCCATGGTCTGCAGGACTTCGCGGCGCGAGTACGGGTAGACGGTGCGTGGGTTGCCCCCGGTGACCTCCGGCCCCTGCAAAGGGTCGTAGGGCCAGCGCGCCTCAACCGGTTGCGAGCGGGTTGGGTTGGCTTCGGGCGCCTGCTCGTCCTGCACCCACACCCCGATCTCGGCCCCAGGGGTAGGGCCCTCGGCCAGCGGCAGCAGCTGCTCTATGAAGATAGATGGGCTTGAGGGTTTGGTGCGGGTCCCGTACCAGACGCTGCAGCTGCAGATCAGCAGCGATTTAGCGCGGGTCAGCGCCACATAGGCCAGACGGCGTTCTTCCTGTTCATTGTGCTCTGCCACGTCGGCGGCGAATTGCTTCTCGGCTTCGAGCAGCTCAAAAAAGGAGGCCTGGTCGGTGTCCCACTGCGGCAGGTCACGGCGGTCACCGCGCAGCGGCCAGGGCAGGGCCGCGTCCCCGCTGGTCCAGCGGTCCGAGGTGCGGTCCGGGAACACGCCCTCATTCATGGACATCACCGCCACGATGTCCCATTCCAGTCCCTTGGAGGCATGGATGGTCAGCAGCTGCACGCTGTTTGGGTCGGCGTCCTGGGTCGGCAGCGGCAGCCCCTTCTCCTTGTCGGCCGCCTGCTCCAGCCAGTACAGGAACCCGGTCAGGTCCGCCTGCGGCGCGTGGCGGCAGTAGTCCTTGATGACATCGGCAAAAGCATCTAGGTTGGCCCGCCGCTGCCCTGGCTCCACCCAGGGCCGGGCCGCGACCTCGATGTCCAGGTTCATGGCGCGCTCAATTTCCCTGACAAGGGCCTCGAGGTCGTCGTTTGCCAGCAGCCGCAGCCGGCGCAGTTCATCACGCAGGCTACTCAGCCGCAGGTACCCGGTCTCACTCAGTGTCCGCCCATCGGCGCTGGTCCAGCCGGCCGGCGGCAGGAAGTCCAGCGCCTCAATCAGGCTCGCGGCGTCGTTGACCTCCGCCCGGGCCAGGGTTTGCTCATCTTCTTGCGCGTCCTGCACCAGCAGCTGCGCTTCGAGGGTTCCGGTCAGGGCGTGTTCACGGCGCCGGGCCAGGAAACGGGACCAGTCGGCGAAGGCCATCAGGTCCGCCGGGCCGATGCGCCAGCGGGCGCCGGCCAGCAGCCGCATCAGCTTGTCGCTGCGCAGCGGGTCCACCAGCACGTGCAGACAGGAGACCAGGTCGTTGACTTCCGGGGTGCTCAACAGCCCGGAGAGCCCCACCAGCTGGTACGGGATTTCCTTCTCGGAAAGCACCTGGGCCATCAGGCCCAGCTGGGCGCGGTTGCGGCTGAGCACCGCAGCGGTGGTCTCCTGGCCTGCGGAGCGGCGCTGGAGGATTTCTGTCTCGATCGTTTGGGCGATCGCCTCGGCTTCCTGCCGGTCGGTCGCACAACGGTTGAGCACCACCCGCCCGGGCTGGGCGTGGGCGGAGGCCTCCAGCGGTTTGACGGCCACCGGGCCGGGAGCCTGCTGTCCGCTGCCGGAGACCAGGTTGGCCGCCTGCAGCACGTTGACCGTGTTGCGCCAGGCGATCGTCAGGTGGCGCACGTGGGCGTTGCGCCGCTGCCCGTCCGGCTCGACGATGGGAAATTCGTTGGGAAAGTGGAAGAGCTGTCCGGCGCTGGCTCCGCGGAAACCGTAGATGGACTGGTTCGGGTCCCCCACCGCGGTGACCGGGTGTCCGTCGCCGAAGAGCTGGGAGAAGAGCACCATCTGGGCGTGGGAGGTGTCCTGGAACTCGTCAAGCAGCACCACCTTGTACTTGGAGCGTTCGGCCACCGCTGCGGCCGGGATCTGCTCGGCGATGCGTGCGGCGTGGGCGACCAGGTCCCCGTAGTCCATGACCCCGCGCCGCGCCTTCTCCTCGGCGTAGCGCTGGCTGAGTTCGGCGATGGTGGCCCGCGAGGCGATCTTGTCGATGAGTTTGCCGGCGACCGCGGTCTGCGCCTTGTCCTTGTCCGGGTACATGGGCAGACGGCGCAGCCGCTGCTCCAGGTCCCGCAGCCAGGCTTCGGCCTGCGCGGTGCCCACCAGGTGTTCGGAGGCCTCGGAGGAGAAGCTGACGATCGCGTTGATCAGGGTGCTGGTGGCGCTGCCCAGGTGTTCGTAGTCCCCGGTGTAGGCCTCAAGGACCTCGCTGGCCAATTCCCAGGATTGGGCGGCCCCCAGCAGGGCGCTGTCCTCTTCAATGCCCAGGCGCAGCCCGTAGTCCTGCACGAGCGTGTTCGCGTAGGAATGGTAGGTGGACACGGACGGGTCCAGGTAGTCCTCGGTGGTCTGCCCATCCAGCAGGCCGGTGTTCACCAGGGCGGCGATCTTCGCGCGGATGCGGGCGGACAGTTCCCCGGCGGCCTTGCGGGTGAAGGTCACCCCGAGCACTTCCTCCGGGCGCACCAGCTCGTTGGCCACCAGCCAGACAACCTTGTCGGCCATGGTCTTGGTTTTCCCGGACCCGGCCCCGGCGATGACCAGCATCGGTTCCAGCGGGGCGCAGATGATCCGGCTTTGCTGTTCGGTGGGCGGGAACTGTTCGCCCAGGGCGGCGGAGAGCTCTTCGGGGGTAAAGCGGATTTCACTCATGGTTCGGTCACCTGTCGTCCTTCGCTGCACAAGGGGCAGATGTCTGGCAGGGCGCACCCGCTGGAGAATCCGGCGCCGCGCGAGGCATCGTGCCGGGTCACGAACTCGGCGTCGCCCATCAGGGCCGCGGCCTCGATGATCAGCTGCTGCGCCCAGTCATCGGTGGGGGCCTGCTGGGTGCGCAGGCTCGGCTTTTTGGTGTTGGATCCCACGAACACCAGGGTCGCCCCGGCCGGTTCGGCCGGCAGGTGGCTGGTTTCGGGGGTGGAGTCCAGGGCCCCGAGCGTGATGGCGGCCTGGTAGACGCCCAGCTGCGGGTGGGTTAGCGCGTCCTTGGCGGAGGGCATCCGGGCCCCGGTCTTCAAATCCACCACATAGGGCCGGCCCTGCCCGTCCACCTCGATGCGGTCAATGACCCCGCGCAGTTCCACCTCCCGCCCCTCATGGGGCACCGGCACGTTGAACGGCAGTTCGCGGGCGACCAGGGAGCGCCCCTCGGAGCGCATCTGCAGCGAGTACAGGGCCAGCTTCTTCAGCATCTCCTCGGCCCGGTCATGGTCGCGCCTGCCTTCCCAGTTGTTCGGCATTTCCAGTTCCGGCCACCGCTCATCGAGCACCTTCAGGTATTCGCTGCCGGCGGCGTCGGGGTGCTCCTCGGCGATGGAGTGGATCAAGGTGCCCAGCGAGGCGGCAAAGTCCACGGCGCTTTGCCCGCCTGCGGCCTGCACGAACCAGTTCAGCGGCGAGGCGTGCACCGCCTCCACCTTGGAGGGCGAGACCCGGATGGGCTGGTCCTGGGGGAAGACCGGGGCCTGGGTGCTCAGCGGCGCCAATCCCCACCAGGTGGCCGGGGCCGCCCCGCGCACCGCCGGCTGTGCCGCGGTGAGCTGGCCCAGGACCGCCACCGCATCCTGGGCGACCGAGGAGACCGTTTGGGAAGAGTCCTGCTGCCAGGCGCCCATGGCGGCGGCGATGTGGCTTTCGGCCTCGCAGCGCAGCTCGGCGACCAGGGAGGGCAGGGACCGGATCCGGGGCACCGCGGTGTAGCTGCCCTGCTGGTCCGCGGCGGGGTCGATGATCTGCAGGAAGGAGGAGGGCTGCTGTTCCTCGCTGGCCACGGCGGTGCAGATCAGTGACTGGCTGGCGCGGGAGATCGCGTTGGAGAAGGAGCGCAGCTCGTCGTTGCGGATTTCGCGCACCAGCCGGCTGGGGGTGCGGGTGCCAAGGAAACCGACCCCGTGCTCCACCGCCTCGGCCAGGGCGTTGGAGCCGAGCAGTTCACCGCGCAGCCGCAGGTTGGGCCAGGAGCCCTCCTGCAGCCCCGGGACGAACACGACCGGCCATTGCCGGCCGGCGGCTGCCGCGGTGGTCAGCACCGTGACGGTCTGGTCGCTGGCCGAACGGCTGGCCAGGGAGTCCATGGGCAGCTCCTGTTCCAGGATGTGTTCGACGAACTGTTCGACACTGGCCCCGGGCAGCTGGTCAACGAAGCGTTCAGCCGCCTGGAACACGGAGAGCACCGCGTCCAGGTCGTGGTCGGCGCGGCGGGCCGCCGGTCCGGTGCCCAATGCCTCGGTACGCCAGGCCTCGGCCCGGCCGCTGGCCTCCCACAACGCCCACAGGGCGGTTTCCGGGGTGGCGTTGCCGGTGGCCAGTTCTTCGCGCAGGCGCTGGTACATGCCCAGGAGGCGTTCCAGCCCACGGGCCACCGGGCCCAGGTCCTGGGCCAGCTCCGGTTCATGCAAGGTGGCTTCGAGCAGTTCCTGGCTCGAACGCCGGCCTCCACCGGCACTGTCCTTCTGGCGCAGCAGCTGGCGCAGCCGCCGGATTTCCAGCGCGGTGCTCATCCCGTAGCGGGAGAGCAGCAGCGACTGCATGCGCAGCGGGTCCTCGTTGGCTTCGGGGTTCACCGCCAGCGCCAGCAGGTCCAGCAGCGGGCGCACCGCGTTCTCCTCCTTCAGCGGCACTTCCGCCGGAGGGGTGGTTACCGCGATTCCCTGGCCTTCCAGGAAGCGGCTGAGATTGCGCACCTGGGAGCCGGTGCGCACCACGATCGCCATCTCCGCTAGGGGGCGGTGTTCGTAGAGATTCAGGTGCACGATGTGCTGGGCGAGGAACCGCTCCTCCTGGGTGGAGTTTTCAAATAGATGCGTTTGCACCGTTGCAGGGTGGGGATCTTCCCCGAACTCCAGGGTTCGGCCGTGCAGTCCGGCGGCCACCGGGACCCGGCGCACCACGCGTTTCCACGCCTGGGCGATGGCGGGGCCCATCCGGTAGCTGGTTTCCAGTTCGTAGATGCCAGCCGGGTTGCGGGGCGTTGAGTAGCGCTGGGTGAACTGTGCCAGCTCATCGGCGCGGGCGCCGCGGAACCCCTGCACCACATTGTCGGGGGCGGCGAAGGCCACCAGGTTTCGGCCACGCCCCAGCAGGGTCAGCAGCCGGTGTTGGGAAAGGCTGGCCTCCTGCAGGTCATCGACCAGGACCAGCTGCAGCTGATCCTGTTCGGCGGCCAGGAATTCGGGGTTGGCTTCCAGCAGTTCCGCGGCCCGGGTGATCAGCCCGGCCGGGTCGAAGGCCTCGGCGCTGCCCAGGTCCAGCAGGTCCCGGTACTCCTGGTAGAACATGGCCGCGGCCACCCATTCGCCGCGTTCGGCCTGCTCCCCCAGCTGCGCGATGTCGTCCGGTTCCAGGCCGAGTTCGGAGACCCGGTCAAAGAACTCACGCACCTCCTTGCGAAAACCCCGGGTGCCCACCGCCAGGCGCAGTTCCTCCGGCCACGGCGGGGATGGGGTCAGCCCCTGTTCGTGGCCTTCGAGCAAGTGCCCGAGCAAGGTGTCCTGTTCCGGCCCGGAGAGCAGGCGCGGGGCCCGCTCCACCATGGGCAACAGCCCCTGCAGCCGGGCGCGGCGAATCAGGTCGAAGGCGTAGGCGGACCAGGTGCGCACCACCGGTTCGGTAAAGGTTTGCTCGGCCCGTGCGCTAAGTTCATTGCGCAACATGGCGGCGGTGTTGCGGGTGGGGGCCAGCACCAGCAGGGAGAGCGGGTCCAGCCCGGCACGCAGGCGCTGCACGGCGACTTCAACCAGCAACGTGGACTTTCCGGTTCCCGGGGCGCCGGCGACCAGTGAGGGCCGGCGCGAGGTGACCAGGTGATCCAGCAGTTCTGGGGTGCCCGTTGCCGTGTCTGCCGATTCGCTCATGGTTCCATCCCATCACGCGGCTCCGACGTTTTGGTTCCACGGCCCGCCTGCTGCCCGAAGGCTGGGTCGGTGCGCGGCCGCTCTTCATCCGCCCTGGAGGTCCGCGGCCCGTCGAGGCTGGCGGACAGTTCCTGGATTTGGCGCCACTGCCGGTCATTGGGCTGCCAACGGGCCCGGGCGACATCCACTCTGCCCCCGCGCCGGGGCATGCGCTCTTGATCCCAGTGGGCGCGCGCCTGCTCCAGCAGGGATGCGGTGATGTTGCCATCTGCCCGGATGATCCGCCACCAGGGCGTGCCCGGCGCGGTGCCCTGCATCGCCTTGCCGACCTGGCGGGGGCCGGCGCGGCCAAGCAGCTCCGCCACGTCCTTGTAGGTGAGGATCCGCCCGGCGGGAACCAGGCCGGCCAGCTGGTGGACGGCCTCTTCGAAGTCCAGCGGCGGCGGGGAGGGGGACGGCAGGTGCATGCCCCTATTGTGCCAAGGCCCATGCTTCTGTCCCCAACCGGTGGGTCACGCCGCGTCAGCGCACCTTGGGACGGTAGCGTTATTTGCATGAGTGAATGGCATATCGGCCCCTGCCTGGGTTTTGACTTGGAAACCACCGGTGTTGACACGAATACCGCGCGCATCGTAACCGCTTCGGTGGTGTTGCTGGATTCCTCCGGGCAGATCCTGAACCAACGCGAGTGGCTGCTGGATCCCGGAGTGGAGATCCCGGAGGCGGCCACAGCGGTGCATGGGGTCACCACCGAGCGGGCGCGCGCCGAGGGCGTCGCGGCCGCTCGGGGGGTTGGCGAAATCCTGAACCTATTGCAGTTCGCGTCCCAGCAGGCACCGATCATTGCCTTCAATGCCTCCTATGACTTCTCGGTCCTGCACACCGAGGCACTGCGCCACGAGCTGGTGCCCTTCATCCCGGGCAACGTGATCGACCCCTACGTCCTGGACCGGCAAATGGACCGCTATCGCAAGGGCAAGCGCACCCTGGAGGCGGCGTGCCAGCACTATGGGGTGGTCTTGGAGAACGCGCACACCTCCTTCGCGGATGCGGTCGCCTGCGTTGGGGTGGCCCGCGCCCTGGCCTCCCGTTACCCGGACCTGCTGGTGGATCCGGCCGAGCTGCACGGCCAGCAGATCCGCTGGGCCCGGGAGCACGCCGAGAATTTCCAGCAGTACCTGCGCCGCACCAAGCCCGAGGCGGTCGTCGACGGCGCCTGGCCCATCAAGGATTCCTAGGCGCTTCGAGACCTAATTCACAGCCGTGCCCAGCGGCCCGTGATGGCCGCCACGAGCCCGGCGGGCGTCCATCCTTTTTTGTGAATGATATTCACTCAAAGATTCTTCGACCTCATCCGTGAGATAGCGGAGCTTTACGGCGCATTACCGAATGTGCAGGGCGATTCGGTCGATAATATTCGACGGTGATTCAATTGGGGGTACTCTCTTTACCCTTGAGAATTGAAGGACCACCACCCTGTGATTACGATCAAGGACCTGCGCAAGGTCTACCGCCAAGGCAGCGATACCGTTGTTGCCCTTGACGGGGTTAGCCTCGAAGTCCCCACCGGGAAAATCCACGGCATCGTCGGACACTCCGGTGCCGGCAAATCCACCCTGGTTCGGTGTTTGACCCTGTTGGATCAACCCACCAGCGGAACGGTTGCCGTCAACGGCCAGGAGCTGACCAACATCGGCGACAGCCAGCTGCGCGAAACCCGCCGGCGCATCGGGATGGTGTTCCAGCACGCGAATCTCTTCGATTCACGCACCACCGCCCAGAACGTGGCCTACCCGTTGGAACTGAGCGGGATGTCCAAGAAGGACAGCGCACACAAGGTCCGCGAACTGCTCGAGCTGGTGGGGCTGGGCAAGTTCAGCAACGCCTACCCCTCCCAGCTCTCGGGCGGGCAGCGCCAGCGCGTGGGCATCGCCCGCGCCCTGGCCACCGACCCGGACGTGCTGTTGTGTGATGAGCCGACCAGCGCCCTGGACCCGAAGACCACCGATGAGATCCTGGACCTGGTCAAGGCCCTGCGTGACCGGCTGAACATCACGGTGCTGATCATCACCCACGAAATGCACGTGGTGAAGCAGGCCTGCGATTCGGTCTCCCTGCTGGAGGCCGGGCGCATCGTGGAGCACGGGGACCTGGAAAGCGTGATCAACACCCCCGGCTCCACCCTGGCGGCCACCTTGCTGCCGTTGCCCGGCGAAGCGCCGCAGGCCGCCGGGCAGGGCCCGGTGCTGGACATCATCTACTCCGGGGCACAGGCCAACGAGCCGGTGCTGTCCGGGCTGTCCCGGCACTTCGACATGGACGTCAACGTCATGGCCGGCTCGGTGGAACAGATGGGCGAGCACCAGTTCGCCCGGCTGCGCATCCAGCTGCCGGCCAGCGCCAACACCGAAGAAGTGGTGGCCTACCTCGAATCCATTGACGTCGCCGTGGCTCTGAAGGGAAGCGGAAAGTGAACGAATTTTTCAACGACCTGCTGACCAATCCGGGGATCACCAAGGCCATGTGGCCGGCGACCGTCGAAACCCTGCAGATGACCGCGATTTCCGGGATCTTCACGGTGCTGATCGGCCTGCCGCTGGGCATCTTGCTGCACACCACCGACAAGGGCGGGCTGACCCCGGTGCGCTGGCTGAACGTGGTGCTCTCGGGCATCATCGTGAACATCACCCGGTCGATCCCATTCGCCATCCTGATGGTGGCCCTGATCCCGTTCGCGGCACTGGTCGTCGGCCAGGCGCTGGGGCCGATCGCGGCCTCGGTGTCGCTGACCATCGGCACCGTGCCGTTCTTTGCCCGCCTGGTGGAGACCGCGCTGCGTGATGTCTCCTCCGGCAAGGTGGACGCCGCCCTGGTGATGGGCTCGACCAAGATGCAGATCATCCGCAAGGTGATGGTTCCCGAGGCCCTGCCCGGCCTGGTGGCCGCCACCACGACCACGATCGTCACGCTGATCGGCTACTCGGCGATGGCCGGCCTGGTCGGCGGCGGCGGGCTGGGCCGCCTGGCCTACAACTACGGCTTCCAGCGTTACGAGCCGACCATCATGCTGGTGACCCTGGTGATCATCCTGCTGCTGGTGCAGATCGTGCAGCTGCTGGGCGACTGGCTGGCCCGCAGGGTCGACCACCGCTAATCGGCCGCAGCCCCTCCACAACCCCGCAAACCCCGCCCGCCGCCGAAAACCCGGCGGGCATCAACCGAACAAAGGACAACACCATGCTGCGCAAGAAACTCGCACTTGCCGCCACCGGCGTCGCCACCGTGCTGGCCCTGACCGCCTGCGGCGGCGGAAGCTCCCCGGAACCGGCCGCCGACGCGAGCCTGGACCCGGCGAACCCGACCGTTGTGAAGGTCGGCGCCAGTGCGGTGCCGCACGCCCAGATCCTGGAGTACATCGATGCCAACCTGGCCAAGGATGCCGGCATCGACCTGGACATCACGGAAATCGATGACTACCAGACCCCGAACATCGCCCTGGAAGACGGCACCATTGACGCCAACTACTTCCAGACCGAGGCCTACCTGGCCGACCAGGTCAAGGCGAAGGGCTACAAGTTCGAGCATGGCGAGGGCGTGCACGTCGAACCGCTGACCGCGTTCTCGCAGAAGTTCGACAAGCCCGAGGACGTCACCGACGGGGCGCGCGTGGTGCTGAACAACGACCCGGTGAACCAGCTGCGCGGCCTGCGCGTGCTGGAGTCGGCGGGTCTGCTGAAGAACCTGGCCGACGGGGATTCGGCGTTGACCGTTGAGGGCGATGCCGAGAAGAACCCGAAGGGCCTGACGTTCGAGGAGGTCAACTCCGAGCAGGTGCCGCAGTTCTACAAGGACGGCAAGTCGGCGGACCTTGCCCTGGTCAACGGCAACTACATTGTCCAGGCCAAGCTGAACCCGGAGGAGATCCTGTACCAGGAATCGGCCGAGAACAACCCGAACGCCAACTTCCTGACCTGGCGCGAGGGTGAGGAAACCGCGGCGATCGCCAAGCTCGAAGAGCTGCTGCACTCCGATGAGGTGCACAAGTACATCGAGGACACCTGGAGCGACGGCAGCGTGCTGCCGGCCACCAACAAGTAAGCCGGTTCCGCGGCCCGGCCCGGCGCCAGCACCCGCATACCGGCAAGGCAACGGCCCGTCTCCCCTCGTGGGGAGGCGGGCCGTTGCCTTGCCCGCTTCCGGCGGGTTCGGGCTCAGCGTGGGCAGATCAGGCGCTGGCGTTGGCGGCGGCGCGGGCCGCGGCCGGCAGCGCGTTGATGATCCGTTCCATGGCCGCATCATCGTGTGCCGCAGAGACGAACCAGGCCTCGAAGACGCTCGGGGGCAGGTAGACCCCGGAGTCCAGCATGGAGTGGAAGAACGGGGCGTAGCGGAACGCCTCCTGCTTCTGCGCCTCCGCGTAGTTCTGCACCCCGGTGTCCGCGGTGCCGAAGGCCACCGAGAACAGCGTGCCGGCACGCTGGATCGAGTGGTTCACGCCGGCCTCGTTCAGCGCGTTGACCAGGGCGGTCTCCAGGGCCTGGGACTGCTTGGCGAGGTGGGCGTAGACCTCGTCGGTGGCGTGGGTCAGCTGGGCGATGCCCGCGGCCATGGCCACCGGGTTCCCGGAAAGGGTTCCGGCCTGGTAGACCGGCCCCAGCGGGGCCAGGTAGTCCATCACCTCGGCGCGTCCGCCCAGGGCGGCGGTGGGCAGGCCACCGCCGATGACCTTGCCGAAGGTGTACAGGTCCGCGTTCCAGCCCTCTTGCCGGCCGGTCAGCCCCCAGTACCCGGCGTCCGAGGCCCGGAACCCCGTGAGCACCTCATCCAGGATCAGCAGGGCGCCGTGCTGGGCGGTGGTGTCCTTCAGGAACTTGTTGAACCCCTCCTGCGGGGTCACCACGCCCATGTTGCAGGGCGCCGATTCGGTGATGACCGCGGCAATGTTCTGCCCGTGCTCGGCGAAGGCCTCCTCCACAGCGGTGCGGTCGTTGTAGGGCAGCACCAGGGTTTCGGCGGCGGTCGCGGCGGTCACCCCGGCCGAGCCGGGCAGCGCCAGGGTGGCCACCCCGGAACCGGCCGAGGCCAGCAGCCCGTCCAGGTGCCCGTGGTAGCAGCCGGCGAACTTGATGATCAGCTCGCGCCCGGTGTAGCCGCGGGCCAGGCGGACCGCGGTCATCGTGGCCTCGGTGCCGGTAGAAACCATCCGCACTCGTTCCACCCCGCCCATGCGCTGCTTGATCAGCTCACCGAGCTTCACCTCATCCGGGGTGGAGGCCCCGAAGGACAGCCCCTGGTCCACCGCGCGGTGCACGGCGGCCTGGATCTCGGGGTGCTGGTGCCCCAGCAGGGCCGGGCCCCAGGAGCAGACCAGGTCCACATACTCGTTGCCGTCCACATCGGTGAGGTAGGCGCCCTTGGCGCTGGCCATGAACGGGGGCACCCCGCCCACGGAGCCGAAGGCCCGCACCGGGGAGTTCACTCCCCCGGGCATGACCTCTTGGGCCCGGGCGAAGAGTTCATCTGATTTCGACATCTACTTCTTTCCTTCGTTCAACCAGCCAGCCACTTCGGCGGCCCAATAGGTCAGGATCTGCTGTGCCCCGGCACGCCGGATGGACAGCAGGGATTCAAGGATCGAGGCCTTGCGGTCGATCCAGCCGTTCGCGGCGGCGGCCTCGATCATCGAGTACTCCCCGGAGATCTGGTAGGCGGAGACCGGCACGCTGCAGGCCGCGGCGATGTCCGCGACGATGTCCAGGTAGCTCATGGCCGGCTTGACCATCACCATGTCCGCGCCTTCGGCCAGGTCCAGTTCGACCTCCACCAGCGCCTCGCGGCGGTTGGCCGCGTCCATCTGGTAGGTGCGCCGGTCCCCGACCAGCTGGGAATCCACGGCCTCGCGGAACGGGCCGTAGAAGGCGCTGGCGTATTTGGCGGCGTACGCCAGAATCGCGGTGTTGGTGTGCCCGGCCGCTTCCAGGGCCTGGCGGATCGCGGCGATCTGCCCGTCCATCATCCCGGAGGGGCCCAGCACGTGGGCGCCGGCCTCGGCGTGCATCACCGCCATCTGCGCGTAGATGGCGTTGGTGGCGTCGTTGTCGACCTGGCCGTGGGCGTCCAGCACGCCGCAGTGGCCGTGTGAGGTGAATTCGTCCAGGCACACGTCGGACATGACCACCAGTTCGTCCCCGACCTCGGCGCGCACCGCGGCGATCGCCCGGTTCAGGATCCCGTCCTCGGCGATGGCCCCGGAGCCGGTCGCATCGCGCACCGCGGGCACGCCGAAGAGCATGATGCCGCCCAGGCCCCGCTCGGCGGCCTCGGTGGCGGCGGACTTCAGGGTGTCCATGGTGTGCTGCACGACCCCGGGCATGGAGGCGATCGGGTTGGGTTCGCTGATCCCCTCGCGCACGAAGGCCGGCAGGATCAGCTGGCGGGCACTGAGTTCATGTTCGGCGACCAGCCGGCGCATGGCCGGGTTCTGGCGCAGCCGGCGTGGCCGGTGTTGCGGGAATGACATGGCAACTTCCTCCATCGGTTCGGGACCTGAAACGGTCCGGGCTAAGTGTGTGGGCGGTGCTGGCCGGGCTCCGGTTCGCGTTGCAGCAGCCGGCGGGCGCAGGCGGCCAGGCCCGCGGGGGTGGGGTCCGCGGCGGTGGCGTCCACCCGGATCCCGGCCTGTTCCATGGCCCGGGCGGTGGGGGCGCCGATGGCGATGGTGCCCAGCCCGACGGCCAGGCTGGTTCCGGCCAGTTCGGCGAAGCGGCGCACGATGCTGGGGGCGGCGAACACCACCAGCTGGCTGTGCGGCAGCGCGCCGAGCATCTGCTGCGGGTCCAGGACCCGCACCCCGTCCGGTGCCGGCAGCGCGTGCACCGGATGCTGGTCGCCGCCGGCCGGGACGGTGGCGTAGGCGATGACTTCATCCAGCGCCACCTGCCAGCCGCGCAGCCCCTGGCTTAGGGTGGGGCTGGCCAGGTCCCCGTGCGCGTAGAGCACCCGGGTGCCCGGCGGTAAAAAGAACTCGCGCACCATCCCGGCGGCGGACTGTTCGGCGGGCAGGAAGTCCACCTCGCGCCCCAGCAGCCGCCCGGCGGCCGCCGCGGTGCTGGCACCCACCGCCGCGAACCGGGTGTGCGGGGGCAGGGGCCGGCCGGCCAGGCGCTGGGCGAGCACGTGCACGGTGCTCACCGAGGTGAGCATGACCCACTGGTACTCCCCGGCGGCCAGCCGTCCCACGCGTTCATCCAGCGCCGTCAAATCCTGCGGCCACACCGTTTCGATCAGCTGGGTGCAGCTGGAGTCGATGCCCAGCCGGGCGAACTCGGCGACGGTGGTCGCCGCCCGGTGGGCGGCGCGCAGGATAATCGCGTGCGGGGCCATGGGTGCCTAGGCCAGCCCGGCGATGACCGCCGCGCCGTTCTCCAGCATCCGGTGGGCCAGCGCCCGGCCCACGTCCAACGCCCCGGCCTCATCGCTAACCGGTGCCGCGTGGGACTGGCGCATGATCTGGGTGCCGTCGGGCCGGCAGGCCACGGCCTCCAGCACCAGCTGTTCGCCCTCGAAGTGGGCCAGGGCCCCGATCGGGGCGGCGCAGCCGGCCTCCAGGGTGTTCAGCAGCGCCCGTTCGGCGGCAACCTGCCAGCGGGTGGCGGTGTCATCGAAGCGTTCCAGTGCGGCATCAAGTTCGGGGGCGCCGCTGCCGGTGGAGCGCACCTCCACGGCCAGGGCCCCCTGGCCGGGGGCCGGCAGCATGATCGCCGGATCCAGGTATTCGGTGATGTGCCGTTCCATCCCCAACCGGTGCAGCCCGGCCGCGGCCAGGATCACCGCGTCCAGATCCCCCTGCACGGTGCGTCCCACGCTGCCGTCATCCAGGGTTTCGCCCACGCCCTTGACCCGGCCGAGCCGGGTGGGCACGTTGCCGCGGATGTCCACGATCTGCAGGTCCTTGCGGTGGGCCAGCAGCTGGGCGGCGCGGCGCGGGGAGCCGGTGCCGATCTTGGCACCATCGGGCAGCTGGGCCAGGCTCAGCCCGTCACGGGCGCACAGCGCGTCCCGCACGTCCTCGCGGACCGGGATCGCGGCCAGCGCCAGGCCCTGGGGCTGCACGGTGGGCAGGTCCTTGAGCGAGTGCACGGCCAGATCGCACCCGGCATCCAGCAGGTGCTGGCGCAGTGCGGCGGCGAACACGCCGGTGCCGCCCAGGGTGGCCAGTGATCCGGTGACCACATCCCCCTCGGTGCGCACCAGCACGGTGTCGGCACGCAGCCCGCTCAGCTCGGCCAGCTGGTTTGCGGCCCACGCGGTCTGGGTGGTGGCCAGGGCGCTGCCCCGGGTTCCCACGGTGAAGGATTCGCTCATGGCTGGGGCACCCCCACCTCGGAGTCCATCCCGGCGATGGTCGGGCGCAGGGAGCCGTCCTGGGCCGGCTTCACGCAGCACGCGGCCGGGCACACGTCGAACCACGGCCCGCCGGCCACGGCGCTGACCCGCCCGGTGCGCCGCGGGGCGCCGTCGGGGCCGGTCAGGCGTTCCTCGATGACGTCGATCAGTCCGGAGACGAACTTGGTGTGGGTGCCGGGGGTGGGCACCCGGCAGAAGGCCAGGCCCAGTTCGGCGCAGGTGTCCTTCGCCTCGGTGTCCAGGTCCCAGAGCACCTCCATGTGGTCGGAGATGAAGCCGATGGGCACCACCACCACGCCGGCCACGCCATTGGCAGCGTCCTGTTCCAGCGCGTCGTTGATGTCCGGTTCCAGCCACGGAATGTGCGGGGCCCCGGAGCGCGACTGGTAGACCAGCGAATCCTCCAGGCCCTCCGCCTCGGGCACGTGGGCCAGGATGTGGGCGGCGACCGCCCGGTGCTGGGCGGTATACAGGTTCTCCGGGTAGTTTTCGTGCTCGGCGGCCGGCCCGGCGGCGTTCGCGTCGCTCATCGGGATCGAGTGGGTGACGAACACGATCTTGATCCGTCCCTCCGGGTTCCCGCGATCGGCCAGCTGCTCGCGCACGTTGGCCAGGGACTGCCTCACCCCGTCGATGAACGGCTCCACGAAGGCCGGGGTGTCAAAGAACTGGCGGACCTTGTCCACCTCCACCACGCCCTCCAGCCCGGTTTCGCGCAGCCCCATGCCCAGATCCTCACGGTACTGGCGGCAGGCCGAGTACCCGGCGTAGGCGCCGGTGCCCAGCAGCAGCACCTTGCGGTGCCCGTCCGCGGCGATCTGCTTGAGCGTGTCGTTGATCATCGGGTACCAGTTGCGGTTGCCCCAGTAGACCGGCAGCTGGATGCCGCGGGCCTCCAGCTCGGCCTCCAGGGCCGCCTTCAGCGCCCGGTTCTGGGCGTTGATCGGGGACACGCCCCCGTTGGTGCGGTAGTGGACGGCCACCTCCTCCAGGCGCTCATCGGGGATGCCGCGCCCGGCGGTGACGTTGCGCAGGAACGGGATCACGTCCTCCTGGCCCTCCGGTCCGCCGAAGCTGGCCAGCAGCAGGGCGTCGTAGGGCTTGGGGGTCATGGTGCCGTTGGCGTCATACCCGATGCGCGGGTCGAAGTCCTGGTTCACTGCAGGACCTCGGCAACCTCGGCGGCGCTGATGCGCCGGCCGGTGTAGAACGGGGTTTCCTCGCGCACATGGTGGCGGGCCTCGGTGTAGCGCAGGTGGCGCATCATGTCGACCAGGTCGATCATGTCATCGGCCTCCAGGCAGACCTGCCATTCGTAGTCGCTGAAGGAGAACGCGGCCACGGTGTTGGCCAGCACGTTGGGGAAGTCGCGGCCCAGGATGCCGTGGTCGCGCAGCATCTTGCCGCGGGAAGCCGGGTCCAGGGTGTACCAGTCGTGGGAGCGCACGAACGGGTAGACGGTCATCCATTCCTTGGCATCCAGGCCGCGGGCGAACGCCGGGGAGTGGTCCTTGGCGAATTCGGCCTCGCGGTGCACGGCCATGGTGGAGTAGGCGATCTCGGTGCCGGCAAACAGGGCGCTGCGCCGGATCCGGCGCATGCCCGCCTGCAGCAGCTCGGCGGCCGGACCGTGGATCCACACCATGACATCGGCGTCCTGGCGCATCGCGGAGACGTCGTAGAGCCCGCGCACGCTCACGCCCTGGTCGGCCAGCTCCTGAACGAGGGTTTCGAACTCGGCCGCACCCTGCCCGCGCTCGGCCGGGACCGAACGCTTGAAGACGGTCCACAGGGTGTAATACATGGTGGCGTTGCCGGCGGCCTCGCGGTCACGCAGCACCGGTGAGTTGTTCTCTGGACGTTCAGTCATGGTTCTCTCCTCGGTTGGATTCTCGGTCAATGGTCTTGGTGGCCGGCGCATGGGTCCCGGGCCGGCGGGTCGGGTGGGGCTAGCTGGCGCTGATGGCGACCTGGGCCCTGGTGTGGGCGATGACCCGGGCCAGGCCGGTGCCCGAACGCCAGGCCCCGACCACGCTGAGCCCCTGCAGGTCCTGCAGCGCCTCGTCCAGCCGGGCGTTGGCCTGGCGCTGGGCGTTGCCGGTGAGCGGCACCATGTCGCTGAAGCGGGAGATCGCGCTGCCCAGCACGTCGTCCTCGCCCACGTCCACGCCCAGGATGGTGGCGGCGTCGGCGATTGCCTGGCTGGTCAGCGCCGCGTCGTTGCCGGCCTCCACCAGCGGTTCGCGGTGTCCGATGCGCCCATAGGACAGGCGCACCACGTGGGTGCCCGGTCCGGTGGCGTCCCCCAGCCACGGCCATTTGGCGGTGGAGTGGGTCAGGGCCTTGGCCTTGATCGTCGAGCCCTCGGTGACCAGCACCCCGCTGCCGCGCGGGGCCTCGTCCAGTTCGGGCTTGTCCACCACCAGGATCACCAGGGCAATGGAGTTCGACTCGCGTCCGGCGCCGGCCAGGGTGCCGGCCGGCAGCAGCGGCTGCAGGAGCGGGGCGGCGGCGGCGGCTTGGGTGGCCACCACCACCTTGTCGGCGTGCAGCACCTCGGTATGGCTGGTGACGGTGAAGGGTTCGGCGGCCTGCGGATCATGGGCCAGGGCGGTGACCGGGGCGTTGCGCACCAGGTTCACCCCGGCCTCGCGCAGCTGGGCCGTCAGTTCGGTGATCAGCGTGTACATGCCGTCCTGCAGCCCGGCCACCCGGGAACCGGCCGGGGCCTGGCCCTGCAGCTGGGCGACGGCGCGGGCCAGCGAGCCGGTGTCCTGCATCGCCTGGCGCAGCCCGGGCGCGGCGGCGTCGATGTCCACCTGGTTCGGGTCGGTGGAGTACACCCCGGCCACCACCGGGGCGACCAGCTGCTCCAGAACGGCCGAGCCCATCCGCTGGCGCACCACCTCGCCCACGCTCAGCTTCTCGGTGGCCCACTTCTTGGGCATCGGGGTGACCAGGTCGGCGGCGGCGCGCACCACGGCCGGGCGGCCAATCAGGGCCCGGACCTCGTCGCTGCGCACCTGGGCGGGGATGCCCATCAGGGAGCTGGCGGGCATCGGGTGGGATTCAACGTGCTCGTCGCGCTGCTGGGTGAGCCAGGCGCTCATCCCGCTGGTGGGCACGATCTTCTGCCCCATGTCCAGCTCCTGCAGGAACTCGGCCACCGTGTTCGAGCGCACGGCGAAGGATTCGGCGCCGGCATCCAGCTGCAGCCCGGCCACCTCCATGCGGCGCAGGCACCCGCCGAAGTCGGCGGCGGCTTCCAGCACGGTCACCCGGTGCCCGGTTTGCTGCAGTTCGTGGGCGGCCACCAGCCCGGAGATCCCGCCGCCGATCACGATCGCATGCGGTTTGCCCGCCTGCTCGCCGGCCGTGTCCGGGCCGGGACGCTGGGTGGAGGTGCGGATCTTCTCCAGTAGGCGCAACGCATGGGCGGCGGCGTCGGTGGCGATGTCACGGCGCACCCGGGTCGTCGATGGATTGTGCCGGGCCTGCTGGCCACGCTCGTCAATCATGTTCCTACGCTAACCCCTTGCCTGTTTCGGCGTGTTGTTACCACTTGATCTTGGGCGCCGCGTTCGGTGCGGCGCTGCCGGCGGCCGGCGCCGGTGGCGGGAACCGCACGGCGCCCGCCACCAGCTTAGTCCCCCGCGGCTACAGCGAATGAATGAGTTCGACCACTTTGCTCAGCACCTCCGGGTCGGTGTTCGGCGGCACCCCATGACCCAGGTTCATCACGTGCCCACGGGCGGCCTCACCGCGCCGGGCCACCTCACGCACGTGCGCCTCAAGCACCGGCCAGGGGGCGAAGAGCAGCGCCGGGTCGATGTTGCCCTGCAGGGAAACCGTGTCCCCCAGGCGCTGGGCGGCCACATCCAGCGGGATGCGGTAGTCGATGCCCACCGCGTCCACCCCCACATCGCGCATGGCGGTGAGCAGTTCCCCGGTGCCGGTGCCAAAGTGCACCAGCGGCACGCCCAGGTCCCGCACATGATCCAGGGTGCGCACCGAGGCAGGGGCCACGTGCTGCTGGTAGTCGGCCAGCGGCAGGGAGCCGGCCCAGGAGTCAAACAGCTGCGCGGCCGAGGCGCCGGCCTCCACCTGGGCGCGCAGGAACTTGCCAGAGGCGTCCGCGGCCCAGTCCATCAGCGCCTTCCATACCTCGGGTTCGGCGTGCATCATGGTGCGCGGGCCCAGGTGGTCGCGGCTGGGCTTGCCCTCGACCATGTAGGCGGCCACCGTGTAGGGGGCGCCGGCGAAGCCGATCAGCGGGGTGGAGCCCAGCTCGGCGACGGTCAGCGCCACCGCCTCGCGGATCGGTTCCAGGGATTCGTCGGTCAGTTCGGGCAGGGCCGCGACCTGTTCGGCGGTGCGCACCGGCTCACTGAGCACCGGACCGACCCCGGGGACAATGTCCACCCCGATTCCGGCCAGGCGCAGCGGAATGACGATGTCGGAGAAGAAGATTGCCGCGTCCACCTTGTGCCGGCGCACCGGCTGCAGGGTGATCTCACTGGCCATCGCCGGGTTCAGGCACGAATCGAGCATCGTGGTGCCCTCACGCAGTTCGCGGTATTCGGGCAGCGAGCGCCCGGCTTGGCGCATGAACCACACCGGGGTGCGGCGCGGGGTGCCGCCGCGCAGGGCGGTAATCAGGTCGGAATTACTCGTACGTCCATCAACCATCGGATGGTGTGCAGGCAGGGTCATGTGCCCAATTCTGCCAAGTCTTGGCGACAAATGCCCACCCCGTCGGGTGAGCAGGCTCACGAGGTGAGCAAGATAACCTCTACGACGTGTCGAAAAACCTCTACAACTCGTCGAAAACTTTTCTACAAAATGTCGAAAACGACCTCGAGGATAGGTTCACCTTCGTTGTCGAAACAGGTACCCAGGCCTAATCTAGGTATCACTGTGGTTTACCTATCTCTCGTTGCATCTCACTCGCAGCTCGATCTGGAAACCGTGGCACAGCTCAGCGCCGCGGCCACCGAGCTGGCTCCCGCGACCCTTCAGGCCTGCGACAACATCAACGGCACCGTGGTGTTATCCACCTGCAACCGCTTCGAAATCTACGCCGATGTCGCCTCCCCGCTCTCCGCGGCCACCGAACTGGTCCACCAGCTCTCCTCCCACAGCGGCGTACCCGCCCACCTGCTGGACAGCAAGCTGCTGCGCTTCGAGGGACGCGCCGTCATCGACCACCTCTTCTCCGTGGGCGCGGGACTGGACAGCGCCGTGGTCGGTGAACGCGAAATCGCCGGACAGGTGCGCCGCGCCCTGACCCAGGCCCAGCAGCAGAAGACCACCACCGGCAACCTCACCCGCCTCTTTGAATCGGCCACCCGCGCCGCCAAGGACGTCGGTTCCCAAACCGCACTGGGCGCCCAGGGCAAGTCCGTGGTCTCCGTGGCCCTGGACCTGGCCGATGACCTGATGCAGGCCAACCGCTCCTGGCAGGACCAGGAAGTGGTGCTCTTTGGCACCGGAGCCTACGCCGGGGTGACCCTGGCGCTGCTGCGTGAACGCGGCGTAAAGCACATCAAGGTCTACTCCACCTCCGGGCGGGCTGCGGACTTCGCGCAGAAGCGCGGCGTGCAGGCCATCAGCACCGAGGAACTGGAGCAGGCACTGCGCCAGGCCGACGTGCTCGTGGGCTGCAGCGGCAGCGGCACCCAGCTGGCCGCCGCGCGGCTGGCCGCACTGCGCGTGCCGCGCCACCCGCTGATCGCCATCGACATGGCCCTGACCCACGACTTTGACCCGGCCCTGGCCGAGCTGTCCGATGTTGAGCTGATCACCCTGGAATCGGTGCGGATGGCCGCGCCGGACGAACAGTCCCTGGCCGTATACGAGGCCCGCAAGATCGTGGCCCGCTCCGCCGAGGAATTCGACGCCTCCCAGCGTGAACGCGACGCCGACCAGGCGATCGTGGCACTGCGCCGGCACACCCAGCAGGTGCTGGAAGCCGAGGTCGCCAAGGTCCGCTCCCAGCACGGGTGCACCGCCGCGGCGAACGAGGTGGAACTGGCCATGCGCCGGATGATGCGCCAGCTGCTGCATGTGCCAACCGTGCGGGCCCGCGAACTGGCCGCCGAAGGACGCACCGAGGAGTACGTCCAGGCGCTGAACACCCTCTACGGCCTGGAGCTGCCGCAGGCCGGCGCCCCGGCCCCCGCGGCCCAGCCCACCCCCTCCCCGGCGGTGCAGCCGGCCAGCTGCCCACTGCAGCAGGACACCCGAAGCGCCTAGCCCACCGCGTTGCCGCGCCTCGCCGGCCCACCCCGTTCAGGGCTCTGGCCACCGCGAAGAGCGCCACTTTTGCAACGCAACGTGGAATACTACACACAAGGAGGCTTCCCGGCCTGCCCCTGACCAGGGGCGCCGCGAGCCCGGGCCACCACGCTGAAAGGCACGAGATGTCGGGTACCGATGAACGCAAGGGGACACGCACCCAACGCCTGCCCCGCGAGGCCCGCCGCCGCCAGCTGCTGGCCGCCGCCCACCAGGTCTTTGTGGCCCACGGCTACCACGGGGCGTCCATGGATGAGATTGCCGAGGTCGCCGAGGTCTCCAAGCCGGTGCTCTACCAGCATTTCCCGGGCAAGCGGGAACTGTACCTCGCGCTGCTGGACGTGCACCTGGCCGAATTCTCCGAACTGCTGGACACCGCCATCTCCTCCACCGATGACAACCGCCAGCGCGTCTACAACACGATCGACACGTATTACCAGTACATCAGCCGTGAATCCCAGGCTTACCGGCTGATCTTCGAATCCGATGTGCTGGCCGACCCATTGATCTCCGAACGCATTGAGAAGTTCAACGCCCAGCTCTCGGAGGCCATCGCCGCGGTGGTAGTGGCCGATACCCCGCTCACCGAGGACGAGGGCAACCTGCTGGGCCGGGCCCTGGCCGGGCTTTCCCAGGTCTCCGCCCGCTACTGGGCGACCACCGACAGCGCCGTGCCGCAGCAGACGGCGATCGAATTGATCTCGCTTTTAGCTTGGCGCGGAATTGCGCGGTTCCCGAAGGAAAAGTAGCTAGATTTGGTTCTAGGTCCAGCGTATGGGCGCAGCAGGCGCCCGCACGGGGCAGTCAATGAACCTTCGAGAGGATCAAGAACTCCATGGAAATCCGTATTGGCATCCAGAATGTCGCCCGCGAAGTCGTGCTCGAATCCGACAAGGACAACGCTGAAATCTCCGAAATCGTTGCCAAGGCCTTGAATGACGGCGGGCAGCTGCGGCTGACCGACAACAAGGGCCGCGACGTGATCGTCCCGGTTCCGGGCATCGCCTACGTCGAGATCGGTCCGGACCAGGTGCGTCGCGTGGGCTTCGCCCAGTAGCGCCCAATCTTTTTCGCCGGCCGCAGACCGGCCTGCCGGTGGCCCCCGCCGCGTTCCGCGCGCCGGGGGCCACCGGCGTTTTCCATGACTGGCACCAGCGCCGGTGATTATGCTGGGCTTGTGTTCAATCGTCAGGTCCAAGTCCCCGCCCCTGTCCGCAGCACCACCCTGCAACAGCTGCTTGAGCAGCTGGAGGGTGAGTTCCAGCTGCCCGGGCCCTTCAGCGCCCCGGTGCTCGCCGCCGCCGAACGCGCTGTGGCCGAACTGGCCCCGGCCCCCGAAGATCACACCGATCTGCCCTTCTTCACCCTGGACCCGGCCACCTCCACCGACCTGGACCAGGCCATGCACCTGAGTGAAACCGCCACCGGGTACCGTATCCACTACGCCATCGCCGATGTGCCGGCCCTGGTGGAGCTGGGCGGTGTGCTGGACGCCGCCACCCGCCAACGCGGGCAGACGATCTACCTGCCGCACCGGCGCATCCCGCTGCATCCCGAGGTGATTGGGGAGGATCACGGTTCGCTGCTGCCCGGGCGCCCCCGGCGGGCGTTCATCTGGGTGCTGGACCTGGACGCGGAGGGCCAACTGCGGCACACCGCCCTGCACCGCTCCATGATCCGCTCCCGGGCCAAGCGAGACTACCTCACCGCCCAGCAGCAGCTGGACGCCGGCGCCCCTGATGCGCAGCTGGTGCTGTTGCAGCGCATCGGCAGGTTGCGCATCAGCCAGGAGGCCCGCCGGCGCGGGGCCAGCCTGAACCTGCCCGAACAGGATGTTCAGGTCGACGCCCACGGCAACTACACGCTGGTCAGCCGCACTCCCCTGCCGGTGGAGGACTACAACGCCCAGATTTCACTGCTGACCGGGATGGCCGCCGCCGAGCTGATGTTGCAGCACAAGGTGGGGATCCTGCGCACCATGCCGCCGCCGCGGCCCGAGGACCTGGCCGAGTTCCGGATGCAAAGCCGGGTGCTGGGCCACCGCTGGGAGGAGCACCTGGACTACGGGCAGTTCCTGCGCACCCTGGATGTCTGCGACCCGGCCCAGCTGGTGCTCATGCATCGGGCGGCCGCGCTCTTCCGCGGCGCCGACTATCAGGTGATCAACGGCCAACCCGACACCGAGCTGGTGCAGGCGGCACTGGCCGCCCCCTACGCGCACGCCACCGCGCCGCTGCGCCGCCTGGTGGACCGTTTTGTGCTGCTCACCTGTCACCTGCTGTGCCGGCAGCGTCCCATCCCGCAGCCACTGCTGGAGGCCTTGGAAGAGTTGCCCGGGCTGATGCGCACCAGCTCCGCGGAGGCCGCAGCGGCCGGGCGGGCCAGCATCGCCCTGATCGAGGCCTGGGTGCTGCAGCACCGGGTGGGTGAGCACTTCGACGCGGTGGTGCTTACCGCCGCAACCGCCAATGGCCAGGGCAAGCTCCGTCCCGGACAGGTCCAGCTGCTCGGTGAGGCAATCACCGGATCCTTCACCGGCAGCGCTCCGGCCGCCAGCCTGGTCTCGGTGCGGCTGGAGGAGGCCGACCCGCTGACCCGGCGCTGCCGTTTCAGCCAGGTGGCGAGCAAAGTCACACCATGAGACGTCCGGGGGCAAAACCCGATATGCTAGAAGGACAAAGTTATTTAGGATGCCCGGTCGCGCCGCGCTAAACGAGAGACAACAGTTTTCGTGGTGACTTCCCAGCGGTCACCATCCCCCACCGCCACTACGTCGCGGTGGTGCATGTAGCGATCGGCTCCGCTGGACCGCGTTCCCCTGCCCGCCGGGACACCGTTCCCGGGCACCGTTCGCCGGAGGCCCAGGTCAGGCCGGGACGCCAACGTGAAACGAGAATATGGACATCGTGACTGACACGACCACCCAGGACGCCGCCGCGGCGCCTGAAGAAGCACCCAAGACGTTCGCCGACTTCAATGTGCGCCAGGACATTGTCGCCTCGCTCTCCGAAGCCGGCATCATTCACCCCTTCCCGATCCAGTCGCTGACCCTGCCGGTCGCGCTGGCCGGCAATGACATCATCGGCCAGGCCAAGACCGGCACCGGCAAGACCCTGGGCTTCGGTATCCCCGCGCTGCAGCGCGTGGTGCGCGAATCCGATGAGGGCTACGAACGCCTGGAATTCCCCGGCGCCCCGCAGGCACTGATCGTGGCCCCCACCCGCGAACTGGCCCTGCAGGTCTCCGCGGACCTGGCCCAGGCCTCCCGGCACGCCGGCGTCCGGGTCACCACCATTTACGGTGGGCGTCCCTATGAGGAGCAGATCGCGGCCCTGAAGGCCGGCACCGACGTGGTGGTGGGCACCCCCGGGCGCCTGATCGACCTGAACCGCCAGCGCGTGCTGAACCTGAAGCAGATCGCCACCGTCGTGCTGGACGAGGCCGACGAAATGCTGGATCTGGGCTTCCTGCCCGACGTGGAGCGCATCCTGGCCGCCCTGCCCCCGGTACGCCAGGCGATGCTGTTCTCCGCCACCATGCCCGGCCCGGTGATCACCATGGCCCGGCGCTACATGTCCCGTCCCATGCACATCCGTGCCGCGGATCCGGGCGACGACTCGATCACCAAGCGCAACATCCGCCAGCTGGTGTACCGCGCCCACTCGCTGGACAAGGACGAGATGGTCGCCCGCCTGCTGCAGGCCGAGGGCCGCGGCAAGACGATCATCTTCACCCAGACCAAGCGGTCGGCCGCCAAGCTCTCCGATGAGCTGATCGACCGCGGCTTCAACGCCGGGGCCCTGCACGGGGACCTGGGCCAGGGAGCGCGCGAACAGGCGCTGAAGGCGTTCCGCTCCGGCAAGGTTGAGATCCTGGTGGCCACCGATGTGGCCGCCCGCGGCATCGACGTGGACGACGTCACCCACGTGGTGAACCTGCAGTGCCCGGATGACGAGAACACCTACCTGCACCGCGTGGGGCGCACCGGACGCGCCGGGAACACCGGCATCGCGGTGACCTTCGTGGACTGGGACTCGGTGCCGCGCTGGTCGCTGATCAACAAGGCGCTGGGGCTGAACGTGCCCGAGCCGGTGGAAACCTACTCCTCCTCCCCGCACTTCTTCGCCGACCTGAACATCCCCAAGGGCACCAAGGGACGCCTGCCGCGGGCCAAGCAGACCACCGCCGACGGCGGGGAGCCGCGCCGCGCCCGCTCCGAGGGCTCGCGCAACTCCTCGCGCAACCGCCAGCGCACCCGCCGCGAGGACACCTCCGGCAACCCGCGCGCTGCCGAGGGTGCGGACCGGCACGGGCATTCCAAGGGCAAGCAGGACCGCCCGGCCCGGGAGGCCGAACGCCACCGCGAAACCCGGGACGCGAACCAGGAAGAGGGGCGCACCGCCCCGCGCCGGCGCCGTACCCGCCGCCGCACCCGCAGCCAGGACTCGGCTCCCCGGCAGGACGACTAGCCTGCCGGACTCAGGCAGCAGCAACGCTTTGATGGAAGGAACACCGCGCACGTGACACTGCCGACGCTCGATGCACACCCACCGCTCTTCGACCCGGCCGGGCCGAACACGGTGGTGCACGGCGATAACCAGCATGTGCTCGGCCTGCTGCCCGACGCCAGCTTCTCCCTGATCTACGTCGACCCGCCGTTCAACACCGGACGCAAGCAGACCCGCGCGGCGCGCACTACGGTGCGTGCCGCCGCCGGGGAAGGCGACCGGATTGGCTTCAAGGGCCTGGACTACATCACCGAGCTGGGCCAGGCGCGCTCCTACCAGGACCGCTTCGATGACTATCTGAGCTTCATCGCCCCGCGCCTGGTTCAGGCGCACCGGCTGCTGGCGGAGGACGGCACCTTGTACGTGCACCTGGACTACCGTGAGGTGCACTATGTCAAGGTGCTGCTCGATGAGATCTTCGGCCGCGATTGCTTCCTGAACGAACTGATCTGGGCGTATGACTATGGGGCGCGCACCAACCGGCGCTGGCCCTCCAAGCACGACACCATCCTGGTGTATGTGAAGAACCCCAAGGCCTACCATTTCGACTCCACCGAGGTGGACCGCGAACCCTATATGGCTCCCGGGCTGGTGACCCCGGAAAAACGTGAACGCGGCAAGCTGCCCACCGACGTGTGGTGGCACACCATCGTTTCGCCCACCGGCAGGGAAAAGACCGGCTACCCCACCCAGAAGCCCGAGGGCATCCTGCGCCGGATCATCACCGCGTCCTCGCGCCCCGATGACTGGGTGCTGGACTTCTTCGCCGGTTCGGGCACCACCGGCGCGGTGGCCGCGAAGCTTGGACGCCGCTTCCTGCTGGTGGACCAGAACCCGCAGGCCATTGAGGTCATGCAGTCCCGCCTGGGCGAGCGAACCCGCTACATTGAGGCCGGGGAGCCGGTGCCGGCGGACAAGATCCGCTGAAGCATCTGCGGGTCGGTGCTGTTCTCCCCCAGCCGGTTCGGCTTGCCCGCCCCGTGATAGTCCGAGGACCCGGTGATGATCAGGTCATGGCGCTGGGCCAACTCGCGCAGGAACTTGCGCCCGGGCTCGGAATTGTCCCGGTGGTCAATCTCCAGGCCGGCCAGCCCCGCCTCAATCAGCTCCTCGAAGTCCTCCGGGGGCACCACTCGTCCGCGGGCCGAGGCCATCGGGTGGGCGAAGACCGGAACCCCGCCGGCCTCGCGCACCAGGCGCACGGCGTCCACCGGGTACACCGCCGGGTGGGAGACGTAGTAGCGCGACCGGGAGGAGAGCATGCTGGCGAAGGCCTCTTCCCGGGTGCCGACCACCCCGGCGGTGACCAGCGCGTCGGCGATGTGCGGGCGGCCCACCGTGGTGCCCGGCTGGGTGTGTTCCTGGACCAGCTCCCAACTGATCGGGTAGTCCTCCGAGAGCAGCCCCACGATCCGCTGCGCCCGGTACTCGCGGGCGGTGCGGGTGACCTCCAGTTCATCAAGCAACGGCTTGTAGGTCGGGTCATGCAGGTAACTGAGCAGGTGCACGCTGATCCCGGTGCGCGAATGGCAGGTGATCTCCATCCCCGGCACGAACCCGATCCCGCGTTCCACGGCCCGCGCCCGCGCCTCGTGCCACCCGGTGGTCTGGTCGTGGTCGGTCAGCGCCACCACGTCCAGCCCCGCCGCCACCGCCGAATCAATCAACTGGCCCGGAGGTTCGGTGCCATCGGAAATATTCGAATGGGCGTGCAGGTCGATCAGCATGGCTCTAGACTATCCGGTCGCCGCGCGCTTTGTGCGCACCGGCGGCAGGTGAGAATATGGGAACTATGACCACTGATGCATCGAACACCCCCGGCAACGATCAACCACTGGAAGACCGCGTCAACAACCGCTCGCAGCGACCCACCTCGCGGGCCTTCAAGGAATTCATGGCCTCGAACTGGGCACCGGACACCTCCGAGCTGCCCGACGCCGATGAGGCCGCCAGCTATGCCGCGCAGCGCCGCAAGGCCCTGTCCGAGCGCTTCCCGGGTGAGCGCCTGGTCATCCCGGCCGGGCCGCTGAAGGTGCGCAGCAACGACACCGACTACCGTTTCCGCCCGCACTCGGCCTTCGCCCACCTGACCGGGCTGGGTGTGGACCATGAGCCGGATGCCGTGCTGATCCTGGAACCCACCGACAAGGGCGCCGGGGATGAAGGCGGCAACCACAGCGCCACCTTGTACTTCGCCCCCATGGCCGGACGGGACTCCACCGAGTTCTACCTGAACTCGCGGTCCGGGGAATTCTGGATCGGCCCGCGCCCCACGCTGTCCAAGATGTCCGCCCGCACCGGCATGCCCACCGAGGGGCTGGAGCAGCTGGAAATGGCGATCACCAAGAACTCCGGCCCCCAGGCCCTGGGCGGCATCCGCATCCGCCTGGTGCGCGAGGTCGATTTGAACGTCGAGGCCCTGGTGGACACCTCCCGCATCAACACCGGCCAGGACCTTCAGGCCTCCGACGCCCTGGACAACGAGCTGGCCGAATTCGTCTCCGAACTGCGTCTGGTCAAGGACGAGTACGAGATCAAGGAACTGAAGCACTCGGTAGCCGCCACCATTGAGGGGTTCGAGGACGTGGTGCGCAGCCTGGACAAGGCCATCGCCCACCAGCGCGGGGAACGCATCGTCGAAGGCGCCTTCTTCGCCCGCGCCCGGGCCGAGGGCAACGAACTGGGCTACGACACCATCGCCGCCAGCGGCAACAACGCCACCATCCTGCACTGGATCCGCAACAACGGGACCGTGCGCGAGGGCGAAGTGCTGCTGCTGGACGCCGGGGTGGAAGCCGATTCGCTGTACACCGCCGACATCACCCGCTCACTGCCGGTCTCGGGCAAGTTCACCGACGTGCAGCGCAAGATCTATCAGGCCGTGCTGGATGCCGCCGACGCCGCATTCGCCGCGGTGAAGCCGGGCCTGAAGTTCCGCGACCTGCACAACATCGCCACCCGCGTGCTGGCCGAGAACCTGGACTCCTGGGGCCTGCTGCCGGTGCCGCTGGAGGAGGCGCTCTCCCCCGAGGGGCAGCACCACCGCCGCTGGATGCCGCACGGCACCAGTCACCACCTGGGACTGGATGTGCACGACTGCGCTCAGGCCCGCGCGGAACTCTACCTGGACGCCGAGCTGCAGGAGGGCATGGTCTTCACTATCGAGCCGGGCCTGTACTTCAAGAACGAGGACCTGGCGATCCCCGAGGAGTACCGCGGCATCGGGGTGCGCATCGAGGATGACATCCTGGTCACCGCCGAGGGCGGGGTGAACCTCTCGGCGGCGCTGCCGCGCGACCCGGATGAGGTTGAGGCCTGGATGTCCAAGCTGCGCGGCTAAGCCGGCCGGCGCGACGCCAGGGCAGGACAGAGAAAAGCGGTGGGCCACGGAAGAATTCCTTCCGTGGCCCACCGCTTTGTCTTTCACCGGCAACCGGGTCGCACGCCGTGGTGCGCGCCGGTGTCCGGCAGCTAGCGTCCCTCGTTCTGCGGTCCGCTGCCCGGGGTGCCCGGTTCCCCCGGATGTCCTGGGTTACCCGGGTGCTTGGATTCGGGCTGTGGCTCGCCGCTGGGGGTTGCCTCGTTTTCCGGGCGGATCACCACCGGTTCGGCCTGGCTCTCGTCGCGTTCACCGGGCTCGGTGTGCTGCGGGGCCTGGCCTTCCGGGTGCTGCTCCTGGCCGGACTGCTGCTCGGCGCCGGGCGCGGCCTGCGGCTGATTCACCCGCACCCCGTAGCGCGGGCGCCCATCGGGCAAATCCGGGAAGGTGCCGCTGGGACCGGAGGACGGGGCCTGCGGTTCGGCCGGGGCACCAGGGGCCGCCGCGGTGGCCCCGGTGGAGGCCGGAGGGTTCTGCGGCGCCGACGGCTGGGCGGCCGGCGGCTGGGCGGCCGGGGCCTGTGCCACCGGGGCGTGGCCCGGGTGCATTGGCAGCTTCGAGGCCAGGGCGCGGGCCTTCTGCGCGTTGGCGAAGTCCACCACCACGTCATAGCTGGTGGCCACAAACTGGCTGGAGGAGGCGAAGTCGCGCTTGCCGCGGCGCATCGAATAGCTGACCACCCCGGCGATCATCCAGATCGCCATGCCCAGCCCGATCGCCGAAAGGATCTGGTAGAGCCCGCCGTCCGGACTGAACAGGGACAACAGCAGGCCCACGAAGAAGCCCATCATCGCGCCCTGCGCGGCACCGGCCAACGCCACCTTCGGGTAGGAGAGCTTGGCGGTGACCCGTTCCACGGTGCGCAGGTCATTGCCCACAATGGTGACCGAGGAGACCGGGAAGTCATTGTCGGCCAGATAGTCCACCAGTTTCTGGGCATCAAGGTATGAGGTGTAGCGGCCTAGCAGTTCGCCCCGCGGCAAACCCCCGGCACTTTGCATATTGGCTCCAAGCGGCTGGGTCATACCTATATTGTGCATGCATTTGCTGTGCAAACCCCCATATGGTGCCCAGCTATCGCTGAGGGTGAAAGCTTCACGCCGGGCAATCGCATCACAATTGCCCCCGTTGCACCAGCTGACCGCGATACGCTGGGGTGGTGAGCTCCACTGTTTCCAAGATCTTCGTTGCCCGCCTGCTGGGGCTGGACGTCTTTGACCCCCTCGGCGACCGGCTGGGCCGGCTGCGCGATGTGGTCGTGGTCTCCCGCGGGCCCAAGAAGTCAGAATCCTGTGTGGGCGTGGTCGTCGAGGTCCCGGGCAAGCGCCGGGTCTTCGTGCCGATGACCCGCATCCAGTCCATGGAGGCGAACCAGATCATCTGTTCCGGGCTGGTGAACATGCGCCGCTTCCAGCAGCGCGGGGCCGAAACCCTCATCGCCGCGGAAATCTTCGACCGCAAGATCGCCTTCCGGGACGGCACCGGGCACGGCGTGGTCGAAGACGTGGGCCTGATCCAGACCCGGATGGGCGACTGGGAGGTCAACGAGTACTTCGTGCAGCGCGCCGAACCGGGCTCCAGCCTGCTGGGCCTGCGCCGCAACCGGCGCCACCGGGTGCTGGTCTCCTGGGAGCAGGTGATCCCGGTCGGCGCCCACGAGCCACAATCCGCGGACACGTTCGTCGCGGCCCACGATGAGATGAAGCCGGCGGACTTCGCCGACGCGCTGCATGAGATGAACGCCAAGCGCCGCCTGGAGATCGCCGCCCACCTGCAGGATGACCGGCTGGCCGATGTGCTGCAGGAAATGCCGGACCGCGAACAGGTCCAGATCCTCTCCGCCCTGGGCCTGGAGCGTGCCGCGGACGTGCTGGAGGAGATGGACCCGGATGACGCCGCGGACCTGCTTGGTGAACTGAACGAGGACACCAAGGTCCAGCTGCTGGACATGATGAGCAAGGAGGAGGCCGATGACGTGCGCCGCCTGCTGGCCTACCCCGAAGGCACCGCCGGCTCGGTGATGACCCCGGTGCCGGTGATCCTCACCCCCGAATCCACGGTGGCCGAGGCGCTGGCCGCCGTGCGCCGCGAGGAGCTCTCCCCCGCCCTGGCCTCGGCCGTCTACGTGGTGCGCCCGCCCTTGGAGACCCCCACCGGCAAGTACCTGGGAGCCGTGCACATCCAGGCGCTGCTGCGTGCCGCTCCCCCGGAGCCGCTGGGTGACATCCTGGACAAGGAGCTGGAACCCATCCCGGACAACGCCAGCGTCTCGGAGGTCGTGCGCCACCTGGCCACCTACAACCTCACCTCGTTGGGCGTGGTCAACTCCGATGGCCGCCTGGTGGGGGCGATCACCGTGGATGACGTCCTGGACCACCTGCTGCCCGAGGACTGGCGCAGCCAGCACTAGACCACGCTTGGCCCGGTGCCGCCCCGGCCCGGGAACCGCACGCACACCGTCCGAACCGGTGCCGCCGCAGCGCGGACCGCGTTCCCGATCGAAGGAGCAACACGCATGCCAGAGCAGCGTCAGGCCACCGGCCTGGACACCCCGATGTCGGCCCGCGCCAGGCTGTTGCCCCGATTCAGCCCGAACCCGGACGCCTTCGGCTCCACCACCGAAAAGTTCGCCCGCTTCATGGGCACCCCGCAGTTCCTGGTCTACATGACCATCTTCTGCGCGTTCTGGCTCATCTGGAACACCTGGGCCCCGGCCGGTTGGCGCTTTGACTCGGCCGCGCTGGGTTTCACCGCGCTGACCCTGATGCTCTCCCTGCAGGCCTCCTACGCCGCCCCGCTGCTGCTGTTGGCCCAGAACCGGCAGGATGACCGCGACCGGGTCTCGCTCACCGAGGACCGGGCCCGGGCCGAACGCAACCTGTACGACATCGAATACCTCACCCGTGAGCTGGCCAGCCTGCGCCTGGCCATGCAGGATGTGGCCACCCGCGACTATGTGCGCTCCGAACTGCGCAACGTGCTGGAGGAGCTGCTGGAAACCAGCGAGGGTGAGGAGCTGCACCTGCGGGCGAAGAACCCGCGCCGCAAGCCGGCCCAGCACACCGGCCTGATCCCGCAAATCGACCAGGGCCCCGGCCCGCATGAGAGCCAAGGTGGCAAGTGAGCACGAACGAGCAGCTGCGCACCGCATTGTCCAAGGTCATCGACCCGGAACTGCGCAAATCCATCACCGAACTGAACATGGTCCCCCACGCCAGCGTGGAGGGGAACACCGCGCGGGTGACCGTGCTGCTGACCATCGCCGGCTGCCCGATGCGCTCCACCATCGAGGCCGACGTGCGCGCCGCGGCGCTCAGCGTGCCGGGGATCAGCCAGGTGGACCTTGAGCTGGGCGTCATGAGCCCGGAACAGCGCAAGGAACTGCGCGACTCGCTGGCCGGACGGCGCACCCCGTTCTCCGACCCGAACTCCCTGACCCGGGTCATTGCCGTGGCCAGCGGCAAGGGCGGGGTCGGCAAGAGCTCAATCACCGCCAACCTGGCCGCGGCGATGGCCGCGGACGGGCTGAAGGTCGGGTTGATCGACGCTGACGTGTACGGGTTCTCCATCCCGGCGCTGATGGGCACCAGGCAGAACCCGACCCGGGTCGATGAGATGATCCTGCCGCCGGTCGCCCACGGGGTGAAGGTGATCTCCATCGGCATGTTCCTGGATTCAAACCAGCCGGTAATCTGGCGCGGACCGATGTTGCACCGGGCGCTGGAGCAGTTCCTGTCCGACGTGTACTTCGGGGACCTGGACGTGCTGCTGCTGGATCTGCCCCCGGGCACCGGGGACATCGCCATCTCGGTCTCCCAGCTGCTGCCGAACTCGCAGCTGCTGGTGGTCACCACCCCGCAGTCCACCGCCACCCAGGTGGCCGAGCGGGCCGGCACCATCTCCCTGCAGACCCAGCAGAAGGTCATCGGCGTGGTGGAGAACATGAGCTACCTGCAGCTGCCGGACGGCACACGCATGGAAATCTTCGGCTCCGGCGGCGGCCAGGTGCTCAGCGACTCGCTGGGTGAACAGCTGGGCTACCCGGTGCCGCTGCTGGGGCAGCTGCCGTTGGAGGAATCCCTGCGCGAGGGTTCGGACGCCGGGGTGCCGGTGGTGCTCTCTGACCCGGACGCGGAGGTGTCCCGGCGGCTGCGGCAGATCTCCCGCACCCTGGTGCACCGGCCCCGTGGCCTGGCCGGGCGCTCGCTGCCGCTAAACGTGTAGTCCGCGGCCGGTCACGGGGTGGACCGGCATCGCGCAGCGTCTTGCCCCGGCGCCGCGGCGCTGCTAATGTCCTAAGCACGCTGCGGCGTCCTGGATCAGCAGACAGGCAAACTGAGCTGGCATTTTACTTTTTCAACGAAAGGAATGTCGGCCATGCCGCACCCGAGCACCCTTTGGATCAAAAACCCGCAAGGCATCCTCAGCGACACCGATGCCGGCAACGGCATCGTCGTCCGGGACAATCTGATCATTGAACTGGTCCCCTGCGGGGCGCAGCCCACCACCGCGTATACCGAGGTCTTTGACGCGGCCAACCATGTGCTCACGCCGGGGTTGGTCAACACGCACCACCACTTCTACCAAACCCTGACCCGCGCCTGGGGACCGGCGGCCAACGCCCCGCTCTTCCCGTGGCTGCAGAACCTCTACCGGGTGTGGGCGCGGCTGACCCCACAAGCCCTGGACGCCGCGGTGCGGGTGGCGCTGGCAGAACTGCTGCTCTCGGGCTGCACCACCGCCGCCGACCACCACTACCTCTTCCCGGCGGGCATGGATGAATCCATTGACATTGAGGTCGCCGCGGTGCGGGACTTTGGGATGCGCGCCACCTTGACCCGCGGGTCGATGACGCTGGGAGAGGATGACGGAGGGCTGCCGCCCCAGTCCACGGTGCAGGAGCTGGATGTGGTGCTGGCCGACAGCCAGCGGCTGATCGAGGCCTACCACGAGCCCGGGGAGGGCGCCACGATCCAGATCGCCCTGGCCCCCTGCTCCCCGTTCTCGGTGACCACCCAGGCCATGAGCGAAAGCGCGCGCCTGGCCGGGCACTACGGGGTGCGCCTGCACACGCACCTGGCCGAAACCCTGGATGAGGAGGAGTTCTGCCTGAGCCGGTTCGGGCTGCGGCCACTGGACTACCTGGACAGCGTGGGCTGGCTGGGAGCGCACACGTGGCTGGGGCACGGCATCCACTTCAATGACGCCGAGATCCGCCAGCTGGGCGCGGCGGGCACCGCCGTGACCCACTGCGCCACCTCGAACATGCGCCTGTCCTCGGGCATTGCCCGGGTGCTGGAGCTTGAGCAGGCCGGGGTCCCGGTTGGGCTGGGCGTGGATGGTTCGGCCTCCAACGACGGCTCGAACATGATCCTGGAGGCCCGTCAGGCCCTGTACCTGCAGCGGCTGCGCTACGGGGCGGACGTACCGGTGGAACGCGCGCTGCGCTGGGCCACCGAGGGGTCGGCGCGGGTGCTGGGACGCCGGGACATTGGCCGCATCGCGGTGGGCCAGCAGGCGGACCTGGCGTTCTTCAAGACCGATGAGCTGCGCTTCTCGGGCAGCCAGGACCCGTTGGCCGCCCTGCTGCTGTGCGGTGCGGACAAGGCCGACCGGGTCATGGTCGCCGGGCGGTGGCGGGTGCTGGACGGTGCCATCCCGGGACTGGACCTGCCGGCGCTGATCCATGAGCACCGCCGCCACGCGCGGGCGCTGGTGGATTTGTCCACCCCGGTAATCCAGTACAGCTAGCCGTTCTCCGGCCGGATGCCGGTTCGCCCTTTACCGGCAGCGAACCGGTGTCGGGCTTTAGGAACAAGTAATCCCCTGCTGCCGGGCCATACCGGGGCAGGGGATTGTGTTGTTGGAGGAAGCCTCCAGGCTAGGTGGCCTCGTCGTCGAAGGGGGCCGGCTCCCCCGGGGCCAGGCGGTCGGTGGCCGCCGGGGCCACGGATTTGCGGATCGGGGCGGCCGGGGCGGATTTTGCGGCGGTGACCGCCTCATCGAATTCATCGACCAGGGCTTCCTTGATGATCCGCCGCGGGTCGTACTGACGCGGATCCAGTTTCTTCCAGTCCATGTCGGCGACTTCGTCGCCCACTTCCTCCCGCAGCTGCTCCCTGGCCCCGTTGGCCATGCGGCGCAGTTCCTTGACCAGGTTCGCCAGTTTCCGGGCGTACTCGGGAAGCTTTTCGGGGCCCAAGATCACCACCGCGAGAATCGCCAAAACGACGAACTCGCTACCGTTGATACCTGCAAACTCCACGATAGAAAGATTACCCTGTCATCTGGGCATCGGCCTAAGCGCGCTGCCGTGTCGAGAGCCGGTGCCCCGGCGTGCTAGCTGGCGCTAGGCATGATCTTGCCGGCGATGCGCGGCAGCGAAACCGTCAGCGGGGCCTTGGTGTTGGCGGGGTTGCGGTGTGCCAGCGCATCACGCAGCATCGCCCGTCCACGGTGGATGCGTGAGCGCACCGTGCCCAGTTTCACGTTCAGGGCGTTGGCGACTTCCTCGTAGGAGTACCCCTCAAGGTCACACAGGACGATCGCGGCTCGGAACTCCGGCGGCAACGCCTTCAGGGCGTTGTGCACGTCCACATCCAGGTTGTTCAGTTCAAAGCCGCGTTCGGGGCCCGGCGCGGTGCCTTCCAAACGGTCCTCGGCCCCTTCGGCGAAACGGTCGAAGCGGATCTTGGAGCGGCGGCGCGCCCCGTCCAGGAACAGGTTGGTGGTGATGCGGTGCAGCCAGCCGCCCAGGGTGCCCGGAGTGTAGTTCTCCAGGCCCTTGAAGGCGCGCACGAACGCTTCCTGGGACAGGTCCTCCGCGTCCTGGCGGTTACCGGTCAGCCGGTAGGCCAGGCGGAAGATGCGATCCCCATGTTCGCGCACCATGGCATCCCACGTGGGTGCGGGATCGGCGGGGGCGGCGAGTTCGTTGCGTGTAGTGCTCACGTATTAAGTCTCGGCTCTCCAGCTGAGCACAAGCTAAGAATCCACTGCGCTGAAGCCGTCAGTCGTCCTTGGGCAGCACGCCCCGACCCGGATAAGCCACTGCGGGGAACGCCCGCGGTCGCATCAGCGCCGGGACTTCAAGGTTCTGTGACAAAGAGCGCTACGATGGACGGTGGCCGCCATTTTCATGGAATGAGGAACGCACCCACATGCCGTCGATGAACACCGAGTTGTTTGCCAGCTGGACCCATGCCCAGAACGCCGTGACCGAAGATGAGGTCATGACCCGCGCCCGGGAGCGCGGCAGCGAACTGGGAGCGCACACCATCGACCCGGCCGGCGCGTCCATCCTTCAGCTGCTGTCCAATCTTTACAGCCCCCGCAACGCGGTGCAGATCGGTGCCGGGGTCGGGGTCGCCTCCCTGTCGATCCTGCGCGGCATGGGAACCAACGGCACCCTGACCGTGATCGAAAGCGACCTGGAGAACGTGGGGGCGCTGCGCGAGGCGCTGCGCGAGGACCGGGTGCTGGGCGCCCGGGCGCGCATCATCACCGAACGCGCCGCCACGGTACTGGGCCGGCTCACCGATCGCGCGTACGACATGGTGCTGATCGATGCCGAGCACGAGAACCTGCTGGACTACGTCGCCGAGGCCAAGCGCCTGATCGGCAAGCGCGGGGTCATCATCATCTGCAACGCCTTTGACGAGCACCGCCTGGCCAAGCCGGCCGTGCGCAAGGCCTCCACGGTGGCCATGCGTGATGCCATGCGGATGCTGCGCGAGGACCCGAACCTGCTGTGCCACCTGCTGCCCACCGAGCAGGGCTTGTTCATCGCGGCAGCCAAGCACTAGTACGTCCGTAGGACGCAGGAGGAACGGGGCCGCCCGCCGCGGCTGGTCCGCGACGGGCTGGTGACAGACCAAAGGGCCGGCGAATGCCGGCCCTGAGAATCCTTATTCAGTGACGTTTACCAGACAATTACGCAGCTCGGTGGCCTCATCTGCATTCAATTCGACCACCAGGCGACCGCCGCCATCGATGGGCAGGCGCAGGATCAAGCTTCGGCCTTCCTTGGTGACTTCCATTGGCCCATCACCGGTGCGTGGCTTCATCGCCGCCATGTACGTTGTTCCCTTCGTCAGTGACCGGAACGTTCAACCGCATACCGGTTCAACGCCCGAGCCGTCCTATAGTCCGCTCAATCAGCTGGGATTACCTTGTTGATTTGGAGACTCTATACTCTCCATTATTCCTAATTTTCGCCCGTGTCGCTAATCACACGCCGCGACTCGATGTCATGAATCTTATTCTCCAGCCGGTTGATGCGCGCAGCGAGCTGATCCAGAACGTCGTCCACCTGGTCGCACCGGTAGCCGCGCAGCCCAATGGAAAAACGCACCGCATCCACGTCGCGGGCCGAGGGTTCATCGGGCAGCAGCACCGGCGGCAGTGACGCCTCGGGCTCAATCAGGCCGGCCACCGGTTCGCGCGGCACCTCGAAGCGCCGCCCCGCGGAGCGTGCCGGATGGCGCAGCGCACTGAGGTAGAACGCCGCCGCACCACACAGCACAATCGCCAGCGCCACCAGCAGGAAGGACATCAGATCTCTTCCGAGTTATGCGAGGAGTTTGCATCAATCAGCGCGCTGATCACCACGTCAACCGCTTCGTCCGGGTCATCGGTGAGGGTGAACAGGTTCAGGTCCTTCGGCGAGATGCAGCGCTCCTCGGCCACCACGTTCGTCAGCCAGTCGACCATGCCGCCCCAGTAGTCCTTCCCCACCAGCACGATGGGGAAGCTGGTGATCTTCTCGGTCTGGACCAGGGTCAGCGCCTCGAAGAGCTCATCCAGGGTTCCAAAGCCGCCGGGCAACACGATGAAGCCCTGGGAGTACTTCACGAACATCGTCTTGCGCACGAAGAAGTAGCGGAAGTTGATTCCCTTGTTCACCCACTGGTTCAGTCCGGTTTCGAAGGGCAGCTCAATGCCCAGCCCCACCGAGACTCCCCCGGCGTCGCTCGCGCCGCGGTTCGCCGCCCCCATGATGCCCGGGCCCCCGCCGGTGATGGTGATCAGTCCGGCTTCGGCCAGGCGGCGTCCGATGCGCTCTGCCTGTTGGTAGTAGGGGCTGTCTTCCCCGGTGCGGGCCGAACCAAAAACGGAGACGGCCGGGCCGATCCCCGCCAGGGTGCCGAAGCCGGAGACGAACTCGCTTTGAATCCGCAGCACGCGCCACACGTCATTGTGGGTGAAGTCCTCCTGCGGCCCGGAAAGCAGGTAGCGGTCCAGCTGCATGCCCGGAGTCTTGCCGGGCCACGAGGCTTCGACGTGCAGTTTTCTGCCGGCTCGTGCGTTTTGTTCACTCTTGCTTTTGTGGGCCATGACTTCACTCTATCCGTCCCGCCACCACTATGGGCTGCTTCATTGCATCCTGTTAGCGAACAAATGACGCCCTTGCTCCCGATCCGGCGCCACACCCCTACCCCAGGGCAGGTGCCTCCGCACCCACTCCGCTGCTGGCGGATGCCTTCACCGCCCTTGGCAGCTCAGACTGGGTTCACCTTGCGTGAATCGCTCGGACCATAGGCACGCAAGGAGCCTGCCCGGGCACCGGCCTGGTCACGCCTTTGCACTCCGAATTTGCGCCATTCCCGCTGCGACGTGCGCGTTACCGTTTGGTAACAACTTCTGGACGAGTGTGATTCGTATCGCGTTACCCCGGTCACATGGGCTAATGTCTAATCTATGAAAAGAGATCCTGCGACTCAATCTTCATATGACGGCCCGATTGTTCAGCTGACCACGGTCAACAAGCATTACGGTGCCCTGCATGTCTTGAACGACATCAACCTTGAAGTTACCAAGGGCGAAGTAGTCGTGATCCTCGGTCCGTCGGGCTCAGGGAAGTCGACCCTGTGCCGTGCCATCAACCGCTTAGAAACAATCGATGACGGCACGATCAAGATCGATGGCAAGACCCTGCCCGAAGAGGGCAAGGCCCTGGCCAACCTGCGGGCCGATGTCGGGATGGTTTTCCAGTCCTTCAACTTGTTTGCACACAAGACGATTCTGGAGAACGTCACCCTGGGCCCGATCAAGGTCAAGGGCATGAAGAAGTCCGAAGCCGAGAAGCTGGCCATGCAGCTGCTTGAACGGGTGGGAGTAGCCAACCAGGCCAACAAGCTGCCGGCCCAGCTCTCCGGCGGCCAGCAGCAGCGTGTGGCCATCGCCCGCGCACTGGCCATGCGCCCGAAGGTCATGCTCTTTGATGAGCCGACCAGTGCGCTGGACCCGGAAATGATCAACGAGGTGCTGGACACCATGGTCACCCTGGCCAAGGAGGGGATGACCATGCTGGTGGTCACCCACGAAATGGGCTTCGCCCGCAAGGCCGCGGACCGGGTGATCTTCATGGCTGACGGAAAGATCGTCGAACAGGCCGCACCGAACGACTTCTTCACCAACCCGCAAACCGACCGGGCCAAGGACTTCCTTGGCAAGCTCATCACCAACCACTGATACACACACCCGCATCACAAGTAGGAGAACATCATGCGTAAGACACGTTTCGGTTCGATTCTCGCCATGGCCGCGGTGGCAGGCCTGGCCCTGACCTCATGCGGCGGATCGGGCTCCGATGACGCCGGAAGCGGCGACGGTGGCGGCGAGAAGGTGCGCATCGGCATCAAGTTCGACCAACCGGGCCTGGGCTTCAAGGAAGGCGATGAGTACACCGGTTTTGACGTGGACGTCGCCAAGTACGTCGCCAAGGAGCTGGGCTACGACGAGGGCAACATCGAGTTCGTCTCCGCCCCCTCGGCCAACCGCGAAACCCTGCTGGAAACCAACCAGGTCGACATGATCTTCGCGACCTACACCATCAATGACGCCCGCAAGGAGCGCGTGGCCTTCGCCGGCCCGTACTTCGTGGCCGGCCAGGACCTGCTGGTGCGCACCGATGATTCCACGATCACGGGCAAGGACTCGCTCGATGGCAAGAACCTGTGCTCGGTCACTGGTTCCACCTCGGCCGAAAACGTGAAGAAGGACATCCCGGGCGTCAATCTGGTCGAGCAGCAGGGCTACGCCGACTGCCTGGGCCTGCTGGAGACCGGTGGGGTGGACGCGATCACCACCGATGACATCATCCTGGCTGGCTTGGCCGCCACCGAGGCGAACAAGGGCAAGTTCAAGGTCGTGGGCGCACCGTTCAGCGAAGAGCCCTACGGCGTGGGCCTGAACAAGGAAAACGACAAGTGCGAGGACATCAACACCGCCATCAAGAAAATGATCGATGAGGGCGAGTGGGAGAAGGCGCTGAACGCCAACACCGAAGGCACCGGCTACAAGCCGAACGCCGAGTTGAACCCGCCGACCGAATTCGAGGCCTGCAGCTAGTCAGGCCAGCGCACTAACGACGTGGTGCCGTGTTTCGGTTCGCACCGGGCACGGCACCACCGGTTTCCACCCCATCCACCGACCAAGGAGAACACGTCGTGGAAGGCTATTTAAGTCTTTGGGATGAGTACGGTGAGCGGATCCTGGAGTCCTTCTGGGCCAACCTGCAACTCACCTTCTGGGCCGCCTTGGCATCGCTGGTGCTGGGCACCTTGCTGGCCATCATGCGGATCAGCCCCATCCCCAGCCTGCGGGCCTTTGGCACCGCCTACGTCAACATCTTCCGAAACACCCCGCTGACCATCATCCTCACCTTCGGTGTGCTGGTGCTCTTTGGCGTTTTTGAGCTCAAGCTCAGCTCGGATTTCAACCTGAACTTCTTCCAGATCGCGATCATCGGCCTGAGCATCTACCATGCCGCGTTCTTCTGTGAAGCCATCCGCTCCGGGGTCAACACGGTGCCGCTGGGACAGGCCGAGGCGGCCCGCGCCATCGGGCTCAGCTTCCTGCCGGCGGCGCGCATCATCATCCTGCCCCAGGCGTTCCGCGGGGCGATCGCCCCGATGGGCAACGTGCTGATCGCACTGATCAAGAACACCACCGTGGCCATCGCCGGATCAGTCGCCGAAATTTCCGGGCTGATGAAGACGATGCTGGAGTACCGCGCCGACGTGGGCATCCTGATCTTCCTGACCGTGGCACTGATGTTCGTCATCGTCGTGCTGCCGATCGGAGCGCTGACCACCTGGCTGTCCAAGAAACTGGCGGTGGCACGATGAGCAACGCACAATCGGTTCTCTTCGATGCCCCGGGGCCCAAGGCGCGCCGGCGCATCATGGTCCTGAACATCATCGGCATCCTGCTGGCCCTGGCCCTGATCGGCTACATCCTGTACGTGATGAACAGCAAGGACCAGCTGAACCCCGAACGCTGGGCGGTCTTTGCCAAGGGTTCGATCTGGTCGAACTACGTGCTGCCGGGCCTGCTAAACACGCTGAAGGCCGCGGCGATCTCGATCGTGACCTCCCTGGTCTTTGGCTTCATCTTCGGCATGGGACGCCTGGCCCACAACAAGCTGATCAACTTCCTCAGCTCGGTGGTCGTGGAATTTTTCCGCGCCGTGCCGGTGCTGCTGATGATGCTGTTCCTGTGGATCATGCTAGCCCGGGCCGGCTGGGTTGAACCGGCCAGCTCACCGTTTGTCGCGGTCGTGATCGGGCTGACCCTTTACAACGGGTCCGTGGTGGCCGAACTGATTCGCTCCGGCGTGCATGGGCTGCCCAAGGGCCAGCGTGAGGCGGGCATCGCCATCGGGCTGACCCGTGGCCAGTCGCTGCGCCTGATCGAGATCCCGCAGGCGCTGACCGCGATGCTGCCGGCACTGATCAGCCAGTTCATCGTGATCCTGAAGGACTCGGCGCTGGGCTACATCATCAACTTCAACGAACTGCTGTTCAACTCGAAGCTGGTGGGTACCGGCAACTCGAACATGCTGCAGGCGCTGGTGATCTGTGCGCTGATCTTCATCCTGCTGAACTTCGCCCTGTCGAAGCTGGCGGAGATCGTCTCCCGCCGGCTGAGCAGCCGGGTTCCGCGGGACAAGAAGGCGGCCCCGGCACCCAGTGCCACCATGCCGCCGGATGTGGGGATCCCGGCCGCGGGAAACAACTAGGGATGAGGGGCCTGCCCCTTGCCACTCCCCCGAATAGCACTGCAGCGCCGGCGATGGAACACCCATCGCCGGCGCTGCAGTTTTTTCGTGCCCGGCGCCAGGGCCTGTCCGTAAAGGCCCGTAACGCTTCCGGCGCTACTCCTGGAGCCAGCTGCGCAGCGCCTGGGCGCAACGCCGGATGGCCTCCAGGGGCACGTGCTCATCATCGGTGTGGGCCAACAGCGCGTCCCCGGGACCGAAGTTCACGGCCGGGATGCCCATGGCCGAGAACCGGGCCACATCCGTCCAGCCGTACTTGGGTTTGGGCTCCTGGCCCACGGCGGCCACCAGTGAGGCGGCGATCGGCTGGTCCAGGCCCGGGGTGGCCCCCAGCGCCCCGTCGGTGCGCTCCACCTCAAAGCCCTCCATCAGCTCCCGCACCACGGCCTCGGCCTGCTCCACGGTCTTGTCCGGGGCAAAGCGGTAGTTCACGCTCACCTCACACAGGTCCGGGATCACGTTGCCGGCGATGCCGCCGCTGATCCGCACGGCGCTCAGCGACTCCCGGAAGGCCAGGCCCTGCACGTCCACGGTCTGGGCCTGGTAGTCGGCCAGGCGCTGCAGGATCGGGGCGGCGGCGTGGATCGCGTTCTGCCCCATCCAGGCGCGCGCAGAGTGCGCCGCCCGGCCGTGGGTGCGCACGATGAAGCGGCTGGTGCCGTTGCAGCCGCCCTCCACCGTGCCGTTGGTGGGTTCCAGGAGGATCGCGAAGTCCGCGGCCAGCAGGTGCGGGGCCTCGCGCTGCAGCCGGCCCAGTCCGGACTTGGCCGCTTCCACCTCCTCATGGTCATAGAAGATGTAGGTGATGTCGTGGGTTGGGTTGCGCAAGGCGGCAGCCAGGTGCAGCTGCACCGCCACCCCGCCCTTCATGTCGGTGGCGCCGCGCCCGTAGAGCACCCCATCGATTTCGCGCGCGGGCACGCCGCCGCGGGCCAGCGGGTCGGTGGGCAACGGGACCGTGTCCAGGTGTCCGGCCAGCACGACCCGGCGTTCCCGGCCCAGGTTGGTGCGCGCCACGATCGCATCCCCGTATCGGTGCAGTTCCAGGTGCGGGCAGGCTTCGAGGGCGCGGTGAATCGCATCGGCCAGGGCGCGCTCATTGCCGGAGACCGATTCCATGTCGATGAGTGTCGCGGTCAGCTGGGCGACATCCGCTTCCAGGTTCAATTCCATTGGGTTCAACCTACTCATTCCTGCTGCTCATTGCGTAATGGGAACGTCATTTGCCCACGATACCGGCAGGATACGCCGGTACGATATCTTCATGACTTCAGCAGTTGACTCAACCCATCCTCCCGTCCGCCTGGCGTCGGCGCACGGCCTGGCCACGATCACCCAGGAAGGCACCGTCCTGGACGTTTGGTACCCCGGCCCCTGCCTGGGAGTGCTCAACGACCTGGAGCCGCAAACCGGTGAGCTGGCGGCCCTGGCCGTGGAGGATACGGCCCGCGGCACCCGACAGGAAGTCATCTCGCTGACCATCAACCTGGATGTCGCCCCGGCCGACACCGCTGACGTGTGGCTGCGCCTGCACCTGCTCTCGCACCGGCTGGTCACCCCGAACTCGATCAACCTGGACGGGATCTTCTCCCACCTGCCCAACATTGTCTGGACCAACTTCGGCCCCTGCCTGGCCGAGGGGTTTGAAAAGACCCGGCTGCGGCTGCGTTCACGCGGGGCGGTGACGGTGTACGGGGTGGACAAGTTCCCGCGCATGGTCGACTACGTGGTGCCCTCCGGTGTGCGCATCGCCGACGCGGACCGGGTGCGCCTGGGCGCGCACCTGGCCACCGGCACCACGGTCATGCACGAGGGGTTCGTGAACTTCAACGCCGGAACACTGGGCGTCTCCATGGTGGAGGGCCGGATTTCGGCTTCGGTCGTGGTCGGCAACGGCTCGGACGTCGGCGGCGGCGCATCCATCATGGGGACCCTCTCCGGCGGCGGCAAGGAGCGAATCTCCATTGGTGAGCGCGTCCTGCTCGGGGCCAACGCCGGGGTGGGGATCTCCATCGGGGATGACTGCGTGGTGGAGGCCGGGCTCTATGTCACCGCCGGCACCCGGGTGAGCTTGCCCGATGGCCGCACCGTGAAGGCCCTGGAGCTCTCCGGGGTTCCCGGCCTGCTCTTCCGGCGCAACTCGGTGACCGGCGCCGTCGAGGCGCTGGCGCGCACCGGCGGGAAGGTGGAGCTGAACACCGAACTGCACCAGAACTGATCAGGCTGCGCCCAGCCCCGAAGCCGGGCTGCCCCCGCACGGCACAGGCCGTGGCCGCCACCTTTCACCGGTGGGCGGCCACGGCCTGTGGCTGATCTGATTCCGTTGGGTCAGTGATCCGTTGGAAGGCTACCGGGAATCGGCATGGGTGCCTCCGCGCTCGTGGTCCAGATCGCTGTCTCCGCGGATCAGACGGTAGCAACCGTAGACAATCACCATCACGCCCCAGATAACGGGGATCCACAGCGGACTGCGTGACACCTCATGGCCTTGCGGGACCAGGAACAGGAATGCCGCAAATGCCAAGGTAAAGATCAGTCCGCTGAAGGCAAAGGCCAGACCACGCGTGTTGCGTCGCGGGTGGCTGATTGCTCCATGGAACACCATGATGTCCTCCATCCTGCCGTGTTGCCGCATCGGCCGGCCGCAAGGACGGCCGAGGGCTACTGAAGTTCAGGTCGCGAATCGTTCATATGTTCTCCCTCCCCCGGGATGCGCCACCGAAGCAAAGACCTCGCCCCGTGACCCGGCTTGGCTCTCATTATCCCCATTAAGCTCGACGACGGGAAGGGTGGGCAGGATCCTGGCCAGCTCTTCCGCTTGGTGGGCACTACATGAAGATGATGCTCACGATCGGCTCGATATAGCCGTGGAAGGCCTTGCCGTCGCGCATCAGGGAACTGCTGGCCACCACGGTGGCTTGGCCCATCAGCCAGGCGCGCGGTTCGTTCAGCGGCACCTCCACCAGCTGCATGTGCACCGCCTCCCGCGCGGCCAGGTGCTCGATGCCCCGGTCGGCCAGCAGCACCTCGATCTCATCCATCCGCTTGGGAACATACTGGGCGCTGCGCAGCACAAAGTCTTCAAGGCATTCATGGGCAAACAACGTGGTTTGCCCGTAGTGCGCGTTGGCCAGCTTCGCCAGCTCCGGGTAGCCCTGAGCATCCAGGTCAGGGATCCCGCCCACGTGATGTCCGTTTTGCAGCGAGCGCCCGTCTTTGACCAGGCTTTCCCACCACGAATACCATTCCTGGCGGATCTGTCCGTGGGAGGCCGGCGGCTGCAGGGGTCGCAACCGTCCCCGCTGCTCCAGTGCGCAGTTGGGGCCGAGCTCGTGGGGGTTGATTCCCCCCAGCTCGCGCAGGTACAGGGCCATCAGCAGCTGCGGGTTGGCGCAAACACCAATTGACCAGTTATTCCCCTGCCGGAAATACATGCGCACCACCTTGCCTATCGACGCACATCCCCCATAACCTTCCACGATACGCCGTACCCACTGCTTAAAAAAGGGCACCGGCACCCCGTGGCCCGCTGGGGGCCTGGGGGTGCCGGTGCCAGGAGACCGGCGCTACACGGGTTTAGAGGCCCGGGTAGTTGCGCTCGGTCTCGCCGATGTACAGCTGACGCGGACGGCCGATCTTGGTGTCCGGGTCCTTGATCATTTCGCGCCACTGGGCAATCCAGCCGGGCAGGCGACCGATGGCGAACAGCACGGTGAACATCTTCTCCGGGAAGCCCATCGCCTTGTAGATCAGGCCCGTGTAGAAGTCCACGTTCGGGTAGAGCTTGCGCTCGATGAAGTAGTCATCGTTCAGCGCCTTCTCTTCCAGGCTCATGGCGATGTCCAGCAGTTCGTTGCTGCCCTGCTTGGCCAGGATGTCATGGGCGGTCTTCTTGATGATCTTCGCGCGCGGGTCGTAGTTCTTGTAGACGCGGTGCCCGAAGCCCATCAGGCGCACGCCGTCTTCCTTGTTCTTGACCTTCTCCATGAACTTCTCCGGGGAGATGCCCTGGGCGTGGATTTCGCGCAGCATCTTCAGCACGGCCTCGTTCGCGCCGCCGTGGGCGGGACCGAACAGGGCGTTGATGCCGGCCGAGACCGAGGCGAAGAGGTTCGCATCGGAGGAGCCGACCAGGCGCACGGTGGAGGTGGAGCAGTTCTGCTCGTGGTCTGCGTGCAGGATCAGCAGCAGGTCCAGGGCCTTGACCATGTCCGGGTCCAGCTCGTACGGCTCGGCGGCGGTGCCGAAGCACAGGCGCATGAAGTTCTCGACCATGTTCATCGAGTTGTCCGGGTAGAGCAGTGCCTGCCCGATCGACTTCTTGTGCGCGTAGGCGGCCAGCACCGGCAGCTTGGCCAGCAGGCGCATCGTGGAGCGCTCGACCTGTTCGTCGTTGTTCGGGTCCAGCGAGTCCTGGTACCAGGTCGACAGTGCCGACACGGCCGAGGAAAGCACCGGCATCGGATGGGCGTCGCGCGGGAAGCCGCCGAAGAAACCCTTGAGCTCCTCGTGCAGCAGGGTGTGGCGGCGCAGGCGGTTGTCAAAGTCTGCCAGCTGCTCGGCGGTGGGCAGCTCCCCGTAGATCAGCAGGTAGCTGACCTCGACGAAGCTGGACTTCTCCGCCAACTGCTCAATGGGGTAACCACGGTAGCGCAGGATCCCTGCATCCCCGTCGATGTAGGTGATCGCGGACTTGGTGGCCGCGGTGTTCATGAAGCCCGGGTCGTAGGTGACCGCACCGGTGGTCTTCAGCAGCGGAGCCACGCTCAGCCCCTGGTTGCCTTCGGCGGCCGGTACCACTGGTAGTTCCAGGTTCGTCTGCCCATATGTGAGCTGCGCAGAATTGATCTCTGTCATTGCTTCTCCTAACCGGAAAGCTTGTAGTTCCGAAAGGTCAGTCGTCATCGTCGAACATACCGCCAATTGGCCTCACCGCGCTAATCAGCGGATCATTTCAGCCCTGGCCGGCAGAGGTCAACCGCTCCACGGCCTGGGCGACGCGCTCGTCGGAGGCAGTGAGCGCGATCCGTACGTGCGATTCGCCTTCAGAACCGTAAAAAGCGCCGGGACCTGCAATGATTCCCAGCTCGGCAAGCCTTTGCAGGGTGTCCCAGCTGGAACGGCGTTCGGTGCACCACAGGTACAGCCCGGCCACGGAGTCCTCGATCCGCAGCCCGAAGCCCTCCAACGCCGGGCGCAGCGCGTCGCGCCGGGCCCGATAAATGTCTTTTTGTTCACGGACATGCGCCTCATCGTTTAGCGCGATGACCATGGCGTGCTGCACGGGTGCCGGGACAATCATTCCCGCGTGCTTGCGGTTGTTGATCAGGGCCGGCATCAGGTTAGGGGCCCCGGCCACGAACGCGGCGCGGTACCCGGCCAGGTTGGATTGCTTGGACAGGGAGTACAGCGCCAGCAGGTCATCGATGTTTCCGTCGCACACCCGCGGATCAAGGATGCTGGGGACCTGGTCCTCGTATTCATCCCAGCCCAGCTCCGCATAGCATTCATCGGAGGCCACCACGGCCCCCAGCTCGCGGGCCTGGCAGACCAGTTCACGCAACTCCTGAATGTCGCGGACCTTGCCGGTGGGGTTCCCCGGCGAATTGACCCACACCAGTTTCAGGTTCGCCCGCTGCTGCTCGTCCAGGCTGGAGAGGTCATCGGTGGCCACACTGGTGGCGCCGACCAGTTGTGCGCCGATGTCGTAGGTCGGGTAGGCGATGCGCGGGCGCACCACCACGTCCCCGGGGCCCAGCCCGAGCAGCAGCGGCAGCCAGGCCACCATTTCCTTGGAACCGACCGTCGGCATGACGTCGTCGGTGCTCAGTGAGGTGACGTTGCGGCGCCGGGCGTACCAGTCCACGATGGCCTGGCGCACCTCGGTGGTGCCGTGCGTGGTGGGGTATCCCGGCGCGTTGCTGGCTTCGCGCAGTGCTTCCTGGATCAGTTCCGGGGTCGGGTCCACCGGGGTTCCGATGGACAAATCGACACTGCCCCCCGGATGCTTGGCGGCCACCTCGCGGTACGGGGCCAACTGGTTCCAGGGGTAATCGGGAAGCTGGAGCATGCGGTGATGAACCTCAGTCTTGGTTTTGCGGCGGCAGGGCGGCGACCAGCGGGTGGTCAGTGCCGGTGTTGCCAATTTTAGCCGCACCACCGGGCGAGCCCAGTTCGTCGAAGAAATCAACGTTAACGTTGTAGTAGTCGGCCCACTGCTCCGGGACATCGTCCTCGTAGTAGATGGCCTCTACCGGGCAGACCGGCTCGCACGCGCCGCAGTCCACGCACTCATCCGGGTGAATGTACAAGGAGCGTTCACCTTCGTAGATGCAGTCGACCGGGCACTCTTCGACACACGCCTTGTCTTTCACGTCCACGCACGGCTGAGCGATGATGTAAGTCACGGACCCGAGACCTTTCCTTGCACTTTTGATAGTTTCAACGTCTAGTCACCAGCGCATTACCGGCCTGTAGGCGGAACGCATATCTGGCTTTCTGGATACCAGTCTAGTCCTGTTGTGCAATGTGGGAAGCTCCCGGAGGCCCGCTGTGACGTAACCGACCGAGGCCACCGGACGCAACGGTCTCGAAATGAAATTTTTGGAAATCTTGGAGCTGCACGGTGCTTAACATTGACGATTTAAGACCCGGGGACCGGGTTGTGTTGCGGTATCGGCTTGACCAGCCCGCACCGACGGGGCACGGAGAAACGCTAACCGACGCGTTGGGTGAGATCGTGACCGTCACCGAAACCAGCGTTAGCGTGCAGACCCGGCGCGAAGTGGTCACGGTGAAGCGTTCGCGCATTACCCACGCCAAGCGGGTTCCCCCGCCGCCGCCCCGCCGTGCCCGGCGCCCCCAGCAGCAATAGCGCGGTGCCGCCGACCGGCGTGGAGGAGCGCGAAACGCGATGTGATTTGAAGATACCAATCACTGACGGAAAATCACGTATGCTGGCTGTATGCCAACCGATGAGCAAGTCCAGGCCCGGGCGCGGGCCCTGAGTTCGCCCCTGCGGCTGAGGATTCTGCGCCTGTGTCTCCATGAGTCTCGCACGAACAAGGAGATCGCCGACATCCTTGAACTGAACCCGGCAACCTCGCTGCACCATGTGCGTACACTGGTCAGCAACGGGTTCCTGGCCGCCGAGGAGCCGCGGCGCGGCAACCGCGGGGCGAAGGAAGTCCCCTACCGCAGCACCCGGCAATCCTGGGGCACCCGGATCCCGGATGCGGCGCCGATGCTAGTTGACACGTTCCTGCAGGAGATCAACGGGCTGGATCCGGAGGAGATCCAGGTCATCCGGGTGGGTCTGAAGCTCTCCGAAGCCACCCAGAAGGAAATGATTGGCCGGTTGCGCGAAGTGATCGAGGACTACGCGTTGCGCGAGCCCGAAGCCGACGGGGTGCCGACCTCCCTGTTCATGGCCCACCACCTGGACATCACCGGCAACTGATGCGCCACGGGTGCGGCCTGGCTCCCACCCAAAAACCAGCAGCGGTCCCCGCGTCCCCCGGCAGTGCCGGGGACGCGGGGACCGCTGCTTGTCTGTTGCTGTTCTCTAGGGCCGGGCGCCAATCGCGGCGCGTGCGGGCCGGCGCAGGTTGCGCCGGGCGAACAGCAGGGCCACGACCGCCGGAACCAGCATGCCGTAGACCCATAGGGTCGAGGCCAGGGCCGGGCCGGGCATGTAGTCGTACAGGCTCAGCGGGGTGATCAACCGGTCGTTGCCGTTGAAGGTCAGCACCCCGACCACCACGTAGCATCCGATGAAGCCAAGGGCACCGCCCAGCAGCTTGCCGCTGGCCACGCTGGCCCAGTAGACCAGCAGGCCCAACAGTAGCCAGGCCAGTGCCAGACCCCAGAACACCGGGACATCCCCGGCGTAGAACAGGGAGGCGTGGATGGTGCTGCCCAGGAGCCCGGCCACGAGCGCTGTCACCAGCGCCCGCCACAGGGCCCCGGGCAGCGATCCGCGGAAGGGGCCCTGGTTAGCTGCGCGCGCGGGCACGGTAGGCCTTGACGCGGTCGTTGGCCGAGAGGATCACCTTGCGGATGCGGATCGCCTCCGGGGTGACCTCCACGCATTCGTCCTCACGGGCGAATTCCAGCGACTCTTCCAGGGTCAGGGTGCGCGGCGGGGTCAGGTTCTCGAAGCTGTCCGAGGATGCGGCACGCATGTTGGTCAGCTTCTTTTCCTTGGTGATGTTCACGTCCATGTCCTCGGAGCGCGAGTTCTCACCCACGATCATGCCCTCGTACACCTCGGAGGTCGGCTGCACGAAGAAGGTGCCGCGTTCCTGCAGGTTGATCATCGAGTACGGGGTGGCCACACCGGCGCGGTCGGCGACCAGCGAACCGTTGTTGCGGTATTCGATGGCACCGTGCCACGGCTCGTAGCCCTCGGCCAGCGAGGCGGCGATGCCGGCACCGCGGGTTTCGGTCATGAAGCGGGTGCGGAAGCCGATCAGGCCGCGGGCCGGAACCATGAACTCCATGCGCACCCAGCCGGTGCCGTGGTTGGTCATGTTGGTCATCCGGCCCTTGCGGGCGGCCATCAGCTGGGTGACGGCGCCCAGGAACTCCTCGGGCACGTCAATGGTCATCAGCTCCATCGGCTCATGCACCTTGCCGTCGATGACCTGGGTGACCACCTGCGGCTTGCCCACGGTCAGTTCGAAGCCCTCACGGCGCATCTGCTCGACCAGGATCGCCAGGGCCAGTTCGCCACGGCCCTGCACCTCCCAGGCGTCCGGACGCTCGGTCGGCAGCACCTTCAGCGACACGTTGCCGATCAGTTCGCGGTCCAGGCGGTCCTTGACCTGACGGGCGGTGACCTTGGCTCCCTTGACCTTGCCGGCCAGCGGGGAGGTGTTGATCCCGATGGTCATCGAGATGGCCGGCGGGTCAACGGTGATCATCGGCAGCGGCTTCGGGTTTTCCAGGTCGGTAAGGGTTTCACCGATCATGATGTCCTCGATGCCGGCCACGGCCACGATTTCACCCGGCCCGGCTTCGGTCGCCGGGACACGGTTCAGGCCTTCGGTGGCCAGCAGCTCGGTGATCTTCACCTGCTTGTAGGTGCCGTCCTGGCGTGCCCAGGTCACCTGCTGGCCCTTGCGCAGGGTGCCGTTGAAGATGCGCAGCAGCGCCAGGCGGCCCAGGAATGGTGAGGCGTCCAGGTTGGTGACGTGCGCCTGCAGCACTTCGCCCGGGGTGTAGGACGGGGCCGGGACGTGGTCGATGATGGTCTTGAACAGCGGCTCAAGGTTGTCATTGTCCGGCAGTTCGCCGTCGCCGGGCTGGTTGGTGGAGGCGTAGCCGGCCTTGCCCGAGGCAAAGACGATCGGCACGTTCAGGATCTGGTCGATGTCCAGGTCCGGGGCCTCGTCGGCCAGGTCGGAGGCCAGGCCCAGCAGCAGGTCCATGGAGTCGGAGATGACCCCGTCAATGCGGGCATCGGGGCGGTCGGTCTTGTTGACCACGATGATCACCGGCAGGTTGGCGCTCAGCGCCTTGCGCAGCACGAAGCGGGTCTGCGGCAGCGGGCCCTCGGAGGCGTCCACCAGCAGCACCACGCCGTCGACCATGGACAGGCCGCGCTCCACCTCGCCGCCGAAGTCGGCGTGCCCGGGGGTGTCGATGATGTTCATGGTGATCTTGTGGCCGTTGGCGGCCGGGCCCTCATAGAACACGGTGGTGTTCTTGGCCAGGATGGTGATGCCCTTTTCGCGTTCCAGCTCACCGGAGTCCATCACGCGGTCTTCGGTTTCGCCGTGGCTGTCGAACGCACCGGTCTGCTGCAGCATCGCGTTGACCATGGTGGTCTTGCCGTGGTCAACGTGCGCCACAATGGCAACGTTGCGAAGATCTTCGCGAAGTGTGGTGTTTTCTGACATGCGTGAAGGCTCACTTCCGTCCGAGGAATTTCGGGTCATAGGGATCGGGGCCACTTTTGACCCAGCTATTTATTTTACGCGCTGCCGAGAAGTCCTCCGGTTTTCTGTGGCGTATTGAACACAAAAAAACTTCGGGAACCACGTTTCAGGCGGTCGGGACCCAGAACCTGAGCACCGTGGTGTCCCCGTTGTAGACGACGGCGGGTTGCGCCGCATCGGGCACTCCCCCACATCGTTCGATGGTAGCCCGGGACGCGGCGTTTGTCTCATTACAGGTAATCAGCGCCTGCTTTATCCCACGCTGGGCCAGCTCGGCGAGCGCGAAACGGCAGAGCCTGGTGGCCACCCCCTGGCCCCGGAAATCCGGTCGCACCCCGTAGCCGATGTGTCCGGCGAATTCGCGCAGGTAGTCGTTTAATTCATAGCGCACTCCGACACGCCCGACCAGCCGTCCGTCGATGAAACCACCGAAGGTGCCCGAGGCGACCCACCCGTCGGGAAGCCCCACCCCCTGGCGGTTGGCCTCCAACCTGTCCACAAAGTCCGCCCAGCTCTCCTTCGCCCCTCGGCCAACCAAAAAGTCGAAGTCATCGGCCTGAAGTTCGGCCTGGGCGGCCAGCGCCTGCTGCTCATCGGCCAGCTCGAATGGTCTGACCTGCCAGGACATTGTGTTCTCCATTCAGCCATTATTCGCGCCCGGGCCTTGAATCGTCGAATTTCTGCAGCCACACTGGTCACAATGGCGGCGCACCTGCCGGCACGGAGGGCGCCGGGAAGGAGCGGGAGCTTGACGATTCCCGATATCGGGCAGCGGCCGCGGGTTCCTGCCGCCACCCAGGTGCTGGTGCTCAGTGCCGCCTCGGCCCTGGGCTGCTACCTGCTGGCCCTCTCGCTGCCGGCCCCGCACACCTGGTTGCTGATTCCCTTTGCCACCGGCACCGGTCTGCTGATCGCTTTGGCCGGTGGCCTGGAACAGGCCTGGATGCGTATCCTGAGTGCCGTGCTGTTGGCGGCCTGTGTGCTCGCCGCGGTGCTGATCGGCTCCGCGGCCCTGTTTTCCTGGAGCTTCGCTCCGCTGGTGTTTGTGCACCTGCCCGCCGCGGTCGCCGCCTGGATGCGCCGGCGCAAGGCGATGACTCCCCGGGCAGGGGCCGGCAGACGGTGAAACACTGCCGGCTCGCTGGCACTAGTAGACCAGGGTCCGGCCCCGAACCTGTTCGAACCACTGCACCGTTCCGCCCTGAAGGCTGAAGACCTGCGCATCCGGGCGCTCTTCGCTCAGGATGCGTGCGGCACGCTGGGAACGCACCCCGGACTTGCACACCAGCACCAGCTGGTCCGCCGTGGCCAGCCCATCCAGCGCCGCCCAGCCCTGCTCCGTTAGCCGTTCCAGGGGGATGTGCACGCTGCCGGGGATGCTTCCCATTTCGCGCTCCCAGGCTTCACGCACGTCCACCACCAGCACCTGGTTTCGTCCCTGCCCGTCCTGCAGTTGCCCGGCATCAATCTGCCGTACCGTGGCCGGCAGGGCGCACCCGTGCTCGTAGTCCTGCAACTCGGTGACAGGCTGCCGATGCGGGTCCGCGGCAAAACGCAGGATGTCGGTGGTGGCTTGCAGGGCGTCGTAGCGCCAGAAGCGACCGATCAGGGGTTCCCCGATCCCGCAGATCAGTTTCAGCGCCTCGGCGGCCATGGTGGAGCCCACCACCCCGCACAGCGCCCCGAACACCCCGCCTTCGGCGCAGCTGGGCACCGAGTCGGCGTCGGGGATTTCCGGAAACAAATCGCGCAGCATCGGGCCGCGGCCCGGGGCAAAGACTGACACCTGGCCGCTGAAGCGGAAAATGGTTCCCCAGATCAGTGGGGTGCCGCTCAGCTCCGCGGCGTCATTGGACAGGTAACGGGTGGCGAAGTTGTCGGTCCCGTCCAACACCAGGTCGTGGGCGGCGAACAGTTCCACCGCATTGTGCCGGGTGAGCTTGTCCACGACGGCGGTGAGGTTAGCCTGCGGATCCAGGCGCAGCGCGGCCTGGCGCGCCGACTCCGCCTTCGCCCGGCCCAGGTCCTGGTGCCGGTGGATCACCTGGCGCTGCAGGTTGGAGGCTTCCACCACGTCATCATCGATGACGCTTAGCTGCCCCACCCCGGCGGCGACCAGGTAGTTGATGATGGGGGCGCCCAGTCCCCCGGCCCCCACCACCAGCACCCTGGCGTTGCGGATCCGGCGCTGGCCCTCGGGCCCGACCCCGGGCAGCGTCAGGTGCCGGGAGTAGCGGGCCAGCTGGTCCGGCGTCAGTTCGGGGCCCGGGGCCACCAGCGGTTCCAACGGGCTCATGAGAACTGTCCCGCCAGGCTTTGCATGGTGCCCTCGACCGGGGAGGAGGCCAGGGCCAAGTCCCGTTTGGGGATGCGCCCGGCCAGCCGGGCGGCCCGTCCGGCGCTGACTGCGTCCCGCATGGCCGTGGCCATCAGCGGGGCGTTGTGCGCCCGGGTTACCGCGCTGGCCAGCAGCACCGCCTCACAGCCCAGTTCCATGGCCAGGGCCGCGTCCGAGGCGGTGCCCACCCCGGCATCCAGGATCACCGGGACGCTGGCCCGGTTCACGATGGTGGCGATGTTGTGCGGGTTCAGGATGCCCAGCCCGGAACCGATCGGGGCGCCGGCCGGCATGATCGCCGCGACTCCCACATCATCCAGTCGCTGGGCCAGGGCCGGGTCGTCATTGGTGTAGGCAAAGACCTGGAACCCGTCGGCCACCAGCTGTTCGGCGGCGGTAAACAGTTCGATCGGATCCGGCAGCAGGGTGTGCTCGTCGGCGATCACCTCCAGCTTGATCCAGTCCGTTTCCAGGGCCTCGCGCGCCAGCCTGGCGGTGAGCACCGCATCGCGGGCGGTGTAGCAGCCGGCGGTGTTCGGCAACGCCAGCACGCCCAGGCGCTGGAGCATGGCGAACACCGAATCCCCACCGGCTGCGGCATAGTGCCTGATGGCCACGGTGGTGACCTCGGTGCCCGAGGCGACCAGGGCCTCTTCCAGGGTGCTTAGGGAGGTCGCTCCCCCGGTGCCCATCACCAGGCGGGAGCGCAGTTGTGCCCCGGCAATGCTGAAGACATCTTCGGGCGTGTGGGGTGCTTCGTTGCTCTGGGTCATCTTCCTCATCCTCCCTGTGCGGCGGTGACCAGGTCGATGCGTGCCCCGGGCGCCACCGTGTGGCTGGCCCAGGCGCTGCGCGGAATTACGTCCCCGTCGATGGCGAGGGCGATTCCCAGCCGGGAGCCGTCCACGGCCAGGCCTTGTTCGTTGATGTGCTTTTTGGTGTGCCCGGCGACGATGTCACGCACGGTGGCCCCGTCGGGCAGGTTCAGTCTCTGGCCGTTGAGCTGCACCTCGATCTCGGTGATTTCAGGCATTGCGTATCGTGCCTCTCTTTCTGGTTGCTTTGGCTTTGGCTGGTGGCGCTCACCGGGGTGGCGGGCGGCGCCGGATGTCTGGGGTTGCCCGGGTTCGGGGCCGGATGCGCGGCGGACAGGACCGCCTGATCGGGCGACCGGGATCAGTGGCTGGTGCTGCTGGCCGCGACCGGAAAGCGGTGCAGCCCCAACAGCCCACGGTGCGTCCCCGGGTCGGCGCCCAGCAGCAGGTCACTGGCGATCCGGGCGCCCAGGGGTGCCAGCAGGACGCCGTGGCGGAAGAACCCGTTGCTCACCACCGTGTGGGCGTCCACCCGGTCGATGATGGGCCGGTCATCGGGGGTGCCGGGCCGGGGCCGGGCGATCACCTCGCGCAGGGAGGCGTCCATGATCCCGGGCACCAGGCGCCGGGCATCATCCAGCAGGGTGTACAGCGCCTCCACGCTGACCAGGTCGTTGCCGTCCTCGCGGCTGCTGGCGCCAAGCACGATGCTGCCGTCGCTGCGCGGCACCAGGTACACGTTGCGCCGGTGCACCACCCCGCGCACCGTGTGGGTGAGCAGCGGGTGTAGGTGGGCCGGCAAGTGCAGGCGCAGGATGTCGCCGTGCACCGCCCGCAACGGCAGCCGCGGGGTGCCGGGCACCTGTCCCAGGCCCGTGGCCAGCAGCACCTGGTCCGCCTCCAGCACCCGCCCGGTCTGGGTGTGCACCCGCGCCGTGGCGCCGCAGTGCTCCACTTCGCTGACCTGCTCCCGGATCAGGTCCTGCCCAAAATGCTCGATGAGGATGCCGGTCAGCGAGCGCGGATCGACCTGGTGGTCCTCGGGGAATACCAGGGCTCCGGCGATGTTCCCGGCCAGGGCCGGTTCCCTGCGCCGCGCCTGGGAGCCCAGCAGCATTTGGGTGGGCAACCCCAGCCGGTGGCGGACCTCCTCCAGCTCCTCCAGCGCCTGGCGGTCGGCGGCCTCGGCGGCGACGACCATGGTCGGGTTTTGCCGGTACGCCACCGTCGCTCCGGTGGCCTGCTGCACGCGCGCCACCAGTTCCGGGTAGAGCTGCGCCGAGTCGGCCATCATCTGGTGCAGCCGGTCCTGTCCCCAAACGATTTCCGCGGCCGGGGCGAGCATGCCGGCCGCCGCATGGCTGGCGCCCCCGGCGGGGTCAGGGTCGCAGAGCGTGACGCGCACCCCGCGGCTGCGCAGTTCAAAAGCGGTACATAGTCCGGCGATCCCGGCACCAACGATCACGACATGCATCAGGGCACTTTCCTTCCTACGGCGGCATGACCCGCATCAGGTGTGGCGGTCGGCACGAAGCCCTCTCAGCCTGGATCAACAGATCGCGCAGGCTCCCGCGGAGTTAGAAGGATTATAGGCATGGTGCAGCTCACAAACACCAATTGCATGACGGCCGGTCCCGCCGGCGGGCCGCCGCACACACAACCCGTGGTTCACTGGGAGGCATGAACGCATCCGGCACCACCCACAACGCGCAGTCCTACCCCCGGCTCCTGGAGCGCAGCGACCCGTTGGCCCAAGAGCTGCTGGCCCTGGAAGAGCAGTTGCTCTCACCAGCGGTCCGGGGGGATGCGCAGCGGCTGGCTGTGCTGCTGCACGAGATGTTTGAGGAGGTGGGGGTCTCGGGCCGGCACTACACGAAGGACGAGATCATCGCGCTGTTGGCCACCCAAACGCGCACCGATAATCCCCCGGCCGCCCTGCACGCCCCGAGCCTGTTGGCCTTGTCCGAGCATCAGGTGCTGCTGCGCTGGCAGAGCACCGGGGTGCGTACCGCCCACCGCAGTTCCCTGTGGCAGTTGGAGCGGGGCCGCTGGCAGCTGCTGTACCACCAGGGCACCGCCAGTGCCGTTGGCGCGCAGCAGCACTCGACCCCGGCGCCACGCCCGGCCCCAGCCCCGGCAGGACTGGAAGCGACGAGGGCGCGTCTGCGCCCGCTGCGCCCCACCGACGCCCCGGCGGTGTTGGCCGCGTTCACCTCGGATGCGCAGATGAAGCGCCAGGGATCGGTAAGAACCCTGGATGAAGCCCACGCCTACATCGACCGGCTGCTGGCGTCCCCGCAGGAGCAGCGCCCCTACGCCATCGACGTGGACGGGACACTGGTGGGCCTGGTGTGCGCGAGCCTGGACCGGGCCAACACGCTGGGTTGGTTCTGTTACTGGGTGGCCGCCGGATACCGCGGCCGGCAGCTGGCCAGCCGGGCCGCGGCCACCGTGGCTGATCACCTGCTCAGCAGTGGCGGCGTGCACCGGCTGGAACTGGGGGCGCGGGCGAACAATCCCGCGTCCCTGCGGGTGGCCCGGGCCGCTGGCTTCATCCAGGAGGGTGTGGAACGCGAAAAGTTCGTCATGGACGGCACCCGGGTGGATGTGCTGACCTTTGGACGGCTGCGCAGCGACCCGTTCCCGGCCATCGCCGCCCTGGAGCTGGAACCGGCTCCGGGCGAGGCATAGCTGCGCTGTATCCGCGGTTGGCCCCAAGCCGGGGTGCGCGGCCCGGAAAGACGGGGGCGCCACCGGCATCAGCCGGCGGCGCCCCCCTCGCGTTCCTAGTTTTCGACCCGCGTGCTGGTCACCGGCGTGCCCAATTCCACGGTGCGTGAGACCGTGCAGTACTTGTCGTGTGAAAGCTTGATGATCCGGTCAACCATTCCAGCGGCCTTGCGCCCCTCCTCGGTGTCCGGGAACTTCAGGTCGAAGGACATGGAAATGTCCTTCATGCGGCTGGCCCCATCCTCGGTCACCTTGTATCCGGCGGCCTCCACCTTGAAGGTCTCCGGTTCACTGCGCCGGGTGGTGGCCACATCAACGTCAATTGACGAGCAGCCGGCAATGGCGGCCAGCAGCAATTCGACCGGGCTGAGCAGCCCCTCGCCCTGCCCGAATTCGATGCTGGCTCCGGTTTCGGTGCTGGTGGCGCGGTATTGGCGGCTGGTGGTGCGTTCGACGGTTACCGCACGTAATTCTCGTTTCTCTTCACTCATGACTCCATCCTGCCACTGTCCCCGCTGGGGTCGGAACCGGAAACGGCAAGCCGCAGCACCGTACCGTGGGGTACACCGTCCGTGGTTTCCGCCGGTGCGAACCCCACCGCGCGCAGGAACGCCGCGACGGCATGCTCCGGCTGACCCACCTCGACCTGCAGCTCAAAGCTGAGCGCTTGTGCGTGGCCGATAATTGCCCGGCCCACGCCACGGCGGCGGTGCTCGTGGTGCACCCAGAGCAGGCAAAGCCGCGCCCCCTCCAGGGCCAGGGATCCAACAACCTGCCCCTCGCGCTCGGCCACCACCACGCGGGCGTTGCCCAGGTAGACGGCCTCCAGCGCCTGGGCCAGCCGATCCATGTCGGCGGCAGAGACCAACTCGCGTCCGGTTGCAGCCGAAGCCCGCCAAATCTCCAACAGCCCCGGCACCTCGTCCACCGTTGCGATCTCGCGTGTACTGATCATCGCTGCCCCTCCTGTTGCTGCCACCGCTTAACTTCTCCCAGCCAGTGCCGTACCGCGCACACCACCGCGGCCGGTTGTTCCACATGGACGTTGTGTCCGGCCCGCTCAATGACGTGGTGGCTCATCATTGGGTAGCGGCGCTGCAAGAGCCGGGCGTCCTGACTGCCCACAATATGGTCTTGCGCGCCGCTGATCACAACGACCGGGACCCTGAGCTGGGTCATGCGCCGCACGGGGACCGGGTCAAGGTCATAGCGCTTGGCCAGGCGCGCCATGGCCCGCAGGTTCGCGGATTCCGTTCCGGGCAGGATCTGGGCGGCGAAGCGCCGCCATGTTGCCTCGTTCTGCAGAACTGTCATGGTCCGAAAGTTTTCACGTGCCGGCAGAGGCAGGCGGGCCAGCAGCTGGGGATCTTCTTCCAGCACGGTGCGTGGCGGCAGGGTGCGCTCTTCGGTGCGCGGAAAGACCACCGGGGCCAGCAGCCCGAGCCCGAGGATGCGCTCCGGCATCCGGTCAGCCAGTTCCTGACAGAGCAGCCCGCCCATTGACTGCCCGAACGCCACGAACCGGCGCCGCCCCAAATGACGGTGTACCCAGTCCTCCAGCCAGTCGGCCAGCTCGGGCAGACCTCCCGGGGAGTGCAGGGGCGGGGTCGCGCCGTATCCGGGCAAATCCAGGTAGTGCCGGCGGAAAGCCGGTTCGGCGGCAAAGGCTTGATCCAGCATCAGCAGGTTTCGGTGATCCAGCCCGTTGCCGTGCACGATGACCAGCTCAGGTTCCTGCCCCGCCCCCTGCCCGAAGGTCGCCCCTGGCGGCCTACCCGGCATGGAGTCCAGCGGGCTCAGCTGCCTGGTTGTCTTCTTGGACTTTTCGGGCCACCGCCCACGCCAGCAGGCTTTGGCCGAGTACGTAGGTTGAGATGATCCAAAACCCGGAGACCGGGATTTGAAGATCGGTGAAGGAACGAAACGCGATCATCGCGTCGGAGGCGAGGAAGCTCGCCGCACCGGCACCAGCCAGCGGGCCCAGCCCGGTAGCAAGCACGGCCATGGTGCTCAGGGAGATTCCGTAAAGCAGCACCGGGAGCAGGAACTGGCCGGCCTGTGGTGCGCATCGCACGACCAAACCGGCCAGCGCCAGGACGTAGGGCGCCAAACCCCATGGCCGGCACAGCAGCGAGGTCGCCCGGTAGGGCCAGAAGGCGGCGATGTAGGTGCCCTGTGCGGCCAGGAAGGACAGGACCAGTGCGAGAAATCCGGGTTCTGCCCTCACAAAGCGTGGGATGGTGTCCCCCAACCAGGAAAAGACCAGTGCCGCGCTCACCAGCGGCACCAATCGGTGCTGGTGACCGCCGGTGGCGGCATGAAAGGCGGCAGCCAGGGCAGGCATCAGCAGTATTTGGGTCGCATCGGCCAGCAACCCGTCGGGTTCAAAGATCTGCACCCCCAGGTGCAGTGCGCTGCATAGACCAAGCGCACCAACACCAACCCAGACTCCCGGTGCGAGCCGTGAAGCTGCGGAACCCGAAGCTGACCGGCCGCGAACACCGTCGCAAAGCCGGTGCTTCCCGGAAATTTCCCCGCACCCAAAGCTGCGCGATCCCACCCAGCGCGGCACGGATTCCTGGTACTCACGGTAGGCCTGGGGGTGAATTTTCTCCAGGGCCCGTTCCTCGGCCGGGATCTGTTTTCGGTCCAGCCACACCCACAGCCCGGCAGCCGGCAGCAGCCCCCAGGGGTTTTGGCGCCATAGTGCATGAGCGGTGACCACACCGGTTAGTCCCAGATACATCGGGTTTCTGGTGAACGCGTTGACCCCGTCGGTGACCAAGACGCTGGATTCCTCCGGCTGGGCGGGATCCAGGGTGGTTCCGGACTGTCGAAACCTTGCCACCGCGACACCGGCTACGGCTGCTGCGCAGGCGGCCAGCCCAGTCGCCGCGATCTTCATGGTGCGGCTGGGCTGGGACGAGCGCGGCAGCAACCGCTGCGCAGCCACTGCCAGACCGGCGGCCACGGGAGGTATCAGACGGGGCACGTGAGGTAGGTCCATGTCCCTCATCCTACTTCGGTGACGAGGCACCCCAATAGATCCCCGGGTAAATAACTAGTGACTAGTCAGCACGCAAAATTCGTTGCCGGACGGATCCTGGTAGACCCGCCAGGGCAGTTCTCCCCAGTCTGGGTGCAGTTCCCTGCCGCCCTTCTGACCAATCACGCCCGCCAGGACTGCAGGATCCTCTCCAGGATCCAACCGGATATCCAGGTGCCAGCGGTTCTTCTGCTCCCCCTTGGGCTGTGATTCGGCTGCGAACTCCAGCGTCGGGCTGCGGCCGGATGGGTGCCGCAGTTGGTCGTGCGCTGAATTCGCCGGCCGTTTCCATCCGGTCAGATACGCCCAGAACTCAGCATCGCGCCCCGGCTGGGCCGAGGCCAGCACCACCGTTGCCAAGCCGCCGCGGCTGTTGTCTCTTGCCTCCGATGGTTCAATCGAAAAAGGGTTTCCCTCCGGATCTAGAAACCACCGGGTGGCGTGCTGCCCGATTGCATGACCCGGTGCCTGGGCTGGGGTGCTTGGCTTCCCACCCCAGTGAAGAATCCACTGTTCGGCCTGGGCGCCAGACCCGGGCCACACAGCGCAGACATGCATTCGTGGCCGCGCGAGCGGTGCCTCGGCAACCGGCTGGAAGCACAGGTCCAGGTAGGCGTCGTCGGCGAATCTCGTACGGGTCTCGAAGCCCGATGGCGAGTCCGTCAGCTGTTCTGCCTGCAGCAGCTCTTGCCAAAATCTGCCCAGCCGCTGGGGATCGTGTGCGTCGATCACGATATTTTCCAAGAACATGAGCTCACCCTACTCCCCCGCTCTTCAGCAAGACAGGGCCACCTTGGGCGCTCAGCCGGCTGCTGATCATTAATACCCCAGGCCCGGATTGCGCGGGCCGGGAGGGGTGTCCTCCACAAATGCCAAGGAGCCAAGGTGTCTGCGGCGCACACCACCTTGGCTCCTGCTGATGAGCACAACGCTCTAGGCTTTGGACCAGATTCTCGTGTTCAGGTTGAAGTCTTCGACTAGGGACAAAAAGGCGACCAGGTCCTCATAGATGGCCTTGGCTACCGCGTAGCCTCCGTCGTTCTTCTTATCGACCTGAAAACTGAAGCGGTCCTCGTCAAGTACGACCGCGAAATACATCCACGAGCCACGAAACGACACGGCGATGTTTTCGGAGTTCATCCGCGCAGCCGCATCGCTGATGGCCAGCATCAGTTGCGGGGTGATCAGATAGCGCGCTTCGGTTTGGTCGGTGGTCCAGCCAACGAAGCGTTCGGTGATGCCGGGATCCTCCAACGTCATTGGCGCCAGACCGGTTTTCGCGGCACTTTCCTCGGTGAAGTTCCGGATGGCCAGGTCGACCGGCCGGCGCGGCAGCAAATAGGTTCTGGAGGTGAACTCCTTGTGAAAGTCCGCCGCGAAGACGATCATCGACGGACCCATCTTCTCGACCGAGCTTTCGAACTGCGCGTATTTTTCCTTCACGGTCTTTCTGACCGAGGCGGGAACCAAACTCAACAGGGAGGAGTTCTGCAATGGGTCGCTTTGGTGCAGTTTCCAGTCACGTCCGTATTGCTCCCGGAGTTTACGCTCTCGAGTTCTGCGGGCCTGACGCTCGAGCCGCTGCTGGGCCTCTTCGCTGAGCTCGACCTTGGAACTCTGCCATTTGACGTCCGAGAGCATGAACTGGGTTTGCCCCAGAGTTCCGATGATGAAATCCTCCTGCGGGGCCCTGGCATCACGAATGAATCCGGCGTTGCTCAGGACGCTGACCGGCATCGATCCCTCCGGCGTGTATTTGGCGCTCAGACCCGCTTCCGAGCCGGTCACTGAAGAAACCCGCAACTGTTGCACCAGCTGCTCGACCATCGGTGCCACCACTTCTTGGGCGTGTTCTTCCGAAGCTGCCTCGAAATGCCTAATGCCGTAAATAACCGAGGGCGCGGCGAGCACGATCGCCAGGACGAATGCAATCATGCCTACGAGCCCGTCGCCGATGAACATGGAGCCCAGGGCCACAACGAACAGCAGCAGAGCGATGATGATCGGGATCATCAACAGTAGGCTCTTGCCTCCCCAGCGCCCCATCCACGCGGTTCGTTGAGAGAGATCCCCTGCCGACTCCTGCACCGTGGCCCAGACCGTTTCGAAGTCCGGAACTGAAATTCGAGTTTGCTCGCTCATGACTCAAGAAACCCTTCCAGGTCGTACTGGTTGCGCTTGCGCTGATCCGAGAGCTCAAACAGGTCATGCCCACCAAAGCCCAAAAGCCTGGCAATAATCACCGTCGGGAAGACCTGGCGCGACGTGTTGTAGTCCGTTGCTGCCCGGTTGTACACCCGGCGAGCTGCCTGCAACCGTTCCTCGGTCTCGTTGATGGTGCGTTGCAACAGTTCCACGTTCTGCGTGGTTTTCATCTCTGGATAGTTTTCCAGTGACGCCAGGGCTCCCGGCCCGGAGCCCAGCCCCTGAGGCTTCCCTGCCTCCGCGACGATTTTTTGCTGTGCGGCATCCATTGCGGTGTTCAGTTCCGTTTTTTCTGAAACACTCAGCTGCTCGATGGTGCGACCGGTGCGCAGTGACGTGCTCCCCAAGATGAGGTCCACTTCTTTCTTTACCACTCCAGCGACCGCGTCGGCTTGCGCCTTGATCTGATCAAACCTGTTTTCCAACGCAATATCGATCCCTTGCAGGGATTCTGTGGAGGAGTTTCTCTTCGTCACCAGCCGGTTGTAGACGACAATGGCCCATCCGATGATGAGAAGCACCAGGACTCCGATGATGATCGCCGGAGCCCAGGAAGCGAGTGATGAGTTGCCCATGAAATCACATCCTTAATAAATCCATCCATAGTGGCAAAACTTCCCAATACGCTACCAAACAAGCACACGGACTTCAGGAAGATGACGTGACCGCAACGACCCCGTGACCTCCGGGCGTTGAAGCTCCCCGCGGATCCGGGTGCTTTGGAATAAGAGCCGAAAGGGCGGCAGCAATGGCGCGTCGCCAATCCCTGCCAAGTCAGAGAGTTAGTACTTCCATTGGCTTGTTTCTCTGGCGACAGGTTCAAAGGAGCGGGCCTCGGGGTCTGTGCCGTTTGGTGATGCCGCCATGGCCACCCAAATGACAACTACGCCGTGCACGTCGAGAGCATGAAGCTCGTTCTTCAATACAACTGCGGACAATGCGCGCAAAAAAGCGGCCACCCATTCCAGAATGGAATGTGTGGCCGCTTCTCCTCACGGAAAGGGCCTTGATTCAGGCAATTTCCCGTCCGATCGACGCTGGCGTAAGCAGGGCCGATCAGCGAAAGGTTGTTCGGGGGGTACGGCTACCGGACCCACTTGGCCAGGGCGTCTGCTGAGACCCCGGCCAGCCACTTCTGCCACAGTGGACCGAAGGACACACGGCGCACTCCAAGGGAAGACAAGGCCGGTAGGTCACCCGCGCCGTGGCCCTTGACTGGATCGGCGGTGACGTTGAGAGGCACGCTCACGGCTTCCGCCAGCTGGCGGACCTGATCGGCGGTGCTCAGCCCCACCGGATAGACCGAGCGGGCACCGGCCTGTTCCATGAGCTTGATGCGCTCGGCGGCCTCTGCCAGCGGATCGGAGAACACGTCGGTGCCAAGTTTGACCGCGTCGGTGCGCCCGTTGATCACGAACGCGACCCCTGCCTCGTCGGCGGCCTGTCGAGCTGCGGCGATGTAGTCCGCATGTTCCTGGCGTTCCCGGACGCGTTTTCCTTCCGAATGCACCACGTCCTCGATGTTGGCGCCCACGGCGCCGACTTCCAGCAGACGCTGAATCAGCTCAGCCGGCTCCAGACCGTATCCGGATTCCACATCGGCGCTCACCGGCAGGTCGACCGAGTCAACGATGCGCTTGACCACCGCCAGGTAGTCCTGGAAGTCCATGTTCTCCCCGTCGGAACTTCCGATCGCGTCGGCCACAGGGTGGCTTCCGACGGTCAGTCCCTTGAAGCCGGCATCAGAAGCCATCTTCGCGCTCCACGTATCCCACACCGTGGGCAAAACGATTAGCTCGTTGGATGCGTGGGCATCGGCGAATACTTGAGCAAGCCGTGTTACGTCGGACATTTGATTCTCCTTCAGTTGGCTCAACAATCGTCAGCCTACCAGCCGGCCCACCAGGGGAATATGGCGCCAACCGGCCCGGTGCCACACCACGGCCACGAGGAGCACATGCGGCACATAGAGCTCGGCCGATCCCAGCTCGATACTCTGCCGGTGTTCGGACAGCAAGAACTCATGGGTTGCCGCAACGGCGCTGCGCCACACGGTAACCCGCTGCGCGAATTCTTCGAGTTCCCACACCTGCCGGATCACAACATCGTGGTACGCAGGCGCCATCATAGGATGACGTCAGCAGCCTCCCGGTTCACTGCGCCGCATTCCTGCAGCCCGACCATGGCAAACCCTCCCCTATCGACTCAAATCCGCGACCAGTCGCTGTGCCAGTTCTGCAGCGGACTTTGGATTTTGCCCAGAGTACAAGTTGCCGTCAACCACAACATAGGACCGCAACGGCAACCGTCCCTTGCTGTAGTTCACCCCCATTTCCTTCAGCTTGTCCTCCAACAGCCAAGGAGCCTTGCGGGCGAAGCTATTGAACAGCTCCTCACGGTTCGAAAGCCCAGTCATCCGCCGTCCACTGAAGGGAGAATGTCCCGCCTCATCGACGGTCGCCAGGACCGCGGCCGGGGCATGGCAAAGCAGCGCCAAAGGCCGACCGGACTCCAACCGTTCCCGCAGCAGTTCCCCAGATCGATGGTCGTAGGCCAGATCCTCCATCGGACCATGGCCTCCGGGGTAAAAGACAAGGTCGAAGTCATCAGCGGAAACCTGCTCAAGATCCACCGGCTGTTCCAGGACTGCAGACACGCGGGCCAGGTTCCGGCGCATCTTCTTGGTTGTTGAAGGCAGCCCGCCAGCCAGACCCAGACTGAGCTCATCGACCACCGGGGTTTTGCCGTCCGGCGTGGCCACCGTGACCTGCCATCCGGCATCGATGAAGGCGGTATACGGCACCACAAATTCCTCGGCCCAGAACCCCGTGGGGTGCCGGGTACCGTCTTTGAGCGTCCATACCTTGGCGGCGCTTAGAACCATGAGTACACGCGTCATTTCACTGACTCCTTTTCAACGATCCTGCAGATTGTTCGCGGGTCGGCCCTTGATGTCAGGGCGCCGACCCTTTGGTTTGTCCTGATCTTTCACGGTTGGCGGTCACAGCTCAATCCCCAGCAACCATGCTCAGGATTGGGTGGCCGGGACAATGGCCAGGATTGAAGCCCGAACCCGGCGCGCAACGTCGATCTCCGGTTCAGGCCGGTACTTGCCGTCCAAATGCAAAAACGCCAACCCATGAGCCAGCGCCCATAAAGCCGTCGACAATTCTGGTGAAGCGGCCGTGGGAAGCAGCGCGGCCAAAGCCTTATTCAAAACATCGTGCAGCGCCTGGGATGCCCGCACCCGCTCGCTGTCGGCCGTATCGCATTCGTTGCCGAACATGAGGCGGAATAGTGCGGGGTGACGCAACGCGAAGGCAACATAGCTCACCCCGAGGTCGGCCAGCACCTCACCTGGCGCCGATAAATTGCGGCTGTGCGCCGACAGGGTCTGCGTCAACGACTTTCCCAACTCCGCAAAGCCCTCGACGGCCACCGCGGAATCCAGTGCCTCACGGTCCGCGAAATGACGATAGGGGGCCGCCGGGGAAACTCCGGCGCGGCGTGCCACCGCTCGCATGGAGTAGGGCTCGCCAGCTTCCAGCATTTCCCTGGCCGCATTCACCAACGCCTCCCGCAGGTCTCCGTGATGATATTTACTGGGCGATGTTGACACCGCTAACTTCTCCTTTTATCTTTATGTAAGCACTGTAAACATAGCGTGTCCCGCCTCGCCAGTCCAGCCCTCCTCGGCTTCCCTCAGCGTCGCGAACGCGCAGCGAAAAAGGTATGGAATGCAAACAATTCTTGGCTCTACCGGACAAATAGCCACCGAACTGGCCCGCAACCTGCATCATTTTCACACCTCGGATCTGCGGCTGGTTAGCCGCAATCCACGTCGGGTCAACGCCACTGATACGCTGATGCCTGCCGATCTGTTGGATGTTGAACAAACTCACGCCGCAGTAGCCGGCAGCGACATCGTCTATTTCACTGCAGGGCTGCCAGCGGACACTGAACTCTGGGAAGCCCAGTTTCCCACCATGTTGAAAAACGCCCTGGACGCAACTAAGGCCACGGGTGCGAAATTTGTTTATTTCGACAACACTTACATGTATCCGCAGGATGGTGAACCGCAAGACGAAAACACTGCGTTCGCGCCAGTGGGACGCAAGGGCAAGGTCCGCGCCCAGATGACCAACCTGGTTCTTGCAGAAATCAAACACGGTCAGATTCCTGTTCTGATCGCCCGGGCTCCAGAATTCTACGGTCCGGGCCGCACCCAGAGCTTCACCAACAGCCTCGTCATCGAGCGGCTCCTGCAGGGACAGAGGGCCCTGGTGCCCGTACATGATGACCGCTTGCGCACACTGATATGGACTCCCGATGCGAGCCGAGCTCTGGCACTCTTGGGCAATACCCCCGACGCCTATGGACAGACCTGGCACCTGCCGGTCGATGACAACCGCGTGACCTACCGCCAATTCGTCACTTTAGCGTCCCAAGTCTTCAATTCTTCCCAGCATTACACGGTCCTGCCCCGCTGGGTGCTGAATGCCATGGGATTATTTTCGTCGAAAATACGCGAACTGCGCGAACTATTGCCCCGATACGCCACGGACAATATCTTTGAGACAACAAAGTTCATCATGCGCTTCCCGGATTTTAAGGTCACTACCTACAGTGAAGGGCTCAAGGCAATCCGCGAGGAATCCAATGCCATCCCGGGTGGCGGCACCAGGTAGAACAGTCCAAGACGTAGGCGCTGAGTCCGGCCCCGCGCCAGCAGACTTCCCGATCTGAGGATTCGTTATTCAAAGTGCACCGCCGCGGTCAGACTCGGATGACTCAGCCTGAACCGCGCGCGCACCCTGCCGTTCGTACATAATCGGTGCAATAATCCTGCGACGACCGGCGAGCGCGCCGCTGACCGACAGGATCGAATCCAATTGGCATAAGGATGACCCGTGAACACTGCCCAAGACTTCCAGCTGCGCGACGGACGCCGTACCAAGATTCATTTCTCTGGATCCCGGGAATCGGAAGCAAGAACGCTGGTCATGCATTATGGAACGCCGCATAGCGGGCAGCACCCTTCACCCCTCGTAGGATGCGCTACCGATCTCCAACTCCGTCTGGTCTCGGTGACACGGCCTGGTTTCCCCGGGGCTGAACGCCGAACCGGACGCACCGTCGCCGACAGCGCCAAAGACGTCATCGAAGTAGTCGACGAACTGGGAATTGAGCATTTTGCCACCGCCGGATATTCCGGTGGCGGGCCCCATGCACTCGCACTGGCGGCGCTGCTCGGCGAAAGGGTCACGGCAACGGCAGCGTTCGCCAGCCCGGCGCCCTTTGATCCGGTACCGTCCTGGTTTAAAGGCATGACCGGCGGGGGTGCCGGATTGCGGGCAGCAGCACAAGGTGTTGAGGCCAGAACGGCGTACCAGAGTACCGCCGAATTCCCTGCGGACAGCTTCACCGCGGCGGACTGGCAGGCCCTGTCTGGCCGTTGGGCCAGCATAGGTCAACAGGCACAAGCTGCAGCCGACGAAAGTGATAATGGGGAGATTGACGATGATCTCGCCTTTGCTTCGCCCTGGGGCGTGGACCTGCCTGGGATGTGCGGGGCGGTGGATCTCTATCAGGCAGTGGACGACCGTATCATTCCCCTGCATCACGTGGACCTGCTCGCCTCGATGATCCCACAGGCAAGGATTCACAAGATACACAGTTCCGGACACGTGGCCGTCCTCGATGAACTCCTGCCGTGGATGCGCAGCCTGGTTGCAGGGTAGTGCGCCGCGTGTGCGGCCCGACCCGGCCGGTGTCGGCACCGGCCCCAAGGAATGTAGGCTAATGAGAATGCGCCCGATTCTTCCAGCCGATTGGTCTGCCTGGCGCGCGCCCTCGCCGCTGGGTGGCCGTCGGCCCGACCGGTCCGATCTTGAGCATGCCCTTCGCTCCGACCTTGGCAGGGACGATGTGCTGCCCTACCCGACGGACGAGCAGTCCGCCGGGATGTTGCAGCTGCTCATGGTGGGCATCAATCCCAGCCCCTGGACCTCCGCCGTCAATGCGCCGTTTGCCCGGCCGGGAAACCGGTTCTGGCCCTCCCTGCACCTCGCTGACCTAACCGGTCGGCTGGTGGATGCTTCCCGGGGCCTGATCCCGGAGGATGAGCGGATGCTGGCCGAGCTCGGGTTGGGCATCACCAATCTGGTCGAGCGGCCCACCGCCCGGGCCGCCGAGCTCGCGGCCGCTGAACTACGCGAGGGCGCATCTCGGCTCGTTGAACGGGTGCAGGTGCTGCTTCCCAACGCGGTTGCCGTATTGGGCATCACGGCATTTCGGGCCGCGTTCGAACTGCCACGGGCCCAACTGGGCGAACAGGACGTCTCCGTCATTGGCCGCTGGCCCACGGATGTGCCGCTTTGGGTGGTGCCCAACCCCAGCGGCCTCAATGCCCACGAAACAACAGCGAGCCTTGCCGAGAAGTGGCGCCACGCGATGGCGGCAAGCACCGCGCGCCCTCCTTATCCTGGAGAGATGTGGTAGACCGATGAAGCGAGAAGCTGATCGACAGGAGAGTTCTTAAAGACCAGTGATCAGTGTGGCAACGTTCTCCAAAGCTAGCGGAATAAGCGTGTAATAGGACCAGGTTCCGCGCTTTTCGCGTGCCAGCAGACCGGAATCAACAAGGATCTTCAAGTGGTGTGAGACAGTTGGCTGACCCAGCTGCAACGGCTCGGTCAGATCGCAAACACAAGTGCCATCCGCCGGTCCGTTCTTCACGATCGAGAGCAGACGCAACCGGTTAGGATCAGCCAAGGCTTTCAAGACCCGGACCCGTTCCTGGGCAGCAACTTCACTCAACACCTCAGCGGCAGGCGCAGCGCAGCACGCGGCCTCAGCGGCCTCAGCGGCCGCCCCGCTCCTGGAGGTTGCAGTCATACAAGTGCACCCCATCTAGATTGACATTCTTCGATGCAAACAATCATACTCGAACCGAAACTGAATATCGATGAATATCAATATTGTGTAAGGATGTCTTCGTGTCGTCACCGACCACGCCGCAGACTCAACAAGTTTCCGGCAAACTCTCTACTCTTAACCGCTTCCTGCCCGTCTGGATTCTACTGGCCATGGGACTGGGACTGGGGTTGGGCCGACTCATCCCTTCCTTGGGGCAAGCCGTGGATTCGGTGCAGGTCGCCGGAGTCTCCCTGCCGATTGCCTTAGGGCTGCTGGTGATGATGTACCCGGTGCTGGCCAAGGTGCGCTACAACGAAACCGGCCACGTCCTAGCGGATAAAAAACTCATGATCACCTCCCTGGTGATCAACTGGCTGCTGGCGCCGGCCTTCATGTTCCTGCTCGCCTGGGTGTTTCTGCCCGACCTTCCCGAATACCGCACCGGACTGATCATCGTCGGGCTGGCCCGCTGCATCGCCATGGTGCTGATCTGGAACGACCTGGCCTGCGGCGACCGGGAAGCCGCCGCCGTGCTGGTGGCCATCAACTCGGTGTTCCAGGTTTTCGCCTTCGGAGTGCTGGGCTGGTTCTACCTCCAAGTCCTGCCCACCTGGCTGGGCCTGCCCACCACCAGCGCAGAGTTCTCCATCGGGGCCATCACTCTCTCGGTGCTCGTGTTCCTCGGGATCCCGCTGCTGGCCGGATTCCTCACCCGCACCTTCGGGGAAAAAGCCAAGGGACGCGACTGGTACGAGAACACCTTCCTGCCCAAGATCGGCCCCTGGGCGCTCTACGGCCTGCTATTCACCATCGTGCTGCTCTTCGCGCTGCAAGGGGACACCATCATCAGCAAACCCTGGGACGTGGCCCGCATGGCACTGCCGCTACTGGTGTACTTCGCCGTAGTGTTCGCCGCCGGAATGCTCATTGGCCGGATGCTGAACCTTGGCTATGAGCGCACCACCACGCTAGCCTTTACCGCCGCAGGCAACAACTTCGAGTTGGCCATCGCGGTGGCCATCGCGACCTTCGGGGCCACCAGCGGCCAAGCCTTGGCCGGGGTCGTCGGTCCGCTGATCGAAGTCCCGATCCTCATCGCCCTGGTCTATGTGGCGCTCTGGTCGCGCAAATTCTTCCCCACTGCTTCTCTGCCGTTGAAAGGCTGAACCATGAATACCAAACCCTCTGTTTTATTCGTTTGCGTTCACAACGCCGGACGCTCGCAAATGGCCGCCGCCTACCTCCAGCACCTTGCCGAAGGCCAGATCGAGGTCCGCTCCGCCGGGTCCGTGCCGGCTGATCAGGTGAACCCCGCAGCGGTGGAAGCGATGCGGGAAGAAGGCATCGACATGTCCACTGACATCCCGAAGATCCTGACCACCGAAGCGGTGCAAGCCTCGGACGTGGTCATCACCATGGGCTGCGGCGACACCTGCCCCATCTTCCCGGGCAAACGCTACGAGGACTGGAAACTCGAGGACCCCGCCGGTCAAGGCGTGGAGTCGGTACGCCCGATCCGCGATGAGATCCGCACCCGTATTGAAACCCTCATCGGCGAACTACTTCCCCTGCGTTAGGAGCAACCCCTCATGATCACTGATCATCCCGTCCTCATCATTGGTGCGGGCCCTATCGGGTTAGCCACCGCTGCGCACCTGCGCGAACGCGATCAGCACGTTCTCGTCCTGGAATCCGGTGACCATGCCGGAGCGGCCATGAGCCAATGGGCACACATCAAGCTGTTTTCCCCGTGGAAATTCAACGTCAATGCCGCAGCACGCCGCCTGCTAGAAACCCCCACGGACACCTACCCCGGTGACTGGGCCATGCCAAGGGAAACCTCGCTGCCCACCGGCGGCGAACTGGTGGAAAACTATCTCAAGCCGCTGGCCGCGCATCCCGAGCTGGCCCCGGTAATCCGCTACCAACACCGCGTCACAGGGATTTCCCGACTCACCGAAACCGGGCTGGGGCTGGATAAGACCCGTACGAACGGACGCGAGCAAGCGTTGTTCCTGGTACGCGTTCAAACTCCAGAAGGTGCCCAGGACTTCACCGCCAGGGCCGTCATTGACGCCTCCGGCACCTGGAATACTTCCAACCCGGTCGGACGGGCAGGACTCAGCGCCCCAGGAGAAGCCGAAGCTCACGCGCAGGGCCGCATAATCTCGCCGCTGCCTGATCCGCTGGGCGTTGATCGGCAATTACTGGCCGGCAAGATCGTCCTAGTGCTCGGGGCAGGTCATTCGGCTGCGAACACCCTCATCTCCCTGGGACGGCTCAAGCGAGAACATGAGGACACCCAGATCCTGTGGGGCCTGCGCGGGACCGCTAATCCAATCAAGCTCTACGGCGGCGGGGCGGCCGATCAGTTGCCTGCTCGCGGGCAGCTCGGTACGAGCCTGCGCCGTTTTGTCGACACCGAACAAATCACTCTCCTGGAAAACATAGCGATCACCGACCTGACTCCGGGCGAGCGGTTGCACGTACAGCTCTTTGACGGACGAGAACTGGATGTGGATTACCTTGTCCCTGCCACTGGTTTCCGTCCCGATCTGAGCATCCTTTCCGAGCTGCGTTTGGAACTTGACCCAGCGGTGGAAGCGCCTCGTCAGCTTGGCCCGCTCATCGACCCTGAATTCCATAGCTGCGGCACGGTCAGCGCCCACGGCGAACAGGTGCTGGCGCACCCTGAACCGAACTTCTATATTGTCGGCATGAAGAGCTACGGACGTGCACCGACCTTCCTCATGGCCACCGGCTACGAGCAGGTTCGCTCCATCAGCGCGCACCTCGCCGGGGATACCACCGCGGCTTCCACCGTCGGGCTAGACCTGCCTGAGACTGGCGTCTGCTCCACCGACCTCGACGGTTCCTACGATGCTGCGTCCATCGACGCGACAAGCTGTGAGACTGCTGAGTCTGGACGGACTGGTTGTTTCTGCTGATCCGCAACCGGCGACTCTCGGGTTCCCTACCGGAACACTGCACGATTTCACCGAGCCTCGATCCACGAAATGTCGCGTGGGGGTAGCCCCGTTGAATGCCTCGGACCATGGCTACCCACAGTGAGCCCGAACGACGAACACGTGTTAGTTGAAGATTCCATGTTGGTGCTCTTGGCCATGGTGGATCGATGGAGATCTATGAAAGTGATACCAGTAGGTGTTGGTGGCTCTCCAGCTTGGGGGTTCCTGAAGGCACTTGATGCGGCTCGGCTTCCATGCGGAGTACGCAAGTAGCTACTGGTCATCACCGCCAAACCGCCGTTGACCGCCCGGACTTGTTGCTCAGATCGGCCAGCCGGCCGGAGTGCGACTGGCAGAACCCTGCGGCTTGTCCGTCCACCCTTGCCCGGCAGCTTCCGAGGCGTTAGATTGATCAGCATTCGACGACGCCGTCTGGAGGCACTTTCCGTGGGGCATCAGTTACATTTCACAGTCGACGGCCAGGAGCACACATTGCCCCTGGACCCCCGAACCACCCTGCTCGACGCACTGCGCGACCGGCTGGGGGTGATGTCTGCGAAGAAAGGGTGCGACCACGGTCAGTGCGGCGCGTGCACGGTCCTGGTCAACGGGCGGCGGCTGAACTCATGCCTGGCGCTGGCGCTCTCCTACGACGGAGCCGAGATCACCACCGCCGACGGCCTGACCGAGGCAGGTGAGCTCTCCGGACTGCACCGGGCGTTCCTGGAACAGGACGCCTTCCAGTGCGGCTACTGCACTCCCGGACAGGTGTGCTCGGCCGCCGGGGTCATTCAGGAGGCCGCCGACCAGGCGCCCAGTGTGGTCACCGAGGACCTGCAGGCACCGGTGGAACTGACCGACGCGGAAATCCGCGAGCGGATGAGTGGGAACCTGTGCCGGTGCGGGGCCTACATCAACATCGTGGCCGCGGTCCGCCAGGCTGCCGAGGATCCGCGATGAAACCTTTCGAGTATCAGCGCGTGAGCGACCCCAACGATGCCGTGGCGGCCGTGGCAGGGAATCCCAAGGCGAAGTTCCTGGCCGGCGGCACCAACCTGGTTGACCACCTCAAGCTGGGAATCACCACCCCCGAACTGCTGGTGGACATCAGCCGCCTGGACCTGACCGAGGTGGAAGAACTGGAGAACCAGGGCCTGCGGCTGGGCGCCATGGTGCGCAACAGCGACGCGGCCGCCCACCCGCTGATCCGCCGGAACTACCCCGTACTCTCCCGGGCGCTGCTCTCCGGTGCCTCGGGACAGCTGCGCAACGCCGCCACCACCGGCGGGAATCTGCTGCAGCGCACCCGCTGCGTGTACTTCCAGGACCTATCCACTGCGTGTAACAAGCGGGAGCCGGGTAGCGGCTGCTCTGCCCTGGACGGGTATACCCGCTATCACGCGATCCTCGGTGCCTCACCACACTGCATTGCCACCCACCCCTCGGATATGGCGGTCGCCCTGACCGCCCTGAATGCCACCGTGGTGGTGTGGGGGCCGGACGGGGAACGGCGCATCCCGATCAGCAAGCTGTACCGCCTGCCCGAAGATCATCCCGAACGTGACACCGTGCTGGAGCACGGGGAGCTGATTACCGCGGTGGAACTGCCGCCGCCCTCCGGTGCGCGCTCCACCTACCGAAAGATCCGCGACCGCGCCTCATATGCCTTCGCCCTGGTATCGGTGGCCGCCCTGGTTGACGTCGATGACTCCGGGCCTACCCCGCTGATCCGCGACGTGGCCATTGCCCTGGGCGGGGTGGCGCACAAGCCATGGCGTGCCGAACGCGCCGAGGCGATCCTGCGCGGCAGCGAACCGAGCCTGGAGGCTTTTCGGCGGGCGGCGGACGCCGAACTTCAAGGCGCCGAACCGGTAGCGGGCAACGCCTTCAAGGTCCAGATGGCCCGTGGGGCCATCACCACGGTGCTCGCAGAACTGACGGATCTACAGGAGGCCGACCATGAGTGATCCGCTGAAGGTTTCCTCAATCGGGACCCAACCGGTGCGTTTGGACGGCCCGGACAAGGTGCGCGGCCGCGCCCCCTACGCCTACGAGCATGAAGTCGAAGACCCCCTGTTCCTCTACCCGGTTCAGGCCGAAATCGCCCGTGGGAAGGTGGTGAACCTGTCCACTGCGGCGGCCGAGGCGGCCGAGGGCGTGGTGCACGTACTCACCGCCCAGAACGCTCCGGCCCTCAAGGACACGGAAGACGGTGAACTGGCGATCCTGCAGTCCCCCGAGGTCCGTTTCCGGGGGCAGTACCTGGGCGCGGTCATCGCCACCACCCCCGAGCAGGCCCGCAGCGCCGCGGACCTTATCGAAATCGGCTATGAACGCGAAGACCACGACGTCCAACTGCGCAAGGACCATCCCGGGGCGCGGAAGCCGCAGTCCGGCGGGGGTGACGTCACCGAGGGCGACTTCGATGCCGCCTTCGCCAAGGCCGAGGTGAGCATAGACGCCTGGTACAGCACGCCAATGGAACACAACAACCCGATGGAGCCGCACACCACGGTGGCCAAATGGGACGGCAGCACGCTGACGCTGTGGACCTCAACCCAGGGCGTACACCCCGCCCGGACGGCGATTGCCCCGGTGCTGGGACTGGACCCGGAACAGATCCGTATCATCTCCCCGCACGTGGGCGGCGGATTCGGGTCCAAGGGCGTGCCGCACGCGGACATGATGCTCACCGCGCAGGCCGCCCGCGCACTGCCCGGACGCACCGTGAAGTATGCGGTCTCCCGGCAGCAGATGTTCTCCATCACCGGATACCGTGCCCCCACCCTGCAGCACATCCGGTTGGGTGCGGGGGCCGACGGGCAAATCACCGCCTTTGGTTTTGATGCCTTGTCAATGTCCTCCCACACCAAGGAATTCCCGGAGGAGGCAACCAAACCGGCCCGCATGATGTACGCCGGGGAGCATCGCCGGCTGACCCAGCGTGTGGTCCCCCTGGATGTGCCGGTCCCGTCCTGGATGCGCGCTCCAGGGGAGGCTCCGGGCATGGTGGGCCTGGAGATTGCCATGGACGAGCTGGCCGTGGCCTGCGGCATCGATCCCATTGAGCTTCGGGTGCGCAATGACCCACAGACCGACCCGGACACCGGGTTGCCGTTCAACCAGCGCCGGCTCGTGGACTGTCTGCGCGAAGGTGCCAGGCGCTTTGGCTGGGCCGCGCGCAGCGCGCAGCCGGGCACCCGGCGGGAGAACGGGTGGCTGATCGGGTTGGGAGTGGCTTCCTCCACCTACCCGGCCAGCCGACAGCCCGGATCCGTCGCCCGGATCCGGCGTGTACAGGACGGCTACCAGGTGACCATCGGCGCCGCGGACCTGGGCACCGGTACCTGGACCGCTCTCACACAGGTCGCCGCCGACGCCCTGCAGGTTCCACTGGAGCAGATTCAGCTGCAGATCGGTGACACCAGCCTGCCCAACGCCACGGTGGCCGGCGGTTCCACCGGCCTGGCCAGTTGGAGCGCCGCGGTCCTCGCCGGGGCCGAGGCGCTGCGCGCCGAGCACGGCCGCGACCCGGCGGTCGGGGCCGAGGCCCAGGGCGAGGCCAAGAAGAACCCGGCGGCCGAAAAATGGGCGATGCACTCCTTCGGCGCCCAGTTCGCCCAGGTGCGAATCCAAGAATCCACCGGTGAAATCCGGATGGACCGGATGCTCGGTGTCTTCTCGGCCGGGCGGATCGTGAACCCGCGCACCGCCCGATCCCAGTTCATCGGTGGGATGACCATGGGTCTGGGCATGGCGCTGCATGAAAAGAGTGAACTGGATCCGCGGTTTGGACACGTGGTGAACCATGACCTGGCAGAGTACCACGTCCCGGTCAACGCGGACGTGCCCGAAATCGAGGTGTCCTGGCTGGATGAGGAGGATCCACTGGCTGGCCCCGTCGGTGCGCGCGGCATTGGCGAGATCGGCATAGTGGGCGCGGCCGCCGCCATCGCGAACGCGGCCTACAACGCCACCGGGGTGCGGGTCAGGGAGCTTCCGTTGTTTGGCGATGCGTTCCTCCCGCGATGAGCCGCGCCGTGGGCCCGGGCTGACTCCGGTACCGCCCGGCCCGGTGGGGCTCGTGCTGGCCGCCGGGGCGGGCCGTCGCCTGGGCCGGGGGCCGAAGGCCCTGCTGCAGATCCACGGGGTTCCGCTGGTGGCCGCACTGGCCGGAACCCTGCTCGCCGGGGGCTGCTCCGAGATCGTGGTGGTCACCGGCGCCGGAGCCGAGGACGTCGCGAAGGCCCTGGCCGGCGAGGCCCGGGTGCGCACGGTCCACAATCCCCGCTGGAGGCAGGGCATGGGCACCTCCCTGCGCTGCGGGCTGCAGGCCATCGGGTCTCACCTGGATGTCATGGTGACCCCCGTGGACCGTCCGGGCATCACTGCCGCGGAAGTCGGCAGGATCATCGCCGCCCACCGGCCCGGGCGGATCACTGCGGCGGCCCACCAGGATCCGGACGGGCGGCTGCGCCGCGGCCACCCGGTTCTTTTCGACGCGTCCTGGTGCCCCGCGGCGAGCGCCGCGGCCCACGCCGACGTGGGAGCCCGCAAACTGCTCAGCCAGCGCGGTGACGTGGTCGACCTCATTGACTGTTCGGACCTGGAGGACGGTGCAGACCTGGACGTCCCGGCGGATCTTGCGCGGTGGGTCGGATCCCCGGCCCCGGCTTCAACCCCCGGGAGTACTGGGGTGTAGCGGCTGGGTTCCGTGGCTCAGCGGAAGGATCTGCGCTTGCCCGCCTTGAACGGCCAGGATCTCGGCCAGGATCGAGACGGCCACCTCGGCGGGGGTCTGTGCGCCCAATCCCAGTCCTATCGGGGAATGCAAACGCTCCAGTGCCTGGTCATCCACTCCCGCCTGCCGCAGGGCGCAGCGCCGGTCGCGGTCACTGCGCCGTGAGCCCATCGCCCCGACGTAGCCGACCCCCAGCCCCAACGCGAACTGCAACGCCGGAATGTCGATTTTTGGATCATGGGTGAGAATGCAGATCATGCTGCGTACATCCAAGTCCCCGGCGTCGGCGGCCCGAGCCAGGAAATGGTGCGGCCAGGCCTGCGCCACCTCGGCGCCGGGAAATGCCGCTGGATCGGCGAACGCGGAGCGCGGATCACACACGGTGATCCGGTAGCCCAGCGGCCGGGCGGCCTCCACCAGCGCCTGCCCGAAGGCGTTCGCCCCGACAACCACCAGATGTGCCGGAGTTACCCGGCTTTCAACGAACAGCTCGAGCCGTACCCTGTTGTCCCCCGGGACGGCGATCCGCACGGTTCCCGTCCGCTCATTCCGGATCATGGCCGCCGTCTGACTGGCAGCCGCAGGCAACGCCGCGGGTGGAACCAGTGGTTCCAAAGCGGCCAGCAGCTCGTTCTCGTCGTTGGCCCGAACTTCAACGGCGTGGCTGGCGTGTTCCCGGTCTGCGGAGGGAAGCGGCATGATCACCGCCACCGGGTCGGCCTGGCTGGCCGACCGGGCCAGACCCCGGCCCCCGGCGAGGAAGGGCTGCACCAGGACCTCGATGGCCCCGCCGCACATCAGGCCAACGGCGAAGGCGTCCTCATCGCTGTACCCGAAGGCGTGTACGGCCGGCTCACCGCTGGCCAGGGCGTCTTGGCAGGCCTCGAACACGGCGCCCTCGACGCAGCCTCCGCTCAGGGAACCCTGGACCGCTCCCGTCGAGTCGACGAGCATGGAGGTTCCGACGGGCCGAGGGGCGGAGCCCTGGACCGCGACGATGGTCGCGACCGCGACATCCCGCGGATTGTCTAGGTCGAAGAGCCGCTGCTGTGCGGCAAACAGAATGTCCAGCACAGTGCACAGCCTATCCTGGCTTCAGCGCAGGCATAGCCGCTCGCAGCTTTCTTCAAGAGAGCGATAACCGGAAGGCCCAGCGTCCCGGCGGAGACAGTGCCGTTCCGTCCAACGACCAAGAAAGACCGACGGTGAGGTTCAGGCTTGGTGCTGGCCAGGCTCAGGGTGGGGATGCGGCAGGCCGGCAATGGGCACTTCGATTACCGCCTGCACGGGCAGATGATCAGACCCCCATCCCCCGCCGTATTGCCTTCCGTTGATGCCTGCGCTGCGGACCAGAAGATCTGGGGACACCAAAATCCAATCAACCCGGGGACGCCGGGATGTCGGTGCACGGTAAGCGGCGAACGTTCCCCACTGTGTAGCCACCCGTCGTGGTGCGGCGTCCAGCGAATCGAGGAGCGTATTTTCGCAGAGCAACTGGGCCAGCGGCGCCGACCCAGGACGTGCATTGAGGTCGCCGGTGACAACCGTCGGGTGCTCGCTGCCCCTCACCAGCCGGGCGATCACCTGAGCGGAGCGGAGCCGAGAATGCGCGGACAGATGATCGAAGTGTGTGTTGATCATCTGTAGGCGCTGGCCGGTTCCACGGTCCTGGAAAAGTGCCTCGATGAGTACCCGGGGAACAAGGTTTCCCCAGGACATCGAGCCGGGTTGGGCCGGGTGATTCGACAGGGCCTTTTGTTCCCAGGAAAGCAGCTCCAGTCTTTGGGCATCGTAGATGATCGGGCATTGTTCGTCTGCTCGTTGACGATCCCGCCCATGACCGATCGCTCGATAAGTCCCGCCCAAGGATTCGATGAGGAAATCCACTTGATCGGCAAGGGCCTCCTGCACCCCCAGTAGGGCAGGCTGCTCCGCTTCCAGCAGTGCGCGAAGTCGAGGCGCCCTCACCCTCCATTGATCGGCTTCGCGTTGGAAGAGGTACTGCATGCGGCGCCGAATGTTCCAGCTCATGACATGCAATGCCGGGGGCCTTCTCTTGCCCACCACTGCCGCCAAGGGCCCCGAGGAGCCACGGCCAAGGTTGGCATCGGAGACATCGGGGCCCATGGGGTTCCTGCTTTCCTAAGAAAACGCCTGTTCCAATGGTTGCAGAGACTTCATTCGTCAATTGTCCTCCAAAAGCCGGCTCGGCAAAAGGAGACGTTCGTGATGCCACGTCGATTCCTAGAGCTGTGCCCTGTCGGCTGCCCGCCACGGCAGGCGACCGATCAAGTCAGCCACGCTGGCATGATCTGCGTGCCGGTGGGTTTGCGCGCACCGAATGATTAGGCTGAGGGCATGGCGACAGTATTACTCGTGCGGCACGGCCGCTCCACAGCCAACGCCACTGGGATGTTGGCCGGACGGATGGATGGCGTCACCCTGGATGAAGCCGGACGGGATCAAGCGGCCCTGACCGGAGAACTGTTGGCAGCGGTGCCCCTTGCCGCAGTCGTGTCCAGCCCCCTCGAACGATGCCGGGAGACCAGCCAGTTCATCCTTGATCGGCAACGCCAGGCACCGGATGCTCCCGTTGAGTCCGACTTGACCGAGTGTGACTACGGCCAGTGGCAGGGCCGCCAACTCAGCGAGCTTGTGACCGAAAACCTGTGGTCGGTGGTGCAGTCGCAACCTTCCGCCGTGACGTTTCCGGATGGCGAGTCCCTGGCCGCGATGCAGACGCGCTCGGTGGCCGCGATCCGTCGCCATGATGCGGCATTCGAGGCCGAGCATGGACCCAATGCCGTTTGGGCGGCAGTCAGTCACGGCGACATCATCAAGTCGGTGCTCGCCGACGCGCTGGGCATGCATCTGGACCTGTTCCAGCGCATCAACGTGGGCCCGGCATCGGTCTCCATTGTGCGGTACGGAGGGCCTCGCCCAAGCGTGTACGCGATCAATACCGAGGCTGGCGATTTGTCTTGGTTGGCCAAAGGAATCAGCGCGGGCGATGCTGCGGTGGGTGGCGGCTCGGGACACCAGACATCAGCGACCAAATCGGCCTAGAATACACACATGTCTACACGTGTTCACGAGTTTTCTTGGCCAGATCGTGTTGTCGTTGGCGCCATCGGTTCGCCGGGGTCTCGTGCGTTCTACCTGCAGGTGCGCGCCGGTAGGCAACTGGTGTCCGTGGCCTTGGAGAAACAGCAATCAGCTGCGCTCGCGGAAAAAATTGACGAGGTCCTTGACCAGTTGAGCACGGTTGCAGGCAATCGCTTCAGTGTCCCGTCGGGGACTCCCATTGAGCTTGTCGACAATGAGCCTCTAGAAGACGTCCAGGTGCAGTTCCGCCTCGGTGCCATTACTTTGGGCTGGGACCCCTCCACAGCCCAGGTTGTCATGGAGTTCCACCCACTGAGCGAGGACGAGAGCGCTGAAGAGGAAGAAATGTTGGTCGTACGCATACCGGTTGGAACGGCCCGTGCCTTCGCAAAACGCACCCGCGAGATCGTGGCGGCCGGCCGGCCGATGTGCCCTCGCTGTGGTTACCCTATGGATCCCGAGGGGCACATCTGCGCTCCTGAAGATCTCTGATGCCTACACCGGACTTGGTGAAAGCCGAGCTGCGTCTCACCGGCCGCATCACGAGCGCATCGAACGCCACGTTCCTGGGCAGCATCGGCAAGACGCAGGTCGTTTACAAACCCATCGCAGGAGAAAAGCCGCTGTGGGATTTTCCCGAAGGGTCGCTGGCCCACAGGGAGGTTGCCTCCTACCTGATTTCACAGACTCTCGGGTGGGACGTCGTGCCGCACACCTGGCTGCGCGATGGGCCGCTGGGCGAGGGGATGGTGCAGCTGTGGAAAGAACCAGATCCCGAGCAGAGCCCCGTAGACCTACTGCCGGAGCATCAGGTATCGCAGAACGGCTGGAAGCACGTTCTCAAGGGGCGGGATGAGAGCGGACAGATCATCGTGCTCATCCACGAGGACACCCCGCAGCTAAGACGCATGGCGGTCTTCGACGCCATCGTCAACAATGCCGACCGCAAGGGCAACCACATTCTGGCCATGCCCCATGGACACCGGTACGGTGTGGATCACGGGCTCACCTTTCACCATGAACACAAGTTGCGCACTGTCCTGTGGGGTTGGTTGGGTGAATCCCTGAGCGCTGAAGAGGTGGCGGGCATCAAGCGAGTGAACCAGGCGCTTTCCGGCGAACTCGGCCACATGCTGGAAGGGCTGCTGAGCGCCGAGGAGATCGCCGCGTTGGCAAGGCGATGCCAGCAGATCAGCATGGCAGGACAGTTTCCGGCCCCACGCGGCCAGATGCCGGCAGTGCCCTGGCCGCTGTTCTGAGGCCACGCAGCACGCCGAACGGCTTCAAGCCGTCCCGGCTTCAACCGCGCTCGCCCCAATCGAGGGCAACAGCCGGGCGGGGAAGCGCTCGAACACGGTCGCGCCCAAGGGTGTTATCCCAGGAGCCAGGTCCGTCATTCGTGCAACGAGGTCGGCGCCTGAGATCACCACTCTGCCCGGGGCAGGTTCGTTACCCCGCGCGGAGTCATTCCCCGGTTCAGTCCTGGAGCACGTACCGCAGTGTTTCCACTACCTGGTCGGTGGTCTTGCACCAGCCCTGCGCCTCGGCGTCAACCTCCTTGAGCGGGTGGACGATATCCTCATCGTGCAGGGTCACGTAAGGCTTGCCCAGCGCCGCACAGTAACCGGCATCGAAGGCTGCGTTCCACTGCTTGTACTTGTCGCCGAATCGAACGACGACGAAGTCCGCCTTTTCAATCAGGGTGCGGGTACGAATGGCGTTGATCTTGGAGGACTGGTGATCACGCCAGAACTGGGTGGAGGTCTCCCCCAGGTAGTCGCCGGCGGCATCGCTGGCCGGGTGGTCGGTCACCGGTGCGGTGAACACGACGTCCAAGCCGGCTGCTTCGGCACCGCGCTGGATCTCCTCGCGCCAGTCAGTGTGGATCTCTCCGGAAAGATAGACGTTGAAACTCATTATTCAATGCTCCTTGATTCGAGATGGACGGACGTGGCTGATCCATTGGATCAACCACCCATCCTAGTGAGTTGCGCCACCGGTATCATGAGACGCACGTCATCCTCTGTCATCGGAGCGCTTTCACCTGCAATATCGCTGCAGATCGGCGAAGACTCCGGAGCCCGGCCCAAAGCCATCGACGACTGGCTATACGCGCCGTCATGAATTAACCGTGGCCTTGAATGCGATCGAATTACTTCCGGGCCTTAACGTAGCAACGACTACGCCCGGACTCTCTTTCTTAACGGCAGCAGCGTGTTCAGCGTGCCGAGGAACCGCGTACCCTCTCCACTTAGGCTCTTCTTTATGGGAGAGAGGAAGCCGAATTTCTCATAGAAGGGCCTCGTACACACGTACCAATCGTCTGCGTGTGATAGCCCCAACATCTTCACGGCAAGCAAGTGAACCGCCCGGCCGTCCCGCCGCGCAAAGAGCTATCTCCCACTGATCCCGGCGAGCGTCGAATCAGTTTGAGGACCGCAACTTCGCCATGTGCCCTCGTGTAAAGTCATTGGGTCAGTAGTGGTAGCGGGCCTGAAGAATCACGAGGTCCTCATCCTCCACCAGGTAGACGAGCCGGTGCTCATCGGTGATGCGCCGTGACCACGAGCCCTGCGCTCCATACTTTAGCTGCTCGGGCTTGCCGATCCCGTAGAACGGTTCGCGCAAACAGGCATCGATGAGAGTGTTGATGCGCTTCAGGATCTTCCGGTCGGCCGTCTGCCAGTGCTTGTAGTCCTCCCAAGCTGACTCGTCCCAGACTAGACGCACTCAGGTTTCCTCGTCGGCGCGATCCAGGTCGTGAACCTCGTGCTTTCCGGCGCGGGCACGTTCGTAGGCATCGAGCAGCCGGCGGGCGTTGGCCGGCGAGCGGAACAGGTAGGCGGTTTCCTGCCACGCAGCATATTCCTCGGCCGACATCAGAACAGCGTTGCCCTTACGAGAAACGATCTCAACGGCATCACGGTCCTCATTCACGCGCTCAATGAGAGGGAACAAGGTCTTGCGCGCCTCGCTTGCGCTGATGGACATGATGGCATCCTCCCCATTTGGACCAGTGGTACTTACTTATGGTACCACTCACCTTTGTCGAGTCACCTCGCGCACGGTGATCGGCGACAACTGTGCTCACCGTACTCGCCGGGCAGACTCAAGTACACTCGCACTGCTCAAAGGTCGTCTAAGTCAATAGATTCAGGGGCGCAGAGTCAAGAAGGACCGGTGGCCCAGGTGGCATGGGTCGATACAGCCAGCGCGCTCGTCCACTTCTGTGCTCATTGCTCACTTACGCCGAGGTTATTGGGTCCAGTCCCATTACGTGGTGTTCTTTCCAATCGTCCCGTCCAAGATCATTGAATCTGTGAATCGGGGGCTGGATCGTATCGGTCAGGCACTCAACGGCATCTCCCCCGACCCGATTCCAGCACCGGCATTCTGGCGGACGGCACTGAGCAGCTTGCGCATGGAGATCTCCGATAAGTACCGCCGCTCACCATAGAACCACTCCTCATGCTGTTCTTGCAGCACCTCACCGATGAGCCGGGTTACTGACTCCCGGTTCGGGAAGATCTGCACCACATCGGCGCGGCGTTTGACCTCCCGGTTCAGCCGCTCGATCGGGTTATTCGACCAGATCTTCTGCCAATGCTCCCGCGGCATCCCCGCGAATGCTGTCAGCTCCGTTTCTGCGGCTTCCAACATCGCTGCGACCTGCGGGAACTGGGCCCGCATACTGCCGGTCACCTACTTGTAATGGGCGCGCACCGCTTTCTGGCTGGCCTGGGCAAAGACGGTGGAGATCAGCGCGTTGACGGGCTTGGAATTCACCGTACCGATCGACTGCCAAGATAACGGAGTAACTATTTCTAAACTACAACTGACACTCGAGCGCTAAGACGGCCGTCAAAAGCAATATCGAAAGCATTCAACGCTGGCTTCCACCGCTGCGTCCACCGGGCCCGGCCCTGGCCTGTCGGGTCCAAGGCCATCAACGCCATATACACGAACTTCAGCGCGGCCTGCTCGGTAGGGAAATGTCCCCGGGACTTCACTGCCTTGCGGATTCGGGCGTTGACTGACTCGATCGCGTTCGTGGTGCAGACAATCCTGCGGATCTCCCGGTCAAACTGCAAGAACGGAACAAACTCGCCCCAAGTCCTTTCCCACACACGGATGATCGCCGGATACTTCTGCTCCCAGTCCTTCTCGAAGTCCGCAAAACGATCCTCGGCTTCACCGAGCGCTGCAGCATGATAAACCAGCTTCAAAGCCGCACTAATGGCAGGCTAATCGGCCTTGGAAGCGTAGGTGAACAAGGTACGCATCAGGTGCACCACGCAAGTCTGCACGAGGGCCTCAGGCCACACAGCACCCACGGAATCCGGTAACCCAAGCAGCCCGTCGCAGACGAGCATGAGCACGTCCTCGGTGCCACGGTTCTTGATTACAGTGAGGAGCTGTAGACAATATTTCGCGCCTTCTCCACCATCACCAGCCCACAAACCCAAGATCTCTCGGTTGACTTCGGAAGTGACCGCCAACGCGACGTAGATCGGCCAGTTAGCGACCTGCCCGTCACGGATCTTGACGTGGATCGCGTCGATGAAAACGACCGGGCAAACCGCGTCCAGGGGCCGGTTCTGCCGTTCGTTCATTCCGGCCAGCACCTTGTTGGTGATCGTGCTGATGGTCGTCTTGGACACCTCAGTGCCGTACACATCGGCCAGGTGAGCTGCGATATCCCCGTGGGACATGCCGCGGGCTGAGAGGGACAGGACGACGTCCTCAATGCTTCCCAGCCGGCGCTGGCGCTTCTTCACAAAGGTCGGTTCGAAGGTCCCTGCCCGGTCACGGGGCACGTCGATGGGAATCGGCCGCCCTTGGTTTGCACGGTTTTGGTGCGGGTGCCGTTGCGTGAATTCTCCGCTTCACCGCGTTCGTGCTTCTCGTAGCCGAGGTGATCAGTGATGGCTTCTTGGCCAATGGTTCCTCGGTGTTCTTCTCGGTACCGTTTGTCGCCACGGTGTCGGTATTCATTTGGTTTCTCTGAGTAGGAGCTACACCAGTAAACTTACAGTCCCCGCTGATGCCATTCGTTCAAGTAACCGATGCCAATATGCCGCTCGACGGCCAGGTCAACCCATCGCGCTGGACATCCAGCGACATCCAGGGGGTCTTCGGGCTTGTCGAGAGACTCCGTCGGAAATGCGTTCGGTTGGGTACCCATGCAGGCTGCACCGCGCTCGAAGGACACGCACTTGCGCAGACTCGACATCGGAACGAACCTGACCACCGCTATGCCGAACTGCGAGCTCGTCGACCTTCCCGGATTCCAGGGCCGACAGTAAGTTGATCGAAACCACGTCGTTCAAGTAAAAGAAGTCGCGATGCAGGCGCACTTTCGGCGCTTTGTACTTGGCCATAGCTGCTTTCTTCCCCCAGTGGTTATTCCGCTAGACGTTAAACCGGAACTCGACCGCGTTCCGAACAGCACTACCGTCTCGACGGACCCAGGCAACCAAGGCCGAGCGCAGGTGCTCGTCGACCTCCTCGACGACACGACCCCACTCAGCAGCCTCGCCCGGGCTCATCTCGCCGGAGACCGGAATGTTCTCGTGGTCGAACACCCACAGTTCCTCACACCCGGTGTGACTGCCACCGGAACCTCGGTGCACGTCGGCCAAGGTGACCTCGTCGGCGTCGATGGCGTCGAACCAGTCGCCGACGAGCCGGCCGGAGTTGTAGCAGTGCAAGCAGCCGATCCAGACTCGCGGCGTGCTGTGCGGGGTGTTCGTGGCCATAGATCTCCTCCTCAATTCGAGGAGAGCGGTGAACGCGACAGGCAGTCAGGCTCTGATAAAGTGACGCGCTAACGCCGCGTCAGCCGCTCTCGGGAGACCTCCCGGGTCCGCTGCGCGGACCGTGGCCTACTTCGACACGATCTCGACCGATGCTGGATCGAACCCTTTGCGCCCTCTGGGCTGCGGGAACACCGTCACAGAAACCAGCGCGTCGATCACTTGACGTCGGATCTCAAGCGATGCGTCCCTGAACGCGCCCGGAGGGTCATCGGTGTCGAGGATTGGCCGCAGCACACCAGCACGTCCCCGAAGCGCCCTTTGGGCCTCCAACTCCTGTATGCGCTCCTCGGCGGCGTCGCGCACGCGCTTGAGGTCACGCCCCTCGATGATCTCCTCGTCGTAATCGTGCTGTGCCCGGCTGATCCTGGCTCGTTGGTCGCTGATCGCAGCATCGAGGGCCTCGGTCTGTGAGCTGTCCTTGGGCTTGAGGATCTTCTTCGCCGCGTCATCCTTGGCGAGACGGGCGCTGATTGCCTCCGTGACGTACTCGTCTATGGCAGGACCAGAGCGGACCAAGTGACCTGGGCACGTGTACCCGCGTGGTGCGCCTGTGACTTTCTTGCCGCAGACCTTTCCAGTCACAGAGACGACGACGCCACAGCGGTACAGTCCACTCCCGAGGCGCTTGCGTTTGGTTGCACCACTGGTGTTGGTCACGCGCTTCTTGTCGTCGAGTATCTCCTGGACCTTCCACCAGGTTTCGTCATCGACGATCCGCTCCCACTGGCCCCGGATCGGTTCTCCGGCGTCGTCGCGGAGGATCTGCGCCTTCCACATCCGACGGCGCTTTCCATCCGCCTGGGCGAACTTCGGCGTGTACGTGCTCAGCGCCGCGTAGCGCGGGTTCCGCAGGATGCCCAGCACGGTCGAGGGAGACCACGGACCGTCCTCGACGATCGGCCTAGGTTCGAGGCCCTGCTGCTCGCGGGCGGCGGCACGCTCGACGCTCACCGTGTGCGTGTGCTTGGGAAGGGGCGAGAGTCCTTCGATTTCCTCGGTGCCGCTGAGCGCCCGGGCGAGCGAACGAAGCGACTCAGGATGTTCGATCCTCGTGAACAGCCTATAGATCGCTCTCACGGCCTCAGCTTCGTCGCGGATCACCTCGCCATTGATGGCGTACCCGAGCGGACGCATGCCCTTCGGGGCTCGCCCCTGCATGGCGCGTTGCCTCTGGGCGGCAGACTGGCGGGCGCTCTTGCGCTCCATCTCGGCGCGCGCCACGGACGCCTTGATGCGCGCGTACATGCGTCCACCGTCGGTGGAGAGATCCGCGTCGCCGTTGGCCGTGACAAGGGCGAGTCCGCGCAGCTCGGCGGCGTCGATCCAGTCCTCCAGCTGGCGGGGCTGCCTGGTGAGCCTATCGAGGTCGTAGCAGATAATCGCGTCGAACCGCCCGACAAGGTAGTCGGCGACCATGCGGTCGTAGTCCGGACGGATCGCGGTTCGGTCGGTGGCGCTCTTCGACTGGTCCACGTAGGTCTCGACGATCTCCCAGCGCCGGAACCGGGCGAGGTTCTCACAGTCCTCGCGCTGGCGGTCGATAGCGAGCCCGTCCATCTCCCGGTCCTGCGAGATGCGGAGGTAGACGGCGGCGCGGCGCGGATCGTTGGCAGCAAGAAGCATGCCTACATCCTGCCACATGATGTAAGCGCTGAACAGAACTCAAGTCACGCCCCTATTCTCCTACGGATGAAATCCTCGAAAGCACCTCACCACCGCGTTCAAGCCGCCTGGAAAGCTCACCGCATTGAGTGTGCGGCAGGCAATAGCGCCGCAAGTTCCGGCGTCCCATAGGTAAGGAAGACCAGCGAGGCGTCATCGCTCTCGTCCCAGGTTGCACGGTCGAACGTGACCGGCAGAGCCTCGACGGGAGACGGATCGAAGTATTCCTCGACGTCGCGTACACCATCGAGTTCGTTGAATGAGAGCCGGGACAGGCTTTCGGCCGGAGGCTTGAGCCGGTAGACCTTTGGGCGCTGGTCGTCCACTTCGAACGCGGCGCGGCTGAGCCCATTCGTTGTGAGCAGACGCTCCAAGTCATGCGGTGTTGTGGCACCGATGAGCTGCGGCGGCTCCTTGATACGGCTCTCACCAGTGGGTTCGCCCAGATCGTCGTTACCCACGGGTTCGTTCTTGATGTCCTCAACCTGCTGGCGGATATCGCCGACCTCAGACTCGATGTCGGTGGGCGTTGTGTGCCCGGTCAGGGCGAGGCGCTCAATGGCCTTTTCAATGTTTGCGAGCACGGGTGCGGCGTCGCCAACGATGTCGGTGAAGTCTCCGTAGTCCTCCGCGATGCCCTTGTACACCTGCTCCTCGACCGTGTCGGCGTAGAAGTAGTTGCTGATGCGGATGTCCTTGTAGGAGGCGCCGATGCGATCAACGCGGCCGATCCGCTGCTCGACGCGCATGAGGTTCCATGGCATGTCGTAGTTGATGAGCCGCCCGGACGTTTGCAGGTTCAGACCTTCGCTCATGGAGTCGGTGCCGATAAGAACTTCCAGCTCGCCACTGCGGAACATGGTCTTGATCTCCGACTTTGTGACCTCGGCCCAGGTCTCGGAGTCGGCGTCGTAGACCTCACCACCGCGGCCGGAGTAGCAGCCAAGCCGCCGGTATCCTGCCGTGATGAGTCGTTCGCGGACGTAGTCCATGGTGTCGGCGTACTGGGTGAAGACAACCACTGACGAGTATGTATTCAGTGCCTCGGTCACGTCAGCAACGAGCTTGCTGGCCTTGCTGTCTTCGCCGGTGATGCTGTCGAGGTCTTGGAGGAACGACTTGAGTTCGGCGATCTCGTCGCGGAGTCGGTCGGCCCTCGTGTCGAACGCCTCCGGCTCGAACAACGATCCTTCAACATCGACGTTGTCGTCGTCGGTGAGTAGCTCAGCGAGGTTCTTGCCATCTTCCAGAACACTCAGCCGACGACGAAGCGACCGCTTGATCGCCTCGAACGAGGAGGTCAGGCGACGGCGATAGACGGTCATGATGAAGCCGAGCGCCTGATTTCCTGCCTCAGCCATGTAGGCGTTGTAGTGGCGACGGATGTACTCCTCGATGCGCTCGTACAGTCGGCGCTCGTTCGGCTCCAGCGGGATGAACTCATCTTTGACGTGGCGGTACGGGATGACCACGTCGTCGGGGATGATCCCTGCCGCTTGGTACTCGCGCATCGTCTTTCGGGTGTTGCGGAAGACTCGATCCCGCATTGGCGTGTGTCGGCGGAGCCACTTGTCCATCCACTCGGAAGTCTCGTTCGGGAACTTGGCCTTCAGGTCGGCACTCGGCGGGTTCCCGGCCAGAGCCGTGACCACGTACGCACCCGTCCAGCCAAGGGCGTCGTCGATTTGCTGTTCGAGGTCAGCGTCCCGCTCGGCCTGTGGGTCGGAGAAGTAGTCCTCCAGCATCGCGCAAAGCAGGTCCCAGTGGCGATGCATGGGGTCGATCGCCAGAAGTTTGAAGTATCGGATGAAGTCGTCGGCGCTGACGCCCCATCGACCGTTGAGTCGAAGCAGAGAGATCAGGTCCCAGGCTTCGTGCGGGTTCATCTGCATCGGTGTAGCGGTGGCCAAGTACAGCGCACGCCACATCTCTTTGTCGCGCATCTCTTGGAGCAGTGCCAACAGCGAGTTCGGAGTATCGGTCGGCTTGGAACCGCGTCGCCGGGCGTGGTGGGCTTCGTCAACTAGGACGACATCCCACGGTCCGGCATCGAGAATCTGACGCCGACGGTCTCGGCGGCGGGCAAGGTGCGACGAAGCAAGCACGATGGGAAACGCCGACCATGGATTGGCGTTCGGAGTAACGGGGATCGGCTGGTCGTAGCGATCCACGAAGATGCCCTTGTCGAAGCGGGCAACATCGAGGTTCATCTTCTCGTGGAGCTCCTCTTGCCACTGCTTCATCACTGACGCAGGCACGAGCAGGAGCGCCTTCGTCGCCCGACCTGAGGTGAAGAGTTCACGCAGGACCATGCCTGCCTCGACGGTCTTGCCAAGCCCTACTTCGTCGGCGAAGAGGTAGCCGCGCGGGTAGGTGCTCACGACACGGTTGATTAGCTCTGCTTGGTGCGGGAGAGGTTGTGCCCATGCCGATCCGACACCGGTCCAGGACGATTCCGTTGGTGCGTCGCGCAATGCGACGAGTTCGTCCCACGCGGCCTCTACATCGAACTCATCGGTGTCGTCGGCCTCCGAGGGTGGTAAGACGACGCCCGGCGCTAGAGGTGGAGTATCGGGCGCGTGCTCGATGAGGTGCATCCGCACTGCCGTCGGCAGGTCGATGACGGCCCATCCTGCGTCGGCGTTGTCTGTCCAGTGCTTCTCGAAGTCGAGCACCTTGTGGACACCCAGGTAGTTCCAGATGGGGACATTCCAGGATGGATAGGCGTCGAACGTCTCGTGGTTCTTGGCCCAGGCCGTGACCGAGGAGTTGTTCGAGCCGTTGAAGGCGACTCTGTTGCCGTAGCCATCCGCGAAGATGCCGTACTTGGTGTGGAAGTAGCGACCCGACTGCTCATGCGTCAGTAGCTCGCCGTTCTCTCCTCGTGGGACACCGACACGAATCTCAAGTCGGGCCGTGGCAACCATCCACGCGAGCACGCTCAGATGCTCGCTCTGAACGATCCGTGCGCCCGCAAGTTCCGGGTCGGCGAGGAGCCTCTCCGCCACTACGTCGTCGAGTGGCGTGCCTTCGATGACGGCGTCCACGTCTCGTTGGGCGAGTTGCGCTCCGACGATCAGTCGCATCTTCCCGCCGTTTGCGAGGAAGTGGGCCGTGCCCTGGGCTGCGTACTGAAGCTCGGCTGCCGACCAGTAGCCCACGGCTCTGTCGTAGTTGACTGCCCTTGACAGCAGCGGCAGGTAGAACGTCTCGAATGGACGATCATCCGGCGAGTAGGTTGCCCCGAGATCAACCGTCTGGAACGAGTCAGGCGACGAAATGGGATCAGTCGAGGACATGTCACTCCACGTCGAACAGTGTGTTCTCGTTGGGGTCTGCCAGTGCGGCCATCTCCTCCGCCTCTGGTAGCACAACATCATCGAAGTAGAGGGTGCAGAGTGTGTCGATGAGTCCAGCTTCCGGTACCACCCAAGCGCCCTTGACCTTGGTCCGCGGGATTGCGTTCGCCAGACCTTGCAGGGTGGAAATAAACCCGGCGTCGCTGGTGTATCCGTGACGGTCGAGGAACCGCTTTGCGGCCTGTTGGCCGTCCACCTCGGCGATGTAGAGCGCGGTGTCAACGGCATCGATGACGTACTCGAATGACGATGCCTCCGGCGTCACTCCCGGGAGCTCAGAGTCGGTGCCACGACGGAGCCGCTCCTTGGGCGTCAAGAGCTTGACCTTCCCAGATGCCTTCGAGACGATCTTCGCGCGCTCCAGTTCATCGACGTCCAGTCCTCCTACTGCGAGAGCCAGGAGACGTGCTGTGTCGAACGGGAACTCTCGCGCACCGAACGTATCCCAGGCCAAGAGCACGAAGTCAGTGAGCCCATCGACCTTTGCGGCCTGTCCGACGAGGCGGGATCGGCGAAGGTCCACGATCTCCTCGCGCGCTAGGGCGAGGGCGTCCTCGGGGCGAAGCAGTTGTTCGCGGCCATCGGCGTCGGGCGTGGATGAGTAGACGGGCCAGTTCTGCGAGATCACCGATAGCGTCGGGCCATAGGTCGAGAGGAGAAGGTCAACTCCGTCGATTCCATCGTGTTGGAATCGTGTCGCAGCCTCTCGTGCCGCCTGGCGGATGTCGTGCTCGATGTCGTCGAGATAGACCTTGTGATCGTCGCCGCGGTCGGCTCGCTTACGACAGACGAGCATGATCGTTGAGGCGGCGGAGTTCATGTTCGCTTGGTGAAGTGAGTGCTCGAACTCAGTGTTCACTGGCCACGATGTTTCGACCGTAAAACCGGCCTGGAGAAGACCCATCCCCAGGGTGTCCCAAGCTTCCGCCCTCTTATGTGTGAACATAACCGACAAAACGCCGTTATCTCGAAGCACTCTCCGCGCGTCGATGAAGATTCCCGTCATCTTCGCTTCATAGTCGAGGTCTGCAAGTTCCTTTTTTCGACGACCCATCGACTCAAATCGCGCCGGGTTTGCGACCGCTTCGTTTTCCTTGTCAGCCCGCTCGTCTCCGAAGAAGTCGGGGCGAATCGCGCCAACGGTCCCCCTCTCCCAGACGTAGAAGAAGTCAGACAGCTCGGCGTACATCACGTTGTCGTAGTACGGGGGATCCATGCAGATATGGGTGATTGAATTGGAAGCCCAAGGCAGCCGTGCCGCGCTTCCCTGAGTCACTGTTGCCGAAGTCTCCCCTGGCAAGTGCTGCGGCAGGGTTTCATCTCCGCTATTCCCAAACATGGCTGCAATGTCGCGGTATGACTTCAGCGTCTGGGACAGCGCCCAGCCGTAGATGTCTTGCGCGCCTTCCATCTCCGCAAACGTCCACTTCATAGCGAAGTTGTGGCTGTCGAACACACTTCGCATACGCTGATAGCCCACGTTCCAGGATGACAGTCGAGCATTCCAATTCAGGGCTTTACCCTGCATCAGCGCGAGCTCGAACAACACGGCTTCAGCAAGCGATTCACCCAGGTCCTCGACAACTTCGGGAATGATGGCTCTGAACTGCTCACCGAATGTCCCATGGACAAGCAGCTGCCTGGGAGAGAAGAAGTCAGTCCAGCGTGTAAGCCCATAGTTGATCGGCTCGCGGGTCTTAAGTCCCCACTCGACATCCTCATTTGGAAGGATACCCAGGGTCTCCCATTCTCCCCGCTTGGAGTCGAGGGCGGTCGCTGCCGCAGAGATCGCTTTAATGTCCGTGTCGGTGGGCAGGCGGAAGGTCGACTCTCCGTTTCTTTCGATAGAAACCGCGTACAACACCTGGCGCATTCGACCAGCCTGGGCCTCGGCTTTGATGTATGTGCTTTCGATTGTCAGGTTGTCATAGGGGCTTACACCAACACCCCGCTTAAGCGTTCCATTCGCCGCTTCACCGGCATCCACCTCATCTCCCTTTAGCAGATCGAAACGAGGTTCCTGGAGTTCGACTCCATCGATAGTTGTGAGGAGTCGCACCGCGGCTTCTTTTCCCTTTTCTTTGCGGAGCCACATCTCAGGAAGCAGTGGGACGAGTCGGCCAGTCCGCGGACAAGTGATCGCATTGGCCCAGATATAGCGAGTGACTTTCTCCCCGGCAGCGGATGGAAAGTACTGAAGGAGGGCTTGCTTCACCCTCTCGACAAGGATTCCACCCCACTTCTTAAGTGGAGCGTTCAGCGAGTTGCCGTGCTTGGCGGGAATTGCAACTCCAGCTTCGAGAACAGCCGCAGCAACACCGTTCAGATCGTTCGCAAAAGTAGGTAGCCCCATGCGGACAGCAGTGAAAGGGATACTGCCTCCACCTGCAGTCGGATCACCGACGTTCGGGAGATCGCCCCAGGTATCTTTCAGGATCAAATGCAGAAGCTCGACATCCTGCGGATTCGGATTGTAACGATACGCTTGCTTGTACGTGAATGGGTTCGCCTTGAGTCGAATTCCAGTAGCCGCTGCGACATCCTTTGCTCTCTGGGCAGCTAACGCATCCCCCTTAATCCCGATGAGCTCAAGAACCCAGCGCCGGTAAGCATCTGAGGACTTCACCTGAGGGATACCAGGGAACTTCTCTGCGAGGGATTCGGTCCAGGCGGGGAGCAGGCCTGTCAAAATAACTGCGGTGGATGCCACCAGCGGCCTCCGTGCCCACCATATATGCAAGTAGGACAGGGGTGGGAGTGCGGAGGACGCGGCTCGCTCGCGGCGCGACTCGATGCCGAGCTCTGCAACGGGTAGCCAGTCCTCGATGAGAACTCGTGGTCTTGAAGTGGTCATGTCGTGTCCTTAGTCGGCAAGGAGGGTCCGGAGTGCTTTGCGGGCGCGGTCGCCGTCGAGTCCCATGCACTTGGAGTACCAGTAATAGGTCTCTTCGGTGCTCATGGCGTTGATTCCAGTGACAAGCGCTCGTACTCGTTCGTGCTTTGCAATAGGTTGAGTCGCAAGCAAAACAAGCGCCAGACGGACTCCCTCAGCCTCGCCAAGGCGGATGGGTGCTTTGCGCTTGAACGCAAGGACGCTCGGTTGATGCCCGGCCTTGCGGATCGCAACGAAGAGCGCATCGACCACGCGTCCCGCCTGAACGGGTGTGGCGGTGGTCACCGGCGCGGTGATCGTGCCGCCGTTCTCGCCGTAGGTTTCTTCAAGCGTGACGCCAAAGGTCTCGCCTCGGCCTGGCGTGACAACGAGGCGGAACCCTCGCACCCCCTCGACCGGCGCGAGGTGGGATGCGGGACGGATGCGCTTGACGGCGCTCACTTGGTGACCTCGGCTGTCATCGTGGTGCTCTTCATACCGAGGTTCTTGATGACTGTGTGAATCTGGCCGAACTGGGGATCCGTGATGTCCAGAGCCGGGGTGAAGCGGAAGACGAGGGTTACCTCGCCCGCTACCTTGGCCGCACCGGTGATCGCCTTCTTCACATGGTTGTACGCGGACTGGAAGTCTTGCCTGTCGGCGGTGCCCTGGAACTGGACTCCGCCGTGGACTCCCTTGAACTCGGCGCGGATCGTTGCACGAACGGCGATGTGCTGCTTTTGCAGCATGCCGAGCGATGCTACGGCGAGGTCGATGTCGCTGGTGCCAGACGCCTCGTCCGCGGTGACCTTCAAGGTCATCGTGCTGACCGTCGGCACGGTGAAGTCGGAAATCTGATCCAGCAGGCTCTGCATTGCCGCACCGCCTGGGCCTGACGCGTTGAAGGTCTTCGAGTTCAGGGTGCGGGTTGGCACCTCGATCTCCTGCGCATCCGCCGCTTCCCGGCTGAGGATGCGCAGGCCGTCGAGACCTTTGTCTTTGATCGCGGATGGCGACAATGCCCGGACTCCGGGGGCTGGCTCTGCGTCGAGGACAACGAACCACTTGTAGTCGCTGGCTTGTACTGCTGTGGCGAGCAGTTCGAGGACATCGTTCTTGGTCGGCTCGCCGCCACATTGGGCTTCGAGGCGGGAGCGAATCTCGGCCCCCGTGAGGTCATCGTTGGTGACAACGGCGCGCAAGTCTGTCTGGGTTGGCTTGCGCACGAGCAAGCCTCGTGACTGGGCTTCGGAAGCGGTCATCACTTCGGCATCGGGTTTCATCTCCGGCGAGAACCCAGCCATCGTGCTCGACGTGTATGTCTTTCCCGTGCCCGCGTCGTAGTAGACCCAGTTTTCGTTCTTCACGCCGTTGACGATCGCTTCGCGGATCAGGTTCGGGTTTCGAACGATCTGGATCGTGTGATCGGTCCAGAAGTAGTCGGCGATGGAGCGGGTCGTCGCTGAGCTCGCGGCGTGCCAGGTCTTCGAGCGGAGGTAGGAGGCTGTGAAGGGACTGCTTCGAATCTTGTCCTCATCTTCGAGCAGACTCAACACCGCCGAGGTCGCGTTCTTCGTGTCGCCCTGCGCCTGAGCTGGAAGCTCGCGATGGCGCAAGTATCCTGTGGTCTTGTCACCAGAGGGGAAGTAGATGTGCTTGTAGCAACGCGTCACGGCGATGCGAGCGTTGAGGGTGGCCTCCTTGTTATAGGCCTCCACCTTCTTGCGCACCTCGTCGCTGAACTGCGACAGACGCGCCGTGTCGCTGGCGAGGTTGTTGGAAGCAATTAGGGCGCGTGCGCGGTCTTTCAAGACCTCGATCTGCTCCTCATCCGGGACTGCGAACACAACAGCGTTGCGGTAGGTTCTCGGGCTGCCGACGGAGCCCACTTTGTCAAGCATCTCGACGATTGCTGCGGGTGGCTGTTCTGCGCCCTTCTGCGTGACTGCTACCACGTTGTAGTCGAGCACGACGACTCTAAGTCCCGCCTCATCGTAGACCTCGGCAGGACCAGACGGGAAGTGGACTGCTTTCGCGCCGCCGTCATTGGCAAATGCGTTACGGATGAGTGTGTCCACCATCGCGGCTACTGCCGTGTTGGCGACGTTGCGCTTCTCGGTCTCGATGATGGCGTTGACGTTCGGCTCGATGTTGAAACGCCACCGGCCACCGTCGAACGACAGGTGCCAAAATACTTTCTCGGATTCCGTGAGTGCTTTCTCAAAGATGGCCGTGTCTTCACCCGGACGGAGCGTGCCGACGATCCAGTCATTGCGCCCAGCTCCTGCTGTCGCCACCATTTCCAGGGAGTGTGTGAACACGGTGCGCGCTACGCGGGTGGCGTACTCAGGTTTACCCGGGAAGACATCGGCATCCACCGCCGCCGCGTGCGACTGCTTGCCTGCGAAGTCGCCCTCTGCCACCGACGCGTATTCGGCCCGTCCGAGTCCATCAGTGAGGTGGTTAAGGACCGGGTCGTTGTCGAAGTCGATGTCGCCAACGTTGATGATCGCTGTGTCATCGTTCGTGTCGTAGATGTGCGCAACGACCTCTGCGAGCAGCTTCAGCGCGCCGCGCGCCCGCTGGAACTGGGTGATGTTGCCCAGCCGCTTGTCGAGTACTCGGACCAGCTCAGGGTGGAACGGATAGGTCGTCGTGACCAGTTCGCCATAGGTCGCGGGGTGTTCCGCGCCGCCGGCCAGCTGCTCGGTCTTACCCAGAGACTCGTAGAGGTCGCGGTATGCGTCTCCTGCTGCTTTCGCCGCACTTTCGTCGACTGACTCGAAGATTCGCTTCTTGAGAATTTCGCCGATCTCGTTGTCGTCTGCCGGACGGATCACGGCGGATGGCTGGATGGCCCGGGTAAGCACATCGCCGGTCTCTTCCGCAGCCTTGACCGAGGCGGCGTTCGAAGTGTCGGCGCGTTCCTTTTCATCGCCGGTCAGGTCGCTGATCTCGGTTGTTTCGGCACCGAAGGCGTTGGTCGTCGAGGCCAGGGTGATGATGACGGACACTTTGTTGGTCGGGTCGGAGGCGACCTCAAACAGATTCCCCAGGAACACGGGGATTGCCCGTGCCATGCGACGCACGTCTTCGCTGCCGGAGGACGACACTGCACGCAGGTACTTGGCGATCTCGTCCACGATGACGATGGTTGGGTTGCCTCCGAAAGCAGCCTTGATCGTGCCGGTGCCCGGAGCGGTCCGCTGGGCATCGTTCGCGGCCATCGCGTCGTACGCAGTGTCACCGATCTGCGCGGCCATCTCGCCCCACAGTGTGTAGGTGCGGTGCCCTTCCGTCTCGACGCCGGCCGTGGGGTCAAGCGCGTCACCGACGAGCGCGGCCACCTGAATCGGCCCATCAGGTAAGAGCGCGGGGTCGATGAACTCCGCGATGTTTGTCGGGCGTGCCCCACCGGCGAGGTGGTAGACGGCGGTGAGGCCGTGGGTCTTGCCGCCGCCGAACGAGGTCGTGGGACGGAGAACCCCGTTCTCCCCAGCGACGCCCTTCGCTCCCGTGACGCGGCCAAAGGTCTTGGTGAGGAGCGTCTTCAAACCAGAGGTCGGATAGGTCTGCGCGAAGAACGCTTCCGCGTCGCCGTAGACCGGGTAGTGCTCGGCGTCCCGCACGACCTTGTCGAGCTGGGCCGCGAAGTGGTTGTCGGCCAAGCCGCCCTGCAGGACGTCTTCCCGTGGCACACAAGCAGTACGCAAAGGGACCAAACTGATATCGCTCATCACATACCTCGGGATCGTTGCTACTTCTTGCTACCTGATGTAAGTCCGGTACGGAACTCGACGACGTCGCCGTCCTGCATGATGTAGTCCTTACCTTCAATGCGCGCCTTGCCTGCGGCCTTGGCGTTGGCAACGGAGCCGACCTCGACCAGGTCATCAAAGCTGACCACTTCGGCCTTGATGAAGCCGCGCTGGAAATCGGTGTGGATCACCCCGGCGGCCTCCGGTGCGGTGGCCCCCTTGGGAATGGTCCAGGCACGGGTTTCCTTCGGCCCGGCAGTCAGATAGGTCTGCAGCCCCAGGGTATCGAAGCCAACCCGGGCCAGCTTGTCCAGCCCGGATTCCTCGATGCCCGCGTCTTCGAGCATCTCCACGGCCTCGTCTTCTTCCAGCTCGGCCAGCTCGGCCTCGAACTGGGCGTCCAGGAAGATCGCCTCGGCCGGGGCCACCAGCTCGGAGAGCTTGGCCTGCATCTCGGTGTCGGCCAAGCCCGCCTCATCGGTGTTGAACACGTAGATGAACGGCTTGGTGGTCATCAGCTGCAGCGAGGCGATTTCCTCCAGGTCGACTCCGGCCGCGGCGCCGGCGGCGTAGAGCGTCTTGCCCTCTTCGAGCACCTTCTGCGCGGCGAGCACGTTGTCCATGAAGGACTTGTCGATCTTCTTGCCGCGCAGTTCCTTCTCCAGGCGGGGCAGCTGGTTCTCAATGGTCTGCAGGTCGGCCAGGATCAGCTCGGTGGCGATGGTCTCGATGTCCGACTCCGGGTCCACCTTGCCGTTGACGTGGATGACGTCGTCGTTCACGAACGCGCGGGTGACCTGGCAGATGGCGTCGGCCTCGCGGATGTTGGCCAGGAACTTGTTGCCCAGCCCTTCACCCTCGCTGGCGCCCTTGACGATGCCGGCGATGTCCACGAAGGACACGGTCGCGGGCAGGATGCGCTCGGAGCCGAAGATCTTGGCCAGCACCTTCAGCCGCTCATCGGGCAGCGGGACCACACCGACGTTGGGTTCGATGGTCGCGAAGGGGTAGTTGGCCGCCAGCACCTGGGCACGGGTCAGCGCGTTGAACATGGTGGACTTGCCGACGTTGGGCAGTCCGACGATTCCGATAGTAAGAGCCACGGGAGACGATTCTACCTTTTGCTAGGGGTGGGAGGTGAACTGGGTGCGCCGCGCACCTTTTGGCGCGTGGCGGAGCCGGGCGGGCAGTGCACGATTAACGCGAGGTGGTGGGGGTGCCGCGTCCGCCCAGGGCGCGGGAGTCATCCCCAGCTTCCTTGAGCTTGCCGCGGATTTCCTTGGGCAGCGAGAAGACGATGTCCTCCTCGGCCAAGGTGATTTCTTCCACGTCCCCAAAACCGTATTCGGCCAGCAGCTCCAGCACTTCCTGCACCAGCACGTCGGGCACGGAGGCCCCGGAGGTCACACCCACGGTGGAGACTCCCTCGAACCAGGACTCATCTACTTCGTGAGCGAAGTCCACCCGGTAGGCGGCCTTGGCGCCGTAGTCAAGGGACACCTCGACCAGGCGCACCGAGTTGGATGAGTTTGAGGAGCCCACCACGATCACCAGATCTGATTTGGGGGCAATTGTCTTGATGGCCACTTGTCGGTTGGTGGTGGCGTAGCAGATGTCGTCGCTGGGCGGGTCCTGCAGGTTCGGGAAGCGCTCCCGCAGCCGGCGCACGGTCTCCATGGTCTCGTCCACGCTCAGGGTGGTCTGCGAGAGCCAGATCAGCTTGTCCGGGTTCTTCACCTGGACGGTGTCGGCCTCTTCGGGGTTGTTCACGATGGTGGTGGCGTGCGGCGCCTCACCGTAGGTGCCCTCCACCTCCTCGTGGCCCTCGTGGCCGATGAGCAGGATTTCATAGTCATTCTTGGCAAAGCGCACCGCTTCGCGGTGCACCTTGGTCACCAGCGGGCAGGTGGCGTCGATGGTCTGCAGACCACGGTCCTCGGCGGAGCGCACCACGGCCGGGGAGACGCCGTGGGCGGAGAAGACCACCAGGGCGCCCTCGGGCACCTCATCGGTTTCCTCCACGAAGATCGCCCCGCGGGCCTCCAGCTCGGAGACCACGTGCAGGTTGTGCACGATCTGCTTGCGCACGTACACCGGCGGGCCGTAGTGCTCCAGCGCCTTTTCCACCGCCACCACGGCACGGTCCACCCCGGCGCAGTAGCCGCGCGGGGCAGCCAACAGCACCTTGCGCTGGTTCACATTCGGCGAAGCGTCGGCGATCTCCTGAGGTGAACGTCGGGTCCGCGGGATGCGGGGCATCGGCAGGGAAACCGGAATGGAAGTGGAAGTAGCCATGGCACTAGTCTACGAAGTGGACGCAAGTTAGCCCATGCTCATATGATGCGCACCACCGCCGCGCGCCTGTGAGGTTGGCCTCTGCCGGTCAAGACCAGGGCGCCGTGCGGCACGGAATTGTCGGTGCGGTGGTGTAGCGTCACAGGTGCGAACGGGGCCGGTCCAGGCCTTATTCGCCCCGGACCCAGGTGAGGAGAAGCGCGAATGGAATCCCGTGCCCCGGACACGATGCCGCTCACGGCCCGTGAAACCAGCCCGGAGAACCCGTGGCCGCTGCGCGTGCTCTCCGAGAAGCTGAAGGCCCATATTGAGAACTCCCCCATCTCCTGGGTGGAGGGCCAGCTGCTGGAGGCCAATATCCGCAACGGGCACGCCTACCTGACGCTGCGCGACGTGGATGCGGACTACTCCTTCTCGGTGACCGTGTGGGCCTCGGTGATGCGCGGGCTGGCTACCAAGCCGGAGGTGGGCTCCCGCGTGGTGGCCCGGGTGAAGCCGAATCTCTACACCAAGACCGGACGGTTGTCGCTGAACGCCACCGACCTGCGCCCGGTGGGGCTCGGCGAGCTGCTGGCCCGGCTGGAGCGTCTGCGCCAGGCGCTCGGCGCGGAGGGGTTGTTTGCCCTGGAGCACAAGAAGCCGCTGCCGGTGCTGCCACGCACCATCGGGCTGATCACCGGGCGCGATTCGGATGCGGAGAAGGACGTGGTGCGCAACGCGACGCTGCGCTGGCCGGCGGCGCGCTTTAGGATCATCAACACCGCCGTGCAGGGCCGCGACGCCGCTTCCCAGGTGATGGCGGCGTTGGCCCAGCTGGATGCGGACCCGCAAATCGATGTCATTGTCATTGCCCGCGGCGGCGGGGCGCTGGAGGACCTGCTGCCGTTTTCCAGTGAGGAGCTGGTTCGCGCGGTGTTCGCCGCAACCACCCCGGTGGTCTCCGCCATCGGGCACGAGGCGGACCGCCCGATCCTGGATGACGTGGCCGACCTTCGGGCCTCCACCCCCACGGACGCGGCCAAGCGCATCGTGCCGGATCTGCAGGAGGAGTTTGCCGGGCTGGCCCAGGCCCGGGACCGGCTGGATAGGGCCATCAACCACCAGCTGCAGCGTGAGGCCCAGCTGCTTGAATCGCTGCGTGCCCGCCCGGTCATGGCGTTCCCCGAAACCATGATCACCACCCGCCGCGAGGACCTCTCCCGCTGGCGGGAGCGGTCCACTCAGCTGCTGGGCCATCGGGTGGACCGGGCACGGGACGAGATCCGCCACCTGGCCACCCAGGTGCGGGCGCTCTCACCCCAGCAAACCCTGGACCGCGGCTACGCGGTCGCCCAGGACGCGTCCGGGGCCATCATTCGTGATGCCGCGGTCCTGGAGGCGGGGGCGGCGGTGCGGGTGCGCGTCGCGGCCGGCCGGTTCGACGCCCAGGTGCGCGATGTCCACCCGGAACCTCGTGAGACGTAGTCCCGCCCGGCGCCGCCCCATGTGAAACTTCCCAGACGCCCGTGAATGACAAGGATATGAAAATGACCCAGCAGCTCCCCGAAGACATCGTCCAGCTCAGCTACGAACAGGCCCGCGAGGAACTGGTCTCGGTGGTCAACCAATTGGAGACCGGCGGCGCCAGCCTGGAGCAGTCCCTGAAGCTGTGGGAGCGCGGTGAGGCGCTGGCCCTGCACTGCGAGAACTGGCTCAACGGCGTTTCCCAGCGCCTGGAGCAGGCGCGGCAGCGGGTTGAGGACATGGAGGACGAGGACTAGGTTCCCCACCCACCAACCTGCGCGCTGCTCCGGGGCACACGACCACCCCGCTGCCCGGCCGGGCAAAGCCAGCCTGGGGGCGCGGATCCGCACTCCGGCGGCAGCCTGCTGGCTAGTGCGCCGCTTCCAGCCGCGCCCGCTGTGCGGCGACATCGTAGGTGGCCTGCGGCCACTGCGGGTTGATCTCCCCCAGCACCTGCTGCAGCAGTTTGGCCACGCACCACCGGGCGGCCCACTTGTGGTCGGCCGGAACCACATACCATGGAGCCGCCTTGGTGTTCGTCCGGCTGATGGCGATCTCGTAGGCGCTCTGGTATTCGTCCCACAGCAGGCGGTCATCCACGTCCCCGGTGGCGAACTTCCAGTGCTTGGTTGGGTCATCCAGGCGGGCCATCAGCCGCTGGTACTGCTCCTCCCGGCTCAGGTGCAGGAAGACCTTCAGCACCCGGGTGCCCTGGTTCACCAGGCGCTGTTCAAAGTCATTGATCCGCCCGTAGCGGGATTCGACTTCCTCGGCGGTGCTCAGCTTCCGCACCCGGTGAACCAGCACATCCTCATAGTGTGAACGGTCGAAGACACCAATCATCCCGGCCTGCGGCACCTGGCGTTCAATGCGCCACAGGAAGTCGTGGGCCTGTTCCTCCGGGGTCGGGGCCTTGAAGGAGTGGTGGGAGACGCCCTGCGGGTCCACCAGTCCCAGCACGTGGCGGACGATGCCGCCCTTGCCGGAGGTGTCCATCCCCTGCAGGATCAGCAGCACCGAATCCTTTGAGCCGCCGGCGATGGCCGAGGCGAACAGTTTTTCCTGATCGTCGGAGAGCTGCTCGCCCAGATGCTCCAGGGCCTTCTTCCCCTCGGCCTTGGATTGTGGTGCCTGTACCGGCCACCAGTGCGGCAGGCCGGTCTGGCGCTCGGCCAGGCGCGGCTCGCCGCCAACCCGCATCCCCAGGATCAGGTCACTGTTTTCGACGTTGCCGTTCATGGTTGCACCACTTCCAGGTAGTTGGTCAGGCGTGGGAACGCCAGTCTGCCAAGAATTCCCCGATGCGCCCCACCGCGTCCTGCAGGTCGCGGACCGAGGGCAGGGTAACGAGCCGGAAATGGTCCGGGCGCACCCAGTTGAAGGCGGTCCCCTGGGTCACCAGGATTTTTTGGGCCTTGAGCAGTTCCAGGGCGAAGGTTTCGTCGTTGTGGATCGGATACACCTGCGGATCCAGCTTCGGGAACATGTACAGGGCGCCCTTGGCCTTCTGCACCGAAACACCGGGGATCGCGGTCAGCAGGTCGTAGGCCGCATCGCGTTGTTCGCGCAGCCGGCCGCCGGGCAGGATCAGGTCATTGATCGACTGGTACCCGCCCAGTGCGGTCTGGATGGCGTGCTGGGCCGGAACATTGGCGCACAGGCGCATGTTGGTCAGCAGGTTGATGCCCTCAATGTAGTCCCGCGCCTGCTGCTTCGGCCCGGAGATGGCCATCCACCCGGAGCGGAAACCGCACACCCGGTAGGCCTTGGAGAGCCCCGAGAAGGTCAAAACAAGTACGTCATCGGCCAGGGAGGCCGTGTTCACGTGCACCGCGTCGTCGTAGAGGATCTTTTCGTAGATCTCATCCGAGAAGACGACCAGGTTGTGCCGGCGGGCCAGCTCCAGGATCGCCTCGAGCGTCTGCTTCGGGTACACCGCCCCGGTGGGGTTGTTCGGGTTGATGATCACGATGCCCTTGGTGCGGGGGGTGATCTTTGATTCCATGTCCTCGATGTCCGGCAGCCAGCCCTCGGACTCGTCATTGAGGTAGTGCACCGGGGTGCCCCCGGCCAGGGACACCGAGGCGGTCCACAGCGGATAGTCGGGGGCCGGGATCAGGATCTCGTCCCCGTTGTTCAGCAGCGCATTCAGGCTCAGGGTGATCAGCTCGGACACCCCGTTGCCCAGGTACACGTCATCCACGCCAATGGTCTGGATGCCGCGGGTCTGATAGTACTGGGACACCGCGGTGCGCGCCGAGAGGATGCCGCGGGAATCCGAGTAGCCCTGGGCGTTGGGCAGGTTGCGGATCATGTCCACCAGGATCGCGTCGGGGGCTTCAAAACCAAACGGGGCCGGGTTGCCGATGTTCAGCTTCAGGATGCGGTGCCCTTCGGCCTCCATCCGCTGGGCGTGCTCAAGCAGCGGTCCACGAATGTCGTATAGGACGTTGTGAAGCTTGGTGGACTGCTTGAATTCCGGCATGTTCCCTACTTTCTCACGCCGCAACGGTGCAAGTCTCGCGGCGCGTAATTCCATTTCAAACTTTTTTGGGCACCGGCCCGGCCGGCTACTGGGAGAGCCACTGCCAGCGTTCGGCGACGTCCTCGGCGCTGGCCGGCTCGGTGCCGTGGGCCATGCGCGACACGGCGGTGAGCGTATCCTCATCCAGCTTCGCGGTCACCTCGTTGATGGCGCGGGCCGCGCCCTCATCCACGTCCGCATCGCCCAGGGCGAGGACCGGTTCGCTGTCAAACAGCGCCTCGGTGCCGGCCACGGACACAAAGCCCTCGTCCGCGATCAGCGCGTCGGCCTGGGAAAGCACCACCCCGTCCACCTCGGCGTTGCGCAACATGCCAGGCAGGCGGTCCGCGGTGGTGGCCTCCACCTTGGCGGCGGAGCAGTTGGCCCCATCCAGCCCCTCACGCAGCAGGGTGGCCGAGGCCTGCGGGGCGGCGAGCTTCAGGGACGGGCACTTCTGGGCCAGCTCCTTGTAGTCCTCCACGTCCTGCAGGGCCAGCTGCGCCCGGCTCATCACCAGCACCGAACCCAGGTCCCCGGGGCTGGCATCCAGTGCGCGGACGTTTTCGGGTAGGGCGCCGGCGATCATCTTGGCGCTTTGCTCACGGCTGAGCACCGCGCTGTCGGTGTTCTTCGTATCCGGCCTGGCCGGGGCCACCTGGTGGGCGGCGGTGCCGGCGCTGGTGATCACCAGGTCGGCCTGCCCGGCCAGGACCTGAGCGGCCGGGTCCGCCACCGGGTCCAGCAGCGTGACCTGGTAGCCCTTCTGCTCCAGCTGGTCGGCGTAGATGGCCCCCAGCGCCCGGTAGGTGGGCTCGGAGTGGGTGGCCATGCGCAATTCGACCGCTTCGGTGGGCGGTGCGGGGTCTTGGGGGTTGCCGGTGCAGGCGCTGAGACCCAGGACCAGCACCGCGCCGGTGCAGAGGACCGGCAACACTTTGCGACGTTTCATACTTCCCTTAGCCTATGCCACGACCCGGTGTTTGGCCGGGTCACACGCAGTGTTCTAGTACAGGCGCAGCATCCTGTCGACGCGTTCAATGCGCGGCAGCTTGCTGATTTCCTCGCGGGTGAACCATTCGGCGCGGCTGGTGCTGCCGCCGACCTCGTGGCGCAGCGACCCGCCGCCGATGCTGGCCCGGTAGACAATCGCCACGGTCTGCATGGCGTGCGCGGTCTGCACATAGCGTTTGGCGGCCGGAATCACCCCGGTGGAGGCATCGAGCAGGACCAGGTCCTTCACGTGATAGCCGGTCTCCTCAAAAACCTCGCGCGCCGCGCCCTGCTCAAGGTCCTCCCCCAGTTCAATTCCCCCGCCGGGCAGTGACCAGCGCGGCATGAAATGGGTGTCACGGTGACGCATGTCCCACAGGGTCAGCAGGAAACGGCCCTCCGATTCCACCAGGCAGTAGGCGGCCAGCCGGGTGTCGTAGAGCTCGCCGGTGAATTCTGATTGTCGCGTCATGGGTTCAAATATAGTGATCCGCCACCCTGGTTTTCCTCCGGCGCACCCGCAACGTTTAAGCACATTGGATCCTGCGGCCGGCAGCCGAGCCAGGCAGCTGGCGGCTGGCCGGTGGATTCCGGGGAAGCGGGAATGTGATGAAATGTTGCTATGTCTTCGCACTCCGATTCGCACCCGAACACCGAACTTGATGAGATTGACCGAATTATCATCGATGAGTTGGTCGGCAATGCGCGCATCTCCAACGCCACACTGGCCCAGCGGGCCGGCATCGCCCCGTCCACGGCGCTGCTGCGCACCCGTTCGCTGGTGGAGCGCGGCATCATCACCGGATACCACGCGGAGATTTCCCTCACCGCGGTCGGCCGCACCGTGCAGGCGCTGATTTCGGTGAAGTTGCGGGCCCATGACCGGGAGAAGATTGACCGCTTCCGTGAACGCATCCCGCAGCTTCCCGAGGTGCTGTCCATGTTCCACGTCTCCGGCGGCACCGACTACCTGCTGCACATTGCGGTGCGCTCCACCGAGGAATTGCGGGACTGGGTGCTGGATAACCTGGCCACGGACGAGTCGGTGGGCCACACGGAAACCACGCTGGTCTTTGGCCACCACAAGGGCAGCGGTGGGCCGCTGCTGGGTGAGGACGAACAGCTGTAGCCGTACATCGGCTACAACCTGCGGCAATGGGCTGGGAACCAGTGGTTCCCAGCCCGTTGCTGTGTCGTGGTGCGGTGAAGTGCTAGGCCCGGCGGCGCTGCAGCACCGCGTCCAGGTTCAGCCGCTGCTTCGATCCCTCGGCCTCGGTCTTCGCCTTGGGCGCCGGGGCGGCCTTCTCGGCCTTGGCTGGCGCAGCCTTGGCGGCTTCCTCGCTGGCGGCCGGCTTCACCGGGGTCTCGGCGGCCTTTTCCTCGGCGGTGTCGCGGGCGGCGTCAAGCTTGGCGATGGCCGCCTTGTCTGCCGCGGAAACCTGCTTGGCGATCTCGCGGGCCTCCTCGGAGGCCTTCAGGCTGATCTTCGCGCTGGGGCGCAGCGGTTCGGCCTTCGGCAGCGGCTCGGGACGAACCTGCTCGGCGACCTGCTGACGGGTGGCTTCGGTGGCTTCGCGCACGGCAACGTACTTCGGCTTGGGCACCTCGGTCGGTTCCCAGGTGGCCGGCTGCTTCACGCCACCGTCGCCGCGGGCCACACGCAGGGCCTCGGCACGCAGTTCCTCTGCGGTAATCGAGGGAGCCCGACGGCCGGAATCCGGTCGGGCGTCAAAAACCTTCTCATCCTTCGCGGACTTGGCGATGACCTGGTTGCTGGAGTCCTCGAAGGCCGGGGTGTGCAGGGCCTGCTCACGTACCGCTTCCATGCGCTGCAGCAGCTTGCGGTTGCGGTCACGCACGGCCATGGTGCGCAGGGCGGCGAAGCTGGCCACTCCCAGGGCGAAGAGGAAGAACACCAGGCCGAAACCGATCGAGGTGAACGGGGCCAGCACCGCGGTGACCAGTGTCGCCACCAGGGCCAGCAAGCCGACGAGGGCCACGCTCAACCGTCCATAGCGCAGGCGAAGTTTTGGCTGGGCAGCTGAAACTTTTTTCTGCGGTGCGCCCTGCGACGTGGCAGCCATTGATTCCTCCATCACCGATTCCGGTCGGTCAACATTGAATCCAGGTCAGGGATTCTCGATTTAACCCTATGCAACCGATCACGCGGCGCTGGTCAAATGTCGCGGTGTGTCTACAAGTTTTCTGCCCAGTTGCCTCACATCAGCGCGCAAACCACGACTCAGGGCCGCGGTTCGGGCCGGGATTCGTTGATACGTTCTAATAGTGTCCCGCTGAAGTCCTCTCGGTTCAGCGCGAAGGTGCGGTGATCCCGCCACTGCCCGTTGATGTGCAGGAAGCGTTCGCGCACCCCTTCGTCACGGAACCGCAGCTTTTCCACCACCCGCAGACTGGCCGCGTTTTCGGGGCGAATATTGATTTCCAGCCGGTGCAGCCCCAGCTTTGCGTAGCCGTAGTCCCCCACCAGGGCCACCGCCTCGGGGATGTAGCCAAACCCGGCGTGCCCGTGATCAATCCAGTAGCCAATCGAGGCGCTGCGCGCGGCCCCCAGTTGGATCCCGGACAGGGACACCTGCCCAATCAGCGGCGGGTTGGCCGCGTGCGGGTCCTTCAGGGTGACCACCCAGCAGTAGCCGGTCCCTTCCAGCGCCGACTGGCGTTGGGAGCGGACCATCTGTTGAAAGGTGGTGGTGGGGGTGCGTCCGGCGGGGTCGGTGGGATCCCATGGTTGCAGCCACTGGCTGTTGACCCAGCGCAGGTGCATCCACGCCTCGTAGTCCTTCCGGGTCAGCCCGCGCAGCAGCAACCGGTCGGACTCAAGCACGTCCAGTGCCGGACGCGGCAGCCAGGAGGAAAACATATGAGTATCGTATGCCGCCGCCGGCCCTGCGCCGCGCCTGACACATCGAAGGGCCACCGATATGACGCTGTGGAGCCAGGGCGAATCGCCACCCCGGCAGGGCTGGGCGGGATGCGGACAAAAGGTACAGTAGCTTGCATGAGCCAGCACCCTTCGCATCGTTTGGAGCATCACCCGCCCGTGCCGCAGGACAAGCCCAGCTGGCGCCGGGCGATTCGCGCCGAGCGGCGTCGGCTCTCCCCGGAACTGCGCGCCGAGGAGGCTGCCCTCCTTCGCCAGCGGGTGCTGGAGGTGCTGGACGCGGCCCCCGAGGGGCATTCGAAGAAAGTGGCGGCATACTTTTCCTCCCCGGACGAGCCGGACACGGCCCCGTTGCTCCAGGAGCTGACCGGGCGCGGCTTCGAGGTCTACCTGCCGGTGTGCGAGCCGGGACATGTCCTGTCCTGGACCCGCTGGGAGCCGGGCACCGAGATCGTGCAGAGCCGGGTGGCCCCGGTCAACGAACCGGTCGGACCGCGCCACGATGCCAGCTTGTTTGCCGAGATAGACCTGATGTTCATCCCCGCCCTGGCGGTGGATAGCGCCGGGCTGCGTCTGGGGCAGGGCGGGGGCTACTATGACCGGTTCCTGCCCAAGATTGATGGCTACCAGACTCGGATTGCGGCGCTGGTGCGCGATGACGAGTTCGTGGAGGCCGGCTCCTTCGCCGTGGACCGCCATGATCGCCCGGTCGGCGTGGTAATCACGCCCTCCGCGATACGGCGCCTGGACAACGGGTTCTAGGGATCCTCCTCCTCCCCTAGCATCCTCCACAAACCGCGGGCTCGTGCGCCCGGAACCGGGGCCGCGGTGGTGGCATGGGGCCATGAGCCGATTTCGCACCTCGCGTGCCCCACGAATTCCGCGTCCCCGCCGCCGCCCGGCGTCCTCACGGGCCGAGCTGTTCCGTCGCTACCGCCGCCCGTTGGCGGTGGCCTTCGCCGTGCTGGCCGGCGCCTCGCTGCTCAGCGCCCTGGCGCCGGAGAGGACCAGCGACCAGCAGGTGCTGACCCTGGCCGTGGAGAAGTCCGCCGGGTCCCAGCTGCTGGCCCAGGACGTGGTGTTCTCACCGGTCAGCGGCCTGTCACGGGTCCCGGGGCTGCTCGATGATCCCCAGCAGGCCATCGGCCAGCGCCTGGCGGTGGGTTTACCGGCCGGTGCATTGCTCAATGAACAGGTGTTAATTGGTCCACAGCTGCTGACCGGGATGCCGCCGGGCAGTGTGGCGGTGCCGATCCGGTTGTCGGATCCGGCCACCGTTCAGCTGCTGCACCCCGGGCAGCTGGTTGATATCGTGCTCAGCAGCGGGGACGGCTTTGAACAGGAGATCATCTCCCACACCATTGGCCGGCGCCTGCCGGTGCTGTGGGTGCCGCAGCGCGGCGAGGGTGATTCGCTGGGGCTGTTGCCGGCCTCCGGCACGTCCGGGGAGGGCATTGTGGTGGTGGCCGCCGACGGGGCCCAGGCCGATGAGCTCTCCGGGGCGGTCACCCGCGGCAAGGTTTCCGCCGTGCTGGTGAATTAGCGTACGGCCGGCGGCGTATCAGCCCCAGTGCGGCGGTTTTTCACGGCGCATCCCCTCGGCCAGGTCATCAGGCTTCTCACCCCACCCGGCCGGGTCCTCGTCCTTGGCGCGCAGCTGGGAGAGCGGATCCCCGGCCCCCGGGTCTTGCGCGGTGCCCGGTTCGTTGGCGGCGTGGCTGTTGGCCAGGGCGGCGTCCACACTGGCCGGACGCTCCAGCTGCCGGTAGCTGCCGGTCAATTCGGTGGCCACCGGCAGATGCTGCGGCTGGGCCACGACCCGGGGGCGCCGCTTGCGCCGTGGCGCGGCTGCGGCGTCCCCGGACGGGCCCTGGTGTTCGTCGCTCACTTGTCGCCGGATTCGGTGCTGCGGCTGGCCGGCACCGGGGCCGGGGTGCCGCCATCGGCGGGCTGGGCCGCCTGGGCCTGGTCCGGCTCCGGCTTCTGCCCCTGTTCGGCCTGCTTTTCCGGCTGCGCCTTCGGCTCGGCGGAGGGCCCTTCCCCGGCCTGCGACCCGGCGTCCTGGGCCCCGGGCTTGGAGTCCTGGTCCAGCTTCGGCGACTTCACTGCGATGTCCCCGGTTTCCGGCTTCGGCGCGGGCTTGGTGCCGGACTCGGCCGCAGCACCGGCCGCCGGGGCGGCGGCCACCGAGCTGGCGGACACCGGCTTGGCGACCGAAAGCTTGGCGCGCGGCTCGTCCGGCTCCTTGGTGCTGGGCTTGGCCAGGTTCAGGTAGGCGGCCAGCCGGTCGGCGACCGAGGTCGGGTCCGTGAACACGTCAATGGTCCACAGCGGCACGTACCGCCAGCCGTTCGTCTCGAAGAAGTCCGGACGCAGCCGGCTGCGCTCGCGCACCGTCAGGTGACTGTAGTGTTCGGTGCCGTCGTACACCACGGCCAGCGGCGGGATCTGCCCGGACTCGGTTTCCAGCACGTGGGCGGACAAGTCCAGCACCCCGCGGTAGTCCTCGGTGACGATGGCGCCGCGTTCACGCAGCCGCTTGGCCAGGTCGGCCACCAGCGGGTCGTGGCGCAGCGAGCGGTTGGTGCTCACCCCGGAGTCCCCGGCGTGCACCCGGCCGAAGAGCTCAAAGAACTGCTTGGCCCCGCGGTACACGCGGTTCAGCTCCACGTCCTCGGGCAGCAGCCCGGAGACCAGGACCATGCGCTTGCGCGCCCGCGTCATCGCCGCAACGAACAGCGAATCGCCGTCGCTGCGGGAGAGCGCACCAAATTCGTGCAGCGCCTTGCCGTGCGGGGTGCGTCCATAACCCCAGGCGAAGATCACCGCGTCACGGCGCAGCCCGATCAGCCGGTCCATGGTGGTGACCACGAACGGTTCGTGGCTGGCCCGGAAGTGCTCCATCGCGTAGCGGTGGTTGGGCAGCTGCACCCGGATCGCCTCGGCGATCGCGGCGGCGTGCACCCGGTTGGAGGCAATGACCGCCAGCGACTCGTGGCCGTTGCGCCGGAAGTGGCTGAACACCAGGTCCACCACCGCGGCGACTTCCGCCGCCGTGGTCTGCACGCCCTCCTCGGAGCTGGACAGCGTCCCGGTGGCGTCCGGCACATAGTAGCTGGACAGCCGCGGGGCGGTGTAGGACAGCGAACTGGCCCCGGGCAGCCGGGAGAGCTTGTCCTGGTAGTAGGCGTGGGAGAGCTGTTCGACCAGGCCTTCGTCGATGCCGCGGTAGACGGTGGACAGGGTCTGGGTGACCAGCACCTGGTTCAGCGCCTGCAGCGCGGAGATTTCGGTGCCGCGTTCGGCGACCCGGGCGGTGGGGTCCACCGACACCTCGAACGGCTTGGGGCCGCCGAGCATGGTGTCGCCCACGGCGATGACCTGGCTGGAGCGGCGGATCGCGTCCAGCACCTCACGCAGGGTCAGGTAGTTGGCCTCCAGCAGGATCACCGCGTCAAAGTCGGCCTCCTCGGGCAGCGCGGTGCCCAGCAGCAGCGGGGCGGCCACCCAGACTGGGGTCAGCGAGTTGGCCAGCGGGGCGCCCAGCGCCAGCAGGCCGGACACCGAGGGGGTGCCGTCCTTGAGCATGGCGCGCAGTTCGCGGCCCCCGGCACGGTGGTCGGCCAGGGCGCCCTTCCAGTTCTTGGCCAGCGCCCAGCGGATCCGCTCGGGGCCGGCGGCGATGTGCGCGCCGTCGGCCAGGCGGTAGTCGGCCTCGATCTTCTCCAGCTTCGCGCCGTCGTTCATGGCCAGGAAGTCATCCCCGGAGATCATCGCCTCCAGGGCGGACTGCCACCAGGCCAACTCCAGTTCGGCGTCGACCTCGTCCGCGTCGATCTCACGCTCGGCGAAGTCGGCGAGCAAATCCCCCAGCCCGGTCTCGGCCAGCTGTTCGGAGATGATGGTGCGTTCGGGCAGTTCCTTCAGGTCATCGGCGCGGTCCACCAGGCTGGCGATGGTGTTCATCAGCTCCTTGACCGGCATTTCGCGCAGCCGGGTGCCCAACCGGGTGGGCAGCATCCCGGCCAGCGAGTCGATGCGGGAGCCGGCGTCATGGTAGCCGGCCTCCACGTCCAGCAGCCCGCCGGGCACCTGCGGGTTGCGCTGGCTGGTGGCGTAGACGCGCCAGGCCTCACGCTGTTCGCTGATGGCCTGCAGGGCGGACTGCAGGTCCGGCACATGCATGCCGGGACGGACGTATTCCTTGGCGATCTTGCGCAGCCGGGAGCGGACAATGGAGCCCATCTCCACCCCGTGCTCGCGCCGCCACTGGCTGGAGGCGGTCGCGGCGATCAGGTCATCGATGTCGCCTTCGAAGATGTCCGGCTCGAACTTGTCCAGCGAGCCGCGCACGGCCACCAGCAGGGCCAGCTGGTCCCCCCACTTGTCGTAGGTCTCCTCCAGGCGGATCTGGGACTTCTGGGCGACCTCCACCATGTGCTCGTGCAGGATCGGCAGGTCCCGGCCCAGCCCCGAGGCCAGGGCCAGGGCCTGTTCGGTCTGCTCCTGGTTGCGCAGCGGTGCCCCGTGCCAGGGGCTGGAGGTGTGCTCCTTGCTGAACGCGCCAAGCTGGGCGGCGCGCTTGAGCTGCGCGGCGACGTGGCCGCGCTGGCCCATGGAGTCCAGCACCGAACGCTTCAGGCGCACCGTGGTGGACGGGGCCGGCTCCAGCGCGGAAAGCCGGGCCAGCTCCTGCATGGCCTGGTAGGGCGAGCAGCCCCAGCGGCTGCGCACCGTGTGCAGGGACTTGACGTGCTCCTGCAGGGCGGTGCGGTGTTCGCGCAGCTTGGCGAAGAGCTTCTGCTGGTGCGGTTCGGTGGCCTTTTCGTTGCGCAGGATGGCGCGGGTCAGCTGCCGGCGCAGCGCCTCCGGGTCCTCGTTCGGGCCCAGCAGCAGGCTGGCGGCGTCCAGCTTCTCGTTGAAGCGGGTGACGAATTCCTCGGCGGCCGAACGCTGTTCGGCGATCACCAGCACGCGTTTGCCCTGGGCAGCGAGCACTGCGGCCGCGTTCAGGGCGGTCTGGGTGGCCCCGGTACCGGCGGCGGCGTTCACGCTCACCGATTCCCCGGCGGCCACGTAGTCCAGCACCTTGGCCTGGGACTCGTCGGCGTCCAGCAGGTAGAGTTCGTCGGCCGGGTCGCGTTCATCGGAGCTGCGGCTGATCACCCGGGTGCCGGTGTGCACCCGCTGCGGGGCGCCGAGGGCGGGGGCCGACTGCCCGGGTGCCGGGGTCTCCCGCTTGGGTCCGCGGGCGCTCTCCTTGAAGCGTTCGGCCACGCGGCGCAGCCGGGAGCCGGAGTGGGCCGGGGCCTGCTCGTCCTCCTCGGTGCCGGCGCCCTGCGCCGCGTCCGCGGCATCCTGGGCGGTGTCCTGCCGGGCCGCGTCCTGGATGCCGGCGGCGTGTTCGGCGTAGTTGACCAGCCCGGCGATGACCGGGTGCCCGGCGCTGAGCTTGGACGGGTCGGCCGGGTCGGTCAGATCCGCGAAGGTGGACAGCAGCAGGCGGTGGCCGATGACCACCCCGGGCACGTCGGCCAGCTGGTGGCGCAGCGCATCCATGCCGCGCACCGGGTCGAAGCGGGCGATGGAGTAGGCGGCGGCGTGCACCGCCTGGGTGTCAATGGCGGCGTGGTGGTCGGCCTCGACCTGGCGGATGAACGCCGGGGAGACGATGGCGCGGCCCACCAGCTGCACGTCGTAGTCGTCCTGGTCCAGGTGGCGGGTCAGCTTGATCCGCCCGAGCATGATCGGGGCGGACAGCGCCTCGCTGCGCCCCTCATGGGTGGCGCGCCAGTTCGCCACGCCCGCGGCCAGGTAGCCCACGTCGATGCCGCGCTCGTCCCACAGTTCATCGATCTTCGCGTCCAGCGCGCGGGCGGTGCGCTTGGCCACCGCGAACTGGTCCGCGTCATGCAGCAGGGTGGACAGGCGGGTGCGCCGCCCGGCCAGGAACTGGGCCAGGCCCGAGGGGTTGGCGTGGGTGATGTCGATGCTGTTGGAGGTCGACGGGGCGAACCGCAGCGTGGTGTCCGCGCCGGTCCCCTGCCCCAGGGTCTTTACCCAGCTGGCCACGCGTTCGGCGGCAGCAGTTCGGCCACTAGTCACGACTCTCATTCCCTTCGTTCGCTTCCCGTCGGCGGCGCCCGCCGATGCCGGGATCAGATTTTGCCCCCGTGCCGCGCGGTCGCCGCGGGCCGGTTTTGGCACACAACACGCCACTTCCTAAGGTAGTGCACGCACGGCCCGGTTCGGCTGTACGAAACACTGTTTAAGCGCCACGGGCGGAACCGGTGGCCGGCCGAGGCGGCGTGCGCCGCCGGCTGGCCTTTGTCCGATTCCGCCCGTGGGCGATCCGCTAGGGGCGGATTACTCCCATTCGATGGTTCCCGGGGGCTTGCTGGTCACATCCAGCACCACCCGGTTGACCCCGTCGACCTGGTTGGTGATCCGGTTGGAGATCCGGGCCAGCAGGTCGTAGGGCAGGCGGGACCAGTCCGCGGTCATCGCGTCCTCACTGGAGACCGGGCGCAGCACGATCGGGTGCCCGTAGGTGCGCCCATCGCCCTGCACGCCCACGCTGCGCACATCGGCCAGCAGCACGACCGGCATCTGCCAGACCTCGTCATCCAGTCCGGCGTTGGTCAGCTCCTCGCGGGCGATCGCGTCGGCCTTGCGCAGGATCGAGAGGCGTTCCTCGTTCACCGCACCGATGATGCGGATGCCCAGGCCCGGGCCGGGGAACGGCTGTCGTCCCACGATCTCCTCGGGCAGGCCCAGTTCACGGCCCACCGCACGCACCTCGTCCTTGAACAGGGTGCGCAGCGGCTCAACCAGCTCGAACTGCAGGTCCTCGGGCAGCCCGCCCACGTTGTGGTGGCTCTTGATGTTCGCGGTGCCCTCGCCGCCGCCGGATTCGACGATGTCCGGGTACAGGGTGCCCTGCACCAGGAACTTCACCGGCTCCCCGGCCTCGGCTTCGGCTTCGACGATGGCCTTTTCCGCGGCCTCGAAGGCGCGGATGAATTCGCGGCCAATGATCTTGCGCTTGGTTTCCGGGTCGGTCACCCCGTCCAGGGCGCTCAGGAAGCGTTCGCGTTCGTCGGCGATGTACAGCTTCGCGCCGGTGGCGGCCACGAAGTCCTTCTCCACCTGCTCGGCTTCGCCTTCACGCAGCAGCCCGTGGTTCACGAACACGCAGGTGAGGTTGTCCCCGATGGCGCGCTGCACCAGGGCGGCGGCCACGGCGGAGTCCACGCCGCCGGACAGCCCGCAGATCGCCTTGCCGTCGCCCACCTGGGCGCGGATGCGTTCGATCTGTTCGTCGGCGATGGACCCGGCGGTCCATTCGGCCTGCAGGCCGGCGCCGTCGTAGAGGAAGTTCTCCAGCACGTTCTGCCCGAACTCGCAGTGCTTGACCTCCGGGTGCCACTGCACGCCGAAGAGCTTGCGCTCGTCATCGGCGATCGCGGCAACCGGGGCGCCGGCGGTGGAGGCCAGCACCTCAAAGCCCTCCGGGGCCGCGGTGACCGAGTCGCCGTGGCTCATCCACACCGTCGGTGGGGTGTGGGCCCCGGCCAGCACGGAGCGCGGGCCGCCGGAGAATTCGGTTTCGGTGCGGCCGTATTCGCGCAGACCGGTTTCGGCCACGGTGCCGCCCAGGGCGTTGGCCATGGCCTGGAAGCCGTAGCAGATGCCCAGGACCGGGACCCCAGCGTCAAACAGCTTCGGGTCCACCCCCGGGGCGTTTTCCGCATAGACGCTGGACGGGCCGCCGGAAAGGATGATGGCGGCAGGTTCCTTGGCCAGCATCTGATCCAGGGGCATGGTGTGCGGGACGATCTCCGAGTACACGCGGGCCTCACGCACACGCCGAGCAATCAGCTGCGCGTATTGGGCCCCGTAGTCGACGACCAGAACCGGCTTATGTTCTGTGGTGAGGGGCGCAGTAGTCACGGATTCAAGTCTACTAGCTCACCGCGCCGCTGAAACCCCCGCACCCCTGTCATCCCCGTCACCAGCCGGGAACCGAAGGCGCTAGTAGCGCTTGGCGGCCTTGGGGAACGCGGCCAGTTCGGCCTCCACCTCACGGTGCACCTTGTGCTCCACGAAGAAGGAGAGGAACGGGACCACCCCGCCCAGGGCGATGGTGATGAAGCGCATGAACGGCCAGCGCATCATCGACCAGAGCCGGAAGTCGGAGAACAGGTAGACCACGTACATCCAGCCGTGCACGATCAGGATCAGCAGGGAGATGTTCACCCCACCGGCAATCTCGGCGCGGTTGAACAGGCCCAGCGTGTTCGCGGTGCCATCCAGGTGGGTGCCCCCGGCGAACAGTTCCAGGCCCCAGAAGTACTTCAGGACCATCTCGGCCACCAGCAGCAGCAGCATCACACCGGTGGCATAGGAGAGCACCTTGTAGAAGGCCAGCGCGTTGCGGATCTGGGTGGGGGTGCCGCCGAACTTGCGTGGGGTGCCGGGGGTGGTGGGGCTGGACATGCTTGGAGTGTTCCTTCCGCAAAGGGGCTTTGGGGCAAAGCCCCGAGGGGTCTTAGTGGTTCTGGGAGGTGCCGTGCGGGCCGGAGGACGAGTGGTCTTCGCTGGCGTCCTGGCCGGTGGGCTCCTGGCCGCGGCGGTGCTCGGCGGCGCCCTGCTCGGCCAGTTCATCCAGTTCGCGCTGGTAGTCATCGCGCACCAGGCGGTACCACAGGAAGAACGCGAAGCCGGCGAAGACCACCCATTCAATCCCGTAGAAGACGTTCAGCCAGTTCACGGTGGCTTCCTGCGGCTGGGTGCCGACAAAGATGTGGCTCAGCCCCGGCTCGGTGACCGGCCCGGCGTCGTTGGCCAGCTCGTGGATGGAGACGAATCCGGAGTACAGCGGCAGATCCCAGGTGTTGGCCAGCTGGGCGCTGGAGACCGCGGCGTAGTACGGTTCGCGCACGTCGCGCTGCAGCACCGGGCCCTCGGGCGGGATCAGCCGGCCGGTGATGGTGAACTGGCCCTCCGGGGTGGCCGGCGGGTCGTTCGGTTCGGCTTCCCAGCCGCGCACCACCGCGATGGCCTCATCGTCGGGGGCGCCGTCCACCGCGAACGCGCTGATCACCCAGTAGCCGGTCTGGCCCTCGTGCACGCGCTTTTCCACCAGGATCTCGGTGTCCGGCAGGAAGTGGCCCTGCATGGTGACAATCTGGTCCGCCTTCGTGCCCAGCAGTTCGGTGCCCGGCTGCACGTGCTCGGTCAGCGGCACCGGAACCTCGGTCTTCTCGGCCTTCACCGGGGGTTCGGTGGTGGAGGAACCGAACTGCCATCCGGAGAGCAGCACGAAGCCGGTGGCCACGATGAGGGCACCGAGCAGCGCGGCGATCCATTTGGGTTTGAAAGCGGTTTTCAGCACATCACTACCGTACTTCGATTGCTTGTAGAAGAGCCAATGCGCGGCGGGTGAGATTCTTCCCTTTGACCCCGCCGCCGTGGTGGCCAGGACCCGGCAGGGCGCCCACCGGACAAGGGGGCGAACATGCCGGCGGCCGCCACCACACATGGTGTGGTGGCGGCCGGTAGGTGCCCGCGCGTCGGCGCGGCGGATTAGAAGCGGTCGGCCTCGTAGGGCGAGACCACGACGTCCACCCGCTGGAATTCCTTCAGCGTGGAGTAGCCGGTGGTGGCCATGGCCCGGCGCAGCGCGCCGACCAGGTTCGAGCTGCCGGTGGTTTCATGGGACGGGCCGAAGAGCAGCTGCTCCATCGGGGCGACCGTGCCCACCTTCACCCGGTCCCCGCGGGGGCTGGCCTCGTGGACGGCCTCCATGCCCCAGTGCCACCCGTCGCCCGGGGCCTCCTCGGCGCGGGCCAGGGCGGTGCCGAGCATGACGGCGTCGGCTCCCATGGCCAGGGCCTTGACCATGTCACCGGAGTTGCCCACCCCGCCGTCCGCGATGACGTGTACGTAGCGTCCGCCGGACTCCTCGATGTAGTCGCGGCGTGCCGCGGCCACCTCGGCGATGGCGGTGGCCATCGGGGCGTGGATGCCCAGGGTGCGCCGGGTGGTGCTGCTGGCCCCTCCCCCGAAGCCGACCAGCACACCGGCGGCGCCGGTGCGCATCAGGTGCATGGCCGGGGTGTAGCCGGCCGCGCCGCCGACGATGACCGGCACGTCCAGTTCGTAGATGAACTGCTTCAGGTTCAGCGGTTCGGTGGTCTTGGAGACGTGTTCGGCCGAGACGGTGGTGCCGCGGATGACGAAGATGTCCACCCCGGCGTCGATGACGGTCTGGTAGTGTTCCTGGGTGCGCTGCGGGGTCAGCGACCCGGCCACCACCACCCCGGACTCACGGATCTGGGTGATCCGCTCGGTGATCAGTTCGGGCTGGATCGGCGCGGCGTACAGCTGCTGCAGCTTGCGGGTGATCGCCGGGTCGGCGCGGCGGGCGCTTTCCGAACGCAGCGCGGAGATTTCCTCAAGCACCGCGGTGGGGTCGTCGTAGCGGGTCCACAGCCCTTCCAGGTTCAGCACGCCCAGCCCGCCGAGCTGGCCCAGCTGGATGGCGGTGTCCGGGCTCATCACCGAATCCATCGGGGCGCCGAGGATGGGGGTGCTGAATTCGAAGGCGTCGATCTGCCAGGTGACCGAGACGTCCTTGGGGTCCCGGGTTCGCCGGTCCGGCACGATGGCCACGTCGTCAAGGGAGTATGCCTGGCTGGCGCGCTTGGAGCGGCCGATCTCAATCTCGTTAATCACTGCTCTAGGTTATCAAGTTCCCCTGCGGTTCACGGCCTTTGCGTCGCCACCGGCTGCGCCTGGCCGGTGCCGGTTCCCGGCAGTGAGGCCCGGATCCCGTCCAGCTGCGTAGCGGCGGCCTGTTCGGCATCGGCCAGTGCCGCCAGCTGCCCGGCCAGGGCGCTGAAGCGCTGCGCCGGCGCCTGCCCGTCCCCGGGGGCCAGCAGGGCTGCGGTGAAGCCTTCCCAGTCCGCGGCCAGCTGCGTGTAGGCGGGCACGGACTGGGCCAGGGCGCCGAGCCCGGGCAGGGCGCTGGCCTCCTGCAGGAACTGGGCGTACAGCCCGCGCAGCCCATCGGCGCCGGCGAAGCGGGAGTCAGCAAAGAATCCGCGCAGCTGCTCCAGCGCCGAGTCGTAGAGCGCCGGCTCGGCCAGCATGGTGGCCCAGCCGGTGTCCCCGGTGGTGTCGGCCAGCCGTTCGGCCCAGCGCCGCATCCCGCTCACCCCGAAGTTGCGGGCGTAGTGCTGGGGCAGGCCGGGCAGCTCGGTGGTGCCCAGCATCCGCCCGGTGGTTTGGGCGATCGCCTCGCGCACATTGGCGGCCAGCGCGGCGGGGCGCGGCCCGCGGCGGGAGGGCACCCAGGCGCTGAAGTTCCGGTCCCGCTTGTGCCGGGCACGGGCTGCGGCCAGGTCGGAGTCGCTGATCTGCTGCAGCTCACCGCTGCCGTCGTCAACCAGCAGCATCCCATCCAGTTCGCCGAGCACCGCCACATCGATGGTGTCCTCGGCGTCCGCGCTGCCGGCGGCCACCCACGGCAGGGCGGCGCGGGTGACGCGCACCGCGATGGCCCTCCCGGCCTCCAGTGCGGCGTCCAGGTTCGCGGCGGCGGCCTGCTGGTTGCCGGTGGTGCGGATGCGCACCTTCGCCCCGCAGCGCTCCAGCAGGGTGGCGGTGAACGGTTCGGGGTGGGCGCGGGTGACCAAGGCCAGGTTCACGGTGTCGGCGTCCACGAAGCTGTGCAGCATGAACCCGATGCCGCCGGCCAGCCCGGCAAGCATCGCCTCGCTTAACGGTTCGCCACTCAGCGGGTCCTTCACCCCGGACTGGGTGAGAATCCGGTGCCACAGGGCCGCATCATATTGGCGCACGTTCTGCGGCGCCGGGTATTCGGGCAGTTCCTCCGGTGCCGGCTCCCCCGCCGGGGCCGCGCCCTGCTGGCGTGCGGCGGCATGCTGGGCGGACTTCGGCTCGGGCCGCCCGTCCAGGATTGCCTTGCGGGCGGTGGTGTAGCTTTCGCCGGTGCGCTCCATCCGGGCCCGGACAAGCTTCTTCAGGTTCTTGGGCAGGGTCTTGGCCTGGCTCTTGGGGTGTTTCGCCGGGTTCTTCGCTGCCGCGCGGGACGGGCGGTTGGGGTGGGCCACGGGGTGGATGTCCTTCCTTCACTGGTGCCCGTCCATCATGTCACGTTCGGTGCGCTGCGGCGCATAGACTGGGGCCAGTCTCCCGGGCCCGGCCGGCGGGCGGGTGATGGGGCACAAGGGGGCGTACATGGGCAGGGACGGCACGCGAAATCGGCTGATCATCTGGCTGGCGGCGGCGGGTTACCTGGTGGCGCTGGCCCTGATAGCGGCCTGGCCGAGCCCCGTGGACGCGCCGGTGAACGCGCAGCTGATGGCGTTCTTCGATGCGCTGCACCGCCGGGGTGTGCCGCAGATCATTGGATACAACCTGCTGGAGTTTGGCGCGAACGTGGTGCTGTTCATCCCGTGCGGCCTGCTGCTGGCCCACCTGCTGCGCTCCTGGGTCCCGGCGGTGCTGCTGGGTGCGGGGTTGGCCGTGGCGATCGAGGCGGGCCAGTGGCTGGTGCTGCCCGGGCGGCACGCCGATGCCCGGGACATCATCGCCAACTCTGCCGGGGCGCTGTTCGGCGCCCTGCTCTGGTTGCTGCTGCGGACACTGCGCCGGCGCCGGGCCGCCGCCCGTGCCCGCACCGAGCACGCCCGGCGAGCGCGGCGGAGCTAGGAGCGCACCCGCCGGCCGATGCAACGCCGCAGGCCCCGCACTGCCCCGCGCGGGGCGGGTGGGTGCGGGGCCTGTGGGAAGAACCGCTGGCGGGGCCGCCGACTAGGGCAGCGCCCTGGGGTTAGCGGGACTTGTAGTTCGGTGCCTCGACGGTCATCATGATGTCGTGCGGGTGGGATTCCTTCAGGCCCGCGGCGGTGATGCGCACGAACTTGCCGCGCTCCTTCAGCGCCGGGATGGTGGGCCCACCGACGTAGAACATGGTCTGGCGCAGGCCGCCGACCAGCTGGTGCACCACGGCCGAGAGCGGGCCGCGGTAGGGCACCTGGCCCTCGATGCCCTCGGGGATCAGCTTCTCATTGGTGGGCACATCGGCCTGGAAGTAGCGGTCCTTGGAATAGGAGGTGTTCTTGCCGCGGGTTTCCATGGCGCCCAGCGAGCCCATGCCGCGGTAGGTCTTGAACTGCTTGCCGCCCATGAACACCAGGTCGCCCGGGGACTCGGCGGTGCCGGCCAGCAGCGAACCGAGCATCACCGAATCGGCGCCGGCCACCAGGGCCTTGCCGATGTCACCGGAGTACTGCAGCCCGCCGTCGGCGATCAGCGGCACCCCGGCCGGGATCGCGGCCTTGGCCGACTCGTAGATGGCGGTCACCTGCGGCACGCCCACACCGGCCACCACGCGGGTGGTGCAGATGGAGCCCGGGCCCACCCCGACCTTGATGGCGTCCGCGCCGGCATCAATCAACGCCTGGGCGCCTTCGCGGGTGGCGGCCTGCCCGCCGATGATGTCCACGTGGGCGGCGGCCGGGTCCTTCTTCAGGCGGGAGATCATATCCAGCACGCCCTGGCTGTGCCCGTTGGCGGTGTCCACCACCAGGGTGTCCACCCCGGCGTCGATCAGGGTCATGGCCCGCTCGTAGCCTTCACCGAAGAAACCAACGGCGGCGCCCACGCGCAGGCGGCCCTCATCGTCCTTGGTGGCCAGCGGGTACTGCTCGGCCTTGTCGAAGTCCTTCACGGTGATCAGCCCGGTCAGGCGGTCCTCGTCATCGACCAGCGGCAGCTTCTCGATGCGGTTCTTGGACAGCAGCTGGATGACTTCCTCGCGGGAGACCCCGACCTTCGCGGTGATCAGCGGCATGCCGGTCATCACCTCGTAGACCTTGGTGGTCATGAAGTTTTCGCGCGGCACAAAGCGGGTGTCGCGGTTGGTGATGATGCCCAGCAGCTTGCGGTTCTCGTCAACCACCGGCAGGCCGGAAACGCGGTAGCGGGCGCACAGGTCATCCCACTCGTCCAAGGTGGCGCCCGGGTGCACGGTCACCGGGTCGCTGATCATCCCGGATTCGCTGCGCTTGACCTGGTCCACCTGCTTGGCCTGGTCCTCGATGGACAGGTTGCGGTGGATCACGCCGATGCCGCCCTGGCGGGCCAGGGCGATCGCCATCGGGGCCTCGGTGACGGTGTCCATCGCCGCCGAGATGATCGGGGTCTTGATGTTGATGCGCTTGGTCAGCCGGGTGGTGGTGTCCGCGTCGGAGGGGATCACGTCCGTGGGGCCGGGCAGCAGCAGCACATCATCGTAGGTGAGTCCTTCAAGGGCAAAGGGGTTGAACTCAGACACGTAGGAACCTTTCGGACGAGACGGCGATTGATTACATGGTAGAACCATAATTGCCCCGTCGCGATTCCCGTTTGGCGCCATGTGGTCAAAGTAACGCGCCGGGGGCGGCTGGTTAGCGGCCCGGTCCTTCCCAGCCGGTGGCCTTGATGAAGCGGCGCGCGAAGATCTCATCGGCGCTTTGCACAAACGTCTTGGACAGGTGCGAATCGTCCAGGTAGGTGACCACGTTGCCGATCACCGGCTGGCACAGCCCGTCCGGGCAGATCAGCCGGGTCATGTCCAGGGACACCACCCGGTCCCCGTAGTCGTGTTCGGCCAGGAACGTGTCCACCGGGTTCACCGCGGCCATCCGTTCGGTCACCGGGGCGGAGCAGCGTTCGGGATGGTTCGGGTAGCGGTCCACGCATTCGGGCACGTTGAACTCAAAGCGCGGGGTGTCGCGCATCGCGATCACCCGGCTGCCGGCCTGCAGCAGCGGGGCGATCGCCTCGGCGTAGGCCGGGGCCATGCGCTCCTGCTCGGCGGCGCTGCGCCCGAACTCGTCCTCATACTGCCCGGTCACCGAGGCGACGGTCAGCACCATTTGGGGAGCCAGTTCGGCCACGAAGTCGGTGGCGGCCTCCTGGAACTTGGCGCAGCGCACCGCATCATGCTGGCCCACGTCCCCCAGCCGGCAGCCCGGCTCGTGCAGCATCATCCAGCTGCCGCCGGTTTCCTGCATCATCGCGTCCACCGCCTGGCTCCAGTGCTGGGTGTGCGAGTCCCCCAGCAGCACCAGGTCCGGCTTGCCCTGCCGGTCCCCGCCGCGCTGGCAGAAGTAGATGTCCTCATCATCCGGCGCGTAGTCCCCCTCGCAGCCCTGCCCCGGGTTCTGCCACTCCTCGGCCAGTTCGGTGCTCAGCGGCAGCTTGATGGAGGCGCGCTGCGGGTCCCAGTCACTGGAGGCCATCGCGCCGGGGTTTTCCTGGCGGTCCTGGGCGGCGGCCAGCACCCGGGTGTGCTCCACGCTGGACTGCCACACCGCCACCGGTGCACACACCAGCACCAGGCCCATGCCCAGCACCACGGCCTGGGCCAGCGGCACCCCCAGCCGGCGGCGCTGCAGCCCCGGCAGTGCCGGGCTCCAGCTGCGCAGCGGTTTTTCAATCCACCGGGTGGTGGCCATGGCCAGGGCGATGGAGCCAAGGATCAGCAGGGTGCCGGTGAGCAGCCCCACCGAGGACTGCTGGGTGAAGTGCAGGTAGAACACCAGGATGGGCCAGTGCCACAGGTACATGCCGTAGGAGACATCCCCCAGCTGCACCAGCGGCCGGCGGGAGAGCAGCCAGGCGGCGTTGCGGTGCTCGGGCTCCCCCGGGGCCACCAGCAGCAGTGCCGCACCCAGGGTGGGGATCAGCGCCAACCAGCCGGGGAACTGTGCCTGGACCTCCAGCACCGCCCCGCAGCTGATGATCACGGCCAGTCCCACCCAGCCACCCACCCGGCGCACCGGTTCGGCCAGCCGCTGCAGTCGCGGCAGGGCCAGGGCCACCATGGAGCCCAGCGCGAACTCCCACATCCGGGTGCCGGTGTGGAAATAGGCCAGCGGCTGGTTCACCTGGGTCAGGTGGACCGAGTAGCCCAGGGAGAGGGCGAAGACGATTCCGAACATTCCCAGCGCCACCGTGCTGAAGCGGTGGCGGCAGAAGAAGCGGCGCCAGATCAGGGCGCAGGCCAGCAGCAGCAGCGGCCAGATGATGAAGATCTGTCCCTGGACGGACAATGACCAGAAGTGCTGCAGCGGTGAGGCGGCGGAGGTGTTGAACGCGTAGTAGTCCACGTTCGCCTCGGCCAGCTGCCAGTTCTGCCGGTACAGCAGGGAGGCGGTGGCCTCGTCCATGATCTGTTGCCAGCGGGTGCCGGGCATGAACGCCCAGGCCGCGACCACCACCACGGCGATCACCACCGCGGCCAGGCCCACCAGCCGGGAGAAGGTCTTGAGCCAATAACGCACCGGGTTCGGCCAGCGGCCGGACTCGATCTGCCGGGCCATGGAGGCGGTCATGAAGAACGCGGAAAGCATCAGGAAGATGTCCACGCCGCCGGAGACCTTGTCGAACCAGAAGTGATAGCACATCACCAGCAGCACGGCCAGGGCACGCAGCCCCTGCAGGTCCATGCGGTAGCCGGAACCGGCAGGACGGGATGCCGCCGCGGGCCGGAGGTGAAGGGAAGTGGAACTGTTGTGGCACATAAGAAAACGGGGTCAGGGGTGGGCGCCGGAGGGTGCCCGAGCCCGGTTCGGACCCCACGGTGGGGTCCAGGGAACACTAGGTGACCCCTGATCCTATCAAAGATCGTTATCGAATCGTGACAGAACCGGGCTTCCACGTCCCCGGATACGGCAACGGCCCCGGAACGCCGCTGCCACAGCAGCTGGGGTTCCGGGGCCGTTGGCCTCAGGTGTTGCCGTCCCTAGTGGGCGTGGGCTGCTTCCTCGTCCTCGGCGGGCTTCTCAGCCACCAGGGTCTCGGTGGTCAGCACCAGCGAGGCAATCGACGCGGCGTTGTGCAGCGCCGAACGGGTCACCTTCACCGGGTCGATGACGCCGGCGTGCAGCAGGTTCTCGTACTGCCCGCTCTTGGCGTTGAAGCCCTCGTTGGCCGGGGACTCGGCGACCTTGGAAACCACCACGGAGCCGTCAAAGCCGGCGTTGGTGGCAATCCAGTAGGCCGGCTTGACCAGGGCGCGGCGCACGATGGCCACACCCGCGGCCACATCGCCGGCCGCAGCGGTGGCGCGCTCGTCCTCATCCAGGGCGGAAAGGGCGTCCACCAGGGCGGTACCGCCACCGGCGACGATGCCCTCTTCCAGCGCCGCACGGGTGGAGGACACGGCGTCCTCGATGCGGTGCTTGCGCTCCTTCAGCTCCACCTCGGTGGCGGCGCCGACCTTGATCACGCCGATGCCGCCGGCCAGCTTGGCCAGGCGCTCGGAGAGCTTCTCGCGGTCCCATTCCGAATCGGTGCGATCCAGTTCGGCCTTCAGCTGCGAGACGCGCTCGGCGACGTCCTCATCGGATCCGGAGCCGTCCACGATGGTGGTCGAGTCCTTGGTGATGGTCACGCGGCGGGCCGAGCCGAGCACCTCAGTGCCGACCTGGTCCAGCGACAGACCCAGCTCCGAGGAGACCACCTGGGCGCCGGTGAGGATGGCGATGTCCTGCATCATGGCCTTGCGGCGGTCGCCGAAGCCCGGGGCCTTGACGGCCACCACGTTCAGCAGGCCGCGCAGCTTGTTGACCACCAGGGTGGACAGGGCTTCGCCCTCCACGTCCTCGGCGATGATCAGCAGCGGCTTCTTGGTCTCCAGGACCTTTTCCAGAAGCGGCAGGAACTCTGCCACGGTGGAGATCTTGCCCGGGTTGATCAGGATCAGCGCGTCCTCCAGGACGGCTTCCTGGCGGTCGGTGTCGGTCACGAACTGCGGGGAAAGGTAGCCCTTGTCGAACTGCATGCCCTCGGTGACCACCAGTTCGGTGGCGGTCGTGGAGGACTCTTCGATGGTGATGACCCCGTCGGTGCCCACGGTCTTGAAGGCCTCGGCGAGCAGTTCGCCGATTTCCTCGTCCTGGGCGGAGATGGCGGCCACGTTGGCGACCTTGTCCTCCACGTCCACGGCGTTCTTCGCCAGGCGGGCGGCGACGATCTCGGTGGCCAGTTCGATGCCCTTGCGAATATCGCCCGGGGCGGCGCCGGCGGCCACGTTCTTCAGGCCTTCCTTCACCAGTGCCTGCGCCAGCACGGTGGCGGTGGTGGTGCCGTCACCGGCCACGTCGTTGGTCTTGGTGGCCACTTCCTTGGCCAGCTGTGCGCCAAGGTTTTCGTAGGCGTCGTCCAGGTCGATGTCCCGGGCGATAGTCACCCCGTCATTGGTGATGGTCGGTGCGCCCCAGCTCTTGGCCAACACGACGTTACGCCCGCGTGGGCCCAGGGTCACCTTCACGGTGTCGGCGAGCTTGTCGATGCCCGCCTCGAGGGCACGGCGTGCTTCCTCGTTGAATGCTAGCTGCTTGGCCATGCATTGACTCCCTATGAATTCTTGGGTCGTAATCGACGCAAAGCCCCGAATCGCGAGGGTCTCGCTGTGCGGGGCTCGGTCGGCTACGAAAGGTGGGTGACGTTACTTGACGACAACTGCCAGCACGTCGCGGGCCGAGAGCACCAGGTACTCCTCGGCGCCGACCTTGACCTCGGTGCCCCCGTACTTCGAGTACAGCACGACGTCGCCTTCGTTGACGTCCAGCGGAACGCGGTTGCCGTTGTCGTCAATGCGACCCGGTCCAACGGCCACAACGGTGCCTTCCTGCGGCTTCTCCTTGGCGGAGTCCGGGATCACCAGGCCGGAGGCGGTGGTGGTTTCGGCTTCGACCTGCTTGATGACAATGCGGTCTTCGAGTGGCTTGATAGAGACAGACACAGTCTCTCCTTTTCGTTTATGAACCAATGGAAAAAACGGTAACGCCCCGTGGCATTGCTCCAACCGTCGTCGCGGTGCCAGTTGGTCATATCCAGTAAGGCATGGACTGCCGCGCCCGATCGGGATCGGGTACTGCATCCATTGATGACTTTAGGACGAAAATTAGCACTCGGTCAAGGCGAGTGCTAATGATCGGGATTCGTGTTGCTTCTGGTTCACTGACAGCTGACCCGGACCCGGCGGCAGGCCGGATCCGGGTCAGCGCGGAGAGCGGAGAATCGGGGTTAGCGCGGGTCGACCTCGACCAGGCCAGCATCCTCCGGGGAGGACAGGTCCATGTCCTTCAGCGGAACCACCTTGGACTTAGTGACCATACGGTGGCCGAGCCACAGCGCCAGGAACAGCGGGATCCCGATGTAGGCCGATAGCACCTCCATGCCCCGCCCGGCCAGCACCGCTTCGTAGTTCTGCCCGGCGATCACCAGGATCAGCACCGCGAAGGCCACCAGCGGGCCGATCGGGAACAGGGCCGCCTTGTAGGGCAGCTCGCTGACCGAGTGCCCCTGGGCCAGGAAGCCGCGGCGGAACCGGTAGTGGGAGATGGCGATGCCCGCCCAGACTATGAACCCGCACAGCCCGGAGACGTTCAGCAGCCAGGCGTAGGCCGCACCCTGCCCAACAATCGCGGTCAGGAAGCCGAACAGGCCCACCGATGCGGTGGCCAGCAGCGCCGGCATCGGCACGCCGCGGCGGTTCAGCTTGCCGAAGACCTTCGGTGCCTTGCCATCCAGCGCCATGGAGTAGAGCATGCGGGTCGAGGCGTACAGCCCCGAGTTGCCGGCCGAGAGGATGGCGGTGAGGATCACGGCGTTCATCAGGGCGGCGGCGAAGGCGATGCCGGCACGCTCAAAGACCATCGTGAACGGGCTGGCCGCCACGTCGGCCTCCCCGGAGGCCAGCAGGCTCGGGTCGGTCAACGGCACCAGGGTGCCGATGATGAAGATGGCGCCAATGTAGAAGAGCATGATGCGCCAGAAGACGGTGCGGATGGCCCGGGGCACCTCGCGGCGCGGGTTCTTGGCCTCGCCGGCGGCCACGCCGACCAGCTCGGTGCCCTGGAAGGAGAAGCCGGCGATCATGAACACGGCGATGATGGAGACAAAGCCGCCGTGGAAGACGTCATCGGGGTTGGTCCACTGTCCGAAGCCGGACTGTCCCTGACCGATGACCCCAAAAATCATCAGCACACCGGCGATGAGGAAGGCGATCACCGTAACCACCTTGATCAGCGCCAGCCAGAACTCCCCCTCACCGAAGGCCTTGGCCGACAGTGCGTTCAGGCCGGTCAGCAGGGCCAGGAAGACCGCCGCCCAGATCCAGCCCGGAACCCCGGGCAGCCAGAAGTTCATGACAATTCCGGCCGCCACCAGTTCGGCGGCCACGGTGATGGCCCAGTTGAACCAGTAGTTCCAGCCGATCGCGAACCCGAAGGACGGGGAGACGAAGCGGGTGGCGAAGGTCTGGAAGGAGCCGGCGACCGGAATCTTGGCCGCCATCTCCCCCAGGGATTGCATCAGCAGGTAGACCATCAGGCCCACTGCCGCGTAGGCCACGAGTGCACCACCGGGACCGGCCTGGGAAATGGTGCCGCCGGAGGCGACGAACAATCCGGTGCCGATGGAACCGCCAATGGCGATCATCTGCAGGTGGCGGCTGCCTAGGGAGCGCCGCAGTTTCTTATCTGGCTCCTGGTCTCCACACGGTGCGCCGGGCAGCCTTGCCTGGTCACCGAGCGAAGAAGCCGGCCTCTGTTCCTGGGTTTCCACGCTTGTTTTGCTCATCGGTGACATACAACACCATTTCCTTCACCGAGTGCGACCTCGGTCACAGCCTGGGTAGTGGATCGATTAGAGTACTTGGCGCTCACTGTTCGGGGCCGCGGAGGCGAGGCCGGCAACTTGCGGGCAAGCCGGGATTCAGTTCGGGCGGGCAAAAGATAGCCCGCAACTTCGCCTGGCGAAAATGGAGCCGTTCGAGCGCCAGCGACAGGAAGGGTTTTCGTGATGCTGTCGTGAGCCAAGACACAGCATTGCTGTGGCTGGTCGGAAGGCGTCAAGGACGTTTCGTCGGCGGTCAAGCTCGCCGCGTTGGCTTTATCTCGCCGCCACCACGGGTTTTCCACGACCAGCCAGCCCCGGCAATTGGGCGACAAACGCGGGAGCGGCAGCCCAAAATATGACGCAAATATGTCATATTCCCCCGCCAACGGTGCCCCTACGGCGGCACGGCGGGCAGCGGCTCGCGCGCTCGCTCCGCCGGACGGCTGGGTCAAAGTCATGCTCGTGGTGTTCCTTGGTTCTATTCGCTCGGCGCATTTGGGCGCCGAGCTAGCTTCTGTCGTCCCACACATCACTTCTGCATCACAGACTTCGCGGAGGTGACGTATCGACGCCGGATGTCAACGACGTCCTTGCGGCTCAACGCGGCGCCGGATTATATTCTTCCCCCGGCGTTCACTCGAATCCGATCCCCTGAGGATTAGCAAATACTGCTGTAACTTCCGCGACGATGAACTTTTGGTGAAGCACTTCTGTCGCATGAACGTGTTTGATGACGTTGCAGACAATACCGCCAACGCCTGAGACCAAACGCGTGAGGGCGAGCAAGATCCCCTATATAGTGCGGTAGCCTGAATTTGAGCGTGAAGAAAGTAACACCAAGACGAGCCAGTTCGGGCTGCTGACGACGGTCTCGCCCGTTGTGCGCGGGCGGAGCCCCCGTCAGTATTCGCGCCCGAGTGTCAGTCCCAGGGGAAGCCTGGCTGGTGGGCTACTGATGGGCGTCAGCGTCCGTAAAGGGTTCTCCGATACTCTGGATTCATGCCCCAGGCCTCCAATGACTCCGCACTGAATGACCAGTTCGCCGCCCTGCTTTCCCCCGAGGGATGGCAATTATTGGCGAGCATCGACCCCTCGATGCTCGCCAGCAAGGATGCGGCATGGGCACTGAATGAAAAACTGCGCAAAGAAGGGCATGACCCTGCGGTTGTGCGCGCCGTCGTCGCCCAGTCGCAGTTGCGCTATCGAGGCAGGGTGAAATTCGGTCCCTTTGCCGACTCACTGATCTTCACGCCGGCAGGCCTGGAACAGGCCACCCGGTTGATGATTGCCGGACTGCATGCCCGCCGCTTCGTGGAAGCCGGGTGCACCCATGTAGCGGATCTGGGCAGCGGCATCGGCGCAGACGCCATCGCCCTGGCCAGCGCGGAGCTGAAGGTCACCGCCGTGGAGCGTGATGAAACCACCGCCGCGGCACTGACACTGAATTTGATGCCGTTCCCGCAGGCGACCGTGGTGCATGGTCAGGCCGAGGATGTGGATTTGGAAGCGGTGGATGGGGTCTGGCTGGATCCTGCCCGACGCACCGAAGCCAACGGCACCACCAAGCGCATCTTCGACCCCGAGTCCTTCTCCCCTCCCCTGTCGTTTGTCGAAGCCCTGGTGGATGCGGGCAAGGATGTGGGAGTGAAGCTGGGACCCGGCGTGCCGCATGAGGCCATTCCAGCCACCGCCGAGGCCGTATGGATCTCCGATCACGGCTCGGTCATTGAAGCCTGCCTGTGGTTCGGCCGCCTGGCCCGTCCCGAGGTGAAACGCGCGGCGCTGGTCATTGACAAGGACGGCGCCCACGAACTGACCTCGCCGTTCCCCGCCGAGCAAGGTGCCACCGCCCCGGTGGGGGAACTTTCCAACTACATCTACGAACCGGATGGCGCGGTGATCCGTTCGCACCTGATCGCCGAACTACTCCAGCAGACCGGCGGCACCCTGCTCGATGAACACATTGCCTACTTCACGCACGAGAATCCGCTGGAGACTCCCTTCGCCCGCGGATACAAGGTGATCAAGGTGCACGATTACAACATCAAGAAGCTGCGTAGCTGGGTCAAGGCAAATCAAATTGGTCAGCTGGAGATCAAGAAGCGCGGGGTGGACGTCACCCCCGAAGAGCTGCGGAGGATTCTGCTGTCCGGGGTCCCGAAGAGCGCCAAAAACCACGCGACACTGGTGCTGGCCAGGATTGGCGACAAGCGCCTGGCCATCGAGGTTGAAGCCCTCACCGGGCCGTAACCTTCACGCGATTTGCCCTCCCTGCGGCCCGTCACCGGCCGATTGGAGCGCACGTGCGCGAAAATGAACTAGTTTGAAGTAACCACACTGGCCTGTGGGGCGGCCGTCGGCAAGACATCCGGCACGCCCGCACCACCGCGGATTCAAGGAGTGCCGTGCAGAAGATCGACTTTGCCCAGTCCGAGCAGTCAACCATCGGCGTCGAATGGGAAATCGCCCTGGTGAACCAGCAGACCGCCGATCTGTGCTCGGTTGCCGAAGAGGTTCTCGCCGCGGTCAAGGACCGTGACGGAATCGCCCCCGACGAAGAGCACCCGACCATCAAGCCGGAACTGCTGCTGAACACGGTGGAAGTGGTGACCGGTGTGCATCACACGGTGGCCGAGGCCGCCGAGGAACTGTGCCAAAACGTTCGGTTGCTGACCGAGGTCACCAATCCGTTGGGTGTCGACCTGTATTGCGCTGGCTCCCACCCCTTCGCGGCACCTACCCTTCAGCCGGTCACCGACAAGGACCGCTACGCCAAGCTGATTGACCGCACCCAGTGGTGGGGACGGCAGATGGTGATCTACGGGGTGCATGTCCACGTAGGCGTGGACAGCCGCGACAAAGCGCTGCCGATCACCGACGGGCTAATCAACTACCAGCCGCACTTCCAGGCGTTAACGGCCTCCAGCCCCTACTGGGGCGGAGAGGACACGGGCTACGCTTCACAACGTTCCCTGCTCTTCCAGCAGCTGCCCGCCGCCGGCATCCCGTACCACTTCAATGACTGGGCTGAATATGAGTCCCACGTCGGGGACATGATGCACACCGGCGTCATCGACGACGTCTCAGAGATTCGCTGGGATGTGCGCCCGGTCCCCCGGTTAGGCACCGTGGAGATGCGCATCTGTGACGGGGTAAGCAGCATTGCCGACATCAAGGCAATCACTGCGCTAACCCAATGCCTCGTGCACGACATGTCGCTGAGCCTGGAGGCCGGGTACAAGATCCCGGTCATGCCCCGCTGGTTCCGTACTGAGAACAAGTGGCGTGCAGCCCGCTATGGGCTGGACGCGATCATCATCCTCAACGCACAGGGTGATGAAATGCTGGTGACCGACCACCTGCGCCAGGAGGTCAAGCGGCTCATGCCGGTGGCGGAGCGGCTGGGCTGTGCTGAGGAACTGGCCAGCGTTCTGGATATCATCGACCGCGGCGGGGAATACCAGCTGCAGCGTCAGGTATTCGCGGCCTCCGGAGGAGACTTCAAGGCTGTTGTGCAGGACAACGTAGCGCGGCTAGAAGCGCTGTAGCCCCACGTATTGCAGGCTTCGTCGACTGATGCGACACGTCAGCAGCAAACTTGGCCGGTCTCAAGAACCTTCGTTTCTGACACATCTAAATGGTTTAGGGAAACGCATCACTTACAGACGGCATTGCAGTGAGCGCAAGAACCCCAGGCACATCATGCGGGTGCATATCCGGCCAGCAACGGTGTGTGGTGAGTTTGATAGGCCTGTTTCTCGGGGGAAGATGTCTCCATGACCCTGACTCCTGAAATCTATCTCTACCCCTACCTCCGAATATCCGAAACAGTTATCTGCGGTGCCTGGACGTTGGAGCAGGTCGAAACAAAACGCCTGCGACGGCAAGAGAACCCCAGAGCAGCAGCCCTCATCCGGATTATGGGGAGGCATGAAGATCACAAGGGGAGGATCCCGCAGACAGCCGTGGTGGCCACCCGAACTGCCCAGGAATGGGCCGACGAGGAAGCTCGAAGAATTGAGGTCGGCGCTTTTCACTCGGCTGTGTCTTTTGCTGTTCTGAATGCGAACGCCGATGAAAGGTACCGAATTCCGTGGGAGTCCAGTCTCCTGGAACTGGCAACGTCCGAAACGGCCATCATTTCTGTAACTCCGGTAACTGCAGCCCGCGGGGATGCCTATGTGCAACGCGGCGGTCCCATCAACCGTCGAGTGGCTGGCGGGGCTTCGGGGCATATGAAGTTCCCAGCTCCAGAAGGGTTGATCTCAACTCCGGTCCTGTCTCTGGACGGGCGCCTTCTTAAAGCGGCCTTCGACAATGCTATGGTCGCAACAGCTGGATTGATCGCAGCTGGTTCAGGGGTCGTGCGGGAGAAGTCCGTGGGCACCTTCGGGGCGCTGATCGAGCAGATCAACAAGCTCTTCGAGGGCACCGGGATCAGCGATGAGGACCAGATCAACGTTTTCGAATCAGTCATGCGACATGCCCAAGCGCACGAACAGCTGCAACGAGAAGCCGTAGCCAACGGCCCTCTCGACTTCAGTTCCTCCCCCACGCTGGTGGAGACCGTCGAAGAACTCATCTACACCGCTGGTGAAGGGCATCAGCAGGCTGCTAACGTCCTTTTGGAGCTGGGCGGTCCTGAGAAGATCGTCGAGGTCCTCCTCGCAGCAGGGCTGCAGAACCGATTGCGGGACCAAGCCCAACTCGATGCCATGGGCAACGACTAAATCCTCCGGCATCCCTTTTGGAGGCCGCGCCTGTCTCAGCGCAGCCTCAAAAGGAATTATCGACGCGGTTGGTCAAGATCACCGATCATGCATTATCGGAAGATGAGGCCTATGTTCTCAGCCCCAGCGATGAAACGATTCACCGTGGCAGGCAAACAGCAGAACTCAAGACAGCACTCAAAGAAAACCGCCGCATTCTTTGCACCTCGGGTCTATTTTCGCTGGGCGGTAGGAGTCAATTTCAGTTAGCTATAACGAGGTTACTTTCTTGCAAACAACTTACCGATATCGTTCACAGTTCATCCTCCCCCACCAGCGAAAGCAGTTCTTCGACCGTCAGCTGCTGAGCAGGATCAGCCCGCCCATCCGTGATAGTCACGCCTTCGGACTGGAGGATTTCTGCAGGTTCACGAGTTTCCTCGCGATCGCCCCAGTGGAATGCGTCAGCCACCGCCCCTTGCCAAGTAAGCACACGGTGGGGAGATGGGCATGAAGGACAGTTCGCAAGGTGGCCGGCCATCGCTTGCGGGCCCGTGCCGACGGCTTCAGCCAGATTGTTATAGCTTGTCCATCGGCCTTCGGGAATAGAGCCGAGTATTGCGTGGGCTTGAGACCAGTCAAACCGTTGCGAGTCACTGAACCGAGCCCGGTACTTAGCCAGCACCGGATCCTCCAGGCTGGGCCGCCCCCAAATCTTCACTGCTTCCGAAGCTAAGGTACGGGCACGTTGCTCGATAGATTCCGCGTTCCAAGCCGCTAACTGACCTAATCCCTGATTCAAACGCAACGGGCTGTGCCTGAAACCCTTCTCCATATCCCGTTTCTCAGAGAAGGGACGATCCGAATACTCTGGGTTGTAACCAGTCAGGGTAAGGTTACCGAGCGTATGCAGGTACCGGTCATGATCCGCTTGCCAATTCTCACCCAGTGCTTGCTGCCATGCCTTGGTCGCGTTCTGCGGCATGATGTGCTCGATCGTGTATTCAGCGGTTGAAACTTCTTCTTTCCTCCCGTGGTTCTCCAGCTTGCGGAAAAAGTAGCTACGGCGTTTAACGTGATACATATCCGTAGTTTTCAATGCTTCTTCGAACTCTTCATCCGTGGGGAACCGACGGTACTCCGGCAAGGTCAGTAGCCGTCCGCACACACTTTCCACGTAGTTCCGCTGATCAATTGCCGCCGCGAGCGTAGAGAATGTCTTATTCAAGCTGTTGGTAGGAATACGGCACACCACGCGCCGGAACAGGTAGGAAATCAAAGCATCCAAGATCAGCACGAAATCATCACGCGAAAGGATCTGCTCGGCGTAATCTGCATAAAGGCGCAGCTGGAAAGGATACGCAACGGTCGCCAACTGATCGATCTCCTGGAATCGCGAAGCCAACACTGGGTCGGCTTCCTTGCCCAAGGCCATCGCAGCAAACCAAGAAGCACTACGACTCAAGTCGATCACTAGCTGATCACGCAGGGATTCATCATTTCCATGATTGAAGGCAAAGGATTTGAAAGCCTCGTAAATCTCCTCAAGACGAGGAATCACTCCAGTTTTTACCGTCAAGTAGTGGCGCACGAACTCGTCAAAACGCCGCTCGTTGCTGCCCTGGAATTCCCGTTCCATCGGATACCAGTAATCTTCATAAAGGCGCTCCTGGCGGGCAGGGGCAAGATCCATCAGGACAAAGTTCCTGATTAAATCCGCCTGTGACAATCGCTTGCCAGTGGCGTTCATCGATTCAAAAACCAGCTGAGGGTCATCAATCCCCCGAGTGAGTTTCACATCCACCACTCGCAACTTATCCAACCCACGACATACTTGAATAAGCTCTTCGACGCCCGCACTCCGTAGTTTTCCAACGAAGAACTCATAGTTGGAGACAACTCGTGATTCAGAAGCCGGCAGTGGCGCATGACGCACCACAGCTTTCAGGGCATCACGGTCACGCTGCGACAAAGTCAGCTTGAAAAATGCATCGCCGGATTCATAAGGGTTCGTCAGATACAGCCCGCGGATTTTCTGCGGTGCGAAACCTGCCACTGGCTCCTGATCATCTTCAGGTAATTCTTCGAGACGAGCCGCTAACGCTGCGAGCAACAAGGTGACCGTAGTGACGCGCTGCTGCCCATCAATGATCAAGTCAGGTTCGCGGCGCGTATTAGAGCTTTGTTCACGCTCTATATACACGATTGACCCGGTGAAGTGATTGCTCAATCGTTCGCGTGCGCCGGCCCGAACAATATCCTCCCAAAGCTGAGCGCATTCCTCATTGCCCCAGGAATACACCCGCTGATAAATGGGGACGACAAATCGTTCGCTCTTCTTGAGCAGCTCCAGAAGATTGGTATCAACAGCCTTCACTCCACGGTTCCCTTCCAATTACTGCGACGAGCATGTCACATGAGATACGCAGTTCTGTTTGGCAAGCAAACAACTGCTACAGGCGGGCAAATCAGCCCATGGACGGCGACATCTAGCCGAGTCATTTCTGTTTCATAAGGGTATCCCGTCATTCCCCCAGAAAACGCGACCAGAGCTCACTGCCGCTTAGTGAATTGTCGGGCAGACCTTCTAAACTCAAAAGTTAGAATATATATTCTAAAGATTGGTGTTGCAATGAAAGTTGATCGTATACATGTTTGCGAGCTGGCGGCCCCGCCGCAACGGGTGGTCGCTATGGCTCTGGATAGGGTGCCGGCGGGCTACCCTTCCCCTGCCCAGGACTACTCCGATACGAAGATCGACCTGTCCGAGATGCTGATCCGCGACCAGGTCTCCACCTTCATCGTGCGTGTCTCCGGCGAGTCCACGCGGGGCGCGGGGATCAGCGACGGGGATGAGCTGATCGTTGACCGCAGTGTGCAGCCACGCGACGGACACGTGGTGATTGCGGTGATCGACGGGGAGATGACCGTCAAACGCCTCTCTACTGGCCCTGCAGGGGTGGTATTGAAAGCAGAAAACCCGGACTACCCCGATCTACGCGTGGCAGAACTATCGGATTTTAGGATTTGGGGTGTGGCCACCACATGCCTCCATCACCTCTAGACTCCCCCGACCCGTCGCAGCAGCGGGGCGAATACATCGCCCACGTGGATGTGAACAGCTTCTACGTCTCCTGCGAACGCGTCTTTGACCCGAAACTCGAAGCCCGCCCGGTAATCGTGCTATCCAATAATGATGGCTGCGCGGTCGCGCGCAGCAGCGAAGCCAAAACCCTGGGCATTGAGATGGGTGCGCCCTGGTTCAAACTCGCCGCGGACGCGAACCGCTATTGGTAACCCGCGTTGTTCAAGACGGCGCTATTGCCTTAGTTGACGAATCGGCAATAGGTCAGCCGGCGCGGTGTACCTTTTCCGACAGGGAGGTTCCCGAGGATCCTGCATCTGCCGCAATACCGCCGAGAACTTGGACTGGTCGCGAAGTCCTCCAATTACGAGCTGTATGGGGAAATGTCGGCCCGCGTCATGCGCCTGCTAGGCCGTTTCTCGGCGTGGGTGGAAGTGCATTCCATTGACGAGGCGTTCCTAGGCGTGTCCGGCACCCTGGATGAGCTGCAAGCCCTGAGTGAGCGAATCAAGGCGGAGGTGTTCCGGCTGACCGGTTTACCCGTCTGCGTGGGGATCGCCAAGTCCAAGACGTTGGCGAAAATGGCGAACAAGACCGCCAAGCACATCAAAGAACTGGGTGGGGTGTGCGTGTGGGATCGCGCCCCAGCACAGACCACCGAGAACCTGCTGGCGCGTCTGCCGGTAGTCGAGGTGTGGGGCATAGGCCCCAGGCTGACCAAACGGCTGCGCGGGTTAGGGATCTGGACGGCTAAAGACCTGCGCGATGCCGATCAGGTAAGAATCCGGGATAAGTTCTCCATTGTGCAGATGCGCACCGTGCTAGAACTGCGCGGGACACCCTGCATCCCGATGGAAGAAGAACGGGTGATCAAGGATCAACTGATCTTCTCCCGCAGCTTCTCCGATCCGATCACCGACCGGATGGGGATGGAGCAGGTGATGGGGATTTATGCGCAGCAAGCCTCCGCACGGCTGCACAAGCACCAGAAACAAGCCAAGATCCTCTCTGCGTGGGCGATGACCAGCTACTACAACCAGCACCAGGATCACCAGCCAGCGATCACGGTGAAACTGCCAGGGCCTACGGCTGATCCGGTGGTGCTCACCCGCGCATCAAAGCAGCTGCTCCCCCAGATATTGGTCGGGGTTAAATATGCGCGGGCGGGGGTGGTGCTGATGGATCTTCAACCGTTAGCCATGCAGGAAACTTTTGATCCGTTCGTGTCAGCGCATGAGGCGAAACAGATTGGCCCGCTGATCCAGCAGATCCGTTCCGAGCACGGTGTGAAGTCCATCGGTTTAGGTCGTGCTGGACTACAGCAGGGGCCGGCGTGGGAGATGCGGCGGGAGATGATGAGCCCGCGGTACACGACCCACTGGCGTGAGCTGTTGACCGTGAAAGCCGCCTGAGATTATTCGTCGTTGTCGTCACTGGTGAGCAAAAAGTCCCTGACATCCTTCTTCCGGTAACGCCGCACCCTGGCGCCTACAGAAACGACTTTAAGCCCATATTCCCTGTTCCATTTCAAAACGGTTTGCGGCTTCACACGCATTAGATCGGCGATTTCTTCGGTCGTTGCCCATTCGGGAAGATCGGTGAGCAGATCATCGACAGCTTCGGGATCGTTCATTATTTCTTTCCTCGAAATTTTCTGTTTTCAGTGTGATTAGATGGCGTCCTGCGCCCGGGCGGTATAGGTCAGACCGGCCCGACGCAGCGCGTCGGCCGGGGTGCCTTCGGTCCAGTCCGGGGCTTCTCCGGTCATCGGCAAGGGTGTGTTTTTTCGTGCTAGCTCGTGCAGCTCGTCGGTGAATGGCTCCCAGATGAGGGTATCGGCGGGCTCGTCGACGATTACCACTTCGACGATGAGTCCCCGCTTGGTCAGTTCTTGGCGAATTGAGGCCAGGTAGGCCTCGCGGTAGGCTGCCTGGTCCTGTTCCCAGAGCCGGTCGATTTGCGCGGCGATGGCGTCGGCTCGGGCAGCTTGTTCCTCGGTGAGGCTGTCGTCCTGCTCGTGCTTGATGGCCTGTCCGGATTCCTCGTCCCAGAGTTGTTCTAAGCCGAAGTCGTAGAACACGCCCTCAACATCGAGGTGCAGGCGCACCGGCTCGGTTCGCCAGGTCAACAATTCTTCTTCGGGAGTGGTGCTGTGGACGATCTGCCGCACGTAGTCGGCTTCCCAGGAGCCGGGTCGACCGGCCAGCAGCGTGTCAACGTCGCCGAGGTTTGCCGCCACGCTCGTGATGACGTGACAGGCGATCTCTCCAAAGTCGGCCGGTTCAGTGTGCTCGTTGTCGGTTCCCGCACCGATGGTGCGTGTCGTGCGCGCTGCAGCCGTGAGGGCGGCGATGGCTTGGGCGATGTAGTCGGCCCTAGTGTCCTCCTGCGCTGGGGTCGGTGCGGGGTCGATGGCGCTCATGGGGTTTCCTCTCGGATGGTCACGACGGTTCCGGCGTCGACGCCTGCGAGGGCACCGGCACGGACTTCTAACAGTGCGTCGACGTCGTTAGGAGACGTCCAGCGCGGACAGCGATCTTGTTCAGCCTCGGTGCAGGGTTCAAGGGTCTGCACAGCGATCACGCGGTGATCCGCGATCCAGGCGACGTCGATCGGGAATTTCATTCCGGCCATCCACACTTGGCGTTCTGATTGGCTGACGAATGAAAACAGCATGCCCTGGCCCTCCGGCAGCTCGGACCGGCCAGCCAGGCCCGTGCGCTGCTCGTCGGCAGTGCGGGCATGCTCTACCTGGAATTCCAGGGCCGGGCCGAGAGTGACGAGGGCGGTCGCCGGTTCCCCAGGCGTCGAAGCGCATCCGGCCAGCAGGGCAGCCAAGCCCACTGCGGCGGCCGCGTGCGCCCGCATAGCCTAGTCCTCGGACCCTGCGGCCGCCGCGCCGCCCTGGGGCATTTCGCGGGCTCCCACGGATGGTAAGGGCTCGCCGTTGTTGTACTTGGCTTCCAGCCGCTCGACCTCGGCCATCACGGCGCGGTTGACGAACTGGGACAGGTTGCGGTTTCCCTCGATAGTCATCGTGTAAAGGATGGCACCGCGGACCCGGGCGGTGTCCTCGGGGTCTTGGTAAAACGAAACCTTGTGCGGGTACTTCTTTTTGCCGTCGGCCGGCTTCGGCGTCACTGCCCGCGTTGCGATAGCTGGGGCGGCCGGCACGCTGGCTGCGGGCGCTGGGGCCGCCTACGCAGCCGGTTGAGGCGGGGTGACGGGGCTTGAACCGGCAAGGGATGATTTACGCGGGGTGGGGCGGGTCATGGCTTGACTCCTTCGATGGTGGCCAGATGTTCGCTGTAAAGGGCGCTGAGCGTGGTCGCTTCGGCGCTCCCCCACTCGTCGAGGCCGCGCGCGGCCTCGGTGGCGTCTGCGATAACAACGCGCTTGGGGATTGGCGGGGTCAACACGCGTCCTTGACTCCGTTGGTTGACTCATGCCAAAGACGGAGGTCTACGCCGATGCGGAAATCATCAGCTCAGAGCTAAGGTCCGGTAACTAGAACACTGAAACTACATGTTCGTCCTGACGTGCAAAGCGAATGGTTTCATTGCCCGGCAGCATACCGATAATCAATAGCCCCTCTCTGACTGGTGCGTTAGCATAATCGTTATGGCTGGGTGGGGAGTGTCGCGGCACCCTGAATGGGACATGATGTATGCCGCTGGCCTGACGGTGCGGGAAATCGCTGACCGGTGCCGCCAGAACATCGCCACCGTGAGTCTGCACCTGCGAGTCCGGGAGAAGTACTCCCCCGGGCTTCGCGACACGCATGAAGCCGCACTAGCAGCTAGAGGCCCGGATCGCCCTTCGACTCTGTGGCGCAAACGCCTCACCGAAGCTCTGGCTTTCCAGGATATGCATCAGCGTTTACCGCGCAGCGATGGCGACGAAATCGAACGCTCTTTGGCTCACTGGGTCGCTGATCAGCGGCTCTCCTACATGAAGGGGCGTATGTCTGTGCCGAAGATTGTCCTTCTAGATGACCTGCGGGACTGGCACATTAACGCTCATCAGCAAGAACTCGATCAGAAATGGCGTTATCAACTAGCAGCGGTCAGAGAGTTCATAAACTACACCGGCAGGTTGCCGCGGTACAGCAAATTCGAGAGTGAACACGAACGGATTCTCGGGGTTTGGTTGCACAATCAGCACCAACGTAGAGCTGAGAACACGCTCCAGCATTGGAGGCTTGCAGCGCTCAACGAGACCTTGCCATCCTGGCATAGCTACGCATGAGCTACCTTCTGTGTATCCAGGGAACTCGTAGCGGTACGGCCCGATCTCAGATCCTGTAGGAACGAGCTCAATCATCACGGCAATCGGTATGACCGTCAACGGGCTTTGGATACTGGCTTTTTCAATCCTCAGCCGGCGTCGCGACAGAATCCAGCGATTCATGAGATTAAAGCTCTGTGCTCCCGAATGTGCCGATTATGGGTAGCGAAAAGCTCCAAATCTCCCCTAGTTGGCATCTATAATTGAGTATAGACTGCGACCCGCCTGGCTTCTTAAGTGGAATGAATCCCTAAACGAAAGCTCAGGATTCCCCGCCCCAACCAGCAGGCTCGGAGCCGAAAATGCTCAGCCTTGCCGGGACGCCGAAATCCTGACCGAATCCTCTCCTCCAGCAAGCTCAAGGACCATACGACGTTGAACGAATTTCGTCCATCCGATAAACGGTTTTCCACATGAACCGGAGTGGGTCGCGTCAGGCGCTACAAGGAGTGGACTGAGACATCGACGCGACAAGCATAACTTTTTTCGACCGAACCGGCGACGGCTCCAGAAAGGGTCGTCCGATACCAAACGAATTTCAGATATTGTGAAGACACATGCGACAGGCGATCGCGTTCCCGAAAGTACGCGTAATTCCTTTGTCTGCTCCCAGTCGCTATTAAGTTCCGGACCTATTCAAGACTCGCGCTGTTATCTCGTCAAAGAGCAATCCGTGTCACCGGCTGCGAGGAGTCCGTCGCGAAGTCCACGCCACTCGGCGCAGCGCCAGCTTCCACCAGTTGCGCCCCCAACGCCGCAACCATCGCCCCATTATCGGTGCACAGGTTAAACGGCGGAACCGTCAGGTCGACGCCAGCCGACGCGCAGCGCGCCGCCAGGAGTTCGCGCAGTCGAGTATTGGCCGCTACTCCCCCGCCGAGCAATAGGGTGCTTAGTCCGTTCTCGGTGCAGGCGCGAACCGCCTTGGCGGTGATGACGTCCACGACAGCTTCTTGGAAGGATGCGGCGATATCAGCAACCGGTACTTCCAGCCCCTGGGACTCGAAGTGCTCAACAGCCCGTGATACCGCGGTTTTCAGCCCTGAGAACGAGAAGTTGTAGCGGTGCTTGCCCGGGTTCTCGGCAGTGCCGGTGAACTTTGGCAGGCTCAATCCGCGAGGGAATCGGAATGCCTTACGGTCTCCCTTGGTCGCGGCCTTGTCGATGGCCGGACCGCCTGGATATCCCAAGCCCAGCAACCGGGCGACCTTGTCGTAGGCTTCGCCCGCGGCATCGTCAATTGTTGCGCCGAGCAGCTGTACGTCATCGGTGAGCGAGGTGACCTTAAGGATTTCGGTGTGCCCGCCCGAGACCAGCAGCGCCCCGAATTCGGCGGGCAGCGGCTTGCCGCCGAGCACCCCGACACCCACGTGGGCGACCAGGTGGTTGATACCGTATAGAGGTTTACCGGTGGCCAGCGCCAGGGCCTTTGCGGCGGCCACACCAACCATCAGTGCACCGGCCAGGCCCGGACCGCTGGTCACGGCAATGGCATCGACTTCATCCAACGTCAGCTTCGCGTCGGCGAGCGCCGCATCGAGGGTGGGGATGAAGGCTTCCAGGTGGGCGCGGGCCGCGATCTCCGGGATGACCCCGCCGAAACGCACGTGCTGGTCCATGGAACTGGAGACCGTGTTGGTCAGCAATTGGGTGCCGCGCACGATGCCGACCCCGGTTTCGTCGCAGGAGGATTCGATGCCCAATACGATGGGGGCTTTGGCCGTGCTCATTTCGTCTCCTCTTCGCGCAGCCGTAGGCGCATGATCAGTGCGTCGGTGCCGTCGCGGTAGTACTTGGCGCGTTCATGGATCTTGGAAAAGCCCAGCGACAGGTACAGCCCGATCGCCACCGGGTTGTCCTTGCGCACTTCTAGCATCACATCGCGGGCGTTGTGTTCCCGGGCACGCTCAATCATCACCTGCATCAGCTTCCGTCCCAGCCCCTGGCCTTGGGCATCGGGACGGATGGCAATGGTCTGCACATCGGCGAAGGGCAGTACGGTGCACAGGCCTGCGTAGCCCAGGATCTGCCCTTCGGCTTCGTACACCCAGTAATCCCGGGTCTCGTGCTGGGACAGTTCGGCTTCGAAGAGTTCCACCGGCCAGGCATCGGCCGGGAAACTGGCCACTTCCAGGGCGTGGACCGCAGAGATGTCCCCCGGCAGCATGGTGCGCAGCACCGGGTTCAGGGACTGACCTGCTTCATGGCTCATGATTTGGCCTGCTTCATGAACTGTGGGACCTGGGCGTCGGACTCGCGAAGGTAACGTGGGGCGGTATCAGACAGGTCCGCGCCTTCTGCCAGTTCGGCGAGCGCACGCGGTCCCAGGTCGGCAGCTCGGGTCAGCCAGTCCCGGCTGACAGCGGCCACCTTGGCTCCGGCCTCTTCGAGTTCTTGTGCATAGAGTCCGGCACCTACACCGTGTACTTCCAGGGACGGTAGTTCCCCGGCGGCCGAGACGTGCGGACCATCCAGCAGCTTGCCGTCAGCGGCGAAGCGTGCCCAGTAGACCTCGCGGCGGCGCGCGTCCGTGGCAATCAGGTATTCGGCGTCCGGCTGCAGTTCGCGGCGCACCCGTTCGGCCAGCGCTCCCAGGGACATGGTCCCGTGCAGCGGCACAGCCCACACGTAGGACAGGGTGCGGGCGGCCACCAACCCTACCCGCAGCCCGGTGAAGGGGCCGGGTCCGGTGCCCACGATGATGCCGGCCAGTTCTTTGCCTTCCAGCCCCGCCTGGGCGAGCAGTTGGTGGATGTAGCTGACCAGGGTTTCGGTTTGGTCGTTGGACCGTTCACTGGTGATTTCGGCGTGCACGGTGCCGTTGGCGTCAATCACGGCCACGGAGGTGTGGGCCGAGGTGTCTATGACCAGGTAGTTGCTCATGGCTGGCCTTCCGGGTTGCTGAAGCTTTTCAAGGTGGCCTCGAGTGCCGCACGCAGCTGCTTCCAGCGCGCCGGTTCCCAGTCCGGGCCGGTGGCGCTCAGTGTCAGGGTGCGCGGTTCATCGCTGCCCTCGTCATCGAATTCCCAGGACGCGGTGGTGGTGTCCGTTGGCAGGGCCGCGCGTGCCAGGGTCAGCTCCAGGCGGGAGTTGTTCAGGTGCTCCACCTTCCCGGCACCCCATTCAACGACGGTCACCGCCTCCGGGGCGGTGGCCTCCAGATCCAGGGTGTCCACTTCGCTGGGGTCGCTCAGCCGGTAGGCGTCCACGTGGACCAGGTTCGGTCCGCCGACCAGGCTGGGGTGTATGCGCGAAAGCACGAAGGTTGGGGAGATGACCCCTTCGCGGACCTGCAGTCCTGCTCCCAGGCCCTGGGTGAGCGTGGTCTTGCCAGCACCCAGTTCCCCGGTGAGGATGACCAGGTCCCCGGCGTGCAGCTGCCGTCCGAGTTCTGCGCCCAGCGCCTGGGTGGCTTCCACGGTGGCCGGATGCAGGGTCAGCTGCTGGGCGTGCCCGTCCTGCTGAATGTGATGCTGCGGGGTGCTAGGCACCGGTGTCCTCTTCCTCGTCCAGGTAGGACTCGCCCCAGCTGCCTTCCAGGTAGATGCGCGGCACGCGCGGGGAGATCCGGGTGACGACCTCGTAGTTGATGGTTCCAGCGGCGTTGGCCCATTCGGTGACCGGCGCGGCGGATTCGCCGAACACCCGGGCGGTGGCGCCCAGGAAGTGTTCCGGGTCAATATCCGGGCCCAGGTCCACCACGCACTGGTCCATGGCAATCCGCCCGCGCACCGGGTAGGTGGTGCCGTGGATGTTCACCGGTGCGCCGGTGGCGATGCGCGGCAGGCCGTCGGCGTACCCGAGCGGGATCAACCCCAGGTAGGTTTCCCCGGTGGTGCGGTAGTTCAGTCCGTAGGAGACGCCCTGGTCCTTCTGCACCTTCTTCACGTTGGCGACCCGGGTTTCCAGGGTCATGGCCGGACGCAGTCCGAAGTTGGAGGGTTCCTCGTCCTGGAAGGGGCTGAGCCCATACAGGCCCAAGCCGAGGCGGACCAGATCATAGTGGGAGTCCGGGCGGGAAAGGATGGCCGGGGTGTTGGCGATGTGCCGTACCTCCAGGTCGAATCCGGCCTGCTCCACCTGGGTGATGGCGGCGTCGAAGGCGGCCAGCTGCTCGTCGGTTTCGTGGCGCTGCGGTTCGTCGGCAACCGCCAGGTGGGAGAAGATCCCCACCACGCGCAGCAGTCCCTCGTTCTGGTAGGTCATGGCCTGTTCCAGCAGGGTGGGCAGGGTGTCAAGCATGGCGCCGTTGCGTCCCAGCCCGGTATCCAGCTTCAGGTGGATACGCGCGGGGGTTTCCATCTTGCGGGCCGCGGCGGCGATGTGCTCCAGTTCCCAGCCGGAGACGCCCAGGTCAATGTTGGCGGCGACCGCCTGGTCGAAGGGGGTGTCCGCGGTATGCAGCCAGGCCAGCAGGGGGGCGTCGATGCCCTTGGCCCGCAACGCCAGTGCCTCGGTGACGTGGGCGCAGCCGATCCAGCTGACCCCGGCTTCCAGTGCCGCCCGGGCCACCCGGTAGGCGCCGTGGCCGTAGCCGTCGGCCTTCACCACGGCCATGACCTTGGCCGGGGCCACCAGGTCGGTCACCTGGCGCACGTTGTTTCGGATTGCTGACAGGTCCACCAGGGCTCGGCGTTCCCACGGGGCACTCATGGGATCGCCGCCGGGTGCTGCTTGCTGCTCTACCACTTCAAAGTTCACATCTGCTATCTTCGCACTTTTCGCTTCTCTGCGCGCGCGGCACCGGTTCGCTAGGACGTCACGCGCGCTAAGGCGGGGTGCATCTTGGCTGTGAACCGTGATGCACCCCGCAAGGTTGGCTGATGTGGGTGAGGGACTGGCCTTTAGCGCAGGGTGCGCAGTTCGTCGCGGATCTGTTCCAGCAGCGCCAGCTGCGGATCCGGCTCCTCTTCCTCTTCCTCCAGGCCGCGGTGACGCTTCAGGGCCTCGGTGGCCTTGGTCATCGGCAGCACGATCACGAAGTAGACGGCGGCGGCAATGAGCAGGAAGTTGACCAGAGCGGTGAGGAAGACACCCACCTGGATCAGGTTGCCGTTGATGTTGAACACCAGGAAGTCGTCAAAGCTCGGCGCACCGACCAGTGCGGAGATCAACGGCATCAACACACTGTCCACCAATGCGTTGACCACGGCGCCGAAAGCGGCACCAATCACGACGGCAACGGCGAGGTCGACAACGTTGCCCTGCATTATGAAATCGCGGAAACCCTTTAGCATGGGTCGATCATACACATGGATAAACTCTGAAAGAGCTTCATCTAGGAATATTTTCTAAAGAATTTGTAGCCCGTTGCCGATATTTTGAGCGTACTCTCAGATTTTACGCAGCAGCATCCGAGTGACCGAATGATCCCCGCTTTTACGCAGCACCAACTGCGCGCGCCCGCGCGTAGGCAGCACGTTCTCCTTTAGGTTCGGCTCGTTGATGCTCTTCCAGATGCGCCGGGCGGTGGCGCGGGCCTCGAAGTCACTAAGCTTGGAGTAGCGGTGGAAGTAACTGGCCGGGTCCAGGAACGCACCGGAGCGCAGCTTCATGAAGCGGCTGATGTACCACTCCTCAATATCGCTGGTGCGCGCATCAACATAGACGGAGAAGTCAAAGAAGTCGCTGAGCGCGAGCCCCACGGTGCCATCCGAACGGGTGCGGGCCGGCTGCAGCACGTTCAGCCCCTCGACAATCAGCACCTGCGGCGAGCGCACGACGTTGCGCTCAGCGGGCAGGATGTCGTAGGTCAGGTGCGAGTAGACCGGGGCGCTGACTTCCGGGGCGCCGGACTTCACCGCCGAGACAAAGCGCAGCAGCGCACGGCGGTCATAGGATTCGGGGAAGCCCTTGCGTTCCATCAGGCCCCGGCGTTCCAACTCGGCGTTCGGGTAGAGGAACCCGTCGGTGGTGATCAGCTGCACGTCCGGGGTTTGCGGCCAACGCCGCAGCATCTCCTGCAGCACGCGCGCGGTGGTGGACTTGCCCACCGCCACCGAACCGGCCACCCCGATCACGAAGGGGGTTTGGCGGGTCTTCTCCCCCAAAAAGGTCATGGTCGCCTGGTGGGTGGCCCCGGCACCGGTGACATAGAGGTACAGCAGCCGGCTCAAGGGCAGATACACGTCGCGGACCTCACGCAGGTCCAGGCCGTCGCCCAGACCACGCAGCCGTTCAATGTCCTCCACATTCAGCGGCTGCTCCATTTTGTTGGACAACCGGGCCCAGGTTTGCCGGTCAAGTTCGACAAACGGGGAGATCGAGGTGTCCTGAAGCTGCGTTGGTTCCACGAGAGGAAATTGTGCCAACTTTTGACCTCACACCCAAACAGGAGACCGGCCCGTGACTCATAACACAGGTTTTTCTGGCAGGACGGTATCACATTTTCTATCTGCCGGGCACCGTCAAAAGGTAGGCTTTCTGGCATGTGCGGAATTGTTGGATATGCAGGTACACCGACCGGAAACAACGGTCATGATGCGTTAGAGGTCCTCATCGAGGGCCTGCGCCGGTTGGAATACCGGGGCTACGACTCGGCAGGGGTTGCGGTCGTCGCCGACGGCGCCATCCATGCCCGGAAGAAGGCCGGCAAGCTGGCCAACTTGGAAAACGAAATCAGCGAGAACCCGCTGCCGGTCTCCCAGACCGGTATCGGCCACACCCGCTGGGCCACCCACGGCGGGCCCACCGACGTCAATGCGCACCCGCATCTGGCGGACAACGGCAACCTGGCCGTCATCCACAACGGCATCATCGAGAACTTCGCCGAAATCAAGGCCCAGCTGCTGGCCGAGGGCGTGCAGTTCCTGTCCGAGACCGACACCGAGGTTGCCGCGGCACTGCTGGGCAAGACCTACCGCGAGCTGGGCACCGGAGACCTGACCGAAGCGCTGCGCCAGACCGTGAACCACCTGGAGGGTGCCTTCACCCTGCTGGCCACCCACAAGGACCACCCGGGCGTCGTGGTGGCCGCCCGCCGCAACTCCCCACTGGTGCTGGGCCTGGGCGAGGGCGAAAACTTCCTGGGCTCGGATGTTTCGGGCTTCATTGACTTCACCCGCCGGGCGGTGGAACTGGGCCAGGACCAGATCGTGACCATCACCCCGGACACCCACCAGATCATCGGCTTTGACGGCGAAACCGCCCAGGGCAAGGAATTCACGGTGGACTGGGATGCGGCCAGCGCCGAAAAGGGCGGCTTCCCCTCCTTCATGGAGAAGGAAATCTACGACCAGCCCGCCGCGGTGGCCGACACCCTGCTGGGCCGTTCGGACGCCGAGGGCCGGATGACCCTTGATGAGCTGCGCATTGACGCCGAGGAACTGGCCAACGTCACCAAGATCGTGGTGCTGGCCTGCGGCACCAGCGCCTACGCCGGGTCGGTGGCCAAGTACGCCATCGAGTCCTGGTGCCGGATCCCGGTGGAGGTCGAGCTCTCCCACGAGTTCCGCTACCGTGAGCCGATCGTGGATGCGAACACCCTGATCGTCTCCATCTCCCAGTCCGGGGAAACCATGGACACCCTGATGGCCGTTCGCTATGCCAAGGAGCAGGGCGCGAAGACCCTGTCCATCTGCAACACCAACGGGTCCACCATCCCGCGTGAATCCGATGCGGTCCTCTACACCCACGCCGGCCCGGAGATCGCGGTGGCCTCCACCAAGGCGTTCCTGGCCCAGATCACCGCCACCTACATCCTGGGCCTCTACCTGGCCCAGCTGCGCGGGAACCTGTTCAGCGGTCAGATCAAGGACATCATGGCCGACCTGGGCAAGATCCCGGCCAAGATCCAGGACATCCTGGACCGCTCGGATGCCATCCGCGAACTGGCCCGCTCCATGGCCGACGCCACCTCGGTGCTGTTCCTGGGTCGCCACGTCGGCTACCCGGTGGCCATGGAGGGCGCGCTGAAGCTGAAGGAAATCGCCTACATCCACGCCGAGGGCTTCGCCGCCGGTGAGCTGAAGCACGGCCCGATCGCGTTGATCGATGACGGCCAGCCGGTGTTCGTGGTGGTCCCCTCCCCGCGTGGGCGGGACTCGCTGCACTCCAAGGTTGTCTCGAACATCCAGGAAGTGCGCGCCCGCGGCGCCAAGACCCTGGTGTTGGCCGAGGAAGGCGACGAGGCGGTCAAGGCCTACGGTGAGTTCGTCTTCTACCTGCCCGAGACCCCGACCCTGCTGATGCCGCTGCTGGCCACGGTGCCGCTGCAGCTGTTCGCCTGCGAGTTGGCTACCGCCAAGGGGTATGACGTGGACCAGCCGCGCAACCTGGCCAAGTCGGTCACCGTCGAGTAAACGGCCCCCTCTGGCAACGGCCGGGCACCACCTGCAGGTGGTGCCCGGCTGTTGTCTCGTTCACCCCGGGCACTACCGGCCCGACAGTTCTGATCCCCTAGGCTAGGAAGCATGATCGCAGGAATTGGCGTGGACATTGTCGATGTGCCACGTTTTGGACGCCAGCTGGAACGCACCCCCGCATTGGAAGGGCGCCTGTTTACCCCGGAAGAGCGCGGCCTGCCGCTGCGCTCGCTGGCGGCCCGTTTCGCCGCCAAGGAGGCCATTGCCAAGGCGCTGGGCGCCCCGGCGGGTATGAACTGGCAGGACTGCTCCATTATCAAGGACGCGGCCGGGGACCCGCAGGTGCACGTGACGGGTAGTGTGGCCACCGCCGCGGCGCTGCGCGGCATCCACTCCTGGCATCTGTCCCTGAGCCATGACGGAGACATGGCGGTGGCGATGGTGGTCGCCGAGCGCGCCTAGTGCCGCTACTATCCCATTGCTACCCCGCCACCCCGGCTGGGAGTTTACGACACGGGACGCCTTAAACCTCACCATGCCAAGCTACGGTGAGTATTCTGAATCTATGATCCCCGTCTTCAGTGTTGCGCAGGTCCGAACGGTTGAGAAGGCCGAAATTTCCCGGCGAGGCTCCGAGGAACTGATGAAGCAGGCAGCCGCCGCGGTCAGCGACGCGGCCGTGCAGCTGCTGCACGGCGAGCCGGGGAAGAACATTGTCGGGCTGATCGGCCCGGGCAACAACGGCGGGGACGGGCTCTACGCGCTGGCGAACCTGGCCCGCCAGGGACACAACGCCACCGCGGTGCTGCTCAGCGAGAAGTCCCACGCCCCGGCGCTGGAGGAACTGCGCACCGCCGGGGGCACCATCACCACCGCCGCGGACGCGCCGCAGGCGGCCTCCGGTGCCGATCTGGTGATTGATGCCATTTACGGTCTGGGCTACCGCCCTGGTGCCAAGCTGCCCACCGTCCCGCGCGGCGTGCCCGTGTTGGCGATGGATGTGCCCTCCGGGCTGGATGCTGCCACCGGTGCCGCGGATGACGCGGCGCTCCCCGCCGTCCGCACCGTGACGTTCGGAGCCCTGAAGGAGGGCCTGCTGACCGGTGACGGGCCGCTGCTGACCGGGGAACTGTCCCTGGTGACCCTCGACTTTGATTTTTCCGCCCAGTCCCCCATGGCCTGGCTGGTGGACCCCGAGGCTGCCGGGCAGCTGCTGGATGAACACCGCAGCTGGCGGGACGCCGCCCGCCACAAGTACCAGCGCGGCGTGCTGGGCCTGATCGCCGGTTCCGACCGCTACCCGGGCGCCGCCCAGCTGACCGCCCGTGCCGCCCTGAATGCCGGGGTGGGGCTGCTGCGCAGCCACATGCCCGACAAGGTTCAGGCCTACATGGCGGCCAGCGCCCCCGAGGCGGTGCCGCTGGGCGATCAGGAGGTCGCCGAGGCGCTCTCCCAGTCCCGACGGCACCTGCATGGACGCGGGGCGAAGATTTCGGCGTGGGCGATTGGACCGGGCCTGGACCCCTCGGGCCAGCCGTCCGAGGTGATTGGCAAGGTCTTCAGCAGCCGCCAGCCGGCGGTCATCGATGCCAGCGGGCTGGAGATTGTCCCGGCCGGACCCAGTGAGCAGCCACGGGTGCTCACCCCGCACGCCAAGGAGCTGCGGATGCTGCTGCGCCGCGCCGGGATCACCGTCACCGCCCAGGACATTGCCGAGGAACCGCAGAAGTGGACCCGGTGGGCGGCACTGTCCTACAACGCGGTGGTGCTGCTGAAGGGGCCAACGAACTACATTGTGGAGCCCGGGGGCAAGACCCTGGTGGTCTGCCACACCAGCCCGAAGCTGGCGACTGCCGGCAGCGGGGATGTGCTCACCGGTATCCTGGGCACCCTGCTCAGCGACTCCTCGCTCACCGGCGTGCAGGGCACCGCACTGGTCAGCAACCAGCGGCTGCTGGAGCTCACGGCCTGCGCCGCGGTGATCCATGGAGAGGTGGGACGCGTCGCCGCCGAGGACTCCACGGTGTGCGCCACCCGGCTGATCGAGGTGCTGCCCCGGGTGATGGCCCGCTTCGGCTTCTAGCGTCCACCAGGCAACCAAGGGCCCGGCCGCAGACCCGCAGGAGCAGTGATCCTGTGGTCTGGGGCCGGGCCCTTGGGGTTTTTGTGGATGTCCGGCGGCTCTTTTTCTGCTGTCGGGCGCCGCCGTACCTAGTTGTTGGTGCCGGGAACGGGCACCACGGTCAGTGACTGCGTCTGCAGTTCGGGGCTGGCCACCTCGAAGCGCTCCCCCGGACCGGTGATGGTCCACCCGGCTTCCCGCCACAGGGCCCGGTCCAGCACGTTGCGCCCGTCAATCAACTGACGCTGGCGCACCACGGTGCCGAGCTGTTCGGGCTGCAGTTCACGGAATTCGGCCCATTCGGTCAGCAGCAGCACCGCGTCGGCGTCCGCCGCGGCCTCCTTCCAGGAATCCACGTAGTGCAGGCGCGGGAAGCGGCGCCGGGCGTTGTCGTTGCCTTCCGGGTCATACACGGACACGTCCGCCCCGGAGTTGTAGAGCCGTACCGCGATGTCCAGGGCCGGCGAGTCACGCACGTCGTCGCTGTCGGGCTTGAACGTCACCCCCAGCACGCACACGTGCTTGCCGGCCAGGTTGTAATCCAGCATGGCCTCGGCCAGCGCGACCACCCGGTCGCGGCGGCGCAGGTTGATCTGGTCCACCTCGGCCAGGAACCCCATGGTCTGGCTCAGCCCGAGCTCGGAGACCCGGGCCTGCAGGGCACGGATGTCCTTGGGTAGGCAACCACCGCCAAAGCCCACCCCGGCGTTCAAAAAGCGCCGTCCGATCCGGGCATCATGCCCGATGGCGTCGGCCAGGGTGCGGATGTCCCCGCCCACGGTTTCGGTGACCTCGGCGAAGGCGTTGATGAAGGAGATCTTGGTTGCCAGGAACGCGTTGGCCGCAACCTTGACCAGTTCACTGGTTTCCAGGTCGGTGACCACCTCGGGGGTGTCCTGCGCCAGGATGTCGGCGTAGACCTCCCGCAGCCGGACCAGGTCCTGTTCGTTCTGCACCCCGTAGACCAGCCGGTCAGGGCGCAGCGTGTCCTTGACGGCGAACCCCTCGCGCAGGAACTCGGGGTTCCAGGCCAGGGAGATGCCGCTGCCGGGTCTGGCGGCGGCCTTGATGCGTTCGCTCAGCCGGCGGGCGGTGCCCACCGGCACGGTGGACTTGCCCACGATCAGGGCGCGGCCGGTGACGTGTTCGAGCAGGCTGTCCACCGCACCGTCCACGTAGCTCATGTCCGCGGACTGCGAGTCGGTGCGCTGTGGGGTACCCACGGTGATGAAATGGATGTCCGCCGCCGCGGCGACTTCGGCGTAGGAGTCGGTGAAGCGCAGCCGTCCGCCGGCCACGTGCTTCTGCAGCAGCTCGGGCAGCCCGGGTTCGTGGAAGGGCAGGATGCCGCGCGAGAGCGCGTCCAGCTTCTCCCGGTCCACGTCCAGGCCAATGACTTCAAAGCCCAGTTCGGCCATGCAGGCGGCATGGGTGGCACCCAGGTATCCGGTGCCGATGACACTCACGCGTAGACTCATGTTCTACCCCCATCAGTTGCTGCCCGCCGTTTGGGCGGGCCGGTGCTGGCCGCGTCGCTGTGAGTTTATGGCCCGCAGCATTCGGGCAGGGCGGGATGTTGCCCAACCAGCGGCAAACACTGGATAAATTCTCGTCCCGGACCCGGCACGGGCCGGGTCCGGGACGCAGGTGTTACAACGGTGTGTTGGCGTTCCTAGAGCGCCAGGTGCTGCAGGACCGCGGCGGCCAGCAGTTCGGCTTCGCTGCGGGCCTGTTCCTGGCTTCCGGCCTCCACCATCACCCGTACCACCGGTTCGGTGCCCGAGGGGCGCAGCAGCACCCGGCCGGTGCTGCCCAGGCGTTCCTCGGAGACGGCGACCGCGGCCATGACCTCGGCGCTGTCGTGCACGGCGGCCTTGTCCACCCCGCGCACGTTGATCAGCACCTGCGGCAGCACCGTGAGCACCTGGGCCAGTTCCTTCAGGGACTTGCCCGAGGCCTTGACCCGGGCGGCCAGCTGCAACCCGGTGAGCACCCCGTCACCGGTGGTGGCGTATTCGCTGAAGATCACGTGCCCGGACTGTTCCCCGCCCAGCGAGTAGCCTCCGGCGTTCATCTCCTCCAGCACGTAGCGATCCCCCACCCCGGTTTCCCGGATGGTGATCCCGTTGGCTTCCATGGCCAGCTTCAGGCCCAGGTTGCTCATGACGGTGGCGACCAGCACGTCATCCTTCAGCTTGCCCTGTTCCTTCAGGGCCAGGGCCATGATGGCCATGATCTGGTCCCCGTCGATGACGGTGCCTTCGTGGTCCACCGCCAGGCAGCGGTCCGCGTCCCCGTCGTGGGCGATGCCCAGGTCCGCGCCGTGCTCCACGACAGCGGCCTGCAGCTTCTCCAGATGGGTGGAACCGTAGCCGTCATTGATGTTCACGCCATCGGGTTCGGCCCCGATGACCACGACCTCGGCACCGGCTGCGTTGAACACCTCCGGGGAGCAGCCCGAGGCGGCGCCGTGGGCGCAGTCCAGCACCACTTTCAGCCCGTCCAGGCGGTTGGGCAGGGTCTGCAGCAGGTGGATGACGTAGCGGTCCTCAGCGTCGGCGAAACGCGAGACCCGTCCCACCGCTCCCCCGGTGGGGCGCGGCGGCTCCATCTGCAGGCACGCCTCGATGGCGTCCTCCAGCGAGTCGTCCAGCTTCTTCCCGCCGCGGGCCAGGAACTTGATGCCGTTATCGGGCGCCGGGTTGTGGGAGGCGGAGATCATCACGCCAAAGTCGGCCCCGAGGTCGCCCACCAGGAATGCGGCGGCGGGGGTCGGCAGCGTGCCGGCGTCCTTTACGTCCACACCGGAGGCCGACAGGCCCGCTTCAATCGCAGCGGAGAGGAAGTCGCCGCTGATGCGCGGGTCCTTGGCCACTACGGCTACCGGGCGTCGGCCGTCTTCAGACTGGCTCAACCCCAGAACCACCGAGGCGGCTTGCGACAGACGCATCGCCAGCTCCGGTGTCAACAGTTCATTCGCTTTTCCACGGACCCCATCGGTCCCAAATAACCTTGCCATCGTCCACCATCATATGCCTTGAACGGGGCGAAAAAGCGCTGATTTGGGTGCTGGAACCCCATTCGTGAGTGAAATTTGATGCTCGTCGCACCGCCCGGGCAGCGGTTTTTCACATTAGTGCTTTAAAAGGGACGAACCCCACACCCGGAAGATCCCGGGAATGGGGTTTGTCCTGCGCAGGTACTGCTTAGCGCTTGGAGAACTGCGAGGCCTTGCGGGCCTTCTTCAGACCGGCCTTCTTGCGCTCGATGACGCGGGCGTCGCGAGTCAGGTAACCGGCCTTCTTCAGGGTCGGACGGTTGGCGTCGCGGTCGATCTCGTTCAGCGCGCGGGCGATGCCCAGGCGCAGTGCACCGGCCTGGCCGGAGGGGCCACCGCCGTGGATGCGGGCGAACACGTCGTAGGAACCTTCAAGGCCCAGGACCTTGAACGGCTCGTTGACGTCCTGCTGGTGCAGCTTGTTCGGGAAGTAGGTTGCCAGGTCGCGACCGTTCAGGGTCCAGGTGCCGTTGCCCGGCACCAGGCGCACGCGGGCGATGGCCTGCTTGCGGCGTCCCACGGCTCCACCGGACACGGTCAGCGGCGCGCGCTCGACGTCGCCGCCGGCAGCTGCGGCCGGGGCCGACTCGGTGGTGTAGGTCGACGGGGTGTCGCCTTCGAATTCGTTGATCTCTTCAGCGTTCTGAGCCACGATTATCTCCTAATAAGTTTTTCTTCTCGGGGCCAGGACTACTGGGCGACCTGGGTGATTTCGAACGGCTTCGGAGCCTGGGCCGCGTGCGGGTGCTCAGCGCCACGGTAGACCTTCAGCTTGCTCAGCTGGGCTGCGGCGATCTTGTTCTTCGGCAGCATGCCCTTGATGGCCTTCTCGACAGCCTGAACCGGGTTCTTCTCCAGCAGTTCGGCGTAGTTCGAGCTCTTCAGACCGCCCGGGAAACCGGAGTGGCGGTAAGCGCGCTTCTGCACCAGCTTGTTGCCGGTCAGGGCAACCTTCTCAGCGTTGATGATGATGACGTGGTCGCCCATGTCCATATGCGAGGCGAAAGTAGCCTTGTGCTTGCCGCGCAGCAGGGTCGCTGCTTCGACAGCCAGGCGGCCGAGCACAACATCGGTGGCGTCAATGACGTGCCACTGACGAGTCTGGTCAGCTGGCTTAGGGGTGTACGTACGCACAGTAATTGCCTTACGTTGATTCGTTTCTGGTCAAACAGCTGCAGGTGTCATGGCGTGAGATCCATCAGGGACAAGCACTGTCGTGTTTACTTTGTGTCAGGACCAGTACGTCAGGTGAGGACTGATTTAACCGGCCGTCCAGGTGGTGTTCGCATGCCCAGCAGACCAGCGGCTATGCAACTAAGCCGTCACGCTGTGGCATGTAGTGTCGAACGTGGACATACACAACTTTCACAAGTTTAGCCGATTAATGGGCCAGCACACAATTCGGCTAGTGGGCCTGGTGGGGCCCAAATGCCCGCAATGACGGGTATTTTCCGTCACAGTCCCCAAGCCCACCTGTCAATCAGCTACCGCCCGGATTCCGCCGAAGTGCTCTTCGCCGGGTGCTCTTCGTGGCCCTGAGCGGTGGCGGTGCCTTCCTCCACGAGCGCCCCGGTGGCCTCATCGGCGCGGCGCCGGGCCCTGGTCTGCTCGGCCCGGGCCAGCAGCTGCCCGGCCTGCGGGTAGCGCACCTCCTCCAGGACCAGGGCGCGGGGGTGGGCCAGTTTCGTCTTCGAATCGCGCACCATGGCCTGCAGCCGGTCGGCGAGGAAGCCCTGGGTTTCCCGCCCGTCCCCCACCATCAGCGCGGCCCCGATCAGGGCGCGCACCATGTTGTGGCAGAAGGCGTCCGCGACCAGGTGGGCGGTGATGATCCCGTCTCCGCCCCTGGTAAAGGAGAACTCCTGCAGGGTGCGGATGGTGGTGGCATCGGGGCGGGGCTTGCAGTAGGAGAGGAAGTCGTGGCGGCCCAGCACGCTGCGCGCCTCGGCGTCCATCAGCTGCACATCCAGTTCCTCCCGGTGCCACATGGTGATCTGCCGGGTCAGTGGGTCCCAGCGGTGCAGCCCGTCCGCAATGCGGTAGGAGTAGCGGCGCTGCAGGGCCGAGAAGCGGGCGTCAAAGCCCGGCTCGGCCACGGCCGCGTCATGGATGAGCACGGCCCCCTCCTGGCTGGCCAGGATCCCGTTCAGCCGGCGCACCAACGCCTTGGCGGGGCTCAGCGGTGAGCGCCGCGGCAGCGCCTCGTATTCGGTGGGGGTCAAATCAAAGTGGACCATCTGGTTCCGGGCGTGCACCCCGGCGTCGGTGCGCCCGGCCACAACCACCCGGACCTGGCGCCGCACCAGGGTGGCCAGCCCCTCCTCGATCAGCTGCTGGACCCCGAGCACGTTTGGCTGCCGGGCCCACCCGTGGAACTGGGAGCCGTCATAGCCCAGGCGCATCCGCATCCGCACCGTGGCCGGTTCGCTGGAACCGGACGCCACGGTGGCGCCCAGCGGGTGGGTTTCGGGTGCTGGGGTGCTCATGGGTTCCATTATCCAATCTGTGTCCGGCGTCCTGCCAAATCCGGTGGTGGTCCCGCCCGCCGTTGCGGGCAGGCGCAGCAACCTCGAGAAGAGCAGCGGGCTTTGGTGGGCATTTAAGCACCGAACCCCGGAAGCATGCGCTTCCGGGGTTCGGTGACCGAGGTGGCCCGTGCGTGCGGGCCGTGGGCCTTAGGCCTCTTCGGTGGCCTCAGGGGCGGCGTTCTCGGCAGCCTTTTCGGCTTCCTTCACGACGGCCTGCTTCGGCGAAACCGGCTCCATGACCAGTTCGATGACAGCCATCGGGGCGTTGTCGCCCTTGCGGTTGCCGATCTTGGTGATGCGGGTGTAGCCGCCTTCGCGGTTGGCCATCACCGGGGCGATGTTCTCGAACAGCTCGTGAACGATCGACTTGTTGGTGCGGCTGCGCGATGCGATCACGGACTGCACGCGACGACGCGAGGCCAGGTCTCCGCGCTTGGCGAAGGTGATCAGGCGCTCGGCGTGCGGGGCCAGGCGCTTGGCGCGGTTCAGGGTGGTGGTGATCTGCTTGTTCTCGAACAGCTGGGCAGACAGGTTGGCGAGGATCAGTCGCTCGTGAGCTGCGCTGCCGCCGAGACGCGGACCCTTGGTGGGGGTTGGCATTGGTGTTCTCCTAGATGAATAATCCTGCGCTCCCGGCCCTTAGGCCGGGAACCCGGATGAAGTTATTTGTCGCCAGACGCGGTGCCTAGAGGCTGCCGTCGCCGTAGACATCCTCGCCGTCTTCCATGGCGGCACGGCTGCCCATGTCGAACCCCGGAGGGGAATCCTTCAGGGACAGGCCGAGGTCTACAAGCTTTGCCTTGACTTCGTCAATGGACTTGGCACCGAAGTTGCGGATGTCCATCAGGTCGGCCTCCGAACGCGTGACCAGTTCACCCACGGAGTGGATGCCCTCGCGCTTCAGGCAGTTGTAGGAACGCACGGTCAGTTCCAGGTCCTCGATCGGCAGCGCCATGTCGGCAGCCAGGGCTGCGTCGGTTGGCGACGGGCCGATCTCGATTCCCTCGGCTGCGGTGTTCAGCTCGCGGAACAGGCCGAACAGCTCCACCAGGGTGGTGCCGGCCGATGCCACGGCGTCGCGCGGGGAAATCGACTCCTTGGTCTCCACATCAACGATCAGGCGATCGAAGTCGGTGCGCTGCTCAACACGGGTGGCCTCCACGCGGAAGGTCACCTTCAGCACCGGCGAGTAGATCGAGTCGACCGGGATCCGGCCAATCTCGCTGTCGGCGCTCTTGTTCTGGGCGGCGGACACGTAGCCACGGCCACGCTCAATGGTCAGTTCCATGTCGAACTTGCCGTTGGCGTTCAGGGTGGCGATGTGCAGATCTGGATTGTGGAACTCAACACCGGCAGGCGGGGTGATGTCCGCTGCGGTGACGACGCCGGGGCCCTGCTTGCGCAGGTAAGCGACGACCGGTTCATCGTGCTCGGAGGACACGGACAGGTTCTTGATGTTCAGAACCAGTTCGGTGACGTCTTCCTTCACACCGGCTACGGTGGAGAACTCGTGCAGTACGCCGTCGATGCGAACGCTGGTGACGGAGGCACCAGGGATCGAGGACAGCAGGGTACGGCGAAGCGAGTTACCTAGGGTGTAGCCAAAGCCCGGCTCCAGCGGTTCGATGACGAACCGGGAGCGATTCTCGGAAACAACTTCTTCGGTCAGGGTTGGGCGCTGCGTAATGAGCACTTACATTTCCTTTCGGCGAGCGTCCGCTATATGACGCAACACGGGGGTGGAAACGACGGTAGCCTCTGCGGCGTACGTCTGTTGCAGGTGTGAGGCCTGGAAGCCGGCCCTCGCCGGGGCGGGGGCGGCTTCCAGGTCTCTTCCTGACGGCTGAGTTAGACGCGGCGACGCTTTGGCGGGCGGCAACCGTTGTGTGCGCTCGGGGAAACGTCCTGGATGGACCCAACCTCAAGGCCGGCGGCCTGCAGCGAGCGGATCGCGGTTTCGCGTCCCGAGCCCGGGCCCTTGACGAAAACGTCAACCTTGCGCATGCCGTGCTCCTGGGCACGCTTGGCAGCCTGCTCGGCGGCCATCTGTGCGGCGTACGGGGTCGACTTGCGCGAACCCTTCATGCCGACCTCACCGGCCGAGGCCCACGAGATCACAGCACCGGTCGGGTCGGTAATCGACACGATGGTGTTGTTGAAGGTGCTCTTGATGTGCGCCTGGCCCAGCGCGATATTCTTTTTGTCCTTGCGACGCGGCTTACGCACCGCTCCACGAGTCTTTGGGGGCATTTCTTCTCCTACGAAAAAGTTTTTGGATCTAGACCGCTAGGAATTAGCGGGTCTTCTTCTTACCGGCGACGGTACGCTTCGGGCCCTTGCGGGTACGGGCGTTGGTCTTGGTGCGCTGACCGTGAACCGGCAGACCCTTGCGGTGGCGAATACCTTCGTAGGATCCGATTTCGACCTTGCGGCGGATGTCGGCCTGAACCTCACGGCGCAGGTCACCTTCCACCTGGTAGGTGCCTTCGATGAAGTCACGCAGCTGAACCAGCTCAGCGTCGGTGAGATCCTTCACGCGAGTATCCGGGTTGATTCCGGTTGCTGCGATGGTCTCTTCTGCACGGGTCCTGCCCACGCCGTAGATGTAAGTCAACGCGATGATCACGCGCTTTTCGCGTGGGATGTCCACGCCTGCTAAACGAGCCATAAGTGGCTACCTTTCAACGTTCGGAGGTCTTCAGCAGCACCTTCCCACCGAAGTGGTCCCCAGCCTCCGAAACCGGGGGTGTGCATCGCGCGTATTCGATGCGGTGCTGCCATTTCTTGACTACGCGTGGGACAAATCCGTAAGGGATTTAGCCCTGACGCTGCTTGTGGCGTGGGTTCGAGCAGATCACCATAACGCGACCATTGCGGCGAATCACCTTGCAATTGTCGCAGATCGGCTTCACGCTGGGGTTAACCTTCAAGGGTTTACTCCTCTTGCGGTTGCAGTTATTTTTGGAGCGGTAAACAAGCCTGCCTCAAGACAATGCTCAAGCGGCCGTCCGGGTGATCATTCACTGGACGTCCGCAAGATCGCTGTCTCAAAAACTACTGATTTACTTGTAGCGGTAAACGATACGACCTCGGTTGAGATCGTATGGGCTCATTTCTACCTGCACCCGGTCCTCTGGGAGGATTCGAATGTAGTGCTGGCGCATTTTACCCGAGATAGTTGCAAGCACGACGTGCTTGTTGGGCAGTTCGACGCGGAACATTGCGTTCGGCAATGCTTCGGTCACTGTGCCCTCTACCTGGATGACACCTTCCTTCTTGGCCATTTTCCCCGCTAACTTTGGTAGTTGCCGCCGGCGGCGGCAACAAGTAATTGGTTCCGGAAGCCTGTTTCAGTGGTTCCGCGCAGCCCTTGCGAGCTTTTGGGTGCACTTAAATAGACAACCAACAGTCAAGAATACGCCATGGGCGGGCGTGGCGACAAATCGATTCGGCCGCTTAAAAGTGTTAGATCCGGCACCTCGGTGCCGGATCCATGCCGCGGTTACGGCTTGATGGGTGAGGGGCTCACGCCGAAGGGCTCCAGCCCCGCCGCTCCCCCGTCGTGCGCGGTGAGCACCCAGATCCCGCCCAGGTGCACGGCCACGGTGTGCTCCCACTGGGAGGCGTTCTGCTTGTCGTTGGTAACCACGGTCCAGTCATCATCCAGCACCGAGGTGGCCAGCTTGCCGCGCACCAGCATCGGTTCGATGGCCAGGGCCATGCCGGGCTTGACCCGCGGGCCGCGGTGGCCGCTGTTGTAGTTCAGCACGTCCGGGGCCATGTGCATGGCCGAGCCGATGCCGTGCCCGCAGTACTCCTCCAGGATGCCCAGGCGCGGGCCGGGCTGGGCGTGCACGTACTTTTCGATGGCCTCACCGATCTGCCCGACGAAGCGGGCCTCTGCCAGGGCGGCGATGCCGGCCCACATGGCCTGCTGGGTGATCTCGCTCAGCCGGCGGTCGGCCTCGTCCACGTCGCCCAGCAGCACGGTGCGCGCCGAGTCGGCGTGCCAGCCGTCCACGATGGCCCCGCCGTCGATCTTCAGCACATCCCCGTCCTTGAGCACGTATTCGCTGGGGAAGCCGTGGACCACCTCGTGGTTGACCGAGGCGCAGATGGTGGCCGGGAACCCGTGGTAGCCCAGGAAGTTGCTGGTGGCGCCGTGGCGTTCGAGCACCCCGGCGAAGACCGCGTCGACCTCCTTGGTGGTGATGCCCGGCTGGGCGGCGGCGACGGCCTCATCCAGGGCCTCGGCCAGCACCAGGCCGGCTTCGCGCATCTTCAGAATCTGCGCATTGGACTTGTATTCGATTTTCGGCTGTCCGAAAGCCACGGGTTCTCCCTTTGCTGTGTCCCAGTCCCGGTGGGCCGGGTGGGACGGTGTTCCTGAAAATGGCCAAGGACCGTACCGCGCCCGCCGTTGGGCGGCTCGATACGATCCTTGGCCGGTAGCGCCTTGCGTACTAGGCGTTCACGTTCAAGGCGGACAGGACGCGGTCGGTGACCTCGTCGATGGCCCCGATCCCGTCGACCTTGCGCACGATGCCGCGCTCCTCATAGCGGTCGACCACGACCTGGGTCTCCTCGTGGTAGAGGGCCAGGCGGTGGCGGATGACCTCTTCGGTGTCATCGGCGCGGCCTTCGATCTCGGCGCGCTTGAGCAGGCGGGCAACCAGCTCGTTGTCATCGGCGGTCAGCTGCAGCACGCCGTCCAGCTTCTGCCCCTGGGCGGCCAGGATCTCATCCAGCGCGTCCACCTGGGCGCTGGTGCGCGGGTAGCCGTCCAGCAGGAAGCCGTCCTTCACGTCCTGCTGGGCCAGGCGGTCACGCACCATGTTGTTGGTGACCGAGTCCGGCACGAAGTTGCCGGCGTCAATGTACTTCTTGGCCTCCACGCCCAGCGGGGTTCCGCCCTTGACGTTGGCGCGGAAGATGTCACCGGTGGAGATCGCCACGATCTGCAGGCGCTCGGAGATCTTTTCGGCCTGAGTGCCCTTGCCGGCCCCGGGAGGTCCGATAATCAACAGTCGAGTCATCGCAAAAGTCCTTCGTAGTGTCGTTGCTGCATCTGAGCATTAATCTGCTTGACGGTCTCCAGGCCCACACCAACCATGATGAGGATCGAGGTCCCGCCAAATGGGAAGTTTTGGTCGGCGTTGAACAAAACGAATGCGATCAATGGGATCAACGCAACGACTGCCAGGTAGAGCGATCCGGGGAAGGTCACTCGGGAGATCACGTAGTTCAGGTAGTCCGCGGTCGGCTTGCCGGCACGGATGCCGGGGATGAACCCGCCGTACTTCTTCATGTTGTCCGCCACCTCAACCGGGTTGAAGGTGATGGCCACATAGAAGTAGGTGAAGCCAATGATCAGCAGCGTGTACACGGCCATGTACCACGGCGAGGAGGTGGCCGAGTGGGTCTGCAGCCACAGGGCCCAGTCCGGCAGGGTGCCGTCGTCACGGACGTTGAACTGCACGATCATCTGCGGCAGCGCCAGGATGGAGCTGGCGAAGATCACCGGGATCACGCCGGCCATGTTCACCTTGATCGGGATGTAGGTGGAGGTTCCTCCCACGGTGCGCCGGCCGATGGTGCGCTTGGCGTACTGCACCGGCACACGGCGCTGGGACTGTTCCACGAACACCACCAGGGCGATGACCAGCAGGCCGATCAGCAGCACTCCGGTGAACACACCCCAACCCTGGGAGCGGCCGATGGCGCCCATGGCGGAGGGGAAGCCGGAGGCAATGGAGATGAAGATCAGGATCGACATGCCGTTGCCGATGCCGCGTTCGGTGATCAGCTCACCCATCCACATGATCAAACCGGTGCCTGCGGTGAGCGTGATGATCATCAGCAGGATCACGATCAGGCTCTCGTCGGGCACCAGCGGCAGCTGGCAGCCCGGGAACAGGGTGCCGGTGCGTGCCAGGGTGACCAGGGTGGTCGCCTGCAGCAGGCCCAGGGCGATGGTCAGGTAGCGGGTGTACTGGGTCATCTTGGCCTGGCCGGCCTGACCCTCCTTGTGCAGCTGTTCGAAGTGCGGGATCACCACACGCAGCAGCTGAACGATAATGGCCGCGGTGATGTACGGCATGATACCCATGGCGAAGACGGAGACCTGCAGCAGTGCTCCACCGCTGAACAGGTTCACAAACTGGTAGATGCCACCGGTGGTTTCACCCTGTGCCAGACACTGCTGAACGTTGCTGTAGTTGACTCCCGGAGCCGGGACGAACACACCCACACGGTAGATCGCAATAATACCGAGCGTGAACAGCAACTTGTTGCGCAGATCAGGCGTCCGAAAAACTCGGGCTATGGCGCTGAACAAGCGTCCTCCTGACGTATTTGCCTGAGCCTGGTCTGCAGACTCTTGCGTTGACTTTATGAATTCTAGCGGTTCCTGGCACCGGCGCGCCAAATAGGCGGCACAGCATGGACGTAATTTCCCCCGAACTCCCACCCTAGTCCACGGTGGTGATCGGTTCCGGCGCTCAGGTCAGGTGCTGTAAATGTGGCAAGGCCCCGGTGAATCCGTGCAGTACGGATTCACCGGGGCCTTACCGTGGTTCAAACCCTGTTTAGAGGGTGGTCACCGAGCCGCCGGCAGCGGCGATCTTCTGTTCGGCGGATGCCGAGAAGGCGTTGGCCTTCACGTCAACCTTGACCGAGATCTCGCCGGTGCCCAGCACCTTGACCGGCTCGTTCTTGCGAACGGCGCCCTTGGCAACCAGTGCCTCGACGGTGACTTCGCCACCCTCGGGGAACAGTTCGTTGATCTTGTCCAGGTTCACAACCTGGTACTCGACGCGGAACGGGTTCTTGAAGCCACGCAGCTTCGGCAGACGCATGTGCAGCGGCAGCTGACCGCCGGCGAAGCCTGCCTTGACCTGGTAGCGGGCCTTGGTGCCCTTGGTACCGCGGCCTGCGGTCTTACCCTTGGATGCCTCACCACGACCCACACGGGTCTTGGCGGTCTTGGCACCTTCGGCCGGACGCAGGTGGTGGACCTTGAGTGCGTTTTCCTTTTCAGCCATGTTTACTTAGCCTCCTCAACCTTCACCAGGTGTGGGACCTTGTTGAGCATGCCGACGGTCACCGGGTCTGCGGTGCGGACAACGGTGTGCCCAACACGCTTCAAACCGAGTGAACGAACGGAGTCGCGGTGGCCCTGCTTAGCACCAATGACGGACTTGGTCTGGGTGATTTCCAGCTTGGCGTCGCTTGGGACAATGTTCGCCATTGCCTATGCACCTGCCTTCTGGGTCTGGATGTGGTGGATCATTGCGGCCGGGGCAACCTCGTCCAGAGGCAGCCCACGACGGGCAGCCACAGCCTGCGGCTCTTCCAGAGCCTTCAGGGCTGCAACGGTGCCGTGCACAATGTTGATCTGGTTCTGCGAACCCATCGACTTGGACAGCACGTCGTGGATGCCGGCGCATTCCAGCACCGCACGCACCGGACCACCGGCGATAACGCCGGTACCCGGGGAGGCCGGACGCAGCAGCACAACGCCTGCAGCGTCTTCGCCCTTGACCAGGTGCGGGATTGTGGTGCCAACGCGCGGAACGCGGAAGAAGTTCTTCTTCGCTTCCTCGACGCCCTTGGCAATGGCCGCGGGAACTTCCTTGGCCTTGCCGTAGCCGACACCTACGGTGCCGTTGCCGTCACCGACAACGACCAGTGCGGTGAAGCTGAAGCGGCGACCACCCTTGACAACCTTCGAAACGCGGTTGATGGTGACCACACGCTCAAGGAACTTGTCCTTGTCTTCGTTGCGGTTTTCACGGTTATCGCGACCACGACCACGGCCACCCTCATTACGACGGCCACGGCCCTCGTTGCGACGAGAGTTGTTGTTGTCGTTAGCCGCTGCAGTTTCCACTGCCTCGGTAGCTTCAGACACCTGAGTTTCCTTCTCGTTAGTTGATTCGCTCACAGTGCCAGCCCACCTTCACGAGCGCCGTCTGCCACGGCGGCAACGCGACCGTGGTACTTGTTTCCACCGCGGTCGAAGACAACTGCCTCGATGCCAGCAGCCTTGGCGCGCTCGGCTACGAGCTCGCCAACGCGCTTGGACTTAGCGGTCTTGTCAGCTTCCAGGGCGCGCAGGTCGGCTTCCATGGTCGAAGCGCTGGCCAGGGTGATGCCCTTCGAGTCGTCCACGATCTGTACGAAGATGTGGCGAGCCGAACGGTTGACAACCAGGCGCGGGCGGACCGAGGTGCCAACGAGGCGCTTGCGCACACGCAGGTGACGGCGGCCGCGGGCTGCGGACTTGCTCTTGCCCTTGATTCCGATAGCCATAATTACTTACCAGCCTTTCCGACCTTGCGGCGGATCTGTTCGCCGGCGTAGCGAATGCCCTTGCCCTTGTAAGGCTCGGTCTTACGCAGCTTGCGGATGTTGGCAGCAACCTCGCCGACCTGCTGCTTATCGATGCCAGCAACGGTGATCTTGTTGTTGCCCTCGACGGTCAGGGTGATGCCCGCCGGTGCCTCAACGCTGACCGGGTGCGAGTAGCCCAGAGCAAGCTCCAGGTTGGCGCCCTTGGCCTGGACACGGTAACCGGTGCCGTGGATTTCGAGCTTCTTCTCGTAACCCTGGGTGACGCCGATGATCATGTTTTCGATCAGGCTGCGGGTCAGGCCGTGCAGCGAACGCGATTCGCGCTCGTCGTTCGGGCGGCTGACGGTGAGGGTGGTTTCCTCCAGGGCGACGGTGATCGGCGCTGCAACAGTCAGCGACAGTTCACCCTTCGGGCCCTTGGCGGTGACGTCCTGTCCGTCGATCTTCAGGTCGACGCCGGCAGGAACGGTAATCGGAAGACGTCCAATACGTGACATTGTGTATTCCCTTCCTTCCCGTTACCAGACGTAGGCGAGGACTTCCCCACCCACGCCCTTCTTTGCAGCCTGGCGGTCAGTAAGCAGACCGGAGGAGGTGGACAGGATAGCGATGCCCAAGCCACCGAGCACGTGCGGCAGGTTGGTGGACTTTGCGTAAACGCGCAGACCTGGCTTGGAGATGCGACGGACGCCGGCGATCGAACGCTCGCGCAGCGGACCGTACTTCAAAGTGATGGTCAGCTTCTTGCCGACTTCTGCGTCCTCTTCCTCGAAGGAGGCGATGTAGCCCTGTTCCTTGAGGATGTTGGCAATGCGAACCTTCAGCTTGCTCGACGGCATCGAAACGCTGTCGTGGTATGCCGAGTTGGCATTGCGCAGACGAGTCAGCATATCTGCGACTGGATCTGTCATAGACATGTGGGCTTCAGCCCTTCCTCGTTACGGTTTCCTTTGTATCGGACCTGTAACGTAGTGAGTTTAGTTTTCGGTCTTGAACGGGAAGCCCAGTGCCTTGAGCAAGGCGCGGCCTTCGTCGTCATTCTTGGCGGTGGTCACCACGGTGATGTCCATACCACGAACGCGGTCGATCTTGTCCTGATCAACTTCGTGGAACATCGACTGCTCGGTCAGGCCGAAGGTGTAGTTTCCGTTGCCGTCGAACTGGCGGTCGCTCAGTCCGCGGAAGTCGCGGATACGCGGCAGCGCCAGGGTGATCAGGCGGTCAACGAATTCCCACATGCGGTCGTTGCGCAGGGTGGCGTGGGTACCGATCGGCATGCCTTCGCGCAGCTTGAACTGAGCGATGGACTTGCGAGCACGGGTGATCACTGGCTTCTGACCGGTGATGGCCGTCAGGTCGCGTACGGCGCCTTCGATGATCTTCGAGTCCTTGGCGGCTTCGCCCACACCCATGTTCACGACGACCTTGGTCAGGGTCGGAACCTGCATGGGGTTGGAGTAGTTGAACTGCTCCTGCAGCGCCGGACGGATGTCGGCGGTGTACTTTGCCTTCAGACGTGGCTGGATCTTGGTGGCTGCTTCAGTCATTACAGATCCTTTCCGGAAGCCTTGGCGTAACGGATGCGCACAGTCTTGCTCACACCGTTCTTCTCTACGGTTTCCTCGCGGAAACCAACGCGGGTCGGCTTCTTGGTTTCAGGATCCACCACGGCAACGTTCGAAACGTGCATGGGGGCCTCGACAACCTCGATACCGCCGGTGGTCGAACCGGATTCGGTCTGACCGGCCTTGGTGTGCTTGGTGACGCGGTTAACGCCTTCCACCAGGACGCGCTGGGCGGCCGGGAAGACCTTCAGGACCTTGCCCTGCTTGCCGCGGTCGCCGCCGCTGATGACCTGAACCAGGTCGCCCTTCTTGATCTTTGCACCCATGGTTACAGCACCTCCGGAGCCAGGGAAACGATCTTCATGAACTTCTTGTCGCGAAGCTCACGACCCACTGGGCCGAAAATACGGGTACCGCGAGGCTCACCCTCGTTCTTCAAGATCACCGCAGCGTTCTCGTCGAACTTGATGTAGGAACCGTCAACGCGACGGATTTCCTTCTTGGTGCGAACGATGACGGCCTTGACGACGTCACCCTTCTTCACGTTGCCGCCAGGAATTGCGTCCTTGACGGTAGCGACGATGGTGTCGCCGATGCTTGCGTAGCGACGCTTCGAGCCGCCGAGAACACGAATGGCAAGGATTTCCTTGGCACCGGTGTTATCGGCAACCTTGAGTCGCGACTCCTGCTGAATCACTTATTACTCCTGTCGTCTCGCTGGTTCTCGTGAACGAGCCTTGCGGAACGGATAATGGTCTCCCCGATACGATCGCTTACCCCCACCGGCGAGGGCGCACCGAATGCTGATCCCAAATGGCGGCAGGGCCGAGGCGTAAAATACCGGGGTCGTGCTGCGGGCGGAAACATGTTCCCACACCGCTGCAGCGTGCCGAAGGTGGATAGTCCTCGGACACAATGCGCACAAGTATCTATCCTATCCCAGATTCGCGCTGTTCCGAAATGGTGTGGTAGGGGCCGGCAACGCGTGATTCGTCACAGTACCGGCCACTGCGGGAGGGACGTCAAGGCATGGATGTGAGCACGCAGAAACGCACCGGAAGCAGTGCTGCGCGACCGGTGCGCTGGCTCGAATAATCGCGGCATATTCAACCGGGTTACTCGGTGCCCGCCTGTTCCTGCGCCCACTGTGCCACCCGACGGTTGCTTTCCTCCTCGGTGAGGTCCTCGACCCGGCTCATCACCGACCAACGCACCCCGAACGGGTCACGGATGGAGGCATAGCGGTCCCCCGAGACGAACGTGGTGGGCGGTTCACGCAGCACCGCCCCCGCGGCGAGGGCGCGCTCGAGCACCTCATCCACATTCGGGCAGTACAAGCCCAGCGAATAGCAGGCCTCCTCCCCCGCTGGCGGTGGCACCAGACCGAACTGGGGGCTGGGAACGCCCAGCTGCAGGTGGCCTTGGCCGAAGTCCAGGTCGGCGTGGACCAGCACGCCGCCCATCTCAGTGACGTCCACCAACCGGGCGCCAAAGATCTCACGGTAGAACTCAACGGCCTCCCGGGCGTTTTCGATGGCCAGGAAGGGGGTCAGGCTGGTCGCCCCGTGGGGCGTCCCGTTGGTGGTGTGCGCTCCAGTGACCCCGCGCATCGGGGTGTTTTCTGTGCTCATGCATTCAGGTTAGGGCCCGGCCGTCGTAGGATTCTTGCAAATATGCGACATTCGCCGGGACGGCCCGAGAAGCACGTGGAGGTTCACATGGCAGGGGAAGCCGGAGACGAGCGGGGCGTGCTCTACCCTGCGTCGCTGCCCCACTTCGAACGCCACGACCCTCCGCCGTCCTTGGCCGAGACGGTCCAGTGGTTCTGGCTGGCGCGGTGGGACTTGGCCCCAAACCAGGTACGTCGCCAACAACTGCTGACCTTCCCGACGCTGAACCTGGTCGTGCAGCCCGGCTCCGTCTTGCTGAGTGGGCCCAGCACCGGCACCTCGCATCGGGACCTGGAAGGCAGGGGCTGGGTGCTGGCCGCACTGCTGCAGCCGGCGGCCGCCGAACAGCTGGGTGTGAACCCTGCCGCGCTGGCGGGTCGGGAACTCCCCTTCCCACAGCCCGCACTGCAGGGCCGGGTTGAAGCCCTGATGGCTCACGCCGTTCCAGCGTCTGACGCTTTCGAAGCCATCGAAGTGCTCGCCCGATGGCTCGCAAAGCTGCCGAAACCCAGCGACACCGGGCTGCTGACCAATCGCATGCTGCGGTTGGTTGCCACCAACCGTTCGATGACCCAGGTGTCAGACCTGGCCGATGCCCTGGATGTGGGCGTACGCAGCCTGCAGCGCCTGAGCGCCGCCCATCTCGGTGTCCCGCCTTTGCAGGTTATTCGTCGCTACCGTGTGCAGGAGGCGGCGATGCGGTTGCGGGGGGAGCCCGGGTTGTCCCTGGCCCGGTTGGCCGCCGAACTGAGCTATACGGATCAGGCCCACTTCGCCACGGACTTCCGCCGGTTCATTGGCCTTACCCCTGGAAGTTATCAACGCCAGGCCGCTGCTTCCTCGTCGTAATTCACCTAGCGCGTTGTTCCGCCCTCGCCTCGGTAGACCGGTGGCGTCCAGGACGTTGCTGTCGCGCTGAAGCCGGTGAACGCGTGGTTATGAAGCTTGCCTGCCCCCGTTGCTCAGTGGTTCGCGGGGCTTCCTGGGCCGGACGGCAGTACCTAATTGAACCAGCCGGTGCACGGAAGATTCTGGAAGGGGGTGGCTCCCGGACCGCAGTTCTCCCCCGCTATATTGGCAAGCGGGGTTACTCGTTGTCCGTGTTTCAAGCGGCCTTCCGAATCAATCCATCGGTCCGTTCTTGGACATGGACCAACTTCACTGGAATAGCGCCCTACTTCGGGTAACAAATGGCGACGTGCGGACATGTATAGGTATGAGCACCTCAAAAACAAGGCAGGAGCGGGAGACACGGTTCTCCGGGCTATACGAGCTGGTGTACACCGACGTACTCCGCTTCGTGCAACGCCGGGCTGGTCCCGAGCACGCCGAGGATATCGTCCACGAAGCCTTCCTCGTTACTTGGCGCCGCTGGGATGACCTTCCAACCGAACACGAGGACGCCCGAGCCTGGATGTTCGCAGTCGCGCGGAACTGCATGTTGAACAACGTGCGCGGGGAAAAACGTCAAGGAGCGCTGGTTGTCAGGATCGCTGCCCACGCTTCAGCTTTTACCGATGCAGCAACCGAGTTAGTCAATGAACACGTCGATTTGGTCTCAGCTTGGCGCCAGTTGCGGCCCCTCGACCAAGAAGTGTTGGCCCTTGCAATCTGGGAAGAGCTTCCCTCGTCCAAGGCCGGACAGGTTCTGGGGATTTCATCGGCCGCCTACCGCCTTCGGCTTCATCGTGCGCGCAAGTCTCTGCGCCGCATGCTCGATGCTTCTGCATCCCCTAACTCCTTTGCCGAATTCCTCATGATGGAGTCATAGACATGAACAAGAACAAGAATGCACAAATGGAAGCTTGTCGCCTCCTGGATGCGGCCCCCAGCGGCAGTCTGAACGAGTCCGAACGAACCAAAGCCAACGCAGGGCTGCAACAAATCCTCGCGAGTGATCCCGATGATGAGCGAGTTAACGATCACCGGTCCCACGCGCTCCGCTCCCATCCGGTACGTCGGATAGCGACACCCGTTGCGGTGGCCGTGGCGGCCGCCGTCACCGCAACGGTGGTACTTTTTCCCGGGCCGGGGGCCAATGATGCGGCCTACGCATCGTGGACTGCCGACCCCGGAACCATCAGCGCCGCCGACCGTGCCGTGGCCGATTCCGCATGCCGGGGTCGCCTGGATCTGGCATCTGCCCAGTTAGACCTCGCCGAACGACGCGGTGAATGGGTGGTCCTGCTGTATACCGCTTCTTCCGAGCATATGGCTGGTATGTGCCTTGCTCACCTGCCAGTCGGTGCACCACAAGCCGACACCATTGATTCCAGCCGGGCAGGCGGAGACCAGGGTTTCCTTCCCGTCGGCGGGGAATTCACTGAAGGGAACATTGCCGAGTTCCGTGGCCGCAACGCTTTCGGGTTCCCAGAACGGCCCGACGTTGCCCTGACCCATGGGAACGTCGGTGAGGACGTGAAAGCCGTGTCCATCACTACTCCGGACGGCCAAGTGGTAGAAGCTACGGTTCAGGACGGCCGATACGCCGCATGGTGGCCAGGAAAAGCCTTTGGCACCCGTTTGGAGGGTAATGGCGGGCCGGCACCTGCGCTGTCCTACACGATAACCCTGGAGGACGATACCGTCATCCGGGACGCCTCCCCCAGGAATCCGGCTTAGCACCGCAGCGATATGCGTGGTTGCGACCTTGTACCCTGTGCACTGCCGTTCGGTAGTTCGTCACAGTCATCACGCCTGCCGGGGTCTGAGGTACTGGATATCCAAGCTCATACTGGGTGTGATGATGTGCCTTGGAAATACCTTTGCCGGGCGGCCGCCCGGCAACGCGGCTGCCCGGCATCTGGTTATCGGCGGGCATGGGTTATTTCAGGAATTGAGTCCCAGCAAATCTCGTGCCTGTGGGACACGGTTGACGGTCATTTAGGTCTGCCGCGTCGATGCTGGAGGATTGAGGAATGAAGCGGATCGTTGAATGGTGGAATAGGCAGCAGGTTCCGCTCTATCTGTTGGCCATCGGCGTAGGAGCGGTCCTGGGGCTAAGTGCACCGCAGCTGGGCCCGGCGTTAGAGCTTGGGATCGAGCCGATTCTGATGCTCCTATTGTTCGCAACCTTCCTCGGGGTGCCTTTGGTCGAGGTCGCACGTTCGTTTGGAGATTTCCGGTTCTTGGGTACGGTCCTGGTCGCGAATTTCGTGTTCGTGCCCGCTATCGCCTGGGCCCTCTCACGTTTCGTGGCTGATGATAAAGCGCTGCTGCTCGGAGTGTTGCTCGTGTTGCTTACCCCGTGCATTGACTACGTCATCGTGTTTACGGGTCTAGCTGGTGGCGCGCGCTCACGTTTGCTTGCGGCGGCACCCCTGCTGATGCTCGCCCAAATCCTGTTGCTGCCCGTTTACCTTTTCTTGTTCGTTGGCGCAGAAGTGCTGTCGGTCATTGAGATTGGGCCATTTGCCAAGGCCTTCTTCTTGCTGATCGTGCTACCGCTCACCGCCGCGGCCGCCGTGCAAAGCGTTTCCCGACGCCATCAAGTGGGAAGAGCCGTCGAAGAAGTCATGGCGGGCGCGATGGTGCCGCTAATGATGGCCACGCTCTGCGTGGTTCTCGGATCACAGATCGCGGCCGTGGGGTCGCAGATCGGCTCGCTTGCCCGCGTAGTTCCTCTATATGTTGTCTTCGTGGTTGCCGCTCTTGCCATCGGCCGGCTGGCGGGCAAGACCACCGGGCTCGATGTGCCGTCCACGCGTGCCGTGATGTTCTCGGCCGCCACCCGCAACTCCCTGGTGGTGCTTCCCTTGGCGCTCGCGCTACCGGCCCCGCTGGGGATCGCCCCGCTAGCGGTAGTGACGCAAACCCTGGTCGAGTTGGTCGCAATGGTGGTGCTTGTGCGGCTCGTTCCGATGCTTACGCCCGAGGAAGGCCGGCAGGTCGTTTAGCTTTCGCCAGCCGTCTCTGGATGGAATGCACAATGAGATCCCTCGTGGTTTCGCAGACGTCCAACCGCCGGCGTGAGAGGCAAGGGCGGACAAAGATTTCGTGGCAGATAACTGAACGTGTCGGTTGCTGACACGGAATTCGGGCCAAAAGAGGCCTCCTTCTTTGACCTGCCCGTAGCCGCGCCCTACCGATCCGAGGTTAGAACCCCGGTCCGGGAATGCGAAAACGCCCCGCAGTTCTCCTGAGGGAGTACTGCGGGGCGTTCTCAGCAATTCACGTCAACCGTGGAATCACCGGGAGGGCTTACTTGGCCTTCTCGACGATTTCCACCAGGCGCCAGCGCTTGTCAGCCGACAGCGGGCGGGTCTCAGCGATAACAACCAAGTCGCCGATGCCGGCTTCGTTGTTCTCGTCATGAGCCTTGACGTTCTTGTTGCGGCGCATCACCTTGCCGTAGAGGGCGTGCTTCACACGGTCCTCAACGTCAACGACGATGGTCTTCTGCATCTTGTCGGAAACCACGTAACCACGGAGGGTCTTGCGGTAGTTACGCTCGGTTGCGTCAGCCACACCGTTCTCCTTCTCGCTCATTACTTGGCTTCCTTGCCCTTCTTGGTTTCTTCAACCGGGACAACGACTTCCTGGCGAATGCCGAGCTCACGTTCGCGCAGCACAGTGTAAATGCGAGCGATATCGCGCTTGACAGCCTTCAGGTTGCCGTGAGTTTCCAACTGACCGGTAGCCGACTGGAAACGGAGGTTGAACAGCTCGGCCTTGGCCTTCTTCAATTCCTCGTTCAGACGAGCATTGTCGTAGCCATCCAAAGCCTCAATGGTCAGGTCCTTTGAACCAATAGCCATTCCTATTCACCACCCTCACGACGCACGATGCGTGCCTTCAACGGCAGCTTGTGGATTGCCAGGCGCAGGGCCTCGCGAGCTACCTCTTCACTGACGCCGGACAGTTCAAACAGAACGCGTCCCGGCTTGACGTTTGCGACCCACCATTCCGGCGAACCCTTACCGGAACCCATGCGGGTTTCGGCAGGCTTCTTGGTCAGCGGACGGTCCGGGTAAATGTTGATCCAGACCTTACCGCCACGCTTGATGTGGCGGGTCATGGCGATACGGGCGGCTTCAATCTGACGGTTGGTCACGTAGGCCGGGGTCAGAGCCTGGATGCCGTATTCACCGAACGATACGGTGGTTCCGCCCTTGGCAGCACCCGAGCGGTTCGGGTGGTGCTGCTTGCGGTACTTCACACGACGTGGGATAAGCATTTAAGCCTCTCCTCCTTCCGCAGCAGGAGCCTGTGCGGCAGCCTTGTTGCGGTCGTTGCGACGACGACGGTCGCCACCACGGTTCGGGCGGTCACCGCCACGGCCACGTGCCGGAGCGGCAGCGGCCTGCTGTGCAGCCAGTTCCTTGGCGGTTACGTCACCCTTGTAGATCCAGACCTTCACGCCGATGCGGCCGAAGGTGGTCTTGGCTTCGAACTTGCCGAAGTCGATGTTCGCGCGCAGGGTGTGCAGCGGCACACGACCTTCGCGGTAGAACTCCTTGCGCGACATTTCGGCGCCACCCAGGCGGCCCGAGCACTGCACGCGGATGCCCTTGGCACCTGCACGCATTGCCGACTGCATGGCCTTCTTCATCGCGCGGCGGAACGCCACGCGCGAAGCAAGCTGCTCGGCGATGCCCTGGGCAACCAGCTGGGCTTCGATGTCGGGGTTCTTGACCTCGAGGATGTTCAGCTGCACCTGCTTGCCGGTCAGCTTCTCCAGCTCACCGCGGATGCGATCGGCTTCGGCGCCGCGGCGGCCGATGACGATGCCCGGGCGGGCGGTGTGGATGTCCACACGCACGCGGTCACGGGTGCGCTCGATCTCAACGCGGGCGATGCCTGCGCGGTCCATGCCGGTGGACAGCAGTTCGCGGATCTTGACGTCTTCCTTGACAAAATCCTTGTAACGCTGGCCTGGCTTGTTGGAATCGGCGAACCAGTGCGAAACGTGGTCAGTGGTGATGCCGAGACGGAAACCGTTCGGGTTTACCTTCTGTCCCATTTACTTTTCCCCACCCTTCTCCGGGGTTGAAACAACCACGGTGATGTGGCTGGTGCGCTTCTTGATCTGGAAGGCACGACCCTGAGCACGCGGCTGGAACCGCTTCATGGTCGGACCTTCGTCTACAAACGCCTCGCTGATAATCAGCTCGTCCTCATTGAATGCTTCACCTGCGCGGTCCGCGGCGACACGGGCGTTAGCCACTGCCGATGCGACAACCTTGTACACGGGCTCCGAAGCTGCCTGCGGGGCAAACTTCAGAATTGCCAGTGCCTCGTTGGTCTGCAGACCACGAACAAGGTTGACGACGCGCCGGGCCTTCATAGGCGTTACGCGGAGATGACGCGCAATTGCCTTGGCTTCCATTGCTTTCCTTCTCTCGTCTATCGAAGAAGTGCTAAGCGACACTAGATCCCTTCCGGGGCCTAGCGGCGCTTGCCCTTCTTGTCGTCCTTCACGTGGCCACGGAACGTGCGGGTCGAGGCAAACTCACCGAGCTTGTGCCCAACCATCGATTCGGTGACAAACACCGGGATGTGCTTGCGTCCGTCGTGCACGGCGATGGTGTGTCCCAGCATGTCCGGGATGATCATCGAACGGCGGGACCACGTCTTGATGACGTTCTTGGTGCCCTTTTCGTTCTCAGCAACGACCTTCAGGTACAGGTGCTGATCGACGAAGGGGCCTTTCTTCAGGCTGCGTGGCATGTCTCCAGGCTCCTATCGCTTGTTCTTGCCGGTACGACGGCGACGCACAATAAGCTTGTCGCTGTCCTTGTTCGGACGACGGGTGCGTCCTTCACGCTTACCATTGGGGTTGACCGGGTGACGACCACCGGAGGTCTTACCTTCACCACCACCGTGCGGGTGATCGATCGGGTTCATGGCCACACCACGCACGGTCGGGCGGACGCCCTTCCAGCGCATACGGCCGGCCTTGCCCCAGTTGATGTTGATCTGCTCGGCGTTGCCCACTTCGCCGATGGTGGCGCGGCAGCGCACATCGACGTTGCGGATTTCACCCGAAGGCAGGCGCAGCTGGGCGAACTTGCCCTCGCGGGCCACCAGCTGGATGGAGGCACCTGCGGAGCGGGCCATCTTGGCACCGCCACCGGGGCGCAGTTCCACGGCGTGGATCACGGAACCCACCGGGATGTTGCGCAGCGGCAGGTTGTTGCCCGGCTTGATGTCCGCGTTCGGACCAGCTTCCACGATGTCGCCCTGGCTCAGGTGGTTCGGGGCGATGATGTAGCGCTTGGTGCCGTCCACGTAGTGCAGCAGGGCAATACGGGCGGTACGGTTCGGGTCGTACTCGATGTGAGCGACCTTTGCCGGCACGCCGTCCTTGTCCTGGCGACGGAAGTCGATCAGGCGGTAGGCGCGCTTGTGTCCGCCACCCTTGTGACGGGTGGTGATCTTACCGGAGTTGTTGCGGCCGCCAGTCTTGGACAGCGGGCGGACCAGCGACTTTTCCGGAGTCGATCGGGTGATTTCTGCGAAGTCGGCTACCGACGAGCCGCGCAGGCCCGGGGTAGTCGGCTTGTACTTACGAATTCCCATTTATTCTTATTCCTCGTTAAAGTGGTCTCCGCTTAGGAAAGCGGACCGCCGAAGATGTCAATCGAGCCTTCCTTCAGGGTGATGATGGCGCGCTTGGTGTCCTTGCGCGTACCCCACCCGAAGCGGGTGCGCTTGCGCTTACCCGGCCGATTGATGGTGTTTACGGAATCAACCTTCACGTTGAAGATGGCTTCAACGGCGTTCTTGATTTCCGACTTGTTCGAACGCGGGTCGACCATGAAGGTGTACTTACCTTCATCGATCAGACCGTAGCTCTTTTCCGAGACGACCGGTGCGATGACCACGTCGTGCGGAGCCTTTGAGAAGACGCTCACTTGGCTTCCTCCTTCTGAACCAGGGCATCGAATGCAGCCTTGGTGAAGACCACGTCGTCCGAAACCAGAACATCGTAGGTGTTCAGCTGATCCACGTACAGGGCGTGGACCTCAACCAGGTTGCGAACCGACAGTGCGGCCACATCGTTGGCGCGTTCGATCACGAGCAGGACATTCTTGCGCTCGGTCAGCGAACGCAGGGTTGCCAGAGCTTCCTTGGTCGACGGCTGATCGCCGGCCACCAGGTTCTCGATCACGTGGACGCGATCGTAGCGAGCGCGATCAGACAGGGCGCCGCGCAGGGCAGCAGCCTTCATCTTCTTGGGGGTGCGCTGCGAGTAGTCACGCGGGGTCGGACCGTGGACGATGCCACCGCCGGTCATCTGCGGTTCGCGGATCGAGCCCTGACGGGCGCGGCCGGTCCCCTTCTGCTTGAACGGCTTGCGGCCGGCACCGGCAACTTCGGCGCGGGTCTTGACCTTGTGGGTGCCCTGACGTGCGGCGGCCAGCTGTGCAACAACTACCTGGTGCAGCAGCGGCACGTTGGTCTGCACATCGAAGATCTCTGCAGGCAGGTCTACGTTAAGTGCCTTAGACATTTACTTATGCTCCCTTCACAGCGGTGCGTACGAGTACGACGCGGCCGCGAGCGCCTGGAACGGCACCCTTGATCAACAGGAGGTTCTTCTCAGCGTCGATGGCGTGGATGGTCAGGTTCTGCGTGGTGACACGCTCGGCACCCATGCGACCGGCCATCTTCTGTCCACGGAAAACGCGACCGGGAGTGGACGCGCCGCCGATGGAACCTGGCTTGCGGTGGTTCTTGTGCTGACCGTGCGAAGCACCAACACCAGCGAAGTTGTGGCGCTTCATGACGCCGGCAAAGCCCTTACCCTTCGAGGTGCCCACGACGTCGACCTTCTGGCCGGCCTCGAACAGCTCGACGGACAGTTCCTGGCCTGCAGCGTATTCGGCTGCATCGGCGGTGCGGAGTTCTACCAGGTGGCGACGCGGGGTCACACCGGCGGCCTCGAAGTGGCCAGCCAGCGGCTTGGTCACCTTGCGCGGATCGATCTGGCCGTAGCCGATCTGAACTGCGGCGTAACCGTCACGCTCGGCGTTGCGCAGCTGGGTGACAACGTTGCTGTCAGCCTGCACCACGGTGACCGGGATCAGGTTGTTGTTTTCGTCCCAAACCTGGGTCATGCCGAGCTTCGTGCCCAGCAGGCCCTTGACATTACGGGTTGCGGTCATAGTTCTCTCAGCACCTCCCCTAGAGCTTGATTTCGATGTTGACATCCGCCGGCAGGTCGAGACGCATCAGCGAGTCAACGGCCTTCGGGGTCGGATCGACGATGTCGATCAGACGCTTGTGCGTGCGCATTTCGAAGTGCTCACGGCTGTCCTTGTACTTGTGGGGCGAACGGATAACGCAGTACACGTTCTTCTCCGTTGGCAGCGGCACTGGGCCGACCACGGTTGCGCCTGCGCGCGTTACCGTCTCAACGATTTTCCGGGCCGAAACGTCAATGACCTCGTGGTCATACGACTTCAGCCGGATGCGGATCTTCTGTCCCGCCATGGCGTCACGCCTCTTTCTGATAGCACTCTCTACAGTTACTGTGCCCTACGGGCCCTCGCGGACCGGCACGCCTTGCACTGCGACTGAATCCGGATCAGATCCGGGTTCCTCACCCGCAGGAGGCTCCGACCCCCGCGGTCGGGCGTGTCGTGAAGTTTTTGGTCACAACTCTACCCTCGACGCTCACGCGAAGTGCGGGAATCCAATGCATTCGAAGCAGTCGTATCGTTCCCGAACCCCAGGCATTATCCTGGGTGAGTGCCGATCTCGGTCGTTCGAATTCAGTTTTTTGTGCTCTTTCGAGCACGCGGCTGCAATCAAGCAACTTATCCAGTGTGACAGGTTCACCCCCGGGCGCGCAAATCATTTGCCGCCCGGGACCCTGGTGATCTTCGACTCAGCGCCCGCCAGCGCCCCGAAAGGCGCCGAGCAGCGCGCCGGCTTAGTTCCTGCGGTTCTCCACCCTTACCAGCCGGGAAAGCGCCAGCACAATCAACGCTATGGCCACCAAGACCAGCAGCACGAACGCATAGTTGCGCAGGAACCAGACTACCGCCGCTGTGATGGCGACCGCGGCCCACCACATCAGCAACCGCTCCCCCTGGGTCAAGCCCAGGGCCAGCAGTCCGGCGAAGAACAGCAGCACCAGCATCTGGGTCAGTGTTCCGGCATCCAGCACCGAGGCCAACTCGGCGGCACTGCCCAGCGTCGCGCCGGCAATCAGCCAGCCGCGGCCCAGGGCGCGGTGCGGCGCCCAATGACGCAGCCCAATCCCGGCGGCCACCACCGCCAGGTACAGCAGCGCCGCGGAAGCGCCCAGCGGCTCGACCAGCACCCCGTAGCAGCGCAGGGCCACCAGGGCTGCGGCCACGACCACCGCATCGGTGCCATGCTGGCGCCAGGCGCGCGGCAGCTCGTGCAGCCGCGCCACCAGCAGGGCCAGCACCAGCACCAGTGCCCCGCCCAACAGCGGCAACGGTTCGCGGTGCAGCAGGTGGGCCACCGCCCCAGCGGTGAACCCGGAAGCCAGCATTGCGGCGTAGTAGATGCGCGCGGCCTGCCCGCCGGCGTCCGCAGATTTCTGCCAGTGCCGCGGGTAGTGCGGCACCGGCTCCTGGAAGCGGCCGTGCAGTAGTGCCAGGACCAGCAGCACGAGCGCGCCACCCAGCAGGGCCCAACTCAAATCCAGCGTCCGCTCGCTCACCATGGTGCCCGAGCGCAGGGACTGCAGGCCGGTGTCCGCGGCCCCCAGCAGCAATAGCGCAGCTGCCGCCGAGTACAGTCCCATCTGCCGGGTATGCACCAGCAGGATTGAGCCAGCCGCGCCGATCAGGAAGACCAGCGCCAGCCAGCGCAGTTCGGGCTGATAGCCCAGCATGAGAACCAGCGGCACCAGCAACGCCGCCAACCTGATCCACTGGTGGCCCTGTTGCCTGCGGTAGGTCCATTCAAGGCCCAGGGCAACCACCGCCTGGGCGGCGAGCAGCCACATCGCCGCGGTGGCGCCCCACCATCCAGCCCGAACCCAGCCGGTCGTGGAATCGAACGTGGCGGCCGGGACAACGGCTAGCGCCGCCACGGCCAGGCTAACGGGAAGCAGCAGCCACTGCCGGTAGGGCCCGGCACCGAACGCCCAGTGCGCCAGCAGCGCATATCCCAGCCAGAGCAGCAGGCTCAGCAGGATGGTGCCCCGGTCCGTCTGCGGGCCGACAGCATAGGCCAGCAGCAGCAACGGCAACCCCACCAGGATTCCCAGCCCAATGACCCGCAATTCCCCCGGCACCGCTGCACCGCGGCTGCGGGAGAGAACCAGCCGGGCCGCTTGCGGCAGCACCACGCTGAGCAGCAGCACACAGAACTGCCCGTGCAGGTCCAGCTCGAAGTGCTCAACACTCCACCAGGCGGCAACGCTCAATTGGATCTGGGCCAGTGCGGCATGCGTGATTCTCCAGCCCGCCGCGGTACAGCGGGGCAGGGCCGCGATCAGAAAGACAATATTGGCCGCGGCCACCAACGGCGCCAGCCACCAGAAATCCGTGCGCAGTGCCAGGACAAAGTAGCCGCACAACGCCCCAAGCACCGGCGCGTGCACGAACACATCCATGGCCCCACCCGAGGTGGGCAGGCAGCGCCAGGCGACCCAGGCGGTGGCCAGCACCGAGCCGATCAGCACCAGCACCGACCAGCTGCCCGCCGTGACGCCCAGGAAGTGGGCACCGAACGGCAGCTCTCCCTGCAGGCGCAACGCCAGTGCGAACACCACCATCACCAGCAGGCTGGCGGTCACCCGGATCCGCCAGTGCAGGTTCGCCACGGCGGTGCGTTCTGCGTGCCCCGCATTTCGGGCCGAGTAGACCAGCATCCCGGCGGCAGCCGCCCAGATGCCCACCATCGCGGCGCTCGCCACGCCCCGGTCGGAGGCCGGGGCAAACAGGAACTGCAGCAGCTGGGCGCTCTTGGCGCCCACCGCCAACAGGAGCACCCAACGCAATTGCGCACCTAGCAGCGCCCGGGATTCGGGCTGCCGCCGCACGACGGCGCCCAGGCCCGCCATGCCAAGGACCAGTGCTGGCAGCGGCGTCCACTCGTCCTGCCAGTTCTCGGCCAGGGCCAGCAGGGCGAACCCGAACAGCCAGCCGGCCTCCACCAGGGTGCCGCCGCTTCCCGCCAGCCAGCCAAGCAGCACCAGCAGGGCAGGGATGACCAGCAGGGTCAGCCACCAGGTGCCGTGGGCGGAGTACGCATCCCTGGTATACCCGGCGGCCAGCGCCAGCCAGGCGCCGGCCCACAACACCATGCGTTCGGCAACCCGCCAGGTTTGGCTGGCCCCAAAAACCCGCTCATAGGCCGCGGCGAAGTGTTGTACGAGCGCCGCCTGGGCGGCCAGCAGCCCCGCCAGGAGAACCAGGATCACCCGGGTATCGACCTGTGCGTAGTCCAGCCCGAACAGCACCGCCAGCAGGAAGAACGCCCGGGCGGTAGCCAGGTTCCAAAGTCGGTGCCGCTCCTCCAGCCGGGTGCTAAGCACATAGAAGGCGCTCAGCGGCAGGAAGATCCAGAAGAACTCGCGGCTGCTCAACTCATCCAGCATGACCAGGGAGGCCAGGAACACCAGCGGAGGCAGCAGCCGGTAGCTGCTGGAGAGCGCTTGGTGGAATTGTGAGGCGCGCACGGCCGGGCTGCCGATGACCAGCAGGAGCATTGCCACCGCCAGCACCAACAGGGCCAGCAGGTAGGCCAGTACGCCCTGCTGGAGCACCGCGCCGCCGGACATGGCGGTGGAGATCAGAATCAGCACGGCCAGCCAGGCCAGCACCCGGGAGTGCAGCCGCAAAGAGGCGAAGCCGAATGCGAGGGTGCCCACCACGGAGTAGCCCAACCAGATGCCGGTGGGTGGGGTGTGCAGGGTGTTGTAGGTCGCCAGGGCGCATAGGGGCAACAGCGCCAACCCCGTGCCGGTGAAGGCCGCGGCGGCCGGACGCAGGTTGGGTTGGACCCGGTGGACTATCAATCCCGCGGCATAAAATGCTGCGGCGACAACACACAGGCCCACCAGCTTGGCCACCGGGGCCAGGGCGAAGCTGAGGAAGAGTGCGCCGGCCGCCACCAGCAGCAGCGCGGCAACATACAAGGTGATGTTCACGTTGCGCAGTTCGCGTTCGCGCGCGCTCAGCGTCGGGCGGACCGGGACGCTCGGTGCTGCACTCGTGCGCTGGGGGCCGAATTCAATGGCCCGCACCCGGTCGGAGACCTGCCCGCCGCCGGACGCGGGCGTCAGGAACGGAAGCCGGGCGGGGGCAGGGGTTGGCGTGGTTTGCGCGGGCTGCTGGCTCTGCTGGTCGCGTGCGGCGGGCGCAGGATGTTGCCCGGGGGCCGGCGCCGGAGGGGAACCGGCGTGGGCATAAGGATGACCCGGCGCGGGCTGCGTGCTGCCAGCTGCAGCGGAGGGTCCTGGCGCCGCGTCCGGCTCGGAGGCCTGGGCACCTGTGCCAGTGCGCCAGTACGCCGTTGCGGCATCATAGCCCTGTTGCCAGGCCTGGCCGAGCTGCTGGCTGCGGCGGCCGGCGGCGGTGCGCCGTCCGATCAGGAAGGCCACCACCGCGATGATGATGACCAAGATGGTGTAGCCCATGCCGCTCCCCCGTTTTCTTGCGTACGCCGACGTCTGTGAACCTGGATCAATTCAACCAGCTTTTTGACTAAATGTCGGCTTTGCTACGCGTATGGGCATAAAAAATTCCCCGTCACTCCTTGCGGAGTCACGGGGAATTTTTTGAACTTAGACCTCGCGGTCTAGAACATCATCCAGGTACTTACTTGGTGATGTTGGTGACGCGACCCGAACCAACGGTGCGGCCACCCTCGCGGATAGCGAAGCCCAGGCCTTCTTCCATGGCGATCGGCTGGATCAGCTCAACCGACATTTCGGTGTTGTCGCCCGGCATAACCATCTCGGTGCCTTCCGGCAGGGTGATGACGCCGGTGACGTCGGTGGTGCGGAAGTAGAACTGCGGACGGTAGTTCGAGTAGAACGGGTTGTGGCGGCCGCCTTCATCCTTGGACAGGATGTAGACGTTGGCCTCGAAGTTGGTGTGCGGGGTGATCGAACCCGGCTTCACAACAACCTGACCGCGTTCCACGTCTTCGCGCTTCAGACCGCGAAGCAGCAGACCACAGTTCTCGCCTGCCCAGGCCTCGTCGAGCTGCTTGTGGAACATCTCGATACCGGTAACGGTGGTCTTCTGGATCGGGCGGATGCCAACGATCTCAACTTCCGAGTTGATGGCCAGGGTGCCACGCTCGGCGCGGCCGGTCACCACGGTACCGCGACCGGTGATGGTGAAGACGTCCTCGATCGGCATCAGGAACGGCTTGTCACGGTCACGCACCGGATCCGGGATGAAGGTGTCAACGGCATCCATCAGTTCTTCGATGGACTTGGTCCACTCCGGGTCGCCTTCCAGGGCCTTCAGGCCCGAAACGCGGACAACCGGGGCGTCGTCACCGTCGAAGCCCTGCGAGGACAGAAGTTCGCGAACTTCCATCTCCACCAGCTCGAGCAGTTCTTCGTCCTCGACCATGTCGGACTTGTTCAGTGCGACCAGCAGGGTCGGAACGCCAACCTGGCGAGCCAGCAGAACGTGCTCGCGGGTCTGAGCCATCGGACCGTCGGTAGCGGCAACCACCAGGATTGCGCCGTCCATCTGGGCGGCACCGGTGATCATGTTCTTCACGTAGTCAGCGTGGCCCGGGGCGTCGACGTGTGCGTAGTGACGCTTCTCGGTCTGGTACTCGACGTGCGAGATGTTGATGGTAATACCGCGCTGGCGCTCTTCCGGTGCGGAGTCAACGCTAGCGAAGTCGCGCTGCTCGTTCAGATCCGGGTACTTGTCAGCAAGCACCTTGGAAATGGCAGCCGTCAAAGTGGTCTTACCGTGGTCAACGTGACCGATGGTGCCAATGTTGACGTGCGGCTTAGTCCGCTCGAACTTTGCCTTTGCCACAGGTTCCTCCTAGAAACATTTCAGAAGACGTATTTCCGTCTGCGCGGTTCGCAAACGAAACTGGAATCAGTCTACTGGGGGCATGGATAAATATGGAAATTTCGGTCCTCTGCGGGATCCGGTTGTGATGGATCCCTCGTTGGCCGTTTGCGAGGCCGGTTTCAATGGCTTTGGAACCGGCCTCGCGATCGGCCACTCCCCCACACAGGCGGGGTCACGGCCAAGTGTTGGTGCCTGAGGCGATTACTCGCCGCGGGACTTCTGAATGATCTCGTCGGCCACGGCCTTCGGAACTTCAGCATAGGTCGAGAAGGTCATCGAGTACACCGCACGACCCTGGGTCTTCGAGCGCAGGTCACCGATGTAGCCGAACATCTCGGACAGCGGCACTGCGGCACGGATGACCTTGACGCCCGAGGCATCGGACATTTCCTGGATCGAGCCACGGCGGGAGTTCAGGTCGCCGATGACGTCGCCCATGTACTCTTCCGGGGTACGGACTTCGACGGCCATCACTGGTTCGAGCAGGATCGGGTTGGCGCGACGTGCACCTTCCTTGAAGACCTGCGAACCGGCGATCTTGAACGCCATTTCCGAGGAGTCAACGTCGTGGTAGGCACCGTCGATCAGGGTGGCCTTCACGCCGACCATCGGGTAGCCGGCCAGGATGCCGAACTGCATGGCGTCCTGGATACCTGCGTCCACCGACGGGATGTACTCGCGCGGAACGCGGCCACCGGTGATGGCGTTCTTGAATTCGTAGCTGACGCCCTCAACGACCTCAAGCGGCTCGAAGGAGACCTGCACCTTCGCGAACTGGCCGGAACCACCGGTCTGCTTCTTGTGGGTGAAGTCGACCTTCTCCACAGCCTTCTTGATGGTTTCGCGGTAGGCCACCTGCGGCTTGCCGACGTTGGCTTCCACGCGGAATTCGCGCTTCATGCGGTCCACCAGGATGTCCAGGTGCAGCTCGCCCATGCCGCCGATTTCGGTCTGGCCGGTTTCCTCGTTCAGGGAAACGGTGAAGGTCGGGTCTTCCGCCGACAGCTTCTGGATAGCGGTCGACAGCTTCTCCTGGTCACCCTTGGTCTTGGGCTCGATGGCCACGAAGATCACCGGATCCGGGAAGGTCATCGATTCCAGAACGATGGGGTTGGCCGGATCGCACAGGGTGTCACCGGTGGTGGTGTCCTTCAGGCCGATCACGGCGTAGATGTGACCCGCGTGGATCTCATCAACCGGGTTCTCCTTGTTGGCGTGCATCTGGAACAGCTTGCCGATGCGCTCGCGCTTCTGCTTGGTGGAGTTCAGCAGCTGGGCGCCGGAGGCGACCTTGCCCGAGTACACGCGGATGAAGTTCAGCTGACCGAAGAACGGGTGGGCAGCGATCTTGAACGCCAGCGCGGAGAACGGTGCGTCCTCGCTCGGCTCGCGGGTCAGTTCGATGCTCTCGTCCTTGGGGTCGTGCCCAACCATGGCCTCGACGTCCAGCGGGGAAGGCAGGTAGTCGATGACCGCGTCGATCATCGGCTGCACGCCACGGTTCTTGAAGGCCGAGCCACAGAACACCGGGTAGGCTTCGCCCTTGACGGTCAGGGCGCGGATACCGGCCTTGATCTCTTCATTGCTCAGCTCTTCGCCCTCGAGGTACTTCTCCATGAGTTCCTCGGAGGCCTCGGCGACGTCCTCAACCAGCTTGTTGCGGTATTCCTCGGCACGCTCCTGCAGATCGGCAGGGATTTCCTGGATCTCGTAGTTGGCGCCCATGGTGACGTCACCCTTGGAGTCGCCTTCCCAGACGAATGCCTTCATGGTCAGCAGGTCAACAACGCCGACGAAGTCGGACTCGGAGCCGATCGGCAGCTGCATGACCAGCGGCTTGGCACCCAGGCGGTTGACGATGGTGTCCACGGTGAAGTAGAAGTCAGCGCCCAGCTTGTCCATCTTGTTGACGAAGCAGATACGCGGGACGTTGTACTTGTCGGCCTGGCGCCACACAGTCTCGGACTGCGGCTCCACGCCTTCCTTGCCGTCGAAGACGGCAACTGCACCGTCGAGCACGCGCAGCGAACGTTCCACCTCAACGGTGAAGTCAACGTGGCCGGGGGTGTCGATGATGTTGATCTGGTTGTTGTTCCAGAAGCAAGTCACGGCCGCGGAGGTAATGGTGATACCGCGTTCCTTTTCCTGCTCCATCCAGTCGGTGGTGGCACCACCGTCGTGGGTCTCACCGAGCTTGTGGTTCACACCCGTGTAGAACAGGATGCGCTCAGTGGTGGTGGTCTTACCGGCATCGATGTGTGCCATGATACCGATATTGCGGACCTTGTTCAGGTCAGTAAGCACGTCCTGTGCCACGTTGTCTCCCTAAGAGCTGAGGCTTGGCATGGCCGGCGGCGGGTTCCCGCCGCCGGCGACGCCAGGCGATTCTTACCAGCGGTAGTGTGCGAAGGCCTTGTTGGACTCGGCCATCTTGTGAGTGTCTTCGCGACGCTTCACAGCGGCACCCAGACCGTTCGAGGCATCCAGAATCTCGTTCTGCAGGCGCTCGATCATGGTCTTCTCGCGACGAGCCTTGGAGTAGCCAACCAGCCAGCGCAGGGCCAGCGCGGTGGCGCGGCCCGGCTTGACCTCGACCGGCACCTGGTAGGTTGCGCCACCCACACGGCGGGAGCGAACCTCTAGGGCCGGACGGATGTTGTCCATGGCCTTCTTCAAGGTCGAAACGGCATCGGCGCCCGACTTGGCGGCGGCACCTTCCAGTGCACCGTAGACGATGCGCTCGGCGGTGGACTTCTTGCCACCGACCAGCACCTTGTTGATCAGCTGGGTGACCAACGGCGAGTCGTATACCGGATCAGAAACCAGTGGGCGCTTCGGCGCCGGACCCTTACGCGGCATTACTTACCATCCTTCTTTGCGCCGTAGCGGGAACGAGCCTGCTTACGATCCTTAACGCCCTGGGTATCCAGTGCACCACGAACAATCTTGTAGCGAACGCCCGGCAGGTCCTTCACACGACCACCGCGCACCAGCACGATGGAGTGTTCCTGCAGGTTGTGTCCGACACCCGGGATGTAGGCGGTCACTTCGACGCCGCCGGACAGGCGCACACGGGCAACCTTACGCAGAGCGGAGTTCGGCTTCTTAGGGGTGGTGGTGTACACACGGGTGCACACGCCACGACGCATGGGGTTGCCGCGCAGGGCAGGGGCCTTGCCCTTGTTTACCTGCGGCTGGCGGCCCTTACGGACCAGCTGCTGAATAGTAGGCACTTTCGTGTCCTTCCAATTTTCTAAAATTCTTCGGCGCCGCCGATCCATCGGATGACGGGTACTGCTGCGCTATCTGCTCGTTCCATCGCGCACTCAGCGAAAAGTCTCTAGGCGTGCGAAAGTGTGGCATTCGTTGCGCAACCTACCCGCAACCCGGACCGCGTCCATTTTGCCACACATAAAACAATTGTTACGAGTCTAGCATTAATCCTGCCAGCCCCGAAAATCCAGGATTCAAAGCCCACATGACCAGTTGATTGCCAGTTCGCAAACCCTTGTCCTGCAGGCGTTGAGCCCCGGAGTGTCTCACCTACTATTTTCGCATGTGCCCCACGACCCAGCAATGGGATGTGCCTCACTATCATTCGGGCTATCCGCGTGCCGGCTGTGGCGCCGGGGCGATTCATCCCCGGCCATACCCTGCGGCGAGCGGACTACCCTCGACTGACCTACTGACAGAGGCCGAACACGCCAACAAGAACGATGAGCGGCATACCGACCGGGGGCCCGGCTCAATATTGTTGCCGCGGGAGGACACCCAATGTTCGGCTGGGCAAGCTTCCGAAGAAGCGAGGCGTGCTCGCGGAGGCGCGCGAGCACCGTGCCGCCTACCATGCCGCGTCGCCGGCTGGCATCCGCGGCGTGCGGGGTTGAATCGTCCAGCGGGCGGCAGTGTGCGGCCGTCCGCAAACCTCGGAAGGCAGCGCCACGCACATCTGCACTCCGCTCCCCCTGGCTCCCCAAAGCCGCCTGTTGCGCACCCAAGAGTTGTAATAGCACCGGGTGTAAATACTACTAGTCGCGCTTTTCTGTCCCGCTGATTATCGACAGTGGAGATCCCTCTACTGCCGGGGATCATGGCGTAGGCCGCTCGCTCACCGTCGGCTTCGCGCAACCCAGCCTTTCGCCTGCCTGCGCCGCGCCTGGGGCTAGGCTGACGGTACCTGGCAAAACCTAGAAGCACGGATGTCGCTCCTCGACCCGCTCACGGAGTTCGTGCCGGTACACGCGAGCATTGTGGTCATTTTCCGAAGCCGGCTGCACACAAGCCATCGAGACTCCAGGCCTGCGCAGCCGGCCATGGACATGAAAATTTCCGAAGGTGACTGCACAGGGCTGGACTTTGCGCAATAGTCCAATGTACTAACCTGCGCAGAAAATAAATGACCGACCCTACTTGATGGGTTCATTGCTCGCCTGAGAGCGCGGTACACGGTCGATCTAGCCACCGAGAACAGTTCTCCAAGTTCTGTCGTTGTCTGGTTCCCAGCGCGATGCAGCTCTACTAGATGTGCTTCTTGCTTGCTGGAAAGTCTGGGCGGCTTGCCGCGTAGTCTGCCTTTTGTCCTTGCAACAGCCATGCCCTCACGCGTGCGTGCCCGGATCAGATCTGCCTCAAACTCGGCAACCATAGCCAGGACGTTGAACAGGAGCTTACCTACAAGGTCGATGGGGTCGTGGACTGATCCGCCGATGCTGAGCTTCACCTCGCGGCCGGTGAGTTCATCAACGATGTCTATCGCGTCGCGCAAGGATCGCGCCATCCGGTCAAGCTTCATCACCACCAACGTATCCCCAGCACGGCAAGCGGCCATCGCCTCGCTGAGCCCGGACCGCGCCCTATTCGTGCCAGTGCGGCCTTGATCAGTGAAGTTCTTCTCAGGAGCCACGCCCGAGGCCATAAGCGCGTTCTTTAGGGCGGTGAGGTCTTGGTCGTTAGTGGATACGCGCGCGTACCCGATACGGAGTCCGGTCATGATTGGGAGCGTCCCGTTTAGGGTGCCTCTACCGGGCATTTTCTCGGTCGGGTCATACGGGAGTCGGGCGGACCCGGAAACCTGCCAGTGTTGCCAGGACCCGAAGTTGTCCGCACTTGTACCAGTGAACGACCGGCTTGCGGGACGGCATGGGAGCATTGTGGAATGCTAATCTTTGACCTTCGTCCGCTACCAGCCGGACAAGTGGAATTGCATGATGCACGACGGAAACGCCGCTGGACCGTCGATCTAGAACCTTTCGAGATCGGGGCCACTTCCGTCACCACCGCGCAGTACGCGCAACTGATGGGTACCAGCGAAACAGGCTCCCAGGAACCCGTGGTGGATATCAACTGGTTAGAAGCCATCCTGTTTTGCAACGCAGCGTCAATGAATGAAGGACTTGCCCCTGCATACATCCTCGAAGCCGGTGAGGCGACTTGGCAGACCAACGCCTCTGGGTACCGCTTGCCCACGGAAGCCGAATGGGAATACGCCTGCCGCGCCGGCACAACGGGGCCACATTACGGCCCCCTCGATGCCATTGGGTGGACAGCAAATGACAAGGTAGAGAAACCGCAAGAAGTTGGTCAAAAACTGCCCAATGCCTTCGGACTCCACGACACCCTTGGAAACGTATGGGAATGGTGTTGGGATCTACTCGATCCGGCCCGCTACGGAGAGTACCGGATCTTCCGCGGGGGAGGTTTCGCTGATAAGTCGTGGAGCGTGCGGGCTTCGACGCGTCGGGGTGGTGCGCCTGGGATGAGCCACCCGGACCTTGGTCTGCGCATGGCACGGGGTGTCTTCGATGATGCACAGGCAGCGCAAGGCTGGTCAGCCGATGCTGATTCTGAACGGGGAAAGATCACTGGCATGCTGCCATCGGGATGGACGCCCCGGGGATACTGAGACTGACCAAAGCAGGCCAGCCCATGTACACGGCGGCGGGTGTCCCACAGAAGGTTCCCCTTGCGGACGGATCAGCCTAGTGCCGAGGACTGCGGACAAAAGTTCTGAGGACTTCGGAAACTGACAGTTCTCGTACTGCGGTCCCCTCCCCTGCCTCGCCTCACTCCGGCAACGCGCTCGCTCTACGCACGGGTCACCCATCCGAGGGTTGCCGGATCCTGTTCACGGCTGAGCCGCAGGGTTTGGTGTCCACCGCTGGGCAAAGTCCTTAACGGGCGAAGCCCGTCCCCACCGCAAAAGAGCGGTGGGAACGGGCTTCGCCATCTGGAGCCGACGGGGCTGCTTCCGGTTTAGCGGAAGTCCTGCCCGGTATCGTAGTCATCCATCGAGATGGCCTGGAACTCGGGCGAGAGCCCGCCGTCCAGTCCGTCGTCGTACAGGCCCGAGGAGAAGGCCGAGGTGCCGGTGAACAACGTGGCCTTGGCCTCGTCGGTCGGCTCCACGGTGACCTGGGTGTAGCGGTCCAGGCCGGTACCGGCCGGGATCAGCTTACCGATGATCACGTTCTCCTTCAGACCCAGCAGCGGATCTTCCTTGCCCTCCATGGCGGCCTGGGTCAGTACGCGGGTGGTCTCCTGGAAGGAGGCCGCGGACAGCCACGAGTCGGTCGCCAGCGAGGCCTTGGTGATGCCCATCATCTCGTCACGGCCGGCTGCCGGACGCTTGCCCTCGGCCACGGCCTTGCGGTTCGCGGCGGTGAAGCGGGCACGGTCGGCCAGCACACCCGGCAGCAGGTCGGTCTCACCGGACTCAATGACGGTGATGCGACGCAGCATCTGGCGCACGATGACTTCCACGTGCTTGTCGTGGATGCCCACACCCTGGGACTGGTACACGTCCTGGACCTCGCGGACCAGGAACTTCTGGGCCTCACGCGGGCCGAGGACGCGAAGAACCTGCTTCGGGTCCAGGGTACCGCTGGTCAGCTGGGTACCGGCCTGCACGTGCTGGCCTTCCTCAACCTCCAGGCGCGCACGGCGCAGGATCGGGTAGGCCTGCTTCTCATCCCCGTTGTCCGGGGTGATGATCACGCGCAGCTGCTTCTCGTCGTCCTCGATCGACACGCGACCGGTGACTTCGGCCATCGGAGCCACACCCTTGGGGGTACGGGCTTCGAAGAGCTCCTGGATACGGGGCAGACCCTGGGTGATGTCATCAGCCGAGGCCACACCACCGGTGTGGAAGGTACGCATGGTCAGCTGGGTACCGGGTTCACCGATGGACTGTGCGGCGATGATGCCCACGGCCTCGCCGATGTCCACGGTCTTGCCGGTGGCCAGCGAACGGCCGTAGCAGTGTGCACAGGTTCCCACGGCCGAGTCACAGGTCAGCACGGAGCGTACGCGGATCTCATCCACGCCCGCGTCGTACAGCTTCTGGATCAGCACGTCGCCCACGTCCGAGCCGGCTTCGGCCAGCACGTTGCCCTCGGCGTCCTTGACGTCGGTGGCCAGCGTGCGGGTGTACGCCGAGTTCTCCACGGTGTCGTGCAGCTTGCGGAAACCGGCGATGTCCTCGGCGATCGGCACGGTCAGGCCGCGGCGGGTGCCGCAGTCCTCCTCGCGCACGATGACGTCCTGGGACACGTCCACCAGACGACGGGTGAGGTAACCGGAGTTCGCGGTCTTCAGCGCGGTATCCGCCAGGCCCTTACGGGCACCGTGGGTCGCGATGAAGTACTCCAGCACCGACAGGCCCTCACGGTAGGAGGACTTGATCGGGCGGGGAATGATTTCACCCTTCGGGTTGGACACCAGGCCGCGGATACCGGCAATCTGGCGCAGTTGCAGCCAGTTACCACGGGCCTTGGAGGTCACCATGCGGTTAATGGTGTTCAGTTCCTCCATGCCCTCCTTCATCGCGTCGGCGACCTCGTCGGTGGCCTTGGTCCAGATGTCAATCAGGTCCTGGCGACGTTCGGTGTCGGCGATCAGGCCCTTGTCGTAGGAGGCCTGCACCTTGCGGGCACGCTCCTCGTACGGGGCCAGGATGGCGGTCTTGTCCATGTTCGAGGTGATGTCCGAGATCGCCACGGTCACGCCCGAACGGGTTGCCCAGTGGAAACCGGCGTCCTTCAGGTTGTCCAGGGTCTCGGCGGCAATCACCTTCGGGTAGCGCTCGGCCAGGTCGTTGACGATCTCCGAAAGCGCGTCCTTGCCCGCCACCTTGGCAACCCACGGGTAGTCGGCCGGCAGGGTGTCGTTGAACAGCACCTGGCCCAGCGAGGAGTCGATCAGCGCCGGGGTGCCCTCTTCCCAGCCTTCCGGAGCAGGCTGCTCGGCGGACGGGACGAAGTTCTCCACGCGGATCTTGATCGGGGCGTTCAGGTGCAGGTCCCCACGGTCCATGGCCATGATGGCCTCGGCGACCGAGGTGAACACGCGCCCGGCACCCTTCTCCTGCTCACGCTTGGTGGTCAGGTGGTGCAGGCCGATGATCATATCCTGCGACGGCAGGGCGACCGGACGGCCGTCCGACGGCTTGAGGATGTTGTGCGAGGAGAGCATCAGGATGCGCGCCTCGGCCTGGGCCTCGGGGCTCAGCGGCAGGTGCACTGCCATCTGGTCGCCGTCGAAGTCCGCGTTGAACGCGGCACACACCAGCGGGTGCAGCTGCAGGGCCTTGCCTTCGACCAGCTGGGGTTCGAAGGCCTGGATGCCCAGGCGGTGCAGGGTGGGTGCACGGTTGAGCAGCACCGGGTGTTCGGTGATGATCTCTTCGAGCACGTCCCACACCTGCGGGCGGTAGCGCTCCACCATCCGCTTGGCGCTCTTGATGTTCTGCGCGTGGTTCAGGTCAACCAGGCGCTTCATCACGAACGGCTTGAACAGCTCCAGGGCCATCTGCTTGGGCAGACCGCACTGGTGCAGCTTCAGCTGCGGGCCGACCACGATGACCGAACGGCCCGAGTAGTCAACACGCTTACCCAGCAGGTTCTGGCGGAAGCGGCCCTGCTTGCCCTTGAGCATGTCGGACAGGGACTTCAGCGGGCGGTTGCCCGGGCCGGTGACCGGGCGGCCACGGCGTCCGTTGTCGAACAGCGAGTCGACCGCTTCCTGCAGCATGCGCTTTTCGTTGTTCACGATGATCTCGGGGGCACCGAGATCCAGCAGGCGCTTGAGGCGGTTGTTGCGGTTGATCACACGACGGTACAGGTCGTTCAGGTCCGAGGTGGCGAAGCGGCCACCGTCGAGCTGAACCATCGGGCGCAGCTCCGGCGGGATCACCGGAACGGCGTCCAGGACCATGCCCTCGGGCGAGTTGTCCGTGGTGAGGAACGCGTTGATGACGTTCAGGCGCTTCAGGGCACGGGTCTTCTTCTGGCCCTTGCCGTTGTCGATGATCTGCTTGAGGTTCTCGGCCTCGCCCTTCAGGTCGAAGGTGGCCAGGCGCTTCTGGATTGCCTCGGCACCCATCGAGCCCTCGAAGTACAGGCCGTACTTCTCGCGCATGATGCGGTACAGGCCCTCGTCACCTTCAAGGTCGGCGACCTTCAGGCCCTTGAAGCGCTCCCAGACGGCGCGCAGGCGCTCGGCCTCGGCCTTGGAACGCTTCTCGATCTGCTGAACGGTCTTCTCCGCGTTGGTGCGGGCCTTGTTCAGCTCGGCACCCTTGGCGCCGCCGGCCTCCAGGCGCTCCAGCTCGGCTTCCAGGTCCGCCAGCACGGCACGCTTGTCCGCTTCGGCGTTGTTGGCCAGCTGGCGCAGCTCCAGGTCGTGCTGGGCCTGCAGGTTCGGCATCTCGGCGTGGCGACGGTCTTCGTTCACGCTGGTGATCATGTAGGCGGCGAAGTAGATGACCTTCTCCAGGTCCTTCGGCGCCAGATCCAGCAGGTAGCCCAAGCGCGAGGGAACGCCCTTGAAGTACCAGATGTGGGTGACCGGAGCGGCCAGCTCGATGTGGCCCATGCGCTCACGGCGCACGTTGGCGCGGGTCACCTCGACGCCGCAGCGCTCACAGATGATGCCCTTGAAGCGCACGCGCTTGTACTTGCCGCAGTAGCATTCCCAGTCGCGCGAGGGACCGAAGATCTTCTCGCAGAACAGGCCGTCCTTCTCGGGCTTCAGGGTGCGGTAGTTAATGGTTTCCGGCTTCTTGACCTCGCCGTAGCTCCAGGCGCGGATCTGTTCCGCGGTGGCAAGGCCGATGCGCATGAGGCCGAATGAGGAATCGCTGGACATATGGTCCTTATCTCTCTTCTCTGGTGTCTGAAGTCAGTACGTGATGGGTAAGTCGGTCTCACCGACCCGGCGCCGGGCACGCGGTGCGCGCCGCGGCGGCAGGCTGGTGGTTCCTAGACTTCCTCGACGGAGCTGGGCTCGGACCGCGAAAGGTCGATGCCCAGTTCTTCAGCGGCACGGAACGATTCCTCGTCCGATTCGCGCATCTCGATGGTGTTGCCGTCGGTACCCAGTACCTCGACGTTCAGGCACAGCGATTGCATTTCCTTGATGAGCACCTTGAACGATTCCGGAACGCCTGGCTCCGGGATGTTCTCGCCCTTGACGATCGCCTCGTAGACCTTCACGCGACCGTGAATGTCATCGGACTTGATGGTCAACAGTTCCTGCAGGGTGTAAGCCGCACCGTAGGCCTCCAGGGCCCACACTTCCATTTCACCGAAGCGCTGGCCACCGAACTGGGCCTTACCGCCCAGCGGCTGCTGGGTGATCATGGAGTACGGGCCGGTGGAACGGGCGTGAATCTTGTCGTCCACCAGGTGGTGCAGCTTCAGGATGTACATGTAGCCCACGGAGATCGGATCCGGGAACGGCTCGCCGGAGCGGCCGTCGAACAGGCGGGCCTTGCCGGTGTTCTTCACCAGCTGCTGGCCGTCGCTGGTCGGGTTCACCGAATCCAGGATGCCGCGGATCTCCTCCTCGGAGGCACCGTCGAACACCGGGGTGGCCACGGTGGTCGAACCGGTCTGGCGCGGCAGGTTCGGCAGGTCCTTGACCCACTCCGGCTCGTTCTCGATGGTCCAGCCCTGCTTGGCGGCCCAGCCCAGGTGGATTTCCATGACCTGGCCGACGTTCATACGCCCGGGCACACCCAGCGGGTTCAGCACGACGTCCACCGGGGTGCCGTCCTCCAGGAACGGCATGTCCTCGATCGGCAGGATCTTGGAGATAACGCCCTTGTTGCCGTGACGCCCGGCGAGCTTGTCACCGTTGGTGATCTTGCGCTTCTGGGCCACGTAGACGCGCACCAGCTGGTTCACGCCCGGGGAAAGGTCATCGTCGTTGTCGCGATCGAAGATGCGCACGCCGATCACGGTGCCGGACTCGCCGTGCGGCACCTTCAGCGAGGTGTCACGCACTTCGCGGGACTTCTCACCGAAGATCGCGCGCAGCAGGCGCTCCTCGGGGGTCAGCTCGGTTTCACCCTTCGGGGTCACGCGACCCACCAGGATGTCCCCGGCCTCGACCTCGGCGCCGATGTAGACGATGCCGCGGTCATCGAGCTGGGAGAGGATGTCCTCGGACACGTTGGGGATGTCGCGGGTGATTTCCTCGGCGCCCAGCTTGGTGTCGCGGGCGTCAACCTCGTGCTCCTCGATGTGGATCGAGGTCAGCACATCGTCGGAGACCATGCGCTGGGACAGGATGATGGCGTCCTCGAAGTTGTGGCCTTCCCAGGACATGAACGCGACCAGCAGGTTCTTGCCCAGGGCCAGCTCACCGGCGTCGGTCGAGGGACCGTCGGCGATGATCGACTGGTACTCCACGCGCTCGCCTTCGGAGACGCGCACGCGCTGGTTGTAGGCGTTGCCCTGGTTGGAGCGGGCGAACTTCATGATCGGGTACATCGACTCGGTGCCGTCGTCGTTCATCACCACGACCAGGTCGGCCGAGACCTCGGTGACAACACCGGGCTTCTGCGCGACCACGGAGTCACCGGCGTCCACCGCGGCGTACTTCTCCATACCGGTGCCCACCAGCGGGGACTCGGAGGCCAGCAGCGGCACGGCCTGGCGCTGCATGTTGGCGCCCATCAGCGCGCGGTTGGCGTCGTCGTGCTCCAGGAACGGGATCAGGGCGGTGGCCACCGACACCATCTGGCGCGGGGAAACGTCCATGAAGGTCACTTCGCCCGGCTCAACGAGCACCGGCTCGCCGCCGCCGCCCTTTTCACGCACCAGCACGGTGTCCTCGGCAAAGTGACCGTCCTCGGTCAGCGGTGCGTTGGCCTGGGCGATGAAGTGCTGCAGCTCGTCATCGGCGGTGAGGTACTCGACCTGGTTGGTCACCACGCCGTCCACGACCTTGCGGTACGGGGTCTCGATGAAACCGAAGGCGTTGATGCGCCCGTAGGTTGCCAGCGAGCCGATCAGGCCGATGTTCGGGCCTTCCGGGGTTTCAATCGGGCACATGCGTCCGTAGTGCGAGGGGTGCACGTCTCGCACTTCCATGCCTGCACGGTCACGCGACAGACCGCCCGGGCCCAGTGCCGAGAGGCGGCGCTTGTGGGTCAGGCCGGCCAGCGGGTTGTTCTGGTCCATGAACTGGGAGAGCTGCGAGGTTCCGAAGAACTCCTTGATCGCGGCCACCACCGGGCGGATGTTGATCAGGGTCTGCGGGGTGATCGCCTCCACGTCCTGGGTGGTCATGCGCTCACGCACCACGCGCTCCATGCGTGACAGGCCGGTGCGGACCTGGTTCTCGATCAGTTCGCCGACCGCGCGGATACGGCGGTTGCCGAAGTGGTCGATGTCATCCACGGCGACCGGGACCTGAACGATCTCGCCCTCGCGGGTGCCTTCGATGGTGCGCTCACCGGCGTGCAGGGCAACCAGGAAGCGGATCATGGCGACGATGTCGTCGATGCTCAGCACCAGGGCGCTTTCGGCGTTGACCGGGGTCTCCACGCCGAGCTTGCGGTTCAGCTTGTAGCGGCCGACCTTGGCCAGGTCGTAGCGCTTGGGCTCGAAGTACATGTTGCGCAGCAGGGCCTGGGCGGCTTCCACCGTCGGCGGCTCGCCCGGACGCAGCTTGCGGTAGATGTCCAGCAGGGCCTCGTTCTGGTCCTTGATGCTGTCCTTCTCCAGGGTGGCGCGCACCGAGTCGTACTGGCCGAATTCGGCCAGGATCTTCTCTTCGCTCCAGCCCAGGGCCTTGAGCAGCACGGTGACCGACTGCTTGCGCTTGCGGTCCAGGCGCACGCCGATTTGGTCGCGCTTGTCGATTTCCAGCTCGAACCAGGCACCGCGCGACGGGATGATACGTGCGGAGTAGATGGTCTTGTCACTGGTCTTGTCCGGCGCGGACTCGAAGTAGGCGCCCGGGGAACGCACCAGCTGGGAGACGACCACGCGCTCGGTACCGTTGATGATGAAGGTACCCTTGTCGGTCATCAGCGGGAAGTCGCCCATGAAGACGGTCTGCTGCTTGATTTCGCCGGTTTCATTGTTCATGAACTCGGCCTTGACGTACAGCGGGGCGGCGTAGGTGGCGTCACGGTCCTTGCACTCGGCGATCGAGTACTTCGGGTCGGCGAATTCCGGCTCCGAGAAGCTCAGGGACATGGTCTCCTGGAAGTCTTCAATCGGGGAGATCTCCTCAAAGATCTCGGCCAGTCCGCTGACGTCCGGCACACTGTTGTCACCGACGGACACGGCGGCGGCCAGGCGCTCCTGCCACCGCTCATTACCGATGAGCCGGTCAAAGCTCTCGGTCTGCAGTGCCAGCAGGTTCGGCACTTCAAGGGGTTCGTGAATCTTTGCAAAAGAAAGTCGGCCAGCGTACGCAGCGTCGCGAGCCGAACTAGCGGTTTGGTTGTTAGAGGTGCTCGAGGCGACCAAGATGGATCCTTCCACAGACCGTCAGGTTTCCGAAGCGTCCCGTTGTGCTAAGGTTCCTGCCAGTGGCTGGTACCCTCGTTACATACGAACCCACCGCTATATGAAGGTCGCATGCGCATACAGTCGGGGCGCAAATTTCCACTGTACCCCATGCGCGCAAGCTTGTCGATAGCAATTTTCCATTTTCGTGTTATAGTTCTGCGCCCGCTTCGCCCCTGGTGAGCCCCCGGCCCGGATGAAGCGTTTCGGTTCCTAGTCAGCGCCCACACCGCCGGCGTTCTCGCGTCCCACACCCCGCAACGCCATCCGTTTTCCTGTGGTGAAGTGCACATGGATTAGTCTTGTAGTGACAGAACATCACCCCAGTTTTCTGGTTGCTTTTCGAATGGAAGTGGTTGCCGTGTCCTCACCCCAAGATGCCGTGATCGTCGGCGGAGCCCGCACCCCCTTTACCCGTTTCAAGGGGGCCCTGGCCTCCCAGACCGCGGTCGACCTGGGGGCGGCGGCCATCGCCGGCGCCCTGGACAACGCCGGGGTCTCCCCCGAGCAGGTCCAGTCGGTCATCATGGGTCAGGTCGTCCAGGCCGGGTGTGGCCAGAACCCCGCCCGCCAGTCCGCCATCCGGGCGGGCATCGGCTGGGACACCCCGACGGTGACCATCAACAAGGTGTGCCTTTCCGGGCTGGCCGCGGTCACCGACGCGGCGCGCATGATCCGCCTGGGCGAGGCCCAGGTGGTCATCGCCGGCGGGCAGGAATCAATGTCCAATACCCCGCACCTGCTGCCCAAGTCCCGTTTCGGGTGGACCTACGGGGACATCACCGCGGTGGACTCGGTCGCCCATGACGGCTTGACCGACGCCTTTGACGGCAAGTCCATGGGACTGAGCACCGAGGAGAAGAACACCGAGCTGGGGATCGAACGCGGACCGCAAGACGAGGTGGCGGCCTCCAGCCACCAGCGGGCGGCCGCCGCGCAGGGCAACGGGGTCTTTGACGAGGAGATCGTGGCGATCTCCGTGCCCCAGCGCAAGGGCGAGCCGGTGATCGTGGACAGCGACGAGGGCGTGCGCCCCGAGACCACCGCCGAGACCCTCTCCGGGCTGCGTCCGGCCTTTGACCGCGATGGGACAATCACCGCCGGCAACTCCTCCCCGCTCTCCGACGGGGCCGCGGCCCTGGTGGTCACCTCGCGCGACTACGCCGAGCAGCACGGGCTGAAAATCCTGGCGGTCATTGGCGCCCCCGGCCAGGTGGCCGGACCGGACAACTCTTTGCATTCCCAGCCTTCGCACGCCATCCAGGACGCCCTGGCCAAGGAGTCCTTGCAGGTCAAGGACCTGGACTTCATTGAAATCAATGAGGCGTTCGGCGCCGTGGCCTGCCAGTCCCTGTCCGACCTGGACTACCCGCTGGAGAAGACGAACATCCACGGCGGAGCCATCGCCCTGGGCCATCCCATTGGCGCCTCCGGGGCCCGCCTGGCGTTGACCGCGGCACTGGAGCTGTCGCGCCGGGACTCGGGGACCGCCGCGGTGAGCCTGTGCGGCGGCGGTGGGCAGGGCGAGGCCCTGCTGCTGCACCACGCCTAACCTGCCCTCCCCCGGGCAGCCTTCCCCGTCACGGAAAGCGAGTGCGCTGTTGACCGAATCCCCTGAGGCCCCGAATGAGGCGCTCACCCGCATCAGCCTGGACGCGAGCCGGCGGAACATCCCCATTGAGATTGTTCCGCGGGCCGCGGCCTCCTCGCTGAGTGAGGCGGCCTCGAATCTGGGCATCGCCGAACACCGGCTGCTCAAGACCCTGGTGCTCAAGCGCAGCAACGGTACGTACCTCTTCGCCCTGATCCCCGGCGGCAGGAGCCTGAGCTGGCCCAAGCTGCGCTTGGTGTTGGGGGTCAACAAGCTCTCCCTGCCCCACGGGGACACGGCGTTCGAGGTGACCGGCTATCGTCCCGGGACGATCACGCCATTTGGCGCGTTGACCCCGTTGCCGCTGGTCATTGACGCCACGGTATTCCAGGGCGAGCAGCAGGCCATGGTGGCCCTGGGCAGCGGGGACCGGCTGCACGCCGTGCTGGTGGCGGCCCAGGATCTGGTCAGTGGATTTGACGCGATAGTGGCAGATATTTCCGTTCCGGAATGACCGGGCTCGGCTTGCGCGCGGCGAGGCTGCGCGCCCATTGCACCGCCTGGGTGGCCCGCAGGGTGAATTCGTTGCGCAGCCACAGCCCTGCCGGCTTCTCCACGTACCGGGCCACAACATAGGCCAGCGCCAGCATCAGCGCGACGGTTCCGACCAGCAGCACGTATTTGTTGAGGACTGGGCTCAGGTGCGCGATGATCCACCAGCCCCACAGCTCGTGGAACAGGTACAGCGGGTAGGTAAGCATTCCGGCGGTGACCATCCAGCGGGCGTGGATCCTCTGCAGCGGGGTCAGCGTGCAGGCCAGCAATAGGGCAATGCACAGCAGCACCAGCAGTGAGAAGTGCCAGGCGGGGATCTGCACCCCCGACAGATAGGCCGAATCCTGTGCTCCCTTCAGGCCCGTGAAGTAGCAGGCGAGCAGGGTGTTGAAGCCGACCAGCAGCCAGCGCGTCGGGGTTTGCCGGTCCCGGTACATCAGGTAGACCACCATGCCCAGGCTGAACAGCGGGGCATACTGCCCCATCACCCATTCCTGGGCCTTGTCCGCCTCGGCCAGGTGCAGGGCCACGCCCAGCAGCGGCCAGGCGAAGCTCAACGCCAGGATAGCCCGGTTCTTGGCCAGTCCGAAGGCCAGCAGCACGGCCAGGATCGCGTAGAAGCGCAGTTCAACCCAGAGCGTCCAGTACACCCCGTCCAGGTCCCTGACGCCCATTCCGCTTTGTGCCATGGTCAGGTTGGGAACTATATCGCCTTCGGTGCGTCCGTCCTTCAGCTCGGGCCAGAGCCGGAAGGTGAGCAGGGCGGCGGCGATAACGGCTAGCCAGTACGCCGGGTAGAGCCGGCCCAGGCGGGAGGCCAGGAATTGGATCAATCCCTTGCCCTGGATGGACATCAGGATCACGAAGCCGGAGATCAGGAAGAACAGTTGGACGCCGATACTGCCGTAGATGGTGAATTTGCCCAGCACCGGCCAGGCGTCGACGGCTTCGGCGCCCCAATAGCCGTGTCCCCACGCGGTGTAGTGGTAAAGCACGACCACCAGCGCGGCAGCGATACGAAGGGCGTCCAGCAGACCGAGCCGCGGGGCCGGTCGTATTGCGTTGGGCTGTTCATTCTTCGGCACATTAAACACCGTAAGCGACGAATATGAATAGCTCCTGTTAATAGAATCGTTATAGTCCGATAACGATTTTTTCCCGTTTAACGGCCCGAGGCCCCGTGGACGATTGCTCGTCCGCGGGGCCCCGGGGAGTAAGGCTGCGAGTGACCGCTGAAGCTTACTTGAGGGTGACGGTAGCGCCAGCGCCTTCCAGTGCTTCCTTGGCCTTCTCGGCGGCGTCCTTGTCGGCGCCTTCCAGGATCGGCTTCGGAGCGCCGTCAACGAGCTCCTTGGCTTCCTTCAGACCCAGCGAGGTCAGAGCGCGAACTTCCTTGATGACTGCGATCTTCTTGTCGCCAGCCGACTCCAGGATCACGTCGAACTCGGTCTTCTCTTCAGCAGCAGCTTCGCCAGCGCCGCCGGCCGGACCGGCAACGGCAACAGCAGCGGCGGTGACCTCGAAGGTCTCCTCGAACTGCTTCACGAACTCGGACAGTTCGATGATGGTCATTTCCTTGAATGCGTCGAGCAGCTCGTCGGTGGTGAGCTTCGCCATGGTGGCGTCCTTTCGGTTATGGATCCCAGATCTGGGAACCGTAATGATTTGGGGTTACGTTGCGAGAGAATCGCGTCAGCTTAGGCTTCTGCCGGAGCTTCCTCGGCAGCTTCGCCACCGTCCTCTTCGAGCTTGATACGCAGTGCGTCCACGATGCGTGCAGCGGCCGAGGCCGGGGCCTGCAGAACGCCTGCAACGCGGGCGAGCTGGTGTTCGCGGGACTCCAGTGCAGCCAAAGCGGCAATGCCAGCTTCATCCAGGGCGGAGCCCTCGAAGAAACCGGACTTGATGATCAGCTGCTGGTTGCTCTTGGCGAACTCCGTGAGGCTCTTGGCGGCGGCAACTGCATCGCCCTTAATGAAGGCGATAGCGGTTGGACCGGTCAGCTGGCCTTCGAACGCGTCGATGCCAGCTTCCTTTGCTGCGATTTCAGTCAAGGTGTTCTTCACAACCGCGTACTTGGTCTCCTGACCAAGCGATCGGCGCAGTTCCTTGAGCTGTGCAACGGTAAGCCCACGGTATTCGGTCAGGACAGCCGCGCTGGATTCCTTGAACTCGGCAGCGATCGACTGGATCGCGGCGTTCTTGGTCTGCGTTGCCATAACACTCCTTCCGGGGTTCAGTTCGGTACCGTTTCATAACCGGCGGAGCGCATAAAAAACGCCCCGCGCAGGAGCACAGGGCAGCTCAACTCACATAAGCAGTTGAGACAATCTATGTAACCTGCGTTGGCAGTCCTTGCGGACACTTCGGAGCGGTTCTCCAGTGGAAAATGCTCAACCGACGGTCTTCGGTTCTTCCATCCTAGTTTGTGCGCGCCCCATACTCCAAATCCCGGAGGTCGTCTTGGCCTATGATCTGAACCACGGCCGGGCCCAGCCCTACTCCCCCGCCGGCGGCCCACGTGTGGCAGTTTTGCAAGACTTCACGGTCTCACCTGGGCGATCCTCGGTCGGCGTTGCGGCCGGCCTGCGCTTTGCCGCACCCGGCTCAACTGGCGGTTAAAAGGACAAGGCCCATTGCCAGCACTTGGGGGACGCTGACAACAGGCTCTTGTCGACACGAAGCTTGGGGAAACTTCGGTGTCCAGTGATTGCATAGTCTTGGGGGTCCCATGCAATCACCGCCGATTCACATCGGTGTCTTCACAGTATCACCACCAACCCGTCTACATGCAACTCGGGGTTCAGGTCATCTCACGAGCCGATCATGCTGTCCCAGCAAGCACTTTTCCTCCCTTTGAACCAACAGTTTGCATTAATTTGGTGAACCTGGAAATAGCAAACCGACGTTCATTTCAGGGCATAAAGCCCGAGATTCTGCGGCAAAACGCCCCGGCGAGAGCGTGGAGCGCAATCCAACTCACAGGAGACTTCCAAGAACTCCCAGAAAACCTCAAGGTCGGTATGTCCGCTGGAGCCAGCCCACGGGCTCCGCAGGGAAGCTGGTCGAGTCCGGAATTTCGCCCAGAGCCAACTCCCCTGCATGATAATTCTTCCAAAAGCTCATGTCGCAGCCGGATGGCAAGGAACTGGAGCGCGTGCCCAGGCCCCCGGCCCCGTGTTCCTGCCGCTGCTGGCTTGACTCTGGGACGGCAAAAGCCTCGGCCCCGGACCGCCACCATCAGGTGGCAGGCCGGGGCCGAGGCTTCAGTGGAACTGGGTGACTAGGCGCTCACGCGGGTCACGTTCGGGTCCAGGGCGATGCCCGGGCCGAAGGTGGTGGCGATGGTGGCCTTGGAGATGTAGCGGCCCTTGGAAGCCGAAGGCTTCAGGCGCAGGATCTCTTCCAGAGCGGCTGCGTAGTTCTCGGTCAGCTGCTTGGCATCGAAGGATGCCTTGCCGATGATGAAGTGCAGGTTCGAGTGCTTGTCGACGCGGAAGTCGATCTTGCCGCCCTTGATGTCGGTGACAGCCTTGGCCACGTCCATGGTCACGGTACCGGTCTTCGGGTTCGGCATCAGGTTACGCGGGCCCAGGATCTTACCCAGGCGGCCAACCTTGCCCATCAGGTCCGGGGTCGCCACGGCGGCGTCGAAGTCGGTCCAGCCGCCCTGGATCTTTTCGATCAGGTCGTCGGAGCCGACGAAGTCGGCGCCGGCGGCGCGGGCAGCTTCTGCCTTGTCGCCGTTGGCGAAGACAACCACGCGGGCGGTCTTACCGGTGCCGTGCGGCAGGTTCACGGTGCCGCGAACCATCTGGTCGGCCTTGCGGGGGTCAACGCCCAGGCGGAAGGCGACCTCAACGGTCGAGTTGGTCTTCTCGCCGGCGATCTCCTTGGCCAGGGCGATAGCCTCGGCTGGCTCGTAGAACTTGTCAGCCTGAATCTTGGCCGCGGCGGCCAAGTATGCTTTGCTGCGCTTTGCCATCTGCGTTTTCTCCTTATGCAGTCGTGGTCTTGAGGACCGCGCTCGGTCCTGCCACTGGCGGGGCCTGCCAGGCAGGTCCCCTGTTGAAATGTTGGTGGTTGCAGCCGTTGCGGGCTGCAGGGTGAGGGTCTTAGCCCTCGACGGTGATGCCCATGGAGCGGGCGGTGCCGGCGATGATCTTCGAAGCGGCTTCCAGATCGTTCGCGTTCAGGTCAGCCATCTTGGTGTTGGCGATTTCCTCAACCTGGGCCTGGGTCAGCTTCGCAACCTTGGTGGTGTGCGGGGTGGCCGAACCCTTGCCAACGCCTGCAGCCTTCTTGATCAGCTCGGCAGCCGGCGGGGTCTTGGTGATGAAGGTGAACGAACGGTCTTCGTACACGGTGATTTCAACCGGAACAACGTTACCGCGCTGCGACTCGGTGGCAGCGTTGTAAGCCTTGCAGAATTCCATGATGTTGACGCCGTGCTGACCAAGGGCAGGACCGATCGGAGGAGCCGGGTTAGCGGCGCCTGCCTGGATCTGCAGCTTGATAAGTCCGGTGACCTTTTTCTTTGGGGCCATGTCGGGTCCTTCTACTCTTGCGTTTCCCGCGGCACAGGAGCGTGACACGGGCTGATGGCCGCCGTGGCGCGGCGGCCGAACGTGCCCGGCTCACGCAAAGCAAACGTGAGGGGCACGAAGACTCAATACTACTGGATCTTGGTGACCTGGTTGAAGTTCAGGGTCACCGGGGTCTCGCGCTCGAAGATCGAGACCAGCACCACCAGCTGCGCGGCCTCCAGCTTGATCTCGGAGATCGTGGCCGGCATGGTTTCGAACGGTCCGTCGTTGACGATCACCGATTCGCCAACCTCGAAATCGACCTTGACCTCGGTGATCGGTGCGCGGCCCGGCTTCGAGGCGGAGGGCTGCTCGGTCGGATCCACCACGGTGTGCTCCAGCATGGAGAACACTTCATCCAGGGTCAGCGGGTTCGGGTCGTGGGCGTTGCCCACGAAGCCGGTCACGCCCGGGGTGTGTCGAACAACACCCCATGAGGCGTCGGTCAGTTCCATGCGAACCAGCACGTAGCCGGGGATGCGCACGCGGCGCACGATCTTGCGCTGGGTGTTCTTGACCTCGACGACCTCTTCCATCGGGACCTGGATCTCATAGATGAAGTCATCCATGTCCTGGGTCTGGATGCGGGTCTCCAGGTTCAGCTTCACGCGGTTCTCATAACCGGCGTAGGTGTGGATCACGAACCAGTCGCCGGGCTGGCGGCGCAGCTTGGCGCGGAACTCTTCCTTCAGCGCCTCAACGCTGACGGCTTGCTCGTCCTCTTCGGCAACGGCTTCGGCCACTGCCTCGCTGGCGTCCTCGTCGGCCTCGGCAACCAGGGCCGGGTCATCGGCGGTGTCCGCGGCGATGTCATCGAGCTGTACGGGCTGGGAGGCTTCGTCGAGGGTTTCCTCTTCGTCCAGGGCGCCCTCGGCGTCCACGGTGCCTTCAACATCCACGGTGCCGTCGGTGTCGGAAGTGCCGTCGGCGAAAATGACATCTTCGGCATTGCCGGTCTGCTCGTCATTGGTCGCGACGAACTCGGCTTCTACCTCGTTGTTATTCTGCGGTTCGAGTTCCTGGTCGGACACTGCAGCTCCTGCTTTCTTCTACTGATGTACACCTGGGGCCCTGACGCGCCGCATGGCGGCTCGCGCAGGAAATTCTACTGCTCTGGCCTGTTTGTGAACAGGAGGGTGGACCCTGCCCCGAAGACAAAGTCCAGGGCCGTCACGATGAGCATCACGATGACAACGAAGGCGATGACAACCAGGGTGTAGTTGATCAATTCGCTACGGGTCGGAGTCACGACTTTTTTCAGTTCCGAGATGACCTGCCGGATGAACAGGGCGATGCGGCCGAAAAATCCGCGACGGGATTTCTTGTCATTTCCCGGATGGGAGACAGCTGATTCGCTCACCGTGTTCCTCGTTTCAATAAAATAGGCCAGTTGAAACAATCACGGTGTGTCGCAGCCTGGCCGACCACAACACACCGTGACGTGAGATTCGCTGTGCGATTTTTTCGTTAATCGCTACTGCGCAGGGCAGACAGGACTCGAACCTGCAACCTGCGGTTTTGGAGACCGCTGCGCTACCAATTGCGCCACTACCCTTCGAGTTTTCACTCTGGTGACATCAACTATATCTGAACGTGTCAGAGCAGCTGGTCACCGCCGGCACCTTAGCACCGAGAAATAACTCTACGCAATGATCAGATGATTGTCGAACTGACAGGGAGCAGTGTGCCCTACACCGCATTCGGGGCGTCCTGGTGGGCCACCCGGCGCGTCATCTTGTCCGACCGAGCATGAATCCAGCCCTGCCTTGGCCTTAAGCTAGTGGTACGTACTCATCTTCTCAGACGTCAGGATGCCCCCAGATATGTCTAGAATCTCCCGCCGCATTGGCGCCATCTCCGAATCCGCAACCCTGGCGGTGGACGCCAAGGCCAAGGCGCTGAAGGCCGCCGGCCGTCCGGTGATCGGGTTTGGTGCCGGCGAGCCGGATTTCCCGACCCCCGACTACATTGTCCAGGCCGCCGTGCAGGCCGCGCAGGACCCGCGCAACCACCGCTACTCCCCGGCCGCTGGCCTGCCGGAGCTGCGTGAGGCAGTGGCGGAAAAGACGCTGCGCGATTCGGGCTACAAGGTCAAACCGAATCAGGTGCTGATCACCAATGGCGGCAAGCAGGCGGTCTACAACACGTTCGCCACCCTGCTGGATCCGGGCGATGAGGTCATCATCCCCGCCCCTTACTGGACGACCTACCCGGAGGCGGTGCGCCTGCACGGCGGGGTTCCGGTGTCCGTGTTCGCCGGCCCGGAACAGGGCTACAAGGTCACCGTGGAGCAGCTGGAGTCGGTTCTGAGCGAACGCAGCAAGGTGCTGCTTTTCGTCTCCCCGTCGAACCCGACCGGCGCCGTCTACTCCCCCGCCGAGGTCGCTGAGATTGGCCGCTGGGCGGCCAGCAAGGGCCTGTGGGTGGTCACCGACGAGATTTATGAGCACCTGACCTATGGGCAGGCGGAGTTCTCCTCGATCGCCACGCTGGTGCCGGAGCTGGCCGACAAGGTCGTGGTGCTGAACGGCGTCGCCAAGACCTACGCCATGACCGGCTGGCGGGTGGGCTGGATGATCGGCCCCAGTGATGTCATCAAGGCCGCCACGAACCTGCAGTCCCACGCCACCTCCAACGTGGCCAACGTGTCCCAGCGCGCCGCCCTGGCCGCGGTGGCCGGGCCGCTTGATGCGGTGAACGAGATGAAAACCGCGTTCAATCGCCGCCGGTTGGCGATCGTCGAGGCGCTGAACGCCATTGACGGGCTCTCCTGCCCCACCCCGGAGGGCGCCTTCTACGCCTACTCGGATGTGCGCGGCCTGCTGGGGCGCGAGATCCGCGGGAAGGTGAGCACCACCAGCGCCGAACTGGCCGCGCTGATCCTGGAGGAGGCCGAGGTTGCGGTGGTGCCCGGTGAGGCCTTTGGCCCTTCCGGCTTCATCCGCATGTCCTATGCCCTGGGCGACGCGGACCTGGCCGAGGGCGTCGCCCGGATGGCCGCCCTGCTGGGCGAAGCCAAGTAGCACTGGCGCCCTGAGCGGCACCGAATACGCATCACGGCTGTGGCCGGAACCTGGGTTCAGGTTCCGGCCACAGCCGCTCCGGGCTTTCGGGCACCGGTCACAGGATCTTGCGGTCCACCGCCCACCGGGTCAGTTCATGGCGGTTGGACAGCTGCAGCTTGCGCAGCACGTTGGAGACATGGGACTCGACGGTCTTGACCGAGATGAACAGCTCCTTGGCCACTTCCTTGTAGCTGTAGCCGCGGGCGATCAGCCGCATCACCTGCAGTTCCCGATCCGAGAGCAGGTCCAGTTCGGTGTCGATTTGCTCGGGCTGGCTGCTGCCGAAGGCGTCCAGCACGAACCCGGCCAGCCGGGGTGAGAAGACCGCGTCCCCGCCAGCCACCCGACGCACTGCATCGGAAATCTCGGGACCGGAAATGCTCTTGGTGACATAGCCGCGCGCCCCACTGCGGATCACCGTGACCACGTCATGGGCCGCATCCGACACGCTCAACGCCAAGAAGCGGGTCTGCGCCAGCAGGTGGGCGCACCCGCGCAGCACCTCGGCTCCCCCGCCCCCGCGCCCGCCGGGCAGGTGCACGTCCAGCAGCACCACGTCCGGGCACAGTGCGGTGATCTGCTCTACGGCTTGTTCCACGGTGCCGGCCTCCCCAACCACCTTCAGGTCGGGATCCAGGTCACTTTTCAGTCCCGAACGAAAGATGGCGTGGTCATCGACCAGCAGCACCCGGATCGGTGCCTCGGGTTCCTGGGTGCCTGCGGGCACTGGGTCAGTCATGGTGGTTTGCCTTTCCTGCCGTGGTGCGCGGCATCTTCAACTGTATTTCGGTTCCCTGCTCGCCGCTGCGGATCTTCGCCTCGCCGCCGGCCCGCTCCATCCGGCCCAGGATCGATTCGCGCACGCCCTGCCGGTCCGGGTCAATGTCCTGTGGGTCAAAGCCGTCCCCGCGGTCGCGGATGAAAACCTCCACGGCCTGCTCACCGCATTCAATGAACACCGAGATCAGCCCGGTTGCGTGCTTGGCCGCGTTCATCATGGCCTCCCGGCTGGCCTGCACCAGGGCGTGCTGCCCCTCGAACCCCTGTGCGGAGCCCACGGAGACCACATCCACCTCGCGCAGCATCAGCTGCTCGATTTGCGCCGCTTCCTGGGAGATCTCGGCCACCACGTCCCCCTCGGAGACGTCCTCGTCCCCGTACAGCCACTGGCGCAGTTCACGTTCCTGGCTGCGGGCCAGGGCCCGCACCGCGGCCGGGTCACCGGCCCGCTTCTGGATCACGGCCAGGGTCTGCAGCACCGAGTCGTGCAGGTGTGCGGCGAACTCGGCGCGCTGTGCCGCGGCCTGGCGGGAACTGCGTTCGGCCAGGTAGTCACGCCACAGCCTGGTGCCGAAGGGCAGCAGCACCACCAGCGCCCCGCCGAAGATCGCCAGCGCCGCCCAGATCCCGCCGATCAGATCCGAGGTGCTCACCGTCCCGTTGACAATCAGCAGCAGCCCGCCAATGACCAGCAGCAGCCCGACCACCAGCCGGCTCAGCGCCCCGGCACGTTCCCTGCGGGTGGCCTGCGGGCCGCCGCGCCCGTCAATCTGCAGCCAGGCCAGCAGCACCCCGGCCACGATCCCAATGCTTGGCCAGATCAGATCCCAGCGGATGTTCCACCCCAGCCATTGGCCCAGGGCCAGCAGGGCCAGCACCGTGAGCACCACGCCCACAAGCACCTCACGCATGGATCCCAGCTTCAGGGCGACTTCTCGGGGGTTCAGGCTGCCGGGGGCGTCCAGGCCCAACTCCTCGGCCAGGCTGCGCCGCCGGGTGCCGGTGCTGCGCTGCTCATCGGCCTGGGACTCCTGGCTGCTGGGGGTGAACACCCACAGCCAGGCGTACAGCACGGCCCCGATGCCGCCGATGGCCGTCAACAGCAAAAACCCCAGGCGCACGTAGCTGACCGGCAGGTTCAGGTGCTCGGCCAGCCCTGCGCAGACACCAGCCAGCAGGCGCGATTCGCTTCTGACGATGCGCCGGGGCTGCTCGGGTGTCTCCATGGTTCAAGTCAAGCATGTTCGCAGGGTCTTTCCCCAGACCCACGTGGCGTTTTACGGGTGCCCTCAGGGTCGAATCAGGGTAGTACCTCATAGCGGGGGCGGGGCAAGGCGCGAAAGAATGGGGGCATGGACCAAGATCACTCCTCGCACAAAATCTTCGACAGCCTGCGTCAGCAGCAGATCCGCCGCAGCGAATCGCAGTGGCTGGGCGGCGTGGCCGCCGGCATCGCGCAGCGCCTGCAGGTTGACGCGGTGCTGGTGCGCGGTGTGGCGGTCGCCCTGGCCCTGCTGGGCGGAGTGGGCTTGATCGCCTACGGCCTGGCGTGGGCGTTCCTGCCGGATGAGAACGGCCAAATCCACGTCGAGCAGGCGCTGCAGAAGAACTGGACCAGCGGCATGACCGGTGCCCTGGTCACCTTCCTGCTCGGTGTCGGGCCCGCCCCCTGGGCCTTTAGCAGCATCGCCCCGTTCGTGTGGCCGCTGCTGATTGTCGCCGGCGTGCTGTTCGTGGTCTTTAGCCGCAACAACACGAAGTTCGCCCGCGGTCCGCGCCCCACCGACACCGCCGCCCCGACCTATCCGGCGGATGCCAGCGGACACACCGGCAGCACCGCAGTGGTGCTGCATGATCCGGAAGTCAGCTGGCAGGACCCGGCTCCTTCAGCGAACCCGGTGGATGACACGGTCCGCGCTGAGCAGGACCTGCCACGGCAGCCCGGGCCGCAGAACATCTTCGGGCGTTCGGCCTCCGACGCACCACCTCGTTCCCGCTTCAACATCAAGGAGCCCACCATGGAGTCCGATTCGGGCCACTACTTCCCCGGCACCCAGCCCCCTTCCGGGCAGGATGAGTACCCCGGCAAGGATTACTACACCGGGAAGGAGTCCAAGGGCAAGCAGAAGATTCCGTTGGCACCCCCGATCCCAGGTTGGGTGGCCACCATCATTGTCGGGGCGACGGCACTGATCATTGCCGTGGTCTTCGGCCTTGATTACCTCGGACTGGTCGACTTCCCCGGCGGCTCCTGGCCGTTGGCGCTGTCCCTGGGCCTGCTCTTCGTGGGTCTGGCCCTGGTGATCGCGGCCCTGGCGCACCGCACCAGTGGGGGCCTGCTGGGGTTGGCGATCCCGCTGCTGGTGCTGACCCTGATCTTCGGCAACTCCGGGGCCGTAAGCAGCACCGGATTTGGCACCAGCTCCGGTGGGGTCATCACTTCGGACAGCGACGGCGAGTACAACGCGATCTTCAGCAACGCCACCATCGACCTGCGCCAGTACGCCGACATCACCTCACCGACCACCGTTGAGGTCAACACCGTCTTTGCCTCGGTGAACCTGCGGCTGCCCGAGGAAGTGCCGGTACGCATCCAAAGTGATGGCATCTTCCTCTCCCAGCACGGTAGCGGCGCCCCAGGGAGCAGCGACTCGAGCAAACCACTGCTGATCGTGGACGTGAACGGCGCCTTCTCAAAGATCAATGCGCTGCCCTCGGACTCCAGCACCGTGACCACCCCAGATTTCTAAGGATGAGCAACAATGACTCCCGAAAAATATGACCGTTCCAAGTTCCCCACCGGAACCCTGGTATTCGGATTGATCCTGGTTCTGGTGGCGCTGGCACAATTGAGCCGTCACGTGCTGTCCTGGGACTTCGACGCCCCGCTGTTCTTTATCGCGTTGATCGCCCTGGCCGGCATCGCGTTGATCGTCTCGGGCATCGGCTCGGCCCGGCGTGCGGCCAAACGCAAGGAGTACCCGCCACACGACTCGACCACCTTCTAGTACCCTGGGGTACTTTCACCCCGTGGCCCGTCCCCGAGGCGGACGTTGGCCGAACCCATTCTTTTGACGAGCACTATCTAAGGACGGACCCTGATGGATAAATTCTTCAACTCCCTGCGTTCCATGCCGCTGCGTCGCGGACCGGCGCGCATGGCCGGCGGTGTGGCCGGCGGCATTGCCGACAAGTTCGGCTGGGACGTTTCGCTTGTGCGGATCGCGATGCTGCTCTCCTTCCTGCTGCCGGTCATTGGCATTGGCGCCTACATCGTGGCGTGGCTGCTGATTCCGGCCCAGGATGGCAGCATTATCCTGCAAAAGTGGTTGCGCGCGCTGTAGCAGCCGCGTCCCGGCAAGCGGAGCGAGAGTGGCGGCGAGTACACCGGAAGGGATCTTCCCGGTGTACTCGCCGCCACATCCTTAAGCCGATAGACTCGCAACGTAGACGGCTCAACGGGGCGCTGTGGACAACGACAGATGATGAACAGATCCAATCCATGAGGGTAGCTGGCCCGCCGGTCCTGCTCCCCACTCATCGGTGCGGCTGTTCGTCCCGGCAGAAATGAGCAGATATGCGTATTGGCCTGTTGACCTCCGGCGGCGACTGCCCCGGCTTGAACGCCGTCATCCGCGGCGCCGTGCTGAACGGCATCAAAAGCTACGACTATGAATTCGTCGGGTTCCGTGACGGCTGGCGCGGGGTCAAGGAAGGCGACCTGATGCCGCTGCCGCGCCACCAGGTGCGCGGCATCTCCAAGCAGGGCGGAACAATCCTGGGCACCTCACGCACCAACCCGTTCGAGGGCGAAAACGGGGGTCCGGAGCAGATCCGCCAGACCCTGGCCCGCCTGGAGGTGGACGCGGTCATCGCGATCGGCGGGGAGGGCACCCTGGCCGGGGCCCAGCGCCTGTGCGAAGCGGGACTGCCGATTGTCGGAGTCCCCAAGACCATCGACAACGACCTGGACGCCACCGACTACACCTTCGGCTTCGACACCGCCAACCAGATCGCCGTGGAGGCCATTGACCGGCTGCGCACCACCGGCGAATCCCACCACCGGTGCATGGTGGCCGAGGTGATGGGCCGCGACGTGGGCTGGATTGCCCTGCACGCCGGCATGGCCTCCGGCGCCCACGCGATCCTGATCCCCGAGGTGTCCACCAGCATGGAACAGATCTTCACCTGGGTGCGTGAAGCCCACGAACGTGGCCGCGCACCGCTGGTGGTGGTGTCCGAGGGGTTCGTGCCCGAGGGTGAGGATGCCGCGTTCAGCTCCCGCGGGGTGGACCGCCATGGTCGGCCACGGCTGGGTGGGATCGGTGAAGTCCTGGCCCCGCTCATTGAGCAGAACACCGGCCTGGAAACCCGTGCCACCGTGCTGGGACACATTCAGCGCGGCGGCGTGCCGACCGCCTTTGACCGGGTGCTGGCCACCCGCCTGGGCATGGCGTCGGTGGATTCGGTGGCTGCCGGCCAGTGGGGCACCATGGTGGCCCTGCACGGCACGCAGATCAACCGGGTCCCGCTCAGCGCGGCGGTGAACAACCTCAAGCGCGTACCGCAGGACCGCTATGACGAGGCAAAGATCCTCTTCGGCTGACCCGGCCGCACATCATCCCGGCCCCGGCCCCCATCGCGGGGCCGGGGCCGGGGCGTTTAACGGCCGCAGGCCACCGCCGCCCTCCAGAGAAAGAAGGCAGCGGTGGCCCGCGGCGGTGCGTACTTGGCGCCTGGTCAGCCGCGTGGCGGGCGCAGGAAGCCGGTGAACCGGCCGGCCACCTGGCCGGCCTCCGGTGAAACGATGACCTCCTGGGCGGCCGGGTAGCTGCTTTCACCGTCCTGGACCACCAGTTCGGCATCCGGCTGCACATTGCGGCGCAGCGTGGCCAGGGCAATCGGCCCGGCCTCGTAGTGCAATGCCACCGAGGTGACCCGGCCGACAACCCGTTCCCCGTCCTTGACCGGTGAACCGGGCGCAGGCAGGGTGTGCATGGACCCGTCCAGGTGCAGCATCGCCAGGCGACGCGGCGGATGGCCCAGGTTGTGCACCCGGGCAATGGTTTCCTGGCCCTTGTAGCAGCCCTTGTTCAGGTGCACCGCGGTACGCAGCCAGTCCAGTTCGTGCGGGATGCTCTTGTCATCGGTGTCCACGATGAACCGCGGCTCCCAGGCCGCGATGCGAAGCGCCTCCACCGCCATGGTCCCGGCCAGGGACAGGTCCCCGACCAGGGAGGCCAGCTGCTCCAGCGGCACGATGTACTCAAACCAGGGCCGTTCCAGGCCCGGGTGCTCCCCGGTGGAGTACGCATGTCCCCCGCCGATCACATTCGGCCAGGGGTTCTCCCACACCACATCGCCCAGTTCGGGGCGCGGCCTGGTGCTGGCAATGACCCCGTGGGTGTTTGAACAATCCACGACTTCAACCCGGGACATGAACCGCATCGAGTTCAGGTACTCGGCCAGCGGTTCGCCGCGCCCGGGCTCGGCGCTGATCCACAACAGGTCGTCGGCGGCCAGGATTTTCAGCTCATGCTCCACCCGGCCCTGGACGCTCAACAGCAGGCTTTGGGTGCTCTGCCCCGGCTTCAGATCGCTCAAGCGCTGGCTGCTGATGGTGTCCAGCCACGTCAAGCGGTCTTCGCCGCGCAGCTGCAGGATGTCCAGATGGCTCAGGTCCGCCACCGCGGTCCCGTCGAAGAGGCTGCGGGCCTCACGGGTCGGTGCCCCGTAGTGGGCGGCAACCCCGGCATCCACGCCGGAGGCCTCCACGGCCCCGTCACGCTGCAGCAGAACCGAAGTGTACTTTTTGCTCATTCCTGGTTTCCGTCTTCCCCCGCTTGGCCCGGCTCGGTCTGGCCAACCCGTTTCAGGGCCGCCGACGCGTGGGCCTTCAAATCACTATCGCCCTGTGAGACGTCCCAACGCCAGAACAGGTCCCCGCCCACCAGCCCGTAGATGCGGGTCGAGGAGGCGTAGGGCTTGGAGTTTTCGCTGCGCAGCAGGGCCTCGGTCGCCAGCTGGATGCGCGGGCCGTTGATGACCCCGTAGTACAGTTCGCTGAGACCGCCCGGATGGTTGATGCTGGCCTGGATCTTGAAACCGTCTTCGGTGCGCAGCCTCTCGACATCGTCGGCCGAGCGCAGCACCGGGAACGGGTCGCCGGGAGTCATACCCGGGCCAGGGTCGGCGGCTTCCTGCTTGCGGTCCAGGGACCAGAAGCCGGACTCGACGGCCAGGGGGCGCAGCCGGGTGCCTTCGGCATCGGTGAGCCAGGATTCGCTGCGGTACTCCAGGTAGGGCAGACCGGTGTCCCGGAAGGTCACCTGCTGCCAGAAGTGCTCGTCATCTGCTTCGCCTTCGCCCAGCTTGCCCGAGCCTTCCCAGACACCGATCAGCCAGGACAGCGGAACGAGTTCCGGGGTGAGATCCGTGGGAATTTCAATAGCCATAACGGCGCTCGCTTTCCGTGGATGTAAATGAAAGAGGCGCACACCCTGCGGTGTGCGCCTTTCCTACTTCTGCCCCTTGAAAAGGCGCTTGACAACCAGTCCGGCGAAACCGGCCATGCCCAGACCGGCAACGGTCAGCAGCGCCAGGTAGAAGATCTCTAGTGCAAGGTAATTTTCGTTCATGGCTCCATCCTAGCGCGCCGCGGGCGCAGGTTACTTAATCAACGAGAGGCGAATCACGTGCCCTCCGTCATTTCCGATTCAGACCTGCCCGAGCACCTGCATGGCGTACCAGCTCAGCGACCCGGTCAACAGCAGGATCAGCGTGGATACGGCGAGCATGTCCTCCACCCGCTTCACCGCCCGGCTGGCCAGGGTGATGGCCCGCAGGCAGCCCACCAGCACTCCGGCGAGCGCACCAATCAACAGGCAGTGGTACCAGGCCAAACCCAGCGGCAGCGCGCTGCTCGCGGCCCCGAGGGCCGCACCGGTGAGCGGGGCCAGGAAGATGACGGCGCGGTCCGGCAGCCGGGTCATGGCGCAGGCCCCGGCACCGAGCAGGGCGATGACGCTGACCAGGATGATGCCAAAGCCGCTGGGTGAGGCCCCCAACGCGGAGAGTCCAGCCCCCTGGGACACCACGGCCAGGCCGCTGATTCCGCTGACGGTGTTCGACAGCCGGCCGCTGGCCCCGGTCCCCCTAAACACCTGGGACATGAACACCAGCGGGACTCCGACCGCGATGACCAGCATGCTGGCGCCCATCCCCACCGGGCCGAGCATTCCCACGGCAAAGAAGGTGGCCAGCAGCCCGGCCAACGCCAGGATGATGCGCAGCGGCCAAGGCTGGGTGCTGCGGGTAAGGGTGGGCCAGCTGTAGGCGAAAAGCAGCTGCAGCACGGCGGTGATCGCTCCCACCGAGAGACCCGGAGTGTCCAGGGTCGCCGCCACGAGCAATGCGGCCGCGGCGAGCAGCCCGCTAATCAGTACCTTGACTCTCAAACTGTCCATCCTGGATCGTTGGCAACGCGCACATGGGGCAACTCGCGTTTATGACGTTCGGTGTTCTTTATACTGTGACACGTAAAAGAGATTTTTTCGTCAAACCACCCGGCAGGAGGTTCCAGCACATGGCGCACCTGCTGCTCTTGGGTGAAGAACGCGAAAACGCCTGTGTGCTGCCCGCGTTGGAGCTGCTCAGCCATGATATCCGACAGCTGCCGGCCACCAGCGATTCCCTGCGCCACGCCGGGCCCGCACAGGCTGTCATCCTGGATGCCACCGGGGATCTGGCTGCGGCCCGGACCGCCTGTCAGCTCGTGGCCGCGACCCTCAACCTCCCCCTGCTGGTGGTGATCCTTGAAGGCGGGTTGACGGTGATGTCCAGCGAATGGCGCGCCGATGACTTTGTGTTGCCCACCGCCTCACCGGCCGAAATTGAGGCGCGCCTGCGCATGCTGCTCAGCCGCGGGCCGTCCGCCACCGGCCCGGTAGACGCCGAACCGGTGGCGGGGCTGCGCATTGACGAGCTGAGCTACACCGCCAAGATTGATCAGCGGGTCCTGGACCTGACGTACAAGGAATTTGAGCTGCTGAAGTATCTGGCCCAGTTCCCGGGGCGGGTGTTCACCCGTGAACAGCTGCTGCATGAGGTGTGGGGTTACGACTACTACGGGGGCACCCGTACGGTGGACGTGCACGTACGCCGCCTGCGAGCGAAGCTGGGCACCGATCATGAACAGCTGATCGGTACCGTGCGCAACGTCGGCTACCGCTTCCACGCCGAGCAGTAGGACACCGCTTCACCTCCGGCCGGTTCACTGCTGGCACATCCCGGGTGATGTTGCGTTCTGGTGGCGGCACGGGACTAGTTGTTCTTCCCACGGAGGTTGTGGGCAACGGCGCGTTGTGTGAGAAGAGGTGAGGACCTCCGGTATCGATATGGGTAACCACACTCATCTCGAATCACACGAAGGTCCTCATGTCTTACATTACTCATGCTCGCGCTTCGCTGACACCGCAGGGCCGACTGAAAATGGTCCTGCTCGTCATCAACGAGAAATGGACGCAGGCGCGTGTCGCCGAGCGCTTCCAGGTCGCTCGCGGGACGGTGTCGAAGTGGGTGGCCCGGTACAAGGCTGAAGGTGCGGCAGGGCTTGAGGACCGCTCATCCAGGCCGCGCCGCTCACCGAACCGCACGTCCCAGCGCACCGAGCGACGGATCGTTGCTCTGCGCGTGAGCCGGCGGTGGGGGCCGCACCGGATCGCGTATCACCTACGCCTGCCGCAATCGACGGTATCGAAAGTGCTGAGCCGGTACCAGGTGCCGCTTCTTGGGCACATCGATCTGAACACCGGTGTCCGGGTGCGAAAGCCCAAGCCGGTGCGCTACGAGCACGAGAACCCCGGCGATCTGGTGCATGTGGATGTGAAGAAGCTGGGCCGGATCCCCGACGGCGGAGGCCACCGCACCCTCGGCCGTGGGCGGGGGAACAGGAACCGGTCCGGTGTCGGTCATCTCTACTTGCATTCCGCGATCGATGACCACTCCCGGTTGGCGTATTCGGAGATCCTTGAGAACGAGAAAAAGGAGGCCGCGGCCGGGTTCTGGGAACGCGCGAACGCGTTCTTCGCCAACCACGGCATCACCGTTTCACGCGTGCTGACCGATAACGGCTCCTGCTACCGCTCACGCCTGTTCAACGACACACTCGGCAAGCACGTCGCGCACAAGTTCACCCGGCCGTATCGACCTCAGACGAATGGGAAGATCGAGCGCTTCCACCGCACTCTGGCGTTCGAATGGGCCTACGCCCGGCACTACAGCTCAGAAGCCGAGCGCGCCGCCGCTTACCCGGCCTGGCTCCATGAGTACAATCATCACAGACCCCATACCGGCATCGGCGGCAAATCACCCATCGACCGCGTACACAACGTCCATGGGAAGAACAACTAGTGTGGGGTTTATGAGTACCCAGCCCAAGCTCCCCCTCAGCGTTCTGTCCTTGCCCGGCGCCGCCGATAACCGGTTGCGCCGCCAGGTCATGGACTTGGCCCGCACCGCCCAAGGCAGTGACGGCAATCCCCCGTTCAGCGAGCAAACCTTCATTGACCTGGCTGCCCAGCAGGCGGACCGCAGCCTGCTGGGCGTGTACGCGTACGCGGCCGAGGACAGCACCGAGGAACTGCTGCTGGGTGCGGCCATTGCCGTGCGCGGGGCGGAAACCGAGCCGTGGACGGTGGAACTGGTGGTGCATCCCGATTACCGCCAACGCCAGGTGGCCGGCAACCTGCTGCAGCAGCTGGGCGGTTCCCTGGATCTGTCCCAGGCCCAGGGCTGGGCGCACGGCGCACACCCTGCCGCGCAGGTGCTGGCCGAACGCCACGGGCTGCAGCGGCAGCGGGAACTGAACAAGATGCGCCGCACCCAGCAGCAGCCGCTGCCGGTGGCACAGCTGCCCGAGAACCTGCAGCTTCGCACCTTCGTCCCCGGCCAGGATGAACAGGCCTGGCTGCAGGCCAACGCGGCAGCCTTCGCCGACCACCCGGAGCAGGGCTCGCTGACCCTGGCCGACCTGCAGGCGCGCATGGCCGAGGACTGGTTTGACCCCGAAGGCTTCTTCCTGGCCGTGGACCAGGACGAAACGGTGCTGGGATTCCATTGGACGAAGCTGCCCCAGCCCGAACCCGGCACCGCCCGGGTGGGTGAGGTGTACGTGGTGGGGGTGACCCCCGGCGCGCAGGGTCTGGGCCTGGGCCGCAGTTTGACCGCCACCGGGGTCAACCATCTGCTGGCCCGCGGGGTTGAGGCGGTCATGCTCTATGTGGATGCGGAGAATACCGCAGCGGTGAAACTCTACGAGTCCTTGGGCTTCACGGTCTGGGATGTCGATGTGATGTACGGGCCTGCGCGGTAGGATTGGCGCTAGGCAATGCGGCGCCTGACAGGGCTTGTCCCCCGGTGGTGTCCGCCATTGCATGACCGGCACCCTGAGCCAGGAAGCGAGATCAGCTGATGACCAAACCCGTGCTCCCACCAACCAGCAAACTCAAGGATGTGCCTTCCTCGGAGGCCACCGTGGACCGGATCGGCTTGCCGGACATTGCCCCGGCCGCCACGCTGCCCATAGGCGGTTTCTCCGCCGAGCGCTTCCTGGACCGGGAGATCAGCTGGTTGGACTTCAACGCCCGGGTGCTGGAACTGGCCGAGGACGAGGATCTGCCGCTGCTGGAGCGGGTGAACTTCCTGTCCATCTTCACCTCGAACCTCGATGAGTTCTTCATGGTGCGGGTGGCCGGGCTCAAGCGCCGCATCGCCACCGGCCTGGCGGTGCCGGCCGCCACCGGGATGAACCCGGTGGACCAGCTGGAACTGATCCTGGCCAACGCCTACAAGCTGCAGCTGCGCCACGCGAAGGTGTTCGCCGATTCGGTGCGCCCAAAGCTGCAGGAAGAGGGCATTGCCCTGGTCGGGTGGAAGGACTTGAGCCCGAAGGAACGCGACGAGCTGTCCCAGTGGTTCATCAAGCAGGTCTTCCCGGTGCTCACCCCGCTGGCGGTGGACCCCGCCCACCCGTTCCCCTACATTTCCGGGCTGTCGCTGAACATGGCCGTTGTGGTGCGCAACCCGCAAACCCAGAAGGACCTGTTCGCCCGCCTGAAGGTGCCGGACACCATCATGCGCCTGATTTCCGTGGACGGGCTGCGCGCGGCCCACTCCTCGCACAGCCAGGCCCGGTTCATTGCCCTGGAAGATGTCATTGCCGAGCACCTGGACCAGTTGTTCCCCGGCATGGACATTGTCGAGCACCACTTCTTCCGCATCACCCGCAATGAGGACCTGGAGGTGGAAGAGGACGACGCGGAGAACCTGCTCCAGGCCCTGGAGAAGGAGCTGCTGCGCCGCCGCTTCGGCCCGCCGGTGCGCCTGGAGGTCGCCGATGACATCAACCCGCAGATCCTGGAACTGCTGGTGCGCGAACTGGGCATCGAGGACGATGAGGTGTTCAAGCTGCCCACGCCGCTGGATTTGCGGGGGCTGGGCGTCATTGCCGGGCTGGACCGCACCGAACTGCACTACCCGAAGCATGTGGGGCACACCTCCAGCCTGCTGAACGTCTCGGAAACCTCCAAGGCGGCCAACGTCTTCGCCGCGGTGCGCCGCCGCGACATCCTGCTGCACCACCCCTATGACTCGTTCTCCACCTCCGTGCAGGCCTTTTTGGAGCAGGCGGCCGCGGACCCGAAGGTCATGGCCATCAAGCAGACGCTGTACCGCACCAGCGGGGACTCGCCGATCGTGGACGCGCTGATCGACGCGGCCGAGGCCGGCAAGCAGGTGCTGGCGCTGGTGGAGATCAAGGCCCGCTTCGATGAGCAGGCCAACATCACCTGGGCGCGGAAGCTGGAGCAGGCCGGGGTACACGTGGTGTACGGCATCGTGGGGCTCAAGACCCACTCCAAGCTGTCCCTGGTGGTGCGCCGCGAGGGCGACAAGCTGCGGCGCTACTGCCACATCGGCACCGGCAACTACCACCCGCGCACCGCCCGCTACTACGAGGACCTGGGCTTGCTCACCTGCGATGACACCGTGGGCGAGGATGTCTCCAAACTGTTCAACCAGCTCTCGGGCTACGCCCCGCGCTCCACCTACCAGCGTCTGCTGGTCGCCCCGCGCTCGCTGCGCTGGGGGCTGGTGCAGCGCATTGAGCAGGAGATCGCCAACGCGCAGGCCGGCATCGACTCCCGGGTGGTGATCAAGGTCAACTCGATGGTCGACGAGACCATCATCGACGCCCTGTACCGGGCCAGCCAGGCCGGGGTGAAGGTCGATGTGATCGTGCGCGGGATCTGTGCGCTGCGTCCCGGGGTCCCGGGGCTGAGCGAGAACATCCGGGTGCGCTCGATCCTGGGCCGGTTCCTGGAGCACAGCCGCGTGTTCATGTTCGCCAACGACGGGGACCCGGTGGTCTACATCGGTTCGGCAGACATGATGCACCGCAACCTGGACCGCCGGGTGGAGGCGCTGGTGTCACTGGCCGAACCGGAGGACATCGCCAACCTGATCGCCATCCTGGACCGCTACCTGGATGAGCAGACCTCGTCCTGGCACCTGCTGGCGGACGGGGACTGGGAGCGACACCACCGTGACGCGGACGGCCAGCCGCTGCTGGATGTGCAATCATGGCTGATCGAGACCCACTCGCGCCGGCGCAACCCGGGTCGCGGAAACTAGTGGCAGCCAATCAGATCAAAGGATCGACCAACACCGTGCTCATGATTCAACGGTCCTCGGATCCCGAGGAAATCCTGCTGGGAGAATTTGACGTCATCGCCGCCGGGGCCATCCCGTGGCGTGTGCTGAACGACGAACTGCAGGTCCTGATCATTCACCGGCCCCGCTACGACGACTGGTCCTGGCCCAAGGGCAAGCTCGATGACGGGGAATCCATCCCCGAATGCGCGGTGCGCGAGGTCGGGGAGGAAGTGGGCCTGCAGGTGCAGCTGGGCATCCCGCTGGAGGCCACCGCCTACACCGTGAACCAGAAGGCCAAGGTCGTCTACTACTGGGCGGCGGCCCTGGCCAACGGGGATGAGCCCACCGTGGACGGGGACGAGGCGGACGAGGCCCGCTGGGTGGGGGCCAAGCAGGCCAAGTCCATGCTGACCAACCCCAGCGACGCGGCCCCGCTCGATGACCTGATCGAGGCGCACCTGGCCGGACGGCTGGATACCCGGGCCTTCATGCTGGTCCGCCACGCCAAGGCCAAGCCGCGGGCGAACTGGACCCGCGAGGAGGGCCAGCGCCCGCTGGCCGCCACCGGCCGGCGCCAGGCCCAGGCCCTGGCCCGGCTGCTGAACTGCTGGAAGCCCCAGCACGTGGCCACCAGCCCCTGGGTGCGCTGCGTGCAGTCCATCACCCCCTATGTGACCGAGCACCAGATCAAGCCGAAGCTGGTGAACTCCATGACGGAGCATGCCGCCCAGCGCAAACCGGAAAAGACGGTCAAGTCACTGACCAAGCTGCTGGACAAGGTCCGCTCCCAGGTGCTGTGCACCCACCGCCCGGTCCTGCCGCTGATCCTGCCGCTGCTCTCCGCACGCTCCTCCCAGGCGGTGCGCAAGCTGCTGCCCACGGCCGACCCCTACCTGCAGCCCGGGGGCATGATCGTGCTGCAGCAGCCGGTGGGGGCGCATGAACGCATTGTCTCCATTGAGATCCACGCCCCGTACTCGGATTAGCGGCACACCCTGGCCCGCTTCCCGCCCTGGCCTGCACGCTGGCCCGCTACGCGGTCTTGGACTGTGTTCGCGGCGCGTACTAGGCTAGGAGAACAGTGGGATAACTCACCATGGGAAAGAGGAGTGCCATGTCATCACAGGATTCCGCGCAACCGCTTGCAAAGATCGTCCACCAGGGATTGCGCCTGGATCACGAGCCGGGCCGGGGACGCTATTCGCTGTGGCACGGTTCGACCTATGTGGGGTTCATCGGCTACCACCGCGACGGGGACGTGGTGACCTTGCAGCACACCATCGTCAATGAGGAATTCGGCCGCCGCGGCTACGCGCGGGCGCTGGTGACCCTGGTGCTGGATCAGCTGCGTCAGGAGGGGGCGAAGATCATCTCCGAGTGCACCTACGTGGATGACTACCTCAAGCGCTACCCGGAATACCAGGACATGCTCATCCGCCAGTAGACCGGGCGCGTGAGGATGTCAGCAAGGTCGCGCCGGCCCGCGCTGTACGTGGCCTTGGCGCTGCGCCTAGACTTGATCGGGTGAGCATCCCAACCCCCTATGAAGATCTGCTGCGCGAAGTGCTGGAAAACGGCACCCACAAGGAAGACCGCACCGGCACCGGCACGCTGTCCGTCTTTGGGCGCCAGATCCGCTTCGACTTGTCCGAATCCTTCCCGCTGATCACCACCAAGCGGGTGCACTTCAAGTCCGTGGCCGCCGAGCTGCTGTGGTTCCTGCGCGGGGACTCGAACATTTCCTGGCTGCAGGAGCAGGGGGTGCGCATCTGGAACGAGTGGGCCGACCAGGACGGTGAACTCGGCCCCGTGTACGGGGTGCAGTGGCGCTCCTGGCCCACCCCGGACGGCGGGCACATCGACCAGATCAGCCAGGTTGTCCAGTCGCTGAGCCAGAACCCGGATTCGCGTCGGCACATCGTCTCGGCCTGGAATGTCGCCGAGATCTCCAACATGGCGCTGCCCCCGTGCCACATGTTCTTCCAGTTCTATGTGGCGGACGGAAAACTGTCCTGTCAGCTCTATCAGCGCAGCGCCGACATGTTCCTGGGGGTGCCGTTCAACATTGCCTCCTACTCGCTGCTGACCCTGATGCTGGCCCAGCAGCTGGGCCTGCAGCCCGGCGAATTCATCTGGACCGGCGGGGATGTGCACATCTACTCAAACCACATGGACCAGGTGCGTGAGCAGCTGGGCCGGACCCCCTACCCGTACCCGCAGCTGCGCTTCGCACGCACCCCGGACTCGATCTTCGACTACACGCTGGAGGACTTCATCGTGGACAACTACCAGCACCACCCCACCATCAAGGGCAGCGTGGCCGTATGAGCCCGACCCACCGCAGCGGCACCGAACAGCGGATGGTCGGGGCCATCTGGGCGCAAACCACCGACGGGGTCATCGGGGATGCGGGCACCATGCCCTGGCAGGTTCCCGAGGACCTGGCCCACTTCAAGCGCATCACCGAAGGACACCCGGTGATCATGGGCCGGCGGACCTGGGAGTCCTTCCCGGAAAAGTTCCGTCCCCTGCCCGGGCGCACGAACATCGTGCTCACCTCCGATGCGCCAGCCCATGACAGACTGCGCGCCGCCGGGGCACAGCCGGCCTCCAGCCTGGAGCAGGCCCTGGAACTGGCCGAGCGCGCGGCAGGCAGTGAGGAAATCTGGATCATCGGCGGCGGCAAGGTGTACGCCGAAACGCTGCACCTGATCGACACCGCCATCATCACCGTACTGGACCTGAACCTCGACGGGGACACCCGGGCCCCTGAGCTGGGGGCGCAGTTCACGTGCAGCCTCAGCGACCCGGCCGAGGGCTGGCACACCTCCAAGACCAACACCGGGTACCGTTTCGAATCCTGGCAACGAACGAAGGACTTGACCAAGTGAAAGAATCCCTGGCCGCGCTGAAGAAGAGCCCCGAGGGCCTGTTCATCATCGGCTACATGCTTTTCCCGCTGCTGGCCCTGGTGGTGGCCGTGCTCGGCTTCTTCCTGGTGCTGGGCGGGCACCGGATTTTCGGTGTGATCCTGCTGCTGGTGCCCACGCAGCTCTTCATTTTCGGGGCCTACTGGGCGATCACCAACCGCAAGCGGCTGATGGCCGAATAACCCGCTGATCCGCCGGCGCACCCCAGGGTGCGCCGGCGTTGTTATATCCGTAACGAATCGCGGCAGGCGAAGACAAAACCCCTACCATGGATTCATGACTTCTTCTGTTGGTTTTGTTGGTTACCGTGGCATGGTCGGCTCCGTGCTGATGCAGCGCATGGTTGAGGAGGGCGACTTCGCCAACCTGGATCCGGTGTTCTTTTCCACCTCGAACCCCGGCGGCAACGCACCGGATTTTGCGTCCGGCGCAGACAAGCTCCAGGACGCCTATGACATCCAGGCCCTGGCCAAGCTGCCGATTATCGTCACCGCCCAGGGCGGGGACTACACCAACACCGTTCATCCGCAACTGCGTGCCGCCGGCTGGGACGGGCTGTGGATCGACGCGGCCAGCGCACTGCGGATGAACGACGACTCGGTGATCGTGCTGGACCCGGTCAACCGCAATGTCATTGACGCTTCCCTGGCCGCGGGCACCAAGGACTTCGTGGGCGGCAACTGCACCGTCTCCTGCATGCTGATGGGCCTGGGCGGGTTGTTCCGCAACAACCTGGTCGAGTGGGGCACGGCCATGACCTACCAGGCGGCCTCCGGCGGCGGCGCCCGGCACATGCGCGAACTGCTCACCCAGTTCGGGGACATCAACTCCTCGGTTCACGCCGAGCTGGCCGACCCGGCCAGCGCCATCCTGGAAATCGACCGCCAGGTGCTGACCACCCAGCGTGAATCCCTGGATGCGGCACAGTTCGGCGTGCCGCTGGGCGGTTCGCTGATTCCCTGGATCGACGCGGACCTGGGCAACGGCCAGTCGCGCGAGGAGTGGAAGGCCGGGGTGGAGACGAACAAGATCCTGCAGACCTCCGGGGACAGCCACATCATCATGGACGGGTTGTGCGTGCGCATCGGCGCCATGCGCTCGCACTCGCAGGCCTTGACCCTGAAGCTGAAGGAAGACCTGTCCATCAGCGAAATCGAGAACCTGCTTGACGGGGACAACCAGTGGGCCAAGGTGGTTCCCAACCAGAAGGAGGCGACCATGAGCCAGCTGACTCCGGTCGCGGCCTCCGGCACCCTGGATATCCCGGTGGGCCGCATCCGCAAGCTGGAGATGGGCCCGAAGTACATTTCCGCGTTCACCGTGGGCGACCAGCTGCTGTGGGGTGCGGCCGAGCCGCTGCGCCGCATGCTGGCGATCGCGCAGGGCCGGCTGTAGCCACCACCCTGACTAACCGGCGGCGGCCACCGAATAATAGTCTTCGGCGGCCGCCGCCGCTTTATGCCGCCCGCCCCGATCTCTTGACCCGTGTACCGCTGTACGGATCCGGGCAGGGGCCGCGCGCCGCCGGTCAGCGCAGCCGGCGCTGTTCGCGCAGCTGCTGGACCCAGCGCTCGGTCTGCCGTGGATGCTGCAGGTGCACAACATGCAGCCCCGGGAAACGGGCCTCCAGGGTCGGAATGACCGGTTTGAGCTGGTTGCGGGTGTTCCAGCCCCAGCGGATGATGTGTTCCTTGTCGGTGAAGAAGGTGTGCAGCGCAGGCTCGTAGTTCCCGTTCCACAGCTCCTCACCCCGCCGCCGGCGCCGGACTGTGCGGGCAATCAGCCGGGCCATGGTGATTGGGGTGGGGTAGTCCAGCCAAAGCAGCGTGTCGGCCCGCGCCACGATCAGCGGGCGAACCTGCCGGTACTGCAGCTCGATGACCCACCGGGGACCGGCGATGAAGTCCTTGACGTCCTGGACGAAGGCGGGCCGTGGGGTCCACTGCGGGCCATGGTGCAGGCTGTCGATTTCCACCCGAGGATAGTTCAGCAGCCCGGCGAGCTGGTCACACAGCGTGGTCTTCCCGGCACCGCTGACCCCGGCCACGGTGAGGCGCTGCGGGTGCCAGGTAATGGGGTCGTTCACTGTGTGCACGCGACCAGCTCTCCTTAGTCGATGACCGCGTCGGGGCGCGGCCTGTGGCTGTCTGCCGGGAGGCTACAGGGCCACCTGTTCGTCCAGGCTCAGCCCGATCAGCAGCGGCTCGTTGACCAGTGTGATGCCGAACTTCTCCGCAACCCCGCGGCGGATGGTGCGCGCGATGGCCAGCACGTCCTGCGCACTGGCCTCCCCCCGGTTGGTGATGGCCAGCGTGTGCTTGGTGGACAGGGCGGCCCGGCCTCCGGCCACCAGGTAGCCCGAGGTGTGCTCCAGCCCGTAGCCCTTGGAAAAGCCGGCCTGGTCGATCAGCCATGCCGCCGAGAGCTTGACCTTGCCCGGCTCGGCCACCGGGTAGTGCGGGGCGTTCTGCGGCAGGTGCTGCAGCACTTGCTCGTCCACGATGGGGTTGGTGAAGAACGAACCGGTGGAATGCGAATCCAGGTCCGCCGGGTCGTAGACCATTCCCTTGCCGCGGCGCAGTTCCAGCACGGTGCGGCGCACCTCGGCGGCCGAGGCGCGCTCCCCCACCTCCACCTCCAGGCGGCGGGCCAGTTCGGCATAGCGCACCGGGGATGATTCGGCACGGTACGGCAGCAGGAAGCTGACCCGCAGGACCACGTAGCGTGGGGAGCCGTCCACGCTGGTGCGCTTGATCAGCGAATCGCGGTAGGCGAACTGCAGCTCCGCGTTGCTCAGCGTGATGATCTTGCCCTGTTCACGGTCAAAGACTCGCACGTTTTCCAGTGTCTGGGAGACATCCGCACCGTAGGCGCCCACGTTCTGCACCGGGGTGGCCCCGCTGCTGCCCGGGATTCCGGACAGGGCCTCAAGGCCGCTGAGCCCGGCATGCAGGCTGTGGGCCACCACCGCGTCCCAGTTTTCCCCGGCGGCTACGGTCAGCCGTGCGGTGTCGGTGGAGATTTCCTGGACATTGATGCCCTTGGTGGCGATCCGGATGACCGTGCCGGCAAAGCCTTCGTCGCTGATCACCAGGTTGGATCCGCCGGCGACCAGCAGCACCGGGATGCCTTGGGCGTCGGCTTCGGCCAGGGCCTGGACCAGGTCGGCTTCGTGGTGGGCCTCCACCAGTTTCCCGGCCGGGCCGCCCACGGCGGTGGTTGTCAGGTGCTTAAGCATTCAGCGTTTCACTTTCCCTGCATCGATTGTTCACTGTCGCCGGTGTCTTTAGGATATCCGGCGGCGTTGGAGGAGAGGACCAGGGCCAGCACAACCAGCAGTGAAATGCTGCTCAAGGCCGGCAATAGCCCGATCTGGTTGGCCAGCAGGCCCAGCAACGGCGGGCCACCGAGGAACGCGCCGTAGCCGATGGTGGACACCACTGATACCCGGGCCGCGGCATGCAGCGGGTCATCCGAGGCCGCGCTCATGGCCAGCGGGAAGGTCAACGCCACACCGATCCCCCACAATCCCAGGGCGGCGAACGCCACCGGCAGCGACTGGCCGGTGCTGAACAGCAGCAGCCCAATCAGCGCCAGCACCGCGCTGACGCGGATCATCACCACCCGCCCAAAGCGCAGGATCAGGTCCCCGCCCAGCAGCCGCATCGCGGTCATCGCCGTGACGAACACGGCGTAGCCCAGGGCCCCGGTGGATTCGGTGGTGCCGTACCCGTCGGCGAGCGCCAGGGCCACCCAGTCCCCCGCGGCCCCCTCGGCCAGGGCCATGCCCAGCACCAGCACGCCCAGCAGGATCGTCTGCGGTTCGCGCCAGGCCCGGCCCAGCGAACCCTGCCCGCTGCCGTGGGCCGCCCGGCTGTTGTCCGGCCCGAAGTACCGGGAACCGAGCAGCACGATCGCTCCGATCAGCACCCCCATCACGGCATAATGCGCCGCAATGGTGATCTGCAGTGCGGCGGCCGCCGCCCCGATGCCGGCGCCGAGCACCGTGCCGATCGAGAAGAAGCCGTGCAGCATGGACATCACCACCCGGCCCAGACTGCGTTCCATGGCCGCGCCCTGCACGTTGGAGGCCACGTTCCAACTGGCAATCCCCAGCCCCTGGGTGAACAGGAAGATCCCGGTCAACCAGGGCAGGTGCCAGAGCACCGCGCTGATGCCCACCAGGGCCAGGGAGGTTCCGGCCAGCACGGCGCACAGTCGCATCACGTTCGCCGCGCCCAGCCGGGAGACCAGGTGCCCGGAGAGGCTGACGGACAGGAAGGAGCCGGCGCTCAGGCACAGCAGCAGCAGTCCCACGCTGGCGTGGTCCAGTTGCAACTCATCACGCAGCGAGGGCAGCCGCGCCACCAGGGTGGCCAGCAGCAGGCCGCTGGCCAGGAACGCGGCCATCAGGGCGTTGCGCCAGGCCACGGCCTGCGGGGCGGGCTGCAAACTCAGAGCTGCACCACGGCCTGGGACTTGACCAGCACCTTGGTGCCGTCCACGCTGACCGTCAGGTCGATGCGTGCAGTGCGGGCCTCGGCGTCCAACGCCCCGACCTTGCCCTCCACCGTGATGGCGGTGCCGGGGTGCTCGGCCGGGTTCGTGCCGGCCGGGTCCTGCACCACGACCGGCTTGGTGAAGCGGGTTTGGTAGTCAATGACCGCACTGGGGTCCCCCACCCAGGCGCTGACCACGTCCACGGCCGCGCCCATGGTGAACATGCCGTGGGCAATCACGTTGGGAAGCTCCACCTCGGTGGCGAAGCGCTCATTCCAGTGAATCGGGTTGAAGTCGCCCGAGGCACCGGCGTAGCGCACCAGGTCGGCCCGGTTCACGTGCAGCGTCGTTGCCCCGATCAGCTGTCCCTTTTCCAAGGTGTCAAAATCAATCATGGTCTACTCCTCGCCCCGCACCAGCAGGGATGAAACGGTGGTGGCCACCTTCTGCCCGTCCACGGTGGAGATCTCGGCACGGGAGGTGATCATCGCACCGGCCCCCATGCTACGCACCTGGTCCACGTGCAGCTCGGCCACCAGCTCATCCCCGGCAATGATCGGCCGGTGGTGGGTGAAACGCTGGTCGGCGTGCACGACACGGGAGAAATCAATACCGGATTCCGGGTCGGTGATCAGGCGCGCGTCGGCCCGCTGCGCGATGATAATGGCGAAGGTCGGCGGGGCCACCAGGTCCCGGTGGCCCAGTTCCTTGGCCGCCTGCAGGTCGTAGTGGGCGCGGTGGCTGGCCTTGGTGGCCGCGGCGAACTCACGGATCTTTTCGCGGCCCACCTGATAGGGCTCATCGGGCGGGTAGACGCGTCCGACCAGGTCGGGGTTGATGCTCATCAAAGCTCCTTGATTGGCGTGGGAGATTTTGGGGTCCGGATTTCAGAACGGTGCGGACTATTTTTTCTTCTTCGGGCTTTGCAGGCCGTTGGCGATGCGCCAGGCCCGCACATCGCGTGAGCGGACGACCAGTGAACCGATGTGCAGGCACATGCCCACGGCCATCATCCCGATGGCAAAGAACAGCAGGGGCCGTGAGGGCAGGTTAATGCCGACAATGGCCAGGATGATGCCTCCGCCCATGAGTGCCAACGCGGAGAACACGAATTTCTTGTAGCGCGTTGAGGCCGATTCCCAGGGAGTGTTGGTCATGACTTCCAGTCTAGTTCAGAGCCCTTGGCGGGCCGGGATTGATGTGTGAGTATCGGGCCACGAACGCCGCAAGCGTCTGCCGGTTCAGAACAGACTGGCTTGTCCCCCGTGGTCAACGAAGTGCGCCTGGCGCAGCACCAGCGCGCGGGTTTTCAGCTCTGCCAGATCCAGCAGCACCAGTTCGGTATGCTCCCCGGTGTCGATCATCAGGGTTTGGCCCAGCACCCCGTGGATGCGCAACGAGATCCCCTCACCACCCGGGACGGCGGGGTCCTTGCGGTGAATGCTGCGGGCATCCCAGGCATTCACAACCTGCTGGGCGTACGTCGGCTGGTGCCAGAGTTCATCGAGCAGCGTGATCCCATAGCGGTCAAGGCCGCGCTGTGATTCCAGCATCCGGTGAACTGCCCGGGCCGCAGCACGGTTCAGTTCCTCGAGACTGGCCAGATTGTGGTCCCAGCTCTCCAGCCCACGGATCTTGGCCTTCTGCCGCACCTGTTGGCGGATTCCGCATTGCTCGGTGACCAGGTCTTCCAGGACCCGCACGGCGGCACCGTCCGGAGCGTGGGCGACATAGCGGGCAATCACCGCTCCCTGGGTGGCCAGCCGGGACCATTTGCTTTGCTCCGAGGCGGTGCCCACCTTGGTGGTTCCGTCCGCGAAGGAGGCGATGTAGAGCAAGTGCGGTTGCTCCAGGTAACGGCGCAGACCTTCGGGGGCCTGGCCGGTCTTGTGAAAATGGTGCATGAACTTGGTCTGGTCCAGCCTGCGGCAGGTCGCGCACTGGGTCCCGGAGGCAATGACCTTGCTTTGGGTACAGACATTGTGCCGGCGGGTTCCGTCGGAGTCCATCAGCACGTGGCCCAGGCACCAGCGTTGCACGCCAACTTCCAGGGCCATGGTGCGGCCGAGCTCCAGCGGTTCATTGATCCATTCGGTGCCCTTGCGTAGGCGCAGCACGGGCGCCGGATCATGCCGGGAAAAGCTGATCCCGTGGCACAGTCGGAGACTGACGCGTTCCAGTGCCATTGCTTCCTTCCACACGTTTGGACCCACTCCACGGTAGGCGATGCGCCCTGCATCCTGCCAGCGGACAACCACCGAGCTGAGCGGAATCAGTGCAACCAGACCATACGGTCCCGGCCCGGTTGGGGGCCGGGAAGCACATTGGATCCCGCCGAGTTTCTAATAGGATTCCAAGACGCGGACTATAGTCTGCCAGACAGGACGTATGCTTCCTACGGGTCCACGAATACCGTGACACCAGCGACCCGCCCTTCTCACTCGTGAGGTGACTACCGATTAAGCCAGGAAAAGATATCGCCACGACGGAAACCTCCCAGGTTCCGTCCGGTCTGAACCCCACCCCGGGCCTGATGCTGGACTTCGCGCAGTCGCTGCGCCAGAAGCTGCCCCGGTTCATGATGGAGTACCGTTTCGGCGTCGATGAGATGTTGACCAAGGTGTCGATTCTGCGTGAGGAATTCATCCACCTGCACCAGTACAACCCGATTGAGCACGTGACGTCCCGGGTCAAAAGCCCTGAGGGGATCTTGGAGAAGGTGGTCCGCCGCGGTTGCGCGCCGACCCTGGAGGAGATTCGCCGCAACATCACCGATATTGCGGGCATCAGGATCACCTGCAGTTTCCTGAAGGACACCTATCACGTGCTGGATATGATCACCTCGCAGCACGATGTGCGGGTCTTGGCGATCAAGGACTACATCAAGAACCCGAAGCCGAATGGCTACAAGAGCCTGCACGCGATTGTCGAGCTGCCGGTCTACCTCTCCGAGGGGCCGGTTCCGGTCATCGTTGAGGTGCAGATCCGCACCATTGCCCAGGATTTCTGGGCCAGCCTTGAACACAAGATCTTCTACAAGTACGAGGGAGAGGTTCCCGAGCACCTGCTCGATAACCTGACCGCCGCCGCCAACGCGGCCGAACACCTCGACCGCCACATGGAACACCTCTATGACGAGGTGCACGGAGAGGCAGCCGGTCCGGCGGCCGGCACCCCCGACCCCTCGGCAGACCAGCGGTTGTGGGAGCAACTGTGGCAGCTCGCCCAGCAAAATGACCTGATCCAGGGAACCACCCGGGATCTGCGCACGGATGCTGGAGACGCCGCGGGCTAACCGGCGAACACCTTGATGACGGGCCGGGCAAAGAATATTGGCGCGGCCCGTCACCGATGTAGATCCCAAAGCCCCGGATACGCAAAATGCCCCGGCAATCCGGGGCATTTTCCTTGGGGTAGCGGTGGCGGGACTCGATCCCGCGACCTCACGATTATGAGTCGTGCGCTCTAACCAGCTGAGCTACACCGCCACAAGTGAGAAGTCATCCAGTAGAAGCCAAGAAGACTTCCCACTCAGAGCCCCCTGCCGGAATCGATCCGGCGACCTCGTTCTTACCAAGAACGCGCTCTACCACTGAGCTAAGGGGGCAACGAGTAAATACTCTACACGGATTCGGCCTCAAATAAAAATTCACCGCCGGCACCCAGACAAGTCCGGATCCATCCACAAAAGGCCAAGTCAAAGATGGGTTAGGAAGCAGCTATTCAAGGCCGGAAAGTGCAGATGGCACAACAACCAGTACAGTGACGCTACTCACGACTCGGCTGACGTCGGCGGTGGAAACGCCGCAGCCCCCACTCGTTGCCTAGCGAAACTCTCCGCGCATTCACCCTGCCCCTTTTGGGAAGTAAACAGTCCCACCGGATCTCACCAGCGCGGCTCGCGTCGCGAAAGGGCTCTACTCCGGGACGGGCCCGCACCTTGTCATCTACGGCCCTGAATCGGCCGCGACCGCAGGCCCTGCTTCCATCACCGAGGGGCCGCTGGAAGGGCCCCTAAATCCCGACAATGAGTAGGGGAATCGTGATCCATCGCACTTCGGGCGACGAATTTTGAAATGCCTCGCAGAATGTGTAAAGTATTTACCTGTTGCCCCCTTAGCTCAGTGGTAGAGCGCGTTCTTGGTAAGAACGAGGTCGCCGGATCGATTCCGGCAGGGGGCTCCAGTCAAGAGGATGGTTCGTATTCACGAACCATCCTCTTTTGCATTTCCCCACGGACCTGCAGTCCCGCAATTTCCCAACCGTGTTCGCCCCACCGATGCCGCGGACGGCACTGCCCCGCTTCCAGGACGCCGCACCGGGCCCCTGCATGCCCTGCAGCATCCCGGCCAATCATCCGCGTTGCCGTTGCTCCGGCACCCCGTCAAAAGCCCTGCAAAGACCCGTGGAAGGCCTTTCAGGAGTGGGCAGCCGGCAGGATCCACGCCTTCCGCGGCTGGCGGTTCACGCGCGTTGCAGGACACCGCCCGCCGGTGCGCGGTTCGCTGGGGACCAGCGGCTCCGGTTAAACGCGAAGGCCGGTTCCGCACCCTCGACAGAGGTGTGGAACCGGCCTTCTTGGAGCCTCAGTGAGTATTAGTACTCGCGGCGACCACCACGGGCGGCGCTGTCGTTGAAACGGCCCTTGCTGCGCCCGCCGAAGCGCTTCTCGCCACCGCGACGCTCGTCGCGGCCGCCGTCACGGAAACCACCATTGCGCTTGCGGTCCTTGAAGCTGCCGCGGTCCGAACGGAAACCACCACGACGGTCGTCATCGCGGTCGCGACGGCCACGGGGGCCCCGATCCAGTTCCAGATTGATCGGCTCGCCGCCGATGCGGGTCTTGGACAGGGCACGCCACTGGTCCTTGGACAGTTCGGCCGGCAGCTCAACCAGGGTGTGGTCCGCGCGGATGTCAATGCCACCAATCTGCGAGGAGTTGAATCCACCCTCGTTGGCCAGGGCACCGACAATGGACCCGGGCTGCACGCGGTTGCGGCGTCCCACTGCCAGGCGGTACATGGCGTTGCCCTCGGCAGCGCCCTTGCGCTGCGGACGCTGGCCCGGCTCACGGCCTTCCCGGTTCATGCGTGCCTGCTTGGACGGCGGGATCACCGGTTCCTCCATCAGCAGCGGGCGTCCACCCTGGGCCATCAGCGCCAGCGCGGCGGCGATTTCCAGGTGATCCAGCTCTTCATGCTCGGTGGCGAACTTCTCCACGATCTCGCGGAAGGCGCTCAGGTCCTGACCAACGATGGTCTGGTCGATCCGGTCGGTGAACTTCTGGATGCGGCGGTTGTTCACCGATTCCACGGTGGGCAGCTGCATCATGGACACCGGCTGGCGGGTGGCCTTCTCGATGGCGCGCAGCAGGTACTTCTCGCGTGGGGTCATGAACAGGATCGCGTCCCCCGAGCGGCCGGCACGGCCGGTGCGGCCAATGCGGTGCACGTAGGACTCGGTGTCATGCGGGATGTCGTAGTTGATCACGTGGCTGATGCGCTCCACGTCCAGGCCGCGGGCGGCCACGTCGGTGGCCACCAGGATGTCAATCTTGCCCGCGCGCAGGTTCTCCACGGTGCGCTCACGCTGCTGCTGCGGGATGTCACCGTTGATGGCGGCGGCGGTGAAGCCGCGGGCCTTGAGCTTGTCGGCCAGGTCCTCGGTGGCCATCTTGGTGCGCACGAAGGTGATAACTCCGTCGAAGTCCTCGGATTCCAGGATCCGGGTCATCGCGTCCAGCTTGTGCGCCCCCATCACCTGCAGGTAGCGCTGGGTGATGTTGGTGCCGGTGGTCTGCTTGGACTTGACCGACACTTCCTCGGGGTTGCGCAGGTACTCGGAGGCGATCCGGCGGATGGCGCGCGGCATGGTGGCGGAGAACAGGGCCACCTGCTTGTCTTCCGGGGTGGCTTCCAGGATCTTGTCGACCTCTTCTGCGAAGCCCATGCGCAGCATTTCGTCGGCCTCGTCCAGCACCATGTACTGCAGGTTCGACAGGTCCAGCGAGCCCTTGTTGATGTGGTCGATGACGCGGCCCGGGGTGCCGACCACGACCTGGGCGCCACGGCGCAGGCCAGCCAGCTGCGGGCCGTAGGGGGCACCGCCGTACACGGGCAGCACGGTGAAGTCATCCAGGTGCTTGGCGTAGGAGGTGAAGGCCTCGGCAACCTGCAGGGCCAGTTCGCGGGTCGGTGCCAGCACCAGGATCTGCGGGGTGCGGGACGGACCGTTCAGGTCAGCGACCTCGGCCATGCGCGAAAGCGCGGGCAGCGCGAACGCGGCGGTCTTGCCGGTACCGGTCTGGGCCAGGCCCACGACATCGCGGCCCTCAAGCAGCAGCGGGATGGTGGCGGCCTGAATCGGAGAGGGCTTTTCGTAGCCCAGGTCGACCACGGAAGCCAGCACGCGGGCGTCCAGGCCCAGCTCGCTGAACAGCACGGTCGGCTCGGCGCTGCCGTTTTCGTTGGTGGAGTTCTCGGTGGAGTTGACGGACATGTCAGTAGACACGAACAGATACCTCATTCGTTAGGGGAAGGCCTACGCGTCCCCAAAAAAACGACGAATAGGCTACACAGTCAAAAACAACTCACGCTCATCAAGCGTTCCCCTATGACATAAATATCCGCACACACTTTGCGGATTCACAACACGAGAAAGGCTCCGGCCTCAAAAATTGGGCAAGATGCGAGGGATGCCCGATGTTCGCGAACAATCCATTCTATCGGCATCGGCCGCGCAAAGACAGGGTCGAGGTGGTGTGAGATCAGGCACCGCGCCCCCTGCACTAGGCTGGCTGGTGTGAAAAGCAACGGTTCCAAGCCCGCGTCCGCCGCGGCGCAGATGCCTTCCGCCCTGCGCATTGCCCGCCTGTGCTGGGTGCTGGCCGCCGCGCTGTTCCTGGGTTTTGCCGCGAGTCTGTTCGCCACCGCCGCGCGCTCGACCGAACCGTCCACCGGTCCGTGGCTGCTGGCCAGCATCCTGGGCGCCGCCGGGGTGCTGGTGCTGTGGTTGGCCCTGCGGCTGTGGCGTTCGGACCGGGCGGCCCGCACCCAGCTGACCTGGCTGGGGCTGATTGCCGCGCTGCCGATGCTGCTGCGCTTTGGACGCTATTCCCTGCTCGCGGCAATGGTGCTGCTGGCCGTGGCCCTAATGTGGACCCCCGCCGGGATCAGGTACTTCCGCGCCCTCTCCCCCCGAGCATGACGGCGCTAAGCATCCGCCCGTCATTCCCCGCTTAAACCTCCCGTCCCCGCACAGCTTGACGCTGCGCGGGGACGGGTGTGTGATTCGGGCGCTGCCCGCCGTGGCCGGTTACAGCTTGGCGAAGGCCTGCTCCAGGTCGTTGATCAAGTCCTCGGCGTCCTCGATGCCCACCGACAGGCGGACCAGGTTCTCCGGGACCTCCAGCTCGGTGCCCTTCACCGAGGCGTGGGTCATCTCCGAGGGGTAGTTCATCAGCGACTCGATCCCGCCCAGGGATTCGGCCAGCTGGAACAGCCGGGTGCTCTCGGCCACCGTGCGGGCGGCCTGAGCGCCCCCGGCGAACTGCACCGAGACCATGCCACCGAAGTCGCGCATCTGCTTCTTGGCAATGTCATGTCCCGGATGGTCCTCGAAGCCCGGGTAGAGCACGCGCTCGACTTCCCTGCGTCCGCGCAGCCAGGCCGCAACCTGGGCGGCGTTCTCCGAGTGCGCGCGCATGCGCACGCCCAGGGTCTTCAACCCGCGGGTGGTCAGGTAGGCGTCCAGCGGCCCGGAAACCGCGCCCACGGCGAACTGGATGAACCCGATCTTCTCGGCCAGTTCATCGTCGTTGACGATCACCGCACCGCCAACCACATCCGAGTGCCCGCCGATGTACTTGGTGGTCGAGTGCACCACGATGTCCGCGCCCAGCGCCAACGGCTGCTGCAGGAATGGGCTGGCGAAGGTGTTGTCCACCACCAGCAGTGCGCCATGGGCGTGGGTGACCTCGGCGACCGCCTGAATGTCCACGATCTTCATCATCGGGTTCGATGGGGTTTCCAGCCACACCATCTTGGCCTGGTGCTGGTCAATGGCGGCCGCCAGGGCCTGGGGGTCGCTCATGTCCAGGGCGGTGTTGGACACGCCCCAGGGGCCCAGCACCCGGTCGATCAGCCGGTAGGAGCCGCCGTACGCGTCGTTGCCCAGCACAATGTGGTCCCCCGGGCGCAGCAGCGCACGAATCAGGGAATCCTCGCCGGCCAGCCCTGAGCTGAACGAAAACGCATGCCGGCCTCCCTCGGCGGCGGCCAGCTGCTCCTGCAGCGCGTCGCGGGTGGGGTTGGTGCCGCGCCCGTAGTCGTAGCCGCCGCGCAACTTGCCGATGGCTTCGGGGGCGTAGGTGGTGGAGAAGTGGATCGGCGGGACCACTGCACCGGTGCGCGGCTCAAACTCTTGGCCGGCGTGGACAAAGCGGGTGTTGAAACCCTGGGCATTCTGGCTCATCGATACCATCCTTTGCGTCGGGAAGTTTAGTTGATCAGGTGGTCAAGCAGTTCGTCATGGGTCAGCGGACACAACACCTCGCCGTCGCGGGTGACCAGCACCGCGCAGTGCTGCTGCAGCAGCGCCTGGGCATGCTCCAGGCTCTGCCCGGCGCCCAGCAGGGGCAGAGCCTCGGTCTGCAGGTCCCCTACCGGGGTGCGTGCCGGGGTTCCGGCCAACAGGGCTTCGGCCACCAGTTCGGCGCTCAGCACCCCACGCACCTCGCCAATGCGGGCCGGCAGGGTGCCGGTGGCGACCACCAGGGCCGAGGCGGGGCTGGCCTTCAGCGCGGCCGCGGCCTGGGCCAGCGTGGTCTGCGGGGACAACACCTGCAGACCGGTGGGGTCAATGTCCTTGATGACCTGCTCCACCAGGGCGGGTTCGCCCGATTCGGAGCTGAATCCCTGGGCCTGCATCCAGGTGTCGTTGAAAATCTTGGCCAGGTAGCCGCGTCCGCCATCCGGGGCGATCACCACGACCACGTCGTCCTCGCCCAAGTCCTGGGCCACGCGCAGCGCCGCGGCCACGGCCATCCCGGAGGAGCCGCCCAGCAGCAGGCCTTCCTCACGGGCCAGGCGCCGGGTCATCTCGAAGGCCTGGGCGTCGGTGACCGCCTCGACGCGGTCGGGCACCTGCGGGTCATAGTTGCCCGGCCACATGTCCTCCCCCACGCCTTCCACGAAGTAGGGCCGTCCGGTGCCGCCGGAGTAGACCGATCCGTCGGGGTCGGCGGCGATGACCTGTACCGGCCCGCTGGCCCGGTCGGCGGAAACCTGTTTCAGGTAGCGTCCGGTGCCGGTGATGGTTCCACCGGTGCCAGCACCGATCACCACGTGGGTGAGCTTGCAGTCGGTGTCATTCCAGATTTCCGGTCCGGTGGTCTCAAAGTGGCTCTCCGGGGCGCCGGGGTTGGAGAACTGATCGGGCTTGTAGGCGCCGTCAATTTCGCGCACCAGCCGGTCCGAGACCCCGTAATAGGAATCGGGCGAATCGGGGGCGACCGCGGTGGCGGTCACCACGACCTCGGCACCGTAGGCACGCAACACGTCCCGTTTTTCCTCGCCCACCTTGTCCGGTGTGACGAAGATGGTGTCATAGCCCTTCAGCTGCCCCACCATCGCCAGCCCCACACCGGTGTTGCCGCTGGTCGGCTCCACAATGGTGCCTCCGGGACGCAGGGCCCCGCTCTGCTCGGCACGCTCCACCATCTTCAGGGCGATGCGGTCCTTGATGGACCCGCCGGGGTTAAGATATTCGAGCTTGACCAATACAGTGGCCTTGATGCCGTCAGTCACCCGGTTGAGTTTGACCAGGGGCGTGTTTCCGATCAGATCCAAGATTGTGGACGCATACTTCATGTCAAGCACTTTACCGCCGCAGGTCATCTAAGTCGCCGCGCTGCGTAGCTTTGCGTCATTGAATTGACAGGCATCCTCCACCCGGGGGACGCAAGGGGTGAGCATTGCAGAATTCAGGGAGGGAACCGAAAGCTTGTCGCAGCAACCATTACCGAAAGTGGCGCAGCAGCACTGGCTGAGCCCCGAGCCGGTTGACCTGCGCTCCACCCTGTCCATCCTGCGCCGGGGCATTGGGGATCCAACGATCCGCTTGGAGCAATCCCAGGCCTGGCTGGTGTTCGCCACCATCGACGGGGATGCGACGCTGCGCATTGAGCTGGAGGCCGACCGGCGTTCGGCGAGCTTCAGCGCCTGGGGCCCGGGCGCGCAATGGGCGCTCGCCCAAGGGCCGGCGCTGCTGGGGGCCGAGGATGATTGGAGCGGGTTTGACGAGACGGCGTTCGCCGTATCGCTACCCGATGTGGTGCGCCGCAGCCGCAGCGAACACCCGGCGGTGCGCCTGCCGCGCACCGGAAGGATTTTTGATCATGCCGCCGGGGCAATCCTGGAACAGCGGGTAACCGGGATCGAGGCGAACTACGCCTGGCGGTGGCTGATCAGGCACTATGGGCGCCCGGCCCCCGGGCCCGCACCGTCGGGGATGCGGCTGTTTCCGCTGCCCGAGGCCGTGGCCGGGATCCCGCGCTGGCATTGGCAGCAGGCACGGGTGGAACACAGCCGTGCCGCCACGATGATCCGCCTGGCCCACGTGGCCCGGCGCCTGGAGCGCTGGGCGGCACTGGGACTGAATGACTCGATGCCGGGCACCACCGGGTCCGGCACGCTGGAGGCGGCGCTGCTCTCCATCAGCGGGATCGGGCCCTGGACGGTGGCCGAGACCCTGCAGCGCTCGCACGGCTCACCGGACCACATTTCGGTTGGCGACTACCACCTGGCGGATTTCGTGGGCCAGGTGCTGGTCGGCCACAGGGTGGATGACCAGCGGATGCTGCAGCTGCTCGAACCGTACACCGGACACCGGCAACGAGTTGTCCGGTTACTGCACCTCTCCGGGCAGCGCAAACAGGGCTTTGGGCCACGCTACGCGCCGTTGGATCACCGCAACCGCTAGCAGCAGCTAGTTGGTTTCTTCCTGCTGGGCGGCTTCCTCGGCGATCTGGGCGTGCACCTCGGACATGTCGATGCCCTTCACCGCGGTCACCAGGTCCTCAAGCTGGGCACCGTTCAGGGCGCCGGGCTGGGAGAAGACCAGAACCTTTTCGCGGAAGGCCATCAAGGTCGGAATCGAGGAAATGTTTGCGGCCCGGGCCAGTCCCTGCTCGGCTTCGGTGTCCACCTTGGCGAACACCACTTCCGGGAACTTCTCGGAAATCTGTTCATACACCGTGCCGAACTGCTTACACGGTCCGCACCACTCTGCCCAGAAATCCACCAGGACGATGTCATTGCCTTCGATCAGCTGCGCGAACTCTGTTTCAGTTACATCTACTGTTGCCATGGTTCAACGGTAACCGACTTCGGGCGTTGGCGCTTAGTTTGGCGGGGAAAACAGCCCGCCTCCCCTGCCCGGAAACCAAAAAATCCTCCAGATCTTGTGGATCTGGAGGATCATTTGTGGCAGATACTGGATTCGAACCAGTGAAGGCATAGCCAGCTGATTTACAGTCAGCCCCCTTTGGCCGCTCGGGTAATCTGCCCGGTTGTTCTGGTGGGAACGAGAAATAACTCTACCGGAACTTTTTGCAGATGAAAAATCGAAAGCCGCCCATTTGCTGTAATGCTCATCACCTCCGGTAAACGCCTGAGCAAACCGGTAGGCTATGAGTCAGATTTGAGCCAAACACTCACCAGTCCAACAAACCACAAGGAGAAGATTCGTGGCCAGCGATTCATCATTTGATGTTGTCAGCAAGGTGGACAGCCAGGAAGTGTCCAACGCACTGAACCAGGCAAGCAAGGAAATCTCCCAGCGCTACGACTTCAAGGGCGTCGGCGCGGAAATCGACTTCAGCGGCGAAAAGATCCTGATGAAGGCGAACTCCGAGGAGCGGGTCAAGGCAGTGCTGGACGTGTTCCAGTCCAAGCTGGTCAAGCGCAACATCTCGCTGAAGTCCCTGGATGCCGGGGAGCCTTTCGCTTCGGGCAAGGAATACCGGATCGAGGCCAGCATCAAGGAGGGCATCGCCCAGGATGTGGCGAAGAAGATCAACAAGCTGATCCGTGACGAAGCACCCAAGGGCGTGAAGTCCATCATCCAGGGCGATGAGCTGCGCGTGTCCTCCAAGTCCCGCGATGACCTGCAGGCCACCATGGCACTGCTGCGCGACTTCGAGGATGTGGACCTGCAGTTCGTCAACCTGCGCTAGCCCCGCGCGCCGGCGGCAGCATGAAAGCCGGTGTCCCATGACGTTTAACGCGCCATGGGACACCGGATTTTGCGTGTGCTGCCTAAAAATTAGTTGCCGCGGGCCATGGCCTCCAGGCGTGCCACGCGCTCATCCATTGACGGGTGGGTGGAGAACATGCGCTTGAGCCGGGAGCCGAACGGGTTGGCGATCATCAGGTGGGAGCTGTTGACGACCTTCTGGTCTTCCTGCGCCAGTGGGGCCTGGTCGATGCCCTGCTCCAGCCGGCGCAGGGCACTGGCCAGCGCCAGTGGGTCGTTGGTCAGGCGGGCGCCATCTTCGTCAGCATCGAATTCTCGGGTGCGCGAGACGGCCATCTGGATCACCGAGGCGGCCAGCGGCGCCAGCAGCGACAGGGCCAGGATGGCCAAGGGGTTCACGTTGCGGTTCTCGTTGTTCCCGCCCCCGGCGCCGAAGAACATCAGGAACTGGGCGATCGAGGTGATCACCCCGGCGATTGCCGCCGCCACCGAGGAGGTGAGGATGTCCCGGTTGTACACGTGCATCAGCTCGTGCCCCAGCACACCGCGCAGCTCGCGTTCGTTCAGGATGCGCAGGATCCCCTCGGTGCAGCACACCGCCGCGTTTTCCGGGTTGCGTCCGGTGGCGAAAGCGTTGGGTGACTGCGTGGGTGAGACGTACAGCCGCGGCATGGGCTGCTGGGCTGCCATGGACAGCTCGCGCACAATCCGGTACATCTCCGGCTGCTCCTGTTCACTGACCGGGTAGGCGTGCATGGAACGCAGCGCGATCTTGTCACTGTTCCAGTAGCCGTAGGCGGTGGTGCCCAGGCCAATGAGCGCGAAAATCCAGATGAAGGAGCTGTTCCGGGTTCCTGAGGCGATCAGGGAGCCCAGGGCCAGCAGCAGGGCAAACATACCGCCGAGCAGCAGGGCGGTTTTCAGGCCATTGTTATGTTGATGCACGGTGGGTTATCGCTCCCGTATCGTACTGAGCCGAACTTCTTGGCAGTGTGCGTGGTCAAAAGGCGTGGGCAAGATGTGTGGGCCAGGACCTCCGTCTTGGAGGACCGAGCCCCTGATCTTGCTCATCATCCTTTAGTTTATGCAACGATTGCCCCGCCCCATAGGTTCCCTCTCGAGCCTATCGTCCAGCTCACAGCGTGCTGCGCGCGCCACGGCAGGTCTCGGCCGTCCACCGAGCTAGGGTTCGGGGTGGCGGGAATCGTAGCGCAGGAAGCCGCGGCGCCAGCGCACCAGCAGCACGGCCACCAGCACACAGCACAACCCCCCAACCACCAGGGTCAGCCCCTCACCCAGGAAGCCCGCGGCGCCTCCGGAGAGCATCTCCCCGACCCGCGGCCCACCGGCGACCACCACGATGAACACTCCCTGAAGCCGGCCCCGCATCTGATCCGGGGCCGCGACCTGCAAGATGGTGGTGCGGAAGACCGAGGAAATGGAATCCGCGATCCCGGCCAGCAGCATGAAGAACATCGCCGGAAGCAGCCACCCGCTGGCCGCCTCGGGCCCGGAGGGCTGCCCGGCGGCCAGCACCACGATCACGCCCAGCGCGCTGATCGCCACACCCCAGATGCACACGCTGATGAACACGGCCACACCCTGGCGGTTGATCCGGCTGTAGGTGCCGGAGAACAGCCCGGCCAGCAGGGCACCACAGGCCGCGGAGGCCAGGAGGATGCCCACCGTGGTCTCTCCCCCGCCGATCATCACCGCGCCGATGGCCGGCAGCAGCGCCCTGGGCGCCGCCAGGATCATGGCCGCCATGTCGATCAGGAAGGTCATGCTGATATTCGGCTGGGTCTTCAGGTAGCGCAGCCCGTCGATGACCGATGAAAGACCCCGTCTGGCGACCTGTTCGGCCGCCGGCAGGGCCGGCAGGCGGAAGACCGACCACACGGCCGCGGTGAACGTGATGGCGTCAAGGGAATACGTCCACTGGTACCCGAACTGGGCCACCAGCAGCCCGCCCAGCAGCGGGCCGACCATCTGCGCCACCCCGAAGGTGACCATGTTCAGCGAATTGGCCGCCGGCAGCAGGTCGCGGCGGACAATGGAGGGAATGATGGCCCCACGGGTGGGCTGGTTGATGCCCGCGGCCGCCGAATGCAGGGCCATCAACCCGTAGAGGACCCACACGCTGCCCACCTGCAGCCACGCCTGCAGCGCCAGCGCGCCGGTGATGACCCACAACGCCAGGCCCGAGTACAGCGCCACCTTGCGCCGGTCGTGCGTGTCGGCGATGGCCCCGCCGTAGAGCCCGGTGATGATCAGCGGCACCAGGGTGAACGCGCCCAGCAAGCCAACATGGAAGCTGGACTGGGTCAGCGCATAGACTTCCAGGCTGACCGCGATCAGGGTCATTTGGGTTCCCACGGCGGAGAGCGAGTTGCCGATCCACAACCGGCGGTAGGCCGGGCTTTGCCGCAGCGGGGCGACATCCATCAAAAAACTGGGCACCCCAAGATCCTACGCATCCTTGCCCCCTCACCGGCTCCCGGGATGGTGGCCCGCCGTCATGTGACGAGATCACCGGTTGACAGATCCCAAGCACCTGCGTGCAATGGTGGGTATGGATTACGCCAAACTGCTGCACGATAACGACCTGAAGGCCACCGGTGCACGTTTGGCGTTGCTTAGGCAGCTGGCCACCGAACCGCACCAGAGCGCCGAGGCCCTGGCCCGCGCCCTGTCCGAGGGTCAGGTCGCACTCAGCTCGCAGGCGGTCTACAACGCGGTCAACGACCTGACCGATCACGGGATCCTGCGCCGGTTCACGGTGCCCGGCACGGCGGCCCGTTATGAGATTGACCCGCACGACAACCACCACCATGCCGTGTGCGTTACGTGCGGGCGGGTGGAGAATGTTCCCTGCGCCCACGGCTCCGCCCCCTGCTTCCACCCCGGTGGGGCCACCAGCTTCAGCATCGACATCGCCGACGTGCTGTTCTACGGGCAGTGCAAGGAAGGCTGTGCGCTGGGCGATCAAGTGGTGGCAGGTTAGGCGCCATCCGGCCCACGGGCGGATGAACCACGGTTTGTGTAGGGCGCATGACCGAACCGATGACGAAACCGGGGCGGTGGAGCAGTAACCTTTAATGGCGCCCGTTGCCCCTTGGCAGCTTCCAATGTGGCGTCGCACCCCTTTCCCGGTCCACCACAGATTGGCAACCACAGACTATGACTGACACCGCTGGTGCCTCCCCGCGCTCCCCACGCAGCATTGGCATTTTGCAAGGCACCAGCGCATACCTGGTCTGGGGACTGCTGCCGCTGTACTTCCTGTTGCTGCCCGAGATCTCCGCGTTTGAATTCGTGGCGCTGCGGGTGGTGTTTTCCCTGGTCTTCTGTTTCCTGCTGCTGGCGGTGACCCGGCAGCTGCGGGACCTGGGGACCTTGCTGCGCGACCGGAAGACCACGGCCCGCCTGGTCCTTGCCAGCGTGCTCATCGCGGTGAACTGGACGCTTTACGCCTTCGCGGTGCTTTCCGGGCACGTGCTGGAGGCCTCGCTGGGCTACTTCATCAACCCCTTGGTCGCCATCGCGCTGGGCGTCTTTGTCCTGAAGGAACGCCTCTCGACCCTGCAGTGGGTGGCCATTGGGTTCGCCGTGGCGGCAGTGGTGGTGCTCACCGCCGGCCTGGGCCGGGTCCCGTGGATCTCCCTGGGCCTGGCCTTCTCCTTCGGACTTTACGGGCTGGTCAAGAACCAGGTGGGCAAGAAGGGCACGGCCCTGGCCACGCTCAGTGTGGAAACCATTGCCCTGACCCCGGTGGCGCTGGTCTTCATTGGGGTGCTGACCTATCAGGGCACCTCGGCGCTGTTCGCCGACGGCGTCCCAGGGTTCTGGCTGCTGGCCACCAGCGGGATCATTACCGCGGTGCCGCTGATCCTGTTTGGCGGTGCGGCCCGCCGGCTGCCGCTGAGCACCCTGGGTTCCCTGCAGTTCCTGGCTCCCATCGGCCAGTTCATCCTGGGCCTGCTGGTGTTCCATGAGGTCATGCCCCTCGAGCGCTGGGTGGGCTTCATCCTGGTCTGGATTGCGGTGATCCTGATCGTGGTTGACATGTTCCGTGCCCCGCGCACCGGTTCCCTGCCCGAGCCCAAGACCGTGAGCTGAGCGCGCCGACCCGTGCTGCGTTCCCCGCCTCTGGCCGGGCAGGGGGCTTGCCCTGCCCGTGGTGTTCGCTAGGGTGATTTCATGTCCACCCTTCAACAACTGAGCCTGTGCCCGCCCCAACGGCAGGATGTGCCGGAACTGCACCGCATCTTTGCCGACCCCCGGGTGTGGAGCCATGCGCCGGCCAAACGCCATGCCAACGTGGAGAAGACCATGGCCATGGTGGAGGCCTGGCGGGGCTGCTGGCGGCGTGAGGGGTTGGGCCCCTGGGTGATTCGGGCCGCCGGTTCCCGGCAGATCATTGGCTATGGCGGATGTTCGCTTACCCGCAAGTCCTTCTGGAACCTGGGGTACCGGTTCGCGGTGTCCGCCCAGGGGCAGGGCTTCGCCACGCAGGTGGCGCGCCAGGCCGTGGGCCAGGCGAACCGGCACCGCCCCGAGGCCCCGGTGGTCGCCTCCCTGCTGGAACACAATGCGGCCTCGGCACGGGTTGCCCAGAAACTGGGATTCACCCTGGCCTACCGCGGTCCCGACCGGGGCAACCCGGATGCACAGGCCATCCGGCTCATCTATGCGGACCGGGCACTGGAGGGCCACCAGCTGGAGCTGATGGTGGGCTGAGCTCCCGCCCCGCCCCAGCCGGCTGGCTGCAGGGGAGGGCAAGAACGACGCCGGGGTGCCAGAACCAATGGTCCTGGCACCCCGGCGTCGTGCTCACCGGATCCCCGAGCTTGAAAACAGGGTCCCGGTGAAGAACTAGGCGTGCTGGCGGATGGCCGCTTCCAGCACGTCGAAGCCGTCGGTGAGCAGTTCGTCGCTGATCACCAGCGGCGGCAGCAGGCGGACGACGTTGCCGTAGGTGCCGCAGGTCAGGATCAGCACACCGTCCTCCAGGCACTGGGCGGCGACCTTCTTGGTCAGCTCCGCGTCCGGCTCCTTGCCGCCGGGCTTGACGAATTCGATGGCCACCATGGCCCCGCGGCCGCGCACGTCACCCACGGCCGGGACGTCCTTCTGCAGCGCGGTGAAGCGCTCGAAGAACTGGGATTCGATTTCGCGGGCACGGCCGGGCAGGTCCTGCTCGTCCATGAACTTGATGCTCTCCAGGGCCGCGGCCACGGCGACCGGGTTGCCGCCGTAGGTGCCGCCCAGTCCACCGCCGTGCACGGAGTCCAGCAGTTCGGCGCGGCCCACCACACCGGACAGCGGCATGCCCCCGGCGATGCCCTTGGCCACGGTCACCAGGTCCGGTTCGATGCCCTCGATGTCGGAGGCGAACCAGGCGCCGGAACGGGCGAAGCCGGCCTGGACTTCGTCGGCGATGAACACGATGCCGTTTTCCTTGGCCCATTCGGCGACCCGCGGCAGGAAGCCGGTGGCCGGGACGATGAAGCCGCCCTCACCCTGGATCGGTTCAATGATGATCGCGGCGATCTGGTCCCCGCCGATCTGCTTTTCCATGGCCAGGATGGCGCGCTCGGCGGCTTCCTTGCCGGAGATGTTCGGGTTTTCCTCACGGTACGGGTAGCTCATCGGCATCCGGTAGATTTCCGGGGCCAGCGGGCCGAAGCCGCGCTTGTAGGGGGCGGCCTTGGCGGTGAGGCCCATGGTGAGGTTGGTGCGTCCATGGTAGGCGTGGTCGAAGGCCACCACGGCCTGGCGCCCGGTGGCCACACGGGCTACCTTGATGGCGTTCTCCACGGCCTCGGCGCCGGAGTTGAAGAACACGGCCCGCTTTTCGAACTCGCCCGGGGTGATGGCCACCAGCTTTTCGGCCAGTTCAATGTAGTTCTCGTACGGGGCCACCATGAAGCAGGTGTGGGTGAAGCGCGCGGCCTGCTCGGCCACCGCCTTGGCCACTGCCTGGTTGGAGGCACCCACGGTGGTCACTGCGATGCCCGACCCGAGGTCGATGAGCTGGTTGCCGTCAACGTCAACGATGATGCCGCCGTCAACATCGGCGGCGTAGACCGGAAGAGTGGAGGCAACACCGGCGGCCACGGACTTCTGGCGGCGGGCGGTCAGCTCCTGGGACTTCGGACCTGGGAATGCACCGTTTACCTTGCGCTTCTGTTCGATACGGTATGAGACGTCCACAGCAAGCTCCTTTCCTCAAATGGGGGCCGGGCCTGGATCCTGCCGGCCCTAAGTCTGTCGTACTCATAGCAGGATATGACGCGGTTTCGACGCGTCCAACCGCCGTGGCACAGGCGCGCGAAGCAGTATTTGTGCAGCTGCACAGACAAGGGCGCGGCGGTGAAGAATCGCTTCCCCACCGCCGCGCCCCGAGGTGTTCTGGCAGCCCCGGCTACAGCTGGGTCGGTGCCTCAATCAGGTCATCTTCCGGATCATCGGGTACATCCGGGTGACGTGACAGGTTGATCAGTGCCAGCACCAGCCCACCCCAGATGGTGAGCATGGCGATGATCATGAAGACAATGGCAATTCCAGTCATGGCTAGTACCTCTTCACAGTGGTGTCGGGCAGTTCCTCATCGAGGACCTTGGCCTTGTGCTGTTCGAATTCCGGGTCGTTGAGCTTCGAGCCACGACTCCAGGGAATCAGCGAGAGCAGCACCGCGAAGACGATCAGCGCTCCGGCCATGCCCCAGCCAAAGATCCCGTTGAACCACGCCGGGTAGCCGGAGTACTGTTCGCCGATCTTGCTCTGCAGTTCGTTGAGCAGCATGTAACCCAGCGCTGCCGGGCCAACGCCGCCGACCAGGACCATCCACCCGGTGCCCAGCTTGATGGAGCTGTGGCGGTTCAGGTGCTTGGCCAGCTTCGGCAGGGCCCCCAGTCCGGCGCCGACCACGATCACGGTGACCAGGGCGCAGGCCAGGATGCCGAACTGGTTGACGAAGGCATCGAGCGTATCCAGCAGGTACAGCGAGGTGGTGGTGGAGAACAGGGCCAGGGAGATCAGCCCGATCGGCACGGTGACGATCAGGGTCGCCGCCTTGCGGTTCCATCCCAGCTTGTCCTGGAACGCCGCGACAATCACCTCAAGGATTGAGATCAATGAGGTCAGGCCAGCGAAGACCAGCGAGCCGAAGAACAGCACGCCCAGCAGGGCCCCGAGCGGTGCCTGCGAGACGATGGTCGGGAACGCGATGAACGCCAGCCCGATGCCGCCGCTGACCACGTCGCCGACTGCGGCCCCGGTGTTGTGGGCCATGAAGCCCAGGGCGGCGAACACGCCGATGCCGGCCAGGATCTCAAAGCCCGAGTTGGCGAAGGCCACCACGTAGCCCGAGCCGGTCAGGTCGGTCTTGCGGCGCAGGTAGGAGGAGTAGGTGACCATGATGCCAAAGGCCACCGAGAGGGAGAAGAAGATGTGGCCGAACGCCGCCGCCCACACCGCCGGGTTCATTAAGGCCTCCCAGTTCGGGGTGAAGAACGCGTTCAGGCCGTCCATGGCGCCGGGCAGGAAGACCGACTGGACCACCAGCAGCACGAACATCACGATCAGCAGCGGCATGAAGACCACGTTCGCGCGGGCAATGCCCTTGTTCACACCGGCCACCATGATGATGATGGTCACGGCCCATACGGCCAGGATCGGGAAGAAGACGCGGGAAACAATGTCGAAGGACACCCCGACGTTGTCGGCCACGTTCAGGAACTCGCCCATGAAGAAGCCTTCGGCGTCATCGCCCCACGCCTTGCTCAGCGAGAACCAGGCGTACATGGCCGCCCAGCCGATGATCGCGGCGTAGTAGATGGCAATGATGAAGCAGATCAGCACCTGCCACCAGCCCAGCACTTCGGCCTTGCGGTTCAGGCGGCGGTAGGCCAGCGGGGCGGAGCCGCGGAAGCGGTGACCGACCGAGTAGTCAAGGAACAGCAACGGAATGCCGGCACACAGGATCGCTACCAGGTAGGGGATCAAGAATGCGCCGCCACCGTTTTCGTAGGCAACGTAGGGGAAACGCCAGATGTTTCCCAGACCGACAGCGGAGCCGATGGCGGACAGGATGAACAACTTGCGCGAGGAGAAGACCTCGCGTTGTCCTGTCGCCTTGCGGGCGCCTCGTACTGAAGATGGAGTGTTCATGTGATTAACCTAACCTAGAACAACTAGCATATGTGTGAAATGGCTGTTTTAGTTCCTTGTCAAGGGGTTTTCCCCATCGCGGCTGCGCACAATTCAGAGCCTAAACTTTAAGCATGGCAATCACCCTTGGAGCCCTGCTTGAGCATGACGAGCTTGATTTGCGCCCGCTCAATGACTTTTCGAAAACCCGCGAGACATCCATCACGTGGGCCGCGATCACCGAGCTGCTGGACCCTTCGGAGTTCCTCACCGGCGAGGAGATCGTGCTGACCACCGGGGTGCGCCAGAAGACCACCGCAAGCCAGCGCGAGTTCGTGCGCCTGCTGGCCGAGAACGGGGTGATTGCCCTGGGGTACGGGACGGGGCTGGGGCACAAGAACGTGCCGCACAGCATCCTGAAGGCGGCCGCCGAGGTCAACCTGCCGGTCTTCGAGGTCCCGTACCAGACCCCCTTCGCGGCAATCACCAAGCTGATTGCCGAGGAACTGAACCGCTTCCACCTGCAGCAGCTGCAGCAGCTGCTGAACTCCCACCAGCGGCTGACCCGCACGCTGCTCTCCTCCAGCCTGGACAGCATGCTCGGCGAGCTGGCGAACATGCTGGGCACCGACGTGGCGGTCTCCCTGTACGGCACCCAAATCTACGGTCCGGACTTCCGCACGGGCACCTGGCACCAGCTGCCGATCGCCACCGGAATGCGCGACCAGGGGGCGTTGTACCTGGCCGAACCCTATGAGCACGATGCGCTGGTGGAGTACGCCCAGTCCCTGATTGGCCTGGAGCTGGCCAACAAGGCGCGGCTGCTTGAATCCCACCGGTTGGGCAACGGGCAGATCCTGGCCGATCTGGTGGCCGGCACGCTGGATGGCAGCGAGGCCGCCGACCGGCTGCGGGCGCTGGGCCTGGACCGGCAGCGCAACCACGTGGCCATCCTCATCCAGGCCGTCTCCGCGGCGTCGGTGCTGCCGAGCCTGCCGTTGCCCCCGCTGCTAGAGCAACAGGTCACCTCGATGATCGATGACCGTTTGGCGATGCTGCTCCCCCAGGAGCTGGCCGCGCAGGCGGTAACGCTGATCAGCGAGTACCTGGAGAAGGCCGGGATTCAGGCGTCCATTGGCTACGGCGGCAGCTATCCGGGGGCGCGCGGGGTGCGGTGGAGCTACTTTGAGGCACTGGAGGCGTTGCGCCACGGGGAACGGGTTAATGCCCCGGCCAAGCTGTCGCTGACCTCCCTGCTGCTCACCGCCAAGGACGTGCCCATCCACGATCTGGCTGCCGAGGCACTGGGGCCGCTCCAGAAATTCGACCGGACCAACCGCGGCGAACTTGTGACCACGCTGCGCGAGTACTTCAAGCTGGACGGTTCGGTCGGCGCCGTGGCCGAGTCGCTGGGATTGCACCGCAACACGGTGCGCTACCGGCTGCAGCAGATCACCGAGCTCTCCGGCTACGACCCGACGGTCACCGGCGACCGGGTGCAGCTGTGGATCGCATTAATCGCCCTGGAACTGGCCTGAGCGAGCGCCGCCCCGGTTCCCTGCCGGGGGCCGTGAGTCGATAGGATATTGACATGGCTGACATGTTCATTGAGAAGTTCCGTTCCCTGGTTCCCAAGTATCTGGATGACGCCTGGAGCCAAAGTGACGGGTTGAGCGCTGCGGAACTGGGTGAGGCACTGGAGGAGTCTCGGGTGCAAATCCCCCAGGTGCTGGAGGAGTTCTACCGTTCGCTGGGCAACTGCGAGGACTTCATGGAGGCCTACCACTACTTCTTCGACCCTGAGGAGCTGGAGGTGGAGGACGGCTACCTCTTGTTCCTGGAGGACGAGGAGGAAAAATTCGTCTGGGGCTTCAAGGTCAACCAGCTCGACGTGCCCGATCCGATTGTTTACCGCCGCAACAACGCGCGCGGCAACTGGACCAGTGAGGAAGGAACGTTCAGCGAGTTCACGCTGGACATGTTCGCCTGGGTGTTCGAGGAGCTCAGCGCAGAATTGGAGAATTAGTGCTGCACCATTCCCACGCCCCGGCCGGGTACCAGTGCCCGTTTTGCGAGTTGCTCAATGGCCTGCCGTTCAGCGGGGGGAACCTGTGCGCTCCCACCGACATGATCTACCAGACGCGTCACGCGGCGGCGATCATGGCCTGTGACGGGTTCGGCAAATACGGCGGACACGTGATGATCATCCCCACCGCCCACCTTGAATCCCTCTATGACCTTGATGATGAGGTCGGCGCGGCGATTATGCGTGAGACCCGGCGGATTGCCCTGGCCATGAAACTGGCCTGGGCTCCGGAGGGAACCAGCACCCGGCAGCACAATGAGCCCGCTGGCAACCAGCACGTGTGGCACTATCACCAGCACGTCTTTGCCCGTTATTCAGATGACATGCTCTATCGCCAGCTGCGCCACCGGGTGCCGGTGTCGGACCGGGCGGAAAAGGCCGAGCAGCTGCGTGCCGCCGTGTTCTCCGAGCGTCACCCCTTCGCCCTGACCGAGGCGGAGTTGCGGCGGGTTCCCTAGTCCTGGTCTGCACGTAGGACGAGCACCTGACGACCTTTCGGGCGCCTTTTGGCACGCGCAGCACACGAGCGGCAGCAAATGGCTGCGTCGCCGGCGTTCGAGGCTGCAATGATCGAGCTGTCGCTCTTGCAGCCTAAACCTTAGTCTCACCCGAACCTTCAGCAGAATCGGGGTTCTTCTGCGAGCATCAGTTGAAGTAGAGAATCGACTGATACTGCGGCCTGTAACCGATGTACTGCTCCCCCTTGCAATACCGCTGAATACTGACCGTGTAGCCCTTATTTCGCAGGTGCTTTGCCCGAGCATTGGTTTCCGCTTGGCAAACCTGCAAGTTGTTGTACCACCGAGTTTGGGTGTCCGCTTGGGCTGCAGGAGCCAGGGCCATCATCCCGGCGGTGAGGCAGAGCGCCGTTGCGCCAGTGGTCAACATCTTCTTGATTTTCAACACCGCTCGATCTCCTTACGCACATCATTTCGCTTTTAGTACACACTAATTAACTTCTGCGCTTCGTCAACCCTTTGCAAGCTATTAATACGCTAGGTATCAGGCTGCCTAGGTAGGTTCGGTGACCTGCTTATATTTATCCAAGCGTCAAGACTCGCCGAGAACAGCAACAGCAATCCGTGGAAGGGCAGCTGAGGGAAGGGATAAATAAACCGAAGGTATCGCGAATCTTTTGTCCTACTTTGATCTTCGCGTCACCCGTCGAACGCAGTGCACGAGTCACGATCCCCCTGGGTGAGTGAACCAGGGACCGCAAATTGTTTTTCTGCAGCCCCTCGATATCGGTTCTGCAAAGGAACCGAGCCCACAGCAGCTGCATCAGGAAAACCGACCTAGACGGCGTTATCACTTCCCTAGGGCACAACATTGCGGCATGATAAAGGATCGGCCGGTCCCCGTGTGGGAACCGGCCGATCCTTTTTGAAGTCTGTTGGTCTGCCCCCTCAAGGGCGCTTCAACGCTCAGGCCTCGCGGGTGACCACGGCGTCAGCGAAGGCGATCAACGCGTGCTTCACGGTGCCTTCGGGCAGCGGCTCCAGAACCTTGATGGCATCGTCAGCCCACTGGCGGGCCACTTCCCAGGCCTGGCGGGTTGCCGGGTGCGCTCCGACGGCCGCAACAGCCTGGGCCAACGCCTCGTCACTGCTCAAATCACCGTCAACAAGCTCCAGGGCCGCGATTGCATCCTGGTCCCCGTGTGCCGCGGCTTCACGGAGCTTCAGCACCGGCAGGGTGGGAACTTCTTCGCGCAGGTCGGTCCCCGGAGTCTTACCCGAGTTGCCGCTGGTGGCGACCAGGTCGATCACGTCGTCGGCCACTTGGAAGGCCACGCCTACCTTTTCGCCGTATTCGCGCAGGATCGCCACATATTCCGGGCGCTGGCCGAAACGGGCACCAAAGGCGCCGGAGGTTGCCAGCAGGGAGGCGGTCTTGTCGCTGATGACCTGCAGGTGGTGGGCGATCGGGTCGTCCCCCTCGCGCGGGCCAATCCATTCGTGCAGCTGTCCCAGGCAGAGGCGCTCAAAGGTGCGTGACTGCCAGGTGACCGCTTCCGGGCCCAGCTCGGCGCCGAGCACCGACGCACGGGCAAAGATCAGGTCACCGGCCAGAATGGCAACCGAGTTGCCCCACACCTCGTGGGCGGTCGGGGCACCGCGGCGCATCGGGGCCGAATCCATGACGTCATCGTGGTAAAGCGTGGCCAGGTGGGTCAGTTCCACCACGGCGGCCGCCTTAATGACATCGTCGTCGATTCCCTCGCCCAGCAGCGCGGTCAGCAGCACCAGCAGCGGGCGCACCCGCTTGCCCCCGGCTTCCACGAGGTGTCGGGAGGAGGCGTCGATCAGCGGATCGGAGTTGGCGATTGCGTCGCGCAGCAGCTTCTCGACCTTGGCCAGCCCGGTGGAGACGGCCGGGCCGAACTCCGGGTCCTCGGCAATCGGGGCGAAACCTGCTGGAAGATTGATGGTCGCGGCCAGTGCCGCGGTTTCCGGATTCAGCTCTATCGAGTTCGGAACCTCATGCCCGGCTGCGGTCCAGTTGCTTTTCGAATCAGTCACTGTTTTACGGCTTACTTATCTTTCAACGGGTTTGGTTATCGTCCCAGGAGGACTCCTCGGCAGCGCACCGCTTCCGAAACTTCTATCACTCTAGCCGATGTGGCCCTCCTCTTTCTCTTCGCGGTGCTGTTATCTTCGCCGTGGGCCAGAGGCCACAAGGCACAGCGGTACACAGCACACCCTTACCGCCCCCACCTCGTAGGCAGGACAACTCCCGCGCACGGACGCACTGGGCCAGAGCGTGACTGCGGCCACCAGCACAGCCTCACCGCGCGCTTTCGGCGGTAGGCTTAGCCGTATCATGTCTGCCGATTTGCCTGTCGCCTCCCCTGCCTTCGTGCAGCAGGAGCTGCCTGTTCTTGCCAGTGTGACCTTTAGTTTCGACCACACCGACCCGTCCTTTGTGCTCGACGCATTGCGTCACCGAGCCCTGGTGTGGACCCGGCAGGGTGACGGCCTGGTTGGCCTGGGGGCGGTGGCCCGTCTGCATACCCAGGGGGCTGAACGCTTCGCTGACGCCCGGCAGTGGTTTACCGACCTCGTGCAGCGCGCCACCGTGATCGATCCAATCAACCAGCCCGGTAGCGGGCCGGTGGCCTTCGGCGCGTTCGCATTCTCCTATACCAGCAACTACCGTTCCCGGCTGGTGATCCCGGAGGTGGTCCTGGGCAAGGACGGAGCGCTTTCGTGGATCACCATCACCAGCGACACCCTGGACACCGAGCAGCTCACCTACGATTACGCCCTGGCCCGGTGCCAGGAGCTGCTGGACGAGGCGGCCTACACCGGCGCCCCGCACGGCACGATCAGCCTGCAGCCCGGAGACCTGACCGCAGGCTCCTACCTGAAGGCGGTCAGCCAGGCGCTGAAGGTGTTGGAGGGTGACGAGATTTCCAAGCTCGTGCTTTCCCGGGACGTGATTGCCCGCAGCAGCGGCGGCATCGATTTGGCTCAGGTTGTCCGGGAGCTGGTTGGCGGCTATGACAACTGCTGGACCTACTCGGTGGACGGGCTGGTGGGTGCCACCCCGGAAATGCTGGTGCGCGTCACCAACGGCACCGCCGAAGCCCGGGTCCTGGCCGGCACCCTGGACCGGGCCACGGCTCCGGTCGGGGAAGCAGGCTACCCGCAGCGTGTCCTGCTGGGTGACCCGAAGCAGCGCGTGGAGCACCAGTTGGCCATCGACTCGCTGACCCTGGCGCTGGATCCGATTTCCCACGGCATGCAGGCCCCCGAGGAACCGTTCATCCTGGAATTGCCCAATGTCTGGCACCTGGCAAGTGATGTCAGCGCCGAGCTGCGCCCCGGTTCTGATGGCCGGTTCCCCACCGCACTTGATATCGCCGAGATTTTCCATCCCACCGCTGCGGTGTGCGGCACCCCAACGAAGCTCGCCGGGAAGGTGCTGCGCGAACTGGAGGGGCTGGACCGCGGACCCTATGCGGGACCGGTGGGCTGGATCGATTCGCGCGGCGACGGCGAATTTGGCATTGCCCTGCGCGGAGGCGTGCTGGAAGACGAAAGCAACATGCGCCTGTATGCCGGTTGCGGGATCGTCACCGGCTCGGATCCGGAGTCAGAACTGGCCGAGTCGTGGGCCAAGATGCGGCCCATGCTGCAGGCCCTGCACGCCGAGCGCCAGTAAAATCCATGCCCCGGCTTTCAAGCGGCCGGAGATGGGGCCCGACTGTGGTGGCTGCGCACCACACCCACCTCAGAGGTCGGGCCGCGCTAAAACAGCATTCACAGTCAAACTTTGAATCTTGACCTTTTTGCAGTTTCCCGCTGACAAGTCCTCGTGCCCAACGCTTCACCACGGCTGGGGAGGGATTAGGTGGGCAATGAGCAAGTAATGCTTATTCCCACATGACACGGTGTGATGCGAATCTCAGGTGGGCCGCGTCATGGTTATGATTATCAGGACGCCTGTAACTCGCATCACCTGAAAGTAGGTCCCGTTCCATGCGCACCTTCAAGAAGAACGTACTATCCACTCTCGCCATCGGATCAGCAGCGCTCATCGCCCTGACCGGCTGTGGCGACTCCAACAACGGCAGCTCGGAGACCGAGGGCAGTGGATTCACTCCCCGCACCGCTGGACAGTTGACGGTCTGCTCCGATGTTCCCTACGAACCGTTCGAATTCAAAAAGGACGGCGAGATCGTTGGCCTGGACATTGATATCGCCAACGAGATTGCTTCGGACATGGATTTGAAACTGAGCGTCATCACCGCAGGTTTCGACTCGATCGAGTCCGGCCTCTTCAAGACTCAGTGCGATATCGCGATGTCGTCGATTTCGATCACCGATGCGCGCAAGGCCAACATGGACTTCTCGGAACCTTACCTGGATGACGACCTGATGCTGGTCGCCCGTAAGGGGTCCGGGATCACCGATGTTGAATCCGCCAAGGGCAAGCGTGTCGCCGTTCAGCAGGCTACCACCGGTGAGAAATACGGCAAGGAACAAGGACTGGAAACCATCGGCTATGAAGACTCCGGTCTTCAGCTCCAGGCCTTGACCTCGAACAAGGCGGATGCGGCGCTGGGAAACCAGTCCGTATTGCGCTATGCGATCGCGGACAAGCCGGACTTTGAAGTCGTTCAAGAGATTCAGACCGGTGAAAAGCTTGGTGTTGCGGTGCCGAAGGACAGCGCCGAGCTGCTGGACAAGGTGAATTCCACTCTGGACCGGCTGAAGAGCTCGGGTGACCTGGACAAGATGACCGACAAGTGGTTGGGGCAGAAGTAAGAATCTTCTAAAGCGGTCTTCGCGAGGAGACCGCTTCCCACACTTCAATGATTTCGCGCGGCGCTTCAATCACAAGTTGGAGCGCCGCGCCCGACAACCATGAGGTTTTTCCATGGCTATGACCACAAGTCAACGGGCTCGTATCAGCAAGATCATTCAAATAGCGGTCTTCGTCGTTGTTCTCGCAGTACTTATCCTTGCTGCCGACTGGCCACAAATCCGAAGCTCGTTCTTCGCTTTCGAGAAGATTGGATCGATGTTCCCCGATCTCATCCTTGTCGGGCTGAAAAACACAATCTTCTACACCATTATTTCTTTTGCTTTTGGTCTAGTGCTGGGTTTGCTGTTGGCGCTCATGAAAATGGCGTCTTTTGCTCCCTACCGCTGGTTCGCCACCGGTTTCATCGAGTTCTTCCGCGGCGTTCCGGCAATCCTCGTGCTTCTCGCATTCGGCTTCGGCGTTCCTGTCGCCTTTCCGGAATCAAACTGGCCGCAACCGGTAAACATCATGGTCGCGCTGGGTTTGGTGTCGGCCGCATACATTGCCGAAACGTTGCGTGCAGGCCTGCAAGCCGTTCCCAAGGGACAAACTGAAGCAGCAAGGTCGTTGGGGATGCCAGCTTGGCGAGCCATGGTGACCATCGTCATTCCCCAGGCTTTTCGAATCGTGCTGCCGCCGCTGACCAATGAAGTCATTCTTCTGACCAAGGACTCCTCCCTGGCGTTTATTTTGGGCATGAGCTTGACTCAATACGAGATTACAAAATTTGGTCGCGAGGGAATTACCGCCTTGGGAGCGGGCATTACTCCGCTAATCGTGGCAGGTGCCTTCTATCTGGTCATCACCATTCCATTGAGCCTGATCGCGCGTCGTTTTGAGGGTTCCTCCGCCCGGCAAAAGCGCTAGGAGAAAGCATCATGAGTACATCTACGACAGAACAAAAGTTTGAAGCAGCGGGCGCGAACATCACCGGTTTGCGCAAGTCTTATGGCAACAATGAAGTGCTCAAAGGGATCGACTTGAACCTCGAACCGGGAGAGGTGGTCTGCCTGATCGGCCCCTCCGGTTCGGGTAAGTCGACTCTCCTGCGCTGCGTCAACCTACTGGAAAAGCCGAACGGCGGCACCATTCATGTCGGCGGTTTCGAAGCTACGGATCCTGATGTGGATCTGGACAGGATGCGCCGACATGTCGGCATGGTTTTCCAGCAGTTCAACCTCTTCCCCCACCTGACCGTGTTGGAGAACTGCACCGTTGCCCAGATCAAGGTCGCAAAACGGCCCAAGAGCGAGGCAAAGAGGATTGCTCAAACCAATCTCGACCGGGTGGGACTAGGTGATTTTGGCAGCCGATATCCGGATCAGTTGTCAGGCGGGCAACAGCAACGCGTCGCCATAGCCCGCGCGCTGTCCATGGAACCGCGGCTGATGCTCTTCGATGAGCCCACAAGCGCATTGGACCCCGAAACGGTGGGCGAGGTCTTGGCGATTATGAAGTCACTGGCCAAGGGTGGCATGACCATGCTGGTGGTCACCCACGAAATGACGTTTGCCAAGGAAGTGGCCGACCGCGTGGTGTTCATGGACGACGGGGTGGTGGTTGAGGAGGGCAAGGCAGCCGACGTGATCGGCAACCCGCAGCAGCCGCGCACCCAGGACTTCCTGCGCCGGGTGCTGGATCCCACCCACGTGGATATCTAGGCCGGAACCCAGCAGCCCAAGCAGAAATAGGACACCGCGCACCCTTGGGTGCGCGGTGTCCTTGTGCCATGGCCTGAGCAGGCTGGGCTAGCGTTCGGGCCAGGGCAGGGCACCGACGGCTTCAGCCCACTGCACGGACTGGGCGCGGACCTGCTCGCGCGGGGCGCGTACTTCGATCAGCCGCACCCCGGCCCGTTGGGGTGCCGCCAACAGTTCCTCCAGCTCGCCGGAATTTTGCGGGCAGTAGTACTTCCATCCGTAGGCCTGGGCGAGGGCGTCGAGTCGGGCCGTGTGCGGGGTGGCGAACAGGCGTTCCACCGCTTGCCCGTACCGCCCCGATTCGTGGACCGCCCCGTGTTCCAGCGTGGAGAAGATCGCCCCACCGGCGTCGTTGTACACCACCACGTCCAGGGTGGGTCGCGGTTCTTCGGGGGCCAGCAGCAGGGCCGAGGCCTCGTGCAGGAAGGTGATGTCCCCCAGCACGGCACGGGTCGGCTGGCCGCTGGCGATGGCCAGGCCCAAGGCGGTGGAGATGCTCCCGTCAATGCCGGCCAGACCCCGGTTGGCGTACACCCGGGCTCCGGGCCGGTCGTCCCCGGCAGCGGCCAGGTCAAAGTCGCGCACGATGTTGGAGGAGCCGATGAACAACGGCCCCTGCCGGTGGCGCCACAACAGCTGGGCCAGCTGGTAGCCGTTGACATGCTTCGACGGCTGCAGGTCCCTTACTATGCGCTGTGCCTGCGCATCCAGGTTCCGCCAGGCGTCCAGCCACCCCTTCGGGGCGGTGCCGGCGAACTCGATGAGCTGGGCGGGGTCGGCGACGAGCCGTTCGCGGCGCCGGCCCGGGGCGTACCAGGACACTGCCCGGGGCTGGTACAGGGCGCTGGGAATGTGGTGGTTCGCCAGCAGGCGGGCCACCGGACGGCTGAGCGTGGGGCGGCCAAAGAGCACCACCCGCTCGATCCGTTCCCCGGCCACGGCCAGCAGCAGCCGGTAATGGGTGATCAGCTGGGCCGAGAACCGTGCGTTCGAGGACGGTTCGGCCAACAGCGGCAGCCCAAGAGCCTGGGCGAAGGCCTGGGCTTCGGGGCCGGCGTCATGCCCGGCCAACACCACGGTGCGTCGTGCCGGCAGGGCGCCAGGCACCACCCAGCGCGGCAGGTCGGGCTGCTCCCCTGCCCAGCGCCCGGGCTGAATCTGCTGGGCCCACTGCTGTACGCCTAAATCACTGTCCCGGGGCGGGGTGAGCGGGTCGCGGAACTGCAGGTTCAGCTGGACCGGGCCCGGCGCGCTCTTGCTTGTCCCGGCGAGCGCCCGCAGGGCTTGGTCTACCGCTGGTGCGGGCGAGGTTCCGGCCGGGACGTTCAGGTTCGCACGCACGTGCACGCCGAACAGTCCACGCTGGTCGGTGGTTTGGCTGGCGCCGGTGCCCTGCAGCTCCTCGGGACGGTCGGCGGAGAGGACCAGCAGCGCGGTGGCGGTGTGGTTGGCTTCCATGATGGCCGGCAGCAGTTGGCCCACGGCCGTGCCGGAGGTCATGGCAATCGCCACCGGGGCCCCGGAGGCCTGGGCCATGCCGAGTGCCAGGAAACCGGCGGAGCGTTCGTCAATGCGTACGTGGATGCGCAGTTTGCCGCTGGCCTCGGCCTCCGCTGCGGCGTAGGCCAGCGGGGCGCTGCGGGAACCCGGTGAGAGCACCAGGTCACGGATTCCCGCGCCGATCAGTGTGCGGAACACGTCCCGGGCGGTATCGATGGCGGTATTCGGCAGGGATTCACGGTGGTGCAGGTCCCTGTGTGACTCGTTGGCGGTGTGCGCCGCGCTTCGTTCAGCTCCCACCTGCCCCAGTCTAGTGGTTGCCCCGCCGGTCCCTGCCGCCTACCGCCTCCCGTTGCCCACTACTTGCCCGGTCCCCGGCCCTGGCCCTTGATGGCCTTGGTGCGCCGGTACACCTGCACGATGGTGGGTCGCGGGCCACGCATCTGGCCCTTCTTGGCCTTGCGACCGTCACTAACGTAGTCCGGGAACAGGGACTGGGGTTCGTTGTAGCTGCCGCCCTCCCCCGGGTGCTGGACCGAAACGAACACCGATTGATCGCTGTCGCGGATCAGCGGGCCGCAGGTCTCGGCGCCGGTCGGTACGGCCAGGAACTGTTCAACCCGCCCGCGTTGTTCACCATCCAGGGTGACCTTGTGCAGGGCATCGGAGTAGCCGATGGTGCTTGGCGCCCCGTCGGTGGAGATCCACAGGTTGCCCTGGGAGTCGAAGGCCAGGTTGTCCGGGCAGGAGATTGAGGAGACCTTGTCGGCCGGGTACCCGGAGAAGTAGGTGGAGGAATTGAACTTGGGATCCCCGGCCACCAGCAGGATGTTCCAGTTGAACTCGTTGGCGGTCGCGTCGGTGGGGTTCTCGGTGATCTCCAGTACGTGCCCGTCCCGGTTGCGCAGGCGCGGGCTGACCTCGGTGGCCCCCTCGGTGCCATGGTTGCCGCGTTCGGAGTTGTTGGTCAGGGCCACGTAGACCTTGCCGGTGACCGGGCTGGGTTCCACGTCCTCCGGGCGGTCCAGCTTGGTGGCGCCGAGCTTGTCAGCGGCCAGCCGGGTGTAGACCAGGACCTCGTCCAGGGCCATGCCCGGTACCTGGGAGGCCCCGTTGAGCACCAGCGGGACCCACGTCCCGGTGCCGTCAAAGGCTCCGTCGGTGGGCAGCGTTCCGGTGCCGTCGATTTCACGGGCCGGGGAATTGCCGCTGAAGGTGGCCACGTACAGATCCCCGTGGGACAGCAGCGTCATGTTGTGGGCGCGGTCCCCCTTGCGGTAGGTGTCGCGCGAGACGAACTTGTACAGGTATTCAAAGCGCGAGTCATCACCCGAGTAGGCGATGACCTTGCCGTTCTGTGCGATGCGCACGTTGGCGCCCTCGTGCTTGAACCGGCCCAGGTTGGTGTGCTTCACCGGGACCGAGTCCGGGTTTTGCGGATCAATTTCCACCACCCACCCGAAGCGGTTGGCCTCGTTCTCATAGCCGGGGTGGTGCAGCCCGAAGCGCGGTTCGCTCTCCTCCCAGCCGCGGCCGGTGGCCTTGGCCTTGATCCCGTACCGGGCTTCCTGCGCGGTGCCCCGGCCCCGGAAGTACTGGTCGAAGTTTTCCTCCCCGCTCAGCACGGTTCCCCACGGGGTGGTGCCCCCGGCGCAGTTGTTCAGCGTTCCCAGCACCCGGGTTCCGGTATCGTCCTCACGAGTGCGCAGCAGCGGGCTGCCGGCGGCCGGGCCGGTCATGCGGAACTCGGTGTGCATGGTGATGCGCCGGTTGCGTTCGCCGCCCACGATGTAGTTCCAACGTCGGTCGTTCTTCTTGCGCTGCACTTCCACCACTGACATGCCGTGCGCGGCCAGCGCGACCCGACGGGCCTCGTCCTTGTTCGCTTCAAACCAGGCGGGCGGGAACATCATTTCCTCGTTCGTGTATTCGTGGTTGGCCACCAGCACCCCACGATGTGATGAGTACTTGTCCACGATGATGTCCAGGTAGTCGCAGTTGTAGCCGAACTGTGCGGCCTGCGCCTTCGCCGAGGGTTTGGCCGGGTCCAGGGCCTGCTTGCGGGAGAACAACGGGTCACCCCAGCGGATGATCGGGTGCCAGTCATAGCCCTCAGGCACGCTCATGCCGTCCACCGAGCGGGACACCGGGGCGATGGCGGTGAAGGGCAGCGACCCGCGGGTTCCCTGGGCCGCCTGGGCGACGCTGGCGGCCGGGGCGGAGAGCAAGGAGGGGCCCAGCACCACAGCCGCCGCGCCCACGGCACCGAGCCCGAGCATGCTGCGCCGCGAGAGGGCAGCATCGGCGATGTCCTTGAAGTACTCGTTGTGCGAGGTGTTGGCCTGCGGCGCGGCGCACGCGTCACCGCACTTGTAATGGCAGGTGGCCGCCGAACGGTTGCCGCGGGTGTGACCGTGCATGGGAAGCAGCCGGCGCGAGGTTTGCATCAGGGATCACTTTCTGTGGTGGTGCTGCACGCCGCGAGCCCGGTGCCTGGGCTGGGGCGTGAAGCGGTGGCTCATCGTGCGCTGGGAAGGGCGCAAGAAGAGCGTGCCACCCGTGGGTGATCGCCGGGGAACCGGAAGGTTAACCTCAGGCCAACGGACGCTGTGCCAGGTCCTGTCCGGCCAGGATGGCGTAGCAGCTTTCCAGGCGCTGCATCCAGCGCTGCCGGCCTTCGGGTTCCACGCTGTAGTGACGCAGCTTCTGCCGGCTGACGCCGGGGCGGCGCACCTGCAGGTAGCCGGCTTCGGCCAGCAGCGGCTGCTCGGTGACGTCATCCTTGTACAGGGTGCCGGTGGACAGCCCGCAGGCATACTTCAGCTCCGGCAGGCTGGCGGCCAGTGCCGCGCCCTGGCCCAGCCCCACCGAGGTGTCCAGGGCGCTGGAGACGACCGCGTCCAGCCCGGCCTCGGCCACGATCTGCAGGGCCTGGCGGATGCCGCCCAGCGGCTGGGCCTTGATGACCATCAAGTCCGCCGCACCCTTGCGGGAAACCTCCAACGGGTCGGTGTGCTTGCGCACCGATTCGTCGGCGGCGATCTTCAGGTCAATGTGCCGTGCGGCCAGGTCCTCGCGCAGCCGGGCCAGGTCATCGATGCCCGGTACCGGCTGTTCGGCGTATTCCAGGTCGTATTCACTCAGCCGGGCCAGGGCGGCGACGGCCTGCTGGGCGGTCCATCCGGCGTTGGCGTCCACGCGCAGCGCCGCCTGCGGGTAGAGGCGCCGGGTTTCGGCGACCCGGGCAATGTCGTCCTGCAGGATTTGGCCGCGTTCGGCGACCTTGATCTTGATGGTGTGCGGCGCGTCGTACTGTTCCAGCACCCGGCCGACCTGTTCGGTGCTCACCGCCGGGAGGGTGGCGTTGACCGGGATGCGCTGCACCGTGGTCTCCGGGTAGGGCTGGTAGGCGGACTCGATGGCGGCGGCCAGCCAGCGGCTGGCTTCGGCCGGTTCGTACTCCAAGAAGGGGGAGAACTCTCCCCAGCCGGCCGGTCCCTGCAGCAGCAGGGCCTCACGTTCGACCACTGCCCGGAACTTCACGCGCAGCGGCAGGCGCACCACAAACGAGTTGGCTTTGAGTTCATCGAGGCTGGGCAGTTGGTTCTCCATGCCTACCAGCCTAGGACAATGTGTTCGGTATCGCGTATCGGGCGGGCTGTGGGGCGACTTGATGTGTGACAATCTGGAAACATGCGAGATTCCAGGCGAGTGAAAGGGCCGCGCCATCTGAAGTGGTGGTGGGCGCTGCTGCTGCTGGGCGTGGTGGGCTGCGTGGAGTACCTGTTCTTCGTTCGGCTGCGTCCGGGCCAGTGGGCCGATGAGGCCGCGTTCCTGGCCTGGGTGAACTGGTGGCCGCGCACCGGACTGGATTCGCCGGTGCGGGCGTTCTTGGATCTGCTGCCGGCCATGTGCGCGGTGATTGCGGTGCTGTTCCTGATCTATCGGGTGATCCGGGACCGAAGTTTCGTGCGGGCGGCGGTGGCCAGCCTGGCGGCGGTGGCGGCCGTGGGCAGCACCCAGCTGCTCAAGCATTTTGTCCTGGAGCGCCCGGATTTCAATTTCGGCACCGCCATGAACTCCTTCCCGTCCGGGCACACCACCACCGCCGCGGCGGCCATGGGGCTGATGTATGTGATCTCCCCTCCCCGGCTTCGCCCGGTCGTGGGGCCCTTCGCCTGGGGCTTTGCCACGGTCACCGGGCTGGCGACACTGATTTCCGGCTGGCACCGGCCCTCGGACATCGCCGCCGGTTTCGTGATGGCCGGGTGGTGGATGGTCATTGGCTGCGCCATCCTGCAGGCCCGCCAGCCGCTGGCGGCAAAGGTGAAGAGCACCGCCTGGTCACGGCGGGCCGGGCTGCTCGCCCTGCTGGCCTGGGCGGCGGTCATCGCCCTGTCCTGGCTGCTGCCCCACCCGCACATCAAGCAGATCCCGGACCCGCTGCTGGTGCTCTATGCGGGGCTGGGGATCGCACACATCGTGGCCAGTGCCCTGCTGAGCGGGCTGTGCCTGCGTTCGGTGGTGCTCGGCCCGGCGCGCCGGCGCTGATGGCCTAGCCGGCGCGGCGGGTGCGGGGAATGAAGTAGCCAAAGATTCCGGCCCCCAGCACCGAGATCCCGCCCAGCGCCCATACCCCCGCACCCAGGGTGCCAACCGCGACCAGGCCCGAGAGCAGCACCGGGCCGGCCATGGCCCCGGCATCGGACATCAGGCGCCACAGGCCCAGGAACTTTGCCCGGCCCACCGGCGGTGAATAATCCGCCCCGAGGGTCATCACGATCCCCGAGCCGATCCCGTTGCCGAACCCCAGCAGCATGGATACCGCCAACATGGCGCCCGCGGTGTGGGTCAGCGGCAGCAGGAACAGCGCCAACGCCATGGTGGCCATGCACGGCACCGCCACCCAGGCCCGGCCCCGCTTGTCCATGACCTTGCCCGCCGGGTAGAAGATGAGCATGTCAATCGCCCCGGACAGGCCGTAAATCAGGGAAATGGTGGCCGCGTCCAGGCCAATGTTCTCGCCCCACAACGGCAGCACCACCTGCCGGGTGGCGCGGACCGCGGAAATGCACACCACCCCCAGCCCCAACCCCAGCAGGATCCGCCACTGGGCCTTGGCAATGGACAGCATCGAGGTGCCGTTCGGGGTGTTGCCGGCGGCCGGCTCGGCACGGGTGGCCAGTTCCGGGATCCACAGGCACACGACCATGGCGGTGAGCATGGCCAGCAGGCCCACCCAGTACGCCCCGGTCAGCCCCAGCCACTTCATGGCCAGGGTCGCGGCGAAGGGCCCGATGAACACGCCGATGCGCATCACCCCGCCGAGCATGGACAGGGCCCGGGCCCTGAATTCCATGGGCACCGCCTCGGCCAGGTAGCTTTGCCGGGCCAGGTTGAACACGGCCCCGGCCATCCCCAGCATGCCCACCCCCAGGGCAAAAAGCCCCAGGTTGCTGGGGACAATGCCCAGCACCATGCCCAGGCTCGCCCAGGCTGCGGCCAGCACCATGGAAATGCGTTCCCCGTAGCGGGTGGTCAACACGGCGGCGGGCACGTTGGCCAGCAGGGAGCCGACCCCAACCAGGGTGACAATCAGTGCTGCGGTGGCGGTATCCGCCCCGCGACCGAGCGCCGCCAGTGAAATGATCGGGGCCACGGCCCCCACCCCCACCCCGTAGAGCAGGGAGGGTGAGTAGACCTTCAGCGCCAGGGGACGCAGGCTGAAGGGTTGTTCGCTCATGCTCCAATCCTACGCACCAGCCCCGCCACCACCGGCGGGGCTGGGCGCCTTGATAGGCTAATCGCGCGGTTCGGCCTGGTGCATGCGGGCCAGCAACTGGTCGCGAACGGCCTCGGAGTCCTCCATGGTCACGGCAAAGCGCTTGTCCCCGGTGGTGTGCACCACCAGCCCGTCCATGGCGCGGAACACGATGGCCGAGCCGCCGGGGAAGAACCGCCAGCCCCAGCCGCCCCACTGCCCCGGGGCGATCCACTCACTGTCCACGCTCTGGATCTGCCGCAGCGGGATCCGGCGCATCGTGAAGCCCAGAATCCCCGAGGTCACCAGCAGCCCCTTCTCATCCACCCGCACGGTTATGCGGCACACCCCCAACAGCAGCGCCAGGGCGAACAACAGCAGCACGGGTCCGGTCAGCAGGCCGAGCACCCCACCGTTCTCCGCCGACCCGTCGAGCACAAAGAACATGACCACGGTGAACACCAGCAGACCCGCGCTCAGGACCCACAGCCACACCGGCGCGTTCACGCTGCGCTGCAGGGGCTGCTGCGCCACGGGCAGCGCCTGGGGAAGTTCCCGTCCCTGCCCCTGGGCGATCCGTTCATCGCGTTCCTGCTTCATCCCCCGGTTCGCCTGCTGGTACACGCCGCTGATCCAGGCCGGCACCAGGCCGAGCAGCGAACCGGCGATCAGCACCAGGATCCAGGCGCCCAACTGCGCCTGTGCCGGGTCCCCGGCCAGCACGGTCGGCAGCACGCAGCCGATGAACATGGTTCCGCTCGTCCAGGCCGCCAGGCCGCCCAGGAACAGCATCAGCAGCTGGGCCGTGGGACGCTTGGCCCCCATCCCGGCCAGGCCCAGCAGCGCCCCGGCCGCGGCAATCCCCAGGCACACCCCGTAGAACGAGCCGAAGCTGCTGAAGCCATCCGGGTAGTCCAGCCCCGACCAGTGGGTGGCCACGACCTTAGGAGCCTGCGCGCCCAGCAGCATCCGGGTGACCAGCACCGCCACCGCCGGCACGAGCAGCAACAGTGAACTCACCGCCCGGTGCTTGACGGTAACCGGTCCTGTGGGCTGCTTCATGGCTCTTCCTCGGGCTTGTGGGGTCAGCGCCGCGGCATCCGCTGCCGCCGCTGTTTGCATGGACCAGCACCAAAATAGTTGCAGGTCACATCATTCTTTGCTTTTGATCCTCTCCCGCGCGGCCCCGGTGGGGCAAATCCCGAGCCGAAAGAGTCCTCCGGGGTTAAAAGCACGACGCCCGGCTCGAAAGCCGGGCGTCGTGCTCCACGCCGGGTGGCGGTGGCCGCTACAGTGAAATGACCGCGTGCTGCGGGTTGGTCATCGCATCGGCGACGAAGCGCAGGAAGCCTGCCGCGGTGCCGCCATCACACACGCGGTGGTCGAAGCTGAGCGTCAGCTCGCAGATCGAACGCACCTTGACCTTGCCCTTGACCACCCAGGGACGTTCCACGACCCGGCCGATGCCCAGGATGGCGGCCTCCGGGTAGTTGATGATCGCCGCGGAGCCATCCACGTTGAACACCCCGTAGTTGTTGATGGTGAAGGTGCTGCCGGACAGGTCCGACACCCCGGCCTTGCCTTCGCGGGCCAGCGAGGCCAGGCGGGCGAACTCGGCCGAGAGCTGCTGTGCGTTCAGCTGGTGGGCGCCGCGCACGTTGGGGACCACCAGGCCCCGCTCGGTTTGCGCGGCGAAGCCCAGGTTCACCCCCTCAAAACGGGTCTGGGTCAGCTGCCCGTCGGCCCCCACCTCGATGCGGCTGTTCAGTTCCGGGAACTGCTTCAGGCCCAGCACCGCGAAGCGGGAGATGATGGCCAGCATGCTCGGGGCGCTGCCGGCACTTTCCTTGACCTTGGCGCGCAGCTTCAGCAGCTTGGTGACATCCACATCCACCCAGACGGTGGCCTCGGGAATCTCCCGGCGCGAGGTGCTCATCGCGTTGGCGATGGTGCGCCGCACGCCGGAGAGCACCGTGGATTCGGCCACCGGCAGGCCGGTGCGTGAATCGGTCTGCCCGGCGCCGACCGGGGCACTGGCCGCCGCAGCCGGGGCCGGGGTGGCTGCCGGGGCCGGGGTGCTGGCCGCCGCCGGGGCTGCGGAGTCGATGCGGGACTGGATGTCGCTGCGCAGCACCATCCCGTTCTGGCCGGTGCCCTGCACGGTGGCGATGTCGATCCCGTGATCGCGCGCCATCTTGCGCACGATCGGGTTGATCACCAGCGGGGCCTGCTCATTGGCCGGTCCGGGGGTGGTGATCACGCTGCCGGCGCGCGGGCGGCGCCGGCGGCTGCCGGTGGACTTGGCCGCGCCGGTGCCGTAGCCGATCAGCACGTTGCCGCTGCCCTCGTCCTCGGCCTGCGGGGCCGTGGTTCCGGCACGCTCCTCCTCACGGTAGGACAGTGCCCCCTCGGCCGGCTCGGAGTCCGCGGGCGAACCGGAGTCCTGGCCGCCGGTTTCCCCGGCCTCGGTGGCCACGGAGATGAACGGCTCGTCAACCAGCATCATCTGCCCGGCTTCCCCGTGCAGCTGGTGCACCACGCCCTCGAACGGGCAGGGGATCTCCACCAGCGACTTGGCGGTCTCCACCTCGGCGATGGGCTGGTCCACGGCCACGGTGTCCCCCGCGGCGACCATCCAGCGCACCAGTTCGGCCTCGGTCAGGCCCTCCCCCAGATCGGGGAGCAGGAATGTCTTGATCACGTTAGGCCTCCCATTGCAGTTGGTCGACGGCGTCGAGGATGCGCTCGGCGCTGGGCAGGTGGTGCTTTTCCAAGGTGGGGGCCGGGTACGGGATGTCGAACCCGGTCACCCGCAGCACCGGGGCCGCCAGCGAGTGGAAGCAGCGCTCCTGGATCCTGGCGGTGATTTCACTGGCCACGGACACGAAGCCCTGGGCTTCGCCGATCACCACGGCTCGTCCGGTCTTGCGTACCGAGGCGGCCACGGTCTCATCATCGAACGGCACAATGGTGCGCACGTCGATGACTTCCAGGTTCCGGCCCTCCTCGGCGGCGATCTTGGCCGCCTCCAGGGCGGTGGACACGCTCGGGCCGTAGGCCACCAGGGTGGCGTCGGTGCCCGGGCGGGCGATGCGGGCGGTGCCCTCGGTCTTCGCCGCGCGCTGCGCCTCGTACTGCCGGGCCAGGTCCTCCAGGTCCACCTGGTCCTTGGTCCAGTACAGCTTCTTCGGCTCAAAGAACACCACCGGGTCCGGGGAGTCGATGGCCTCGCGCAGCATCAGGTAGGCGTCCTGCACGGTGGAGGGGGTGAAGACCTTCAGCCCCGGGGTGTGGGCGTAGTAGGCCTCGGAGGAGTCGCAGTGGTGCTCCACCCCGCCCACGCCGCCGGCGTAGGGGATGCGGATGACCATCGGCAGCGGCAGGCGGCCCTGGGTGCGGTTGCGCATCTTGGCCACGTGCGAGGCGATCTGTTCGAAGGCCGGGTAGGCGAATGCGTCGAACTGCATCTCAATCACCGGGCGCATCTCATTCATGGCCATGCCCACGGCCATGCCCACGATGCCCGATTCGGCCAGCGGGGTGTCAAAGCAGCGGTGGGAACCGAACCGGGCGGTCAGCCCGTCGGTGATGCGGAAGACCCCGCCAAGCACTCCGACGTCCTCGCCGAAGATGACCACCGACTCATCCGCGCTCAGCGCGTCGGCCAGGGCGGTGTTCAGGGCCTTGCCGAAGGTCACCGGCTGGTTGGCCGCGGCCTTGGCTGCGGCGGCGTGTGCGGTTTCGGCGCTGACGTTGCCGTTCTCGGCTGATGCGGTTGCAGTCACCTTATGCCTCCTCGCGGGCTAGTTCGTCGGCCAGCAGTGCGGACTGTTCCTTCAGCTGGGCGGTGGGGGTCGAATACACGTGGTTGAACAGCTCCAGCGGGTCGGTGTCCGCGTCCTGGTTCATCCCGTCGCGCAGGGTCTTGGCCACGGTTTCGGCGTGGTCGGTGATCCGCTGCGTGGCCTCGGACTCCAGCAGCCCGGAGTCGGCCAGGTAGGCTTCCATGCGCTTGACCGGATCCTTGGCCACCCATTCGGCCACCTCCGCGTCCTCGCGGTAGCGCTTGTCGTCATCGGCGTTGGTGTGCGCCTGCATGCGGTAGGTGTGGGCCTCGATCATCAGCGGGCCGGAGCCCTCGCGGGCCAGGCGCACGGCGCGGCCCATTACGGCCATCAGTGCGATCAGGTCGTTGCCGTCCACGCGTTCGCCGGCCATGCCGTAGCCCACGGCCTTGTGGGCCAGCGACGGGGCAACCGACTGATGGGAAAGCGGCACGGAGATGGCGTACTTGTTGTTCTGCACGAAGAAGATCACCGGCAGGTTGAACACGGCGGCGAAGTTCAGGGCCTCGTGGAAGTCGCCTTCACTGGTCGCGCCGTCGCCGCACATGGCCACCACCACGGTGTTCTCCCCGCGCAGCTTTGCGGCGTGGGCAACACCCACCGCGTGCAGCAACTGGGTGGTCAGCGGGGTGGACATCGGGGCCACCTGGTACTGCTTCGGGTCATAGCCGCAGTGCCATTCGCCGCGGAAGCTGGTCATGACCTCCATCGGGGCCACACCCTTGGTCATCACCGCCACCGAGTCCCGATAGGTCGGGAAAAGCCAGTCGCCATCCTGCAGGCACAGCGCGGCAGCGACCTGGCAGGCCTCCTGCCCGTGGCTGGAGGGGTAGACGGCCATGCGGCCCTGGCGGACCAGGGCCGAGTTCTGGTCGTTGACCCGTCGCCCGACCACCAGCGCCTCGTAGGCGCGCAGCAGTTCGGCGGGGCTGGGCAGCGGGTACTCGTGCCCCGGTTCCGCGCCCTGCTCCTCGGTGGAGCGCAGCGAGCCGTCCGGGTTCAGCAGATTGATCATGTGCCGTGCCGGCAGCATGTAGTCCTCGGGGGAAATGCCGAATTTGCGGCTGACTTCAGTGATGAGGTCTTCGCGGGGTTCGGTGCTCATGGCAACCCACCTTTCCTGACCGGGTGCGTGACCCACCACAGAGGGTCGTGTGAAATCACTCACCAATACATTCTTTGTTCACAATTATGGGTAACGATGACTATTCGTCGCCAGTCCGGCGGCTGATCCCAGAAAGTTGCGGGAATATTCCCTATACTCGTAGACGAATAGTTCATTCATCAGGGCTTTGACGAGAACTCGTCCGCCCGCAGTTTCAGGAGCTTTGGTGAGCAAGGAAACCGAGATCAAACTCGATGACGTGGATCATGCGATCCTGGCCGAATTGACCCGGGACGGACGCCAGTCGGTGACCACCGTGGCACAGCGGGTGCACGTCTCGCGGGCCCACGCCTATTCACGCATTGCCCGCCTGCAGGACGCCGGGGTGATCACCCGGTACACGGCGGTCATCGACCCGGTCAAGGCGGGACTGAAGGCCAGCGCCTATGTCACCCTGAAGCTGCGCCAGCATTCGTGGCGGGAGCTGCGGGACCATCTGGCCTCCATCCCGGAGGTGCACCACGTGGGCCTGGTGGGCGGGAACTTCGATGTGATCCTGCTGGTGCGGGCCAAGGACAACCTGGACCTGCGCCGGGTGGTCTTTGAACGCCTCCAATCCCTGCCCACCGTGCTTGACACCCAGACGCTGCTGATTTTCGAGGACGCCGACACCCGGTAGGGGGCGTCCAGCAGCCCCCTGGGCCGGCCGCTGTTCCGGCGCCTTGCCCCTCCGGCTGGGCGCGGTGCCGGTCAACGCAGGCAGCCTCCGGGAAAAGACGGTGTCTTTGCCGGAGGCTGCGTGCGGTCGGTGGCGGTGTTCGCCAGTGCTGTCAGCCGCGGCCGGTGAACCGCGGCGCGCGCTTTTCCTGGAAGGCTTTGAAGCCCTCGCCGTAGTCGGCGGTGTCGCACAGGGCCGCCTGGGCCTTGTTCTCTGCGCGCATGGACGCCCACAGCCCCACCCGCTCGTCACGGATCTGGGCGACCAGTTCTTTGGAGGCCACGAACGCCTGGGTGGCGCCGTTGGCGACCCGGGCCACGATCTGCCCGGTCTGCTCCAGCAGCTGCTCCGCGGCGAAGGCCCGGGAGAACAGCCCGGAGCGCACCGCCTCGGTGCCGGAAATCAGTTCGGCGGTATAGATCAGATCCAGGGTCCGGTGGGCGCCGAGCCGTTCGGTGAACAACCAGTGACCGCCCGAATCCAGGGTGGCGCCCAGGTTGGCGAACGGGGAGCCGATCTTCGCGTTCTCGGCCACGTAGACCACGTCGGTGGCTACGGCCAGGCCCAGCCCGACGCCCAGGCAGGCGCCGTGCACCGCGGCGAACGTCGGGGCGGGAAACGCCGACATCTTCTGCAGCAGCGGCTGCACCTTGCCGTCGAGGTAGCCCATGACGTCATCATCTGCCGGGTTCACCCCGGAGATGTCCCGTCCGGCACAAAACCCGCGGCCCTCCCCACGCAGCAGCAGGGCGCGCACCTGACCGGACTGCACCTGGGCGGCCGCCTGGTCATAGGCCTCGGACAGTTCGGCCAGGGCCGCCTCGTCCAGCGCGTTCATCTTCTGCGGTGCGTTCAGCACCACGGTGGCCACCGAATCGGCAATGTTCAGTTCGATCATCGGGCGGCTCCTAGGCGTCGAAGTCGACGGTGACTTTGTCACTGGTCGGATGGGACTGGCAGGTCAGCACGTAGCCGGCCTCGATCTCGTCCGGCTCCAGCGCGTAGTTTTCGGCCATCTTCACGCTGCCGCAAGTGACCTTCGCGCGGCAGGTGCCGCACACCCCGCCGGCGCAGGCGAACGGAACGTCCGGGCGGACCCGCAGCGCGGCGTTCAGCACGGTCTCATTGGTGCGCACCGGGGACTTGACCTCACCCTGCAGCCCATCGAGCTTGAAGGTGATTTCGTAGCTTTCCTCGTTCTCATCCACCTCGACCGGGCGGCCGATCTGGCCCTGCGGCCGGTTCGGCTCACCGGTGGTGAACAGTTCGAAGCGGACCTTGTCGGCCGGGACCTGCAGCTCGGAGAGCTGGTCGCGCACCAGCTGGACCAGTTCGAAGGGACCGCACAGGAACCATTCGTCCACATCGTCGTGCGGGATGACGGAGTTCAGCAGTGCGGTGAGCTTCTCGGCGTCAATGCGCCCGGAGAGCAGCGGGGAGATGCGCTGCTCCCGGCTGAGCACGTGGTGCAGGGCCATCCGTGAGGGATAGCGGTCCTTCAGGTCCGCCAGCTCCTCCAGGAACATCACGTCCATGGCGGCCTTGTTCGCGTAGATCAGGTCAAAGCGCGTGTTCTCGTTGGCTTCCAGGATGGTGCGGGCAATGGCCAGCACCGGGGTGATCCCGCTGCCCGCGGCAACGGCCACGAAGTGGTCCTGGGTGAGCGTATCCACGCTGGTCGGGTCGTTCATCCCGGTGAGCTTGTGCTTGGAGATGAAGGCGCCGGCCGGGCTCATCACATCGATCTGCTCGCCGGCCTCCAGTTCCTCGTTCGCCCAGGTGGAGAACACCCCGCCCAGGTCGCGCTTGATCGCGACCTTGATCTCGCTGCCGGTCGGTGCGGCACAGATCGAGTAGGAGCGGCGCACTTCCTGCAGCTCGCCCTCGGCGTTGGGCAGTTCCTTGCGCAGGGCCACGTACTGCCCGGCGACGTAGTCGTATTCCTCGGACAGCTCCGGCGGGATCGCGAAGGTCACCTCGATGGAGTCCTTGGTCAAGCGCCGGACCTCGGAGACGGTCAACCGGTGGAAGGTGGCCCGCCGGCGCGTCGGTGTGGTTTGTTCAGTCATGAAAGCACCTTGAAGTAGTCGAAAGGTTCCAAACAGTCGCTGCAGGTGTACAGCGCCTTGCACGCGGTCGAACCGAAGCGGGCGAGTTCACGGGTCTTCAGGGAGTGGCAGCGCGGGCATTTCACGCTCAGCCCCAGGGTCACCGGGCCGCGGTGGCCGGTGCCGGTGGGCGGGGCAATGCCGTATTCGCTGAGTTTGCGTTTGCCGTCCTCGCTCATCCAGTCGGTGGTCCAGGCCGGTGAGAGCACCAGCTTGACGTCCACCTTATGGTAACCGGCGTCCTCGAAGGCGTGGTGCAGGTCCTGGGTGATCACGTCCATGGCCGGGCAGCCGGAGTAGGTCGGTGTGATGGTCACCTGGACGGTGCCATCCTCCAGCTGCTCGACCCTGCGCAGGATCCCCAGATCGGCGATGCTCAGCACGGGGATCTCCGGGTCATTGACCTTGGAGGCGATGTGCTGCAGCTTCTCGTGATCGGTGCTCATGCTTTGCTTCGTCATCTCTGCTCACCCATTCGGTTCGAAAAGATTGCTACCAGGTCGCGCCCGGGTGCTTGCGGGCCAGGACCTGCATTTCGGCCAGAATGTAGCCCAGGTATTCCGAGTGTTCGCCCTGGCGTCCGCGGCACATGGCCTGCGGCACCTGCGGGGCTTCCAGTCCGGCGGCGTCCAGGACGCGGGTGATTTCCGCATCCCAGGCTGCGCGCAGGGTGGAGGGGCGCACGGCGATGCCCTCAAGCTCATCGTGCAGCGGCTCGTCGGCGAACATCTCCGAGACGTAGGGCCACATGATTTCCAGTGCGTGGCGCATCTTGGCGGCCGATTCCTCGGTGCCAAGGCCCAGGCGGATGGTCCACTGCTCGGCGTGGTCGTGGTGGTAGTGCACTTCCTTCTCGGCCTTGGCGGCGATGGCCGCCAGGGTTTCATCCGAAGAGTTCATCAGCTCACGGTAGAGCAGCATCTGGAAGGTCGAGACGAACAGCATCCGGATGATCGTCACCCCGAAGTGCCCGTTGTCCTGCTCCACGATGTGCAGGGAGGTGAAGTCCTCTTCCTCACGGAAGTAGGCCAGCTCATCCTCGGTCTTGTCCCACGCCAGCCCAGCGTAGGTCAGGAACGAGCGGGCGTGGCCCAGCAGGTCCAGGGTGATGTTCCCCAGTGCCACGTCCTCTTCGAGTTCCGGGGCGCGTGAGACCCAGTGGGCCATGCGCTGGGAGAGGATGAGCGAGTCGTCCCCCAGGCGCAGCGCGTACTGGGCGACCGCCTCGGAGGGCTTGACCCCATCCTGGGCGATGTCCTCCGGGCGCAGCGCGTTGCCCGGGGTGACCCGGGTGGCCGAGGCCAGCGCGTCGCCGAAGCTGTCCAGGGTGGCATCCAGTTCATCGGACTTCACAGGTGCTTCACCCCTTCGCTGGCCTTGTAGTAGGTGGCGTGGCGGTAGTCCTTGCCCTTGGGCGATTCAAAGAATTCATCCTTCGCCCCCGGGTCGGAGGAGATGATGTCATCGGACTTCACGACCCACAGCGACACACCTTCGTTGCGCCGGGTGTACAGATCCCGTGCATTGCGCACGGCCATCTGGGCGTCCGGTGCGTGCAGCGAACCGGCATGTACGTGGGACAGGCCACGGGAGGAACGCACGAAGACTTCCCACAGCGGCCACTGGTTCTTCTGGGTGCTCATCGTTTAGGCGACCTCACTTTGTGCTTGCTTGTTGGCGTATGCTGCGGCGGCTTCGCGCACCCAGGCACCTTCGCGGTGGGCGGCGCGGCGGCGCTCCATGCGGTGGGCGTTCATCGGACCGCCACCCTTGATCACGCTCATGAACTCATCCCAGTTCAGATCCTTGTGGATCCACTTGCCCGACTCCTGATCGAAGCGCAGTTCCGGGTCCGGCAGGGTCAGGCCCAGCACCTTGACCTGTTCGGCGATCATGCCCACGAAACGCTGGCGCAGGTCGTCGTTGGAGAAGCGCTTGATCTTCCAGGCCATGGACTGCTTGGAGTTCGGGGACTGCTCATCAGGCGGCCCGAACATCATCAGCGAGGGCTCGTAGAAGCGGTTGATGGCGTCCTGGGCCATCTTCTTCTGCGCCTCGGTGCCGCGGGAGAGGGCCAGCAGGATCTCGAACCCCTGGCGCTGGTGGAAGGACTCTTCCTTGCAGATGCGCACCATGGCCCGGCCGTACGGGCCATAGGAGGCGCGGCACAGCGGCACCTGGTTGGCGATGGCCGCACCATCGACCAGCCAGCCGATGGCCCCCATGTCCGCCCATGTGCGGGCCGGGTAGTTGAAGATCGAGGAGTACTTGGCCCGGCCGGTGAGCAGCTGCTCGTTCAGCTCATCGCGTGCGGTGCCCAGGGTCTCGGCCGCCGAGTACAGGTACAGGCCGTGGCCCGCCTCGTCCTGCACCTTGGCGATCAGGATGGCCTTGCGCTTCAGCGACGGGGCGCGGGTGATCCAGTTGGCTTCTGGCTGCATGCCGATGATTTCCGAGTGCGCGTGCTGCGAGACCTGGCGGGTCAGGGTCTTGCGGTAGGCCTCGGGCATCCAGTCGCGGGGCTCGATGCGCGAATCGTCGTCGATGATGGCATCGAAACGGGCCTGCGACTGCTGTTCCTCATAACTGGGAACGGCGCTAAGCTGCGAATCATTCTGTGTGGTTGCGGCCATGGTTCACCTCACTGATGTCAAAGATATTTACCGACCGTTCGTTCAGTATATTGGTGAGTCACGCATCACGTCAACATGAGTCACCGCTTACAGCACAAGCTGCGCCGCACGGCCCGCTCCCCCGCCCAATGGCCGGAAGCGGCCGGCGAAATCCGCAGGTTCTTCCGGCCCCTTGCCCTCCCGCCGGCGGTAGTCGCCTCCCAACACGAAGGCGCCCGCCCCGGTCTCCGGCCCCAAGGGCCAGGACACCGGAACGGGCGCCGTCTGCGTGGCGGCAGCCAGCCGTTAGAGCACCTTGGACAGGAAGTCCTGGGTGCGGGCCTGCTGCGGGTTGCCGAACAGCTCGGAGGGGACGTTTTCCTCGCACACCACTCCGTCGGCCATGAACACCACCCGGTCGGCCACCTCGCGGGCAAAGCCCATCTCGTGGGTGACCAGCACCATCGTCATGCCCTCATCGGCCAGTTCCTTGATCACCTGCAGCACCTCACCGACCATTTCCGGGTCCAGGGCGCTGGTGGCCTCGTCGAAGAGCATGATGCCCGGGCTCATCGCCAGCGCGCGGGCAATCGCCACACGCTGCTTCTGCCCACCGGAGAGGGAGGCGGGGCGGGCATCGGCCTTCTCCTCCAGCCCCACCCGGCGCAGCAGCTCCAGGGCGCGGGTGCGGGCCTCGGAACGCGACATCTTGCGCAGCTCCACGGGGGCGAGCATGATGTTCTGCGCCACCGACATGTGCGGGAACAGGTTGAAGTGCTGGAAGACCATGCCCACGTGGCGGCGGACCTCATTGATGTCCACCTTGGGGTCGGTGACGTCAAAGCCATCGACCACCACGGTGCCGCCGGTGATTTCCTCCAGCTTGTTCAGGCACCGCAGCAGCGTGGACTTGCCCGACCCGGAAGGCCCGATCACGCAGACCACCTCGCCCTCGGCCACCTGCAGGTCAATGCCCTGCAGCACCTCGTTGCTGCCAAAGGACTTGCGCAGCCCCTCGACCTGGATCTTCGGTTGGCGTGACCGCTTTTCGCTGACTTCACTCACTTGTTAAACCTCCGATCGGCGAAGTTCGCCAGTTTGGTCAGGGCCAGGATGGCCACCAGGTAGATCACGGCCACGATCAGCAGCGTCTCGGTGACCCGGAAGTTCGCCGCGTAGATCTGCTGGCCCTGGTAGAGCAGTTCGCCAAAACCGATGGCCAGCAGCAGTGAGGAGTCCTTGAGCATGATGATCAGCTGGTTGATCAGCGACGGGGTCATGATCTTGAACGCCTGCGGGATCACGACCTTCTGCATTGACTTGCCGTATCCCAGGCCCAGCGAGCGGGAGGCCTCCAACTGTCCAGGGTCCACCGACTGCACGCCGCCGCGCACGATTTCGGCGATGTAGGCCGCGCCGTTCAGGGACAGGGTCAGCACGCCGGCCACCCAGATGTTCACGCTCTGCCCGATCAGCTGGGCCAGACCGAAGTAGAAGAAGAACGCCCACACCAGGATCGGGGTGCCGCGGAAGAGGTTGATGAAGCCGGTGGCCAGTCCGCGGGCGAAGATGTTGCGGGAGATCTTCAGGAATCCGAAGAGCAGACCCAGCGCCATCGCCACCACGAAGGAGATCCCGGTGACCACCAGGGTGTTCTTCAGACCCATCATCAGGGCCGGGAAGGACTGCTTGAGCAGGTCGAAGAAGCCGCCGGAACTGGAGGCGGCCGGATCGGCCAGGTAGGAGTCCAGGATCTTGTCGTACTCCCCGCTGTCCTTCAGCTTGGCCAGCCCGTCATTGAAGGCGGCCAGCAGCGCGGAGTTCTTGCCCTTGTTCACCGCGAACCCGTAGGATCCGGCCGGCTCCTTCTCGGTCACGGTCTTCAGCCCGTTGCCCTGGGCGATGCCGTAGGCCAGCACCGGATAGTCATCGAAGACCGCCACCGCGGTGCCGGCCTTGACCGACTCATACATGGTGGCCGACTGGTCCAGCGACTTGACCTCGAACCCGTATTCGTCGGCGATCGACTTGGCGAAGGTTTCCCCCTCGGAGCCGGTCTTGGCGACCACGGTCTTGCCCTTGAGGTCCTCGTAGCCCTTGATGTCCTCGTTGCCGCGTTCGATGGCCATCTGGATGCCGGACTCGAAGTAGGGTTCGGAGAAGTCGTAGACTTCCTTGCGCTCGTCGGTGATCGACATGCCGGCGATCACGCCGTCGACCTGGTTTGAGCTCAGCGCCTGCAGGGCCGCGTTGAAGCCCAGGGAGCGGATCTCAACATTGAACCCCTCCTCCTCGGCGATGGCGCGCAGCAGGTCCATGTCGATGCCCACCAGATCCCCGCCCTGGCGGAACTCAAAGGGGGCGAAGGTGGTGTCGGTGCCGATGACGAAGGTCTTGCCCTCGACGCCGTCCTCGGGCTGGGCCACGGCGCCGGGGACGCCGATGACCAGGGCCAGCATGGCCAGTAGGGTGCTGGCCAGCCAGCGGCGCCACTGCCGCGGGCCGCTGGCCCGGCGCGGTCGCAGTTGCTCTGGCCGCGCAGAATTCTGTGTAGTTGTCACCAAGTTTCACTCTTTCTTCCAAGGTGCGGTTCCAAGGTGTTGTGCTTGTTATCTGGGTCATACCTCCTTGCTTTAGCCTAAAGCCATCGGTGAGTAGAAGGTACCCGCCGCGCTTTGGCGATCCTCCGGCCGGGGCGACGCGCCGGTTCGCGCAGGGCTAGATCCATCCCCGGCAGGGCGATGGTGGGTTTAGATGGGATCATGCATTCCGAATCGAAGATCCCGCACCCCCCGGTGGCCGCCAAGCGCCCGACCAGCCGCACCCACCACGGTGATACCTTCACCGATGACTATGAATGGCTGCGCGAGAAGCAGAACCCGCAGGTCATCGAGCACCTCCAGGCCGAGAATCGCTACACCGAGGCGATCAGCGCGAACCAGGAGCAGCTGCGCCAGGAGATCTTCGATGAGATCAAGTCCCGCACGGTGGAAACCGACCTGTCGGTTCCCACCCGGCGCCGCGGCTGGTGGTACTTCACCCGCTCCGTGGAGGGCCAGCCCTACCTGATCCACAGTCGGGTCAAGGCCGCGGACACCGGGGACCTGGAGGCGGACTGGACCCCGCCGGTGATTGACCCGGCCGCCGAGCTGCCCGGGGAGCAGGTGCTGGTGGACGGCAACCGGCTGGCCGAGGGCGAATCCTTCTTCGCGCTGGGCGGGATGGCCATCAATGAGACGAGCAACCTGCTGGCCTACTGCGTGGACACCACCGGGGATGAGCGCTTCACCCTCTACCTGAAGGACCTGCAGACCGGGCAGCTGCTGGCTGACACCATCGAGGGCGTGTTCTACGGGTTGGCCTTCTCCCCCGATTCGCGCCGCGTGTTCTACACCGTGGTGGATGAGACCTGGCGCCCCCACCAGATCCGGGCACACGTGCTGGGCACCGACCCGAGTAAGGATGCGGTGATTTTCCAGGAAGATGACCCGGGCATGTGGCTGGGCTTTGAGCTCAGCGCCGACCGGGAGCACCTGCTGATCTCCAGCGGCAACTCCGAATACTCCGAGACCAGCGTGCTGGATCTGCGGGATCCGGCCGCCGAGGTCCAGCTGCTGGTGGACCGTTCCCTGCGCCTGCTGCACGCGGTGGACCTGCTGCCCGGCGAGCGCGCCGACGAGGTGCTGATTACCCACGACCACCAGGCACCGAACAACCGGATCTCCCTGGTGCCCCGCGATCAACTCGGTGCCGCAGCCGATCCCGGGCAGTGGCCCGATGTGGTGCCGCACCGGCCCACCGTCAAATGCGAGGGCGCTCTGATCACCGCCACCCACCTGGTGCTCTCGGTGCGCCGGGACACCTGCGAGCGGGTGGAGCTGCTGCCGCTGCAGGGGCTGGGCACCGACGCCCAGCAGCCAGTGCTGGAGCCGCAGTTCGAGGAGCAGCTGTTCACCGCCTCCCCGGTGTTCGCCTCCCTGGAATCCCCGGTCGCGCGCATCGCCTACACCTCGGACTTCACGCCGGCCCGGGTCTATGACCTGGTCCTGGAGGACCACCGGCTACTGTTGCGCAAGCAGACCCCGGTGAACAACTATGACGCGGCCAACTACCGGGCCACCCGGCACTGGGCCAGCGCCGCGGACGGGACCCAGATCCCGCTGACCGTGATGCACCGGGTAGATGTGGATCTCTCCCGCCCGCAGCCCACCCTCATCTACGGGTACGGATCCTATGAGATGTCCATGGACCCGGGCTTTGGCATCCCCCGGCTGAGCCTGCTGGACCGCGGGGTGGTGTTCGTGGTGGCCCACGTGCGCGGCGGCGGCGAACTGGGACGCGACTGGTACCTGCAGGGCAAGAAGCTGAACAAGAAGAACACGTTCACCGATTTCGTGGACGCCACCACCTACCTGATCGAGAAGGGCATCGCCGACCCGCAGCGGATCGTGGCGTTGGGCGGTTCGGCTGGCGGGCTGCTGATGGGCGCGGTCGCGAACCTCGCCCCGCAGCTGTACGCGGGCATCATCGCCCAGGTGCCGTTCGTGGATGCGCTGACCTCCATCCTGGATCCGGAGCTGCCGCTCTCGGCCCTGGAGTGGGAGGAATGGGGCAACCCGATCCAGGACCGCGAGGTGTACGAGTACATGAAGTCCTACTCCCCGTATGAGAACATCCGCCCGGTGCCCTACCCGCGCATCGCCGCGGTCACCTCCCTGCACGACACCCGGGTGCTGTATGTGGAGCCGGCCAAGTGGGTGGCGAAGCTGCGTGAGGTGGGCACCGGCACCAAGCCGATCGTGCTGAAGACCGAGATGGAAGGCGGGCACGGCGGTGCCTCCGGCCGCTACGAGGGCTGGAAGAACCGGGCGTGGGATTATGCGTTCGCCCTCGATGCCCTGGGGCTGAACCCGGCCGGGAACAGCTGATGAGCTCCCCGCGGCCGGTGGAACTGCAGTGGCTGGAGCATGCCCGGTGGTGCGCCGAACCGGCGTTCACCAGGCTGCTTGGACTGGCCGCGGACCCACCGGACGCGGCACGGCTGCAGGGCCTGGTGCAGCACTGCGCGCAGCTGCACCTGCTCGGGGCGTTTGCCTCCCCCGGAGAGTTGGTGGGCCTGGCCGCCTACCGGCGCCGTCCGGGGCAGTGTGTGGAACTGGAATACCTGGCGGTGCTGCCGCAGGCGCAGCACCGCCAGGTGGCTTCGGCCCTGGTGCAGGCGCTGCGCACGGCCGAGCAGGCCACGGTGGTGGCCGCCACGGATGATGACGCCATCGGCTTCTACCGGGCCCGCGGCTTTCTGGTTTCCCGGGCGCCGCGGGATCCGCGCTGGCCCGCGGCCACCCGCTACTGGTGCACGCTGGCGCACCCGGCCGCCCTGCGTCAGCGGCCCACCGGCGATCCGGGGCTTCAGTATCTTGACGGGGCACCGGCCCCGGGCAGCATCCAGGTGGTGCCCGCCGACCCGGGCTGGGCGCAGCACTTTGAGCAGCTGGCCGAGCGCCTGCGCCGGGCCCTGGGGGCCACCGCGCAGGTGGTTGAGCATGTGGGCTCGACCTCGGTGCCTGCGCTGGCGGCCAAGCCGGTCATTGACATCAACCTGCTGGTGGATGATCCGCGGGACGAGGATTCCTACGTGCCGCAGCTGCGCGCGGCCGGGCTGCTGTTCTGGTTGCGGGAGCCGGGCTGGCACCAGCACCGGTTGTTCAAGCAGCTGGCCACCGGCAGCACGCTGGAGGCCAATATCCACCTCTTCGCGCTGGGCAGCGCCGAGCACTGCCGGATGGTGCTGCTGCGTGACCGGTTGCGCTCCGACCCGGCCATGCGGCGGGCGTACGCTCGGGCCAAGCTCGACGCGGCCGGCCAACTCAATGAGCGCACCGCTCACCAGGGTCTGGTCATGGACTACAACCGGATCAAGGAGCCGTTCATCCTGGGCCTGCTGGAGCAAATCGTCCACGGATTCCCGGAAGACTCTTTGCCCACCACGGCGTGAAACAGTAGACACCCCGACTTGACTTGAGTCACAATTCATTATTACCTAATGATCGTTCGGTAAATAATTCCTGCAGGGGTGCCCATGAGCGAAACACAAGTCGAAAAGTCCCTCCCCCACGCCATCCTGGCCAATGACTACGCCACCGAATGGATGGGCATTGAAGTGCTGCAGCTGGGGGACGGCACCGCCACCATCACCATGCAACTGCGCAAGGAGATGCTCAACGGTTTCGGCATCGCCCACGGCGGGATGGTCTTCGCCCTGGCCGATACGGCCTTCGCCCTGAGCTGCAACCCGGCCGAGGGCAGCGACAAAACCATCACGGTGGCCTCCGGGGTGGACATCAACTTCCTCAAGCCAGGCATTCCCGGACGCACGCTGACCGCCCACGGACAGCGGGTCGCCCAACAGGGCCGCAGCGGCGTGTACGACATCCGAGTCACCCAGGACACCCCGCAGGGAGACGAGGAACTGCTGGCCGTCTTCCGCGGCCGCTCGCGCACCATCCCCAAGCCGGCCTGACACCGCTCCCGACCAGGCCCCGGGGCGTCCCACCAGAAGGCGGCGCAGCAAAAGCCCGGGCAGCCTGGCTCCCCCGCACCGGTCCGCCGGTGCGCACGGCCCCACCACATCACGAACGAAAGATTTGAGCATGACCCAGAACCCCGAACGCGAAGAGCTACCCAACCCGCTGGATCCCGAGGAACTGATGAGCCGGGATGAGATCGAATCGATCCAGCTCACCCGGTTGCAGGAAACCATCGCCTACGCCTACCAGAATGTTCCGTACTACCGCCAGAAGTACGACGCGGCCGGTGTGCACCCGGGGGACATGAAGGAATTGTCCGACCTGGCCAAGTTCCCCTTCACCGAGAAGGAGGACCTGCGCAAGTCCTACCCGTTCGGGATGTTCGCGGTACCCCAGCACCAGATCGCCCGCCTGCACGCCTCCTCGGGCACCACCGGGCGGGCCACCGTGGTCGGCTACACCCAGAAGGACCTGGATGACTGGGCCCGACTCGGGGCCCGCTGCCTGCGCCTGTCCGGGGTCAAGCCGGGCTGGAAGGTGCACAACGCCTACGGCTACGGCCTGTTCACCGGCGGGCTGGGCGCCCACGCGGCGGCCGAGAAGCTGGGCACCACGGTCATCCCGATGTCCGGGGGCCAGACCGAAAAGCAGATTACCCTGATCCACGACTTCCAGCCCGACGCCATCCTGTGCACCCCCACCTACCTGCTGACCATTGGCGATGCGATGCAGCGCATGGGCCTGGATCCGCGCGGCACCTCGCTGAAGGTGGCGGTGCTTGGCGCCGAGCCGTGGACCGAGGAGATGCGCCACGAGCTGGAGGAGATGTTCGGGCTGGACGCCTGCGACATCTATGGCCTCAGTGAGGTCATGGGTCCGGGAGTGGCCGGGGAATCCAATGAGCTCAAGGACGGCAGCCACATCTGGGAGGACTACTTCCGCCCGGAGATCCTGGACGCCTACGACGAAACCAAGGTGCTGCCCGACGGGCAGCACGGCGAACTGGTGTTCACCTCGCTGACCAAGCAGGCGCTGCCGATCATCCGCTACCGCACCCATGACCTGACCCGGCTGCTGCCCGGCACCGCCCGGCCCGGGCACCGCCGCATGGGCCGGATCACCGGGCGCAGCGATGACATGATCATCCTGCGCGGGGTGAACCTGTTCCCCAGCCAGATCGAGGAACTGATCCTGAAGGTCCCGGCCCTCTCCCCGCATTTCCAGCTGGTGCTCACCCGCCCCGGACGCATGGACCAGCTGGCGGTCAAGGTCGAGCGCCGCAGTGACGCGACCGCCCACGAGGTCTCCACCGCCGGGCAGGAACTGGCCTCGCTGATCAAGATCCACATTGGCTCCAGCTGCGCCATCGAGGTCGTTGAGCCCGAGACCCTGGAGCGCTCCATGGGCAAGCTCAAGCGCATCTACGACATGCGCAACCTGTAGCGTTCGCATCCGCCACCCGGCGGGTACGGCCACAACGGGGTGTGGGGGCAAACCGGTGTTTGCGCCCACACTCCGTTTTTGTCTTCCGTAATGGGATAATCGAGGAATCATGTCTGAAACCGAAACAGTTAACGTCTCCGCCCGTCGGGGCCGGCCCGGCTACGACCAGGACTCCGTGCTGGCGATCGCGGTGGAGCTTTTCAACCTCCACGGCTATGACGCCACCAGCATGGGCAAGCTCGCCGACCGGCTGGGGATCAGCAAGTCCGCGATTTACCATCACGTGCCCTCCAAGGAGGACCTGCTGCGCCTGGCCCTGGATGAGGCCCTGATCCCGCTGGAGGCGGTGGTCGAGGACGAGCACACCCACGGGCGCAGCGCCGACGAGCGCCTGGAATACTTCCTGCGCGCCACCGTGCGGATCCTGGTTGCCAAGCGCTCCTACGTCACCCTGCTGCTGCGCCTGCGCGGCAACACCGCCCTGGAACGCGCTGCCCTGGAGCGCCGCCGCGCGGTGGACCGCAAGCTGGCAGAACTGGTGACCCTGGCCCAGCAGGAAGGCTCCCTGCGCCAGGACCTGGAGCCACGCACCACCGCCCGCCTGCTGTTCGGCATGATCAACTCGGTCGTCGACTGGTACCGGGAGGATGGTGTGATCACCGCCGCAGGCCTGGAGCAGCACGCGATTTCCATGGTGTTTGACGGGCTGCACGTCCAGCGCCCCTAGCGCCCCGGGGTGCCAGCTCCCGGGTGGCCGGCTGAGATTGCTTCACAGGTTTCAGATATAGCATCGTGAAGGTGCATGGTGATGCGCTGGGCCCGGTCCCGGACCGGGTGATCCTCCCTGCCCCGCCGGCAGGCAGCGCCCGCCGACCCCTATCATTGCCTAACTAGCTAAGTAGTGTCGTGGAAGAACTATTCTTTAATCTTTTCTCGCAGCTGCCGGGCACCCAGTCCGGGACCCAGGTTGCCCTGTTTTCGCTCAGCGCCCTGCTCTCGGTGATTGCCTGCCTGCTGCTGGCGCACCGCAACGACCTGGGCTGGTGGGCACAGATGCTCTCGGTCTTCGCCGGGCCGCTAGTCATTGCCCTGCAGTACGACCTGAAGCTGCTGATCTACGCGCTGCCCTACTTCATCCTCGCGGCCTTCGGCCTGTGGCGCTTCTCCCGCTATGAATTCCAGGGAAAGTTCACCCGGAAGGTCACCCTGGGCACGTTTGGTCCCGGCGCCTGGGCGCTGAGCGTCATCCTGGTGGCGGTGCTCACCGCGCTGCACCTGGGTGAGATGCTCACCAGCGGTTTTGCCTTTACCGCCGGCACCTCGGTGATCTGGGTCAGTTTCCTGTCCGAGGCGCTGGTGATCACCTCCTTCGTCCTGATCGCCTGCGGCTGGCGTCCGGGCTGGCTGCTCATGGCCCTTGGCTCGCTGGCGTACGTGGTGGCGATCTTCAGCAACAACCCGGCCCTGGCCCTGCTGGGCACCTGGGTGTTCATGGTCCTGGCCTCGCTCTACGGCTGGTGGGCATGGCGTAAGCTGCCGCGGCGCACCGACGCTGCCGCCGAGGCCGCACTGGAGACCCAACCCTAGCCGTTAGCGCCCAGGGAAAGAACTCCCCGTCGGAACCTGCTGCCCCTTGGGGGCGGCGGTTCTGGCGGGGAGTTCTTTGCATCAGCTCGTTGCGGATTCACCGCACCGCGGGAGACCAAAGCCCAGCGGCCCGCCGCCGGCGCATGATGTGCCGGCGGCGGGCCGCTGGGTGGCTGCCCCAGTTGGGCAGCCGGACTGGGGAACTAGTCGGTCCAGTTGGCGTAGATGGAATTCTGCTTTTCGACCAGGGTCAGCACATCGTAGGTGGCCACGATCTCGTCATTCTGGTTGTGCAGCACCGCATCCCAGGCCACTTCCCCGTACTCGTCGGTGACGCGCGGGGTGATCCTCTTGGCGGTCAGGGTCACCCGAATCGAGTCCCCCGCCCCCACCGGGGTGATGAAGCGCAGGTTCTCCAACCCGTAGTTGGCCAGCACCGGCCCCGGCGCCGGTTCCACGAACAGTCCCGCGGCCCAGGAGACCAGCAGGTAGCCGTGGGCCACGATGCCCGGGAAGAACGGGTTGGCTTCGGCGGCCTTCTGGTTGGTGTGCGCGTAGAAGGTGTCCCCGGTTTCATTGGCGAAAGCGGTGATCTCCGCCAAGGTCACCTCCCGCAGGTCCGAGGCCAGCGCGTCGCCGATGCGCAGCTCGGCCAGCGACTTGCGGAACGGGTGCACATTGCCCGGCTGCGCCCCATACTTGGCGCTGCCGGCGATCTGCCGGTCCGCCCCCGTGTGCCAGACCCCGGTCAGCGCGGTCAGCATGTTCGGCGAGCCCTGCACGGCGGTGCGCTGCATGTGGTGCATCACCGAGCGGATGCCGCCCAGCTCCTCGCCGCCGCCGGCGCGTCCCGGCCCACCGTGGACCAGGTGCGGCACCGGGGATCCGTGTCCGGTGGAGGTGCGGGCGGTTTCCCGGTTCAGGATGTGCACGCGCCCGTGGTGGGCGGCGATGCCCAGGGTCAGGGCACGCATCGCCTCGGGGTCATTGGTGCACACCGTGGCCACCAGGGAGCCGGCGCCCTGCGCGGCCAGCTCCACCGCCTCATCCAGGCTGCGGTACCCGACCACGGAGGAGACCGGGCCGAACGCCTCACGCGAGTGCAGGATCGGGTTGGCCGGATCGGACCAGCGCAGCACCACCGGGGCCATGAACGCCCCGTCCTGGGCGATCTCGGTGCGTTCGCCGCTGGTGCGCACCCGCGGGGCATCCAGCGAGCCGTAGGCCAGTTCGCCGCCGGCGTCCAGCATGTCCTGCACCGCCTGGCGCACGTCGCGCAGCTGGTCCAGGGAGGCCAGCGCGCCCATGGTCACGCCCTCCACGCGTGGATCGCCGATCACGGTGCGGGCCTCGATGCGCTCGCCGACGGCCTTGATGACGGCGTCAACCAGCTGCTCGGGCACGATGCTGCGTCGGATGGCGGTGCACTTCTGCCCGGCCTTGCTGGTCATCTCGCTGACTACGGCCTTGACGAAGGCGTTGAACTCCTCGGTGCCCTCGACCGCGTCCGGGCCGAGGATTGCGGCGTTCAGCGAGTCGGTTTCCGAGGTGAACTTCACCCCGCCATCCACCACGTTGCGGTGGGCCTTGAGCTTGTTGGCGGTCGCCGCCGACCCGGTGAAGGCCACCATGTCCCGGTAGTCCATGTGGTCCAGCAGATCCCGGGCCGAACCGGAAAGCAGCTGCAGCGAGCCGTCGGGCAGGAGTCCGGAGTCCAGCATCATGCGCACCACGGCCTCGGAGAGGTAACCGGTGGGGCTGGCGGGCTTGACTATGGTCGGGACCCCGGCGATGAAGGCCGGGGCGAACTTTTCCAGCATTCCCCAGACCGGGAAGTTGAACGCGTTGATCTGCACGGTCACCCCGGCCATGGGGGTGAAGATGTGGGTGCCGATGAAGGACCCGTCCTTGCTCAGCGGCTCGGTGGGCCCATCCAGGATCACATTGGAGTTGGGCAGTTCACGCCGCCCCTTGGAGGAGAAGGTGAACAGCACCCCGATGCCGCCATCGATGTCGACCATCGAATCGATCTTCGTGGCACCGGTGCGGTAGGAGATCTCGTAGAGCTCTTCGCGGCGCTCGTTCAGGTAGAGCGCCAATTCCTTGAGCTTCAGGGCGCGCTGGTGCAGCGAGAGACCGGACAGTTCACGCTGTCCCACGGTGCGTCCGTAGTCCAGTGCGCCGGCCACGTCCAGCGCTCGGGCGCTGACGGTGGCAACGGGCTGGCCGGTGTTCGCATCGAGCACCTGCGTGCCGCCCTCGGCCTGCGGGCTGATCCATTCTCCGGCGATGAAACTAGGCACCACAGTGGCTTGGGCAGTCGACATCGACACAATTCCTTCCTGAACGATCGGTCAGTATTAGGATTAAGAGTAACAGTATTGCGTGATAGCCAACACTTTGAAAGGTCCGCCATGTCACAGAATGCGCCCCGCGCCACCCCTGCGCCCGGCTCGCCCCAACCCGAGGCGCTGGAGCCCTGGACGATCGAACTGGGCGAGCTGGATCAGAAGATGGGCGTGCGGATCATCGAGGAATCCGTGCAGCGCGTCGTGGCGCGCATGCCGGTGGCCGGCAACACCCAGTCCTTCGGCCTGCTGCACGGCGGGGCCTCGCTGGCCGTGGGCGAGGCGGTGGGCTCCTGGGCCGCCGTGAAGTTCGCCTCGACCTTCGGCAAGGTGGTGGTCGGCGTGGATGTCAATGCCACCCATCACCGCTCGGCCACCGGCGGCGAGGTGACCATCACCGCCACCCCGATCAAGCTGGGGCGGCGGCTCACCAGCCACGAGGTCATCATCACCGATGACCAGGACCGCCGGATCTGCACCCTGCGCATCACCAACCTGGTGGTGGACAGGCCCGCCCACTAGACGCCTCTCGCCAATGGCCGGGGCGCCGGCGGCGGTTAGCGGCCAGGACGGGAGTCCGCCTGGGCCTGCGACACCACCTGGCGCAGCCGCTGCACCGTGGCTTCGGACAGGCCCAGGCGGAGCAGGAACTCCTGCGGATCACCCACCCAGCGCATGAACTCCTTGAGCGCGGAAGCCCGGCTGGCGAGGATCGGAGTAAGTTTTCCGTCGGGCAGGTGGCTTTCGTGCGGGTGGCGGTACCCGCTGACCCGGTGCCATTCATTGATGCCGCGGGTCGCCAGGGCGTCCTGCTCCAACACCTCATCGCCACGCCCGGCCAGGGCCAGCAGCAGGCTGGCCACCAATCCGGTGCGGTCCCGGCCCGCCGAGCAGTGCAACACCACCCCACCCTCGCCCGCGGCAAGCTCGGTGAAGACCTCCCGCAGCCGGTGGGGAAACTCCTCGCACACCAGGCGATACATCGACGGGTGGTTCATGTACGGAACGGCCACGGCCGCGAACCGCTCATTACCGGCATCCTCCAGGGGCAGGTTGACCACCCGGATGCCCTCCAGCGCATCGGGACGCACCCGCGGGTCCAGTGCCCGGGCCTTGTTTTCCCCGGGATTGCGCAGATCCAGCACCCGCCGCACGCCGGACTCCCGCAGCTGCCGCCAGCCGGCCTCGGTCAGCCATTCGCGCCGGCCCATCCGGTAGACCGAGCCGGCAATGCGCCGGGCATTGACCGATCCATCCCACGTCACATCCCCGGCGCCGCGCCGGTAGGTCCCTGGTTCCATCATGCTCCCATTGCACCACAACGCCGCCTCAGGCTACGCTATGAACTGATTGAGTTTCATCAATCGGTATTTGTTCCAAGGAGGGATCCCGATGGCTGTTCTGACTTCACCCCATGCCCCATCCCGTCTTTCCAAGGACCGATTGTGTATCACTCTTCTGCCACAAACCGATTAGACCCCACCGCCGAACCTTTTGAACCCACCCGCCGCCGGCAGTGGCGCTGGGATGAATCCGGCCCGGAACCGCTGCCCGCCAGCCAACGCCACTCCACCTGGACCGGCATTGAGAAGGGTGCGCGCGGCCCGCGCCCGTATCCTTCCTGGCTGATCGAGGAGGCGGCCGCCATCGACACCGAGCTGGGCTTGATCAAGTCCGGCAAGGAGGCCGAGGTGCATCTGCTGGAACGCGCCACCGAGCAGCGGCGGGTCCTGCTGGCCGCCAAACGCTACCGCGCCAGCGAACACCGGCAGTTCACCCGCTCCCAGGCCTACAGCGAGGGCCGCGCCGCACGGCGTTCACGGGATAACCGCGCGGTAAGCAACAATTCCAGCTACGGCCGCCAGGTCGCCGCCGGACAATGGGCCGCCGCCGAATTCCACTACCTCACCCTTTGCCACCAGGCCGGGATCCCGGTTCCCTACCCGGTGCAGATCGATGGGACCGAGCTGCTGTTGGAATTCATCAGCGACCCGCAACACCCGCAGCTGGCGGCCCCGCGCCTGCAGCAGCTGCGCCGGGAGGATGAGCGGCTGCCGCAGCTGTGGGACCAAGCCGTGCGGATCCTGGAGGGGTTCGCGGCGGCCGGCCTGGCCCATGGGGACCTATCGGCCTACAACCTCCTGGTCGCCGGCCGGCGCCTGGTGGTGATCGACGTGCCGCAGTGCGTGGATTTGGCCGGCAACGCCAATGGCCTGGATTACCTGCACCGGGACTGCGTGAATCTGTGCGCCTGGTTCGCCTCGAAGAACCTGGAGCGTGATCCGGACGCGCTGTTCACCAGCCTGCTGGCGGTGATGTTCAGCTAAATCCGGCTCGCGGGCACCGGTTAAGCGCCGCAGGGGCGTGCCGCCGTAGGCAGCACGCCCCTGGTGGACCGTTTCCGGTGTCCTGGGCTCTTCTAGTCCTGGGACCAGTCGTAGAACCCCTGGCCGCTCTTGCGTCCCAGCTTGCCCTCGGCCACCAGCTCACGCAGGATCTGCGGCGGCTCGAAGCGCTCCCCCAGTTCCTGATGCAGGTATTCGGCAATACCCAGGCGCACGTCCAGGCCGACAATGTCGGTGGTCTTCAGCGGCCCGGTCGGGTGCTTGTACCCCAGCACCATGGCGTTGTCGATGTCCTCGGCGCTGGCCACGCCCTCCTGGACCATGCGCATCGCCTCCAGGGCGATGGCCACTCCCAGGCGGGAGGAGGCGAAGCCGGGGGCGTCATTGACCACCACTGCGGTCTTGCCCAGCGCGGCAACCCAGCCGCGGGCCTGGTCCACCAGTTCGGCGTCGGTCTGCTTGCCGATCACCACCTCGATCAGCGTCGAGGCCGGGACCGGGTTGAAGAAGTGCAGGCCCAGGAAGCGGGAGGGGCGGGACAGCTCTCCGGCCAGCCCGGAGACCGAAAGGCTGGAGGTGTTCGAGGCCAGCACCGCCGTGGGTGCCAGGACCTTTTCCACACCCTGCAGCGAGGAAACCTTCAGGTCCCAGATTTCCGGGACGGCCTCGACCACCAGCTGGCAGTCGGCAAACTGCTGGTAGTCGGTGCCCACGCTCAGCCGGGCCCCGAGCTGCTCACGGGTCTCGGACAGGGTGCCGCGGGCCAGGGACTTGTCCACCGAACCCATGACGCGTTCGCGGGCGGCGGCCGCCGAGGCCTCGTCGCGTTCAATGACGCGCACCTGGGCGCCGCTGATCAAAAATGCATGGGCGATGCCGGCGCCCATGCGCCCGCCGCCCAGCACGCCTACTGTTGCCGGAAGGGAATTGCTCATCGTCGCCTACTTCTTCTTTCGATCCAAAAACGCCTGCATGCGGTCAAACTTGGCCTGGGACTCAAAGAGCATCCCCTGGGCCAGGGTGTCGATCACCGGGTGCACCTCACGCGGGGTGTGGAACACGGCCTTGGTGATCCGCACCGCCAACGGGTCCTGGGCGCAAATCCTGTCGGCGAGCGCGTCCGCCGCGGCCTGCAGCTGCTGCGGGGCATGCAGTTCGGTGATCAGCCCGGCCTGCAGGCACTGGCTGCCGGTGAGCACCTTGCCGGCCAGCAGGATCTCCTTGGCCATCGGTTCACCTACCAGTTCCTTCAGCCGCCAGGTGGCCCCGGCGGCGGCCATGATTCCCAGGTTGGTTTCCGGGTTGCCCATGCGCAGCGCCTCGGTGCCGATGCGGAAGTCCGCCGCGTAGGCCAATTCCGCTCCCCCGCCCAGGGCGTAGCCATCCAGTGCCGCGATGACCGGCATCGGCAGCTTGGCGATCCGGTCAAAGATGGTGGAGTTGATCCCGGCCAGCGCATCATCACGCCGGCGTTCGCGCAGCTGGGCGATGTCTGCTCCGGAGGCGAAGATTCCCTTGACGCCCTTGGGGTGCTCTTCGCTGGGTTCCTGGCCGGGGGTACCGGCCAGGATCAGCACCTTCGGGGTGGCCTCCAGGTGGCTGCACACCGCGTGCAGCTCATCGACCATCACCTGGTCGATGGCGTTGCGCACCTTGGGTCGGTGCAGGCGCACCCACAGCCGGTCCTCGCGCTCGCTGATCTGTAAGGTGGTGAAGTCTGTGGCATTCAGGCTCACTGGGACTAGACCCCCTCAACCAAAAGCGCGGTGCCCTGTCCCACGCCCACGCACATCGTGGCCACGCCAAGCTTGCGCCCGGTTCCGCTCAGTTCGCGTTCCATGCGTCCCAGCAGGGTGATCACGATGCGCGAACCGCTGGAACCCAGCGGGTGGCCCAGGGCGATGGCCCCGCCGTCGTTGTTCACGATTCCGGCGTCCACGCCCAGTTCGCGCATGCTGGCCAGGGACTGGGAGGCGAAGGCCTCGTTGATTTCCATGGCTCCCAGCTCATCGATGCCGATTCCGGCGCGCTCGAGCACCTTGTTGGTGGCCGGCACCGGGCCCATGCCCATGATTTGTGGGGCCAGGCCGGCGGCCTGGCCGTCGATGATGCGGGCGCGCGGGGTCAGCCCGAAGCGTTCGATGGCCCGTTCGGAGACGACCAGGATCGCCGAGGCGCCGTCGTTCAGGGAGGAGGCGTTGCCGGCGGTGACCACGCTGCCGCCCTTGACCACCGGACGCAGCCCGGCCAGCGCGTCCAGGGAGGTTTCGGGGCGGGGGCCTTCGTCGGTGTCCACCACGTGTTCGCCCTTACGGGTCTTGACGCTCACCGGCACGATTTCCTCGGCAAAGCGCCCGGCCTGGATCGCGGCGATGGCCTTCTGGTGGGACTGGTAGGCGAATTCGTCGCAGTCCTCGCGGGAGATGTTGTAGACCCGGGCCACTTCCTCGGCCGTCTCGGGCATGGAGTACGTGGCCTTGCCCTCGCGGGCCAGTTCCCCGGAGAGGAACCGCGGGTTGGTAAAGCGCCAGCCGATGGAGGTGTCGAAGGTGGCGCCGGGCTTGGCGAAGGCCTTGGTCGGCTTTTCCATGACCCACGGGGCGCGGGACATTGATTCCACCCCGCCGGCGACGACGATGTCCGCCGCACCGGCCTTGATCATGTGGCTGGCCATGGTGATGGCACTCATGCCCGAGGCGCACAGCCGATTGACGGTGATGCCCGGTACGGTATCCGGGTACCCGGCCAGCAGCCAGGCCATGCGGGCCACGTTGCGGTTTTCCTCCCCGGCACCGTTGGCGTTGCCGTAGATGACCTCATCCACGGCCGAGGGGTCGATCCCGGCCTGTTCGATGACGCTGCGAATCGTCAGCGCCGCCATGTCATCCGGACGCACCGAACTCAGCGCCCCTCCGTAGCGGCCCACGGGCGTGCGCGCGCCACCGACCAAAAATGCCTCGGTCATGAAAACTCCTTTGTCTGCTGGCCCGATGCGCCCCGCCCGCCGTGCGGGCCGGACGCTGGGAATGCCGGACCGGACAGGGGCGGGAAACGCCCCTGAATACTTACCGACCATTCGTTCACTATTAGAATCCCATTGTGCCAATGTGGTGGTCAAGAACGCGAATGTGAACCAAGCAACAGTATAGGGCTAGTTAGTGAGGTCAGACGGGGTTTATCCGAATCCACAGGCAAAGAATTCCATGTCAAAGCCTTGATATCTTCCGCAACGCCAAGTAGTCTCTTCTGCTTGACCGACTCTGGACCTGATTCCAGATCGTGGACCGTTACCAAGGCCGTGCCGCGGGCACCGGTTTTGGGCATCCGGTCGACGGAAAGCTGAACGACGACGGAGCAGTAATGCCACCGGTAAGCAGCCAACCAGATAACTCCGATAATTCACCACATTTCACTCCCGATCTGGACCTGGACATTGGCCCAGACATGAACACTGCCGCCGGGCGCAGCGAGATCCGCAAGGCCACGGCCGCATCGGCGATGGGTAACCTGACCGAGTGGTTCGACTACGGCATCTACGCCGTGGCGGTCACCTACATTACTGCCCACTTCTTCCCCTCCGAGGGCGGCACCCTGATGGCCCTGGCCACCTTCGCCCTCTCCTTCCTGGTGCGCCCGCTGGGCGGGCTGGTGTGGGGCCCGCTGGGCGACAAGCTGGGCCGCAAGAAAATCCTGGCCCTGACCATCCTGATGATGTCCGGGGCAACCTTCCTGATCGGTGCGCTGCCGACCTTCCAGCAGGTGGGCGTGCTGGCACCGGTCCTGCTGGTGCTGCTGCGCATGATCCAGGGATTCTCCACCGGCGGCGAGTACGGCGGGGCGGCGACCTTCATGGCCGAATACGCCCCGGACCGCAAGCGCGGCTTCTTCGGCTCCTTCCTGGAATTCGGCACCCTGGGCGGCTTCGCCCTGGGTACTGCCGTGATGCTGGGCATGCAGCTGCTGCTGTCCGAGGACGCCATGATGGCATGGGGCTGGCGCATCCCGTTCTTCCTGGCCCTGCCCATGGGCCTGGTCGGGCTGTACCTGCGTAACAAGATCGAGGACACCCCGGTATTCCAGGAGCTGGAGGAGGCCGGCGAGGTCGAGCAGGGCAGCTCGCTGAAGGAACTGGTCAGCGAATACTGGCGCCCCATGCTGGTGATGACCGGCCTGGTCATCGCGCTGAACGTGGTCAACTACACCCTGCTGACCTACATGCCCACCTACCTGGAACAGCAGCTGGGGCTGAGCTCCAACGCCTCGCTGGCGGTCATCCTGATTGGTGAGGTCGCCATGATGGGCGTGATCCCGTTTGCCGGTTCCCTTTCCGACAAGGTGGGCCGCAAGCCGATGTGGTACACCTCGGTGATTGGCCTGTTCGTGTTGGCCCTGCCGATGTTCTGGCTGATGGGCCAAAGCTTCGCCTGGGCGATCGTGGCCTTCGCAGTGCTGGGCCTGCTCTACATCCCGCAGCTGGCCACCATCACCGCCACCTTCCCGGCGATGTTCCCCTCCCAGGTGCGCTTCGCCGGGTTCGCGATCACCTACAACGTGGCCACCGCCATCTTTGGCGGCACCGCGGCGATGGCCAACGAGGCGCTCATTGACGCCACCGGGTTCCTGCTGATTCCGGCGGTGTACATGATGGCCGCCTGTCTCATCGGCATGGTCGCCATCCGCTTCATGCCCGAAACCGCCGGCGCTTCGCTGCGCGGCACCGAGATCCCCGATGCCCTGGACACCGGCATCCTGGCCCAGGTGCCGCCGCGCACCGAAACCCAGGCCTAGGCGCCCACCGGGCCTCTGGCCCACTGGACGACCACGCCCCATGCAGGGCGAGCCGCGGGGTGGGAACACGACTGCTTGATCGTGTTCCCACCCCGCGGCTGTGTTGTTTGGCCCCGCCGCCCCGCACCGTGCGCGACACACGCCGAGCCCCGCGCGAGATGCCCGCGCGGCGGTGAAGGGACTAGCATGCATAGGGTGAGTAGCCATAATAATTCCGCCCTGCCCGAGCAGGTTTCCGACATCTTTGACGCCCAGCGCTGGCGTGAGGTTGAAGGGTTCGACTTCACCGACATCACCTATCACCGCCAGGTGGAGCGTGACGCCAATGCGGCGGTGGTCCGTGACCTGCCCACCGTGCGCATCGCCTTCAACCGCCCCGAGGTGCGCAACGCCTTCCGCCCGCATACCGTTGATGAGCTCTACCGGGCCATGGATCATGCGCGGATGACCAGTGACGTGGCAACGGTCCTGCTCACCGGCAACGGCCCCTCCCCCAAGGACGGCGGGCATTCCTTCTGCTCCGGCGGGGACCAGCGCATCCGCGGCCGCGACGGCTACCGCTACGCCGAAGGTGAGACCCGGGAATCCATCGACCCGGCCCGCGCCGGGCGGCTGCACATCCTTGAGGTCCAGCGCCTGATGCGCACCATGCCCAAGGTGGTCATTGCCGTGGTCAACGGCTGGGCGGCCGGTGGCGGGCATTCGCTGCACGTGGTCTCGGACCTGAGCATCGCCTCCAAGCAGCACGGCAAGTTCAAGCAGACCGACGCCACCGTGGGTTCCTTCGACGCCGGCTATGGTTCGGCGTTGCTGGCCCGCCAGGTGGGGCAGAAGGCGGCCCGCGAAATCTTCTTCCTGGCCCGCGAATACTCGGCCGAGGACATGGTGCGCATGGGCGCGGTCAACGAGGCGGTGGAGCACGAGCAGCTCGAAGAGGTGGCCCTGCAGTACGCCGCCGACATTGCCCGCCAGTCCCCGCAGGCCCTGCGCATGCTCAAGTTCGCCTTCAACCTGGCCGATGACGGGCTGGCCGGCCAACAGGTCTTCGCCGGGGAGGCGACCCGCATGGCCTACATGACCGATGAGGCGGTGGAGGGACGCGACGCCTTCCTGGGCAAACGCGAACCGAACTGGGCCGACTACCCGTACTACTTCTAGGGCCGGACCAGGCAATGCAACCGAACTCGCTGCACGAGCAGGTGCACACCGCACTGTCCCGGGCCATCAATGAAGGCGGCCCGGCCATTGAGGTGGTCGCCGACGCCGGGACGCCCGAAGGCGCCCGCGTGGAGTACCTGCAGCCCCAGCAGCTGCCGGGATTCACCGATCCGCTGCTGGTGGTGCGCACCTCCGGCTCCACCGGGCGGGCCAAGCGCACGGTGCTGTCCACCGCGGCGATGGCCGCCAGTTCGCAGGCCACCGCCGAGTTCCTGGGGCTGCAGGGCCAGTGGCTGCTGGCCCTGCCGGTGCACTACATCGCCGGGCTGAGCGTGCTGACCCGTTCCCTGTTTGCCGGCACCACCCCGGTGGCCATGGAAACGAACGGCGGGTTCAGCGCCCAGAAGTTCACCGAGGCCGCCGAGCAGCTCACCGAGGCCAACAAGCTCACCTCCCTAGTGCCCACCCAGTTGGCCCGGCTGCTGGATAACCCGGCGCCGCGCACCGTCGCGGCCCTGAAGTCCCTTGACGCGATCCTGCTCGGCGGGGCACGGGCCAGCCGTGACCTGCTCACCGCCGCCCGGCACCTGGGGCTGAAGATCTTCCAGACCTACGGGTCCTCGGAGACCGCCGGCGGGCTGGTCTACAACGGCACCGCCCTGCCCGGGGTGAGCCTGCGGGAGGAAAACGGGCGGATTCTGGTCAGCGGCCCGATGCTGGCCGACGGATATCTTGCCGATCCACAGGCCACCGCCCGGCACTTTGTGCTGCGCGAGGGCCGGCGCTGGTACCTGACCGATGACCTGGGCAGCATTGAGAACAACAAGCTGCAGATCCACGGCCGGGTGGATGACGTCATCAATACCGGTGGAATCAAGCTCTCGGCCGGGCAGGTGGAGGGGCTGCTGGATGAGTTCTTTGACCAGTGCCTGGTGGTTCCGGTGCCCGACGGGCAGTGGGGCCAGGCGGTGGGTCTGGCGTTCAGCGGCCCCAGCGACACCGCCCCGGCGTTCGAGGCGGTGCGGCGCACCTTCGGAGCCCCGGCCGTGCCCAAGCGGGTGCGCCACTACCCGCAGGGCCTGCCGCTGCTGCCCAACGGGAAGGTCAACCGCCGGCTGGTGATTGAGCAGCTCTCCGCCATGTGACCCAGCCCCATGGATTCGCGTCGAATGGGTTTTCGGGCGAAAATAGAGGGTCAGTCTTCCCTTCCCGAAAGGAATCCCCCGTGGCCTCCATCTCCCAGTGGGTTGCCGGAGCGCGTCTGCGCACCCTGCCGATCGTCATCGCCCCGGTGGTGATCGGAACGGCGGCCGCGGCCGGCGCTGCCGGTGAAGTGCACTGGGTTCGGGCCCTGCTGGCTCTGCTGGTCGGCCTGCTGCTGCAGGTCGGGGTGAACTATTCCAATGACTACTCCGACGGCATCCGCGGCACGGACGCGGACCGGGTCGGCCCGCTGCGGCTGACCGGCTCGGGGGCCGCCGAACCCCGGCAGGTGCGCAACGCGGCCTTCGGATGCTTCGGGCTGGCCGCCCTGGCCGGGCTGGTGCTGGTGATCATCTCCGCCTCCTGGCCGCTGCTGCTGGTCGGGGTGGCGGCGATTTTCGCCGCCTGGGGCTACACCGGTGGACGCAACCCCTACGGCTACCGCGGCTGGGGTGACGTGTACGTATTCATCTTCTTCGGCTTGGTGGCGACCATGGGCACCACCTACACCCAGATCGGGCGGATCACCGAAGCCTCACTGATCGGGGCGGTGGGCACCGGCCTGATCGGCACCGCCCTGCTGATGGCCAACAACGTGCGGGACATCGCCACCGACAAGCCGGCGGGCAAACTGACCCTGGCGGTGCGCCTGGGCGACCAGTTGGCCCGCATCAGCTATGTGGCCATGGTGGCGGTCGCCATCATCCTGCCGGTGCTGCTGACCACCACCTACCCGTGGATGTGGCTGATCCTGGCCACCGCATTGGCGGCCATCCGCCCGTGCTGGCTGATGCTGCGCCAGCCGGACGCGTCCCGGCTGGTCCCGGTGCTGAAGCAGACCGGGATCCTGAACCTGGCCTACGCCCTGCTGTTCACCCTGGCCATCGTGCTGCAGCTGCTGGGCTAGCAGCACCGGGCGTGACGCCCTCGGCTACTGGCCGTCGTGGCGCTGCTGTTCGTCGAAGGCGTCCTCGACGTCCTCATCGGCCCGCTGCTTCGGGGTCTTGCGGCTGCTGGTGCGGGAAAAGAGCCGCTGCACATCCGCCCCGGCGGCCAGCCGAAGCTTGTTGAAGAACAGGTAGGTGACCGCAAAGGCGATGATCAGCCCGATCAGCGCGGCAACAAAGATCGGCCAGCCCATCAGCTGCCAGAGCGCGAAGAAAACGATGAGGAAGATCCCCAGGCGGAGCACGGAGTATTTTAGAAACTGCACATAGTCCAGTCTACCGAGCAATAAGCCGAGGTATTTTTACTAGACTAGGTATATGGTCCGCTTTATTATCTTCGCAGCACTCGTCGCCGTTGCGGTAACGATCTACACCCTGATCGACTGTGCCCGCACCGACCGCCATCAGGTGCGCTCGCTTCCCAAGGCGGCGTGGCTCGTGGTGATCCTGCTGCTGCCGCTGATCGGCGCCGGACTGTGGTACGTGCTGGGTCGTCCCGGCGTCTTCTCGGCCCCGGCCGCCGCCCCGCGCAGCAACGCGCCGGATGACGACGAGGACTTCCTGCGTCAGCTTGAGGTGTGGCGCCGCCAGCAGCAGCGTGAAGCCGAACTGAACCAGCGTGAGGCGGATCTCAAGCGCAAGGAAGCCGAATCCGGTGAGGATCATACCGATCCGGAGGACCACAACCACAACGGTTCTGCGGGCAATCCGAACTCCAAGGACAACTAGTCCCCACCCCGGCGGGCTGCTCCTAGGCGCTGGCCCGGGCGCACCGCCACCCCTCGGGCATCTGCCCGGTGGCCAAGAACTCCCCCAGCCGGCGTGCCGCGGCATCCTCCAGCCCCTCATCGGCCTGCGGGTAGATGATGGGCTCTTCCTTCGCGTTGTGCTTCTCCAGCGTCTGCAGCAGCCGCTGACACAGCTGGCGGGCTTCTGCCCCGCCCCACTGCCCCTGGCGCTGATCCAGGGCGTCCAGCAGGTCCCACAGCCGCCCGTGCTCACGCTCCATCACGAACAGGGCCATATCCAGTGACCCGCCACGCAACGACGGGAAGAGGATCACCTCCTCCAGGTAAATGTGCCGCCGCAGGGCCGCCAGGGCGGCCCCCAGGGACTCCCGGGCCCGGGCACCGGTGGCTTGGCGGGCCAGGAAGTCCTCAATCCCCGAATCAATCCGGCGGTGTTCGGCCTCCAGCGCCGCCGCCAGCTGCTCTCCGCTCATGGTCGTTCCCCTTCCCGGCCCCAAGTCCGCCCACCGATAGGTGGCCAGGCCGCGTGCCTGCGGCAGCGTCGCCTGGGGCTTTCTTGTCTCCAGCGTCATCCCGGCCCGGGCGGAAGTCAACCAGAACAGGGAACGGTCAAGCCCGCGCCGATGATGCCACCGCGGAGGGTGAAGACAAAAAGGGCGCCGACGCAGTTGACCGCGTCGGCGCCCTGAGTACTGCCGGGACTAGATTCCGGCGTAGGAATGCAGGCCGTTGAAGTAGATGTTGACCACCGTAAAGTTGAAGATCACGCAACCGTAGCCGATGATCGACAGCCAAGCCGAACGCGGCCCGGTCCAGCCACCGGTGGCGCGCGCGTGCAGGTAGCCGGCATAGACCACCCAGATCACGAATGACCATACTTCCTTCGGGTCCCAACCCCAGTAGCGTCCCCAGGCCGCCTCGGCCCAGATGGCGCCGGCCATCACGGTGAAGGTCCACATCACGAACGCGATGGTGTTGATCCGGTAGGCGAAGTTCTCCAGGGCACCGGCCCCGGGCACCAGACGCATGAACGGCAGCCGGTCGTTCTTGCCCTCGGCCAGGCGGTTCATCCGGGAGTGCTGCAGCAGCTGCAGCACGTTCATGGCGAAGCTGATGGAGAACAATGCCGAGGCCAGCACCGCGATGGACACGTGGATCACAATCCAGGGGCTCTGCAGCGCCGGCACCAGGTGGCCAACCGGGGTGGGGAAGCCGATGGTGGCCGCGCACAGCATCAGGGTCACCAGTCCGATGATGAAGGTGCCCATGAAGCGCAGGTCCTTCAGCAGCAGTGCCACCACGTACACGGCCGCGACCACGAACGCACCGGTGGTGAGGAACTCGTACATGTTGCCCCAGGGCACCCGGTTCGCGGCCAGCGCCCGGGAAACCACGGCGAAGCCGTGCATCAGCACGCCCAGCCAGGTCAGCACGACGGCGATGCGGGCCATGCCGCGTTTGGCGGAGCTGGCGGTGTAGGTCATCTTGTCGTTGACCACGTGCTCGCCCATCAGGTCGGCGCGCGCGTTCTTGGTCCGCCGCGGTTTGCCGCCCGGGACGCCGGCGGTCACCAGCGACTTCTGGTCGCTTTGCAGGGCGGCGGCGTCCAGTTCGGCGATGGTCTTGTTCGACTGCACCAGATCCAGTGCGTAGAAGATGAACGCGACCGCGTACACCATGGCCGACAGCAGCATGAACAGCTGGCTGTACACCCCAAGGGTCTCGTTAATGGGTTCCAAGGCGCTGTTAGTGCCCACGGTCTTCTCCTAGTTCCTGCTCGTCCGAATCCGGCTCATCAGCCACCGGCCATGTTTTCTCAAAGATGCGCCGCAGTTCGCGGGCCTCGTTTTCCAGCCGCGGGTCCTCGCCGCGAGCCAGCAGCGCGAACTCGATGCCGCGCTGCCCACCCTCATCGGTGAGCTTGACCCACACGCGCCGGCGCGGGGTGAACAGCGAAACCGCCAGCCCCACCAGGGCCAGCCCGGCGAAGATCGCAATCGGCAGCTTGCCCGGGTCGGCGTTGATGTCCACCGCGATGTACCGCTTCAAGTCCTCGAAGGTGATGCTACCGGCATTGTCCGGCAATTCGTAGGTCTGCCCGGCTTCCAGGATGATGCCGCCGGCGTCCTGGGAACGCGAGTTCAGCTCGGTCATCTTCTCGGTGTCCAGTACGTACACGTTCTGCGGCACCCCGTCATCCACGCCCAAATCCCCGGCGTAGGAGTTCAGGTGCAGCTGCGGGTTGATGGCGTTGGGGTCCCCGGAGATGCCAAAGCCGTTCTCGTCCAGCATCGCGGTGGGCAGCAGGAATCCCTGGAAGCCCAGCTGTTCGGGCTTGGCGTCGGGGACCTTGGCCACCATCAGGGAGGTGTACACCGAGTCCTGCGGCACCGAAACCACCGGGCCGGAGAATGCCACATCCCCGTTGCCGTCACGCACCGTGACCACCGGGGCGTAGCCGTTGCCCACCAGGTACACATCCGCGCCGTTGATGCGCAGCGGATGGTTGACCTTCAGCTCTTCCTTTTCCGGCTCCGCGTCCGGGGAGCGCCGGGTGGTCACGTGTGCGGTGAAGTCCAGCGGCTGGCCGAAGTGGGTTTCGGATTCCCGGTCGAAGAGGATGTCGAACTTGTCCAGGGTCACCGAATACGGTTCCAGGTTCTCGGCATCAAAATAGGTGCCCGGGGAGAAGGAGTCGTAGGAAACCAGCGAGTTCACGAACGTCTCGCCCTCCACGATGACCCGCTGCCCCCCGTAGCCGAAGGCCCCGCCCAGGGCCATGGACAACAGCACGCCGACCAGGGAGATGTGGAAGGTCAGGTTGCCGATTTCACGGGTGTAGCCGCGTTCGGCGGCCACCGAGGCCCCGGCCCCGCTCCCCCGGGCCTCGGCGCGGTAGCCGCGGCGCTTGAGGATCTTGTGGGCGGTGGCGATGACCTCGTCCTCGCCGGGCAGCTGCCCGGCGCTGGCGGCAATTTCCAGGCGGGTGTACTGCGGCAGCCGGTTCAAGCGCGCGGGGGTGCGCGGCGGCGGGGTGCGCAGCGCCTTGGCGTGCTTCTTGATGCGCGGGATGATGCAGCCGACCAGCGAAATGAACAGCAGAATGTAGATCGCGGAGAACCACGCCGAGGAGTACACGTCAAAGAGCTGGAACCGGTCCAGCCACGGCGCGCTGTCCGGATTGTCCACGAAGTACTGGTTCACCATTTCCGGGTTCACCCGGCGCTGCGGGAAAATCGAGCCCGGCACCGCGGCGACCGCCAATAGCAGCAGCAGGAACAGCGCGGTGGGCATGGAAGTCAGCTGGGTCCAGATCCAGCGCAGCATGCCCAGCGGGCCCAGGGCCGGGGCATCGCCCCGGTTGTTTTTCCCGCCCTTGCCCTTGCGGGTCTTGGTGGCACCGCCGGTGCCGCGGCCGGCCGCGGTGCTCCCGGCGGTACCGGGTGCGTCGGCAGGTGCGGACGGGTGCGGGGTGTGATCGCGTTGTGCCATCAGATCGGCAACCTCACTTCATTGGCAAACCAGTTCTGCAATTCGGCCACCCAGCTGCCCCACAGGCCGGTGGCCATGACGATGCCCAGCGCAATCAGCAATCCGCCACCAAAGCGCATGATCGCCAGTTGGTGCCGGCGGAAGAAGTCCAAGGTGCCCATGCCGCGGCGCATCCCCAGGGCGATCAGCACGAACGGCACGCCCAGCCCGAGGCAGTAGAAGAAGGTCAGCAGCGCGCCGCGGGCCACGTTCGCGTCGGTGCCGGTGCTCATGATCAGCACCGCCGAGAGGGTCGGGCCAATGCACGGGGCCCAGCCCAGACCGAAGGTCAGCCCGAGCACCGGGGCTCCCCACAACCCGGCCGGGGGCCGGCGGTGGATCTTGCGGTCGCGCTGCAGGAAGGAGATCCCGCCCATGAACACCACGCCCATGATGATCACCACCACGCCCAGCAGCTGGGTCACCCAGGCGCCGTTGAAGCGCATCCACGCGGTCACCTGGCTGAAGAGCACGCCGGCGGAGATGAACACCACCGAGAACCCCAGGATGAACAGCAGCACCCCGGCCAACACCCGGCCGCGGCGGTGTTCACGCAGATCCGCCCCGGTCAGCCCGGTGACGTATCCCAGATACCCGGGAACCAGCGGCAGCACGCAGGGAGAGAGGAAGGAGACCAGCCCGGCCAGCAGGGCCACCGGTCCGGCAAGAAACAGCGACCCGTCCAGCGCGATCTGGGAAAACTGGTTGGTCGTCACGGCCAGGTTCACAGTTCCTCGTTCAGTCCAGACTTGATCAGGGCACGCAGGGTGGTTTCCTCCGCGGCACCGATCACCCGGGCGCGCACCCGGCCCTGGCGGTCGAGCACCAGGGTGGTGGGCACCGCCTGCAGCGGCACGTACTGGGTCATGGCCAGCTGGATCTTCCCGTCGGTGTCCTGCACGGACTCATAGGGGATCTTGAAGGTGCGTTCGAAGGCCAGCGCCGCTTCCTTCTCATCACGCACGTTCACGCCCAAGAAATGGACCTTTTCCCCGAATTCCTCGCTGAGCTTGCGCAGGTGTGGGGCCTCGATGCGGCACGGGGCGCAGGCGGCGTACCAGAAGTTCATGACCACCGGGGCGCCCTGGAACTGGGCCAGCTCCACCTTGGTGCCCTGATAGGTGCTGGCGCTGATCTGCACCGGGTCGGTGCGCTTTTCGACCGCGTATTCCTCCACCGCGCCGTCCCCGGCGATGTAGTTCTTGTTGTCCCCGCTGCGGGCCTGTTCGGCCAGCGGGTCATCGGTGGCGCAGGCGGCCAGCGGAATCACCGCGGCGGCCAGGAACGCCGAACGCAACAGGCTCCGCCGCCCGATGCGTGCTGCGGGATTCGACGAATCAGTCATGGGTGTCAGGCTCCAGGGATGTTTGCGGCACCGGCCAGCAGGTCGGCGCACGGTTCGTGGTACGACAGGTTCACCAACTGGTCGTCCGAGAATTCAAAACTGGTGATCGAGGTCAGCGTGCATTCGCGCTGGCGCGGATCATGCCACAGGCGCTGGCCCTGGGAGGCGCGGCGGGTCACCCAGATCGGCAGCTGGTGGGAGACGATGACCACCTCGGCGCCGTCCCCGGCCTCGGCGACCGCGGCCTTGCGGTGCTCCTGCATGGCCAGGCGCATCCGATCGACCTGTTCGCTGTAGGGTTCGCCCCAGGAGGGCTTGAGCGGGTTGATGATGTAGGGCCAGTAGCGCGGCTCCCGCAGGCGGTTGGCAATGCGGGACAAACCCTCAAAACGGTTCCCGGCCTCGATGACCCGCTCATCGGTGAGGATCGGCAGCTCCAGGGCCGCGGCGGTGGGGGCAGCGGTTTGCTGGGCCCGCAGCAGCGGGGAGGCGACCAGGCGCACCAGTTTCGCGCCCTCCGCGGCCTGCTCGCCGAAGTACTTTCCGGCGCGTTCGGCCATTTCCATTCCCAGTTCGGATAACCCGTAACCGGGGATCCGCCCGTAGAGGATGCGATCGGGGTTCTGCACTTCCCCATGGCGCAGCAAATGGACGGTCGATTTAGGCATGGACTCATTCTCTCAAAGATTTTCGGGAAAACCGTCGGATTGTGGCCACACTCAAGTTTTCACAGCCTGCGCATGGGATTCGCATATACAAAAACCATCCTTTCGGAGGTGTCCGGCGCAAACCCCCATCCACTAGGGTTGTGGTAGATAATCCAGCAGTCGCATGAAGGAAGTTCCCATGAGTTCCACTGACCCGAACCAGCCCGGCGACCAGCCGCAGGGTTCCACGCCCTACAACCCCTACGGGGGTGCGGCGCCCCAACCCCCGGCGTACGGCTCCAACCCGTACGGGCAGCCGGATCCTTCGCAACAATCCAATCCCTATGCCCAGCCCCCGCAGTACGCCTACCCGCCGGCCGGCGGGTACGCTCCGGTGCAGCCCCCGGCAGAGCGTCCCCGCACCCTGCAGCTGGCGTTCTGGCTGATCCTGGCCGCCGGTGTGGTCTCGGCCCTGAGCAGCTGGCTGCTGGACCGCACCCAGTTCTTCGCCGGCATCATCCGTTCGGAGTGGGACCTGTTCCAGTCCGAACTGCGCCGCCAGATGGAAGCGGATCCGAGCCTGGGCAATGACCCGCAGCTGCAGCAGATGCTGGAGAACCCCGACCAGATGATGAACGCGATCTCCGGGGCGATGACCGCCTTCACCATGGTCTCGATTGTCCTGACCCTGATCGCCTACTTCCTGGTTGGCTTCTTCGTTGGCCGCGGCGTGAACGCCATGCGCATCATCGCCACCATCCTGGCCGCCCTGTCGCTGCTGGGCCTGCTGAGCGTGGTGCCGACCATCGCCATGTACGCCAATGCCGCGGACGTGGGAATGCTGACCAGCGCCTACGTGGCCAGCGTGCTGCTGGGCATCGCCGGCGTCGTGTGCTCCTGGCTGCGTCCCTCCAGCCAGTACATTGCCCAGCGCCGCGCCGCCCGGCAGGCCGGCTACCGCTAGACCACACCCGCTCACCCAGCCTTCGAACCCCACCGGCACCGGCCTCACGGCCCGGAGCGCCGGTGGGGTTCGGTCGTTAACGCCTGGCCGGTTCCCGAGAAAAATATCCCCGGTCCACCGGTTCCTTTCCCCGTAAAGGGGCGCACAATAAGGTCATGGTTGCCCAGCACCGGACCAGCAGGCCGCACCACCGCCCGAACCGTTTTCCCAGGTCGGACCCGTCCACCCAGGCAAAGCGCGCCACCGCCGGGCTGGGGGCCCTGGGGGTGGTCTTTGGGGATATCGGCACCAGTCCGCTGTATGCGTTGCACACCGCCTTCAGCATGGAGCACAACGCGGTGCCCGTGGACGCCGAGAACCTCTACGGGGTGATCTCCATGGTGTTGTGGACACTGACCCTGATCGTCACGGTGAAGTATGTGCTGCTGGTGACCCGGGCGGACAACCATGGGCAGGGCGGGATCCTGGCGCTGCTGGGGCTGCTGCGCTCCCGGCTGACCTCCGCCCGAGGCATGGTGCTGGTCACCGTGCTGGCGATGGCCGGGGCGGCGCTGTTCTTCGGCGACTCGGTGATCACCCCGGCAATCTCCGTGCTCAGCGCCGTGGAGGGGCTGGCCACCGTCTCCCCGGGCCTGGCCGGGCTCATCCTCCCGGCGGCCGTGGCCGTGCTGCTGGTTTTGTTCGCCATCCAGCCCTTCGGCACCGGCAGGGTCGCCCGCGCCCTGGGACCGATCATGCTCGGCTGGTTCCTCCTCCTGGCGGCGCTGGGGCTGCCGCAGATCGCCGCGCACCCGCAGATCCTGCTGGGATTGTCCCCACAGTGGGCCGGCCTGCTGCTGCTGAACCACCCGGTGCAGGGGTTCATCCTGTTTGGGGCGATCGTGCTGACGGTGACCGGGGCCGAGGCCCTGTACGCGGACATGGGCCTGTTCGGCGCCCGGGCGGTGCGCCGGGCATGGCTGTGGGTGGTGATGCCCGCCCTGCTGCTGGTGTACCTGGGGCAGGGCGCCCTGGTGCTGGGTACCCCGCAGGCGGTGGAAAACCCGATGTTCTACCTGGCCCCGCCGGCCCTGCGGGTGCCGCTGGTCATCTATGCCACGCTGGCCACCGTGATCGCCTCCCAGGCGGTGATTGCCGGGGCCTACTCGGTGACCCGCCAGGCGATGCGGCTGGGGTTGCTGCCCCGGCTGAGCGTGAAGTACACCTCCCGGCGCGACGAGGAACAAATCTACCTTCCCGGCGTGAACTGGGTACTGTTGGCCGCGGTGCTCACCGTGATGGTGGTCGCCGGGTCCTCGTCCGGGCTGGCCAACGCCTACGGCCTGGCGGTGACCGGGACCCTGCTGCTGGAATCGGTGATCTTCCTGATCTTCGCGGTGCTGGTGTGGCGCTGGCGCTGGTGGAAGGTCGGAGCCTACCTGCTGGCCATCGGGCTGCTGGAAGTGGTGCTGCTGGCGGCGAACTCGGCCAAGCTGCTGTCCGGGGGCTGGGTGCCGCTGGCCCTGGCCGGGGGCATGCTGGTGGTGATGACCACCTGGCAGCGCGGGTTCCGCACCGTGGCGGCCTACCGGGCCGAGCTGGAGGGCTCATTCAGCGGCTTTGTGGAAGCACTGTCCGCCACCAACCTGCGCCGTACGGCCGGGGTGGCGGTCTTCCCGCACCCGAACCTGCACAGCACTCCCCTGTCGTTGCTGCTGTGCACCCGGATTTTCCGGATGCTGCACGAACAAGTGGTGATCGTGCGGATCGCCTACGCGCACAGCCCGCACGTACCGGTGCACTCGCGCTTTGAGGTGGACCAGCATTTGAGCGCCAGCCACGGCATCACCCGGATCACCATCCACACCGGCTACCTGGACCGGCAGAACATTCCGGCGAACCTGGCGCTGGTGCACGACCAGGTGCCCGAGTGCGAGATCGATTTCAGGCAGGCGCTGTATTTCCTCTCGGTGCTCACCCTGCACAGCCCGCACCCGGAAAGCCTGCGCCGGTGGCGGCGCAGGCTGTTTGTGGCATTGGAGAAGAACCAGGCCCCGCGCGCGGAAATGTTCCAGCTGCCGCCCGAACGCACCATCGTGCTCGGCTCCGAGGTGCGGCTCTGAGGTGGAGCCCAAGAATCCTAGGCTTCGGTTCCCAGCCCGGACAGTGGCCCCTGCCCGGTTTCCAGGTCGTTGCGCACCGCGTGGTAGGCCAGGATCTGCAGTTCGGTGGACAGATCCACCCGGCGCACCTCCACCCCCCTGGGGGCACGGATGACGTGCGGGGCGAAGCTGAGGATGCTTTTCACCCCGGCATCGGCCAGCTGGTCCACCAGCGGCTGGGCAGCCGCGCCGGGCACCGCCAGCACCGCGATGTTGATCTGCTGCTCGGTGACCACCGCACCCAGTTCGGCTGCGTCGCGCACCACCAGTTCCCCGACCCGATGCCCCACAAGGTCCGGGTCGCTGTCCAGCATGGCCTTGACGTGGAAGCCGCGGGAACGGAATCCGGCGTACCCGCTCAGGGCGCGCCCGAGGTTGCCGGCCCCGACGATCAGGACCCGCCAGTCCTGATCCAGGCCCAGGGTGCGGCTGATATGGTCGGCCAGTTCGCGCACCACGTAGCCCACCCCGCGGGTGCCGTAGGAGCCCAGCAGCGACAGGTCCTTGCGCAGGATCGCCGGATTCACCCCGGCCGCCTCGGCCAGGACCCCCGAACTGGTGCGTTCCACGCCCTGGGTGTCCAGGGCGTTCAAGGCCCGCAGGTACTGCGTTAGACGCATCAGCGTGGCCTCGGGCAGGATTCGCGGTTCGGATAGGGGCAAGGAGGGCTCTTTCGGTTGGGGTCAGCGGCGGAACGGGCTGCGGCCTAGTGCTCGCGCAGCAGGCGTTCGAGCCGTTGCGGGTCGATTCGCCAGAAGTCCCGGACCTGCCCGTCGATCAGCAGCACCGGCACCTCTTCATGGTGTTGCTCACGCAATTCTGGGCGGGTGTCGATGTCCACTTCACTGAAGCTCATTCCCAGGCGCGAGGTCACCTCGGCCACGGTCTGGCGGGCGGCAGCGCACAAATGGCATTCCTGGCGCACCAACAGCTGGATTTCGGGAGTCTGTTTCACCCTTCCATGTTCTCACGCCGCATCCCGGGCACGGGTGTTGGCGCCGCTTTGCGACGCCCCGCCCGGGGCCGGCCCCGCGGGAAGAAGCGCAGGGCCACCGGCTAAACTTGGGCTAATGGAAGCCAACGAAGTACGGGACACTGCGCAGCATCCTGCCCCCACCGAGGGGCGGATCGCGGCGTTCTTTGACGTTGACAACACCCTGGTGCGCGGAGCCTCGCTATACGCGGTGGCCCGCAAGATGCACCAGCACAAGTTCTTCCACTTCCGCGAGGTGCTGTTCTTCGCGCTCAAGCAGCTCAGCTTCCTGGCCCGTGGGGAGCACCTGGGCGACATCACCGCCATCCGTGACCGGGCCCTGGACATGGTGCGCGGGGTGAAGGTCGAGCAGATGCGCGAGCTCGGGGATGAGATCTATGACGAATTCATTCACCCCAAGCTGTGGGGCGGGACCGTGGCCATTGCCCGCCAGCACCTGAACGTGGGGCGCGAGGTCTGGCTGGTCACCGCCACCCCCACCGAGGTGGCCGGGGTGATCGCCCGGCGCCTGGAACTGACCGGAGCCCTGGGAACCCGGGTGGAAAGCGAAAACGGGGAATACACCGGACGGCTGACCGGCCCCATCCTGCACGGCGCGGACAAGGCGCAGGCGGTGCTGGAGCTGGCCCAGCAGCAGAACATCAACCTCGCCGGGTCCTGGGGATACTCGGATTCCTACAATGACGTGCCGTTGCTGGAGGTTGTCGGCCACCCGGTGGCCATCAACCCCGATGCCCGGCTGCGCGCCTACGCCAAGGAGCGCGGCTGGCAAGTTTATGACTTCCGCACCGGGCAGCGTGCGGCCCGGGTGAGCCTGAAGCTGGCCGGGGTCATTGGCGCCCTGTGGGCGGCCCGGCGCAGCCTGCAGCGGCTGCGGCACGGCGGCGGCCGCTAACCGGTCTCGGCGCCCAACGCCTCCGCCATCGCCCATCGGGTAGCTGCTCGGTGGGGTGTCGGCGTCGAAGGCGGCCCGGTCCTGCGGCGGCACGCCGTCGACAGCTTGGGGATACAACAATCGCCACCGCCAAGGGCAAAGCCTTCGGGCGATGGCGATCATCTCCAAGAACGTGTTTCGCGGTGCGAGACTACTTCTTGTTGCGGCGCTGGTGGCGAGTCTTGCGAAGCAGCTTGCGATGCTTCTTCTTCGACATACGCTTGCGGCGCTTCTTAACAACTGAGCCCATAGTGGTTCCTCACAGACTAAATAAATGCATCGACCGCGTTACCATCAAGCCAACAAAGGCTTCACGCACGGCCGACCGGACGTTAAACGTTCCTTAATAGGTTACCCGCTCCATGGCCGGTTTCTGACCACGGTCATCCTATCTGCCGTCTACCTGCCGTACGATCCAGTTCCCCTGTGAGGATCGACACCTGCGGCCTGCAGGTAGGCTTCAACGGCGTTTTCCGGAACGCGATAGGAGCGGCCGAACTGCACGGCGGGTAAATCACCGGCGTGGATCAGACGATAAACGGTCATCTTTGAAACACGCATCATCTCGGCCACCTCGGCCACAGTCATGAATCGTGCTCCAGCAAAATTCTGTTTATCCGCCATAGGGGACTTTCTCCTGACGCTGATCTCTGTTTCGTCGCGCTGTCGGCATACATGAACTTCTTCGACTTGTGATCAACGTCGGTAACGTCACGTACACCTTCACCATAGTCTACTGGGTGGCCGACCGCTTTTCGAAGCATGAACACACGCGCACGCACCAGTAGTTCGCGATCCGCAAGGTGCCGGACACGCCGCGGGCGCGGCCGTGGCTGTCGCCTGCGGCCGCGCCCGCGGTTCCAAGGCCGTGCCCGGCCCGAAGGCCGAAGCCCGGGCCTAGATCAGCCCCTGGGCGAGCATCGCGTCGGCGACCTTCACGAAACCGGCAATGTTCGCCCCGGCCACGTAGTTGCCCGGTACCCCGTATTCCTCGGCCGTGGCCGCGCACCGGTCGTGGATGCCGATCATGATTTCACTCAGGCGGCGCTCGGTGTGGGCGAAGGACCAGGAGTCACGGCTGGCGTTCTGCTGCATTTCCAGCGCGGAGGTGGCCACGCCACCGGCGTTGGCCGCCTTGCCCGGGCCGAAGAGCACCCCGGCGTCCTGGAACAGGGAAACCGCCTGGGCGGTGCAGGGCATGTTCGCGCCTTCGGCCACCGCGATCAGCCCACCGGAAATCATCTTCTTCGCCGAGCTGGCCCCCAACTCGTTCTGGGTGGCGCAGGGAAGGGCGACCGTGCACTTTTCGTCCCACACGTTCCCGTCCGCAACGTAGCGGGCCTTCTTGCTGCCGCGGCGCTTGGCGTATTCGCTGATCCGCTCGCGCTCAACTTCCTTGATCTGGCGCAGCAGCGGAACATCGATGCCGTTCTCATCCACGATGTAGCCGCCCGAATCCGAGGCCGCCACCACGTGGGCGCCGAACTGCTGGGCCTTTTCGATGGCGTGGATCGCCACGTTGCCCGACCCGGAGACCACCACACGCTGGCCCTCAAAGCTGGTGTTGCGAGTGGCGAGCATCTCCTGGGCGAAGAGGACCGCACCGTAGCCGGTGGCTTCCGGACGCACCAGGGACCCACCCCAGCTCAGCCCCTTGCCGGTGAGCACCCCGGACTCGTAGCGGTTGGTGATGCGCTTGTACTGGCCGAACAGGAAGCCGATCTCGCGCCCGCCCACGCCAATGTCCCCGGCCGGGACGTCGGTGTATTCGCCGATGTGCCGGTACAGCTCGGTCATGAAGGACTGGCAGAAGCGCATGACCTCCGCATCGGACTTGCCGCGCGGGTCGAAGTCCGAACCGCCCTTGCCGCCGCCGATGGGCATGCCGGTCAGCGAGTTCTTGAAGATCTGTTCAAAGCCCAGGAACTTCACGGTGCCCAGGTAGACCGAGGGGTGGAAGCGCAGTCCACCCTTGTAGGGGCCCAGCGCGGAGTTGAACTCGACGCGGAAGCCGCGGTTGATCTGAACCCGGCCGGCGTCATCGGTCCACGGCACACGGAAGATGATCTGGCGTTCCGGCTCGCACATGCGTTGCAGGATCGCCGCTTCGGCGTATTCCGGGTGCTTCTGGGAGACGGCTTCGAGGCTCTCGAAAACCTCGGTAACGGCCTGGTGGAATTCGGCTTCCCCGGGATTCCTGCGGAATACCTCATCGCGGATAGTCGCTAAATGCTGGTCCAAGTTACTCTCCTCATCACTTGGGGCAGGCGCTGGGGCAGAGTTCTACCGCAGAACCGGCGTCACTGCCCCACCGAAGAGAATGCCACGGTGGTGCGCGATGTCGGAAATTTTACGTCAATTTTTTTGTGCCGCACGTAACGTTCGGCGGTGGTGCGCAGCCTAGCGTTTGCGCCCGAAACGGGGGAAACGCTCAATCAGTTCATGGGCGCGGCCGGTAACGTGTTCCAGGCTGCGCCCCACGGTGCGCCCCAGCTGCTGGGCGGCGGTGGTGGCCGGGGTGCCGGCGTTCGCGGGCATCACCGCAGCGGTCGCGGCGGTGACCTCGGTGAGCTGGGCGGCGGGCTCCTCCGCCGGCTGCGGCTCGGGCAGGAAGTCCGCGCACCACTGGCCCAGGGTCTCAATGGCGGCCAGGTCCAGGGCATAGATGCGGCGCTGGCCCTGGGCGGTCATGTTCACCAGCGACGCCTCGCGCAGCACCTTCAGGTGCTTGGACACGGTGGGCTGGGAGATCTGCAGGCGCTCGACCAGCATCCCCACGGCCAGGGCCTCGTCCTTCAGTTCCTCCATGATGCGCCGCCGGGTCGGTTCGGCCAGCGCTGCGAACAGTTCATCAATAGCCACAGACATAACCCTAGCGGCATATAGGGCGTTTTGCCGGTAGCCGGTGCCGGGGCGGGGCTAGTCGAACCAGGGATCCAGTCCGTAGAGCGGGAAGACTTCCTTGCGGGTGGCGATGATGGAACGGTCCACCGGGTCGGCCGGGTCGTAGCCGATCTCCCAGTTGCGCCACCACAGCTCCGCGTCGTCCCCCATCAGGTACGGCATCGCCTTGCCGTAGGTTTCCAGCACGTAGCGCCGGAAGGTCTCGGGCACATAGGTGCGCAGCGGCACCGGCTTGTCCGCGGCAATCGCGATCAGGTGGCTCCAGGTGCGCGGCACCACGGCGGTAACGTTGTACCCGCCCCCACCGGTGGCGATCCACCGGCCCTCGCAGACCTCATCCGCCAGCTGGGAGATATCCAGCGCCACCTGGCGTTGGGCATCGACGGAGAGCTTCAGGTTGGTCAGGTCATCGTCCCGGTGCGAGTCGCAGCCGTGCTGGGAGACGATCACCTCGGGTTCAAAGGCCTTCACCAGCTGCGGCACCACCGCATGGTAGGCCCGCATCCAGCCGGCGTCCCCGGTCATCGCCGGCAGCGCCAGGTTCACCGCACTGCCACGCGCCCGCTCCCCGCCGATCTCGTTGGCGAACCCGGTGCCGGGAAACAGGCTCATCCCGGATTCGTGGATGGAGATGGTCAGCACCCGCTCCTCATCCCAGAACAGGGATTCGGTGCCGTCCCCGTGGTGCGCGTCCACGTCGATGTAGCACACCCGCTGCACCCCCTGATCCAGCAGGTACTGGATGGCGGCGGCCGCATCGTTGTAGATGCAGAACCCGCTGGCCTTCTCCCGCGCCGCATGGTGCATCCCGCCGGCGAAGTTCACTGCCCGCACCGCCTTTTGCTGCACGATGGCCTCGGCGGCGACCAGCGAGCCGCCAAAGAGCCGGGCGCTGGCCTCGTGCATGCCGGCGAACGCCGGATCATCCTCCGTGCCCAGCCCATAGTCCGGGGCCTGGAGGGTGGGGTCCTGGCTGACCCTGCGCACCTGGTCCAGGTAGTCCTGCGAATGCACGGTGAGCAGTTCGTTGTCCGCGGCAACGGTGGGCGGTGCCACCTCCAGGTTCGCCCCACGCATCACCCCCAGCTCCTGGCTCAGGCGCATGGTCAGCTCCAGGCGGGAGGGATGCATGGGGTGGTAGTCGCTGAACTTGTACTGCAGGTACTTTTCATCCCAGACCACCAGTGTCGGGCGCGGAGCACGTTGAGGTTGTAGCACGTCTTCTACGCTACCGGATTGTGACCGAACTCAATGCGTCGGCTCACATTTGTGCCCCAGTGCTACCTTGGCGCCGCGTGCGCCTGCGCGCAGGCGGTGCGGGGCGTAGATTACTCTGAAGAGTCAGTACTTCTATCCCCACTTCTTTCCCGCAGGAGAGGCATCGATGAGCGACCCCATGCAGCAGCGCCCCAGCGGGCCCGCTGACAGCTTGTGGTTACGCAAACGCAAGCAGCTGTTGCGCGTCAAGGCGGCACTGTCCGACTTCACCGCCCGCTCCCCCGCCCGGCTGGCCCTAGGCGCGTTCCTGCTGGTGATCACCCTGTTCACCGCGCTGCTCTCCGCGCCCTTCGCCTCGGCCAGCGGCGAACCCACCGCGCTGCATGACGCGCTGTTCACGGCCGTCTCCGCGGTGTGCGTGACCGGTCTGACCACGGTGAGCACCGCGGTGCACTGGTCGTTCTTTGGCCAGCTGATTCTTCTGGTGGCGATGTTCATTGGCGGGTTGGGGATCCTCACGATCGCCTCCCTGCTCTCCCTGGCGGTGTCCAAGCGCCTGGGCGTGCGCGGGAAGCTGGTGGCGCAAAGTTCGATGAACACGGCCGCGACCTCCACCCTGGGTGAGGTTGGTTCGCTGCTGCGCGTGGTGATCCTGACCGCGATCACCCTGCAGGGTCTGCTCTCGCTGCTGCTGATTCCACGCTTCTACGTGCTGGGTGAAAGCCCGCTCTCGGCGATCTGGCACGGGGTGTTCTACGCCGTCTCGGCGTTTAACAATGTGGGCTTCACCCCGCACTCCAATGGGCTGGTGCCCTATGAGATGGACCTGTGGATCCTGATCCCGCTGATGCTCGGGGTGTTCGTCGGTTCGCTGGGCTTCCCGGTGATCATGGTGTTGGCCGCGCACCGGCTGAACCACCGGCGCTGGACGCTGCATGCGAAGCTGACGCTGCTGACCACCACGATCCTGTTGCTGAGCGGTACCGTGCTGTGGCTGCTCTTTGAATGGAACAACCAGCGCACCATCGGCGGGGAGGATGTCGGGGAGAAGATCGTCAATGCGCTCTTCGCCTCGGTGATGATGCGTTCGGGCGGGATGAACCTGGTGGAGCCCTCCGACATGCAGCCGGTGACGGTGTTGCTGACCGATGCGCTGATGTTCGCCGGCGGCGGCTCGGCCTCCACCGCCGGCGGCATCAAGGTCACCACCATTGCGGTGATGTTCCTGGCGATCTTCGCCGAGGTGCGCGGCGACAAGGAGGTGCGCGCCTTTGGCCGCCGCCTGCCCGAGAGCACCATGCGCGTGGCGATCTCGGTGGTCGTGCTCGGTGCCACGCTGGTGGCGGTGGCGGTGGGGGCGCTGCTGGTCATTGATGACACGCTCTCCTTCCAGCGGGCGCTGTTCGAATCAATCTCCGCTTTTGGCACCGTGGGGCTGAGCATGAATGTTTCGGCCGAACTGCCCCCGGAGGGCAAATACGTGCTCTCGGCGCTGATGTTCGCCGGGCGCATCGGTAGCATTACCTTGGCAAGCGCGCTGACCATGCGCCAGCGCGATACCCTGTACCAGTTCCCGGAAGAGAGGCCGATCATTGGCTGATAGATCTATTTCGCACAATGCTCCGGTCCTGGTGATCGGGCTGGGCCGTTTCGGCATCGCGGTGGCCGAGCAGCTGGTCAAGCAGGGCCGTGAGGTGCTGGCCATTGAACGTGACCCCGAACTGGTGCAGAAGTGGGCCAGTTCGCTGACCCACGTGGTGGCCGCGGATGCCACGAACATCGACGCGCTGCGCCAGTTGGGCGCCCAGGAATTCTCCTCCGCCGTGGTCGGGGTGGGCACCTCCATCGAGTCCTCCGTGCTGATCACCGTGAACCTGGTGGATCTGGGGATCGAGCACCTGTGGGTCAAGGCGATCACCCCGGCCCACGGCAAGATCCTCACCCGCATCGGGGCGAACCACGTGATCTACCCGGAAGCGGACGCCGGGGTGCGCGCCGCCCACCTGGTGGGCGGACGGATGCTGGACTTCATCGAATTCGATGACGGATTCGCGATCGTGAAGATGTACCCGCCGAAGGAAACCCAGGGCTTCACCCTGGCCGAATCCAATGTGCGTTCCAAGTACGGGGTGACGATTGTGGGGGTGAAGTCCCCCGGCGAGGACTTCACCTACGCCGTGCCCGATACGGTGGTCACCCGCCGTGACGTGCTGATCGTCTCCGGCCACGTGGATCTGCTCGAGCGCTTCGCCTCCCGCCCCTAGCCGGGCCCGGACGCCCAAAGACCACGGCCGGCGGCCAGAACCCCGAAGGGTCCAGTCCGCCGGCCTTTGCGTGAGCGTGCTGCGCGTGTTCCCGGATTGTGCCGGCTAGCCCAGTTCGCGGCTGATCTGGGCGGCGCGTTGGGCGGCGGCCGCGGCACCGTCGGCGATGAGCTGCTCCATGCCGCCCTTTTGGAAGGTGGCGATCGCCTGCTCGGTGGTGCCATTGGGGCTGGTGACCTTCTTGCGCAGCTGCCCGGGGTTCGCCTGCGGATCGGCCAGCATCTTCCCGGCCCCGGCGACGGTGGCCCGGGCCAGGTCGATGGCCAGCTGCTCGTCAAGGCCCAACTTTATCCCGGCCTTGGCCATCGCCTCGGCCAGGAAGAAGCCGTAGGCCGGCCCGGAGCCGGAGATCGCCGAGAGCGCGTCCTGCTGGGCCTCCTCGATCACGTGCACCTCACCGGAGCCGGCGAACAGGTCAATGACCTGCTGCAGCTGCTGTTCACTGACGGCCGCGGCCGGGCTAAGGCCCACCACCCCGGCCCCCACCTGCAGCGGGGTGTTGGGCATGGCGCGCACCAGCGGCTGGTCCTGCGGCAGGTGGGCGGCCATGGACTGCAGGGTGATGGCCGCGGCCACCGAAACAATCACGGTCTGCGGGCGCAGCGCTGCGGAGATCTGGTCGCACAGCTCGGTGATCCCCACCGGCTTGACCCCCAGGAAGACGACGTCCGCCTCGGCCGCGACCCGCGCGTTCGCCTCGGGATCCTGCCCGGTCACCACCACGTTCACTCCCAGCTCGCGCAGCTCGGCCTCACGCGCGTCGCTGCGGATGGTCGCGGTGATCAGCTTCGGGTCGTGCCCGGCTCCCAGGATGCCGCGCAGGATCGCCCCGTTCATGGAGCCGGTGCCCAAAAAGGCCAGGGTCAACGAGTTGGTCAGTTCGCTCATGGTGTCCTTACTTCGTTCGATCTGCGGTATCCGGCAGCGCCAGGTGGGTGCGGGCGTATTCGAGGGTTTCCCCCAGCCACTGTTCCTTCTGCCCGGTGCCCTTGGCCTTGCGGGTGGAGACCTCCACCGCGATGACCCCGCCGAAGTCGGTGTCGCGCAGGTACTGCAGGGTTTCGGCCACCGGCTGGGTGCCGCGCCCGGGCACCAGGTGTTCGTCCTTGCCGTTGTTCAGCCCGTCGCACAGGTGCAGGTGCGCCAGGCGCTCCCCCAGCTGCTCCACGGCCTTGCGCGAATCCATCTCGGCGATCGCCGCGTGGGAGAAGTCCCAGGTGACGTGCGGGTAGGACTGCGGTACCGGGTCCCAGTGCGGCAGGTACATCTTCGCTTCGCGTCCGCGGGCCCGCCACGGGTACATGTTCTCCACCGCGATCTTCATCCCGGTCGAGTCGGTCAGCCGCTGCACTCCCCCGGCGAACTCCAGGGCATAGTTCCCCTGCCAGCGGAACGGCGGGTGGGCCACGACGACCTCGGCCCCCACGGCCTGGGCCAGGATGACCGAGCGTTCGATTTTTGCCCACGCCGAGCCCCACACCTGCTGGGTGAGCAGCAGCGTCGGGGCGTGGATGGCCCGAATGGGCAGCTGGTACTTGTCCATCAGCGCCAGCAGGGCGGTGGCCGACTGGGTGGCCTGGTTGCCGGTGATCAGCACCTCCAGCCCGTCGTAGCCCACATCCTTGGCCACCGCGAACGCGTCGTGCACGGTCAGGGGGTAGACCGAGGCACTGGACAGCGTGATGGGGATTGACGTTGTTGCAGGCTCTTGCATGACTCAGCCCCTTCTTCCAAGCACTGGTGTGCCGATCAACCCCGAGCCGGGGCTAATTCGTTTCCGCGGGTGCGGGCAGTTGCCCCATCCCGGCACCGAGCGCTACCTCTCCAACTCCCACGCTACTACTTAGCGGAGTCGAAGAGTCAAACAAGACATGATCAAAACGGCGCAGCATCAGCCCTTCGCGCAGCGCCCACGGGCAAATGCGCAGGTGTTTGATCTTCAGTTTCTTCATGGCCTCGATCGCCACCAACGCGCCGGCCAGCAGCTGCGGGGCCCGCACCTGGGAAACCCCGGGCAGTTCGGCGCGTTCCTCCCAGCTCATGGCCATCAGCCGGTTCGTCCACAGTTTCAGGCTTTCGCGTTCCAGCACCCGCTTCACATAGGGCCCCTCGGTGCTGGGGGCGGCCCCGGTAATCCGGGCCAGGGAGCGGAAGGTCTTGGAGGTGGCGGTGGCCAGGGACGGTTTGCCGTACTGGGCCAGCTCCGTGGTGGGGTCCGAGAGCACATCGCGCACATAGGTGCGCAGCTCCTTGACCTGCTTGGGGGTGGGCCGGTCATCGGGCAGCCATTCGCGGGTCAGCCGCCCGGCGCCCAGCGGCACCGAGTAGGCCACCTGCGGGAATTCATCGTTGCCCAGGGCCAGTTCCAGCGAACCGCCGCCCATGTCCAGGTTCAGGATCGAGTCGTAGGCCCAGCCGAACCAGCGGCGCACCGCATAGAACGTCATGCCCGCTTCCTCTTCACCCGAAAGCTCCAGCAGCTTCACCCCGGTCTCGGCCTCCACGCGTTCCAACACGTGGGCGCCGTTGGAGGATTCGCGGATCGCGGAGGTGCAGAACGCCATGAAGTCCTCCACCCGGTGGCTGCGCGCGAACCGGGAGGCCTCGGTGATGAAGCCGATCAGTTCGCGCTGCCCCTCCTCGGTGATGGCCCCGTACTCGTTCAGGTACTGCACCAGGGAGAGCGGGCGCTTGTGCGACGCGTAGGGGTTGGGCCGGGCGCCGGGGTAGGCGTCCACCAGCAGCAGGTGCACGGTGTTCGAACCGATGTCCAGTACGCCCAGCCTCATCAGATGTCCTTCGCGTCGGGTAGCCTGCGCTACTTCTCGGTCTTCTTCGCGGTGGTCTTGGCCGTGGTGGCCTTCTTTGCCGTGGAGGCCTTCGTGGTGCTCTTCTTGGTGGTCGTCGCCTTCTTGGCCGGGGCCTTCTTGGCGGCGCTCTTGCGCTTGAGCGGGCCGCGGGCCCGTTTCTCGGCCAGCAGCTCGATGGCCTTTTCCCGGGTCAGCTCCTCGATCGCGGTGCCTCGCGGGACGGTGATGTTCGTTTCCCCGTCGGTGATGTACGGTCCGAAGCGGCCGTCCTTGACCACGATGTTCTTCTCACTGGTCGGGTCGGTGCCGAATTCGGCCAGCGGCGGCACCGCGGCACGCCGGCCGCGCTGCTTGGGCTGGGCGTAGATCGCCAGCGCCTCCTCCAGGGTGATGGTGAAGATCTGCTCCTCGGATTCAATGGAACGCGAGTCGCTGCCCTTCTTCAGGTACGGGCCGAAGCGCCCGTTCTGCACCGTGATTTCCTCACCCTCGGCATCGGTGCCCACCACGCGCGGCAGGCTCAGCAGCTTCAGCGCCTCCTCCAGCGTGACGGTCTCAATGCTCATTGACTTGAACAGCGAACCGGTGCGCGGCTTGATCTTGGCCGGCTTCTTCGGCGGCTTGGGCTTGCCGTTCTTGTAGTACTCCACCGGCTGGGCGGCCAGTTCCTCGGCGGTCGGCTCCGGGATCACCTCGGTGACGTAGGCGCCGTAGCGCCCGTCCTTAGCCAGGATGGTGCGCCCGGTCTGCGGATCCACCCCCAGCTCGCGTTCGGAAACCTGCGAGTTGGCGAACAGCTCCTCGGCCTTTTCCGCCGTCAGCTCATCCGGGGCCAGGTCCTCGGGCACGTTCGCGCGCTCCGGGGTGGCGTCCTCGGCCGCATCGGCGGGCAGGGCGCGTTCCAGGTAGGGGCCGAACTTGCCCACGCGCAGCACGATGTCATCGGTGATGGCAATGGAGTTGATGGCCCGGGCGTCAATGTCCCCCAGGTTTTCCACCACGTGCTTCAGCCCGCTGGCCGCGTCGCTGCCGAAGTAGAACAGGTTCAGCCAGTCGCTGCGGGCGCGCTGGCCCTTGGCGATCTCGTCCAGGTCATCTTCCAGCCGGGCGGTGAAGTCGTAGTCCACGTACTGGGCGAAGTGCTCCTCCAACAGGCGGATCACCGAGAAGGCGATCCAGCTGGGCACCAGGGCGCCGCCGCGCTTGGTGACGTAGCCACGGTCCATGATGGTGGAAATGGTCGGCGCGTAGGTGGAGGGGCGCCCGATCTCCCGCTTTTCCAGTTCCGCCACGATCGAGGCTTCGGTGTAGCGGGCCGGCGGGGTGGTTTCGTGGCCCAGGGCCTCCAGTTCGGTGCCGTTCAGCCCGTCCCCGACCTTCAGCTGCGGCAAGCGGGCCTCGGCGGACTCGCTGGCCTCGGCCTCCGGGGTGGTGTCCTTGCCCTCCTCGTAGGCGGCCAGGAAGCCGCGGAAGGTGATCACGGTGCCGGAGGCGGAGAACTCGGCCACCCGCTGGTCGCTGGCGGTGCCTGCCAGCTTGATGGTGGCGGTAAAGCCCTTCGCGTCGGACATCTGGGAGGCGACGGTGCGCTTCCAGATCAGCTCGTACAGGGTGTACTCGTCCTTGCTCAGCGAGGCGCGCACATCCCTGGGCCGACGGAACATGTCACCGGCCGGGCGAATGGCTTCGTGGGCCTCCTGCGCGGCGTCGGTCTTGGCCTTGTAGACGCGCGGACGCTCGGGCACCGAGTCCGCGCCGTACAGTTCGGTGGCCTGGGTGCGGGCCGCGTGCACGGCCTCGTTGGAGAGGAACACCGAGTCGGTACGCATATAGGTGATGTAGCCGTTTTCATACAGGCGCTGGGCGACCTGCATGGTGATCCGCGAGCTCCAGCGCAGCTTGCGCGAGGCTTCCTGCTGCAGCGTGGAGGTGGTGAACGGTGCGGCCGGGCGGCGGGTGTAGGGCTTGTCCTCCACCGAGGTGACCTTGAAATCGGCCTCGGCCAGGTTTTCCACCAGCGAGCGGGCGGCCGCCTCGTCAAGGTGGGTCACCGCGCTGCGCGAGCTCTTGAGCTGCCCACGGTCATCGAAGTCGCGGCCGGAGGCCACGCGGGCCCCGTCCACGGAGGAAAGCTTGGCGGCAAAGGATTCGGCGTTGCCGGTGGCGAAGACGCCCTTGATGTCCCAGTAGCCGGCGGAGATGAACGCCATGCGTTCGCGTTCACGCTCCACCACCAGGCGGGTGGCCACCGACTGCACACGGCCGGCGGAGAGCCCGCGGGCGATCTTGCGCCAGAGCACCGGGGAGATTTCGTAGCCGTAGAGGCGGTCCAGCACGCGCCGGGTCTCCTGCGCGTCCACCAGGTCGGTGTCCAGTTCGCGCATGTTGCCCAGGGCGCGTTCGATGCCCTCCTTGGTGATCTCGGTGAAGGCCAGGCGGCGCACCGGCACCTTGGGCTTGAGCACCTGCAGCAGGTGCCACGCGATGGCTTCGCCCTCGCGGTCCGCATCTGTGGCCAGGTAGAGCTCGTCGGCTTCCTTCAGCTTGGCCTTCAGCTCGGAGACGCGCTTCTTCTTGTCCGGGTACACCACGTAGTAGGGCTCGAAGTCGTTGTCCAGGTCGACCGCAAACTTGCCCACCGAGGTCTTCTTCAGCTCGGTCGGCAGTTCCGAGGGCTGGGGAAGGTCACGGATGTGCCCCACCGAGGCGTCCACGTCGAAGCCTTCGCCCAGGTACTTGGCAATCGACTTCACTTTGGCAGGGGACTCGACGATGACGAGCTTCTTACCGGTTTTTTCCTTGGCCTTCGGGGGCACGGCTCTCCTTCACACGGTGTCGGCAACAACCCGACCCCGAAACTATCAGACCCGCTGTCGTTGTCGCCAAGATGCATCCATGGCTCCAGTGCTGAGCCACGATTCCCGATGATCATACATCGGGCAGCAGCCTGTCCTTGCTACGCCCCGGCCGGGGAAGGATGCGGGTACTCGGGCAACAACGATACCAAGTAGAACATCCGGGTGGAGTGGATACTGCGCTCCTCGGCTGTGGCCATGGCCTCATATTCGTAGATCAGGTCCATCAGCCGGCGGTTAAATTCCTTCTGCTTGTCCTCCGGGAGGAACACCAGCCCGCTGCTGAGCAGCGGTGGGCGGTCCGCGGGGGCCACGATGCCGGCCTTGGCCTCGGCCTCGCGGCGGGCCACCTCGGCGTTCAGCCGGGTGCGGAAGTTGTTCAGCTGCACGTTCAGGTAGGCGGTCTTGGCGTTGGCCGAACCGTCGTGGGTGTTCAGCTCCAGGCGTTCACCGGCCGCCTTCCACCGGCGTTCGCGCGCATCACCCTCATTGGCGGCGCGCACCACGTATCCGTACTTCTCCAGCGCCCGCAGGTGGTAGCTCATCGCACTGGGGGTCAGCGAGCACAAGGTGGCCAGCTCAGTGGCGGTGCGGGTGGCCTGGGAGGCAAAGAGTTCGTCGAGCACGATGAGCCGGGCGTCGTGGGCCAGCGCGCGAATCGCCTGGGGGTCGGTGATGGACACCAGTTTCGGGTCCGGCGCGGCCCCAGGGGCCTGGTGCTCGTCAGGCCTCTCGGATGTGTTCTGTGTCATACCGAAAAACTTTAGTCCTTGTTTCACACTTTGCGAAGAAAGCCATGCCGGATTAAGCGTTCCACCCCGTCACGCAGGCGATCGGCGAAGGATTCATCCCCCTCCCCGATCAGCGCGTCCAGCGCATTGACCAGCTGGTCCACGCTCAGTTCCCCGTCACTGGCGGACACGAACCCGGCCTGGGCGGTGTCCAGCACCTCGCTGCGGCGCAGCCCCGCGCCCTGGCGCAGCAGGATCACCCCGGGATGTTCGGCGCCCGGGCGCTGGTGGCGCTCCTCGGTCACGTCCTCCGCGGCCTCCAGGTGCCACTGTCCCCATTGCCCGTTGGCGGCACGCAGCTCGGCTGCGGTGTGCAGGTCCCGCTGCAGGAAGGGCGCCAGCGGCTGCTGGACCGGGTGGGTGATGGATTCGAAACGCTGCTCGGGCCGATGCCCGTCCCGGGCCAGGCCAAGGTAGACGTAGCCGAACCCGATCCCGGCGACCGAACGGCCGGCAAAGTCATCCAGGTACGCCTGGTAGGCCTGCTGATACTGTTCGGGGTCCTGGTCCTGGGAGGCATCGCGCAGCCAGGTTTCGGCGTACAGGCTGGGGCTGGACTGCTCCCGCTGGATGACCCAGACATCCAATGCCGGATCAAACCACGGGCGGATCCGCTGATCCCAGGGCTGCTCGCCCAGCGGGATTTCCCAATTCGCCAGCATCTGTGCACTGCCCCCGGGCTCCAGGTAGCTGGGCAGCTGCGAAATCAGGGCCTGGACCAGGCTGTCCCCGGCCATCCCGCCATCACGGTAGGTGAAGATCGCTTCGTCCTCCGCGCGCGGGGTGATGACAAAGGGCGGGTTGGTGGCGATCAGGTCAAAGCGCTGCCCCTGCACCGGTTCAAACAGGCTGCCGCACCGCAGGCTCACCCGCTCCTCCAGCCGAGCCGGATCCACCTCCAGCTGCCGGTGGTTCAGCAGCAGGTTAAACCGGGTGAAGGCCAGGGCGCGCACGGAAAGGTCGGTAGCCGTGACATGCCGGCAGTGGGCCAGCAGGTGGAATGTCTGGATGCCGCACCCGGTGCCCAAATCCAGGGCCCGGTCCACCTGGGGACGCAGCGTGATCTGCGCCAGGGTCAAGGACGCCTGGCCGATGCCCAGCACATGGTCCGCCCGCAGGACCCCGGGGCGCTGGTGCGCGCCCAGGTCGTGCGCCACCCACAGTTCCGCGGAGCTGTCCGATGCGTGTGGGGTCAGGGCCACACTGGCCCGCAGCCCTGGACCATGCTGCTCAACCAATCCCAGCCGCAAAAGCCCCTGCACCCCGGTGCGGCTGAAGGCCGCATCGATCCGGTCGGCCGGGTAGCCCTGGCCCAGCTGGAACAACCCAATCACCGTGGCCAGCCCGGACTGCTTCGGGGTCGCCCGGCGCACCTGGCGCAATGCCGGCGGGATCTGGTCGCGGCCGAACGCCTCCACCGCTTCCTGCCCGAGCAGGGCCGTGATCGCATCGAACGTGAAGTCCAGTGCGGTTAGATCGAAATACAGGGAATCAAGCAGCGCCTGCTGGTCACTGCGTGGGGCGTCGTCAACGGCGGCAAAATCGGTGGAAGTCACAATTGCGATTCTAGCTAGTTGCGGCAGAAATGACCGGGGGCAGGCGCGTACGATGCGGTCATGGCCTTAGTCACCGTCACCTACCTGCAGCAAACCGATCCCTCCCAGCTGGTCCCCTCCTCGCGTCCCCTGCCCGAGGACGCGCGCATCGACTGGGTCCAGCAGATCACCCCGGAGTTCTCCCGCTTCCTGTACCTGGGGGTGGGCAGCGAACTGCACTGGGCCGATCGCCTGGTGCTCACCCGCCGACAGTGGCTGGAGCAGCTGCGGGCCCCGGGCTCCGAAACCCATGTGCTCTACCGCCATGGGGCTCCGCAGGGGTACATCGAGTTGGCCGCTGTGCCCGGCACCGCCGGGACCGAGGTGGAAATCTTCTACTTCGGCCTCTTCCCCCAGGCCATCGGCCAGGGGCTGGGTGGCGCCCTGCTCACCGAGGGGATCCGGCGGGCCTGGACTCTGGACGAACGCCATGCCGGGATGGCGCCGGTCAGCCGGGTGTGGCTGCACACCTGCTCCCTGGATGGGCAGCAGGCCCTGCCGAACTACCAGGCCCGCGGGTTCACGGTCTATGACGTGCAGGAAGAGCAGACCGAGGTGCGTGATCCCTCCAAGGACCTGTGGCCCGACGCTTCCCGGGTGTAGCCCGAAACGAAGCAAGGCCTGGAGATCCCCACCAGGGATCACCAGGCCTTCACACTGTAGCCGGGCCTAGGCGCTGAGCGCCGCCTGCTGGCACGCCGGGCAGCGGCGCAGCTGCTCGTCCTGGGCGCATTCGGTGCAGAACAGCCGCAGGTTGCGGCAGGAGAGCTCGGCGCAGTTCTCAAACTTGTTGGTCGGCGCCTGGCAGCCCACGCATTCGCCGATGGTCACCGCGTCCTCGGTGAATTCCATGTGCATGCGCTTGTCGAAAACGTACAGCGAACCCTCCCACAGGCCGGCATCCCCATACTTTTCTCCGTAGCGCACGATCCCTCCCTGCATCTGGTAGACCTCTTGGAAGCCACGGTTGATCATCAGCGCCGAGAGCACCTCACAGCGAATCCCACCGGTGCAGTAGGTGACGATCGGCTGGTCCTTGAGGTGGTCGTATTTACCGGAGTCGATCTCTTCCAGGAAGTCCCGGGTAGTGTCCACCTCGGGCACAATCGCGTTCTTGAACCGGCCAATCTGTGCCTCGAACGCGTTGCGCCCGTCGAAGAACTGAACCTGGGTTCCTTCCTTCTGCTTGGCCTCGACCAGTTCATGCAGCTCTTCCGGACGCAGGTGCGTACCGCCGCCAACGACGCCGTTCGCGTCGACCTGCAGCTCCCCCGGTGCCCCGAAGGTGACAATCTCATCGCGCACCTTCACCGAGATGCGCGGGAAGTCCTCGGCGGAGCCTTCGGACCACTTGATGTCCATCTTCTTGAAGGCCGGATATTCGCGCGTGGCCTTAACATACTGCTTCACCGCGGAGATCTCCCCACCGACGGTTCCGTTGATGCCGTCCTTGGAGATGATGATGCGTCCTCGCAGACCCCACTGCTCCAAAAGGGAGCGCTGCCACAGGCGGATCGCCTCGGGGTCGTTCAGCGGTGTAAAAGCGTAATACAAGACAATGCGATGAATGGCCACAAGGTATAAGGGTAGTGGGTTTAGCGTCCATTCAGGTGCTACGTGGAGCAACGTCACATCAGTTTGACTATGATTTCAAGTAAGCAACGATTGGCCTTTGTCAGCGAGTTACTAGGAAAGACAGGGTAGGGTCAAAGCATGGCATCAAACGCAAGCGATGAACTAATTGGCACCTGGGTTGCAGGCTGGTCCGGCGCGCGCGGCTATGAAGCGCGCCATGAAGGCCGTGTCCATGCGGCGCTGCGGCACGACACCACCGAGGACTGGGAGTACGTCATCTACGACCCCTCCCGCGAGGAACTGCAGGCCGTTGCCGAGACCCTGAAAAAGCATCCGGCGCGACGACTGACCGCCTTTTCCGAAGACGTTCCGGGGCTGATTGAGCTGGCCAACGAGGTCGGTTTGCAGATCGCTGCCGATGACGAAGTTTTGATGGTTACCGAGTTGGCTGCCCACGACGTGGAGGTGCCGCTGCCCCCGGATGGCTTCGTGTTCCAGATTGAACGCGATGGCACCCACGCCTACGTCTCGCTGCACCCGGAGGATAACGAGGAAGTCGTTGCCGCCTCCGGCCACGTCTCGGCAGTAAATGGTTATGCCATCTTTGACCGCATCATCACCGGTCCCGAATTCCGCCGCCGCGGCCTGGGCACCCTGGCCATGCGCGCCCTGGCCTCCTTGGCACAGGAACACGATGTGGACGAAGGCCTGCTGATTGCTTCCGTTGATGGCCAGAAGCTCTACGCGTCACTGGGTTGGACGAATCTGGGCAGCGTTGTGGCCTTCAAAGGCTAACTCGCACGCGTCCGCCCCCTCGCCGCCGAGCCCGCTTCGGCGGCGAGTAGCATTTAACGGACCGGGCAGGCCCGCGTGCTCACCCCGGCTGTGAGCTTGGGGCTGCACCCCGCCGGCCCTGCCAATCATGCGTCCATCCCGCCAACCACCGAGGTGATCCCAGCCCATGGCCAAGACCGTCAACGCGCTGCTGGATCCATTCGAACGGCACAATGACCCGGACGCAGTAGTGCACCGCCGCGTGGTGCCGGCCAAGGATGAAATCACCGCACCGTGGCCCGAATGGCTTGACCCGCAGGTGCGCGGGATTTTCCAGGGGCTGGGGATCAACCAGCCCTGGCTGCACCAGGTTCAGGCGGCCGAGCTGATCCATCAGGGACAGCACACGATCGTGGCCACCGGCACCGCCTCGGGCAAATCCCTGACCTACCTGATGCCCGGACTGGACGCACTGTACCGGGCACGCCAGGCCTCCCCCAACGACTGGGACGCCCAAGCCACCATCTTGTACATTTGCCCGACCAAGGCGCTGGCCGCCGACCAGCTGGCCACCGTGCAGGCCCTGCAGGTGCCCGGGGTACGGGCCTCCAGCTATGACGGCGACACAGACCCGGCCCGCCGCTCATGGATCCGGCAGCACGCGAACTTCATCTTCACCAACCCGGACATGCTCCACCGCGGCATCCTGCCGAACCATCAGGGCTGGGACCGCTTCTTCAAGCGACTGCGCTATGTGGTCATTGATGAGGCGCACTCCTACCGCGGGGTCTTTGGTTCCCATGTGGCCAACTTGCTGCGCCGGCTGCGTCGGGTGTGCCAGCACTACCGGTCCGGCCCCGTCTTCATCGGCGCCTCGGCCACCAGCGCCGACCCGGCAGCGTCTTTCTCGCGGCTCATCGGCGCCCAGGCCGAAGCGGTGACCCATGACTTCTCCACCTCCGGCGAGCTGGTAATTGGGCTGTGGGAACCGCCCCTGACCGAACGCGTGGGAGAAAACGGGGCACCGGTTCGTCGCACCGCGATCGCCGAAAGCGCTTCCATCCTCACCGATTTGATGGCCGACCACACCCGCAGCATAGTCTTCATCAAGTCCCGTCGCGGCGCCGAAACGATTGCCACGCTCACCCGCCGTCACCTGGAACAGTTCGCCCCCGAGCTCAGCGTCCGCCTGGCTGCCTACCGCTCGGGCTATCTGCCCACCGAGCGCCGGGAGATCGAATCGGCTCTGCGCTCGGGCAAATTGCTGGCAGTCACATCCACCTCCGCGTTGGAACTGGGAATCGACATCGCCGGACTGGACGCAGTGGTGGTCGCCGGCTGGCCGGGCACCCGGGCCTCCTTCTTCCAGCAGATCGGCCGGGCCGGGCGGGCAGGGCAGGGTTCCCTGGCCATTTTTGTGGCCAGTGAAGATCCCCTGGACACCTACCTGGTGCACCACCCGGAGGCGATCTTTGACCTGGGCGTTGAGGCGACTGTGTTCGATCCGCAGAACAAGTACGTGCTCTCCGGTCACCTGTGTGCGGCAGCCCAGGAACTGCCGTTGCGCAGTGAAGAACTGGAAATGTTTGGCCCCACCTCGGAGGAGCTGCTCGATTCCCTGGTGGCCCGCGGTTACCTGCGCCGCCGCCCGGCAGGCTGGTTTTGGACCCACGCCCAGCACGCGGCGGCCATGTTCTCCATCCGCGCCGATGGCGGGGGCCCGGTAAACATCATCGACGCGGAATCCGGCGCGATCCTTGGCACCATGGACTCACCGCAAACCCACTACCAGGCCCACCCCGGCGCGATTTACGTCCACCAGGGTTCCAGCTACTTTGTTGAAGAGCTCGACGAACAGAACCATACCGTCGTTGTCACCCGCGTCAACCCGGACTATTACACCACCGCGCGGGACATCACCACGGTCGCCGTGCAGGGAACCGAGCGCAGCAGCGAGCACCGCGACCTGGCCATCCACTTTGGAGAAGTCATCGTCACCACCCAGGTGGTGTCCTTCCAGCGCAAGTCCGTCTCCTCCAACGAGGTACTCTCCGAGGAGCCGCTGGATCTGGAAGCACGCGAGCTGCACACCAAGTCCATCTGGTTCACGCTCACCGAACAGCGGCTGATCAATGCGGGAATCACCCCCGAATTTTTCCCCGGGGCCCTGCATGCGGCGGAGCACGCGATGATCGGTCTGCTGCCCTTGGTGGCCACCAGCGACCGGTGGGATATTGGAGGAGTCTCCACCGCCTTGCACGTGGACACTGGGCAGCCAACAATCTTCGTCTACGATGCCCAGCCCGGCGGTGCCGGATTCGCCGAGCGGGGTTTTGAACAATTCGTCCGTTGGGTGCGGGCCACCCGTGATGCCATCGACAGCTGCGAATGCACCAACGGCTGCCCCAGCTGCGTCCAGTCCCCCAAGTGCGGCAATAGGAACAATCCGCTAAACAAGGCCGGCGCAATCCTACTGCTCAGCGCAGTGCTGGATGACATCGAGCCGCGGCACTGGCGCTAGGAACTGATCAGTTCCACAGTGGCGGCGGCCCTGCCCGCGCGGTCGCTCGCGCCTGATACACATTCAGGCCTGCGAAGGTAAATCCCACCGGCACGCTCACCGATACCTGCACCACCTGACCGCCTTGCAGGGCGCAATGTTCCACGCCAGCCCCGTTGCTGCCGGCGATCTGCACAGCCACGGCGCACGGTTCACCCTCACGCAGCCCGCGGGCCGTATCCGCCGCGGCGAGCGCCGCTAGATCGGCGGCAGTTCCAGCCCGGGTGGCCGCATGCCCTGCCGATAGGATCAGCGCGATGGCCCCGCAAGCCAATATTCCCACCAGCAGCAGGGCCAAGCCCAGCACCGTGCCGCTGCCGCGTTCCGGATCCTGCCCGAGCGTTGCTGACCTGTTCATTTCTGCTCCCACGCCGCATGGGCCTCGCCGCGCAAGGTAACCGTCCCGATCAGGGGCACCTGCAGGATTCGGCTCACCTTCACCTCAGCCAATGACCCGCCGGTGCTAATGCTGAACCGTGCCTTGCCTCCGGCCAGGCGGCTGCCGGTGGCCCGTGCCTGGGCAGGCTCTTCACCGCGCGCCAATTCCCGGGCAACCGCCGAGGCAGCCTGCTGCACCCGGATCTGCTGCATTCCCAGGACTCCCACGCCCAAAGTGAGGCTGAGCATCAGTGCAATGCCCGGCAGCAGCACCGCAAGTTCTGCGGTGCTGCTGCCCCGGTCATCTTTCAGCCCCATAGCTAGAGGCTCAGGGCCCTGCTGATCAGGCCCAGCAGCATGCCGCGCACATCCCCGCTGGACAGGATGCTGATCAATAAACCAGCGAAGGCAACCGCTGCCAGGGTCACCATGGCGAATTCGGCGGTCGTACTGCCGCTCTCATCGTCCCATTCAATCCCGGCAGGCACCCCGGGACGCTGTCGTAGACCCTTGGAACCCATTGCGTTCCTGATCCGTGATTTCATGTCGGTTCCTTTCGAGGGTAATTTTCCGAATCATTTCCGGTTGGTTGGACAAGGTTGGGGATCAACCCCGTCTGCCATCCACCATCACGGCATTACTCCCACCCCTGCAGGGGCGGGTGGCGGATTGGGGATTACCACTGGGGCAGCAACGCGACGATCAGCGGGATGACGCCCAAGGCGATGAACGCCGGCAAAGCGCACAAGCCCAGCGGCAGCACGAGTTTGGTCCCAAACTGGGCACCGACCCGCTGTGCGGTGGCGATCCGCTCGCGCCGTTGCAAGGCCGCCGAGTTGTGCAGCAGCTGGGAGGCGGACGCTCCGGAACTGCGGGTGAAATATAGCGCCCGGCGCAGCGGCGCCAGCCAGGAGGGTGTGCCGTTCCAGGCGTCGTTCCAGTCCATGTTCATCTCCAGGCAACGACACACGGCACGCAACGGCGCACAATGCGGAATGTTGGTGCCCAGGATCTGCAGCACGCGATTCAACGGCAGCCCCGATTCCAAGAGGCTGGCCGCCAGGTCCAGCACCAGTTCCACCGGCGGATCCTGGGCCGACGGTTTCGTTCTTCGTTTCCCTTCCCGCCCACTGCCGGGCCGCTGCTGGCGGGCTGGCGGACGGAAGGCCAGCATTACGCTGATGGCCAGGGACAGCAGGAACAACGCTCTCACCCCTGGACCGCCTCACGGGTGGAACGCGTTAACAGCAGCCGGCACCAGAGCCGGTTGGCCGCCCAGAGCCCAAGACCCAGCAGGACCGCCACCCGGGCCAGCGCGGATTCTGCCAGCACGGTGAAAACGTCAATGCCAAAGAGCGCCCCACTCAGCAAACCGAGCAGGGGCAGCCAGGTCAGCAGGCGGGTGGTGGCCCGGGGACCGGCCAGCGCGACATCCAGGGTTCGCCGTGCATCCTGCGCCGCCTCCAGGTCCTCGGCCAAACGCTCCAGCACTTCTGCCAGCGGGGCGCCGCTTTGCTCACAGATCTCAAAACACCAGTGCAGCCGGCGCAACAGGTGCCCGGCCTCCCCGTCCAGGCCGGCAACCGCGCCTGGGGGCTGTGTCCAGCGGGTCTGGCGTTGGACATACAGTGCCGATAGTGCCTGTGCTGCCGGGTTTGTCTCCCCTGCTTCGATCCGCAGCAGCAACTGCATGGCGGCGTCCAACTGTTTACCGCTGCGCAGCAGCCCTGCCAGTTCGCGCACCACCCGTACGCTGGACTCCGCATGCGCGTCCACCGCTGCACCCCGACCCGGGCCGATTCGTTGCCCCGGCCAGAAGCGCCGGTGGAGTGTATCCCCGGAATGAAAACTCGTTGCGTTGCGCAGCAGCGGCCGCCTTCCCAGGTTTGCATTGGGGCCGCCGCACTGCTGCCGCCGACGCGTAGGGGAACGCCACAGGGCGGCGGCCGCCACCAGCAGCAGCAGTCCGAAAACCGAGAGCAGGGTCATGTTGCGCTCCCCGGTCGGCGGTACAGCGCCTGGAGGATCGTCTCCACGGTGGCAGAATCGAACCGCTCCTTTAACCATGATTCCGCGCCAGGCAGCAGCGGGTCGTGCAAGGAGGCGTCAATCAGCGGTTGGGTGCGCATCTGCTGGGTCTCCCCCAGGAACAGGCGACTCAGCTTCACCGGAGCCCGACTCCCGTCAGGACCGCGTGCCATGTGGATGAGCAGGTCCAGTGCGCTGCTGGCCTGCAGCGCGGTGGCCTGCGGATCCCAGCCGGCTAGGGCCCCGAGCGCCGCCAACCGTGCCGGAACCGCCCCGGGTTCATTGGCGTGGATCGTCCCGGCTGCCCCCTGGTGCCCGGTATTCATGGCCGCCAGGAAGTCCCGCACCTCCGCACCGCGGCATTCTCCGACGATAAGCCGGTCCGGGCGCATCCGCAGGGCCTGGATCACCAGGTCGCTTAATCGCACCTCGCCACGGTGCTCCGCGTTTGGAAGGCGCGCCTGCAGCGACACCACATGCTCGTGCTCGACCTGCAATTCGTGGGTGTCCTCCACGATCACCAGCCGCTGGCCCGAATCCACCAGCCCAAGCATGGCCTGCAGCAGGGTCGTCTTGCCCGAGCCGGTGCCCCCGGAGACCAGGAAGTTCTGCTCGGTGCTCACCACCGCCTGAAGCAGCGGCTGCCACCACCGGTGGGCGGCCCCCAGCAATTGGTCCAGCCCACGCCCGGCGGCCTGCTTGACACGGATGGAGATCACCGGGCCCTGCACGGCAACAGGCGGCAGCACCGCGTGGATCCGGTACCCACGCACCGAGACATCCACGAAGGGCATCGCCTCGTCCAAACGTTTGCCGGCCAGGGACGCGAAGTGCACGGCCAGCCGGCGCACCTGCTCGGCGGAGCTGAAGCTGAACCCGGTGAGACGCAGTCCCTGCGCTGAATCGGTCCACACCTGGCCCCGCCCATCCACCAGCACGTCGCTGACACCGGGCAGGGTGGCAAACTGTTCCAGTACCGACAAGCCCTGCACCTCATCACGCAGGTTCTGTAGGGTTTGTGCCGAACCGGTCGAACCCCAGGCCGTACCGGCTTCGGTGACCGCTTCGGCCAGCGCGATCGGGTCCAGGTTCCCTCCGCTTTGGATCGCCTTGCGCCGCACCGACTCCAGGATCCTTTGGTCCACCAGCCCCTGCCGGTAGCTGCCGCCCGGCCGCTGGGCGTGCCGCCCGCCGTTCACGATCCACTCTCCTTGAGCGGCAGCAGTGCGCAGTCGGCAATCGCCTGCCGCAGCCTACGTGAGCGCAGTGCCTGCAGCAGTTCACCGCGTTCCGCACAGCGCTGCACACCGCCGTGCTGGGGAAAGAACCCCAGCAGCCCCTCGGGCTGCCCCAGTGGACTCCTGCCGGTGCCGGCACACAGCACGTACCCGTATCCGGTTGCACGCTGGCGGCTTTGCCCCGAACCGGTGAGCACCATGCGGTCCTGAAACTGCCCCAACACCGGGGCCAACGGGTGGATGAATCGACCAGTGTCAATGACCACCAGGTCAAAGGCCTGTCGGGCGGCCACCAGGACCCGTGCCGCCAGCGGCTCGTCAATCACGAACGTTCCGGGATCCTGCCGCCAGGACAGCACGGCAGTGCCCTCACAGCGCGGCAGCATTTCCCTAAATTGGTGCGGGGCCAGGTGTCCGCGGGATTCGCGCAGCTGCTCCCAGCCAATCCCGCTGACCGGTTGCCAGCTGAGCATTGGCCACAGCGACCCGGAGTGGGGATCCAGGTCCAGCACCACCGATTCCAGTCCGCTCAGCGTGCCGGCATGGGCGCTGAGGCACGCCAGCGAACTGGTGCCGATCCCTCCGGCGAGCGCGGCGAGGGCCAGCGTGTGCCCGTGCCCCGCCCGCAGCGCCCACTGGCCCAGATACTCCCCCAGCCATCCGGCCGCCTGCGGCAGCACCGCCACCCGGGTTTGCGGCCACGCGCTGGCCGCCAGCCACAGCTGCTGCGCGTGTTCGTCCCTTCCCACCAGCACCTGGCCGGTCCCCGGCGCGTGCTGCCCAAGCCAACCGCACTGGTCCGCTCCCCACAGCACCGGTCCGTCCACCTTCATCTCCGGCAGCTGCTGCGGGTCTGGACAGTGGCGCAGACGCACGGCGCAGCTCAGGGCAATCATCGCCATCGCATCTATCAGTTCGCGGTCGTTGGTCACCAGCCAACAGCTTGGCTCCCCGGCAACGCTGGCCGCCGTCGCCACCGCTGAGCGGCCGGGTGCGGCAGCGTCACGGACCTGCACCTGCCCGGGGCCGGGGTTCGGAAACATTTGGGGCGCCGCGGTTGGCACCGCGCGGTCGGTGGCCAGCGGCGGGGGCGGGACCGCCACAAAACGCTGATCCACACCAGCCGGTTCACACCGTCGGAGGTTCTCTAGCCATTTCATGCCCCTACCGTGACCGGCCACCCCTGGCCTGGAGGGTCGTAGGGGGCCGAATGGGGAAATCTCGGGCACCAAGGCACAATTAAGCCATGCCCACACTCGCCTTCCTCGCCACCGGCACCGATGAGGCCTTCGGAGTCATTTTGCTGCGCGAGGAAGCCGATGGAAAGCAACTGGCTCCACCGATCACGGTGTCCCGGCAGGACTTTGCCGCCACCGTCCAGCGCCTGGAAGACCAGTACAGCCCACGCTGGGTCATCTCCCGCACCGCGAACTGGATGCCTGCGCTGCTGGAGGCCGACGTGCACCTGGCCAAGGCCCATGTCCTGGACCTGGCCCAGCGGATCCTGCACCGCAGCCCCTTCGTCTCCCAGCGACTACCCGATGTGGAGCTGGACGAACGTGCCGCCCGCCCCGCCCAGCCGGGCCAGGACACGCTGTTCGCCGAACCCTCCCAGGGTGAGGACCTGCCCGGACTGGAGGCCCGCTACCTGCAGCAGCGCCAGGCCCTGCCCAACGACGCGCAACAGCGTCACCGCCTGCAACTGCTGCTGCGTGCCGAGAGCATCGGCGCGGTCATTGCCGCGGAGATGGAGCACGCGGGGTTGGCCTGGGATGCGAACGCGCACCGGGCCCTGCTGCGAGAACAGCTGGGCGCCCGGGTCCCGGAGGGGATGCGAGAACCGAAACTGGCGGAACTGGCCATCGAACTCGGCCAGGCGCTGCACAGCCCGGGACTGAATCCGGATTCGCCCCAGGAGCTGCTGCGCGCCCTGCAGCGGGCCGGGTACCCGGTGGGTTCGGTGCGCGCCTGGGAACTGGAGCAGCACCGTGATCCGGTGATCAACCTGGTGCTGCACTACAAGCACCTCTCCCGGCTGGCCAGCACCCACGGGGATGCCTGGCTGGATCAATGGGTGCGCGACGCGCGCTTCCACCCGCATTACGTGTTGGGCACTGTCGCCTCCGGGCGCTGGGCCGCCACCGGCGGCGGGGCCCTGCAGCTGCCGCACGATATCCGCCAGGTGATCACCGCCCCTGCCGGACAGGTGTTCGTGGTGGCCGACGGACGCCAGCTGGAACCGCGGATCCTCGCAGCCATTTCCGGGGACGCTGCACTGCAGCAAGCCGGGCAGGACGCTGACCTGTACCAGGCGTTCGTGGACGTCGGGGTCGCCGCCAGCCGGGCGGATGCGAAGCTGGGCATGCTTTCGGCAATCTACGGGGGAAGCTCGGCAATGGCCGCCGGGGTGGTCTCCGCACTGGAGCGCAACTTCCCGCGCGCCATGGAGTATGTCAGCCAGGCCGCCCGGGCCGGGGAACAGGGCCAGGGGGTGCACAGCTGGCTGGGCCGTGGCTGCCCACCGGCCTCCGAGGAATGGGTGAACGCCCAGCGCCACACCGCCGACGCGGCCGCCCAGGCCGCCGCGGATGCCGCTGCCCGCTCCCGGGGCCGGTTCACCCGCAACTTCGTGGTGCAGTCCACCGCCGCCGAATGGGCGCTGGTATGGATGGCGCACACCCGGCATTTGATCTACTCAGCCGGGCTGCACACCCGCTGCCGGCAGGTCTTCTTCGTCCACGATGAGCTGGTCTTCGAGACCGAAGAGGCGCTCGCCGAAGGCTTGGCCCACGCGATCCGCCAGGGCGCCCGGCAGGCCGGACAAACCCTCTTCGGGCAGCATTCCCCGGACTTCCCGGTCAGCGTGGCAACCGTCAAAAGCTACGCGGACGCCAAATAGGCGGTCCTTGGGGCGCTTAGGCCATCTTGATTTCGCGCGCGGTATCCCAGTGCCGGGTCCAACCCAGTTCATTGAACAGGCGGTCCAGCACGATCGCGGTGAACCCCCAGATGATGCGCCCCTCATAGTCGAACGCGGGGGCGCTGAAGCGCTGCCGGCCACGGCTGACCACGGCGCTGAGCCGGTTGTGCGGGTTGAGCAGTTCGGCCACCGGGGCGCGGAACACGTCCTGGGACTCCCCCGGGTCCACCGGGTAGACCTCACTCTCCTGCTGCCACCAGCCGATGACGGGGGTGACCAAAAAATTGGTGATCGGCAGTTCGGCGTCCGACAGCTGGCCGAGCACCTGGATCCCGTCGGTGCGCACCCCGGTCTCCTCCTCGGCCTCACGCAGCGCGGCGGCTGCCGGCGAATCGTCTTCCGGGTCGATGCCGCCGCCGGGGAAGGCGATCTGCCCGGCATGGTTGCGCAATGTCGCGGCGCGGGTGACAAACAGCAGGTCCAGTTCATCGGCCGGGCTGTCGTCGCGCAGCGGACCGGAATCGTGGTGCCCAAAGAGCATCAGCACCGCCGCGCGGCGGGCGGTCGGCGCGTCCACCTGCTGCATCACCCAGTCCCGGGGCATCGACTGCGGGGCCCCGGCCCGGGTGCGGTGCGTCTTGATGATGGCTTCCAGTTCAGTGCGTGCGCTCATGCTCCCAATCCATATCCCTGGCTGCGCAGTTCGCGGCGGGTAGCTCCTGCCCGCATCTTCTCCAGCAGGTCTTCGCGTCCCGGCGCCAGCTCATACTTAAGTAACTTGCGCGCCTTGGCAGGTATTTCCTCCCCGATTCCGTAGGAGGGACACAGCTTGGCCAGCGGGCAGGCCCCGCAGGCGGGGGTGCGGGCGTGGCAGACGCGTCGGCCGTGGAACACCACGTGGTGGCTGAGCATGGTCCAGTCACGCTTTTCAAACAGCGCCCCCACCGCGTGCTCCAGTTTTACCGGGTCGGTTTCGCTGCTCCACCCAAAACGGTTGGCCAGCCTGATGAAGTGGGTGTCCACGGTGATCCCCGGGATCCCGAACGCGTTGCCCAACACCACGTTGGCGGTCTTGCGGCCCACCCCGGGCAGCTTGACCAGCTCCGCCAGCTTGCCCGGCACCTGCCCGTCATGCTGGTCCACCAAGGCGGTGGAAAGCCCCAGCAGGGATTCGGCCTTGGCCCTGAAAAACCCGGTGGGGCGGATCAGTTCCTCCAGTTCGGGCCGCTCGGCCTGGCTCATGGCCTCGGCATCCGGGTAGCGGGCGAACAGTGCCGGGGTGATGGAGTTGACCCGCACGTCGGTGGTCTGCGCGGAGAGCACCGTGGCCACCAGCAGCTCGAAGGGGTTCTCGAAATCAAGTTCCGCGACCGCGTACGGGTAGGTTTCGGCCAGGATCCGGTTCATCTTCCGCGCCCGGCGCTTCAGGGCCAGCGGAGACTCGGTGATACTTTTCATCGACACCCCCTGATCGTGTCACGGCCGGGCTGTTTTTCTGAAGATTACGCACGCTTCGGCGCAGGGCTACGACCGTTCGGCGCACTTTTCGGGCCTCTGGCGTCCCAAATGGTGGCGCAGTTCACTTTAGCGGCCGCGAAAGGGGTAACTTGGATCACAGGAAACTTTTGTGAATGCCAAGCCGGAAGGGAAGCACACTGATGAGCGAAGCCAAGACCCTGGACAACCTCTCGAACGAGACCCGGTCCTTTGCCCCGAGTGTTGAGTTCGCCGCCAACGCCGTGGCCAACGCCGAACAGTACAAGAGCGCGGACGCGGACCGCCTGGGCTACTGGGCGGACCAGGCGCGCAAGGTGCTGACCTGGGACACCGACTTCACCGAGACCCTGGACTGGTCCGAGGCGCCGGTGGCCAAGTGGTTCGTGGGCGGGAAGCTGAACGCCGCCTACAACGCGCTGGACCGGCACGTGGAGAACGGCCTGGGCGACCGGGTTGCCATCTACTTCGAGGGCGAGCCGGGTGACACCCGCGCCTACACCTATGCGCAGCTGACCGAGGAAGTGAAGAAGGCCGCCAACGCATTTGAATCCCTGGGCGTGGCCAAGGGCGACCGGGTGGCGGTCTACCTGCCGATGATCCCCGAAGCCGTGATCACCATGCTGGCCTGCGCCCGTATCGGCGCGATCCATTCGGTGGTCTTCGGCGGCTTCTCCGCCGACGCGCTGCGCAGCCGCATCGATGATGCTGAGGCCAAGCTGGTGGTCACCGCCGACGGCACCTGGCGCCGCGGCAAGCCCAGCCCGCTGAAGCCGGCCGTGGACGAGGCCCTGGCCGCGCCGGGACACACCGTGCAGAACGTGCTGGTGGTCAAGCGCAACGGCGAGGACGTGGCCTTCGGCGAACTGGACAAGTGGTGGGATGACGTCGTGGGCGCCGCCAGCACCGAGCACACCGCCCAGGCGCACGACGCCGAGCACCCGCTGTTCGTGCTGTACACCTCCGGCACCACCGGCAAGCCCAAGGGCATTGTGCACACCACCGGCGGCTACCTGGTCCAGGGAGCGGTCACCCACCGTGACACCTTTGACCTGCACCCCGAATCGGACGTGTTCTGGTGCACCGCCGACATCGGCTGGGTGACCGGGCACAGCTACGTCACCTACGCCCCACTGGTCAACGGCGCCACCCAGGTGATGTACGAGGGCACCCCGGACACCCCGCACCAGGGCCGCTGGTGGGAACTGGTGGAAAAGTACGGGGTCACGATCCTGTACACCGCCCCCACCGCGATCCGCACCTTCATGAAGTGGGGCCGGGAAATCCCGGACGGCTACGACCTGTCCTCGCTGCGCGTGCTCGGCTCGGTGGGCGAACCGATCAACCCCGAGGCCTGGATGTGGTACCGGGACGTGATCGGATCAAACAACGGCAAGAACGGGGAGAAGAAGGAACACCCCACCCCGATCGTGGACACCTGGTGGCAGACCGAGACCGGCGCGCACATGATCGCCCCGCTGCCCGGGGTGACCTCCACCAAGCCGGGTTCCGCCCAGGTGGCGGTGCCGGGCATCAGCGTGGACGTGGTCGATGAGGAAGGCAAGTCCGTCGGCAACGGGCAGGGCGGCTTCCTGGTCATTCGTGATCCGTGGCCGGCCATGCTGCGCGGCATCTGGGGCGACATGCAGCGCTACAAGGACACCTACTGGTCGCGCTTCCAGGACATGTACTTCGCCGGGGACGGGGCCAAGAAGGACGATGACGGGGATATTTGGCTGCTGGGCCGCGTGGATGACGTGATGAACGTGTCCGGCCACCGCCTGTCCACCACCGAAATCGAGTCCTCGCTGGTCGCCCACCCGCTGGTGGCCGAGGCTGCGGTGGTTGGCGCGAAGGATGACACCACCGGGGAGGCCGTGGTCGCGTTCGTGATCCTGCAGCGCGAACCGGAGGAGGGCCAGGACGTGGTGGCCACGCTGCGTGACCACGTGGGCAAGGACATCGGCCCGATCGCCAAGCCGCGCCACGTGCTGGTGGTCCCGGAACTGCCCAAGACCCGTTCGGGCAAGATCATGCGCCGCCTGCTCAAGGATGTGGCCGAGGGCCGTGAGGTCGGAGACGCCACCACGCTCTCCGATGCGACGGTGATGACCCAGATCGCGCAGTCAATGCGCAAGTAGCAGCCGAGTCCGGCGCCGCCTGGCGCCGGTGACCTGCCCGGCCCGGAAAGCCAGGAGGAGACATCCTTCCGGCTTTCCGGGCCGGGCGCTTTTTAACGCCGGGTGACCGCTCTTTGACGCCGCCGCAGGCTGGGCGGGACGCCGGTGCAGTAAATTTGGCTCCATGAGCGCAACCGAGAAGAACACCATCCTGCTGGTCAACGGCCCGAACCTGAACCTGTTGGGCACCCGGGAGCCGGCCATCTACGGCCATGACACGCTGGCCGACGTCGAGGCCCTGGCCCGCGACACGGCCGCGGCCCACCAGCTGGAGGTCAAGGCCGTGCAATCCAACCATGAGGGCGTGCTGATCGATGCGATCCACGAGGCCCGGACGCAGGCAGCCGGGATCGTAATCAACCCGGGGGCCTTCACCCACACCTCGGTGGCCATCGCGGATGCGCTGGCGGGGGTGGATTTGCCGGTGATCGAGGTGCACATCTCCAACGTGCACCAGCGTGAAGCGTTCCGCCACCACTCCTATGTTTCCCCGGTGGCCAGCTCCATCATCATTGGTGCCGGGATCAACGGCTACCGGCTGGCCGTTGAGCAGCTCGCGCACCTGCTCGGCCGCTGACCCCGCGACGCTCCCACGGGGCCTGCACCGGATGGGGCACCGCGTGCGGCGGTGTTAGTCCTGCAGGCAGCCGCCGGTCTTAATCGACTTGGTGCGGCCGGCCGCTTTGGCCATGGCCTCTTCGAGCTCGTCCAGGCTCTGGGCGAAACCGACCTCCTCGTCGCTGCGCGACTTGGCGAACACCATGCCCACGGCCTGCCCGTCCTCGTTGACCAGCGGCCCGCCCGAGTTGCCCTGGGACACTTCGGCGGTGAGCTGGTAGACGGACAGCGGCCCGGTCTTCTGCTCGTAGATGTCGGCAATGGTCACGGTCGCCTCGGAGGCGACCACCGCGCCACGGATCTGCAGCGGACCGCCGGCCGGGTGGCCAATGAAGGCCGCCTCGTCCCCGCGCACCAGATCCTGGCCGGCCATCGGCAGCGTCTCGGCCTGCAGTCCGGGAACGTTGAGCACCGCGATGTCCGCGGCCGGGTCAAAGTACACCACCTTGGCGCGCAGCAGCTCCTGGTCCGGCACCTCGACGGTCGCGGCGCTGACCCCGGCCACCACGTGGGCGTTGGTCATCACCATTTCCGGGGCCACCACGAAGCCGGAACCGGTCAGGTTCACGCCGCATTGGGCGGCGGTGCCGGAGATCTTCGCCACCGAATCCTCGACATCCAGCTGTGCCTGGCTGGGGGCCCAACCGGTTTCCTCCACCGGCTCCACGACCGGGGCGAAGGGTTCCATGATGGCTGGAAGGGTTTGGGCCATGACCGCTGAACGTGCCGAGGAGATGGCCGAGGTGACGAACTGCGGGGTGGCGTTGCGGATCGTGGCGATCATCGAGGACTGGGCGATCTCGGTGGACAGGCGCGGGATACCCATTGAGGAGGTGGAAAAGGCCAGCGCGCCGATGACGGTCGCGGTGATCAGCACCGACAATGCGCCGCCCATGAGGCGGTCAAAGACCCGCACCACATCAAAGTTCAGCCGCCGCCGGATGCCGGTGGCAATCACCCGACCCAGTGCCTGGCCCAGCAGGATCAGCACCGCGGCCGCGCCAACCATCAGGCCGACCCGGCCCCACGGGTTGGACACCCAGGTGGACACCAGCGGGATGGCGAAGAACGCGGCAATACCGCCGGCCACCAGCCCCAGCATGTCCCCGACGGTGAGCATGAAGCCGCGCCGAACCCCGGCAATGAAAAAAGAAAGGAGAACGATGCAGATGGCAATGTCCAGCCAGTTGAAAGCTGCGAGCAACGAGACTCCACTTCGTTCTAATGATCCTTCGGCCTTTCCAAGGTACCCTTTTTACCTGATGGATTTCTGCGAGTTCTTTTGCTCCCTCAGCCGTATTCGGCGTGATTAATAGCATTTTCTCGGCAAAACCACGTGTGGAAACTGTCACATTGTTACCGGATGCGGCACAATGAAATTAGCGCTCACTACTGTTGACAGGAGATTTAATGGATATCGAGGTTTTGCGCCGCGCGCCGCTATTCGCATCTTTGGGTGATGACGTCTTCACCACCCTGACCGAAGAGCTGACCGAAGTTGATCTCTCTCGCGGTGCATCAGTGTTCCGTGAGGGCGACCAGGGCGACCAGCTGTACTTCATCGTTTCCGGCAAGATCAAGCTGGGGCGCACCTCGGCTGACGGCCGCGAGAACCTGATTGCAGTGCTCGGCCCGGGTGAACTCTTCGGCGAAATGGCCCTATTCGACCCCCACCCGCGCAACGCCACCGCCACCGCAGTCTCCGAGACCCGCCTGGCTGGTCTGCGCCACGAGAACCTGCGCAAGGCGATCCTGAACTCCCCCGAGGTTTCCATCCAGCTGCTCCAGGCCCTGGCTGCCCGCCTGCGCCGCACCAACGAGTCGCTGGCGGACCTGGTCTTCTCGGACGTTCCGGGTCGTGTCGCCAAGGCCCTGCTGGACCTGGCTGACCGTTTCGGCCGCCCGGCCACCGACGGCATCCTGGTCGCCCACGAGTTGACCCAGGAAGAGCTGGCCCAGCTGGTTGGCGCTTCGCGTGAGACCGTGAACAAGGCCCTGGCCGAGTTCGTGCAGCGTGGCTGGCTGCGCCTGGAAGCACGCGCCGTCGTGATTCTGGACATCCAGCGCCTGCGCCAGCGTTCGCGCTAAAACTGCGAAGCCCCGGACGGCCGGCCTCCACGGTGTGTGAAGACCGGCAGTCCGGGGCTTTTTGCTGTCCGAAATTAGTCGGGGCAGGATCCAGCGCCTAGCGCCAGTCGTCCAGGTCCCCGTCATCGCTGGTGACCACTTCCAGCAGGTAGCGTTCCTCACGCTCCAGCAGATTCGGGTGCTGGGCCTGCAGGGAACGCAGCCTTGCCAGGTAGGCGATCGCCCCGTTCGATTCGGCCAGCTGCTCCATGATCATTTCCACGGCCGGGTAGGTGATCTGGCTGAACGGCAGCTCGCGGGTGTCGGGCTGGTCCACCAGGTCCCCCAACCAGCTGCCGTGGCGCTGGGCGATGACCTCCCGCGCATTGCACCATTGGGCCCACCGGCCCTTGGCCCGCAGCAGGCTGGTGCTCTGGCCCTGGGGCACGGCGGCACTGAAGTACCAGGTGTCAAAGCGGCGCAGCGCAAAGTTCGGGCTGACCCAGTGCGCGACCGGACGCAGCAGGTCGGTGCGCACCCCCAGGCCGCGACGGGCCAGGAAGCTGCTGAACTGCAGGTCCTGTCCGGCAATGGCCTCGCGCGCCGCCATCCATTCCTCGGGTTCGCCGGCCTCGGCCACCGTTTGTTCATCGGCGCCAGCCAGCAGGATCCCGGTTTCCTCAAAAAGTTCACGAATCGCGCACACCACGTGCGAGCGGACCAGCCGCTGGTCCAGGACCCCCATCTTCGCCGACCAGGCACCCAGCGAGGGGCCAAACCATTGCAGCTCGCTGAAGTCATCGGCTTCAACACTGCCACCGGGGAACGCGACGGTTCCCAGGGGCGACTCCCCCGCACGGTAGCTGAGGTAGGTTTGCAGCCCGTCGTTGTCGTCGCGGACCAGGCACACCGAGGAGGCGCGCCTGGCCTTGCGCGGGGTGCGGGAGCCGAAGGTCACCCAGTTCTCGGCCGCCGAGACCTGGGATGGCGGCAACGGGAAAACGCGTCGTTGCACGCCGGTGCGCGGGACGGGAGGAATCTTTCCCCCGACCCGCGCACCACGTTCCGGAATCCGGCTACTCAAATTCGGCGATAACCTCGACCTCGACCGGGGCATCCAGTGGCAAGGCGGCGACGCCGACCGCCGAGCGGGCGTGCAGCCCGGCATCCCCGAAGACCTCACCGAAGAATTCCGAGGCACCGTTGATGACGCCCGGCTGAGCGGTGAAGGCCGGGTCCGAGGACACGAAACCCACGACCTTCACGATGCGCTTGATGCGATCCAGGTCACCAATTTCAGCTTTGATGGCCGCCAATGCGTTCAGCGCGCAGACCTGTGCCTGCTGGGCAGCGACCTCGGTGGAAACCTCGGCGCCGACCTTTCCAGCAACTGTGAGTTCTCCCTTAATTATCGGAAGCTGCCCTGAGGTGTAGACGTAGTTGCCGGAGGTCACAGCCGGCAGGTAAGCGGCTACCGGCTTGGCGACGGCGGGAAGCTCATGGCCCAGCTCGGCCAGCCGCGCTTCGACACGCGAAGAATTCGCTTCTTGCATGGGGTTTTGCTCCTTTATCGTTTAGGCTTTCGGACGCTTCATGTAGGCGACCGGAGAGGTTCCGTTGGGGCCTGGCACAACGGCGACCAGCTCCCAGCCGTCATCTCCCCACTGGTCCAAGATCTGCTTGGTCGCGTGGATTACTAGTGGCAATGTTGCGTACTCCCATTTAGTCATACTCGCTACGTTAGCGCGTCCTTGTAAACTAGTACGCATGGCAGCTAAGAAGTCCCCCTTTTTTGACACAGCTACCACTCTTGGCAAGATCGTTGCATTCCTTGGAATCAGTGCCTTGTGTGGTGTGCTCGCGGCCGGCATGTTGGTGCCCGCTGCGGCAATCGCGAAAACCGGTATGACCACCGGATCCAACATCGTTAACTCGCTTCCGGCGTCGTTTGAAAAGCTGCCGATTCCGCAGCCCTCCCAGATGTTGGACCGCAATGGGAAGGTCATTGCCACCTTCTACGAGCAGAACCGTGACCCGGTGAAGCTTGAGGACATCTCCCCATACATGCGCAAGGCCATCGTCTCGGTTGAGGATGAGCGCTTCTACGAGCACAACGGTGTTGACCCCAAGGGCATGCTGCGCGCTGTTGTCTCGAACCTGACTTCTTCTTCGCGCCAGGGTGCCTCGACCCTGACCCAGCAGTACGTGAACAACCTGCTGGTGAACAACCAGTACCTGACCGGTGACAAAGACACCACCGTGTCGGGCCAGAAGGACTACGCGGACAAGATCCGCGAAGTCCGTTACTCGGTGGCAATCGAGAACGAGATGTCCAAGGACGAAATCCTCGAAGGCTACCTGAACCTGGTGCTCTTCTCCGGGCGTGAATACGGTGTGCAGGCTGCCGCACAGCGTTTCTTCTCAGTAGACGCCAAAGACCTGAACCTGCAGCAGTCCGCGATGCTCGCGGGTATGGTGCAGCTGCCTAACGTGTACAACCCGATTGACAATCCGGAACGGGCCAAGGACCGCCGCGACAAGGTCCTGGGCAACATGTACCGCACCGGGGCGATCACCAAGAAGGAATACGACAAGGCCGTGGCCTCCAAGCTGGAGACCAACCCGAGCCAATCACGTTCCGGCTGCATGGCCGCCGGCGACAACGCCTACTTCTGCGACTACGCGACCCGTTTGATCACCCGCGATGAGGCCTTCGGCAAGACCAAGGAAGACCGCACCAATCTGCTGTACCGCGGTGGCCTGACCATCAAGACCACCCTTGACTCCAGTCTGAACAAGAAGGCCGCGAAGGATACCCGCAAGGCCATCATCCCGGACATGAAGGGCAATGAAGACATTGGTGCCTCACTCGTCTCGGTAGAACCGGGCAGTGGCAACATCGTCACCATGGCGCAGAACTCGACCTACGCTCCTGACAACGAAAAAGTGGAGAACAGCGTTCTCAACTACTCTGTGGAACGTTCCCTGGGCGGTGCTGGCGGTTTCCAGGGTGGCTCGACCATGAAGCCGTACACCACTCTGGCCTGGCTGCATGAGGGTCACCACATGTACGACAAGATCAATGCGAAGCGGCAAACCTTCATGCCAGGCGACAAGTGGCAGGCTTCGTGTCTGCCCGGCGGAACCACTACCGTCGGTGAAAAGTGGACTCCTAAGAACGCCTCCTACGGCTTCTACAAGAACATGACCGTGGACTACGGACTGTATTGGTCGGTCAACGCAGCGACCGTTCAAGAGGCCCGGCAGGTTGATCTGTGCACCATCACCGACTACACCACTAAACTGGGCGTGCTCAACCAGAACGGTGGAGAAAACGGTGCACCCGCGCCGATCAGCCCCAAGAATCCATCGTTTGTTATCGGCTCGGTTAGCATTACCCCGCTGTCCCAGGCTGCTGCTTTCGCCGCGTTTGCCAACAAGGGCGAATACTGTGAGCCACGTGCCCTGACCTCCGTGGTGGACGGTGAAGGCAACAAGTACAACGTGCCGCAGCCGGACTGCAAGCAGGTCATTGACGAGCAGAACGTCGCCGATCTAAACGGGACTTTGCAGAAGATCGCAACGAAGCGCGTGTCCAAGGGGCAGGTCTCCGGACCAATCGCGGGCAAGACCGGTACCAACAACTGGTCGACCTCCACCTGGTTCGTCGGCTACTCGACCGGCATCTCGACCGCTGCCTGGGTTGGTCGCGTGGACGCCCAGGCTGCTGAGAAGAAAAACACTCTGCAGAACAAGGTCGTGAACGGTCGCAGGTACGGCAGCATTGTGGACTCCTCAACGTTCGCTTCCCCGCTGTGGGTCGACTTCATGGAGGAAGCAGTCCACGAGTTCGACCAGGGCTCCTTCGGCTCGGCTCGTTCGGCTCCCAAGCCGAAGCCGCAGCCCAAGGAGGATTCGGATTCCAGCGATTCGAGCGACTCCAGCGATGCGAACGACTCGAGCGATTCGAGCGACTCGAACAAGTCGGATTCGGAAGATTCCAAGGATTCGAAGGACAAGAAGGAAAAGAGCGAGAACAAGTCCAAGGGCGAAAATAAGTCCAAGGACAAGGGCGAAGACAAGAAGGAAAAGAAGTCCAAGCCTGAACCGACAAAGTCGGGTTCGCCGAACGACTCCGACGAGGACTAAACTGAAGGCCGTGGCCACCTTGGTGGCCGCGGCCTTCCTTTATCCGCAACTACGATGGTTTCGCATTCCAACCAGCACTTTTCGTTGAAAGGACACTGACGGTCCACCTATGACTTCACAGAAGGATTTTTCAACGGCCTTGGCCTCAGCCGCTCGCCGCACCGCCTTGCTGGCAGGCGGCGCCCTGGCCCTGGGCACGGCGGCCATCGGTTATGGAATGTATGAAACCCAGCAGTTCCAGCTGCGCCGCGAAACCCTTCCGGTTCTGCCGGTGGGCGCCCCCGACATTCGCATCCTGCATCTGTCGGACATCCATATGGTGCCTGGCCAGCAGCTCAAGCGGCGCTGGCTGCACCAGTTGGCCGAGTTGCGCCCCGACTTCGTGATCAACACCGGCGATAACCTGTCGCACCAGAATGGCGTGCCGGCCCTGATCGACGCGCTGGAGCCCCTGATGCAGTTCCCCGGCGCCTTCGTTCCCGGGTCCAACTGCTACTTTGCCCCGCAACTGAAAAACCCCCTGCGCTACCTCAAGCGCAGCCGCGGCGTGCCGAACAACTCCAGCCGCAACGCGCTGCCGCACGAGGAGATGCACCGGCACTTCGGCGCCGCTGGTTGGCTGAATATGGCCAACCGCAACCAGTCGGTTCCCATGAAGGGGATCCGCATGGATCTAAGCGGTGTGGATGACGCGCACATCAACCGCGACACCTTCGCCGGGTGGCCGGCCGGCTCGGTGAACTCGGCGCGCTCCCCGCACGTGAAGATTGCATTGGCCCACGCGCCCTACCAGCGGGTGCTGGATGAGTTCACGCGCACCGGCGCCGACGTCATCTTCGCCGGGCACACCCACGGCGGCCAGATCTGCATTCCCGGTTACGGTGCCCTGGTAACCAACTGCGATTTGCCTACCTGGCGCGCCCGGGGACTGACCAACTGGGAGCTGAACGGACGCAGCGTCCCGCTGAATGTGTCCGCCGGTATCGGCAATTCCCGCTTCGTCCCGGTACGCATCGCCTGCCGGCCCGAAGCCGTGCTGGTGACCCTGACCTCCAAGTAGGCATCGGCCCGCACCGATACTGCTAACGCTTCGCCTCCCGCGCCACCGGTGCGGGAGGCGAAGTTGTTCTTGCCACCGCACCGCCATGATTTGGAAGTCCGCCCTTCAAGCCGGGCCGCAGGACGATTGAATATTCTCAACCACAACCGGTAGCCTGTGTGGTGGATCAAATCACACTTCCCAGAACGAAGGTAAAACGGTGCCGCGGCAAAGCAAAACATCAGGCGACAGCCCGGATACTTCCCTTCGAGCCACGCTGCGGCGTCTGGCCCCCTTCGTCAAACCCATCATGCCCCGGCTTATCGCCGGGTTCTTCTGTGCCCTGGGCGCCGGCATTGTCGCCCTGGTAATCCCCCAGGTCCTGGCCTGGCTGGTCAACAACGTGCTGGGCAGCGACGCGTCCTCCTCCCAGATCTGGGTGGCGGTGGCCATTGTGGCCGGGCTGGGCTTCCTGGAGGCGTTCTTCATCTTCCTGCGCCGCCAGTTCGTTCTCACCCCGGCCGCCGGGCTGGAGAACCAGATGCGCGTGCGCTTCTACAAGCACCTGCAGCGCCTGCCGGTCGCCTTCCATGAGCGCTGGGGCTCGGGACAGCTGCTCTCGCGGTCCATGTCGGACCTGTCGCTGCTGCGCCGCTGGCTGGCGTTCGGCGCCATGATGCTGGTGGTGGAGACCGTCACCGTCATCACCGGCCTGATCCTGATGTTCACCCACTCCTGGATTCTGGGCCTGCTCTATCTGGCCGGCTCGGTGCCGATCATGATCAAGGCCTACCGCTTCCGCAACGACTACCGCGCGGCCAGCCGGCTTAGCCAGGACCAGGCCGGTGACCTGGCCACCGCCGTGGAGGAATCGGTGCACGGCATCCGGGTCATCAAGGCCTTCGGCCGCGGACCGGACATGTACGACGGCTTCAACGAGCAGGCCAAGTCCCTGCAGGAGACCGAGATCAGCAAGGCGAATACGCTGGCCAGCTTCCTGCTGGCCGTGGTCGCCATTCCCGAAACCATTCTCGGGGTGGGCCTGATCATCGGCGTTTCCCTGGTGGCCAGCGGCAACCTCAGCGTCGGCTCGCTGGTCGCCTACTTCGCGATTGCCGCGGTCATTGCCGGGCCCGTGGAGGGCATGGGCATGCTGCTGGGCATGACCCTGAGCACCAAGACCGCACTGGACCGCCACTTCGAGGTCATGGACACCGTCAATGACCTGACTTCCCCGCAGCACCCCTCCCGCCCGGAAACGCTCAGCGGCGAGGTGGAGCTGCGCCATGTGCGCTTCACCTACCCCGGCGCCGGCGGGCAGGCCCGCCCCATCCTGGCCGGCATCGACCTGAAGATCCGGCCCGGGGAGACCATGGCACTGGTGGGGATCACCGGTTCGGGCAAGTCGACCTTGTTGAACCTGGTGCCGCGGCTGCACGACGTTGATGCCGGGCAGGTGCTGGTGCACGGCCAGGACGTGCGCGAATGGGACCTGCAACAGCTGCGCACCGAGGTCGCCGTGGCGTTCGAGGACACCACGTTGTTCTCCACCTCGGTCCGTGAAAACGTGCTGCTCGGCGCGCCGGAGGGCCTGGACGAGCGGCAGCTGGAGGCACTGCTGGCCGAGTCCCTGGAGGTGGCCCAGGCGCACTTCGCCTACGAGCTGCCCGAGGGGGTGGACACCCTGATCGGCGAGGAGGGCCTGTCCCTGTCCGGCGGCCAGCGCCAACGCCTGGCCCTGGCCCGCGCGATCGCCGCCCGGCCGCGGATCCTGGTGCTCGATGACCCGCTCTCGGCCCTGGATGTGCGCACCGAGGAGGCGGTGACCGCCAGGCTGCGCCAGGTGCTGGAGGGCACCACCACGCTGGTGGTGGCCCACCGCCCCTCCACGGTGATGCTCGCCGACCGGGTGGCGCTGCTGCGCGATGGCCACATTGACGCCGTGGGCAGCCACACCCACCTGCTCAGCACCAATGAACACTACCGTTTCGTAATCGCCAGCCTGGATGATGACGAGACCCTGATCAGCGCGGAGGCCGGCCAGTGAGCATCCAGTCAGGTGTGGCGAACGAAGACGCCATCAAGCTCAGCGCCGCCGAACGCAAGGTCGTTCGCCAGCGCTCCTTCAGGCTGCTGGCCGCCCTGGCGGTCCCGCAGAAGAAGCTGTTCACCCTCACCGTGGTGCTGGTGCTGGTTTCCAATGCGGCCCGCGTGGCGCTGCCGATGATCATCGCCCTGGCGATCGACTGGACCCTGCCGCAGGTGCGCCAGGGCAACTGGTCCTCGCTGGGGGTCTCCGGCGGTGCGTACATCGTCTGTGCGCTGCTGGCCGGGTTCCTGCTGGCCTGGTACATCCGCTGCGCCGCCCGGATCTCCCAGGCGATGCTGCTGGATCTGCGCCAGCAGGTCTTCCGCCACACCCAGCGCCTGAGCCTGGAATTCCATGAGCACTACACCTCCGGGCGCATCATCTCCCGGCAGACCTCGGACCTGGAGACGCTGCGCGAGCTGCTGGACCAGGGGGTTTCGGAACTGGCCTCCTCCTTCGTGTTCGTGGTGTTCACCCTGATTTCAATCTTCGTGCTGGACTGGCGCAGCGGCCTGGTGGTCTGCGTGGCGGCCATCCCGGTGGGGATCCTCTTCTTCTGGTACCAGCGCCGCTCCGAGGTGCTCTACCGGGAATCACGGGTCGTCTCGGCTCGGGTGATCTCCACGTTCGTGGAGACCATGACCGGCATCCGGGCGGTCAAGGCGTTCCGCCGGGAGAAGGCCAACGACCAGAACTATGCGGCCGTTGCCGCCCAGTACCGGGACAACTCGGTGCGTTCCTTCAACCTGTTCGGTGTGCTGCAGCCGGGTCTGGTGATGATCGGCAACCTGACCGTGGCCGCGCTGCTGGCCTACGGCGGGTTCCGCATCATTGACGGCTCCCTGGCGGTGGGCGTGATGGTGGCGCTGCTGCTGGCCTCCAAGCGGGTTTTCCAGCCGGTGCAGCAGATCGCCATGTTCTATTCCTCGCTGCAGTCCGCCACCGCCGCCCTGGAGAAGGTGTCCGGGCTACTGGAGGAGGAGCCCACGGTGCGTGAACCGCAGCAGCCGCGCAGCATCGAGCGGGTCAAGGGCGAGATCGGCTTCAGTGACGCGGTGTTCGGCTATGGCCAGGGCCCGGTGGTGATGGACAAGTTCGACCTGCACATCCCGGCCGGCCAGGTCGTCGCGGTGGTGGGGCAGACCGGGGCGGGCAAGTCCACGCTGGCCAAGCTGATCGCCCGCTTCTATGACCTGCGCTCGGGCAGCCTGGAGCTGGACGGGGTGCCGATCAAGGAGCTGTCCAACAAGGAGCTGCGCCGTCACGTGGTGATGGTGACCCAGGAGGCGTTCCTGTTCTCCGGCTCGGTGGCCGAGAACATCGCGTTGGGCCGGCCCGGCGCCTCCCTGGCCGAAATCCAGGACGCGGCCCGCGCCGTGGGCGCCCACGACTTCATCCTGGGGTTGCCCGAGGGCTATGACACGGATGTGAACAAGCGCGGCGGTCGGGTGTCGGCCGGGCAGCGCCAGCTGATTTCCTTTGCCCGCGCCTTCCTGGCCGACCCGGCGGTGCTGATCCTGGATGAGGCGACCAGTTCCATGGACATCCCCTCGGAGCGGGCGGTGCAGCGGGGCCTGCAGAAGCTCTTGGGCGACCGCACCGCGTTGATCATTGCCCACCGCCTGTCCACGGTGCAGATCGCCGACCGGGTGCTGGTGGTGCACGATGGGAAGATCATCGAGGACGGTTCCCCGCAGGAACTGATCGCCGCCAATGGACGCTTCGCCGCCCTGCATCGGGCCTGGAGGGATTCGCTGGTCTAACCGGGCGCACGGCATCGCTGCCCACGACGGCGAGGAGCCCCGAACCAGCAGGCTGGTTCGGGGCTCCTTGCCGTCGTCGGTCTGCCGGGAAGCTAGGCGCTGAAGTCCTGCCCGGTCAGCCGCTCATAGGCCTCGATGTAGCGGGCGCGGGTCTTGGCGACAATGTCCTCGGGCAGCGCCGGGGGCTGCTGGCCGGAGGCCTTGTCCCACCCGGAGGCGTTGGAGGTCAGCCAGTCGCGCACGAACTGCTTGTCGAAGCTGGCCTGGGACTTGCCCGGGGCGTAGTCCTTGGCGTCCCAGAAACGGGAGGAGTCCGGGGTGAGCACCTCATCGCCCAGGGTGATCTGCCCGGTGGACGGGTCCGCGCCGAATTCGACCTTCGTGTCGGCCAGGATGATCCCGCGCTCGCGGGCAATCTTTTCGGCCTGCTCGTAGAGCGCCACCGTCTTCTGCCGCAGCGCCTCGGCGACCTCCAGTCCGACCCGTTCCACGGTTTGTTCGAAGGAGATGTTCTCGTCGTGCTCCCCCACCTCGGCCTTCGCCGAGGGGGTGAACAGTGCCGGGCTCAGCCGGGACCCGTCGACCAGGCCCTCGGGCAGCGGCAGTTCGCATACGGTGCCCGAGGCCTTGTACTCAACCAGCCCGGAGCCGGTCAGGTAGCCGCGGGCGATGCACTCGATCGGGTACATGTCCAGCTTCTTGCACACCATCGCGCGCCCAGCCACCTGCTCGGGCACCTCGGTGGAGATCACGTGGTTGGCGAAGTCGCCCAGCTGTTCAAACCACCACAGGCTCAGCTGGGTGAGCACCTTGCCCTTGTCCGGGATTTCGGTGGAGAGCACAAAGTCGTAGGCGCTGATCCTGTCGGAGGCGACCACCAGCACGCGGTCGGTGTCCGCGAAGGACACCCCGGCCGGGACGTAGAGGTCGCGCACCTTGCCGGAGTAGAAGTGGTCCCAGCCGGGAAGCTGCAGCACTTCGGTCTTGAATCCTGCCATGCCTACTTAGCCTCCGTGTTCACGATGATCTGTCCCCGCTCGGCCTTCAGGCCGATGTCGGTGCGGTACTGGGCGCCGGGCCAGGAGATCTTGGCGACCCCCTGGTAGGCGGCCTTCCGGGCGGCGGCCAGGTCATCGCCCAGGGCCACCACGGCCAGCACCCGGCCGCCGGCGACCACGGTGTTGCCCGCGGCATCCAGCGCGGTGCCAGCGTGCACCACGTGCACCTGCTCCACCGCGTTGGCCTCCTCCAGGCCCTGGATGACGGCACCCTTGACCGGGGTGTCCGGATAGTTCTCGGCGGCGATCACCACGTCCACGGCGGTGGCGTGGTGCCAGTGCAGCTGTTCGGCGTCATCCAGTTCGCCCTTCGCCGCGGCCAGCAGCAGTGCCCCCAGCGGGCTCTTCAGCCGGGCCAGCACGGCCTGGGTCTCCGGGTCGCCGAAGCGGGCGTTGAACTCAATGACCCGCATGCCGCGGCTGGTCAGGGCCAGGCCGCAGTACAGCACGCCGGTGAAGGGGGTGCCGCGGCGTTCCATTTCGCGCAGGGTCGGGTAGGCGACGCGCTGCATGACTTCCTCGGTAAATCCCTCCGGCAGCCACGGCAACGGCGAATAGGCGCCCATGCCCCCGGTGTTCGGGCCCTGGTCTCCGTCGAAGATGCGCTTGAAGTCCTGGGCCGGCGAGAGCGGCACCGCATGCTTGCCGTCGCAAATCACGAACAGGGAAACTTCCGGGCCGTCCAGGAACTCCTCGATGACCACGCTGCCGCCGGCGGCGAAGCAGGCCTCGGCGTGGGCCAGGGCCTCTTCGCGGTCGGAGGTGACCACCACGCCCTTGCCGGCGGCCAGGCCGTCGTCCTTGACCACGTGCGGGGCGCCGAACGCGTCCAGGGCGGCTTCCGCCTCCTGCCGGTTGGTGGCCACCCGCGCCATCGCGGTGGGCACCTCGGCCTCGGCCATCACGTCCTTGGCGAAGGCCTTGGAGGCCTCCAGCTGGGCGGCGGCCCGGCTGGGGCCAAAGACCGGGATCCCGGCCTCGGTGAGCACATCGGCCACCCCTGCGGCCAGTGGGGCCTCTGGACCGATCACCACCAGGTCGCTGACCAGTTCCCGGGCCAGGGCCAGGACCGCTTCCGGGTCCTGGGCGTCGATGGCGTGCACCGGCACCTCACCGGCAATGCCGGCGTTGCCGGGGGCGCAATGCACCTGTTCAACGTAGGGGTCTTCGTTCAGTGCACGGACAATTGCATGTTCACGGCCGCCGGGGCCAATAACCAGTACCTTCACAGGCCTAGAGTTTACCGGACGGGGCACCGCCGCCGGGGGTGTGTGACCCGCTGATGAAACCGGCCGATCGCGGCGCTAGACTTGGCTCTGCGCGGCGGGCGGCGGCCCGCGGCGCGGTGGAGGGCACGGCGAAAGGCGGCAGATGGCCATCAAGCGCAGAATCGATCCGGTCAACGGCAGGCAGGCGCTGAACCAGTGGGTGGCGGCCCAACCGGATGCGACGGATGCCGCCCAGCAGCCCCCGCTGCCCCGCCCGGTCCGGGCAATGGCGGTGCGCTTTGCGCTGGAGGAACTGGCCAGCCGGGCGGAGGGGAACTCGGTGGAGGTGCGGGTTCCACCCTTTGGTGTGACCCAATGCATCCCCGGCCCCCGACACACCCGCGGCACTCCCCCGAATGTGGTGCAAATGGACGCCGAGGCGTTCTTATCCCTAGTCACGGGGCGGCTTTCCTGGCAGCAGGCGGTGGCCGACGCCCGGGTGGAGGCTTCCGGGCTGCGCGCGGACCTGTCTGCGCATCTACCGCTCTTTGAGTACGCTTAAGGGCATGGAGCAAAACCCCTCTCGTCCCCACGGCTCGGCGCAGCGCCCGGGGAAGTCCTTTGAAGTCGAAGTGAAGTCCTCCCCCAAGTTGTGGCCGATCCTCGCCACCGGCGGAGTCGCCGGCGCCCTGGCCGGCACCATCATCGCCCTGCTGGGAGATCCCTCCCCGAACTACACCGTGGCCGCCACCGTCGGTTTCTTCGCCGCCTTCTGTGCCGCCATCGGCCTGGCCGTGGCCGCCGTTGTCTACCTGGTGCTGGACCGGGTCAGCGCCCGCCATACGGTCCGCCGCCTGGCCGTGCCGGTGCAGCAGGACGAACCGTCCCACACCGAGACCCCACACCGCGAACACCCCTAGAACACCGGGCAGATCCGGTGAACTGCGTAGATCCGGGCAGCCTGTAACGAACCACACTTTTGGCCGACCCCGGCCCGGATACATGAGAGAATACTGACATGGCGCGTGGCGATGGAAAACTGAATCATGACCTCCTTTCAAGCGACAAGGGACCGCAGGACGAGTGCGGTGTCTTTGGTGTGTGGGCACCGGGCGAGGAAGTAGCGAAACTGACCTACTACGGTCTGTACTCACTGCAGCACCGTGGGCAGGAGTCCGCGGGCATCGCCACCTCCGACGGGGAACGCATCAACGTCTACAAGGACATGGGCCTGGTCTCCCAGGTCTTTGACGAGAACACCCTGAACTCCATGAGTGGGCACCTGGCCATCGGCCACTGCCGCTACTCCACCACCGGCTCCAGCCACTGGGCCAACGCCCAGCCGACCCTGGGCCCGACCAAGTCCGGCACCGTGGCCCTGGCCCACAACGGCAACCTGACCAACTCAGCGGACCTGGCCGACATGGTGCGCGCCAAGATCGACGCCGAGGGCGGGAAGATCACCGGCGAGATCGCCCAGGGCAACACCACCGACACCGCGCTGGTCACCTCCCTGCTGGGCGGCTCCGAGGGCCAGACCCTGGAGGAAACCGCGCTGGGGCTGCTGCCGAAGATCGAGGGCGCGTTCTGCTTCGTGTTCATGGACGAAAACACGCTCTACGCCGCCCGCGACCCGCACGGCGTACGCCCGCTGGTGCTCGGGCGCCTGGACCGCGGGTGGGTGGTTGCCTCCGAGCAGCCGGCCCTGGCCACCGTGGGCGCGTCCTTCATCCGTGAAATCGAACCGGGTGAGCTGATCGCCATCGACGAGGCCGGGGTCCGTTCCCAGCGCTTCGCCCAGGCCAACCCGAAGGGCTGCGTATTCGAATACGTCTACCTGGCCCGCCCCGACGCCTCCATCGCCGGGCGCTCGGTCTACGAATCCCGCGTGGAGATGGGCCGCCAGCTGGCCCGCGAGAACACCGCGGTGGCCGACATCGTGATCCCGGTTCCCGAATCCGGCACCCCGGCGGCCATCGGCTACGCCGAGGAATCCGGGATCCCCTTCACCCACGGCTTCGTGAAGAACTCCTATGTGGGGCGCACCTTCATCCAGCCCAGCCAGACCCTGCGCCAGCTGGGGATCAAGCTCAAGCTCAACGCCCTGGAATCGGTGCTCAAGGGCAAGCGCGTGGTGGTGGTGGACGACTCGATCGTGCGCGGCAACACCCAGCGCGCCGTGGTGCGCATGCTGCGTGAGGCCGGCGCCGCCGAGGTGCATGTGAAGATCTCCTCCCCGCCGGTGAAGTGGCCGTGCTTCTACGGCATCGACTTCGCCACCCGCGCCGAGCTGATCGCCAACGGCGCCGCCGTGGATGAGATCGCCAAGTCGATCGGCGCGGACTCCCTGGCCTACATCTCCGAGGACGGGATGATCTCGGCCACGAACCAGCCGCGCGAACGGCTGTGCACCGCCTGCTTCACCGGCGAGTACCCGATCAAGCTGCCGGACTCCTCCCGGCGCGGCAAGAACCTGCTGGAGCGCACCGCCCAGGCCGGCTGCGAGCCGGGCCCGGACGCCGAGTTCGACGCCGTCAGCTAGTCCCCCGCGGCGCGGGCACCCGCCGCTGCGCCGCCACGTTCCACGTTCCCGATTCTTCCGCGCGCAGCTGCGCGGGTGTTCACGACAGAAAAGGACCGATCTGCCATGAGCGGCAAAGAGCAGCCCACCTCCATCACCTATGCCGGCGCCGGCGTCGACGTCGAGGCCGGTGACCGCGCCGTCGAGCTGATGAAGGGTGCGATCAAGGCCACCCACACCCAGAACGTGATCGGCGGGGTCGGCGGCTTTGCCGGGCTGTTCGACGTCTCCTTCCTCACCGGGTACCGCAAGCCGTACCTGGCCACCTCCACCGACGGGGTGGGCACCAAGGTCGCCATCGCCCAGGCCCTGGACATCCACCACACCATCGGCCAGGACCTGGTGGGCATGGTCGTGGACGACATTGTGGTGGTGGGCGCCAAGCCGCTGTTCATGACCGACTACATCGCCTGCGGGAAGGTCATCCCCGAGCGCATCGCCGACATTGTTCGCGGCATCGCCGAGGGCTGCAAGCTGGCCGGCACCGCACTGGTCGGCGGGGAAACCGCCGAGCACCCGGGCCTGCTGGGCGAGGACGAATACGACGTGGCCGGCGCGGCCACCGGGGTCATCGAGGCCGACGCGCTGCTCGGCCCGGAGCGCGTGCAGGCCGGTGACGTGGTCATCGGAATGGCCTCCTCCGGCATCCACTCCAACGGCTACTCGCTGGTGCGCCGGGTGATTGCGCACGCCAAGTGGGAACTGACCCGCGAGGTGCCCGAATTCGGACGCACCCTGGGCGAGGAGCTGCTGGAGCCCACCCGCATCTACACCTCCGCATGTCTTGACCTGGTCAACGAACTGAACGGCGCGGACCGCTTCGGCGTGCACGGATTCAGCCACGTGACCGGAGGCGGGCTGGCAGCCAACCTGGCCCGCGTGCTGCCCCAGGGCCTGATGGCCCGCGTGGATCGCTCCACCTGGGCGCTGCCGGCCGTGTTCCGCACCATCGGCGAACTGGGCAACGTCCCGCAGACGGACCTGGAGCGCACCTTGAACCTGGGCGTGGGCATGGTCGCGGTGGTGGACGCCGCAGTGGCCGACCGGGCCGTGGAGCTGCTGAACGCATTGAACATGGGCGCCTGGGTCATGGGCGAGGTTGAGAAGCTGGATGAGTCGGCCTCCGCCGCCGGCGCCGACTTCGTGCAGGGCGCCAAGGGCGTGGACGGCGGTGCCGTGCTGCTGACCGGCGCCTACGCCTCCTAGTCCCCGGCACACCGGCAACGGCCGCTGCGCCTTCCCCTGGGGGAAGGCGCAGCGGCCGTTGCCGTATGCAGGTTCGCCGGCCGGCGAGCTAGGAAAGCCGCTCCAGGGAGTCGCTCAGCGGCGCCTGCCAGCGCCAGGTCGCCTTCTGCTCGCCGCGCACGTGCCCATTGGTCAGCAGCGCCACCGGCAGCTGGCGCTGCACGAAGTTCAGCAGGATCCGGTAGCCGCTCATCACCGCCAGCGAGGAGCCCAGCACCAGCAGGGAGCTGGAACGCTGCTCCATGTCGCTGATGGCCTGCTTGCGGGCGGCGGGCACGCTCTCACCGAAGTACACCACGTCCGGCTTCAAGGCCATCGAACCGCAGCGCAGGCAGGGAACCATCACAAATTCCTTGACCAGGTACTCGGGCAGCTGCACGTCCCCGTCCGGGTTCACGGCCGAGGGGTCCAGGTCCACCTTCTGCGCGTAGCCCGGGTTCGCCTTCTGCAGGCGGGCATCCAGGTGTTCGCGGTCCTCCCGGTAGCCGCAGTCCAGGCAGATCACCACGGACAGGTCCCCGTGCACCGGCACCACGCTGTGTGACCCGGCCTCCTGGTGCAGGCCATCCACGTTCTGGGTGACTATCCCGCTGATCCGGCCCTCCTGTTCCCAGCGGACCAGGCGGCGGTGGATCTGGTTGGGCTGCGCCTTGAACATGTGGCGCCAGCCAATGTAGCTGCGCGCCCAGTAGCGCTGCCGGGCGTCGGGGCGGTAGCGGAATTCCTGGTAGGTCATGGGCCGGTGGCGCTGCAGCGAGCCGTTGGGGCCGCGGTAGTCCGGAATGCCGGAATCGGTGGAAACTCCGGCCCCGGTGACCACCATGACATTGCCGTGATCCAGCATCCGCTGCACCCCGGCGGCCGCTTCGGCCGGGTCGCTGGGCGGTGCGGTCTGCTCCACGATGCGCTGCATGGAACGGATCGCCGAACGGTGGGCCATGTTGATTGACAGCGCGTGGTTTTCTTCCAAAATCGGCCTTCCGCTAGGGGTTGCGGACACGACAAACGCCGCAACGAGCTAGGGCTAAATTTAGCCTAGTTGTTGCGGCTTGTCGTGTGATGTGTACTGATAGAGTCGGACTCCTCCAACGACTGTCGTGAAACCGGGGCCATCACTTCCCGATACCGCCGGGCCTAATGCCGGGCGTCGCTCTCTTCGTCGTCAGAGTATTTCTTGGCCAAATCGTCATAGTCCGAATAGTCGTCACTATAGGACGATTCGGCATGCTCAGGTGCCTGGGTATGGCGCTCACGGCGCACGCCCAGTTCACGCTCCAGTGCGGTCAGATCAGTGGCGGGCGAGTAGTACTTGATGTCTCGCGCCTGACGCTGTGCTTTAGCCTTTTGACGGCCGCGCCCCATGGCGTGACCCCCTCTTTTCAGTAGAGTCGGGAGGTGGTCCACCAATTAGCCAGTGGAGGCCCCCGAATATGTGATCAGTTCTTTCGTAATTCAAGGTTAACATGATTCCCCGGCGAGCGCTCATCGCAACACGTGCACAAACCGTTAGACTAACGACAAGTGCCGTGATCATTTGGCCCCACGCCAAATCCATGTGAAGGAGTTCACATCGGTGATCGATGATAACCTGCCCGAGCCCCAGGCGGCCCTGCCGCCCCTGCGGCCCGAACCCGAGCCAGAAAAGAAGCGCACGGGACAGTGGATCCTGCTGGTGATCGCCTTCCTTGCCCTGGCCGCGGCGGCTGTCTTCGTGGTGTTGCGTTTTATCTCCCCCACCCAGGCTCCGCTGCAGGCCGAGGTTGACCGCAACCCGGATCCGGGGCTGGACGGGGTCATCGCCGAGGCGATGCCCCCGGAGCAGCTGAAGGTCGGCGAGTGCCTGCGCGGCTTCACCTCCCCGCTGGAACCGCAGACCGTGGTGACCTGCGAGTCGGCGCACAACGCCCAGCTGATCGGCACCTTCGAGGTGGAAGGCAGCGAGTTCCCGGGGGCCTCGCAGCTGCTGACGGAGGCCGAGGACCTGTGCAAGTCGGTTCCGCTGGATCCGACCTCCCCACTGGACTCAAGCTGGACCTACCATTTCTCCCGCCCCAGCCAGGGCACCTGGAACCAGGGCGACCGGCTGATCTCCTGCTTCCTGTCACTGAGCGAGGGCAGCGTGCGCAGCTCGCTGCTGCCGCCGGACACCGCCAGCTAGGCCGGCCCCGTTCACCCGCCAGCGCGGCGCACCATCACTGGGATGGTGCGCCGCGTTGCTGGTTTCACCGGGCTGTCGCTGCCGCCGGGCCTAGGCCGGGCTGAGGGTCAGCCCGTTGGCCTCCACGTCCACGCCCACCTTGACGGTGTCCCCGTCGTGGATCGTGCCGGCCAGCAGTTCGCGGGCCAGCTTGTCCCCGATCTCGCGCTGCACCAGCCGGCGCAGCGGGCGGGCACCGTAGGCCGGGTCGTACCCGGTCAGGGCCAGCCAATCGCGGGCTGCGGAGTCCACCTCCAGGGTGAGCCGGCGCTCTGCCAGCCGTTCGGCCAGGTTCGCGATCTGCAGCTCGACAATGTGGCCCAGCTGCTGGACGCTGAGGGCGTCGAACATGATCACGTCATCCAGCCGGTTCAGGAACTCCGGCTTGAACGAGGCATTGACCACGTTCATGACCGCCTCGTGCCGTGCGGCCAGATCCATCTCCTGGTCGACCAGGAACTGGCTGCCCAGGTTGGAGGTCAGGATCAGGATCGTGTTGCGGAAGTCCACGGTGCGTCCCTGCCCGTCGGTCAACCGCCCGTCATCGAGCACCTGCAGCAGGATGTCGAACACTTCCGGGTGCGCCTTCTCGACCTCGTCGAGCAGGATCACCGAGTAGGGCCGGCGGCGCACCGCTTCGGTGAGCTGGCCGCCCTCCTCGTAGCCGACGTAGCCCGGAGGGGCACCGACCAGCCGGGCCACCGCATGCTTCTCCGAGTACTCGGACATGTCGATGCGCACCATGGCCCGGGCGTCATCGAACAGGAAGTCCGCCAACGCCTTGGCCAGCTCGGTCTTGCCCACGCCGGTGGGGCCCAGGAACAGGAACGAACCGGTGGGCCGGTCCGGGTCCGCGATCCCGGCCCGGGAACGGCGTACCGCATCGGAGACGGCGGCCACCGCCTGGGTCTGGCCGATCAGCCGCTGGCCGATCACCTTTTCCATGTCCAGCAGCTTCTGGCTTTCACCCTGCAGCATCCGCCCGGCCGGGATCCCGGTCCAGGCCGAGATCACCTCGGCGATGTCATCGGCGGTGACCTCCTCGGCGACCATCAGCTCCCGATCCGCGTCGCTGGCCTCGGCCGCGGCGGCCGCGTCCAGCTCCTGCTGCAGCGCCGGGATCTCCCCGTAGAGCAGCCGCGAGGCCTTCTCCAGGTCGCCTTCGCGCTGGTACTTCTCCGCCTGGCTGCGCAGCTCGTCAAGCTGGGCCTTCAGGTCACCGACCCGGTTCAGCCCGGCCTTCTCCGCCTCCCAGCGGGAGTTCAGCGCGTCAAGCTGCTCCTTCTTGTCCGCCATGTCCTTGCGCAGCGCCTCCAGACGCTCCACCGAGGCCGGGTCGGTCTCCGTGGACAGGGCCAACTCCTCCATGGTCAGCCGGTCCACCTCACGGCGCAGCTCGTCGATCTCCTCGGGGGCCGAGTCGATCTCCATGCGCAGCCGGCTGGCGGCCTCGTCGACCAGGTCGATGGCCTTGTCCGGCAGCTGGCGTCCGGAGATGTAGCGGTTGGACAGGGCGGCGGCGGCCACCAAGGCACTGTCGGCGATGGCAACCTTGTGGTGCGCCTCGTAGCGTTCCTTCAGCCCACGCAGGATCGCGATGGTGTCATCAACGCTCGGCTCGCCCACGTACACCTGGGCGAAGCGGCGTTCCAGGGCCGGGTCCTTCTCAATGTTCTCGCGGTACTCATCCAGTGTGGTGGCGCCGATCAGGCGCAGTTCCCCGCGAGCGAGCATCGGCTTGAGCATGTTTCCGGCGTCCATTGCGCCTTCCGAGGCACCGGCACCCACGACGGTGTGGATCTCGTCAATGAAGGTCACGATCTGCCCGTCGGAGGCCTTGATCTCCTCTAGGACGGCCTTCAGGCGCTCCTCAAACTCACCGCGGTACTTCGCACCGGCCACCATGGCACCCAGGTCCAGGGAAATCAGGGTCTTACCGCGCAGCGATTCGGGTACGTCCCCGGCGACCATGCGCTGGGCCAGGCCCTCCACCACGGCGGTCTTGCCGACGCCCGGGTCACCGATGAGCACCGGGTTGTTCTTGGTGCGCCGCGAAAGCACCTGCACCACACGCCGGATTTCCTTGTCGCGCCCGATCACCGGGTCGAGCTTGCCGGAGCGGGCCAGTGCAGTCATGTCGGTGCCGAACTTCTCCAGCGACTGGAACGTGCCTTCCGGATCCGGGCTGTCGACCTTGCGGTCCCCGCGGATGGAGGGCAGGGTGGCGCTGAGCAGTTCGCGCGTCGCTCCAACCTCGCGCATCGCTTCCCCGGCCTTGGTGACATCCGAGGCCAGTCCGATGAGCAGGTGTTCGGTGGAGACATAGGTGTCCCCCAGTTCACCGGCCAGTTCCTGGGCCGCGTTGACAGTCTGCAGCAGCTGGCGCGAGAACTGGGCCTGCGCCACGGAGGAGCCCGAGCCGGCGGGCAGAGCCTTGATGACCGAGCTGGTCTTGACCGAGAGCCCATCGACGTCGATGCCTGCGGTCTTCAGCAGCGCCACGGCCACCGAGTCACGCTGGTCAAGCAGCGCCTTGAGCAGGTGCGCCGGTTCAATCTGCGGGTTGCCCGCGGTCGAGGCATTCATCCCGGCCGCGGAGAGAGCCTCCTGGCTCTTGGTGGTGAGTTTGGTGTCCATTCGAGTCCTTCCTCTCAGACCTACACCTCATAAACTTGAGTCTACTTAACTCAACTTACTTTGGGGAGATCCTATTCCGGACTTTACGGAAAATTTTCGTTGTTTTCCCGGCCCTTCCACGCCTCGGCGGCCGGCGCCGCCCGCGCGGGCTTCGGCGTCCCCTTAAACGCAAAAGGCGAGCACTTCACCAAGAAGCACTCGCGTTTCGCGGCAGCGGTTCGGGCCGGGTCAGCGGCGGATGGAACCGATGAAGTAGTCCGAGGGAACGATCGCCTTGCCCAGCGGCATCAGCGAAATCGGGATCATCTTCAGGTTGGCAATGCCCAGCGGGATTCCAACGATCGAGATGAACATCGGGATGGCCGTCAGCACATGGCCGATCGCGATCCAGATCCCGGCCACAATCACCCAGATGATATTGCCCAGGGTCGAGAACGCGCCGACCGGTCCGCGGTCAACGACGGTACGCCCAAAGGGCCACAACGCATACCCGGCAATCCGGAAGGAAGCGATGCCAAAGGGAATGGTGACGATCAGCAGGCAGCAAATGATGCCGGCCAGCACGTAGCCCAGCGCCAGCCACAGCCCGCCGCAGACCAGCCAAATGATATTCAGTACCGCACGCAATAGACTCATGGCTTTATTCTGCCCCAACCCGGCCCGCTGGGACATCGGGGAAAACCCGGATCAGCCCCGGATTCCTGCCGAACGTGCGCAATCTCCCGGCCTTCCTGCTCCCGGTGCGGCCGGCGGCTCCGATAGGATTAGGCATCATGAGCGACCGTAGCGCAGATTCGATTCCCTCCCCCGAAACCGGCACCCGCGACCCGGAACTGTTCCGCAAGGAACCGTTTTCCTTCGTGCGCCGTGGCAACCGCCTGCAGGGACGTCGCGCCCGAGCCTGGGAACGCAATGCCGACCGCTACGTGATCGAACCGGAACGCAAGCAGACCGACACCTCCGTTGCCGAGGATCAGCAGCTGGACCTGCAGCAAACCTTCGAACGCACCGCTCCGCTGATCGTGGAGATCGGCACCGGGTTGGGCGAATGCATCGCCAACGCGGCCAAGGACGACGCGGAGCGCAACTACCTGGCGGTGGAGGTCTACCGCCCCGGCTTGGCCCAGCTGATGCTGAAGGTCGAGTCCTTTGGGCTGCAGAATGTACGCGCGATTCAGGCCAACGCGCCCGAGGTGCTCGATGTCATGCTGCCTGCGTCCAGCGCCGATGAAATCTGGATCTTCTTCTCCGACCCCTGGCACAAGACCCGCCACCACAAGCGCCGCCTGATCAAGACCGAATTCCTGGACAAGGTCGCGCGCGTACTCAAGCCCGGCGGCACCCTGCGACTGGCCACCGACTGGTCCAACTACGCGGAGCAGATGCGCGAGCTGCTGGAGGCACACCCTCAGTTCACCAACCAGCATCCGGGCAATCTGGCCGGCGAGCACAGCGAACTGACCAGGGTGCGTCGTGAGGGGCTGGAAGGCCATGACTCCGAGCCGGCCTTTACCGATGAGCTGGGCGGCTGGGCCCCGCGCTTTGAGCGTCGCATCCTGACCAGTTTTGAAAGCAAGGCGTTGAAGGCCGGACGCCGCGTGTTTGACCTGGCCTACACGCGCAACTAGGCGCTGGGTGCCCGGCGCGGCGGAAGTATTTTCGCCCTCGTCCCACCCGGATGGGGCAGCCGGAGGGCTGTGGCGCTAAGGTTCAACCATGGATTTGTCGTCGTCTCCCACCCTGGAGTTTGCCCAGACCCGCTTGGAGCAGCTGGCTCCATCCCACGTGAACGATCTGGCCGCGGTCGTCGCCGAAGAGGGCATGCAGGAGTTGTGGTTTACCTCGATCCCGGCCCCCACCGCAGTGGGTTCTGAGATTGAACGACGTCTGGAACTCCAGGATCAGGGGCTGATGGCGCCGCACGCGATCATCGATGCCCGTTCGGGACGCGCCGTGGGCGCCACAACGTTGATGAATATTGATGCGGTGAACCGACGGGTCGAAATCGGTTCCACGTTCCTGGCACCCTCGGCCCAGGGAACGGGAATCAACCCGGCGGCCAAGTTCATGCTGCTGAGCCGGGCGTTCGAGGATCTGAAGTGCATCGCGGTTGAATTCCGCACGCATTGGCACAATCAGGCCAGCCGGGCCGCCATCTCCCGGCTGGGCGCAAAGCAGGACGGTGTGCTGCGCAGCCACATGTTTGACCCGGCGACCCAGTCGCTGCGCGACACCGTGGTCTTCTCGATCCTGCCCCACGAGTGGCCGGCGGTGCGCGCCAACCTTCTGGCCCGCCTGCGCAGGCACGGGCTGACCGGCTAGGGACCGATCGCGCGCCGGGTAGTGAACAGTGTGACCTGTGGTTCGCGGCGCTGCGGGCGGGTGCCGCGGCTGAGCGTGACAATGTCCCCGGCCATGGTGCCTGCGGCAAACACGCGGCTCTGGTTGCTGCGCAACTCATAGACCTCCTCCTGCAGGGCTCCAACCTGCCGGCGCAGCTGGTCCACCTCGGCCTCAAGCTGCAGAATGCGCCGGATGCCTTCGAGCGAAACGCCTTCCTTGCTCAGCTGCTGGACCTGGCGCAGCAGCTGCACATCGCGCTGCGAGTAGCGCCGCTGCTTGCCGGCCTGCCTGCTGGGAGAGACCAGGCCCATGCGGTCGTACTGGCGCAGGGTCTGTGGATGCATGTCAGCCAGCTGCGCGGCAACCGAAATGACAAATACCGGTCGTATGTAATCCCCGGTCACTTTCACCTACCACCTTTTCGGTTCGGGCAGCCCCACTCGGTGCCCGAACATGTACGTGCGGCCGGCAACCCGTCAGCGGATGGGTTGCCGGCCCCTTGCTATAGCCGTGCCCGGGCCGCCAGATCGGCCCGCGGGTCATCCCCGGCCGTGGCCGCGGCGAACTGCTCGATGGCCTTCTTGGCTTCATCGCTCAGGTTCTGCGGCACCATCACGTCCAGGACGATCATCAGGTCACCGGAGGCCCTGGAAGTCTTCACTCCCCGGCCCTTCAGGCGCAGCGTTCGTCCCGAGCTGGAACCGGCGGGCACCTTGACGGTGACTTCTTCGCCGTTCAGCGTCGGCACCTGGATCTTGGCCCCCAGGGCAGCTTCATCGAAGCTGACCGGAACGTGGATGCGGATGTTGTTCCCGTCGCGCTTGAAGAACGGGTGTTCACTGACCTTGACCTTCACCAGCAGGTCCCCGTTGCCCGCCGGGCCGGGCTGCCCCTTGCCGCGCACGCGCACGGACTGCCCGTCGCGGATGCCGGCGGGAATGCGCACGTCGATCACTTCGCCGCTGGGTTCACGCAGCCCGATGGTCGTGCCGTTGATCGAGCCGGCGAAGGAGATGGTGGTGCTGGCGTTGCGGTCCGCGCCCTTGCGCGGCGGTGCCTGCCGGCCGAAGCCGCCGCCAAATCCGCCGCCGCCGAAACCGCCGCCACCGCCAAAGAGGTCCGCGAACTCCGGGGGAACCTGTCCACCGCCGCGTGCCCCGCCGCCGCCCCCGAAGAGGTTGGAGAAGATGTCCTCGAAACCTGCCCCCTGGGCCCCGGCGCCGGCGCCGGAGGTGAAGCGTGCCCCGGACCCCATGGCGCGGATGGCATCGTACTGCTGGCGCTGTTCCGGTTCGGACAGTACCGAGTTCGCCTCGGAGATGTCCTTGAATTTCTGTTCGGCCGCCGCGTCCCCGGGGTTCGTATCCGGGTGGTACTTGCGTGCCAGCTTGCGGTAGGCCTTCTTGATTTCCGCGTCGTCGGCATCCTTCGAGACGCCGAGGATCGCGTAAAAGTCCTTTTCGATCCAATCCTGACTTGCCATCAGGCCTCCAACCTTTCGTCAGCCGGTTCGACACTGCCCACTGTCGATTCTCGGCAGTGGGCAGTGTCGATGTGTTATTTGTCGGCGACTACTCGCCGGTGGATACCATCACCTGGGCGGCGCGCAGGATGCGCTCCCCCTTCTTGTATCCAATACGCAGGATCTGTCCCACATGGTCGGCGTCGATCCCCTCAACCGGCTGACGCAGCAGCGCCTCGTGGACGTTCGGGTCGAACTCCACACCCGCCTGGTCGATACGCTCCAGTCCGTGAGACTGCAGTACCGCATCGAGCTTGTTCGCGATGGCCGCGAACGGCCCATCGGTCAAGTCCCCGTGCTTGCGTGCGGCGTCCACGTCGTCGAGCACCGGCAACAGGGTTGCCAGCACCGACTGCACCGCTTGGTCGCGCACGGCTTCACGGTCGCGCTCCACGCGCTTGCGGTAGTTCACGTACTCGGCCTGCAGCCGCAGCAGGTCGTTGCGCAGCTCGGTGACAACCTCGCCCACTTCGTCCTGCTCCGACTGTTCAGCCGATACGCCTGCCTCGTTCAGGATCGCCTCGGCCTGACCCAAAGCGTCGGCGTTCGGCTGCGCCTCGGCAGCCTCCTGCTGGTTCTCCGGCTGCTGGCCGGAGTTGGCGTTCTGGTCCTGTGCCTCGGACATGTTCCCTTACTCCCTACTTCTTGTCGTCTTCGTCTTCGTCAATGACCTCGGCGTCGACGATGTCTTCCTCGGCGTTGGGAGCTTCGCCCTCGCCTGCGGCTGCGGACTCGGCCTGGGTGTTGGCGTAGATGGCCTCGCCCAGCTTGGTCTGCGAAGCCTGCAGCTTCTCAAACGCGGCCTTGACCTCGTCGTCGTTGTCCTGCTTCTCCAGGGCGGCCTTCAGTGCATCCACATCGGCCTGGACTTCGGTCTTGACCTCTTCGGGCAGCTTGTCCTCGTTGTCCTTGATCAGCTTGTCCACCGAGTAGGCGGCCTGCTCGGCGGCGTTGCGGGTCTCGGCAGCTTCACGACGCTTCTTGTCCTCGGCTGCGTGCTCCTCGGCTTCGCGCACCATGCGCTCGATGTCATCCTTGGACAGCGAGGTGCCGCCGGTGATGGTCATCGACTGCTCGGTGCCGGTGCCCTTGTCCTTGGCCGAAACGTGCACGATGCCGTTGGCGTCGATGTCGAAGGTGACCTCAACCTGCGGGATGCCGCGCGGAGCCGGGGCAATGCCCGTCAGCTCGAAGGTACCCAGTGCCTGGTTGTCGCGGGTGAACTCGCGTTCGCCCTGGAACACCTGGATGGACACCGAAGGCTGGTTGTCCTCGGCGGTGGTGAAGGTTTCCGAGCGCTTGGTCGGGATCGCGGTGTTGCGTTCGATGAGCTTGGTCATCACGCCACCCTTGGTCTCGATGCCCAGCGACAGCGGAGTCACGTCGATCAGCAGCACGTCCTTGCGTTCGCCCTTGAGCACGCCGGCCTGCAGGGCGGCGCCCACGGCCACGACCTCATCCGGGTTCACACCCTTGTTGGCTTCCTTGCCGGCCATTTCCTTGACCAGTTCGGCCACGGCTGGCATACGGGTCGAACCACCCACCAGGATCACGTGGGCAATGTCCGACACCTTCACGCCGGCCTCGCGGATGACGTCCTGGAACGGCTTCTTGGTGCGCTCCAGCAGGTCCGCGGTCAGTTCCTGGAACTTGGCGCGCGAGAGGTGCTCATCCAGGTGCACCGGACCATCGGCGGTCACCGACAGGTACTGCAGCGAGATGTTGGTGCTGGTGGCCGAGGACAGCTCCTTCTTGGCCTGCTCAGCGGCTTCCTTCAGGCGCTGCAGGGCGATCTTGTCCTTGGACAGGTCAGCACCCTTGCTCTTGGCCTGGGCCAGCAGCCAGTCAACGATGCGCTGGTCCCAGTCGTCGCCGCCCAGGCGGTTGTCACCGGCGGTGGCGCGAACCTGAATGGTCGAGAAGTCGTCCTCGTCCTTGCCAACTTCCAGCAGCGAGACGTCGAAGGTACCGCCACCCAGGTCGAAGACCAGGATCAGTTCATCTTCCTTGCCCTTGTCCAGGCCGTAGGCCAGGGCCGCGGCGGTCGGCTCGTTGACGATGCGCAGCACGTTCAGGCCAGCGATTTCGCCGGCTTCCTTGGTGGCCTGGCGCTCGGCGTCGTTGAAGTAGGCCGGAACGGTGATGACCGCGTCGGTCACCTTTTCACCCAGGTAGGACTCGGCGTCGTTCTTCAGCTTCATCAGCGTACGGGCCGAGATTTCCTGCGGGGTGTACTTCTTGTCATCGATCTCGATGGTCCAGTCGGTGCCCATGTGGCGCTTGACCGAGGCGATGGTGCGATCGATGTTGTTCACGGCCTGGCGCTTGGCGATGTCACCGACCAGGACTTCGCCGCTCTTGGAGAAGGCGACGATCGAGGGGGTGGTGCGGTTGCCTTCAGCGTTGGCGATAACGGTCGGCTCGCCGCCTTCCAAAACGGAAACGACGGAGTTGGTGGTTCCGAGGTCGATACCTACGGCACGCGACATAATGGCTCTCCTTTGCCTTGGTTAAAACTGACTAACGCTGGGGCGTTTTACCCCGGTTGAGCGTTCCGCACTCAAGTTTACTCTCGAGCGTTTCGCTGTCAAATCAAACTTGAGTGATGGTGACTCAACTTTGCGTTCTGTCATGTTCAACGGGCCCGGAGCCACAATCATTCCCCGTGGCGAAAGATTTTTTGGAAAATTTTTTTGCCAGGCCCGTCCCCGGCTCGTTTCCCCGCCCAGCCTGCGGCCTGCCGCCTGCCCATCTACCGCCGGATCGTGGGAACCAGCACTGCACGGGACAATGGAGAACAGGGCATTGGACAATGCAATTGAGCACGAAAACCAAGAAGGGAAGCCACCGATGAAATCGAAGAACCGCTGGAAGGATCTCTCCCCCGCCCGGCGTGCGGTGCTGGTTGGCCTGGCCGCCGTACAGCTGCTGCTCCAGGGAATCGCGCTGCGCGACCTGGCCGCGCGCGGTCAGCACCGGATCAACGGCTCGAAGAAGCTGTGGGTGGCCGCAACCTTTATCAACTTCGCCGGCCCGCTGGGCTACCTGCGCTGGGGGCGCAAGCAGCCCTGAGCCGCCCGGCGGCCCAATCCGGCTCCTGCGGGGATGGCAAAGCCCGGCAACGCGATGGCGTGGCCGGGCTTTGTCGGCTGTGGTCCCAGCCGTGGATCTTCCGTTGTGCGCTGCGCCGGACCCATCTGGACCTGGCGCGTGCGGCCGGTGAACTACCGGGAATTAGTGGCCGGGCTAGTGGCGCGGCGGGGACGACGCGAGCGACTGCGGTTCGCCCCGGCGGCCGGGCGGGATTCGCTGGCCCCGCGGGTGTTGCGGCTGCGCCCACCGTCCTTGGGTGCGGACTTCTCACGGTTCGCACCGGCTTCGGGGCGTCCGGCGCCGGAGCGGCGGGTGCCCGAGGCGCGGGAGGACTCGGTCTTGCCGCGGCGGTTGCCGCCGCGGGCGCCCTGCGCCGTCTTGGGGCCCTGGCGCTTGGGCTGCTGCTTCACCGGCGCCTCGTAGGCCACCAGTTCGGCCACTTCCCCAACAACCTCGGCCACGGCCGGCGAATTACGGTCCACCTTCTCAAAGGGAACCTTCAGTCCGGCCTGCTTGAGCAGCTGGGCCACATCCCCCTGCTGGTCGGTGGTGGCGATGGTGACCACGGTGCCGTCGGAGCCGGCACGGGCGGTGCGTCCCGAGCGGTGCAGGTAGGCCTTGTGCTCTGCCGGCGGGTCAATGTGCACCACCAGCTCCACCCCGTCCACGTGCACGCCGCGGGCGGCGACGTCGGTGGCCACCAGCACCTTGGCCGAGCCGTCGGAGAACGCGGCCAGGTTGCGGTCACGGGCGTTCTGGCTCAGGTTGCCGTGCAGGTCCACGGCCGGGATGCCGGCCTTGGAAAGCCACAGCGCCATCTTCTTGGCGTGGTGCTTGGTGCGCATGAACATGATGCGCCGGCCCACACCGCTGGCCAGGGTACGCACCATCTCCTTCTTTTCCTCCGGATCCACCACGAAGACGCGGTGCTCCATGGTGTTCACGGCGGCCTTCGGCGCATCGACCGAATGCACGGTGGGGTTGTGCAGGTAGCGCTTGACCACCTTGTCCACCCCGTTGTCCAGGGTGGCGGAGAACAGCAGGTGCTGGATGCCCTGCGGGGTGCGGTCCAAGATGCGACGCACCACCGGCAGGAAACCCATGTCGGCCATGTGGTCGGCCTCGTCGAGCACCGAGACCTCGACCTCGGACAGGTCCACGATCTTCTGCCCCATCAGGTCATCCAGGCGTCCGGGGCAGGCGATGACAATGTCCACGCCCTCATTCATGGCCTTTTCCTGGCGCGACTGGGCGACCCCGCCGTAGATGACGGTGGTGCGCAGCCCGGCGGCGGCGGCCAGCGGGTCGATGGTCTTGGAAATCTGGGTGGCCAGCTCACGGGTGGGGGCCATGATCAGGGCGCGCGGGAAACGCGCGCGGCGGCGGCGCGGCTGGGCGGCCAGGCGGGCCACCACCGGCAGGGAGAAGGCCAGGGTCTTGCCCGAACCGGTCTGTCCGCGGCCCAGCACGTCCCCACCGGCCAGGGTGGAGGGCAGGGTGGCTTCCTGGATCGGGAACGGGGAGTCGATGCCCTGCTGCTGCAGGACCGAAACCAGGTTCTGGGGCACACCAAGGGCGCTGAAGGATGCTGTCATGAGACGAACTTTCTCTAGAACTCGCTGATGCGCCGCCTGTGCGGCGCACGGGATCGCCGAAAGCAGGAGAAAGTCCGCAGCCGCGAGGTGCAAAGCCGGCGGAGGGCCGGGTTCACGACGCGTGGCCGCGCGGGCGGATTCGCCCCGGGACCAGTGGGAAATCTAATCAATCGACGCATGCGCCGCGCGGGGCAACCCGGACGATTTCCGGGGCCGGCCGCCAGGGGCGCATAACGTTCAATCCTACCAGCGCCGCCTCGCCCAGACCGTGGTCTACGGCATACCGCCGGCTTCCAGGACCGAGATGTGTACCACGTTGGCCCCGGAAGCCGGGCGCCTACTTCGCCCCGTGGCGCAGCCGGCTGGGCCACCAGATGATGCGCCCGAACTCGTGGACCAGCGCCGGGACGAGCAGGGAACGCACCACCAGGGTGTCCAGCAGCACGCCGAAGGCCACGATGAAGCCCAGCTGGGCCAGGAACATGATCGGGATGACCCCCAGCGCTGCGAAGGTGGCGGCCAGTACCACTCCGGCGGAGGTGATCACCCCGCCGGTCACGGTCAGTCCGCGGCGCACGCCCTCCAGGGTGCCGTGGTGCAGGGCCTCTTCACGCACCCTGGTCATCAGGAAGATGTTGTAGTCCACGCCCAGGGCCACCAGGAACACAAAGCCGAACAGCGGCACCGCCGGGTCGGCCCCGGAGAAGTTGAACACGTGGTTGAATACCAGGGCGCTGACGCCCATGGCCGTGCCGTAGGAGAGCACCGTGGTGAGGATCAGCAGCACCGGGGCGATGATCGAGCGCAGCAGCAGCATCAGGATCACCAGGATCGCGGCCAGGATCAGCGGGATGATCTTGAACAGGTCCGCGGTGGCGGTCGCGTTCGTGTCCATCTGGGTGGCGGTGGTGCCGCCAACCAGCCCGTCCGGGTCCTGCTGGTGCACGGTGTCGCGCACCAGCTGCACGGTGTCCTTGGCCTGATCGGAGTCCGCCGCGTCGGCCAGGGTGATGGAGATCAGGGAGCGGCCCTCAACCACCTGCGGCTCGGCGCCGCGCTCGGCCATGGCCGGGCCGCCGTCCTCGGCCTGCAGGTAGGCCGAATCCACGCCGTCCAGGGCGCTCACATCCTTCAGGATGGCCTCGGCATCGGCTTCGTCCACGATGGCCACCGCCGGGGAGCCGCTGCCGCCCGGGAAGTGCCGACCGAGCACCTCCTGGCCGTCACGGGCCTCGGACTGGGAGGTGACCAGGTCACTTTGCGGCACCCCGCTGGCCTGGAGCTGGGTCATGCCCAACGCGCCGGCCAGCAGCACCACGCTGGTCACGATCCACACAACACGGCTGCGCCGGTCAACGAAGGAGGCGATGCGCGCCCAAAGTCCGCCGCTGGTCTTGGCGTGCTGGGCGTGGCCGGCCGGCTTGGGGGCGAAGGGCCAGTAGGCGGCCCGGCCCAGCAGGCCCAGGGCCGCGGGCAGGAAGCTGAGGGCGGCAATGATGGAGAAGATGATGCCGCTGGCGGCGATCGGCCCCAGCGCCTTGTTGGAGTTCAGGTCGGAGAACAGCAGGCACAGCAGGCCCACGGTCACTGTACCGCCGGAGGCGATGATCGGTTCCAGGCAGCCGCGCCAGGCGGTGGCCACCGCCTGCCAGCGCGACTGGCCCTGGCTCAGCGCTTCCTTGTGCCGCGCCACCAGCAGCAGCGAGTAGTCGGTGGCCGCGCCGATCACCAGGATGGAGAGGATGCCCTGGGACTGACCATCCAGCCGAATCCAGCCGGCGTCGGCCATGTAGTAGACCACCACAATCGCCGCGCACAGGGCGACCATGGCGGTCAGCAGCACGGTGAAGGGCAGCAGCACGGAACGATAGACCAGCAGCAGGATCACCAGCACCGCGCTGAGCGCCACGCCCAGCAGCACGCCGTCGATCCCGCCGAACGCCTCGATCAGGTCGGCATTGAACCCGGCCGGGCCGGTGACGTAGCCCTCGGCGCCCTGGGGCAGGTGCCCGTTGAGCAGCGCCCGCAGGCTCTCCACCCCGTCGTCGGCCTTGACCTCACTGGAGATCGGCACCAGCAGTTCCACCGCCTTGCCATCCTCGGCCAGGAACGGCCCGGTCACCTCCCCGTCGAGGTATTCAAAGGACTTCAGCTCTTCGGCCAGGGCCGTGCCGTCCTTGGCGTCCAGCCCGTCCTGGTTGGCCACGACCACCACGGCGGGGATGGCGTCACTGGTGCGGAACTTCTCCTGCCATTCCAGGGCCCGGGTGGCCTCCGCGCTGGCCGGCAGGAATGCGGCCTGGTCGTTGCTTTGCACGTCGGACAGCTTGCCAAAGGTCGGTCCGCCGATGCCGGCGACGGCCAACCAGATGATGACCAGCACCGCGGCCAGCAGGGCGCGCAGTCCGTTTTTGGGTTTGCCGTTTGCAGGTGGTGCGCCGGTTCTCGAGGATGCCATGGCCGGTTTCCTTCGGGTCGAGGCCGCGCCGCGCCCGGTGCGCGGAGCGTGTGCCGTAGGGGTCAAACTAATTCCATCATCGAACTATATCATTGGTTATAGAATGTGCCTATGGACCCCACCCCTTCCTATGAACTCGTCCTGCAGCTGCAGCAGTTCGCCCAGGCCTCGGACCGCTACGTGGAGTCCACCGCCAGCGCCCACAGCTCGCACCGCACCGACATGAACGCGCTGGGCGTGATCATGCGCTACCAGCGCGCCGGGTCGCTGCCCTCACCCCGGGATCTGTCCCGGGAGCTACAGCTGAGCGCACCGGCCACGACCGCCATGCTCGACCGGCTGGAGCGGCTGGGCTACATTGAGCGCCGGCGCACCGATGCCGACCGGCGGGTGATCCGCATCGCCATGACCGAGCTCGCCCAATCCAGCGGTCAGGAAATGTTCGCCCCGCTGGCCCGCAAGCTGCACCAGGTCATCCAGGGCTATCCCAGCGAGCAGGTCGAACTGATCACACAATTCCTGCGCGAGGCCACCGCCGGGGTGGACGAGGTGCGCGAGGCCACCGCGTCACAAATCCCCACACGAAAACGCGCCTAGTCGCTCCGGCGATTATGCTGTTTCGGTGACTCTTCCCCTCTGGTTCTCCCTACTGGGTGCCGCGGTGGTCATCAGCTTCACCCCGGGCGCCGGGGCCATCAACACCATGAGCAACTCGATTCGGGTGGGCTGGCGCCGCTCGCTGTGGGGCATCATCGGCCAACAGCTGGCCCTGCTGATCCACGTGGCCATCGTGGCGGCCGGGGTGGGGCTGCTGGTCAGCCGTTCTCCGGTGCTCTTTGAGGTCATCCGCTATGCCGGTGCCGGCTACCTGATCTACCTCGGGGTGCGCATGCTGCTGGCTCGTCCGCAACCGGAACAGCTGCAGGACGCAGCGCCTGCCGGGCGGCTGTACATGGTGCGTCAAGGCCTGCTGGTGAATCTGCTCAATCCCAAGGCGATCGTGTTTTTCCTGGCGCTGACCCCGCAGTTCATCCGGCCCGATGCGCCCCAGCTGCCCCAGTACCTGGTGTTCATGGCCACCATTGTCCTGGTGGATGTGCTGGTGATGTTCCTGTTCTTCGCCGCCATGGCCCGCACCTTCCAACGATTTACGGCCACCGTGCGCGGCGCGCGAATCCAGAACATTGTCTTTGGCACGCTGTTCATCTTCGTTGCGGTGCTGCTGGTGCTGGCGCGCTAGTGAATTGTTGTCGATTCGTTGCGCGCGCATCGGGGCGTCACCCTCGAATGTATCGGCCAATTCACCCTAGACTTGTCTCATGTTCCGGATAATGACGGTGTGCACGGGCAACATCTGCCGCTCGCCCATGGCCGAATTCATGCTCAAGAACGCCCTGGAGGACGCGGGAATCGGCGACGTCGAGGTGTTCTCCCGGGCCGTGACCGACGGGGAGATCGGCAACCCCATTGACCAGCGCGCCGAAGCGACGCTGCGTTCCCACGGCCTGAGCGGTGAGGGACATGTGGCCAGCCAGCTCACGGCCGAGGAACTGGGATCGGTGGACCTGATCCTGGCGCTGGACACCGACCACTTTGAGGCGCTGGTCCCGGATTTGTCGAACATCGCCCAGGAGCGGCGTCCGCAGCTGCGGATGCTGCGTTCCTTTGACCCGCAGTCCGCCGCACAGCCCCACGACGCGCAGGGCATCTATGACCCCTGGTACGGGGACGCCGCGGACTTTCGTGAAACCTGGAAGATGATTGCCGCCAGCCTGCCGGCGCTGGTCGACTACGTTCGGAGCAACACCGCCTCCCGTGGAAACCGTTAAACCACTGATCATCGCCCTGGACGGGCGCTCCGGAGCGGGCAAGAGCTCACTGGCTGCGGCCCTGGCCGCGGCCTGGGGACCCGAACGGGTTTCCATCCTGCACCTGGAGGACCTGTACTACGGCTGGGATTCTCTGCAGGAAACCTGCACGCGCTATGCCGTGCTGCTGCGCCGGATCCGAGCGGGCCAGCCGGTGAGCTGGCCGCGCTGGGACTGGCAGGCCAACGCCCCGGCGGCCGAACACATCCACTTCACCCCCAGCGAGATTGTGCTCGTCGAAGGGGTGGGGGCCCTGTGCGCCGAAGCGGTACCGGAGATTGACCTGGGCATCTGGCTGCAGGCCGGGGCCACGGTACGCCGGGAACGCGCGCTGCGCCGCGACGGGGAGGTCTTCGCCCGGCACTGGGCGCGGTGGGCCGATCAGGAGCAGGACTACCTCAGCGCCGCAAACCCGGCAGCCACCGCCAACGTGCACCTGCGCTCCGATGCCCCCGACGAGGATGCTGCCCTGCACCAGCTGCGCCGGCTGGCGCGGTTCCTGCCCGCCCGGGTACGGGTCAAGCTGCCCGCCACCTGGCTGCGGGCCGCGGTGCGCCATGAGCGTGAGCTGCCGGTGCCCGGGGATGTGGCCGCCGTCTTTGAGTCGCTGGCCGAGCACTGCCGGCATGCGGCACTGCTGGAATCCACCAGCCACCGGCTGCAGGACCCGTTGGGCCGCAACCGCTATACGGTGCTGGCCCTGGCCCAGGAACCGGAGGCAGCGCTGCTTTCGGCCACCGCGCAGGGCACCGAGCTGCGTTCGGGCAACGCGATGCTCCGGCTGGGCCCCGAGTTCTTTGCCGCCCTGGGCGGGATCTGGCCCTCGGAGACCGGGCCCGGGGCGGAGCCTGACCCCGCGGCAGAGCCGCCGGCCCCGGACCCGCAGTGGGTGGGCTACCTGGGCTATGAGCTCAAGCGCGAGGTGGGTGCGGCGGATGTGGCGGCCCGGCTGCCCGATGGTTCGCTGCGCCCGGACGCGCAGTTCTTTGAACCGGACACCGTGCTGATTGTTGATCACCTGCGCGCCCGGCTGACCGTGCGCGCCCCAGGCCACCTGCTGGAGCCGACCCTGGCCCGTCTGCAGCGGCTGCAGCTCAAGGTGCGGGAGCCCGGGCCGCTGCCGGTGCCGGTGTTCAGCTGCCGCGACACCCCCGAGCAGTACCGGGACAAGGTGCGTCGGGCGCAGCACGAAATCTGGCAGGGCAACAGCTATGAGGTGTGCCTGACCACCGAACTGCGCGCCACCGTGGAGCATTTCTCCGCCTTCGAGGCGTATAGCCGGTTGCGTGAATCCTCCCCGGCCCCGTTTGCGCACTACCTGCGCCTGGGCTCCCTGGAGGTGGCCAGCATCTCCCCGGAACGCTTCGTGAGCATCTCGGGCACCGGCAAGCTGCGCGCCGAACCGATCAAGGGCACCCGTCCGCGCGGCCAGGATCCCTCCAGCGATGCGGCGCTGCGTGAGGATTTGGCCTCCCATCCCAAGGACCGGGCCGAGAACATCATGATCGTGGACCTGCTGCGCAACGACCTGTCCCACCATGCGGTGCCCGGCACGCTGTCGGTCACCCGCCTGTGCGCCATCGAAAGCTACGCCACGGTGCACCAGATGGTCTCCACCATCGACGCGCAGCTGCGAGAACCGGCGCTGGCCGCCGCGGCGCTGCGCGAGGCCTTCCCGCCCGGGTCCATGACCGGGGCACCAAAACTGTCGACCATGCACATCCTGGACCGGCTGGAGGAAAACCGGGCGCGGGGACTGTACTCCGGCGCGGTGGGCTACCTGGGCGCAGATGGCGGCGCCGACCTGGCGGTGGTGATCCGCACCCTGGTCTGCGACCGGCTTGGGGACGGGTCCTGGCAGCTGAGTCTGGGGTTGGGCGGGGCGATTACCGCGGACTCGGATCCGCAGGAGGAATGGGATGAGGTGCGCACCAAGTCGGTGGGCGTGCTCAGCGCCCTGGGGGCGCGCTTCCCGCACTAGGGCGGTGCCGCTCCTACTGCAGGGTGGCGGTCAGCCGGGCGGCGTTGTCCACCCAGCGCTGCAGCCGCGGACGCTTCTCCCACTCCTCCAGGGTCAGTTCCTTGGAGATGCTGCGGTAGTGGGCCTGCACCTGGTTGACCTGGTCCACCATCTGCGCGCCGAGCAGCATAACCGAGATCTCCATGTTCAGGCTGAAGGAGCGCATGTCCATATTCGAGGATCCCACGACCGCGACCTCGTCATCGACGGTGAAGCACTTGGCGTGCAGCACCATCGGGGCCGGGTACAGGTAGATGCGCACCCCGGCCTCCAGCAGCACCTGGTAATAGGACTGCTGGGCGTGGTGCACCAGGAACTGGTCCCCGGACTCGCATACGAACAAATCCACCTCAATGCCGCGCTGCGCGGCGGTGGTGATGGCGTAGAGCATTGAATCATCGGGCACAAAATAGGGGCTGGTGATCTTCAGGCGTTCGGAGGCCGAATAGATCAGCGTGTTGAACAGGCGCAAGTTGTTCTCATCCTCATACCCCGGCCCGCTGGGCACCACCTGTCCCACGGTCTCCCCCGGCACATCGCTGGCCGGCAGCGGGTAGCGGGCGTCGGTCAGGTCCTGCAGCACGTCATCGGTGTCGGCCTCCTGCCACCAGTCGGTGGCGAAGACCACGTCCAGGGAACGCACCAGCGGGCCGCGCACCTGGATCATCAGCTCCACCCATTCGCGCCCCACCTTGTGCGAGCTGAGCCGCTTGTAGCCCGGCTCGATCAGGTTTTGGCTGCCGGTGAAGGCCACTTCCCCGTCCACCACCAGGATCTTGCGGTGATTGCGCAGATCCGGGCGGCGCCAGCGGCGCCGGAACGGGGCCACCGGCAGCATCCGCTTCCATTCGATGCCCGAATCCTTCAGCCGCCGCTTCAGCTGCCCGTACCCGGCCACCCGGGCGGTGCCCAGGTGGTCAAACAGCAGGCGCACCACCACCCCGCGCTTGACCGCGGCCTCCAGGGAATCCAGGACCGGGCCGACGAAGTCCGGGTCATCGCCCATGATGTAGAACTGGATGTGCACGAATGTCGTGGCCTTGTCGATCTCCCGGCGCATTGCCTCCAGCGAGGCACGGTAATCGGAGATCACCTCCACCTCGTTCCCGCCCTCCAGCGGCAGCGCCCCCAGGGTGCGGTTGAGCACCGCGGCGGACTCAATCCATTCCTCATCACTGTGGAATTCGACCGGCGAATCCATGTGCGAGGTGGCCTGCAGGATTGCCTCATTGGCGCGGCGCTGCTTCTCCAGGCGCCGGCGGGAGAGGCGCGGGTTGGCAAAGAGCAGGTAGAGGATCAGCCCCACGACCGGGATGAAGAAGATCGCCAGCAGCCAGGCCATGGCGGTGGTGGGCCGGCGGTTGCCCGGAACCACTCCAATCATCACGATACGCACCACGATGTCGAAGGTCACCGCCAGCGCCCAGACCGTCGGGCCCAGCTCCCGCAGGAAGTTCTCACCTAGCATCATGCGGCCAACTCCTGCCCTCGTGCTTTCCACCGGGGCGTCTTTCCCGCGGTCATCGTGCGTTTTGCCTATCGCTAGACTACCCAATTCCCCGGTTCAAGGCGGTGTCGGTTGCGGCGAGTTATCCGAAGCACCGGCGGGATTCGATAATCTAGTACCTATGAGTTCATTGGTTTTCCTCGATCCGTCCTATCCGGCCGGTCGACTGGCGGACATTAACGCGCCGCAACTGCCCGTGACCGCCCAGGGTGTTTCCCGTGGTGACGGTATCTTCGAATCGATGCTCTACAAGCACCAGAGCGTGCGCAAGATCGACGCGCACCTGGCCCGCCTGCAGTCCTCGGCCCAGCTGTGCGACCTGGAGATCCCCGACCAGATCCAGTGGCGTGCGGCCATTGACACCGCCATCGCGGACTTTGATGCCACCGGCGGGGCCGATGAGGCCGTGGTGAAGCTGGTGGCCGCCCGCGGGGACGCGGACAGCGACCCGGCCCTGTGCTGGGTGACCGTTACCCCGGCCCCGACGCTGGGCCAGGCCCAGCGGGATTCGGGTGTGGACGTGCTGCTGCTGGATCGCGGCTATGATTCGAAAATCGCCGAACGCGCGCCCTGGCTGCTGATGGGAGCCAAGACGCTGTCCTACGCGGTGAACATGGCGGCCCTGCGCTACGCGCGGGCCCATGGTGCCCATGATGTCATCTTCACCTCCTCCGACGGTGCGGTGCTGGAGGGCCCGACCTCCACCGTGCTGATGGCCCAGCGTGATGGGCAGACCAAGCGCCTGCTCACCCCGCTGCTGGAAACCGGGATCCTGCCGGGCACCACCCAGGCGGCGATCTTCGCTGCCGCCGCGGAGGCCGGCTGGGAGTTGGGGTATGGTCCGCTGCGTCCCGAGGACCTCTACCAGGCCGACGTGCTGTGGCTGGTTTCCTCGGTGCGCCTGCTCACCCCGGTGAATTCGCTGGACGCCAAGCCGCTGCGCTTCGACGCCGAACTGCACGCGGAGCTGAGCGAACTGGCCGATCACCTGGCCTAACCGAGCACGCAAAAACGGGGGGAGCAGTCCATGGACCGCTCCCCCCGTTCTTGGTGCGCTATCCCCAGACCAGGCTCCAGGTCCCGGCCAGCACGGCGGCGGCCACCGCCAGCGCCCCCACCGCGAGCCCGGCACCGATCACCAGCACGTCACGCCCCCCGAAGTCCGGGGTGCGCAGCCAGCTGCGCCGCCCGGCGCCGAAGCCCTTGGCTTCCATGGTGATGGCCAGTCGCCCGGCCCGGCGGATCGCCTGCACCAGCAGGGCCAGCACCTGCCCCAGGTTCGCGCGCAGGCGCTGGGCCGGGGACCCGAAGTTCCCCACCCCGCGCGCCCGGCGGGCCAGGGTCAGGGTGGTGAACTCCTCCACCAGCAGGCCCAGCAGCCGCATCCCGGCCAGCGCCCCGAGCACGAAGCGGTGCGGCACGCGCAGCTGCTGGGACAGGGCCGAGCCCAGGTCGGAGGGGTTGGTGGTGCTCAGCAGCAGCACCATCGGCACGGCCATCGCCATGGCGCGCATGCCGGTGGCGATGCCCCCGGCCAGGGAGCCCTCGGTGATGGTGAAGACCCCCAGGTCCAGCAGCAGCGCCCCGGAATCCTCCCCGACCAGGCTGATCCCCCAGGCGGCGGTCAGCCCGGCCAGCAGCAGCGGCCAGGCGCGCAGCAGGAAACGTGGGATGCTCAGCCGCGCCAGCGGCAGCATCAGCAGGGTCGCGGTGATCACCACCAGGCCCGAGACCCAGTCAATGGTGGCCACCAGCGGGATGGTGGTGGCCACGATCGCCGCCAGCTTCGCCAGCGGGTTGCGCCGGGCCAGCCAGCTGTCGCCCACCGCGGATCCCAGCAGCGGGTCCGGCCCGGCGGCCTCGGCCCGCGGGGCGGGGGCCTGCAGCTCGAGTTCCCGGGCGCCCAACGCCCGGGCGAAGTGCCCGTCGTGGGTCACCGCGATCACGGCGGTGCCCTGCTCAATCACCTCGATGAGCAGCTCGGCCACCTCCCGCCAGGTGTTCGCGTCCTGCCCGAAGGTCGGCTCATCCAGGATCAGCACGTCCGGGCTGGCGGCCAACACCGTGGCCACCGAGAGCCGACGCTTCTCCCCGCCCGAGAGCGTGTACGGGTTCGCCTCGGCCAGGTGGTCCAACCGCAGCCGGGTCAGCAGCGCGGCGGTGCGTTCGGCGATCTGCTGTTCATCAAGCCCGGTGCCGCCCTGCCCATCCCGTTCCCCCTTCGCCCGGCGCGGCCCGTAGGCCAGCTCGTCGGCAACGCTCTGGGTGACAAACTGGTGTTCGGGTTCCTGGAAGACCGTGCCGATGCGGGCCACCAGCTGCCCGGCCCGCCAGAGGAACGGCTTGTCCCCCGCCTCACCGGCCAACAGTTCAGTGGCGTGCAACCGGCCGCTGGCCGGCTCCAGCAGCCCGCCCAGGGTCAGCGCCAGGGTCGACTTGCCCACCCCGTTCGCGCCGCGGATCACCAGTGCGCCGCCGGCGGGCAGTTCCAGGTCCACCGCCGCGGTCAACGGGGCCTTCTTTGAACGCCTGGCCTGCAGCGCGCTGGCCCGCAGCAGGCCACCGCCCGGGCTGGTGCGTGGGGTACGGGTGTGCGGGACGTAGCCGGGCACCCAGATCCCGGCCTCGGCCAGCTCCCGGCGCAGCGGCTGGTCGCTCAGCAGCGCCTGCGGGGCCACGTCGTGGCTGATCCCGCCGCCGGGCTCCAGCACCAGCACCCGGTCCACGTGTTCCACCCAGGTCTCCACCCGGTGCTCGACCACGATCAGGGTCGCTGCCGTGCGCTCGGCGGCGTTGAGCACCGCGTCGCGTACCCCCAACGCGCCCTCCGGGTCAATGTTGGCGGTGGGTTCATCCAGCAGCATCAGCCCCGGGCGCATGGCCAGGATCCCGGCCAGGGCCAGGCGCTGCTTCTGTCCCCCGGACAGCTGCTGGGTGGGGTGTTCCGGCGCCAGCTGGCCCAACCCGACCGCCTCCAGTGCCAGGGGAATGCGCCGGGAAATCTCCTGCGGGTCCACCCCGAGGTTTTCCGCCCCGAAGGCCACGTCGTCCTCCACCCGGGCCTGCACGATCTGGGTTTCCGGGTCCTGCTGCATCAGGCCCACACCCTGGCGCGGCCCGAACGCGTCCTGCTCCCCCACCAGCAGCTGCCCGGTGCACCCGGCCAGCTCGGAAACGTCCAGGACCCCGGCCATGGCGTGCAGCAGCGTGGATTTGCCCGCGCCGCTGGGTCCCAGCAGCAGCACCCGCTGCCCGGCCGGAACCTCCAGATCCAGGGCGTGCAGGGCCGGTTGCTGACGGTCGGCGTGCTTCCAGCCGAACCCGCGCGCGCTCACGGACAGGGCACCGGATTCCAGCTGGGGCAGCGCGGCGTGGTTCGTGATGCCGGCGGTCATTGCTTCGCCCGCCCAAAGACCGGTTCACGGTTCGCCCTGCGGCTGGGCAGCGCGGAAAGCGCCCCGGTGGCCGCCAGCGCGCGGGTGGCGAAGTAGGACAGGATGCCGGCAATCACCAGGCCGGAGAGGCTCATCGCCGCCACGTGGAAAAGCTTCATGCCCGCGGTGTATTCCGCATAGTAGGCCATCAGGTAGGCCTCGCTTAGCGCACCGAACAGTCCGGCGCCCAACCCCGCCAGCATCGCCACCCCAAGGCTCCACACCCGGTAGCGGAAGAGCGCGAACACCACCTCGGCGCCCAGCCCCTGGACAATGCCGGAAACCAGCACGGTGATGCCCCACTGCGAGCCCAGCAGCGCGGAGATCACAGCGGCCAGCAGTTCACAGTACAGGGCGGCGCCGGGCTTGCGGATGATCAGGGCCCCGAGCACTGCCGGGAAGAGCCACATCCCGGCCACGAAGGCGCTAGCCGGCGGGAAGGCCACAAAGGCCAGGGAAATGAAGCCGTAACCGGCGTTCCAGCCCCAGAACACCACGCCCGAAGCCACGGCGATCACCGAGGCGACGACGATGTCGGCGACCTTCCACGAGCTGCTGGCCCGCAACGGTGTTGTTGTCACTTGAATATCCTCCTGAATCAGGAGGGGAGCATGTATGCGAACCGGGGCGCGTCCCCGGGGGCATACCTGAGATTCTCGACTTCCTTCGCCGGTACTAGCCGGGGCAGGTTCGAGGGTCTGCGATCTATCGCACTCTCAGCGTCTTTTACCCTTACGCCTGCCGTGACGCGCCTGGCGGCACGGCAGCGGGCTGGTATGACGCTCCCCTGTCGGTTTATGTCTGCGTTGCCACCATACCCCAGGATGCCGGTCGGGCAGAACCCGCACCGGCGACCGGTTTGAGGCGGACGTCATATTGCTCTTGCTCCCGCCGCCAGGCGCCGCCTAGCGGGAGCGGGTGAGCACCGGTTCCCGGTGGGCCCGGCGGCTGGGCAGGGAGGCCAAGGCACCGGTGTTGGCCAGCATGCGGGTGAGGAAGAACGAGCAGATCCCGGCGATCAGCAACCCGGAGACGCTCATCGCCGCCACATGAAACAGCTTCATCCCGGGGGTATAGTGCACGAAGTGGGCGGTGATGTACGCACCGTTGAGGGCGCTAAGGAAGCCGGAGCAGAAACCGGCCAGCATGGCGGCGGACAGGTTCCACACCCGGTAACGCAAGAGCGCGAACACCAGCTCGGCGCCCAGCCCCTGCAGCAGCCCGGAGACCAGCACCGTCAGTCCCCAGTGGGTGCCCAGCAGGGCCTCGATGATGGCGGCCAGCAGTTCGCAGTACAGTGCCGCACCGGGCTTGCGAATGATCAACGCCCCGAGGACCGCGGGGAACAGCCACATGCCCGAGAGCAGCGCGCTGGCCGGCGGGAACGCGGCGAAGGCCAGCGTCACGAAACCGTAACTGGCGCTCCACGCCCAGAACACCACGCCCGAAGCCACGGCGATGACCGAGGCGATCACGATGTCCGCGACCTTCCATGAGGTGCCGCCGGTTCGCTTGGTTGTTGCCATTTTCTTCCATCCTCCTGGTTCAGGAGGGGAGCACATGCGGATGCGCAGGGAGCTGTCCCTGCCGCACATCTGAGATTCTCGACTTCCTTCGCCGGTACTAGCCGGAGCAGGTTCGAGGGTCTGCGATCTATCGCACTCTCAGCGTCTTCCACCGGTCCCGGCCACCGGCGTTTGCTGCGCGGTGAGCCTCGGGGACGGTATGACGCTCCCCTGTCGTTTCTTGTCAGCAGATTGCCCCGGCGATCCGTGGATCACCCGATGCCATGTCTGCGATGCCACCATAGCTCAGGATATGCTTTCGATAGAAAGAGAAGTCCCCATGCGAACAGGAGCGCGAAGAATGAAACCAATGATGAAGCTGCTCGCCACCGGCATTTCCCTGGGAGCCGGGTTTGTCGGCAGCAAGCTGGTGGACCGCCTGTGGAAGGGATTCACCGGCAATGATGCCCCGCGCCACGGCCAGGAAGCCGAAGCCGAAGCCTCGATGCGCCAGGCCCTGGCGTTCGCCGTCTTCTCCTCCGTGGTGGCCGCAATCATCCAGGTCCTCACCGACCGCGGCACCCGCAAGGCGTTGGCCAAGCTGAACAAGTAGTTCCCCGGCGTTTGCGCCGTGGACAGGCAGGGCCTCGGAGCACCGTGATGCGGTGCTCCGAGGCCCTTGTTCGTGGTGCCGGCAGTGGCGCTAGTCCTTGTTCTGGCGGCTGGCGTTCTCCACCACGGTGCGCAGTTCATCGCTGTACAGCGTTTCGCGCTTCACGTGCTTGGTGCGGTACCCGGAACGGCCAATCATGTGCGCGGAGACCGGTGCGGTTAGCAGCTGCACGCCCCAGGCCAGGGCGAGCACCGGCACCACCTGCCAGGAGCGCAGGTGGATGGCCAGCCCGATGAACAGCAGCAGGAAGCCAAGCACCTGGGGCTTGGTGGCCGCATGCATCCGGGTGAGCAGGTCGGGGAAGGTCAACAGGCCTATGCCGGCGATCAATGACATCAGCGAGCCGACGATCATGCAGCCGGCGGCCACAATTTCCAGGAACTGATCCATCACGCATTCCTCTGGTCGGAAACGAACCGGGAGACGGTGACCGAGCTGATGAAGCCGATGGCGCAGGCGATCACCACGAACAGGATGTGGTTGGTGTGCCGGTTCAGGTACATTTCCAGGCACAGGGCGGCGGAGATGATCAGCAGCATCACATCCAGGGCCAGCACCCGGTCCAGGATGGAGGGTCCGCGGGCGACCCGGATCAGGCAGGCCACCGCACCCACCGAGAGCAGCACTCCGCTGATTCCCACGATGATATAGCTCAACGCTTTGCCTCCTTGGCCTTCTGGCGGGCGCGCTGGGCGATGTCCTTGCGCACCTGCTTGACGTACTCGTACTCGTCGTGGCTGCCGATGGCCATGATCACCCGCCGTTCGATTTCATGGATCTTCGCCCGGGAGCGGGCGACCTTGATGGCGTTGGAGGCGTTGAGGTAATGCAGGTACAGGGTGGAGCTGCGCCGGTCCACCTCCACCACGAACGATCCGGGGATCAGGGTCAGCACGTGCCCGACCGTGGTGACGATCAGGTCCGAGTCGGTGTGCAGGCGCACCGCAATGATGGAGCTGCGGGTCTTCTGGCGCCGGAAAAGCGCCAGGTAGGAAACCTCCAGGCTGGCCGCCACCACCTGCATGATGAACCAGCCCAGCAGCAGGAAGCAGTACCACGGGTTGATGCGCCCCGACAGGCGCACCGGGGGCAGCGGGAACAAGGCGACCAGCAGCAGGGACAGCAGCGCCCCCACGATTAGGGTTCCGGGGGTGAAGTCCTGCCACAGCGCGCCCCAGACCAGGGTCATGAACAGCAGCAGCGGCCACTCCTGGCGCAGTGTGGCGCGGTTGCGCTGGCCCGAGGCCTCATCCAGCGCGTCGGCGATGCGCTGGTCGCGTGGCTCGTCAATACGTTTTGGCATGTGTCCTTCCCCTTTAGCCTGGCGGCAGAACCGCGGTGATGTAGGGGGCCCGGCTCAGCAGCTCGGCGGCCACCCGCTGACAGAAGGCAAAGAGCGGTCCGGCGAACACGGTCAACGCCACCCCGGCAGCGACCAGGGCCCCGGTGGAGTAGCGCATCCCCCAGGGCAGGAACTTCGCCTCCATCTGCCGGGCGAGCCTGGCCCCCAGGATCGGCCCCTGATTGCCCGAGGACTGGATCAGTTCGGTCATCTCCTTGGACTGGTCCACCAGGGACGCCTGCGGGTCCTCCGCCTCGGCCGCCCGGCGCCAGAAGGCGCGGGCCCAGACGCGGATGATGGCCAGCAGGGTCAGCAGGCTGGTCAGCAGCCCGGCGGCGATCACCGCCCAGTTTAGTGCCCCGCCCTGTTCGGTCGCGGCGTGCAGCAGCCCGAACTTGCCCAGGAACCCTGAGAATGGCGGGATGCCGCCCAGGTTGATGGCCGGGATGAAGAACAGCACCGCCAATGCCGGGGAAAGGCGGGCCAGGGATCCCAGTTCGGTGATGTTCGCGGTGCCGGCTCGCCGTTCAATCAGCCCGGCGACCATGAACAGGGAGGTCTGCACGATGATGTGGTGGCCCACGTAGTAGATCGTGGCGGCGATCGCGGTTTCGGTGCCGACCGCGATCCCGAAGATCAGGTAGCCGATGTGGCTGGTCAGCGTGAAGGAGAGCATGCGCTTGAAGTCCGACTGGGCCAGCGCACCGAAGATGCCGATCACCATGGTCAGCGCCGAGACCACCAGCAGCACCGAGTTCACTTCCCCGCCCGGGAACAGCAGCGTCTCGGTGCGCACGATCGCGTACACGCCCACCTTGGTCAAGAGTCCGGCGAACACGGCGGTCACCGGGGCCGGGGCGGTCGGGTAGGAGTCAGGCAGCCACAGCGAGAGCGGGAACACGGCGGCCTTGATGCCAAAGGCGATCAGCAGGAAGCTGTGCAGGATCAGCTTTGTCCCCGAATCCAGGTCGGCCAGCTTCAGCGCCAGGTCCCCCATGTTCACCGTGCCGGTAGCCGCATAGATCAACGCGATCGCGGTCAGGAACAGCACCGAGGAGACCACGGAGACCACCACATAGGTGATGCCCGAGCGGATCCGTTCGGCGGTGCCGCCCAGGGTGAGCAGCACATAGCTGGCGGTGAGGAAGATTTCGAAGCCCACATAGAGGTTGAACAAGTCCGCGGCCATGAACGCGTTGGACACCCCGGCCAGCAGGATCAGGTAGGCAGGGTGGAAAATCGAGACCGGCCCGTGCTCATCCCCGTCGGCCATCCCCTGACTGGTGGCGAACAACAGCACCGCCAGGGACACCACGGTGGAGACCAGCAGCATGAACGCGCTGAATCCGTCCACCACCAGGGCTATGCCGGTGGGGGTGTCCCACCCGGCGATGGTGATCGCGTAGGTCTGCCCGTTCCAGGTGGCCGCCAGCATCCCGACCTCCAGCAGCAGCGTGGTGCACAACACCCCGATGGTGATGATCCGCTGCCAGCGCACCTTGCGCCGGGCCAGGAAGGTCGCGCCGGCGCCGAGGATCGGCAGGATGACCGCCAGCGGGGCCAGGGACATGAGCTGCTGCATCTATTCCTCCCCCTCGCGGATCGGTCGGCCTTCCTCATCGACGAATTCGGTGGTGTCTTCCTCCACGGGAGCGTCCTCTTCTTCGTCGTAGGCACTGGCCTGGGAGACGCGGATATCTTCTTCATCGTCCCGCACGGTATCGGCGTTGGTCAGCGACCAGGACCGGTAGATCAGCGCGAGCAGGAACGCGGTCACCGCGAAGGTGATGACAATGGCGGTCAGGATCAGCGCCTGCGGCAGCGGATCCGAGTACTCATCGGCCGGCAGGTCGGGCTGGAACAGCGGGGCCTTGCCCATCCTCCCGCCGGCGGTGAGGATCAGCAGGTTCACCGCGTTGCCCAGCACCACGATGCCCAGCAGCACCCGGGTCAGGGTGCGTTCCAGCACCAGGTAGTAGCCCACCGCCAACAGCACGCCGGTGATGACCAGGAAGGTGATGTTCACACTCACCGGCCCACCCCCGTCTGGTAGCTGGCCACCACATCATGGCGGGCCACCGGGGAGCGGCCCTCGGAGAGCTGGTCGATTTCGCTGCCCAGGGATCGCAGCACGTCCTGCACCAGGCCGAGCACCACCAGATACACTCCAATGTCGAAGAAGGTTGAGGTCACGAACTTGTGTTCGCCAAATAGCGGAAGGCTGAACTGCCAGACGTAGGTGCTGAACACCGGGTCCCCCGCCAGCAGCGGAATGATGCCGGAGCAGGCCGCCACGGCCAGCCCGCCACCGATGAGGATGTTCGGGGAGACGCGCATCGATTCGGCCAGCTCCACCCGCCCGCCGGCCAGGTAGCGGATGGTCAGCGCCAGCCCGGCCAGCAGCCCGCCGGCGAAACCGCCGCCGGGGTTGTTGTGCCCGGTGATCAAGGTGAACACGCTCAACAGCAGGATCGAATGGAAGATCAGGCGGGTGACCACTTCAAAGACGATGGAGCGGCGTTCGGCGACCAGCGTGTGCCCGGCGATCAGCCAGTCCTCATTGTCCGAGGTGGCGAACTTGCGGGCCAGATCCAGGCGGGCCTGGCCGAATTCGCCGGTGGACATGGCCTCCGAACCGTGGTCGATGGAACCGCTTTCCACCTCGCGGGCACGCAGCCGGCGACGGGAGGGCACCGCCACGAAGATCAGTGAGGCCACCCCGGTGGCCGCGGCGGCCAGCACGGTGATTTCCCCGAAGGTATCCCACACGCGCAGGTCCACCAGGGTCACGTTGACAATGTTTGAGCCATAGCCCTCGTGGTAGGCCAGGTCCGGGAAGGCCAATGAAATCGGCGCCTCCTGGCGCGCTGCCATCATTCCGATGGCAACATATACGGTCATCAGCGCCAGGGCGGTGGCCAGGACGGCCCGTCCCAGCTTGATCCGGGAGATGCCCACCCACAGCCGCTTGGGCAGGGCGCGCAGGGCCAGCACGAACGCGACCAGCACAATGGTCTCCACCAGCAGCTGGGTCAGCGCCAGGTCCGGTGCGCCCTGCAGCGCGAAGATGGCGACCATGCCAAAACCGGTCACCGAGACCATCAGCACCGCCATGAAACGCTTCGAGGCGCGGATCGCCGCGATCGCCCCGACGATCATGATGGCGCCGATGACGATCTGGGCGGGATGGTCGGCAATCACCCACTGATCGGGCCAGGGGGTGGGCACGGTCAGGGCGATGCTCAGCGGAACCACCATCGCCACGGCCAGGATCACGCCCAGGTAGAAGGAGAGCGAACCACGCTGGGTCCGCCCGGTCACCCAGATCGCCAATTCGTCGGTCAGGTTCACGATGCCGCGGTAGGCTTCCTCCGCGGCCGGCAGCCGGCGGTGCAGCCGGGCCGAATAATCCGCCCGCGCCCGTCCCACGAACAGCAGCACACCGCCGAGCACGGCCAGGACGCTGAGACCCAGGGCCGGGGTGAAGCCGGCCCACAGGGCCAGGTGCACCTCGATCGGCTGCGGGTAGAGCCCGGCGGCGTGCTTCACCAGCGGCTCCACCAGGCCGGGCAGCACGCCCAGCACCACGGTTCCGGCGGTGAGCACCAGCAGCGGGGCCAGGAAGATCAGCGAGGGGCGCTTGCAGGCGGTGGGCTGCATGCCGCGCTTGCGTCCGAAGGCGCCAAGCACGAAGCGCAACGAGTAGGCCACGGTCAGGCCCGTGCCGAGCACAATGCCGGCCACCGGGAGCCAGGCCAGCGGCCCGCCCTGGTGCAGCAGCGCGTCGAACACCGATTCCTTGGCCACGAACCCGTACAACGGCGGGATTCCGGCCATGGACGCGGCGGCCAGGGTGGCCACGGTGGCCAGCACCGGCATGCTGCGTCCCAGCCCGGAAAGCTTGCGGATGTCACGGGTTCCGGTGTTGTGGTCCACGATGCCCACGGCCAGGAACAAGGTGGCCTTGAACAGCCCGTGCGCCAGGGTCAGGGCCAGGGCGGCAAAGGCGGCATCGGCGTTGCCCAGCCCGAAGATGGAAATGATGAACCCCAGCTGGGAGACGGTGCCGAAGGCCAGGATCAGTTTCAAGTCGTATTGCTTCAGCGCCCGGTAGCCGCCGATGATCATGGTCAGGATGCCGATGCCCACGGCCAGCGGCCCCCAGAACATCGTCTCGGAAAAGCCCGGGGCCAGGCGGGCCACCAGGTAGACACCGGCCTTGACCATGGCCGCAGCGTGCAGGTAGGCGGAGACCGGGGTGGGGGCGGCCATCGCGCCGGGCAGCCAGAAGTGGAAGGGCACCAGCGCCGACTTGGACAGCGCGCCGAGCAGCACCAGGGCCACGGCCACGTCGATGTGTCCGCCCATGGCGCTCAGCTCCGGGGCCGCCGCCACAATGTCTGAAAGCCGGTAGCTGCCGGTGGAGGTCCCCAGGATCAGCAGACCGCCGAGCATGGCCAGCCCGCCGAAGGTGGTGACGATCAGGGCATTCATGGCCGAGCGGCGTGCGGTGATCAGCGCCTGGCTGAAGCCGATCAGCAGGTAGGAAAGCACCGAGGTGATTTCCCAGAAGATGAACATGATGATCACGTCATCGGCGGTGACCAGCCCGGTCATGGCCCCGGCGAAGGCGACCAGCTTGGCCGCGAACGGGCCCACGCCCATGTCGTCGTTCTTGAAGTAGCGGGCACAGTAGACCAGCACCAGGGCGCCGACCCCGAGGATCAGCAGCAACAGCACCGCGGCCAGCGTGTCCAGGCGGAAGTCCAGGTTTACCAGGAACCCGGGGATCCAGGGGATCTGGATTGACGGCGGGGCGTTCGGCAGCCCGTTGGCCAGGCTGGGATCGGAGGCCAGCACCTGCGGGAATCGGGTGAGCAGCCAGACGAATCCCATTGCGGGAACTACGGCGACAATATAGAACCCATTGCGTCGGAAAATCCGAAAAATCAAAGGGCAGAGCGCAGCAGTTGCGAAAAGCGCAATGAGAATAATAAACACACGTCTCCTCTGTCGACTTGTATGGGGCAGAGTCCGACGATTTACACGGCCGGTCTGTTCATTTTATCAGTGCAAAGGCGCTTTCTACCGTCCGGTAGATCACCTTGCTCGCTCCTGACCACAGAAAATTCGGGAGTGAACGCTTGAACCCAGATTTTCCCCGTTGCCTCGAATTCATGTTCTGATCACCATTAACCGGATACGATGCGAGCATGGAAAGCAACGTGGCGCGGGATCTTGCGCGACCAAAAAACTCGTGGCTTAATACTGCGACTCTGGCCTGGGCCAGCTGGGACTGGGGCCAGGCCGCCATCAACGCCGTGATGACCACCTTTGTCTTCACCGTCTACCTCACCAGTGAGCTGTTCGGATCCACCGATCACGCCTCGGTGGTGCTGGGCCAGGCGCTGACCGTGGCCGGGGTGGCCATCGTCCTGCTGGTGCCGGTAACCGGGATGCGTTCGGACGCGGCCGGGCGGCGCAAGTTGTGGCTGACGGTGAACTCGCTGGTCGTGGTGGCGCTGACCGCCGCCTGCGTGTTTGTTGCCCCGGACCCGAAGTACCTGTGGTTGGGAGCCTCGCTGATCGCCGCGGCCTCGGTGTTCTCCGAGTTCGCCTCGGTGAACTACAACGCGGTGCTCACCCAGATCTCCACCCCGGCCACGATCGGCAAGGTCTCCGGTTTCGGCTGGGGCATGGGCTATGTGGGCGGCATCCTGGCCTTGGCCCTGGTCCTGTTCGGCTTCGTGGACCCGTTGTTCGAATGGCCCGGGGCGAACACCGAGGATTCGTGGAACCTGCGCTGGGTGGCGATCTTCAGTGCCCTGTGGTTCCTGGTCTTCGCGCTGCCGGTCTTCTTCCGCATTCCCGAGTCCCCCGCCAGCCAGTCCGCGCGCATCCCCCTGGCCAGCTCCTACAAGGTGCTCTTCGGGCGGATCGCCCAGCTGTGGCGGGAGGACCGCAACGCCGTCTTCTTCCTGGGCTCCTCGGCGATCTTCCGTGACGGGCTGGCCGCCATCTTCACCTTTGGCGGGGTGATTGCCGCCGGGACCTTCGGGTTCGCCCTGAACGAGGTGATCATCTTCGCGATTGCCGGGAACGTGGTGGCGGCCCTCGGCGCGCTGGCCGGCGGGTGGCTGGATGACGTGATTGGCCCCAAACGGGTCATCCTGGGTTCGCTGGTCGGACTGCTGGTGGCTGGGCTGGGCGTGTTCTTCTCCCCCGAGGCCAGCGGCTTCTGGTTGTTCGGGCTGCTGTTGTGCCTGTTTGTTGGTCCCGCGCAGTCCGCGTCCCGCTCACTGCTGGCGCGCATGGCCCCGGCGGGCCGCGAGGGGGAAATGTTCGGGCTCTACGCCACCACCGGTCGGGTGGTCAGTTTCCTGGCCCCGGCCCTGTTCACCACCTCGATCGCGCTGGCCACTCCCCTGGTTGAGCCCGGTGCGGCGCAGCGCTACGGGATCCTGGGCATCCTGCTGGTGCTGCTGATCGGGTTGCTGTTGCTGCTGCCGATCAAGACCCCGCGCACCCGATTGGAAGACTAGCCCGCCTCCGGGCGCACGGGCCCGGCGCGGGCAGAATTAGTTTTCCAGGAGGCTGCGGTGGAAATTCAGGTGGCTGCGTGAGGCCGTTGGCCCGCGCTGCCCCTGATAGCGGTTGCCGTAGGGGCCAGAACCGTAGGGGTGTTCGGCCGGCGAGGTGAGCTGGAAGAAGCACAGCTGGCCGATCTTCGACCCGGGCCACAGCTTGATCGGCAGGGTGGCCATATTGGACAGTTCCAGGGTGACGTGGCCGGAGAAGCCGGGATCGATGAACCCGGCAGTGGAGTGGGTGAGCAGCCCCAGGCGGCCCAGTGAACTCTTGCCCTCCAGGCGGGCGGCGATGCCGTTGCCCAGGGTGACCTTCTCGTAGGTCGCGCCCAACACAAATTCCCCCGGGTGCAGCACGAACGGCTCATCCGGGTCGACTTCCACCAGCCGGGTCAGTTCCGGCTGGTCGGTGGCCGGGTCGATGTGGGCGTACTTGTGGTTGTCGAACAACCGGAAGAAACGGTCCAGCCGCACGTCCACCGAGGCCGGTTGCACCATTTCCTCGGAGTACGGTTCCAGGGCGATCTGCCCGCTGTCTATTGACCGACGAATGTCACCATCTGAATACAACACGCCTATAAATTTATCCTGCTGGCGCCCCCCGACGGTAACCCGCGGCCGAATGTGGCGCAAATGGGGCGATTGAATCGGCGCAATCCCACATGGCTGCGAGCCACCTTCAGGCACTATCCTTGAAGTGTTGTCGTGCCAAAACCCAAAGGATGGTGTCTTACCAACAATGCGCTCCGTTACCCGGGCAGCCAGTGCCGCGCTGGTCTCACTGCTGTTGGCGGCAGGCGGCCTTTCCGCCGCGAACGCCGCCCCCGCCGATGAGGTGCCCGAGGTCAGTGCCGAGGAGCTGTCCGACAGCAGCAGCCTTTTGGCCTTGATCAACCCCAGCATCAAGCTGCCCGAGGAGGACTACCACCCCAAGGGGCTGCGCAACGTCGCCGGTTCCGGTGATCAGTTGCGCGATGAGGCGGCCGACGCGGTGGAGGATCTGGTGGCCGATGCCCGCAAGGCCGGGCACCCGCTGAAGGTCATCAGCGCCTTCCGTTCCTATGAACGCCAGCAGGTGCTGTTCAACCAGTACCAGGCGAAGTTCGGCACCGAGTATGCCGAACGGATTTCGGCCCGCCCGGGGACCAGTGAACACCAGCTGGGTCTGGCCGCGGATGTTGGCTACAGCGGCAGCAAATGCGAACTGCACGCCTGCTTTGGCCAGACTCCGGCCGGCAAGTGGATTGCCGAGCACGCCGTGGACTACGGGCTGATTGTCAGGTACCCGGAAGGCGAGGAGAAAACAACCGGCTACCGTTACGAGCCGTGGCACCTGCGCTACATCGGCACCGAGCATGCCCAGGCAATGAAGAAGCTGGACATGGACACGTTCGAAGAGTACTTCCAGCTGCTGGTGGAGAACACCGAGCAGGGCGACCAGGCCGCACAGGAGTCGGCCCCATCCTCCCCCGCCCCGAGCGACAAGGAGGATGGTGCGGCATCGCAAGAGGCCAGTGAACCGAGCCCCACGCCGACCTCCCTGCGGGAGCCCGAGGACCTGATGGTGCTGCGATTCCTGCCGCCCTTCAGGGATTGGGCATTCGGGCTAAGCCAGTAAGAACACGAACTGGTGGGTTGCGTTCCTGATCCTGTGTCCGGACGTACCTCCACCTCACAAAACACAGGTGTTTATTTCATTTTACGCTTCGAAGATGGATTACCGCGCATGTCCAATGCAATGATTCAAAGTAACGAGTCTATAGTCGTAAACTTCTTTTGTGAAAAGAAATTCAACACTCGCATCACTTTGCATCGCTCTCCTAACCGTCTCAGGTTGCGCTTCTTCGTCTGAGTCTTCCACACCTTCCGAAACCCCAGTCGATTTTGAGCTCAACAAGTCTTCTGAGGAATCACGCGCCACCCCAACACCCTCCCCTTCCCCTTCAAAAAATATCAGGGGAAATCTCGAGAAAGACCTCGGTGAAACCGCTGGATTCCTAAGTTATAGCGGCGATACAACTGCTGTTTTTCAGATCAAGGACTTCGTACGCAACGTCAAATGCACCGAACCATACTCAGAGAAACCCGAGAACGGCGAACTGGTCGCTTTGAAGATTTCGGCCAAGACCGAACCCTCGTTGGCTGAGGACATAAATGGTTCAATAACTTTTGACCCCATTATGTGGAAATACATCGATAGCGACGGAAAAACTTTCAACGGTGATCTTGGCACAATCAGTACCTACAGTTGCTGGGCAGAGAAGAAAATAATCTCCAATCAGATCGGCCCAGGCGAAAAGGTTGAAGGATGGGTGCTGCTCGACGTTCCTGCTTCCGACGGTCTCCTCGTTTACACGCTCGACACCGTCTCCGGCTGGGAGTATGACCTGAGTAAATTCCCGGACAAGGCAAAATAGCGAAATCGGCTATCAGGGATTGGGCATTCGGGCTGGGCCAGTAGCTCCTGCCGGCCCTCCCTCAGAACTGCGCGAAGGCCGCCCCACTGGGGCGGCCTTCGTTGTTGGTGCCGGTAGGCGGTGCGACGTCGGCTAGTTCGCGCGCACGGGGATGCCGGTGAAGGTCGGCTTGGAGGTGGCTTCGAAGAAGTCGTTGCCCTTGTCATCCACGACGATGAATGCCGGGAAATCCTCCACCTCGATCTTCCACACTGCCTCCATGCCCAGCTCCTCGTATTCCAAGACCTCGACGTTCTTAATGCAGTCCTGGGCCAGGCGGGCAGCCGGACCTCCGATGGAACCCAGGTAGAAGCCGCCGTGGGTGCTGCACGCGTCGGTGACCTGCTTGGAGCGGTTGCCCTTGGCCAGCATCACCTTCGAGCCGCCAGCCGCCTGGAACTGCTCCACATAGGAGTCCATGCGCCCTGCGGTGGTCGGTCCGAATGACCCGGACGCCATGCCGTCCGGGGTCTTGGCCGGGCCAGCGTAGTAGACCGGGTGGTCCTTGAGGTACTGCGGCATCTTCTCGCCGGCGTCCAGCCGTTCCTTGATCTTGGCGTGGGCGATATCGCGGGCCACGACCAGCGGACCGGTCAGCGAGAGCCGGGTCTTGACCGGGAACTTGCTCAGCCCGGCCAGGATCTCATCCATCGGCTTGTTCAGGTCGACCTTTACCACGGAGCTGCCGCCGGTGCCGGTCACCCCGTCGGTGGCCTCCCCGTGTTCGGCCACGGCCGGGTGGGACTCGTCGGGCATGAAGCGGGCCGGGTCGGTTTCCAGCTGTTCAACGAAGACGCCTTCTTCGGTGATCTTCGCCAGCATCTGCCGGTCGGCGGAGCAGGAGACCGCGATGGCCACCGGCATCGAGGCGCCGTGGCGCGGCAGGCGCACCACGCGCACGTCATGGCAGAAGTACTTCCCGCCGAACTGGGCGCCGATGCCGAAGTTGCGGGTCAGTTCCAGCACCTTCTCTTCCAGGTCGGTGTCACGGAACCCACGCCCGGTCATGGCGCCCTCGGTGGGCAGCGTGTCCAGGTACTTCGCCGAGCCGTACTTCGCGGTCTTCAAGGCCATCTCGGCGCTGGTGCCGCCGATGACGATGGACAGGTGGTAGGGCGGGCAGGCGGCGGTGCCCAGGGAGCGCAGCTTCTCATCGAGGAAGCGCAGCATCGAGTTCTCGTTCAGGATCGCCTTGGTCTCCTGGTAGAGGAAGGACTTGTTGGCGCTGCCGCCGCCCTTGGCCATGAACAGGAACTTGTATTCGGTATCCGCCCCGGGCTTCGTGTTGGCGTACAGGTCGATCTGCGCCGGCAGGTTGTTGCCGGTCTGCTTTTCTTCCCAGGTGGTCAACGGAGCCAGCTGCGAGTAGCGCAGGTTCAGCTTGGTGTAGGCGTTGTAGATGCCGCGTGAAAGCGAAATTTCGTCCTGCTCCTCGGAGAGCACCCGCTGTCCGCGCTTGCCCATCACAATCGCGGTGCCGGTGTCCTGGCACATCGGCAGGATGCCGCCGGCGGCGATGTTCGCGTTCTTCAGCAGGTCCAGGGCCACGAACTTGTCGTTCGGGCTGGCTTCCTCATCGTCGAGGATGTTGCGCAGCTGCTGCAGGTGGGCCGGACGCAGGTAGTGGGAGATGTCGCGCAGGGCGGTTTCGGCCAGCAATTCCAGGGCCTGCGGGGAAACCTGCAGGAACTTCTTGCCATCTGGACCGGTGGCGACATTGACACCGTCCGAGGAAATCTTGCGGTAGGGGGTGTTGTCCTCGCCGATGGGCAGAAGATCTTCATAACGGAATTCAGGCATGCTCAGTCCTTGCATCTTTTGTGGGTTGCTCGAGAGCCATTTTAGGCTCTCGGCCGCAAAATGCGGATTTGGTGTTTGCGCGGGTGGGCCAAGGGCGACATGCTTGAGGGCATGAGCAACGAAAACCCAGAGGCAACCTCCCAGTCCGGGCAGCCCGAACAGCTGCCGGACATGATCATCGAAACCCCGATAGACCAGGAGCGGGCCCGGCCCAAAACCCACTTCGAGAACATGATCGCCGCGGGCCTGAACAAGCCCGAGCTCTCCGGCTCAGTGGTGGGCGCCTTCATGGCCGCCGAGGTGTATTTCCTTTCTCGCGAGGAAGTCACCGGCGAAAACCCCAACGCGCAGCCCATGTTGCTGACCAATCCCGCCGGGGCGCCGATGGTTGCGGTGTTCAGTTCACTGGAGCGCATCCCGGGCACCTACATTGACCAGGCACCCTACGGTGTGAAGGTGCAGGGGGCCACCATTGTGCGCGCCCTGGAGGGCACCGGGATTGTCATCAATCCCGGTGACGATCTCAGTTTTGAGATTCCGGCCGAGGGTGTGGCGGTGTTGCGTCAGGAACTGGGCAAGGGCCGAGGCAGCCACTAGCCGTCGGCGCGCCGCGGGCACCCGCGCGGGAATGTAATCATGGTCACACCCCGGACAAGCGGTTGGCCGCGGATTTCCGCGGTTCGAGCGCCGCACCTGTGGCCATTGGCGCATGCCACAGGTCATCTTGGCGTCATTGGCTTGAAAACCAGGGCGCTGATTGCGCTATGCTGGGATACGCCCGGGCCGCCAATAGGCCGCTCGGAGCTTTGCGGGCGTAGCTCAATGGTAGAGCGCTAGCTTCCCAAGCTCGATACGCGGGTTCGATTCCCGTCGCCCGCTCGCAAGACCAAACGCCGGGACCCAGCAGGGTCCCGGCGTTTGGCGTCTGGGCACCCATCAGGGAGCCGGGCCCCGCTGGCGCGGGATCGACTCCCAGCCGCCGTCCCAGCCGGTGCCCCATCCGAGCAGCACAATGATCCAGGAGGCCGTCATGACCGGAGTGCTGTCCGGCTTCTCCATCATCTGGGTGGTCATCCTGGTCGGCTACGCGGTCGGACGCACCGGGGTGCTGGGCGACCAAGGCCGGTGGGTGCTGAACCGGTTGACCTTCTTCGTGGCCAGCCCCGCCCTGCTGTTTCTGGCCATCGCCGATTCCGAACCGACCCAGGTGCTCGGACCACTGCTGTGGATCGCCACTATTTCGGCGTTCCTCACCGCCGGGATCTATCACCTGGCCACCTTCAAGTGGCTGCAGCGCCCGGCCGCCGAACGCATCGTCGCGGCCATGAGCGCCTCCACCGTGAACTCAGCGAACCTGGGCCTGCCGATCGCCCTGTACGTGCTGGGCGACATGGCCCACGCCGCCCCGGTGATCCTCTTCCAGCTGGCGTTGTACCAGCCGGTGAACCTGGCCATGCTGGATGCAACCACCATCAAGCACCGCACCACCTTCTGGGCGTTGGCCTCGGCCACCGCGAAGAACCCCATGATCATCGGCTCCCTGGCGGGCCTGGTGGTCGCACTGACCGGCGTGCAGCTGCCCGAACTGGTGCTGGCGCCCATTGAACTGATTTCCGGGGCCTCGATCCCGGCGATGCTGCTGGCCTTCGGAATCTCGCTGGTCGGTTCCAAGCCCCTGGACCCGGGCACCGGGCGACGGGCGGACGTGCTGATTGGTTCGCTGGCCAAACTGGTCATCCATCCGCTGATCGCCTGGCTGCTGGCGGCCTTCGTGTTCCGCCTGCCCACGGAAATGATCGTGGCGGCGGTCATCATGGCCGGGCTGCCCACCGCGCAGAACATCTTCGTCACCGCCTCGCGCTATGAACGGGGCGTGGTGATCGCCAAGGACACCGTGCTGATCACCACCATCTGCGCCATCCCGATCATGATGCTGCTGGCGCTGCTGCTGGGCGTGTAGCCCCCTGCCTGATCACGGCGGTCATCTCGCGCTGCGCCCGCCCTATGCCGCCGGTCGGCCCGGCGCGGTGTGGGCTGTGTCAAGAGTGTGAATTTTTGTGACACCCCCGCCCCGGAAACTCCCCGCCGGCCGGCGGGGCAGGGAATACTCGGATATGACCGGGACGTTGTGACGTTCAGGCCATCACCCGCCGCAACCAAACCGAGGGGTTCTCATGAAACGGATTTTCACCGCACTGTCCACCGCAACCGTTCTGGCCTTGTCGCTCAGCGCCTGCGGCTCCTCGAACGATTCGGGCGGCGACGAGGCCAGCGGCTCCACCTACCAGCAGGTGCAGGAATCCGGGACCCTGACCGTGGGCACCGAAGGCACCTACCGCCCCTTCTCCTACCATGAGGGCAACGAGCTGACCGGCTACGACGTCGAGGTGATCGAGGCCGTCGGCGAGAAGCTGGGGGTCGAGGTCGAATTCGAGGAAACCCAGTGGGATGGCATCTTCGCGGGCCTGGATGCCAAGCGCTTTGACGTCATCGCCAATCAGGTGAGCGTGAACGAGCAGCGCGAAGAGAAGTACCTGCTGTCCACCCCCTACATCGTCTCCAACGGGGTCATCGTGACCAAGTCGGACAACACCGAGATCACCTCCTTCGAATCCCTCAAGGGCAAGAGCACCGCCCAGTCACTGACCAGCAACTGGTATGAGACCGCCAAGGACGCCGGCGCGAACGTACAGGCCGTGGAGGGCTGGGCGCAGGCCGTCACCCTGCTGAAGCAGGGCCGGGTGGACGCCACGATCAACGACAAGCTCACCTACCTGGATTCGCAGAAGAACCAGCCGGATGACGCGATCAAGATCGCAGCTGAATCCGATGACAAGTCCGAGGTTGCCGTGGCGATGCGCAAGGACGACACCGAGCTGCATGAGGCGATCAACAAGGCGCTCGATGAGCTGCGCCAGGACGGAACCCTGGCTGAACTGTCCGACAAGTACTTCGGCAGCGACGTCACCAAGTAGCCTTTTGCCGTGTGCGGGCCCGGCCCGCACACGGCCCGTGCACTGAACGAATGGCGAGGCATCCCCCACCGTGGGGTTCGGCCTATGCGTACACTTGCCCCAAGGAGATTTCCTCGGGGCAAGTTGGCTTAAACCGCAAGGAGAAAGAGGACCGATGGACCAGACATGGCAACTGGTTTTGGATTCACTGTGGCCCCTGGCCAAGGGGGCACTGACCGGAACCATTCCCCTGTCGCTGGCCAGCTTCGCACTAGGACTGATTCTGGCGCTGGTGATCGCGTTAATGCGCATCAGCGCGAACCGCTTCGTCTCTGCGATTGCCCGGATCTACATATCGGTGATCCGCGGCACCCCGCTGCTGGTGCAGCTGTTCGTGATCTTCTTCGGCATGCCCTCGGTGGGAATCACCATTGACCCGTGGCCCAGCGCGATCATCGCGTTCACGCTGAACGTGGCCGGCTATGCCGCGGAGATCATCCGCGCCGCGATCCTCTCGGTCCCCTCCGGGCAGTGGGAAGCCGGCTACACGATCGGCATGTCCCGCACCCGCACTCTTTACCGGCTGATCCTGCCCCAGGCGACCCGGGTGGCGGTCCCGCCGCTGTCCAACACATTCATCTCCCTGGTCAAGGACTCCTCGCTGGCCTCGCTGATCCTGGTCACCGAAATGTTCCGCCGGGCCCAGGAAATCGCCGCGAGCAGCCTTGAATTCATGACCCTGTACCTGACCGCGGCCGCCCTGTACTGGGTGATCTGCCTGGTTCTCTCCACCCTGCAAACCCGCCTGGAAGGAAGGCTTGAAAAATATGTTGCCTAACACCGCAGCCCCGCTGCTCACGGTTACCGGGTTGCACAAGGCCTTCGGCGACAACCAGGTGCTGCGCGGCATCGACTTCACGGTGCACGAGGGTGAAGTGCTGGCACTGATTGGCCCATCGGGCTCCGGCAAGACCACGGCGCTGCGCTGCCTGAACGGGCTGGAGGCCGCCGATTCGGGGACCGTCGCCTTCGCGGGCGGCCCTCAGGTCACCTTTACCCCGCAGCTGCGCAAGAAGCAGGCCTCGGTGCTGCGGGACCGCTCGGCGATGGTGTTCCAGGGCCACCACCTCTTCCCGCACCTGACGGTGCTGCAGAATGTCACCGTGGGGCCCCTGGAGGTGCAGCGCCGACCCAAGGCCGAAGTGCTGGAGCAGGCCAACGCGCTGCTGCAGCGGGTGGGGCTGGCCGCCAAGGCCAGCGCCTATCCCTCATCGCTTTCCGGCGGCCAGCAGCAGCGGGTGGGGATCGTGCGCGCCTTGATGCTGCAGCCGGACCTGCTGCTCTTCGATGAGCCGACCAGCGCCCTGGATCCGGAACTGGTCGGGGACGTGCTCGCGGTCATCAAGGAGCTGGCAGCCGAGGGCTGGTCCATGGTGCTGGTCACCCATGAACTCGCCTTCGCCCGGGACGTGGCCGACACGGTGGTGTTCATGGACGAGGGGCACGTCATCGAACGCGGCCCCGCCGCGCAGGTGCTGCGTGAGCCGTCCCAGGAACGCACCAAGGCGTTCGTGCACCGGCTGCTGAACCCCTTCTAAGCGCTGGTGCGCGAACCGGAACACCTGGCGGCGAGAGGTGCTGGCGGTACCCTGGAGGGCAACGCCGTACGGCGCGGTAATTTAAGAACTCACCAGCGCAGCCGATACCCTTATGGGGAGATGAACGCACCTAATCCTGTGACCCGAGTCGCTCTGCGCTGGGCCCTCGTAGTACTTGCCCTTGTGCTCCTGTTCGCCGCGGCGATCATAGTTTGCAATCGAACGATCTGTTCCCCGGCAGCACAGGTCAAGCACCTGCATCAGCTGTTGGAGGAAGGCAAGGGCGCCGAGGCGCTGGGTCTGCTGGGGGCCAAGGTGCCCCAGGGGGACGCGGTGGCCCTGGATGGCGAGGTGCTTTCCCGCACCCAGTCCGGCATCACCGAATTCGAGGCGGATACGGCCCAGCAGGATCAGGATGTACCCGGCAGGGTGACGGTCACCGCCCACTACAAGGCCCACGGGGTGCCCAGCGAATCGACCTATGCGCTGCACCATGACGGGAAGTCCTGGATGTTCTTCGACACCTGGAAGTTCGAGGAAGTCACCCTGCCCACCGTGCAGATCAAGGCGAACACCGTCAACGAGATCGAGGTCAACGACCAGAAGATCCCGCTGCAAAAGGGCCGCACCGAGCTTCCGGTGTTCTTCCCCGCCGTGCTGGACGCCGGGTTTGAAACCAAGAACTTCAAGGCCGACACCCGCGGCAAGCTGATCACCTCCCCGGTGCAGAAGCCGGTGGAGATCGCCCTGCGCACCGAACCGACCAGCCATTTCACCCAGAACATCAGCAAGCAGCTGAAGAAGTACCTGGATGGGTGCGCCACCCAGAAGGTGCTGATGCCCACGAACTGCCCATTCGCGTATCACACGACCGCGCGGGTGGATGCCAAGACCATCAAATGGCAGATCACCGACTACCCCAAGCCGAAGGTTTCCTACTATGACGGGGCCTGGGTGTTGGGACCGCTGACGGTGAAGACCGAGCTGCAGCTGACCGAACAGGATCTGCGCACCGGTGAACTGAAGCCGAAGGTGGTCAAGGACGCGTTCGGGTTCAACGCGAACCTGGACACCAGCACCACCGATGTCAATGTGCGCCCGGTGGCCGCCGTGGAACAGCCGGCCCACTAGCCGGTCGCAGCCAGGCTGCCGGCTCTAGCCCTCGCCCTCACGTCCCGTGGGTTCTTCCTGGTGGCGCAGCCGCAGCAGCTGCACCTGCCGGCGCAGCGGGATCGCATCGGCACGGAACTTCTGCCACAGGATCAGGGCAATGATCCCGGAGACCAGGGAGGCGCCCGCGCCCAGCCCGACCGCCATGCGCGGCCCGAACAGGGTGGCCAGCCAACCGACCAACGGCGCCCCAATCGGGGTGCCGCCCTGGACCACCATCAGGTACAGCGCCAGGACCCGGGCCCGGTATTGGCCCGGAACCGAGGTCTGCACCATCGTGTTGCAGCTGTTCAGGAACGTGAGTGCAAACAAGCCGATGGGGACCAGGGAGAGCGCAAAGAGCGTGTAGGTCGGCATCAGCGCGGACAGCAGTGCGCTCGCCCCGAAGAACGTGGCGCCCAGGATGATGTAGCGCCACCGCGGCCGGGAGCGCCGGGCCGCCAGCAGGGCTCCGGCGAAGGTGCCCACGGCCATAATGGTTCCCAGCATGCCGTACTCCCCCGCCCCGACCCCGAACACCTGGGCCGCCATCATGGCGTTGGTCAGTTGGAAGTTCAGCCCAAAGGTGCCCACCACGAACGCCAACCCAAAGATCAGCAGCAGGTCCCGGCGTCCACGCACATAGGCGAACCCCTCCTTCACCTGGCCCTTGGCCCGCACCACCCGCTTCGCCGCGTGGATTTGGCTGCGGTCCAGGTTCGTCAGCGAGAACAGCACCGCAATGAACGAGAACCCGTTGATCAAAAACGCCGGGCCGGTGCCGAACGCGGCGATTACCAGGCCGGCCACACCGGGGCCGGCCAGCCGGGCCAGGTTGAAGTTCGCACTGTTCAGCGCCACCGCGTTGGTCAGGTGGGTACCTGGCACGATCTCCGAGACGAACGCCTGGCGGGCCGGGGCGTCAAATGCGGAGCCGACGCCCAGCGCGGTCGCCAGCACGTACACGTGCCACAGCTGGGCCACATCGAGCAGCACCAGGGTGCCCAGCACCAGGGCGCACAATCCCATGAAGCTTTGGGTGCACAGCAGCACCTTGCGTTTTTCGTAGCGGTCGGCGATCAGTCCGGCGTAGGGGGCCAGCAGCAGCACCGGCAGGAACTGCAGGCCGGTGACGATGCCGGTGGCCGTGCCGTCGTTGTCCGTCAGCTCGGTGAGCACCAGCCAGTCCTGTGCGACCCGCTGCATCCACGTGCCAATGTTCGATACCAGCGCGCCAATCACCCACAGCCGGTAGTTGCGGATCGACAGTGCCCGGAACATCTTCGTAGCCACGTGTTCTCATAGCCGGCCCAGTCGGGTGCCGGCGTTCCTCCTCACCCTTTGTAGTCTAGCCACGTTGCCGGGACCCGAAACGGTGCGGTCATGAAACTTTCACCCCGCCTCCTTCCCGCTGCGCCTGGGCTTCACACCCCGGGGGCTTCAGTGCCTAGAATTAACCCACGCACACACCGGAAGGAACATGGCAATGGCCAGCGCAGAAGAAACCCTGGAACTCAGCGGCACCACGCGCCTGATTGGCGAGCGGCTGATCCTTGAATTTGATGCCGACTCCAGCGGGCTGCTGCCCAGCCGCGGCCAGGTTGCCGTGCGCCTGCAGTCCGCGGACAGCACCCCCACGGTGGTGTTGGAACCCGATGGCCGGCGCGGGCACTGGCTGGCGCTGGACCAGGACGCCACCGCGGCATTGGCCAGCGGCCCGGGCGAGCAGCTGACGCTGCGGGCCACCCTGGCCGAGCAGTGGCCCGAGACCAGCGTGCCGCAGGACCTGGCCGAGGCGCTGGAGGAGGCCCAGGACCTGGAGGGGACCTGGGAGAGCCTGACCCCGATGGCCCGCTGGGAATGGGTGCGCTGGGTGGGGGCCACCAAGAACCCGTCAACCCGCCAGCGCCGCGTGGAAGTGAGCATCTCCAAGCTGCGGGACGGCAAGCGCCGCCCCTGCTGCTTCGACCTGTCCTCCTGCACCGACCCGGAGGTCGCCAAGAGCGGCAAGCTCATCGAGGCGTAGTCGGCCATCGAAGCAAAGCAGCGGGCCGCCCACCGGATCCTCTCCGGCGGGCGGCCCGCTGCCTTGCTCTTCGTACGGCGCTTCCCGTACGCGGGTTAGTTCACCCCGCGCAGGTCCAGCTCCAGCTGCTGGTCCCCTTCGGCATCCAGCAGCACCGGGATGCCCCAATCCTGCTGGTACAGGTGGCAGGCGGCGTGGTCCGGAATTTCCCCACCCGGCTCCCCGTCACAGGCGGCGGCGCGGGCGGTGATGTGCAGGACCCCCTCGGGCACGTCCGGGTTCAGGCTCAGGGTACGTTCCAGGCCCACCGAGGTGCCGGCCCCCTCCAACAGCAGCTCCTCCGGGCTGGCGGAGATCTTCAGCTGGGTCGGGTCCCCCCAACGGTCATCGAGCTTCTGCCCGCTCGGGGCGGCGAAGCGCACGGTGATCCGGTGCTGCCCGGAACGCACCTTGGTACGCGGACGCTGGGTCTGGCTGGCGCCCTTGTCCACGGACAGGGCCTCTGCCGGGACCGGGATGCGCACCAGCTGGTGAGCGTTGGTTTCCACGATCAGCAGCACCGGGTCCCCGTCCACCGAGTCATCCAGCAGCACGTCCGCCGGTTCCTTCAGCCCCTTGGCCAGGGTGGAGACGGTTTGGGTCACCGGATCGTAGCGGCGCACCGCCCCGTTGTAGGAGTCGGCCACCGCCACCGAACCATCGGGCAGGTTCGCCACGCCCAGCGGGTGCTGCAGGCGGGCTTGTTCGGCCGGCCCGTCACGGAACCCGAAGTCGAACAGGCCGGTGCCGATGGCGGTGGAAACCTGAAGGGCCTGGCCACGCTCATCGGTGGTGATGCTGCGCAGCGCACTGGTTTCGGAGTCCGCCACCCACACGGTGCCCTGCGCGTCGATGCTCAGCCCGGAGGACTGGGCGAACCAGGACTCATGGGCCGCACCGTCGGCCAGCCCCTCCAGGCCGGTGCCGGCAAAGACGCTGACCGCGCTGGTGCGCGGGTCGAAGGAGAAGATCTGATGGGTGCCGGCCATCGCCACGATTACCTTGCCCGCCGGGTGGTAGACCACGTCCCATGGCGAGGAGAGGGAAATGTTCAATGCATCCGTGCCCAGTTCGGTGGGCTGTTCGGTGCTCCGGGCCGTTTCGGCATCCAGCAGGCGCTGCACGCCGTTGCCGGCCAGGGTGCCGACCTTGCCGGTGCCCAGGTTGACCGAGCGCAGCCGGTGGTTCACGGTGTCCGCCACGACCACGTCGTAGCCGACCTCCTCGGCCAGTTCGGCCGGCAGCAGGCTCAACCCCTGCAGTTCGTTGAACTGGGCGCTGTCCGCGTCCCCGTCCGCGTAGCCGCGCACCCCGGAGCCGATGGTGCGCACCACGCTGGACAGGTCCGGCCCCAGCTCCACCAGGCGGTGGTGGCCGGAGTCGCCGACCAGGAAGTTCCCGTTGGGCAGCGGCATGACCTTGCCCGGGAAGCGCAGATCCCCCTCGCGGGCCGGCGGGGCCACGTACGGCCCGTCCCCACGGTGCAAGGTGCCCTTCGCCTCGTGCTCGGCAACCAGTTCGGCGACCAGGGAGCGCAGCCCGGCCGCGTGCCCCTCCCCGGAGAGGTGGGCGACGATGTAGCCCTCGGGATCCAGCACCACCAGGGTGGGCCAGGCGCGGGCCGCGTAGGCCTGCCAGGTCTGCAGTTCCGGGTCATCGAGCACCGGGTGCTCAATCTCGTAGCGTTCCACGGCGGCGGCCAGCGCGTCCGGGTCCGCCTCGTGTTCAAACTTTGGCGAATGCACGCCCACGGTCACCAGCACGTCCCGGTACTCTTCCTCCAGCGGGCGCAGCTCGTCGAGCACGTGCAGGCAGTTGATGCAGCAGAAGGTCCAGAAATCAAGCAGGACAATCTTGCCGCGCAGGGCCTCCAGGTCCAGCTGCCGCCCGCCGGTGTTCAACCAGTTGCGGCCCACCAGTTCGGAGCCGCGGACCTTGTAGGCGGTGCGGACGGAAGAAGTATCAGGGCTCATGCCAAGGGCTCCTTAGGTTGGGGACACCGGTGGCCGATGGCCGACCGGGATACGTCCATGGTAGTCGTGGCCCGCCCCGGCGGCGGTGCGCATGACGCTGTGCGAAGCCGGGGCCGGCCCGGCGGTGTTACAGCTGGCCCAGCACGCTGTCCATGATCTGCTTGGCGACCTGGCCGAACTGTTCATCGGCCAGCGATTGGCCGGAGATGAAGGAGACCATGGCCACGTACTGGCCTTTGGTCTGCACCAGCACCAGGGTGTCCTGGGCGGTGTCCGCGTTGCCGCGCCGGGTGTAGGCCAGCTGGGACTCCACCTCGCCGACCTGCGGGTTGCTGAACTTCAGCGTCTCGGTGTACTCGCTGCGGTTCAGCTTCACGCTGGAGCAGTCGGTGCGCATGGTCAGCACGGTCTTGAAGTGCTCCTCCACCGGGGCCCGGTCCGCGACCTTGGCCACCTCCACCGAGCCGGCGATGTTCCCGGCCTGGTTGGTGAAGTCGGTGCGCGCCACCTCGGTGCCCAACTGCGCCGGGGACCAGTTCAGCGCCTCCAGCGGCTGCTCGCACTGGGAGGGCAGCACCACCACATCCTTCAGGGTGTCGGTGGGCGGGGTGGCCAGTTCCTTCAGCTGCTCCTGGCCGATCCGCTGGGACTGGTCAAAACCCAGTTGGGCGGCGAAGACGGCACCGACCTGGGTGGCCAGCTCCACGGTGGAGGCCTGCCCGGTTTGCTCGCTGCTGCCCGGTTCGGGGCTGGGCAGCGGCTTGCCGCTGGGCTTCGGGTTGGCGGTGGCGGAGACATGGATGTCATCCTGCGGCATCTGCTCGGCCTGTGGTTCTGCCGAGCAGCCCGCCAGCAGCAGCCCGGCCACCAGCAGTCCAGCGCCGGCCCTGAATCGTTTAGCTGCCACGGTGCTCCCTGTGCTCAACTTGCTGCTCCATTTTCTTGTCCATCTGCTTCAGCCGGGCGAACATTTCGTTGTAGGCGGCCAGGTCCGCGTCCCCGTCACGGTCCGCCTGGCGGTCCACGCGCTTCTTCTCCCGGTCATCGCTGCGCGCCCAGGTGATCATCACGGCGATGGCGATCACCAAGGTCGGCACCTCGCCGATCGCCCACATCGCCCCGGCACCGACCACCTGGTCCTCCAGGGCGCTGCCGCCCCAGGTGCGGCCCATGTTGCCGAACCAGTCGGCGGCCAGCAGCGTGTCGGTGCTCATCAGCGCCACGGCGAAGAACGCGTGGAAGGCCACGGTGGCCAGCAGCAGCAGCAGGCGGAACGGGTAGTTGAAGCGGAACGGGATCGGGTCGGCCTCAATGTGGCTGAGCACGAACAGGTAGCCGGTGAGCAGGAAGTGCACGTTCATCAGCTCATGCCCGGCGTGGTAGCGCATGGCCGGTTCCAGGATCGGGGTGAAGTAGAAGATCACGATGGACCCGGCGAAGTTCACGGCGGCGAAGATCGGGTGGGTGATGACCTTCGAATACGGTGAATGCACCAGCCACAGGATCCATTCGCGGGCCCCGCGGGTCCCGTCGGTGCGGGTGGGCAGCACCTTCAGCGCCAGGGTGACCGGGGCGCCGAGCACCAGGAAGATCGGCACGATCATGGTCAATGACATGTGATCGATCATGTGCACCGAGAACTGGATTTTGCCGTAGACGGTCAGGGCGCCGCTGGTGACATAGAACAGGGCCACCAGGCCCACAATCCAGCTGATCAGGCGCAGCACGCTCGGCTTGTCCCCGCGCCGGCGCAGGGTGATGAACGCCCACAGGTAGAACACCAGCAGGAACACGCACACCGCCACCCACAGCCAGTCCGGGCGCCACACGGTGAACCAGCTGGAGGTCTGCAGCGGTTCGGGCAGCTCATAGCCGGTCAGCAGCCGGGCCGGGGTAGGCTCGGTCGGCGGGTCATCCGGGGTGGGCGGTGCGGTGCGGGAGAGCACGGTGGCCACCGACATGGTGGCGCCCATCAGCGCCACCTCCACGGCGATTACCCGCCAGGCCGCGGCCACGGCACTGACCTTCCCGGCCAGCAGCCGGGGAATGTTCCAGTTGCGGTGCGCCAGGCCCAGCGCCCCCAGGATGAGGGTCAGCACGATCTTGGTGATCACCAGGGTGCCGTAGGGGCTCAGCCACTGGTCCCAGTCGGTGATGCGGATCAGGGCGGAGACCAGCCCGGAACCGGCCATCAGCACGATCGCGCCGGCGGCCAGGGTCGAGTAGCGGCGCAGCACCACGCCCAGCAGCAGCGGCCGGTCCTGGTAGCGTCCCGGGGCCGGGCCGGTCAGGGTGGGGGTCAGCAGCCCAAGCACCACCAGCCCGCCGAACCACAGCACCACGGCCAGCAGGTGCAGCCCGATGCCGTTGACCGCGGCGTAGTGGTCATCCCCGCCGGCGGCGTGGCCGATGAAGGCCAGCGGCACGATTCCCAGCAGGGAAAACCCGGCCACCAGACCCACCCCCACCTGGGAACGCACGGCCAGGGCCAGGGAGGTGACGATCGCGGAGATCACGATCATCCACGCCCAGGCCCGCCCGGTGGCGATCTGCAGGATGTAGTCCAGGATCGCGGCGGTGTAGTTCGGTTCAAAGTTGATCGGCACCCCGGCCAGGTCCCAGAAGGTCAGGATCAGCACGCTGCCGGCGGCCAGCGTCCACACCACCCCGGCCCCTGCGGCCAGGTTCATGGCGCGGGTGAAGGAGGGGTGCTCCGTGCCGGCGTCGGTCACCGGGTTCTCCGCGGTGGGCCGGCGCGACTTGGTGCTGCGCGGGATGATGCAGGAGGCGAAGATCAGTGCCGCGATGGCCACGGACATCGCGGTGTGGTGGATGATCCGGCTGATCGGCAGCGCCCAGCGCACGAACCCGCCCGGATCAGCCAGCAGCCGGGGGGCGGTGATGCCGCCGACCAGCACGGCCAGCAGGAAAGCCACCACCATGCCCAGCACACCGGGGATGATGAAACGGGTCAGTTTCGGGACAGGCATGCCCAGCTCAGCCTGCCGGGGTTCGCGTGATTGTGTCGCCATAGCCTCTCCATCATCTCATTGCGTACCAACCGCCGTTAAGCTTCCGGCGGCTGGTTGGCGCATCTCACATGTGCGCCTCCGAAGGGGCCTGGCCCGACGCCCGGGCCCCTTCGGACGGCGCTAGTGCCCTGCGGCCTGGAACAGCTGCTGGCCCAGGTACATGCCCTGGCTGATGCCCGGCAGCACCCCGTACACGGCCGAGCCGATGGGGCTGGTCCATTCGTTCAGGGCATCCAGTTCGGCCAGCCGGATTTGGACCGGGATGAAGCTGCGGGCCACATCCACCTGGTAGCTGGCGAACAGCAGGCCGGCACTCCCGCCCTCCTGGTAGCTGTAGCCGCGGCGCCACAGCACCTCATCCCCGCTGGCGGGCATCGCCCGGGCCACATGGGCGTGCCCGGCGATCGCCGGCAGCCCCAGTTCGGTGACCGCCTGCAGGTCCACCGGGTCCTGCGGGTGCTGCCCGGACAGCGGGGCGCCGTCGCTCTGCCGGCGCCCGAGCGCGAAGTCCCGGGCGGGGCGGTCCACCTCATCCCAGGTGTCCAGATCCATCTGGATCCGGCGCAGCACCAGGGTGGTGGCATCCGGGAACCAGGCGTCGGACGGCTCATGGCCGAACACCGCCAGCCGGCGGGTGTCATCCTTCGGGTTCGCGATCCCGTCCACCTGCCCAAACAGGTTGCGGAACGGTGAACCGGCCGGTTGGGAGCTGGCGGCATGGGTGAACCCGTGCTGCTCGTATTTCACCCGGGTGATCGAGCGCAGGTTCTTGCGCACCGAACGCACCGCGTGCGCCAGCACCGTGGGGTCCTCCGCGCACAGCTGGATCACCAGGTCCGACTGGCCGTACTCTTCACGCAGCCGGTCGATCTTGAACTTGGGCAGCGGTCCCAGGCTGGCGGGGGCTAGGTCGGGGCCGATCAGCCCAATCGCGGCACGGCTCAGGCCCACGGTCAGGCTCAGGTTCGCCGGCAGCTGCGCCATCTCCGGTTCAGTGTCGGCCAGCACCCCCTGGCCGGCCATGAGCCGAACCACGTCATCGGTGATCATCCGCAGAATCGAGCGCAGCCGTTCGCGCTTCGCGGCGGGCTCCAACCCCTCCAGCACCATGTCGATACCCAGGAACACGGCGTGGGCCTGCGGATTTTCCAGGATCCCGGGCTGGTGGCGCCCGTACGGGGAAAGGTATCGGGCCAGTGCCGGTTCGGGCCCCGCCGGGCTGGCGGCGGCCTGCTCGGCGGTGAGCTGGCCAACCCCGAACCCACTGACCAGCCCGCCCAGCGCCGCCACGGCGGAGCCGGTCAGCAAGGTGCGCCGCGAAGGTTCAGCACGGCGGGTCGATGCCGGAACTCCGCTCATTTAGTGCCCTCCCCCGTGCTCCTCGTGGGTGCCCTCGGTGTCCTGGGAGTGCTGCGAGTGGTAGCTTTCGTTCGCGCCGTCGTAGTTGCGGATGGGGAACTGCACGTCCTTGCTGGAGCCGTCGGCGAATTCCAGGCGCAGGGTGGCCACCTCGGCGGGCACCAACGGCTGCTTCAGGTCCATGAACATGATGTGGTTGCCGCCCGGGGCCAGTTCCACGCTCTGTCCGGCAGGAATCTGCAGCGCCCCCTCGATCTGCTGCATGACGGCATCGGTGCCCTGGCCGGCCATTTCATGGATCTGCAGGGTGTTGCCGTGTTCCTGGTCCACCACTGCCTCCAGCTCCACCGGCTGGTCGGAGTCATTGCGCAGGGTGCCGAACGCGGCGCTCATTCCCTTTTCGGCGGCCTTCGCCCACGGGTCGGTGACGGTCAATGCGTCGGCCTGCCGGCTGGCGTGCTGTTCGTGGTGGCTGTTCTGGGCCGTTGGCTCCTGTGTGGTGCCGTCGGCTGGGGCGCAGCCGGTGAGCAGCAGGGCCGCCCCCAGGCCGAGGGCGGCAAGGGACTTGGTCGAGATCTTCTCTGACATCATGATTTGTTCGCTTTCTTGCCCGCCGCGCGTGCTCACCAGGGGTGCGCAGGGTAGGGCTGGGCGCGCCTCGCAGGTGGACCGGGAGGGCGCGCCGGATGGGCGCGTCAACCCGGAGAAATGCGTTGGGGTGCGCGGCAGCGGCGCGCGGCAACTGCTGGGCTGCGGCGGCGTGGCGGTAGGTTCGGGAGGTGGCGCGATTCCGCGCCGGAAATTTGGTGGAGGGGCTACTTCATGTTGTTGCGGCGGGCGAAGTTCACCAGCACCGCCACGGCGACACCGAAAATCGCTACGCCGACGATGATCCACACGATCGGGCTGATACCGGCGGCGGCCTCCTGCGGCGCGGTGGCCGGTTCCTCCGGTGACTGGGTGGCAGCATCCTGGGCGCCGGGTTCGTCGCTGGCCTCGGTGCTCGGGGCCGCTGCGGTTTCGGTCGCGTCGCTGCCGGCCGCCTGGCCTTCGAGGGTGAAGCCCACGGTTCCGTCGATGGGGTGACCGTCGGAGGAAACCACGCGGTAGGTCACGGTGTATTCACCGTTGGGCAGCGGCTGGTTCGGGGTGGCGATGACATCCCGGCCCTTGACCTGCAATTCGTTGTCGAACTTTTGGCCCTCGGCGTTCGAGATGACCACCACGGTCATGTCTGCGCCCTCCACGTGCTGCAGTTCGCCGGAGAAGTTAAGCTTGATCTGTTCTGGCGATTCACTGATCGTCGATTCGTTCTTCGGGGTGGAGCCGGTCAGCTGATCGTGGGCGTTGGCCGCGGTGCCGGCGGTGAAGATCGCCAGCACGGCGATCAGCAGGGCCGCGAAGAGGCGTGCGGCGTAGGTCGTCTGGCGGGAGATGGCCAGGGTTTTCATGGGTTTTCCTTCCATCCCTGTCCGCAGGTGTTCCCCTGGGACAAGGCAGGTATTGAGTTCGGGGTTCAGGCGAAGGTCAATACGGCGGAAGGCGGTCCGCGCAGCAGCGGCAGCCGGTGGTCGTGCCGGCCGGAGAGCACCGGCACTTCACGAGTGTTCGTGGTGACGCGGGGCCAGGGAGCCGGGGCGGTGCGCAACAGCAGCAGCAGTCGGCGCACGAAGGAAAGGCTCAATATCTCCAGCACGGCCCGGGCCAGTCGTTCGCCCTGGCGCAGGGTGAAGATGGTCAGCACGGCGGCGCCCATGTGGGCGGCGAGCATGTCCAGCGACTCGGCCTGGACAGCTTGCGGGTTCACGCCCAGCGACATGACGTGGTTGGCGTGCACGCCGGTGCCGGTGGCGGCAACCAGGCTGGAGCCGTGGTGCGTCATGACCGACAGTGCCAGGTGGTAGAGTCCCTGGCTTCCGAAGACGAGCAGGCTCAAACTCAACAGGCTGTTCTTGCGCCCCAGCATCGCCATGGCCACCACCGCGGAGACGCAGGTGATCAGGACCATGACCACCAGGGATGCGACGGTGGGGACGGCGTGGGCGTGGGCGGCAAACGCCATCCAGGTGCACACAGCGGCAGCAAGCCATCCGCGCATGACGCGTGGTGCTGCTGTGCTCATGACTGTGCTACCCCTACCGGTTCGAGCTGGACGTGCCCATTGTGGGTAATTCTACGTCAGGTAGAAGCAGGGATCGAATCGGCCCCTGCACCATGCAGCAGAGGCCGGAATCCATGATGGATTCCGGCCTCTGGCAACAGTTCGCCCGGGTGAGCCCGGACACCGTTGAAAGTCTGAAAGAAGACTACTTCTTGGCTACGGCGGCCTTCAGCTTCGAACCAGCGGTCAGCTTCACCGAGTGGCCGGCCGGGATCTGGATGGCTTCGCCGGTCTGCGGGTTGCGGCCGGTGCGGGCGGCGCGGTCGGTGCGCTCAACGGCCAGCCAGCCCGGGATCGATACCTTCTCGCCCTTGGAGATCTGCTCGACGAAGACGTCGAACACGGCATCCAGCACACCGTTGACGGCAACCTGGGAGTTATCGGTCTTTGCTGCAACAGCAGCAACAAGTTCGCTACGGTTCATAGCCAATGTATGGTCCTCCTGGACTAGTCTTCCTTGGCCCAACGAGCCTTGGACGCCACGCGGTCGCGCGGTCTTCTAGAAACAGAACCTATCAAATGATTATGGGCGAAACGCCCGAAATCACCGGAAATCTGCGGATTTTTTTGGAGATTGGCGGAATTTCACGCTCGGCTTGACTAGTTCACCACATTTTGAGGTGCGCCGATCCGGCTCTGAGTGAAGACTGGGCCATCTGTTGCTAGAGGCCGAAGGGATCGGCCCCGTCATTGGCTCGCCGATAAAGCTCCCACACCGGATCCAGGAGTTTCTTGCTGCGGGTCAACCGGGACGGTTTGACCATGCGCACCCGCCCCTTGGAGAGCAGTGCCGGGCCAAAATACGCCCCGCGTTCGGTGGCGGCGATCCCCGGGTTCAGGGCTGCCTCGATGATCGGCACCGCCCCCTGGTGCTTGCCCTGGGCAAAGCCCGACTGCAGCTGATCGCGCCAGCGCCGGGCCGGGGTCGGTTCGTTGATCCCCGGCACCGCGATGCTCAGACCGGATATGGAGTATCCCGGGTGCACGGCCAACGACCGGGCCGGCCAGGACAGTTGCTTCAGGCGGTGGTCCAGGGCCATGGTGAAGCACTGCAGGGCCGCCTTGGACTGGGTATAGGCGCGGTAGGCGCTGTACCTGTGGTGCAGTTCCAGGTTCTGCGGGTCGGCCGGCAACATCCGGGTGGACATGGATCCCAGGCCAATTAGTCGCAGCTGCCGCTGGCGGAACTGCTCCGCCAGGGAGCCGATGAGCCGGGCATGGCCCAGGAAGTTGGTGGCCAGGGTCAGTTCGTGCCCGTCGACGCCCACCTGGCGTTGCCGTGGGGTGTGGATCAGGCCGGCGTTGGCGACGATGATGTCAAGTTCCTCCGAGGCCAGGTCGCGGCCAAGCCGGTCAACGGAGGCGTAGCTGCTGGTGTCCAGTTCATGCTGCCGTATCCGGCTGCCCGGGACGAGCTGTTCAATCAGCTCCCGGGCCAAGCGACTGCGCTGCATCGAGCGGCTGGCGATGATGACCTGTGCCCCGCTGGCCGCCAGACCCAGTGCGGTGAAGAAGCCAAGCCCGGCGTTGCCGCCGGTTACCAGGGCAGTCTTGCCCTGCCCCCAGCCGTTCCAGCGTTCCCGGTTGGCATGGACGGTATCCGCTGGTTCCCCGTGCCCCAGCAGGCCTACCGCTCCGTGTCGATACTTTCTGGTCATGGCTTTCAGGCTACTACGGGCCATGGCACGACACTGGGAGGCGGACGGCGACTATTGCCGCAGCGACCGGCACGGTGACACGATGGATTCATGAGCAACGAGTCCAAACGCCCCGGCGAAGACGCGTCGCTAAATGCCGCCCGCTATCAGATGCAGCGCTCCAGCGAGGAGGCGTTGCCCGAGGACGAATATGCCCGGCGGGCAGGACGCAGCGACCCGCAGGCCAAGCCCCGCACTCCCCTGCAGTATCACGCCGAGGATGAGGCGTGGCAGGTGGCCAATTCGGCGATCGAGGAAGCCATGTCTCGCGGGGAATTCGACAACCTGGCGCTGGCAGGTCAAAGGATTGACCATGTCACCGGCGACAGCGACCCGGACTGGTGGCTCAAGGGCCTGATGAAGCGCGAACAGATCAGCGGACTGGGTCCTCCGGCCCTGACGTTGCGGGTTGAGGATCAGCACCTGGAGCAGGTACTGGACCAGCTGCCCGGCGAGGCCGGAGTGCGGGAGCATCTGAAGGATTTCAACCGCCGCGTTATTGAGGCCCGCCGTCAGCTGCAGGGTGGTCCGCCGGTGATTACGGCGTTGCGCGACGTGGAGGAAGAAGTGGCCCGGTGGCGGGATCGTCGTGCCGCCCGCAAGCCACAGCAGCCCTCGAACGAGCCCGCGGCCCGCCGGCGCTGGTGGCAGCGGCGCACCGACCAGCCACGGCCGTGATGATCCAGTTCGGCCGTTAACGGCAGCATGCCGCCGCGCCATTCGGCGCAGCGGCATGCTGCTGGGGACGAATCCCTAAACTTTGGTGCTTACCAGGAGGACTTGGTAATGCCCGGCAGCTCACCGCGGTGAGCCATGTCGCGGAAGCGAACACGGGAGATACCAAACTTCTGGAAGGTACCGCGCGGGCGACCGTCGATGGAGTCGCGGTTGCGCACGCGCACCGGCGAAGCGTCACGAGGAAGCTTCTGCAGGCCCACGCGGGCTGCTTCGCGAGCCTCGTCGGAAGCGTTCGGATCCACAAGGGTCTTCTTCAGTTCGAGACGCTTTTCGGCGTAACGCTCGACGATGACCTTGCGCTGTTCGTTCTTGGCGATCTTTGACTTCTTGGCCATGTCTTAGCGCTCCTCTCGGAATTCAACGTGCTTACGGACAACCGGGTCGTACTTCTTCAGAACCATGCGGTCCGGGTTGTTACGACGGTTCTTGCGGGTCACGTAAGTGAATCCGGTACCGGCGGTCGACTTCAGCTTGATGATCGGACGTACGTCCTTATCCTTCTTTGCCATGTTTAGAGCTTCACACCCTTCGCAAGCAGTTCGGAAACAACGGCGTCGATACCGCGCACGTCGATCAGCTTCATACCGCGAACGGAAACGTTCAGGGTCACCTTACGACGCAGGGAAGGAACCCAGTAGGTCTTCTTCTGGATGTTCGGGTCGAAACGACGCTTGGTGCGACGATGCGAGTGGGAGATGCTGTGTCCGAAGTTCGGAACTGCACCGGTCACCTGGCATACAGCTGCCATGATCACTCCTCAGTTAGTAGTAGTAAAATTTGACGGTACTCGCGCGTGACAAGGGCCAACGAGCCCATACCACTCAGGCGTTATGAGTCCCGCCAACCAGTGAAACACCGTTAATACTGCACACTATGAAGGTAACCAGGCTGGGTGAGAACCAACCGAAGCGCCTTGAAGCATGTAAGACGGTGAACTTCGTGACCGGTAGAGCATTTTCCCCGTACTCAGGTGGTCGCGATATTCGGTATTACGGGCTACGCACGCCCACCATGCCACCGCAATGGCGGCACAACGAAGCGCGCGATTAACGCCATATTAGGATAGCCAATAAATCGGCGGCAATCCAAATCGGCTCAGGAGCGCTCCAGGATCCAGTGTTCGGGGTCCAGACGCTGCACAATTTTTCGCGCAATCCGCCTCAGATCCTTAACGTCCTTGTCATCGAGGGATTCGAAAACCAGTTGGCGTACCGTGGCCACATGATGCGGGGCCATCTGCACCAGCATGTCCCATCCCTTGGTGGTCAATGAGGCGATCTTCACACGCGCGTCCCCCTTGGACTGCAGGCGCACCACCCAGCCGCGGGCCTCAAGCTTCTTCACCACGTGGGACAGCCGGGAGAGCGAGGCGCTGCTGCGCGAGGCCAGCTCGGTCATGGTCAGGTTGCGTTCCGGGGCCTCGGAGAGCATCGCGAGCATGTGGTAGTCGAACAGGGTGATGCCCTGCAGGTTCTGCAGCTCGGTATCCAGTGCTCCGGGCAGCAGGGTGATCACGCTGTTCAGGGCCAGCCAGGCCTCGCGTTGTTCCTCGCTGAGCCAGACTTGCTGATCTTCCATCGTGCCCCGTACCCCGTTCACTGTCGTTCCACCGCCTGGGTTGCGCCCCGGGAACCAAGTGTAGGCCACCGTGGCCGGCGCTCCCCGCCCGGCAGCCGCCACCGGCCGCAGCGCAGCACGGGTGCTGTCCTGCGGCCGGTGGTCTCACGCGGCGGCTTACTGCGCTTTTTCCAGGGCGCGGCGTTTGCGGTAGCTGAGCACCTGCCCGATGACCACGACCAGCAAGGCCAGGATGAACATGGCCGAGCCGATGACATTGGCCTGGGCCGGGATGCCGCGCGTGGCGGCCACGTAGATGAACTTCGGGAAGGTCTCATAGTTGCCCGAGTTGAAGTTCGTGATGATGAAGTCATCAAAGCTCATCGCGAAGCTCAGCAGGGCGGCGGCGATGATGCCGGGCAGCAGCAGCGGGAAGGTGACCTTCCAGAATGTGGTGCGCGGGTTGGCGTACAGGTCCGCTGCGGCCTCCTCCAGTGTGGGATCCAGGGCCGAGACCCGGGCCCGCACCGTGACAATCACAAAGGCCATGCAGAACACCACGTGGGAAATCACGATCGTGGTGAATCCCAGTTCCCATCCCAGGTTCAAGAACTGCGCCAGCAGCGCAGCACCGAGCACCACTTCCGGCGTGGCCAGGGGAAGGATGATCAGCAGGTCACTGACGTTGCGGAACCTGAACTTGTAGCGCACCAGCCCCAGGGCGACGCAGGTTCCCAGCGCGGTGGCAATCACGGTGGCGACCACCCCGATCTGCAGCGAATTGCCCAGTGCCTGGCATACGGCCGGGGCGCCGCATGGGTTCAGCCAGTTCCCCCAGGTGAAGCCGCGCCACTCCAGGTTGGTGCGGCCGGCGTCATTGAAGGAGTAGATAAATATGTACGCGATCGGCACCAGCAGGTAGATAAAGGCCAGCCCGCCGATGGCCGGGATGATCCAACGTCCAATCTTGTGTCGCATCATGTGCTCCTACATCAATTCCTTGGTGCCAAAACGTCGGATATAGATAATGACCAGGATCAGGATGGAGAGCATCAGCACGAAGCTGAGTGCCGCCGCCCCCGGATAGTCAATGACCCGGAAGAACCGGGAGTCGATGACCTGGCCGATCATCGTGGTGTTGCGGTTGTTGCCCAGCAGTGCGGCGTTGATGTAGTCGCCAGCCGCCGGGATGAACGTCAGCAGGGTTCCGGCGAACACCCCGGGCGCCGACAACGGCAGGGTGACCTTGCGGAAGGTGGTCGCCGGGCTGGCGTACAGGTCCCCGGAGGCCTCCAGCAGCCGGGTGTCCAGGCGGTCCAGGTTGGCATAGATCGGCAGCACCATGAACGGCAGGAAGTTGTAGGTCAGCCCCGCCACGACGGCGAAGGGTGTCGCGGTCAGGTGCCCGTCGGGCGGCAGCAGCGCCAGCGCCTTCAGGCTCTGGGCGACGAATCCCTCATCGGCCAGGATCTGTTTCCAGGCCTGGGTGCGCAGGATGAAGCTGGAGAAGAAGGGGGCGATCAGCAGCACCAGCAGGATGCCCTTGAGCAGCCCGTGGTTGCGCAGGCGCACCGCCACCAGGTACGCCATCGGGTAGCCGATCAGCAGTGCCAGCACCGTGGCGATCAGCGCGAACCAGAAGGAGCGCAGCAGCTCGGGCCAGTACGCCGACAGCACCGTGGCGTAGTTGCTGATCTGGAAGGAGGGGACGAATTCCCCTATTTCCGCGCCCGGTGGGCGGGTGTACAGCGACATGGACAGCAGCACCAGCACCGGCAGCGCGAAGAACAGCAGCAGCCCGATGATGCCGGGCAGCACCAGGTACAGGCCGGTGCGCCCCTTCTTGCGTTCGGCCTTGATCTCCTCCTTGCTGCGCAGGTCCGCGATCTTTCCGCGCTTGGTCATCACCGGGGTGCTCATGACTCCTCCACCCCCGCGGCCGCGTTTTCGCTGCCCTCCAGTCCGAAGGTGTGCACCGGGTCCCAGGAGAGGTAGACGCGTTCCCCCACGTCCCCGGGCTGCTGCCCGCGGTTCTGCGAGAACGTGCCCAGCAGGCCGATCCCCTCCACCTGCACCAGGTACTCGGTGGTGGTGCCGGTGAACGAGGCGTCCTTGATGGTGCCGCTGAGCAGGTTCGCCCCCGGTTCCACCGCATCCGGGGTGGCGGCGATGTGCATCTTTTCCGGGCGCACCCCAACCATGATCTGTCCCTGGGCGGAGACGGCGCGTTCGGCCGGCAGCAGGACCTGGTTGCCTGCGACATCCACGCGCAGCATGCCGGCCTCGCCGCCGGTGACCTCGCCGCGCATCAGGTTGGACTTGCCCAGGAAGTTGGCCACGAAGGCGGTGCGCGGCAGGTCGTAGAGTTCGCGGGGCGGGCCCATCTGCTCGATGCGCCCCTCGTTCATGACCGCGACCACGTCGGCCATGGTCATGGCCTCCTCCTGGTCGTGGGTCACGTGAATGAACGTGAGTCCCACCTCGGTTTGGATGTTCTTCAGCTCCAGCTGCATCTGGCGGCGCAGCTTCATGTCCAGGGCGCCGAGCGGCTCGTCGAGCAGCAGCACCTGGGGACGGTTGACCAGGGCACGGGCCAGGGCCACCCGCTGCTGCTGGCCGCCGGAGAGCTGGGCGGGTTTTCGGGTGGCCAGGTGCCCGAGCTCCACCAGCTCCAGGGCGGCTTTCGCCTTGGGCATCGCTTCGCGGTCCTTCTTGCGCTTGAGTCCGAACGCCACGTTCTCCAGCACGCTCATGTGCGGGAACAGCGCGTAGGACTGGAACACCGTGTTCACCGGCCGCTGGTGGCTGGGCAGCTGGGTGACGTCCTGGCCGCCGATGGAGATGCTGCCCACGCTGGGGGCCTCCAGTCCGGCGATCATCCGCAGGGTGGTGGACTTGCCGCAGCCCGAGGGGCCGAGCAGGGCGAAGAAGGTGCCCGAGGGCACCGTCAGGTCCAGCTGGTCCACGGCAATGAATTCCGCGAAGCGCTTGGAGATGCTGCGCAGGTGCAGATCCGCGCCTTCGCTGGTGTTGGTGCGGGTCTTGGCCGATTCCCGGCTGCGAATTTGAGTGTTCATTTCGTCCTATACCCCAATGACTGCTTGGAATTGGTTCTGCAGGTCGGTTTCTTCCTCAACCGACAGTTCACGTTCGGTGGTGGCCTTGGCCAGGAACTCCTGATCCGGGAAGATCAGCGGGTCCTCGACCAGCTCCGGGTCGATCTTGGCCATTTCCTGCTGGGCGCCGACCACCGGACAGAGGTAGTTCACGTATGCGGCCACCTCCGCGGCGACGACCGGGTCGTAGTAGAAGTCCATGAGCTTCTCGGCGTTGGCCTTGTGCCGGGCCCCGATGGGCACCATGAAGTTGTCGGACCAGATCAGCCCCCGCCGCTCGGGCATGATGAACTCCCACTGGTCCCCCTCCTCGAAGTTCAGCTGGGTGATGTCCCCGGAATACACGATCCCGGCCAGGGCGTCCCCGGAGACGAAGTCCTGTTTGTACGAGTTGCCCTTGACCTGCCGGATCTGTCCGTTGGCGATGTTGCGTTCGAGCACTTCCAGGGCCGAGGAGTATTCGTCCTGACCCCAGTTGCCGGCGATGTCCACGCCCTGGTCCAGCAGCAGCATGGGCATGGTGTCGCGCATTTCGTCCAGCACCGTCACCCGTCCCTTGAGCGCCGGATCCCACAAGTCCTCAACGTTGCGCAGCCCCTTGGGGAAGGCCTTCTTGTTCCAGGCCAGGCCCGTGTAGCCGGATTGCCAGGTCAGTGAGAATTTCCGTCCCGGGTCAAAGCGCACGTCCTTCAAATCCGGCAGCAGGTTGGCCAGGTTGGGGATGTTGGCGTGGTCCAGCGCCTGGGCGTACCCCATGCGGATCAGCCGTTCGCTCATCCAGTCGGTGAGAGTGATCAGGTCCTGTCCGATGTCCTGCCCGGCCGCCAGCTGTCCCTGGATTTTCCCGTAATACGAGTCATTGGAGTCGATGTCCTCGGAGTACTGCACATCGATCCCGGACTGCTTGATGAATTTCTCCAGTGTCGGGTACGTCTTGGACTGGTCGTCGTAGTCCAGGTACAGCGTCCAGTTCGCCCATCCCAGCCGTTGCTCCGCGTCGGAGAGGTCGGCGGCGGCGGTGGGAGCGGTGGTGGTCTTGCCCGTTCCCCCGGTGCCGCAGGCCGCCAGCAGCCCGGCCAGGGCCAGGCCCGCCGCACCGCCCAGCACCCCGCGCCGGGTCATCTGTGCTTCGGCAATCGCCCGGGAAAGCGCGCGCCGCTGCCCTGCCTGGTGTTGTGCACGAGACATTACGAATCTGCTCCCCTCGGCTTCTTAAGCCCCGATGGCACTTTGGAATTCGGAACTGAAGCTGGTTTCCTCCTCCGGCTCCAGGGACCGGAAGGCGAAGGCACGGTTGAGGTCTTCCTCAGTGGGGAAGATCAGCGGGTTGTCCACCAATTCCGGGTCAATGGACTGCATGGCTTCGCGGGCCCCCACGACCGGGGAAATGAAGTTCACGTACGCCGCAACCTCGGCGGCCACCTGCGGCTCGTAGTAGAAGTTCATCAGCTTCTCGGCGTTGGCCTTGTGGGGTGCGGCAATGGGCACCATCATGTTGTCGCTCCACAGGGTGCCGCCGGTTTCGGGCAGCACGAACTCCCACTGGTCGTCGTTCTCGAAGTTCATCTGCACGATGTCCCCGGACCACACGATCCCGGCAATCGCATCCCCGGAGATGAAGTCCTCCTTGTACGCGTTGCCCTTGACCTGGCGGATCTGGCCGTTGGAAATGTTCTGGCGCAGGGTATCCAGGGCGGTACCGAACTCCGATTCGCCCCACTGCCCCGAGATGTCCACGCCGTTGTCGAGCATCAGCAGTCCCATGGTGTCGCGCATTTCATCCAACACGGTGATCCGGCCCTTCAGCTCCGGCTGCCACAGGTCGGCAACGGTTTTCAGGCCCTTGGGGAAACGCTTCTTGTTCCAGGCGATGCCGGCGTAGCCGGACTGCCAGGTCAGTGAGTGCTTGCGTCCGGGGTCAAAGTCCACCTCCTGCAGGTTGGGCAGCAGGTTGGAGATGTTAGGGATGTTGCCGTGATCCAGTTCCTGGGTGTAGCCCTGGCGGATCAGCCGGGCGCTCATCCAGTCGGTGAGGGTGAAGATGTCCTGGCCAATGTCCTGGCCCGCGGCCAGCTGGCCCTGCACCTTGCCGTAGTAGGTGTCGTTGCCGTCGATGTCCTCGGAGTAGTTCACCTTGATGCCGGTGTCCTTGGTGAACTGCTGCAGGGTGGGATACTTCTTGGTCTTGTCGTCGTAGTCCAGGTACAGCGTCCAGTTGGCCCAGTTCACGACCTTTTCGGAGTCGGACAGATCGGTGACGTCCACCGGCGCCGCCGAGGTTCCCCCTCCGGTGCCGCTGGTGCCGCAGGCTGCCAGCAGACCGGTGAGTCCCAACGCGCCGGCGGCCCCCAGCACCGAACGGCGGGACATGGAGCGGGCGGCCAGGGCCTGGGCCAGCGCCCTGATCTGTGGATCTTCAGGCAGTCGTCTTTGCGAGTGAGACATGGGCTTCCCTTCATCAGCAAGGTCCACGGGAAACTGTGGCGTGCACCACAGTCGTTGGTGCCGCTTATCCTTTCAGCATTTCCGGCGCGAAACAAGAGCCAAACGAAAGAATCCTTTACTCGCCCGAAAGGGTGCAACGAAATCATTTTCTCCATAGCCCTTCCGCAACTGATTTAGTCGCTGTATGGTCGGGATTACACCTCAGTGCCGCGGCCGGGTGGCAACGGCGCTTCCAGCAATGACCGGGGAGGTCGATATTTAATGACGGTGCCGCACAACGGAAGTACCCCCCACGCAATTGACGAAATCTCCAAGGAGATCATCGAGCAGCTGCAGGAGGACGGGCGTCGCTCCTATGCGGCTATCGGCAAGGCCGTGGGCCTGAGTGAAGCCGCTGTCCGGCAGCGGGTACAAAAACTGGTCGAAAGCCGCGTGATGCAGATCGTGGCGGTCACCGACCCGCTGGAACTGGGCTTCACCCGCCAGGCCATGATCGGCATCGTCGCCTCCCAAGACATCAACACCACAGCGGATCGCATCGCGGCCCTGCCCGAGGTCGACTACTGCGTGGTCACCGCCGGTCCATCGGACATCCTGGCGGAAGTCATCTGCGCCAACGACGAGGACCTGCTTCGCGTCGTCGCCAACATCAGGGGCATCGAAGGGGTCAAAAGCACCACCACCTTCATGTACCTCTCACTAAAGAAACAGGAATACAACTGGGGAACGAGATGAGCACAACTCCACGCGGCACAGACCGCCAACAAGCCGCCCGCGACCACCTGTGGATGCACATGGCCCGCCATTCACACCTGGCCTCCGGGGGCACCGTCCCGGTCATTACCCGGGGCGAAGGCCACAACATCTACGACGATGCGGGCAAGGAATACTTTGACGGGCTCTCGGGCCTGTTCGTGGTCAACGCCGGACACGGCCGCACGGAACTGGCCGAGGTCATGGCCAAGCAGGCCGAAAAGCTGGCCTTCATGCCGCTGTGGTCCTACGCCCACGAACCAGCCATTGACCTGGCCGAGCGCCTGGCCGGCTACGCTCCGGGCGACCTGAACCGCGTCTTCTTCACCACCGGCGGCGGTGAAGCGGTCGAATCCGCGTTCAAGCTGGCCAAACAGCACTTCAAGATGAAGGGCAAGCCGGGCAAGACAAAGGTGATTTCCCGTGCCCTGGCCTACCACGGCACCCCGCAGGGGGCGCTGGCCATCACCTCGCTGCCGGACATGAAGACCCCGTTCGAGCCGCTGGTGCCCGGCACCTTCCGGGTACCGAACACGAACTTCTACCGCGCCCCGGAAATGTTTGCCGACAATGAAAAGGACTTCGGGTTGTGGGCCGCCGAACGGATCCGCGAGGCCATCGAGTTCGAAGGCCCGGATTCGGTTGCCGCCGTGTTCCTGGAGCCGGTGCAGAACTCCGGGGGCTGCTTCCCGCCTCCCCCGGGCTACTTCGAACGCGTGCGTGAAATCTGCGACGAGTACGACGTGCTGCTGGTCTCGGATGAAACCATCTGCGCCTTCGGCCGCATCGGCTCCATGTTCGCGTGCAACGATTTTGGCTACGTCCCGGACATCATCACCAGCGCCAAGGCGCTGACCAGCGGCTACGTCCCGCTGGGCGTCATGATCGCCTCGGATCGGTTGTTCGAGCCATTCACCAAGGGCGACACCACCTTCTACCACGGCTACACCTTCGGCGGTCACCCGGTGGCGGCCGCGGTGGCGATGGCGAACCTGGACATCTTTGAACGCGAATCGCTGAACGAGAACGTGAAGAACAACGCGGAGAAGTTCAAGGAAACCCTCTCCAAGCTCACCGATCTTGACATCGTCGGCGACGTGCGCGGGGCCGGTTACTTCTACGGGATCGAGCTGGTCAAGGACAAGAGCACCAAGGAGACCTTCAACGACGAGGAATCCGAGCGGCTGCTGCGCCAGTACCTGACCCCGGCCCTGTGGGAGGCCGGCCTGTACTGCCGCGCCGATGACCGCGGCGACCCGGTGATCCAGCTGGCCCCGCCGATCACCATCGGCCAAAGCGAATTCGACTACATCGAATCCACGCTGCGTTCGGTCCTGGCCGAGGCCTCCAGCAAGATCTAGGATCCTGGACCCCAACCCCGGCGGGCCGCTCCACTGCTGGAGCGGCCCGCCGGGGTGCATCCGGCCTTGGGTTGTTGGGTCCCGGGTCGGCGCCTACCCCTACCCCAGGGGCCGGTTCGGCGCTAGGCTTGGGGCACCTCATCGGTCTGGCAGTCTGCCGCCGGCAGATTGCGCGCTGGTACTAAGGATCTGCCATGAACCAACAAGCCGGATTGAACCACGTCGACGCGGCCCGCTCCCGGGAAGTCGCCGAAGCCTCCCGTGAACAGGACTGGCAGCGGCCCAGTTTCGCCAAGGGCCTGTACATGGGGGATGCCGATTTCTCCCTCATCGACCCGTTCCCGCAACCCGACCCGGACGCCGCCGCACGCGGCGCCCACTTCCTCTCCCGGCTCGATGCCCTGGTGCAGAACATCGATGCGGCCCGCATCGAGGCCGAGGCCCGCATCCCGGATGAAACCATCGCCGGGCTGCGCGGCATCGGAGCGTTCGGGATGAAGATCCCCACCGAATACGGCGGACTGGGCCTGAGCCTGCTGGACTACGGCCGGGCGCTGATGCGCATCGGCTCGGTCTCCCCCGCTATCGGGGCGCTGCTCTCGGCCCACCAGTCCATCGGGGTGCCCGAACCGGTCAAGAGCTTTGGCACCGAGCAGCAGAAGCGCACCTACCTGCCGCGTTGCGCCGCCGGGGCGATCAGCGCCTTTCTGCTGACCGAGAATGACGTCGGCTCCGACCCGGCCCGCCTGGGCACCAAGGCCCGGCTCAGCGAGGACGGGGAGCACTACATCCTGGACGGCGCGAAGCTGTGGACCACCAACGGGGTGGTGGCCGAGCTGCTGGTGGTCATGGCCGCCGTCGCCCCGCATGAGGCCACCGGCTCCCAGCCGGCTGGCCGCGGCGGGATCACCGCGTTCGTGGTGGAGGCGGACAGCGCCGGAATCACCGTGGAGAACCGCAACGCCTTCATGGGCCTACGCGGAATTGAGAACGGGGTCACCCGATTCCACGGGGTCAAGGTGCCGGTGGCCAACCGGTTGGGCAAGGAGGGCAGCGGGCTGAAGATCGCGTTGAGCACGCTGAACACCGGCCGGCTTTCCATTCCGGCCATGTGCGCCGGGGCCGGAAAGTGGGCAACCAAGATTGCCCGGGAGTGGTCCGCGGCACGCGTGCAGTGGGGCCACCCGATCGGCCGGCACCAGGCGGTGGCCTCCAAGCTGTCCTACATCGCCGCCAGCACCTACGCCCTGGAGTCGGTCTTTGAACTTTCCGCCTCACTGGCCGATGCCGGGATGAAGGACGTGCGCATCGAGGCGGCACTGGCCAAGCTCTACAGTTCGGAGGTTTCCTGCAAGATTGCCGACGAGCTGCTGCAGATCCGCGGCGGACGCGGTTACGAGACGGCCGCATCCCTGGCCGAGCGCGGCGAGCGCGCGGTGCCGGTGGAACAGCTGGTGCGGGACCTGCGAATCAACCGGATCTTCGAGGGCTCCACCGAAATCATGCACCTGCTCATTGCCCGTGAGGCGGTGGACGCGCACCTGCAGGCCGCCGGGGACCTGGCCCGGTCGGATTCGAGCATGGAGCAGAAGGCGAAGGCCGCGCTGGGGGCCTCGGGGTTCTACGCCAAATGGCTGCCCCAGCTGGCGCTGGGCTCCGGGAACCTGCCCACCGCCTATTCGGGACACGGTCCGCTGGCCCGGCACCTGCGCTATGTGGAACGCGCCTCGCGGCGCATTGCCCGCCAAACGTTTGCGGGCATGGCCCGCTGGCAGGCGGCCATGGAACGCCAGCAGAACTTCCTGGGGCACATCGTGGACATTGGCGCCGAACTGTTCGCCATGGCGGCGGTAATCTCCAAGACCCACGCCCTGCAGGAGGCCCAGGACGGCCGGCACGATGCGGCGCTGGCCCTGGCGGAGGCATTCTGCGAGCAGGCGACGCTGCGCTGCGAGGAGCATTTCGAGCGCCTGTGGCGGAACACGACGCAAACCGATGACAAGCTGGCCCAGCGGCTGCTGGACGGTGACTTCAGCTGGCTGGAGGAGGGCGTGCATGACGTCTCCGCGGGCACCGGGCCATGGATCGCGGACTGGTCCCAGCAGCAGCGGCCCGATGCCCGACGGCTCTACGGGCCCGGTGCGGGCCAGGCGGAACCCACCGCCGACGCCAACGGCTAGGACCAGGCGGCGCCGGGAGCTAGCCGTGCAGCCGGTACCACATCAGTGCCACCTGCAGGCTGGCCCGGGATTCGGCGCTTTCCAGCGATAGCCCCAGCTTGTCCTCCAGCTTGGCCAGCCGGGCGTAGAGGGTGGGGCGTGAGAGGTACCCGGCCTTGGCCAGCGCGGACTTGTTCCCGCCGTGGCGCAGGTAGAGCTCGAGCAGTTCCAGCCCCTCCACGTCCAGGGGCTGCAGCACCCCGGAAAGCTCGGTGTGGGCGAAGCTGCGCATCCTGGCGTCCTGGCCCATGGCCGCCAGCACCCCGCGCAGGCGCAGGTCCGCGAACCGGTAGTAGGGCTGGGCGCGGGTGGGCAGGTTCGGCACGATCTCGGCCACCTGCGCGGCATCCTCCAGATTCTTGGCGCACTGGGAAATCCCGGTCGCCTCGGCCCCCACGCCCACCGCCACCGTCAGGCTCAGGCTTTCGCCCAGCTCCCGGGAGAAACGCTGCAAGGTTCCCTCGACCAGTTCCCGGGCCGCCACCGGCAGCACCGCCCCGAGCACCCCGGAACGCAGGGAGCCGGCCAGCACGCCCAGGCGCATGGTCTCGGCCACCTGGTCCATGACCTCCAGCACCTCGCGTTCGCGCAGCTGCATGCTCGTGGGGCTCTGCCCGGCCGGCAGCATCAGCCCGACGGCGACCGGCACGTAGTGCGCGGCCGCGTCCAACCCCAGCGCCTCGGCGCGCACCTGCACCTCCCCGGCGGAGAGCGAATGGTGCTGCAGCAGTTCGTGCAGCAGTGAGGTGCGCGCCTGGTAGAGCAGTTCGCGCTGGTCGCGCCCGGAGAGCCGGGCAATGGTCAGCGTCTGCCCGGCGCGTTCGAGCACCAGGGCGGCATTGGCTTCATCCTCCAGCCGGGCCGGCACCACCAGCCGGCCCCAACGGCTCTTGACCGCACCGACCGGGGTCTGCAGCCAGTCCTCGGCCCCGTGGCTGCGCCCGGTGGATTCGGCGTAGGCCACGAACCGCGAGCGGCTGATCCAGTGCTCCAGCACCGAGGCGGCCCCCTGCCCTGCCCCGGCGTGCGCGAGCACCCGGTGGCGGACGTCTTCGAGCACCACCGGGGCCTGCAGCAGTTCGGCGGTGCGCTCCACGATCATGTGTTCATCGGCTTCGCTCAGCGAGAGCTCGGTGAAGATCTCATGCACGTGCCGGGAGAACTCGACCACGCGCAACTGCTCGGCCACAAGCAGCTTGTGGATCACCTCGGTGATCTGCACGAACCGCACCCGCCGGCGCAGCCAGATCACCGGCAGCCGGTGTCCGGCCGTGGCCTGTTCAAACAACCCCTGGCACACCTCCGGCTCGGCCGAGTAGTACTCGATCAGCACCCCGGCCGCCCCGGCCCGCTGCAGCTCGTCGAGGAATTCACGCAGCCGCCGTGGGCTGGGTTCCACGTTGCGCAGCGTGCTGAGCACCAGTTCCCCGCCTTCGAGCAGCCCGGCGTTGTCCGGGGACTCGGTGACGTGCACCCAGCGCACCGGACGGTGCAGATCCTGGCTGCTCCCGTAGACCACCGGCTCCGCGGCGCGCACCACCTCCAGGTCCAGTACCTGCGCCATTGTCAGTTCACCCACGGCCAACCTTTACAGTTCGATAACTCCTTCAGGTAAATCATGACACGTTGCCTGTGTGGTTCGTCATATTTTTGGCCCATGATGTTTTCAAGAGCACCCGAACGTCCCGGAAAGGACCACCTCGATGACCACCACCATGACCGAAACCCTGCAGCACTGGGTCAACAACGCCGCCTTCTCCGGTGAGGGCCAGAGCCGCACCGGCAAGGTCTACAACCCGGCCACCGGCGAGGTCGCCCGCGAGGTCGCCCTGGCCTCGAAGGCCACCACCGAGGCCGCCATCGCCGCCGCGGCCACCGCCTTCCCGAAGTGGCGCGACACCTCCCTGGCCCGCCGCACCGCCATCATGTTCCGTTTCCGCGAGCTGCTGGCCGAGCGCAAGGGCGAACTGGCCGCCATCATCACCGCCGAGCACGGCAAGGTGCTGGATGACGCACTGGGCGAAGTGGCCCGCGGCATGGAGGTGGTCGAGCTGGCCTGCAACGCCCCCTACCTGCTCAAGGGCGAATACTCGGAAAACGCCTCCACCGGGGTGGACGTGCAGTCGCTGCGCCAGCCCGTGGGCGTCTCGGCGATCATCTCCCCGTTCAACTTCCCGGCCATGGTGCCGCTGTGGTTCTTCCCGGTGGCCATCGCCGCCGGCAACGCCGTGGTCCTCAAGCCCTCCGAGAAGGACCCGACCGCGGCGAACTGGCTGGCCGAGCTGTTCGCCGAGGCCGGGCTGCCCGAAGGCGTGCTGAACGTGGTGCACGGGGACAAGGAGGCGGTGGATACCCTGCTCACCGACGAGCGCATCGCCTCGGTCTCCTTCGTTGGCTCCACCCCGATCGCCCAGTACGTCTACTCGACCGGCACCGCCCACGGCAAGCGGGTCCAGGCCTTCGGCGGGGCGAAGAACCACATGCTGGTGCTGCCCGACGCCGACCTGGACCTGGCGGCCGACATGGCCGTGAACGCCGGCTATGGCGCCGCCGGCGAGCGCTGCATGGCCATCTCCGTGGTCGTGGCCCTGGAGCCGATCGCCGATGAGCTGGTGGCCAAGATCGCCGAACGCTCCAAGAAGCTGCGCGTGGGTGACGGCACCCGCGGCTGCGACATGGGCCCGCTGATCACCGGGGAACACCGCGACAAGGTCGCCGGGTACATCGATGCCGGCGTGGCCGCCGGGGCAGAGCTGGTCCTGGACGGGCGAGAGGGTTCCACCGACGCGGACGGTGAGGGCTTCTTCCTGCACCCGACCCTGTTCGACAAGGTCGGCACCGACATGTCCATCTACACCGATGAGATCTTCGGCCCGGTGCTCTCGGTGGTGCGCGTGGAGAGCTTCAACGAGGGCATCGAGCTGATCAACGCCTCGAAGTACGGCAACGGCACCGCGATCTTCACCAACGACGGCGGCGCGGCCCGCCGCTTTGAAAACCAGATCCAGGTGGGCATGGTCGGGGTCAACGTCCCGATCCCGGTGCCGGTGGGCTACCACTCCTTCGGCGGCTGGAAGGCCTCCCTGTTTGGTGACCAGCACGCCTACGGTCCGGAGGGCTTCAAGTTCTTCACCCGCAACAAGGTCGTGACCAAGCGCTGGCTGGATCCCAGCCACGGCGGCATCAACCTCGGCTTCCCGCAGAACGACTAGCGCCGCGCCCCGGCGCACGTCACCCAATGCGTTTCGTTGAGTAAAGGAAAGAACTCATGACCGAACAACTGACCAGCGATCTCTCCGCCGAGCAGATCACCGCGGGCCGGCGCGCCTACGAGCTGGACAAGGCGCACGTCTTCCACTCCTGGCAGGCCCAGGGCCCGTTCAGCCCGATGACGATCCTGAAAACCGAGGGCTCCCACGTCTGGGACGGCGAGGGGCGCAAGCTCATCGACATCTCCAGCCAGCTGGTGAACACCAACATCGGTCACCAGCACCCCAAGGTCATCGCCGCCATCCAGGAGCAGGCCGCCAAGATCGCCACGATCGCCCCGCAGCACGTCAGCGACGTGCGCTCCGAGGCGGCCCGGCTGATCGCCGAACGCACCCCCGGGGATCTGAACAAGATCTTCTTCACCAATGGCGGGGCGGACGCGGTGGAGCACGCGGTGCGCATGGCGCGGCTGCACACCGGGCGGAACAAGGTGCTTTCGGCCTACCGCTCCTACCACGGCGGCACCCACATGGCGGTGAACATCACCGGGGATCCGCGGCGCTTCGCCTCGGACAAGGCCACCGACGGGGTGGTGCACTTCTTCCCGGCCTACCCGTACCGTTCCTACTTCAACTCCACCACCGAGGCGGAGGAAACCGAGCGGGCGCTGAAGCATCTGGAGGACACGATCATCCTGGAGGGCCCGGGCACCATTGCCGCGCTGATCCTGGAAACGATCCCCGGCACCGCGGGCATCTACCTGCCGCCGCCCGGCTACCTGCAGGGGGTGCGCGAACTGACCCGCAAATACGGGATCGTGTACATCGCCGACGAGGTCATGGCCGGCTTCGGGCGCTCGGGTGAATGGTTCGCGGTGGACCACTGGAACGTCACCCCGGATCTGCTCACCTTCGCCAAGGGCGTGAACTCCGGCTACGTGCCGCTGGGCGGGGTGGCGATCAGCGAACCGATCTTCGAGACCTTCCGCGAGCAGGTCTACCCCGGCGGGCTGACCTACTCGGGGCACCCGCTGGCCTGCGCCGCGGCGGTGGCTACGATCAACGCCATGGAGGACGAGGGCATGATCGCCAACGCCAAGCGGTTGGGCGATGAGATCATCGGGCCGCGGCTGCGCCAGTTCGCCACCGAGCACGCGGCGGTGGGCGAGGTGCGCGGCACCGGGGTGTTCTGGGCGATCGAGCTGGTCAAGAACCGGGCCACCCGAGAACCGCTGGCCCCCTACGGGGGCAGTTCGCCGCAGATGAACGAGGTGGTGGCCGCGGCGAAGTCCGCCGGCCTGCTGCCCATGGCCAACTTCAACCGGCTGCACGTCGTGCCGGCGATGAACATCCCCGACGAGGTGCTCATCGAGGCACTGGACCGGCTGGAACAGGCCCTCATCGTGGCCGACCGCTTCGTCGAGGAATAGACGCAAAATCCGGCACAGCCCGGAAAAACACCGCGGTCCGATCCCTGGCACGGGCCAGGGACCTGGACCGCGGTGCTGTTCCCGGCATGGAGGCAACCCTTGACAGGGTGATCCGCTGCACTAGATTTGGATCATGGATGCCCGGACATACGCTGAGGTGGACTACCTCACCCCGATGATGCATCTGGGGATCGCGGGCATCCTGGTGGTCTTTGGCATTCCGCTGCTGCTGCACGGGCTGTTCCGCCGACGCCGGTTCAGCCGGTTGCGCGACGGGGAACAGACGTGGAAGGCCCGCTCCTCCATCCGTATCGAGCTGCTCACCGGCGGTGTGGCGCTGCTGATCGCGGCCGTCTTTGGCGCCCTGTCGTGGAACGGCTACGAGCGCTCAACTCGCCACCTTGAGGCGAACATCGTCCAGCGCTACCACCCCAGCAGCTTCGAACTGGGCTACTGGAACGGCTCCTGGGCCACCATCGACATCACCTTGCCCGACGGCACCCGTTTCCCGGACAGCATCGTGATGCTGCGCGCCGGCAGCGAACCGTTCATTGAGGACATCTGGTACCACCACAACCCCAAGCCCTGAACCTGGCCCCACCCCGGTTTCGGCCCCGCCGCACCCCACGTTAACGGCCACCGGCGCCGGACACGGTTTCCCGTGACCGGCGCCGGTGGGTGCAGCCTGGCGCTAGCTCTTGATGATCTGCGGCTGGGCCAGGGACTTCAACCCGTCCAGGCCGAACTCCAGCCCGTAGCCGGACTGCTTGGCCCCGCCGAACGGCACCCGCGGGTCAATGGTGCCGTGCGAGTTGATCCACACGGTGCCGGCCTGCAGCTGCGCGGCGACCTCCTGGGCCTTGGCCTTGTCGGCGGACCAGACCGAGGCGCCCAGGCCCACCTCCAGCGAGTTCGCCAGCTCGATCGCCTCCTGCACGTCCTTGACCTTCACGATCGGCAGGGCCGGGCCGAACTGCTCCTCGGTGACCAGGCGGTTCTGCGGGTCGATGTCCGCCACCAGGGTGGTGGGGTAGAAGTAGCCGGTCGCCTGCCCATCCGGGTTGGCGCCCAGCAGCACCCGCGCCCCGGAGTCCACCGCGTCCTGCACCAGGTCCGCGACGATGTCGTACTGGGCCTTGTTCTGCAGCGGGCCGAGCACGTTCTGCTCCTCCAGGCCCACCCCCATCGGCATCTTCCCGGCGACCTCAACCAGCGCGTCGCACACCTGATCGTAGATCGCCTCGGGCACGTAGAGGCGCTTCAGGGCCGCGCAGGTCTGCCCGGTGTTGATGAAGGCTCCCCAGAACAGGTCCTCGGCCACCGCTGCCGGGTCCACGTCCGGCAGCACCACGCCGGCGTCGTTGCCGCCCAGTTCCAGGGTCAGGCGCTTGACCGTGTCCGCGGAGGAGCGGATGATCGCCTTGCCGGTGCGGGTGGAGCCGGTGAACATGATCTTGGCGATCTGCGGATGGCTGGAGAGCTTCTCCCCCACCTCACGCCCGCCGGGCACCACGTGCAGCACGCCCTGGGGCAGCACCTGGTTGATCACGTGCACCAGGGCCACCACCGACAGCGGGGTGTACTCGCTGGGCTTCATCACCACGGTGTTGCCCATGCGCAGGCTCGGGGCCAGCTGCCAGATTGAAATCATCATCGGCCAGTTCCACGGGCCGATCGCGCCCACCACGCCCAGCGCCCGGTAGTGCTTGACGGCCAGGGTCTGCCCGTCATCGACCACGACCTCCGGCTCCACCTCATAGGCGGTGGCGGCGCGCAGCCAGCCCACCGCCCCGCCGACCTCGAAGCGGGCGTTCGGCCCGTTCAGCGGCTTGCCCTGCTCCCGGGAGAGCAGTTCGGCCAGCGCCTCGGCGTTGGCTTCGATGGCGTCGGCGGCAGCGTTCAGCAGGCGCTTGCGCTCCTCATGGCCCAGGGCGTCCCAGCCGGGCTGGGCGGCCCGGGCGGACTCGACGGCGGCGTCCAGGTCAGCGGCGGTGCCTTCGGCCACGCGGCCCACCAGCTCCCCGGTGGCCGGGTCGTGGACCTCGGTGCCCCCGGAGGCCGGCTGGATCGCGGCCAGCAGCTGCTCGGCGTTCGCGTACTGTACTTCGGTGTTGGCGGTAGTCATTGCTAACTCCTTCGACTCGGTCTGTTGCGGGCCCTAAATCGGGTGATCCCGCAGGTGGGTCTTGGTTCAATCATGCCAGCGGCGCACCGGGAGGACAGGGACCCGGTGCGGGCGGTGCCGGCGGTACGAGGTGGTGGCGGCCGGCCGGGGCCTAGCCGCGGTGGGCCGGCACCTCATCGCGGGCCGGGTCGTGCTGGTCCTGCCGGGAACGGCGGGCGATCAGGGCGATCAGGAAGCCGAGCACCCCGGGCAGCAGCACCACGGCCTGCAGCACGTACTGCAGCGGCCCGGCCTCCTCCATCCCGATCAGCACATCGAAGTTCACCACGATCTGGGTGAACACATAGCTCAAGGCGATCCCCGCGGCGATCGGGGCGATCACCCTGGTCAGCAGCGAGGCCTCAATGCGCCGGCGGGCGAAGTAACCGACCACCGCGAAGGAGGTCAGCGCCATCAGCAGCACCAGCCCGTAGGCCCCGGAATTGGTCATCCAGGTGAACATGGTCAGCACGATGAACATCGGATCCTTGCCGGTGGAGATCACGGCGAACACCGCGATCACCAGCAGCGCCAGCACCGACTGGGCCAGCGAGCCGGCCAGCGGGGCCTGGGTGCGGGCCGAGGTGCGGGCCAGGACCCGGGGCAGCGCGCCGCCGCGGCCCATCGCGTAGAAGTATCGGGCCACCACGTTGTGGAAGGCCAGCAGCGCGGCGAACAGGCTGGTGATGAACAGCAGGTTGGCCAGGTCGATGAACCAGCCCGGCGCATGGCTGGCCAGGAACACGAAGATCAGATCCGGGCCGTGCTCCTGGGAGGCGCCCACCACCTGGTCCGGCCCCAGGGCCACCAGCACCGCCCAGGAGGACAGGGCGTAGAAGCAGGCGATGATGCTCACCGCGATGATGGTGGCCAGCTGCGCGGTGCGCTTGGGGTCCTTGACCTCCTGGTTGTAGATCGTGCCGGACTCAAAGCCCATGAACGCGGCAATCGAGAACGCGAGCACCGCGCCGATGCCGGGCATGAACAGGTCCCCGGTGGCAAAGCCGGTGCTGCTGACCCCCTGCGGGGACTGGGCCACGGCCACCACGTCGAAGATGATCACCACCAGGAACTCCAGGCCCACCACGATGCCCAGCACCTTGGCGGAGAAGTCCACCCGGTTCACCCCCAGCATGGCCACCAGCGCCCAGGCGACCAGGGCGCACACCCACCACGGGATCGCGGTGCCCAGCACCGCGTTGACGAAGGAGGCCGCGGCGAAGCCGAACAGCCCGTAGATGCCGATCTGCATCAGGTTGTAGCTGACCACCGCCACCATCGCCGCACCCACCCCGGCCGGCTTGCCCAGCCCCTGGGCGATGTAGGCGTAGAAGGCGCCGGCGTTGCTCACGTGCCGGCTCATGGCGGTGTAGCCGATGGCGAACACCAGCAGGATCGCCCCGAGCACGACGAAGGACAGGGGCACCCCCAGCAGCCCGGTGACGGCGAAGTTGGTGCTCACCCCGCCGGCGACCACCGTCAGCGGCGCGCTGGCCGCGATGATCATGACAACGAGGGCCGGCACGGTCAAGGTGCGCTGTTCGATACCCATTGGTTTTCCCCATTCCAAACGATGACCATCCCAGCATCTGTGATGGGCGCCGCAGGTGTCTTGGCATTGCGCGCACACCACTTGGCATCGGGTGCAGACCTGGCCTGTGGGCGGTGAAAATCCGGGAGCGGCGCGGCGGGCCCTAGCCGGCGAGCTGCTGCCGGTAGCGGCTGGGACTCACCCCGTGGTGGGCGGCAAAGGCCCGGGCGAAGCCGGCCGCATCGGGCAGGCCCACCCGCGCGCCGATCGCCTGGATCGGCACCTGGACCAGCATTGGGTCCGTCAGCAGTTCGGCGGCCAGTTCCATGCGCTGGTGGCGGATCAGGGCGCCGACCGGCCGGGGCTCGGCGGCGAACAAGGCGTGCAGGCTGCGCACCGAAAGGTAGTGCGCGGCGGCGATGCTGCCCGGGCACAGCGCCGGATCGGCCAGCCGGGTTCGGATGTACTCCTGGATGCGCTGGCGTTGGCGCTGCTTGTCCCCGGCGGGGCTGGCCGGGGTCAGCACCCCGCCCAGCGCCGTGGCCAGCAGGTCCGAGGCGTTGCGCGCCAGCGGCGCGCCGCCGTGTTCATCCCACTGGTCCAGGTGCTCGCCCAGGTGGTGCAGCAGCGGGGTGACGGTGCCGGCCAGCGGATGGCGTCCGTCCAGCTTCACGGCGGTGATCTGGTGGACCTGCTCCTGGGGCAGGCGGAACTGCTCGTGCGGGATCATGACCACCATGGTGGTCGCCTCGCGTTCGAAGGCCAGCGAATAGGGCCGCTGGGTGTCGTAGATGGCCAGTTCCCCGGGGGCCAGCAGCACCTGGCGCCCGTCCTGGACCAGCAGCCCATGCCCGGTCAGCTGCAGTGAAACCTTGAAGTACTTCCCGTCCCCGGCCGCCGCCAGCGGTTCGGTGCGCTGCACGGCGTGGGGCTTGGCACTGATGCGCATCATCCCGATCCCGCCAAGCATGTTCGTGGCCAGGCTGGCGCGGAACCGGCCGGAGGACACCGCTTCGCTGCGCAGCGGGACGAAGGACTGGGAGACCAGGTCCGACCAGGCGGTGTGCGAATCCACGTGCTGAAACTGGTACATCCCTCTCCTCCCGGCGCCGGCACCGCCCCTGTAGTGCGCGTCACGTTGAATGTACGGCAGATTTTCGTCGCTGTCACCTGCTCCCGCTGCGCCAGGGGGGCTAATGCAGGGATTCGAGGAGGTAGTCCAGCTGCGCCAGCAGCTGCTGGCGCGAGTTGCCCGCATGGTCCAGCACGGCGGTGATCTGCGCCCCGAGCAGGAAGGTCATCAGCGCATTGCGCGCCACCTCCACGCGCTGCGGGTCCAGGCCCGGCACCTGGTGCAGCCAGCCATCGAGCTGGCGGCGCCAGTCATCCATGGAGTTTGCGTTCAGCTGCGCCATCTTCTCATCCTGCAGGGCCACGTGCCAGAAGTGGATGACCACCCGGGACTCGTCGCGGCGCTCCTCATCCAGCGGCAGCACCTCGGCGGCGAAGGCGCGGATGGCAGCCATTCCCGCCAGGCCGCGGGTGGTGCGGGCGATGCGCCGCCCGGTGGAGTTGAACACGAAGTTGAACGTGGCCGAGAGCAGCGAGTTGCGGGTGGGGAAGTACGGTTTGAGCCCCCCGTTGGCGTAACCGGCCGCGGCGGCCAAATCACGCAGGTTCAGCTTGTCGAAGCCCTGCTGGGCAATGAAGCGCCAGGTGACTTCGATGATTTCGCGGCGGCGCTGCTCATGGTCAACGATCTTGGGCATGTCACCAGTCTAGGGCCGGGGCAGAAATATCCCGTGACCCCTTGTGAAGCACTCCACAAATCCGTATTCTCTACACGTAGAGAATTAAAAGTGTTTCGCTTCACACCCCCTGGAAGGTTGCATCACATGAAGACTCGCACCGTGGACTACACCCTGCTGGGCGCCGAGGAAATCGCCGCCGCCCGCCGGCTGCTGCAGGAGAACAACCTGTTCACCGCCTCCACCCGCATCGCCTACCTGGGCCTGGAGGACCCGAACCCGCAGGCCCCGGCCCGCCGGGTGCGAGTCATGCTCATGGATTCGGCGCTGAATGAGCCCAAGGACGTGGTGCTGGACCTGACCCGCAACGAGATCGAGCAGGTCACCGAGATCGACGCGGCGGCCGTGGGGCAGCTGCCGGTGCTGGAGGAGGAGTTCGAAAAGGTCGAGGCCATCGTGGCCGCGGACGAAGGCTGGATCCAGGCGCTGGCCAAGCGCAACCTCACCGTCGAGCAGGTGCGCGTCGCGCCGCTGTCCGCCGGCGTCTTTGAGTACCCGGAGGAATCCGGGCGGCGCATCCTGCGCGGGCTGGCCTTCCGCCAGGACTTCGCAGAGGACTCGGCTTGGGCCCACCCGGTGGACGGGCTGGTCGTCTACATCGACACCGTCGCCGGCAAGGTGGACCAGATCCTGGACTTTGGACCGGTGGACATCCCGGCCGACCACGGCAACTACACCGACCCCGAGCTCACCGGCCCGATCCGCGACACCCAGAAGCCGCTGCTGATCACCCAGCCGGAGGGCCCCAGCTTCACCGTCACCGACGGCAACCACGTCGAGTGGGAGAAGTGGAGCCTGGATGTGGGCTTCGACATGCGCGAGGGCCTGGTGCTGTACAACATCGCCTTCGACGACAAGGGCCAGCGCCGACGCATCCTGGACCGCGCCTCGATCGCCGAGATGGTCGTGCCCTACGGCGACCCCTCCCCGGTGCGCAGCTGGCAGAACTACTTCGACACCGGCGAATACCTGATCGGACGCATGGCCAACTCCCTGGAACTGGGCTGCGACTGCCTGGGCGAAATCCACTACATCTCCCCGGTGGTGGCCACCGCCGACGGCGAGGCCCGCACCATCCACAACGGCATCTGCATGCACGAGGAGGACTCCTCGATCCTCTCCAAGCACTCCGATGACTGGTCGGGGGTGAAGTACACCCGACGCAACCGCCGCCTGGTGATCAGCTTCTTCACCACCGTGGGCAACTACGACTACGGCTTCTACTGGTACCTGTACCTGGATGGCACCATCGAATTCGAGGCCAAGGCCACCGGCATCGTGTTCACCTCCGCGATGCGCGACGAGCGCTTTGCCTCGGAGATGGCCCCGGGCCTGGGGGCCCCGTTCCACCAGCACATCTTCGGCGCCCGGCTGGACTTCGCGCTGGATGGCGGGCCGAGCCAGGTCATCGAGGAGGAGGCGGTGCGCCTGCCGATCAGCAAGGAGAACCCGCGCGGCAACGCGTTCAGCCGCAGCCACACGGTGCTGTCCACCGCCAAGCAGGCGGTGCGCGATGCGAACATGCCCGCCGGGCGCTCCTGGGTGGTCACCAACCCGGAATCGAAGAACTACCTGGGCAAGCCGGTGGGCTTCAAGCTGCACCCGCAGGGCCTGCCCACCCTGCTGGCCGCCGAGGGCTCCTCGATCCACAAGCGCGCCACCTTTGCCTCCAAGGCGCTGTGGGTCACCAAGCGCGAGGCCGGGCACCGCTACCCCACCGGCGACTTCGTGAACCAGAACCCGGGCGTGGAGGGGATCAACGACTGGATCGCCGATGACCACAGCGTGGACACCCAGGACATCAGCCTGTGGCACACCTTTGCGCTGACCCACTTCCCGCGCACCGAGGACTGGCCGATCATGCCGGTGGACTCGGTCGGGTTCAAGATCCGCCCCGAGGGCTTCTTTGACCGCTCCCCGGTGCTGGATGTGCCCGAGCCGGTCAAGCACGGCTGCTGCTCCTGCGGTGAGACCGAGTGCTGTGGCGGCGGAAACTAGGCGCACCGCGGGCACCTGGGTGCTGGCCGGCGGCGCCGCGGCGCTGGCGGCCGCCCACGTGCTGATGCTGCTGGCCCTGCCCCACTCTCCAGGCTGGGTCATCGCCCTGGGCGTGATGACCCTCTGGTGCCTGAAGTGTTCGGTGGACGCCCTGCGCACCGGGCAGCTGCTGGGGCTGCTGCTGATGAGCGCGGCCATGGGCATTGCGCACGTCGTGATGGTGCTGGGCCTGCCGCTGGGGCACGCCGGACACGCGGCGCATGCCGCGGCTTCCGGCGGCCATGCGGACGGGCACCTGTGGATGCTGGTGATCGCGCTGGCCGAATTCACCCTGATGTTCGGCTGCGCCCTGGGGATCAGCGCCGGGCGCCGGGTCCGCGGTTCCACCGCGGCCCGCAACGCCGCCGGGTGCGCCGTGGCGCACCGCAGCACCCGGAGCGCGCGCGCCGTCCCGGCGGCCGCGCCCCTGGTGCCCTCCGGGTCTTGACAGTCTGCCGGCCACCGCGGTTGAATGTGTAATGAATCACATTCATTACACATTCAACCGTGATCCTTGTGGGGAAGAGGGATAAGCGTGGCCAGCCTCCGGCTCCCACTGAGCACCCCTCCCCCGCTGCGACCACACTGGTCATCCCACCACTTCCAACGCTGGCGATGAACGGGCCCGCCTTCGCCCACCCGTTCACCGACCTCGACAAGGGATGACCTGCCCGTGACCGCCACCCCCTCCACCCCCGCCACCGGCCCGCTGAGCTTTGATCGGCATGAGGCCGAAATCGACCCCGAATGCATCCGCCGGTCCCTGGCCGGGGCCCGGCACACGTCCTATTGGCTCGACACCCCGCTGCGCCCGGACCCGCACCCGGCCCTGGACGGCTCCGCCTCCTGCGACCTGCTGGTCATCGGCGGAGGCTACACCGGGTTGTGGACCGCCCTGCAGGCCAAGGAGCGCGACCCGCAGCGCAGCGTCATCCTGCTGGAGGCCGAACGCATCGGCTGGGCCGCATCGGGACGCAACGGCGGGTTCTGCGAGTCCTCCCTGGTGCACGGCGAATCCAACGGCGAACAGCACCTGCCCCGGGAGAACGCCCGGCTCACCGAGCTCGGTGAGGAAAACCTGCTGGAGCTGCTGGAGACCATCTCCCGCTACAACATGGACGTGGAGCTGATCAAGGACGGCATCCTCACCGTGGCCACCGAGGACCACCAGGTCCCGTGGCTGCGCGAGGAGCACGCGGCACACCCCGACACGCTCTACCTGGGCCCCGATCAGGTGCGCGGCTGGATCAACTCCCCGGACTTCAAGGCCGGACTGTACAGCGAAACCGACGGGGTGCTCGTGCACCCTGCCAAGCTGGCCTGGGAGCTGGCCCGGGTGTGCGACGAGATGGGGGTGCAGATCCACGAGCACACCCGCGCCGAAGCGCTGGCCCCGGTGGAGGGCGGCCTGCGCGTGCTGACCCCCAGCGGACAGGTGCAGGCCGAACGCGTCGCCCTGGCCACCAACGCCTTCCCCTCGCTGCTGGCCCGGCACCGGCTGCACACCATCCCGGTCTACGACTACGCGCTGATGACCGAACCGCTCAGCCCCGGGCAGCGGGCGGCGCTGGGCTGGGAGAAGCTGGTGGGCCTGTCCGACATGAACAACCGCTTCCACTACGTGCGCCCCACCATTGACGCCGAGGGCGGTTTCCGGCTGCTCTACGGCGGCTACGACGCGCTCTACCATTTCGGCGGGCGGATCCGCTCCAGCTACGACCGCTCCGAGGCGACCTTCGAAAAGCTGGCCGCCCACTTCCTGGGCAGCTTCCCGCAGCTGGGCCAGGTGCGCTTCTCCCACGCCTGGGGCGGGGCGATCGACACCTGTTCACGCTTCTTCGCATTCTTCGACAGCGCCTACGGCGGGAAGGTGGCCTACTCGGCCGGCTACACCGGCCTGGGGGTGGGGGCCACGCGCTTTGGGGCGAAGGTGATGCTGGACCTGCTTTCGGGGAAGCCGACCGAGCTGACCGGACTTGAGATGGTGCGCCGCAAGCCGATCCCGTTCCCGCCCGAACCGGCCGCCTGGCTCGGGGTGAAGCTGATGACCGGCCAGCTGGCCCGCGCCGACCGCAACCAGGGCCAACGCTCCCTGTTCCTGAAGGCCATGGACAAGCTCGGCATGGGTTTCGACTCCTAGAACTTCGCGCCGACACCGGCCCGCGGCCGGACCCATTAACAACCACCCCCAGGAAAGGGACCCCAGATGCACAGCTACGACTTCCCCCACGGCCACCAGTTCATCAACGGCGCCTGGCGCCGCGGCGGCGGCCAGCGGGTGGAGCGGATCAATCCCGCCACCGGCACCGTCCTGGAAACCATCGACTACGCCAGCGCCGAGGACGTGGAGGATGCGGTGCGCGCGGCCCACACCGCCTTCGGGTCCTGGTCGCGGCTGACCCCCGCCGAACGCTCCGGGCACCTGCTGGCGCTGGCGCGCGAACTGGAATCCCGGGCCGAACTGCTGGCCGCGGTGGAAACCGCGCAGACCGGCAAGAGCATCCGCATGTCCACCGAGTTCGACGTGCCCGGCTCCATCGACAACGTGAACTTCTTCGCCGGGGCGGCGCGCCACCTGCAGGGCCTGGCGGCCGGGGACTACGCCGGAAACTCCACCTCAATGGTGCGCCGCGAGCCGGTCGGGGTCATCGGTTCGATCTGCCCCTGGAACTACCCGCTGCAAATGGCCGCGTGGAAGATCCTGCCGGCGATCGCCGCCGGGAACACCATCGTGCTCAAGCCCAGTGAGCTCACCCCCGGCACCACGCTGCTCTTCGCCGAGGCCGCCCACGCCGCCGGGCTGCCGGCCGGGGTGATCAACGTGGTGGTCGGTCCGGGGCCGAGCGTGGGTGAACAACTCGTGGGCCACCGGTTGGTGCGGATGAGCTCCTTCACCGGTTCCACCGCGGTGGGCCGGCGCATCATGGCCCTGGCCGCGGAAACCGGCAAGCGGGTGCACCTGGAACTGGGCGGCAAGGCCCCGTTCGTGGTGTTCGACGACGCGGACCTGGAGGCCGCGGCACACGGCGCGGTGGCCGCCTGCACCATCAACGCCGGGCAGGACTGCACGGCCGCCACCCGCGCCTACGTGCACAGCTCGGTCTTCGAGGCGTTCACCGCCCGGGTCACCGAGCTGATGGAAACCATGGTGGTGGGAGATCCCACGGACCCGGACACGGACATGGGGTCCCTGATCAGCGACACCCACCTGCGCCGGGTCGCCGCCATGGTGGACCAGGCGCTCGCCCAGGGCGCCACGGTGCGCACCGGCGGAACCCGGCTGCCGCGCCCTGGCTCATTCTTCCGTCCCACGCTGATCACCGGGGCCCGGCAGGATTCGGCGATCGTGCAGCAGGAGGTGTTCGGCCCGGTGCTGGTCGCCCTGCCTTTTGACACGGACAATGAGGCGATCACCCTGGCGAACGACACCCCCTATGGCCTGGCGGCCAGCGCCTGGACGCGGGATGTGAACCGGGCCCTGCGCGCCGCGGCGGAGATCGAGGCAGGCTGTGTGTGGATCAACGAGCACATCCCGATCATCTCCGAGATGCCGCACGGCGGCTACAAGGCCTCGGGGCAGGGCAAGGACATGAGCCAGTACTCCTTCGACGAGTACACGAACATCAAGCACGTGCTGCTCTCCCACGAACGGGCCGCGCACCGCCCGTGGCAGGACACGGTGTTCCGCCAGCGCTAGGAGCCGCAGACCAGCCGGCGCAGCAGCTCGGTGGCCTGCCCCGGGGTGGTGGTGGCGAAGAAGTAGCTGGCCAGCTCCTGCTGCCCGGCACTGCCGGCCCGGCCCAGTTCCAGGACCCGCTCGGCCAGGTCCTGGCCCGCCGCCGCGGAGCCCAGCAGCTGGTCGGCCGGCAGCCGGCGGGTCAATTCGCAGTCCTGGCTGCCAACCGCCAGCAGCGGCACATTCAGCGCGATCGCGTCATAGGCCATCGCCGAGATGTCGCAGATCGCCACGTCGCTTTCGGCCAGGGACTGGCCGGGGTCGGCGACTGGGTCCAGGTGCGCAGCGTACTCCCGGCGCAGCCCGGCCAGCAGCTTGCCCACCTGCGCCGAGGTGTCCCCGGTCTTCGGGTGCGGCCTGAAGCGCAGCTCAATGCGCTCGTCCCCGGCCAACGCCTCCAGCAGCTGGACGCCATGGGTTTCCAGCGAGGAGTAGCCCATCGCCTTCGAATCGCCCTCCCAGGTGGGGGCGTAGAGCACCCGCAGCCGGCGCAGCCCGGTGGTGCGGGTAATCCCATCCAGCTGTGGGCGCCCGATCGGCACCAGCGCGGCCGGGTCAAAGCGCGGGATGTGCGCCCTGATGCGCTCGATGGCCGCCGGCCCGGCCACCGCCACCCGGTCGTAGGCCTTGAGCTGGTTGGAGACCATGGAGATCTTCTCGCTCTCCCCATGGTTCAGGTGCACGTGCAGCGGGCCGTTCATCCGCAGCATCGTGAAGTTGCCCTGTGCGTTGTTCACGTAGCAGATGGTCCTGGTCCCGGCCTTGGCCAGGCGCTGCTCGACCTGTTCCATGGAGCGGGAGAAGAACACCGGCAGCCCGGTCATCTGAAGCAGCTGGCGGGCGGTGAGCGCGTTCATCACCACGATTCCGATCCGCGCCCCGGATTCGGCCAGGGCCTCGAAGGGACGCAGCCACACCTGCAGCTGGTAGATCTGGCTGGGCGGTTCGGAGAAGAACAGGACCGTGTGCGTCTGGCGCAGTTCCCGGTGCTGGGCGTTGATGCTGCGGCGCACCGCCGGTTCGGCGGCCAGGGCTCGGGCCCGGCCCACGGCCAGGCGCAGTTGTCGGGTGATCAGGGACATGGCTTAAGTCTACGGAACCACCGCGCCCGCCCTGCCCGGCGCGCCACGGGCCGGCTTGGCCGCCGGCTCGACCGCCGGTTCGGCGGGCTCCTGCGCTATTTGCCTGCCGCGGCGGCCAGGTCATCGACCTGGGCGCCCATCCAGCCGACGTAGTCCTCATCCGGGCCCATGGTCTCGGCGAAGTCGACCACCGGCACCGAATGGGCCTCGGCGGTGGAGCGGATCGCGACGCTGTCGTGCCCCTCGGTCTGGATGTTGTAGGCCAACAGGTCAATCTGTCCGTCGGCGAGCGCATCGTTCATCTTCTTCAGGGTCTGCGGCGGGATGTCGCCGCCGGCCTCGACCGCTTCGCTCAGCCCCTGCGGGGTGGCGTCGTGCATCCCGGCGTCCTTCAGCAGGTAGAAGGGCACCGGCTCGGTCATCGCAAAGCTCTTGCCGTCCAGCCCGGCGGCCGCCGCCCGGTCCTTCAGTTCCTGCAGCTCGGTGCTGAACTGCTCGGCGTTGGACTGGAACTGCTCGGCGTGCTGCGGGTCGAGTTTGCCGAACTCGCTGGCCAACCGCTCCCCCAGGGCCTGCATCGAGTCCAGGTCGAACCAGACGTGCTCGTTGTACCCGGCATGCTGGTGGCCCTCATGCCCGCCATGCTCGTGCTCGTGCTCTCCTTGTTCATCGTGCCCGGCCTCGGCGCTCGCTTCGACGGCCTCGGGCGAGGTGTCCACGGCGTGGATCTGCTGGGCCACCTGTTCGGAGGGCATTGAGGAGATCAGCTGGTCCATGAAGGCGTCGTAGCCGCCGCCGTTGGCCAGCACCACCTCGGCCTTGGAAATGGTCAGCTTGTCCCGTGCGGTGGGCTCGTAGGAGTGCGGGTCCTGGGCCGGGGAGGAGATGATCTCGGTGGCCTGCACGCGGTCGGCGCCAATGCGCTGGGCAATGTCACGGTAGACGTTGGTGGTGGCGACCACCTCAATGGCATCGGGGTTCTGTTGCTCCTGCGGGGACTGGGCGCTGCCCTGGGCGCACCCGGCCAGGATCAGTGCGCCCACCGGCAGCAGCAGAAGCGTCGGGGTCAGGTGGCGTGCGGTCACGGGCGGCTCCATTCCAAAGAATCACTAATGAGAACTATTCTACATTAATGTGAGAATGGTTCGCACCAGCGGTTTCGGCGCCGGCTCGCCGGGCCCGCGGCAGGGTCCCATGGGCTCCCCCGGTTCCGGTGGCCTTGACCACCAGCACGGCGATCAGCGTGGTCACCGGGATCGCCAGCACCAGCCCGATCGAGCCAATCAGGATGCGGATGACCTCCTCGGCCATCGACCCGGTGCTCAGCGTGCTGCCCACCCCCTGGTTGCTCAGCGCCGCGATCGCCAGGATCGGCAGCGCCGCCCCGGCGTAGGCGAAGGCGATCGTGTACACGGTGGAGGCGATGTGGTCCCGCCCGATGCGCATCCCCTTGGCGAACAGTTCGCCGGCCGTGGCCCGCGGCGCGGCCTCGGCCAGCTCCCAGACGGTGGCGGACTGGGTGATGGTCACGTCGTTGAGCACCCCCAGCCCGCCGATCAGCAGCCCGCAAATCAGCAGCCCCGTTAACGACACCTGCGGCGCCACCGTGGACAGGGTCAACGCGTGCTCATCGGTGGCCCCGGTCAACGCCGCCGCATCGGTCAGCCACACGGCCAGCCAGGCGGTGACGCCCAGCCCGAAGAGGGTGCCCAGCAGCGCCGTGGAGGTCTTCGCGTTCAGGCCGTGGGCAAAATACAGCGCCCCGAACATGATCACCGTGGAACCCACCAGCGCCACCAGCACCGGGTTCTGCCCCTCCAGCAGGGCCGGGACCATGAACATCATCATGAACGCCACCCCGCCCAGCAGCCCGATCAGTGCCCGCCCGCCACGCCACCCGGCGACCAGCACCACCACCAGCGCGTAGGCCAGGGCCAGCAGCACCATCGGGGTGGTGCGCACGAAATCGACGAAGACATAGGGCACCGCCTCGGTGCTGGCCCCCGCCAAATCCAGGTAGCGCACCCGATCCCCGGAACCCACATCCCGGGAGCTGAGCGTTTCGGGCGGCACCTCCAGCTGGATCTCCGCCCCGCCGCCGTCGGGCATCACGTAGGTGACCGGGCACTGCAGCTCCTTGCCGCCCACCTCGTCCAGCCCCTGGCTGGAGGGGCAGATCTGCGACTCGGTGCGGGTGACCGTGCCGGTGGACATCTGCACCGACCCGCTGGTGTCCATCGGGCCGCTGAGCGCGAAGCGATCGTAGTTTCCCTGGGGCCACAGCACGATCACCATCACCAGCGCAATGGCTCCCACCGGCGCCAGCAGCGCCCAGAGGATGATCGAGGCGCGCTTGCGGCGCCGGGGATCCAAGAGGATCTGCGAATGTTCGTGATGGTGATGGCCCACGTGCCTGCCTTTGTCGTCCTGCCCGAGATGGGCCGCTGCGTGCCCGGATGTCGTGGCACCACATCGAAGACGATGCGCAATGGTGCCCGCACCAGTGTAGCCAGCGCGCCGGGGCCAGGACAGCGGCGAATCGCACAACGCCCCGCGTGCGGCGCCGTCCGCGGGGATGAGCAAACAAATCCACCCAAAGGTTCATGGGTTTACCCCACCGCACCAGCGAGAATTGCCTTATGACCAGCCAGCCAGAACGCCTTGAGCCTTCGCCTTCCCCCGCGGGCGGCGATCCGCAGACCGAACCCCGCTACGCCTTCCACCGCCTGATGCGCCGCGACCGGCAGTACCGGTGGTGGCGGCCGCTGGCGGTGGGCGGCACCACCCTGGGCTTCTATCTGGCGCTCACGGTCCTGATCGTCATCGCCATGATCGCGATGATGCTGGCCTCCCCCACCGCGTGGATGGACACCGGTACCGGCGACCCGTTGGCGGCCAGCGAGGAACTGGCACTGGACATGAGCAATCCCTCGGATTTCATCCTGACCATGCTCTCGCTCATCCTGCTGATCCCGGCCTGCTTCTTCGCCTACCTGCTGCTGGGCCCCAAGCCGGTGGGCCTGCTGTGGTCGGTGACCGGCAGGCTGCGGTTCCGCTGGCTGGCGGTGTGCCTGGGTGCGGCGCTGGGGGTGTACCTGCTCTACTTTGGCGGCGGGCTGCTGCTGGAAAAGACCGGGGTGCTGCCCTCCGCGCCGGTGCCCGCCCAGAGCGTGCCCGATTCCCCGCTGCTGATGGTGATCCTGGTGCTGCTGCTGGTGCCGTTCCAGGCACTGGCCGAGGAGTACCTGTTCCGCGGGATGCTGATGCAGATCATCGGCGGCTGGCTGAAACATCCGCTGTTCGCGATCCTGCTGCCCCTGCCGTTGTTCGTCTTCGGGCACCTCTACGACGTCTACGGCCTGCTGGATGTGGCGGCCTTCGCGCTGGCCGCCGGCTATCTCACCTGGCGCACGGGTGGGCTGGAGGCGGCCATCGGAATGCACGTGGTGAACAACGTGCTGCTGTTCCTGATGGGCGCGGCCGGGCTGATGGACATGAACGCCACCGAGGGATCCCTCGCGGCCCTGCTGCCCTCACTGGTGCTGACCGCGGTCCTGACCTTCCTGCTGGTGCGCCTGGCCGATCGTTTCGGCGTGCAGCGCACCGCCGGGCCGGCTCCGCTGCCGCCGCAGCCGCAATACCTGGTGCCGTGGTCAACCGGCGGTCACCCGCATTTCCCGCAGTACCACCAGCAGCAGTACCCGGGGCAGCAGTACCCGGTGCCGGGGCACCCGGCCCCGGGGAACTACCCGTCGGGCCATGCCCCGCACCCCGGGCACCCCACGGGCGCCTATTGGGCGCCGCCGGCCGAACAGCTTCCGCCGTACCCGAACCCACCGCAGCAGGGACCGGGCGCTGCGGGGCAGGGAACCGATAACCCGCCGGAGCAACAGCCCGGCGGCTAAGCGCCGCCCCTGACGCCCCGGTCGGCGGCGGGCAGGGAAAAGGCGTGAGCATTGGGTAATGCTCACGCCTTGGGACTAGTGGGATCAGTGGTTGTTGCGCGGCCAGCGCAGCAGGGCAGCGATGCCCACCCCGTTGGGCAGCAGCCCGTCGGGGACGTAGCGGATGGTCGCATCGGTCAGCGCGGTGGCCCGCAGCAGCACCTCAGGCGCCGGCCATTGGCCGATGACCAGTTCGGCGTGGTTCGGATCATCCTCCACCGCCACCCAGGGTTCGGCGCTCAGGGCCCGCAGCGTGTGCTCATCCTGGTACTGGCTGACCAGGATCGTGTCGGCCTGCGCCTGCTGCAGGGCCTCCACCACCTCGTTGATGCCCAGGGCCAGGTTCGCCCGCGAGTTGCCCGAGTTGTCCGCCACCCGCTGGGAGAGGGTCTCCAGCTCGGTCGCGGTCACGGTGTCCACCAGCTTGCGGATTTCCGCGTCCACGGCGTTGCGGTCGGCCCCGCCGGTGCGGGTATTGGCCTCCAGCATGGCCACCAGGGGCTGCAGCGAGGAGTGCACATAGTCGCGCACCATCTCCCGGGATTTCACATCCCCGGAGATCACGATGAGCCGCACGTAGTTATCGTGCGCCATCTCCCGGATCAGGTCGGCGACCTCCTCGGCGTTGCGCCGGGCCATTTCTTCGGCCGCGGCCTGGTTCTTGGGCTGGTCGTATTCCCCGGGCACCTTGCGGGCCACGTGGGTTTCCTCCGGCACGCCCACGATGCCCCGGCTGGCGACCCGTTCGGGGGAGGTGGTGTTGTACAGGTGCACTTCACCGCCGGCCCGCCCGGCCTCGGCCACCAGATAGGAGAAGGCCCCGCCGCGGGCGCGGGCCAGGGCCACAAAGTTCGGGAACGGTCCGGTGTCCACCGCAGTGTTTTCCACCTTCAGGCCCGGGATGATTTCATTGAGCACCACCTGTCCGTCGTGGACGGCAACCATGCGGGCCACCGGGGCGCGCAGCCCCTCGACCGGCTGCAGGGCTTCGGTCATTGCTGAGATGTCGCGAGGATCCGCTTGCTGACTTTTGAGGGTCTTGGCAACTTCATCAGGTAGCCGGTCAGCGGCCTCCTGCGCCGCCGTGGTTCCCAGCGAAGCATCTGCCAAAACAGTGCTCCAAGAGCCGGTCTTTCGATAGAGCGAAGCGTCGATTCCATTAGAATCCGCGCGCAGTGCCATGCTGACTCCCTTCCGCACGCGACCGTTGCAGTCGCGCAGCGACTAGATCCGTGTGACTAACCTAACACCCCAAGTGGTTCCCCGGAAGAGGTGCGGCTCATCAGCTGGTGTCTTGCCAGTGTGCCCCATCGCGACGGTTCATGGCACCGCAGAAGACCGGTTCTGCGGTGCCTTTGAGGGAACTACCAGCGCCCGCGCCAGTATTGTGGTGGGATGGCAGGTTCGGCCTGTAGGGTGTGCGCGGCGCGGTTGGCCCACTGCGGGTCGCCCAGCGCGGCCCGTCCGATGCTCACCCCGTCCGCAGCGCCGGTGACCAGGACCTGTTCGGCCTGCACCGGGTCGGTAATCGCCCCGACGGCGGTGACGAACGCGTCCTGCGGCAGCCCCTGGCGCACGGCGGCGGCCAGCGGCACCTGGTAGCCCGGGCCGCTGGGGCCGTGGAAGGCGCCGATCCCGGCACTGGAGATGTCAAAGGCCCGCACCCCCATCTGGTACAGCTCCCCGGCCAGGCGCACCGTGTCCGCAATCCCCCAGCCCTGCGGCACCCAGTCCTCCCCGGAGAAGCGGATGCCCAGCACCTTCTCCTGCGGCCAGACCTCGGCCACCGCCTGCACCACCTGCTTCAGGTAGCGCACCCGGTTCTCGTAGCTGCCGCCGTACTCGTCGGTGCGCGTGTTGGACAGCGGGGAGAGGAACTGGTGGATCAGGTAGCCGTGGGCGGCGTGGATCTGGATCGCGTCGAACCCGGCAACGTCGGCACGCTGGGCGGCCGCCGCCCAGTCGCGCACCGAACGCTGGATCTGTTCGATGCTCATTGCGGTGGACGGGGCCAGCCCGTAGAGGTCAGAGGGGCTGGAGGTATAGGTCTGCCAGCCGCCGTCCTGCTCGCCGATGCTGCCGGTCTTGCCGTCCTTCGCCGGGCCGGGCAGCCAGGCGTAGGTGGAGGCCTTCGCCCCGGCGTGGGCCAGCTGCACGCTGATCTTCGCGCCGTGGGAGTGGACGTAGTCCACGATCGGCGCCCAGGCCCGCTCCTGTTCGTTGTTCCACAGCCCGGCATCCCGATCCGAGATCCGCCCCTCGGCGGCGACCGCGGTGGCCTCGGTGTGGATCAGGGAGAACCCGCCGTGGGCCATCGAGCCCAGGTGCACCAGCTGCCAGCTGGTGGGCACCCCGTCGCGGGCGTCGACCGCGTACTGGCACATCGGGGCCAGCACCACGCGGTTGCGCAGCTCAAGGCCCTGCCCGTCGCGGGTGGGAATGGTGATGGGGGTAAAGAGTTTGCTTTGCGCCATGCTAGGTGTGACACCGCGGCCGGCGGCATTATTCCGTCCCGCACGCGCTCGGTGCCCAAATGTTGGCGGTGTCACACCCCGGCGCCGCTACATCCCGCCGAAGTTTTGCACCACGCTCATGGCGACGCTGAAGTACACGACCAGCCCGGCCGCGTCGACGAACGTGGAGATGAACGGGTTGGAGAACACCGCCGGATCCACCCGCAGCAGCTTGCCGATGATCGGCATGATCCCGCCCACGGCCGCGGCGATCGTGCACAACGCCACCAGGGTGATGCCGATGATCACCGCCACCTGCAGGTCAAAGACCAGGCTGGCGATCAGCAGCGCCAGCGAGCCCAGGCACAACCCCAGGATCCCGCCCACGCGCACCTCGCGCAGCAGCACCCGGCCCAGGTCCGCCACCCGGATGTCCCCAACCGCCAGGGCGCGGGTCACGGTGGTGGCCGCCTGGTTGCCGGTGTTCCCGCCGATGCCCACGACCAGCGGGATGAACAGGCTGAGCACCACCATGGACTCCAGGGTCTCCTCGAAGCTGGAGAGCACCTGCACGGTCAGGGTCGCGCCGATGCCCAGCACCAGCAGCCACACCAGCCGGGACTTGACCAGTGAGCGGATCGGGGTGGTCAGGTAGGGGCGGCGCAGCGGTTCGGTGCCGGCTCCGCGCGCCGAACGCTCCTCTTCCTCCAGGTCGATCAGCCGGATGGCATCGTCGATGGTCAGCACCCCCACGACCCGTTCCTCCAGGTCGAGCACGGGCATGACCATCACCCGGGTGTCGATGGTGCGCCGCGCAGCGACCGCCACCGGTTCGTTCGCGGTGGCGGTGTAGGGCTCGCTGGCCAGTTCGCCGACCAGCTGCTCATCATCCGCCCCCATCAGTTCACGCAGGCTGACCACCCCGACCAGGCGCCGCGCGCCGTCGGTGATCAGCACGGTGTAGATGCTTTCCACATCGTCCATGACCCGGTGGATGCGCCGCATCGTCTGGGCGACGCTGAGACCGGGGTGGGTGGTGACGAAGTTCGGGCTCATCACGTGGCCCACCACCCCGGAGGAGTAGCCCAGCAGCACATTGGTTTCACGCCGTTCACGCTCCCCCAGGCCCTGCAGCAGTTTGGCGGCGACCTGGGCGGGAAGCTCATCCAGCAGCGCCACCCGGTCATCGGGGTCCATCGCGGCAAAGACCTCGGTGACCGGGTGGCCCTGCATGGCCTCGAGCAGTTCGGCCTGCACGGGGGCGTCGAGCATCTCGAAGACGTCCATGGCCCGGTCCTTGTGCAGCATCCGGTAGGCGATCGCCGAGTCCTTCAGCGGCAGGCTTTCCAGGTGCTCAAGCACCTCGGGGACCTCCAGGGCGTCCAGCACCCGGGACAGTTCGGCCATGTCGCGCTCGTCAATGGCGCGACGGATCATACGGGAAGTAGTTGAGAAATCTACCTTGTCGGTGGTGTTCACTGGCATCAGTCCAAACACGGTTCAGGGGCGCGCCGAGACCCGCCCTTCCGCAGATTTCCGCGGACTTTTGCAGGAAGCCCGGAACGAAGCCCGCTTCTTGGATGCGGGGATAAATCTACTGGTCAGGCAGCTGGCGCGCTGGCGAATGGGGTCATGGTCGCGAGACCCCCGTGCATGACTGAGTACTTCCGGGCTAGCGGGCCAGGAACAAAGAGGGAACGGAGGTTCGCGTGGTGGTAGATCGACTCGGTCCGTCTTCCATGCGGTTCACCTCCTGGATTGGTCGGGGATCGGCACCCCGGAACGTATCCTTATCTCTTAGTTCTATCACCGAACGGTTGCTTTCCCGAATCGGTGCCGCGAATCTCACAGCCCGTGACGCCCCGGCAGGGCCGCATTCGGTGGAACGCTGCCAGGCATCGAACGATGCCGGGTGAGCGCTTTAAAGGTGTGTCCCCACTAATGACGGCGCGGTCAAGGGGTGTTTCTCCAGTCCCGGGGCTCACCGCGTTAAATGGCAACGGGTGGCGGAGCATTCCGCCACCCGTTGGGTGTCCGCGGCCGCCGACGGTGCTGCCCGCCGCGGCTCAGGCGTCGGCGATCAGCATTCGACGACGTTGACGGCCAGGCCGCCCATCGCGGTTTCCTTGTACTTGTCGCTCATGTCCTTGCCGGTTTCGCGCATCGTGATGATCACTTCGTCCAGCGTCACGTGATGCTGCCCGTCGCCCATCAGGGCCATCTTCGCGGCGTTCACCGCCTTGGAGGCGGCGATCGCGTTGCGTTCGATGCACGGTATCTGCACCAGTCCCCCGATCGGGTCGCAGGTCAGACCAAGGTTGTGTTCCATGGCGATCTCCGCGGCGTTCTCCACCTGGGCGGGGGTGCCGCCCAGCACCTCCGCCAGGCCGCCTGCGGCCATGGAGGAAGCCGAACCGACCTCACCCTGGCAGCCGACCTCTGCCCCGGAGATGGAGGCCTGCTCCTTGTAGAGCACGCCGATGGCCCCGGCGGTGAGCAGGAACTTGACCACGGCCTCGTGCTTTTCCTCCTCGTTCCAGAACTTGGCGCCCGGAGCGTAATGGGTGGCGTAGAACAGGACGGCTGGGATGATGCCGGCGGCCCCGTTGGTCGGGGCGGTGACCACCCGGCCACCGGAGGCGTTTTCCTCGTTGACGGCCAGCGCCACGAGGTTGATCCACTCCTGCCAGTAGACCGGGTCGCGGTCCTTGTCCTCCTTGCGCAGCCGGGCATGCCATTCCGGCGCGCGGCGGCGGACGTTCAGCCCACCGGGCAGCACCCCGGTGCGTTCCAGCGCCGAGTCCTTGCACTGTTCCATGACGTTGTAGATGTGCACCAGCCCGGAGTAGATTTCCTCCCGGGTGCGCCAGGTTTCCTCGTTGGCGAGCATGATCTGGGCGATCGACTTGCCGGTCTCGGCGCAGTAGTCCAGCAGCTGCGCGGCGGTGGTGAACGGGTAGGGCTGGGCCTTGACCTTTTCCTCGAGGTTTTTCTCGATCCGTTCCTCGGCGCCGTCCTTGACGATGAACCCGCCGCCCACCGAGTAGAAGGTCTCCTCCAGCAGCGTTTCACCGCTGGCGTCCAGCGCCGCGAACTTCACGCCGTTGGTGTGCCGGGGCAGGATGGTCAGCGGGTGTTGGATCATGTCGGGCACCGAGTAGGCGATGTCCTTGCGGGAGCCGAGCTGCTCGGCCAGGCGCAGCGGTGCGCCGGATTCGATGTCGGCCAGGCGCTCATCGACCTGTGCGGGCAGGATGCTTTCCGGCTCGTAGCCCTCCAGCCCCAGCAGGATGGCGGTGAAGGTGCCGTGTCCCCGCCCGGTGGCAGCCAGCGAACCGTAGACATCAACCCGCACGGTTTCCAGCTGCTCCAGGTATCCCTTGTTCACGACATGGGAGATGAAGGCATGGGCCGCGCGCATCGGGCCCACGGTGTGGCTGGATGAGGGGCCGATACCCACAGAAAACAAATCAAAGACGCTGATTGCCATCGCAGATCACTTCCTTAGGTATAACGAGACCGGCCGGGCCGGCCCTAAAGTAGGTGCGGGTTCCAGGGCTCGGCCTGGAACACCCGCGGTGTGGGAACGCGAAGTTCCCGTGATGACGAAGGGTCCGGAAAGTGCGTCCAGCGCACTTCCCGGACCCCTCATCGGGTGTTACCGGGTGTTACTTGGACACCTTCGGCAGCTCCGGGTAGAGCGGGTGGGCCGCAGCCAAATCCAGCACCCGCTGCTTCAACTCCCCAAGCTTGCCCGTACTAACGCGCCAACTCAGCATCAATCCGCGCCGCCACCTCAGGATCAAGCTCACCCAACGACTGGGTCAGCGAGGCGGGGGCCATTGACTGGAAAGTGGTGTTGCCCATTTACTCGACGCTCCCGCCGTTGGCGCTGGCGTAGTCGGCGGCCGAGAGCAGCGGGCCTTCCTCGCTGACCTCGACGGTGAACAGCCAGCCGTTGCCGTACGGGTCCTCGTTCAGGATGGCTGGGTTGTCCACGGCCTCCGAGTTGACCTCGACGATGGTGCCGGTGACCGGGGAGTACAGGTCGGAGACCGACTTGGTCGACTCGACCTCGCCGCAGGTCTCACCGGCGGTGACGGAGTCGCCGACCTCCGGCAGGTCCACGTACACCACGTCGCCCAGCGCATCGGCTGCGACCTGGGTGATGCCGACCTTGGCCGGGCTGGAATCGTCAATCCACTCGTGCTCGGCCGAGTAGCGCAGGCTTGAAAGAACTTTACTCATGATGGTTCCTCTCCGAAGGGAATCAATGGGCGCTGTGCGACGCCCGTCGGTATCAACGTTACTTGGCGCGGGTGTAGAACGGCAGTTCGACAACTTCAAATGGCAAAGTCTTACCGCGCAGCTCCACTTCGAGCTGCGTCCCGACTTCACTGTGCGCAACATCCACGTAACCCAGGGCCACCGGGTAGCCCAGGGTTGGCGAGGGCAGGCCGGAAGTGATCTCGCCGATGACTTCCCCGTCCTTCAGGATCGGGTAGCCGGCGCGCCCGGCCCGCTTGCCCAGGCCCTTCAGGCCCACCAGCTTGCGGGCGGTGCCGTTGGCGCGCACCTCTTCCAGGGCCTGGCGGCCGATGAAGTTCTCCTCCTTCTTGAAGGAGACCACCGGGCCCAGGTTCGCCTCGAACGGGTTGCGTTCGGTGGACAGCTCGTTGCCGTACAGAGGCATGCCGGCCTCCAGGCGCAGCGAGTCGCGGGCGGCCAGCCCGCAGGGCACCAGCTCGTGGTCCTTGCCGATCTGCACGATCTGCTCCCACAGGCCTTCGGCGTCCTCGTTCGCGATGATCAGCTCGAAGCCGTCCTCACCGGTGTACCCGGTACGGGCCAGGATGGTGTCCACCCCGCCCAGGGCCAGGCGGGCGGCGGAGTAGTACTTCATCTCCTCCACGGCGCTTGCGCCGGCCTCGTCGGCGGCCAGCGCCTTGACGATGGCCTGCGCGTTCGGGCCCTGCACGGCGATCAGCGAGGTTTCGGCGGTGACGTCCTGGACGGTGGCGTCAAAGCCCTTGGCGCGTTCGGCCAGTTCGCGGGCGACCAGTGCGGCGTTGCCGGCGTTCGGCACGACCAGGAACTTCTCCTCCTCCAGGCGGTAGACGATCAGGTCATCGAGGATTCCGCCGGCCTCGTTGAGGATCAGCGAGTACTTCGCCTTGCCCAGCTTCACCACCCCGAGGTTCCCGGCCAGGGCCGTGTTCAGCGCGGTGGCGGCCTGCGGGCCGCTGACCCACACCTCGCCCATGTGGGAGAGGTCGAACAGGCCGGCGGTGGAGCGCACCGCCTTGTGCTCGGCCAGTTCCGAACCGTAGCGCAGCGGCATGTCCCAGCCGCCGAAGTCGGTGAAGTTCGCGCCGAGCTGCTCGTGCTTGGCGTGCAGCACGGTGTGCTTGATGTCAGTCACGGTAGTCATGTCCTAGTCTTCGAAGGCTTCAGGGGCGGGGCAGGAGCAGATCAGGTTGCGGTCGCCGGCGGCGCCGTCGATGCGGCCCACCGGCGGGAAGTACTTGTCCTGCTTCAGGCTCGGCACCGGGAACACGGCCTGCTCGACCGAGTACTTGCGGTCCCACTTGCTGGTGATCACCGCGGCGGCGGCGTGCGGGGCACGGCGCAGCGGCGACTCGGCGACCTCGTACACCCCGGCCAGCACCTCCTCCATTTCCTGGCGGATGGTGATCATCGCCTCGATGAAGCGCTCGATCTCGGCCAGGTCCTCGGACTCGGTGGGCTCCACCATCAGGGTGCCGGCCACCGGGAAGGCCAGGGTCGGGGCGTGGAAGCCGAAGTCGATCAGCCGCTTGGCCACGTCCTCAGCAGTGACCCCGGTCTTGGCGGTCACTTCGCGCAGGTCCAGGATGCACTCGTGGGCGACCAGGTTGCCGTTGCCGGTGAACAGGATCGGGAAGTGCTCGTTCAGCCGGGTGGCGATGTAGTTCGCGGAGAGGATCGCGGTCTTGGTGGCCTGGGTCAGGCCCTCGGCGCCCATCATGGCGATGTACGCCCAGGAGATCGGCAGCACGCCGGCCGAACCGAAGGCGGTGGCCACCACCGGCACGCCGTCACGCTCGGTGTAGGCGCCGTTGGCGTCCCCGGGCAGGAACGGCACCAGGTGCTCGGCCACGGCCACCGGGCCCACGCCCGGCCCGCCGCCGCCGTGCGGGATGCAGAAGGTCTTGTGCAGGTTCAGGTGCGAGACGTCGCCCCCGAACTGGCCCGGCTGGGCCAGGCCCACCAGGGCGTTCATGTTCGCCCCGTCGATGTACACCTGGCCGCCGGCGGCGTGGATCTTGTCGCACACCTCGCGCACGTCGGTGTCGTACACCCCGTGGGTGGAGGGGTAGGTGATCATGATCGCGGCCAGCACGTCCTTGTTGGCCTCGATCTTCGCGTCCAGGTCGTTCGCGTCGATGGTGCCGTCGGCGGCGGTCTTGACCACCACCACCTTCATGCCGGCCAGCACCGCGGAGGCGGCGTTGGTGCCGTGCGCGGAGGCCGGGATCAGGCAGACGTTGCGCTGCGCCTCGCCACGGGAGGCGTGGTAGCCGCTGATGGCCAGCAGCCCGGCGTACTCGCCCTGCGATCCGGCGTTGGGCTGGATCGAAACCCCGGCGTACCCGGTGATCGCGGTCAGCCGGCCCTCCAGGTCGGCGATCAGCTCACGCCAGCCAATGGACTGCTCGGCCGGGACGAACGGGTGGATGCCGGCGAATTCGGGCCAGGTGATGGATTCCATCTCGGCGGCCGAGTTCAGCTTCATGGTGCACGAGCCCAGCGGGATCATGGTGCGGTCCAGCGCCAGGTCGCGGTCGGACAGGCGGCGCAGGTAGCGCATCATCTGGGTTTCGGAGGTGATGGTGTTGAAGATCGGGTGGGTCAGGTAGTCGCTGGTGCGCACCATCGCCTCGGGGATCTCAAAGCCCTCGGGGGCGCTGAGCTGCACGCCGAACACCTCGGCCAGGGCGGCGATGTGCGCGCTGGTGGTGGTTTCGTCGGTGGAGACGCCCACCTGGGTGTCACTGACCTTGCGCAGGTTGATCCCGGCCAGGGAGGCCTGGGCCAGCACGGCGGAGGCGTCCTGCACGTTGACCACCACGGTGTCGAAGAACGATTCGGCGGCCAGGGTGTAGCCCCCGGCGATCAGCGAGCTGGCCAGCACCCGGGCGTGGTTGTGGGTGCGGCTGGCGATCTGCTTCAGCCCGGCCGGGCCGTGGTAGACCGCGTACATGGAGGCGCAGATGGCCAGCAGCGCCTGGGCGGTGCAGATGTTGGAGGTCGCCTTCTCGCGGCGGATGTGCTGTTCGCGGGTCTGCAGCGCCAGGCGGTAGGCCGGCAGCCCGGCGTCATCGGTGGACACCCCGACCAGGCGTCCGGGCATGGAACGCTCCATGCCCTTGCCCACGGCCATGTAGGCGGCGTGCGGGCCGCCGAAGAACAGCGGCACCCCGAAGCGCTGGGTGTTGCCCACCGCGATGTCAGCGCCCTGCTCCCCCGGAGGGGTGATCATGGTCAGCGCCAGCAGGTCGGCCACGACGGTGACCATCGCCCCGGCGTCCTTGGCGGCGGCGATGATCTGCTGGTGGTCCACGATCGCGCCGTCATTGCCCGGCTGCTGCAGCACGATCCCGGAAATCTCGCCCTCGGGCAGCCCGGCGCCCAGATCGGCGATCTCGATCTCGAAGCCCAGCGCCTCGGCGCGGCCCTGCACGACCTTGATCGTCTGCGGGAAGAGGTTCGAATCCAGCACGGTCTTGCCGTTGGCCTTCTTCTTGTTGGCCCGGCGCATCATCAGCACCGCCTCGGCGGCGGCCGAGGACTCATCGAGCAGCGAGGCGTTGGCGATCGGCAGGCCGGTGAGGTCCATGACCATGGTCTGGAAGTTCAGCAGCGCCTCCAGGCGGCCCTGGGAGATTTCCGGCTGGTACGGGGTGTAGGCGGTGTACCAGGCCGGGTTTTCCACGATGTTGCGGCGGATCACCGGCGGGGTGATGGTGTCGTAGAAGCCCTGGCCGATCATCTGGGTCTTGAGCACGTTCTTCGACGCGATGCCGCGCAGGGTGGCGAGCACCTCGGTCTCGCTCAGTGCGGCCGGCAGGTGCAGCGGCTCGCCCTGGCGGATGTCCGCGGGCACCGCGGTGTCGACCAGCTCATCCAGGCTGGAGTACCCCAGGGTCTCGAGCATGGTCTGGATGTCGGATTGACGTGGGCCGATGTGGCGCGAGACGAATTCGCTGCTCGTCGATGGCGAGGTCTGCGTGATGGTCATGGTGCAGGAAACTCCGTGGGATCTGTCAAGGCGCATGCCAATGGAAGGTCGTTTCCCTCCCCATCCCTGTTGTCATACCTGAGAGTTTTACGTAGCCGGCAAACGGATGCGACTACTTGCACCTTCGGTGAACCGGTCAAACCGGCTGCTTTCCAGAGTTGCCTCTTGATGGCGGTACGGTGGCCTGAGAGTTTCCCGGGGAGGAATTGCTCCTTCGGCGCCCTTCCGTGGCGTGGGAGGGTCTCTCCCGCCATCCGTCAGCGGCGTGGATCCCGGGGCCAGCCCCGGAACTCCTCGTTAAGGATAGCCGGTGCGTGGCGGAACCCACAACACCGGCTGTCAGCCGCGCGCCCGGCACAGATGCGCCCGGCGCGGGCAATGCCGCGGGCTACTGCCCGGTGCCCAGCGTGATGTAGTGCGGATACTTGGCCTGCAGGGTGTCGCCCGAGGAAGTGCCGGTCAGCCGGCGTTTGATCCACGGGGCCAGGTGTTCGCGCGCCCAGCCCAGGTCCTGGCGGATCTTTTCCCCGCGCGAGTTCTCCGGCACCGGGGCCAGCACCGGGGCCGGGATCTGCTCCTGCCAGGCTTCGGGCACCACGCCGTGGGCGCCAAGCACGCCCAGCACGCGCCGGGCCATCATCGTGTGCCCCAGCTCGTTCATGTGCAGCCGGTCCACCGCCCACAGGCGCGGGTCGCTGAATTCGCGCCAGCGCCAGTAGTCGGCGATCATCGCCCCGTGGCGTTCGGCGATGGTGCGCACCAGCTCGTTGTACAACGCGGTGCGCGGGCGGGTGCGGGAAAACAGGGGCGAGTCGGCCGTGTCGAACCCGGTGAACAGCACCACCTTCGCCCCGGAGTCCGTGAAGCGCTGCACCATGCCCTCATACCCGCCCATCAGCGAGTTGATGTCGACCTTCGGACGCAGGATGTCGTTGCCGCCGGCGTAGATGGTCACCAGGTCCGGCTCCAGGGCCAGGCCCGCCTCCAGCTGCTGGTTGATGACCTGGCGGATCTTCTTGCCGCGGATGGCCAGGTTCGCGTACTGCCAGTCCCCCTGGGCGCACAGCACCTCGGCGACCCGGTCCGCCCACCCGCGCACCTGGTTTGGGCGCAGCTGGTCCACGTCGCCCACCCCTTCGGTGAACGAGTCACCCAGTGCCACGAACTTCATTACTTCTCCTTCGCTTGCAGAATCTGGCGGATCGTTCGGCTGAGCTGGACCCCGGTCGGGTTCTGGGTCTCGCCTTCCGGCCCGGCCGGCAGGTAGGCGACCGCGAGCTTGTGCGCCGGATCGGCGAACGCGATCGACGAATTCGCCCCGTTGTGCCCGTAGGCGAAGATCGAGCCGTACTCCTGGCCGGGGGTGCCCTTGGTGAACCCCAGCCCGAAGGACTGCGGCTGCCCGCTGATCCGGTCCGGGCCGAAGACCCGTTCGCGGGAGACCTGCGCCCAGGTGTCCGGATCCAACAGCCCGCGCTCGATACCCAGCTCCGGCACCGGCCCAAAGGAGGCGGCGTAGATCGCCGCCAGGGCCTGGGCGTTGGCCACCCCGCCCAGGCTGGTGGGCCCGGCGGCGCGCACGTTGGGCTTGTTCGCCCACGCCAGCAGCCCGGCCTGGCCGTGGCGCACGCCGTCCACGGCGAACCCCGCCCGCGAGTTCAGCGACATCCCGGACAGTGACAACGGGTCCACGAACGTCTCGGGCGTATTGGTGATCAGGGTGGGGCGGAAGCGCGGCTCCAGCTCGGCGGGCTGGCCGATGTAGGCGTCCACGCCCAGCGGCCGGCGGATGCGCTGTTCAAAGATCTGCTGCAGCTCCTGTCCGCTGACCCGGCGCACCAGTTCCTCCATCAAGGTGCCCATGCTCAGCGAGTGGTAGCCCACGATGTGCTGGCTCAGCGGCCAGTAGCTGGGGATCTGGGCCAGCATCCCGGCCAGCCGGCGCGAGTCCAGCAGGACCTCCTCCGGCACCCCGCCGGGCACCCCCAGCACCCCGGCCTGATGGCTGAGCAGCTGCCCGACGGTAACCTGCTCCTTGCCGGCGACCGCGAATTCGGGCCAGTAGCGCCCCACCGGGGCCTCGGGGTCCAATTTACCCTCCTGCACCAGCAACGCGATGACCAGCGCCCCCAGCCCCTTGGTCACCGAGTAGATGCAGGTCAGCGCGTCCCCGGCCAGGTAATCTCCGGCGGTGTGGCTGAGCACCAGTTCCCCGCGGTGGTAGACGGCCAACTGGGCGCAGAATTCGGTACCCTGCCCGGCCCGCTCATCGAGCTGCGCGGCCAGCTCGGCGAACTGCTCGGTGATCACTTGTTTCATGGTTTCCGATCCTATCGCGGCTGTTCGGCGGTTTCCTGCCGGAAGCGCAGCTTCCAACCCTGCTCGGTGTGCTGCCACCAGGAGGAGCACACCAGCGTCGCCGACCCGTCGGCCGGCTTCATCCGGTAGGCGAGCAGCACCAGGTCATCGGCCAGCGCGTGGGCGGTGAGCAGCTGGGTGGGACCGGTGGCCGGTAGCCGCTGCCCGGAGTCGAGCACCTGCTGCACGGTGGCCACGTCCAGCAGCCCGCCGTGGCGGCTGACCTCCTGGTATCCGGGATGCAGGAAGTCGACGAACTCCTCAAAGGAGGTGCGCACCTTCCCATCGAGCATCCCCCGCTCCAGGCCGAACACCATGGCGGTGGTTTCCGCTCCGGCCGGCTCCGCCTGGCCCGATGCGGCCAGCTCCCCGGGCGCCGCGGCATGCGACCCGGTGTGCACCGGCGCGGCCTGGCCCGCGCCGGTCTCAGCCTCGGTCTTCGCTGTGGTCCTCGGCCCCGCCGCGGACACCGTCGTGGCCGCAGCCGCCGACCCGGGGGCGGCGTCGCGGGTGAAGCCCGGCCCGTGCGGGACCGGGGCGGAGCGCTGGTGGGCGGTGGCCGCGGCCCGCGCCCGCTCATCGGCCGCCTCGTTCAGCTCATGTCCGGCGTGGCCGCGCACCCATTCGAAGGTGTAGGAACGGTTCTGGATCGCCGCATCCAGCTCCTTGAGGATTTCCTGGTTCATGACCGGCTTGCCGTCGGCCTTCTTCCAGCCGCGCTTCTTCCATCCGGGCATCCACTTGCTGATGCAGTTGATGGCGTACTGCGAATCGCACAGGATCCGCAGCTCCTCGCCCGCCAGGTGCTCGGTGGCCCGAAACAGTTCCAGCACCGCCTGCAGCTCGCCCATGTTGTTGGTTCCGTGGTCCCACCCGCCGGCCGCCCAGTTCTGTTCGTCGATGTACCAGGCCCATCCCGCCGGCCCGGGGTTGCCCAGTGCCGATCCGTCCGCTGCAGCAATGATCGTCATGGGTTTAATCCTGCCACGCGACGCCCACGGTTTCCGATTTGCGCCCCAGCGCGGTACGGGTGCGGCGCGGGCACGGCACCGGCAGGACAGCGGTCCGAAAATTGTTATCCACAGATTTGCTTCATCGGCTCCAGCCGCCGGTTTTTGCGGGCATCATCGGGTCATGGCACCAACACTTCCCGGTTCGCTCATGGACCGGCTCACCCAGCTGGTCACCGGCGGCGAGGCCGACTCGCCCTCGGGGCGCGGCCTACGTGTGCTCGCGCTGCTGGATGCCGCCGCCCGCCAGGTGCTTGACGGGCTGGATGATGAGCAACTCACCGCCGCCGAGGCGCTGAGCATGCTGCGGGTGACCGAGTCGCTGCAGCGCAGCGCCACCTACGCCCGGGTGCGGGCGGCCGGTGCGGTGGCGGGCACCGCCGCGCACCGGTTGCAGGCCGACTCGCTTTCCCATGCGCTGGATACCTCCACCGCCGAGTTGGCCACCGGGGCGCCGCTGCCGGTCAACGCCAAGATCCCCGCCGCGGCCAAGTCCCGGTTCCGCTCGGAAATTGACCTGGTGGCCCGGGTCATCGACGCGAACTTCTTTGCCGCCAAGGCGCTGGTGCGCACCCACCGCCAGCTGGTGGGCAGCGGCAGCCGTCCGGCCCAGTTCACGCAGCTGTCCAGCCGTTTTGCCGACGCCTCCCAGAACCCGGCCACCGTGGGCGCGGCCGCCGCGAAGCTCGGTTCGCTGCAGCTGTCCGGCGCAAGGCTGCGCGATGCCGAACGCCGGGTGGACGGGGCCGCCGCGCAGGGGCATTCGGCCGTGAAGTCGGAGCTGAAGTCGATCAGCGAGGAGCTCAGCACCCCGGATCTTGCCGAACGCGAAGCGGTGCATGAACGCTGCGCGGGCCTGCGCTACCGCGGGCTGGGCCCCTACGGCCACGTGTGGGAACTGACCTGCACCACCACGGATCACGAACTGCTGCTGATGACCGCCGACCGCTTGTCCAACCCGAACCTGGCGGCCAACCGGCAAGCCCGGGCCGCGGCCGGCGCCGCCCCCGAAAGCCCGAGCGGAGACACCAGCGACCCGAGCGCCGTGCGCGCCCGCAAGCTGCTGCGCACGGTCCTGGACATCGTGCGCCAGTCCCTGTTCAGCCCCCGTCCGGCCACCGCCACGCGGCGTGGTCCCGGGGAGCCGGCCTCCATCGCGGTACCCAACGGCTCGGGTCTGGTGCTGCCCTCGATGGTCGACCTGCTGGTCACCATCGAATACGACGCACTGCGCGGAATGACGGACGCGGCGGGGCTAACCAGTCACGGCCAGCGGATCAGCGCCAGCGAACTGCGTTGCAGCGCCTCCATCGGCGGAATCATCCCGGGAATCCTGGGCGGGGCCGGCGAAGTGCTGGACCTGGGACGACGACGAAGACTCTTCACCATCGGGCAGACCCGCTCGGTGGTGGCCCGAGACCGTGGATGCATCAATCCCGGTTGCACGATGCCGGCTCACCGGTGCGAGGTGAACCACTGCCAGCCCTGGGTGCTGGGCGGGAAAACCAGCGTGGACAATGGATGCCTGCTGTGCAAGTCCTGCCACCTGGCCTTCCACGCCGGATTCCTGAAAATCCGCATGGTCAACGGGGTTCCCTATGTGCTGCAAAGTCCGCAGCAGGATCCGGAGCAAAGATACCGACGCAACTGGGTCTGGCACCCCAACCAGCCGGCACTGGCCGCGTAGGGCCACTACCGGCTGGGGCGTCGGCCGGGCTGGGGCCACCTGGGGCGTCGAACTAGGCCGGGTAGAGCGGGTTGTGCCCGGCCGGAACCCGTTCCTCCTCCCGCACCGGATCCGGTGCGGTGCCGTCCAGGAACTGGGGACCGTTGGCCAGCGACTCGCGCCCGTGGGGTTCGAGCCACACGGACAGGTCCGGGCCCTTGGGCACGATCTGGGTCGGGTTCACGTCCTCGTGCACGATGTAGTAGTGCTGCTTGATCTGCACGAAGTCGATGGTGTCGCCGAACCCCGGGGTCTGGAACAGGTCCCGGGCGTACCCCCACAGATTGGGCATCTCGGTGAGCTTGTTGCGGTTGGACTTGAAGTGTCCGTGGTAGACGGCGTCGAAGCGCACCAGGGTCACGAACAGGCGCACATCCGCCTCGGTGATGTGGTCCCCCATCAGGTAGCGGCGGGTTTCCAGGCGCTCCTCGAGCTGGTCCAGGGCCGCGAACAGGCGGTCGTAGGCATCCTCATAGGCCTGCTGGTTCCCGGCAAACCCGGCACGATAGACCCCGTTGTTCACCTCGGTGAAGATCAGCTTGATCAGCGGCAGCATTTCCTCCAGCTGCTCACGCGGGAACAGGTTCGGGGCCCCTTCGCGGTGGAACTGCTTCCACTGGGTGGAGAAGTCCCAGGTGATCTGGGGGTAGTCGTTGGTGACCACGCCGCCGCTGGGGATGTCCACAAGCGCCGGCACGGTGATGCCCCGCGGGTAGCCGGCGAAGCGCTTGAGGTAGTTTTCCTGCAGCCGCTCGGTGCCCAGCACCGGGTCGCGGCCATCGGGATCCAGGTCGAAGGACCAGCTGCGGGCGTCGTGGGTGGGCCCGGGCATGCCGACCGAGATCGCGTCTTCCAGGCCCATCAGCCGGCGCACGATCAGGGTGCGGTTCGCCCAGGGGCAGGCGCGTGCCGCGATGAGCCGGTACCGCCCGGCCTCCACGGGCCAGGTTTCGGCGCCCTCGCCCAGCGCGGCGTCCGGGTGGCCGATCTTGCTGTCCGACGGGCCGGCGGCCTGCTCCAGGTCGGTGTCCGCGTCCACGATCCGGTCCTGGATGTAGTTGGTGTCCCGCTTGAACTCGTCGCCGGTCACATAGGTGCCCTTGGTGGAATGTTCCTCGCTCATGATGCCCTCCTGCAATCATTGGTCACGGATGCAGCTCATTGATCACACCCTAACGCGTTGGCATGGCAGCGCAATGAGCGGGGTCGGTGAAAAATGTTAATGCTCGGTGGAAAACGTTAAAGCACTGGCGCGGGGGCGGGGAGGCGCTGCTCCGCGCACTCCCGCGCCGTGCGATGGGTTATCGGTGTGCCCGCCTTCGCGGCTCGCGGTCGGTGACCGGCTCGCGCGAGGCGGCGTGCCGGCTGCTAGGCGTCGGCCAGGGCCGGCTTGCGCACCGAGTTCATGGCGGTGGTCCAGGCGGCGAGCTGGTCAAACATCGGTTCCACCGAGGTGGCCGAGATCTCGGTCGGGGCGAAGCTGGTGAAGTTCTCAAAGTCGGTGAACAGGGAGAACAGCCCGGTCTTCTGCACGTGGGCGACCTGCAGTTCGGAGAGCATCCCGCGCAGGTGCTCGATCGCGCGGGCGCCCATGGCCGAGCCGTAGCCCACGATGCCGGCGGCCTTGTTGTTCAGCTCCAGGTTCACGTAGCTCAGTGCGTTGGCCAGGGCCGGCTGCACGGAGTGGTTGTACTCGCCGGTGATGAAGATGTAACCGTCGAATTCCTCCAGCTTGGCGGCCCAGGCCTTGGTGTGCTCCTGCTGGTAGTTCTGGTAGGCGGCCGGGAACGGCTCATCGAGCACCGGCAGGTTGAAGTCCTGGATGTCGACGATTTCATATTCGGCGTCCCCGCGCTGCTGGGCACGCTCCAGCACCCACTGGGCAACGGAGAGGTTCAGGCGTCCGGGGCGGGTGGAGCCGGTAACGATGGCGATCTTGTTCATGTGCTGCTTTCCTCACTGGGTCGAACTGCGCCATCAAATTGACGCGTCATCTATGTTTGCCAAAAACAGAATGCCACGGAATAATTGATGTGTCAACAACATCTAGCATTCCGGGGTTCCGACGAGGAGATGACGGCACATGGCCGAGGAAACGCGCTGGCTCGATGACCAGGAGCAGCGCCTGTGGCGCATCATCCGCGAGTTCCTGTGGCACTTTCCCAGTGCCATGGACCGCCAGCTGATGCGGGATTCAAAGATGCAGTCCGGAGAGTACTCCGTACTGGCCACCCTATCGGAATCCAGCTCCAAGCAGCTGCGCCCGGCCGATGTGGCGCGTGAACTGGATTGGGACCGCTCCCGCCTGTCCCACCTGCTGCGCCGAATGGAGAACAAGGGGCTGATCGAACGCTGCACGGACGCCCGCGACGGGCGCGGCAACCTGATCAGCCTGACCGAGCAGGGCTGGCACACCATCCGCACCGCCGCCCCCAGCCATGTGAACTTCATCCGCGAAGCCATCTTCGATCAGCTGGAGGCCGACGAGCGCGAGGTCATCGGCCGCGCCCTGACCCGGATCCTTTCCAACCTCGACGGCCAGCAGCCCGGCGGGCAGCCGGAGGCTAACTGCTGAGCTGGCGCGAGTAGTCGCTGCTGCCCAGCAGCCGGGCAAAGGCGCCGCCGGCGGCAGCCAGCCCATCGAACGAGCCTTCTTCCACGACGCGCCCGGCATCAAGCACCACGATCTTTTCCGCCCGGGCAATGGTGCTCAGCCGGTGGGCGATCAGCAGCGTCGTGCGCCCCTGGGCCAGGCGGTCCAGGGCCCGCTGCACCTGCGCCTCGGTCACGGTATCCAGCGCACTGGTGGCCTCATCGAGCACCAGCACCTTCGGATTGCGCAGCATCGTGCGGGCGATCGCCAGGCGCTGCTGCTCCCCGCCGGAGAAGCGGTGCCCGCGCTGGCCGACCATGGTCTCCAGCCCCTCGGGCAGCGAGGAGATCAGCTCGGCGATCTGCGCATCCTCAAGCACCTGCCACATCTGCTCCTCGGTGGCCTGCGGTGCCGCCCAGGACAGATTCTCGCGGATCGTGCCGTGCAGCAGGTAGCTCTCCTGGGAGACCACCCCCACCACCGCGGCCACATCCTGCGGGTCCAGGGTGCGAAGATCCTGCCCGTCCAGCAGCACCCGGCCGCTGGTGGGATCGGCCAGGCGCGGGATCAGCGAGCCCAGGGTGGACTTGCCCGAGCCGGTGGCCCCGACCACCGCGGTCGTCTGCCCGGCGACCAGTTCCAGGTTGATCCCGCGCAGCGTGTCCTGGTGCCCCTGCGGGTAGCGGAATCCAACGTTCTCCAGACGCACCTGTCCGCGCACCCGCGTCGGCTCCAGGCGCACGGGCCGCTCGGGCAACGGCAGCGCCTGGTCGGTATCCAGGTACTCAAAGACCCGGCTGAACAACGCCAAGGCGGAAACCCACTGCACCGAGACGCTCATCAGCCCCATGACCGGGCGGAAGATCCCGGCCTGCAGCCCGGTGAAGGCCACCAGCGTGCCGATGGTCATCCCGCCGGAGGTGGCCGGCAGCCCGGCGGCCAGGTAGAGCAGCGCCGGCACCACCGCGAAGATCACCGACATGGTGGCCATGCGCCAGCGTCCGGCCAGCTGGCTGCGCATTTCCAGGTCGATCAGCCGGGCGCTGGATTCGGAGAAGCGGGCGCTGTCCGCGGCGGTGGTTCCCATCAGCTTGGCCAGGCGCACCCCGGAGATGCTCAGCCGCTCCTCGATCAATGAGGTGAGCGTGGACATTTCGGCCTGCCGCCGGGAGGTGATCCGGCGGCGCAGCTGCGCGACCTGGCGGGCGAGGATGATGGCCAGGGGCAGCACCACCAGGGAGATCAGGCTCAACCGCCAGGAGATGGCGACCATCGCCGCCGCGGTGGCGACCACCGTGGTCAGGTTGGAGGCGATGGTGGTCGCCGAGTTGGTGACCACGGACTGCATCTGGCCCACGTCGTTAATGAGCCGGGACTGCACCTCCCCGGAGCGCGACCGGGTGAAGAACGCCAGCGACTGGCGCTGCAGGTGGCTGAACAGTGAGGTGCGCAGCCCGTGCATGACCTTTTGCCCCATCAGCGTGGCCCGCCAGGTCTGGATCACCCCGAACAGCGCGGTAATCACCGCAACCCCCACCAGCCCGGCGGCACCCAGCACCAGCGCGCGCACGTCCTGCTGCGGAATGGCGTGGTCGATCAGCTCGCGCACGATGAACGGCTGGGCCAGCCCGATCAGCGAGGAGGCTACGATCAGCAGCACCACCACGATCAGCGTGGCGCGGTGCGGGGCGAACAGGGCCCCGATGCGGCGCAGCGAGACCGGGTGCTGCTCAAGCTGGGCGCGGTCCTGGCGCAGCTTGCGTTCGCGGTTGGATCCGCCGGCGCGCTCGGTTCCGGGCGCTGCCCGATGGGTTTGGCTCATGTCCGCCTCCTGGGGTGCGGGAAAACTTACCACCCAATAATAACAGAGGTAACCTCACTATGTGGCTGCATCTTGAATTTCTTGGCGGCACTGCCATATTCTGAATCCATGCCCGATGCGAAAACACAGCCCGACTTGGCCTCCCTCTTCCACCGTGCGGCCCGGTCTGTGAGGCGGCAGACACGCCTGGCCCTGGACCCGCACGGCATCACCCCGCACCAGTCCCGGGCGATGATGCTGCTCGCCCGCGCCAGTCAGGGTGGGGATGGCCCTGGCGGGCTGCGCAATTCCCAACTGGCCGAACAGTTGCGCATCGCGCCGCGCTCGGCCACCGAGGTGGTCGACCAGCTGCAGGACAAGCAGCTGGTGCGCCGCACCCAGGACCCGGCCGACCGCCGTGCCTGGCTGATCAGCCTGACCCCGGCCGGCGCGGAACTGAGCGCCGTGCTGCGCGAGGACCGCCGCGTGCAGATGAACGACTTCTTCGCCCGGCTGGACCCGGCGGACCAGGCCCAGCTGGCCCGGATCCTCACCGCGCTGATCGACGACGACTGCTAGGCACGCCCCTTGGCGCAGCGCAGCGCACCGCACCGCACCGCATCCGCGCCGGGTTCGGGTTAACGACCGCGGGGCAGGAGCGCGGAACATCCGCACTCCTGCCCCGGCAGCAACTCCGTCTGGCGTCGAAAAAGGGAGGGTGGCAGCCTAGTTTTCGGTCTTCCCCTCGCGCCAGTAGCCCATGAAGGCCACCTGCTTGCGGTCGATGCCCACGTCCTTGACCAGGTAGCGGCGCAGCGTCTTGACCGCGGAGGCCTCCCCGGCGATCCACGCGTAGAACGGCCCGGCCGAGCCGCCGCCGGTTTCCCACAGGATCGTCGAATCGATGTCCACGTCCTCCGGGTCGGCGTTGGTGTGCACCACCCCCGCCGCGGGGATCGCCACCGCCTCCCGCACGGCGGACTCCAACAGCTTGCCGTGCGGCTGGGTGCCGCGGGTCAGCCACTGCACCGACACCCCGGAGGCGGTCGTGGTGCCCAGGATGTCCCCGGCCTCCGGGACCTCGATGAACGCATCGCCGGTCACCGTGGAGGGCAGCGCCTCCAGGATCGAGCAGATCGCCGGCGCGGCGGTCTCATCGCCCACCAGCAGCACGCGGGTGGCGTTGCCGGGCCGGAATTCGATGCCGCCGTAGCTGGCGTCGTTCAGCGCCTTGTTCGGCCCCAGCAGGAGCATCCGGTCCCCGAGCTTCGCCCCGGCGCCCCATTCGGTGGCCGGCCCGCCCTGCAGGTGCCCGTCCACGTAGCGTCCGTGCAGCACGAAGTCGATGTCCAGTTCCGGCCAGTCCCCGCTCTGGTTGTCGCGGTGCCCGGCGTCGCGGAAGGCGCGCACCGTGTAGGTGCGCATCACCCCGCGCTCCTGCGGGTCGATCGCCAGCCAGCGCTGGTACCAGCCGGCCTGCTCGGCGGGGCTGGTCAGCCCGGCCGGGCGCATCGCGGCCAGCTCCTGGGGCAGCATGCCGGCCTTGTTGGTGGCCAGCAGCAGCTTGATGCGCATGTCCAGCGGGTGGCTGTTGGTGCCAAAGTGCTCCAGGTCCGGACCGGCCAGGGTGATGCGCCGGAAGGAGTGGGAGATGTTCTCGGCGCGTACCACCTCGGTCTCAAACGCCAGGGTCGGGCAGTGCTCGGCACTGGGCCGCAGCTCGGCGGAGAGCTCCTGCCGCCCCTCCGGGGTCCGCGGCTGCTTCGCCGGCTGCTCGGTGACCTCCGGGGTGGAGATGTCCCGGCGCACGATCCCGTTCGCGGCCAGCAGGCTTTCGGCGCGCAGCACCCGGTGCTTGCCGATGGGCAGCACCAGCGGGGTGCCGGCCACCGGGTCGGGGATGACCCGCGAGGGCATCCCGAACACCTCCTTGACGGTTTTCTCGGTGACCACCACGCTGGGGTGCCCGGAGGCGAAGACCTTCCCGTCCTTCAGCGCCACCAGGTGGTCGGCGTAGCGGGCGGCCAGATTCAGATCGTGCAGCACGATCACCACGGTGATCCCGCGGGTGCGGTTCAGCTCGGCGATCACGTCCAGCACCTCGAGCTGGTGGGCGATGTCCAGGTAGGTGGTCGGCTCATCCAGCAGCAGCAGCCCGGTTTCCTGGGCCAGCGCCATCGCGATCCACACGCGCTGGCGCTGCCCGCCGGAGAGCTCATCGACCGGGCGTTCGGACAGCTCCGAGGTGCGGGTCAGCTCCATGGCCCGGGCCACGGCGGCCTCGTCCTCCGCGGAGAAGCGCTTGAACCAGCCCTGGTGCGGGTAGCGGCCGCGGCTGATCAGCTCGCGCACGGTGATCCCGTCCGGGGCGTTGGGGGTCTGCGGCAGCAGCCCCAGCTTCTTGGCCACCTCCCGCGCCGGGCGGGTGTGGATGTCCGAGCCGTCCAGCAGCACCTGGCCCTGGGCGGGCTTGAGCAGCCGGGCCAGCGCGCGCAGCAGCGTGGACTTTCCGCAGCCGTTGGCGCCGACCACCATGGTCACTTCCCCGGTGGGGATTTGCAGTGAGAGTTCATCGACGATGGTGACCTTGTCGTAGGCCAGCGTCAGGCCTGTGGCCCGCAGATCGGCCATGGGTTATCCCCCGTTTCCAGTTGAGTTGGCACGCACCAGGACCCATAGCAGGAACGGTGCGCCGAATGCTCCGGTGATCACGCCCACCGGCAGGGACACTTGCGCAAAGAGGTTCGCGGCCGCGAAGTTCGCCACCACGACGATCACCGCGCCGGTCAGGGCTGATAATCCAATGTTAATGGCCGATCGGGTCAGCGCGGCACTGATCGGCCCGGCCAGGAAGGCGACGAAGGCCAGCGGGCCGGTGACCGCCACCGGGATCGCGCCCATCGCCACCGCGGTGAACACCAGCAGCGCACGGGCCGCCGGAACGTTCAGCCCCAGTGCCGCGGCGGTGTCCTCCCCCAGCTCCAGCAGCTTCAGCTGGCGCACCACCACCGGCACCAGCACCAGGCCCACCACCCCCAGCCCGAGGCCCAGCACCGTCGCCGCATCCCAGGTGGCGGCGGACAGCGAGCCGGTCAGCCAGCGGATCGCGTCCCCGGCGGTGTTCAGCTGGGCCTGGGTGAGCAGGTACTGGATCACCGCCTGCAGCATCGCCCCGATCGCCAGCCCGGCCAGGATCAGCCGCGGGCCGGTGCGGGTGCCGGAGGCCGAGAGCCAGTAGATCACCGCCGCCACCCCCAGCCCGCCGGCCAGGGCGGCGGCGTTCATCGCCCAGCCGTTGACCCCGAAGTACACCATCGCCACGATCGCCGCGGCCGCCGCACCGTATCCGACGCCGATCACGTCGGGGCTGGCCAGCGGGTTGCCCAGCCAGCGCTGGAACAGGGCGCCGCTGACCCCGAAACCGGCCCCGGCCAGCGCCCCGACCACCAGGCGGGGCAGGCGGTCCTCCATCACGATGAACGAGGTGCCCGGCACGCTTTGCCCGCCCAGCACGGCCAGCACCTCGCCGGGGTCCAGGGCCTCGCGCCCCCAGAACAGGTAGGCGGCGGCGCCGCCCAGCAGCGCCAGCACCAGCCACAGGGCGCTGGCCGCTGCCCGGGTGCGCCGCGGGGCGCGTTCGGCCAGGGCGGCGGTGACCCGGGATTTTGAGGTTGGCAGGTTCACAGGCTCACCGCCTTCATGCCGCGGCGCATCAGCGCGATGAACAGCGGCGCGCCAACCAGCGCGCACATCACCCCGGCCTGCACTTCCCCCGGCGGGGCGATCAGCCGTCCAAGCACGTCGGCGGCGAGCATCAGCACCGGCCCGGCCAGCAGGCACCCCGGCATCAGCCAGCGGTAGTCCGAACCGATCAGCAGGCGCACCGCATGCGGGATGATCAGCCCGACGAACGCGATCGGCCCGGCCACCGCGGTGGCGGTCCCGGCCAGCAGCACGATCCCGATCGACCCCAGCAGCCGCATCCGGCCCAGGTTGAAGCCCAGCGCGGTCGCGGTCTGCTCGCCCATCGCCACCGCATTGGAGACCCGGGCGGTGCCCAGCACGATGAGGCAGCCCAGCAGCACCACCGGCAGGGCGGTGAGGTAGGTGTCCACCCCGCGCGCGGCCAGGGTGCCGATCTGCCAGAACCGGAATTCGTCCAGCGCGGCCCGGGAAATCATCAGCAGCGCGTTGGTCACCGCGGTCAGCCCCACCGCCAGGGCGGCGCCGGCCAACGCCAGCTTGATCGGGGTGGCGCCCTCCCGCCCGATGGAGGCGACCAGGTAGACCAGGGTCATCACCGCCGCGGCCCCGGCAAACGCGGCCAGCATCATCCCGCCCAGGCCCAGCGAGCCGAACAGCGCGATCGAGGCGACCACCGCCAGCGCGGCGCCGGCGTTCAGCCCCAGGATCCCGGGGTCGGCCAGCGGGTTGCGGGTCAGCCCCTGCATCCCGGCCCCGGCCAGCCCCAGCGCCGCGCCGGTGACCAGGGCCCCGACGGTGCGCGCAATGCGCGAATGCACCACCGCATGTTCCGGGTTGGCCGCGTCATAATCGGCCAGGGTGCCCAGCACCGAGGCCAACGGCACCGGCCGGGCCCCCAACGCCAGGGAGGCGCCCACGCCCAGGATGAGCAGCAGCAGCAGGCCCAGGCACACCCCGAGCTTGCGCCCGGGGCGGATCGCGGTGCTGCGCGTTGTACTTTCGATCGCGCTCATTGCTTCCTACACTCGTTGCTATGAAAGATCTTGCCAGTCCCACCATTCTGGGCCCCGGGCTCGCCGTGCTGCGGGCCGCGAACCCCTCGCAGATGACCCTGGAGGGCACCAACAGCTACCTGCTCTTCGACGTCCACGCCACGCTGGGCTCCGGCAGCCCCGTGGTGCTCATCGATCCGGGCCCGGACCTGGAGGAGCACCTGGCCGCGTTGGCCGCCCACCGGGTGGTGCTGGTGCTGATCACCCACCGGCATGCCGATCACACCGGCGGGATCGACCGGCTGCACCGGCTGACCAACGCCCCGGTGCGCGCGCTGCTGCCCGAGCACTGCCGCGACGCCGCGCCGCTGTCGGACCGGGAGGTCATCGACGCGGCCGGGGTGCGGCTGCAGGTGCTCACCACGCCGGGGCACACCTCCGATTCGGTGTGCTTCCTCCGCCAGGACGCGCCGGGGCTGTTCACCGGGGACACGATCCTGGGCCGGGGCACCACCATCCTGGAGCACCCGGACGGCACACTGGTGGACTACCTGGATTCGCTGCAGCGCCTGGCCGGGTTGCCGGACCTGCCGCTGCATCCAGCCCACGGGCCGCAGCATGCCGGGTCGCACGCGCTGATCGCCGCCTACCGGCAGCACCGCGAACAGCGCCTGGAGCAGGTGCGTGCCGGGTTGCGCGCATTGGGCAAGGCCGGGGCCCACGCCACGCCCGCTGAACTGCTGGACCTGGTGTACCCCGACCTTGATCCGCGCCTTGTCGGCGCGGCAACCCATTCGCTTGAGGCGCAACTGCACTACCTGGCGATCAACTCCTAGCCGCAAACGCGGCGCTACTTGGCCTCGGCGGCCTTCTGGGCGGCGTCGGCCAGCTTCGGCACGACGTTGTCGATGGCCCAGGACAGGGACAGCGGGGAGGCCGCGGAGACCGAAAGCACCTGCTGGTCGTTCTCCATGGCCACCAGCCCGCCGGTCTTGGAGGCCGGGATCTGGGCGAAGAGCTCGTTGCTCTTCAGCGCGTCCTGCACAGTGGTGCCCGAGGCGACCGAGGCGAAGAAGATGTCGGACTTCAGCTCATTGGCCTTCTCCGGGGACCATTCGAAGTAGAAGGAGCCTTCCGGGGTGTTCTGGGTGACCACTTCGGCCTGCTTCATGCCCAGCGAGGTCAGGAAGCGCGGGCGGTTGTCCTCCCCGGCGTACAGGCTGATGGTCTTGGGCTGGGACAAATCCCCGGCGATGAAGCTGGTGTCCTTGAAGACCGGGTACTTCTCGGCCTGCCCGGCCAACTCACCTTCCAGGTCCTCGATCAGCTGCTGCGCCTGCTCGTCCTTGCCCAGCAGCTCGCCGGCCGCTTCGGTGGTCTGCTGCCAGCTGGTCAGGTAGTTGGCCTCGATCGGCCCCACGGTCGGAGCGATCTTGGACAGCTTGTCGTACTCCTCCTTGGTCAACCCGGAGTACGCGGCAAAGATGGCCTGCGGCTTGGCCTGGGCGATCGCCTCGAAGTCGATCCCGTCGGCGACGGAGAACTGCGTCGGCGCGTTCTCGGAGCCGATCTGCGCGCCCAGCTCCTTGAGCTTGGCGTCCTTCCAGTCGGTCGAGTTGTTGGCGTTCTGCCCCCAGATGTCGCTGTCCATGCCGACCGGAACGGTGTCCAGGGCCAGCAGGGCGTCGGCATTGACCCAGGAGATCGTGGCGATGTCCTCGGGCACCTGGTCGAAGGTGGTTTCCCCATAGATGTGCTCGATGGTGATCGGGCCGGAGGCGGCAGCGCTGCTCTGCTGCGCCTCCTTCGCGGTGTCCGCGGCGCAGCCGGTCAGGGCCAGCGCGGTGGCGGCCGCCGCGGCGACCAGGGTATGACGACGAGTTAGTTTCATCTTGTTTCCATCTGCAGTAGCAAGGGACCAAAAACCGGCCAAGGTTGGTTAGGCAAACCATACCTGGACCGGATGCAACATTACGCGGTGCCGCATTCATTAGGCAACACGCGTCAACTGTAATTCAGGCCACAGCTTCGAGTGGGTTTCCGCCATCCCCGGTTTTCCGGTGCGGTGCGGCCACCGGCACCGATGAACAAATATTGCGCCCCAACCCGGAACCGCCCCGCCAGACGCTAAGGGAACGGGTCGGCGACAGCCCGATGCTCGCCGCCGACCCGTTCCGGGCCTGCCCGGTGCCCGCCCTATTCGGCGAGCGCGTGGATCCCGCCGCGCTCCCCGGCCGAAAGCAGGCGTTGCGGGGCGGCAACGGAAATCGCCAGGCGGATCAGCAGCAGCCCGGCGCCGGTCGCCCCGACGCAGACGGTCAGCACGGTCAGCGGCTGCATGATCAGGGCCATTCCGGCCAGCGGGAACACCAGGACCAGGGAGGCCAGCCCAAACCCGATGGCCGCGGTGAGGGTGGGGATCATGACCGACTTCACCCGGGCCCGGTTCATCAGCTCGTAGGGCATGCCCAGCCGGTTCAGCCCGTGGTACAGGTCCGCCCGGTCCAGGGTGGCGGCGGCCTGGGTGATCGTGCTGGAGGCGGCCACGCAGATGAAGCTCACCGCCAGGGTCAGCAGCACCCCGCTCAGCACGTCCTTGCCCAGGTGCTGCTCCCATCCGGCGCTGCCGGTGTCCCCGGTCAGCTGCATCATCGCCGCGCCGGTGCCGCCGACCACGGCGATGAAGGCGGCCATCGCCACCCCGGAGACCTGGCGCCAGGCCTGCTGCGGGGATTCCAGGATCATCCGGGCCGCCAGCAGTTGCGCCCCGTCCTGGGCCTTGCGCAGCTTGGCACGGCCCACCATGGCCACCAGCCACGGGCCGACCAGGTTCATCACGCCCAGCCCCATTCCCATGCCCAGCACCAGGATCACCAGCATCGTAGCCAGATCCCGGGCGATGACATCCAGGTAGGTGAACACGTTGTACAGCACCACCAGCACGCCCAGGGCGATCAGGGCGCGCACCCAGCGGGGCTTGGGGGTCAGTGCGCGGCGGCGCACGGCCAGCGGGGTGATCACCAGTTTGCGCAGCCCGATCAGCGAGCTGATCACCGAAAGCACCGCCACCGCCAGCAGCACCCCGACCACCACCAGCGCGGAGGCGTAGACCGCGTTGCCCAGCGCCCGGCCCTGGAAGTGGATCAGCCCCACCAGCGGGGCCAGCAGGTAATACAGCCCCACGCCCAGCACCGCGCCGGCCATCGCCGCGGCCACCGCCTGCAGCACGCTGATCCATCGCACCTGCCCACCGGTGGCGCCCATCAGGCGCAGCGAGGACAGGGCCCGGTCGTGGCTGCGCGCCGAGAGCTGGGCCGCGGCCCGTCCAAGCACCAGCAACGGGATGATCAGCAGCATGACCGCCAGTGCGGCCAGGGACAGGTAGGTGCCCTGGGCCTCGGCCGGCAGCTGGCGGAATGCCAGTGCACCGCCGACCACGGTGAGCACCAGGGCGGTGACCACCGCGTAGCTGGTGATCGTCAGCAGCAGGGGCCCGCGCCGCCCGCTGGTGCGCCGCCCCAGCAGCCAGGCCAGATACAGCGAGTTCATCAGCGCAACACCCCGTCGGCCTGGCCGGAGAGCGAATCGCTGGCGATCCGCCCGTCGAGCAGGCGCACCACGCGGTCGCAGCGCGAGGCGACCTGTTCGTCGTGGGTGACCATCACCAGGGTCTTGCCTTCGGCGACGGTGCCGGCAAAGAGCGCGTCCAGCACCTCGGCCCCGGTGGCCGAATCCAGCGCACCGGTGGGCTCATCGGCGAAGATCAGCTGGGCGCCGGTGACCTGGGCGCGGGCGATCGCCACGCGCTGCGCCTGCCCGCCGGACAGTTCACCGATCCGCCGCTGCTCCATGCCGGCCAGCCCCATCCGGACCAGCGCCTGGCGGCCCAGTTCGATGGCCCGCTGGCGCGGGGTGGAGTTGATCAGCAGGGCCATCGCCACGTTCTCCTCCGCGGTCAGCTCCGGGATCAGCAGCCCGGACTGGAAGACGAAGCCGAACGCCTCACGGCGCAGCTTCGAGCGCTGCCCCTCCCCCAGGCCGGTGATTTCCACCGGGACCCGGCCGGGCAGAGCCAGGGTGACGGACCCGGAGTTCGGGGCCTCGATCCCGGCCAGGGTGTGCAGCAGGGTGGACTTCCCGGATCCGGAGGGCCCCATGATGGCCAGGGAGCCTCCGCGCGCCACGTCCAGGTCCACCCCGTCCAGGGCGGTGGTCGAACCGTAGCGGCGGGTCAGGGCCCGGGCACTGAGAACAGCAGTATTTTCAAGCATGATCCCAGCTTTCCAGCCGCGCACCCACCGCGTCCTCGGCCGAGCGGGCGAAAAACGCCGCCCGTTTTCTCCTACCGTGGTAGCACTCACGGCGGGCCGGGCCAACGCCCGGGTATGCTGGGCGCACCATGGTTTTGGAACTCTACACCCAGCCGTTTTGTGCCCCCTGCGTCCGTGCCCGCCAGGTGGTGCGCCGGGTGGCGGAGCTGGTCCCGGCGCTGGAGGTGCGCGAGGTCGACGTGGTGGCCCAGTGGCAGCTGGGCCGGGAGCTGGGGATCAGTTCCACCCCGGTGATCCGGCTGCTGGATGAGGACCGCCAGCTGCTGCGCGCCGAATCGGTGCCCACCGTGAACCAGCTGCTGGCAGCGGTCGCCGAGCACCTCTAGGTCCGGCGCTGGCCCGCCGGTGTGACGCATCCCGGATCCCGGGTGGTGCGACTCGCACCCCGCCGAAGCCGGGTTTCGGCCCCCGGATGGGGAACAATGGGACGGGTGAGTGTTGCTTCTTCCCTTGGTTCGCCGGTCGGGTCCCCTGCGGGGCATGAGTGCTTCCAGCGGGTGCTGGCCGATTCGTCGAACCGCATCGAATGGCTGCGGGCCCGCTCACAGGGCATCACCGCCACCGACGTGGCCAAGCTGTCCACCGAACGCTCCATCAAGTCCGCGGCCTGGGACAAGCTGTACGGTTCCGGTTTTTCCGGCAACCCCTACACCGAGCACGGCCGGCGCCGCGAGCCGGTGATCGCCAACTGGGTGCTGGAGAACTTCAACATCTTCCCCTCCAGCCAGCTGTTCCATTCCCGGGAGAACCGCCTGCACCTGGCCACCCCGGACGGGCTGGGCTTCGATGCCCAGGGCACCCCGGTGCTGGCTGAAATCAAGACCACGAACAAGCCCTTCAACCGGGTTCCGCGCCACTACCTGCGCCAGATCCTGTGGCAGCAGTACGTGATCGGCGCCGAACGCACGCTGTTCGTGTGGGAACAGCACGAGAACTTCATCCCGCTGAACGCGGTGCCCGAATTCCGTTGGGTTGAGCGCGATGACACCATGATCGCGGACCTGATCGCCAAGGCGGGGTCGCTGATCGACGAGCTGCGCCGCCGCACCCTGCGCCAGCAGCAGCTCGACGACTACGGCCCGGCCGCCCTGCGCCTCTAGGCGTCCTGCTTCCGCCGCTACCCCCCTTGCGCCGAACCCGGCCGGCAACGAACCGCGGCACACCCACGCTCTGCCGCCCAAGGCTGCACGGGCGTTAAACGGCGACGGCGCCGGCAGCACAGGCTGCGGGCGCCGTCCTCAGCTGCGGCCGGCCGGATGCGGCTAGGAGCCGATCTCGGGCTGGATCCGCGGGTCGGGCAGGCTTTCGGGGTAGTCGGCCACCAGCTCCGCGAGCAGCTTTTCGCGCACCATGTTGCGCAGGTCCCACAGGTCGCCGGCGTTGCGGGCCGATAAATAGATGGTCACGGTCTGCAGCCCGCCGACCGCGTCGGTCACGACCAGGGAGTTGCTGCGCCCGTCCCACAGGTCCGAGGACTCCAGCAGTTCGGTGGTGCGCTTGCGCAGGTAGTCCACCGGGGCGTTCCACTTCAGCTCCAGCACCACATTGCCGCTGATCTCGGTGGAGCGCCGCGACCAGTTCTCAAACGGCGTGGTGGTGAAGTAGGTGGAGGGCAGGATCATGCGCCGCCCGTCCAGCAGCAGGACCACCACGTAGCTCAGGGTGATCTCCTCCACCGAGCCGCGTTCGCCTTCCACCACGATGGTGTCGCCCACGCGGATCGAGTCGGTGAAGGCCACCTGCATGCCGGCAAAAACATTGGACAGCGGGGTCTGCACCGCCAGGCCGACGACCACCGACATCAGGCCGGCGGAGGCCAGAATACCGGCGCCCAGCGCCCTGACCTGTTCGATTGTCAGCAGGATCGCGGCGACCGCCAGCACCACCAGGATCGCGGCCAGCACCCGGCGCAGCAGCCCGATCTGGGTTTCCACCTTCGCCAGCTTGCGTCCGGTGCCGATCTTCTTCTGCAACCGCTCCAGCATGAAGTTCTCGATCCCCTTGGACAGGCGGATCAGGAACCAGGTGACGCAGGTGACCAGCACGACCAGCCAGGCGAACTGCCAGAACTGGTATCCGGTCTGGTCCCGGCGCAGTGCCAGCAGTGCGCTCTTGACCACAATTGCGGCCAGGGCGCCGAAGAACGGCAGCCGGGTGGCGGCAATGTCGCTGGACATGGTCTGGCTGCGGTGGAAAATCCGGGTGAACGCGAAGCTGAGCACGAAGGTCAGGACCGCCGCCAGCAGTAACCCGACCGCGATCACCGCCCAGAATCGCAACGATTCGGGTAGGAACCCGGAGGCTTCGACAACGTCGGTGACTTTGCTTTCGAGGTCTTCAATCGGTGCAGTAGGACTGGGAAGCATGTTCACAGCATGTCACAGTCGGCTTTAACGTTGCTGGGCGACATCCGAATGTACGCCCAGCGTGGAACCGCGCAAAGTTCCTAGGTATCGAACCGATACCGTTTGGGCGCCGAATCCAACAGTCCCTTGTTTTCGTGGGGCACACCACCTGTACTGGTTTCATGGATCACTGTGCTGTGGTCCAGGCGCTCAAACAGAAGGGAAGCCGGTGAGGGCAATGCGCCGCAAGAAGCTCGGATTAGCCGCGGCAATAATAGCAACAGGACTCATGACAGTGGCACCATCGGCCACTGCAGTATCGGTGCCGGCAGCGTCGCCGGCCACCGCATGCGCCACCGTCTACTGGGGATCGCTGACCAAGACGGTGTCCACCCATGCACGATCCACCAGCGTTGACGATGTGCGTACCGGACGCCACGCCTGCTTCGACCGCCTGGTCATTGACCTGACGGGCAAGAAGACCGGGTACACCGTCAAGTACGTCAACGCGCTCTACGCCCCGGGCAGCGGCAAGAAGGTCACGCTGCGCGGCGGGGCCACGCTGTCCATCACGGTCAACGCCCCGGCCTACAACTCCAAGGGGCAGCCGACCTACAACCCGGGGGCGACGATCCGCTCCCTGGACTACACCACCTTCCGGCAGCTGGCCTACCTGGGCAGCTTCGAAGGCCAAACCGACTGGGGCCTGTCCACCCGGGCCCGGCTGCCGATGCGGGCCTTCACGCTGGATGGACCGGGCACCGGTTCACGGCTGGTGATCGATGTCGCCCACCATTGGTAGGCAGCCTGTAGGCCGTCACCCGGCGGCTGTCAGTTTGCCCCTCCGGCCCGTGGGCCGGCAACGCTAAGGGTCAGCCGGTGTCATGCGCCCACTTCAGTGCGTAACACCGGCTGACCCGCGCGCACGGATGTGCCACCATGCAATATATGAACCCCGTCTTCGCCTATCAGCAGGTTGATGTGTTCGCGCCCACCGCCTTCAGCGGCAACGGGCTGGCCGTGGTCTTCGACGCCGATGAGCTGGACACCGAGGCGATGCAGAGCTTCGCACGGTGGATGAACCAGTCCGAAACCGTTTTCTTCATTGCCCCCACCGAGCCGGGGGCCGACTACTCCATCCGGATCTTCACCCCCAGCACGGAGCTGCCCTTCGCCGGGCACCCCACCCTGGGTGCCGCCCAGGCCTGGCTGGAGGCCGGCGGGCAGCCGGCCCGCGACGAACACCTGGTTCAGCAGTGCGCCGCGGGCCTGATCGAGGTGCGCGTCGAGCGGGAGGCCGGGGCGAAGCACCTGCGCCGCCTTTCCTTCCTGGCCCCGCCGCTGACGCGCAGCGGACCGGTGGAGGACGATGTGCTGCAGTGGGCGATCAGCGGGCTGGGGATCAGCCCGAAGGACGTGCTCGCCCACCAGTGGCTGGTTAACGGGCCGAACCATGTGGGGCTGCTGCTGCGCGATGCGGACGTGGTGCTGGGCATCGAACCGGACTACCCCGCCCTGGAGGGCCTGGAGCTGGGGGTGATCGGGCCCTACACCTCCTCCAGCGTCACCTTTGGTTCCTGGCAGCCGCGCGGCAGCGTGCTGCCCCGCGTGTCCGGCACCCGGGAGGAGCTGCGCCCGCTGGATGCCTCGGACCGCTACCGTTCCGAGGAGCGCTTCGGCTCGGTGGTGCTGCAGCCTCCGGCCGACTTCGAGGCCCGCTCCTTCGTGCCCAGCGAGGCGATCCAGGAGGACCCGGCCACCGGCTCGCTGAACGCCGGATTCGGGCAGTGGCTGACCGAGGCGGCCCTGGCCCCGCAGCGCTACACCGTCCGCCAGGGCACCCGGGTGGGGCGCTCGGCGATCCTGCACGTGGAAAACGACGGCACCGGCATCTGGGTGGGCGGGGATGTGGTCACCCGGATCTGCGGCAACGTGGAATTCCCCTCACCCTAGGCCCAGGGAACGGCAAGCCGGGCCACAGGGGTCTAAGCTTGGCAGGTGACTTCCCCCGAATTTGACTCCAAGGCCGCATGGCGGGCGCTATGGGCGCTGGTCATCGGCTTCTTCATGATCCTGCTGGACACCACGATCGTGTCCATGGCGATGCCGGCCATCATGGGGGCGCTGCACGCGGATTTGACCGCGATCATCTGGGTGAACAGCGCCTACCTGCTCACCTTTGCGGTGCCGCTGCTGATTACCGGGCGCCTGGGCGACCGCTTCGGCCCGCGCAACATCTACCTGATCGGTCTGGTGCTGTTCACCGGCGCCTCGGCCTGGTGCGGGCTTTCCCCCAGCATCGGCTCGCTGATTGCCGCCCGCGCCGTGCAGGGCTTCGGCGCGGCGATGATGTCCCCGCAGTCGATGACGATGATCACCCGGCTCTTCCCCTACCGTCACCGTGGCGCGGCCATGGGCGTGTGGGGCGCGGTGGCCGGGGTGGCCTCGCTGGTGGGCCCGATCGCCGGCGGGCTGCTGGTGGACACCCTGGGCTGGGAGTGGATCTTCTTCATCAACCTGCCGGTGGGCGTGCTGACCTTCATCCTGGTGATGCGCTGGGTGCCCAAGCTCCAGCCGCACTCGCCGACCTTCGACACGCTGGGCGTGATCCTCTCCGCGGCGGCCATGTTCGCCCTGGTCTACGGCATCCAGGAGGGGGATTCCACCAACTGGGAACCGTTCATCGGGCCGATCGGCTCGGTGCACCTGATCATTGCCGGGCTGGTGCTGCTCGCGGCGTTCATCTGGTGGCAGTCGCGCACCACCAAGGAACCGCTGGTGCCGCTGGGCCTCTTCCGCGACCGGAACTTCTCCCTGGCGAACCTGGGCATCAGCTTCATGGGCCTGGCCATCACCACGCTGAGCCTGCCGATGATCTTCTACCTGCAGTCGGTGCGCGAACTGAGCCCCACCCAGGCGGCGCTGCTGATGTCACCGATGGCGATCGTCTCGGCCGTGTGCGCACCGTGGGTGGGCAAGCGCGTGACCGCCCACGACCCGCGCAAGTTCGCGATCCCGGGCTTCGCACTGTTCGGCGGGGGCATCGTCAGCTACGCGTTCCTGATGCACGCCGACACCCCACTGTGGGTGCTGCTGCTTCCACCGGTGCTGCAGGGGCTGGGTTCGGCCATGATCTGGCCGTCGCTGTCACTGACCGCCACCCGCGACCTGGGCCCGGCCAACGCCGGGGCCGGTTCCGGGGTGTACAACACGACCCGGCAGATCGGTGCGGTGCTCGGCTCGGCGCTGATCGCGGTGATGATGCAGTCGCGCATCTCGGCGCAGGTGCAGTCCCAGGCCGGCCCGGACGCCCCGCTGCCCGATGTCTCCGGGGAGCTGACCCCGGGCGCGGTGCTACCCGACTTCCTGCATGAGCCGATCTCGGTGGGCCTGGGGCAGGCAATGCTGCTGCCCGGGCTGGTGGCCCTGGCCGCCATCCTGGTGGTCGTCTTCTTCCGCGGCCGCCCGGCGGAGCAGCCGCAGCAGGCCAAGCAGCCGGTCCAGCAGGACTAGGCGCAGACGCAAAAACCGCGGTGTTGGCATGACCGAAACTGGTCCTGCCAACACCGCGGTTTTGCTTAAGCCACCCCGAACCAACCGCGCCCGCCCCGGCCGGGACGGACATCGGCGATGGCGGGGGCACCCGGTGGGTTCGGCCCCGAAAAGCCTACTTGTTGTTGTTCTTCTTCTTTTGCTGCCGGTAGGAGCGGCGCCCGAAGATCAGGGCGACGGCGATTCCGGCCAGCCACACGTCCTTGGCCAGGGTGCCGCCCTCGGCGGTGGGGCGGATGCCGTCGGACTCGGTCAGCCCCGGGGTGCGCAGGTACATGCTGAGCATGACTCCGGAGAAGCCGGCCAGCCCCAGTCCGGCCAGACGGGAGGGAACCAGTGGCAGCAGCAGCGCAGAGCCCAGCGAGATCTCGGTGGCGGAGACCGCCTTGCCGAACGCTGCCGGTTCCATGTTGCCCAGCTGCGGCACGCCGTTGGAGGCCATCTGCTGCAGCCCGGCGGCGCTTTCCTCATCCAGGCGCAGCTTGTTGATGCCGCTGTTGAGGATGTACGCACCGCTGACCAGACGTAGTGCGGCATTTGCAATTGAGATACCCATCGATCCTCACTTCTTTCGTTTCAGGTCGTGCTTCGGGCCGATGCCCACACCACAGTGCGGCGCATCATGTTGTTTAGCCTAATCACGGCGGCGGCCTATCACAATCTCAACGCGGCCCCACACTGGCAGATCCCAGCTTCGGCCCAACGCCCCGTCCCACTGCGAAGCTGGGGCACCGCCGTCGTGGCCGGGGTGGCACACCCGGGTCGGACGGGGCGGGAAACCGCGGAAACATGCTAGATTCAACAAATCATGATCACTTCTTCCGCCGTGCCCGTTGCCGCCCTCGAACTGCTGATCGACCAGGGATTTGACGCCACCAGCGTCGATGAGCTGGCCAACGCCGCCGGCATGTCCCGTTCCACGTTTTTCCGCCGTTTCGGTTCCAAGGAGAATATGGTCTTCGCGGACCAGGAAATGATCATCACCCATCTGCAGACGGTGCTGGGCACCAGTTCGGCCCCGACCATGCAGGCGCTGACCGAGGCGGTGTCGGTCGTGTTTGACCAGTACACCGCCAATCCCCCGGCAGCGGAACTGCGCCACCAGCTGCTGCAGGAGGTGCCCGCGCTGCGTGACCGGGAGCTGGTTTCCACCCACCGCTTCGAACGGGCCTTTAACGACTATCTGCGCGCCAAGGGATTGTTTGCCGCACCCGGGGAGCGTTCCCTGCGCCTGGGGCTGAGCGCGGCCCTGGTCTCGATCCACAACGATCACCTGCGCACCTGGCTGCGCGACCATGCGGCGACCGGCCGTGACGAGCTGGCCGCGGACGTGCGCCGCTTCCTGAGCCGCTTTGCCGACCTCATTTCCCCGGAGCAGGCCGAGACGGCTCCCGGGCAGCGCACCACCGTGGTGGTTTCCGTGATCAACCCCGGCGGCGACCAGCAGGCCGTGCTGGATGAGGTGGCCCAGGCGCTGAAGCAGGCCGGCGGGATCTGAACCGCGCCGCCGACGGCGGCAGACGAAGATATGACACAAAGTTTCTTGACATGAAACTGAGTTCCATTAGGCTGGTGGACGAGAGATTCACCTTCGCCGATGGAGCAACCTGCCATGACCCAAGAAACCACCTACGAATTCCCCACCGGTGTCACCGAGCCGGACTACGAGCTGTGGACCACCGACGTGGAGATCGATCCCACCGGCGTCTTCGAGGACCTTGACCCCGAGGACCGGGCCTGGTGGGACAAGGCCCGCGCCTTCACCTTGGATGAGGTGCGCCCGGTCGCGCACGAATACTGGGAGACCGCCGACTACCCGCTGCACCTGGTCAAGAAGCTGGGCGACGCCGATCTGCTGCGCGACGGGCAGACCCCCAAGGGGTACGCCCCCATGAGCGCCATGGCCGCCGGGCTGGTGAACATGGAGCTGCACCGCGGCGACGGCTCGGTGGGCACCATTGTGGGCGTGCAGGCCGGGTTGGCACTGCGTTCCATCCTGCAGTGTGGCAGCCCCGAGCAGATCGAAAAGTTCGGCGTGCCGATGCTGCGCGGGGAACTGCCCGGCGCCTTCGCCCTGACCGAACCCACCCACGGTTCGGACTCGGTGTCCCTGGAAACCCGGGCCACCCGGGTGGAGGGCGGCTACGTGCTCAACGGCGAGAAGAAGTGGATCGGCAACGGCTCGGTCGGCGGGATCAGCGTGGTCTGGGCGCGTGATGACGAGGGCAAGGTGCGCGGGTTGCTGGTGGACCAGCAGTCCGCGGGCTACACCGCGACCACGATCAAGAACAAGCTGTCGCTGCGCGCCATCTGGCAGGCGCACATCCGGCTGGAGAACGTGTTTGTTCCCGATGAGATGGTCCTGCCCGGCGCGAACAGCTTCAAGGACACCGCCGCGGTGCTCTTCGCCACCCGCCTGGGCGTGGCCTGGGCGGCGGTTGGGCATGCGACCGCCTGCTATGAATCCGCGGTGGCCTACGCCAAGCAGCGCGTGCAGTTCGGTCGCCCGCTGGCCGCCTCCCAGGTGGTGCAGGAGCGACTGGCGCGCATGCAGTCCGAGCTGGCGACCATCCAACTGCTGGCCGTGCAGTCCACCCGCCGCGAAATGGCGGGCAAGCTCACCGGCCCGGCCGCCTCGCTGGCCAAGTACACCGCCACCCGCACCGCCCGTTCGATCGCGGCGAACGCGCGGGACCTGTTGGGCGGCAACGGCATCCTGACCGACAACCGGGTGGCCCGCCACTTCGCGGACATGGAGGCGCTGCACACCTATGAGGGCACCGAAACGGTGCAGGCGCTGATCATGGGCCGGGCGATCACCGGCATCTCCGCCTTCGCCTAAGCCCAGGCCTTCGGCGACCCGTGGCACCAGTGATCCCCGCCAGCTGCACCCAGCTGGCGGGGATCACCCGTTCCGGGCGGCCGCAAGCACTGGCCAGCGGCGCCTAGCGCAACCGGTTTTTGGTTTTTGCGGTGGCCACGTGCTCCCAGGGGTTTTCCGGCCACGGATGCTTGGGATAGCGCCCGCGCATCTCTGCGCGCACCTGTCGGTACGGGCCATCCCAGAAACTGCGCAGGTCATCGGTGACCGCCAGGGGCCGGCCGGCCGGGGAGAGCAGGTGGAACTGGATCGGCACCTGTCCGTGCAGCAGCCGCGGCGTTTGGGCCAGCCCGAAGCATTCCTGCAGCTTCACCGCCGCCACCACCCGGCCCTGCGCCGTGCCCGGCTCCGGGTACTGCAGGGCGATGCGCGAGCCGCTGGGAACCTGCAGCCGCTCGGGCAGCAGCTCATCCAGGTCATGGGCGTGCTGCCAGGGAATCAACGAGCGCAGCGCCTGGGCCAAGTCGACCTTTGCCGCCGCGGTCCCCCGGGCCATCTGCAGCAGCCCCTCCTGCAGCCACTCATCAGCCCGCTGCAGCAACGCCGGTTCATCCATGGCCGTGAACGGTTCGCCCAGTTCCCGGTGCGCCAGCGCCAGGCGGGCGCGCAGCGCCTGGAACTTCGGCTGCTGCCCGAAAATCCCCAGGCCCTCGGCCTGCAGCGCCCGCAGCACCGCGGCCCCGGCCTGCTCGGCGGTGGGTTTGACCGGGCGGGTTGAAAGCTCGATGGCGCCCAGCAGCTGTACCTGCCGCGCGCTCACCTTCCCGGCCGTGAACTCGGCCCGGGTCTGCACCCGGTGCATCTGCGGCAGCAGTTCCAGCAGCAGCTCCAACTCGATCCCGGCGGCGGAGCGGATCACCGCCCCGGCCCCGGCGCGGGCCACATCGGCGATGGCCAGGAACTCATGCCCGTGCAGCGGGCTGTGGCGCGGCAGGCTGGCCCGGGTGCCCGAGGCCAGCAGATACTCGTCCCCGGCCACCAGCCGCCCCACCCACTGCGGGTAGGCCAGGGCCATCACCCCGGCCAGCGCCGCGGATTCCGCGCCCGCCCCCGGGGTGGGCGCAACCTCGGCCGGGGCCTGCTGCCGGCGCAGCAGCTGGGCAAAGCGCCGGGTTTCGGCGGCCCAGGGGCCGTGGCCAGGATGCCCGCCCCGGCGCAGTTCGCGCAACAGCGCCCCGGCATCGGCGCCGCCGGCCCGTTCGGTGCCGCTGAGCATGGCCACCGCCTCGGCGGCCGCGCGGGGCCCGAAGTGCCGTGCCCCTTCCAGCAGGGCGCGGGCCAGCCGCGGGTCGGCCGGCACCTGCACCAGGCGCTGCCCGGCAGGGGTCAGCTGCCCGGTCTCGTCGATCGCGCCCAATGAGCGCAGCACGGATTCGGCATCATCCAACGCGGCGGCCGGAGGCTGCTGCCACAACTCCAACCCCTCCCCGCGCGGGGTCCCCCACGCCGCCAGGTACAGCGCCGCCTGGGTCAGCTCCGCGGTGGCGATCTGCGGGCTGGTGAAGGCCGGGGCGGCGGCGAAGGAACGCTGATCCAGGGTGCGCACCACCCGGCCGGGCTCCAGGCGTCCGGCACGGCCGGCCCGCTGGGTGGCCGAGGCGCGGCTGGCCACCACGGTGACCAGCCCGCTCATCCCGCGCACCGCGTCCCGCCGCGGTTCCCGGGCGTACCCGGCGTCCACCACCAGGTTCACCCGCGGCACCGTGAGGGAGGATTCGGCGATCGGGGTGGAAATGATGATCCGCGGCCGCGCCGCAGGGCCCGGGTCCTGCAGGATCGCATCCTGCGCCGCGGCCTCGACCTGCCCGTGCAGGGCCAGGACCTCAAAGCGCGGATCGCCGGCCGCCAGCGCCCGCACCCGCTCCACCTCCCCGGCCCCGGGCACGAACACCAGGGTGTCCCGGGCCGGGCCCTGGGCGGTGTTGCGGGCGGTCTGCTCGACGGCGGTGGCCGCCACGTGGTCCAGGTAGCCACGCTCCAGCCCGCGTTCGGCGTTGCGGGTGCCGCTGTAGGAACAGAATTCCTCGGCGACCGGATGCTGGATGCCGGACCCGGAAATGATCCCGGCCGCTGCCCCGCGCCCCAGATAGCCGGCCAGGTCCTCGGCGTGCAGGGTTGCGCTCATCACCAGCAGGGCCAGGTCATCGCGCAGCTGGTTGACCTGGTTGAGCATCGCCAGCACCAGGTCGGTTTCAATGGAGCGCTCATGGACCTCATCGACGATCACCGCGCCCACCGAGGCCAGGTCCGGGTCGGCCAGCAGCCGGCGCAGCAGCAGCCCGGCGGTGACGAACTCAATGCGGGTGCGCGGACCGCTCAGGCTTTGCCCGCGCACCGAGAAGCCGATCCGCTCCCCCAGTTCGCTGCCGTCCAGCTGGGCCAGGCGGCGGGCCGCGGCCCGTGCCGCCATCCGGCGCGGCTGGGTGACGATCACCCGTCCGCCCAACCCTGCGGCGGCCAGGGCGTTGGCCACGGTGGGCGGCACGATCGTGGTCTTGCCGGAGCCCGGCGGGGCCTGGATGACCAGCGGGGCATCCACCGCGTCGCCCAGGCGTCGGCTGATTTGGGTGTGCGCCGGGCCGAAGGCAAGGCCCCGGCCGATCGCGGCAAGGTCAAAGGGGGCGCTGGCGCGGTTCACCATCATCGGCTCCTACCGGTCGTGGCGGTCCAGGAACTGTGCAATCTGGGTGGCTCCCGGTTCGATCGGGAACAGGGTGCTGCCGTGGGTGCGGTCGACCAGCGGCACCAGCCGGGCGTGGGGCATGGTGCGGGCCATCACCTTGTTGTGTTCAAAGCGCGGCTGGTCGCGGGTTCCGGCCAGCAGCAGGGTCGGCACCCGTAGGGCGCGCAGCTGCTCCAGTTCCAGGCGCTGCAGGGTTTCGGCGGCCTCGAAGTAGGCGGCCAGGGCCAGCGGGTCGTTGGCCAGGAACGCCATCCGGGTCGCCGGGTCCAGGCGCCCCTGCCCGCTGACGAAGCCCTCGATGTCCCCGGCGCGCAGGACCTGGAGGTAGCCCTCGAAGAACAGCCCGTCGATCTCGCCGCTTTCAATCGCGTAGGTTCCGCCCAGCATGCTCAGGCTAAGCACCCGTTCGGGCTGCTGCAGTGCGATCGACAGGGCGGTGCGGCTGCCAAAGGAGTACCCCAGCAGGTGGGCCCGCTCGATACCCAGGGAATCCAGCACGGCCAGCACGTCCCCGGTGATCAGCTCCATGGTGTAGGACTCGGTCCGGTGCGGCTTGCCGGACTTGCCGTGCCCGCGCAGGTCGATGCGGATGTTGCGGCGTCCGGCCCCCACCGTCTTGGTGTAGCCCAGGCCGCGCCAAATGGAGCGGGAGAGTGCTGAACCGTGCAGGTAGACGACGGCCTCGCCCGCGGCGCGGTCATCGTCGAAGAAGATCTCGGTTCCGTCGGCTGGATTCGTGATGCTGGGCATGTCTCGATTAAAACCCAGTGCGGGCGGCGCCGCCCAATCCTGGGCGGCGCCGCTTCCGCCTGCCACCGGCGGGCAGGGGCCGATCCCTCGACAACCCGGACGAAAAGTAGAACACTGAAAGTACCTCAGGATTGCCCGTTAGGGCACCAGCGGAAGGAGGGGCCATGACACAGCAGCCTCAGGAACGAAGCGACGAGGACGTCCGGCACGACCATGATGAGGAACTGGTCGAGGAGTGGGAGGACGAATCCTTTCCCGCCTCGGACCCACCCTCGAACTACTAGCGCCTGGTTGAGCGCCGGGCATCGTCCCGCCCTGGCACCGGGACCAGGGTTGTCCCCGGCCCGGTGCCAACCGGCGCGCACAAAGCATTGCCGCGGCCGGACCCGCCCCGCTCGCGTCACGCTTTCTCTATGTGACCGCTCATTCGACGCACAGCTAATAACAAGAATCGCTTCCTATAGTGGTTATTACCTTCTCAAGGTGCGAGTGATCTAGAAGAACCGATCCGAAGCGGCGTTACCTCCTTGGCCGCCCGGGTCGGTTCTTCATGTTAAGCACCGTGAACCATGGGGCACCGGTGGGTGCGTCGTGGCCCCGATGAATCGGATCCGGCCCTTTTCCTGCCCTAGTCTTGAACTTGTGCAATGGCATCTGCCGCCAAGAAGAGAAAGGTGCACCGTGGAGTACGAGCGCTTCCAACCAGTTGTTGATTCACACCGCCCATGGGTCGCGTCAGAAGACCGCTACGAGCATTTCGGCTACCGCCGCGTCGGCGCCTCCGGGCTGCTGCTGCCGCCGATCTCGCTGGGTCTGTGGTGGAACTTCGGCGACAACCGAACCTTCGACTCCCAGCGTGAAATCCTGCGCCATGCCTTCGACTCGGGCATCAACCACTTCGACCTGGCCAACAACTACGGCCCGCCGGCCGGTTCGGCGGAGGAGAACTTCGGCCGGATGCTGCGCGGGGACTTCCGCCCCTACCGCGATGAACTGATCATCTCCTCCAAGGCCGGCTGGGACATGTGGCAGGGCCCGTTTGGCACATTTGGTTCGCGCAAGTACCTGATGGCCTCCGCCGATGCGTCCCTGGAGCGCCTGGGCGTGGACTACGTGGACGTCTTCTACTCGCACCGCTTTGATCCCAAGACGCCGCTGGAGGAGACCATCGGCGCGCTGGATACCCTCGTGCGCCAGGGCAAGGCCCTCTACGTGGGCATCTCCTCCTACTCGGCCGAACGCACCGCCGAGGCCGCCGCGATCGCCAAGGACCTGGGCACCCCGCTGGTCATTCACCAGCCCTCGTACAACATGCTCAACCCCTGGGTGGAGCACGGTCTGCTGCAAACCCTGGAGCAGGAGCGGATGGGCTCGATCGCGTTCACCCCGTTGGCGCAGGGGCTGCTGACCAACAAGTACCTGGGCACCACCGACGTCGAACGCTCCGGCGGGCGCCGCTCGCTGCAGGACCAGCTGACCGAGGAGAACCTGAAGAAGATCCGCAGCCTGAACGAGCTGGCACAACAGCGTGGCCAGTCGCTGGCGCAGATGGCGATCGCCTGGCTGCTGCGCGACGGCGCGGCCACCTCGGTGCTCATCGGCGCCTCCTCCACGCAGCAGCTGGATGAGAACCTGGCGGCGCTGCAGAACACCGAGTTCACCACCCAGGAGCTGGAGCAGATTTCCACCATCACCCAGGGCGATGCCGGCATCGACTGGTGGAAGAGTTCGGCCATCGGCTAAATCCACACCCCATGCCAGGGCCGGGAGCACCGCTTCCGGCCCTGTTTCGCGCTTTGGCGCTACGGTTTCCGAATCGAAAATCTGCTGTACGTACTGAATTCGTAGTAGCTATATTCTCGTACGGACGATATGCTCAGAGGAGAGCTTCGTGACCGGGTTCACAGCCCTCCCGATCGGAGGGTTCGGGCACGGACACGAGCGCCAGCTGACAGTCCATTGCATGCACTATGACAGGAGCGAGAATGAGCGCCCAAACCTATAAGGTCCTGAATCCTGCCACCGGCGAAACGGTCGAGGAATTCCCGGTGGCCACCGATGAGCAGGTGCAGGAGACCCTGAGTGCAGCCTCCTCAGCCTACGAGTCGTGGGGCAAGACCGACATCAACGAGCGCGCCAAGATCGTGCACCGCATCGCCGAGCTGTTCGGCGAGCGTGCCGAGGAGCTGGGCAAGATCATGACCACCGAGATGGGCAAGCCGCTGTCCGAGGCCGTCGGTGAGGCAGAGTTCTGCAAGGACATTTTCGAGTACTTCGCCACCGAGGGCCCGACCCTGGCCGCCGACCAGGAAATCAAGTCGCTCTCCGGCGGCCGCGCGGTCGTGCAGAAGCGTCCGATCGGCCCGCTGCTGGGCATCATGCCGTGGAACTTCCCGCTGTACCAGGTGGCCCGCTTCGCGGCGCCAAACCTGATGCTGGGCAACACCATCATCCTCAAGCACGCCGAGTCCTGCCCGCGCTCCGCGCTGGCCATCCAGGAAATCTTCGACGAGGCCGGAGTACCGGCCGGGGTCTACAACAACCTGTTCGCCACCCACGACCAGATCTCCACCATCATCGAGGACCCGCGTATCCAGGGTGTCTCGCTGACCGGTTCCGAGCGCGCCGGCGCCATCATCGGCGAACAGGCCGGACGCAACCTGAAGAAGGCCGTCCTGGAGCTGGGCGGTTCGGATCCGTTCGTCGTCCTGGACTCGCAGAACATCTCCGACATCGCCGAAACCGCGTGGGGCTTCCGCATCGACAACACCGGCCAGGCCTGCAACTCGAACAAGCGAATGATCGTCATGGAGGACATCTACGACGAGTTCGTCTCCGAGCTGACCAAGCGCGCCGAAGGCCTTCAGCCCGGCGACCCGATGAAGGAAGAGGATGGGACCTTCGCCCCGATGTCTTCCCGCAAGGCGGCCGAGGACCTGCACGAGCAGGTCCAGGACGCCGTCTCCAAGGGTGCCACCCTGCACGCGGGCGGTGTGCTGCACGACGGCCCGGCAGCCTACTACTCCCCCGCCGTGCTCACCGGTGTCACCAAGGACATGCGCGCCTACTACGAGGAGCTCTTCGGGCCGGTTGCCGTGGTCTACAAGGTCTCCAGCGATGAAGAGGCGCTGGAAATGGCCAATGACACCGTCTACGGCCTGGGTGGCTCGGTGCACTCCGAGGACCGGGCACGCGCGGAGAAGGTTGCCATGGGCCTGCAGGCCGGTATGGCCAGCGTGAACGCCGCCAGCGCCGAGGGCGCCGAGATGCCGTTCGGCGGCGTGAAGCGTTCGGGCTTCGGCCGCGAGCTTGGCCCGCTGGGAATGGACGAGTTCGTCAACAAGCGCCTGTACTACATCGGCGAGTAATCGCTGAAACAAAGAGAGGGGAAGCACCAGCCGGCGCTTCCCCTCTCGTCATATCTTGACTTCTTAAGCGCCGACGGTGACACGGTATTCCTCGTGTGACTCAATAGGTGACGTTTCCTCGACGTTTGATGCTGTTTGCACGTATTCCGTCTCGCGCGCGGAACGCTTGAACCAATTAGTCAATCGCGCCCAGGTGACATCGCGGATGAAAATGGCATCAATGCCAACCATAGCCAGTGAGAACCAGGGCAGGCCCATCAGGATAGCGATTCCAGCGTGGAAAGAAATCATCGCGAAGAGAACCGGAATACGGGTCCAGCGGAAGAGCAAGGCTCCCGGGAAGCACACCTGAAGAATTACGGAACCGATGCTTCCCACCGCCACGACCCAGCCGAAGGTAGTTACCAGCTCGCTCAACTCAGGCCACGGTCCGAATCGCATGGTATGTAGTGGACCATAGATTGCGGTACCGTTCTGCCATGGTTTACCACCAGCCTTGAACAGCGCACCGGAAACGTAGATCATGAAGACCTGGCAGGCTAGCACCACGAGCGCCAGGTTGTGCCATAGATTGGTCAGGTTCTCCGGGACGAAACGGGTTCCCCTCCACATTTTGGCGAGTAGCGAACCTTGATAATTTGTGTTTCGTTCACGGCGACGCTCATCGAATGACCATTTGGCGGAATGATCAGTAAACAGCATTAGGAACAGGGCGATACGAAGTGCGTTGTCTCCCTGGTCGCCGCCGAAGTACGGAGTCTCAATCAAGCCGATCCAAAGAGCCAGGAACACCGGAAGAACGATCCTGGCTCGATACCCTACGAGAAGCGCGGCTGCTAGTACGATCAGCATGAGGAAATAGGCGGTCACTGCCGCGTCGTTGCTCGCGATATTGAAAAAGAGCCCGAAGAACGGATTGCCCGCGAAACTCCCGTTTGGTTCCTCTAACTGCCCACTCCATGCAGCACCGCTGCCGTACGTGTAGTGACGTGTGCTGAAGTTCGTCATAAGCAACCCGAGTGCCGAGGCTGCGAAGATCATTCGGGCTACGGCAATGCCGTACGTAGCGTGTTTCCCGTCAAATAGCCAGTCGTCAATAATAGCAACGACGCCCCTAGAGGCGTCCAGCAAATGAACCGGCCCTTCCTTCCAAAAGGCAGACCAGATCCGTGCCAGTTTCATAGCGAAGTTGAACTTTCCCACTATGCTTATTTCACGCCTTCCAAGGAATTGAAAACTTCGGCAAAGTTCTGTTCGTTCTGGCCGTCGCGAACGGTCAGCCCACGCCAACCGGATTCGATTATCGCTGGGCTGGGCCGTATAGCCCCGGGTTTGTTGCGCTGTTCGAAAGGGATCACGCCCTGACGTCCGACCCTGAACTGCACCGACCTGACTTCCTGCCCCCACAGAGCTTTGGCAACCTGCGTGGCGTAGGCGCTGGCAGTGCGTTCGGACTCAACAAAAGACATCGTGTTCTTCTGCGAGCTACCGGTCTTCGCCGCACGCTCGTTCAACTCACGAGCCAGCCGCTGAGTCCAGTCGTCACCCTTGAAATATCCAAGTTTAACGATGTCTCTCTGTCTATCGTTAAGTTTCTGCCACCCTGTTCTGTAATCGCTAGCCAGCTGGTTACCTGCTAATGATGCCCTGGCAGGGAAAAGGTTGCGGTGGATCATGCCCATTTCTAGATTGACCGCATCCACCCATTGCGTAGGGCTTGGTTTGCCACTGGTATCCTCCAGCATGGCGCGCACTTCAAAGGAATAGTCGCCATCAATCGGCTTCGGGGCAAAAACTGACCAGCTTTGTCCAAACATCGGCTGTATGTAACTCCGTAGCGCGTTGCCCGGTATTGCATTGCGCAGCTCGCTGGGGGGAGAGACCCAGAGGAATGTCGCATAAACGTGCCATATAGTCAGCCCAATGCAGGCCACCGCAACTAAGCGAAGCCATAAGGGTCGCTTTTTGATCTTGGACGTGCTGTCAGTTTCGGTCATGACCCTGTCCTGTCAGTTCGGGAATTCGGTTGGGCTGGAAACAATCAGCTGCGGCAACCGACTAGGATGTGCAAAGTCGAGAAGCCAAATGCCAGCAGTCTCATGACTACTGGCATTCGGCTGGCGATTAGCCGAGATGGCCTATAGGTCATCCCGGCTAATCGTTATGAGCGCGTCACAACGCGGTTACGCCTTCTTGCGGCGGGCGAACAAGACGCCAGCACCTGCCAGGGCAAGTATCAGTGCAGCGCCTGCCGCAATCAGTACACCATTGGCACCAGTATCAGCCAGTTCGTCCTTGTTACCGCCGGATTCAGGCTTGGAAGGTGAGTCCTCATCCTTGCCGCCCGTGGATGCGTCGGTTTCAGTGGACGAAGTGTCGCTTGCACCTTCGGTAGCCGACGAATCACTGCCACCCTCGGTAGCCGACGAATCACTGCCTACCGATGGATCGACGACAAAGAAAGTAGTCGTGTCCTCGGTAAGACCGTCAGCCGCATGGGCTGTGTACTTACCGGACTCAACACCGGCAACGGTCACGGACCAGTTGCCCTCATCATCGGCATCGGTCTCCTGCTGCGGATTGGTGACGGCAGCCTTGGCTGCGGCGCCTTCAGGCACGCGGGAAACGGAAACCGTTACCTTTGCATTCGGATCCGAGACACCAGAAATCGTGATGTTTGGACCCTCAACTTCTGAGTTTTCTTTGGGCGAGGTGATATTCACCGGTTCGTAATCAGCATCGGTGTCGCCATCGACATCTGCGTCTGTCTGGCCGTTGGCATTAGCCTCGGCACTCGCATCCGCCTGGGCGTTGGAAGTTGCATCAGCCTGAGCATCCGCACCGGACTCAGCATCAGCGTTGGTGTCAGCCTCAGCATCAGCGTTGGCGTCAGCATTAGCCTGAGCATCAGCGTTGGCGTCGGCATTAGCCTGAGCATCAGCGTTGGCGTCAGCATCAGCGTTGGCATCAGCCTGAGCGTCCGCACCGGACTCAGCATCAGCGTTGGCATCAGCCTGAGCATCCGCACCGGACTCAGTATCAGCGTCGGCATCAGCGTTGGCGTTGGCTTCAGCGTCGGCGTCGGCATTAGCCTGAGCATCAGCGTTGGCGTCAGCATCAGCGTCGGTGTCGGCATTAGCCTGAGCATCAGCATCCGCATCAGCGTTGGTGTCAGCCTCAGCATCAGCGTTTGCGTCGGCGCTGGCATCAGCCTCAGCATCAGCGTTGGCGTCAGCAGTTGCATCAGCCTGAGCGTCCGCACCGGACTCAGCATCAGCGTTGGCGCTGTGGTGTCAGCTCGCTGGAAAGTGGTGCTGCAATTGCCGTTCTTGCATCGCCAGCGTTGGGTTCCTTTGGATGTCGTGCCGTTCTTTTTCATGGGTGAATGGCAGATAATACAAGTATGGGATTGTCCAGCAAGCTTCACACTTATGGATTGAATACCCATGTGAACCTTGATCCTGTCCCGGCTTTCCGGGGCAGGATCAGGTTTTCAGACACACTTTATTGCCTATAGGCCACGACTACCGCCTCCACCCGCCCACGGGTGTGACCGGCAGATGGTCGGCGCGGCTGGCACCAGGACACTGGTGCCAGCCGCTTTTTCGTCTGCGGCCCGCTACCTGCGTGAAGATCGCCTGTCGCAAAACTGCGACAACCCTGAAACAGCGGTGCGACCTGCCCAGGACCGAAACCCCATAGGCTCAAGGGTAGAAAGATTGATTTTGGCGGGATCCCCGCCTTGACGATAAGGAGTCGTTCACCGTGGAAAAGAAGACAATGCATAGCGCGGGACTCTCGCTGGCGGTCCTCCTGCTCGCCTCCGCCGGGTTGAGCGGTTGTGTGAGCGTGCAACCGGAAAACGGCACCGAAACCTCCAGCGGACCGATCACCAGCCCCTCGGCCCCGGAGCAGGACACCCAGTCCCCCACCGCGCAGCCGAGCCCCAGCTCCTCCGCCCCGGCGGCCACCTCTTCCAGCCCCGCCGCGAAGGGCGCCCAGGAGGCGAGCTTCTCGGAAATCTTCAAGAGCATCAATTCCAACGCCGCCAAGAAGCTGGAGTGCCTGGATGAGGACCATGGCCGGAACGACGCCGATGACCTGTACATCAAGGACAAGAACACGGTCATCAGCATCACCGGCGACTGTGACGACGTGGTGATCAGCGGGCACAACCTGGTGATTGCCGCCACCGAGATTGATGACCTGATCGTGCGCGGGAACAACAACGTCATCGCCGTGCAGGACCTGGACAACGTGGAGGTCAGCGGTTCGGGCAACCACGTGGGCTGGGATCCGGCCTATGAGGATGACCCGGATGTGGAGAACCACGGGTCCAAGAACGTGCTGCGCCACGACGCGGTGGGCAGCGCCGAACTGGATCTCTAGGCCGCAAGCTCAATAGGCTGGGATCCTGTCCACCACCCGCCCACCGGTAAGGAAACTTCGCCCATGACCGCTAGCGACGGCGCCTCGGTCCTGCTCGTCGATGACGAGCAGGACATTTTGGCTACCCTGGGCGGCTACCTGCGCCGCAGCGGACTGGAGGTGCACACCGCCGGCAACGGCGCCGAGGCACTGCAGCTGCTGGAGAGCCAACCGGTGTCGGTCATCGTCTCGGATGTGATGATGCCCTACCTGGATGGCAGGGCGCTGCTGCGCACCCTGCGTGAACGCGAGGACTGGACCCCGGTGATCCTCTTGACCGTGGTCGGGGAGGCCGACGAACGTTCGGCGGCGCTGGACGAGGGAGCCGATGACTACCTGAACAAGCCCTTCGCCCCGCAGGAGCTGCTCTCCAGGATCCGGGCGGTGCTGCGCCGCCTGCAGTCCGCCACCCAGTCGCTGGGCAACGCCCAGGTGCTGGTGGCCGAACACGCCGGGGGCACCCTGAAATTGGACCGATCCGCCCGCCGGGTATGGAATTCTGGCTCCGAGGTCACTTTGACCCCCAAGGCGCTGACGCTGCTGGAATACCTGATGAGCCGGCCCGACGAGGTACACAGCCGTGAACGGCTGCTCGAAACCCTGTGGGGCTTTGAATTCGCGGTCTCCACCCGTGCGGTGGACCACCGGATCGCCGAAATCCGCCGCTCCTTTGGTGATGACGCCGCGGCCCCCACCCTGATTGAAACGGTGCCCGGCCACGGGTACCGCCTGGCCGCGCAGGTGCGCCGTGGCTAGGGTACGGACCACCACCGACACCGGCCGCCGTGCCGCCGACGGGGCCCAGCGCGCATTGTTGTTCGCGTTGTTCAGCATCCCGGTGCTCGCCCTGGCGGCCGCGATCCTGCTGTTCTTCTTGGCCGGCGGATTGGACCTGTCCATCCTCATGCCGCTGTGGCTGGTGCCGTTGGTCCTTGGGGTCGCGGCCTTCACCGGCTGCGCCCTGGTGCTGCGCCAGCGCCGCAGCACCGAACGGCAAATCCAGGACCTGCGGGCCAAGATCACCTCCGAGGGCGACCAGGCCCGGCGGCGGCTGCTGCGGCGGCTGGATCACGAGCTGAAAAATCCGCTGACCGTGTTGCAGGCGGTGATCAGCGGCAGTGAGGACCAGCTGCCCGATGCGGCCAGTTGGGGCAGCGTTGCCACCCAAACCCGGCGGCTTTCCCGGCTGGTTGGGGACCTGCGCGGGCTGGCCGAGCTGGAGGTCGCCCAGCTTGAACGCGTTCAGGTGGACGTGGAACAGCTGCTGCGTGACGTGCTGGATGACACGGCCGAAGGACCCCAGGGCCGGGACGCCGAACAACGCCGGATCTCCCTGCACCTGCCCAAGGCTCCATGGCCGCTGCCGGCAATTCAGGGCGACCCGGACCTGCTGCGCCTGAGCCTGCACAACCTGTTGAGCAACGCCATCAAGTACTCATCGGCCGGGGACAGCATCGAGATCACCGCCCAGGAACTGGATGGCTCGCTCATCATTGACATTGCCGACACCGGTCGCGGGATCCCGGAGGAGGAACAGGACCTGGTGCTGGAGGAGCTGGCCCGCGCCTCCAACGCCCGGGACATGCCCGGCTCCGGGATCGGTCTGGCGCTGGTGCGGGTCATCGTGGCCCGCCACGGCGGCACCCTGATCCTGCGTTCGCGTGACGGGCACGGCACATCGGTCTCCATGCGCCTGCCGCTGCACCCGCCGGCCGCGGCCTAGCAGTTCTCGGCGCTCCCGCCTGCCTGGTCCAGCTGCTCGCGGCGGTGCGCGAACCGCAGCTGCACCCTGTCCGGCTGCCCCTGGGCCGGTGTTGCCGCGAGCCGGGCCTGCCCGCCGATGGGCAGGGTGAACATGGGACTGGTGTGCCCGAAGTCCAGGTTCGCGACCACCGGCACCGAGTCAAGCAGCGGATGCTTGTCCACCGCTTGTTGGAGCATTGAGCGGGTGACGCCCGAATCCTGCTGGAAGCGGCCGATTCCAAGACCGGTGATGCCGGCGGCGTCGGGGCGCTGCAGCAGCGCGGCGAGGTTGCGGGCGAATTCATGGATGTCCCCGGCCGCGTCGTCCTCCAGGAACAGCATGGCACCCTCCAGCCGGGGCATCAACCCGGTGCCCTGCAGCAGGTTCAGCGTGCACAGATTCCCGCCGATGACCCGTCCGGTGCCCGCTCCCTCGCGCAAGACCCACGGTCCGTCGGTGGGCAGCGTCTGCCGCCCATCCTGGTTCATGAACCACAAGTCATCGGTGTAGGCCGTGGCCGGCTCAATGCTCCATGCCTGGCCGGAGGTGGCGGCGGTGAACCACTGGCCAGTGGGTTCAAAATGGTCGCGCATGCCAAACATGGACCAGTGCGGGCCAACATAGGTGATCATCCCGGTGCGTGCATGGATCGCGTTGGCCAGCACGGTGAAGTCCGAGTAGCCGCAAAACACCTTCGGGTTGGCGGCAATCAGGTCCCAATCCAGGTACGGCAGCAGCTCGTTGGCGTTAAACCCGCCGATCACGCTCATGATCCCGTCCACCGCCGGATCAGCGAACGCCGCGTGCAGGTCCTCCAGGCGCGAGGTGATCGACGAGCTGTCGAAGTCGTCGCGCTCATCCACATGCCATCCGAAGGAAAGCTTGATCCCCAGGGCCGCGAAACGCTCGTTGATCCAGCGCGTGTTGTCATGTTCCATGACATAGCTGCGCGAGCAGGAGGGGGCAACCACCCGCACCTGAGCGCCGGGGCGCAGCCGGGCGGGAACGGTGACGTGCTTATCAGTCCAAGTCATCGTCCCAGCCTACCGGCCGCACGGCCGCGGCGTGAGCTGGGTCTTAGGGGCGCCGAGCCGCGGTATTGCCCGTTAGCCGCGTTTGTCCTGCTCTACCAGGGCCAGGGCCTCGGGGGTGAACACCTGGTACCCGTATTGGCGGTGGTAGCCGTGGATTTCCCTGGTGTCCAACGCGTCCATGTAGTCCAGGATGGGCAGGCTGATCACCTGGCCGGGCACCAGCACCGGGAAGCCCGGCGGGTAGGGGGTGACGAACGCGGCCGACACCACCTCCTGGCCCGCCGCGATGCGCTCGCGGATGGCCGGGGAATGGTAGAACGTCGTGGCCGGGTCGTCGTAGGTCAGGTAGTAGGCCCGGCGCATGTCCCCGCTCTGTGCTCCCCCGTCGAAGGCCGGGGCGAAATGGCTGAAGTCCGGCAGCGGCACCTGCGGCTGGGCGGTGGGCTGGGCCGGGTAGGCGTCCCGCCCGTCCAGCCGGCGCTGGCGTTCCAGTTCGTTGGCGATCTTGATCAGCACCTCGATCAGGTAGGCGACGGCGCTGCGGTTGGTGCCGATGTTGGTCATCAGCAGCACGCTGGTGCGGCTGGTCTTGTTCACCTGGATGGCGTGCCCGTCCATCAGATAGCTGTGCTTGAACGTGTCCCCGTCCACCCCTGTGCGGCTGATGTCCAGGGTCAGCCGGCTGGGGTCAACCACAAACTCGTCGGTGTCCCAGGCCTGGTCCCAGGCCGCCAGCCCGTCGCGCACCGGGTTGGTATTGCGCGAGGTGCGGAACTGCTCGGGAATCAGATCGCTGCTGTCCAGCACCCGGAAGTACTTGCGCAGCAGGTCGTGGCGGGCAATGGCCTTGGAGATGGACAGGGCCAGGTCGACCTGCCGCTGCACCAGCGCATAGCCTTCCAGCTCCACCTGGCGGCGGCCAATGTCCAGGGAGGCCAGGATCTGGTAGTTCGGCGAGGTGGAGGTGTGCGTCATGTACGCCTCGCGGAAGGAGTTGGCGTTGCGGCTGGCGAAGTCCTGGTCATGCACGTGGATCATCGAGCCCTGGCGCAGCGAGGTCAGGGTCTTGTGGGTGGACTGGGTGGCGTAGATCCGCAGCCGGGTGGCCTGCGGGTCCGGGATGAGCCGGGCGTTCAACCAGGCCTCGTCATTGGCCGGGTCCTCATGCGTGCCCGGTTCGGGCAGCTGCCCAACCTGTTCTTCGTACCGGCGGCGGTGCTGCGCGGTGGACAGGTCCGCCTCCAGGCCGCGGGCCGCGGCCATGGCGGTGCGTTTGCGGTAGATCGGGTGGAATCCGGCAAACGCGTACCAGGCCTCATCCCAAAGGAAGACCAGGTCGGGTTTGATGGCCAGGCATTCCTCCATGACCCGGCGCGGGTCGTAGATGATCCCGTCAAAGGTGCAGTTGGTCAGGGTGATCATCTTGACCTTGTGCAGCTTCCCGGCCCGCCGCAGTTCCAGCAGCGCCTTCTTGATCTCCCGCAGCGGCACCGCCCCGTAGATCGCGTGCTCCTGCAGCGGGTAGGCCTCCAGGTACTTCACGTGCGCGCCGGCCAACACCAGGGAGTAGTGGTGGGATTTGTGGCAGTTGCGGTCCACCAGCACGATGTCCCCGGGAGCCAGAATCGATTGGTGGACGATCTTGTTGGCCGTTGAGGTGCCATTGGTGACGAAGTAGGTGCGGTGCGAACCAAACGCCCGGGCCGCCAGTTCGTGGGCATCCCGGATCGAACCGTGCGGGTCCAGCAGCGAATCCAGACCACCGGAGGTGGCCGAGGTTTCGGCCAGCAGCAGGTTGATCCCGTAGAAGTCGACCAGGTCCCGGGCCCAGGGGGAGTTTTGCACGGATCCGGCACGGGAGATGGGCATGGCGTGGAAAACGCCTCCCGGGCGGCGGGCGTGGCGCTGCAGCGCGTTGAAGAACGGGGTCTCGTAGCGGGAGAGGATTTCGCCAATGATCGACAGGTGCAGGTCCATCCCGTCGTTGCGGGAGAAGATGCGGCGGAACCTGCCGGTCAGTTCCCGGGCCAGGGATTCCAGGGCCACCCCGGCCACCAGGTAGACCGCCACTTCCGGGCGCAGCCGCTCCACCAGGCGTTCCAGGTCCAGCAGCAGGTCAACCTGCTTGCCGCTGGAGAACATCCCGTCCATCTGCGCGCTGATGTAGCCGTGCAGGGCGGTGCTCAGCTTCTGCCGGGTGTGCAGCTCAAAGCGCGGGGTGAGCACGCAGGTTTGAATGGTCGGATTGATCATGAGTGCCACCAGCGCATCCTCCACGCTGGGCACCACCACCAGGTTGTAGGTGAACTCGTCGCTGCTGCGCCGCTGGTCAAGCATTTCCTGCTTGAAGCCCTCGATTTCCTCGACCCGCCCGTTGTCGACCATCAGCACCTCGACCACCGGCGTGAAGCGTGCGGTCGGTTCGTTTTCCTCATCCTCCGCGTGCAGGGTGTCCGGCTCAATGTACTGGGTTTGGGAGCGGAAAGTCTGGTTTACCAGGTATACCTTCTCCATGGCCGGGTCGTAGTCGTCGGCTTCCAGCGCCGCGACCATCTCATTGAAGTAGCTGATGCCCGGGGTCGCCCAATACGGTTCAATGGCAGCGATCAGCCCGATCAGCTTGCCCGCCTCCTGCACCAGCGTTTCGGGTTCCCCCGAGCCGTTGCCCACGACCCGCACCAGCTCGCTGAGAATGTAGCCCAGATGCTCCCAGGCGTCCTTGCGCCGGCGCCAGGCGCTTTCAGGGGTTCCCGTTGCGTTGACGGCTGGCTTGGCTAACCCGGTATCCACGGTGCTGGTCTTTCTCTCGTCCTAGTGCTGCACGAACCCTTGTGCCGGGAAGCCTAGCGGTCTTTGGTGACTGCCGTGTTTCACAGTTTTAACGGTCCGTTAAGGACGGCGCATGACATCGGTGCCTTCGGCATGATCCTCATTGACCGTCCGGTGTAGGCAGACTATGCCAAGTTTGCTTTTGTTGCCCCGTTGAGGCGCAAAGTTACCAGCGAACGCGTCGCCAGGGGTTGCAGCGCCCGTAACACGAAGGATCCGCGCCCAACCGCGCTAAAGGGCGCAGGCGGGGAACCGCGTCCAAGCGCGGTTCCCCCGCCCACATGGTGCCCGGCGGGTTCTGCCCGGCTTCGGGGGTGCCGGACAGGACCCGTTGCTGGTTTCCTAGCGTTTCAGCAGCCCCAGCTTCACATTCTTGGGCCGCTGCATCTCCCCGTGCTGGGCGCCGAGCACAATCACGGTGGCCGCGAAACCGGGGATCAGCCACTGCAGCTGGCGCAGCTGCTTTTGGGCCTTGGCCAGTTCATCGGAGCTTCCGGCGCGGGGTTCGGTGGCGCCCTTCGCCCCCTCTTCGGCCAGCTGATCCACCTTCTTGCCCAGTACCGCGGCATAGAACGTCACCGCGGCTCCGGCCAGGGTCACTCCGGTCTTGATCCACGTCCAGGCCATCACCCCGTCCTGGGTGGCATACCGGCCCTTGTTTTCCCACAGGATCGGGCCCAGGGAGGCCAGGTGGGCGGCAAACGCACCGGTCTGCACCGGCGCCCATTTCTTCCATCCCAGGCTTGAGAGCCGGGTTCGTTCGGTTGCGTCCTTGGCTTCGGACGTCGCTCCGTTCAGGCCCACGGCACCCATCAGCGAACCGCCGAACCAGGCGGCGGCCGTCAGGTCATGGACCGAGCGCGCAAAGAGATTTCCGGACATGAGTACATACCTTTCCTGAAAGTTGTCTCCCGGCCAGTTTCCCCAGCAGCCCGGGGTGGTGTTCATCGGCCGCGGTTGAACATCTCCACGGTGCCGGGGGCGCCGCCGAGAGGTAAAGACCAACCCGGAAACTGCCAGCTAAGCCAAGGAAGACACCGAAGATCCCCCGGCGCGAAAGTCCGGGATCCCGGACAACGACTTCGAGGGCGCCAGCCATTGCCCCGACCGGTGGCCAATGATGGAAGGTAAGTCCCATTGGCTCTCGTCCCGCGGAAGTGAAGTATGGAAGCAAATCTCAAAAACAGTGCAGTGACCCTGAACCTCGGCGGGACCACCGCCGAGGACGTGATCGCCGTGGCACGGCAGCAGGCCCCGGTGATGATCGCCGATGCGGTGCTCGCCGAGTTGGGGCGGGTACGCACCCACATCGAGCAGATGGCCGCCAGCGACACCCCGGTCTACGGCGTCTCCACCGGCTTCGGTGCCCTGGCCACCCGCCACATCCCCCAGGCCGACCGGGCCAAGCTGCAGCGCTCGCTGATCCGTTCGCACGCCGCCGGCATGGGTGAGCCGGTGGAACGCGAAGTGGTGCGGGCCCTGATGTTCCTGCGCGCCAAGACCCTGGCCACCGGCCGCACCGGCGTGCGCCCGGTGGTGCTGCAGACCATGGTGGAGGTGCTCAACGCCGGGATCACCCCGGTGGTGCGCGAATTCGGTTCGCTGGGCTGCTCCGGTGACCTGGCGCCGCTGGCGCACTGCGCCCTGGTGCTCATGGGTGAGGGTGAGGCGGTGGACCGCCAGGGCGTGCTGCGCCCGGTGCCGCAGCTGCTGGCCGAGGCCGGCATTGAACCGCTGGTGCTGGAGGAAAAGGAGGGCCTGGCCCTGATCAACGGCACCGACGGGATGCTGGGGATGCTGCTTTTGGCGCTGGCGGACCTGGGCGAGCTGGTGGACATCGCGGATTTGAGCGCGGCCATGAGCGTGGAGGCCCAGCTGGGCACCGACCAGGTGTTCCGGGCCGATCTGCACGAGCCGCTGCGCCCGCATCCCGGGCAGGCGACCAGCGCCGCGAACATGTTCAACGCCCTGGCCGGCTCCCCGATCGTGGCCTCCCACCGCGAAGGGGACGGGCGGGTGCAGGACGCCTATTCGCTGCGCTGCTCCCCGCAGGTCACCGGCGCCACCCGGGACACAATGGACCACGCCGCCACCGTCGCCCGGCGCGAACTGGCCGCGGCCATCGACAACCCGGTGGTGCTGCCCGACGGCCGGATCAGCTCCAACGGCAACTTCCATGGTGCCCCGGTCGCCTACGTGCTGGACTTCCTGGCCATTGCCGTCGCCGATTTGGGGTCCATCGCCGAACGGCGCACCGACCGGATGCTGGATCCGGCCCGTTCCCGGGATCTTCCGGCCTTCCTGGCCGATGATCCGGGGGTGGATTCGGGGATGATGATCGCCCAGTACACCCAGGCTGGTTTGGTGGCCGAAAACAAGCGCCTGGCCGTGCCGGCCAGCGCGGACTCGATTCCCAGCTCGGCGATGCAGGAGGATCATGTGTCCCTGGGGTGGCATGCCGCCCGCAAGCTGCGCAAATCCGTGGAGAACCTGCGCCGCATCCTGTCGATCGAGCTGGTGGTGGCCGGGCGCGCCCTGGACCTGCGCCGGCCGTTGCAGCCCTCCCCGGTGACCGGCGCGGTGCTGGGGCTGCTGCGCAGCAAGGTGCAGGGCCCGGGTCCGGATCGGTTCCTCTCCGCCGATTTGGAGGCCGCCTACCAGCTGCTGGCCGACGGGCAGGTGCACCGGGTGCTGCGCGAGGCGCTGGCCGGGGGCCGTTAACCCCCGCCCCGGGCAGGGTGAGCAGTACCGCAGCCTGCCCGGGGCGGAAAGGGCGTAAACTTGGTGAGCAAGAATTCGCTCTGCCTGCAGGAAAGAACCAGCTGATGCAACGCACCATGTTCAAGTCCAAGATCCACCGCGCCACCGTGACCCAGGCGGATCTGCACTACGTCGGGTCGGTCACCATTGACCAGGACCTGTTGGACGCCTCCGACATCCTGCCCGGGGAGCTGGTGAGCATCGTGGATGTGACCAACGGGGCCCGCCTGGAGACCTACACGATCGCCGGCGAGCGCGGCAGCGGCGTGGTGGGCATCAACGGGGCCGCGGCCCACCTGGTGCACCCCGGTGACCTGGTCATCATCATCAGCTACGCGCAGATGGAAGATGCCCAGGCCCGCGCCTACGCCCCGGCGGTGGTGCACGTGGATGAGCACAACCGGATGATCCACCTGGGTGATGACCCGGCGGTGGCGGTCGCCGACGGTGTGCAGACTCCCCCGTTCGCGCAGGTCACCGGCAACTAGTCGAGCCTGCTAGCCGGCGTCCGGCTGCGGCTTCGTCCCGGGCCGGTCCTGGTCGGGGAACCGGGCGGCCAGGTAGGTTCCGGTGCGGCTGGCCGGGTTGGCCGCCACCTGTTGCGGGGTCCCCGCTGCGATGATCCGTCCCCCGGCGTCCCCGCCGGCAGGGCCCAGATCGATTACCCAGTCCGCGGCCGCGACCACGTCCAGGTGGTGTTCGACCACCACCACAGTGTTGCCCTGCTCCACCAGCCGGTGCAGCTGCGCCACCAGCAGCTGCACGTCGGCCGGGTGCAGACCCGTGGTCGGCTCATCAAGCAGATACAGGGTGTGCCCGCGCCGGGCGCGTTGTAGCTCGGTGGCCAGTTTGATGCGCTGGGCTTCCCCGCCGGAGAGTTCGGTGGCCGGCTGCCCCAGGCTGAGGTACCCCAGCCCCACTTCCTGCAGGGTTGCCAGCGCCCGGGCGGCGGCCGGGATTGGGTGCAGGAATTCTGCGGCCTCGTCCACGCTCATCGCCAGCACTTCGGCAATGTTCTTAGGCTGCGCGCCGTCCGTCGGCTGGTAGGTCACCTCCAGGGTCTGCGGGTTGTACCGGGCCCCGTGGCAGGTGGGACACGGTCCGTAGGTGCCGGGCAGGAAGAGAAGCTCGATTTCCAGGTAGCCCTCCCCCTGGCAGGTTTCGCAGCGCCCGCCGGCCACGTTGAAGGAGAACCGGCCAGCCCCGTAGCCGCGTTCCCGCGCCAGCTGGGTGTCGGCGAACGTCTTGCGCACCGCATCGAACAGGCCGGTGTAGGTGGCCAGGTTGGAGCGCGGGGTGCGCCCAATAGGTTTTTGATCCATGACCACGCAGCGGTTCAGGGCCTCGGCGCCCAGCACCCGACCGACCTGTGCGGTGACTTCCTCGGAAGGCTCGGCGTTCCTTGGGCTGGCGGGGGCGGTGCGCAGCTTGCCCTGCACGGATTGGGCCAGGGCGTGAGAGACCAGGGAGGACTTGCCCGAACCGGACACCCCGGTCACCGCGGTGAAGACCCCCAACGGGAAACGGGCCTGCAGATCCATCAGGTTGTGCAGGTTCACCCCCTGCAGTTCCAGCCAGCCGCTGGCCTGCCGTATCTGGTGGTCGGGGGCCGGGGGCGGGGTCAGGAAGCGGCGGGTCACCGAGGACTGAACTTCCTTCAGCCCGGGCACCGGGCCACTGTAGAGGACTTGTCCCCCGTTGCGTCCGGCCCGCGGGCCGACATCCACGATCCAGTCGGCGGCGGCGACCACATCCATGTTGTGCTCCACCACGAACACCGAGTTTCCGGCCTCCTTCAGCGAACCGAGCACCTGGATCAGCGGCTGCGCGTCGGCCGGGTGCAGTCCCGCGGAGGGTTCATCCAGCACGTAGATCACTCCGAACAGGCCCGAGCGCAACTGGGTGGCGATGCGCAGGCGCTGCATCTCCCCCGGGGAAAGGGTGGGGGTGGCCCTGTTCAGGCTCAGGTAGCCCAGCCCCAGGTCCAGCAGCACCTGGATGCGGGCGCGCAGGTCCGTGCCGATGGTCTGGGCGACCTGCTGCTCGGCGGCGGTGGCCTGCTGCTGGGGTTGATAGGTATCAAGCAGTTCGGCCAGCTCGGTGAGCGAGGCCGCGTTGAACTCGGCAATGGTGCGCTCTGCGAAGCGCACCGCGAGGGACTCCTGGCGGAATCCGCTGCCCCCGCACAGCGGGCAGGGCCCGGTCTTCAGGAAGCGCAGGGCCTTGGCCCGCATGGTTTCACTCTTGGACTCGGCCACCGTATGCAGCACATAGCGTTTGGCGCTCCAGAACCGGCCCTTGTACGGCTTTTCGATGCGGTCCCGTTCCGGGGTCACCTCCACCACCGGCTGCTCGTCCGTGAACAGCAGCCAGTCCCGGTCCTTGCGGGCCAGCTGCCCGAAGGGCTTGTCCACGTCATAACCCAGGTGGCTGGCCACGTCGCGCAGGTTCTTGCCCTGCCAGGCCCCGGGCCAGGCGGCGATCGCGCCCTGTCGGATGCTCAGGGACGGGTCGGGCACCAGCAGCTCCTCGCTGACCGTGTGGGCCTGGCCCAGCCCGTGGCATTGCGGGCAGGCACCGACCGCGGTGTTCGGGGAGAACGCGTCCGAATCCAGGCGCGCCGCACCCGGCGGGTAGCTGCCGGCCCGGGAGAAGAGCATGCGCACCGAATTGGACAGGGTGGTCAGGGTGCCCACGCTGGAGCGGGAGCTGGAACCGGCGCGGCGCTGCTGCAGCGCCACCGCCGGGGGCAGACCTGAAATGTACTCGACCTTCGGGGTGTGGCCCTGGGAAATCAGCCGGCGCGCGTAGGGAGCCACGGATTCCAGGAAGCGGCGCTGGGCCTCGGCGAAGATGGTGCCAAACGCGAGCGAGGACTTGCCCGAACCGGAGACCCCGGTGAACGCCACGATCGCATCCCGCGGGATGCGCACCTCCACGTTCTGCAGGTTGTTCTCACTCGCCCCGCGCACGTGCAAGAACCCGTCCTGCCCGGCCGTGGCGCCGGGCGCCGGCAGTGCGGGAGCGGGGTCGGCGCCCGGGGTGGGGTGAATGCTGTCGTGCTGCTGGTCCAAGGTCTTCACGTTCCCCACCCTAGGCGCAAGCGCCCGGGCCGCTCAATGAACTGGCTTACCCTTGTCCGTTGGCAGGAAACACTCTGGACGCCGCTCCGCCGGGCGGTGCGGTTGCGGTAGGCTTTCGACACTTGCACGCTGTGTTGTTGTCACGAGGAGTCCGGAATATGGGGAAACGGCGAAGCATGCCCGATGACAGTCCCGAGGCGCCGCACCGCCAGTGGAATGAGCTGTTGCAGGAGATGCGCGTCATGCAGACGGGCATCCAGATCCTGGCGGCGTTCCTGGTGGTGCTGCCCTTCCAGTCGCGGTTCGAGATCGTTGAGCCGCGCGAACAGGTGATCTATGCGGTGCTGCTGCTGGTCTCGGTGCTGCTGATCCTGCTGATGATCTTCCCGGTGGCGGTCCACCGCTACCTGTTCGGGCAGCGGGTGAAGGCCACCACCGTGCACCTGGGGCATATCGTGGTCAAGGTCGTCGGGATCGGGGTGGGCCTGCTGATCTGCGGTTGTGTCTGGTTCGTGGTGCAGGTGCTGTTCGGCTGGCAGATCGGCTCGCTGGTCGGCGGTTCACTGATGCTGGTGACCATCTTCCTGCTGGTGATCCTGCCGCGGCTGGTCACCCCGCTGGACACCCTGCCGCAGCAGGACCGCTAGCCCAGCCGCCCCTTGTCAATGCGGCGCAGACTGTAGCGCATCGGGGCATGGCGCACCGCCCGGGGCAGTACCCGGTTCGCGGTACGCAGCACCCGAACCACCGCGCCGTAGCGCCGACGCACCGTGGGGGTGAGCCGGTACCCGTAGAGTTCGCGCACCCGCGGCGGCAGCTGGGCAATGGTCACATCCCGCACCAGCGGCAGCACCGCCCGAATCCACCAGGGGGCGTGGCGCCCGGTGAACAGCTCATCTGCTGCCTGGCGCACCTCCTCGGTGACCTGCAGCTGTCCCAGCATCTGCTGGAAGTAGCGTTCAAATTCCGCGAGGTCCGCCGGCCAGAAACCCTCGGGCATCTGCAGCGCGCTTCCCAGCACGGCGTACTCGCGGTACAACGCCTCCTCATCGTTCGCTTCCAGGGCCGGCAGCGTCAGCCGGGCGGCGAGGGTCGCCGAATCGTAGAGGGTTGCCGCCACCCACACCTGTAGCCGGGGGTCACGGGCGGAGTAGGCCGGGGCCCCGTGCAGCGGATCACGCGGAGCATGCACCGGCCGGTGGGCGGCGTCCACGAAGTTCACCACGCGCTCGCGCTGCCGTTCGTTGCCGGCACCCAGTGCGTAGACGTAGGCAAGGGTATTGTGCAGCCGGGAGAGCGGGTCGGCGACAAAGTTCGAGTGGCGCACCACTGCGGTGCCGATGCGCGGTTCGGCCAGCTGCAGCAAGATGGCCCTCCCCGCCCCCAGCAGCAGGCTCGCCTCCGGGGCGATGCGACGCAGAAGGCCTTCTTGGGGCTGGCGTGAATCCATGGTGTCCAGAATAGGGCAGCGCCCTGCATAGCCGATGGGAAGGCGTCGGTGCGGCCACGCCTGGACCTGTCCACCAAGCTGGCACCAATCAGCATTGACTATGATGTAAGACGTGTCAGTCACCCAGCTTTCGGATAGCGCGCAGAACTACCTGAAGATCATTTTCAGTCTCAAGGAGTGGTCTGATGAGCCGGTCACGCCCACGGTGATTGCCGAACGGGCCGGAGTGAAGCTTTCCACGGTCTCCGGGGCTTTGGGCAAGCTGCGTCAGCAGGACCTGCTGGATCACGCCCCCTACGGAGAAGTCAGTCTCACCGAGACCGGGCGCGCCTACGCGGTGGCCATGGTCCGCCGCCACCGGCTGATTGAAACGTTCCTGGTGCAAATGCTCGGGTACCGCTGGGACCAGGTCCACGCGGAGGCCGAACACCTGGAGCATGCGGTCTCGGATTTCATGATCAGCCGGATCGACGAGCTGTTGGGCCACCCGACCCGGGACCCGCACGGAGACCCGATTCCCAGCGCCGACGGACTAATCGACATGCCCAACGCCCACCCCTTGGGGGAAACCGCCCCGGGCAGCGACGTGGTGGTTGAACGGATCTCGGATGCGGATTCGCAGCTGCTGCAGTACTTCTCCGACCACGGCATTGTGGTTGGCGCCCGGCTGCACGTCACCGGTGGGGATCCGTTCTCGGACACCATCGAGGTCAGCGCCGGGCCCGAGGCCAAGACCGTGGTCCTGGGCAGCCGGGCCTCCGGCGCCGTGTGGGTCTCCGCGGCTTAGGCGCGGGCCGTCAGTGCCTTGCGTCGCCGGGCCGCGCGCACGGATTTGGCGACCATCCCCTGCCTCGGGCTGAAGAGGTAGACCCCCAGGAAGATCAGGCCCTGGGCCAGTACCACCATGCCGCCGGTCGAGGCGTCCAGGTAGTAGCTGGCGTACACGCCCACCACCCCGGCTGAGGCGGCCAGCACCGGTGCGATCACCAGCATTCGTCCAAAGCGATCGGTCAGCAGGTACGCGGTGGCACCGGGAATGATCAGCATGGCCACCACCAGGATCACCCCCACCGCCTGCAGCGCGACCACCGAGGTCATGGCCAGCAGGCCAAGCAGAACCGCTCCCAGGATCCTGGGGTTCATGCCCAGCGCGTGGGCGTGGATGGGGTCAAAGGCATAGAGCGTGAAGTCTTTGCGCTTGGTGATCAGCACCGCGAAGGTGACCGCCCCCAGGGCCAGCACTTGCCACAGGTCTGCCCGGGATACACCCAGCAGGTTGCCGAACAGGATGTGGTTCAAATCCAGGTGGCTGGGAGTCACGGAGATCAGCACCAGCCCGAACGCAAACAGGGTGGTGAACACGATCCCGATTGCCGCGTCCTCCTTCACCCGGCTGGTGTCGCGCAGTCCCCCGATCAGCGCCACCGCCAGCAGCCCGAACACCACCGCCCCCAGCGCGAACGGCGCCCCAAGGATGTAGGCGATCACCACCCCGGGCAGCACCGCATGGGAGACCGCATCCCCCATCAGTGACCAGCCGATCAGCACCAGCCAGCAGGAGAGCACCGCACACAGCACCGCGGCGATCACGGTCACGGCCAGGGCGCGCAGCATGAAGGTGTAGCCCAGCGGCTCGGAGAGCAGTTCGATCAGATTCATTTTCCGCCTCGGTTCATCGGGTCCAGGCCAAAGGCCAGCGCCAGGTTCTCGGGTTGCAGCACGCTCTGCGGGCTGCCGTGCATCAAAACCCGGGTCATCAGCAACACGGCTTCATCGGCCAGGTTCGGCAGGGCATGCAGGTCATGGGTGGAGATCAGCACACTGCCGCCCTCCGCGGCGATCTCACGCAGCAGTTCGGTGATGGTCCCCTCACTGCGCTTGTCCACCCCGGCGAACGGCTCGTCCAGCAGCATGATGGTCGCCTCCTGGGCGATGCAGCGGGCCACGAAGGTGCGTTTCTTTTGACCCCCGGAGAGCTGGCCGATTTGCCGGTCCGCGTGCTTGGCCAGGCCCACGCGTTCCAGGGCAGTGTCAACGGCCCGGTGATCGGCCTTGCTGGGTCGGCGCAGGAAACCCATCCGCCCATAGCGTCCGGTCATCACCACTTCACGCACGGAGATTGGAAAGTCCCAGTCCACTGCCTCGTTCTGCGGCACGTAACCGATGGCGGCCCGCTTGCGCGCCAATTGCGGGTCCATTCCGTTGATCCGCACGGTGCCGGTGTCCGGGCGAATCAGGCCCATGATCGTCTTGAACAAGGTGGACTTGCCCGAGCCGTTCATGCCGATCAGCGCACACACGCTGCCGGGGTGAACCTGCAGGCTGGCCGAGTCCAGGGCCAGCACCGGCCCGTAGTGCACGGTGGCGTCACGCACGTCGATTGCTGGTGTCATTTTCCGTTTCCATTCAGGGCCCGGGCGATCGCCCGGGTGTCGTGGGTGATCAGGTCCAGGTAAGTGGGTACCGGACCGTCGGGTTCGGAGAGCGAATCCACATAGAGCGCTCCCCCGTAGACGGCGTCGGTGGACTCAACGACCCGCTGCATCGCGGCATCGGAGACCGTGGATTCGCAAAAGACCGCAGGCACCTGGTGCTCACGCACATAGTCGATGGTGGAGGCCACCTTGCGGGGGGTGGCCTGGGATTCGGAGTTCACCGCCCACAGGTACTGTTCATGCAGCCCGGCATCGCGGGCCAGGTAGGAGAACGCGCCTTCGCAGCTGACCAGCGCCCGCTTGGTCTTGGGCAGGTGGGCCACGTCGGCCAGCAGCTGATCGTGCACCTGCTGCAGTTCCCGCTGGTAGTCGGCCGCGTTCTGCCGGTAGTCGGCGGCGTGCGGCGGATCCAATGCCGCAAACGCCTCTGCCATGTTCTGCACATAGGTTTGCACGTTGACCGGGCTCATCCAGGCATGGGGATTGGGTAGGCCGCTGGCATCCCCGTGCGCGATGGCAATCGGTTCGATGCCCTGGCTGACGTTCACGTGCGGCGCATCGACGTCCGCAACGAACTGCTCAAACCAGGCTTCGAGCCCCAGCCCGTTGTCCAGGATCAGATCCGCCCCGGCTGCGCGGCGCAGGTCATCGGGGGTAGGTTCATAGCCGTGGATCTCCGCCCCGAACTTAGTGATCGATTCGACGCGCAGATGCTCACCGGCAACGTTGTGTGCGATATCGGCCAGCACGGTAAACGTCGTGAGCACGGTGGGGCGTGAATCGGCGGCGGGTTCGGCGCTGGCATCCGTGCTGGCTGGCGCCGCGCAGCCTGCCAGCAGCAAGGCCAGGACCAGCGCGAGCGCTGCTGGGCAGGTCACGGCGTGCCGCCGTTTCCAGCTTTCGGGTAGGTGCATCAGCGGACCCCGACTCCATTCTCATTGTGCAGAATGCGGCACCTCTGTGTGCCACACCCCCAGAGTAATGTTTGAGGGGTCAAACATTCAAATTTGATACACCTGACCTGAAGTTCGTGACCAAGGATTCCCTTCGGCGAACCGTGAAGGTTCCGGTGTGCCCCGCAGCTAGTGGTACAGGAAGATCAACAACAGCCGCGCCTGCTCCAGGGCGGTGACCGAATGCTCCAGGGACGCCTCCAAATGCATCATCGCCCCGGCGGCCAACCGATGCACCGTTCCACCGATCTCCAGCTCAACGCTCCCGGAGGCTACCTGGATGATCACCGGGTGCGGCGAGGAATGCTCACTGAGGACCACCTGGTCGTCAAAGGCCAGCTCGGTCACCCGGAAGTTATCGGCCTTGTAATGGGTGTGGGGGGAAATTCTTCCCGGCTTAAAAGGATTGGTCTCGGCCAGCTGACCGACCCCGGTCGTAATTACGCCTCGGGGCAAGTCGCTGTTGACTGGGTGCTCCATCTGCTGCGTCCCTTCGCTCGCTGCCGCTTAGTGCAACCTTGGCACAACTGACGGCAAGGAACCAGAGCCAACGTTGCCCCGTGGGGCTCTACCGCCCCAACGCTATCCGGCCAGCAGCACGTAGGCCGTGGCCGAGCCCGGTTCGATTTCGGTGCGTCCGGCGTCATGAATCACCGGGCCGTGGGCAAGCTCCATGCTGGCGGTGAAGTCATCACGGCTCAGCTGCCGCACCCCAAGGGTGGCGCCGTCGGCGATCCATTGCTGCACGATATCCTCGTCGGCTTCCAGCAACCAGGCAAACAGGGCGTGGGCGGCCTGGGCGCTGGCCTTGCCGGTGGACATCTCCAGGGAGGCGTCCAGGACGATCACCACTTGCCCGCCCAGCACCCCGCCGGATTGCGGCAGCTGTGTGCCGGAGACCTGCAGCTTAGCCAGGATCTTGGGCATGTCATCGGCCGGAACCGGGGCAAGCCCGGCGGCCTGTGCACCGCCAATTTCAATGAGGGCGTGCTCGGGGAACTCCTGCCGCACCTTGGCGAACGCCTTGGGGTTCGCCCGTCGCACCGACTTGCCGAAAGCCCCATGCGCCCAGGGCTGCCAGGCTGGGTTCACCGGATCCTGCAGGAAAGCGGCGATCGAAGCCAGTGCGACGGCGGCAATGGCTTCGTCCTCGCCGGCCGGGTCTTCCTTGTCGACCAGCAGGATGATGGGTTGAATCAGCTCCGAGGCGACACGTTCGGTATATTCGCTCATTGCTTCATCTTCGCATTCCCGGGCGGATTACGGCACTCGTTGACTTCGGCGGCGTCCTTCGTCCGGGTGAGGACGTTTAGCGGTTGAGGAAGGTGACCGTGATGCGTGCCGGTTCGGGAGCGAAGACGGCGTGGGGAACCATCTCCTCCAGGTGGATCACGCCGCCGACCCCCAGGCGGTGGACTTCTCCACCCACTGTGAAGTCGACTTCCCCGTCAATGACCTGCACCAGGATTGGGGTCCGGGCCTTGTGATCGGGCAGCTCCACCCCGGCGTCGAATGCGATCTCGGTAATCTGCACCGTCTGACCGGCGAAGATCCTTTTTGCCGAATACTTGCCCGACTTAACAGGGTTGCGCTCGACATAGTCCTGCACGCTCTGTGCAATCAGCGTCGATTCCTGCGGCGTGCCGCTTTCCTTCGCCACTACGGTGTCCTCCTTGGATGCTGGACGTTGAGCTGCCTTGCCACCATCATCTCCCCAAGGGCACGGCCTTGTCTGCCGGGGCGACACGCACGGCAGCGGGTCAGCGCACCGCGCTGTCGTCCAGCTTGCCGCCGGTTGCGGCGTTGCCATAGGTTTCCACGTGCACGTGGTCATTGTGCAAGGTGGTGTCATTCCAATTGCCGGTGAACTGGGTCCCGTATTTTCCGGACTTGGAGTACTCGGTCCACCCGGTGGTCGGCAGCCAGATCTTGTCCCGCCAGATCAGGTACTCCACGCCCAGCTCCATGCGGTTGTCCAGCAAGAACTGCGCGATTCGGTTACCGGCGGCGATGGACTGCGGGTCCTTGTAGTTGCGGATCATGATGTCCACCGCGCGGCCACTGCTGTGCCCCACGGATCCGGAGCGCAGGGTTCCCATGGAGGTGTAGTAGCCAGCGAACCGCTGTTGGACGGCTTTCATGACGGCACGGGTGTCGGGCTGCACCGTCGCCGGGCCGGAGGTGCTCAGGTAGCGTTCACTGACCCAGCCGGTGCCCTTGGTGCTGGAGATGTACGCCCACCCGGTGTCCGCCTTCAGGTAGGTGACCTTTTCGGCCTGGGGAACGACTGCCTTGCTCGGGTAGCTGGTTCCAGCCCCGGTGCGCAGGTTCAGGTTGGCGGTGGTCCATCGATACTGGATGGCTTCGGGGCGGGGTGCTTGCGGCTTGGGCGGGGCCGGCTGCTGCGTGGGCGCAGTGGCCGCCGGGGCCTTGGAGGAGAGATAGCTGCTGCTGACCCAGCCGATTCCCTTGCTGGTTTGGACCCGGCTCCACCCGGCGGAGGTCCCCTTGACCGTCAGGCGTTCCCCGGTTGGCAGCACACCGACCGACTTGTACATCGTGCCGGCCCCCGACCGCAGGTTCAGGTTCGTGGTGGTCCACCGGTATTGTCCACTGACCGGGGTGTAGGCGGTGGTGATGAGTGATGAGGTGGGCACCCAGCCGGTTCCCTTTGAGGTTTTCACCTGGCTCCAGCTGCCCTTGCTCTGCAGCAGGTCCACCTTCTGGCCAGCAGGAATTGTTCCCAGCGAGCCGGCCGTCGTGGAAGCACTCTTGCGAACGGCGGTGGGGTCAACGAACCAGCGCTGTCCAATGACCTTGGGAGCCTGCGGAGTTGGCTTGGCAGGAGGCTTCGGAGCGCTGGTGGACAGCTGCTTCGAGGCAACCCACACGGGGCCCTTCGCCGTGGAAACCTGCGACCACGAACCCGAGGACCGCAACCACTCGACCTTCGTCCCGGCCGCCAAACTCACGACCTTACTCGACTTGGTACTGGCGCTCTTATACCCGGTCTGCTTCGAAGTCAGCCACCGGTACGAAGCCGCAGGAGCCTTCACCCCCAACTGATTCGAAGGCACGAAACCGGTCTTGCCAGAGACCTTGACCTTGCTCCACGAACCAGACGCGCCCAGGTACTGGACCTTGGTCTTACGCGTGACCGCGCCCAGCGACTTCGACTTCGCCGACGCCGAAGCCCGCAACTCCTGATACGACTGCGCATACCGATACACCGCAGCCTTCGGAGCGCTGGTGGAAGTCAGGTACTTGCCGGAGACCCAACCCGTTTTTGACGCATATTTCACCTGCTCCCAGGTGCCGCTCTTCTTTAGGACGGTCAGCGTGACGCCTGTAGGAATCACCAGAAGCGACTTGGATGAGGCCGTTGGTTTTTGGCGCAGGTTGAGGTTGGTAGTGGTCTTCTTCTTGATCGTTGCCTTGGCTGTGGCAACGCTGGCAGATGCGACAGGAGAAGCCAGCGCTGCCGCTGCGACGGGACCTGCCGTAGCGGCGGGCAGGGCTCCACCGACGACAACGGACAGGGCAAGCAGCAGCGCTGTGCCGCGTAGTGTGCGAGCCATCTATTCAACTTTCACCCGGGGCTGCTCTGCGTCCCGGGTGCCTCAGTACAGCCGGTCGCCAGTCTTGCCTAGCATTCCAAAAGATTGCGCATGCCCTTCGAGCACGGCGCGGGGAAGGGCGACGAGCAGATTCGAAATGTCACGGCTGCTTAATTTTATGTCAGGTTCGTCATAAGAAAGTACACATTTTCTGTTTAGTGCAGCTCGCCCAGTAAGTCCCCAAGTGGTGCGGCAAGAATTGTCGCTTGCTTAGTCGGCGGCGGCTCGCTGTTCGTCCCATTTCTCCACCGGAATTCGGCGAATGCTCATGATGTCGCCGATGGAACACCACTGGGCGCCACCCAATCGCGCCACCGGATTCAGCAGCTGGGCATCCGGGCGCTGCTGGTCATTACAGACGTTGTCATCCACCGCAACGTGCACGACCTCGCCGAGCACCAGGAAGGAATCGCCCACCTCAATAATTTGCTCCAGTTCGCACTCAAGTGCGGCAGGGGAACCAGCCACGCGTGGGGACTTCACACGGAAGCCAGGCTCGGATTCGAGAGCTATTTCCGCGAATTCGCTGCGGCCGGGCCCGAACGCGGTGGCGCTGGCGTTGATTTCCTCGACATGGTGACGAGAGGCGAAGCAAATGGTGAATTGGCCTGTCTCTTCAATATTCCGTAGCGTGTCTTTTCGCCCCACTGAGGTGAACTGAACAATGGGTGGATTCGCGCTGGCAACCGTGAAGAAGGAATGCGGCGCAAGATTCGGCGTCCCGCGCTGATCCACGGTTGACACCCAGGCAATCGGGCGGGGAATGATGAGATTCTTCAACAGGTGGTAGACATCCGCAGCAGCAACTTGCTGCGGATCCGTTTCGATGCGCATGCCAACCAGCTCACCAGATTTCCCTGCGCATTTCCATCAGCGCCTTTGGCCTGGATGCGAAACCATTTTCTATGCTGATGCCATGACTGAGCTATTTGCCGATGACTCCCGCTCCAATCGGGAACGAATGCTTGCCGGTGACCCATACATCGCGGACGCCGAATTGGCGCAACTATCGCAGCAAGCGTTGTCCCGAACCTACGAATATGAGCGGGCCTACCTTGAGGATCCGGCGAGCGCACGTCGCATCCTGGAAAATCTGATCGGCGAGCTGGGAACCGGGGTCGACATTCGCCCACCCTTGCGAGTCGATTACGGAAGCAATATCAGCATCGGTGAAGGCACGTTCATCAACTTCAATTTCACGGCCCTTGACGTCGCACCCATCAAGATCGGCGCCGATTGCCAGATCGGCCCGAACGTCCAACTGCTTACCCCCACTCATCCACTGGATCCGGAAGAGCGTCGCAGCAAGATCGAGTCCGCGCAGCCCATCACACTCGGGGATAATGTTTGGCTCGGCGGGGGCGTCGTCATCGTCCCCGGAATCAGCATCGGACACAACTCGGTCATCGGTGCCGGCGCGGTGGTTACCCGTGATATTCCCGCAGGGGTTGTGGCCGCAGGCAATCCTGCTCGGGTCATCAAACAGCTTGCATGAGCGGCAATCATCGGTGTCGCGCCCGGCGCACGAAGAGGAGGATGACGCTAAGCAGCATGGCCGTGGCCAGCGTGCCCAACCCTAGATAGACGTGGTGAAGCTGGAGCAGCTGCTCGCGGCCGACGGCCCAAAGGTGGTTCGGGGACCGCAGGTCCTCGGCGGACGAGGAGAAGCTGGCAGCCACCGACAACACTGCGGGCATGATCCATTGCACCAGTAGCGCGGCGCACCACAGCAATAGGGCACTACCCCGGGCAAATCCCAGGTAGCCCAAGGCGATGCCCAGCATTATGGGTCCGAGGAAGTCCAAGTGTGTTTGCACCGCGTCCACTGCCAGAACTTCGCCGAGCCAGTACCCCGGCATCAGGCTCAACACCGCCAGGGCTATCGAGAACCCGCCCAAGGGCGCCAAGGACAGTCCGGCATGGAGGACTAATACGCACACCACCATCGACAGTGTCAGTCCGAGATGCACGCCCAGCTGCTCCACGTCGAGCGCCGCGGTGCGAAGCACCGTCCAGGATTGGTAGATGGCCGCCGTCCATCCCGTCAGCAGTCCAAGGCCACAGAGTACCGCGCACCGTCCACGCCGGTAGGCAAGCAGCCGGGTGCCCAGGCCGGTCAGCAGCGCCGAGGCGCCGCCCATGAGGAAAAGAAGGTGGGACTTCTTGCTCGCAAGGGGAAGCAGGCTCGTGGCCGCCTCTTGCCCCGCTGTGGCTTGGATTCCAGGTTCGGCCATCAGCCAGGGAAGCAAGGCCAGCACAACGGCGGCTAATCCCAGCAACCACTGCACCCACCAAACGGTCAGGGCCGAGCGGACGGCGGAGACGAAACGTGAAGTAGTTCGAGGGCTCACACTGCAATTCTCCCAAAAGCGGCCAGCGAATCGATGAGTCCCGCGCGGGTCAAGGATTTGCGGGGCCGACAGATGGGCTGGGGAAGGACCGGGGAGACATGGGCCAAGAGCATCAATATTGCCGCGTCCGGAATAGCTACGGGCGACCGCTGAACATGCAGATGGTCCGAAACGCTTCGCTCTGCCACGAAGCCTTTCGGACCATCTGTAGTGTTTCTGCTGACCCGGTTCGGCTGGTAAGCGTCCTCTGCACCCTGAACATGAATATGCTTGGTTCACGTTCCGGTGGGTCATCGGCCCCGCTGGCGGTAGCCCTCGGTTGCCTGTTCTGGTTCTAGTAAATACGCATTCGACAGACTGAGCAATAGGCACATTAATCATTGATCAATCTGATCAAGCGACGACGAATCGCCTACCGATTCCTGGTCATTCTGCCGAAAAAGCTAGTGGATGTGACTTGCGACATATCTTATTGGACGCGAAACCCCCTTGACCCTGACGTTGCGTCAACCTTTAGCGTTGTGGGCATGCAAGCCAATTCCTCCCGCCCAGTCGAGCGCTACTCGATCCAACAGGTCGCCAAGGCCGCGTCGGTCACCAGCCGCACCCTGCGGCACTATGACCACATCGGGCTGCTTGAGCCGGTTGAGGTTTCCACCGCCGGATACCGCCTCTACGACCAGGCGTCGATCGTGCGGCTGCAACGGATTCTGCTGCTGCGCAACATGGGCATGGAGCTCAAAGCCATTGGCGCCATCCTGGATCAGGAGCAGGACCAGATTGCGGCACTCACCGAACACATTGAGGTATTGAAAGGACAGCGCGCGGCCTTGGATCGGCAATTGGAAACCCTGCAGAAAACCATTGAAAGGCTCAACCGAGGAGAGAGCATGGACTTAAATGAATCCTTCGAAGGAATCAACGAACAATACCGGAAGGAGGTCATCGAGCGCTGGGGTGAAGAGAGCTACACCGCTTCTGACCGCTGGTGGAAAGCCTTGTCCGCAGACGAGCGGGGAGATTTCATGGCGCAGTCCAAGGCCCTGATCGCGGCGTGGACCAATGCCGGGACACGGGGCCTGAGCCCCGATTCGGCCGAGGCCAAGCAGCTGGCGGCAGAACACGTGCGGTGGCTGCGTGGCATTCCCGGCACCCCGGGCCACGGGAGTGACGACCCCAGCGTCCTGCACCGGTACGTGCGCAACCTCGCGGAAATGTACGTGGCGGATCAGCGCTTTGGCGATACCTACGGGGGCCAGGCACAGTTTGTGCACGATGCCCTGATCCACCATCTCGACCAGCAGTAGCCCCGACCGGGCACCGGTCAATCCCCGGTGCCCGGAAGGGTTCTCACTTGGTTTCGCGGGCGACGTCCTCCCGCGCCTCCGCGTAACGCCGTTGAATGTAGTTCTCCAGCTCCACACGCTCCACCCGCCACATCCCGCGTCCACCGATCTGGATCGCCGGCAGCTCTCCGCTTTTGACCAGGGCACGCACCTGGGGCAGCTTCACATTCAACTCTTCGGCAACATCTTCGAGGCGTAGGAATCTCATAACCAACACGTTACGTCCATTAGCTGTCTTTGGGTTCGATTTATTGCGGTTTTGTGGATAACCGTGCGTTTCGGTTAGCCGAGAGGACCTTCCGGGCAGCCGACACATTACCGGGCATACCGTGCAACACGCTTGGGGATGGCTGATCATTTTGACTAGTATTTCACGAAGGCAACCCGCCTGATTGTTCGATTTGACGCTACCGCGCAGGAGAGACCCCATGATCCCGGAGACGTATCAGCTCGATGAAACCGACCGGCGGATCCTGCTGGCGCTGGACAATGATCCCCGGGTGCCGATCATGATGTTGGCCCAGCAGTTGGGCCTGGCCCGCGGAACCGTGCAGACCCGACTGGAGCGCCTGGCGCACTCCGGCGCCCTGCGCCCTAACACTGCACGCATTCGTCCGGCCGCACTGGGGCGTGGGGTCTCCGCTGTGGTCAGCGCCGAGCTGGATCAGGCGCGGCTGGATGAATCGATTGAGGCCCTGCGCCAGATTCCCGAGGTATTGGAGTGTGTGGCTCCGGCCGGGGACACCGACCTGCTGATCCGGGTGGCCGCCAAGGACCCGGATGACCTTTACCGCGTCAGCGAGGTCATCCGGCTGTGCCCGGGCATCACCCGCACCTCGACCTCGATGATCCTGCGCGACGTGATCCCCTACCGCACCACCGCCATGCTCAAGCACGACACCGCCACCAAGTAGCCGTGAGCCTTCCGGCTGCCCTGCCGGGCCTAGTTCACCGCAGCTTCTTCAGGCACATCCGCCCGCAATTCGCTGATGCGCCGGCGCAGGTGCCCGGCATGCTGTTGAATTGTTTCTTCCCGGTCATCAAGCTGAACCATCACGTGTGCCCCCACCGTCAGCGTCAGCAGCTCATCGGCCACCGTTGACGGGTCCCACCGGCTGTGCAGCTGCCCAAGGCTCACTGCCTGATGCAGGTACATCACGGCCAGGTTGCGCCAGGGACTGAGGTTGCGCAAGAATGCCTTGCTCAGTTCCAGGTTGCCAATGGACTGCTCCCAAAAGGTCAGCAGCACCCGGGCCAGTTCCTTGTTGTCCTGCCGGTCGGGCAGGGTCTGCTCGAAGATCGCCGAGACCGCGTCCATCCCCTGCAGCCCGGAGACGGTGCGCTGCAGACGCTCAACCAGGACCGCGGTGGCGTACTGGCTGGTGGCCATCAGGATCTCGTCCTTGCCCTCGAAGTATCGTTTGAGGGCACCATTGGCGTACCCGGCGGCCGCCGCGATCTCGCGCATGGTCGCCGCCCGGAAGCCGCCGTCGATGATCAGCTTTTTGGTGGCCAGCACGATTTCCAGGCGCCGCTGATCATGGTCGATAATTTTCGGCACCAAGTACCTCCTCGGGCTGAAGTTCAGCGTCGGGGTTTCCAGCTGGGAATTTCATGAGTGCAGTCCTCGTTCCCAGGGAACCTGTGATAGCGGGCCACACCAGCTTACTGAGCGTTGGGGTTAACTACCAGATTTTACCGGCTGCATCTTGGGTCCGGCCAACAGTGTCCGATTGCTGAGCACGCAAACCAAGCTGAGCACGCACAGCACCCCCAGCAGGAGGATGAAATATAGCGGGTCGGCGAACAGCCGCCACAGTGAGAGCAGCGTGGGAATCAGGAAGCCGATGTAGCACACCGAGTAAAACCGTCCAGTCAGCTTGCCCACCTCGCCGGGACCGGCCAACGCCAGCACCTGGCCCAGCCCACCCAGCAGCAGGATCCCGTTCGCGCAGCCGGCCAGCACCGAGGCCACCAGGCCCAGGGCGGTGGAACCGGTCAACGCCACGGGGATCATCACCAGGTAGGTGGTGATCGCGGTCAGCAGTCCAATGACCAGCAGCCTTGCCGTTCCCGGCCGGTCCCAGCGCCGGGCAAAGGGCTGGATCAGGGCCCCCAGGCCCATGGTGACCGCCACGGTGATGGTGGAGAACAACAGGCTCGCCCCGGCACCCCTACCGGTCAGCGCCGGGACCACCGCGAAGCCGCTGGTGGCCAGGCCAAAGACCCAGGGGGCCATGGGCAGTACCAGGCGGTTGAAGATCTTCAGGCCCTGCGCGCTGGTGCCCTGCACCGCCTGCTGCACCGGTTCCCGCCGGGGAGTGCCGGGTTGGAAGGCAATGAGCACCAGCCAGGCTGCGGCCGTGATCGCGTGCACCAGGTAGGCCAGTTCCGGGTTCCAGGTCGCCCCCACCAGGGCACCGGAGATCACCGGTCCGACCGCGAAGCCCAGCGACGTGCACAGTCCGGCGCGCACCGCACCGCTGGCCCCGGGGCTGACCTCCTTGATCCAGCTGGTCGCCGCAACCATGGCCAGGCCCATGCCCACCCCGGTCAGCACCCGGCCGGCATGCAGCCACACCTCGGCCTGGGCGCCGAGCATCAGCAGCACCGATCCCCCAATCGAGGCGATCAGCGCCAGCAGGGTGAAGGGCTTGCGTCCCAGCCGGTCCGCCCAGGAACCGGCGAACACCAGCATCGGCAGCAGACCCACCACGTAGCTGGCCAGCACCAGGAACGCGGCCACCTCGCTCAGCTCGCGGTGCTGCTGGTACCAGCCGATCAGGGAGACGTACTGGTTGGCGCACCAGCCGGTGAGCACCAGACAAATTCCGGGGAACCACCAGGAGCCGGCGCGCTGCGTCCGGATGGCCGCGGTCACCGCCGTGATGCTACTGCCCCAGGTCGTAGCTCAGCGAGCGGACACGCTCGGCGATCTCGTCACGGATCCGGCGCATCCGCTCGGCCCCGGTGTAGCCCTCGTCGCTGGGTTCGGAAAGGATCCAGCGTTCGGTGCGCACCGAGGAGTCGAACGTCGGCTGCGCCTCGCTGCCCAGGATCACCACCCGGTCCACGGTGGCCACCACCTGCGGGTCGATGGCCTTGGGTGTTCCGGCGGACATGTCCGCCCCGGTTTCGGCGATCACCTGCACCGATTCGGGGTTGATGCCCCCGCCCGGGTTGGTCCCTGCGGAGTAGGCGGTGATCTTCCCGTCGGAGAAGTGCTCCATCAGCGCGGCGGCCATCTGGGATTTGCCGGCGTTGCGCGAGCAGATGAACAGTACTGAGTTACCCATGCAGTCATTCAACCACCCCAACGAACAATAGCGGCAACCCGCCGTCCAATTGTTATGCCGTGGCCATGGTGGCCGTCCGGCGCAACAACCTGGCCGGTGCCGTTATTGCGTGGGGGGGTGCTAGCGCTTGGTCTTGATCGTCTCCCCGCGGAAGAACGCCGGGTGCTTGACGCGCATGACCAGCATGATCACCACGCCCAGGGCCAGCACGCCGACCCCGAGAATGAACACCATGCCCACCCCGCCAATCGAGGAGCCCGAACCGTAGGCGGGGTCCATGGAGTCGATGCAGGTGCGCACGAACATCACCAGCAGCACCACGCCGCCGATCAGCGGAGCCAGGAACTTGAACAGGATGTTGCGCACCGAGTCGAACAGTTCGGTGCGGAAGTACCACACGCAGGCCAGCGCGGTCAGCCCGTAGTAGAAGCAGATCATCATGCCCAGTGCGGTAATGGTGTCCCACAGCGCGTTCTCGGACAGGATGCGGGTCACCACGTAGAACCCGGCCGCGGCCACGGCCGCGGTGACGGTGGCCACCGACGGGGACATGAAGCGCGGGGAGATCCGCGCGTACTTCTCCGGCAGCGCCTTGTAGTAGCCCATGGACAGGATGGTGCGCGCCGGGGAGACCAGGGTGGACTGCAGCGAGGCGGCGGAGGAGGAGAGGATCGCCAGGCTCATCAGGATGGCCAGCGGACCCATCACCGGCCCGGAGAGCACCGCGAAGATCGATTCCTGGTTCTCCGGGTTGCCGGCGCCCAGGCCCTCGGTGCCGATGCCGGCGTAGTAGATCACGCCCAGGGACACGGCCATGTACAGGGCGATGATGATCAGCACCGTCAAGGTGGCCGCGCGCCCCGGAACCTTCTCCGGATCGGTGGTCTCCTCGTTCATGGTCAAGGTGACGTCCCAGCCCCAGAAGATGAAGATGGACAGGCTCACCCCCGCGGCAAAGGCGGTGAAGGACTCCACCGCGGCCGGGTTGAACATCTCCAGGGTGATCGGCGTGCGGTCAAAGGGCTCGGGGTTGGTGAAGCACATGATCGCGAACAACAGCAGCACCGCCACCTGGAAGCCCACCAGCACGTACTGGAACGCCTTGGTGGCGTTCAGCCCGCGGTAGGAGATCCAGGTCGCGGCCGCCACGAACACCAAGGTGGTGGGAATGTTGATCCACAGGTTGCGGGTCAGCTCCGCGATCCATTCCTGCCCGGTCAGCTGCGCGATGAGCAGGTAGAAGAAGTCCACCGCCACGGCCGCCAGGTTGGAGAGCACAATCACCGTCGCGGCGATCAGCCCCCAGCCGCCCATCCAGCCGATCAGCGGACCAAACGCGCGGGTGGCCCAGGTGAAGCTGGTGCCCGAATCGGGCATCACATTGTTCAGCTCCCGGTAGCCCAGCGCCACCAGCAGCATGGGCAGGAACCCGGCCAGGAAGATGGCCGGCAGGTTCGTGCCCACCTCGGCCACCGTCGGGCCCAGGGCGGCGGTGAGCGTGTAGGCGGGGGCGATACAGGAAATGCCGATCACCACGGTGCCCAGCACGCCCACGGTGCCCTTACTCAGGCCCTTTTCATGCAGGCCGCTATCGGACCCCGGCGGGTGCTCCCGCTGCACATCGTTAGACATCTACGGTTCCTTGCTCGTCGTTGAGGTGTACATCCCGGGCAGCTGGGTGCGCGGGCAGGAATGGAAGGCGCTACCGGCCCGACCCGCCGCTGCGGTGTGGAACCACCGCCATCGGCACGGGCAGGTGGCGCAGCATGCGCTGGGCCTTGGAGCCCAGGAACAACCGGCGCGGCGGGGCCAGGCGGGAGGAGCCGAAGACGGCCAGTTCCCCGTCCAGCCAGCCGATGGAGGCGATCGCCTCATCGATGCTGGCCCCGGTGACCACTTCCGGCTCCACGTGCTCGCCCAGCCCGCTGGTCAACTCGTCGAGCTGTTGGCGGGTGGCGCGCAGCACCGGGCTGTCTTCCCCGGCCTGCTCCTGGCTGGTCACCAGCGTGGCCACGCGCAGCCCAATGCCCAGGCGTTCGGCGCTGCGCACCGCCTGGTCGATGACCTCCCCGGCCCCGGGCAGGTCCCCGACGAAGGCGGTGATCCGCGAGATCCTGCCCTTGGCCTGGCGCAGCGCGGCCACCCCGCGCGGGTTGGACATCAGCACCGGCACCGGTGAGGCGTGCAGCAGGCTGGTGGCCACCGCGCCGGGGGCGAAGAACCCGGCCTTGTGGCGGCTGCGCCCGCCGAGCACGATCGCCTCGGCCCCGGTCTCGGCGGCCAGCTCGATCAGCCCGTGCGCCACCGAGGAGACGGTGCGGGCGGTGACCCGGGCGCTGATGCCCTCTGGCACCAGCGCCAGCGCCTGCTCGGCCCAGCGGTCCGCCTGGGCGGAGAGCACGGTGTGGTACCCGTGGTCCCCTCCCGGGTAGGTGGCCTGGAAGGGGGTGTCCTCCGGCAGCACCATGGCCAGTTCCAGCGAATCGACCGCGCGGTCGCTGATCAGCGCGCAGGCCAGCTCGATGGCCTCGGCCCCGCGCTCGTCTGCGGTGTAGCCGATCAGCAGTTTCATGCGCCGACCTTGTTGCCGGCCACGAAGGAGTCCACCCCGTCGTAGTTCTGGTCGTACTCGGTGCCCTCCAGGGCGGCCACGATGCGCGCGGCGGTGCGACGGCCCATGCGCACGGCCCCGTCCACGTGCTGGTAGCCCTCTCCGGCCAGGTCGGAGGAGGAGAAGTAGATCGGGCCGACGTTATCGTTCTGTGCCGGGCCGAAGCGGTACAGCCCGCCCAGGTCGTAGCTGGTGGCGTAGGCCCCGCGGGTCCATTCCTCGCTGCCGAAGTCGGAGAGGTAGAAGACCTTGGGCTCCAGGGCCTTGGGGCCCAGGTACTCCGCCATGGCCTTGAGGATGTGCTGCTTGCGTTCGGCCTCGTTGAGGGCGAAGACCTCATCGGCCTTCACGTCGGAGACGAAGCCGACCAGGGTGCCGGTGCTCTCCCCGTGGTAGGTGTTGTCGTAGATTTCCTGGACCAGGCTGGTCGGGCCGAAGCAGGTGCCCGACAGTCCCTCTTCACGCCAGAACGGGGTGTCGTAGACGGCGTGCACCTTGATGACCAGGCCCATGGACTGGTGCTGGTGGGTGATGTGCTGCTTGCGCGGCAGCGGCGGCTCGTAGCTGATGCGCGAGTACAGGTTCGGCGGGATGGCCAGGATCACCTTGCGGGCCTTGACGCTCAGGTCCTTGCCGTGGGCGGTGACCCCGTCCTCGGACCATTCCAGGCGCAGCACCGGGTTGTCCAGGAACAGCACGCCCTCCTCCAGGCGGGCGGCCAGGGCTTTGGAGACTCCCTGCATGGTACCCACGATGCGGCGGTCCAGGATGAAGTCCTCATCGACCAGGTTGTCGAAGGAGCCGGCGGAGGCGGCCATCAGCACGGCCTGCAGCGCGGAGAAGGTGTGGGCCGGCTTGGTGAGCATGCCCCCGGCGATGAACAGCCCCACGTTCTGGCAGGCGACCTCGTCATCGCTGTGCTGGGCCAGGAAGTGGTGGAAGGAGATCTTGTCCAGCTCCTGGGCCTGCGGGTGGTTCCACGGGTGGTCCGGATCCATCTGGGCGGAAAGGTCGTTGAGCAGCCCGATCAGCTTGTTCATCTCGGACACGGTGGATTCGGCGACCGGGAAGTCCTCGCCCTCATAGCGGATGGACTCGCCCTCGGCGGTGCGGTAGACGCTCTTGCCCTGCTTGTGGCGCTCGAAGGTTTCCAGGCCCAGCTCACCGATCAGCGAGTACAGGGCGGTCTGGTCCGGGCTGATCCACTGCCCGCCGATCTCGATGGTCGCCCCGTCCATGGTCTCGGTCCAGGTGCGCCCGCCCACGCGGTCGCGGGCCTCGAGCACGGCCACGGACTTGCCGGCCTTCTGCAGTTCGTAGGCCGCGGTCAGCCCGGAAGGTCCCGCTCCAACGATGACAACGTCGCGTTCCAGCTGTTTCATGATCGATCTCTCCTGAAGACTATAAAATGAACATGATTCATTTACGCATTAAAGCATAGAATGTTTTCAGGCAAATGTGAAGCAGACCACGTCAGGGGAGACATTTCATGGGCACGACGGCACCGCGGCGCGCCGGCCGACCACGCACGGCCATCCTGGACCGGGCACGGATTACCCAGCACGCCATGGGCGTGGTTCTTGAGTCAGGCTACGAGTCTCTGACCATGCAGCGCCTGGCCCGATCCCTGGGGGTCTCCCCCTCGGCGCTGTACAACCACGTCTCCTCCAAGAACGACCTGTTGCAATGGATCCAGGAAACGGTGATGGATGAGGTGGACCGGGACTGCTTTGACACGATGGAGCTGGGTGCGGCCCTGGAAACCTGGGCGGTGAGCTACCGGTCGGTGTTTGCCCGGCATGTTCCGCTCATCCCGGTGATCGCGGTGCTGCCGGTGGCTGACTCCCCGAACACCCTGACCATGTATGAACGGGTGGCGCGGGCGCTGCATGAGCACGGGGTGTCCCAGGAGCAGATCGTGCCGATCATCGTGGCACTGGAGTCCTTCATTTTCGGCTCGGCCATCGACACCTCGGCGCCTGCGGACATCTTCGACCCCGGAGAGCATCAGGCCAGCGCGCAGTTCTTTAGTCGCTCGCTGGATGCCCAGCAGGCCACGGGACGGCGCAACTCGGATGACGCCTTTGTGATCGGCCTGCGCGCGATGATCACCGGTCTGCTGAAGGGAAGGTAGGCATGCAGGAACAGAAGCCGCACTGGATTCAGCGCATCACCATCAAGCAGTGGAGCGCGGCGGCATTGACCGTGATCGCGCTGGTCTTCATCCTGCAGAACCTCTACCGGGTCCGCGTGCAGCTGTTGTTCTTCCACACCAGCGCACCGCTGTGGGCGGTCATGCTTGGCACGCTGGTGGTCGGCTACTTGATCGGGCGCTTCTCCACCCGGCGGTGACCCGGGTAAGGCGGATGGGCTAGAACCTCCCGGACTCGACGCTATTCGTCGAGGATGGCCCACTCCCCCACGGCTTCGTTGTTCGAATCGAACACGTCCTCCTGGGCGCCGGCCTCCATGGGATACAGCTCCAGGCTCTTCGCCCAGTGCCGCAAGATCTCCTGCAGCTCCTCACGGGGCTTGAGCTGCATGGTTTCCGTGTCGAAATTTACCTCTAGGACGAAACGCATCAGGAACTTCCAATCTCTCGGATTGTGGTCATCCTATGCCTTCGTGCGCCGAAAAAGCGAGAAACGCACACGTGAGTCGCGCAATGGCCTTCAGGGGCAGCGGCGGGCATGAAAAAAGCGGGACCATTGGTCCCGCGATTTTTCTCCCCGCCCACGGCGATCGCCGTGGCCTTTACATTGGGTAGTAGCTGTAGGCCGCCGACAAATTGTCCAGCAGCTCACTGCCTCCGACCTTGTAGGCCAGCAACAGCAGCCCGCCAAAGACTGCGCCGGTGAAGGCGCTGAATCCCAGCGACAGCTTCGCCAGCGAGCGAACTTCCTTGCGGCTCACGGCGGCTTCGTCGTTCAGGTAGGTCTGCACGCTCTGCCCGAAGGTGGCTGCCGGAGTCAACGCCGGCACGCCCAGCACGTTGGCGGCGGTGTCAGTGGCCCCGTCCCGCAGGTAAGCCACGGTCTGGCGGTTCTTGCGGTCCTGGCGCAGCTTTACGATGTTCGATCCGTGACGAGCCAAGAGGATGTCTTCACCGAGTGGGATCGTACTCATAATCGCTGCTCCTTAGAAAATTGTCGGGGTGTTATTTACAAGTTAACAGCCTTTTTTGACCCCTTAATACAAAACCCCGCTATTCGTTCACAACCTCACATGCCAATGTGAGCGGAACCGCATGATTCCGGGGCAAAACCGGTGACCTGGGGCACCTCACGCACCGCCGCGAAAGGATCTGGAGGCGGCCAAAACAAATGTTGTTGAACTTTTAACCAAACGTTTTTACCACGTTCGTTTAGTTCAGCGGAGGCAATGCTGTGGCAGGCGTCGGCCGCGGGTCGCTGCGCGGAAGGTCTTGCCGCCGCGCGACTACCGGTCGCCAAGGGGTGCGCCGGATGCCGGGCAGCGCATGGCAAAGGGTCCACAGCCTTCGCTGCGGACCCTATGCGGTCTCTTGCTGTATTTCTGAGCGTCGCTACGCTGCCTTGGGCTTGCCGCTGCGTGCCTCATGGCGCGCATGCTTCACCTGCGCGCGCAGCTCGTCGTTGCTCACTGCCGGATCCACGCGCAACCCCAGCTGCTGGGCCTTGGCCAGCAGGTCCTCGCGGATCTCAGTGGCGTGCGTACGCCGGTAGCCCACGACCAGGACAGCACTGATGATTCCCAGCGCCACAATGGTCAATAATGCGGTCAGTACCAACACGTCAAATTGCTGCATCTGCCATCCTCCTTCCAATCTCCCACTAGCTTCAACAACCGCAACCATCGATACATTCCCAAAACATGCCTAGTCACAACGGCAAGAGGGAAAACCCTGGAGCGGCAGAATCCAAAGAGGGGATTAACTATCCTAGCAAGAATATTCGAATAAAGCATACTTTGTGTTCAATTACGCTTTGGAGACGGAGCTAGCCAGTACTGCACGGGAGCCGCCCAGGGAGGCGCCCCCGGCTTTTATCGGTAAACCACCGGCGAAGGAACGGTCAGGCTTCGACAGCTTGATGCCGGTTCACGGACGGGCTTCCTAACCCCTGGCGTCATGCCATCTTGTGAACGTCCTGGCCAGGCGGTAGCGTCCACAGTAGGTCCTGAAAGCCGGGACAACGAAGACCAACCACGTCGGAGGGCCGGCGGGCCCAGGGCCTGCCGCGAAGACAGAAACTGTCGCCGATCACGAAGGAGTCGGATCATGGCTGAAAAGCGTCGTGTCGTAATTGTCGGGGGTCACGGAAAGGTGGCCCTGCTCGCTGCCCCGCGGCTCGTCCGGGAGGGGTTCGAGGTCCATTCGCTGATCCGCAATCCGGAACACATCACCGATATCCGTGCGGTGGGTGCCACCCCGGTGGAAGTTGATATTGAAACCGCCAGTGCCGAAGAACTGGCCAAGACCTTTACCGGAGCCGATGCCGTCGTGTTCTCGGCCGGTGCTGGCGGCGGAGATCCCGAGCGCACCAACGCCGTGGACTATGAGGCGGCGGTGCGCACCATGCAAGCCGCCAAGCAGGCCGGAGTCAACCGCTATGTCATGGTCTCCTACGCGCGCGCCCTGGTGGACGTCGACAACCTGGACCCGAAGGATTCGTTCTACCCGTATGCCAAGGCCAAGCACGACGCGGATGAGTACCTGCGCGGCACGAGCCTGGAGTACACCATCCTGGGGCCCGGCGCCCTGACCCTGGAGCCGGCTACAAAGAAGCTGCGCCTGGCCGACAGCCGCGGCCGCATTTCCGGGCACGAACCGGCGGGCACCGAGGGGCGCACCGCCCGGGAAAACGTTGCGGAAATGATCGCGTACGTGCTGGCCCACAATGCCGGAATCCGCCAGACCGTGAATTTCTTTGACGGAGACACCCCGATGAGCAAGATCGTCTCATAACGCTCAACGGACTTCAGTGGCCGGTTCCCAAGGCCTGAGCAACGAAACGTCCAGGGATGCACCGTGGTGCGGCCCTGGACGTTTTGCTGCGGGACTTCAGTATTCGGCGCTGCCGTGGCTGTGCTCAAAGACCAGTGAGGTCTGGGTGGTCGCCACGGCCGGGTTCGAGGACAAGTAGTCGAGCACGAACTGGCGCACGTCCGCGGAGTTGCGCACCGCCACGTGCAGCACGAAATCGTCGGCACCGCCCAGGAAGAACAGCTGACGCACCCCGGGCTTGGCCTGCATGTCCTGGGCGAAGGTCGACATCAGGTGCCGGGCTCCGGGACGGATGCGAACGAAGATCAGCGCCTCCAGCTCTCGTCCGAGCACCTGCGGATCCACCTCGATGGTGAACCTGGAAATCACGCCGGTGTCACGCAGCTGATTCAGCCGGGCCAGGCAGGTCGAGGGGGCGATGCCCAGCTCCTCGGCCAGGGAGTTGTTCGTGCGGCGGGAGTTCTCCGACAGCAGCCTGAGCAGTTTACGGTCCAGCTCATCGAGCTGCGCACGCTTGATCTCGGCCGAGACCGGATTATTCACCACTGTCGCACCTGCTTTCCCCTGGTTCGGCACTTGGGCGCCGGCCTGCAGTGCCGATACCTGCACCTTTGACTGACGTTGTGATTCACCATCATAGGTCTCACTTGATTTCTTCCGGGCCTATTACCCGGCGGGCGCGCTTCCTGCGACGCAGGATCAGCCACAGCACCAGCGCCACCAGCAGCACGATACCCACCAGCCACGGCCAGTCCAGCGCGATCCACGCATAGATGAACGCCAAGCCCACGGTGGTGTACACCAACGCCCAGATCAGACAGCCGACAATCACCGCCGGCAGGTAGCGCCGCAGCGGCATCCGGGTGATTCCGGCGGTCGCGTTCACCGCCGTCTGCACCCCCACGGTCAAGAAGCTCAGCGGCACGGCGAAGACGCCCCACCGGGCCAGCAGGGCCTGGGACTTGAGGTAGATCGGGCCGCGCAGCACCCGCTGGAAACGCGTCTGCTTCACCCCCGCGGCGATGCTGCGCCCGATCCAGTAGGTGGTGTTCGCGCGGATCATCGCCCCAAGGAAGAAGAACAGGTACGTCACCAGGTAGGGCGCGTCCTCGATCCACTGCATCATGGCAACGCGCCTACGGGACCATCTTGATGCGGCGCACCAGCAGCCCGCCGGCCACGCTGACCACTGCGGCGCAGATAAACAGGGTGGGGTACCCGCCCAGCCAGCTCACCGCGATCCAGGCGATCAGGGGCGCGAAGACCTGCGGCAGGGAGTTGGCGATGTTGATGACGCCCAGGTCCTTGGCCCGGGAATCGGCATGCGGCAGCACCTGGGTCAGCAGCGCGTAGTCCACCGCCAGGAAGGAGCCGAACCCCAGTCCGAGCAGCACCGCTCCGCCGATCGCCACCGGGAAGGAGGGGGCCACGGCCATGACCAGCGCCGCGGCGGCCACAATCAGGGAGGAGATCACCACGTAGCGCTTGCGCTTGCCGTCCCGGTCGGAGAGCTTGCCGGCCACCACCGAGGAGAGGATCACAAAACCGGCGTAGATGCTGCTGAGCACCAGCACCCCGGCGGCCGGTTCGGGATGATTCAACCCATCCTGCAGGAAGTACAGCAGGTAGACCAGGATCAGCTGGCTGGAAAGGTATAGCAGGAAGCGGGTCAGCCAGGCCCAGCCGAAGTCCGGGTAGCGGACCGGGTTGATCCAGAAGCTGCGCAGGAAGCTGCCCCAGGCGAACTCCTCGCGGGCGCTGGCCGGCAGCACCACGTCCTGGCGCAGCAGCACGAAGGGCACCGAGCACAGGGCAATCACCACCGCGACGATCGCGTAGCCGAACACCAGGTCGCTGGCGGCGACCATGCCGATGCCGGCGCCCACAAGGATACCCAGGGTCTGGGCCAGGGCGATCAGCCCACCCACGGTGCCGCGCTGGGCGACCGGGACCTTGTCCGGTACGACGGCGAGCACCGCGGCCAGCGCGGCGTTGCCCGCGGCCTGCATCAGTGCCCAGCCCAGCACCAGCACCGTGACGGTCTGTGCGGTGGACATCAGCAGCAGGGCCAGCGCACCGCCCAGGGTACCGGCCACGATCCAGGGGATGCGGCGGCCAAAGCGGGAGGTGGTTCGGTCGCTGAGGGCGCCGAACAACGGGTTCGCGATCATCGAGACGACCGCGCCCACACCGGTCACCAGCGACAGGGTGGCGTTTTTCTGCTGCGGGGAGATCGCCTCGGAGTGCAGTCCCAGCAACACCTGGATGGGTGCGAAGAAGCCCACGTTGATGCCGATGTGCACAATCAGTACTGCGGCGATCCAGCCGACGCCCACGCGAGCGGTGGGGGTCCGGAGTGCTTCGACTGCCTTGTTAGATTCCATGCTGCTGCGTACCCGCCTACCGTTTGCGACCCAGATTGCGCGGAGTGATCCCCGGGTCTTCCAGGTCGATGATGGGAGGGGTGATCTCCTGTTCAATCAATTTTCGCACGGCCCGGCCCATCAGCCCGCCATCGACCATGGAGGCGGCCACCAGGCGGTCCTGCCCATCCAGACCGAAGAGCACCTGAATCTTGCCCTGCCGGGTGTGGCGGGCCACGGTGCGCGCCACCGCGGTGAAGTCCCCGACGACTTCCACGTGGGATTCGTGGCGGTCGGACCAGAACCAGGGCACCTTGCGCCGTGGGGCGCCGGTGCCCATGATCGTTGCGGCGGCGAGCGCAGCATCCTCATTGGCCCGGTCCCAGTGACGCAGGGGGCGGGCACCGGCCTCGCGGGCCACATCCCCGATCGCCAGCACCTGGGGGACGCTGGTGCGCATGCCCGCGTCCACGATGATGCCGTTGTGCGTTTCCAGGCCCAGGGTGTCGGCCAGGGTGAGGTTCGGCTCCACCCCGATCGCGGCCACCACGATGTCGGCCTCGATGCTCTCCTGATTGACCTCGACGCTGTTTTCGGTGATCCGTTCGGCCATCCCGGTCACCACCCGGATCCCGTTCAGCCGATGGTCCTCGTGCAGCTGGCGGGCCATGGGTTCGCCAAAGGCGGTGACCAGCGGCACCTGCTGGTTGCTGATCAAGGTGACCATGGCGCCGAACTGTCGGGCCGCGGCGGCGAATTCGGCCCCAATGAGCCCGGCACCGATGACCACCACCTGGGTTCCGAAGGCGCCGAACGACAACTTCTGTGACAGGTCCTCGGCGTCCTTGGCCGTATGGATCACCCGGGCATGTTCGGCCCCGGGCACCTGCGGTCTCCTTGGTGTGGTTCCGGTGGCCAGCACCAGCCAGTCCTGTTCGGATTCCGGTGTCTGGACCTGGTCAATGCGCTGCGGCTGCAGCTGCACCGAATGCTCAATAAACCATGCAGGGGGTGCGAGGTTGACCCGTTCCAGCGTCTTGCTCAGGGGCGGGCGGTCGTAGGGCAGCCCCTCCGGATCGCTGAGCGTGATGTTTCCGGCATAGCCCGCCTGAACCAGCGTGTGGGCCAGGGAGAAACCGGCGACCCCGGCCCCGACGATATGCACTGAACCCATTTAGAAGTGCAGCTCCAGCATCCCGTCGATGACCTCCACCTTGTAGGTGCGCGCATCAACATAGGCTGGCAGGCACAGGACCTTGCCGGTCTTGAGGTTAAACCGGGAAGCGTGCAGCGGGCATTCGACTTCGCAGTCTTCAATCCATCCTTCGGACAGGGAGGCGACTTCGTGGGTGCACTCATCCTGCAGGGCGTAGAAGTTGCCGTCCTCGGCATGGAAGATGGCGATGTCCTCCTTGGCTCCGCTGTCATCGGATTCGACCTTCAGCGCCTCACCGACCGGAATCATGTCGACTGGACCCACCGTGTAGCTCACTGCTTCTCCTTCGGTTCTAAAATTAGTCTTTCTCATCTTGTCACCTTCTGCGGACGCTCACGTAGTATCTCGGTCACGTCCTGCTGGCCGTAGCCCTGGGCCAGCGATTCCGGCTTTGGCGTAGGAAGCCCGAACTGAGCGGGTAAATCATGGATGGGGTGTGCGCCCGCCTAGAATGATTCCATGCATGACGAAGAACTTTTCATCACGGTGGAAAGAGAGTTCACCACGACCTTGTTGCGCGCCCGCCAGACCCTGATGCGGCGCGCCAAAGCGATCCACCCGGAGCTGCAGGCCCCTGGTTACCGAATCCTGTCGATCCTGGTGCATCACGATTCCCAGCAGCAGGGGTTCCTTGCCGAATCGCTGCAGCTGGACAAGGCCACGATTTCCCGGCTGGTCAAGCAGTTGGAGACCCAGGGACTGATCACCCGGACCGCGGATCCCAAGGATGGCCGGGCCCAGCTGGTGTCCATCACCGATCGGGCACGTGACGCCTGGTATGTCAGCGGCCAGGCGCAGCGCCAGCGCCTGCGGGACAAGCTGGAGGACTGGTCCACTGAAGACGTGCAACGTTTCGCCGACCTGCTGCACCGTTTGAACGACAACTCCGACGCCGCCGACGCCGGTTAACCGCAGCCGCAGTCAAAGGGTGCGCAGCGTGATGCCGCTTGCCATGAGGGCCGGGGTGCAGCTGGAGGCAATACCTCATTGGTCCACCGCCGTGCTCCCCTATCGTCGGTAACCGTGGACAAGGCTAAGCCTTGATCTACCGATGGGGCGTGGGATGCAGCTCGCTGGTGGAAACGTAGGAACGTGATTTCGGGCAGGGGTAGGTGGCCGACCTTGAGCAGCAGCTGAACGAGCTGGTCAAAGCCAGCGAAGCGGCACCCTTATTGACTGAGACCGGCTTCAAGGCAATCACGGCAGCGAAGTGCTTCGTCGCGTGGTCCCATGAAGGGCGAGTGCGCAATGAAGCGGCATTTGCCTGCCTGGCTGGCGTGAATCCAATTCCTGCGTCGTCGGGGAACACGACCCGGCACCGGCTTAATCGTGGCGGTGATCGGTCGTTGAATGCTGCCCTGCACTTAGCAGCGGTCACGCGTATGACACATGACAAAGAGACGCGAGTCTACGTTGAGAAGCGTCGAGCTGAGGGGAAAACTGATCGCGAGATCCGCCGATGCATCAAACGCTATCTGGTCCGTCGCATCTTCAAGATTTTCAGTGCTTCAGCAATGGTTGAAGAGGTTCCAGCTGCGGCTTGACAGACATAGAAGAGTCAGCAGACCCCTACCTGGTGGCAACAAAAAGTGGTCATGAACTTTTGCTCATGACCACTCGGTTGCTGTTGGTTAGATCGCTGCCTGGTACGGGATGCCCATGCCGAAGAGGACCTCGACCAGCTCTCGTGCGACTCCTTCACTGATGATCCAACCGCTCTCGACAGGCTTTGGCTCATCAACCTCAATAGGGTAGCCCGGTGTAGTCTCGATCATGCGATCGGCAACACGGCACGACGCCACATCGGCCAGAGCTTCAACAACACCGTTTAAGTCACCGGTGCCATTACTCGTTGCGGTAACCAGACAGCCCTCATCCTGAACTGCCGGCGCGATAGTGATGCTCAGACCGCAGATGGGGTTGGGGCAGCCATCTCCGTTCGGGGTAGTGATGCCGAAGGTGCAGAACGTGCAATCTGGGGAAGCGATCATGGGAATTGTCCTTTGGTTTTAGAGAGGCCGGTTTGCTTCTCACCTATCTCTATGCGCCGAGTCCGCCGATGGCTGGCACCGGGACGAGGCAGTCCCCACTTGACGTTGATTGGTCTCCAAGTTTTACGTTCTAAACGTAAAAGGTTGAGCGTTCTGGTAGCCTCGACAAGGACATCGCAACCACGCACGAGAGAGGTATCCCGATGACTGAAGTAGTCCAGAAGCACGAAAAGCCCAAGAAGATCCACAAGATCGGCTCAGTGGTTGCAGCAGCCTGCCTGGTGGTGGGAGCCAGCTTTGGCACCGCAGCGCCGGCTCAAGCGGCAACGAAGGTGCTGTCTGGTTCTTCCAAACATTATCTGTCTTGCTATCGTGCGTATTCCGACGCGTCCAGGCATCTCGTCAAAGCTGGATACACCTCGCAGGTGCACAACGCGACGTGCGGCAAAAAATGGACCTGGAGCAAGGGTTACATTTATACATGGAAGATTACTGCCCGGACGCCACGCTGATCCACCTGAATCTTTTACGTTCATCACGTAAAAGCTAGCTCTGCGCAGTGCCGCGTCCTAAGCGTCGCTCTTCTTGCCGTCGAAGAGCGCTAGAGGGGTAGTCCTCAGGTTTTGCGTTAAGAACGTAAAAGCCTGCCCCGTAGTAGTGCCCCGAGTGGGCGCTGTTGCAGCGGAGATTTACGTTAACAACGTAAAAGCTATGGTCAGGCAGTCAATCCGCCTTTTACGTTAAGAACGTAAAACAGAGCTCTTCACCGGTGTCATTTTTAGGTTAAAAACGTAAAATTCCAGCCAAGATCGGCCAATCCAACTCTTACGTTAAGAACGTAAAAGTTCAGACAGGCAGCAGTAGAGCCAGCTTTTGCGTTAAGAACGTAAAAACTATCTCCTTGCGCGTTTTGGCGTCCCTGTATCTTGGCCGCGCCAACGATCAGCATGCCGACCACCATACAGATGATCGACATGCCAATCAAAAAACTCCTAGGCTGCTTCTGCCATGGCGGGTCCAGCGCAAGCTTTAGCAAAGCCAGCAGCCACACCAGCTTCCCAACCAACCGATGCAGCATCGCGATAGAGCAGATTCGCAAAGGCCATACGCAGGGAAGGGATGCTCCTATCCAGCATTGGGGCAGCCCGCTCCAACCAAGCACGGAGCTCAGCAACACCTGCAACCGGTTGAGGCAACTCGCCAGCCATGGAATAAAGCGGGGCACAGCATCTCATCTGAAATCGTGACCGAACGCTATCTTGAGCTGCAGCGGGTGGTCGATGAGCACTGCCCGGTGCTGGACGTTTTCAAGAACCCGGTGCCGATGAGCGTCAACGTCCTCGTGTCCGGACGCTAGCCAGGGCCTTGTCCGGTCCGCCTGCCAGCGCGTAGCCTGAGGCCAGGCGAGCATTGGAGGAATGCAGCATGTCAGCATCAGCCGCGCCGGACTGGGACCCACGGTCCCCGGAGGTGCTAGAGGACCAGATTGCCGCCTACGACCGCCTCCGGGCCCAGTGCCCCGTCGCCCACAGCGAGTTCCTCGGCTACTCGGTGCTGGGGCACGAAGATGCGCTGCGGGTGCTGCATGATCCGGAAACGTTCAGCAACGCCGTCTCCCAGCGGCTGACCGTGCCCAATGGCATGGATCCACCGGAGCACACCGTCTACCGGGCGGTCAATGACCGCTACTTCACCCCGGAGCTGATGCGCCGCTTCGAGCCGGTGTGCCGGGAAGTGGCGCTCAGCCTGCTCCGGGAGCTGCCGCTGCACGAACCGATCGACGTGATTGAGCAGCTGGCCGAGGTCTATGCACTGCGCGCCCAGAGCGCGTTCCTGGGGTGGCCGCGGGAGCTGGAGGAACCGCTGCGCGCCTGGACCGCGAAGAACCGCACGGCCACCTTGGCCCAGGACCGACCGGCGATGAAGGCCATCGCCGTGGAGTTTGACGGATACATTCGCCAGCTGCTCCAGCAGCGGCGCGAGGCCGGCCACCGCGCGCCGAAGGACCTGACGACCCAACTGCTGCATGAGCAGGTGTACGGCCGGCCGTTGAACGACGAGGAGCTGGTCAGCCTGTTGCGCAACTGGACGGTCGGTGAGCTGAGCACCATTGCCGCCAGTGTCGGGATCCTGGCCAATTTCCTGGCCACCCACCCGGAAATCCAGACCCGTCTGCGCGAGGATCCCTCGCTGATCGGGGCGGCCAACGACGAGATCCTGCGGGCGCACGCCCCGCTGATTGCCAACCGCCGGGTGGCCACCCGGGATGTGGAGGTCAACGGGCGGCTGATCCCGGCCGGTGAGCGGGTGACCGTGGTGTGGGCTTCGGCCAACCGCGATGAGAGCGTCTTCGGGGACCCGGATGAGTTCCGCCTGGACCGGGATCCGGGGCTGAACCTGCTGTACGGGGCGGGCATCCACATCTGCCCGGGGGCGCCGCTGGCACGGCTGGAGTTGCGGGTGCTGGTCGAAGAACTGCTCAAGCGCACCAGCAGCATTACCCCGGCCCCCGGCGCCCAGGCACCGGCCCGGGCCCACTACCCCGGCAGCGGGTACTCCACGCTGCCGCTGCAGCTGGACTGAACCGGCCGCGAGCCACAAACCGCCAGCAGGCGCCGTCCCCCTTGGTGGGGGACGGCGCCTGCTGGCGGTAAGGAAGCTGCCGGGTCCGGAACCCGGCCTAGAAGCGGGTCTGCTGGTAGAACCAGTTGATGTGTTCCTCCAGCATGTGCGCGGCCCGTTCCCGGTTGTTGTTGGCAAACGCGCGGTGGATTGCCTTGTGCTGGCGGCGCAGCACCTTCACGATCGGCTGCCAGGTCGCATCGTCCGGGATGGCCGAGGCCACGTAGTCGCTGATCGAGTGGCGCAGGGATTCCATCATCGCCTCCACCACCGAGTTGCCGGCCATCGAGGAGAGCAGCACATGGAACTCGGCGTCAATGCGGTGGAACTCGTCGCGGGAAAGCTGCGGGTCATCCATGCGCATGATCAACACCGCGGTGCGCTCGATCACCTGTTGGGCGTGGATCGGGTCGCGCGGGGTCATCTGCGCCGCCCAGGTCTCCAGCAGGATCCGGGACTCCACGATCTCCCGAACCTGGATGCCCTTGGCCGCCACGTGCAGGCGCAGCGCCTGGGACAGCCCGGCCGAGGGGTTGGAGATGATCACCGCCCCGGAGTTCGGGCCCGAACCGGTGGAGGTGCGCACCACGCCCATCACGTCCAGAATGCGGATTGCGTCGCGCACCGAGGCCCGGGAGATCCCATGGGCTTCGGCCAGCGCCCGCTCCCCGGGCAGCTGATCGCCCAGATTCAGCTTCCCGGTTCGCAGGTCACGCTCAATGGCCTCCAGGACCACCTGATAGGCACGCGGAGTTGGCTTTGTAGACATCAGAACCCATTTTAGTGTGTTGCGCCGTTGGCCAGGGCCACGGGCCTAGTGCGGCAGCATCCAGCTGAGCACCGGGGTGGACTGCAGGTAGACCAGCACGCACAGCACCAGCAGCATGCCCACCGACCAGCCGGCCACCTTCTTCAGGATCACCGACTCTTGGCCTTCCATCTTCACCGCGGTCGCCGCGATGGCCAGGTTCTGCGGGGAGATCAGCTTGCCGACCACGCCGCCGGAGGTGTTGGCGGCCACCAGCAGGGTCGGGTCGATGCCCGCGTTGACCCCGGCGGTCTGCTGCAGCTTGGCGAACAGGGCGTTCGCGCTGGTGTCCGAGCCGGTCACCGCGGTGCCGATCCAGCCCAGGATGGGCGAGAGGAAGGCGAACGCGCCACCGGCCCCGGCCATCCAGGTGCCGATGGTGATGGTCTGCCCGGACAGGTTCATCACGTAGGCCAGGCCCAGCACCGAGAGGATGGTCAGCGCCGCAAAGCGCATGTTGTACACGGTGCGCCCGATCTCGGCGATCGCGTTGCCCACGGCGATCGGGTACTTGCCCCCGTCATCGAACTTGGAGTACACGATGGCCACGATCAGCCCGGTGATCAGCAGCAGGGTGCCGGGGGTGGAGAGCCAGTTGAAATTGTAGATCGTCGAGGAGACCGCCTCGCCGTTGCCGTCCACGATGTTCCCGTGCAGCCCCGGCCAGCCGAACTTCACGTCGGTGGCGGCCAGCGCCGCCGGGATGTCCACGCCCAGGCGCCACAGCTTGGCCACACCGAAGATCAGGATCACCAGCACATAGGGGAACAACGCCATCCAGGTCGCCCCCGGGCGCAGGTTGCGGTTCGCGTCCACCGGCTTGGCCAGCGCCTCGGGGGTGAGGATGCGCTCGCGGGCCTCGTCGGCGCCCTTGGGCTTCCACACCTGCAAGAAGAGCACCGCAACGCCCAGGCCCACCAGCGAGGCGACGATGTCGGTCAGTTCATAGGAGAAGTAGGTCGCGCACAGCCACTGGGCGATGGCGAAGGAAATGCCGATCACCAGGGTCACCGGAAGGGTCTGGCGCATGCTGCGCCACCCGGCGATGACCAGCACCAGCACGGTGGGGACGAACAGGGCCAGCACCGGGGACTGGTGTCCGACGGTGGCGCCGATCTCCGCGGCCGGGATCCCGGTCAGCGCACCGGCGGTGGTGATCGGGATGGCCACGGCGCCAAAGGCCACCGGGGCGGTGTTGGCGATCAGCACGGCACTGGCCGCTCGCAGCGGGGAGAGTCCCAGGGCCAGCAGCATGGTGGCGGTGATCGCCACCGGGGCACCGAACCCGGCCAGCGCCTCCAGCAGGCCGCCGAAGCAGAACGCGATCAGCACCGTCTGGATGCGCACATCCCCGCCGCCGATCACGTCAAAGACCCGGCGCAGGTCCTCGAAGCGCCCGGAGACCACGGTGACCTGGTAGAGCCAGATCGCCATGACCACGATCCACACGATGGGGAAGGCGCCGAACACCACGCCCATCACCCCGGAGTTGATGGCCAGCCCCACCGGCATCTGCCAGCCAAAGATCGCCACGATGATTGCGACCAAAAGGGAGCTGAGTCCGGCATAGTGGGCCTTGACCTTAACTACGGCCAGCATGACAAAGAAGGTGAGCAGCGGGATCAGGGCGACCAGCGCGGAGATGGCCACGCTGCCGGCGATCGGCTCGGTTGATGGTGTAAACACGGTGTGGGCGTCCTTACTAGTGATGGTCAGACCACATATGGTCAGACCACCGATAATACAAGGTGAGTGCTATCACAACAAGTCTTGACGGGATTCGAAAGATGCGCCTAGTATGGTCAGACCACACAGCGAGAGAGTTATTCTTATGCGTATTGCACTCTTTGCCACCTGCATCGTCGACGCGATGTACCCGGAAACGGCCAAGTCCACGGTGAAAATCCTGGAACGCCTTGGCCATGAGGTGATCTTCCCGGCCGGCCAGGCCTGCTGCGGGCAGATGCACATGAATTCCGGCTACATGCCCGAGGCGCTGCCGGTGGTTGAAAACCATGTCCAGGCCTTCGAGCGCGCCGACTACGACGTGGCCGTGGCACCCTCCGGATCCTGCGTCTCCTCCCTGAAGCACCAGCACGGCATGCTGGCCGAGCGGCTGGGCAAGCCGGACCTGAAGTCCCGCGCCGCGGAGGTCGCCGGACGCACCTACGAGCTCTCGCAGCTGCTCACCGACGTCTTGGGCATCACCAACGCCGCCGAACAGCTGGGCAGCTACTTCCCGCACAGCGTCACCTACCACCCTTCCTGCCACGGCATGCGCCTGCTGAAGCTGGGCGACCGGCAGCTGGACCTGCTCAAGTCGGTGGGTGGGATCACCGTGGAGGAGCTGCCCGAGGCAGACCAGTGCTGCGGCTTTGGCGGCACCTTCTCCATCAAGAACTCCGATGTCTCCTCGGCGATGCTGCAGGACAAGGCCCGCAACATCGCCTCCACCGGCGCCTCGCTGTGCGTCGGCGGGGACGTCTCCTGCCTGATGCACATCGGTGGCGGGCTCTCACGCAATGGCCAGAAGCCGGGCACCATGCACCTGGCCAACATCCTGGCCAGCACGAAGGAAGAGATGGTGGCACTGTGAGTCAGGTATTTTTGGGCATGCCGGCGGCCGGGGAAGGCAACCTGTTTGCCGATGAGTCCTTCCCGAAGGCCGCCCACCACGAGCTGCAGAACACCCAGCTGCGCGCGAACCTGCGCCACGCCACCCACTCCATCCGCGACAAGCGGCTGCGCGTGGTCGGCGAGCTGCCGGACTGGGAGTCGCTGCGCAACGCCGGGGAGGCGATCAAGAACCAGGCGATGGCACGGCTGGATGAGCGCCTGGAGGAGTTCGAGAAGAACTTCACCGCCCGCGGCGGCATCATCCACTGGGCCCGCGACGCGGCCGAGGCGAACCAGATCGTCACCGACCTGATCAAGCAGACCGGCTCCACCGAGGTGGTCAAGGTCAAGTCCATGGCCACCCAGGAAATCGGCTTGAACGAGCACCTGGAAACCCAGGGCATCGCCGCCTTCGAAACCGACCTGGCCGAACTGATCGTGCAGCTGGACCACGACAAGCCCAGCCACATCCTGGTCCCGGCGATCCACAAGAACCGCACCGAGGTGCGCGACATCTTCCTGCGCGAGATGCCGGATGTGGATCCGAACCTAACCAATGAGCCGGCCAAGCTGGCCGAGGCCTCGCGCAAGCACCTGCGCAAGAAGTTCCTCTCCACCAAGGTGGCGATCTCCGGGGCCAACTTCGCCCTGGCGGACACCGGCACCCTGGGCGTGGTGGAGTCCGAGGGCAACGGGCGCATGTGCCTGACCCTGCCCGAAACCCTGATCACCGTGATGGGGATCGAGAAGGTGCTGCCCTCCTGGCAGGACATCGAGGTCTTCATGCAGCTGCTGCCGCGCTCCTCCACCGGGGAGCGGATGAACCCGTACACCTCGCTGTGGACCGGGGTCACCGAGAACGACGGGCCGCAGAACGTGCACCTGGTGCTGATGGACAACGGGCGCACCCGGGCGCTGTCGGACCGCTTCGGGCGCAGCGCGCTGAACTGCATCCGCTGCTCGGCGTGCATGAACGTCTGCCCGGTGTACGAACGCACCGGCGGGCACGCCTACGGCTCGACCTACCCGGGCCCGATCGGCGCGATCCTCTCCCCGCTGCTGACCGGCATCGAGGCCGAGGAGAACAACTCCCTGCCCTACGCCTCCTCACTGTGCGGCGCCTGCTTTGACGCCTGCCCGGTGAAGATCAACATCCCCGAAATCCTGGTGCACCTGCGCGGGGAGGACGTGGATTCCCAGCGCGGCAAGAAGCTGCTGCCCACCCAGATGGACCTGCTGATGAAGGGCGGCTCCTGGGCGCTGGGCAAGGGCCGGAACCTGGACCTGCTGGAAAAGGGGCTGCCGCTGGGCAAGCTGGCCGCCGGCCGGGACAAGAAGATCAAGCGCCTGCCGGGCATCGCGGCGGGCTGGACCGCCAGCCGCGACATCCCGGCACCGCCAAGCAAGTCCTTCCGCGACTGGTGGAAGAGCGAGAAGGAGGGCAAATGAGCGCCAAGGAAGAGATCCTGGGCCGGATCCGCACCGCACTGGCCGATAACCCGCACGTGGAACCGGTGGTGCGCGACTACCGCACCACCTCGCAGCTCAGCGAAACCGAGGTCATCGAACTGCTGGTGGACCGCCTGGTGGACTACAAGGCCGGGGTGGATGTCATCGAGGCCGAGCAGATCGCCACCCACGTCGCCGCGAAGCTGGCCACCGCCCGCTCGGTGGTCTACCCGCACGGGCTGGACACCGGTTGGCTTCAGCAGCTGCCCGAGTCCATTGAGCGGCGCATCGACGCCCCGGGCCACGCCCTGGACATCCCGGTGCTCGATGAGACCAGCGCCGTGGTGACCTCCTCGGCGGTGTCCATCGCCGAGTCCGGCACCATCATCCTGGACGGCGAACCCGACCAGGGCCGGCGCGCGATCTCCCTGGTGCCCGATCACCACGTGTGCATCGTGCCGGTCTCCACGATCGTGCAGCTGCTGCCCGAGGCCATGCCGCGCATGGACGTGACCCGCCCGCAAACCTGGATTTCCGGGCCGAGCGCCACCAGCGACATCGAGCTGGAGCGCGTCGAGGGCGTGCATGGGCCGCGCACCCTGGATGTGCTGATCGTGCGCGGGCTATAGACCCCTGCGCCCCCATTCGATGGCCGGTTTCCCCGTTCCAAAATCTCCAAGGGAAGCCGGCCATTGCTTGTACGACCGCCCAATAGGCTGCGCATCGCGCGCAGAAGATTCGGCTGCTCGGGAATGCTGGATGCTCCCCCTACCCCTGGTCGCGACATGCTCCACTATGAGGGATTATTGTGTCCTTTTGCCTCGGTAAATTGACGAATGCACGGTTTCTTCGGTGCCGAACTGGGCGAACTTCCGGTTGTTGTCCTCAGCCTGCTTAAAGCCCCGCAGGAGTGCGATGGCTCCAACGGTCTCTAAACTCGCGGGACTACTCCACCAGCTTCCCGGCCGTGTCCACCTCACCGATCAGCTCACTGATCTCGGCGGGCACCGGCGGGATCGACTCGCGCACCACCCCGCCGTGCGGGGACCAGACCAGGTTCACCTGCAGCTGCGGATCCTGCTCGGGGTAGTCGCTGCGGTTGTGGCAGCCGCGGGTTTCGCGCCGTTCCAGCGCCGCCTCCAGGGTGGCCCGGGCGGAGAGCGCCGCGGATTTCAGGTCATAGGCGTGCGCCAGGTCCTGGAAGCCGGCAATGTCCGGGTGGATTCCCACGTTGGCCATCCGCGCTTCGATCTCATCCAGCCGGCGCAGCCCTTCGAGCAGGCCCGCCTCGTCACGCACCACCCCGGCGCACTCGGTCATCATGTCCCGGATCGCCCGTTGCAGGGAGCGCACGTTTTCCTGTCCGTCGGCGGCCAGCAGCCGCTCCAGCTCGCTGCGGGCCCGCGTCACCGCGGCGGCCGAACGGGTGTGGGACTCAAGCCCGGCCGAATACTCGGCGGCCGCCCGGCCCACGATCCGCCCAAACACCAGCAGCTCAATCAGCGAGTTGCCGCCCAGGCGGTTCGCCCCGTGCAGGCCACTGGAGGCCTCACCGATCGCGTACAGCCCCTCCACGTGCGTGGAGTGGTCTTCGGGACGCACCCACACCCCACCCATGGAGTAGTGCGCGGTCGGCGCGATCTCGATGGGTTCGCGGGTGATGTCCAGCATCTGCACCTCCAGCATGGTCTGGTACACCCGCGGCAGCCGCTCCATGATCAGCTGGCGCGGCAGGTGGGAGATGTCCAGCCAGACCCCGCCCTTCTTGGTGCCGCGTCCTTCCTTGATTTCCGTGTAGGCCGCCAGCGCCACCCGGTCGCGGGTGGACAGTTCCATGCGCTGCGGGTCGTAGCGTTCCATGAACCGCTCCCCCAGCCCGTTGCGCAGGATGCCGCCCTCGCCGCGGGCTGCCTCGGAGATCAGGGTGCCGGCCGCGTTTTCCGGTTCAATGATCCCCGAGGGGTGGAACTGCACCAGCTCCGGGTCGCGCAGCCGGGCCCCGGCCTCCACCGCCAGGCGGAAGGAGTCCCCGGTGTTCTCATCGCGCCGGGAGGAGGTCCGCCGCCAGATGCGGTTGTGTCCGCCGGCGGCCAGAATCACCGCATCGGCGTGGATCAGGTAGCGGGTGCCGTTGTTCACGTCGAAGCCGTACGCGCCGAACACGCGGTTGTCATGAGTGAGGATGTCGGTGATGTACACGGTATCCAGGATGGGGACCTGCAGCTGTTCACTGCGGCGGACCAGGCTGCGCTGGATTTCCAGGCCCGTGTAGTCCCCGGCGAACGCGGTGCGGCGGAAGGTGTGGGCACCAAAGAAGCGCTGGGAGATCCGTCCGTCCTCTTCACGGGCAAAACCCATCCCGTAGCGTTCCAGGTCCGCGATGCCCTCGGCCGCTCCCTGCGCCACAATCTGCACGGTGTGCGGGTTGGCCAGGTAATAGCTTTCCTTGATGGTGTCCGCCGCATGCTGCTGCCAGCTGTCCTCGGCGTCCATGGTTCCCAGCGCGGCGTTGATGCCCCCGGCGGCCAGGGAGGTGTGGGCGTCGTGGCGGGGGCGCTTGCCCACGGCCAGCACGTCCACCCCCAGTTCGGCCAGTTCAATGGCTGCGCGCAGCCCGGATCCGCCGGTGCCGATCACCAGCACGGCGGTGGAGATCTTGCGTTCCCGGATCTTGCCGGTGCCGCCGTCGAACCGGTGGCCGGTGGCGTTGTCGTTGGATTCGTTGTTCGTGGTGTCGCCGTTGTTGCCCGCGACGGAGCTGTTCATACCCATGGCTTCCACGCTAGAAACCCGACAACTATTAGTCCAATGAATTATTTTTCTGGTTTCGATGCGTTTTGACTATCGTCCTTTAGGCTGGAGCCATGAACCTCGACCAGCTCAAGAGTTTCCTGACCGTCGCGGACCTGGGTCACTTCACCCGGGCCGCCGAGCAGCTGCACCTGGCCCAGCCCTCGCTGAGCCGGCAGATCGCCACTCTGGAATCCGAGCTGGGATCCCAGCTTTTCCACCGCGCCCGCGGCAACATCACCCTCACCCCGGCCGGGGAAGCGCTGGTGCCGCTGGCTTCCCGGATGCTGGCCGATGCCGACCGGATCCGCCACCAGATGCAGGAGCTGGCCGGGCTGCGTGCCGGCCGGGTGCGGCTGGGTGCCCCGCCCTCGATGTGCATTTCCCTGGTCGCCATGGTGCTGGGTGAGTTCCACCGGCGCTATCCGGGAATCGAGCTGCACTTGAGCGAGGCCGGTTCGCGTCTGCTGCTGGAGCAGCTCTCGGCCGGTCAACTGGATTTGGCCCTGGTGGTGGCCTCCGAGCACGAACCGGCCGCCTTCGAGTCCCTGGATGACATTCCGCTGCTCTCGGAGGAGCTCATGGTCATTGCCGCCAAGGCCGGCCAGCTGCCGGCGGGGCAGGGCCCGCTGAGCCTGGCCCAGTTGGCCCCGGTGCCGCAGATCGTCTTCTCCCCCAGCTATGACCTGCGGGCAGCCACCATGCAGGCCTATCGCAGCTGCAATCTGGAACCGAACGTGGTCCTGGAGGGCGGGGAGATGGATGCGGTGCTGCGTTTCGTGCAGCTCGGCCTGGGGGTGGCGGTCGTACCGGCCACGGTGCTGCTGGACCGCAGCGAGTTCCATACCCGCCGGCTGGAGCAGCCCTCCCTGACCCGCACCATTTCCCTGGCCCACCGCAAGGATGTGGGGTTGACCCGGGCGGCGGCGGCCATGCAGCAGATGATCACCGCCACCGCCGCGCAGCTGGCCGGGCGCAGCCCCGCGATCAACGCCCTGGCCGCACCCGGTGCGCAGCGCTGACCCGCGCTTCCCACAGCTCCCCGGTCTGGGCAATCTTCTGCCCGGCGGCGTGCAGTCGTGCGGTGAGCGTTCCCGCGCCCTGCCGAACCACGCCAGCCAGCGGGCCGGGCGCCCACGTCCAGCCGAAGTTTGCGGCCAGCCCGCGCAGGTTCGCGCGGTTCACTTCGTGCAGCGCCTGCGGTTGCCCCGGCCAGCTGCCCATCACGAGCAGGCCCTCACGCAGCCCACGCTGGCTGGCCGCTTCCAGCGTCAGTTCGGTGTGGTTCAGGGTTCCCAGATCCGGTCGCGTCACCAGGACCGGCCGGGCGTGCAGTTCCCTGGCCAGGTCCGCCAAGGTCTGCTGCTGCTGCGTGAGCTTCACCAGCAGGCCGCCGGCCCCCTCCACAAGCACCACCTGATGGGTGCGGGCCAGTTCCCCCACCCGACGCACATGCTCCTGCAGACTCGGCAGTGAACCGGCGCCGCCGCTGGGACGACGCCGCGCTTCCTGGCCCAGCGCATCCAGTGGCGCCATCGCCGGGGCCAGACGCACCCCTTCGGCCACGGTGAGCTGGGCGGGGTGCGACAGCCAGCGCGCGACCGCCTGCACGTCCCCTTCCTCGCCCGGCCCCACCCCCGTCTGGGTGGGCTTGTAGACCGCCACGCGGTGGCCGCGCTGCAGGGCGGCTGCGGCCAGGACCGCGGTGACTACGGTCTTGCCGACCTCGGTATCGGTCCCGGTGACCGCCAGGATCCTGGCGGCATCCCCGCTCATGCCCGCACCCCGGCCGCAGCCAGCCGTGCCGGTACCGTGAGCGGGGCCTGGAAGGAGAGCAGATGCAGCCAAGGCGTTTCCGGCTCGGTCAGGGTCAGTCCCGGGAGCTGTTGCGCTGCGGTGCGCAGCACTTCCTCGGCCTGCATCCGGGCCAGCCCGGCCCCCAGGCACCGGTGCACTCCCAGTCCAAAGGCCAGCGAATCATCCTGCTCCCGGCCCAGTTGGCCTCCGGACAGCTGCAACACCAGCTGCTGGCCAGCCAAGAATTGCTCACCGCCACATACCGTGTCCCGGGCCACGACGCGCCGCCAGGTCGGCACCGAGGACTGGGCGGCCAGAACCGCACCGACCAGCTGCGCGGCGGTGTGTGGGTTGTGGGCGCACTGCTCCCAGCGGCCCCGGTCCAGCGCGGTGTGCAGGACGGTGTGGATGAGCAATGCCGTGGTCTCCTGGCCGGCGATGGTCAAAAAGTAGCCCAGCGAGCGGATCCGGTCCGCGTCCACCCCTTCCCGGTGCAGTTCGGCGTAGAGGTTTCCGTCCCCGGCGGCGATGGCCTGCAGGACGCTATGGCGCAGCCAGGCGTGGAATTGCGCGGCGGTGCGTGCCAGCTCCAGCTGGCGCTGGTGATCCGGCCACCCCCAGAACAATTCCAGTGAGTGGCGGCTGAAGCGCTTGAGCAGGTCCGCCGGCGGCACCGGCACCCCGCTCAGGCGCTGCATCACCTCTGCCGGAATCGGCGCGGCCAGCCGTGCGCTCAGGTCCACCGGTTCCCTCTCGGTCCCGGCGGCCAGATCCTCGCAGATCTCCCGCGCCCGACGCTGCACGAACCCGCGTTGGGCGGCCACCTTGGCGGGGCTGAAGAACCCGGCAACGATGCGCCGCACCCGGCGGTGCTCCTGCCCGCTGGCGCTGGCCAGCACCGGTGGCAGGAAGAACTTTTCGGCCGCGAGGATCCGCAATGCGCTCGGGGCCAGGTCGATCGCGGTGAGCAGCGCATTATCCGGGGTGAACAGTTCCGGGCGCAGCAGGATCCGGCGCACCTGCTGCGGATCCTCGATGATGCGGTAGCGTTCGGTGATTTGTGGCGGGTAGGCCCGGTGCAGGTTTCCGCCCAACGGCGCCCGTCGTGTTGTCGTTGCCGGTGGGCCGGGCATGCTGGGTTCGGTGGCGAACGGGCAGCTCATGAATGCTCCTCCTGGGTGACGGTGCTGATGATGGCGTGCAGTGCCTCCTGCAGCACAGTGGTTTCATGGTGGGCGTGCCCGGTGATGCGCAACCGGGAGATGCCATCCGGAACACTGGGCGGGCGAAAGCAGGCCACGGAAATCCCCTGCACCGCCAGGCATCCGGTGGCGCGGACCGCGGTGGCGGGACTGCCCATCCGCACCGAAAGGATCGGCCCGGTCCCACGCTCCACCCGCGCGTCCCAGCCGGGAGCCGCGACCAGGGTGTTCCCGATCAGCTCAACGTTGCGCATCAGCCGGGCGCGCCGCGGGGCGTCGGCCAGCTGCAGGGCTGCGCGGGCGGCCCCGGCGGCGGCGGGGTTCAATGCGGTGTCAAAGATAAAGGTCCGTGCGGTGTTCAGCAGGTGCTCGCGCAGCAGGCCCGCCTGCTGACCACCGAGCAGCACTGCCCCGCCTTGGGCGGCCAGTGCCTTGGACAGGGTTGCGGTGACCAGCACGTGGGCGCTGTGCTGCAGCCCGGCAGCACGCACTGCGCTGCCGCCGGGGGTGGCCGCCAGGGAGTGCGCCTCGTCAACCACCAGCAACGCACCGTACTCTTGGCATAAGCGGGCCGCAGCGCCCAGGTCGGCACTGTCCCCCAGCACCGAGTACAGGGACTCAACCACCACCGCCACCCGTGAGGGCGCACGGCTTGCCCGGGCCTGCTGCCGGTGTTCCTCCAGGATCCGTCTCATCCCAGCCAGGTCATTGTGCCCGGCGGTGCGCACCGCGGCCCCGGAAAGCCGGGCGCCGTCCACCAGGCTCGCATGGGCGTGGGCGTCGAGGATGAACAGACTGCCGGGACCGCCCAGTGCCTGCAACAGGCCCAGGTTGGCGGTGTACCCGCTGGAGAACACCAAAGCGGCATCCCGTCCGGTGTAGCGGCACAAGGCGTCTTCCAGCTCCCGGTGCACCGGCAGCGTGCCGGTGGCGATGCGGCTGGCTCCGGCGCCGGCGCCCTGCTCCTGCAGCGCCTGGGTCGCGGCCTGCCGCACCGCCGGGTGCCCGCACAGCCCCAGGTAGTCGTTGGACGCCAGATCCAGCAGCCCGGTCCGACTGGTGTCGCGGCGTTGGAAGTGACGGACCTGGCGCACCCGTTGCCGCCCGGCGAGCCACCCGTGCCAGTGCTCCGGCAGTTCCCCGCCTCGTGCCGATTCCTGCGCTGGGCTGTGGAGGCTAGCGTCCATGGACTTGGCCTACCGCCGCCACGACCGCCTGCCCCAGCTGCTCCAGTTCCCGGCTGCCGGTGACATAGGGCGGCATCACGTAGAGGAGGTCGCGGAAGGGGCGCACCCACGCACCCCGGCGAACCGCGGCGGCGGTCACTTCGGCCATCCGCACCGGCTCACGCAGCTGGATGACCCCGACCCCGCCCAGTACCCGCACCTGGCGGACACTACTGAAGCCGCTCGCTTCGCCCAGTGTCCGGCGCAGCCCGTCCTGCAGGGCGTTGACCTGCCCCTGCCAGCGGGCGGCGCCCTTGTCCTGCGGATCCGGTTCGCTCAGCAGCCGGAGCGACGCGTTGGCCACTGCGCAGGCCAGCGGATTGCCCATGAAGGTGGGCCCGTGCAGCAGCGGTGAACCGCTGCGCTCCAGCGTCTGGGCCACCGCGGTGGTGCACAGCGTCGCAGCCAGGCTCAGGTAGCCGCCGGTCAGGGCCTTGCCCACGCACATGATGTCCGGGATGACCCCGGCCCATTGGCTGGCGAAGAGGCGCCCGGTGCGGCCAAATCCGGTGGCGATTTCGTCAAAGATCAACAGCAGGCCGTGCTCGTCGGCCAGTTGGCGCAGCACCCCCAGCACCTGCGGCGCGTAGACGTGCATGCCTCCGGCGCCCTGCAGCACCGGTTCGCAGATGATGGCGGCCAGCTCCCCGGAGTGCGCAGCGATCCCGGCCCGCGCCTGGGTCTCCCACTCCGAAAGCTCGGTCTCATCAACCTGCCAGCCGCCCCCTGGTTCGGGCACGGCGGAGGGCGGGCGGGGCAGAAATACGTGCTCGGGTCCCTGGCCGCTGAATTGCGCGTGCATCCCGTCCACCGGGTCGCAGATTCCCATGGTGGCGAAGGTGTCCCCATGATAGCCCCCGCGCAGGGCCGCGACGCGTTGACGTTCTCCTTGCCCCCGGGCGTGCTGGTACTGCAGCGCCAATTTGAGTGCCACTTCCACGCAGATGGATCCCGAGTCGGCCAGGAACACGTGGTTCAGGCTGCCCGGTGTCAGGGCCGTCAGGCGTTCGGCCAGTTCCACGGCCGGTGCGTGGGTCAGTCCCCCGAACATTACGTGGCTGAATTGCTCCAGCTGTTTCCGCGCGGCCGTATCCAGCCGCGGGTGGCGGTACCCGTGGACGGCGGACCACCAGGAGGACATGCCATCGATCACCCGGTAGCGCCCGGAGGCATCGGCGAGATTCAGCCAGACGCCCTCGGCCTCCTGCACCTCATAGCGGGCCCCGGCCCCCAGGGTACTGTACGGATGCCAGAGCAGCCCGGCATCCCTGTCCAGGACGCTGCCGGCCAAGGGCGGGGGCGGTGCCGCGGGTCCAGGGTGGAGCGCAGATTTCCCGGCGGGTTTCATGCGTTCGGGCTTTCGCTGGTGCCTGCACCGCGACGGCGCAGCACCGGTTCGACGCCCGCAGCCGGTCCCGCGGCGCCGATCGGGCATCCGGTCCCGGCGGTGCCGCAGGTGCTGGCGCATCCGCCGCCGCAGCCTGTGGCCGGTTGGCGGGCATCGCGGTTCTTCGAGGCGTGCACGCGGCGGGCCAGCTCGTTGGGATCCACGTCTTCCTGGCCCAACACCATGAATCCGGCGTCGGCGATCATCGCCAGGTCAGCGGCGGCCGCCTGCCCCTCGCTGGTCAGGTAGTCCCCCAGGAAGATCGAGTTGGCCACCTGCAGGGCGGCCGGTTGCTGCGTGCGCAGGTGCATTTCACGACCACCGGCCATGCGCAGTTCGGCCTGGGGGCAGGCCAGGCGCACCAGCGCCAGGATCCGCAGGCAGCCCAGGGGCGTCAGCAGCCACGTGCCTTCCAGCGGGGTCCCGTCGAAGGGCATTAGGAAGTTCACCGGGATGGAGTCGGCTTCCAGGTCACGCAGTGCGAACACGGCCTCGACCAGCTGTTCCGGGTTCTCTCCCAGGCCCACGATGAGTCCCGAGCAGGGTGAGAGCCCGGCGTGGCGGGCCTGGCCGACCGTGTCCACCCTGTCCTGGTAGGTGTGCGTGGAGCAGATTTCCGGATAAAGGGATTCGGCGGTATTCAGGTTGTGGTTGTACGCATCGGCCCCGGCGGCGTGCAGCTTCGCGGCCTGCCCCTCCTTCAGGATGCCCAGGCAGGCGCACACCTCCACCTCGGGGTGCTCGTCCTTCAACTGTCCAATCATGGTGGCCACCCGGTCCACGTCGCGGTCGGTGGGTCCCTTGCCGGAGGCGACCATGCAGACCCGCGAGGCTCCACCGGCCACGCCCAGTCCGGCCTGGTGCACCGCCTCCTGGGGTTTGAGCCAGGTGTATTTCAGGATTTCGGCCTTGGACCCCAGGCGCTGTGAACAGTAGGTGCAGTCTTCTGGGCAGAGCCCCGATTTCAGGTTGACCAGGTAGTTGACCTTGACGGTGTTGCCGAAAAATTTCTGGCGCAGCCTGCCGGCGGCCGCCACCAGGGTGTGGGTTGCCGCATCGGGAACTCGCAACACGGCCAGGGCCTCCTCCCGTGTCAGCCGGTGCCCTGCCTCAATGCGTGCAGCCAGCTCATACACGTCCAGCTGCCCGTCCAGGGTCGGCGAGGCGGCGGCCTGCTGAGATAGCGGTGGCGCTGCGGCGTGCGTCCTGCTGTTGATGGTGGTCATAATGTGGCCGGCCTTTCGCGCGGTACATGTGCCCGGCACACCAAGAGCGGAATGCTGAACACTGTTCAATAAAAGGTATGTCAACTGTATACCGTTTTATTGAACAGCGTTCAAGTCTTTGCCGCGAGATGCCGTCTCCACGAGCTGCCACCGACGCACCGCAGGCATCGCGGACCGGTACGCGTGGTCTCTCAGCATGATGGCACGCCGAGTGAACTTTTCTGCCAAACCAGATTGCTCAAGTGGTCGGTTATGCTCCGCCACCTCGGAGCGCCCCGGAGAATTCATTGCCGTTCTCCATCTCGACCAGCTGCGTTCCACAGCAGAATCGAAGTCCCACCGCAAAAGACGCTCTGTGCGATGTGCGAGACCAACGGCCAACGGCCAACGGCCGAAAATACGACGCGTTGCGCCTGGGCATGGCCCCATGCTTCGCCGGGAACTGATGGAATCTCGCAGGCATGGGAGCGGCCCTGATTGCGGCACATTCGTCGGATGAGCGTGCACCGCCTCGGCTTACAGGGTTGGCCGCCGCCGCTGCGCCTTGGTCTGCGAGCGCTGGGCCTTGGCCTCCAAACGGCGGCGTTGGGATCCCTTCGTTGGCTTCGTTGCCCTGCGCTTGGGCGGATCCGGGGCGAGCGCAGCGGCGATGATCTGACCCAGCTTTTCCTGGGCGCTGCGCCGATTGAGCAGCTGCGAACGCTGCTCCGCGGCCGAAACCGTGATGCTCCCGTCGGTCAGCCGGGAGGACAGCCGTTCCAGCAGGCGTTCGCGCTGCCCCGGTGAGAGGGCATGGGAGGCGGCGATGTTCCAGGACAGTTCGACCCGGGTGGACGAGGTGTTCACATGTTGGCCGCCGGGTCCCGAGGCCCGCGAGAATCGCCATTCCAGCTCGACGGCCGGAATGCTCAACGTGCGAGAAACCCTCAGATCCATCCTTCCAGCATGGCACACCCACGCACCCAGGCCACCCTGGGAGCCTAGAACTCACCGCAGTGGCTGGTCGCCCGGTGGCGAACCTGCTTGAATTGAAATCAGCCGCCACCAGTGGAATGAGAATCGACATGTCAACGCCGAGCAACGAACCGACCAACCCGTACTCACAGGGCGCACCGTCCTACGACTCGGGTTCCTTCAATCAGCCGCCCCAGTTCCATGGCCAGACCCCCGGCGGCACGCAGCAGCCGCAGCAGTACAATTCCCGCGAACAGTTCACCGGCGGCCAGCTGGCCCAGACCTCGATGATCCTGGGCATCCTGGCCTTGGTGTTCAGCGCCCTGGGCATCATCCTGGGGCCGATTGCCATCTCCAAGGCCAACAAGGCCGAACGCGATTACAATACGGCGGCAACGGTCGGAAAGGTCACCGGCTGGTTGGGCACCTTCCTTGGCGCACTGTGGGTGCTGGCCGGGCTGCTCGTGCTCTTTGGCATGGCCAGCTTCTACTCCAATAGCTAGCTTCACCCAGTTCCAGGCCGGCGCCTTCCCACGCGCCGGTAATATCCGTTCCTGCGTTTAACCCCCGCCGTGGCCAACGGCTAGCGTAAGGGAAGGAATTATTGCGCCAAGGAATAGGAAGCACGTGCCTGAGAAGATTCGAATTGGAATTGCCGGTTACGGGAACCTGGGCCGCGGGGTCCAGGCGGCCGTGGCGAAGAATGCCGACATGGAACTGGTGGGGGTCTTCACCCGCCGCGACCCGCAGAGCCTTGAGCTGGCTTCCCCGGCCCCGCGCTACGCGATGGCCGAGCTGGATGCCCACACCGACGCCATTGACGTGCTGATTCTCTGTGGCGGTTCCAAATCCGATCTCCCCGAGCAGGGACCGGCGCTGGCCGCGAAGTTCAACACCGTGGACAGCTTTGACACCCACGCCAGGATCCCGGAGTATCACGCGGCCGTGGACGCCCCGGCCCGGGCCGGCGGCAAGACCGCACTGATCTCCGCCGGGTGGGATCCGGGAATGTTCTCCATCAACCGCGTCTACGGCGAGGCGCTGTTGCCCGACGGGGAAACCTACACGTTCTGGGGCCGCGGGCTGAGCCAGGGCCACTCCGACGCGGTGCGCCGCGTGCCGGGGGTGGCCGCCGGGGTGCAGTACACGATCCCCAGCCAGGAAGCGATCGACCTGGTGCGCGCCGGCCAGCGCCCCACGCTGAGCACCCGGCAGAAGCACCAGCGCGAATGCTATGTCGTGCTGGAGGATGCAGCGGATCCCGAGGTGGTGCGCGAGGCGATTGTGAGCATGGAGCACTACTTCGATCAGTACGACACCACGGTGCACTTCATTGACGCCCAGACCCTGGCCGCCGAGCATTCGGACATGCCCCACGGCGGATTCGTGATCCGCTCGGGCAACACCAGTGCCGAACAGAACCAGGTCATCGAATACTCCCTGGCGCTGGGTTCGAACCCCGAATTCACCTCCAGCGTGCTGGTGGCCTACGCGCGGGCGGTGCACCGGATGAACCGCGCCGGGATCACCGGCGCGCAAACCGTGTTCGATGTGGCCCCGGGGCTGCTGTCGCCCAAGTCCCCGGACCAGCTGCGCGCCGAGATGCTCTAGCAGCGCGCCTGGCCCGCAACGGCCCTTAAAACAGCGCAACGCCAGCGACCTTTTTCATGGAAGGTCGCTGGCGTTGCTCATTCTTGCGGTGTGTGCCCCCAGGCGGTGTATTACTCGGCAGCCGGCAGGACGAAGGCCGCGTCGATCTCGATCTTGACCTTGTCGCTGACCAGCATTCCGCCGGCCTCCAGGGCGGCGTTCCAGGTGATGCCGAATTCCTTGCGGGAAATGGTTGTGGTGGCGCTGAAGCCGGCCCGGGTCATGCCGAACGGGTCAACGGTCTGGCCGCCGAACTCCGCCTCCAGCTCAACTTCCTTGGTGACGCCCTTGATGGTCATTTCACCGATCAGGGTGAATTCGTCCCCGCCCTCGGCGCGCAGCGAGCGGAAGCTCATGACCGGGAAGTTCTCCGCGTCAAAGAAGTCCTCACCCTTTAGGTGGGCGTCGCGGTTCGCATCCTTGGTGCTTACCGAGGCAACCTGGATGGTCGCCTCAACGGCGGAGTCGGCCAGGGAGTCACCGACGGTCAAGGTGGCGTCGAAGTCAGTGAAGTTGCCGCGGACGCGGGAGATGCCGGCATGGCGAACGACGAAGCTGACTTCACTGTGGGCGGCGTCCAGGTTCCAGGTTCCGGTGGTCAGGTCGGTAGCTGCGGCAGTAGTCAAAAGGTTGCTCCTTGTGTGTCGTATGGGCGGTAGCGCAACGCCAAAAAATGATTGACGCTTCAACTGCTTCGCTCTTAACCATTGCACACCCGATGGTGATGCGTCAACTAATTCGCCACACTTCGACATATCCCGTAGTGCGTCAGCCGCCTCCGGCTGCCCCAAAGCACCCCGCGCACCGCGGCACTCGACACGGGGCGGACCCGCCGCTATCGTGACGCCCACGACACAGCTCCCGGTGGCGCACCTCATGCGCGGGGCCGGGAATGGATCGGGAACCCAATGGGTTACAGGATCTACATGCAAACACATGGAAATCGGATTCCGAGGGCACCCGCCCGCGGGACACCAACCGAAAGGCAGGACAAGATGACCGAGCTAGCCGGATACCCCAATGACCGCCTGACCCCCGAGAACACAGCCATCCTGCTGGTCGACCACCAGTCCGGGTTGATCCTCGGCGTACAGGACCACGATCAGCTCGAAGTACGTCGCAACGCCCAGGCCCTGGCCAAGATCGGCAAGGTCTTCGATGTACCCGTCGTCGCCACCACTTCCGCTCCCACCGGCCCCAACGGTCCGCTGATCCCGGAGCTGACCCGAGAACTGGGTGATGAAACCCCGATCATTCACCGCACCGGTGAAGTCGACGCCTGGGACGACCCGGCCTTCGAAGAAGCGGTGAAGGCCACCGGGAAGAAGAACCTGGTGATCGCCGGCGTCATCACCGATGTTTGCCTGATGTTCGCCTCCCTTTCGGCCCGGGCCCGCGGCTACAACGTGCATGCCATCGTTGACGCCTCGGGCACGACCAACAAGCTCGCCCGGGAAACCTCGCTGCTGCGCCTGCAGCAGGCCGGGGTCACCCTGAACAGCACCGTCGGTGTCATTTCCGAGCTGCTGCGCGACTGGAAGAACCCGGGCGGTGCGGGCACCGCGGAAACCTTCGCCGAACTGGCCATGCCGTTCTACGGAGCGGTCATCGAAAGCCACACCGCGGCCAGCGGCGGCGAGGAGAAGTAGTCTTCCCACGCCGCTCGGTGCCGGGGCGGCGGACAGACCCCGCCGTCCCTGCACCCCTCACCCGTTCCCCCGCATCACATCCTGAGCGCTATCCAGTGCGGGGGAACGCAAAGAGCACAGGGCCCGCAGAGTAATCTGCGGGCCCTGTGCTCTTTGCTGGGCGCGGATCACCGGCTCCTCGCCGATCCGCGGCCCGGTCAGGGTTCGGTGACCAGGCCTTCCTGGACCATCCATGCGAAGGCCACGTCGGCCGGTTCCCCGCCCTCAACGTCAACCTGGTAGTTCAGGTCCATCAGCACCTCATCGGTGAGCAGCGGGGCGATCTGTGCCATCACGTCCGCCACCTGCGGGTACTGCTCATAGAACTCACCGTTAATGACCGGGGCCATGTTGTAGCTGGGGAAGTACTCCACGTCATCCTCCAACACCGTCAGGTTCAGCGCCTTGATGCGCCCGTCGGTGGTGAAGACCTCGCCAAAGTTGCACGCCCCGTCCGCGGTGGCCGAGTAGATGGCCCCCACGTCATAGAGCCCGACGTTGGATTCGGGCACGTCGCTGCCGCGCTTGAGCCCGATCGCCTCCAGCATCGGGGTCAGCCCGTCACGCCGGGAGTTGAACTCGGGGTCCACGCAGAACGTCAGCTCGGACTTGTCCAGGTCCTTGAGCTGGGAGAGCTTGGTGACCCCCAGCTCCTTGGCCGTCTCTTCATTCATCGCCATGGCGTAGGTGTTGTTCAGCGGCGCCGGAGCACCCCAATAGAGCCCGTTCTTGGCGTCCTCATCACGCACCGCCTTCCACTGCGCCTCGGCGCCGGGCACCGGCTCCTCGTGGCCCAGGTAGGTCAGCCAGGCGGTGCCGGTGTACTCCCAGACCATGTTGGCCGCGTTGCTCACCAGCAGTTCACGCGCCGGCTGCGAACCAGGCACGTTGGTCAGGTCGGTGACGTCGAACCCGGCGGTCTGCAGTGCGATGACCGCGATTTTGCCCACGATCAGCTGCTCGGTGAAGGACTTGGAGGTCACGGTGACCTTCGGCTTCTCCTCGGACAGGCCCGGGATGGGCTGGATCTCGCCGGGGGCGGAGGGCGGCACGGTGCCGGTGGACGGGGAGAGCCCGCAACCGGTCAGGCCGAGCAGCGCCGCAGCGCCCAGCGCGGTCAGCTTCAGCTTGTTTTTCACGACAGTCCTTTCGGTCGAGCCGCGGTTTCCACCACGCGTCCGATCCAGTCAACGCTCACCGCCAGCAGGGCCACCAAGAGCGAGCCGGCCACCAGCACCGTGTTCAGCGACAGGTTCACCCCGGTGGTGATCAGGATGCCCAGTCCGCCGCCGTTGATGAACGTGGCCAGGGTGGCGGTACCCACCAGCAGCACCAGGGCGGTGCGGATGCCCGAAAGCATCACCGGAACCGCCAGCGGCAGCTCCACCTTGAACAGGACCGCCATCTGGCTCATCCCGATCCCGCGGCCGGCTTCCACCAGCCGCTGGTCGACCTGCTGCAGGCCGATGATGGTGTTGGACAGGACCGGAAGGATCGCGTAGAGCACCAGCGCCACCACGGCGGTCATCGGCCCGTAGCCGAGCCAGAACGCCAGCAGCACCACCAGGCCAATGGCTGGGGCGGCCTGCCCGACGTTGGCGATCGCGCGCACCGTGGGCGCCGCCTTGCGGATGCCGGGACGGGTGAGCAGGATCCCCAGCGGGATCGCGATGACCAGCACCACCAGGGCGGCGAGCACCGTGATCTGCAGGTGCTCCACCGTGTACCCCCAAATGGTGGACGGGTCCAGCGTCTGGCGTTCGGTGTCGCTCAGGTCTGCGGTCAGCAGCCAGGCCACCAGCAGCCCGAAGGCCACCAGGATCCCGATCAGCTGGTAGAGCAGTCCACGTCGTTCGGCGGTCATTGGTCCTCACCGTCCTGCAGGGCGACCTGGCTGATCGCCCCGGAGTTCAGGCCCACCGGTGCCTCGTGGTCCGCCCCGGCGGCCGCGTTGGCCGCGGAGATCGCCTCCATCACCGTCTGCACGGTGATGATTCCGGCGTATGCATCGCGCCGTCCGGTGACGATGGCGGATTCGGTGCTGGAGACCAGCATGGTGTCCAGCGCGTCGTTTAGGGTCGCCTGCCAGCCCACCGACGGCAGGTTCGGGTCATAGGTGCCCTCGATGATCTGCGCGCGGGAGAGCTGGCGGCGGGTGAGCCGGCGCAGCGGGCGGCCGCGCGAATCGAGCACCACCGCGTACTTCGCCCCGGCGCCCTGCACCTGGGAGAGCACATCGGAGGCGCGCTGGCCGGGGGTCGCGGTGACCGCGTCCTCCAGCTCGACCTCGTTCACGCGGGTCAGGGTCAGCTGCTTCAGCCCGGCACCGGAGCCAATGAAGTTCTCCACGAACTCGCTGGCCGGGTTGGCCAGGATGCGTTCGGGCGAATCGTACTGCTCCAGCTGGGCGCCCTCGTTGAACACGGCGATCCAGTCGCCGAGCTTGACGGCCTCATCGAAGTCGTGGGTCACGCACACGATGGTCTTTTGCACCTCGGACTGGATGTTCAGCAGCTCATCCTGCAGGCGCTGGCGGGTGATCGGGTCCACGGCGCCGAACGGCTCATCCATCAGCAGCACCGGCGGGTCGGCGGCCAGGGCGCGGGCCACGCCCACGCGCTGCTGCTGTCCGCCGGACAGCTCCTTCGGGAAGCGGTCGCGGTACAGCTCCGGATCCAGGGAAACCAGCTCGAGCAGCTCGTCCACGCGGGCTGCGATCTTCTCCTTGGACCAGCCCAGCATCTTGGGCACCATGCCGATGTTGGTGGCCACCGTCATGTGCGGGAACAATCCACCGGCCTGGATCACGTAGCCGATGCGCCGGCGCAGCTCATCACCGTTCATCTTGGTTACGTCATCGCCGTTGATCACGATCTGCCCGCTGGTCGGCTCGATCAGCCGGTTGATCATCTTCAGGGTCGTGGTCTTGCCACAGCCCGAGGGGCCGACGAACATCACGATGGAGCCGGCCGGAATCTCCAGGGTCAGTCCGCCCACCGCGGACTTCTTCTGCCCCGGATAGGTCTTGGTGACTTCCTGCAGCATGATCGAGGCGCCGGTGACGCCCTCAGCGGCGCCGTTCGCGGCGGTGCTGCCGGTGCGGGCACCGTCCTGGCCTGCGGTCTTGCCGTTAGCGGCCATGTTGTTGTCTTCTCTAGCGTTGTTCTCAGACACGGATACCTCGCGGGGTTGTGAGCCGGCCGATGCCGATCAGGATCAAATCAAGAATCAGGGCCAGGATGACCACTCCCACCACGCCGACAACGACGGATTCCAGGGAGTTGGCGCCACCGAGGCGGGAAAGGCCGGAGAAGATCATTCCACCCAGACCCGGGCCGAGCGAATAGGCGGCGATCGCCGCGACGCCCATGACCATCTGGGCGGAAATCCGGATGCCGGTCAGGATCACCGGCCACGCCATGGGAATCTCAACCTTCAGCAAGGTGCCCAGGCGGGTCATTCCGATGCCGCGGGCGGATTCGACCAGGCTGGGTTCAATATTGTTCAGGCCCACGATCGCGTTGCGCAGGATCGGCAGCGCGGCGAAGAAGGTCACCACAATGACCGCGGGGGTAACGCCGAAACCGACCGGCACAATCAGCAGGCCGATCAGCGCGAAGGAAGGGATCGTCAAACCAATGGCGCTGATGCCGTTGGCCACGCCCGCCAGCGCCTTGCTGCGGTACACCAGCACCGCCAGCACTACGGCAATGACGGTGGCCAGGATCAGGCATTGACCTACCAGCGAGAAGTGTTGCCAGGAGGCCAACAGTATTTGGCGATATCGCTCGCCAATGAAATCTCCCACATCAAAACCTGCTTCACTCTAGTTACGAAAAATGCACCAAATCCGCGGAATTTCGCGGTCCGGCATCCTCTAGCTTAGCTAGTTGGCTAGATCACTTCCAATTGATACACCGGTATTTCTCGTCTGACTTGGGCTTATTAGTTCACTCACGAACCACAATAGAAAATGACATCGACTGGCGTGCCGCAGGCCACTTGTAGTGAGATGGGGGCATGAAACTTGCCACCCTTCGCACCCCCGATTTAGCGGCGCCCACGGCCGCCGCGCTGATCAGCGACCACGGCGCCCAGCTGCTTCCCGGATTCCCGGATGTGCAGCATTTCCTGCGGGCCGAGGAGGAGCGGCGGCAGCAGGCCCTGGAGCAGGCCCGGGCCAGCCAGCCGCAGCCGCACGCCGGGCTGGTGTACGCCACACTGATCCCCAATCCCTCCAAGGTGCTGTGCATTGGGCTGAACTACCGCAACCACATCGCCGAGGTCCAGATGGAGGAACCGAAGTACCCCACCATCTTCGCCAAGTTCGCCTCCAGCCTCACCGGCGCCAACGACAGCGTGGAAATCCCCGGCGAGGACCACCGGGTGGACTACGAGGGTGAGCTGGCGGTGATCATCGGCGCCCCGGGACGGCGGATCCCCGCCGAGCACGCGCACCGGCACATCGCCGGGTACGCCATCTCCAATGACATCTCCATGCGCGGCTACCAGGGCCGCACCCGGCAGTGGCTGCAGGGCAAGGCCTGGGACGCCTCCACCCCGGTCGGCCCATGGCTGGTCACGGCCGACGAATTTTCCCCCGGGGCGCGGATCACCACGAAGGTCAACGGGCAGCTGGTTCAGGACGACTCCACCGATGACCTGGTCTTCAATGTGGCCGAATTGGTCAGCTACATTTCGGCGATGACCGAACTGCAGCCCGGGGACCTGATCCTGACCGGCACCCCGGCCGGGGTGGCCGTCTCACGCAAGGACGAAAACGGCCGCCGCCCCTGGCTCAAGGCCGGCGACGTACTGGAAACCAGCATCGAAGGTCTGGGCACCAGCCGGCTGACCTTCCACCCACAGGAGGACTAGGCATGCACAACACCAACGCTTCGGCACCCCAGGATTTTTCCACCTGCGATCTGTTCGACGACGACGAGACCCTGCAGTCGGTCTCCACCCAGCTGCGCAACTTCGGCGGGCGGACCAAGTTCAGCGGCCCAATCCGCACCCTGCGCTGCTACCAGGACAACTCCATCCTCAAGCAGATTGTCGCCACCCCCGGCAACGGGCAGGTGCTGGTGGTTGACGGAGCCGGATCCCTGGACTGCGCACTGCTCGGTGACATGGTCGCCAAGACCGCACTGGAGAACGGCTGGGCCGGATTGGTCATCCACGGCGCCGTGCGGGACTCGGCGGAACTGGCCACCTTGGACCTGGGAATCAAGGCGCTGGGCACCAACCCGCGCAAGAGCCAGAAACTGGACTCGGGCTCCCCTGACGTGGAACTGCGCTTCGGTTCGGTGACTTTCCGTCCCGGGCTGATGCTGCACAGCGACGAAGACGGGATCCTTCTGGACCCGATCGGCTGAGCCCGCAATAAATGGAGATCCAGGTCACCATGATGGGTTAGTGTATTACCTTGACGCCACCAGCGTCATGAACATCACACTCGCATCACTGGAGGACCAACACATGGAAGCCCTCACGACCCTGTTTGGCGACATCTCGTCCGTCATTTGGGGGCCATTTGTCCTGATCCCGCTTCTGCTGCTCACCGGGCTGTACCTGACGATCCGGCTGGGCCTGATCCAGCTGGTCAAGCTCGGTCCGGCACTGCGCCTGGGGATCATCAAGCGCAAGGACGCCGGTTCGGAGGGAGACGTCTCCCAGTTCCAGGCTTTGACCACCGCCCTGGCCGCCACCGTGGGCACCGGCAACATCGTCGGGGTGGCCACCGCCATCGGCATCGGCGGGCCCGGTGCGCTGTTCTGGATGTGGATCACCGGCATCTTCGGCATGGCCTCGAAATACTCGGAGGCCTTCCTGGGTGTGCGCTTCCGCGGCACCGACGCCGCCGGTGAAAAGTCCGGCGGCCCACAGTACTACCTGCAGCGCGGCATCAAGGGCCCGTTCGGCAAGTTCCTGGCCCTGTTCTTCGCCATCGCCGCGGCGATCGCCAGCTTCGGCATCGGCAACCTGACCCAGGCCAACTCGATCTCCGCGAACCTGGAGAACTCCTTCCAGGTGCCGCTGTGGGTCACCGGCGCGGTGCTGACCGTGCTCTCCCTGGCCGTGCTGGTCGGCGGCATCAAGTCCATCGGCCGCATCACCGCCGGGTTCGTCCCGGTGATGATCATCTTCTACGTGGGCGCCGCCATCTACATCCTGCTGGCCAACCTGGGCCAGATCCCCGCCGCGTTCGCCACCATCTTCACCGACGCGTTCACCGGCACCTCCGCCGTGGGTGGCTTCGCCGGCTCGGCCATCATCATCGCCGTGCAGTTCGGCGTGGCCCGCGGCATCTTCTCCAATGAGTCGGGCATGGGCTCGGCGGCCATCGCCGCCGCCGCTGCACAGACCAGCCACCCGGTGCGCCAGGGCCTGGTCTCGATGACCCAGACCTTCATCGACACCATCATCGTGGTCACCTGCACCGGCCTGGTCATCATCACCACCGGCACCTGGAACATGATTGACCCGGAGACCGGGGAGCAGATCTCCGCCGCGCTGATGACCGGCCAGGCCTTCACCCACGGCCTGCCTGGCCAGTGGGGACACTGGATCGTGACCATCGGCCTGGTGATGTTCGCCTTCTCCACCATCCTGGGCTGGTGCTACTACGGTGAACGCCAGATGGAGCGCCTGTTCGGTCGCGCCCTGGTGATGCCGTTCCGCGTGGTGTTCTCCCTGGTCGTGTTCGTGGGCGCCACCACCGAGCTGGCCGTGGTGTGGAACTTCTCCGACATGATGAACGGGCTGATGGCCCTGCCGAACCTGTTGGGTCTGCTGATCCTCTCCGGACTGGTGGCCCGCGAAACCAAGTGGTACCTGAAGAACGACCCGAAGCTGGAAGCCACCAAGGACCAGATCGAGACGTTCATGGCCGGACGTCCGGGCTGGGATGAGTGGAAGGCCGGCGACGTCATCGGCTCCGCCCATGCCCAGGCCACCGGCAAGACCGAGGTCCACGAACGCTAAGGGCGGGCGCTGCCAGCTGCCCCTCAGACACAAGAGCCAGTCCCGTTCAGGGACTGGCTCTTGTACTTTGTTCAGGTATTCAACGGCTGTTGCGCCCAAGCCGGCCGGGCGCCGCGAGCAGCTAGGCGGCTAGGCGTTCCACAGGCCGTAGGAGTCGGCCAGGTCGGCGATCTTCTGCGCACGGGCCAGACGCGGCAGGTAGGACCCGTCGCCCACTGCGGCACCGGCGGCGTGCGCCTCCAGCAGCTCCATGGCCCAGGACAGCTCATCGGCACTCGGGGCCAGGGCGGCGTTGATGCCATCCACGTGGTCCCGGGAGAGCGAGAGCTTGCCGGTCATGCCCATCGACGCGGTCACCTGGGTTTCCTCGCTGACCACCCCGGCGTCGGCCCCGGCCGGGGGTGGGCCGTCGATCGCGCCGGGCAGCTTGCCCACGCGGGAGGCGACGACCAGCTTGCCGCGGGCGTAGGCCAACGCCAACGGAGAATCCGAGACACCGGTGTCCTTGCGGAAGTCGTTCACGCCAAAGGCCAGACGGAAGGTGCCGGGGGCCGAGGCGATCGCGGTGGCGTTTTCGATGCCCAGCGCCGATTCGATCAGCGCCAGCACCGGGGTACCGGCACGCAGGCGCATGGCGCTGAGCGTGACCTGCTCAGGCTTCTCGGTCATGGCCAGCATGATGCCACGCAGTCCCGGCGCCTCGGAGAGGGCTGCCAGGTCATCGGCCCAGAACTCGGTGTCAATGCCGTTCACGCGCACCCAGGCGGTCATTCCCGTGGACAGGGCGTTGACCACCGCGTCACGGGCCTCGCCCTTCTTGTCGTCGGGTACGGCGGCTTCCATATCGAAGATGACCGAGTCCGCCTCGCAGGCCAGGGCCGGCCCGAATTCCTCTGGCTTCGCGGCGTTGACCAACAACCAGGAACGGGAAAGTTTTGCGGGGAGAGCTGCTGCTCGACGATTACGGAATGCCATACCACTACCCTACTCACTACGCATCACCGGCACCCAGAACTGCCTGCGGTGTTGCGGCCGCTCACTAGGGCATGTGACGCCAATTACGGTTTTCTCCAGTTAGAGAGTAACGTGTTTTCCCGGGTTCGGTGGTTTAAGGGAACGACCATCGGCTTCAGGGACGCATAATTTTGCCTTAGCACCGTGAGCACCGGGGCGGGGCCGAGGAAGGAGACGACCGTGGCTGGCGAAATCACGCAGCAGACACAGTCGCAGGACAATCAAAAGCTCGAACGGGCGCTGTCCAACCGGCACATCCAGCTAATCGCCATCGGCGGGGCCATCGGCACCGGCCTGTTCATGGGTTCGGGCAAGACCATCGCCGTCGCCGGCCCCTCGGTGATCTTCGTGTACATGATTATCGGGTTCATGCTCTTCTTCGTCATGCGGGCCATGGGCGAGATCCTGCTGAGCAACCTGGAGTACAAGACCTTCTCCGAGTTCGCCGGTGACCTGCTCGGTCCGTGGGCCGGCTTCTTTACCGGGTGGACCTACTGGTTCTGCTGGGTGGTCACCGGGATCGCCGACGTGGTGGCGATCGCCCACTATGTGGCCTTCTGGTGGGGCGACCTGCCCCTGTGGATTCCGGCACTGACGTGCATCGTGCTGCTGGTTGCCCTGAACCTTCCCAGCGTGAAGAACTTCGGTGAAACCGAGTTCTGGTTTGCGCTGATCAAGATCGTGGCGATCCTGGCGCTGATCGTCACCGGGCTGGCCATGATCGTGCTCGGTTTCGAGGCCGACGGAACCCGCGCCTCGTTCTCCAACCTGTGGAACTACGGAGGACTGTTCCCCACCGGCATGATGGGCTTCATCGCCGGATTCCAGATTGCCGTGTTCGCCTTTGTGGGCATTGAACTGGTGGGCACCACTGCAGCGGAAACCAAGGACCCGGAAAAGACCCTGCCGCGCGCGGTGAACTCGATCCCGCTGCGCATTATCCTGTTCTACGTCGGCTCGCTGGTCATCCTGATGTCGGTCACTCCCTGGGTCAAGTTCTCCCCCGAGGAATCCCCGTTCGTGGGCATGTTCGCGCTGGCCGGACTGGTCGGTGCCGCCGGCGTGGTGAATTTCGTCGTGCTCACCTCGGCAACCTCCAGCGCCAACTCCGGGATCTACTCGACCTCGCGCATGATCTACTCGCTGGCGGTGGACGGGGATGCGCCCAAGCGCTTTGGCAAGCTGACCAAGAACCAGGTGCCGCGCAACGCCCTGCTGTTCTCCTGCATGTTCCTGCTGGCCGGCGTCGTGCTGCTCTACACCGAGGGCTCGGTGGCCGAGGCCTTCACCCTGGTCACCACAATCTCCGCACTGTGCTTCATGTTCGTGTGGACGATGATCCTGCTCAGCTACCTGGTGTACCGCAAGCGCCGCCCGCACCTGCATGATCAGAGCAAGTTCAAGATGCCCTTTGGCATGCTGATGCCCTATGTGGTGCTGGCGTTCTTCGTGTTCATCCTGTGGACCTTGACCACCCAGCCCGACACGCTCCAGGCCCTGCTGGCCACCCCGGTCTGGTTCGCCATTCTTGGGGTGTGCTACCTGAAGCTGCGCAAGAACCCGCAGCATCAGGCCCTGCGCCAGGCGCATGCCGCCAAGGTCGAGGAGGAGAACCAGGCCGCGGCACTGTACCGCGGCTAATCTCCCCGCCTCCCCTGGCGGTTCAGGGCAACCGTTGCTCAGGCGGCCTCGTTCGGTGCTTTCCGGACGGGGCCGCCGTGCTTCATCAGGTGCACCTCCAGGACCCTTGCCACCAGCCCATAGCGCCGGTGCACTCCCAGGGTGTACTTGCCCGCACCGGTCTTCAGGGCGAAGTACATCAGCCGCCCGTCCTTCCAATCCGCGGTGTGGCCGTGGTCGTAGTATTCGCCGCGCAGCACCTGGCGTGCCAGCCCATTGAGCATGATCAATGTGTCTTCTTCGCTGATGCCCCGCACCAGGAATTCCGGCTGCCCCAGGCGGGTCAGACCCACGGTGTACCCGAACACGCGTTTGGGGTTCGGGTCCTGGATGCAGTAGACGGCGTAGCCGTTCTGGGCGATCTGCCCGTTGATGTGTGCTTCAACTTCGGCGGCGGACATGCCATCGCACATCATGCACATGGTCCTCACTCCTTGGATGGTGTTTGCTTCTCCGGCTTTCCCAGTGTTGACCCGGGCAAGGGTGTTCTTGGGCTTGATCGCGGATTTGTGGATAACTTCCTTCGTGGGGACCGCTGCCTCCAGCCGGGCAACACCCCACCGGCTTGACCGGGTTCACCGACCGCGCCGGTCGTAGGGTTCATCCTCGTCCTCCAGTTCGAGGTAACCCCCGTCCTGCTCCTCGGCGGGGACAACCATGAGCACCCTGGTCCCTTCGCCGTAGCGGCACATGGCGATCGGGGCGATTTCCTCAACGTTGACGATCTCCTCGAAAGTCAACGCGAACCCGAACCAGTAGGTGATGTCATCACGTTCGAAGCGTTGGCCATGGTGGACGATGCCGTGCGCCAGGTTGCGCAGCATCTTCACCACGAACGTGGTGTCTTCCTCCCAGATCATCAGCTCCGGGTGCCCCTTGGCGCTGAGACCGATGGTGTGCCCGAAACGCGTTGTCTCGTCCGGGTTTTGGTACAGCATCACGCTGCATCCGTCGTTCTTGATGTCCTGGCTGATGTCCCGGTTCAGTTGAGCCTGGGGCGAATCAGGGGCGCAAATCGTGCACATCTGAAATCACTTCCTCAATCGGCGCGCAGCCGTTGGGCGGTTCCACGGCGGTCGTCGCGGATAGATTCCAGTGTCGTGCCGATATGCCTCGGCAAACGGTGCCCGGCAAATCTGTGGATAAGAAAGCGCGCTTAAAACGAAGGACGCACCCACGGTGATCCGTTGGATCGTGGGTGCGTCCTTCGTGCGGCCGTGGCCCGGCCCTACAGCATGCTGCCTACTGGGCGGATTCGGCCGCCGCGCCAACTGCCTTGGCTACCGCGGGCATGACCCGCTCGTCCAGGGCGGAGGGGATGATGTAGTCGGCTGCCAGATCCTCGCCGACCAGGTCGGCGATCGCATGTGCGGCGGCCACCTTCATCTGTTCGGTGATCTTCGCAGCCCCGGAATCCAGTGCACCGCGGAAGATGCCCGGGAACGCCAGCACGTTGTTGATTTGGTTCGGGAAGTCGCTGCGCCCGGTAGCGACCACCGCCGCATACTTTTTGGCGTCCTGCGGCATGATCTCCGGGTTGGGGTTGGACAGTGCAAAGATGATCGCGTCCTTGTTCATTCGCGCCACGGCTTCCTCATCGAACTTCGACGAGGACAGCCCGACGACCACATCGGCGCCATCCAGTGCCTCGGCCAATCCGCCCATCACGTCCTCATGGTTGGTGATGGCCGCCAGCTCCGCCTTGGTTGCATTCAGGTCATCCCGCTCACGGTGGATGGTGCCGCGTGAATCCAGGACGATCACGTCCCCCACACCGGCCTGCAGCAGCAGCTTCGTTACCGCCACGCCGGCCGAGCCGGCACCGGAGATGACGACCTTCAGCGCGGAGAGGTCGCGCTGGGTGTAGCGGGCCGCGCCGATCAGGGCCGCCAGCACCACCACTGCGGTACCATGCTGGTCATCGTGCATCACCGGGATGTCCAGGGCTTCAATCAACCGGCGTTCGATTTCAAAGCAGCGGGGAGCGGAAATGTCCTCCAGGTTCACGGCACCAAAGCTGGGACGAAGACGGATGATGGTGTCCACAATTTCGTCCACGTCGGTGGTTTCAAGAACCAGTGGAATCGAGTTCAGTCCGGCAAATTCCTTGAACAGCGCGCATTTGCCCTCCATGACCGGCAGTGACGCGGCGGCCCCGATGTTCCCCAGGCCCAGGACCGCAGTGCCGTCGGAAACCACGGCCACCAGGCGGGAGGCCCAGGTGTGTGAATCATGCTTGGCCGGGTCGTCCGCGATGGCCTGGGAAACCTTGGCCACGCCCGGGGTGTAGGCGATCGACAGATCGCGCTTGCTGCGCAGGGGCATCTGGGAGATGACGCTCAGCTTGCCACCCTCATGGGCTTCGAAAACTTCGGCGTCGGTGATCTTGGACAGGTCTTGGGTGGAGTCAACAGACATTGGACTTCTTCTTCCTTCAGAAAGTGCTGAAAACGGCATAACGCATTGCCCACGAAACTTGTGGCATAGCGCAGGAACGCGCAAAACCAAGCATCCGGCCACGTTCAGGTAAAGCGAGCACGCATCAGGCTCGAACTTCACGTCACAAACGCACGAAACAACAACGCCGTTGCCAGGTAAGGCATCTCGTCACGTCATTGCGTGCCGCAATGATGGTTGGTCAGTACTTTCTTTAGACCTTGGTTTCCACCATACGGGAACCGTTCATCGCGTGACAACTCCCGCTCGTCGCATATGCGTCATAAATTCCCCAGCCGTCCTACCTCGTTTTCGCTCCATTAGGCGGCTGCTGTGGGACGCGACCGTGCTGTTGCCAGGTTGACCAATTGTTCGCTCAAGGCGGTCTGCAGGCGATGGGCCAGTTGAGTCCCCTCCACGGTGCCGGCGAGGTTCTGCAGTTCATCAGGGTCCGATCGATGGTCGTAGAGTTCGCTGATTGGCGTTCCCATGTACCGGGTCAGACGGCCCTCGCTCGTGATTACAGTTCGCATGCGCACCGGGGCGGGAAGTCCGTCGAGGGAGAACGGCTGGTCCTCCTCGATGAGCAGTGCTTCTGCTCCGGTTCCCAGCGCAAGGTTCCCGTGACCGTCGACCAGGCTGCGGCCCTGGATACCGCGAAATGCCGGCACGCCAGCCAAGTCGAGCATGGTCGGTGCGAAGTCAGCACTGGAAACCAGTTCGCTGCTCCGGCGTTGATCGTCTTGCCCGGGAACGCGGATGATTAGGGGAACACGCGTCACCGCCCGATAGTGGGAGAAGTGCTTGAGCATCAAGCCATGGTCCCCAAAGAGGTCCCCGTGGTCCGCGGTAAACACAACAATGGTGTCCTCCGCCTGACCGGTCTCCTGCAGTGTCTCCAGCACCTTGCCGATCTGCTCATCCATGAACTCAATCAGCCCATACTGTGCGGCCGCGGCGGCCCGATACTGGTCTTCGGTCACGGCGAAAGTCATGGTCGGATCGCTGTTCGGCGTTCCGCGTTGTTGATGCATGCGACGAATGTGTTCGGGGGACCGGGCATGATCCTGGTCGAACCCCACCGGGAGTGTCAAGTTCTTCGGGTCGTACCGGCGCGCGTACTCACGTGGCGGCGCGAATGGGTGGTGTGGGTCCGGGAACGAAACGAACATGAAGAACGGTTCGTCGTCGCGTGCGGCGGCCCGCACGCGTTCCACCGCCTTCTCGCCAATGTAGCTGGTGGGATGCACCTCGGCGGGAATCGCGGAGGTATAGACCTGTTCCCAGCTGGCCAGAACATCGGACCCCGCTGCCGGGCCCCCCAGTTCCCGTGGCTCGACTCCCTTTCCACGAGCCCAATGCAGCCAATGCCCGCCGGGGGCGTCTCCGTGACCGATGACCAGGTCTACGTCCTGGTAGCCGTAATAGTCATCGGGCATCGCGACGTATCCGGCTTCATGTCGTGCACGGTTCTCCCATTGGTCCCAACCGGGTTCACGCCGTGCGACGACGGCATCGGGCAGTTCGGGATCGAGAAGTCCCGGTGCGCTTTCCAGGATTTGCTGCCGCTGTTCCGGTTCGAAGTCCCATCCCATGTTTTGGTGATGGAGTTTTCCCACAGCGCTCGTGCGGTAGCCGCAGCGGGAAAGCTGGCGCACGAAGGTGGAGGCATCAGGATTCACTGGAATCCCGTTGTACTGTGTGCCATGCCCGCTAGGCCAGCGGCCCGTGAGCAGGCTGGCCCGGTTCGGCATGCAGGTGGGGTTCGCGACATGCGCGGAGTCGTAAACGGTTGAAGACGCCGCCAACCGGTCCAAGTTCGGTGTGCGCACCTCGGTGTTGCCGTAGGCTCCCAGGTGATCCGCCCGCAGCTGGTCCGCAATAAACACCAGAATGTTGGGGGACTTGCTCTTTGGGCTCATACCTGGGCCTCCCGGATCAGGGAGAGCACCTTGGTGCGCTGCTCAGAGAATTCGGGCAAGGCGCGGGTGGTGATCTGGTTACGGGACCGCGGAAGGTCCACGTCCATGACTTCCAAGACGGTGGCGGGCTTATGCCCGATCGCGACAATTCGGTCGGAGAGGTAGACCGCTTCATCGATGTCGTGCGTTACCAGCAAGATCGTCATCCCCAATTCATCACGAATCTTGAGGCAGAGGTCCTCCAGCTCAAAACGGGTTTGTGCATCAACGGAGGCGAAGGGTTCGTCCATGATGAGGATCTCGGGGCGGTAGGCCAAGGCCCGGGCGATCGCCACACGCTGCTGCATGCCGCCCGAGAGCTGCCAGGGATAGCGCTTTGCGGCGTGGCTCAAACCGACTTCGGCGAGGGCCGCTTCCACTCGGGCGCTGACCTCCGTCGCGGGAAGGCGCAGGTGCCGAAGGGGTAGGCGCAAGTTTTTCTCGACCGTCAGCCACGGCATCAGCGAGCGCGAGTAGTCCTGGAACACCAACGCCATTTCCGCTGGCGGGCCACTGACCACCTTGCCGTCAATCTTCATGCTGCCGCCGCTGCAGGAATGCAGCCCGGCAAGGCACTTCAGCAACGTCGTTTTGCCAACCCCGGAAGGGCCAACGATGCACACCATTTCCCCGGCGTTGACGCTGAACGACAGGTTTTCGATGACCTCGACCGATTTTGGACCCGTGCCGTAGGTTTTGGCTAGTGCCTCGACTTGCAGTCGCGGCACCCGTGTCGTGGGCTCGGTGTGCTGAGTCGGGTTGTCAATCGTGGAGTTCACTGTACTTTCTCCAGTTTCTTGGATCCGATGTACCAGGACAAGGCCCGGTTCTTGAAGATGTCAAAGACCATATTGCTGGCGAAGCCGATGAAACCCAGCAAGAGAATCCCGGCCCACATGTCCGCAGCCATGAAGGTCTGTTGGGCCAACAGCGTCATGGCACCGATCCCCTGTGCAGTGCCCATCATCTCCGAGGCGATCATGACGATGAACGCCACCAACAAACTGACCTGCATGCCCGCTGCAATCTGCGGTCCGGCGGAGGGAAGATACACGGACATGAGCCGGTCGCGGCGGGACAGCTGGTACACGGTGCACACATCCTTCAAGGAAGAATCCACCGCTTTGATGCCATCCATGGTGGCGATCATGGTGGGAAAGACCGCGGCGATCACGATGGAAGCAATACGCATCTCGTCACCAAAACCGACCAAGGTGATTAGAATCGGCACCAGCGCCACCGGCGGAATCCCGCGCAACAGGTGCAGGCTGGGTTCGAACATGGCCCGCAACAACGGGACCGTAGCCAGGACGAACCCGATCAATACACCGAGCACTACCGCGATAAGGAACCCCAGAACGAGATTTTTCATACTCGGCAGAATGTCACTGACAAAGTGCTCGAATAACCATAGATCGGCGAAGCGGGAAAGAATTTGCCGCAGGGGTGGGAAGAAGGCATTGGTCGATGAGTTGGAAGCTCCGAACCAGGCAGCGATCAAAACAATCGGAGTCAGTACCGCCAACGTGAGGTTGAGAAGATGCCGTTTCACTTTGCTTCCTCCCTGAAGGCCGGATGCCAGTGCAGAACCTTGCGTTCAATCAAGACGGCCCCATTCTGGGCAAGCAACCCGAGCACACCCAGCACCAACACCAGTGCGTACACCCGAGGAAAGTCCCCTGCCGCCTGGGCGCCATAAATGCTACTGCCCAATCCTGGAGCACCGCCAAGGAGCCCGGCGACCACAACGATAATGAGCGCCGAGGGGGCGCCGATGCGAACGGAGGTGCCGATATAAGGGGACGCCGAGGGCAACGTGATGCGCCACAGGCGTTCGGCGGGCCCCATGCCGAAGGATCGTGCAGTGTTGGTTGCGACCGGGTCGGTGTCGTTGACGCCCGCGATGACCTGAATTGTGGTGGACAGGACCGTTCCGATGAGCACCAGTACCAACGCCATCTGGCTGGTCGGCCCCCAGATCATGACGCAAAGTGGCAAGACGACGATCGGCGGGATTGGTTTGAGAAATTCTACGACTGCCAGGGTCGCGTAGCGCACCGTGCTCAGGGAGCCGATAAGCAGCCCCAGGATGACTCCGGCGACTATCGAAAGTACAAGTCCGAGCAGGGCGAGCCAGATCGTGATGGCCGTTTCACTCCAGAATTCGGAGCTGGCAAGCAGTTGGGTCAGTTCCCCCAACGTCGCGCTGACGGTGGGTAGTCCCGTACCGAAGATTCCCGCGGCGGCTGTTGCCTGCCATAGCCCGAGGAGCAGCAGTGCTCCCAGTGCGCCAAGTGCTGCTTTCGTTGCCGGAGTTTCCAGGGTATTTGCTGTCCTTGCGGTCGTCCGGCGCGCGGGGGTTGCCCTCCGGCCGCTCATCCGCGGGCTAGTTTGCACTGAAGATGACGGAGTCATCAAGATCCACTCCCTTCGGAAGGTAACCGAGCTGCACCAGCTGTTCATCCACGTGGGTCAGGTCATCAAGGGCAACTTCGGATGGCCAGTAGTTATCCGCCCCGGTGCTGATGGTTTGCTCATCGATCCCGGTGATCTTGGCGGCCTTCTTCTCCATTTCCTCCTGGTGTTCATTGGCATAGGCGTTGGCCTTCACGATGGCACGTTGGAAACCGGCCATGGCTTCGGGGTTCTGCTCCACCTTTTCGCCGCCGGCAACCCATAGGCCCACGGCGCCGGGCCCGAAGAATTCCAGTCCTGGACTCCCGAGCAGATCCATGCCCTCGGCCCCGGCATTTGTAGAGAACGGGGCAACGAGGCCGGCGGCATCTACCCGTGATTGCTGCAACGACTGCAGCGAGCTGGCGGGGTCGAGCACCATCCAGTTGATCTTTGAAGGATCTCCACCGTCCTTGCTCACCATGTTGGCGATGGTGACTTCCAGCTGGGCCTTTCGAGCTGGCACTGCCACCTTCCTGCCTTCCAGATCCTTGGCTCGGCTGATCCCGCTGTTGGGGCGCACGAAGAGGCCCGTGTCATCGACCTTGGCCGGTGCCTCATCCTTCAGGGCTGCGGCGTCGTAACCGTCAGCGGGACCGACCACCTTGAGATCCACGGATTGGGACATTGCGTTGATCAGCGGGATGGAAGGGGTATATGCCAGGTCCAGCTGACCGGATTGGGCTGCGGCGATGCCCGCTGGCGGGTTTGCGACGACGGTGGTCTTCACTTCGAGGCCCTCGTCGGCAAAGTAGCCCTTCTCAATGGCGGTGTTGATCGCAGCGTCGGAGGCAATGCCGATGGTGCCGACGTTCAGCGTAATGTTCCCGTCCGCGTTCGGCTCGGCTGCCGCCTGATCCTGAGAGGAACATGCGGTGAGGCTGGCCCCCAAGGCCAGTGAGGTAACAACAGCTGCAAGTGTTTTCGTTTTCATGGAGGTACCTATCGGGTGAGAAATCAGTGGTGTAAATGGTGCGCAGTTGGGCTCGCGCCCCTGATCGGGAAAATGGTTCGGACCCACAAGCGGCTCTGCGCCTGAACCGTGACGCTGGCAATCTTTTGCGAGGTCCCGGTGGCGTTGCTAGCAATTGCCTGATACGACCGGGGTTCCCGGCCTTCAGCCCCGTTCGTAGACGACGTTCCCGCCCACGATGGTGTAGCTGGTGGGGTTATTCAGCAGCTCTTCCACCCGGGCACTGAGCGGGTCGCGCAAAATGCACAGGTCGGCTAGATATCCCTCACGGATCCAGCCCTTGTCCTGCTCAGCGTGGTCTTGCCAGGCTGGAGTTTGGGTCATCATCGCCAAGGCTTGGGCCTGGGTGAGCCGTTCCGGCTCCCCGTCTCCCGGTCCCGCGCTGGTGTTGCGGGTAACTGCGGCAATAACGCTCTGGCGCCAGTCGGGACTGGTCACCGGTGAGTCGGAAGCCAATGAAACACCGACTCCCCGTTCTGCCGCTGTGGCCAGGGGCTGCTGCGCTTCGAAGCGTTGCTGTCCGAGGAGCCTTTGCATCAGCGCTCCAGCTTCCGAGCGGATCGAGGGATTGGTGCTGTAACCGATACCGGCTCGGGCCATGCGTTGCAGAACGGAGTTGTCAGCGAATGCTCCATGTATGACGTAGTGCCGATTGTTTTTGGCCCCGCGCGGATCCGGTAGTGACTCGACGGCCTCGATAAACGCCTCGGTGGCCGCGTCTCCGGTGGCATGGACACCGGCCTGCAAACCTGCGGCGTCGATGTGTGCAAGAATCGCACGAAACTGGTCGACGCGATCTTCGTCGCTCGTTCCCTCAAGCACTAATGCGCCGTGCCCGTGGCCGCAGGGGAGCTGATACTCGTCATGGAACCAAGCTGTGCCTGAGCGTGGGATGCCGTCAGCGAAAACCTTGACCCCTGCGATACGGAGGCGCAAGGGGTCAACATCTTCGGCCAGGGCGGGTAGAGCGCTCTCAAGCCCCTCGCGCACCGACTGCGCCGACTCACCGCCGGTGCCAGCAAAGAGCAGCAGGCAATTCACCCGCAAGCTCAGCAGGCCATCCCGTGCGAGCTCCGTCAGGATCTGCAACGATGGCGTGTCACAGCTGGCAGCCATGAGAGTTCGACCTCCGGGCCCCAGTCCGGGATCCGTCAGTGAAGTGACGCCCAACATATGCAGTTCGTCTTGGAACCGCAGGAACGCTTGACGCAGTTGGTCTTCGGCAAATGGCGGCAGGGAATCGTTGACCAGGCGCATGGCTGCGTCTGCGAATCGGCCATTGACGCTGCCGTCGTGGTTTCGACCCACTACTCCCCCAGGCACGTCCGGAACTTTTTCTCCCAGATCCAGGCGACGAAGCGCTTCACCGTTCACCATCACCTGGTGGCCGGAGGCATCGAAGGCAACTACCGGTGTATCAGGCCGAGCCGTGGCCAGGTTCTCGCTGCCATCGGTTCCCAGCACCGCTTCATCCCATCCGGCAGCGCGTACCCAGCCGCCGGGGTCGGGGGAAGCTGCCTCAATGCGGTCAACGACTTCTTGCCAGGACTGCGCATCCTTGAGCTGAAGGTGCGCGTATCGGGTCATCGCACTGGCGGCAAAATGCAGGTGACCATCATTGATGCCGGGCAAGATTGCCCCACCCTGTGCATCGATGATCCTCGTCGATCCATCGGCCAGCTGCAGCAATTCGTCACCACCGGTGGCGGTGATTCGGCCATCGCTCATCGCAACCGCGCTCGGCCTTCCGGCCACCTCCGTAGCGTTTGCCCCAGAGTCAAGACCGAGCTCAGGTACAACTCCTCCGTGCACGATCAACTGTGCCGCCATGCCGTCGCCTCCCTCGTCATTCTCGCCAACGAAATGTGATCCGCCTTACAACTTCCAGTAGTATGTCAAATGACTTAGTCACTTGACCAGCTTTTGTTGGAAAATGTTAAAAATCAGTGCTTCATCGGCTGATGAACAGCGAGAAACAGTGCTTGGGTTAGGGTCATATCAGGCGTGGATCTTTCCTGGCCGGGCAATGAAAGGAATGAAGTATGGCGCGAGTTTCGGTCGAAGAGCGTAGCCGTCAGTTCATCGAAGCTGCTGCCCGCGTCATCGCAGCTGAGGGAATGGCAGCGGCAACGACCCGTCGAATAGCCGCTGAAGCAGGCGCCCCACTCGCTGCCCTGCATTACTGTTTCCGGAACAAGGATGAACTACTCAACGAGGTCTACAACTACCTAAGCCGGGACTACGCGCGCGAGCTTGACCCGATGCCCGGTCCCACGAGTCTGGATGACGCAGTTGAACGACACATCCGGCGTATCTGGCGGCGCATGCTATCCGCCCCGCATGAGCAGGTCACGACCTTTGAACTGCTCCTGCGTTCAACCCGACTCGTGGATGAACAGGAAATTGCCGCGGCAAGGACGATCAATCGTTCCATGTATGGCGCATGGATCACCTCCACCAGCGCGATCTTCCGCAGTGCCGCTGAAGCAATGGGCGAAGCTGCCCATATCGATTTTGATACCGTCTCGCGGATGGTGATCGCAGGGATCGACGGCATCAGTCTGCAGCATCTTTCGGACCCGGATGAGGAACGCACCGATCGGCTCATCGACGCGCTCTGCGATTCAGTCAAGCATTTGCTGCACCAGCAAATCGACACCCCGCGTACCGAGCCGGCCCCACGATCATGAGCTGTTGCCGCCCGAGTCCCAGAGCAACTGGGTCACCGTCAGGACCCGCAGCCGTTGGCTCATCGTCCGGTTCGGTGCTCGTAAACAGTCGATCACCTGGACTGCATGCGCTAGCTCAGGTTCATCTACCCTCCGGCAGCTTCGAGATGGGCGACCATTTTGCTGAAGGTTATCCAGCCGACGGTGAGTTGCCACTACACCGGGTTCAGGTTTCTGGATTTTCCATGGACGCCACCCTGGTCACCAACGAGCAATTTGCTTGTTTTACTGAAGCCACCGGTTACCTAACGGAATCTGAGCGGCTCGGATACTCAGCAGTCTTTCGCGGATATCTCAGCGCACCGAGCTCCGATGTCATCGGATCCGCAACTGGGACATCGTGGTGGCTCGGGGTTCGCGGAGCGAACTGGCGCCATCCCACCGGCCGCGGCTCTTCCTGGCAGGACCTCGCGGATCATCCGGTCGTCCAGGTTTCATGGAATGACGCGATGGCCTACTGCCGCTGGGCTGGGCGGGCGCTGCCCACCGAGGCCCAGTGGGAATACGCCGCGCGTGGGTTGGTCAAGGGGCAGCGCTACGCGTGGGGCAACGAATTGATGCCGGGAGGTCGGCATCAGTGCAACATCTGGCAGGGGAACTTCCCCCAGCACAATTCCGCCGAGGACGGCTACACAGGCACTTCTCCGGTCAAAAGCTATCCGCCCAACCCCGTAGGACTCTTCGACGTTGCCGGGAACGCATGGGAATGGTGCAGCGATTGGTTCCTCCCCAAGTACTATCGCAATAGCCCGCTCAAGGATCCGACCGGCCCCACGATCGGAGATGGGAGGGTTCTTCGCGGCGGCTCCCACCTCTGCCACGATTCCTACTGCAACCGCTACCGCGTGTCGGCGCGCAGTCATAATTCGCCCGACTCGGCCAGCAGCAATACCGGTTTTCGTACCGTCAACAGGTGAAGCAGTGCGGCCCACCGGCAACTGGGGCAAGATGGAAGTATGGCTTCCCCCACCGCTGCATTAAGTAAGGTACGCACCTTCGACGCGCTAGAAGATAAACAGGCCAAGAAGCTGGCCCGCGCCCTGGCTGAGGCACAAGACACGACAGTCTTCGTCAACGGAACGGCCCTGCAGCTGCCAGCCGCCGCACAACAGGTCCTATTGGAGGCGCTGCGCCGGCTTTCGGAAGGAGAAGCGGTCAGCATCGGTACCCCCGAGCTGCTGCTCAATACCTCGCAGGCCGCGCAGATGGCCGGCATCTCCAACAGCTATCTTCGCAAGCTGACCGATTCGGGCATCATTCCCGTTGAGTATCGGGGGACGCACCGCCGGATCCGCCCGGCCAGCATTGAGGCCTGGCTGGCCAGCCGCGAACAACCCCCGACCGGTCGGCAGGATGACAAAAGCCAGAATTGACGCCAACTAGTGCCAAGCGTGCGTTTTCCTGCCAGAATACTTAAGTAGTTCATCGGAAAACTTCGGCAGTGTCGCCGCCCACCGGGTTCCTCGCGCGGGCTTCCCGGACGCCACCGCCGACACGCCACGCTAGTTGAGGAGCACCATGTCGGTCTCACCCGCCAACGAGTCCATCATCGCCCAGCACGAAACCCTGTTCTCCGAACGCGCCGCCGGCATCAAACAGTCGGCCGTCCGCGACGTTTTCGAGCTGTCATTGGACCCCTCACTCGTTTCCCTTGCCGGAGGCAACCCCTACCTGCAGTCTCTTCCCCTGGCGAAGCTGGGCGAGATCGCCCGGCGCATCATCGTTGAGCAGGGGCCGGTGGCCCTGCAATACGGTTCGGGCCTGGGCACCGAGGAGCTACGCGGCCAGATTCTGGAGGTCATGGCGGCCGAAGGCATCCACAACGTCGACTTCGATGACGTGGTGGTGACCAACGGTTCCCAGTCCGCCCAGGACATGGCCTGCAAGGTCTTCTGCGATCCCGGCGACACCGTGCTTTGCGAGGACCCGACCTATGTCGGGGCCCTGAACACCTTTGAGGCCTACCAGGTCAAGGCAGCCCCGGTGCTGACCGACGAGGACGGAATTGTCCCCGAAGCCCTGGAACGTCGCATCGAGGAACTACGCGCTGCCGGGGAACGGGTGAAGTTCCTGTACACCATCCCGAACTTCAACAATCCCTCGGGGATCACCCTGGCCGCCGAACGGCGCCAACGCGTCGTTGACATCTGCCGCGCCGCCGGAGTGCTGGTGCTGGAGGACAACCCGTACGGCATGCTGCGTTACGAGGGCGAGCCCGCCCCCACGCTGCGCAGCCTGGATCCGCAGAACGTCATCTACATGGGCTCGTTTTCCAAGATCCTCTCCCCCGGCCTGCGCATTGGCTGGGCCGCGGTTCCCACGCACCTGTTCCGGCGCTTCTACCTGGCCGGGGAGGCGGTGGCGCTGTGCCCACCGACGCTGAATCAGATGATCATCAGCGACTACCTGAAGGAACACGACTGGCGGGGCCAGATCGATGACTACCGCCAGCTGTATGCGGCACGCCGTGATGCCATGCTCAGCGCACTGGAGCAGTACCTGCCCGAGGGTATCAGCTACACCCGCCCGGAAGGCGGGTTCTTCATCTGGCTGACCCTGCCGCAGGGCATCGACACCTACCAACTGTTGCAGGAGGGCGTGAAGTCCGGGGTTATCTTCATCCCCGGCGCCGCCTTCAGCCCGGGAGAGGAGTCCAGCAACAAACTGCGCCTGGCATTTTGCGCGGTGGACGAGCCGACCATCACCGAGGGCGTGAAGCGCCTTTCGGCCCTGCTTGAACGGGAGATTGCGGCGCTTTCCGCCTAGCCGCCCAGCCGTGGACGAGCAGGGCGCATTGCCGTTGCACCGCTCGTCCACGGCCCGCTGTCCGGCCCGGCCGCCGCTCTGCGACCTGCGCGTCTCCTGGCCAAGGAGGGTTGGCGCAGCTAGTTCGCGGCGATCCGCCCGCCGAAGTCATCAGCAATGTCCCGGGCGGTCTGCAGCATCAGGGGAATCATCTGCTCGGTAATGGAATCCGAGCCAACCCGCCCGGGCTGCACGGAGACGTTCAGGGCCCCGAGCAGCTGCTGGCCGCGATACACCGGAACCGCCAGGCCGCGCAGCCCCTCGTCCAGCTCCTGGGCGACCATCGACCACCCCTGGTCCGCCACCAGTTCCAGCTCCTCGCGCAGCTCATCGATGCTCGCCACGGTTTTGGAGGTGTAATGGGTCAACTCGATCCGCGAAAGGAACCGTTCCCGCTCATCGTGCGGCAGCCCTGCCATCAGTACCCGGCCCATGGAGGTGACCCAGGCGGGCATCCGGTTGCCGATGGCGGTGTTCAGCGAGTGCAGGCGCGGGGAAAGCACCCGCTCGACGTACAGGATGTCCTGCCCGTCCAGCACGCACAGCGAGGTGGTTTCCTCCAGCTCGCGGGCCAGGCGCTGCAGGTGCGGGGCCGCGACCTGCGGCAGCGTCAGCCCGGAGAGATAGGAGGCCCCGATGTCCAGCACCCTGGGGGTTTGGCGGAACGCGTTGCCCACGCTTTCCAGGTAGCCCAAATCCACAAGGGTCAGCAGGAAACGCCGGGCGGTGGCCCGGGTGACGTCGGTGGCCGCGGCCACCTGGGACACCGTCAGGGGGTCGCTTTGCGCGGAGAAGGCCAGCAGCACCGCCAGGGTCTTCTCGGCCGACTTCACGTAGTAGTCTGGTTGTTCGGCCACGCGCAGCATCCCCGCTTCCACTTTGTCGTTGGTTATCGACCGGTGAGGCGGTTCCTTTCGAACTGCGCCGCCAGCCGTATCGGGGCGTTCGGCGCCCCGTACCCATCGTAGCCGTCACGGCGTTCCACGACTTCGAAGAACAGATTTCCCACGGTGGCGGTGTAGAAGTGCAGGAACACGCCGTGCTCGTCCCGGTCGAAGAGCAGATTCAGTTCGCGCAGCGTCTGCAGCTGCTCTTCGGACAGCTCGAAGCGGGAAGCCAGGTCCTCATAGTAGTTTTCCGGCACGGGCAGGAACTCCATGCCGGCCTGCACCGCCCGGCGCGCCAGCGCGATGATGTCGGTGGTGGCCACCGCGATGTGCTCCGGGTATTCGTGGTTGCGCTCGATGGTCGCCTCCAGGCCCTGGGGCACGATGTTCAGGGCCAGGCGCACCGCGGCGTCGGGGGTGCGCAGCACCTGGGAACGCACCAGCCCCATGGGGCTGGGGACCTCGGTTCCGGCGATGGCCTGCAGGTTCAACGTGCTGGTGTAGAACAGCACGGATTCATCGAATGCCTGCCAGGGCTGGGCGAGGTTCACGTGGTCAATTCCGGTGATCGGCCCGGCCGGGGTGGCCGGGGTGCCAACCCCGAATTCCGCCTCCCAGGCGGCGGTGGCCTGGGGGCTGGAGAAGAAGACCTCGGTGTCATCCGGGGCGAGGAACCCGGTCAGCTCCTGTTCGTCACTGGTGTGGTGCCGCGGGACCACCGGGGCCAGCAGTGCTCGGGCGCGCTCGGTGCTCGGTCGTGCGTCGGGCACCTGGATCCCGAAGCCCGAGACCTGGGCGGTGACCCCGCGGCTGCGCTGGGTGTTGATGATGATGCGCGCGTTGCCGGCCTTCCACAGCTGGACCGGCTTGCGCCGGTGCTGGCCGTGGAAGCTGAAGCCCAGTTGGGCCAGCATCCCGGCGACCAGTTCGGGGTCCTCGGTGCGGATCTCGGCGTAGTCGAACCCTTCCGGCGCCTGCGCCTCGGGCAGGGCGCGCAGCTGCAACGGATAGCCGTTGGCTTCGCTGCCCATCAGTTCCATGGTGCGGTCCTGCAGCCAGATCAGTGAGCGCAGCCCGTCCACGGCGGTGCGCACGACATTGGATTGGCGGAAGACGTCATTGAAGATTTCCAACGACACGATCCCGTCATAGCCTGAGCGCACCAGCTGGGCCATGAACTGATCCAGCTGGAAGCCGCCTTCGCCCGGGAACACCCGGTAGTGGCGGGACCAGGAGAGCACATCCAATTTCATGGCCGGGGCATCGGCCAGCTGGACAAAGAAGATCTTCTCCCCCGGGATCCGGGCAATGTCCGCCGGGTCATCCCCGCGGGAGAGGATGTGGAAGGAGTCCAGGCAGATCCCCACGTTTGGCCGGTCCACCAGCTGGGCGATGCGCCAGGAGTGCTGGTAGGTGTTCACGTACTTGCCCCAGGCCAGCGCCTCGTAGGCAATGCGCACGTGGTAGCGCTCTGCCAGGTCGGCCAACTGGCGGATCTGGTCGGCAAACAATTCGTCATCGTTGATGGTGGCGGTGGCGACATTGGAGCACAGCAGGATCAGATCCATGCCCAGGCGCTGCATCAGCTTGAACTTTTCCTCGGCCCGGCGCAGGTTGGCCGCCAGCGTGGCCGGGTCGACCCCTTCAAAGTCGCGGAACGGCTGGAACAAGTCCAGGCTCAGTCCCAGACGCTGGGCCAGGGCGCGGACCTCCTCCGGGGACTTGGGGCTGACGGTCAGGTCCTGTTCAAAGATCTCGATGCCGTCGAACCCGGCCTTGGCGCAGGCGAGCATCTTTTCCTCCAGGGTGCCGGAGAGGCAGACGGTGGCGATGGAGGTGCGCATCAGAGTCCGGCCTCCAGCATCTGCAGCAGGTGTTCACGCATCCGGACGGCATCGGGGCGGATTCCGGTGATGATCTCGAACGCGTCCACGGCCTGACCCACCGCCATGTTGCCGCCATCGAGCACCCGGCAGCCGCGTTCCCGCGCGGTGGTGATCAGTTCGGTGTCCACCGGACGGTAGACGCAGTCCGCCACCCAGTGGCGGGGTTCGAGGTTTGTCAGTTCCAGCGGCAGGCCCGGATGATGGTGCATGCCAATCGGGCTGGCGTTCAGCAGCCCGTCCACCTGCGCCAGCAGCTGCGGAGCCTGCTGGGGCGTGGCGGTGCTGATCTGCCGGTTAGGGAAATTCTGGCTCAACGCGGCCGCACGTTGCCCGGCGCGTTGCTCATCCGGGTCAACGAGGATCAGGTGGCGCACCCCGGAATCCAGCAGAGCGTAGGCAACGGCCGCCCCGGCACCGCCAGCCCCCAGCTGCAGCACGGTCTCCAGCGGCACCTGCGGCAGCCCGGTGGCCAGTGCCCAGCCAAACCCGGAGGCGTCGGTGTTGTGCCCGTGGAACTTCCCGTCCCGGATCACCACGGTGTTCACGGCCCCGATGCTGGCCGCGTTCGGGCTGATCTCATCCAGGTGTTCCATCACCAGCTGCTTGCAGGGGTGGGTGATGTTGAAGGCGTTGTAGCCCAGCTCCGCGGCGGCGCGCAGCAGCTGCCCCACGTCCTGGGCGGGGCGATGGATTTCGGTCAGGTCAATGGGCCGGTAAAGATAGCGCAGCCGGTGCTGATCGGCTTCGCGTTCATGCAGCGGCGGGGTCAGCGAGGGCATGACGCCGTCGCCGATCAGACCGACCAGATAGGACTGTGCTGTGGTGCTCACCGGGTGCTCCCCATTCTCGTTCTTCAACCCTTCACCCGACCCGCCGGATGGGGCGGGTCAGTTGCTGCTGGCCCTGCCTCCATCTTCAGACAGCGTCCGATGGCGTGGCAATCGCTGGTGCCGGACCGCGATGCGGACGTTGCGGCGAAGGGGATTGTCTCGATTGTGATTTAGCTCTACTCTATATCCATGTACGTTTTACGCACAAGTGTACGCATAGCGCACAAGCGTAGAATTTCAGTAGGACCCAGGACCTGATTCGAGGAGATCTTGATGTCACACATCCACCAGGGGGCGGACGCCAGCAATCCGCCGGTCCCCCAGCGCACGCCGGTCAAGGCGGCGTTGGCCAGCTTCATGGGCAGCGCCGTCGAATACTATGACTTCTTCATCTTCGGATCCGCCGCGGCCCTAATCTTCCCGCACATCTTCTTCCCCGACGCGGACACCAATGCCGCGGTGATGTCCCTGGCGACCTTCGGCTTCGCCTACATCGCCCGACCCATTGGTGCGGTGATCCTCGGACACTTCGGGGACCGGATTGGCCGGCAAAAGGTCTTGATGTTCACCCTGGTGATGATGGGCGCGGCCACCTTCGCCATCGGCTGCCTGCCGACCTTCGACCAGGTGGGTTGGCTGGCGCCGATCCTGCTGGTGCTGGCCCGGCTGCTGCAGGGGCTTTCCGCCGCGGGCGAGCAGGCCGGGGCCTCCTCACTGAGCCTGGAACACGCCCCGGATCACCGCCGCAGCTTCTTTACCTCCTGGACGCTGACCGGCACCCAGGGCGGGCAGATCCTGGCCGCCCTGGTGTTCATCCCCGTGGTGGCCCTGCCCGATGAGATCAAGTTCGGCATCGGCTGGCGCATCCCGTTCTGGCTTTCGGCCGTGGTGGTCATCGTGACCTACTTCATCCGCCGCTCCCTGCACGAGACCCCGGAGTTCGAGGCCGCGAAGAAGAACAATGAAATCGCCAAGCTGCCGCTGGGCGTACTGCTGCGCTTCCACTGGCGGGACGTGCTGCGGGTGATCCTGTGCGCGTTCATCGCCGCCGTCTCCACCGTCTACGGCACCCTGGCGATCTCCTACGGCAAGACCATCGGCCACCTGGATGAGTCGATCACCCTGTGGCTGGTGGTCGTGGGCAACATCGGTGCGCTGTTCACCCAGCCGCTCTTTGGCATGCTGGCCGACAAGATCGGACGCAAACCGGTGTACATCTACGGCGCACTGGGTTCGGCCGCCTTCATGCCCTTCTACATCCGTTCCATGGAAGGCGGCAACACGCTGCTGCAGTTCGCGTTGTCCCTGCTGGTCTTCTCCTGCGCCTACGCGGCCGCCAATGCGGTATGGCCCAGCTTCTATGCGGAGATGTTCTCCTCCCAGGTGCGCTTCTCCGGCCTGGCGATCGGCACCCAGCTCGGATTCCTGATGGCCGGCTTCGCCCCCTCGATCGTTGCGGCGATGGGTGGACTGGAGCCCGGGGGCTGGGTGCAGATCAGCCTGTTCACCGCCGCGGTCGCCCTGGTGGCCAGCATCTCGGCGCTGACCGCCCGGGAAACCTTCCGGGTGCCCACCCACCAGCTGGGACACCGGGTGCAGAAGGTCGCCGGCTAGGTGTACTGCCCAGGGACGTTGGTTGAATTCCTGCGACGACACGATATGAATTGATGGGATGACGAAGGCCTCCTGATGTGGAGTGGAGCTGTCTAAGTAACCGCTTCACAAACAGGAGGCCCTCATGTCCCACGCTAACGCAGCGCTGACCCCTAAAGCACGTTTGCGACTGGCCCAGCTCATTGTCGAGCACGGCTGGAGCGTGGCCGCCGCCGCGAAACTATTCATGGTCGCCTGGACCACAGCCAAGCGGTGGGAGCAACGCTACCGCGAGCACGGCAAGGACGGAATGAACGATCGTCCCAGCAGGCCGCGCACCAGCCCGAACCGCACCACCACTTCGGTGGTGAAGAAAATTCACCACTTCGGTGGTGAAGAAAATCGTGTCCCTGCGCTGGCGCAAGCGCCTGGGCCCAGTCCAGATCGCCTACCGGCTGGGCCTGGCCGCTTCGACCGTGCACGCGGTTCTGAAGCGGTGCCGAATCAATCGACTGCGCTACATCGACCGGGTCACCGGCGAGAGGATCCGTCGTTACGAACACCCCTATCCCGGGGCCATGATCCACGTGGATGTCACGAAGTTCGGCAACATCCCCGACGGCGGCGGACACCGGTTCCTGGGACGACAGGCCGGGGAACACAACTCACGGGTCACTGCGAACCGCACCGGCCAACGCACCCCCAGCGGACATCCCCGGCTGGGCACCGCCTTCGTGCACACCGTGATCGATGACCACTCACGGGTCGCGTACGCCGAGATTCACCAGAACGAAAAGGCAGTAACAGCCATCGCCGTGCTCCAACGAGCGGTGAAATGGTTCGCCGCTCGGAACGTCACCGTAGAGCGAGTGCTCAGTGATAACGGCTCCGCCTATCGCTCTCGCTCCTGGCGCGATGCCTGCCTTCAGCTGGGCGTGGTGCCGAAGCGAACCCGTCCCTACCGGCCCCAAACCAATGGCAAGATCGAGCGGTTTCACCGGACGCTGAGCGATGGGTGGGCCTATGCCAAGTTCTACGACAGTGAATCAGCACGCCGCCAAGCCCTGCCGGCATGGATTCATGAGTACAATCACCACAGGCCCCACACCGCGATCGGGAACCAGCCACCCATCAGCCGCTTAATCAACCTGCCTGGACAGTACAGCTAGGGTGGTTGGGCCGCGGCGCTAGTGCGCGGTCCAGCCCCCGTCCATGGTGTAGCTGGCCCCGGTGACCATGGCCGCCGGCCCGGCGGCCAGCCATTCGGCCAGCTCGGCCACCTCCTCGGGCTCCACCAGGCGCTTGATCGGACTTTCGGTGAGCATCACCTTGGCGACGACTTCGGATTCGGGGATGGAGTGCGCCGCGGCCTGGTCGGCGACCTGGCGCTCCACCAGGGCGGTGCGCACATAGCCGGGGTTGATGCAGTTGCTGGTGACCCCGTGCTGTGCACCTTCCAGGGCGGTGACCTTCGATAGCCCCTCCAGCCCGTGCTTGGCGGCCACGTAGGCAGACTTGTAGGCGCTGCCAATCAGCCCGTGGGCCGAGGAAATGTTGATGATGCGCCCGAAACCTCGCTCATACATGCCCGGCAGCACCGCTCGGATCAGCAGGAACGGGGCCTCGAGCATCAACCGGTGGATCAGCCGCCAGTCCTGCGGATCGAATTCATGGATCGGCGCGACCCGCTGCACCCCGGCATTGTTGACCAGGATGTCCGCCGATAACTCCAGGGTCTCCAGCGCCCGGGTGTCGGACAGATCCACCACCCATGATTCCCCGCCCACCTCGGCCGCGGCCTCGCTGGCCGCGGCCTCGTCCCGGTCGGCCACGATCACCTGCGCTCCGCGCCGGGCCAGGGCCCGCACGCAGGCCAGGCCGATGCCGCCGCCCCCACCGGTGACAATGGCCCGACGCCCGGCGAGCCCTTCATTGCCCGGTACCTGCCCACGGGCGGTTTCATTGGTTGTCATGGCATTTTCCTTCCGGGGTACGGCGTCCTCTTGATTCCCATCGTGCCAAGCCTCGCGGCGGGAACAACACCCCGGCGCCGTGTATTTTTGCAAAGCCGCGGTGCGCGGCTTCTCCCGGTGCCCCACGTCAAGGCGGCACTCACCGTCCAGATCGGCCATACTGGGAGCCATGGAGCAGAACTGGCCAGAACCGCAGCGCACCGCGGCACAGCGGGCGGCGCACGAGGCGGTAACGGTGCAACGGGCCGCCAGCGTGCTGCTGCTGCGGGAATCGGTCCATGGGCTGGAGGTCTTTATCCAGCACCGGACCCGGACCATGGATTTTGCCCCCGGGGTGGTCGTGTACCCCGGCGGGCGCGTCGACGAGCAAGACGCGGCGGCGGTAGACACGATTCCCGAACCGGTGGCTGCCGGACACGCCCAGCTGTGGCGGAACACCTCGCTGTGGGCCTTGGGCGAACAGCAATCGCACTTCGCCTCCGCCGTAGTGGCGGCCGCGGCCATCAGGGAGGTCTGGGAGGAAACCGGCGCCCGCCTGCACCCCCGCCAGCTGGTGCCGTGGGCGAACTGGATTACCCCGCTCGGCCACCCGAAGCGTTTTGACACCTTCTTCTATGTCGCCGGACTCGACGCTGGCCAGCAGCCGCGCCACCAGACCACCGAAGCCCTGGATTCGCATTGGATCACGCCTCGCCAGCTGCTGAAGGACACCGACTCCGGCAGGTTGCGGCTGATGGCTCCCACGCGGGCCACCCTGCTGGCGGTCATGAATGGCGGTACCCTGCCCGAGGTGCTTGACCGGCGCGAACCGGTCAGCCCCGTGCCCCCTGCGCACCTGCCCACGGCGGGTGCGGCGCTCAACGCAGCAGACCCGGGCCGCGGGCGATGACCGGGCAGGCGCGGGCCAGCATCAAGGCTTGAGGCGGTCCTGCTAGCGCATGGTGGCAAAGCGGTACCCCCGCTGGGACACGACCTCGCGAAAGACTTCGTGGGAAGGTATCTTGTGCGCCACGACCGAGTACTTCCACTGCGGCACCCGGAAGGTCATGACGCCATCAGCCTGGGTAAGCTTCCCGAAAAATTCACCCATCCCCATCTCCTGGGGCATCGCACCAACGGTCCGAAGATCCGGCTGCTGAGTGCTCAGGTGCAGCATCATCAGTTCATCCGTGTGCCGATCAATCACGGCAATAAACACTGCCCGGCCATGGATGGAGGCCAGGCCCATGGCATCAGCCAATGATTCTGAGGCCTGAGTCATCACAATGGGAACTCCGGCCTTCCACCCGAAGAGCCCCAAATACTCTTTGCCCTCGTTTGTTGCCAATACCTGCGCTACCCGCTGCGCAGTCTGTGTTCTGATGATACGACCGGGCATGTCTTGGGTTCCCTATCTCTAAGAACGACTAATTTCAGAAATCTACAAACACTGCACTGCGGTCTGGACGGCAGCGTTGCGGAGCGCCTGTGGTCACTTTTTGACTCGCGTCCGCCGGGCAAATCACCGTTTGAAGCAGTGCGCTTAGCTGAGGATCTTCTTCTGTGCCTGCGTTGCGTCACTGCGCAGGGCCGGGGAGGCAATAATTGGCTGTTCATCGGTCGAGAAGGGATCAATTAGCCAGCCCGCTTCGGCGGTGCCAGCCTGGGCCGCCCGCCCTGCCGCCACGGCGGGGGCGGGATGCTGACCCTGAACGGCAAATTGCAGGTTCCGCACCTCAAATTGAATGCCGATGACTTGTTCCAGCTGTGGCAGAAGTTCATCATTGACGAACTGCATCAAATCCGCAACGTATCGCTCGTCCGTCGCGGTGCACGCAAAATTGATGACCAGTTGACCCGGGTCACCGGTGATTGAGCACTGGCAGGAATGCACGTCTGCCCGTCCCCCACACTGGTAGCGGGCATAGCGGGCCACTTCGGACAACTTGCGTGACCAGGCCTTCCCGGCCGGAGGGTGATCCAGGTGCTCAAGATGATTCGTTGTCATGTCTCACTCCTCGTGTATCGGGATGTTCCATAGTACAATAACACTTAGCCTGGCTAACTGTTAGAAAGGCTATATGTAAGATTGTGATGTATCAAGCTGGAGATTGAAAAAACGGACTGGCCGGTGGATCCCAAGGTCTAAAGAACACGGCTCTCCAGTAGAAAGGCCCCGATGAGCGCACTTCAAAGCAGCGGTTACTGGTACCCGCAAGGGTCCGAGGAAACCACGCCGATCGATCTGCTCAACCTGCTGCGCCGCTATCGAAGTGCGGAACGCAAAATGCGGGCGGCAACCAGGGACTCCATGGGAATGGGCGAAACTGATCTTCTCGCCCTGCGCTTCCTGCTCAAGGCCCATCAATCCGGGCGGATACTGCGCCAAAAGGACTTTGCCAGCGAACTGGAGATCTCCAACGCCTCGGTATCGGCCCTGATTGACCGCTTGTGCCGCGACGGCTATGCACAGCGTGTGGTGCACCCCGAGGACCGCAGGTCGGTGGCGATCATGCCCACCAGGCACACGGATCAGGAGGTGCGTGAAACTCTTGGTCCCATGCATCAGCGAATGCTCGAAGCGGTGGAAAGCCTTACCGCGGATGAACGCACCGCAGCGGCCAAATTTCTCCATGGAATGATTCGAAGCGTAGAGAAAGTCGACACGTCGACGCCGACCACGCCGAAAGCCCCATCTTCCTCAGGCACCAAGGCTGCGGCCACGGCTCATACCGCCTCTTGAGCCGAGGTTCGCTAGAGCGTCATTCCAACCTCCGGCAACCGCGCGAAGCGGTTCTTTGCCAAAGCGCCCGCCCGCGCATGCTGGAGGTACCGATGAGCGGATGGCTTCTGAGCGGATCAGCCCTTCTTTGCGGGGCATTTCAGGTTTCCAACAACATCAGACGCGAAGGAGTAGCCCAGACAACGCGGAAGTCGACGAAAGGAGCATCAGCGGATGCCAAAAACCACCCTCCAGCTCACCCTGACCAAAGATCAATTCGACGATCTGTCCAATGCACTGGAAGATTACCGCGACCAGTTCGCCCAACGTGCCGGAGAGTCGGAGTTTGACCTCCTACTCGGCTCCGCATATTGGGAAGATCGGGCGCAGGAAGTTCAGGAACTGCTTGAGCGCATCCTCCAGTCGCCAAGCTACTGGCTATAGAACCGGGTGTGGCAGCACCAAGAATCGTGCGGGCAACGAAGTTCCGGCACGCGCGCATGCTGGCACAGGGGGACTCATCGAACGGCCTTCGCGAAGCGGGACCCGCCCCGCTGCAGCCCACGTCCGATCTAGGACTCGATCAGCGAACGCCCCACGATCAACTGCATGATTTCGTTGGTGCCCTCCAGGATCTGGTGGACCCGCAGGTCGCGGGCAATCTTCTCCAGGCCATACTCGCTGAGGTAGCCGTAGCCGCCATGCAGCTGGATGGCGCTGTTCGCGGCGTTGAAACCCGCATCTGTGGCCATTCGTTTGGCCATGGCACACAACCGGACAGCATCCGGAGCCTTGGCGTCCAACGCGGCGGCGGCGCGGCGCAGCAGGGTGCGCGCCGCCTCAAGGCGCATCTCCATGTCGGCCAGCTCGAAGACCAGCGCCTCCTGCCGGGTCAGTGGTCCGCCGAAGGCCTGGCGTTCCTTCAGATAGGCCACGCTCTTTTCCAGCGCGTGCTGACCACCGCCCAGTGAGCATGCCCCGATGTTCAGTCGTCCCCCATTCAGCCCGCGCATGGCAATGGAGAATCCCTGGCCCTCGGCACCGAGCATCTGGTCCGCCCCGACCCGCACGTCATCCATGATCACCTGGCGGGTGGGCTGGGCCTTCCACCCCATCTTCTTCTCGTTGGCGCCGAAGGACAGGCCCGGCGCGTCCGCGGGCACCAGGAAGGCGCTGATCCCCGCGGCCCCGTCCTGGGAGGTGCGGGCCATGACGATGTACAGCGCCGCTGATCCGGCCCCGGAAATGAACTGCTTGACGCCGTTGAGCACGTAGTCATCGCCCTCGCGCCGGGCCCGGGTGCTCAACGCCGCCGCGTCGGAACCGATCCCGGGCTCGGTCAGGCAGTACGCGCCCAGCTGCTGCATCTGCAGGATTTCCGGCAACCAGCGCGAACGCTGCTGTTCGGTGCCGAATGCGTCGATCATCCACACCACCATGTTGTGGATGGAAATGTAGGCTGCAATGCTTGGATCGGCCTTGGCCAGCTCCTCAAAGATCAGCACCGCGTCGCTGCGGGTCAACCCGGAGCCGCCGTGTTCCTCACTGACGTAGATGCCGCCCATCCCCAGCTCCCCGGCCTCGGCCAGCACATCGGTGGGAAAATGGGAAGTTGCGTCCCATTCCAGGGCGTGCGGGGCCAGCTTGTCCGTCGCGAAGTCCCGAACCATCTCCACCAGCGCCTGCTGGTCCTCATTCAGTTCAAACATTGCCGAACCCCTCCCTGACCACCAACGGCTACTTGTGACCCAGACTACATCCTGTCCGTGTGCTGCGGGTGGGGCTGAATCCGGGGACGCGGTCGGGGCACCTAGATTTCCATCAGGTCCGCACCCACGGTGATCGGCCCGCTGAAGTCCTGCTGCGCGTCTTGCAGCCAAACCTGGTCGGGAACCTGCGGGGCACTGGGCACGAAATGTGAGAGCACCAGGTGCCCGACCTCGGCGCGGGCCCCCACCGCGCCCACATCCGTGGAGGCGGTGTGGGAGTCGATCAGGTGTTCGCGCAGCCGCTGCCCGTTGGAGCGTTGCAGCAGGGGATCAATGCTGGGGATGTGCATCACCTCGTGCACCAGCACGTCGGCGCCGCGGGCCAGCTCCACCAGGGAGTCGCACGGCGTAGTGTCACCGGAAATGACGTAGCTGCGGTCCTCGGTGTCGATCCGGTAGGCCAGCGCCTCGATGGGCGGGTGGTTGACCCACGCCGCGGTGATCCGCACCCGCTCGTCTTCGAACACCAGGCCGGGCTCGGTGACGTTGCGGGCGCTGATCAGCGAGGCGAAGTCCGGCCGCCCCTCGTCCACGATGCGGATCTGCACGTCCCGGCGCGCGTAGTCCAGGAAGGAGTCCCACATGCTCTGCCAAGGGGCCGGGCCAAAGGTCTGCACCGGCCGGTCCAGATTGGCGCACCAGGCCAGGTGCAGCAGCGTGCCCACGTCCGCGTTGTGATCCGAGTGGTGGTGGGTGATCCCCACGGCGCGCAGCGAGTTGAAGGCCAGCCGGGCGCGTGCCAGTTGCCGGGCCACCCCGTTGCCCGCGTCGATGATGTAGGTGGCATCGCCCACGACGACCGCGTTGCATGCGGCATTGCGTTCGATCTTCGGGGTGGGCCCGCCCCCGGTGCCCAGCAGCACCAGCTTGCTCTTGGTGGTCATGATCCGCCTTTGGTTGTTCGTTGTTCTCAAATGCCTAGGAGCCGCTAATGGACATGGCGCAGGAAGTCGCGGGTGCGTTCATGGCTCGGGTCGTCGAAGACCTGGGCCGGGGGCCCGGATTCGAGGATCACCCCGTTGTCCATGACCACCACCTGGTCCCCGACCTCACGGGCGAACGCCATCTCGTGGGTGACCACGATCATCGTCATGCCCTGGTCGGCGAGCGCCTTCATCACCTTGAGCACCTCACCGACCAGCTCGGGGTCCAGCGCGCTGGTCGGCTCGTCGAAGAGCATCACCCGCGGCTTCATGGCCAGGGCCCGGGCGATGGCCACCCGTTGCTTCTGCCCACCGGATAGGGACGCCGGGTAGGCGTTCGCCTTGTTGGCCAGACCGACCCGTTCGAGCAGTTCCATGGCCGTGGCCTTGGCTTGGGTGGCGTTGGACTTGCCCAGCAGGGTGGGAGCCAGGGTGATGTTCTGCAGCACGGAGTAGTGCGGGAACAGGTTGAAGTGCTGGAAGACCATGCCGATCTCCTGGCGCTGCCGGTCGATTTCCCGGCGGCGGCGCAGGTGCATCTGCCCGCCGCGCTCAAAGTAGGACAGCGTCTGCCCATCCATGGTGATCCTTCCGGCATCCACGCTCTCCAGGTGGTTGATGCACCGCAGCAGCGTGGACTTGCCGGACCCGGAGGGGCCGAGCAGGCAGGCGACCTGGCCTTCATTGACCTGCAGGTCCACGCCCTTGAGGACATGCAACGGGCCGAAGAACTTGTGCAGGCCGCGCACCGTGAGCAGCGGCCTCGTGCTGGTCGCTGACGGGGCGGAGGTGGAATGGGCCATGACTACACCGAGCCTTTCCGCTGGCCGCGGGCCAGACGTCGTTCCAGGAAGCTTTGCCCAATGGTCGCGATGCCGGTGACCACCAGGTACCAGAGGAAGGCAACCACGAGCAGCTCCAGGGTGCGCAGGTTGGTGGCGGCGATGTTTTGGGCTTCGGTCAGCAGGTCGCCGCCGGCGATGACCGAGACCAGGGAGGTCATCTTGATCATCGTGATGAACTGGCTGCCCGTGGGGGGAATGATGATGCGCAGCGCCTGGGGCAGGATGACCCGGAACATGGTGCGCAGTGGCCCCAGCCCCAGGGCGTTGGCCGCCTCCTGTTGGCCGGTGTCCACCGCGGAGAGCCCGGAGCGGATGATTTCGGCCATGTAGGCCGCCTCGTTCAGCGCCAGCGCGATGATCGAGGCAACGAACGGGGTGATCAGGTCATTCATGTCCCAGCTGTACCAGAGCTCGCCGGTGATGGGGTTCAGCACGTCAATGCCCGACCAGAACAAGGAGATGTTCCCGACGAACAGGATCAGCAGCAGCAATGGGATGCTGCGCACGATGGCGACGTACGCGAAGCCGATGGCCCGCAGAACCGGGTTCCGCGACAGGCGCATCAGCGCCACGATGAACCCAGCCACGACCCCGATGACCATGGAGATTAGCGCCAGCACAATTGTGTTCTTCAGTCCGCTCATGATGCTGGGGTAGGTCAGGTACTCGGCGATGGTGGAGTGATCCAGTGCCCGGTTGCCCCACAGGCCGCGGGCGGCCATGATCACCAGGGCAATCACCAGCAGCCCGGACACCAGCCGCCAGGGGTGGCGCTGGCGGGCCACCGGGTCCTTGAGCTGTGAAATCTCAACGGTGCTCATTGGCCTGCCCCTGTCTCCTCATTCGCCTCGTCCTGTGGCGCATCCAGCGCCAGGTCCTGGATTTCCCATTTGGCCAGCAGTTCGTCCACGGTTCCCTCGGCCTGCATCACGTCCAGGGCGGACTGGATGGACTGCTTCAGATCGCGGCGGTCCTTGGCGGTGATGATGCCGATGGGCTGGCGCTGGTAGGTCGCTTCCCCGCCCATCTCGAAAACCTTGCTGGTCGCCTTGTTTTCGGCGATGTACCGCATCACCGGGGTGTTGCCCAAAAACGCTGCGGTGCGTCCGGCCTGCACGGAAAGCCGTGCATCACCCGGGGCGGAAAACTGGTTGATCTCGATCGGCTTCTTGCCCTCCTGCAGGCACTTGTCGTTTTCGTCCTCGGCCAGCTCCAGCTGAACCCCGCCGCGGACGATCGCGATCGACAACCCGCACAAATCAGCGGCGGATTCGATGCCGTGGGGGTTGCCGCGCTGCACCAGCGGGGAGGTGGCCTGGTTCATGTAGTTGGAGAAGTCCACGACCTGGGCCCGCTCCTGGGTGTCGCCGATCAGGTCAATGCCGGCGTCGATCTGCTTGGATTTCACTGCCGGGATCAACCCGGCGAACGGCAGCTGCTTCCAGCGGATCTCCACCCCGAGCAGGTTGCCGATTTCTTCGACCACGTCGACGTTGATTCCCTGGTAGCCCTTGTCCGCCGGGAAGTTCATGGGCGGTGAGGCCAGTTGCGAGCCGAAGACCAGGTAGCCGCGCTCCTTGACGCTTTCGGGCAGCGGCACCACCTCGGTGTAGGCCTGCTGGGCACCGGCGCTCTGCGCCGGCTCGGTCCCGCCCTCGCGCAGCACGACGCAGCCGCTGAGCCCCAGGGTCAGGGCCAGCGCGCCGGCCAGGGCCGCAACGAGGCGTGATGATCGATGAAGCATGAAAACCCCTGACTTCGCAGAGCGAAAATACTTTTCGGTGTGCGTAAAGTATGATTGTGACCGTCGTCTCAGGTCAAGAGGCGGCGTTGATGTTTCTTTGCGGAAGGATTCCGATGCCCGTGCCCCATGACTCCCCCACGGGAGTACAGTCCTTCGCCCGCGGGTTGAGCGTGATCAAGGCATTCACCGGTTTTCCACTCACCCTGAGCGAAGTCGCCGAACGCACCGGCCTGGCCCCGGCTGCGGTGCGCCGCTACCTGGCCACCCTCACCGAGCTTGGCTACCTTGCGCAGCACGGGTCATTGTTCAGCGCACGGGCCAAGCTGCTGGAGCTGGCCCAGCCCTACTTGACGGCCAATGAAACCGCCCGCAAGGCCGAACCGATCCTGCGTCAGCTCTCGGACACGGTCAACGAAACCGCCACCCTCACCCAATATTCCAACGGGGAGGTCATTAACGTGCTGGCCACCCAGACCACCCAGGAGCTGGCGATCCAGGTCAATGCCGGACGCCACCTGCCCGCCTACTGCACCGCCATGGGGCGGGCCATGCTTTCCCTGTTGCCCGCCGAGGAGGCCCGGGCGGTCATTGAGTCCTCGACCCGCATCGAATTGACCTCGCGCACGTTGACCGACAGCACCCAGATCATGGAGCAGATCGAGCTGGCACGGCAACGCGGATACTGCTTCGTGGAAGAAGAACACACCCTGGGCATCCGCACACTGTCCGTTCCCCTGCAGCTGCCCCAGGGGCCGCTCATCGCCCTGAGCGCGCCCACCCCGACCGCACGGGAGGACCGGGAGAGCTACCTGCAGCGGGTGCTGGAGCCGCTGCAGCTCGCGGCCTCCCGGATGCGGGCCGAATAACCGGTTAATAATTGCCGTCTGCAACCACTTTTCAGGTGCCGCCATCCCCGGACATGATGAACTTAGATGCAGTCCGCGTGCCGGCGACCCCGCTTCCGACCCCTTCCAAGGAGGATCATGTCCACCCATGAACGCAGCCGCCTGGCCCGGTGGCTCCTGCCCCGCGGCAAGGAACCTGACCCGCGCTTCACCCTGGCCAATGAGCGCACGTTTTTGGCCTGGATCCGCACGTCCCTGGCCTTCCTGGCTGGCGGCATCGCCCTGGAGGCCTTCACCGCCGCGTCCTTCTCCACTCCGCTGCGCACCTGGCTGGCGCTGATTGTCATTGGCATCGGCATGCTGATCGCCGGCGGAGCGGCCTTCCGCTGGCTGCGGGTCGAGCGCCGGATGCGTGAGGACTCCCCGCTGCCGGTTCCGGCGATCGTGCCGCTGCTGGGGTTCGGGGCGGTGGCCGCGGCGGTGGCGGCCGTGGCAATGATCCTGGCCAATGGCTTCTAGGCCACCGGGGAGGCAGGACTCATGAAGGATGTGCGCATTTCTGATCCCGGGCTGCAGCCCGAACGCACCGTGCTGGCCTGGGGCCGCACCCTGATCTCCTTCCTGGTCGTCAGCGCCGTGTTCCTGCGTTGGCTGCCGCATTACGGGCAGTCCCTGCTGGTGCTGGTGGGGATTGCCGCGCTGGTCGCCGGCGGCATCTTCCTCTCCCAGCGCCGCCGCTACCGGCGGATGGCCCACGGGCTGGAGGCCGGAAGGGTACAGGCCGACGCGGTGGCCGTGTTCGCCACCGCCGCGGCCACCCTCGCGTTGGGAGCCACGGCCCTGGTTCTGCTGCTCGGTCCGCTGCTGCGCTGACCCCCCGGGGCGCGGTGTCCTTTGATGACCGGGACGTTGTTCGCCTGGCGGCACACTGGATAATCTGATCTGGAATGGGCCGCCGGCCCACGCCAATCCGAAAGGACCGAGAATGAAGATTGCAGTGTACGGAGCCACCGGGGCCGTGGGCAGCCAGGTGGTCGCCGAAGCCCTCTCCCGCGGACACGAGGTCACCGCGGTAACCCGTTCGGGAACCTCGGTCCAGGGCGCCACCGCGGTGAGTGCCGAGCTCTCCGATGCGGGCACCTATCGCGAACTGGGCAAGAACCATGACGCAGTGGTCATCGCGGTGCCCCCATCACGCACCGGAGGGGACCACCAGGAGTACCTGGATGCCTTCGAGGAAATCACCGAAACCCTGGTCCCGGCCCGCCTGCTGGTGGTCGGCGGCGCCGGGGCAACCGAGGTTGACGGGGTGCGTCTGCTGCAGACCCCGGACTTCCCCGACGCCTACAAGGCCGAGGCCGAGACCAGCGCGCAGGTCTATGACATGTTCACCTCCGTTTCCGGGATCACCTGGACGGTGGCCGCCCCGGCCCCGGAAATCGCCTCCGGCCGCCGCACCGGCAGCTACAGCCTGGGCACCGATTCCCCGGCCGGGGACTTCGTCTCCACCCAGGACTTCGCGGTGGCGATCCTCGATGAGCTGGAGAGCCCGGCCCATGAGAACCGCCGGATGACCGTGGCCAGCCAGAAGTAGGCGCGCGGGCATGCCGGGTGTGATCTGGAATACCCGACATGCCCGGCCCGGGCCCGGGTGACTATTGTGGAACCCAGGACTATCCATCATTTTTCGCCCCACGAGGTATTTTCCCCTTGAAGCAACGCACCGCCCGCTCCCGGCGCCTGGCCCTTGGCGCGCTGTCCATCCCGTTGAGCCTGGCCGTGCTGGCCGGATGTTCCAGCCCCACCAGCCCCTCCCCGCAGGGCGAATCGGCGGACCCGGTCACCGGCGGCACACTGATCTACGCCTCCGGGGACGCCGAACCAACCTGCCTGGACCCGCACGTGGGCGGCAACTACCCGCAGGCGCTGGTGGCCTCGCAGTACCTGGAGACGCTGTTCACCAAGGACGCGAACGGCCAGATCGTGCCGTGGCTGGCTGAGTCCACGAAGGTGTCCGAGGACGGGCTGGTGCGCACCATCACCGTGCGTGACGGCATCACCTTCCACGACGGCACGAAGCTGGGCGCCGAGGCGGTCAAGGCCAACATCGAGCACCTGCAGGACCCGGACACCGCCTCCTCCACCGGGTACCTGGCGGTGGGCAAGGTCGACCAGATCAAGCTGGTGGACGAGCGCACCGCCGAACTGCACCTGTCCACCCCGGACAACGCGCTGCTGGAGTCGCTGTCCATGCCGTGGACCGCCATCCAGTCCCCCAAGGCGCTGGAGCGCGAGCAGTCCGCGAACTGCGCCTCCCCGGTGGGCACCGGCCCGTTCAAGGTCGATTCCTGGGACCGCCAGGACGCGGTGCACCTGGTGCGCAACGAGGACTATGTCTCCCCGGCTCCCCAGCAGGGGCGCGAACAGCAGGGCGCCTACCTGGACGGGATCACCTGGCGCTTCATCCCGGAGGCCGCCACCCGCTACGCGGCCCTGTCCTCCGGCGAGGTCGACGTGATCGACAACGCCCAGCCGGACACCATCTCCTCGGCCGAGGGCGCCGGGCTGGGGCACCTGGACGCCCCGCGCCCGGGCGCCTCAAACCGCATTGAGCTGAACAGCGCCAAGGCCCCGTTTGACGACATCAAGGTGCGCGAGGCGTTCATCCGCGCGCTGGATGTGAACGCGGGCATCGACGCCCTGTTCTTCGGCACCGCCCCGCGCAGCTACTCGCTGCTCTCCTCCGTGGAGCCGCTGGGCATCTCCCAGGAGGCGCTCTTCGCCCCGGACGTGGCCAAGGCCGAGCAGCTGCTGGACGAGGCCGGCTGGAACCAACGTGACGCCGAGGGCTACCGGGTGAAGGACGGCAAGCGGCTGAGCGTCAGCTTCCCGGTGTCCACAAACCAGTCGGTGCCGGCCGAACAGTCCCTGTTCGAACAGATCCAGGCCTCGGCGAAGAAGGTCGGAATCGAAGTGAAGATCAACCTGCTGGACCTTTCCAGCTGGTACGGGGCACTGGCCAAGCACGAGTACAACCTGGTCTCCGCGCCGTACACGAAGGTCGGGCCCAGCGTGCTGCGCATCCTCTACCATTCGGACTCCACCGTGCCGGCCCCCTCGGGCTACTTCGCGAACAACGCCCAGCTCAAGGACCCGCAGATCGACCAGCTGCTGACCGAGGCGGAGCAGACCGAGGATGAGGCCGAACGCGCCGAGAAGTACCGCAAGGCCCAGGAGCTGATCCTGGGCGGCTACTACGTGCTGCCGCTGTACGACCAGCAGAACCACTTCCTCTACGGCAAGGACGTCAAGGGCATGGGCGCGACCACCGCGGTCTCCACCCCGGTGTACTACGACGTGTTCCTGGACCGCTAGGGTCCACCGGGCAACCGATGATGGGTACGCTGCGGTGGCTGGGCCGACGGCTGGGCGGGGCGCTGGTGGTGCTGTGGCTGGTGGCCACCGCCATCTTCCTGGGCATCCGGCTGATCCCCGGGGACCCGGCCGAGGCGATCATGGGCGGTCCCGGCTCCCAGGCCTCCGCCGAGGCGCTGGCCGCGGCCCGCGCCGAGTACGGGCTGGATCTGCCGTTGCCGGCGCAGTACCTGATGTTCCTGGGCAAGCTGGTGCGCCTGGACTTTGGCACCTCCTATTCCCTGAAGGACCCGGTGCTCACGGTCATGGGCGAGGTGCTGCCCTCCACCCTGGTGCTGGCGCTGCTGGGACTGGTGCTGGCCTGGGTGCTGGCGCTGGTGTTCGCCGCGCTGTCGCTGCGCGCCAACCGGTTCGGTGAACTGCTGGGCAACACGGTGGAGATCGTGGCCGCCGCGGTGCCGCACTTCTGGCTCGGCGCGGTGCTGATCATGGTGTTCTCCACGATGCTGGGCTGGTTGCCGGCGGTGGACAACGGCAGCGCGGCCGGGCTGCTGCTGCCGGTGCTGACCCTGGCCCTGCCGCTGGCCGGGTTCCTCACCCAGCTGATGCGCGATTCGCTGGCCTCCGCGTTTTCCAGCCAGTTCGCGCTGGCCGCCCGCGCCCGCGGGGCCAGCCGGCTGCAGCTGTTCTGGCGCCACGGGCTGCGCCACGCCGCGCTGCCGGCGCTGAGCCTGACCGGCTGGGCGTTTTCCTCCCTGCTCTCCGGGGCCGTGGTGGTCGAAGCCGTGTTCGCCCGCCCGGGGCTGGGCCGGGCGCTGCTCTCCGCGGTGCTCTCCCGCGACATCCCCATGGTCACCGGCATCGCCTTGTTCTCCGCCGCCAGCTACATGGTGGTGATGGCCGTGACCGAGGCCGTGGAACGGCTGATCAACCCGGCCGGGGTCCGGGCATGAGCCGGCTGGCGAAGCTCGGGACCGGGGTGTTCCTGGTGCTGCTGGTGGTGCTCGCGCTCTTCCCGCAGTGGCTGGCCCCGGGCGACCCGCTGGCGGTGAACCCGGCCGAGGCGTTCCAGGCCCCGAACCTGCACCACGTGATGGGCACCGACGAATCCGGGCGCGATGTGCTCACCCGGATCGTGCACGGCGCCCGGGACTCGCTGTTCATCGGGGTGGCGGCCACCACACTGGGCATGGGCATCGCGGTGCTGCTGGGCACCGCCGCCGCCCTGTCCCCGCGCTGGCTGGACGAGGCGATCCTGCGGGTGCTGGAGGCGCTGTACGCGATTCCCTCGCTGCTGATGGCGCTGCTGATCATCGCGTTTACCGGCCCCGGGGTCGGTCCGGCGATCGTCGCGGTGGGCCTGTCGACCGCGCCGGGCTACGCCCGGCTGGTGCGCAGCCAGATCCGCACCCTGAAGGCCTCGGAAATGCTGGAGGCCGCCACCGTGCTGGGCCGCGGCACCCTGGCCAAGGTGCGCAACCACCTGCTGCCCAACGCCCTGCGCCCGCTGCTGGCGCTGATCACCCTGGGGGTGGGCCAGGCGGTCATCTGGGCCTCGGCGCTGTCCTTCCTGGGGCTGGGCACTCCCCCGCCGGCCCCCGAATGGGGTGCGATGCTCGCCGCCGGTCGCACCTACCTGCACCTGGCCTGGTGGTTGAGCTTCTTCCCGGGCCTGGCCATCGTGGTTGTGGCCGCCGGGGCAACGATGATCGGCCGGGCACTGGGCGGAAAGGTGAACGCGGCATGAGGGCAAGCACCACGAAGCGGGAAAACCCCGGCGCTGCGCCGCTGATCGAAGTCGAGCAGCTGGCGGTGCGCTTTGGCGCGCAGGGCGCGGTGGACGGGGTCAGCTTCACCCTGCACGCCGGGCAGTGCCTGGCGCTGGTGGGCGAATCCGGGTCAGGCAAGTCGGTGACCGCCCGCAGCCTGCTGGGGCTCAGCGGCGGAACCGTCACCGCCGACCGGCTGCGGGTGCTCGGCCAGGACGGGCTGAGGCTGGGTGAAGACGGCTGGCGGACCGTGCGCGGGGCGCAGATCGGCCTGGTGCTGCAGGACGCGCTCTCCGCACTGGACCCGCTGCGCCCGGTGGGCCGGGAAATCTCAGACGCGCTGCGTGGAACGCGGCGCGCCGAACGCCGCGCCCGGATGCTGCAGATGCTGCAGGCGGTGGGCATGGATGACCCGGCCCGCCGCGCCGCCCAGCGCAGCGGGGAACTGTCCGGCGGCATGCGCCAGCGCGCCCTGATCGCCCAGGCGCTGATCGGGGACCCGCAGGTGGTGATCGCCGACGAGGCGACCACGGCCCTGGATGCGGGGCTGACCGCCCTGGTGCTGCGCCAGCTGCGTGAGCTGAAGGCGCAGGGCCGGGCGGTGCTGATGATCAGCCACGACCTGGCCCAGGTGGCGCAGGTCGCGGATCGGATCGCGGTGATGCGCGGCGGGAAGATCGTGGAAAGCGGTCCTGCCGAAGAACTGCTGGGCGCCCCGCGCCACGAGTACACCCAGACCCTGTTGCGCGCCGTCCCCTCCGGGGTGCCGCGCTTCACCCCGCTGGCGGCCAGCACCCCACGCCCGGCGCCGCAGCCGGCAACGGCCGCCACCGCGCAGACCGAGTCCCGGCCGGAACCGGCGCTGCAGGTCAGCGGGCTGTCCAAGGCCTTCGGCGGCCAACTGGCGGTGGATGACGTCAGTTTCACGCTGCCGCGCGGGGCCACCCTGGGGATCGTGGGCGAATCGGGCAGCGGCAAGACCACCACCGCGCGCATGGTGCTGGGCCTGCAGCGCCCGGACGCCGGCACGGTGCGGCTGCTGGGGCGCGGGTTCGTGCCCGCCCGGGAAGCCGAACGCCGCCCGCTGCGCCGGGCCATGGGCGCGATCTACCAGAACCCGCTGGGCTCCTTCGACCCGCGCTACACGGTCGGGGCGCTGCTGGCCGATGCGCTCACCTCCGGGCGCAGCCGGCGCCTGTCCCCGGTGCGCGATCAGGTCCACGCACTGCTGCGCCAGGTGCAGCTGGACGAGCAGCTGGCCAACCGCTACCCCACCCAGCTCTCCGGAGGCCAGCGCCAGCGCCTGGCGATTGCCCGGGCCCTGGCCCCCAGGCCCGCGGTGCTGGTGCTGGACGAACCGGTCTCCGCGCTGGATGTGTCCATCCAGGCCACGGTGCTGGACCTGCTGGATGAACTGCAGGTCCAGACCGGGACCAGTTACCTGTTCATCAGCCATGACCTGTCGGTGATCGAGCACATGAGCGATCAGGTGGCGGTGATGTACCAGGGCCGGTTCGTGGAGAGCGGACCCACCGCCGAGGTGTTCGCCAATCCGCAGCACCCCTACACCCAGCGCCTGCTCTCCGCGGTGCCGCGGCTGCGCTAGCCAGAGAACCATTGCGCCTGCCTCTTCCCGGCGGGGACACGGTGCCCGCCGGCGCCCGGGCGCTGGCTAAACTGGCCAGGTGATCAACTACACCCTGCGCCAGCTGCACTACTTCCTGGCGGTGGCCGAGGCCGGTTCCATTTCCGCGGCCGCAACCGCCAGCCACATCTCCCAGGCGGCCATGTCCCAGGCGATGGATGATCTGGAACGCGCGGTCGGCGCCCAGCTGCTGGTACGCCGCCGCGCCCGCGGGGTGGAGCTGACGGCGGTGGGCACCGTGTTCCTGCATGATGCCCGCGAACTGATGCGCCACGCCGAGGAGGTGCAGGGGCAGATCATTGAACGCCAAACCACCCTGGCCGGCCCGCTGGTCATCGGCTGCTACTCCTCGCTGGCGGCCTTCTGGATCCCGGTGATCTGTGAAAAGTTCACCAAGCCGAACCCGGGCCTGAGCGTCACCCTGGTGGAGGGTGACGGGGCGGAGCTGCAGCAGCAGATGCTCAAGGGGCACCTGGATGTGGTGCTCACCCACACCCGCCACCTGCTGCCCCAGGTGCACCACCGCACCGTGATGTCCGGTCGGCCCTATGTTCTGGTCGCCGCCAACCACCGGTTGGCCGCCCGCTCCTCGGTGCGGCTCAGCGAACTGGCCGAGGAGGATTTCGTGGGCCTGGACCTGCCCACGGTGCGTGATAACCAGCTGGTGAACCTGCGCATGTCCGGCCTGGATCCGAAGGTGCGCTGGAGTTCGCAGAGCTTCGAGGCGGTGCGCGGCATGGTGGCCCGCGGTCTGGGCTACACGGTGCTGGTGCAGCGCCCGCCTGTGAACGTCAGCTATGACGGGCTGCCGCTGGCGGTGCTGGAGATCGAAGGCCCGGTGGGGGTCAGCGACATCTGCGTCGCCTACACCGCCTCCGAACGCCCCAGCCTGCGGCTGCGTGCCTTCCTGGACTTCTGTGAACAAGTGGGCGCCAAACGCGACGCCGGGGACGCCCGGGGCTCTTCCTAGGAAAAGCTCCCGAGCGCCCCCGGTGCAGTCGCGTTCGGCCGTGCGTGCTCCTACATCTGTTCGGCCATCAGGTCCGCGTCCTTGCCTTCCTTGACGTTGCGCATCGCCAGCGCGGCGATCACGAACGTCGCGGCCCACACGATGCCCACCAGCCACAGCGATCCGCCGCCAAGCAGCACCAGGGCGGCCACGATCATCGGGGTGAACCCGGCGCCGACCGTGGAGGAAAGCTGGTAGACCAGGGAAGCACCCGTGTAGCGGATCCGGGTGGGGAACAGTTCGGCGGTGAACGCCCCGAACGGGCCAAAGATGAACGCCTGGATCAGCCCGTTGGCCACAAACAGGGCGATGGCGAATGCCCACAGCGCACCGAGCTGCAGCAGCCACATGATCGGCAGCGCCGCCAGCGCCCCGGCGGCAATGCCCACCAGCATCACCGGGCGGCGTCCCAGCTTGTCCGAATAGCGGGCCGCGAACCAGATGCCGACCACGGTCAGCGTGGCGCCGACGGCCTTGATGTTCAGCACCGCGGTGCGGTCCATCCCCATGTCCTCCACCACGTAGGAGATCGCCCAGACGGTCATCAGCCCCTGCACGGTGTAGGAGCTCATCCCCACCAGGGTGCCGCGCAGCACCGACTTCGGGTACTGGGTGAGCACCTGCATGATCGGGGTCTTCTTTTCCTCCGCCTTGTCCTCCAAAGCCAGGAACAGCGGGGATTCGGCCACCTTCAGCCGGATGACCAGCCCGATGCCCACCAGCAGCACCGAGAGGATGAACGGGATGCGCCAACCCCAGGAGAGGAACACGTCATTGGGCAGCAGCGACACCGCGGAGACCGCCAGGGTCGCCAACACCGCACCGGCCGGCCCGCCCATGTTCGCGAAGCTGGCGGCGAAGCCGCGCCGTTCCTTCGGCGCGTGTTCCAGGGCCATGAGCATTGCCCCACCCCATTCACCGCCCACGGCCAGGCCCTGGAGGATGCGCAGCAGGATCAGCGCAATCGGGGCGACCATGCCCACCTGGGCGGTGGGCGGCAGCAGCCCGATGATGGTCGAGGCCCCGCCCATCATCACCATGGAGGTGATCAGCACGCCCTTGCGTCCCACCTTGTCGCCAAAGTGGCCAAAGACGATGCCGCCCAGCGGCCGAGCCAGGTAGCCCACGGCCAGCGTGGCGAAGGAGGCGAACAACGCCACCCCGGGGGTCAGGTTCACGAAGAAGACCTTGTTGAACACCAGGGACGCGGCGGTGGCATAGAGGATGAAGTCATAGAACTCGATGGCGCTGCCGATGAAGCTGGAGGCCAGGATGCGGCGCATCTGCGGGGAGTTCAGCGACGGGACCGGCAGTTCGCGGTCCTGCTGCTGGTCGGTGAGGTTGCTCATGAGACTGCCTTTTATGCCAGGGCGCGGGCGAAGGAAATGATCTGCAGGTCATCGGGGACCAGGAAGCTGCCGGAGAAGTCCCGGGCGTGGGAGAGCCAGGTTTCCAGCGGGGTGGTGCCGGGCACCAGGTGGTGCAACGCCAGGGTGCGGGCCCCGGCCTGTTCGGCCAGGGCGATCGCCTGGGCGGCGGAGGTGTGCGAGCGGCGGTGGTGGTCCATGGAGGCCTCCGCCTCCTCGGTGCCCAGCGAACCGTAGGCGCGCTGCACCCACTCGAAGTCGATGGCCTCATGCAGCAGCAGGTCCGTGTCCCGGGCCAGGGTGACCAGGTTCTGGCAGGGGGCGGTGTCCCCGGAAATCGTCACCGAGCCCTCTTCGGTGTCAAAGCGGAAGGCGAACGCCGGGGCGATGGGCGGGTGCTGGACCAGGGTGGCGGTGACGGTGACCAGTTCATCGCGGTAGATCTCAAACGGTTCCAGTCCCGCCGGGGTTGGGTTCTGGTTCGGGTGGTACCCGCTGTGGGCAGGGATCTGGATGTCGCTGGCCTGGAAGTACTCCAGCGGGGAGGGGCGCAGCGCATCAATAACGCGGTCGTTCAGGTCGGTGGCGTAGGCCTGCATCAGGTGGCTGAACATGTCGGCGGTGCCCGGAGTCGGGTTGTGCGGGTAGAGCGGCTGCGGTGCCACCTGGGCGCGCGGCGAAACCGGCGGCAGCGCGCCGCGGTCCCCGGGGCCCAGGATCTGGATAGGCCGCTTGCCGCCGGGGATGGTGAACAGCCCAAAGATCGCCAGCGAGGCCAGATCGATGGTGTGATCCGAATGCAGGTGGGTCAGGAAGATCCCGCGCAGGTCCCCGGGGGTGAACCCGGCCTTCATCAGCTGATTGCCCACCCCGGAACCGGCATCGACCAGGTAGACGGCGTCGCCGACCACCACGGCGGTGGAAATTCCGGCGCGTTTGCCGGCGTTGGCCCCGGTCCACCAGCGGGGGCCGCCGGCGGTGCCCAGGGTGACGACGTGGGGTGCGAGGTTGGAGGCCACGGGCCCTGTCCTTTCAGTCGGGAAGCGTATTGCTTCCATACTGAATGGAATAGATCACATCCGTAAAACTGTTTTTTACGTCCTAATTCATAGGTTTTACCTGTTTGAACATGCAAAGAGGGGCCCGCGGTCACCCCGCGGGCCCCGGCCAAGTAAGCGCTAGTCGGTGCCGCCCAGCTGCTCGCGCACCTGCTTGCGCAGGATCTTTCCGAGCATGGAGCGCGGCAGCTCCTCCACCTGCCGGATCTTCCGGGGCACCTTGTAGGCGGCCAACAGTCCGCGGCAGTGCTCCCGCAGCGCCTGCTCATCCAGCTGCGCACCCTCGTTCAGCTCCACCGCGGCGACCACCATCTCTCCGCCGCGGGCCAGCGGCTCACCGAACGCGGCCGCATCAGCCACATCCGCATGCTGACGCAGCGCCGCCTCCACCTCGGTGGGCGAGACATTGAAACCGCCGGTGATGATCAGTTCCTTGGCGCGGTCCACGATCGTGGCAAATCCGTCGTCGTCCACCGTCACCACGTCCCCGGTGTGCAGCCAGCCCTCGGCGGTAAGCACCTTGGCCGTCTCCTCCGGGTTGTTCCAGTAGCCGGAGAACACCTGCGGCCCCTTGATCAGCAGCTCGCCGGGCTGCCCGGGTTCCACCGCTTCGTGCGGCTCCTGGAGACTGACCACCTTCATGTCCGTGGAAGGGAAGGGGATCCCAATGGTCCCGGTGCGCCGTGAAGGGTGGAAGGGATTGCCCAGCGCCACCGGCGAGGATTCGGTCATCCCGTAGCCCTCCACCAACAGTCCGCCGGAGACCGACTCCCACAGCTCGACCACGTGATCGGGCAGGTTCATCGCCCCGGAAATGCAGTATTTGGCCGATCGCAATGAGATGCCGCGCTCCAGCGCCCCCATGGCGGTGCGCTCATAGATCGGCGGCACCGCGCAGTACACGGTGGCCGGGGACTTCTTCCAGGCATCAAGCACCAGCTTCGGCTCGAACTTGGGGAAGAGCACCAACAGGCCCTGCTTCTTAATCCCGAACGTCAGGTACAGCGTCATCCCAAAGGCATGGAACATCGGCAGGATCGCGTAGAGGACTTCCTTGCGCTCCTCCGCCCCGAGCATCCACGCCTCTCCCTGAAGCGCATTGGAGTACAGGTTGTAATGGCTGAGCATGGCGCCCTTGGGGTGCCCGGTGGTGCCGGAGGTGTACTGGATAACCGCCAGGTCATCCACCTCGGGCATCGGGTGGCGTGGGTTCAGCCGGTCAGACTTGGCCAGCTGCTTCCAGCTCATCGTCCCGGGGGCCGGTGCGGTCAGCCCAGCCCGGGCCTCACGCAGCTTCTTCACCGGCAGACCCAGCGCCAGGCGCTTGGTGGCCGGGAACGCCTGCAGCAGATTGACCGCGACGATGGTGTCGATCTGCACATCCTCGGGGAATTGCTGCAGGGCCGGCACCGCCTTGTCCCAGGCGATCACCACCCGGGCCTGGTGGTCCTCGAACTGGTGGCGCAGCTCGCGGGAGGTGTACAGCGGATTGTGCTCCACCACCACGGCACCCAGGCGCAGCACCGCGTAGAACGCGATCACATGCTGGGGGCAGTTGGGAAGGATCAGGGCAACCCTCTCCCCCGCGGTCACACCGAGCCGGCGCAGCCCCTCGGCCACGCGCTCCACCTGTTCGCCGAGTTCGGCATAGCTCATCTGCCGTCCGAAGAATTCGGTGGCCGGGCTGTCCCCGGCCTGGGCGACGGAGCGGGCGAACATGTGGGCCAGCGATTCGGTGGGCAGCTCGATCTCGGCGGGCACCCCGGGCTGGTAGTTCTTGGTCCACGGATGCGCAGATGTGTTGTGCATGTCCCCATCATGCCCCTTTGGCGCGATCTGCGCGATTCTGATGGTCTCATTCACGCAGTTGGCAGGATGGAAACATGAGCACGAACACTACTGTCGAGCTTTTCACTGGCGGCGTTCTTCCTAGTTAAATGGTGGAGCAAATCCGGTCGAGCTAGAAAAACGTTCATACATTGGCGCACCACCACCAAGTGTTTAGGAGGCGGTGTCGGTCAACAGTCAATCACAAATGGCATTCATTATTATCAACACGGCACAAGAGGCAGGGAGTCTGGAAGCTCACATCATCTTATTTTCCCGGGTGGTTTCACAAAAGCATCTCCACAAGTCAGTGTCTATCCCGCATGGGTGGAAGAGTCAGCATGGCCAAGGAAGGCGCCGAAAATTTCCACGGTACTCCTATCAGTTTCGAGATCACGACCGAATCGCTACCAGCTACTCGATGGACCCGACACTATATCGAGCGTAAGGTCCAGAGTTCTTCCCTAACCCACCGTGATCCTCAGACTAAGTGCAGATTTTTCCGCAATTACGAAAGCTCAACGGACAGTTGGAATCTAAAGCAGAAATTGTACTCCACATATGTCAGGGGTTTCTTGCAGAACGCGAATCAATATCTCCCCACTTTTAAGCATGCTCGACTATGGTCAACAAACGTGTATCTTGACACAAAACTGGCTCTTCACAATCCAGGGTGTAAAACGGGTCTGAACCCGCCAGATTCCAAGAGCGAACGGGCAATATAATTCGCTAGGCTCCGGAACCCCAGAGCGCTGCCGCGCAGGTGTTCCAACCTCCCATTGATCGCTTCGGTGGGGCCGTTCGAGGTGCCTGCCCGGTCAAAGTAAGCCAGGATATCCCCGGCCCGGCGCTTCAGGGTGCGGCCCAGGGACGCCAGTTCGGGCAGCCCGGTAGGAATTTTTGCTTTGATCAGCTCGATGACCTGCTCCATCGACCACCTGCCGATGCTCTTCTCCTTTTGCCGGTACGCGTCCACGATGCGCTGATAGATGTTCCAGGTGAATTGCACCGGTTCGTGCTGCTGATCAGCAAATAAGGCATCAAGGCGTTCAATCTGCTTCTCAGTCAGCAAACCATCCCCGGTCAACAGCGTGCGCCGTGCCGTATAGAGCGGATCACCCTTGCGGCCACGGTGCCCACAGGTGTCTTGCTGCACCCGTTGACGGCACTTATCCAATGCTTCGGAAGCCAAGCGCACCACATGGAAGGGATCCATCACTTCTACCGCGTCCGGGAGTTCCTCGGCCGCGGCGGTTTTGAAGCCGCTGAAACCGTCCATTGCCACCACTTCAATCCCGTCCCGCCATTCTTGGGGACGGTTCGCGAGCCAGGACTTGAACACGGCCTTGGAGCGGCCTTGGACCATGTCCAGCAGCCGGGCCGGGCCAGCACCTTCGGTGACCGGGGTCAGGTCAATGATCACGGTGACGTATTTGCCTCCAGCACGGGTGTGGCGCCATACGTGCTCGTCCACCCCAATGACTTTTACTGCGTTGAACCGTTCAGGCTTGTTGATCAGCACTCGTTGCCCCTGACCCAACACCGCGTCATTAGCGGTATTCCAGGACACGCCCAGCCCCTCAGCAACCCGTGCCATGGACAAGTGCTGACACACGATCCCGGTCAGCGCCCAACCCAACCCGCCACGAGAAATCTTCGCCCGGGGCTCGGCAGCCTGGCTGGTGTCCTGACGCCACACAGTACCGCAGTCAGCACACCGGTACCGGCGCACCCGGATCACCAGCGTGGTCGGCCGCCAGCCGACTGGCTCATGCGCCAGCCGGCGCACCACGGTGCCACGAGGCGTTCCCGGCTGCCCGCAGTTACGGCACCACGGATCCGCTTCGGTGACCTTGCATAGGATCTCGGCACGTTCAGGCAACAACCGCTGACCGCAGGCTGTCAGGCCCAGCTCGTCCAGCCGGCAGAACGTGGTCAGATCCGGGGCGGTAAAGGTAGTATGAGACAACGTCGGGGTCTTTCAAGAAGGTTGTGTAGGAACTTCCATTCTTGTGAAGACCTCGACTTTTTACTGCCCTACGACACGCCCCGAAATCAGCTCAACGGCAATGCTGCCCTACACCCTCAATTGCGAAGAGCCACAAAACTTATGGAATCTTTAATCTAAACTGAGGCTTTGTGAGTTTATTTTGAGTATATTTAAGAGCCAAAAACATGAAGGCGGGGAGAATGCTGCTATGGAACTATGGAATTCGTTAATCCAATCACTCGCCATTATTGGTTCAATCCTAGGGATATTTCTATTCGCAGCTGCCACCGTTAGAGTGGTAGATCAACTTAAAAAACGACCCCGTCGTGAATCCCTTGATCTCGAAGAACCCGACCAGCTTTACTCAAAATTAAACGTTTTATGGAATAATTCAAATCTCAGTTGTTTAACAATTATCGGTTATTCTGTTCAATCGATGCACGCCCCTTTGAGCGCTCTAATAATTCATGCGCTAAAGAACCGAATACCAATCCAATTCTTGATGCTCGATCCAAACTCAGATTTTCTTAGGGACCGTGCAGCATCAGAGTCTACTCGAATGAATCTCACAGCGAACCAGTTCCTGAAACATAGCCGATTATCCATCAGAACAACTGCAGCGAGCATCATTGAAACGGTGCAGACTGTCGAATTTAATAATAACCTAAATGGGTCGAGTTGCTCAGTAAGAGCCTATTCCGCACCTCCGGTCTACCGAGCTATTCTATCAAATCTGGGCGGAGCCTGCTCCAGCTATCTCGAGGACTTAACTAAGCCATCACGAGATTTTATGATGACAGATCCTACGAAAAAGAATATGAGTAATGACAGAGAACTCGAACGGGCACGTAATTGGGTAGACTACATCGTCAAACATCGATCCCGTCCATTTGAAACGGAGGTTATATTATTAGACGCACTTGAAATTTTATTAAACGATACTTCAAAGCATAAAAGCGTAACGAGAAAAGAAGCTCCTAATCTGATTGAACAACATATTGATCGTCTAAATAGCAGTCAGGATTCTTCTGTCGAGAACGCGAGTACCCCAAGCGAAGCTCCTGAAAATCTTCGGTATAGTGACGTCGGGTTCTTCGAACCTCACTCTTCCGTCGATGCGAGCGCTAGAAAATTTCTGCGAGAGCTGCGAAACCGAGGATACAGAATTGCCCTTATTATTGATTCTGACAAGCTTATAGATGCCGTTCATTGTGATCTTCTGTCAATGGTTGATATCCATGCTTTCAGCGATGGTGGGGGTTTTCATAGAAACCGACGAGACATATACACCGAATTGCTTCAGCGTCTAGGGGCGGAACCTCGACGCGCTGTTTATGTAGGAGATGGGTCACCCGAATCGTTTCAACTGGTCTCGAGTTTGGGCTTAAGAGCAATCAGAGCCGCGTGGCGCGGTCCGCTGCAAGACGTGGAAAGCATCGAAGAAGCATCCAGCTTTGGTCACGTCGCTCGACTTATTGATCCTCTCGCTGACTGGGGGAAAATCGAATGACCCCTCAAGGAACTACCCTCGTCACGGGTGCCTCTGGGTTCTTAGGTTCGCGAGTTGTACGGCGACTAATAGACTGCAACATAAAAGTTGTGGGTGTTGATAACAAACCTTCTCCTGATGCTAGCTTTCCTTTTTTTGAATGCGATATTTCTAATAAGCAACAGGTGCACACAAGACTCTCACATATTAGTGCCGATGTTCTAATTCACTTAGCGGCAATTCATTTTATTCCTGAGTGTGAAGCCAATCCACAGCTTACTTATGAAACTAACGTAATTGGAACGCGAAATATGCTCGAGTATTCGGCCAGGACCGGAGTCAGTACATTTACCTTTGCTTCCTCAGCCGACGTCTACCAACCGAGCGTCTTCGAACACACAGAAGACGACGCTCTTTCAAGTCCGAGTGTTTACGGTCGAAGCAAAATCGCTGCAGAAGCTCTAGTTCGCGAATGGCATCGTCTTCAGCCTGGAAGAACCGCAAATATCCTGCGGCTATTTAATCTCGTAGGGCGAGACGATCCAGTTGATCATCTAATTCCTTCTCTTGTGAAGAAAATGTATAATACGCAGAATATATATGTAGGAAACTTCTCTTCCCAACGGGACTACGTTCTAGTTGACGATGTCGCCGATCTGATGTTGCGAACTACTACAGACGGAGAAATTAGAATTCTCAACGTTGGAAATGGCGTCGGATACTCCGGATTTGAAGTGTTTAACGAAGTATCAAATCAGATAGGCGGTCCTCATTTTGCTGTAGTAAGCGCAGAACTGACTCGCAGCATGGATCGTCCCCGTCTCGTAGCGAATCGTGGAAGACTCGACTTATATGATTCGGCGTTTCCACGCAGAAATCTATCGGAAATGTTGTCACTTGTTCTGAACGATGGCTTATCCTGAGCATGTAGTGTAAAGCTGTGCACTCCGTCCACAACTCGCTCAATTAATTTGAATTTTCCACAGACCCACTCGGGTTAGTTTCGTAGAAGACAGTGAACGGTTTCCGAATCGCGTATATTGTTGCCCATTGTGTTGCAGACAGGAGACATTCCTGCTGCAAGCGTCTGGTCGCGACCACAACGGCACTGGAGTCAGCGCTATTTATGGACGTGCTCGAGAGACACTAGACTTGATCCAGCAGTAGCGTCACGTCCGCCGGACCTCTTGAACCGGTAGGCCCTGCAGCTCTCACGAGACCGCAAGGGCTCCCCGACAGTCGTGGATTCAGGCACCAGCTGCAGTGACCCCGGTGCCACCAACAACCCTAAAAACAGAAAGCTACTGCCCCCAGAGAGACTAGAGATCAACATCCATCCCTCATCAGATGAAACCGTTAGGCTCGTAGAGGCACAGTGGCTTTCACGAAAATAGAACGTGGCCCGCTATTCAGCCTTGTAGAGCTTGCTCACTTTTCTGTTTCCGTCGTGCCCCATCTACAAATTGGAAGCTTTTGACTCGTTCTCTCTGCTCGCTTGCAGTCGGCCTAATACCCAAGTGGGCATGAAGACACGCCCACTGTCGATAGTGCAAAGCATGACGCTGAAAATCACCAAAGCGGTTCCATCCGGATGAATAACTGTGCGGTCGCAACTAACCGTCTATGCCTCCAGGATTACACTAGCCCAGTTGTTTCATCGTTTGCCTGAAGGCCGCTGACCCCGGGATTCGTAGTGGGTCAGCGGTCTTTTCCTGTTCCGGGCAGGCCAAGACTGGCTTTGAGGCGCCAGCCTTCGGGCGTCAATTGGAGCCCCAACGAATCAAGGTGGTTCAGGAATTCCCTGGAGGCGCCGGCACTATCGGTACGAACCAGCAGCTTCTCACCAATCAACATGCCTTCTGGATCGTAGAAGTCATCGGGCAGCACCTCCAGGGCCTGGGAGAGCGCCTCGATATGATCCTTCGCGCTGTTCGCTCCCTTGTTGCCCGGGCGCAGCAGCACCGCGAGGATTTCCCCGGTCCCTGGCCCTGCCCGTAATCGGCGGTCGCGATCATTGGTGCGAACCCGTAGCCGCCCTTGTAGGTGCCGGCAGCGCCCTGTTTGTCCGAATGCGCCTGCACCAAGGTGGCGTCAATGTCCAGGATCAGGGGGTTGGTACGGGTGGCGCGCTTCGCGGGGTTCCGGTCTCCGGTAGCGGGCCAGAGCCTGGAGCGCAGGGTTTTGCTCATGCTCTGATACCCGTGGGTGAAGGCTTCGGGCATGTGTTTGATCCGTCCCATGAACCGGGACACGGTCGCTTCCGAAGCGATGGGGCCGAAGACGCCGGGGCTGGTGCGCAACAAGTCAACGCCGCAGGCCTGCTCACCGCCTGCGGCGAGCATCATGGCCAGGTCCGCGATGATTTTCCCCGGCCGATGACTCGCCGTTTTGGGAACGAACTGGGAGAACCGGTCCTCGCACAAGGCCCTTAAATCCACGGCGTTCAGCAGGCCACCCAGGGCGCTGAGCCCGGCGTGGGAGATCAGGTGCTGACCGGTGAGTTCGCTGCGCGGCGCGGGGTAGGTCAGGGTAGGATGGTGCATCGATCCTTTTATGTCTCATGTCAAGGCAAAGTTCCTCTCCAGCCATCGGAAGATGCTGCGTGCGAGATACCGTTTCAGAACACGTTTGATCTCCCGATAGCTTAATCCTTCGGCTGTTCGCCGTTCGGCATACTCCTTGGTCGTTTGATCGTGGATCATGCGGTTCCTGATCACTACGTCCAACGCCATGTTGAGCTGGCGATCACCGTGGCGGTTCAGCCGATGCCGGGTGACGTTCCCCGATGAGGCCTGCAGAGGAGCCGCGCCCGCCAGCGATGCGAACGCGGCTTCCGAACGGAATCGGCCATGGTGTGAATAGGACACCAGGATGATTCCCGTGGTGACGGGTCCCAAACCGGGCTGGTCCTGAAATCCAGGAGCTATCTGCTCGCTGAGCTCAGCCAACTGTGTCTTGTTGCTCTTCAACCGCGCTGCAGCACTGAGGATGTCGTTGGCTAATTCTGTGGCCTCCTGTCGGGCGATGCGTTGCTCAAGTCCATCGCTGCGGCGGCTTCGCCAGGAACTAATGTCCGCGATTTGCTGGTCGGTCAAGGCCCGACGTGTGTCCAGCCCAAGATCGGTCTGACGGACCAAGGCGTTCAGTGCGTTGCGGTTGGCCGTGCACTGCTGTTCGATCCGCCGACGGCGGGTCAGCAAGAGGTTCATTGCTGCCCTAATCCCGTCGGCACGCGGCTGTGACAACAGGTCAATGCCGGTGCCGAGGATGCTCATCGCTGCCGCGGTTGCATCGATTTCGTCGGTCTTCCCGACGCCTGCGCGGGCTTGCCTGCGTGGTGGCTTTACTTCAGCAACGGTGATGCCGGCATCAGTGAGCTCACGGCAAATCGACGTTCCATAGGATCTACTGCCTTCCACGGCGGCAATGACTTCGTTGGTGGTGTTCCGTCGAATCCAGGCGATGGCCCGGCCCCGATACCGGGAAGGCTTCGCATCCCGTGCGGCCGCCAGTTCTGGTGTCGATAATCGCATAGGTGTGGGTGCGGGCGTGGGTGTCGATTCCGATGACGTAGTCGTATTTTTCTGCCACGATGGTCATGACGGTGGTCCTCCATTCCGGTTGATGGCCGTTGTTGCGGCATCGGTCTGGGAAGGAGTCTTGTCAGGCAGTTCTTTAATGAGGCACGCCTCTTGTGCAGGAGGCGGCCAGCCTTTTATCAAGCCATGGCAAGGGGCCAGGCCGATGCCAGCCTGTCACATCGGACAAATCGATGCCACGGCACAAGGGGGCATACCCCTTTGGCCAGAAAAGGTGTGAGTCACGGTGTGTCAGGTTGGCATCGATCTTGCCAGCGGGTAACCAGACCTGCCAAGACCATTAAAGAAAAGGTGATCCTTGATGTTGAGATTTTAGAGCTTAGACACTCCTATTTTCCCAAGTCCGGATCACTTTTTCGTCTTAATGACGCTTAATGACACTCCCGCGATGAAACCACCGGGCTAAATGCATCGTTGGGAGACTTACCCATCTGTGACCCACTTCCCGCGTAAGAGTGGCACCGAAACGTGGTGGCTCTGCAGCAAGGTGCTCGATGATACTAAAAGTGCTTCGCCCAAACACGGATACCCCGAGCTATGCTGCGACGCAACCCGGTACGATGTCAACAGACACGTTCGAAAGCGCTAGTTGGGGAATCATGACGACAATTCGAGACAAATCAGAAAAGCAACCTGAGGCTCTCCACGGGAAATCTTCGGAGGGCATCGGCCTGGATGATGTGGTTTGGGAGCTGGAGAACTTGAGCTTCGATGCGACGCGCAGAGCGGACGAGAGAGTCATCCTTGTAGAGGAAAAAGCGAAGCTCTTGAAACCGATTCACGAGGTTTCTTTGACCCGTTTCAAGCAGCATTCCGATCTCCGACTAAATCTCAAGTCCAACCTTTCACTGATGGCGGGGAGTAACAATTCTGGGAAATCTTCCATTCTCCAAGCGTTGGCAGTCTGGGAATTCTGTCGGCTTTCCACGACTATGGAACGCGGCGGGCGATCCGGACTCTATCCCAACCGGGTGGGAGTGCAGGGGTTCGGGATTAGCGAAGACGAGTTTTCGCCAATCAATATTCCTTCACTTAAACACATGTGGACGAACCTGAAACCCGGTCAAAAAAATCCTGGTGAAGACGGCTACACTCTCAAAATTGGCATCGAATGGACAACTGGCATAGGTCAAAAGCATCTTACATTCGGCCTTTCTTTAGCGAATGATCGACTTTTCATTAGGGTCGACAAATCAAATCTTGGAGCGGGAGATGCAATCCCTCGAATTGCTTATCTTCCACCTTTTGCCGGAATCACAGCGCACGAGCAGAGAGTGAGTGGGGCGCTAAGACGTCGTCGCATTGGCGAAGGACTGGCGGGCGCTGTACTTAGAAACCTATTACTCGAGATGCAACAAGAAAATGTCAGGAAAAGGACAGCGCTTCGCAATTCAGTTAATAACGGGAAGAGGTCTAAAATCCGAGACAAAGATCTCGAAGACCTCCGCCAATCCGATCCATGGGAATTATTACAGCAAACGCTCCGCGAAGTTTTTGGAGCCGAACTATCTGTCAGTGAGTTCCGAGAAGAGTATCATTCGTACATTCAGGTGCAGGTGATAAAGGGGACTTTGTCCGGACATAAACTCACGCCACATAGAAATTTCACGAAACGCGACCTCATGGTCGAAGGTAGCGGATTCCTCCAATGGCTCAGTGTCTTTGCTTTAGCTACTAGCCCAGAAGTGGACGTCCTACTCTTGGATGAGCCGGATGCCCATCTTCATCCACAACTGCAAAAAGAACTTCTTGATCGGCTGGAAAATTTAACAGAAAGTTCAAAAAAACAGGTATTTGTAGCAACGCACTCCAGCGAAATACTTAAACATTCAGAGCCCGGTCAGATTTTGGAATTTCGTGAGAATGGTCCTCCTCGATATCTTACTGCAGATCATCAAAAAATCGGATTATTGGAAGGTATCGGCGCACATTACGCTCCTCGCATAGATAAGATTCGCCGGACGAGAAAAGTGTTTTTCCACGAAGGCACAACGGACATTGAGGTTTTGCGTAAAGTAGGTGAGATTCTGAACAAACCCCTCTCGAATGATTGGGTAGCATGGAAAACAGAACGAAGTCATAAAGACCGAAAGATGCTATGGATGTCCCTGGAAAAAGAAATTTCGGGGCTTATAGCTGTCAGTTTACGAGATCGGGACGAAGAAGAAGTCAATACGGTAGACCACGAACTTCGGGATAAGTCCATAAAGATGACCGAGGGATTTGACATGCGTAAATGGCGCCGCCGTCACCTGGAATCTTACCTGATCGTTCCAAGAGCTCTATCTGCCGCTGCTAAGATGCCGGTGGACGATGTTGTTCAGTATCTGAGCAATCAGCACGCTCTTGTAATCCCGAGTGATTACTATCAAAGTAATTGTCCTGGAACCTTGTTGGAAATCCGCGGTAAGACGATCTTAGAAGGGTTACAACTGACAGCCGGAGAAGTAGTCCAACACTTGGAACCTCATGAAGTCTGTGAGGACCTCAGAATTATGGTCGATCTTCTATCCGCCAGTACAGAATAAGCAAAAGGGCCCTTCGCAATCGATGGTGTAGGGCAGCACTGCCGCTGATCTGATTTTGGGGCGTGTCGTAGGGCGGTAAAAAGTCGAAGTCTTCACGAGAATGGAAGTTCCTACACAGACCGTTCACGAAAGACCTCGACGTTGCCCTATACTACCTTCACCGCCCCGGACCTGGCCACGTTCTGCCGCTTGGACGAGCTGGGCCTGACAGGTTGCGGTCAGCGCTTGTTGCCTGAACGCGCCGAGATCCTGTGCAAGGTCACCGAAGCGGATCTACGGCGCCGCAACTGCTGCCAGCCAGGAACGCCTCGTGACCGTGGTGCGCCGGCTGGCGCGTGAGCCAGTCAGCTGGCGTCCGACCACACTGCTGATCCGGGGTGCGCCGGTACCGGTGCGCTGACTGCGGTACCGTGTGGCGTCAGGACACCAATAAGACCGCCGAAACCTCGAGCGAAGATTTCTCGTGGCGGGCTGGGCTGGGCGCTAGCCGAGATCGTGTGCCAGCACCCGTCCATGGCCCAGGTTGCTGAGGGGCTGGGCGTGGCCTGGAATCCCGCTAACGACGCGGTCTTGGCTTAGGAGCAACGAGTGCTGATCAACAAGCCTGAACGCTTCGGCGCGGTAAAGTGATCGGGGTGGATGAGCACGTATGACGACATACTCGCAATGGAGGCAAGTACCTCACCGTGATCATTGACTTGACCCCGGTCGCCGCTGGCCCCGGCCGGACCCGTTGCTGGACATGGTCGAAGACCGCTCCGAGGCCGTGTTCAAGTCCTCGCTCGCGAACCGGCCCCAAAAATGGCGGGACGAGATTGAAGTGATGGCCATGGACGGGTTAAGTGGCTCCAAAACCGCAGCTGCCGAAGAGCTGCCCGACCCGGTAGAAATAATGGACCCTATACATATAGTGCGGCTTGCCGCCGAAGCGTTGGCTAAGTGCCGCCAGCAGGTGCAGCAGGAGACCTGTGGACACCGCGGCCGCAAGGGTGCTCCGCTCTATTCGGCACGTCGGACGCCGTTGACCGGGGATGGTCTACTCACGCAGATACAAATTGAACGCCTTGATTCCTTATACGTTGTTCAGCAGCACGAACCGGTGCAACTTACCTGAAACATTTATCAGCGCATCATGGACGCGTACCGGCGAAAGGAGAAAAACATCGGCAAGTGGCCGCTGGAGCAGGCCATCGAGCTGATCAAAGCAAAAATTCCTACAGGGCTACCGAATTGGCATCCCTGGGCCACACCCTGAAACGCCGGTCGGGGGCCATTCTGGCTTACTTCGATCGGGAAGGCACCTCGAACGGCACCACCGAAGCGATCAACGGCAGGTTGGACTACCTGCGCTACAGCGCTCTGGGGTTCCGGGACCTGGGGAATTATATTGCCCACTCGCTCTTGGAATCCGGCGGGTTCAGACCCGTTTTACACCATGGATTGTGAAGAGCCAGCAAAGGTTGGGATTTATGGTCTTTATTCTTGAGTATCTGACTGAGCGCGTAATGGCTTGTCGTCTACCTTTCCAAACCGTTGCGCCCTTGGCGTAATGGTTATTTGGATTGATCGTTGATCAACTGCTCCCCAAACGAAATAGCTTCAACTCCTGGTGCAAAACGAAAATATCTCGGCGAATAGAACAACAAGGACAACCCAGCCACATCTTTGGTGATTCCGCCCGCGATGTGCCTCGTAAAAAAATTGGATGTGAGAAGAAGTGTTATCAACATATCTCTGATATTTCATCGATGGCTATGTGGGAGTGCTGCTGCTGGTGCTGATGCTCGTGAAGACCGGCACCCGCCTGGTACGCCGCGAGAAGCTCTAGACCTGGCCTGGGAAGTCCACCGGTCCTGCACCCCCGCGGCCCCGGCCGGTGGGGGTGCCGTCTCATCCGGCTCAGTTTCCTTCGGCCACCTGCCGCAGGTCCCGCCACAGCTGTTCCACGTGGGAGCGCTCCGTGCCCAGGGCGCCAATGGAAACCCGCACCATCCAGCGGCCCTCCAGCACGGCCGGGGAAACATAGGCACGACCGGAGAGGTTCAGCTGCCGGGCCCAGTGCTGGGTGTGCTCATCGACCTGCTCGGCGCTGGCGCCCTGCGGTTCGTGCACCACGCACACGGTCTGCAGGTTGACCGGGGCGGCGAGCTTCCACCCTGGGGTGGAGCTGACCTGTTCGGCCAGCCACCGGGCGTTTTCCAGGTCGCGGCGCAGCCGGGCGCGCAGCTGCTCGGCCCCTTCGGCGCGCAGCATGAACCACAGCTTCAGGGCACGGAAGCGCCGCCCCAGCGGGATCCCCCAATCGCGCAGATTGGTCACCTGGTCATCACGTTCGGAACGCAGGTAGCTGGGGTTGGTGCCCATGACGCGTTCCAGATGCTGCGGGTCGCGCACGAAGTACAGGGAGCAGTCGAACGCCACCCCGAGCCACTTGTGGGCGTTGACCACGACCGAATCGGCGTACTCGATCCCGTCCCACATCCAGCGGTACTCGGGCAGGATCATCGCCGAGCCGGCCATCGCCGAATCCACGTGGAACCAGATCTCCTGACGCGCTGCGATCTCTCCCAATTCCCGCAAGGGGTCAACAGCGGTCGTGGTGGTGGTGCCGGTCGCGGCCACGATGGCCGCGGGGATGCGTCCAGCCGCGCGGTCCTGCGCGATGGCCGCGGCCAGTGCGGCTGGGTCCATGGCGTGGTTCTGGTCCGTGTCGATCCAGTGGATGTTCTGCCGGCCGAACCCGGCCAGCAATGCGCCCTTTTCCACCGAACTGTGGGCATAGCGGCTGGCGTAGACGATAAGGGGCGCTTCCTCAGCCTGCAGGCCGCCGCGGGCCAGGGCGAAATCGGTGGCGCGTTCCCGCGCGCACAGCAGCGCGATCACGGTGCTGCTGGAGGCCGAATCCTGGATGGAGCCACGGAACTGCTCGGGCAGCCCAAAGAGCTGGCGGGTCCAGTCCACTACGGTCTGCTCGATCTCGGACAGGGCTGGGCTGGATTCCCAGGACAGGCCGAGCACTCCCAGCCCGCTGCCCAGCATGTCCCCGAGCACCGAGGACAGCTCCGAGTTCGACGGGAAGAATCCGAAGAAGCTGGGGTGTTGCCAGTGAGTGAGCCCGGGCATCACGATGCGCTGCACGTCCTCTAGCAGCCCCGCCCCGCCGTCGCCCTCTTCCGGCGCCTGCGCGGGCAGCTGCGCGGCCACCTGGCCGGGTTCGACGGTGGACATCACCGGTTGCTGGTCGATGCCGGCGCGGTAGTCGGCAATGAAGTCCACCAGTTCGTGGGCCTGGCGGCGGAATTCCTCCGGTGTCATCTAATCTCTTTCCCTTGTGCCTGATGGCCTTCCTGCATGGTATCGGCCGCACCGGCGCTGGGCCGATTCCGGATGCCGGTTCAAACTACCCGCGGCGCAGCTGTTGGGAGAGCTCGTGGGCGTGGTGCAGCAGCAATGCCCCCAGTTCCGGGCGGCGCCCGGGTGTGAAGCGGGATTCAATGCCGGTCACGCTCAGGGCCCAGGCCGGGGATCCGGAGGCGTCAAAGACGGCGGCTCCCATCCCCCAGCTGCCCTCGACAATCAGCCCTGGGTTGACCGAGTAGCCCAGTTTGCGGGTTTCACGGACCTTCTCGCGCAGCCGGGCCGGGCTGTGCGCGTCTCCGTAGCGTTCGGTGAAGTCATTGGCCTGCAGGTAGCGCTCCACCACCGGGGCGGACAGGAAGGCCAGGATCGCGATCCCGGCCGAGGCCACGCCCAGCGGGAAGCGTTTGCCCTCGTAGAGTACGAACGAGCGGATTGGGAAAGCGCCGTCCTGGCGCAGCAGGCACACGGTCTCGTCCCCGCGCCGTGCGGAGAGAAAGGCGCTTTCCCCGGTCGCTTCGGCGAGCGCGGCGACGTGCTCCCGGGCCATGTCGCTGATGTCGTAGCGTTCGGCCGCGACCGCTCCCATCAGGTAGAGTTCCGGACCCAGCAGCCAGCGCCCGGCCTGGTGGTCGTGGTCGCAGAACCCCTCTGCCACCAGTGCGCCAAGCAGCCGGTGCACGGTGGGGCGCGCCAGCCCGGTGTGCCGGGCGACCTCGGTCGTGGTGATGCCCTGCGGCATGGCCCCGCTGACCGTGCGCAGCACCGCGGCCAGCCGTCCGACCACTTGGGCGCCTGCGGGAGTGGGAGTCATGATCACATTATGGACGAGCCGCGTCCACGGCGCTGCCGTGTGACGTGCCGCTTGACTTCGCTAAGCGGCGCGTTTCCCATCAGGCGGACCATGCGGCCCGGCACCGGTTGGATGGTGCGCGCCCGGCTTTCGGCGGCTCGCGCAGGCCAGTCAAAGCGGTGGCCACTTCGGTAAAGACGGCGGTCCGCACCGGTCCCCACGCCCGGGCAACTGCGTCACTATCCAAGACGCGAAGGCGCCGGAACCGCCGCCGGCCGGCACCCGCTGGCACCCGTGGGCCGCGGCCGCTGGTAGTTCGCTGGGCGCGGCGGGACGGCGGGCACCGATTCGGTAGCCTGAGCGCGAAATGCTCGGGGCAAGGAGGTGGGACGGTGGCGCGTGGTTCCGTTCGCCGCAGGCGCGGTCGTCTGCAGATTTCGCGGCAGCTGCGGCGCGGGGAGTTCGTGTATCTGCAACGCGGGGAGCAAATCACCGATCCCGAGGAGCTGGAACGCATCAAGGCCCTGGTCATTCCGCCGGCCTGGCATGACGTGCAGATCTCCGCCTCGCCCAGCGCCAAGGTGCTGGCCCGCGGGGTCGATGACGCCGGACGGCGCCAGGCGATCTACCACCCCTCGTTTCGGCGCCGCCGCGAAGAGGAGAAGTTCGCCAAGCTCAGTGAGTTCGGCCAAGCCCTGCCGGCGCTGCGCAAACAGGTGGCGGCGGACATGGAGCGGCGCGGAACCAGCCGCGAGAAGGTGGTAGCCTGCGTGATCAAGGTGCTGGACAAGGGGTACCTGCGCATCGGCACCCCGAAATATGCCCGGCAATATCGCTCCTATGGGGCAACCACGCTGCGCCGGCGGCATACCCGCATCAAGGGAACCAGCGTTACCTTTGATTTCAACGGCAAGAGCGGACAGCACCAGACGGTGACGATCGAGGACGCGCAGATGGCCCGCTTCGTGAAGAAGCTGCGGGAGATGCCCGGCTATGAAGTCTTCCGCTTCACCGATGATGAGGGACAACTGTGTTCGGTGCGCAGTGAGCATGTCAATGAATACCTGCATACGAACATGGGCAGCCAGTTCACCGCGAAGGACTTTCGCACCTGGGGCGGAACGCTGACGGCCTTCGCCTCCCTGCTGGACGCCGAGGTTGACGGCGCCAGCCCGCAACGGGAACTGACGCGTGCTGAACGCGAGGCGGTGAAGCAGGCCGCCTCGGTGCTGGGCAACACCCAGTCCACGGCGCGCAAGGCCTACATCGCCCCGCGGGTGCTGAAGCTGGCCGGGGACCCCGAGAAACTCGAGGACCTGCGCGGTGAGCGCAAGCGCCGGCGCGCGCGCAAGTACCTGAGCGTCGATGAGCAGTGTCTGCTGCAGCTGCTGGAAGAAGACAGCGCATAGCCTGTTCCTCCCCTTCCTGCTGTTCATATTGTGGACGACAGATCCTCTTTTCTTCATCCATCGAGCACTTGGGCTCCATTTATTGAGGCCTTTCGCCGTCTTGGCTAGGTTCATTGGTAATGACGAGCGCTTCCACAAAGTGGACGTAGGAGGAAACCATGGCAAGCAAGTACCGGCAGGACGCCGCAGCGGCCCTGGCCGAGGTCGTCCAGGACGGGATGACCGTCGCGGTCGGCGGCTTCGGTCTGAGCGGGATACCCACCCGGTTGATCACGGCACTGCGCGATTCCGGGGCGAGGAACCTGACCATCGTGTCGAACAATATGGGGGTAGACGGCAAAGGCCTGGGTCTATTGATCGAAAATCAGCAGGTCGCCAAGGTCATGGCCTCCTACGTGGGTGAAAACAAGCTGTTCGCCCAGCAGTTCCTTTCCGGCGAGCTCGAGGTGGAGTTCGTTCCCCAGGGCACCCTTGCCGAGCGGCTGCGCGCCGGGGGTGCCGGGATCCCGGCGTTCTACACGCCCACCGGTGTGGGCACCCCGGTGGCAGAGGGGAAACCGGTCATGGAGTTCGACGGGAAGCCGGCCATTCTCGAACGTGGAATCGTTGCCGACATCGCCCTGGTGCGCGCCCACCAGGCGGACGCGGAAGGCAACCTGCGGTACCGGATGACCGCGCGGAACTTCAACCCGCTGGCCGCCATGGCCGGGAGGTACACGTTCGCCGAGGCCGAGCACATCGAGCAGGACTACCTGGATCCGCAGCTGGTGGACACCCCGGGGATCTTCGTGCAGTGCCTGGTCGAGGCGGACCAGATCAAGGACATCGAACAGCGCACCGTGCGGGTGCGGCAGGAGGCATGAGCATGTGGTCCAGGGATGAGATGGCAGCCATCGCCGCCAGCGAGCTGGTGGACGGGCAGTACGTCAACCTGGGGATCGGCATCCCCACACTGGTGGCCAATAACCTGCCCGAAGGCGTGTCGGTAAAGCTGCAAAGCGAAAACGGCCTGCTGGGCATGGGACCTTTCCCCTACGCGGGTGAGGAGGATGCGGACCTGATCAACGCCGGCAAGCAGACCGTCACCGTGCTGCCCGGCGGCAGCTTCTTCGACTCCGCCACCAGCTTTGGAATGATCCGCGGCGGCCACGTGCAGACCGCCATCCTCGGCGCACTGCAGGTGGCGGGCAACGGGGACCTGGCGAACTGGACTATTCCCGGCAAGCTGGTCAAGGGCATGGGCGGGGCCATGGACCTGGTGGCCGGCACCCCGCGGGTCATCGTGATCACCGACCACGTGGCCAAGGACGGCACCCCGAAGATCGTGGAACATTGCGACCTGCCGCTGACCGGCGTCGGCGTGGTGGACCGGATCATTACCGACCGCGCCGTGTTCGACATCGAAGACGGGCGGCTGATCCTACGCCGCCTGGCAGAGGGCGAAAGCCCGGAATCAATCAAAGACATCACCGCAGCAAAGTTCAGCATCGACCTTGAGGAGTCACAGGCAGCATGAGTGTAAAGATCGCCGGATACGCCCGCACCCCCTTCATGCGCTTCAACGGCGCACTGGCCGGCGTTGAGGCCACCGAGCTGGGGGCGCACGCGGCCAAGGCGGCCCTGGAACGCGCCGGGGTTCCGGCCGAAAAGGTTCAGTACGTGATCGCCGGCCAGGTGCTGCAGGCCGCGGCCGGGCAGAACCCGGCCCGGCAGAGCGCGGTCGGGGCGGGGATTGGCCTGGACGTCCCGGCCATCACGCTGAACGCGGTGTGTCTTTCGGGCACCGAGGCCGTCGTGGCGGCCACCCGGATGATCAACGCCGGGGAGGCCGACATCGTCCTGGCCATTGGGCAGGAATCAATGTCGTTGGCGCCCCACGCACAACGCGCGCGGGCCGGCACCAAGTACGGGGCCATCGAAATGGTCGACACCCTGGAGTTCGACGGGCTGACCGACGCGTTTGAACGTCGTTCCATGGGCGCCTCCACCGAGGAGCACAATCAGAAGCTCGGGATGACCCGTGAAGCGCAGGACACCCTGGCCGCCGCCTCCCACCAGCGGGCCGCGGCCTCCGCAGAATTCCTGGCCGGGGAAATTGCGCCGTTGACCATCACCACCCGCAAGGGGCAAAGCGAACACGCCGCCGATGACGGGGTGCGCCCGGACACCACGGCACAGTCCCTGGGCAAGCTGCGCCCCGCCTTCGCCAAGGAAGGAACGATCACCGCCGGGAACTCCTCGCAGATCACCGACGGCGCGGCGGCCCTGGTGCTGGTCAGCGACCGGGCCGTAACCGAGCTCGGCTTGGAGCCGATCGCCGAGGTCCTCTCCCATGCCTTCGTGGCGGGCCCGGACCGCACCCTGCATGAGCAGCCCTCCAACGCCATCCAGGCCGCGCTGCAGCGCACCGACTACACGACCGCAGATCTGCAGGCCGTGGAAATCAACGAGGCCTTCGCCGCGGTGGGAGTACGCTCCACCGAGCAGCTGGGCCTGAGCGAGCAGATCGTGAACCGCCATGGCGGGGCGATTGCGCTGGGCCATCCGATTGGCGCCTCCGGCGCGCGGATCATCGGTACCCTGGCCCGCCAGCTGCAGCAGCAGGGCGCCGGAGCCATCGGTGCCGCCGGAATCTGCGGCGGCGGCGGTCAGGGCAGCGCGGTGGTCCTGCGCGCTGTGTAGCCGGAGCACACACCTCTACAAGCCGTTCCATGCTGTACGCATCTTCATGCAGTGGATGCGTACAGCTGTGTGCTTCCTGACTCATTCCAGGCTCTTCCCATTAACCCCTGCGCTTTCGCTACAGTGCATCTCAATCCAGGTCCTTCTTGAAGGAGATGAAATGTCCAGCGTCAAGCATGATGTTGTGGTTATCGGCGGCGGAAACGCCGGCATTTCAGTTGCGGCGAGGATGTTGCGCAAAGGCAAGCTGGATGTTGCGATTGTCGAACCCCGCGACCAGCACTTCTTTCAGCCCTTGTTCTCCCATATTGCCGCTGGCGCCGCAAAGATGAGCGAGGCGGTCCGCCCCCAGCATTCTGTAATGCCCAAGCAGGCACGGTGGATTCAGAACCGGGTCACCCATGTTCAGCCCGAGGAAAATTCGGTGCTGCTGGCAGATGGAACGCAGGTTGAATATAAGCAACTTATAGTCTGTCCCGGGCTGCAGTTGGACTTCAACGCGATCCCGGGACTTCCTCAGGCCATGGATGGAGTGACGGGCAGCTCGGACTATGATCCTGCACTCGTCACCCGAACCTGGTCAATGATTGAGGGGTTGTCCAAGGGCACCGCGGTATTTGTGCAACCGCCCGGGCCCGCCAAATGTGCGGGTGCCGCCCAGAAGGTGGCCTACATGGCCTGCGATTATTGGCGTTCTGTCGGGCGTCTGGCGGACATTGAAGTACACCTGGTGGTTCCCTCCCCCACAGTATTCGGCATGCCTGATGTGGACGCCGAGCTCAACCGAAAAATCCGTGAGTACGGCATTGAACTGCACACCTCAAGTACCTTGGAGTCGGTCAATGCAGAAACACGTTCCGTGAACCTGGACGCCGGAGCAGAAAAGGTGACCCTTTCCTATGACCTTCTCCATGTAGTGCCGCCCCAGTCAGCCCCCGACTGGTTGAAAGCTACGGACCTTCCCCGTCCGGAAACTTATGGGGGATTCGTCGATGTCGATGATCAACATTTGCGCCATCGCAGGTATCGGAATGTCTGGTCGCTAGGGGACGCCGCCGGCAGCTCGAACTCGAAGTCCGGCGGAGCGTTGCGCAAGCAGACAAAAGTCGTCGCACTGAACGTGCTGGACGTCTTGGCGGGCAAGGAACCGCGCCATTCGTACAACGGGTATTCGGTGTGCCCCTTTACATTGAGCCGGGGAACAGCATTCTTTGCCGAGTTCGATCAACAGTACCGGCCCATGAAGTCCTACCCGGTATTGAAAATGGCCAAGGAACGACGCTGGCAGTGGGTCATGGACCGGTGGATTTTTCCCCAGATCTATTGGCACATGATCCTCAAAGGTCGCGCTTAACCTCCCGGCGAAGGCGCAGCGCGATCAAGGCGAGAGTTGTTCGTAGTCCAACAGCCATCTGCCGTGGACGTCCTGGAACTAGGGCCTCGTTTACTGCTGGACGAACTCGTGCAGGCGGTCGGTATTCAGTTCCAGGATCTGCCCGTTCAGCACGTGGGGGTGCGGGGTGTCAGAAAGCGCGCCGAGCACCAGCCGGATCAGGGTCCCGTGGCAGACAATCACCACACGGGAGTCGCTGTTCTCTGCAACCAGCTTGCGCAGGGCACGCACGGCCCGGACCACAACCTCATCCTCGGGTTCGGTCTGCGCCATCAGCTCTTCAAGTTCGGCGGCACTGAGCCCATCGGTGCTGCGGCCTTCGGCAGCACGGTAGTCGCGCTCCACCAGGTCATCGACCTCCAGGATCCGCCAAATGCCCAGGTAGTCGGCGATGATTTGGGCGGTCTGATGCGCGCGGACCAGCGGAGAACACACAACCAGGTCCCAAGGGCCTTCCTTGGACAGCTCTACCCCTGCGCGTTCGGCCTGTTGCCGCCCGGTCGAATTCAACGGTACGTCGCTGCGGCCCTGCAGCCGGTTGGCCACATTCCAGGCGGTTTCGCCGTGTCGAACCAGAACCCAGCGTTCCTCAACCGGCTCGTGTTCCTCGCTCATGCTGTCTCCTGCCTTTGTCCCAGACGGGCCGGCAAACGATGCCGGTCAACGTCACTACTGCGTTCTGCGGACGGCCGGCAGGCCGTCGCTTCCGCGACTGAAGCGGGCCTGTTCCCGTGGACCGGGCCCGTCTCCTATGGTGATTTGACCATATCGGCTTTGCCGAGACTAGCGGTAGCTCGTGTCACCGCTCTTTCAGGAACCTTCCACCGACGCCTGCTCCCAATGCCGCAGCAGTATGCCGCTGAGGATGAGACGCCGCAACGATGTCTGCTTGCGCTAGATCAGGCGGGAACAGGAGCGGTCCTGAAATCTCAACGACCACCGCGCGCCGCACGCACTGTTTGATTCACGTGTTCAGGGTACTTAGTAGTGATACCGCGCCTGCAAGATCGTCACTGCGCGGTCATCAGCAATATAGGCGAGCCGATTGACTGCATCGATGCGCCGCGACCATGCGCCAGCCAAGGCGTGTTTTAGGGCTTCGGATTTGCCGATCCCTTCAGGGGGCTCATCGCCCAGGATGTCTTCGATCAGCGCGTTGATGCGCTTGAGCGTTTTTCTGTCTTGGGTTTGCCAGTAGAGACAGTCTTCCCATCCCGCTTCAGTCCATGCGAGCACTCTGTCGCTCATGGGTCAATGAGCCCATGCTCAGTTGAATTTCCTTCCTGCGCTGATTTAAACGCTTCAAGCAGGCGCAGTGCGTTCTTGGGAGACCTCAGCAAGTAGCTTGTCTCGACCAAGGCGTCGTATTCGTCTTTCGACATCAGGATCGCCGAGCCCCGCTTGGACACAATCTCAACTTCCGTTTGGTCAAGATTGACCTTCTCAACCGACCCAAACAAAGCACGACGCGCTTCACTCGCTGTTATCGCCACAACCCCTCCTAGTCGTCCCGGGTGTGGTACCACTCTGGGATCGCTTGGACAGCTCTCAGAGCAGACATTTCTTGGGCAAAGTGTTGGTACGCCGGCGCGAAGCACCTTTGCCTTGTACCGGCTCCAGCCGTCGTGGTGCGTAGTCTCACGGCGCGCAGCCGGTCAACGGACTACTCTTAAGGGGAGAAATCTTTCCCCGCATTTGTAGGAGCCCCTCCATGACCGGCAGCAAAGTTGTTTCCTTCGGCCACTACCAGCCCGAACGGATCGTGCCGAACTCCGAGCTGGAAAAGCTGGTGGAAACCAGCGACGAGTGGATTACTCGCCGCGTCGGGATCCAGGAACGCCGCTGGGCTGGCGAGGGTGAAAGCGTGGACTTCATGGCCACCGAGGCCGCCAAGATGGCCCTGAACAACGCGGAGGGCATCGAGGCCAGCGACATCGATCTGGTCGTGGTGGCCACCTGCACTGCGCTGGACCGCACCCCGAACATGGCAGCTCGGGTGGCACTGGCCCTGGGCATGGAGCAGAACCCGGCCGTCATGGACGTGAACACTGCCTGCTCGGGATTCAACCACGCCCTGGCCACCGCCCAGCACGCGATTATGGCCGGCAGTGCCACCAAGGCCCTGGTCATCGCCTCCGAACGACTGACCGACGTCACCGACTTCACGGACCGCACCACCTGCGTGCTCACCGCCGACGGCGCGGGCGCCGTGGTGGTGACCGCCTCCCAGGAGCAGGGCATCTCCCCGGTGCTGTGGGGCTCGGTGCCGCAGATGTCCGATGCCGTGCGCATTGAGCACTCGAACAACGACAAGTTCGCCCAGAACGGGCAGAGCGTCTACCGCTGGACCGTCACCCAGCTGCCCAAGATCGCCAAGCAGATCATCGAGCGTGCCGGACTGGCCCCGGAGGAGATCGGTGCGATCGTGCTGCACCAGGCCAACCTGCGCATCATCGAACCGCTGGCCGAGAAGATCGGGGCCCCGAACGCACGGGTGGCCACCGACGTGGTCTACTCCGGTAACACCTCGGCCGCTTCGGTGCCGCTGGCGTTGTCCAAGATGATGGCGGACGAGCCGCTGCCCTCGGGCACCAAGGCCCTGCTGTTCGCCTTTGGCGGCGGCCTGACCTACGCGGGCCAGGTCATCACCATCCCGTAACCAGCACCGCGCAGGCGCCGGCCCCCTGGCCGGTCCGGTGCCTGAGTTGATTGGAGTGCCCAGCATGGAGATCCTGAGCAGCCGGGTGCTGCTGCGCCCGGTGGACCCGGTGGCCACCCAGCATTTCTACCGGCACACGCTCGGGCTGGCGGTGGCCCGCGAATTTGGTCCCGCTAACGCACCGGGCCTGGTCTTCCACCTGGGCAACGGGTTGCTGGAGGTTTCCGGAGCGCGCACCGCCAGTGAGCCGTCCTCCCTGCAGTTGTGGCTGCAGGTGCGACAGGTGGGCGAGGAGGTGCGGCGGCTGCGGACCGCCGGGGTGAAGGTGCTGCGCGAGCCGCGCACCGAACCGTGGGGACTGATTGAGGCCTGGATCCAGGACCCGGACGGCACCCGCATCGTGCTGGTGCAGATTCCCGAGGATCACCCGCTGCGCCGGGATCAGCGCGATCTGTCCGGGTGATCGGCTTCCCCCGCTCCACGGCAGGGGGTGCCGGAAGCGCAGGAAGCGAACTCCTGACTTGGGGCAAGAGCGAGTTGTAGACGGGAATTTGACGTAGGCAGCATCACATTGTCATACTCGACACCGTGAACCTGTCAGACAGCTGGACACCCGGACAGCAGCCGATCTCCCGCACCAGTGCCTCCGAGGCCGTTTTCCAGTCCCTGCGCACCGCCATTGAAGAACAGCGCATCCCGCTGGGCAGCAAGCTGGGCTCGGAAGCCAGCCTGGCCGCCGACTACTCGGTCAGCCGCTCGGTGATCCGCGAGGCCCTGCGCTCCTGCGCCGCCTTGGGCCTGACCCGCACCGAAACCGGGCGCGGCACCTTCGTGGTCTCCCACCGGCCCAACCGGGAACTGGTCCTTGGCGGGTTCTCCTCCTCCGACCTCTATGAGGCCCGGCCCCACATCGAAATCCCGGCCGCCCGGCTGGCCGCCGACCGGCACACCGAGGAGGACCTCGAACGATTGCGCGGGTTGATTGAGCAGATGGAAGTCGAAGACGACGCCGCCGCCTGGGTGGAATTGGACGCCGCCTTCCACGCCGCCGTGGCCCGCGCCAGCGGCAACTCCGTCTTCGACCGGGTGGTGGGGGACATCCGTGATGCGATGGCCCGCCAGTCCGAGACCGTCAACCTGGTCACTGGCCGCCGCGGCGCCTCCAACCTGGAGCACCGGCTGATCGTCGAGGCGATCGCATCCGGCGACGGGGACGCGGCAGGAGCAGCCATGGGTGAGCACCTGAGCAAGGTCCAGCAGGCCGTCTCGCTGATCGTGCGCAGCACCCCGTGAACCAGCCACCGAACAAGCCACCGCAAGCCCACCAGGATGAAGTGAACCAGGACGCCATGACCCCACCGCCTTCCAGCCAGTCCGCGACCGAGCAGGCCGCGGCCACCAGCCACCCCTCCCTGCAGGAACTGGCGGCCTCCGGGCTGCCCGGGCACGTTCCGGTCGCGGCGGTGACCCGCGGTGAGGCGATCGAGTCCGTGCACTACGGTTCGGCCGTGCTGCTGGACCCGCAGGGCCGGATCCTGGCCTCGCTGGGTGACACCAGCTCGCGCTTCTACCCCCGCTCGGCGCTCAAGCCGCTGTTCGCGGTGGGAATGCTGCGCGCCGGGCTGGAACTGGACGACGAACAGCTCGCCCTGGCCGCCGCCAGCCACTCCGGCTCCCAGCGCCACCAGGACGTCGCGCTGGGCACCCTGCACGCGGCCGGGCTGCAGGCGGCGGACCTGGGCAACTCCACCGACCTGCCCTACGGTCCCGCCGAGCGCACCGCCTGGCTGGCCGCCGGGGGCGCAGCGACCCAGCTGGCGCAGAACTGCTCGGGCAAGCACGCGGCGCTGCTGGCCCTGTGCAGGCTCAAGGGCTGGGACACCGCCACCTACCTGGCCCCGGGCCACCCGATCAGCAAACTGCTGGCCGAGACCGTGCAGGAGCTGACCGGGGAACAGATCACCAGCGCCAGCGCGGATGGCTGCGGCACCCCGGTCTACCCGTTGAGCCTGCCGGCCCTGGCCCGCGGCTTCGCCCGGCTGGCCAACGCCCCGCAGGGCAGCGCCGAGGCCCGGGTGGGCGCGGCGATGCGCCGCCATCCCGAACTGCTGGCCGGGGAGGGCCGGGATGTGACGGCGCTGATTCGCACGGTGCCCGGGCTGATCGCCAAGGACGGATTCGAGGGCGTCCAGGCCGTGGCCCTGGCCGACGGGACCAGCCTGGCGGTGAAGATCGCCGATGGCTCGGACCGGGCCCGGATGCCGGTGACCGCCAAGCTGCTGCTGGAGCACCTGGGCGACGCGGCCCCCGCGGGGCTGCGCCAGCTGGCCAGCTCCCCGGCCTACGGCGGCGGAGAAGTGGTCGGCGAGCTGGCCGCACTCTAGCCCGCCGGGCTTTACCGCACCGGCGGCCTGCGGGCTTGTCCCGCCCCACAGTTTTGGCAGCGCGCCCGTGCTGCCCCATGAAGTTTCACGCAACAGATTTCACAAAGGAGTACATCTGCCATGTCCACCACCCTGCTGTCGGGACAGACTCGCACCGAGCATGACCTGATCGGTGATCTGGAAATTCCGGTGGAAGCCTACTGGGGCGTGCACACGCTGCGCGCCAAGGAGAACTTCCACATCACCGGCACCACCCTCGAGGGCAACCCGCACCTGATCAACGCGCTGGCCCGCGTGAAGCAGGCCGCCGCCCGGGCGAACCACGAGCTGGGGCTGCTGGACGCCGAACGCGCCCAGGCCATTGACCGGGCCTGCGAGGCGGTGGCCGGCGGGGCGCTGCACGGCCAGTTCATCATCGACCCGATCCAGGGCGGGGCCGGGACCAGCACCAACATGAACGCCAATGAGGTCATCGCCAACCTGGCCCTGGAGATCCTGGGCCATGGCAAGGGCGAGTACCAGTACCTGCACCCGAACGACCACGTGAACCTGTCCCAGTCCACCAATGACGCCTACCCGACCGCGGTGAACATCGCCACCTACTTCGCCACCCAGCCGCTGCTGGCCGCGATGCAGCAGCTGGAGGATTCCTGCCTGGCCAAGGCCACCGAGTTCCGCACCGTGGTGAAGATGGGCCGCACCCAGCTGCAGGACGCGGTGCCGATGACCGTGGGCCAGGAGTTCGGCGGCTGGGCGGTGACCCTGCGTGAGGACCGGGACCGGCTGGCCGAGTCGCTGAGCCTGGTCACCGAGATCAACCTGGGCGCCACCGCGATCGGCACCGGGCTGAACGCCCCGGCCGGCTACGCCGAGGCCGCCTGCCGCCACCTGCGCGAGCTGACCGGGCTGCCGCTGACCACCAGCCCGGATTTGATCGAGGCGACCAGCGACGTGGGCGCGTTCGTGCACCTGTCCGGCGTGCTCAAGCGCGTGGCGCTGAAGATCTCCAAGATCTGCAACGACCTGCGCCTGCTCTCCTCCGGCCCGCGCGCCGGGCTCTACGACCTGCAGCTGCCGGCAGTGCAGTCCGGGTCCTCGATCATGCCCGGCAAGGTCAACCCGGTGATCCCCGAGGTCGTGAACCAGATCGCCTACCAGGTGGTGGGCCACGATCTGACCGTGACCATGGCCGCGGAGGGCGGGCAGCTGCAGCTGAACGCGTTCGAACCGGTGATCGTGCACTCGATCGGGCTCTCGCTCAAGCACCTGACCAACGGCTGCCTCACCCTGGCCGAACGCTGCATCGACGGGATCACCGTGGATGAGGCGGCGCTGCGCCGCGAGGTGGAGAACTCCATCGGCCTGGTCACCGCGCTGAACCCGCGCCTGGGCTACGCGGCGTCGACCTCGATCGCGATGGAGGCGCTGCACACCGGACGCGGTGTGGCCGAGCTGGTCCTGGAACGCGGCCTGCTCTCCGCCGAGGACCTCAATGAGCTGCTCTCCCCCGAGCGCCTTGCCAATCTTTCCGACTAATCCCCCCACCCAAGGATACTGATGGAGCATTCCACCACTGGGAACACCCCCGTTCCCGACGCCTCGCTGACCGCCGGCGACGCGGACTACCACAAGGGCCTTTCGGGCCGGCAGATGCAGATGATCGCGATCGGCGGGGCGATCGGCACCGGACTGTTCATGGGGGCCGGCGGACGGCTGGCGCAGGCCGGGCCGGGCATCGTGATCAGCTATGCGGTCTGCGGCTTCTTCGCCTTCCTGATCCTGCGCGCGCTGGGCGAACTGGTGATGCACCGGCCCTCCTCGGGCTCGTTCGTCTCCTACGCCCGTGAGTTCTACGGGGAGAAGGCGGCGTTCGCCACCGGCTGGCTGTACTGGCTGAACTGGTGCATGACCTCGATCGTGGACATCACCGCCGCGGCGCTGTACATGAACTTCTTTGGCAAATACGTGCCCTGGATCGGCGCGGTGCCGCAGTGGCTGTGGGCGCTGGCCGCCCTGCTGCTGGTGCTGTCGATGAACCTGATCTCGGTGAAGGTCTTTGGTGAGCTGGAGTTCTGGTTTGCGCTGATCAAGGTGGTGGCGCTGGTCGCGTTCCTGCTGCTGGGCTGCTACTTCGTGATCTTCGGGACCCCGATCGAGGGCCACCAGGTCGGCTTCTCGTTGATCAGCGACAACGGCGGGCTGCTGCCCAGCGGCCTGATGCCGGTGCTGGTGCTGATGCAGGGCGTGGTGTTCGCCTACGCCTCGATCGAGCTGATCGGCACCGCGGCCGGGGAGGCGAAGAACCCGGAAAAGGTGATGCCCAAGGCGGTGAACACGGTCATCGTGCGCATCGCGGTGTTCTACGTCGGTTCGCTGGTGCTGCTCTCCCTGCTGCTGCCCTACACCGCCTACAAGGACGGCGAGTCCCCGTTCGTGACGTTCTTCGGCGCGATCGGCGTGCAGGGCATGGATGTGGTGATGAACCTGGTGGTGCTCACCGCGGCGCTGTCCTCGTTGAATGCCGGGTTGTACTCCACCGGCCGGATCCTGCGCTCGATGTCGCTGAACGGCTCGGCCCCGCGCTTTGCGGGGCGGATGAACAAGGCCGGGGTGCCCTACGGCGGCATCGTGATCACCGCGGTGATCGCCGTGTTCGGTGTGCTGCTGAACGCGATCGTGCCGGCCAAGGCGTTTGAGATCGTGCTGAACTTCGCCGCGATCGGCATCATCTCCGCGTGGGCGATGATCGTGCTGTGCCAGATGGCGCTGGTGAAGAAGGCCCGCGCCGGCCAACTGCAGCGCCCGTCCTTCCGGATGCCGCTGGCGCCGGTCTCCGGGTGGGTGACGCTGGTCTTCCTGGCCCTGGTGCTGGTGATGATGGCGTTCGACAACCCGGTGGGCACCTGGACGATCGCCTCGCTGGCGATCATCATCCCACTGCTGGTGATCGGCTGGTTCCTGTGCCGTGACCGGATCAACGAGATCGCCGCCGCCCGCCTGGCGGCCGAACGCCGGGTGCAGGAAGACGAGGCCGAACACAGCCGCCTCTAGGCTGGAGCGGCCCTTGACCCTCCCAAGGGGCCCGAATCCGCAGTGCGCTGCGGGTCCGGGCCCCTTCGGCGTTGCTGCGGCACCACGGATGAGCCGGTGATTCTGGGAGAGTGGGCCAAGCCCTTCACTTTCACCCGCCCGCTTGGGATGCTGGGGCCATGACGCTCTTTAATCCCATTATCCGTCCAGGCCAGGCCCAGGCTGCCCGGGTCCTGGTGCAGGTAACCCCGGACTATCTGAGCCAAAAGTCCGGGTTCGATCTGGCCCTGTTGCGTGACTTCGAGGCCGGGCGCGTGGAGCTGGACGCCGACCAGCAGGAGAAGCTGCGCGCCGCACTGGAGGGCCTGGGCGCCGTCTTCCTGCCCGAGGACGAGGAGTTCGGCCATGGTGTGCGACTGAAGTTCAACTCCCGCAAGGCCCATTCGATTCGCACCTGGGAAGGTGAGGGCGGCGCGGCCCAGCCCGACGTCGTCTAGGTGCTGCGGGCCGTAACCCGGCATGGTGCACCGGTCCCGCGGCCAGTCGGCACCCGAAGGGATCCTGCCTTCGGGCGCCGGCTGCAGGCATGCACGGCCTAGGCCGGACGCAGGCTGAGCATGATCTGCCGCACCGTCTGGTATTCGGGGCTCTGCACGATCTGGCGGGCCTGGTCCACGGTGACGTGGTCCTCGTCAAAGCCCAGCAGTTCGGGCAGGTCCCCGGTGGATTCCATGACCGAATACAGGTCCTTCTTGGGACTGAAGTAGGACAGTGCCGGCTGCTGCCCGCGTTCGGCGATCATCTCATCGTTGATGAGCATGACCAGGAATTTCTCCTCGGTATCCCCGTCGGATTCGGTGCTCACGTAGTGCTCGGCATAGAGGCTGGCCGGTTTGCTGAGCTTGGCCGGCAACGCCTCCTGTTCAATCTTGGTGCGCTGGTACGTGTCCATGTCTCCGTCGGTGTCCTCCGCGGAGTTGGCCTTGAACTCGATCAGGGTTCGGCCCTTCTCGTTCTTGACCTTCCACTCGGTGAACGGGTTGTCCATCGGATCCTCGTCCGGGTCGCAGTGCTCGCAGTCATCGGGAACGACGCTCCAGTCCTTCGGATGCTTGAAGCTCAGGCCCTGGGTGGAAAACTCCTGCCACTGCGACGTCTGGGTTTCGCTGGGCTGCGGGGTCGGGCTGGTCTGGGTTTGGGTTGGTTCAGTGGACGGGGATGCGCTGCTCGGCGGTGCCGAGGTGGTGGGGGATGCGGTGGCCGGGGCCGAGGTGGGCGAGGGGCCCGGGTCGGCCGGGGTGGTGTTGCAGGCGGCCAGCAGGAACATGGCGGCCGCGGCGCCACCAAGGTATAGGGCGGGGGTCTTTCTCGGATTCATGAACATCGCCTCCTGAATCCACCTTGCCCGAGCCCCCGCGCAGTTCCAAGACCCGGGGACCGGATTCCGCGCGAACTCCATGAATCGGTGCGGAACCGTTATGAATCAAGCCAGGGGCAACGAAGCCGGAAAGCTGGTCTCTTTGACGCATGGACTAGTGCCAAGGCGTATTCGATGGAATGATGTGTGAGGTGGAACACTCTAAGCATTCATTTCATAATCTGGATTCGTATATCGCACTGCAGCGCCTGAACGGGCTGCGCCTCTCCCCCGACGGCAGCCGGCTGATCACCACGGTGGCCGCACTGAACGAGGAAGGCACCAAGTACCTGAACTCGTTGTGGGAGCTGGACCCGGCCGGCCGGCGGCCGGCGCGCCGTCTCACCCACGGGGAGCAGGGCGAATCCCAGCCCCGCTTCAACGCCGAGGGCGACCTTTTGTTCGTGGCCAAGCGTTCGGAGAAGGAGGACGCGACCGCCGGGGTGTGGCTGCTGCCCCGCAACGGCGGAGAAGCCCAGCTACTGGCCGAGCACCCGGCCGGGATCGACACGTTCACCACGCTGCCCCACGCCCCGGCCGGACGCCGCGAGAACCTGGTGATCACCGCGCACTCGTTGCCCGGGGCCCGGGACATCGAGGAGGAAAAGGCGCTGCGCGAAATGCGCAAGGACAAGAAGGTTGATGCGATCCTGCACACCGGCTACCCGGTGCGCTACTGGGACACCGATTTGGGTCCCCAGCGGCCCAACTACTACACCGCGTCGGTCAGCCAGGACCCCGCCACACCGGCCGAACTGCACAACATCACCCCCGGGGCCGGCGGGCACCTGCTGGAGGCCGGGATGGACGTGGCCCCCAACGGCCAGTTCCTGCTCAGCGACTGGAGCCTGCCCGAAGGCCGGGGAAGCATCCACACCGGCATCATGCGCATCGACCTGGAGACCGGGCAGCGGGAGCTGCTGCTGAGCCCGGATGAACGCTACGAATACGAGATGGGCAGGATCAGCCCGGACTCCTCCCAGCTGATCTACACCCGCGCCGAACGCTCCACCCCGCAGCGTCCGGTGCACCCCACACTGTGGCTGATGAACCTGGACAGCGGGGAATCCCATCAGGTCGCCGTCGGCTGGGACCGCTGGGCCAGCTCCATCACCTGGCTGCCCAACGGCACCGGGGTGCTGCTCACCGCCGATGACACCGGCCGGGCCCCGGTGTTCCACCTGGCCCTGGAATCGGACAAGGTCACCCGGCTGACCACCGAGGGCGCCTACAGCGACGTGGCGATCTCCCCGGATTCACGTTCAGCCTACGCGCTGCGCGCCAGCTACGAGTACCCGGCCGAACCGGTGAAGCTGGACCTGGCGCACATCTCGGCGCTGGAGGAGGGCGAGCAGGTGCAGCTGCAGGAGCTGGATTCCCCGGTGCAGCGTCCGCAGCTGCCCGGCACCCTGCAGGAGGTGGACACCACCGCCGCGGACGGAACCAGCATTCGCGCCTGGCTTGCGGTGCCGCATGGGGCCGGAGCGCAAAATCAGGCGCCGCTGCTGTTGTGGGTGCACGGCGGGCCGCTCTCCTCCTGGAACAGCTGGAGCTGGCGCTGGAACCCGTGGCTGCTGGTGGCGCAGGGCTATGCGGTGCTGTTGCCGGATCCGGGGCTGTCCACCGGGTACGGGCAGGAGTTCATTGCCCGCGGCTGGGGCATGTGGGGTGAGCATCCCTACACGGATCTGATGGCAATCACCGACGCCGCGGAACAGCGCCCGGAGATCGACGCCAGCCGCACCGCGGCGATGGGCGGCAGCTTCGGCGGCTACATGGCCAACTGGATCGCCGGGCAGACCCGGCGTTTCAAGGCCATCGTCACCCATGCGAGCCTGTGGGACTTGGACGGGTTCGGCCCGACCACCGATGCGGCGTTCTACTGGGCCCGGGAAATGCAGCCGGAAATGGTCACCAAGTACTCGCCCAGCCGGTACGTGAAGCAGATCCGCACCCCGATGCTGGTGATCCATGGGGACAAGGACTACCGTGTGCCCATCGGCGAGGGCCTGCGGCTGTGGTACGAGCTGCTCTCCCTATCCGGGCTGCCGCAGCAGGCCGACGGTTCGACCGCCCACCGCTTCCTGTACTTCCCGCAGGAGAACCACTGGATCCTCTCCCCGCAGCACGCCAAGCTCTGGTACCAGGTGGTGATCGGCTACCTGGCCGAACATGTGCTGGAGCACGAGCCCCAGCCGCTGCCCGAGGTGCTGGGGCTGCGGCCCCCGCAGAACCCGGAGCCCCAGCAAGACTAGGCCGGCTCCCTCCCGGCCCCGGCGGCATGGCCAGGGGCCAGGGCCGGGGCCGGCTACTGCCGCACGGCGCGGCGCACCAGCTGGGCGTACACCTCGGGGTCGTCCTCATCGACCACGAGGAACCCGGCACCGGGCTGGCCAACCTGGCGCATCGTGATGCCGGGGTTGTGGCTGCTGCTGCCATCGGGCAGGAAAAAGTGCGGGCTTCCCTGTACGTCTTCGCGGCAGTCCAGGTAGGTGCGCATCATCGCTGCCCGGGCCCGGCCGGTATCCAGTGCCTCGCGCAGCCGGTCCACATCGACCCGGTCGCAGTCCGTGGCAATGTCCAGGATTTCGTGGCGCATGCTGATGCACCGGCTGTCCCGCCAGAACCCCAGGCGCAGCGCCATGTCCAGCTGTTCGGCGGCACGGGCGGACTGTTCCTTTGCCGCGTGCACCGCCTCATTGGCCGGCAGGCTGGTGACCGGGTATTCGGAGGGGTCCCGCTGCCAGGGCTTGAACCCGAGTTCCTCGGCCAGCGCGCCGACAACCGGCTTTTCCCCTTCAATGATCTTGGTGTTCAGGGCCATCCGGTTTACGTCCTCCAGCAGGAACAGCTGGGGGTCCAGCGTCAGCTGGTCTTCCAGGCCCGCCGCTTCACGGGCCTGATAGAAACGGTGGAAGGCAAGGGTGGACCAGCCGCACATCACATCGGTGAAGGCGACCACGGTGCCCGGTGATACTTGTGGTGGTGTCATCTGCCCAGCGTGGCAGGATCCCGCCGGCAGGTCACCGGTGTTGCGGCAATTGGCAGGTTCGCCCGGCACCCGTCCCCCCGGCAGCGGTGGACGGGTGCCGACCTGGCCTCCAGAGAGCGCCGAATCAGTCCAGCAGCAGCGCCGGTTCCTCCATGATGGCCGCAACGTCGGCCATGAACCGGGCCGAGAGGTCCCCGTCCACCACGCGGTGGTCGAAGGAGCCGCCCAGGGTGGTGATCCAGCGCGGCACCACTTCCCCGTCCACGACCCACGGCTTCTGGCGGATCGTGCCGAAGGCAACGATCGCCACCTCACCGGGGTTGATGATCGGGGTGCCGGTATCGATGCCCAGCACGCCAATGTTCGTGATGCTCAAGGTGCCGTTGCGCATGTCCTCCGGGGCGGTCTTCCCGGCCCGGGCGGTGGTGGCCAGCTCGTTCAGCGCGATCGCCAGCTCCCGCATGGACAGGTTCTGCGCGTCCTTGATGTTCGGCACCAACAGCCCGCGCGGTGTGGCGGCGGCGATGCCCAGGTTCAGGAAGTGCTTCTGGTGGATCTCCGCGCCGTTCTCGGTCTCCACCCAGCTGGCGTTGACCGAGGGGTTGCGAGCCGCCGCCCAGATCACCGCGCGGGCCAGCACCAGCAGCGGGGAGACCTTGATGCCCTCGAAGTCGCGGGACTTCTTCAGCCGGGCAATGTATTCCATGGTCCGGCTGGCGTCCACGTCCACGAAGATGGACACGTGCGGGGCGGTGAACGCCGAGTCGACCATGGCCTTGGCCGTGGCCTTGCGCACCCCGCGCACGGTGATGCGCTCGATGCGGGTTTCCTGGCTGGCGCCCTTCTGCCAGTACAGCGGTGCCGCGTCGCGTTCGGCCGCGCGCTGGGCGTTGTAGCTGTTGACGTCTTCCCGGGTGATTTCCCCCTGGGTTCCGGTACCGACCACGTCCTGCAGGTCAATGTTCAGTTCCTTGGCCAGGCGCCGCACCGGCGGCTTGGCCAGCACCCGGTCCATGAAGTTGGCGACCGCGGGCTTGCGCTTGTCCACTTCCCGGGCGACTGCCGCCCCCAGGCCCTGGGCGCGGCGCGAAATCTGGTCGGCCAGGGCGGCCGGGGCGCTTTCGGCGCGCACCGCAGCGGTGCGCTTGCCCGACTCGCTGGGCGCCGGGCGGTTCACCCGCTGGCGGCGGTGCGAGGCGTCCGCGGTGGGGCCGGAGCCGACCAGCGGGCCGGGTTCCTCGCTGGCCACCGGGGCGGCGGTGGCCAGGGCCTCGGCCGGTTCCGGAGTTCCGGTGGGGGCCGGTTTGTTCCCCTCCTCGTCGATGGTGATCAACGGGGAGTCCACGGCCAGGGTTTCCCCCTCGGCCGCGTGCAGCTCGGTCACCACCCCGGCATAGGGGCTGGGCAGCTCCACCAGCGACTTGGCGGTTTCGATCTCAACGAAGACCTGGTTGACCTCCACGGTGTCCCCCACCGCGACCTTCCAGGCGGCAATGTCGGCTTCGGTCAGTCCCTCGCCCACATCGGGCAGGTTGAAGGTAGTCATGATTCTCTCCTTGGACCGTTTCTAGTATGCGAAGGAGCGGTCGAGCGCTTCGAGCAGCTTGTCGATGTCGGGTAGGTACTGGGATTCCACCTTTGAGATCGGGTAGGGCATGTGGAACCCGCCCACCCGCAGCACCGGGGCCTCCAGGTACAAGAACGCCCGTTCGGTGATGCGCGCGGCGATTTCCCCGCCCAGCCCGCCGAAGGTCGGCGCCTCATGGGTGACGATCAGCCGTCCGGTCTTCTGCACCGATTCGGTGATGGTGTCAAAGTCAATGGGTGAGAGTGAACGCAGGTCGATGACCTCGACCGAACGCCCGTCCTCCCGGGCCGCCTCGGCGGCGGCCAGCGCGACCGGCACCAGCGGACCGTAGGCGACGATGGTGGCGTCCTCGCCGGGGCGCACCACCTGGGCCTTGAAGGCGTCCAGGGTCGGGGTTTCGGTGTCCACCTCGCCCTTAAGCCAGTAGCGGCGCTTGGGTTCCAGGTAGATCACCGGGTCCTGGCAGGCGGCGGCCTGCTGGATCATCCAGTAGGCGTCGTGCGCGTTGGAGGGGGTGATGACCCGCAGCCCGGCGGTGTGCACGAACAGGGCCTCCGGGGATTCGGAGTGGTGTTCAATGGAGCCGATGCCGCCGCCGTAGGGGATGCGGATGACCACCGGCATGTTGATCCGCCCCTCGGAACGGGTGCGCATCTTGGCCAGCTGGGTGGTGATCTGGCTGAAGGCCGGGAATACGAAGCCGTCGAACTGGATTTCGGCCAGCGGGGTGTGCCCGCGCAGGGCCATGCCCACGCTGGCGCCCACGATGCCCGCCTCGCCCAGCGGCGAGTCGATCACCCGGTGGGCCCCGTACTTGCCCTGCAGTCCCTCGGTGATGCGGTAGACGCCGCCGAGTTTGCCGATGTCCTCACCGATCAACACGGCGTGGTCATCGTTTTCAAGGATCTTGTCCAGCCCGGCGGTGATCGCCTTGGCCAGGGTCATGGTGGTGCTCACGGTTACTTGCCCTCGTTTCCGGCCTGGTCGGCGAATCCTGCTTCATACTCCAGGTGCCATTGCAGTTCTTCCTTCACCAGCGGGTGCGCCTCGGCGTAGACGTGCTCGAAGACCTCGGCCAGGGACGGGACCGGGAAGGCCATGGCGTCCTTGCGCACCCGGGCGGCCATCTCATCGCCGTCGCGGGCCAGCTGCTCGAAGAACTCGTCATCCACCAGCCCCTGCTCGCGCAGGTAGGTTTCCAGGCGGACCAGCGGGTCCTTGGGGTCCCAGGACTGCTCCTCCGCGCTCTGGCGGTACTTGGTCGGATCATCGGCGGTGGTGTGCGCGCCCAGGCGGTAGGTGATCGCCTCGATGAGCACCGGGCCCTTGCCGCTGCGCGCGTGCTCCAGCGCCCAGCGGGTGGCGGCCAGCACTGCCAGCACGTCGTTGCCGTCCACCTGCAGGCCCGGCATCCCATAGCCGGCGGCGCGCTGCACCAGCGGCACCTTGGACTGGACCTCGAACGGCACGGAAATGGCCCACTGGTTGTTCTGGCAGAAGAAGACCACCGGGGCGTTGAAGCTGGCGGCGAAGACCATGGATTCGTGGGTCTCACCCTCCGTGGAGGACCCGTCACCGAAGTAGGCCATCACGGCCTCGCCCTCGGTGGCGCGGCGCTGCTCATCCCAGTCGTGCTGTTCCAGATTCACCGCCATGCCGTATCCGGTGGCGTGCGGCAGCTGGGCGGCGAGCACCATGGTGTACATGTGGAAGTTGTTCTCCCGCGGATCCCAGCCCCCGCCGGAGATGCCGCGGAAGAGGCGCAGCATTTCGGAGAAGTCGACGTTGCGGGTCAGCGCCACCCCGTGTTCGCGGTAGGTGGGGAAGATGTAGTCCCCCGGGCGGGTGGCCCGGCCCGAGGCGATCTGCGCTGCTTCCTGCCCGCGCAGCGGAACCCACAGGCACAGCTGCCCCTGGCGCTGCAGGGCGGTGGCCTCCGCATCGAAGCGGCGGGTGAGGGCCATGTCGCGGTAGAAGTCCCGCAGCATTTGCTCGTCCACATCCTGCAGGTAGGCATCGTAGAACTCATGGGAGTGCCGTTTGCCGTCCGGAGTCAGTAACTGGATGAACTCCTGATCCGATGCCTCGGCTGCACTAGAGGGCATGCGTTTCCCTTCAATCAAATATGCCTCATGCGGAATACATTCCGCATGAGACATATACGGCTTGTCCTGGGATCAAGCCTAGCGGCACCGCCGTGCCAATTGCGAGATTTGGCGCGGTTCTACGGGGTTAGCAATCCCGCATTCTCCCGGCATAGTTCCAGGAAGCGGTCGTTGGCCTCGACCTCGCCAATCGAAACCCGCACCCCTTCACCGGCGAAGCCGCGCACCGAGAGCGCACGTTCCTCGGCCAGCGCCACGAACTGCATCGTCCGCTCCGCCAGCGGCAGCCAGACGAAGTTCGCCTCGGTCACCGGGATCTTCCAGCCCAACTCCTTGAGCCCGGCCACAACCCGTTCGCGTTCCTCCACCAGCGAGTCCACCCGGGCCATCACCTGGTCCAGGTGCTTCAGCGAGGCGATCGCCGCCTGCTGGGCCACGCTGGAAACCGCAAACGGGGTGGCGACCAGGCGGATGTAGTTGGTGATTTCGGGTTGCGAGATCGAGTAGCCGACGCGCAGGTTCGCCAGGCCATGGGCCTTGGAGAAGGTGCGCAGCACCACTACGTTGCGGTGCTGCTGGTAGGTCTTCACCCCGTCCACCGCCTGCGAGTCGCGCACGAACTCGGTGTAGGCCTCGTCCAGGACAATCAGCACATTCTTCGGAACCCGGGCAATGAAGTCATCGACTTCCCGCTGGGTCAGGATCGGACCAGTCGGGTTATTCGGGGTGCACAGCAGGATCACCGAGGTGTTCTCGTTGATGGCCTCGGCCATGGCCTGCAGATCGTGGCGTCCGTCCTCCAGCAGCGGCACCGGGACCGGAAGTGCTCCGGCGGTCTGCACCACGATGGGGTAGGCCTCAAAGGAACGCCAGGCGAAGATCACCTCATCTTGGATTCCGTCCTCGTTGGCGCCGGCGAAGGTGGCCAGGATCTGGGTCAGGGCACCGAGTGACCCGGCGCCGGTGACGATGTCCTCGGCCGGCACGCCCAGCATCGGGGCCAGCTGGGAGCACAGCTCGGTGGAGGCGGTGTCCGGGTAGCGGTTGATGTAGGCCTCGGCGGCAATGGCTTGGCGAACCTCCTCCAAGGGCCCGAAGGGGTTCTCGTTTGAGGCCAACTTGTAGGGGGTCAGCCCCGGCACCTGCACCGGCGGCTTCCCTGCGGCATATTTCGGCAACCGGGCAACCACGGGACGGGGCTGCACCGGATCATGGGTTACGGGGTTCTCACTCATGAAGCCAGCTTATCGGTGCGCAGCCCCGGCGGGCATGGTGTTTTTCCAGCTCATACCCCGGTGAATGTGAAAAGCTAGTGCCATGAGCTTCCTGCTACGAGTCATCGTCAACGCCTTGGCCTTGGCCGCCGCCGTCTGGGTGGTTCCGGGCATCAACGTCATTCCCGCCGAGGACACCACGTTCTCGCGGGTCATCGCCTACCTGGTTGTCGCGCTGGTCTTCGGGCTGGTTAATGCGCTGATCCGCCCGGTGATCGCCTTCCTGTCGCTGCCGCTGACCTGCTTGACGCTGGGGATCTTCACGATCATCATCAACGCCGGCATGTTAATGCTCACTGCCTGGCTGACCCAGTTCCTACCGGTGGGGCTCAGCGTCAACGCCTTCTGGTGGGACGCGATTTGGGGCACGATCATCGTCTCCATCGTCTCGGCGATCCTGGGGCGTTTCGCCCTGATTGAACGGTAGCCAGCGGCCCTAACGTGGTGGGGCGATCTGCCCGAGTTTGCGGTAATTCTCGTCCCTACGAGTGGGCGTCTTGGGACGTTCCGGTGGGATGCGTCGCAAGGTGAACCCGCGCAGCTGCATCGGGCCCGGTTCAAAGCGCAATCCGCGCAGCACCGGGGATAGATCCCGGGCCGGTTGCCGCTGTAGCTGCCGCAAATGGTTCCCGTAATTTTGCAGTGTATGCCCGGGCCCGAAGGTGCCCTTGGGCAACACCCCGGGGTTCTCCGGCCCACGAAAGGTCACCGTCAGCTGCCGGGGCCGGCGCCGGTTGGCGCGCCCGTCCAGCCCGGGGACCGGGTCGGAGGCGTCCTCCACGTGCAGCGCCATAATCTGCTGCGGCAACTGCACGTTGCCGATCGGCGCTCCGAGGGTGAGCACCGCTTGGACTTTGAACTTCTGACCAATCAGCGGGTTCTTGGCAAGGTTCACCGCGTGCACCCCGCCCTGGGAGTGGCCGCTGAAGATGATCCGGCTGCCCTCCCGTGCACCGCTTTGCCGCAGCGCCTGCAGGACCGGAGGAATATAGTTCCCGGAATCCTGGCCCAACGAATCCAGGATTCCCCGGGCGTCAAAAGGGTTCTGCTCCCCAAGCTCGCCGTGGGTGCCCGGAAGGATCACCACGAAGGTTTCCTCACCATCCTGCAATGTCTTGCCGACGAGGATCCGTGACTCCTGGCGCAGCACCTCGGCCTGCAGCCGGTAGTAGCCCTCCAGGCCTCCGTCCAATTCCAGGGGAGGCAATGCTTCGCTGTGCCGGATCCGGATGGGCTGCACTGGCAGCTGCTGATTCCCATCCAAGACGCGGGTGAGGTCTTCCAGGAATTCATCCACTTGGCGCTGGTGCGGGTCGGGTTGATTGAACGGGTCAAGCGGGGCCCGCAGCAGCGCTCCGAGCAGTTCCAGCATCCGCTCGGTGCTGTCCCGCGGCGGGCTGCCCCGGGTGCTCCACCACTCGCCGACGAATTCGGTGATGGTGCGCGGTGAACTCAGCAGCGCCAGCAGGGTGACAACCCGGTGCTCCGCGGCCCGAGCGTTGTCCATCGCCTGCCCCACCCTTGTCCCCAATTCCCCGGCATTGCCCTGGGCGTCGTTGGCGGCAGCCGTGCCCTGCTGCACCAGCTCGGCCAGCTGGGTCAGATGCACCAGCGGTGGGGCCAGTCCGGCCTGAGCCGCAGTGAGCCTGGCCTCGGCAGCGCTGAGCAGGATCCTGCCCTGGGTGGAGGCCAGCAGCTGCTGCACCCGGTGCAGCGCCTCGGCGGCGCGGGCACAGCCGTGTGCGGCGGCCGCGTAATCCTTTTCGCTGTAATTGATCTCATAGCCCATGGCTACGCCGCCAGCTGCAGCCGCAGGATCCGGGTCTCCAGTTCATCAAGTTCGCGGCGGGCCGCAAGGAGCTCGTCCTGGGTTTGGGTGATGTGTCCGCAAAGCCGGTTGATCTCCGCCGCAAGCTCGCCGCTGCGCCGGATGAAAGCCTGCCCGGTCTCGGTGTGCCATGTCAGGGCATGGATTGCCGTTAATTCCCGGATCGCCAAATCAGCGGCTTCCCGGGCTTCGGCCAGGGCGGCCCCCACCGAATCCAAGGTTGCGTTGAACATTGCCGTGCACCTCCAGTGTGAAAGTTCTGCGGGCTTCACCTCCCGTTCTGACCCAGCATGGGTGCTGCCCGCCGTTGCGGGCGGTCCCAGCCCGCGGGTTGTGGAGGGTGTGGGGCGGCGTAAAAGATGTGCTTGGCCACAAGTGATGAAAGAATATGGGCATGTCTGAGAATGCGCGCACTTCCCTTGCAAATGAACCGTTGGCACTTGGTGCTCTCGACGGCCGCTACCGTTCGGCGGTCGCCCCGCTGGTCGATTACCTCTCCGAAGCGGCCCTGAACCGCGACCGGGTCCATGTTGAGATTGAATGGCTGATCCACCTCACCGATCATTCGGTGTTGCCCGGGACCTCGCCGCTGAGCGATGAGCAGAAGACCGCGCTGCGCAAGATCGTCACCGACTTCAACGCCGACTCGGTCAAGGAACTGGCCGAGATCGAGGCCGTGACCGTGCATGACGTGAAGGCCGTGGAGTACTACATTGCCAACCGTCTGGAGGGCATCGGCATTGCTCAGCTCAAGCCCCTGGTGCACTTTGGCTGCACCAGCGAAGACATCAACAACCTCTCCTACGCGGTGGGCATCAAGGGCGGGATCGAAAACGTCTGGTTGCCCGCGGCCCGCGACCTGGTCGCCCAGCTGACCAAGATGGCCGAGGAGTCCCGCGAGGTGCCGATGCTTTCGCGCACCCACGGCCAGCCGGCCACCCCGACCACCCTGGGCAAGGAACTGGCCGTGTTGGCCTGGCGCCTGACCCGTCAGCTTCAGCGCATCGCCAAGACCGAGTTCCTGGGCAAGATCAACGGCGCCACCGGCACCTACGCCGCCCACTACGCCTCGGTGCCCAGCGCCGACTGGCAGCAGGTGTCCAAGTCCTTCGTCGAACACCTGGGCCTGACCTGGAACCCGCTGACCACCCAGATCGAGTCGCACGACTGGCAGGCGGAACTGTACGCGGACATCGCCCGCTTCAACCGGATCCTGCACAACCTGTGCACCGACATCTGGAGCTACATCTCCATCGGCTACTTCGTGCAGATCCCGGTGGCCGGGGCCACCGGCTCCTCCACCATGCCGCACAAGGTCAACCCGATCCGCTTCGAGAACGCCGAGGCGAACCTGGAGATCTCCAACGGGGTGCTCGACACCCTGGCGGCCACCCTGGTCACCAGCCGCTGGCAGCGCGATCTGACCGATTCCTCCTCGCAGCGCAACATCGGCACCGGAGTGGGACACTCGCTGCTGGCCATCTCCAATGTCGCCAAGGGCCTGGATCGCCTGGATGTTGCCGAGACCGTGCTGGCCGAGGACCTGGACCACAACTGGGAGGTGCTGGCCGAGGCCATCCAGATGGTGATGCGTGCCGAGGCCATCGCCGGGGTCCAGGGCATGGACAACCCGTACGAGCGGTTGAAGGACCTGACCCGCGGACACCGCGTGGACGCCGCCCGCCTGAAGGAATTCGTGGGCGAGCTGGGGCTCTCGGCAGAGGCCGAACAGCGTCTGCAGGCGCTGACCCCGGGGACCTACAACGGGATCGCCGCCCAGCTGGTGGATCACCTGAAGTAGACCCGGCAGCAGCCGTTAAGACCCGTGGGCCGGGCGCCTGTTCTCAGGCGCCCGGCCCACGGGTTTGGTCCGGGTCTCGGCGTTCTCACGGGCCGGACCCGCGCCGCTTACCGTTCCTCGACCTCGGCCTGGAACCTGCGCGGCTCCGGCAACGGCAGCGCCCCGGTCTGGATTTGCTGGAGTTCCTCCTCGGTGACCACCGGTACCTCGTACCCGTCCTTGTCGACCAACTTTCCGGAGGCGAAGTAGTCCCCGTCCAGCAGGCCGCACACTTCTTCCTCCCGCACCATGCGCGGTGGAGCGGCGGCAAACACGGAGGCGTCCTTGGCCGGGGTCCCGAATTTCATCTCATTGAACAACAGGTTCAGCAGCACGGCCATCAGGGCGGCCGAGGAGATCCCCGAGTCGAAGATGGTGGCGAACCATTCCGGGAAGTTCTGGTAGATGCCGGGGCTGACGATGGGCAGGCAGCCAAACGCGATGGATGCGGCGACCACCACCAGGTTCAGCCCGTCATACTTCACGCTGGACAGGGTGCGGATGCCCGAGGCGGCCACCGTGCCGAACAGGACGATGCCTGCGCCACCCAACACCGGTGCCGGCACCGCGGCCACCACCCGGCCCAGCACCGGCAGCAGGCCCAGGACCACCAGGATGCCGCCGCCGGCGGCCACCACGAACCGGCTGGTGACACCGGTGATGGCCACCAGGCCCACGTTCTGTGCGAACGCCGTCTGGGTGAAGGTGTTGAAGATCGGGGCCAGCACCGAGGAGGCCATGTCCGCGCGCAGCCCGTCGGCGATGCGCTTTGAGTTCACCTTGGTCTTGGCAATCTCACCCACCGCCAGGATGTCGGCAGTGGTTTCGGTCAGGGTCACCAGCACCACGATGGTCATCGAGATGATCCCGCCGATTTCAAACACCGGCCAGCCGAAGGCCAGCGGCTGCGGGAAGGCGAAGAACGCGCCCTCGCCGACCTTGGAGAAGTCCGCCATCCCGGTCAGTGCCGCGATGATGGTACCGATGACGATGGCCAGCAGGATCGAGAGCCGGGAGATGCCCGGGGAACCGATCTTGGACAGCAGCAGGACGATGGCCAGGGTCAGCGCGGCCAGCCCGATGTTGGCCAGGCTGCCGTATTCCGGCGCACTCGCGTCCCCGCCCATGGCCCAGTTCGCCGCCACCGGGGTCAGCGACAGTCCGATCATGGTGATCACCACGCCGGTGACCACCGGCGGGAAGAACCGGATGATCCGGGCGAAGAACGGGGCGATGATGAACCCGATGAGCGAGGCGACCAGCACCGCGCCGAAGACCGCAGGCATGCCCCCACCGCCGTTGACGATGGCCACCAGGGTGGCGACCGAGGCGAAGGAGACCCCCTGCACCAGAGGCAGCTGGGCCCCGAAGAACGGGATGCCAATGGTCTGCAGGATGGTGGCCAGCCCGCCGATGAACAGGCAGCTGGCCACCAGCACACCGATTTCGGCGCTGCTCAGGCCGGCGGCCCCGCCAACGATCAGCGGCGGGGCGATGATCCCGCCGTACATGGTCAGCACATGCTGCAGACCATAGGCGAAGCTGCGGCCCAGCGGCAGCTTCTCATCTTCCGGGCGTCTGCCCTTGATGTCCTTGCCTTGTAGTGCACCCACTATGACCTCCTAGTGATGGTGGTGTGGTTGGTGATGACGGTGAATGGTGAAGACGGTAGAAGGGGTGTTGCCGGTGTTTTTGGCATCGCCAAAGAGCGCACGGCTCCTCAAGACCGGGCGTTGAAGACGGGTTATTGGGTTATCAGCAGGCCGCTGGTTGTTCGGCCCTTGGGTGGCTGTCCGTGTGGGACGTTGGTTCTGTGGCGTTGGTCGGTGCTGCCGCCCGGCTGAGCCGGGCCAGCAGGTCGGCGGCGACACTGACCGCGATGGTGGCCGGGGTTTTCCCGGCCACCTGCGGCAGCCCGATGGGGCAGTCGATTCTTTGAATGTCGTGCTCTTCATGGCCGCTGGCCGCAAGGTTTTTGCGGAATCGCTGCCATTTGGCATTGGAGCCGATCAGCCCCACCGAGCCGAGGTCCGTGCGGCGCAGGGCCGCATCGCACAGGTGGAAGTCCTCGGCGTGGTCGTGGGTCATGATCAAAACATGGGTTCCGGCCGGCAAACGGGTCAGGACCTCCTCCCCCAGCAGCGCCGGCTGGGCGTGAAGGCGGGCCACCGGGGGTTCCAGGGCCGCCAACTGCTCCAGCTGTTCGGGCCGGGAGTCGCTCAGGTACAGTTCCATGTCGTGCCGGGCCAGGATGCGGGCCAGTTCCATGCCCACGTTCCCGACCCCGAAGATCGCCACCGCGGTGGGCACCGCCTGGGGTTCAAGCAAGATGGTCACCTCTCCTCCGCAGCACTGCCGGCCGTAGGTGGCCGGGGCCTTGTCGTTTAGCCGCAGCGTGAACATCTGCGGTTCGCTGCTTCCCTCCGCCAGCAGCTGCCGGGCCCGGGTGATCATGCTCATCTCCAGGTTGCCGCCGCCGATGGTCTGGAAGATCGCCTCGGCGGTGACCACCATCTTGGCCCCGGCCTCGCGCGGGGCGTGACCGCGCACGGCCGCGACGGTCACCAGCACGGCCGGGGTGCGCTGCTCACGCAGCCGGGACAGATCCTGGATCCAGGTCATGGCGTCAGGCTCACCGCCGGGGATGCGGCGCGCTGGCGGACCGCATCAATGGCCCAGTAGACGGCTTCCGGGGTGGCCGGGGAGGCCAGCTGCACCCCGGTTCCGGCAGCGGCGAAGGCCGCGACCGCCTGGCGCAGCGCCTCCCGCACGGAGAAGGCGAGCATGAACGGCGGTTCACCCACCGCCTTGGAGCCGTAGACCGCCCCTTCCTCGTGGGCCTTGTCCAGCAGGGCCACATTGAAGGTCTCGGGCATTTCGGAGAAGCTGGGGATCTTGTAGGTGCTGGCCGCCTGGGTGGCCAGCCGGCCCCGGGTGGGCCGGTCGCTGGTGTCCCAGCGCAGGTCCTCCAGGGTGAGCCAACCCAAGCCCTGCACGAACCCGCCCTCAATCTGTCCCACGTCGATCATCGGGGAGAGCGAGTCCCCCACGTCGTGCACGATGTCCACGCGGCGCACCGTGTAGGAGCCGTCGAAGCGGCTGACCTCCACCTCGGTGGCGGCGGCCCCGCAGGCGAAGTACTTGAATGGCTCCCCGCGCATCGCGCCCAGGTCCCAGTGCAGCCCCTCCGTGCGGTAGAAGCCGGCGGCGGAGAGCTGGATGCGCTGGAAGTAGGCGGTGCGCACCAGTTCGCCCCATTCCAGGGTTTTCTTGGTGCTCAGGCCGGTGATGATCCCGCCCTGGAAGCGGACCTCATGGGCCGGCACGCCCAACTGCACGGCGGCGACCTGCGCCAGCCGGGCCTGGATCTGTTCACAGGCGTCCTTCACCGCCCCGCCGTTCAGGTCGCTGCCGGAGCTGGCTGCGGTGGCCGAGGTGTTGGGAACCTTGTCGGTGCGGGTCGCGGCGATGCGCACCGTGGACAGCGGCACCCCCAGGCTGGTCGCGGCGACCTGCAGGATCTTTTGGTGCAGGCCCTGGCCCATCTCGGTGCCGCCGTGGTTCACCAGCACGGTACCGTCCTTGTAGACCAGCACCAGGGCCCCGCCCTGGTTGAAGGCGGTGAGGTTGAAGGAGATCCCGAACTTGACCGGGGTCAGCGCCAACGCACGCTTGGTGTGCTCAGTGCCGGCATTGAATTCGGCGATTTCCTTTTCCCGGCGGACGATATCTGCCTCGTCGAGTACCTGCTGCCACACGGCGTCGATGCGCTCGGCGTGGCGCACCGGCTGGTAGTAGGGGGTGTCCTGCCCCTGGGTGTAGAAGTTTCGCCGGCGCAGCTCACGCGCCGGGATCCCCAGCTGCGGTGCCACCCGGCCCAGGATGTCTTCCATGATGAGCATGCCCTGCGGCCCGCCGAAGCCGCGGAACGCGGTTTGGGAGGTCTTGTGGCATTTGGCCACCCGCCCGTGCACCCGGATGTTCGGGATCCAGTAGGCGTTGTCGATGTGGCACAGCGCGCGGGTGAGCACCGGTTCGGACATGTCCAGGCTCCACCCGCCATCGGAGGTCAGCGTGGCATCCAGCCCCAGGATCCGGCCGTCCTGGTCGAACCCGATCTTCCAGCTGGCGTAGAAGCCGTGGCGTTTGCCGGTCATGGTCATGTCCAGGGTGCGGTCCAGGCGCACCCGCACCGGCCGGCCGGTGAGCAGCGCCCCCAGCCCGGCCAGGGCCGCATAGCCGTGGGACTGCATTTCCTTCCCGCCGAACGCCCCGCCCATGCGCAGCACCTGAACGGTGATCTGGTGGGCCGGCAGATCCAGCACGTGCGAGACGATGTCCTGGGTTTCGGTGGGGTGCTGGGTGGAGGACTGGATCATCAGCTGCCCGCCCTCATCCACGTAGGCCAGCGAGTTCTGCGTTTCCAGGTAGAAGTGTTCCTGCCCGGAGAACTCAAAGTCCCCCTCGAACACGTGTGCCGCCTCCGCCAGCGCGGCCCCGGGCTCACCCTTGTTGATCACCGGTTGGATGCCATGGAAGCTTTCGGCGGCAATCGCCTCGGACAACGTGATCAGCGAGGGCAGCGGCTCGTAGTCCACCGCAACGGCGGCGGCCCCGGCCTTGGCGGCCTCCAGGTCTTCACCGAGAACCCAGGCCACCGCCTGACCGTAGAACATGACTTCTTCGGGTGGGATCATCGGCTCGTCATGCTTCGTGCCCTGGTCGTTCACCCCGGGGATGTCCGCCGCGGTGATGACCCTGACCACACCCGGGACCTTCAGGGCCGGGGTGGGGTCCAGGCTCAGGATTCGGGCGTGGGCATGGGTGGACTGCACCGGGTAGGCGTGCAGCACGCCGACCATCCGCTGGTACAGGTCATCGGTGTACAGGGCGGTGCCGGTCACGTGCGCGAGAGCGGATTCGTGCGGGTGGCTTTCGCCGACAATGGCCCCGGTGGGGCGCTGCGATAGCTGGCTCATGAGTGGTGCTCTCCCTTCAAAGCTGGGGTGCGGCCAAGCTGCTGGGCAAAGAAGCGCTCCAGGGAGGAGCCGAGCATGGCCTTGCGGTAGTTTGAGCTGGCGCGGTGATCATCCATGGGGGTTCCCTCCTGCGCCATGACCTCGGCCGCGGCGTGCAGGGTCTCCAGCTGCCAGGGGCGGCCTTCGAGCATGGCCTCGGTGGCGGTGGCGCGCAGCGGGGTGGCGGCCACCCCGCCCAGCCCAATGCGGGCCTTGGTGATGACCCCGTCCTGGACGTCCACGGCATAGCCGATGGCGACGCTGGAGATGTCATCGAAGCGGCGCTTGGCGATCTTCTGGAAGGAGGTCAACGGCGCCAGCGGCAACGGGATGCTGATGACGGTGATCAGTTCCTCGGGGGTCTTGACAGTTTGCCGGTACCCGGTGAAGTACTGGGACAGCGGCACCATCCGCTGCCCGGCGGTGGAGCTGAGCACCAGTTCGGCCTCCAGGGCCAGCAGCGCCGGCGGGGTGTCCCCGATGGGTGAGCCGGTGCCCAGGTTGCCGCCGATGGTGGCCCCGTTGCGGATCAGCCTGGAGGCGAACTGCCCGAACAGCTGGCCCAGCAGCGGGACGCGCCCGGCCAGCCCGCGTTCCAATTCGCTCAGCGTGCAGGCCGCGCCGATCACGATCCGGTCCTGGCGCACCTGGATCTGGCGCAGTTCGGCCAGCCGGTCGATGGCCAGCAGCGAGCGGGCCCGGGCCCCCTTCAGGTTGACCTCCACACCCCAGTCGGTGCCACCGGCAATGGGCAGCACGTCGGGTTCCTCGGCCAGGATCTGCAGCGCCTGCTCCAGGCTGGCCGGGCGGCGATAGCGTCCGGGTTCACCGGTGGGGGTGTCGGCCCTACAAAGGTCGGTGAGGGCCGGTGCCGGTGCGGCCTGCTGACGGCGCAGGGCCAGTTCGTCCCCGGCCTCCGGCTGCCCCAGCGCGTAGGCGGCGTCCCGGATCGGACGGTAGCCGGTGCAGCGGCACAGGTTGCCGGACAGGGCATGCAGGTCAAAGCCGTTGGGCCCGCATTCGTGCTCGGCCAGCTGGCCGTCGTGTTCGGCGTTCCGGGACGGTTCGGCGCGTTCGGGGCGGTAGTATTCGGCGGCCATGCTGCATACGAATCCGGGCGTGCAGTAGCCGCACTGGGAGCCGCCGCGTTCGGCCAGCTGTTCCTGGACCGGGTGCAGGTCGCCCGGTCCACCCAGGCCTTCCGCGGTGAGCACTTCCTGTCCGTCCAGCGCCGCGGCCGGCAGCAGGCAGGAGTTCAGTGCGGTCCAGCGGGTGCCCTGCCCGTCGGGGCGGGCGACCAGGATGGCGCAGGCGCCGCATTCGCCTTCGGCGCAGCCTTCCTTGGCTCCGGTCAGCCCCTCGCCGCGCAGGAAGTTCAGCGCGTTGGTGTGCGGTGGGCCGGTGAATTCGCGGGCGGTTCCATTAACGGTGACCTGGCACCGGGTTTGTTCAGTGATCTCGGCGGTCATGCCGCTTGCCTCCTACTTCCCCAGAGAGGGAAGCACAGTGGGTGAAAGTGAGCTGGTGGTCATCTTCGCCGGGGCAACGCGTTCGGCGAAGGGGCAGGCAGCGGCCTGGGCACCAGTTGGGTGGCCGGAGTTCAATGACTCAACGGAAAACTGGCTGGCGGCGCGCTGGCGCCGTTAAGCTCCGTGGGCAATCTGTCCCTTCGCCCAGACAACGGATCCACCCATGACGGTCCTCCAAGAAATTTCGGATCGCGAGAAATCGATTTCAAACGATTGTTGTGAAGCATATCACAGCAGGCTTTGGTGCACCATGGTTCGCTGCTTCCGGAGGACGTTCGTGACGCCAGCGGCCTGCCGGCAGCGACGGCTTAGTATTCCGTGCGTACTTCCAGGCCATCCCAGATCTCGAACGGCTGCAGGTGCTCTTCGGCCTCGAACAGCTGGCGTTCCACCGGCATCAGGGAGCGATCCGAATCGGGGCCAAAGTAGTCATAGAACACCGCGTCATCGAAGCCGGAGCGTTCGGCGTCATGGCGGTCCGCGGCGAATACGACCCGGTCGACGCGGGCCCAGAGCGCGGAGGCCAGGCACATCGGGCAGGGCTCGCAACTGGTGTAGAGGATGCAGCCAGCCAGGGTGAAGGTGCCCATTTGCTCGGCCGCGGCGCGGATGGCGACCACTTCGGCATGGGCGGTGGGGTCGTTGTTCGCGGTGACCCGGTTGACGCCTTCAAAGGTGCGCCCGTCGGGCGCCAGGATCAGCGCGCCAAAGGGGCCGCCGCTGTTTTTGACATTGTTACTGGCGATGTCAATGGCCATTGACAGGTACTTCTGGTCGGCAATGGTCGCACTCATCTGGGGCTCCTCGCGGCTCGCACGGCAGGCCGGCATGCCGCCGGATACGGACAGCAACTCAGCCCACCAACTCGGTAGGTTCAACAGCATGCCCGGTAGATAGCCCCTGATCCGGGGCCCGCCGTAGCCATGATCCGAGGGTAGCAGTCCACTGTGAGCCACGCCATATTGTGTCGTTACCTCGCTTCGTCGTACCGGTGCACACCCGGACGCATGGCACCGGTACGGCCAGCGGATGAACGCCAGGTGGACGCTGACTGCCAGAGTCCCGCCGGTGCTTGACCTGTCGGGGAACCAGTGGAAAACATGGCCTTGGGTGCCCGCTAAAGGCGGCACCGCGCGACCAGGCCGGTGAACCGGCCGGGGGATGACCCGGCGGCGGGCTTCCCGCGGCGACCCGGCAATGAACCGATCCGAGACATGAAGTCCCGCATTTTTAATGTTGGGCCTTCCCAGGGAATTAGGGAGCGAATCATGAAAACCAGTGCCACGAAGAAGACCACGACAGTGCTCACGTTCGCGTTCGCCACTGCCTTGCTGGCCTCCGGATGTTCCGGCAACACCGGTGACAGTCCCGAACCAACGACGGCCACCAACAGCCAGGCGGCGGCACCCAGCACCAGCGCGTCCCCCACCGAAGATGCCTCGCAGTCCTCCGCCTCCTCGACCGGTTCGGCCACGCAGAGCCCGGAATCGCAGAGTCCGGGTTCGCAGAAGAGCGACCTGTCCCAAACCAGCTTCGACACGTCCTGGCAGGATGCGGTGGACAGCGCGAAGAAGAAGTTCTCCGGCGAGGTCTCGAAGATTGAGCTGGAGGCCAATGACGCCGGACGGTATGCCTACAAGGTCGAGATCATCAACGACACCCAGAAGTACGAGACCCACATTGATGCGAACTCCGGGGAAGTGATCAATGAGGAAACCGATGACCTGGATGATGATGAGCGCGGCACCGAGAAGGACAAGAAGCGCCTGGACCTGGACAAGGTCGTCTCCCTGGACGATGCGATGAAGACCGCACAGCAGGAGCAGGCCGGGGCGGTGAACAAGTGGAAGCTGGAGGGCACGTCCGCCGGGCCGCGCTACGAATTCGACATCACCCCGGACGGCGCGAACGAGGACCGCGAGATCAAGGTCGATGCCATCAGCGGAAAGCTGGTTCCCGGCGACGACTAAGCCCCCTAGCGGTCAGGTTCCCCGCCGCCGGCGATGGGCCGGACCAAGGGGACGTACACAATGCCCACACAGCCATGCTCTGTTCCCCTTGGGGACAGGGCATGGCTGTGCCTTTGACCGCTGTTGCCGCTCGCCTGGCCACGGGCCCGACACAGAACCGGCCGGGCACCCTTGGCAAAACGGCGCAAATGCGCTAGCTCTTCAAAGCCGCACTCTCTTCCAGCGTCGAAGCGCTTGTTTGCGGGGAAGCAGCAGTGTCCCTCCCCGCCCGCCCCGGCACCGCGCCGGCCCGCGTTGCGCTCCCCGCAGGACGGCGACCTTAGAACTCTCCTAAAGCGCTCCCCGCCGATTGGCGCAGGGGGCTAGCTTGTTGGCGGGATGAAACGGAAGCCGCGGAGCATCCCGAAAAATCCATCGGCCATCGGGGACCGAGACCAGTAATCGGTACGGTTCGGCCGCAACAGCAGGCGCCAGCAGCAGGAAGGGAAGGAAGCCAGTGACACAGCACCGGAGCGCAGAGGTGGGCACCGCCACCGCCCCCAAGGGCGCGCTGCGCACCGCGACCGAGGAGCAGGCGGTGCACGAATACCTGCCGCTGGCCGACGGCATTGCCCGGCAGATGGGCCAGCACGGCCCGGACCTGGAGGACCTGATCCAGGTGGCCCGACTGGCCCTGGTCAAGGCGGCCCGCCGCTTCGACCCGCGCCTGAACTCCAATTTCGTGGCCTTCGCCCGCCCCACCATCACCGGGGAGCTCAAACGCTACCTGCGCGACCACTCCTGGGTGATCCAGCCGCCGCGCGAAGTCCAGGAGCTGCAGATAGAAATCCGGCGTGAACATCCGCTGTTGTGCCAGGTGCTGGGCCGTGAACCGCGTCTGCATGAACTGGCGGCTCACCTGGGCCAGCCGATCCCCCGGGTCGCCGAGGCGGTGGTGTCCCAATCGGGCCGCCACCCGGATTCGCTGGATGTGGTGCACAACGGGCGCACCTTGGAAGAACAGCTGCCCGATGCCTGCAATGACGAGTTCGCGGCACTGGATGATTCACTGATGCTTTCCGGGGCCCTGCGTCAGCTGGACCCCGATGAGAAGCTGATGCTGCGCCTGCGCTATTTCGAGGACGAAAGCCAGCAGCGCATCGGTGAACGGATGCGGATGAGCCAGGTGCAGGTCTCCCGGGCGCTGGCCCGGATCTTGCAAAAGCTGCAGCGCCACATCCTTGCCCAATTTCCGCACACGGCCGGCGAGCGCGGCACCCGGGCACGCCAGCACCGGCCCCGGGTCGCCTAAGGGCGGCGCCGCACCACCGTGGCACCACGTGAGCACCGCCGGGAATTGCATCCGGCCCTCCCGGACCGGGGCGCAGCCCGGATCCGGGCCGCCGAGCACCTGGCCGACCGGCTGGATAAGCCCATGGGCTTGTTGGGAGTGTTCTTCCTCTTTGTGGTGCTCGGGCAGCTGGTGGTCACCGAACCGCGCTGGGCCCAGGCACTGGCCGTTACCGGCTGGATCTGCTGGGTCGTATTCGTCCTGGAGTTCCTGTTGCGCGCGTATATCGCCCGCTTCCAGGCAACGTTCTGGCGGCACAACTGGTGGCAGGTGTTGTTCCTGCTGGTGCCGTTCCTGCGTTTTGTCAGGGCCCTGCAGGCGGTGCGCACCCTGCGGGTGGCCCGGCTGGGCGGGATCGTATCCGCCGGGGTGCGCGGCTCCAGGTCGGCCGGAAGGCTGCTGAGCAGCCGGATCGCCTGGCTGGCCGCGTTCACCGCGATTGTCATCCTGGCCGCCAGCCAGCTGCTCTACGCAATGGGCTCCCATACCCGGTACTCCACGGCATTGTTTGAGACCGCCATGGCCACCATCACTGGTTCGGGCATCAGCGCCGATGACCCCTTCTCCCGGATCCTGCAGGTGGTGCTGGCCGTGTATTCGGTCGCGGTGTTCGCCACCCTGGCCGGGTCGCTGGGCGCGTTTTTCCTGCGCAGCGAGGAAGCGGCCGAGCGGAATATGGGCCAGGAACCGGAGCAGCGCTAGGTCCCGGGCCCCGGACGGCGCTTAGCTGCCCGGCAGTATCTGCGCGCGACCGGCGTCCTGCAGGATCCCCAGTCCCCGCAGCGCCTGGATGACATCTTCGCTCTGCACCGCCAGCAGGGCCGGGTCGGGGTCGGTGGCGAAGGTTTCCCCGCGGCGCAGGCTCTCATCGGTGAGCACCACGTGCGGGCCCGGGGGCGGGCCCCAGGAGGAGACCGGGGCCGGGCCAAAGAGCACCACGGAGGGCACCTGGTAGGCGGAGGCCAGGTGGGCCGCCCCGGTGTCGGCCGAGACCACGCAGGCAGCCTCGGCCACCAGGGCGGCAAACTCGTCCAGCCCCAGCGTGCCGGCCAGCACCGCCTGTTCCCCCAGCCCGCAGGCCTCCGCCACGGCCAACGCGCGCGGACGTTCGGAGGAGCTGCCGGTGAACACCACCTGGTGCCCGGCCTCGTGCAGGGTGCCGGCGACCGCAGCGAAGCGCTCCACCGGCCAGTGCCGGCTGCCGTAGGCGGCGCCCGGGTGGATGACCACGGCCCCGGGGGCCGGGCTGGGCGCGGAGGGGCGCAGCAGCAAGTAGTCGGCCGGGTCGGATGGGATGCCATGCCACTGCACCAGCTGGCTCCAGCGCACCCGTTCGTGGGCATCCGGGTCCCATTCCGGGCCCTGCTGGCCGTCGGCCCGGTGACCTATCACCCGGTTGGCCTCCAGGGCGGCGATGCGCGAACGGCTCTCCAGGCCGTTGCCGTGCAGGTTCACCGCCACATCCACGCTGCCCGGCGCCCGGTCGATGGGCACGTCCAGGCCGTGGGTGTCCAGCAGCTCGATGCCGCCCACCAGGTCCACGATGGGGCGCAGCCAGGACTGGGCGGCGTAGGTGATCCGGTGTTCGGGGAAGGCGCGGCGCAGCGCCCGCAGGGCCGGGACCGCGACCAGCAGGTCGCCCAGCTTCAGTGCCCGCAACACCAGCACTTCATCCTTCTTCTCACCCACCGGGTGCTCCTTTCGCGACGCTTGAGTACAGCCCAATCCGTGCGGCATTTCCCGGCGATCCGTCGCTGACCGGCACCGGTTTGTGCCATACGGTTTCAGGCAAATCCCAAGGGAAGCACACATTTCCTAAAAATTCACAGAAGCTGGGAGAACCCAAAGAAGTTCTTCTCGGCTGATTATCCCCCGGTGTGACGGGTACCTCAGGTCGTATGGGCAATGAAACAGTTTTTCCCCGGGCGGTGCTCTTCGACCGCGATGACACGCTGGTCGTGGACGTGCCGTACAACGGCGACCCCGATCTGGTGCGGCCGGTGCCCGGCGCCGGGCAGGTGCTGCAGGCGCTGCGCGCGGCCGGGGTGCGCTGCGGGGTCATCAGCAACCAGTCGGGCATCGCACGCGGGCTGATCAGCGCAGAGCAGGTGGCCGCGGTCAACGCCCGGGTCAGTGAACTGCTCGGCCCCTTTGACACGTTCCAGTTCTGCCCGCACGGCCCCGAGGACCGCTGCCGGTGCCGCAAGCCCGCCCCCGGGATGGTGCACCGGGCGTGCGAGGAACTGGGGCTGGAGCCCTGGGAGGTGGCCGTGGTCGGGGACATCGGCGCGGACGTCGCGGCGGCCAAGGCCGCCGGGGCACGCGGGGTGCTGGTGCCCACCGCAGTCACCCGGCCCGAGGAGGTACGCGATGCCGACCTGGTGGCCGGCAGCCTCGCCGAGGCCATGCGGCTGCTGGGCGGGATCCCGGCCCCGGCCGACCAGGGCGCGGGAGGCCGGGCATGAGGCGGGTACTGGTGGCCCGGCTGGACTCGGCCGGGGACGTGCTGCTCAGCGGACCTGCGGTGCGCGCCGTCGCCGCCGCCGACACCCGGGTCAGCTACCTGTGCGGCCCGCAGGGCCAGGCCGCGGCCCGCTCCCTGCCGGGAGTGGATGAGGTCTTCACCTTCAACAGTCCCTGGATCACCGCCCCGGCACCGGCGGCCACCGATGAGCACCTGCAGCCGTTGCGTGACTTCCTGGCCGAACGGCAATTCGACGAGGCGCTCATCCTCACCTCCTTCCACCAGTCCCCGCTGCCGCTCGCGCTGCTGCTGCGCCTGGCCGGGGTGCCGCGCATCACCGGGGCCTCGGTCGACTATCCCGGCTCGCTGCTGGATGTGCGGTTGCGCCCCGGCGAGGACTTTGCCGAGGACCAGCCCGAGGCTTTGCGCGCCCTGGGGATCGCCGAGGCCGCCGGCTACCGGCTGCCTGCCGGGGATGACGGGGCGCTGGCGGTGCGGGACATCCCCGATACCCGGCACCTGACCGGAACCAAACCCTATGTGGTCATCCACCCGGGCGCCGCCGTGCCGGCGCGCACCTGGCCGGCCCTGCACCACGCGGCGCTGGTGGAGCTGCTGGACGCGGCCGGCTGGCTGCCGGTGGTCACCGGCGGCCCCTCCGAACGCCAGTTGACCGCCACCGTGGCCGGCACCGCCGGACTGGACTTGGGCGGGGCCACCGACTTCCACACCCTGGGCGGCGTGCTGGCCGGGGCCGAGGTGGTGGTCACCGGCAACACCGGGCCCGCGCACCTGGCCGCTGCCGTGGGCACCCCGGTGGCCAGCCTGTTCTCCCCGGTGGTCCCGGCGATCCGCTGGGCGCCGTACAAGGTGGCGGTGGAGCTGCTCGGGGACCAGCAGGCCCCCTGCGCCCTGAGCCGGGCCCGCGAATGTCCGGTCCCTGGCCACCCCTGCCTGACACAGGTCACCCCCGAAGAGGTGTTCGCCGCGGTGCAGCGGCTGGGTTCCGGCGTCGCGTCCTTCACCACCCGCCGCCAGCTGCGCCGCAGCAACGAGGTCGTTGAGAACGAAAGGAAGAGATCGTGAAAATCCTGATCTGGCATGTGCACGGCGGATGGATGGACTCCTTCGTGCACGGACCGCATGAATACCTGGTCCCGGTCAACGCGCAGCGTGACGCCTGGGGGCTGGGCACCGGGGGCCGGGACTGGCCGGCCTCGGTAAGGGAAGTCAGCCAGGAGCAGCTGGCCGAGGAACACATTGACGTGGTGGTGCTGCAGCGGCCCGAGGAGCTGGCCGAGGTGCACCGGCTCACCGGCCGGGCGCCGGGCAGCGAGCTGCCGGCGGTCTTCCTGGAGCACAACACCCCCAAGAGCGGGAACGTGCCGAACTCGGTGCACCCGCTGGCCGAGCGCAGCGACATCCCGATCGTGCACGTCACCCACTTCAACCGGCTGTTCTGGGACTGCGGGCGGGCCCGCACCCTGGTCATTGAGCACGGCATCGTGGACCCGGGCTACCAGTACACCGGCACGAACCCGACCCTGGGGGTGGCGATCAACGAACCGGTGCGCCGCTGGCGGGTCACCGGCACCGACCTGCTGCCCGGCTTCGCGCAGATCGCCCCGCTGGAGGTGTACGGGATCGGCACCAAGAAGCTGCCCGAGGCCCTGCAGCTGCCCGAGGGGCAGCTGATCATCCGCGGGGACGTGAACCCGGCCCAGCTGCACGGGATGCTCGGCCAGGCCCGCGCCTACCTGCACCCCTTCCGCTGGACCTCGCTGGGTCTGGCGCTGCTGGAGGCGATGCACCTGGGCATGCCGGTGCTGGCGCTGGGGGCCACCGAGGCGTTCCGGGCGGTACCGCCCGAGGCCGGGATGGTCAGCAGCGACGTCGCCGAACTGCAGCGCACCGCGCGGGTGCTGCTCAACGACCCGCAGGAGGCGGTGGCCCGCGGCCGGGCGGCGCGCGAATTCGCGCTGAAGCACTACGGCCTGCAGCGGTTCCTGACCCGCTGGGACACCGTGCTGGCCGAGGTTGGCGATGTGCGTTCCACGCAGCTTGCCGAAGAATTGACGGAAGGATCAACCCCATGAAAATCGCAATGATTTCCGAGCATGCCAGCCCCCTGGCCGCCATCGGCGGCGTGGACGCCGGAGGGCAGAACGTGCATGTTGCGGCCCTGTCCACGGCGCTGGCCGAACGCGGGCACCAGGTGAGCGTGTACACCCGCCGCGATGATCCGCAGCTGCCCGAACGGGTACAGGTGTGCCAGGGCTTCGAGGTGGTGCACGTGGATGCCGGGCCGCCCGAGCCGATCTCCAAGGACCTGATCCTGCCCTACATGGGGGAACTGGCCCGCGCGGTGGCCGCCGACTGGGGCACCACACCCCCGGCGGTGGTGCACGGGCACTTCTGGATGTCCGGGCTGGCCGCACTGCAGGCCGCCCGCCTGGCCGAGGCGCCGGTGGCGGTGGCCCAGACCTTCCACGCGCTGGGCACCGTCAAGCGCCGCCACCAGGGGGCGGCGGACACCAGCCCGGAGGAACGCTCCTGGATGGAGCCGGCCGTGGCCCAGGATGTGGACTGCATCGTGGCCACCTGCTCCGATGAGGTGTTCGAGCTGCGCGCCATGGGCGCCGAGGGCCAGCGCATCTCGATCGTGCCGTGCGGGGTGGACACCGACCTGTTCACCGCCCAGGGCCCGGCCGAGGCCCGCGGCCGGCGCTACCGTATCGCCAGCATTGGGCGGCTGGTGCCGCGCAAGGGCGTGGCCACCGTCATCGCCTCCCTGGCCGAACTGGCCAAGCTGGGCATCACCGACATTGAACTGGTGATCATCGGCGGGGCCGGCGGCGCCGGATCCCTGGAATCCGACCCGGAGGCCGCCCGGCTGCGGGACCTGGCCAACGAGCTGGGCGTGGGCGATCAGGTGATCTTCCGCGGCCAGCTGCCGCGCGAGCAGATGCCGCAGCTGATCCGCAGCTGCAACGCCGTGGTCTGCGACCCCTGGTACGAGCCCTTCGGCATCGTGCCGCTGGAAGCGATGGCCTGCGGGGTGCCGGTGATCGCCAGCACCGTGGGCGGGCTGGTGGACACCGTGGTGGATTCGGTCACCGGGCTGCACATCCCGCCGCGGGATGAGGCCGCCCTGGCCCAGGCACTGCAGCGGCTGCTGAACGACGAGCAGTTCGCGGCCCGGATGGGCGCGGCCGGCCGGGAACGGGCGGTCACCCGCTACAGCTGGCAGCGCATCGCCACCGACACCGAACGGGTGTACGGCCAGCTGGTCTCCCGCCCCTCGGCGGCACGCGAAGAACGGATGATGGGAAGGGCACAGTAATGGAACAGGCAGTCAATGCGGCAATCAACCTGGACACGGTGCGCGCCCCGCAGGCGGCGCGGCTGGTCACCGGCCACCTGGACGCGCTGGCCCCGGCGGTCAGCTCACTGCGCGGCTCGGCTGACACCCTGGCCCGCTGGGGCACCGTGCTGGCCCAGAAGCTGGCGGCCGGGCAGCGGCTGCTGGTCGCCGGCAACGGCGGTTCGGCCGCCGAGGCCCAGCACCTGACCGCCGAACTGGTGGGCCGCTTCGACGGGGAGCGCGGGGCCTACTCGGCGATCTCGCTGCACGCCGAGACCTCCGCGTTCTCGGCAATCTCCAACGACTACGGCTACGATCAGTCCTTCGCCCGCCAGGTGCGGGCCCACGGCCGGGAAGGGGACGTGCTGCTGCTGCTGAGCACCAGCGGACGCAGCCCCAACCTGCTGCAGGCCGCCCAGGCCGCCCGCCAGGCGGGCCTGGCCACCTGGGCGCTGGTCGGCCAGGGCCCCACCCGGCTCTCCGACCTGTGCGATGAGAGCGTGGAAATCCAGGGCCCCTCGGCCAGCGTGCAGGAATGCCACCTGGTGGCCATCCACGCGATCTGCCGGGTCTTCGACGCGGCCATCGCCGCGCATGAGCGTGAGGCCTCGAAGGGAGCGTGGCAATGATGCGTATCGCCGTCGTCGGTGACCTGCTGCTGGACCGCGACCTGTCCGGGCAGGCCACCCGGCTCAGCCCCGACGCCCCGGTGCCGGTGGTCGATGTGCAGGATGACAGCTACCGGGCCGGCGGCGCCGGACTGGTGGCCAGGATGCTGGCCGGGGACGGGCACCAGGTGGTGCTGGTCTCCGTGCTCGGGGATGACGCCGCCGCGCACCGGCTGCGCGGGGCGCTGGCGGGCCTGGAACTGGCCTGCGGGCCCTCGGGGGCACCGACCCCGGTCAAGAGCCGGGTGCGCGCCAACGGCCAGGGCGTGGTCCGCTTTGACGAGGGCTGTGCCCTGCCGCCGGTGCCGCAGGCCACCAGCACCATGCTCGGGGCCATCGCCGGGGCGGACGCCGTGGTGGTGGCCGACTACGGGCGCCGGGTGGTGGAGAACCCGCGCATCCGCGCGGCCCTGCAGGCCAAGGCCGAAACCCACCCGGTGGTCTGGGACCCGCACCCGGCCGGGGCCCGGCCGGTGCCCGGCTGCAGCGCGATCACCCCGAACCACTCGGAGGCCCTGAAGTTCGCCGGCGCCCTGGGCACCGAACCGGCCCAGGAACCGTCCGCGGCGGCCGCTGCGCTGCACACCGAGTGGGGGTGCCCGGTCGTGGTCACCCTGGGTGAGCACGGCGCCCTGCTGCAGCACCAGGACGGGCAGCCGGTGCGGCTTCCCGCCCCGCAGGTCGGCGCCCACGACCCCTGCGGCGCCGGGGACCGGTTCGCCTCCGCGCTCGCGGTGGCCCTGGCCGAGGGCCAGGAGCTGCCCGAGGCGGTGGCCACCGCGGTGGATGCCGCCGCCGGGTTCCTCGGTTCGGGCGGGGTCGCGGCGCTGGGCGAGCTGCCGGCCGCCACGGCGCGGCCGATGGACGTGGGCACGGTGGCCGGGGAACCGGACCCGTGGCGGGTCATTGAACAGGTGCGCGGTGCAGAGGGGACCGTGGTCGCCACCGGCGGCTGCTTTGACCTGCTGCACGCCGGGCACACCCGGACCCTGCAGCAGGCCCGGGCGATGGGTGACTGCCTGATCGTGCTGCTGAACTCGGATGAGTCGGTGCGCCGGCTCAAGGGCAGCACCCGACCCATCATTGCCGGAGACGACCGAGCCGAGCTGCTGCTGGCCCTGGACTGCGTGGACGCGGTGGTGATCTTTGACGAGGACACCCCGCACGCGGTGCTGGAACAGATCCGGCCAGATATCTGGGTCAAGGGCGGGGACTACGACGCGCAGACGCTGCCGGAAACCCCGCTGATTGAATCCTGGGGCGGGCGCAGCGTGACCGTCCCCTACCGGGTGGCGCGCTCCACCACGTCGCTGGCAGCCGCGCTGGCCCGGGTCGGCTAGCCCCGACCAGGATCAGCGGCACAAGAATACCGAACAACCACTACCGCAAGGAGTTAGTTTTGTCCCAGGACAACCAGAAGCACAATCCCGGACGCGTACTGATCACCGGCGGCAGCTCCGGGCTGGGCGCCGCCGTTGCCAAGGCGGTCGCCGAGGCCGGCGGCACCCCGGTGGTGCTGGACATCCAGGCGCCGGCCGAGGCCCAGGCGCAGTACTACGAAGTGGATGTCACCGACCGTTCAGCGGTGGAGCACGCCGTCGAGCAGGCGGCCGCGGACGGCGGGTTGGACGCGGTGGTGACCGCCGCCGGCATTGACCGCTGCGGCAAACTGGATGAGGTCCCGGCGGACCAGTGGGAGCTGGTGCTGGGGGTCAACCTGCTCGGCACGGTCTCCACGGCGCGGGCCGCGCTGCCGCACCTGGAGAAAAGCCATGGGCGTCTGGTGACCATCGCCTCGACCCTGGCGCTGCGCGGGGTTTCGGATGCGACCGCCTACTGCGCTTCGAAGTTCGGGGTGCTCGGGTTCAGCAAGGCGCTGGCCGCCGAAACGGCCGGGCGGCTGGGGGTCACCACGATCATCCCCGGCGGCATGGACACCCACTTCTTCGATGACCGCACCGAGCAGTACCGCCCGGCGGACAACTCCCGGCTCAATGACCCCTCGCGGGTGTCCGGCGCCATCCTGTTCGCGCTCTCCCAGCCGCGGGGCTGCGAGGTGCGCGAACTGCTGATCTGCCACGAAGGTGAGGATTCCTGGCCGTAAAGAGCGGCCCCAACCACGCTCATTGAAGGCAAGGACGCAGCCCCGCACCCGTTGGTGCGGGGCTGCGTCCGTAACTGAAACAGACCGGCGGCTCAAGTCATTCTTTGCGTCTGCTTTGTGCCGGGTAATAAGTACGCTAGGTTGATCTTTGTCACGCGTTCACTTCAAGAGCACGCGATCGGCCGGGGCCTTTTCTTCCACCTTTCAAGGGTCGCAGTCCCAGCCGCTGTCTTTGCGTATAGAACAGGAAAACCATGACCTCTCGCGTCTCCGGAGCGCTCCTCTCCACCGCCGTCGTTTCGGGCCTACTGTTGTCGCCCGCTGCGGCGCAGGCCGACGAAACCGTGCAGTCCCCCACCGCAATTGCGGCCGAATCAAGCGCCCTCCAGGAACCGGCGGCCAATGCACCGGCCGCCCTTCCGGTGCCGTCGGAACCGGTACAACTGAGCGCGGCCGACGTGGCTGAACCGGTGACAGCGGCTGCCAGCGAGCAGGCCCCGCCGGAGAACGAGCCGGCTGAAGCTGCAACCGACCCGGCCGCTTCGCCTGAGGAAACCGCGGCACCAGCCGAGAACGGTACCGAGACAGAGCGCACCGAACCGGGACCGGCAGAATCCGCCGCACCCACCGTTGCGGATCAGCCCACCACGGATCAGGCCCCGGCAAACGGCTCCGGGACGACAGATGAGGACAACTCGCTGGTCACCGAGGTTCCCGGGTCCGCGGAGAAGAATGTCCCCGCCGCCCAATCGGAGGGTGGGCCGGTGCCGAAGAAGCAGGAAAAGCTGAACCAAGCACCGGAACCGGCCGCGGAAACCCGTGGGGATGACACAAGGAATCTTGCATCCCTCTTCGCGGCCAACGTCAATGGCGTGTCCTTCGACGACGAGGACGCGTTCTGGGATTACCTTGATGAACGCTTCCCCCAGGTCGATGAAAATTGGACGGAAGAACAATGGGAGGCCTTCTTCAAGACTGCTCAGGGCCGGGAATGGGACCGTCTCGTCGATGAATACCTGGAACAGTCCAGCATCGAGGACCCGGACCTCTCCGATGAAGAACAGGCCTGGCTCGATGAGGTGCTGCGCCTGCTGCCGGAAGGCAGCGAAAGCTGGGACGAAGCACAGTGGGAGCAGTTCTTCAGCACCGATCAGGGTAGGGGACTGCTCGGGATCTTCCTCGGCATCGAGTTCGATATGGCCCAAAGCGAGGCCGAGCTGAAGGAACTGATCGAAAGCTACCGGGAGCTCTTGGAGGGCGAGGACGCTGCCTGGTTTGAGGACTTCCTCGCCTGGTACTTCGGCGATCAGACCGAGAGCGGCAACGACAAGGGCAAGGGTGAGGTGAAGCCCTCCAGCAATGCGTCACCACAAGCCGCCAAGACGCCGGAGGCCACGATCGTCGGCGCAGCCGTTGCGCACAAGGTCGACACCGAAGACGCCGCTCAGGCCAAGGCCCCGGCAAGTGATGCCGCGCTGGCCGACACCGGGTTTGGCGGCGTGCTCGCCGCCGGTGCCGGCCTGCTGGTGATCCTTCTTGGCGGCGTGTTCCTGCGCCTGGCCCGGAAGAACACCGCCCGGTAGCGGCGTCGTTCCGCTAGCGGCACTCAATGACGCGGGGCGAAGCGGACCGGTAGACGGTTCGCTTCGCCCCGCGGTGTTCTCCTCTGCGTTTCGGGCTGCGGGCGTTGGCTACTCGGTCGCGCTCTGCAGCTGGCGTCCTGCCGAGAGCAGCTCGCCGCTGGCGGTCAGGTCGGTGATATTCGCATAAACCTCATCCACGCTCACCGCAGCGGTCAGCGGGAAGGTGTGGTCGCAGCGCGGGGCATTCCATCCCACCTGGGTCACGTCGATGCCGCATTCCGGGCAGTGCGTCACCCAGCCCAGGTGCACCCGGTGGCGGCTGCGCTCCAGCGGGGCGGCCATGATCATGTTCCCGGCCCAGAAGATTCCCACGGTGGGGGTCCCCACCGCCTGGGCCAGGTGACGCGGCCCGCTGTCATTGCCCAGCATGACATCCGCGGACTCCAGCACCCCGACCAGGCCCGGGAGGCTGAGCTTCCCGGCCAGCACGTGCACGGCCTCGCGCTGCTCGGCGGGCACCTGCTCCCAGATCCGCCGGCACAGTTCGGCCTCCGCCCCGGCACCGACCAGCAGCACCTGGTAGCCGTCGGTCACGGCCCGGGTGGCCAGGGCGGCGAACGACTCGACCGGCCACTGCCGGCGTGCGTCGGAGGCTCCGGGGTGGATCGCCAGGCGCGGTGCCCGGCGCCCGGCGGCGTCCGGCAGGCTGCGGGCCAGTGCCTCCAACGCCGTGCGTGCCTCGTCCCGGTCGTGTTCGGTCACCTCGATGCGCGGGCTCAACGCGGTGGTGGTGGCCCCGGCCATCCCGGCCACCTCCAGGGCCCGAAGGACCTCGTGCTGGTAGTAGTGGTACGGGATGGTGCGTTCAAGTTCCGCCGCGTCCTCGGTGCGGGTGCCCACCGTGTGCTTCGCGCCCAGTTCCAGCAGGAAGGGGTTGGAGAACCGTCCCCCGCCGTGTACCTGCACGGCCAGGTCGAACTCGCGTTCACGCATCCTGGCCAGGAAGTCCTGCACCTGCTGCGCATCCGCGGCAGCGTCCCCGCTGCCGCCCGGGCGCACACCTTCGGCGAAGGGCAGCACCGCCACCTCATCCACCGGTCCGGGCCTGCCGGCCAGCAGTTCGGCATGCAGCGGAGTGCCCAGCAGCGTGATCCGGGCCTGCGGATAGGCCGCGGCCAGCGCATGAATGGCCGGCATGGCAAACAGCAGGTCTCCCAACCCGCCGCCACGCAGCACGGCGATGCTCCCAATGGATTCGAAAGGTGGGGCCACGGGCCCGACGGCGGTCTCGTTCATTATCTCCTTGCCTTTCCTGCCACACATGCTCCCGGGGCGCATTCGCGCCGTCAGATGGGCTTCTGAGGGCATACCCTACCGCCGGGCGGAGGTTGGCAACGTGATCCTGAGCACTTGCCGGGAACTTGGGTCCGCGGTGACTGAAATGCCGCCAAGCGGGTACCTCAGCGGTAGCAGGGCCTTGTGGACACCTTGGGTGCCCGGGGCCGCTGAACCAGAGCTTTGAGAGCTGATTTTCTGACTGAAGGAGGAACGCGATGTCCACCGCTCCGGCACCAAGCACGCAAGCAGACCGCGACACCGGGCAAATGGTGATCATGGATCCGGCCACCGGCGAGCAGGTCGGCTCCCTCCCCATCGCCGGCCCCGAGGAAGCCCACCGGGCCCTGGCCGCCGCCCGCACGGCAGCCGCCGACTGGGCCGCCACCAGTCCTGCCGAGCGCGGCCAGCTGCTGCACCGGGCCGCGCAGGCCCTGGAGGACGCCGCCGAGGAACTGGCCGAGCTGAACCGCCGGGAAACCGGCAAGCCGCTGCAGGATTCCCTGGGCGGGGTGCAGGCCGGGGCCGCGACGCTGCGCCAGTACGCCGAGCTGGGCCCGGTGCACCGCGGGCACTCCCTGTGCGGTGACCAGCTGGCCACCAACTACACGGTCAGTGAACCGCGCGGCGTGGCACTGCTGCTCACCCCCTGGAACGACCCGGTCGCGGTGGCGGCCGGACTGATCGGGGCCGCACTGGTCACCGGCAACACCGTGGTGCACAAGCCCAGCGAACGCTGCCCGCAGGTGGGCGCGCGGCTGGGCGAGCTGCTCGAACCGATCTTCGCCCCCGGGGTGTTCAGCACCGTGCTCGGGGATGCCGCCACCGGGCGGGTGCTAAGCGAGGCCGGGCAGGCGCAGGTGATCGCCCACGTGGGCTCCAGCGCCACCGGCGCCCGGTTGGCCGAGGTCGCCGCCGCCACCTCGGCGCATCTGATCCGTGAAAACGGTGGCAACGACCCGCTGCTGGTGGATGCCGGGGTGGACCCGCAGTGGGCGGCCGAGCAGGCCGCGCTGGGCTGCTTCGCCAACGCCGGGCAGATCTGCACCAGCGTGGAACGCATTTACGTGCACCGGGACATCGCCGCCGAATTCTGCCGGGCCCTGACCGAGCAGGCCCGCCAGCGCAACGCCTCGGGCGACTTCCAGCCGCTGGTTGACGCCGCCCACCGCGAGGGCGTGCACGAACAGGTGCGCCAGGCACTGGCGAGCGGCGCGGTCGCCGCCGAGGGCGGGATGCTGCCCGAGGGACCCGGCGCCCACTACCCGGCCACGGTGCTGCTGCAGTGCGCCTCGGGCATGCGCGTCATGGACGAGGAAACCTTCGGACCAATCGCCCCGGTGGAGGTCGTGGACGACTTCGAACAGGGACTGGCCAAGGCCCGCGCCGGACGCTATGGGCTGGCCGCCAGCGTGCTCACCGCCGACATCGCCCACCTGCAGCAGGCCGTCGCCGGGCTGCCGGTGGGCACCGTGAAGGTCAACGCGGTCTTCGGCGGGGCTCCGGGCGGAGCGGCCGAACCCCGCGGGGACAGCGGCGCCGGCTTCGGCTACGGGCCGGAGCTGTTGGATGAATTCACGCTCACCAAGGTCGTCCACGTGAGCGCCCCGGAACGGAGGACCCCATGAAGTCGCCACTAGACCAACTGCACGCCCTGACCGAACAGGTCCCCCAGCTGCTGGCCGAGGCCGCCCCGGTGGTGGCCGTGGTCGGCGATGTCATGCTTGACGGCTGGTGGCACGGGGACATCGAACGCTTCTGCCGTGAGGCCCCGGCCCCGGTGGTGGAGGTCCGTGAACGCTCCTACGCGCCGGGTGGCGCGGCGAACACCGCCATGAACGCCGCCCGGCTGGGCGGGGCGGTGCGGATGCTGGGGCTGGTGGGCCGGGACCGGGCCGGCATCAGGCTGCGCCAGCTGCTGGAGCAGGAGGGCATCGACACCAGCGCCCTGGTGGAGCACGAGCAGGCGGCCACCACCACCAAGGACCGGATCATCGGCGGGGACCAGATCCTCTTCCGCCTCGACGAGCAGTCCCGCACCGTGCCCGCCGAGGCGCTGCAGGCGGTCGCCGACCGGGTGGCCGCGGCCGTGAAGGGGGCGGACGTTGTGGTGGTGTGCGACTACGATTCGGGGATGCTGCGCGGCCAGGTGCATGACGCGCTGGTGGCCGAGCTGGCCGACCGCGACCCGGACCAGCTGGTGATCATTGACGCCCACGACCCGCGCCCGTGGGCCGCGCTGGTCCCGGACCTGGCCACCCCCAACGCTCAGGAGGCCCTGGGCCTGCTGGGGTGGGAGGGCCAGCGCCCGCAGGACCGGGTGGCGCTGCTGCGTGAGCGGCACACCGAGCTGCTGGCGCAGACCGGGTCCCGGGCGGTGGTGGTCACCCTGGACCAGGAGGGCACCATCTACTTCACCGCCAGCGGCCGCGAACACCGCACGTGGGCGCGGCCGGTGACCGAGAAGCAGGCCTCGGGGGCCGGGGACACATTCGTGGCCGCCCTGTCGCTGGGCTGCGCGGCCGGGCTGCCGCGCAACATCGCGCTGGAGCTGGCGCAGGCCGCCGCCACCGTGGTGGTGCACCGTCCGGGCACCTCGGTGTGCAGTACCGCGGACCTGCGGGCCCACCTGGGCGGCGCGTCACGGGTGCACTTCAATACGGGGGATCTGGCGCAGGCCATTGCCCGGCACCGTGAGGACGGGCAGAGCGTGGTGCTGACCAACGGCTGTTTTGATGTGCTGCACCGGGGGCACACCAGCTACCTGGAGCAGGCCAAGGAGCTGGGTGATGTGCTGGTGGTGGCCCTGAACTCGGATGAGTCGGTGCGCCGGCTCAAGGGCGAGGGGCGGCCGGTGAATCCGGTCGCCGACCGGGCCGCGGTGATTGAGGCGCTCAGCTGCGTGGACTATGTCACGGTCTTCGACTCGGACACCCCGGTGCCGTTGATCCAGTCGCTGCAGCCGGAGATCTACGCCAAGGGCGGGGACTACACCGAGCAGATGCTCGCCGAGAGCGCCAGCGTGCGCGAGTACGGCGGTCAGGTGCGGATCCTGGACTACGTCTCGGATCATTCCACCACCGGACTGCTGCGCCGCATGTCCCAGCAGGGGGCGGCCGGCAACGGCGCGGCGGCCCAGGTCGCCGAACAGTCCCCGGAAGCGGGAGGCTGAGATGGCGGGCACAACCCCAAGTCTGCAGGTGTTGATTCCCAGCTTCGCGCGGGAAGCGGAACTGGCGGTCACCCTGGCCGGATTGGCCGGCCAGCAGGACTGTGAGTTCGGCGTGATCATCGCCGACCAGAACGACGCGACGCCCGGGTGGGAACACCCTGCCGTGGAGGCGATGGTCCGGGTGCTGCGCATCCAGGGCCGGACGGTCAGCCTGGAACGCAACCTGCCGCGCCGCGGCATGGCCCAGCAGCGCGACTTCCTGCTGCGCCGGGCCACCGCGGAACGGGTCCTGTTCCTGGACAATGACGTCTGGCTCACCCCGCAGGGGATCAGCCAGCTGCAGCAGGCCATGGACTGGGCCGGTTGCGGTTTCATCGGGGCCGCCGTGCAGGGGCTGTCCTACCTGAAGGACCGCCGGCCCCAGGAGCAGGAACCGTTCGAGCTGTGGGAGCAGCCGCCGCGGCCCGAAAGGCTGCGTCCGGGGGATGCGAACTTTGAGCGCTGGACGCTGCACAACGCCGCGAACCTGTCCCACATTGCCCAGCAGCTGGGGATCGGGCCGCAGCAGTGGCGGCTGTACAAGGTCGCCTGGGTGGGCGGCTGCGTGCTCTTTGACCGGGCGAAGCTCGAGGAATGCGGCGGGTTCGAATTCTGGCGCCAGCTGCCGGCGGCGCACGCCGGTGAGGACATGGTGGCGCAGCTGCGGGTCATGGAGCGCTTCGGCGGGGCCGGGCTCATCCCCTCCCCCGCGGTGCACCTGGAATCCGAGACCACGGTGACCGACCGCTCCACCGAAGCGGCCGATGTCGTCCTGGATTCCCCGCGGCCCGTCAAGGGCTAGAACCACGGCACAGGCAAAGACCCGGCCGACGGCACTGCTGCCGTCGGCCGGGTCCTTGCCAGCTGACCTGGCTGCCGGTCAGCGCTTGACGATCTTGAAGAAGGTGCTCGCCTCCCCGTCGGCCTTGTGCTCCTGGTAGAGCAGGGCCAGGCGTTCGGCGTCGAACTTGTCGAACCAGTCCTCCCAGGAAATGTGCTGCAAGGCGTCCTCCCCGGCGCCCCCGGGGAAGTCGAAGCGCAGGATGCCCGGGTCATCCGCGTCCCCGGTGGAACGCACGCAGGCAGGGCTGCCCTCGTTCTTCTCCACCCACTGACGAATCTCATCGTGGTCCACGGTGGTCTTCGATTCGGAAGCCATGTTCCCTCCTAGTACTCATCGGTGTTTGCCGCGGGCACCGGGGCGTGTGCGATGACAGGTCGCGGTGCCCATAGGCGCCACGCTACGCAGGCGCGCGCCGCGCTGGCCACGACCACCGGGAACTTTTCAGGTTCACCGAACACCCCTGCTGGCGCGGTTTGACGCCCCCGATGACCCAACATGACACTTCATGCCTTGAATTGATACCCAGTTTCACTACTATGGAGTAATCACAGTTTGTGACTGGACTCACACTTCCATCCCGCAAGGAGTACCGATGACTCGCCCAGCATCAAACCTCACCATGTCCGTTGCCGCGATCCTCGCCGAATCAGCCACCCGCTTCGGCGAGCGCAATGCCATCACCATGAGCGGGGTGAGCACCACCTACGCGCAGCTGTGGGATGAGACCCGGGCATATGCCGGCGCCCTGCGGGAACACGGCATCACCGAAGGGGACCGCGTCGCGGTGCTGATCCCCAACGTCACCGACTTCGCGCGGGTCTACTATGCGGTGTTGTCCTTGGGGGCCGTCGTAGTACCGATCCACGCGTTGCTTAAGCGGCACGAGATTGCCTACGTGCTGGAAGATTCGCAGGCCACCCTCATGATCTGCGCCGCCCCGCTGCTGGGCGAGGGCAGCGCAGGCGCCCAGGCCGCCGGGGTGCAGGTCTTCAGCGTCATGGCCCCGGAAGAGCTGGGCTCGGACCGGTTGGAGGACCGGGCCCAGCGCGCGGAAGCGATCACCACCTATGTTCCGCAGCACCCGGAGAACATGGCCACCATCTTGTACACCTCCGGCACCACGGGCAAGCCCAAGGGAGCCATGGGTTCACACCTGGCCCTGGTGGAGCAGACCAACACCCTGCTGGTGAACACCATTGACATGCGCGCCGGAGACAAGATCTTCGGCGGGCTGCCGCTGTTCCACATCTTCGGGCAGACCGCGGTGCTGAACACCGGGCTGCGGGCCGGCAGCGAACTCATGCTGCTGCCCAAGTTCACCGCGCAGGCTGCCCTGGACCTGCTGCTGGATGAGGAAATCGACGTGTTCATCGGGGTGCCCACCATGTATGTGGCGCTTTTGGAGGCTGGACGGCAGCGCACCGACAAGCCGACCAAGCTGCGCTACGGGGTCTCCGGCGGCGCGTCGCTGCCGGTGGCGGTGCTCGAGGCGTTCGAGGCCCGCTTCGGGGCGCGCATCCACGAGGCCTACGGGCTGACCGAAACCTCCCCGGCCGCCACCTTCAACCATGTGGGCCGCGAACCGCGTCCGGGCACCATCGGCACCCCGGTGTGGGGTGTGGATGTGGAGATCGCCGACCCGCTGGTTCGCGATTCGATCAAGCTGCTGCCGCGCGGGGAACTGGGCGAACTGGTGGTCCGCGGCCACAACCTGTTCTCCGGCTACCTGAACCGGCCCGAGGCGACGGCCGAGGCAATGGTGGACGGGTGGTTCCGCACCGGGGACCTGGGAACGAAGGACGAGGATGACTACCTGCGCATCATGGACCGCACCAAGGACATGATCCTGCGCAACGGCTACAACGTCTATCCGCGAGAGGTGGAGGAGGTGCTCATCAGCCATCCCGAGATCTCCAACGCGGCCGTCTACGGGGTGCCGCACCCCACCCATGGCCAGGAGGTGGCCGCTTCGGTGACACTGGAAGCCGGTTCAAACCTGGACGCCCGGAGCATCGGCACGTGGATCAGCGAACGGGTCGCCGCCTACAAGTACCCCCGCCACATTGAGGTCATTTCCGAGTTCCCGCTGGGTCCCAGCGGCAAGATCCTCAAGCGCGAGCTGGTGGCACGCCACGGCCAGGAGGACGCGCCGGGCCGGGGCACCCTGGCCGGGCAGGACAGCGCCACGGTTTAAGCCCGCCTGCCGGCCGGGACGGTTCGCACCCTGCGGACTGTCCCGGCCGGAGCGTGGCGTGAAGCAGTGTGGACCTTCAGGAATCCTGGCCCGCCTCGCCCTCGGGTCGGTGGGTGGAAAAATCGGGTCGGCGGTGTTCAAGGAACGCTCGGCGCCCCTCGGCCAGGTCCGTGCTGGTCGCGTTCTGCGCCCACAACCGCCGCCAGTGCTCCGTCACCTGCCCGTTTGCAGGATCCATCCCCATGACCTGCTTGGTCTGCCGGATGGAGAACGGTGAATTGGCCACCAGCCGCCCGGTCAGGTCCTCCAGCGCCCGCTCCATGCCGTCGGCCGGCACCAGGTCGGTGAAGAGATTCCAGTCCACGGCCGTCGCCGCGCTGATGGACGCGGCGCTGAACAGCAGGTAGCGGGCTCGGCTCTGGCCGACGCGGTCGCGCAGGCGCTCAATGCCGCGCTGCGGGTAGACCAGCCCGAGCTTGGCCGGGGTGATGGCGAAGCGGACGTTCTCCGCCGCCAGCTGGATGTCGCAAGCCGCGGCCAGCTGCCACGCTCCACCAAAGCAGTTGCCCTCCACGGCCGCCACGGTGGGCACCGGGCAGCTCGTGATGGCCGTATCGAGCAGGTCAAAGTGGTTCAGCGGGCTGCCCTGTCGATCCTCATCGAAGAGCACCCGGTCCATCTCGTTGATGGCGATGCCGGCGCTGAATTCCTTGCCCTCTCCGCGCAGAATGATGCACCTGATGTGCGGGTCCTCCCCCAGGCACGCCAGGGCCTGGATGAGTTCCTGGCACATGCCCAGCGTCAGCGCGTTGTGCTGGGCCGGATTGCGCAACCAGATGGTCGCGACCTGCCCGCTTCTGTCCACCGTTATTTCCTGGAAGGTTTGCTTCATCCCCGTGCCTTGGTTTCGTGGTTCGCCCGCCGCCGGGTTTTTCCGGCCGCCCGGCCCCTTGGCCCCGTCCTTGCGGTCATTGTCCGGCAAGCTCATCCCCAGCGTTCCTGCCCGGTTCCCGCCGGCGCATGCAGCGTCCGCTGATAGTTGCCCGGGGTCACCCCCACCAGAGCGGTGAATGCATCAATGAAGGTGCTGGGGTTGCTCCACCCGCAGGCCGTGGCGGTATCGAGCACGGACACCCCGTCGGTGAGCAACAGCAGGGCGTGGTGGATGCGCAGCTGGGTGCGCCACTGTCGGAAACTCATTCCGGTTTCGGCCTGGAAAAGGCGGCTGAGGGTGCGTTCGCTCGCCCCGACGCGGTGCCCCAGTTCCCTCAGGCTGGCCGGGTCGGCCAGGTCGCGTCCCACCAGGCGGGTGACGGCGCGCAGCCGGTCGTTGTGCGGTTCGGGCAGGTGCAGGGGCTGTTCCGGCGTCACGGTGAGTTCATCAATGATCACCATGCGCAACCGGTCACGCACCGCCGCTGCCCGCCGCCGCTGCCCGGTCAGGGCAAGGGTGGCCTCACGGGCCAGTGGCGAGACGGCCAGCACGGCCGGGCGTTCGGGCAGCAGCGCGGCGAAACGCTCTCCCATGAAAACGATCCGCATGTCGGTGTTGCCGTGGGCGCGGTGCTGATGCATGAACCCTCCGGGGATCCACACCGCACGGTTCCAGGGGGCAATCCAGGATCCGGCATCGGTGAGCATGGATAGCACCCCGCTGGCCGGATACACCAGGTGGCCTTCATCGTGAAGGTGGGCGGGCGTGAAGTGATCGTGCCCGAGCAGCAGCGTCTGCTCTGGTGAAAGCAGGTCGTGGCGAGTTTTCAGCATCAAGAGTCACTCTACCGGTTGAGCGTCAGGGGTGGCGGGCGAAAACATGGAAGCACAGTGCACCACCGCGCCTAAGGCCGGCGACCACGGCCAGGGATCTGGCCCAACGCACTTTTATCCCCCGAACGATGTTGAAGCAAGGATCCGATGACCCCGCGCCCCGAAGACGCCGCTGCCCTGGAAACCTATCCCGTTCCCGGCGGTGAACCTCCCTCCGCCCCGGAGGTGGGCCAGCCCGCCGAACGCGCCCATGGCCGGTGGGCGCTGCTGCTGCTCGGTGCGGGGCTGATCCTGATCGGCCTGAACCTGCGCATTGGCGTGGCGGCGATCGGCCCGGTCCTGGCAGAGATCCGCCAGACGCTGGGCCTGTCGGCCACCGCGGCAAGCCTGCTCACCACCATCCCGGTCTTCGCCTTCGGGGTCTTCGCGTTCCTCACCCCCGGGCTGACCCGTCGGATCGGGATGCACCGGCTGCTGGGCGTGACCATGCTGACGCTCGCGGCGGGAATCCTGCTTCGTCTGCACCCCAGCCTGCTGGCCCTGTTCGCCGGCACCGTGCTGGTGGGCGCCGCGATCGCGGTGGGCAATGTGGTGATGCCCGCAGCCATCAAACAGGACTTTGCGCACCGTGCGGGGTTGATGATGGGCCTGTACTCCACCGCGCTGTTTGTCGGCGCCGCCCTGGCATCGGGTCTCACCGCACCCCTGGTCACCGCGCTGGACGGGAAGTGGCAGGCGGCCCTGGCGCTCTGGGCGGTGCCCGCGCTGCTGGCGCTGCTGGTCTGGGTCCCGCAGCTGGGCCGCTTTCCGGGACGGCTCAAGGCCAGCCCGGCCGTGGCCGATGCCCCCACCGAACGCGGTGAACCGCCGTTCCGGGCAATGCTCGCCGATCCGGTGGCGATCGCGGTCACGGTTCTCATGGGCCTGCAAAGCGTCAGCTACTACGTCGCGCTGGCCTGGGTTCCCACGATGCTGCAGGATGCCGGCATGGATGCCAGCACCGCCGGGTGGATGCTTGCCTACTCCGCCTTCCCCGGCATCGTGGCCTCACTGTTCACCCCGGCCCTGGCCGTGCGGGTGCGGGCCACCTGGCTGCCGGTGGTGCTGGCCGTGGCCCTGACCGGCGCCGCCTACCTCGGTCTGGCGTTCCTCCCCGCCACCGGCGCGCTGGTGTGGATGACGCTGCTCGGGTTGGGGCAGGGCGCCTCGATCAGCCTGTCGCTGTCCTACATTGTCTGGCGCTCACCCAACACCCATTTCACCGGCCACCTCTCGACCATGGCGCAGGGCTTTGGCTACCTGCTAGCGGGCCTGGGGCCCATCGGCATCGGCGCGCTGCACGGGCTCACCGGTGAATGGGTCGTGCCGATCGGCGTCCTGGGCGTGCTGCTGGTGGCCCAGCTGGTGGCCGGCATCGCCGCCAGCCGTCCCCGGCTCGTGCAGGCCCGCGGATGGCAGGATCCGGAATCGCCAACCCCGGCGGTCACCGAGCGCGTGGAAGCCTAGGTCCCTAACCTCCGGGCAACCAGCGCACCGGCCACCGCTGGGGGGCAGCCGTGGTGTTGCGTGGCCCGTTCCCAGCCCGAGTGCCCCAGCCCTGGCTTGCCCTGCCCCCGGGGTGATCGGCGGCAAGGCCAATGGGGGTTCCACCGGGGATGGCATGTCACACTGTAACCGTGGACGCACAGATCATTTACACCATCCTTGCTGGCGTGCTGCTGGTGGTTTCCGCCCTGGGCACCATCTTCCCGGTGCTGCCCGGCTCCCTGCTGGCGATCCTGACCCTGCTGGGGTGGGGTTGGCTGCTGGGCAGCGCCGCCTCCTGGTGGGCGGCCGGCCTGGGCATGCTGATCGCCGCCCTGGGGTGGTCCGCCTCCGCGGTGCTCACCGGGCGCAAGCTCAAGCAACACCGGGTGCCGCGCGGCTCCATCTTCTGGGCCCTGCTGGGCGCGGTGATCGGCGCCTTCGTCATCCCGGTGCTCGGACTGTTCGTCGGCTTCGCGGTGGGCCTGTTCGCCGGCGAAGCCCGCCGCCACCGGGATCTGGGCACCGCCTTTGACTCGTCCTGGTCGGCGCTGAAGGCGATGGGCTGGGGCATCCTGATTGAATTTGGGTGCGTGCTGTTGGCCAGCTCCATTTGGGTCATCGGCCTGATCACCCACTTCGCCACCCGCTGATGCGCAACGGAAAACCGTCCTAGATCCAGCCGTTGTCCTGCGCCACCCGGGCCGCTTCGATCCGGTTCGCCGCACTGGTCTTGCCAATCGCACTGGATAGATGGTTGCGCACGGTGCCCACGGAGAGGTGGATCTGCGTGGCGATCGCGGACACCGGCTGGCCGCTGGATGCCAGGGCCAGCACTTCACGTTCCCGCTCCGTCAATGGGTTCACCGCCGACTGGACACTGATCATCGCCAGCTTCGGATCAACCACCCGGCCCCCTGCGTACACCCGGCGGACCGCGGCGGCCAACTCGGCCGGGGAGGCGTCCTTGACCAGGAAGCCGTGGGCCCCGGCGTCGAAGGCCTGGCGGAAATATCCCGGACGGTCAAAGGTGGTGACAATCAGGATCTTCACCCCCGGATGCTCCGCCCGCACCTGCATCGCGGTGCTCAACCCATCCTGCCGGGGCATCTGGATATCCAGCAGGGCCACGTCCACCGGGTGTTCAGCCAGGGCCGCGGCCACCTCGTCCCCGTCGGAGCATTCGGCGACCACCTCAATGTCCGCCTCCAGGCTCAGCAGCGCGGCCAGCGCCCCGCGCACCAGATGCTGGTCATCGGCGATCAACACCCTGATCATGTATTGCTCCCCGTCCGCCCAAAATCAATGTCCACGCTGGTGCCGCCCAGCGCCGACTCCCCCACCGTACAGCTGGCCCCAAACAGCCGGGCCCGTTCGCGCATGCCGCGGATGCCGTGACCTTCGGCGGCGGCGCCCAGCCCGTCCCCGTCATCAGCAACGCTGACGCTGTGCTGCTCCAGGCGCACCCACACCGCGGAGGCGTGGGCATGGCGCAGCACATTGGTCATGGCCTCGCGCACCACCCAGGCCACATGGGAGCGCAGCGCGGAGGGAATGTGTTCGGCGTTGCCCACCAGGTTGAAGGTAATCCCGTTATCGGCGCACGCCCGACGCAGCTCCTCCAGCTCCGCACCCAGATCCTCTCGGTTGATCCCGTGCACCGTGGTGCGCACCGAATCCAGGGCGGAGACCGCCAGGCTGGACAGCTGCTCCACCTCGCCGCGGGCCCGCTCGTACTGCCCGGCGTCCATCAGCTGCAACGCCAGCTGGGCCTTGAGGTTCAGGGCAGTCAGTGAATGCCCCACCCCGTCATGCACGTCGCGGGCCATTCGTTCCTGTTCGCTGAGCACCAGGTAGTCCGCCCGCAACTGTTCGGCCGCCACCGAATGCTCGATCGCGCTGGAGGTGACGTAGTAGATGACCATCAGCACCAGGTTCAGGCCGATCAAAAACAGCATGTCCAGGAAATCGCCAAAAATGACCGGCAGCGCAAAGCAGAGCACCGTGGCCACCGCGTAGGTGGGGTACAGGACCCTGCGCGGCAGCAGGAAGGCGGCATAGGAAGTGATGAACGGAATCAGGCCCAGGCTGCCGCTGCGCAGCACCGGGATGCCCAGCAGCACAATGCCCACCAGCGCGCCGAAGTACCACAACGCCTCCGCCTGGCGGGCACCGCCAAAACCCACCGCCCAGGAAAACCGGGCATAGCCGCGCAGGTACACGGCGGCGAACACCGCGGTCAGACCCAACCCGATGACCCGGATGGCGGCGGGGTACTCCCCCTGGATCAGCTGCAGGACCGGGAAGATCAGAAACAGGATCCAAACCCCGGAGATCCACCAGCCAAAACGGGCCCAGAACTCATCGGCCTCGCGTTGCGAGGCCTCTAATCCCGTCACTGCCGCGCCCGCGCCTTGCGGGTCGCAACGACCGCGAACACCGCGAAGATCACTGCCCATAGCACCAGATTAGTCACTGGCATCCACAATGGGTCGGGGGCGAACCCGGTTTCCGGGGCCACCTCGCGCAACTGCAGGTAGCGGATCAGCGCCACGTAGCCGTACATCGGGGTGAACCGGGCAATGTCCAGCATCATGCCCTCCAGCGGCATGAACACGTTGCCGAAGAAGGCGAAGAAGACCATCAGCCCACCGGCCAGGCCCAGTGCGGACTCGGATTTGAAGACCATGCCCACCCCGATTCCGTAGCAGGCAAAGATCAGCGAACCGCCGATGGTGATCAGGTAGCTGGCCGCCCAAATCCAGTTCTCGCTCACCTGCGCCCCGGTCGCCGCACCCAGGGCAAAGACCAGGGCCGAGGAGATCGCGGCCACCGTGGTGGCCACGAGCATCTTCGAGGAGACAAATGTCGCCGGTGGCATGCGGGTCAGCGCCACCTGGCGGCCCCAGCCCTGCATGGTTTCGGTGGCCACGGTGCCGGCAATCGCCACCGTGGAGACGGCCGCGCCGTAGGCGGCCATGGACACCATGACGTAGAACTTCACGTTGCCGAAGCCCAGTTCCTGATCCGTGTAGGAGGGGATGTTGCCAAAGAGCACGTACATGGCGCTGGGCATCAGCAGGGAGAAGACCAGGTTGTAGCCGTCGCGCAGGTGCCGGGCGAACTCGACCCGGATGTAGGTGGCGTTCATGATGCGTCCTGCGTGAGGTGAATGAAGGCTTCCTCCAGACTGGGCGCGGTGATCTCCAGGTCATAGGCCCCGCACTCGGTCAGCAGAAGGCGGGCAAAAGCGTCCGAGTCCTGGCAGCGGAAGATGGCGCGAAGGCCGTTGCGCTCCTCCAGCCGCACCTGGCCTGCACCGTTTAGTGCGTGGTCAATCGATGCGGCGGTGGGCAGGGTCGCCACGACCTTGCGCCCGGAGATCATCTGGCGCAGCTGTTCGGTGGCGCCGTCGGCAACCACCTGGCCGTGGGCCATCAGCACCGTGCGTTCGGCAAAGTTTTGCGCCTCTTCCAGATAGTGGGTGGCAAAGATGATGGTGCGCCCCTCGGTGGCCTCGGCCCGCATGGTTTGCCAGAAGTCACGCCGGGCCCGCACATCCATGCCGGCGGTCGGCTCGTCCAGGATCAGCACATCCGGGTCGGGCAGCAGGGCCAGGGCGAACTTGATGCGCTGCTGTTCACCGCCGGAGCATTTGCCGACCCGCCGCTTGCCGATGGCGTCCAGGCCAGTGCGCTGTATGACCGCTTCAACCCGTTCGGTCATCCGGTGCATGGAGGCGATGACCGTGATCGTTTCGCGTACCGTCATGTCCCGCAGCAGCCCTCCGGTCTGCATGACCGCCGAGACCCGTCCGCTCTTGACCGCGCGGTGCGGGTCCAGACCCAGCACGCAGGCAGTGCCGCTGGTTGGCGGGGTGAGCCCGAGGATCATGTCCACCGTGGTGGTCTTGCCCGCGCCGTTGGGGCCCAGCAGCGCGACGATCTGCCCGGTGGGGATCACCAAATCCAGGTCCCTGACCGCCTCGACGCGGGTGCCGCCGGCGCTGAAGGTCTTGCCCAACCCCTGCAGGGTGACGGCGTCGGCTTTCGTCAGTGTTTGCATGTTTCCCAGTCTGGTTTGGGCGGGCGGCAACGCGAAGAGCCAAAAGTCATGAGCTGGGCATGACGAATGTCATGGGGCGGCATCGCGTCTAGCGCCGGCGGGGGCGGTGATTTCGCTCAATTGGCTGGGAAACTCTCAGAATAATCCCGTAATCTTCTTACCGTGCCTGATCTTTCTTCCCTAGCCTCTTTTGCATCCCAGGGCGGCGTACTGCCGCTGGGTGCCGCGTTTCTGCCTGACTGGCTGAACCCTGCCGTATTCCTGAACGACCCTGCCCTCGGCCCCTGGGTGCTGCTGCTGGTGTGCGGCATCGTATTCGCCGAAACCGGCCTTTTGGTCGGCTTCTTCCTGCCCGGGGACTCCATGCTGTTCACGGTGGGAATGCTCATTGCCACCGGAACCATTCACATCCCGTTGTGGCTGTTCTGCCTGGCGATTTTCGTCTGTGCCTTCGCCGGTGACCAGACCGGTTACATGATCGGCAAGAAGACGGGGCCCGCGATCTTCAAACGCGAGGACTCCCGCTTCTTCTCGCAGTCCAATGTCCGGCGTGCCCACGACTTCTTTGAGCGCTTTGGCGGCCGTGCTGTGGTCCTGGCCCGTTTCGTGCCGGTGGTGCGCACGTTCGTCCCGGTCATCGCCGGTGTGGCGAAGATGAAGCACAGCACCTTTGTGTGGTTCAACCTTCTCGGTGCCCTGCTCTGGGGCGTCGGGGTGACCATGCTGGGCTACTGGCTGGGACAGATCGAGTGGATCGAGCAGAACATCGACCTGATCTTCATCCTGATCGTTTTCATCTCGATCATCCCGATCGTTTTCGAGTTGGTCAAGGCATCGATGACCGCGCGGAAGAACGCCAAGGCCGAGAGCCAGGATGCTCCGGCTCAGGAATCCCGCTCGAACTCCACCAACAACTAGATCACCACGGCTGCCGGGCATCCTGCGTCCGGGGAACCGCCTGCGGGGCTCCCGGCGCAGGGAGGGCTAGGCAGAACGGCGGCGGAACTGTCCGCCGCCCCATTGCACGCCGCGGCGCATCAACCACTGGTCACAGGGTTGGATGCAGCCGCGGCGTACTCCGTGGCAGACAATGTCGGCGGCATCATCCAACAGCCGGGCCGTGGCCGCACCGGCCGGGCGTACCGCGTTCATCAACACCTCGCAGTCACAGTACGCACCAAGCAGATTGATCTTGCGTTCCAGGGCAGTGGCGCGTGGTGCCGCGGTGTTCCGGTAGTGGATGAGGAACCGCAGCGTGCAATCGCAGTCAAAGTCCCGGGCCATTCGGTACAAAAAGCAGATCAGACATTCGTGGTCCACGGGTTCGGGCAGATCCGACATGTCGGCTCCTTTACTGCTGGAGGGATCAGGTCCCTGCCAGCTTCACCGCTTCACGCCCGCGCCGCGGCCAGTCGCCGCCGGTTTGTGGACAACCACCCGCAATGGGTCTCTTGCCTACAAATCCCAGTTGACTAACCTACATGCCTTGCAAGGAATGCTTCGACGCGGTCCAGCGCTTCGGCCACGCGCTCATACCCGGCGGCAAAGGACAGCCTGATGTACTGGTGCCCTGCAAAGGGATCAAAATCGCCGCCCGGGGTCAGGGCCACTCCCGCCTCCTGCAAGAGGACGGCGCAGTAGTCCGAGGCCGTTTCAAATTCGGCCAACACCTCCTGGGCGAGCTTCCCGTAAAGGTAGAACGCTCCGTCGGCAGGGGCCGCCTGGCTAATGCCGAGCTTGTGCAGCCCCTCCAGGACCAGGGCGCGGGTCCGGGCGAACTCCGCCACCCGTTCCTCGGCCTCCCGGTAGCTGGATTCCTCGAATGCCGCGAGCACCGCCTGCTGTGCCGTGGCCGGGGCGCACAGCGCTAGGTTTGAGGCCAGCGCATCCACGGCCTCGACCAGGTCGTCGGGCACCAGCATCCAGCCCAGCCGCCAGCCGGTCATGCCCCAGTATTTGGAGAAGGAAGAAACAACGATGGCGCTGTCCGAATACTTCCAGGCGGTCTGCGAACGACGCTCGGGGTCAAACTCGATGCCGTGGTAGATCTCGTCGCTGACCAGCCGCACCCCCTGCTCGTGGCACCAGCTGGCAAGCTGGTCCAATTCGGCTTCGGAGAACATGGTGCCGGTCGGGTTGTTCGGTGAGGCGATGATCAGCCCGTCCAGTCGTCCGTGTTCGGCCCGGGCCTTTTCCAACAGTTCGACACTGGGTTGGAAACGTTCGGCCGGCCCGGTGGGCAGATCCACGACTGTTAGCCCCAACGCCTGCAGGATGTTGGCGTAGGCCGGATATCCGGGCCGCGCCAGCGCGACCACGTCTCCCTGGTCAAAGGCGGCTAGGAACGCCAGCTGGAAGGCTCCGGAGGAGCCGGTGGTCATCACCACGTTCTCCACCGGCACCGGCACCGCGTACTGGCGGTGGTAGTGCCCGGCCACCGCTTGGCGGGTGGAGGTCAGGCCGCGGGCGGGGGTATAGCCAAATTCCTGGTGTTCGCCGTGCAATGCGGCGGCCCGGTCGTTCACGGCCCCGGGGGCGCCGCCACCGGGTTCGCCAACGCACAAGGAGATCACGTCCTGGCCGTGGGCGCGCAACACCGCCACCTGCTCGACAATCTTCATGACTTCAAAGCCCGGAACCTGGGCGCGGCGGGAAACCTTCATTTCTTGGCCTGCACCTTGAATTCGCGCGGGCGCACCGGGTGGCGGGAGAGGATGGAGATGCGGTTGAACGCATTCATGGAGATGGCCAGCCACTGGATGACGGAGAACTCCTCGTCGCTGAGCACCATTCGGGCGCTGGCCAGTGCGGCGACCCGCTCGTCATGGCACGGCAGCTCCGTCGCGGCTTCGGCGATGACCAGGGCGGCGCGTTCGCGCTCGTCAAAAAGATCCGCGTCCTCCCACACCCCCAGCAGGGCGATGCGCTGCATGCTCTCCCCGGCCTCCAGGGCGCGGCGGGTGTGCAGGTCCAGGCAGTAGGAACACCCGTTGATCTGTGAAACCCGCAGGTTCACCAGTTCTGCCAAGCGGGCGCCAATGCCGGCCTTGCGGTACGACTCCCCCAGCTGCTCGGAGAAGGCGACGATGGAGCGCCACAGCTCGGGATTGGACTTGTCCAGGAACAGCGGATCAGAAACAGCCATAAGCCGAGTCTAGTATGCGCCCCCGCTCCCCGAGCCAGCGGATGCCGGCGGGCCGTGCCGGTTCCGGCACGGCCCGCCGGCGTGAGTCCCCAATTTCCTTTCGCTCCCGGTCAGCGTGCGACTGCCCGGGTCCGAGGGGCTAGGTCAGCTGCAAGGTGGTCAGGCAGGTCGCGTCCTCATCGGAGACCGTGGAAATGTTGGTCGTTCCGCTCTTGCCCTGTGCCTCGACCGTCAGAGTCCCCTCCATGCCGCGTGGCAGCCAGAGCCCCACAAATCCGTTGTCGAAGGTTTGCATGGATTCGTCCACGAGCTTCTGCCCGGTCTTGTTGTCGGTGACGGTGACCTTCACGTCGGAGTTCTGCATCTCCCCCAGGCAGGTGGTCAGGCTGTGGAAGTGGCAGTCGTGGGTCTGCTGCTGGTAGGGGGCGAAGGACAGGTAGAACTTGTCCTCCGGCATCGGCAGGGTGACTTCCTGCTGGTCATCCATGAGAACCAGTCCCGCGGGCCGCACCGAGGCGATCAGGCTTTGGCTGCGTTCGCTCACCGGCAGGGCATCCAGCCGGTCGATGATCTGGGTGGTGTTCAATCCGTCGAGCCCCTGGGCGGTCAGGAACTGCTGCGTGGAGTCGGCGGCCTGCACGCTGGTGGTGGGGGCCGGTTCCGGGGTGCTGCTGCACCCGTTCAGGGCCAGCGCCCCCACGGCGAGCACTCCTAGGACACGGGCTGTGTGTCCGGTGGCGGTGCGGTGGCGGGTGTGCTTGGTTGTTGTCGGCTTTGCCATGGTGGTTCCTCGTGCTGGGGTGCGCGGTGGGCCAGGGGCCCACCGCGCGTGGAGTGGAGTGTTTTTTTGGGGGTCGGTTACAGGCCGGCCAGCATGTCCTTCATCTGCTGGATTTCGGCCTGCTGATCGTTGACGACCTGTTCGGCCATATCGATGGCCGGTTGGTAGGACCCGTCGCGAATCTGGTCCTCGGCCATGGTCACGGCCCCCTCGTGGTGGGCAATCATCTGCTCAAGGAACAGCTTGGAGGCGTCCACCCCTTCGGTTTCCTGCAGGGCCTGCAGGTCTTCCTCGCTCATCATCCCGTCCCCGTGGCCCATGTCGTGCATGTTGTGGGACTCTTCCACGCCCCACTCCTGCTGCCAGGACTGCAGTTTCTCGATTTCCGGGCCCTGGGCTTCCTTGATCTGCTCGGCCAGGTTGGTCACCTGCGTGTCGATGCCCTGCTTGGCCAGGACGATGTCGCTCATTTCGATGGCCTGTTCGTGGTGAACGCTCATCATCGCGGCAAAGGACTTGTCCGCGTCGTTAACGCTTGCTGCCGGGGCGGAGGTGGCGGTCTGCTCCGGGGTGGCCCCCGGGTCCTGATCCTGGGTGGCGCACCCGACCAGCACTGGGGCAAGGCCCAGGCTCAGGGCAGCAAGAACGGCAGTTGGCTTCTTCATGTGGGTTTTCTCCGTGATTTCGCATCGCTGAGGGCACGAACGGATCGAAAGTCCGCGTGCCGGGGAATGGGTTTTCGACTCCCGCCGGAAGCGCAGGAAGGCGCGCGGGAGCCTGCCGATCAGGTGCGGCTAATACACAACGCGTGCAGCGATGGGCTTGGCCGGAAGCGCCGTGCCCGGAGGCGGTACCCTGGTCCTGCCCGGCAGAAACCGATGCGGCGGGCCCAGAAGGCTGGCAGCACGCCGAGGGTGAGGAAAAGCAGCAGCAGCGCGGCGACACAGGCGGCGCTCACCACCTGCTGGTCACCGCTTTTCTGGCATTCGGCGCATCCCACGGCAGAGGTATCGGCCAACAGATGCTGGTTGTCAGTGGCCGCCGGCGTCTGTGCCACCTGCCCGGCGGCGGTGAAGGGATGGGCCTCATGGGCAGGTGCGGTGCCGTGCAGGTTCAATCCATGCATCAGCAGCAAACCCACCACGACGGCCGCGGCCAGCAGAATCCCACGCAACATGCCGGGCAGGGTGCCGGGCACCGAAGGCGCCGGCGGCTGCCGCAGGACGGGTGGGATGCTCATATTTGCAGATTCTAGCCACACGGACTGTGAGCCCCCTAAGCAGTGAAGTTCCGTCTTCACGCCGGCGCGTGGGCTGACAGGGGCCTTGTCTGTTCCTGATGATTCGCTCACCCTCAGTGGATTTAATACCCCTAGGGGGTATAATCTCGGGTGTGGTGGAGGAAAAGAAAAGCACTCAAGCCGCCACCGGCAGCTCTAACCAGGACGGGCAACCACAACCCATGGTTTCCACAGCGAACGCGAAAGGGGCATCATGAGTACCTCCGAGAACGAAGAGCACCAAGGCCGCCACGGCCACTCAAGACAACCGCAATCTTCAGCGCACGCGGAACACCGCCAAGGGCGCCAGGAACATGCCCTACATGCCGAAGCAGGGCATTCCGCCCAGCACGCGGAGCACTTGGAGCACCAGCATCCGGCGGATCACCAGGATCACGCCGGGCACGAAGACCATTCGGCACACGCCAGCCACGGCGAACATGGTGGACATGGCGGACATGGTGGCCACGGCGACCACGCCGCCGTGTTCCGCAAGATGTTCTGGATCAGCCTGGTGCTGTCCATTCCCGTGGTCTACTTCAGCCCGATGTTCGCCGACCTGCTCGGCTACCAGATTCCCCAATTTCCCGGGGTCCAGTGGATTGCCCCGATCCTGGGCACCGTCATCTACTTCTACGGCGGCTGGCCCTTCCTCTCCGGAGGTGTTTCTGAACTGAAGTCCCGCCAGCCGGGAATGATGCTGCTGATTGCCATGGCCATCACCGTGGCCCTGATCGCCTCCTGGGCCACGAGCCTGGGCATTGGCGGGCTGATGCTCGACTTCTGGTGGGAGCTGGCGCTGCTGGTGGTCATCATGCTCTTGGGACACTGGATGGAGATGCGCGCCCTGGGCGCGGCCTCCGGCGCGTTGGACGCGCTGGCCGAACTGCTACCCGATGAGGCGGAGAAGGTGACCGAGAACGGCACCGAAACCGTGACCCTGGACCAGTTGCAGGCCGGCGATACCGTCCTGGTCCGCTCCGGCGCCCGCGTTCCGGCCGACGGACGAATTGTGGATGGCGGCGCGGAGTTCGACGAATCGATGATCACCGGCGAGTCCAAGACCGTCTACCGCGACGCCGGGCAGAACGTGGTGGCCGGAACGGTGGCCACGGACAACTCGGTGCGCGTTGAGGTGCAGGCCACCGGCGAGGACACCGCGCTGGCCGGAATCCAGCGCCTGGTCTCCGAGGCCCAGCAGTCCTCTTCCCGCGCCCAGGCGCTGGCCGACCGGGCGGCCGCCTGGCTGTTCTGGTTTGCCCTGGGTGCCGGCATCCTGACCTTCATCATCTGGATGCTCATCGGCCAACCCGATGACGCGGTGGTGCGCACCGTGACGGTGCTGGTCATTGCCTGCCCGCACGCGCTGGGCCTGGCCATTCCGCTGGTGATTGCCATCTCCACCGAACGCGCCGCGCGCTCCGGGGTGCTGGTGAAGAACCGCATCGCACTGGAGCGCATGCGCAACATTGACGTGGTGCTCTTTGACAAGACCGGCACCCTGACCGAGGGCGCCCACGCGGTGACCAGCACCGCGACGGTTTCCCCGGTTTCCGAGGGCGAGCTGCTTTCCGTGGCCGCCGCGGCGGAAGCCGACAGTGAGCACCCGGTGGCCCGCGCCATCGTCGCGGCCGCCAAGGAGCACCCGCAGGCCTCGGCCCACCAGCTGCACGGCAGTGACTTCTCCTCGCAGACCGGCCGGGGCGTGCGCGCCACGGTGGACGGCGCAGAGGTGCGCGTGGGCGGACCGAACCTGCTGCGCGAGCTGGGCGTGGAATCCCCGGCGGAAATTGCCCAGGAGATCAGCACCTGGACGCAGCGCGGCGCCAGCATCCTGCACGTGCTACGCGAGGGAAAGGTGATTGGGGCACTGGCCCTGGAGGATCAGGTGCGCGAGGCCTCCCGCGACGCGGTGGCGGCCCTGCACCGGCGCGGGGTCCAGGTGGCCATGATCACCGGGGACGCCCAGCAGGTGGCGGACGCGGTCGCGGCCGAACTGCAGATCGATGAGGTGTTTGCCAACGTGCTGCCGGAGGACAAGGACAGCAAGGTGGTTGAGCTGCAGCGCCGCGGCAAGTCGGTGGCGATGGTCGGTGACGGGGTGAACGACGCCCCGGCCCTGGCCCGCGCCGAGGTGGGCATCGCCATTGGCGCCGGCACCGACGTGGCCATGGAATCGGCCGGGGTGGTGCTGGCCGGCAACGACCCGCGCGCCGTGGTCTCGATGATTGAGCTCTCCCGCGCCAGCTACCGCAAGATGCTGCAGAACCTGGCTTGGGCGACCGGCTACAACGTGGTGGCGGTGCCGCTGGCCGCCGGCGTGTTGGCCCCGATTGGCTTCGTGCTCTCCCCGGCGGTGGGTGCGGTGCTGATGTCGCTGTCCACCATTGTGGTGGCGCTGAACGCCCAGCTGCTGCGCCGCGTGGAGCTGGACCCGCATAAGCTGGCCGGGACGGCAGGCCGGACCCCGCAGCGGGAGCCGGCCACGGCCGGGCAGCGCTAGCAGCCTCGCCCCCACCGGCCCCAAGCGCCCCGGCGGCAACCCGGGCAGGGAGCCGGTCCCCCGCGAATCGAGGCGCAAGCGGCGGTGGCCGGTGTCCTGCGCCAGACACCGTCCACCGCCGCCTGGTCCCCGGTTGCCTTCCCCGTGACCGGCAACACACGAAGGGCTGCCCAACGCCCGGGCGCCCCGCAGGCCTCGCGCCGCCCGCTGGCTACACTGGCAGGGTGAGTGATCAAGCAGAACCCGCCAATCCCCCCGCCGTTTCCTCCCCGACCCCGCGCCGCGGTCGTCCCCGGGATGCCGCGCGCGATCAGCAGATCCTCACCTGCGCCCAGCAGGTGCTGGCCGAGCAGGGGTTTGCCCAATTCACCATGGATGAGGTGGCCGCGCGCATCGGCGCCTCGAAGGCCACCGTGTACCGCCGCTGGTCCTCGCGCACCGAGCTGCTGGCCGCGGCGATCAGCTCCCTGGAATGGAACACCGCGGCCCCGGACACCGGGTCGCTGCGCGAGGACCTGATCCAGCTCACCGCCATCTGGTTCGCCCAGGATCCGATGCGCGATGCGATCTTCGTGAACCTGTTGGCGGCCCTGCCCAGCGACGAGCAGCTGCACGAGCTGTACATGGCCAATATCGCCACCCCGCGGGCGCACCTGGTGCAGACCGTGGTGGAGCAGGCACGGGCCCGCGGGGAGCTGGGCGCGCAGTCCAGCACCCAGTCCACCCGGGGCATCCTGCCGGCCATGGTCTTCCACCGTCTGGTGGTCGAACGCCGCCCGGTGGACCGCGCCTATGTGGAAAGCGTGGTGGACGAGGTGATCCTGCCGGCGATGCATCACCAGAAGTAGCCCCGCCCCCTGGCTGCCGGCGGTGCCGGAGCTCACCCCGCCACCGTATTGCCATTAACGAAACTGCTCAGTATCGTTAATGGCAATGCGGTGCCCGCTGCAGTGCGCCGCCCCGTATCCACATCCCTTGGCAGGGAACAGATGGCAGGCAATGACTAAAAAACTTCTGGAGAACCGCGAGACCACTCGCACCGGCGGCTTCAAGCTCGTCTTCGCCGGACTCATCCTGGCCGTGCTGCTCAACGCACTGGACCAGACGATCGTGGCCACCGCACTGCCGACCATGGTCGGTGAACTGCACGGATTCGACCAGCTGGCCTGGGTGATCACCGCCTACGTGCTGGCCTCCACCATTGGGCTGCCGATCTACGGCAAGCTCGGCGACCAGTTCGGGCGCAAGCCGGTGTTCGTCTTCGCGATCGCGGTCTTCCTGGCCGGCTCGGTGCTCAGCGGGATGGCCGGATCCATGCCGCTGCTGATCGCCTTCCGCGCCCTGCAGGGCCTGGGCGGCGGCGGGCTGATGATCGGCGCGCAGGGCATCATCGCGGACCTGGTCCCGCCGCGGGACCGCGGCAAGTACATGGGCCTGCTGGGGGCCGCGTTCGCGGTCGCCTCGATCAGCGGGCCGCTGCTGGGCGGAATCATCACCGAGGCGTGGGGCTGGCGCTGGATCTTCTACATCAACCTGCCGTTGGGCGCGATCGCACTGGGCTTCATCCTCAAGTACCTGCACGTGCCCGGCACCCCGCGGCGCACCGGAACCCTGGACTACGCCGGCATGGTGCTGCTGAGCATCGCCTCGGTGCTGGTGGTCCTGCTGACCAGCTTCGGCGGCGAGCAGGGCTGGGGCTCCGCGCTGGTGCTGGGGTTGGGCGCGGGCCTGGCGCTGACGGTCATCGCCTTCGTACTGGTGGAGCGCCGCGCCGCGGCCCCGGTGATGCCCGGCAGCCTGTTCCGCAACGGGCAGGTGCTGCTGGCCACCACCATCGGCGTGCTGGTGGGCGTGGTCATGTTCGCCACGATTTCCTACCTGCCCACCTACTTCCAGCTGGTCAACGGCGCCAGCGCGGTGATGTCCGGGCTGATGCTGATCCCCATGACCCTGGGCAACGTGGTCGGTTCGATGGGCAGCGGCTGGCTGGTCTCCCGCACCGGACGCTACAAGGTCTTCCTGGTCTCCGGGCCGGTGCTGATGCTGGGCGGGCTCGCGTTCCTGGGCACCATGGGCGTGGACACCGGCTACCTGTTCGCCGCCACCGGCATGCTGCTGGTGGGCTTCGGAATCGGGGTGATGATGCAGAACCTGGTGGTGATTGTCCAGGCGCAGGTGCCGCATCAGCAGCTGGGGGTGGCCACCAGTGCGACCAACTACTTCCGCATGATTGGCGCCTCGACCGGCATCGCCGTATTCGGTTCGGTGTTCGTCTCCACCTTCACCGGCAACCTGAACGCCTCCGGGGTGCAGCTGGATGCCGCCGGCGGCGGGGTGGGTTCACTGACCCCCGAGCTGATCGCAGGGCTGCCGCAGCGCAGCCAGGAGTTGGTGGCCCAGGCGGTGGCCGGATCGATGCCGCAGATCTTCCTGATCGGGATGTTCCTGGCCGGGGCCGCACTGCTGCTCTCCATGATGATCCGCGAATCCCCGCTCGCCGCCCGGTAGCGGAGGATCCGCCAACACGCACAGAAGGCCGCGGGGCGTAGGCAGTGACAAAGTCACTAGCTACGCCCCGCGGCCTTCGCGGCAGGCTCGGCCCGCCGTCAAAAAATGTCGAGACGCCTAGTCGCCGTCGGCGGCCAGCTGGCCGCAGGCCCCGTCGATTTCCTTGCCGCGGGTATCGCGCAGGGTGGTGGGCACGCCCAGCTCATCCAGGCGGTGCACGAACTTGGAGGTGATGTCCGGTTCGGAGCGGGTCCAGATGGATCCGGGCACCGGGTTCAGCGGGATCGGGTTCACATGCACCCAACCGCGGCCGCGGGCGTTGAGCTTCTTGGCCAGCAGCTCGGCACGCCACTCGTGGTCGTTCATGTCCTTGATCAGCGCGTATTCAATGGAAACCCGCCGTCCGGTCTTCACGTAGTAGTCGTGCGCGGCGTCCAGCGCCTCGTCGACCTTCCAACGCGAGTTCACCGGGATCAACTCGTCACGCAGCTCGTCGTCCGGAGCGTGCAGGGACAGGGCGAAGGTGACCGGGATGTTTTCATCAGCGAGCTTGCGGATCGCCGGGACCAGCCCAACGGTGGAAACGGTGATGCCGCGCGCGCTCATGCCCAGCCCCTCCGGGGCGTCGGCCACCATGCGGTGCACCGCGTTCATGACGCGCTTGTAGTTGGCCAACGGCTCACCCATGCCCATGAAAACGATGTTGCCCACCCGTTCGTCCGGGTGCTTCTGGCCGCCCAGCCCGCCTTCGGCGATGACGCGGTTGGCCTGGACAATCTGGTCCAGGATTTCCGCGGTGGACATGTTGCGGGTCAGCCCCGCCTGGCCGGTGGCGCAGAACGGGCAGTTCATGCCGCAACCGCACTGCGAGGAGATGCACAGGGTGATGCGGTTCGGGTAGCGCATCAGCACGGACTCGACCAGCGAGCCGTCAAACAAACGCCACAGGAACTTGATGGTCTTCCCGTCATCGGTGGTCAGCCGCTTCACCTCGGTGAGCAGGGTCGGGAACATCGCCTCGGCCAGTTCCTCGCGCCCGTTCTTGGGCAGGTCGCTCATCTTGTCCGGGTCGGTGGTGTAGTGCTGGAAGTAGTGCACCGAGAGCTGCTTGGCGCGGAACGCCGGCAGCCCCAGTTCCTTCAGCTTCTCCTGGCGTTCGGCCAGGGTGAGGTCCGCCAGGTGGGTCGGCGGCTGGGAGACGCGGCGCTTGGCGGCGAACTGCAGCTGCGGGCGGCCATCGGCGCCCATCTCCTGCTTCCAGCCTTCGGGGGTGGGCACCACCTGGGTGCGGCCCTCGGCCTTGGCGCGGGACTGCGAGATGCGCAGCTGCTGGGCGCGCTGGGCCGCGGCCTGCTCCTGGCGCAGGGCCTTGCGTTCAGCCGCGGAAAGTGTGGAAGAGTCGATAGAAGTCATCGTTTCCATTGTTTCATGTCTTGCCTGGCAATGGGCGGTGAGTTGCCGCACGCCGATGGCGGGCGCTCAGCGCCCGGGTGCCCCGGTGCCCTGCGCCCAGCGCATGGTGAAGGTGCGGGCCACCGCGGTGCGGAAGCGGTCGTTGGCGGCCAGCGCCGTAAAGAGCCGGTCCCGGACCGGGACCAGGGCGGTGGGCAGCGGACGGCCAAGCAGCATGTTCAGGTGGGCCTGGTATCCGGCCCGGCGGGCGGCGCGCAGCCTCATGCTGCTGAAGTGGTTTAGCTGCTGCGTCGTGGCGCCGGTGGTCAGCAGCCGGGCCAGCTGCTGCGCGTCCCCCAGCCCCAGGGTCATACCCTGCCCGCCGATCGGGCTGACTTCATGGGCGGCGTCCCCGATCAGTACGGTGCGGCCGTGCACCATGCCGGGAACCCGCCGGTTGGCGGTGCAAAAGGTGCTGCGCATGGTGCAGGCGTGTTCCTCCAGCCGCCAGCCGGTGCGTTCGTGGACAATCCGGGGCAGGTCCCACGGCCCCTCCAGGGCGGCGTGGCGGCCCACGTGCGCCACCCAGCGGCGGCGGTGCTGGGGCAGCGGAAACGATTCGATGATGCCATGCGGGTGCAGGAAGAGGGCGGCGCTGGGCCCATAGCCGGTGGTGTCCGGGTAGTCGCCCATGGTGTAGGTGTCCGGCAGTGCCCGGCCGGACACCTGTAGGTTCAGGGCGCGGCGCACCGCAGAATTGGTGCCGTCCGCGCCGATCAGCCAGCGGGACCGCAGCTGCTGCGCGGCGCCCGGCGCACCGGGCGCGTTCTCCTGGCGTACCGTGATGCTCAGGTCTCCCTGGCCGTCCTGGCTATGCCCCAGGTAGCCGGTCCCCTCCTGCAGAGCGTGCCGGTCCAGTTCGTGCAGGCGCTGGCGCAGCAGGGTGACCGTCTGGTTTTGCGGCAGCGACAGGACGTAGCGGTGCGCTCCGCCGATGACCGAGAAATCCAGGGCCCCGATGACCTGGTTGCGGGACAGCCCGGCCCCGTCACGAATTTTCACGCCCTGGTTGCGGGCGGCCTCCCCGACCCCCAGCCGGTCCAGCACGGCCAGCCCCGGTGGGTGGATGCCGATCGCCCGGGAGTGCTCTCCCACCCCGCGACGCTCATCGAGCACCCGCACCCGCCACCCGGCCTCGGTGAGCAGGATGGCGGCGGCCAGACCGGTGGGCCCGGCCCCCACGATCAGCGCATCAAGCTTCATGGGGCGCTTCGGGCTGGTAGACGGCCAGGTTCCTGAACGGCGCGGCCGTCTCGGCGCGCCAGCCCGCAGGCAGCTGCCGCGCCAGTTCCACATGGCTGAAGCTGCGCCGGATCGAGGCGAGCCCGTCCCGGCGGATGAAGGAGCTGCCGGCCAGCGGCAGGGTGCCGGCACCGAACAGGGCCAGGGCCAGCCGGCTGCGGCGGATGTCGGCGTGCAGGGCCAAGTGCCTGGCCAGGCTGGCCGAGTCCTGCCACAGGCCCTGCAGCTGCTGCCCATCCAGGTGGTGCAGCAGGTGGTTGGAAACCACCACGTCAAAGCGGCCCGGTTCGGCCAGCAGTTCATGGCTGTAGGCCTGGCGGAATTCCAGGGCGCCCGCGGGCAGATCACGGTGCCCGGCATGCTGCGCCGCGTAGCGGTAGGCCCGTTCATCCGCGTCAATGCCCAGCACCCGGACCTGCAGCCCGTCGGCGTGGGCCCAGCGGGCCAGGGCGGTGGTGATGTCCCCGCCGCCGCATCCGATGTCCAGGATGCTCGCTGGCCCGCCGGCCGGAAGCAGTGGGCGGATCCGCTGCCGGTAGAGGGACCGCCACCCGGAGACCACCCGGTTCACCAGCCAGAATTGCCGGTAGGTGCGCTCCAGCAGCTGGGGGTCGCAGTCGGGAAGGTCCATTTGTTCCAAGGCGTCGGGTTGGCGTCTCATTCCACCTCGATTTCCCGCTCGGGCAGCAGGGTCATCAACGCGCTTTCCACGGTCAGCCCCGGGCCGAAGGCCATGGAGCACAATTTCTCCCCCGCGGGATCCGCCTGAGGCAGGTGCCGGTCCATGATGTCCTTTAGGACGAACAGCACGGTGGAACTGGACATGTTCCCGTAATCACGCAGCACGTCGCGCGCCGGGGCCAGTTGCCGGTCATCCAGACCCAGCCGTTTTTGGACCTTGTCCAGGATGGAGCGTCCACCGGGATGGATGGCCCAGTGTTCAATGTCGGTGGCCGCGGAGTCGATCTGCGGGTCGTGGGCCAGCAGCGGGGCCAGCGCGCCGGTGATGTGCTCGTCGATGATGTGCGGGACATAGGTGCCCAACACCATTTCAAACCCCTCATCGCCGATGTTCCAGGCCATGGATTCCTCCCCCACCGGGGTCAGCACGGTTTCAAAGGCATCCAGCCGCAGCCCCGGGGCGCCGGTGTCCCGGCCGGTGATCAGCGCGGCCGCCGCGCCGTCCGCGAAGAGCGCTGATCCCATGATGGTGTCCGGGTCGTTGGAGGAATGCACGTGCAGCGTGCACAGTTCCGCGCACACCACCAGCGCCACCGCGTCCGGGTTCGCCTTGCAGTAGTCGGCCGCCGCCCGCAGGCCCGGGAAGGCCGCGTAGCAGCCCATGAACCCCAGGTGGTAGCGGCGGGTGGCCGGGTTCAATCCGAGCGCCCGCACAACCTGGTAGTCCGGGCCAGGGTTGTAGAAGCCGGTGCAGGACACGGTGATCAGGTCCGTGACCTGGGAGGGATCCACGTCAGGGCAGGCTTCCAAGGCCTTGCGCGCCGCCTCAATGTACAGCGCCGGCGCCTTGGCGGCGTACACCTCGTTGCGGGTGCGGGTGCTGGGGCGGCGCAGCTCATTGGTTTGCCCGTCGTAGAACACCGCTTCACCCTCCACCGGCTTGTCCCGGTCAAACTCCTCCACCACGGTGTAGCGGGTGTCAATGGCCGCGGAGTCAAAGGAGGTGGAGATCAGCCGCTGTCCCAGCCGGGTCAGCCCGGGCTGGGCGGCAAAGACGTCACGAACCTCGGGCTGGTGCAGGACAGTGGACGGCACGGCCGTCTGAATGGTTCTAAGCATGACCGACATGGGCCGAGCCTATGCGGTGGCTTCGGGGCGGTAAAGGACGTTCAGCAATTCCCAGTGGATCCGAACCTTCACCCCACACACCTGGCAGCACCTAGCCTCTGCCTCGCCGTGCTGCCGTTGCCGACGGTTCCCGTGCTGTCCACCCCCAGGGCGTCGACCTCGGCAACTTGGCCACCGCAGCTGAACTGGCCGGTTGAACACATCTCGGCCCGCCTCGGGCACCGGCTGTCAACCGGGCTTTCACCGGCCCGCGTCCGCAGCCTCTTCCTCGGCCTGCAGCTTCTGCATGGTCACCTCCAGCAGCGCCGCCGTGGTGCGGATGAACGCACTGATCCAGCCGAACAGCACGGCCACCGCCGCCAGTTCAAAGCCGGTGAGGTTGAAGTAGTCCCAACGGGCCCAGAGCATCATGGACAGCACCAGCCCGCCCAGGGCGGCCAGGGAAAGCAGGTGGAAGATCGCCGGAAAGCCGGGGAACAGGAAGATGGAGCCGGCCAACAGCACCACCAGGGCGGCGCTGGCCGCCCACACTCCGCTGGCGTGCAGGTCCCCGAGGGTGTTCACCGGCACCACGGCGGCGAGCATCACCCCACCGGCCACGATCAGCAGGCACCAGCGCACCACCTTCGGCCGGGGCCGGAAGACCCGTGAGAGCCGCTGCCCGCGCACCCGGGCCCGCCGGTCATAGGCCTGGGCCAGCCGGCTGAGGTCCCGCAGCAGGAATTCACTGAAAGTCGCCAGCACCAGGCCGGTCACGAACAAGGTGGTGTTAAACGCCCAGAAGGAGCGCACCCCGCTGTCGAAGGTGCCCAGGGTGGAGAACATGGTTTTCCACCAGATCGGGTTCTCGGCCACCAGCATGCTGAGCATGACCCCGGAGACCATGAACCCGCCCAGCACCACCGACAGGGTATGCGAACTGGTGCGGGCGGTGGCCTCCAGGGAAATGTAGGCGCTCAGCCCCGTCCCGAGCCCCACCATGACACTGCCGGCGAACATGTCCACGGTCAGCCCGAAGAAGGAACGCTGGATCAGGTAGAAGAAGACGTTCAGGGCCATCACGGCAATCGCGGCGTGCACCAGCAGCAGGGCGAACATGGCGTTCAGCTCCCGCCAGCGCGGCAGTTCGCACAGCCAGCGCTCCCGCTGCACCAGCAGGTGCCGGAATCCCCAGACGCTGCTGCCGGCCGCGGCAACGCCCCCGGAAATGGCGCCCAACGCCCCCACAGACAGCCCGCCGTAGAGGGTGGGTCGACCACCGGCGAAGAGCAGCAGGCCCACGGCCGTGCCCAGCAGCGAGCAAATCAGTCCGGCCCAGAGTGCCTGGCGCTCAATGTCCAGTTCAACGGCAGGCGAATGGCGGGTATCCGAAGGGCTGAGGGTAGACACCCCTCTATTGTGGCTTTTTGCCGCCGCGTTTTCATTTTTGGGTCCAGCCCGGACCGCCACGGCCAGCTCCCGGACCCCTCCCCGGCCCGCCTCGGTGCCCTGCCCGCCGGGGAATGCGGGCAAAACACGGTGGCGGCATTGACATGGCGCGCGTCACACTGTTGGCTAGAAGAGTAAATGACCCTTAACTGAAAAGCGGGTCGCTTCTTACCTCCACCCGATGGGAAGTGACTGATGAGCACACCAACTCCGGACACCGCACCGAGCATGAGAGCCCTGGTCGATGAGCTGCGCGAAAAACTGGCGCGCAGCGCCCTGGGCGGCAGTGAAAAGTCCCGGGCACGTCACGTGTCCCGCGGCAAGCTGCTGCCGCGCGAACGGATCAGCCGGCTGCTGGATGAAGGCTCGGATTTCCTGGAGGTCGCCCCGCTGGCGGCCCACGGACTCTACGACGATGCGAGTCCCGGCGCCGGGATGATCACCGGCATTGGCCAGGTCGCCGGGCGCGCGGTGATGGTGGTGTGCAATGACGCCACGGTCAAGGGCGGAACCTACTTCCCGATGACCGTGAAGAAGCACCTGCGGGCCCAGCAGATTGCCCTGGAGCACCGCCTGCCGTGCATCTACCTGGTGGATTCGGGCGGGGCCTTCCTGCCCATGCAGGATGAGGTGTTCCCGGACCGCGAGCACTTCGGGCGGATCTTCTACAATCAGGCCCAGCTCTCCTCGCGCGGCATCCCCCAGCTCTCCGCGGTGCTCGGCTCCTGCACCGCCGGCGGGGCCTACGTGCCGGCGATGAGCGATGAAACCGTGATCGTGCGCGAGCAGGGCACCATATTCCTGGGCGGCCCGCCCCTGGTGAAGGCCGCCATCGGCGAGGAAGTCAGCGCGGAGGAGCTGGGCGGCGGCCAACTGCACGCCGAGGTCTCCGGGGTGGTGGACCACCTGGCCGAGAACGATGAACACGCCCTGTCGATGATCCGCGACATGGTGCGCACCCTGCCCGAACCCGCGCCGGGCCCGGAACGCGACTGGAACGAACCGGCCAAGGACCCGGCCGGGCTGCTGGAGGCGGTCCCGGTGGATGTGAACGCCTCCTACGACGTGCACGAGGTCATCGAACGCATCGTGGACGGCGGGTCGGTCAGCGAATTCAAGCCGGACTACGGCACCACGCTGGTGACCGCGTTCGCCACCATCTACGGGATGAAGGTCGGAATCCTGGCCAACAACGGGGTGCTGTTCTCCGAATCGGCGATGAAGGGCGCGCACTTCATCGAGCTGTGCGACCAGCGCGGCATCCCGCTGGTGTTCCTGCAGAACATTTCCGGGTTCATGGTCGGGCGGGATGCGGAGGCCGGGGGCATCGCCAAGCACGGGGCGAAGCTGGTCACCGCGGTGGCCACCTGCCGGGTTGCGAAGTACACGATCATCATCGGCGGCTCCTTCGGGGCCGGGAACTACGCCATGTGCGGGCGGGCCTACTCCCCCCGCTTCCTGTGGATGTGGCCCAACGCCCGGATTTCGGTGATGGGCGGATCCCAGGCCGCCGGGGTGCTGACCACCATCCGCGCCGAGGCCCGCGCCGCGGCCGGGGACCCGATGAGCCAGGCCGAACAGGATGACTACGCGGCCCCGGTGCTGGCCGACTACGACCGGATGGGCAGCCCCTACTACTCCACCGCCCGGTTGTGGGATGACGGGGTGATCGACCCGGTGGACACCCGCCGGGTGCTGGGCATGGCCCTGTCCCTGTCCGACGGTGAACAGCTGCCGGACACCAACTTCGGAATCTTCAGGATGTAGCCGTGGACCTGTTTGACAAAGTTCTTGTGGCGAACCGCGGTGAAATCGCCGTTCGCGTGATTCGTACCCTCAAGGCCCTGGGCATCCACGCGGTCGCCGTCTACTCGGCCGCGGACGCCGCCGCCCGGCACGTGCAGGAGGCCGACAGCGCGCACTACCTGGGCCCGGCTCCGGCCACCGACAGCTACCTTGACATCGACAAGGTGGTGCAGGCCGCCCGGGACAGCGGGGCGGCGGCCGTGCACCCCGGCTACGGTTTCCTCTCCGAAAATCCGGTGTTCGCCCGGGCCCTGCAGGCCGCGGGCATCACCCTGATTGGCCCGCAGGTCTCCGCGCTGGAGGCCATGGCGGACAAGATCAAGGCCAAGGAGCTGGTGGCAAGCCGCGGCGTGCCGCTGGCCGCCGGGTTTTCCGCCGCCGGACTGGATGATGAGCAGATCACCGCCCGCGCCATTGAGGTGGGCTTCCCGTTGCTGATCAAGCCCTCCGCCGGCGGCGGGGGCAAGGGCATGGTCCAGGTCCACCGGGCCGAGCAGCTGCCCGGGGCGCTCGCCGCAGCCCGCCGGGTGGCGGCCACCGCGTTCGGGGATGACACGCTGCTGCTGGAGCGGCTGATCGAAACCCCACGCCACATTGAGGTGCAGGTGCTCGGGGACACCCACGGGAACATCGTGCACCTGGGTGAACGCGAATGCTCACTGCAGCGGCGCCACCAGAAGGTCATCGAGGAGGCCCCCTCGGCGCTGCTCGGCGACCTGCCCAACGGTGAGGCGCTGCGCGCCGAACTGGGGGCCGCAGCAGTCCAGGCGGCCCGGGCGGTGGACTACGTGGGGGCCGGCACCGTGGAGTTCCTGGTCTCCGCCCAGCGCCCGGAGGAGTTCTTCTTCATGGAAATGAACACCCGCCTGCAGGTGGAGCACCCGGTCACCGAACAGGTGGTGCGGGTTCGGGGGCGCCAACTGGACCTGGTGGAACAGCAGGTGCGCATCGCCGCCGGGGCGCCGCTGGACTTCGGGCAGGAGGCGGTCAGCCTGCACGGCCACTCCATTGAGGCGCGGCTGTACGCCGAACGCCCGGAACACGACTTTGTGCCCTCCACCGGCACCATCACCGGGTACCGCGAACCCGCCGGCGCCGGGCTGCGCCTGGATTCGATGCTGGCCACCGGGGCCACCGTCTCCGCGCATTATGACCCGATGCTGGCCAAGCTGATCGCCACCGGAAGCGACCGCGCCGCCGCCCTGCAGCGCCTGCGCACGGCGCTGGATGAGCTGCTGGTCACCGGGGTGCACACCAACACCGAATTCCTGGCCGCCCTGCTCGATGACCAGCAGGTGCGCGCCGGGCAGCTGGACACCGAGCTGATCGCCCGCTTCCTTGACCGCTGGCAGCCGGCCGTCCCGGATTTCGCCGACTACGCCCAGGCCGCGGCCGCCTGGCTGGCGGCCCAGCCGGTGGGCCGCGGCCCCTGGTCCGGCACCGGGTTCAGCAGCACCGGGCCGCTCAGCCGCACCCTGCTCCTTGAACACGACGAGCACTCATGCCAGCTGCAGGTGACGGCCACGCCCGGCGGCTGGCAGCTGCGCCACGAGGACCAGCGGTGCGAGGTCAGCACCGGTGCGGGCCCGGTGCTGGTGGATGGCCGGGCGCTGCGCGCCCAGCTGGACCCCCAGGGCACCGCGTGGGTGCAGCGCGGGGCGGCGACGTTCGCGCTGCGCCGCGTGGACCGCGCCGAGCAGCTCTCCCGCTCCCTGGCCCTGCTGCAGCGTGCCGCCTCACCGCTGGATGCCCAGCTGCTCTCTCCCATGCCCGGGGCGGTGTGCGTGCTCAACGTGCAGGACGGCCAGCAGGTGCAGGCCGGCGACGTGCTGTTGGCGGTGGAGGCCATGAAGATGGAACACGAGATCACCGCACCGGCGGACGGAACCGTGAAGCTGCTGGTGGGCCTGGGTGACCAGCTCACGGCCCGGCAGCCGGTGGCGCAGATGCACTACGCCGAGGCGGCCGAGGAAGGATGAGCAGCATGGGCCCGGCATGGCTTTTCTGTCCCGCAGACCGTCCCGAACGCTACGGCAAGGCGGCCGAACGCGCCGACGTGGTGATCCTGGACCTGGAGGACGCGGTCGCGCAGGACGCAAAACACCAGGCCCGGCAGTGGGTGGGCGAATCCGCACTGGATCCGGCGCGCACCCTGGTGCGGGTCAATGCCGCCGATTCCCCGCACTTCGCCGAGGACCTGGCCATGGTGCGCACCAGCGGCTACACCCAGGTGATGCTGCCCAAGGCCGAGGACCCGCGGGTGCTCGCCGAGCTGGAGGGGCTAAGGGTGTACGCGCTGATTGAGACCGCGCGCGGGGTCTTGGCGGCCGAGGACCTGGCCGCCCATCCGGCGGTCCACGGGCTGATGTGGGGCGCCGAGGACCTGGTCGCCTCCCTGGGCGGGACTTCCTCCCGGCGCGCCGACGGCGCCTACCGGCAGGTTGCCGTGCACGCCCGCGCCCGCGTCCTGCTGGCGGCCCGCGCCTGGGACAAGCAGGCGCTGGACTCGGTCTACCTGGACATCCCCGACCTGGCCGGGCTCGCGGCCGAGGCGGAGGACGCGCAGGCCAGCGGGTTCACCGCCAAGGTGCTGATCCACCCCTCCCATGTGCCGGTGGTGCGCGAGGCGTTCGCCGGCACGCAGCGGCGGCAGTGGGCGCAGCGGGTGCTGCAGGCCGCGCAGAACGAGCGTGGAGTCTTCAGCTTTGAGGGCCAGATGGTCGACGAGCCGGTGCTGCGCCAGGCGCGGCAGATCCTGGAACGGGATTAGCCCAGCATCTCGCGCACGCCACTGGCCAGCAGGGTCAGCGCCCCGGCGAACGCGATGATCACCACGAAGGCGCGGCTGACCTTGTGCGGGATTTTTGGGGCCAGCCAGTTGCCCAGCAGGATGCCGCACACCATGGCGATGGCGCAGCCCACCCACTGGCTCCAGTGCAGCTGCGGCATCCCGCCCTTGGCGATCAGCGAGGCAATGGAGAGCACAAAGAAGTACAGCTGCACCGAGATCGCGAACTTCGCCTGCGGCCAGCGGCTGGCCACCGCGTAGGCGGCAATCGCCGGACCGGAGACCGCCGCGGTGACCGACATGAACCCGGACACCGCCCCGGCTCCAATGGCCAGTCCCTTGCTGTCGGCGGATTTCAGGTTCCGCAGCAGGAAGCTGGATCCCAGGGCCAGCATCACCATCAAGGCGATGGCGATGGAAAGTTTTGGTCCGCCCAGCTGGCTGGCGACCCAGGCGCCGGGGATGGTCATGATCACCGCCGGGACCAGCAGCAGCATGACCTTGCGGTATTCCACCTCACGGAACACCTGGGCCAGGATCAAGAAGCTGCTGCAGGTGCCCAGGAAGTTCACCAGCATGACCCCATCGAAGGGGCCGAGCACCATCACGATGAAGGGTGAGGAGACCAGGGCGAAACCCATCCCGCTCACCCGCTGGGTCGAGGCGCCCACGAAGGTGGCGGCGCTGAGTGCGAGAATTGCACCGATTGTCACCGTACCCACCGAGCGCGCCCTCCCAAAAGACATTGTCCGGGACTGAAACCAGCCCCGGACAACGCTACCTCATTGGCTGTCAGGGCGACCGGGGCCTAGTTCCCCGGCCCCGGCTCGGCCGGCGCACACTGGGCAACCGTGGTGTAGAAGCGGGGGCGGCGGTGCCGCGCCCGGATCAGGAACAGCGCCCCGGGGGCTAAGATCCCGGCGCCGACCAGGAACACCAGCCCAAACCCGCCCAGCAGCGGGGCGAGCCCGCGCAGGGTGCGGCGGAAGTACCAGACGCAGGCGAACGCGGTGATCCCGTAGTAGAAGCAGATGATCATGCCCAACGCCAGGATGGTGTCATTCAAGACGTTCAGGGAAACAAAATGCCGCTGCTTTACGCAGCATTTCGTTCTCCATCTCCAGCTCCCTGATGCGTTTGAGTGCTTGGGGCATCTCCTTGCGCTCATCGGGATCAGCAGAGGAACTCATTCCAGGGGACTGGAACCGGGCATCACGCACACAGGTCTGCAGCGCGACTCTTCTATGTCTGTCAATTCGCAACCGGAAGCTCTTCAAGGAGTGCTACTGCATCGCGCTTGAACTCTTCGAAGTAGATTTTGGGGACGATGACTCTCTACTTTTCAACACAACTTTACAAAAGTTATGCGGTCGAAGTGTCAACCAAACCTTCAGCAGGCCCGTCCATGCGTAAGGCCGGAACAGGATATGCCAGTTTCTCGGCACACCCTGCTGAGTCGTTTACCTGCTAGCGCCCCAGAGCTTCGACGGCCGCTTGGTATGCTGCTGCCCTTTCTGGATTCCGAGGCTTGCGCTTCCTTGTTGACAACGCTCGGGGATCAGTCGTTTTGCTCCCCCGCACCGCTCTCGCGATAGCTGCTGTCACTTTGTCATTAGGTTCTTCCCCGATCCAGTGCTCGAGTGCACTTTCGACATCGTTTGCCACCACGCGGTCGAACTCGGGATCAGTGCGTGTTGCGTGGAGCACGATAGCCGCACCGAGCGCTTCTCTTGCAGATCCTACTAGGAGCGGTTGCAAGACGGCTTTCACCTCGTTTCGTGTGTCAGCTTCAAGAGGAATAGTGATGAAAAGCCACTTGGTGGAGTGCTTCTCGGAAGCGCTGTCGAGCGTATCGTCGAGGATCGCTCGAATGGCGTCGGCGTACAGCCCTGGATCGGCCACTGCCAAAGCTTTCGCGAATGCAGAACGAGAAGCGTCTGGGACTGATGCCTCGGCTGTTTGATCCAGATAGGTTGCCCAGGTCGTTTTCGCTCGTTCCGATTCCAGCTCATCGCCACGGTCTGCGACGACCTTCATTGCATCCCTTGATCCGCTTTCTAGCGCAACCGTGACAGCATTGTCGAGTTCGAGGTGGTGCGTCAACGCATCAACACGCTTTATGGTGTTGCTGTCAGGACCCTCACTAGCGACTAGGTCGTCGATCCGGGTGATGAATTGGTCGGCAACCTCCATACGGAGAAGCTGAAGATCAACGAGCGCCCAGAAATCTGCGGAGTCAAACTCGTTGACATAGCGCGCGAAGTTGCTGTTGACCGACGTCATGACTGTTGCAGACCACGCGAGTTTCGCCGTTGTTGCCAATGCGCGCTGCCGATGTGTGCCCCCGTGCGCCGCGACCGAGGTGAGAGCGTTGAGCAATTCGCTTTCTGTGGTAACGGAGACGAACCCTGTCCCAATTACATCGGCCGCGGCGGTTGTCACTCCGTCTGTGAAGTCATAGTTGGTGCTGAACCAAGGCATCATTTCAGAGATCGCATCGTCAGCCCAATGTCTGAGCTCGTCGGAGGAGAATATGGATGCAGTGAGCCGACCAGCATCTTCCGGGGATCCGGAGACGCCAAACTGGGAGACCCATTTGTCGTGAATTACCTGTCGTGCGGCAGATTCGAGTCGTCCAGCCAGAGTGGCGAGGTTCAACGCAGTGTCGACAAGGTCGACACCGGCACTGTCTGTTCCGTCATTGTCCGTAGACCAAGAGGTAAAGATCGCCTCAGCGAGCTTCTTCTGCCCTTTGGCTCCATGCTCTGCCATCGCTTTGATCACGGGAAGAGCCATCGAGCTGGCAAACGTGCCTCCCGCGACCCAACCCGCGATCACATCGGCGGTGCGCCCTGTCGAATATACACGCTTTGGGCCATCGCCCGCGCCCCAACTTTGAATTCTGGATGCGGCTCGAATGGCGAGGGCTACAGCTCCACTGAAGACTCTCGCGACCGGTGCACTGTCTTCTTTTACAGCTGTGGCACTCGCGGGAAGGGAGGTGTAGGTGAGGTAGGACAGCTGCTTTTCCGTCAGCTCCAACTTCTCGATTGCAACTAACGCGATCGCACATTCGTAGGTGTCTGCAGCGCTGCCGAGTGCCGTGAACAAAAGTACTTCGTCAAGAGGTGCAGCAGGTTCAGTGATGCGGAAGGCAATGTCTTCGACCACGATAAGGTCTTCTTCATCTGCGGTGAGATCATCGTCATCGCTCGCAGCCAGTTGAACTGCTTTCGAGAGAAGGCGGCTCGCAGTGCCGGTATCTAGATCCTCATGGTTCCAGTCAGCAAAGGATTCCCACGAGTCGATGATCTCGATTCGCCGTTCCACCCACGTTTCAAACTCATCAGCACTGACTGCGGCGGAGATCAACTCACGCGCGCTCCAAACTTCCCCGTCGCTGTTTTCCTCGCTAGCATTGAGGACCGCCTTCCCAAGTAGACTGGCTGCTCCCGACGGTGCATTGCCAAGTATCGCGATTGCCCCGGCTACATCTGTAAGCGCATGCGGCCTTTGGCTGACGACGGCGCCAACTACTCTCGCGATCTCCGCGCTCCGCAGGGCTTCATTTCTCGTTGCTGCGGCAAGGAGCGCGGCCACCCCATTATCTTGTTCTGCCGGGACAAGCTCACGAAGCACTGCAACAAGAAGTTCCCTGAACGATTCAGTGGATTCCATTCCGCCAGCGCGTGCTTCCTCTGCCAACCGCGCTAGCTCCGCAGACTGGTTGTTAGCGAGAGCCTGTCGCAGCGCTCGCGCATGTACGTTTCCGAGCAGTTGACTAAATCGATCTTGTCCCAGATAGAGGAAGGGCACATAGTCTACTTCCTCGGGGCCCCACCCAGCGGTTCGGGCGAGGTACCGGAATAATGGTGCGTTCTGCAGGTCGCTGATATCGAAGCCCGCCTTCGCGAGTGTGCTGTTCTCTTCAGCAGAGGCGTCAACCGAAGATGCTCGGGATCCCAATTCAATGAGATCCACGTCATTGAGTGCAGCTCGGAAAAACGCAGGATAGTCAGTCTTGAGAACTACCACTCGCGCGAGTACCTCGAGGTTCTTTGTCACAAGCCCATCTCGGAGAGATCTGGCGCCTGTGCGTAGTTCACGAGCGTGCGCAAGTCGGTAGTCGCTGCTGAACGCATTCAGAAGTCGAACTACGTGACGGGGGTCTCTCACATCATCGTGAATCAACATCATGATCACGTCATCCATCTTCTGGCCGGCTCTTTCTGCGAGGGTGGTCGCCTGCTCATTGAGCAACGATCGGGCAAAGTCCCGCAGATCGAAAGTCTCGTGAACTGGAACTTCCTGCCTTAGGGTGAACAAGCGGTTGAGGAATTCGTGTGCGTCAGGGGTGCTCGCACCGTTGCCGTCCTCAATGGCAGACCGCACGATTTCCTCGTCAATGGAGACGATGAAGATCGGTTGTCGGTCCTTCTTACACGTAAGCTGGAAGCTCCGAATCGCGTTCAACGCGGCAAGTATCTGCTCTTTCGAGAGCCGATCGATGTCATCGACGGCCACGACGAGCCGAGTCTTGGCTTTATCAACCAGTGCTGCGAACGCTTGTTCTTGTTCGTCAGCTGCCTCGACCTTTGCTCGTTGCGTCACGCGCGCTCCGGATGCGAGTAGTCCTCCGAGGTTCACAGATCCAATGTCGATGCTGCTGCCGAGCCAGATGAATGGGGCAAAGAATGCGCCAGTCGTGACGAGCGGGATCACAAAGCTTGAGGTGGTTTTCCAGTTCTCGGGTGGCACCAGGAATGAGAGCAGCCCGATCAGCGCTGCCGCGCCGACCACTGCCAGCGCAATGTAGACGAGGAATCTGCTACGCGAAAGTCGTAGCTTCTCCTGTAGCTGGGTTGCGATTCGTCCGAGGGGCGAGAGCGCAAAGTCCGAAACGGTTATTGATTGTGCGCTTCGCAGCGGTTCCAGGATCTCGTCAGCGTCCTTCGAGGAGACTTGTTTGGACGCAACGAGGGCTTCGGCGAATGCATATACGGCTGCGCGATGGAAGCCCACTGGTTCGTGACGCTCTGCCGACATCCTAATAAGGCCAAGGTTTCTGTCGCCTAGCAGCTTCGCACGGAGCAGCTCGATGATCGTGCTCTTACCCACGCCAAACTGACCGAGTAGGCCAATCATGCGCCGATGATTAGTGGGCTCGCTCACCATACGGTGCAAGTTGTCCGCGATGTCATCGTGTCCAAATGCGTCCTGGGACACTTCACCAACCGGTGCGTCAACGACAAACCAATTCCCGCTTGGGCGCACCTTTGCGCTCATTTACACCGCACCTTTCCACACGCCAATACAACGCCATCTGTTCTCTCCACAGTAGCGATGACCCCAGCCACATGGACGGAGGTTAGGATGTGTCTGAAAATTGTCGCGCCCAGGCTATAACTGCGTTGAGGATAACTGGGGCACGGTAGTGTTAGTCTCGTTACAATTGCCGACCCTCAGCACTCCACCGAACCATTGTCAGGCACTCCCTAGTTAAGCAGGGCTGACGCGAACATGTCATGTAGTCCCTCGGGTTGAACCTAGCACGCTCAAGCGAAGCTCAGCACTAGAGTTGAACCAAGAGACTCACTACACCTGCGTTGTTCATATTCACCTGACACGCATTCATACATGAAACTATCGTTGTGCTCGACTGACCTAAACCTTTAAAGCCACGTCAGCTTTTCCTGCCCCAGCTCAACCCATCGTCAAAAGTGCTGCACGCATCAAGCCGAAAACTTCACTGGCCCGCGCCATCGGAGAAGGAGCTGCTCACCATTCCGCAACTGGCCAAGGCGCTGTCGGTGTCCGCTTCCTCGCTCTACAACCACGTCGGCGGCAAGGATGAAATCATCGAGCTGATGCGCGGTCAGGCCATGTCCCGGGTCCAGCTGCCCGAAGCGCCTGGCGGCCACTGGCGGGAAACCCTGCGGTTGATCGCGGTGTCCTACTTCGAGTCCTACTCCCGGCACCCGAGGCTAATCCCCCTGTTCACCAGCCACACCGTGCGGGACCGCACCACGCTGCGCGTCTATGACGCCCTGGCCCAAACCCTGGCCGGTGCCGGCTTCGACCCGGCGGCACGGTTGACGGCGATCACCATCATTGATTCCTTCGTCCTGGGCTCGGCGCTGGATGCGGCCGCCCCCGATGAGGTCTGGGCAGCCGATGTCGATTCCTCAGCGTCATTCACCGAAGCCCTCGAAGAGGGGCTGGGGTCGGCCGAACGCGCCGAGCAGACCTTCGGGCAGGGCCTGGACATCATCCTGGCGGGGCTCGAAGCCCGGGTTTCCGCGCGGGGGTAGCGGGCCCCTGATCCGCGCCGGGTTCAGATCAGCTGGTGGCCGGGCGCTGCGGCGCGGAGGCGAAGAGGTTCAGTCCCAGCGCGCGGGAGAGGTGGCCGATGGCCAGCTGGGAGCGCACCGAGTTGCCGGCATTGTCCAGCAGCGGCGAGAACGCGCCGATCGCGCCCTTGCCCGGGGCCATGGCCACAATGCCGCCGGAGACCCCGGACTTGGCGGGGATGCCGATTTCAAAGAGCCATTCACCGGACTTCTCGTAGAGGCCATTGGTGGCCACCACGGCCAACACGTCCCGGCACACGTCCGCGGAGATTACCCGCTCCCCGGTGACCGGGTTGACCCCGCCGTCGGCGAGCGTGGAGCCCATGATCGCCAGGTCGTGGGCAGTGACCTTCAGCGCGCACTGACGGGTGTAGATGTCCACGATTTCCAGCGGTTCGCCCTCCAGCTGCCCGTGGGCCTTCAGGAGCCGGCCCAGCGCCTTGTTGCGCTCGTTGCTTCGGGATTCGGAGCGGTAGACCTCGCCGTCCATCTTCAGGTGGCGTCCGGCGAAGGCGGAGAGGCATTCGCGGATGTTCTCCCACTTCTCGGCCGCGGTCTGCCCCGGAACCAGCGCCGCGGTGGCCAGCGCCCCGGCATTGACCATGGGGTTCATGGGATGCCCCTCGTTCAGTTCAATGGCCATCACCGAGTTGAAGGACATGCCGGTGTTGTTCACCCCGATGTAGTCGCGCACCGCGTCATGTCCCAGCTCCTGCAGGACCAGCGCGTAGACGAACATCTTGGAGATCGACTGGATGGAGAACTCGTAGTTCACGTCCCCGGCGCACAGCACGTTGCCGCCGACGTTGGACAGGGCCACGGCAAACAGGGAGGGGTCCACTTCACCGAGGATGGGAATGTAATAGGCCAGCATGCCTTCGTCGATGTCGGCGTAGCGGGCGTGCACATCCTGCAGCAGCTCCTCGATGCGAGCCTTTTCCGGCAGGGAGCCGGTGGAGACTTGCTGTTTGACATCACTGTAGTCATTTGGAATCACTGACGCCCCCTGTCCCTTGCCGTACATGGTCCGCTCCTGCCTCTACAGGCTATACCGGGGCGCCCTGCCCCGCCGCCGAGTTGAGTTCGGTGTTTCCAGTATCCGTGCCCGATCGGCGCCACCACAAACCACGGTGTGCCGCGCGCCTAGCCGCGGACCAGGGAAACGATCTGCCCGGTGGCCCGCCCGGAGGGGGCCAGCAGGTGCCCCAGGTGCTTGTGCACCCTGATCACCGTGGAGCGGTCCGCCACCCGGGCGCCGGGAATCCTGGATTCCAGGACCGCCTCCAGCCGCAGCGCGTCGGCCCGGCTGCGGCTGGTGAGCGCGACGATGAGGTTGAATTCCCCGAAGGCCACCCCGGCGAACTGGATCTCGGGCATGGCCAGCCACGCAGCGTCCCCCTCCACCAGGGAGGCGACCGGGACCTGCAGGAAGTACCAGGTCACCGCCGGCCAGTTCGAGTACTGCTGGGCAACGTGGATGCGCAGATCCAGTGCCTGCTGCATGCGCAGCGTGGCCAGTGCGTCACTGGCCCGCTGCCCGCTGATGCCCAGCTCCCGGGACAGCTCGGTGTTGCTGGCGCGCACGTCCCTTTCCAGCACCCGCACGATGCCGGTGGCCAGCTGATCGGGCACCACCTTGGCGGCGGCCGCCCGCGGCGGGCGGAAACGCGGAATGCTGTTGACCTGGGCTGCGGAAAGGGCCTGCACGGTCCAATTTGCACCGAGCTTGAGAATGGAGTTCAGGATGTAGGTGCGGGTGGAGCGCACCCCGGGCAGGGTTCCCAGCCGGGTGAGGATGTATTCGGCCAATTCGTCATCGTCGCGTGCGGTCAGCGTCATCACGATGTCCCGGCTGCCGCTGGTCAGGTCGATGGAGATGATGTCCCGGTCAAGGCTCGCCTGCCCAGCGGTGCGCAGCACCTGGCCGGGATGGCACTGCACCTCCACGATGGCGGTGCTGCCGCGGTGTCCGGCGTCCTCCATGGCCACCGACCAGGCGCAGCCGCTGGAGATGATGCGTTCCCAACGCCGGGCCAGGGTCACCGAGTCCAGCCCGAGGATCCCGGACAACGCCGTCCACGGGACGCGCGGCTCGATCTGCAGCGCATTAATAATCTGCAGGTCGATCTGCTGAAGCTCGAAATTCTTCATACTTGCCCGCCCTTGGGGAATTTTCCTTCATTTTAACCACAACCATTGCTCGGCCTGTCATTGTAATACGGGTCACGTCCGAAGGACGCACACGCAGAAGGAGAACGACATGGACACCACTGGGCACCGCTTGGGCACACGGGCGGTGGGAACGTACCGGCTACTGGTTCCCATCCTGATTGGCCTGGAGTTCTTTTCCGGGCTCGTGCAGGGATGGATTGTCCCGCTGCTCGGGGAGATTTCCCGGGTCTACAGTGTTCCGCTGGGCCTGACCAGCTGGGTGCTGGCCGTGGGCCTGCTCTCCTCGGCCGTCAGTGTCCCCCTGATCTCCATCCTCGGCGACCGCTTCGGCCCGCGCCGACTGCTGGTGGTGGCGGTGAGCCTGGCCGCAGCCGGTTCCATCCTGATCGCCCTGGCCCCGAACTTCGCCTGGCTGCTGGTGGGCACCGCGATCCAGGGCCCGGTCGCCGCGTTCCTTCCGCTGGCCATGGCGCTGCTGAAATCCCACCGCCCGCAAAGCGCAAACCGGGATGTGGGTCTGATCGTGGGCACGCTGACCTTCGGTGTTGCCGCCGGCAGTATCTTTGGCGGCATCGCCATGGACGCCATCGGCCGGCTGCACACGGTGCAGCTGATCCCGGCGATCGCCCTGGCCGTCTTCGTCCCGTTGGTGCTGTTCTTCGTCGCCGAATCCCAGGCCGATGCCACCCGCAGTGTTGACTGGCTGGGCGCCCTGTTGCTGGGCATCGGCCTGGTGGGACTGATGTACGGCCTGTCCGAAGGTTCGCAGTCCGGCTGGCTGGCAGCCGCCACCGTGCTGCCCATCGCGGTGGGCGTGGCCGCGCTGGTGCTGTTCCTGATGGTCGAACGCCGCGCGCTCTCCCCCATCGTGGACATCCCGGCGATGCGGGCGGCCGGGCTGGCCAATCCGATCTTCATCGGCTTCCTGGTGGCGCTGACCATGTTCGGCAACCAGTCCCCTCCGGTCATGTTCCTCACCGCCAATCCGGCCGAGCTGGGCTACGGCAACGCCATGCCGGCCTCCGGGGTGGGACTGGTGGTGGCCGTCTCGGCCGGCAGCCTGACCCTGGGCTCGTTCCTGTCCAGCATGATCTCCAAGAAGCTGGGCCGCACCAGCACCCTGGCCCTGTCCTGCCTGGCGGCGGCTGCCGCCCTGTTGTGCATGGCCTTCGTCCCCTCCTCCACGCTGCTCTTTGCCCTGTGGCTGGCGATCTGCGGGGTGGGCACCGGCATCGTGGTCGGCATCCTGCCCGGCATGGTCATTGAGCGTTCCCCCGAATCCGCCGCGGGCTCCGTGGCCGGGGTCTACAACACCGGACGCACCATTGGCGGTTCGCTGGCCGGCGCGTTCGTCGCCTCGGTGACCACCATGCTGGTGATCAACCCCGGCAGCGGGGCCGAAGCGGCGCCGGCACCCTCCCTGGCGGCCTTCCAGGTGGTGTGGGTCTGCTTCGCCGCCGTGAACGTGGTGGCCGCCGCCGCCTCCCTGTTCATCGGGCGCAAGGGTGCCACCGCGCCAGCGGAACCGGCCAATGTTGCGGCCCCGGACGCGGTCGCCAGCTGATCCCGCCGCAACCGTTCACCACCTGGCACCCCTGGACACCCGAACCTTTCGAACATCCCCGACCAGCCGACATCTTTGAACAAGGAGTTCCCGTGAGCAACACCGAAGAAATCCGCGACCAGATCCTGGCCACCATTGAACAGCGCCAGCAGCAGCTGTTGTCGCTGAGCCACGGCATCAGCAGCCACCCCGAATTGGCCTTCGAGGAATATTGGGCCTCCTCCGCCGTGGCCGAACTGCTGGAGAACGCCGGGTTCGCGGTCCAGCGCGCCGCCTATGGCCTGCCCACCGCCCTGGAGGCCGTCTACGGGCAGGGCGAATTCACGGTGGCGGTGGTGGGCGAATACGATGCCCTGCCGGAAATCGGACACGGCTGCGGCCACAACATCATCGCCACCGCCGGTGTCGGAGCCGCCCTGGCCTTGAAGCCCGTGGCGGACCGTCTGGGACTGCGCATCAAGTTCCTGGGCACCCCGGCCGAGGAAATTGGCGGCGGCAAGATCCTGATGCTGCAGCAGGGCGCCTGGGATGATGTGGACTTCTCCCTGATGGTCCACGGCAACACCGGGGTCCAGTACCGGTGCCTCAGCCAGGGCACCCAGGCCTATGAGCTGCTGGATGTCACCTACACCGGGCGCACCGCCCACGCCGCGGCGGCACCCCACGAGGGAATCAACGCCGGCTCGGCCGTCACGCTGGCCCAAGTCGCCTTCGGGCTGCTGCGCCAGCAGCTGAAGTCCAGTGTGGTGGTCTCCTCCTTCGTGGTCAGCGGCGGCACCGCCACCAATGTGATTCCCGGGGAGGCGAAACTGCAGGTGGAGATCCGCGCGACGCAAAGCTCGGACTGGGAAGATGCCCGGCAACGGGTGCGCGCCTGCCTGGAGGGCGCGGCGATCGCCACCGGCTGCCAGCTCTCGGTGGTGCAGCCCGAGCTGCCCTATGAGCCGATGCGCCAGGACCCGGCGCTGGCCCAGTACTGGGATCAGAACCTGGAGCGGCTGGGCTACCAGATCAGCGGGGAACAGCCGCCCACCGGCGGCTCGACCGACATGGGCAACATTTCCCAGTACCTGCCGGCCATCCACCCGATGCTGGCGGTCAGGAACAGCGACGCGGTGATGCACACCTCCGATTTCGCCAGGGACGCGGCCAGCACCGACGGTGATGAGGCGGCCCTGAACGGGGCGCGCGCCCTGGCGTTGACCGTGGCCGATGTGGCCAATGACCCCGAACTAGTGCAGCGCCTGCGCGCGGCCCGCGAGCAACGTCCCTCCGCAAAGCTGTCCAACCGGTCCGGGGACGCCGTGCCGACCCAGGTCGGCTCCCCGGCCTAGATCAAACCGTTCCCGCCCGGTGGTGGCCAGCACATCCCCGGGCGGGAGGGCAAAGCCTCAGGCGGTGGCGGGAAATGTGTAATCCCCTACACTGTTTTGCAGGTTACTGCGCGCCGGGGCGCGGGCACCTAAGGTTTAAAACATGGCTGAAGCAATTACCTTTCACACCCGCAAGTGGGTCCGCCCCGAGGACCTGAACGCCAACGGCACGCTGTTCGGCGGTTCGCTGCTGCGCTGGATCGATGAGGAAGCGGCAATCTACTCGATCATCCAGTTGGGCAACAAGCACGTGGTGACCAAGTACATGTCCGAGATCAACTTCGTGGCCTCAGCGAAGGAAGGCGACCTGATTGAGATGGGGCTGACCGCCACCGACTTTGGGCGCACCTCCATCACGCTGCGCGCCGAGGTGCGCAACATCTTCACCCAGGCCAAGATCCTGACCATCGACAAGCTGGTCTTCGTCAACATCGGTGAGGATGGCACCCCGGAACCGCACGGCTACGACCACATCACCTACACCCGGGACCGCATCCCGCTGGAGATCACCAAGTCCCTCGTCTAGCACACGCTGAAAGCCCTACCCGGCCCCTTCAGCCACCAGGTTCCCAGCAGCTGACCGGCGTGGTTTTGACGGCAACCACCGTCAAAACCACGCCTTTCTCATGCCCCCGGGCGCGCCGGGCCGCTCGCGGCGAAGAAAATCTTGCCAGCCCTTGCCGCACCACGCGGGTCTCGAGCACAGTAGTAGGTGCCCGGGCACAACAGTGCCGGACATCCATCCAGCTTGCGAGGTCCCCATGAGCCGCATGATCTTTGTCAACCTGCCCACCGCCGACCTGGCGAAGGCCGATGCCTTCTATGAGGGGCTGGGGTTTACCAAGAATGAGATGTTCTCGGATTCCAACGCCACCTCCTGGATGATCAGTGACACGATCACCGTGATGGTGCTGCACCGCGACTTTTTCGCCAGCTTCCTCATCGATGGGGACACCCCCACCGTGGGCAGCGGCACCCGTGAAGTGCTCAACGCCCTGTCCGCCGATTCACGCAGCGAAGTCGATGATTTCGTGGCCAAGGCCGTGGCCGGCGGCGGCGCGGTCTACCGGGAGGCCAGCGAACCGTTCGAGGGCATGTACCAGGCAGCCGTCAAGGACCCGGACGGGCACGTGTGGGAAATCGCGTGGATGAGCCAGGAGGCCATGCAGGACGAGGCCTGATCCATCGATCGCACCGAAGGCACCCTGCCCCAGGCAGGGTGCCTTCGGGTTTTCCATAATGAAGTTCTCCGGATCCCTCCGTGTTGCCCGGCCCGGCCAGTACCTAGGGTTGAGGTATGACTTCGACACCGTTACCTTCTCCCCCGGGCACCTGGCGCCCGCCGCTGCGGTTGGGGCTGACCCTGCTGCAGCTTGCCGTGATGGGCACCCTTGGGGTCGCCGCGATCACGCTGTTGGCCGTCTGGCTTCCGGCCAGCCTGGCCCTGGTGGTCCTGCTGGGCCTGGGCCTGCTGATGCTGGTGGGGCTGGTCTATGCGATCTTTGCCCTGTCATGGTTCGAGACCCGCAGGGTCACCGACCTGTACGAGCTGCCCGTCGCCGAGCTGCGCTGGCAGCCCAGCCAGGGTCCCGGCTTCGGGCAGTACCTGCGCAGCCTGGGCCGCAATCTGTCCAGCGGGCGGATGTGGGCGGCCTTTGGCAGCTTCGCCCTTTCCGTATTGCTGGGTGCCGCCACCCTCAACGTGGCCCAGTGGACCATTGAGTCACTGGTTCTCTCCTTCGCGCCGCTGACCGGGGCCGAGGAGGTTTCGGGTCCGTTCGGCTGGCAGCTTCCGGCCTCCCAGGCCCCGCTGATGCTGATCATTACCCTCGTTGGATGCGCGGCGCTCGTGGGCCTGGCATTCCTGCACCGGGCCATCACCACCGCCATCATCGGTTCGGTGGCCCGTGAAACCGACCTCAGTGCCCGGGCCTACACCAGCTCCGCCCAACGGGCCGGGGCGCTGCGGGCCGCGGAACTGGAACGCACCCGCATTGAACGGGACCTGCATGACGGGGTGCAGCCCCGGCTGGTGTCGGTGGGCATGGCCCTGGGCCTGGCCCACCAGCAGATCGACACCAACCCGCAGGCCGCAAAGGAACTGGTGGCCGAGGCGCACACCTCCACGAAGGCGGCCATCACCGAACTGCGCCAGCTCACCCGCGGCATCTACGCCTCCGTGTTGGAGGACCGCGGACTGGATGCGGCCCTCTCGGCCGTGGCCGGACGGTCCCACATCCCGGTGAAATTGGATGTGGACCTGCCCGGGCGCTGCGAGAAGACCGCGGAAGCGGCCGTCTATTTCTCCATCGCCGAAGCCCTGAACAATGCGGCCAAGCACTCCCGGGCCTCCGAATGCCGGGTTACCGTGCGGTTGCGTGCGGAACAGGGCCAGTCCCGGCTCTGGGCGCGGGTGGAGGACAACGGGGTGGGCGGGGCCGCGGTCCTGCCCGGCGGCGGCCTGGACGGGATCACCAACCGGGTGCTGGCCGCCGGCGGCACCGTCCACCTGGACAGCCCGCACGGCGGGCCCACCGCACTGGAGGTGAACGTGCCATGCGCGTACTGATTTGTGAGGACTCGGTGCTGCTGCGCGAAGGGCTGGTGCGGCTGCTGGAACACTCCGGCCACGAGGTGGTCGCCGCGCTGCCGGACGCCGGTGGGCTGAGCGGTTTCATGCAGCAGGCGGACCCCGCCCAGTTCCCCGAACTGTGCATCCTGGATGTGCGCCTGCCCCCGAGCTACACCGACGAGGGGATCCGCGCGGCACTGCAGCTGCGGCGCAGCTACCCGCAGCTGCCGCTGCTGGTGCTCTCGCAGTACGTGGAGGAACGCTACGCCGCCGAACTGATTGCCATGCAGTCCGGGGCCCTGGGCTACCTGCTCAAGGACCGGGTGGCGGACGTGGCCGAGTTCATTGAATCCCTGGAACAGATCCGTTCCGGCGGAACCGTGCTCGACCAGGAAGTGGTGGCACAGCTGTTGACCCGACGAAACCATGACGACCGCATGCAGCGGTTGACCGAACGCGAACGCACGGTGCTGGCCGCCCTGGCCGAGGGCAAGTCCAACCAGGCGATCGCCAGGCTTCTGCACTTGTCCGAAGCCAGCGTGGAGAAGTACATTACCTCCATTTTCCAAAAACTCGACCTGGAAGCCGATGGCACCGGCAACCGGCGCGTGCTCGCCGCCCTGGCGCATATCCAGGACACGGGCACCGGCAACACCGATAGGAGCACCCCATGACCACCCCCACCACTCCACCGCCCGTTGGGGACACCCGTCAACGCCGGCCCCTGGGCCCCGTGGGCATTGTGCTGGCCGTGCTGGGCGGACTGATCCTGCTCGGCGTGATCGCCGGAGCCGTCAACCAATCGGTTGCCACCCTCTCCCGCAGCCACACGGTGCTGACCGCCGATGCCAAGGGAACCACCGACCTGAAGGTCAACGCGGAGGCCGGACAGTTCACCCTCGAATTCGCCGACACCCCCGAGGCGGTGCTCGATGTGCGCAGCTCCCGCGGCTCCTGGTCACTGGAGCGCCGCGGCAACACGCTGGAGGTGAAGCCGCCCGGCGGATGGCAGAGCTGGTGCTTCCTGGGCTGCGACCGCTCCCGCAACGACGTAAAGCTCACCCTGCCCCGGGAGCTGGACAATGGACAGCTGAACGCCACCCTGAACCTGGAGGCCGGTGAACTGCTGGCGAACGGAAACTTCGCGCGGCTCGATCTCGACGTTGATGCCGGATACCTGCGCGCCAACGGCTCGGCCACGAGCGTGGATGTGGATCTGGGGGCCGGGCAGGCCGACGTGGTCCTGGCCGATGTCGCGGACGCCACCTACGCCGTCGCCGCCGGACGACTGAACAGCGAACTGACCGGCAAGGCACCGGCCACGGTTGACGCACAGGTCAGCGCCGGACTATTGGATCTGACGCTGCCGGACACCAGTTATTCCGTGGCCAGCGAGGTCTCCGCCGGAAGCGTGGATAACCGCTTGCAGGTCAGTTCCAATTCCAGCCACCAGGTGGGCCTGCAGGTATCGGCGGGCTCGGTGCTGCTGCACCCCGGCGCCCCGCCCACCGGGGACGGCCGGTAGGGTCCAACCACCCCGGCTCGGAAAGCCCGGATGCCGGGGATCCGAAACCGCAACGATACAGGCCTCCGCCGCTAAACCACAGGGTTTAGCGGCGGAGGCCTGTGTCGTGGTGCTCGTCGCTGGAAGCCAACGGGCTAGGAACGGTCCTTCTTCAGCGCGGCCAGCCGGGCCTCCACCTCGGAAGGCTGCGGGGCACCCGCGGCGATTTCGCCGCTGGGCGCCGGAGCCTCGTCCACGATATCCGCACTGGGCTTCAAAGCCGCCAAGCGGGCCTCCACCTCCGCGTCCTGGCCCAGATTGTCCAGTTCGGCGAACTGCGCGTCCAGCGAGGAAGCCGCCAACTCGGCGGCGCCGCGGGCCTTGGCTTCCTCCTGGCGCACCTGCGCCTCAAACCGACCCACCTCGGAGGTTGGGTCGCTCATGTCCAAGGACTTGAGAGCATCCAGCATCTGCCCCTGGGTCTTGGCGTTGCGGGCGCGGGCCACCAGTTCATCGCGTTTGGACACCAGTTCCTGGCGCTTGGACTTCATGGAGTTCAACCCGTCCTTGAGCCGGGCCACCACCTCGCGCTGGGTCTGGATGGTGGGTTCCAGTCCGGCGGCCCGCTTCTCGCAGGACATCTGGCGTTGGATGGCCACGGTCGCCAGCTGATTGAACTTCTGTGCGTTCTGCTCATCCCCGGCCGCGCTGAACTCGTCGGCCTTGTTGGAGGCCGCCAGCGCCTTCGCTCCCCAGTCCTTGGCCTCACGCAGGGCCTTGGCGTGGTCTTCTTCCTGCATGCGCAGGTTGCCGATGGTCTGGGCCACGGCGGATTCAGCTTCGGCAATGTTGTTCGTGTAGTCACGCACCGTCTGATCCAGCATCTTCTTCGGGTCCTCAACGGCGTCCAGGGCCGCGTTGGCGTTGGCCTGGCCCAGCTTGAAGATCCGCGCGAAAAATGAACGTATAGACATGGTGTTCCCTTCGATTGCCGCAGGTTTAACTCTAGGCGACGAACCCCCGCCAACTGAACTCGATTTCGGTTCCTTCAAAGGATGCGGCGATGAAAATCAGGAACGGGGCCAGGCAGACCACCTTCAACAGTTGTGCTCAATGCGGAACGCCAATTTTCCACGCGGGCAGTCCGCAGGTAACAGGAAAAGTTCCGTCGGAGCCGGCCACGATCTTATCGCCAGGTTGTAGGCTATTCGACGCGCAGATCGCACGCACGCGCACGGCGCAGGTACGCGACTTCGTCGATCACGCCGCGGGCCGCGGCGGTGAGGGGTTCGATGTCTTCGCGGCTTGGGGTCCGTCCTTCGTGCCATGCTGCAGCACGTGACTGCTGCGCAAACAGCTCTGGCCAGCGTTGCTCAACCTCGAACTTCTCAGGCACGGCTGACTGCCTTCCAAAATGGTCCTACTGCTATTTGGCCGAATCGCCCGAAAACGGTTCACAGAGCTTTTCCCGCGACTTTGGTTCCCGATACAAATTTCGGGCAGCTTTACTCCGGCTTGCCACTCGAAATAGTGAGCTCCAGCCGGAACGTCTCAAAAACGAGCGTTCTCGAGACGCTTGTCAGCGGGTAAAGCGTACTCAGTGAAGTAACCGCATGTGGTGAATCCGAGGCGTCGATAGACCGGTTCCCCGTCCTCGGACGCCTGCAGCACTGCGGTCTCATAACCGGCCCCGAGCGCAGTACGCATTGTGGCCAGGGTGATGGCTCCGCCGTATCCTTGGCGGCGTTCTGATTTAAGCGTTGAGATGTTGTAAATACCAGCGACCCCATCGCTAAAGAAAACTTCAGCCGAGCAAACGGCCCGGCCATCAACATAGCCAACCAAGTAGCGCGCCGGGGAATCAGCGGCTAAAGCCGCGTCCGAAGCGTCGGCATAGAATCGCTTCACCGTAATCGCTGGTGGATTCCAGTTGGCGGAAAGCACGGTTGCATAATCAGCAAGTTCTTCTGGCGTCCTCACTAACCGTATTTCGAGGCCATCAACCTGCACTTCCGGAAAATTCCCCCGCAAGTCCTTCCACATGCCAGACTCAGTTTCAGAAGCCTCTAAACCGGATTTCTCGAGGGAATGGGCCAGATCATCTGGAGCACTGGCGGAGCCAACCCACCATGAGAATGGGCGTTCGGTGGCACCCAGGGCCCGGAGCGTCTCTGCAACGCGAGTAGGTGCACTAGTGGCGGTGAAGCGGGCGGCCGCAACGATATTGAAAGTGTCGTCGCTGAGGCCGCTATCCGCAATCACCAAATCATCTGTTTCAGTAACAGTTGCACCGTCCAGGTGCCGGTGCAGATGGCACGCGTGCTCAGCCAAGTTCTGCTCCATAGCGAGTTGAAGACCAGGTAGATCAACTGACGACTGATTATCCAATTCCATAATGATCCATCTAAACATCCACGTTCAACGATTACTCAGGGAGCAAGTGCAAAACAAGCTGCTTTGGGGGAAATCTCATCGCTAGTAACCGGCGGCGCACTCTAGTAAGTTGCTAGTTCAACACACCAAAGATCGGCCGTTGTGGGTTTCCCACAAGAGGAAAGAGCACTGAGATGATCGCGCCAAGGAGCCGGGACAGAACACTGAGGCTCCGTTGCTCTGATTGCAACTCAGGCTCCCTGGGGTGCGATCAACTCGTCGAGAGTGAGCTCGTTCAGGCTTGGCGAGCAATCGGTCAAGGCTAGGTCCTAATCCTCCGCACCGGTGGTCAGGGCTTCCCAGATGCAACCGCCAAGCTTGCCCGGCACTCAGCAGTTCATCGCGCACAGCGCCAACGGTCACGCCGGAGGTGGCCATGACGTGAACGGCGGTCCAAGCGCTTGGCGCAACGCCGCACACTCTTCCTGAGAAAAACATGCATGATTTTGCGAGCCATTGATTGCGCCGTGCGGCGCTGGTTAGTCTCCACGTAGGTGCTGGCTTCGACCAGAAGGAACCGCCCTGCCAAGGGTGTTCATTCTGGACCGGCCTTCTGCCGCACAATGTCCGATCACGAGCGAAGGAAGAGAAATGACCCAGGAACCAACCTCGGATGATCAGCAGAACCAGAATCTGGACGAGAACGACCAGCCGGACAAGGCAACCGAACACCAAGACCAGGATGCCAAGAAGCGCAACGGCAAGGGCGAAGACGAGGGCATCGTGAAGGAATGGGAGAAGGAATCCTTCCCGGCCTCCGACCCGCCGGCCAACTACTAGGCCTCACCGCCAGGGAAACCGACTACGAACAGGAAGTGTCCCGATGACAAAGCATTCTTCATCCCGTCCGGGAAGCGACAAGGACGAGGAAAACCAGGTCGACAAGAAGCAGGCCGGCGCCACCTCGAACCCTGACCCGGTCAAGGACAACATCACCGGATTGGAACCGGGCGGCGGCGTACCGCCCGGAGAGACCCCACCGGCCGAGGGCTCCATGAGCCAGGATCAGGGGCATGACGAATAAACGGCATCCCTGAGGCCAGAGGCCCGAACAGCAGGCTGGGCACCGACAGAGGCGTAGCCTCGACCTTCCTCCTAGGGGATCTGGTCGAGGCTACGCCTCTTTTTATCCTGTGGGCAGGGCCGGTAGGGGCTACAGGTCCACGGTGCCCGAGTCGCCCGGGTGGGCGCTCTTGTCGGTGAACTTCTCCTTGACCCAGCTGGCCACCACGCTGGCTGCACCGCCGGGGTTCTCCCAGTATTCCGCGGAGTCGGAGTCCACGTGCACCAGCACCACGTTGGAGGCCTCGGGGTCCTCTCCCACGAACGTCTCGACCATGGAGTTCCACAGTTCACGCTTCTTTTCAACGTCCCGCACGATGCGGGCGTTGCCTGCCACGGAAACCCACTTCTTGTTCCCGGCAAAGGACACGTTCACTTCACTGTGCGCTTCAATCTCGCGGACCAGGTCGGTTTCGGTGACCGTGAAGAACCACAGGTCCCCGTCCTCGGTGACGTCGATGACGGTCAGCGGGCGGCTGTAGAGCCGGTCCGGTCCGTGGGTCGTCACCATGGCGACGCGAATGTCCTTCAGGATCTCAACTACCTTGCGCGTATCGTCATTGGACATGCTGGTTCTCCTTCACAGTTGGCAACCTCGGTCACCGCCCACGTTACGGATTTCCAGGACACGCGAAAGGGTTTTGAGCATCTACCCAGCGGAGGCAGGGAGCATCACCAGCGGTTGCCCCGGACCGGCAGGCTTCGCTGCCCGCCAGATGCTAATTCACGCAGGGATCAACCCGTGTTGAGACCAGCTCGTGCCGATAGAAGCCGCGCCGTTCGCAGCCCTGAACGCTAAAGGGCGGAAGGACGTGCGCGACGGCGCTGGAACTCCAATGGCTGATCCGAAAGGTGACCAGGCAGGAACGGGTGGCTTGTTCGACAAGGTCCCACACCACCATGTCCTGAGGTGTTGCCTCCACGGGCTGCAGGTCGGCGCAGGACCGGGAAATGTGCAGCATCCGCAGCGCGTCATCGTTCTTTCCCAGCACCGCAAGCAGCACCGAGCCGTCGTAGCGGGCGGTGAGGGCCAGGGCCTCTTCCAGCGGCTGGAAGGGTTGGGTGACAAGAATGGGCATCCCGTGGATCCATTCATTGGATTCCAGGTACTGGCGGCCCTCACGGGACCCAAGCAGCTCCCGAACACGGGCGTTAACAGGCGAATTTCCAGAAAATGGCGACATGATCAGGCCTTTTCGTCGTCGCGACGATAGGGGTCTCCCCCTTCTCGTCGCGCCGCAGGCTAACATGTCCCTGACGAACAAGGACCACCAGGTGGCTGGAGGCTTGTTCGATGTTGGCTAGCAGAGCTTGTTTCCAAGCGTACGGGTTTCTGGTGACTCGCGCCATGCCCGAAAGCTCATTTTTGGCTCAAGTCCGCTGGGCCAGCGCCTGCGGGACGGACTCTGGACGGCGGTCCGAAGCGCGGCTGGCCCCTATTGCTGCTTCTCAGCTGGGCTAGGCGGTGCAGGCCTCATTTGAGCAGCCGGCATCGCGTGGAATGTATTTATCCGTCCCCTCAACCTGCTCCCAGATGACGTGCCGGTGTTGGCCGCAGCGTTCGCATGACGGCGCCAGATACGTGGAGCGCTCCTGCATGGTGTACGCCCGAAATTCCCCCATCGTGACCTCCTGACGGTACCGGCCTTCCGACCAATTGTTCCCGCGCTTGCGCGGTGAGCTCACTCTAGCCTGAGCACTGCGGCAGAACCAGAGCCACCGGTCTTTGCCCGGAATGGGGGCTCAGGACTTGTCCGCCTGCGTGGCTCGAATTTCTGCGGAAAGCAGGAAGTGGCGCCCCAGCCGGCCCCATTCCACGCTTCCGTCGGCTTCACTGATCTTTTGACGCAACATCGCCAACCCCAGACCATCCACGGCGTCCTTGGCCCCGCGGCGCACACCATCATTGCGCACGGAGACCAACCAATGCTCCTGGCCCTCGGACTCTTCCAGACGCAGGAACACCACCAGGTGGGTGGTGTCGGCATGCCGCACCGCGTTGATGGCCGCTTCCCGCACCAGGCGCAACAGCAAGATCGGCAACCGGTCATCCAGGTCCACCCCGGGGGCGCTGACTTCCACCCGCAATCCGGCGTCCCGCAGCGTGGAGGCCAGTTCCTCAATGTCACCCAGGGTACCGGCGTCCCGGTCCCCCAGCCCGTCCTGGTCCATGGAGTCCACGGTGCGCCGCAGCTCCTGCAGCGCCTTGGCGGAGGAATCACGGACGTGTTCCAGGTTGACGGTGGCCGCCTCATCCCCCGACACTTCCTCCAGGGCGGCGTTGGTGTGCAGGGAGACCAACGCCAGATGGTGGGCGAGCTGGTCATGCAGCCTTCGGGAGACCCGCAGCCGCTCCCCCAGGTGCCGTTGTCCAGCCTCGGCCCGGGCCCGCAGGGTGGCCAGGCCCTTGAGTTCATGCCGGCTCTCCTGCAGCTTGTCGGCGCGGTCGGCCAGCCGGCGCCGGGTGGCGATCATTTCGCCCAGGGCGACCCCGAGCAGGCTCAGCGCCAGGATGGCGAGCAGTTCATAGCCCAGGACCACCTGGGTCTGCTCCCCGCGCACCAGCCGCACGCCCAGGGAGAGGATGATCAGCCCCAACATCACGGTCAGGGTAAAGAAGCGCAGCCCGGCGGCCGTCGCGGCGGCCGGGAACAGCAGGAGCGGCACCACCAGCCCCAACGCGGGAAGCCCCACGCTCAGGTACCCGCAGATGCCCACGGCGGCAAGGATCAGGGTCAGCCGCGAGGCGCGTTGGCCCAGCGCGGTGAGCAGGGCGAAGCCCAGGGAGAAACCGCCCAGGCCCAGCAGGTAGCCCAGGTGTCCGGCACCCCACCAGCGAGCGGGATCGGCAAGCAGCGCCAGCAGCAGGACGGCCAGGAAGACGGCCGCAGACCACAGCAGGCTGGCGATGCGAGAGCTACCTGAACCTTCCACAACCCCAGTCTATGACGCACCGCAAATCCCGGCAGGGTGCCGCGCCACAACCGGCGGCTACACCCGCACCAGCGTGCTGTCCTCCACGTAGCGCGGTTTGCCGGCCATCATCCCGGACACGGTCTGCAGCACCATCAGCGCCCCGAGCAGCAGCACCGGGGCCGTCCACGAATCGGTCATCTCATGCAGGGCACCCACGGCGAAGGGGCCGGGGAAGGCGATCAGGTAGCCCACGCTCTGCCCGAAGGCGGACAGCTTGGCCACCCCGGCGGCGGTGTGCGCCTTCAGCCCGATCATGGTCAGCGCCAGCGGGAAGTTCGCCCCGGCCACCCCCAGCAGCACCGCCCACAGCATCGCGCCCTGTGCCGGGTACGTCAGCAGCCCGACCACCGCCAGCACCCCCGCCGTCCCGGTCACCAGCACCAGGGGGCGCTGGTTGCGGAACCGTCCGGCCAGGGCCGGCATGATGAACGAGAGCGGGACCCCCACACCCAGGATCACGGCCAGCAGCACCCCGGCGTACCCGGGCGCCAACCCGTAGCCGGTAAAGATCTTCGGGGCCCACCCCATGAAGATGTAGGCGGCCGAGGCCTGGGTGCCGAAGAAGATGGCCACCCACCAGGCGGTCGCGTTGCGCCACATCGGCCCGATCCCGTTGCCCTCACTGAACGCGCCGGCCTGCTGTTGGCGTGCCGCGATCTCGTTGCGCAGCCCGAAGTACACCACCAGCCAGACGCCCAGGGCCAGGGCGGCCAGTGTGGCCCACACGCCCAGCCCCACCCGCCAGTTCCCGCCCAGCGCCTCGTTGACCGGCACCGCGATCCCCGCCACCGCCGAGGCGCCCAGCGCCACCGCGGTGGTGTAGGCCCCGGTCACCATTCCCACACGGTGCGGGAACCAGCGCTTGACCAGCACCGGCATCAGGATGTTGCCCAGCGCGATGCCGGTCAGCGCCAGGGCCGTGCACAGCAGGAACAGCCAGGTGCTCGGGGCGATGGAACGCAGCACCATGCCCAGCAGGATGGCGGCCATGGCACCGATCACCACCAGCTCCGGCCCGCGCCGCCCGGCCAGGCGCGGCGCCAACGGCCCGAGCAGCGCAAAGCACAGTGGCGGCACCCCGGTGAGCATGCCGGCCACGAACCCGTTCATTTCCAGCCCGTCAATCACCGGGTCCAGCAGGGCGCCCAGTGAGGTCACCGCCGGACGCAGGTTCAGCGCCGCCAGGATGAAGGCGATCACCAGCACGGTGGCGAAGCCGCGCGGCGGTGGGGTGGCAGTGGGTTTCATGGGCCTCGATATCAGGTGTGGCGGCGGGGGCGGGGTCTGGCTGGCTTTAGCTGTCCAGGGTGGGGCCGGGCTGTTCGGTGTGCGGCACGAAGCGCACCATCATGGCCTTGAATCCCGGAGTGTTGGATTCGCGGGCCACCAGGTCCCGGTGCACCAGGGCGTTGGCCTCGGGGAAGTACGCTGCGGCGCACCCCTTCGCGGTGGGGTAGGAGATCAGCCGGAAGCGGTTGGCGCGGCGTTCGGTGCCGCGGAACGTGGAGATCACATCCACCAGCTGGCGGTCGGTGAACCCCAGGTCCTGCAGGTCCTGCGGGTGCACCAGCACCACCCGGCGCCCGTCCTTGATGCCCCGGTAGCGGTCATCCACCCCGTAGAAGGTGGTGTTGTACTGGTCGTGGGAACGCATGGTCTGCAGGATCAGGTGGCCTTCGGGGGCGTGCAGGGCCTCGAACCCGCTGACGGTGAAGCGCCCACGCCCAATGTCGGTGGCGAAGGAGCGCGAATCGCGCGGCGGGTTGGGCAGCACGAACCCGTTCTTCTGCCGCACCCGCCGGTTGAAGTCTCCAAACCCGGGCACCACCCGGGAAATATGCTCGCGGATCACGTCATAGTCCTCGGCCATGGCCCGCCAGTTCACCGGATGGTCCTCGCCGAGGATGGCGGTGGCCATGCGTGCCACGATCACCGGTTCGGCCAGCAGGTGCTCGGAGACCGGGCTCAGCCGCCCCTGGGTGGAGTGGATGACGGACATGGAGTCCTCCACGGACAGGAACTGGGCGCCGCCGGGGTGCTTGTCGTCCTTGTCGGTGCGGCCCAGGGTGGGCAGGATCAGGGAGGTCTGCCCGTGCACCACGTGGGAGCGGTTCGGCTTGGTGGAGATGTGCACGGTGAGCTTGGCCCGCTGCATCCCGGCTTCCAACAGCTCGGTCTCCGAATTCGCCAGGGCGAAGTTCCCGCCCATGGAGACGAACACGTCCACTGCGTCGTTCTCGAACGCGTGCAGGGTTTCGGTGGAGTCATACCCGTGCTGGCGCGGGGCGTGAATCCCGAACTCGGTGTCAATGGCCCTCAGCAGCGTTTCGCTGGGCTTCTCCCAGATGCCCATGGTGCGGTCGCCCTGGACGTTGGAGTGCCCGCGCACCGGGCAGGCCCCGGCCCCGGGCTTGCCGAAGTTGCCCTGCATCAACAACAGGTTGATGATCTCCTTCAGCGTCGGCACGGAGTGCGGCTGCTGGGTCAGCCCCAGCGCCCAGCAGAAGATGGTGGCCTTGGAAGCGATCAGCAGCTGGGCGATTTCGGTGATCTGCGCCCGGCTCAGGCCCGTGGCCTGCTCGGTGGCGTCCCAGTCGATGTGCTGGCGGGCCCGGCGGTAGGCTTCAAACCCGTCGGTGGACGAGTCGATGAAGTCCCGGTCAATGACGCGGCCCGGATCCTGTTCCTCGGCCTTCAGCAGCAGGTGCCCGAACGCCTGGAACAGGGCCAGGTCCCCGCCCACCTTGATCTGCAGGAAGTCGCTGCTGACCTCCTGCGGCCTGCCCAGCATGCCGCCCACGGTCTGCGGGTCCTTGAAGCCGAAGAACCCGGCCTCCGGCAGCGGGTTGACCGCCACCACCCGGGCCCCGCGCTTGCGGGCCTCGGACAGCGCGGAGAGCATCCGCGGGTGGTTGGTGCCCGGGTTCTGGCCCACCACAAAGATCAGTTCGGCATGCTCGAAGTCCTCAAGGGACACGGTGCCCTTGCCGATGCCGATGGTCGGGTTCAGTGCCGAACCGGAGGATTCATGGCACATGTTCGAGCAGTCCGGCAGGTTGTTGGTGCCCAGCGACCGGGCCAGCAGCTGGTACATGAACGCGGTCTCGTTCGCGGTGCGCCCCGAGGTGTAGAAGACGCAGCGTTCGGCCGTGGTGGCGTTCACGTGCTCGGCGACGGTGGCAAAGGCCTGGGACCAGCTGATCGGGGTGTAGTGGGTTTCCCCGGCCCGGATGATCATGGGGGTGGTGATCCGGCCCTGGGAGCCGAGCCAGTACTCGGTTTTCTCCCGCAGCACGCTGATCGGGTGCTCGGCCCACCACTGCGGGGTGACCACCCGGGCACTGGCTTCCTCGGCGATGGCCTTGGCCCCGTTTTCACAGAATTCGGCCGGCTTGCGCCGCCCGGTGATCGATTCGGGCCAGGCGCAGCCGGGGCAGTCGAAGCCGCCGCGCTGATTCACCCGGGCCATGGAGCGCAGCGTGCGGCTCACCCCGGCTTCGGCGAAGCCGCGTTCCATGGAGACCATCACCGCCTTGGCCCCGGCGGCGCTGCGCTGGGGCTCGCTGACCTTCAGTTCCTCTTCATTGATGTCCTGGGTGGGGGCCGGACGGTGCAAGGGGTTCCTCCATGATCTGGGTGCGGGCGGTGCTGCTGGTGCGGGTGTCGGTCAGCTTCCGGTGACGCGTTCGGGGTGGGTGTACAGGTTGACGCTGCTGCCCCGGGAGAAGGCGGCGAGGGTCAGTCCGGTGTCCTCGGCCAGCCCCACCGCCAGGGAGGAGGGGGCGCTGACCGCGGTGAGCGTGGGGATGCCGGCCATGGCGGCCTTTTGCACCAGTTCGAAGGAGGCCCGCCCGGAGACCTGCAGCACAGTGTCCTGCAGGGCCAGCTTGCCGGCGCGCAGGGCGGCGCCCAGCACCTTGTCCACCGCGTTGTGCCGCCCCACGTCCTCGCGCAGCACCAGCAGCTTCCCGTCGGTGGAGAACAGTCCGGCGGCGTGCACGCCCCCGGTGTGGCTGAACAGCTTCTGGGATTCGCGCAGGGTGTCGGGCATGGCCAGCAGCACCTCCAGCTGCACCTTCCCGTCCTGTGGGCCAATGCGGAACGTGGACTTCTTGCGCACCTCGTCTATGGAGTTGGTGCCGCAGATCCCGCACGCCGAGCTGGTGACCACGTTGCGCATGGCGGCCAGTTCGGGCGGGTGCGCTCCGGGCCCGAGCTGCACCTCGATGACGTTGTAGGTCTGATTGCCCTCAGCGTCGGTGCCGGCGCAGTAGCGCATTGAGCTGAGCTGTTCACTGCCGCTGATGATGCCCTCGGCCAGCAGGAACCCGGCCACCAGGTCGAAGTCGTCCCCCGGGGTGCGCATGGAGGTGGTGTAGGCGGTGGCGCCGAACCGGATTTCCAGGGGTTCCTCCCCGGCCAGCTTCTCCTCGCGTACCTTTCGGGCACCGTCAAGGGTGGCGCGGATGACGCGCCGACGCACGATTTTGCGTCCCATGACTGTGCTCCTTTGCTGCAGACCAGACCCGGGTTCGAGGTTCGGGCTCGGGCAGAACCCCTGCCCCTAAGTTAACCCACCGGCTTCGTTGACGCGGCCCGGAACCGCAAAGTATTACGGGCGGGCAGGAAACCGGTGCCCCAGACGGGCCGGTGGCTTGAGAAGCTCAGCGTATCAAGGGCCGCGCCCCGGGGCGTAGCCGGTGCCGGCCGGGAAGCTCAGCGGGTGCGGGAGCCATGCTGGATGTCCGCTGTGTCTTGTCACCCCCGTCTTCTGGTCCCCTGGCGGCGGCGGTAGCCTCAACGGCACATGGTGAGAACGCCGGACCCGCACCGAGGAGTCCGCCACCACGAGGTTCTGGCCGATCCGTGTCGGAGAAAGGCGTGCTTTTTCCAAAGAACTGCCACCTGAGTCGGTGCTGCCCGTTTCACCCGAACCCCTCTTCAAGGAGTATCAGCCATGTCCACGAATCATCCAACAACTAGTCGCTCACGCGCCGCCGTGCAGGTCGCCGCACTGGTGGTCGGCGTGGTGTTCCTGCTGGTCGGCATCCTGGGCTTCATCCCGGGAGTGACCACGAACTATGATGCCCTCTCCGGCGCCGGCCACCATTCGGAGGCGAAGCTGCTGGGCATCTTCCAGGTCTCCTACCTGCACAACGCGGTCCACCTGCTGTTCGGCATCGCCGGTCTGGTGATGGCCCGCAGCATCGGGGCGGCCAAGGGCTACCTGATCGGCGGCGGCATCATCTACCTGCTGCTGTGGATCTACGGTCTGATCATTGACTTTGACAGCACCGCCAACTTCATTCCGCTCAACGACGCGGACAACTGGCTGCACCTGGTGCTGGGCGTGGGCATGGTGGCCCTGGGCCTGGTGCTCTCGCGCGGCCAGCACCGCATCGAATACCACTAGCCAGCCGTCCAAAAGGCGCTAACCGGTCATGGCAGTGCCCGGGGAACTCATCGTTCCCCGGGCACTGTCATGTTCCCCCAGTGTTCGCAGCTGCTGGCGGGACTTGACGCCTGGGCTGGCGGGGTGGCCGCTAGGCCGTGCGCGGCGGGAACTTGCGGTATTTGCGCACGTGGTTGACGGCGTTCAGCAGCAGGTAGAGCTTGCGCCGCGGGTTCTTCTCGGCCCGGTACTTCAGCGGATTGGAGACCTTGCCGGCCTTTAGCAGCGCGGCGGCCTTCCGGCCGGTCGGGGTGTCCAGGTACCGGCGCAGCAGGGCGTGGGGCAGCACCGTGAACAGGTGCTCCTCCCGCAGCTGGGCCATCCCGTCCTGAAGCACCACTGCCGGTTGCCGGCGCACGTCGAAAGCGTCGTACTGGGGGCCGAGGAATTCATTGACATAGAACCGGGCCGGGTTGATGCCCGCCGCGGTGAGGTAGAAGTGGTTGCGGCCCAGTCGCGGGTTGATCTCAAAGAACTTGACCTGCCCGTCACGGTGGTCGTATTTCGCGTCGATCATCGCCACCCCGTGCCAGCCGATCTCCCGCAGCATCCGGGCCCCGGCCTCGGCGACTTCACGGTGTCGTCCGGTGACAATCGCCGCCGAGTTGCCCAGCACCAGCGGGGCGTGCTCCTCGATCACCACTTCCCCGTACCCGGCAAAGACGACCTCGGTGCCCGAGTCCGGCTCAGTGGCGAAGTAGGTGCACAGGCGCATGGCGTCATCCCCGCCGGGAATGTACTCCTGCAGGATGTAGCCCGAGTCGTAGCCGCTGGCGTCGATGCGCGACAGCAGGTCGGTAAGCTGCTGGAAGTCCTTGAGCGTGTGGATCTTCTGCTTGCCGGCGAACTTCGCGGCAATCCAGTCCCCGGAACTGGAGGGCTTGCCGATCAAAGGGAAGTTCAGGCCCTCCACCACGGTGGCCACCGCGTTGCCCGGACGGTAGACCCGGGTGCGCGGGTGCGGCACGCCGAGCCGTTCGGCCAGCGCATAGAAGTTCTCCTTCAGCGCCGCCTGTTCAATGACCTCAAGTTCCGGATACGGGATCACGTACTGGGCCGAGAGCGCCTCGCGGTGCCGGGCGATCAGCATGACGTGGTAGTCCAGGGACCCGAAGAGCAGCAGCGGCCGCTCGCCCTCGCCGGCCAGTTCCTCCGCGAGCTCGCGCAGCGCCTGGACCACCCGGGCCTCATCCGCCATGGAGCCGATGGGACGCAGCTCGATGGCCACCGAATGCTCGATGACCCCGTTGCCGGCGGCGGGCATGACCACCGAACGCACCCCGTAGGCCTCATGGAATTCCCGGGCCAGGGTGTAGGTGCCGATGTCCCCGCCGAGGATGACCGGGACGAAGGGCTGGGCGGGGTCAATCGAGGGGGATGGGTTGGCCATAGTCTCTGCTTCCTTGCCTACTTCTTCGCGCGCCAGGTCATGTACTTGTCAAAGGCCCAGGCCAGCGGCTTGATCAGCGCCAGGTCCCATTCCCCGGTGGTCTGGATGATGTCACAGCCGGTGTTCGTCTTGAACTTGGTCAACCCCGCCAGGTGGTGGCCGGCCTCCAGGGTGGGGCTCACCCCGCCCTGGTCCAGGTAGCGGCTGCCGGCGGCGATGGAATCGGCGATCATGCGTTCCATGATGGCCTTGGGGGCAAAGAGCTTGCGCTGTTCGGAGGACGAGGCGCCGTAGATGTACCAGGACAGGTTGGTGGAGCGGATCACGATGGAGGCGGCCAGGTCGGTGCCCTCGTGGCTGGCCAGATACAGCGTGCAGGAGCCGGGCACCGCCCGGTTCAGCGCCAGGTACATGTTCTTGAAGTAGGACAGTGGACGGCCGGTGAACTCGTTGCGGTCCGCGGTATGCCGGTACAGGGCATGGAAGCGGTCCATGTCCTCCAGCCCGCCAACCTCCACCTCCAGCGGCCCGCGCAGGGCCTTGCGCGCCTCGTTGCGGGTGGTGGAGGAGTATTTGGCGCGCACCCCGTCCGCATCCAGCGGCTGGTCCTGCTCATCATGCAGGTCGATGCGGGCCACGTATTCGGGCTGCCCGGCGGCGAAGTCCATGCCGGTGTCCTGCTTGGCGAAGCCCATGGCCTGCAGCTCGCTGAGAACCGCATCGGCGGTGGCGCAGGTGTGCTTGGGCTCCAGGTCCGCCAGCGTGTGCATGCCCTCCTTGCCCAGCGCCTTGCGCACGGCACCCGGCGCCCAGGAACGCACCATCAGCCCGGGGCCCAGCCGCAGCTGGAAGGCCCCGTGGGCCTTGAGGTAGTCCACCAGCGGGGACAGCACCTGGCGCGGGGCGTAGGTGGAAAAGTCGATGACCGGGCCATCTGGAATGTAGGCCAGGGTCTTGCGCACCACCGGCAGCCCGCGGTGCAGCACCAGCGCGGCGCCCACCAGCTCATCCGCGGCGAACCAGCCCAGGGACTCGCCCCGCCATTCGCCCTTCACCTGGGCCCATTCGGGCCGCTGCAGGAAGCTGACCTGGCTGGTGCGCTCCAGGAAGGCGGTGTGTTCGGCGGTGGAAATCGGGCGCAGATGAAGATCTATCGTGCTCACACGCCCCAGCTTACCGTGCACGCCCCGCGATTCCCGGCAGCCCGGCGCCGCCCAGAACGCCGGGTAGGCCACACTGTTTCCGGGCTTCGGGGGTGAACGCCGGCCCGGGTTTCCACCTGCGGTTAGCGGCGCAGGTTCGGCACGAAGCGGGCCAGCGGGCCCAGGAAGTTATCCAGTTCGGCCGAGCGGATCATGCGCAGCAGCAGCAGGTAGACCATCAGCATCACCACGCCCACCACGGCCAGGGTCAGGAACGCGGCCGGGATGGAGGACCAGGCAAAGCCCCAGCTGTAGCCGCCCATGATGCCCAGCACCACGGCGCCAACCACCCCGGAGACCACGGCCATCGCCCCGATGCGGATATAGGTGTCCAGCACGTGCACGGTCCCGTAGTCCCCATAGCGGCGCACCAGCAGGAAGTGGGCGATGATGGCCGAGATGATGTTGGTGACCCCGTAGATCAGGGCCACCGCAGCGGTGATCTGCACGGCCGGCAGCGTCACGGTGGCAGTGAAGGCCAGCGCCACGCCCAGGGCGGCGATGATGCTTTGGATGATCATCGGGGTCTTGGTGTCCTCGTCGGCGAAGAACACGCGCAGCATGAAGAAGTGCGCGGACTTGAACGGCAGGCCCAGCGCGGTCAGCAGCAGCAGCTGGCCGATGGCCGCGCCCTGCAGCATCGCGGTGGAGGAGCTACCGGCGAACAGCCGGCCCAGCGGGCCGGCCAGCACGATGAAGGCGACGGTGGCGAACACCACCGGCACCGCGGAGGTGCGCAGCCCCTTGGACAGCAGCGGTCCGATCTCCTCGGTGCGCTGCTCCTGGAAGGACTTGGTGAACTCGTTGAAGTAGATGGTGGCCAGGGCCAGCACGAACACCGAATGCGGCAGCACGGTGATCAGCTGGGTGGTGTTCAGCGCGTATTCGCCGGGCACCGAGGCGCCCCCGTTGGGCATGGCCAGGCGCGCGGGGGTGGCGGCGGAGACGAAGCGGGAGTTGACCAATGAGGCGATGTTGCCCACCGTCATCGAGCCCAACGTCCAGATCGCGATCTTGCCCACGTGGCGCAGGCCCATGCCGCGCCAGGCGAAGTCCGGGCGCAGCTTCAGGCCCAGGTTGCGCAGCGGCCAGAACAGCACCACCGCCTGCAGCGCGATGCCCAGGGTGGAGCCGCCGGCCAGCAGCACGGTCTTGGCCGCGCTCCAGTTCTCCAGCTGGTTCGCATCCCCGCCGTACGCGCCGAACAGGGCGATGAAGGCACCGATCACCCCGATCTGCACCACGTTGTTCACCACCGGGGCCCACATGAACGCCGCAAAGCGCCCGTGCGCGTTGAGCACCTGGCCCACCACAGCGTAGACCCCGTAGAAGAAGATCTGCGGCAGGCACCAGAAGGCGAACGTGGTGCCCAGGGCCAGCATGGCCGGGGTCCACCCCAGGGTGAGCACCTTGATCAGCGGCCCGGCCATCAGGGTGAGCAGCACTGTTGCGGCGCCGACCACCACGATGGTCAGGGTCAGCAGCTTGGAGGTGTAGGATCGCCCGTTGTCGCTGTTCTTCGAGGCCTTGATCAGCTGCGGCACCAGCACCACGTTGAAGATGCCGCCGGCCAGCAGCATGAAGATGATGGTGGGGATGACGTTGGCTTTTTCGAAGATGTCGGCCATGGTGGTCGACGAGCCGATCGCCACCGCCAGCAACGCGGTGCGCAGGAACCCGAGCACGCGCGAGACGATGGTTCCGGAGGTCATCAGCGCATAGACCTTCGAGGAGTGCTCCCGCTTCACGCTGGCGGCAGGGGGCACCGCCTCCTGGGGGGCCTGCGTGGCCACCGCCTCGGTCTGCGGGTCCTCGATCCGGGTGTTCTCGGATCGGCTCTTGGATACCTGGGACATATTCTGGAAAGCTTCACCCTATTGTTTCGGCGCACGCCCGGCCCGGTCCCGTCCCGGCTGCCCGCGGCAGCCCCGGTGAGGGCCGCGCCCGTGCAGCGGGCCCTGTTAAAGGAATCCCGCACCACCGCCGGGGACCTGCCGGTCCCCGCTGCGCCTGTGGCACCGGCCGGTTGCCCGGTCGGCGGCCGCCGGGCACGCCGGCGACAAACACTCATTGTAACGATCCCCGCTGGTCGTCAAAGCGGAAAAACCTAGGCCACGTGCTTACCGGACCTCAGGTTGCGAGCCACACCACACGAATTCCACTTGATACCCCATACCCCCTAGGGGTATAGTCTTGATCATGGAACACGAAGCACAGAGCCATGATGCCCACGAGGGCCATGGCTATACCAGCGACAAGGCCGCGGTGCTGCGTCGCCTGAAGCGCATCGAGGGACAGGTGCGCGGGGTGGCGAAGATGGTCGATGACGAAAAGTACTGCATCGACATCCTCACCCAGATCTCCGCCATCAACGCGGCCATGCACAAGGTCAGCGTCCAGCTGATCGAGGAGCACATCGGGCACTGCGTGGTCTCCGCGGCCAACCAGTCCCGGGACACCGGCAACCCGGACATCGTCGTGGACAAGGTCACCGAAGCCAGCGCGGCCATCTCCCGGCTGCTGCGCTAGAAACCACGGACCGCCGGCAAACCACCGGTGACCAGCGGGCTCGGGGAGAACCCCGCCCCGCCGCACACCAGCGCCCCGGTGGGCGCACAACCATCACACAGGAGAACAATCATGGGTACCCAGAACGGATGCGGCTGCGGCTACTCGGGCGAGTCGGCCAACAAGACCAATGAGGGCCTGAAGATCACCAGCCGCCCCGACGGGCAGGCCGAAGCGGTCCGCACCCAGGTGCAGATCAACGGCATGACCTGCGGGCACTGCGTGGCCTCCGTGACCGAGGAGCTGGAAGAGCTCTCCTCGGTATCCGGCGTGGACGTCCAGCTGGTCGCCAACGGCACCTCCACCGCCACCATCACCTCTACCGCCGCCCTGGACGATGCCGCCATCCGCACGGCCATCGACGAAGCGGGCTACGACGTGGTAGCAATCAGCCGCTAATTGCCCCAGCAGCAGGCGGCACACCTCTCCAACACCAAGGGATTGATGATGTCCACCCAAACCGAACAGAACCTGCCAACCGCGGGTGAGCGCACCGTTGACCTGGACATCCAGGGCATGACCTGTGCCTCCTGCGTGAACCGGGTGGAGCGCAAGCTCGGCAAGCTGCCCGGGGTCACCGCCTCGGTGAACCTGCCGCTGGAAAACGCGAAGGTCACCGTCCCGGCGGACATCAGCGATGAGATGCTGATTGAAACCGTCAAGGCCGCCGGCTACCAGGCCAGCGTGCGCCAACCCCAGCACCCCACCCAACGCACCGTTGACCTGGACATCCAGGGCATGACTTGCGCCTCCTGCGTGAACCGGGTGGAGCGCAAGCTCGGCAAGCTGCCCGGGGTCACCGCCTCGGTGAACCTGCCGCTGGAAAACGCGAAGGTCACCGTCCCGGCGGACATCAGCGATGAGATGCTGATCGAGACCGTCAAGGCCGCCGGCTACGAGGCCAGCGTGCGCCAACCCGAGCACGGGCACCAGAGCGCCGCGCCGGAGGAACCGGCCGGGGCCAAGCCCACCGAGCACGGCAACCTGCGCAACCGGGTGATCTTCTCCCTGATCTTCACCATCCCGCTGTTCGTGATCTCCATGATCCCCGGCGCCCAGTTCCCGCATTGGGGCTGGGTGGCGTTCGCGCTGTCCACCCCGGTGGTGTTCTACGGCGCCTGGCCGTTCCACAAGGCCGCGGCCATCAACGCGCGGCACCTGACCAGCACCATGGACACCCTGGTCTCCCTGGGTGTGCTGGCCGCCTACTTCTTCTCGGTCTTTGAACTCTTCCGTGACCCGATGATGACCGCCCATACCGGCGGCGGGATGCACGAGCACACCCTGTACTTTGAGACCGCCGGCGTGGTGGCGACCTTCCTGCTGATCGGCCGCCACCTGGAGGCCCGCGCCAAGAACCGCGCCTCGGATGCCCTGAAGACCCTGCTGGACCTGGGGGCCAAGGAGGCGGTGGTGCTGCGCGATGGCGTGGAACACCGCATCCCGGCGAACCAGCTGCAGATCGGGGACCGGTTCGTGGTCCGCCCGGGCGAGAAGATCGCCACCGACGGCAAGGTCATTGACGGGGCCAGCGCCGTGGACACCTCCCTGCTGACCGGTGAATCGGTGCCGCAGAAGGTGGCGGCCGGGGATGAGGTCACCGGCGCCACCATCAACACCTCCGGACGCCTGGTCGTCGAGGCCACCCGCATTGGCGCGGACACCACACTGGCCCAGATGGGCCGCCTGGTCTCCGAGGCCCAGTCCGGCAAGGCGCCGATCGCCCGCCTGGCCGACCGGATCTCCGCGGTCTTCGTCCCGATCGTGCTGGGCATCGCGGTGCTCACCTTCCTGGCCTGGTGGCTGTTCAGCGGCGACGTGCTGGCCGCCTTCACCGCCGCGGTGGCGGTGCTGGTCATCGCCTGCCCGTGCGCGCTGGGTCTGGCCACCCCGATCGGCCTGCTGGTCGGCACCGGGCGCGGCGCACAGCTGGGCATCCTGATCCGCGGCCCGGAAGTGCTGGAGGACACCCGCAAGCTGAACACCATCGTGCTGGACAAGACCGGCACCGTGACCACCGGGGTGATGACCTACCTGGGCACCACCGCGGTGGAGGGGGTCAACCCGGAGCGGGCGCTGGCCGTCGCGGCCGCCGTGGAACACCACTCCGAGCACCCGATCGCCCAGGCCATCGCCACGGCCGGGGCCGAGCTGGGAGCGCTGGCCGAGGTCAGCGGCTTCGATTCGGATCCCGGCGGCGGGGTGAAGGGCATCATCGACGGGCACAAGATCGTGGTCGGACGCTACAGCTGGCTGGAGTCCGAAGGCACGGTGCTGGATGAGGCGGCCATGCAGATGCTGCACTCGGCCGAGGAGGCCGGGGCCACCGCCATCCTGGTCTCGGTGGATGACAAGTTCACCGCGGTGATCTCCGTGGCCGACAAGATCAAGGATTCCTCCGCCGAGGCCATCCGCGCCCTGCAGCAGCGCGGGCTGCGCGTCATGCTGCTGACCGGTGACAACCAGCAGGTCGCCACGAAGGTGGCCGGCAGCGTCGGCATTCAGCCGCAGGACGTGTTCGCCGGGGTCTTCCCGGCCGACAAGGCCAAGGCCATCGAGCAGCTGCAGTCCGAGGGCCAGGTCGTGGCCATGGTGGGCGACGGGGTAAACGACGCCCCGGCACTGGCCCAGGCGGACTTGGGCATCGCCATGGGCTCGGGCACCGACGTGGCCATCGAGGCCGCGGACATCACCCTGATGGGCAATGACCTGCACCAGGTCAACGACGCGATCGCGCTGTCCGAAAAGACGCTGTCAACGATCAAGACGAACCTGTTCTGGGCCTTTGCCTACAACACCGCCGGCATCCCGGTGGCGGCCCTGGGACTGCTCAGCCCAATGATCGCCGGTGCGGCCATGGCGGCCAGCTCGGTGCTGGTGGTGCTGAACTCGTTGCGGCTGCGCCGCTTCGGCAAGAAGTAGCCACCGGGCGCTGAACCCAACACCACAAGCCACGGTGTGGCTGCTCCCCCTTGCGGGACGGCAGCCACACCGTGGCTTTATGCGTTAATCCCCGGCACGGGCACTGGCCTGGAGCACGCGAAGGCATGGCAGCCGGTCTAGGCCCGACCCTGCCCGCCGGAACCGGCGACCAGCCGCTCGCCCTAGTCGTTGGGGCGGGACGATGCGCGGCGCTGCAGCACGAGCATGCGCCAGGCTCCCAGCGCCCCAAGGACCAGAAACACCGCCGCAGCGATCATGGACACCCGCGTGGCATCGGCAAACCCGGCCGCCAGCGCGTCCACGGCCGGGTTCGACTGCCCGGCGCCCTGGGCGCGCAACTGGCTGATCGTGGTACCGGCCGACTGCCGGGTCGCCTCGGCCAATTCACCGGCCTTCGCTCCCGCCACCCCGGCACCGGCCAGGCTGGAAGGCAACGTGAGCGCCAGGCTCGCGGCCAGCACGGCCCCGGAAATCGCGGTTCCCAGCGCCGAACCGACCTGGCGCACCGTGCTTTGGGTTGCCGAACCCTGGCCCGAGATCTCCACCGGCACCCCGGAGAGCACGGTTCCGGTCAGCTGGGCCGAGGCCAGGCCAAGCCCCAGCCCATACAACACCAAGGGCGCCGCAACAGCCAGCGGCGGGACGCCCGCGGAGAGCACCACGGCCAGGATCAGGACGCCAAGGGTTTCCATGCCCAGGCCCAGCAGCACTGTCCCGGCCGCGGAAATCCTGGCGGCCAGGTGACGGGCCAGAGCCCCGGAAATGAACGCGCCCACCGCCATGGCCACCAGCACCAACCCGGAGGACAGCACGGAGAGCCCCAGGGCATTGACCAAAAACAGCGGCAAGACGAACAACAGCGCGAACTCACCAATCGCCACGCTTGCGGCGGTCAGGTTTCCCCAGGAGAACGTGGGGACGGTAAACAGCTGCAGTTCCAGCAGGGCCGAGCGGCGCACCCGTGCCCGGTGCCGTTCCCAGAAGATGAACAGCACAATGGCCGCTGCCGCAATCAGCAGGGCAACCGGGACAATGGATATCGCGGCATCCGCGGGCCAGATGAAGGGGCCCACGCGCAGCTCGGACTTCGGCTTCCACCAGCCGGTCTCGGGTCCTTCGATAATGGCGAACACCAGGGCACCCATCCCCAGCGCACTGAGCAAGGCGCCGTCCACATCCACGCCGCGGGCCGGCTTTCCACCCTTGGTTTCCGGGACGAAGACCAGCGCCAGCACCAGCAGCACCGCGCCCAGGGGCAGGTTCACCAGAAAGATCCAGTGCCAAGAGGCATATTGCGTCAACAGGCCGCCGGCCAGGGGCCCCACGGCGGCGGCGCCGGAAATCACCGCACCCCAGATGCCAAACGCGGCGGCGCGCTGCTTGCCCTGAAACATGGCATTCACCGTGGACAGCGTGGCCGGCATGATGCAGGCAGCGCCCACCGCCTGGACCGCGCGGGCCGCAATCAGGGGTCCCGCCGCCCCGGCCCCCGCGGCCAGAAGAGAGCCAAGCGCAAAGAGCAGCAGTCCACTGACGAAGAGCTTCTTGCGGCCCCACCGGTCGGCCAGGCTTCCGGCGGACAGCAGCAGGGCCGCCAGCACTACCGCGTAAAGACTGTTGACCCATTGGGCATCGCCCAGGTCCAAACCGATATCGGCAATGATCTGCGGCAGGGCGACCCCGACAATGGTCCCGTCCAGGACCACAAGCCCCAGTCCGGCGGCCAGAATAGCCAAGGCTCCCCACGGGTGTGATGCCTGCGGGGAGCCCTGAGGGTTCATGGTGTCCGAAGTAGCCACCGACGCGTTCCTTTCGATACCCAAGTTTCAAGGTCGTGGTGCTGCTGCACTGCACCATCGACTCTAGGTGGACGAAAAGTTGCTGCCATCAACCAAATGGTTGATCGGTTGCCGTCGTCAAATCCAGCTCACGAATAATTCGGCGCCCGCCTGTGCCTTTCAGCGCCAGGCGGGCCGGTCTGTTCCGGTTCAGTGCTACGAAAGCGGGGTCTTCTCCATCTGGACGGCCTGCTCCTTCTCGAACGGTAGCAGCCCGGTGATTGCCGTGGCACACCGCTCACCGATCAGCACCGAGGGGGCGTTGGTGTTGCCGGTGGTCACCTGCGGCATGACCGATGCATCCGCGATGCGCAACCCCTGAACCCCATGAACCCGAAGGCTTTGAGGGTCCACCACCGCCGTTGGCCCAATACCCATGGCGCAGGTGCCCACCTGATGATGGTAGGTCGTCGTGGTGCGACGAATGTACTCGATGAGTTCCTCTTCGCTTTGCACCTCGCGCCCCGGATGCACTTCCACAGCTCCGTGTTGCCTCAGCGCCGGCTGCGCGGCAATGTCGCGGCATTGCTTGAGGGAATAGAGCATCGCCTGCAGATCGTCCTCCTGCGCGTAGGCGGCCAGATCGATGTTCACCCCATCCCCCGGGGCCGGGCCAGCCAGCGTCAGGGTGCCACGTGATTTGGGTCGGACGAGTCCGGCCAGCAGTGAAAAGCCCGTCTCCGGTCCTTCCATTAGCGGCTCAGCCGAGTTGGTGTACATCGGCAGGCTAAAGAAGATCGGCTGAGTATCGGCCACTGGCAGGTCGGGGATGGACTTTGCGAAGAAATGCACTTGTGCCGCTGCGACTTCCGGCATCGGCAGAGGGTCTTGTGTTGTGCAGACGACGGGGACGAGTAGATGGTCGTGGAGGTTCTTACCCACGGCGGGGATGTCCTTGATTACCGCAAGGCCCAGCTCCTCCAGGTGCTCCCGGGGGCCGAGACCGGAGCGCAGCATGAGCTCCGGCGATCCGATGGCTCCGGCAGTTAAGATCACTTCATCTGCTTCCACGGTGAAAATCTCTCCGTCGCGGCTGAATTCCGCTCCGGTGACGTTCAGCCCTTCCAAGAGGAGACGACGTGCCGTGGCCCCGGTAATCAGGGTGAGATCTTCGTGATCCGCGATGGGCTTGAGGTAGGCGCGCCAGGTGTTGAAGCGGACACCGTCACGAACATTCAATTGCATCCATCCGGCACCTTCCACGGAGCCGGAATTGTAGTCCGGATTCGCGGGGACGCCCGCCTGCAGGGTGGCATCGTACATGGCCTGCTGAATTGGATGGCGGGGATAGTCGTAAGTGACATCCAAAGGCCCCTGGGTGCCATGGACCTGTGGGTCGCCTCCTCCGCCGTCCTCGGCGTGAAAGTTCTCGATGGCCTTGTAAAAGGGGAGAACATCGTCCCATGACCACCCCTGGCAACCTTGCTCCGCCCAGGTGTCGAAGTCCCAGCGATCCCCGCGAACCCAAATGGTGGCGTTCAGCGCGTGGGAACCGCCCATCACCTTGCCTCGCGGCACGTGCACGCGTCGATCGTTCAGTTGCGGCTGAGGCGTGGTGAAGTAGTTCCAGTCCTCAGCACCGCCCCACAGCATACCCAACCGTGAGACGTCGTCAATGTCGGCGTTGGTGTCCTGCCCCCGGCTTCGACGAGGGTGACCTTGTTGCCGGCATCCAGTAAGCGGCGAGTGAGGACAACTCCGGCCGACCCGGCGCCGATGACCAAATAATGTGATTGCACACTTCCTCCTGGAATTCCCGTATTCTCGTGGGATTACCCTATGCGGAGTAAGCCATCTCACACTTGGCAACGCATGCAGGCTTCTTGGCATCCGATGCAGACCTGTCACGGCTGCAATTGGTCGGCGCGGCTAATGGCCGACCGGCTGACGCAGCTCATCCACGCGCACCAGCACGACCCCGCCGACGATCAGCAGGCCACCGAAGAGCTGGATCAGCCCGGGCAGTTCTCCAAGCAGCAGCCACGCCCACAACACCGCAAAGAGCACTTCGGTCAGTGAAATGAAACTGGCGACCTTGGATCCCAGGGCCCGGGCGGCCATGATCCCCGTAACATAGGCGATGACAGTAGACAGGATGATCATTCCGCCCAGGGCGACCCACCATTGCGTCTGCAGACCGGCCAGGTTCACCTCGGTGAACGTCACCTCCATGGGCAGGATGCCGAACAACCCGATCAGGGCCATCATCAGCGAACCGACCAGCAAACCACCGGCGGACAGCATGATCGGCGGCAGCGCGCCGTTGACCCGGGCGCTGACAAAGAAGTAGACGGTCAGGCCAATGGCTGCGCCGATTCCCCACATCACCCCGATGGGATCAATGGTCGTGGTTCCGGCAATATCCAGCACGGCCATGAGCCCCACCAGTGCGACCAGGGTGCCGGCGATGGTGGGAATGCGCGGGCGCTTCTGGTGCCTGATCCACAGCACCAGGACAATGAAGACCGGGGCCAGGTATTCGAGCATCAGCGCCACCCCGACATCCAGCCGCTGCACGGCCAGGAAGTAGCACAGCTGGCAGGCGGCCACCCCGAACAACCCAAAGAGCAGGATCGGCGCCCAGTTCGTGCGCAGCAGCGTCCAGCGCCCCCGCATCGCGATGATTGCGGGGATGGCCAGCACCAGCGCAGCACCGGCCATTCGCCAGGTCACCGCCGCGGCCGGAGACCATCCGGCCTCCATCAGGGCCTTGGCGAAGGACCCAGATAGGCCGAAGACCGCGGAGGACAGCAGCGCGATCCACACTCCGACCATGTTCCCGGTTTTGCGGGGCTTGGAAGCAACATGCGGAAGGGCCTCGGGGGCTGAAGATATCTCGGGCATGGGTGCTGGCTTTCGGAACGGGCTCCCGGTTCCCGCGCGCCCCTCAGAGGACGACCCGCGCACGGGAGTCAGGAGTCATTGAATGTATGATCATGACAATACGATTCTGCCGAAATGCTCGTCAATCCATGACGACTTACAGGAGTCACAATGACCTTTGCACCTGACACACAGGCTTCGCTGCGTACCGTGGTCAACCTGCTGAACACCAACTCCGGCCTGGTGGACAAGCTCGAAACCGTCGGGGACCTGGACTACTTCCTGGATACCGAACGCTTCACCGGGGCCCGGGCGAACAACCTGGCCGAGCTGCGTTCCATCCGCCAGCTGCGCTCCCAGTTGCACGACATCTGGACCGCGGATGAGGACAACGCGGTGCGCCGGGTCAATGCCATCCTGCGCAACGCGCAGGCCCTGCCCCAGTTGATCAAGCATGACGAGTGGGACTACCACCTGCACGCCACCACCCAAAGCGCCCCGCTCTATGACCGCATGGCAGTGGAGGCCGCCATGGCCGTCGCCGAGGTGATCCGCTCCAAGGGGCTTGAGCGCCTGCGCATCTGCGCCTCACCGGACTGCCGGGCGGCGCTGGTCGACCTCTCCCGCAACCGGTCGAAGCTGTACTGCGACACCGGCAACTGCGCCAACCGCGAGCATGTCCGGGCCTACCGGGCACGCAAGGCCAGGCGCGCCTGAGGGTTTCACGCACGGGATAATTCCCGTGCCGGTACTCGCCGCAAAACTGCGGCACCTTTAGGATGAAACCACGAACAGACTTGATCTGCAGATCCACTTCCCGGTGTGCAGGACCTGGCACCGGGAAGTACGTCGGAGGGATGGACCATGAACGAGCACCACGCGTCTGAGGACTATGAAGCACGGCTGGAACGCACCGATGATTCGCCCTTGAAGGCCGCAGCCCGCTGGACGGCGGCAGTGGCTTCGGCGGTCCTGGGCGATGCGGAGTTTGAACCCTCCGGTTCCAGCGTGGTGGTCTACTCGCGCACCGATGATTCCCGGGTGCTGACCCTGCCCACCTCGAACCTGGAAGAAGCCGAGCGGCTAATTGCCCTGGTGCGCCGGGATCTGGGGGAACTGAGCCCGGAGGACTTCCTCTCCGAATGGGGTCCGGCCGACGAGCCGGAGGAGTAAGCGCCGGCCCGCCGCGGGCCGCGCAAGCTGAAACCCGGCCGATGACAATGGTGGGCCGCCCCTTGCTCAAGGGGCGGCCCACCATTGTTTGTGGCTCTGCGGGTGTTTCCGGCGCCTAATCAGTCCTTCTCGTGCGGGCGATCCGAGGCGCGGTTCACGCCGGATCCCTTGCCGAGGGTCGGGTCGTTTTCCTTCGACGCCATGGTGAGCACCGAGATCACCAGCAGGCTGGCGATGAAGGCGATGCCAAAGCAGATCAGTCCGACATCGATGCGCAGGTCATTCTCGGAGCCGCCGGTCACGCTGATCATACCGACAAAGGCGGCAACGATTCCCAGCACCAGCGAAAAGACCAGTGGAGCCTTGATCGACTGACTCCATGGTTGCTTCTTGGGTGAATTATTTGACACCAGGATCTCCATTTCTATTTCCTCGTGTTGCCATCAAGTCTAGTCAGTTTCGGCCGCAGGGTTTTTGCGGGAGTCATGCAGGTGCCCAAAGGCCGCGATCAGCTCAAAGACGGCAAAGACCACGGCGCTGCCGCCGATCATTCCCAGTACCCCGTGGGTGTCCAGCTGTCCGGCGAAGGCCAGAGCCACACCGACCCCGGCGGCCACCGCACCGCTGATCAGCTGGTTGCGGAACGGTGGGAACTCATGACGGTACTTGGTGAACACGACGATTTCCGAGACGCCACCGACCAGCAGGCCGACCGCAGCCATGTAGGCGACCATGGCCGGGGTGGAGGCGAACAGCGTGGTGATGCCGGCCAGCAGCATGATGCCGGCACCAAAAGCATAGGGGGCCCGCGCCTTGGCCGGAACGGTGGCCACGGAGGCGTACTGCCACATGAACACGCCGGTAAGCACCAGCAGGCCGGCGGTGGAATAGGACAGGACCTTTAGGTCGGCGCCGATCCAGAAGATGGAAATCAGCGCGTAGGCGGCGGCAGTCAGGCCGCGCAGCAGTACGGGCCGGAAAACTTCTTGGGCTTGGATTGCAGTGGATTTTGGTGCAGGCACACGCCTATTCTACGCGGTATAGAAGACCCTGACACCTGAGCCTGGGCTGGGTGACCGGCGGCACATTTAACAACGCCGGTCACCGCGTTGACCCGCTAGCGTTTCAGTGCCGGACTGGCCGTACGCCCGGCGCGCACCCGGATGAGCTCGGGGGTCAGTTCCCGGATGGATCCGGCTCCCATCAGCTGCATGTTGACCTCGACTTCCTTGGCCAGCAGCTCGATGGCTCTTTCGACCCCCTGCTGTCCGCCGGCCATCAGCCCGTACAGGTAGGCCCTGCCGATAAGCACGAAGTCGGCGCCGGCGCACAGGGAGGCGACGATGTCCGCCCCGGACATGATGCCCGAGTCGAGGATGATTTCCATCTCCGGACCCACCTCCTGGCGCACCTGCCCCAGCGCCTCGAACGCGATCGGCGCGCGGTCCAGTTGCCGTCCTCCGTGGTTGGAGACCACCAGTCCGTCCGCCCCGGCGGCCACCGACTTGCGGGCATCCTCCACGGTGAGCACCCCCTTGACGAACAACTTGCCCGGCCACAGGTCGCGGATCCAGCGCAGGTCATCGAAGTCCAGCGAGGAGTCGAACATGGAGTTGATGATGGTGGGCAAATCAGAGGAGGTATTGGACAGTGAGGCAAACTTCAGCGAATCGGTGGTCAGAAAGTTGAACCACCATTCGGGCCGGTAGGAGGCATCCAGCACCGTCTTCAGGCTCAGTTCCGGCGGGATCTTCATCCCGTTGCGCACATCGCGCAGCCGCTGGCCGGCCACCGGGGTGTCCACCGTGACCAGCAGGGTGTCAAAGCCGGCCAACGCGGCCCGTTCCACCAGGGCCCGGGACTTCTCGCGGTCCTTCCACAGGTAGAGCTGGAACCACTTGCGGGCGTTTGGGGCGGCGCTGGCCACTTCCTCAATGGAGCGGGTGCCCATGGTGGACAGGCTGAAGGGGATCCCGGCCTTCTCCGCGGCCCGGGAACCGCCGATCTCACCCTCGGACTGCATGAAGCGGGTGAAGCCGGTCGGTGCGATCCCAAAGGGCAGTGCCGAATTCCCGCCGGCAATCGTGGTGGACAGATCCGAGTGCGCGGTGCCGTGCAGGATGCGCGGCAGCAGCTCCACCGAGTCAAAGACCTCCCGCGCCCGGTCCGCGGTGATTTCCCGGCCGGCGGCGCCGTCCACGTAGTCGAAGGCCGCGGCCGGGGTGCGGCGCTTGGCGATCTTGCGCAGGTCCCACAGGTCGGCGGCCTTCGCCAGCCGCGCCTGGCGGCGGCGCAGGGTGGGCAGGGAGAACTTCATCAGTGCGGCCAATTCCTTGACATCAGGTATTTGGCGCTGCAGGTTCGACACTGCGGGTTCCTTTCATTGACAACAAATCTGGTTCTGGGGGCCCGGCTCGCCCCGGCGTTCATCTATGCCCGGCGGGAGGCCCTGGTTCCAAGGAAAATCGCCACCGCGGAGCTCAGGCAGCACAGGGCCAGGAATCCTGCGGGCAGGGTAATCGCCCCGCCGCCCAGCTCCAGCAGGGTGGCGGCAATCAGCGGTGACATGCCGGCGACCAGCGCTCCGTTGAGTTCCCGGGCAATCGCGATCCCGGTGAAGCGCACCTGGACCGGGAACAGTTCGGTGAGAAACGCGCCCTGCGCCCCACTGGTGCAGGGGATGACCAGCGCATAGCCCAGGGCAATGGCCAGCATGCCCAGCGTGAACTGGCCGGTGGCCAGCAGCCAGAAGATGGGGAAGGCCAGTAGCAGGCCGCTGATGTTCCCGGCCGCCAGGGTGCGCGAAGTTCCCCAACGGTCGGCCAGCCGGCCACCGACCGGGGTGAGCACCACCGAGACCAGGGAACCGACGGTCACGGCCAGCAGGGCATGGCTGCGTTCCATGCCCGAACCGACCATCAGGCTGATGGAGAACACGGCCAGGATGTAGTTCACGGCGTTGTGCCCGGTGATGGCGAAGAACCCGAGCAGCACTTCGCGCCAATGCCCGGAGAAGACCTTCAACACCGGGAGCTTGCCGGTGTTGCCGTGCTCTTGCGCCCGTTGCATGACCCGAGCGTATTCGGGGGTCTCCTCCAGCCGGTTGCGGATGTACAGGGCCAGCAGGAACAGCACCGCGGAGATCAGGAAGGGGATTCGCCAGGCCCAGCCAAGCAGGGCGGCGTCCCCGAGGGCTGCCACGGCAAAGAAGCTCACGGTGGCCAAGGCGATGCCCAGCGGCGGGGTGGCCAGCACCAGTGAGGTGTACCAGCCGCGCTTCTTCGGTTCCACATATTCGGCGACCAGTGTCATGGCACCGGTCAGTTCGGCTCCGGCCCCGAAGCCCTGGATGAGGCGGAAGAGCACCAGCAGGGCCACCGCCCACACTCCCCAGGAATCGGCCGTGGGCAGAAGGCCAATGCCGACGGTGGCAATGCCCATCAGGATCACCGAGAGCAACATGGCCGGACGCCGCCCGAACTTGTCCCCCAGATGTCCAATGATGACCCCGCCGAAGGGGCGGGCCACGAAGCCCACCGCGAAGGTGGCGAAAGCGGCCAGCGCCTCACCGGTGGAACCGGCGGCCGCGAAGAACAACGGACCGATCACCACCGAGGCCGCCGCCCCATACAACGCGTAGTCGTACCATTCGATGGCGGTGCCCAGCACGGAGGCGAAGATCGCCCGACGGCGCTGCTGCGCATGGTGCTGCTGGGCGGGGCCAACGCCAACGCTTGTGTCCTGCGGTGCCATGATGCGCTCCATTGGAAGGTGGGGGAAGGTATCCGCCGATGACAGATACCTGAAATATCTTTCAGGTCAGACTAAGGTGTAGCTAGGGTCACAGTAAAGACCCGAGGACAAAGATTACGCGCCAGACACTGGCGGGAGCCGGGATGGGAGATCAGATGGCCACCTCGCTCACCGAGAAGCTCACCGCCGAACTGCGTGAGCGGATCCTGTACGGGGTGATTGCCCCGGGCACCATGGTGGTCGAGCCGCGCCTGGCCGAGGAATTCAAGGTGTCCAAGACCCCGGTGCGCGAGTCCCTGCGCCAGCTGACCAGCGAGGGACTGCTGCAGATCCTGCCCAAGAAGGGGTACCTGGTCCGTGGGGTGACCCTCAATGACGTGTACGAGACCTTGGACATGCGGATGCTGCTCGAGCCCTTTACCGCCGCCGGTGCCGCGCGGCATGCCACCGCACCGTTCATTGCGGCCCTGCGCAGCCAGCTTGACGAGCAGTCCCGGCTCGCGGCGGAGGATCCGATCGGCTCGATGCGCTGCGCCCAGCAGTTCCACCGGCAGCTGGCCGAGGGGGGACGCAATTCGCGTATTGCCGCCGCGCTGGAGCGCTGCTTCCATGACACCGCCCGCGCCCATTACGTGCTGCCCGGAATGCAGGCCTACATGTCCACTTCCCGGGAAATCCAGGAACATGAGGCCATCGTGCAGGCAATCGAAGCCGGTGAGGCCAAGGCGGCCCAGCAGGCGATGGCCGAACACCTCAAATCGATCCGCAACGCCATGCTCAACCAGTTCGAAACCGACGACATCTGGAGCTAGCGCCACTGGATTTGGCCTTTCCGGCCAGCAGGAATCCGCTCTTTGCTACTTGGTCTGCGCGGCGCGCAGGACCTCGGCGCGGTTGCTTCCGGATTCGGCATCGATTTCCCGCAACGCGGGGACCGCATGGCGCGGGATGAGCACCGCGAAGGCCACGAAGGCGCAGAAGATGACCAGCACCGTGGCCATCCACGCGTTCCATCCCAGGCTGTCGGCCACGTGCGGTGCGAAGAGCACCGAGGTGAGGATGAACAGGTTCTTGACCACGTCGTTGAAGCCGAAGGCAAAGCCGTGGCCCTCCGGATGAATTTCCTCAATGGCCTCGGAGAAGCTGGCCATCCACGGGGAGAACACCGCGCCCAGTGAGCCGCCGATGAGCACGAACAATCCCATGACCAGGATGCCCGGGGTGCTGGGCCAGGTAAACATCACAGTGACCAGGGTTGCCAGCAGCGCGGCGGCCGTCAGTCCACCGCCAATGACCATGCCGCGGCGCACCCGCAACCGGTCCGAAAGCCGGGCGAAGAACAGCGAGGCGCCCAGGTTCGCCACCCAGAAGCCCATGGCGACCACCGAAGCCATGCGCACGCTGAAGCCAAAGAATTCCACGAGCATCAGCTGCGCGTAGGCGTTCATGGTGGCCAGGAAGAAGTAGAGGCAGGAGATGGCCAGGACGTGGGTCCAGAAGGCCCGGCTGGTCAGCAGGCTGCTGCGTGACCCGGCGCCCCCGGACAGGGATTCACGCGCCGCCCCTTCGGTGTCCCGGATCTGTCGGCGCACATCCGGGTGCAGGTCGCGAAGGATCAGCGCGATGATGATGGCCCCGAGCAGCGCCACCCCGGCCATCAGGTAGATCTGCGCCCGCCACGAGTAGTCGAACAGCTGCAGCGTCAGCGCGGCAATCGCGGCGGCAAAGAAGTTGGCCCCCACCGGCCCCCAGGTCCAGAAGGCGTAGGCCTGGGCGCGTCCGGTGCGCGGGGTGAAGTCGCGGATCAACGGCGCGGTGCCGGCCATGGCGATGCCCTCGACGAAGTTCATCGAGATGCGCGCCGCCGTGAAGTGCAAGACATCCGGGGCCATGGCCATGTACAGGCAGGAGGCCGCCGAGATGAAGGCGAAGGGGATCAACACCCTTACCCGCCCAATGCGGTCCACCATTTCCCCGCCAAGGTACCCGGCCAGTGCGCCGGCGAGCAGGGAGACGGCGGTAATCGAGCCGTAGAACGCCGGGGTCATTCCAAGGTCCTTGAGCAGCAGCGGCAGCACCGGTGCCAGCTGGCCCTCGAAAGCGGAGATGAACACGGCCAGCACCACCACGCCCAGATAGACCCGGCGCCGTGCTCCGGTCGGGTATTCAAGCAAATAGCGGCGCGAGCGCATGTCGGGGCACCTTCCACTGAAAGAAGTTAGACAGAACGTCTAAGACTGATCTACCCCAAGTTACGTGATGTGAACCAGCTCACGCAAGGTCTTACGCGGAAAAACTTTTCCGTGACGCGCAGCGGGCGCCGCAGCGGCAGTATGACGATTTCTTCGCCCCGCTGGGCGCGGCTCACCGCGGGCCCCGCTGGAGCACACCCTGCCGGGGCGGGGACTGCGAAAACGTGCCCACGAGGCAAAAAGCCTGCCCCGCACGAAGCCTTTCGTACGGGGCAGGCGATGCGGCCCTGGCCGGCCGCACTATGGCGTGACGCTGAATCCCGAGGCCCAGTGGCGTCCGTAGCGCGAGAGGTCGGCCAGCGTCTGCACCACCTGGTCCAGCCCCGGACGCGGCGCCGGGGCATCCAGCCACCACAGCAGGACCGCCACCTGCTCCCCCGCCCATGCCTGGGCGATGACCCGCAGATCCACGCGCGGACGCACATCCTGCGCATGGACACGGTCGGCGAAGATCTGTTCGGCGACCGCGGCCCAGCGCTCGATGAGCAGGCGAAGGCCGCGCCCGTCCCCCTCCCCGCGCAGGATCATCCGATAGGCGTTGGGGTTCTTCGAGGCGTGCCCAAACAGCGCCCGCACCGGCTGGCCGGTGAAGCCGGCGTGCTCGCGGTCCACATCCTCCAGCAGCAGGCGCAGCTCGCCCAGGATGCTCTCCACCGTGTAGTCATACAGGGCTTCCTTCGTGGCGAAATGCGTGTAGAACGTTGCCCGCCCCACTGCGGCATGCGCCGCGACATGTTCGACTTTCACGGCGGCATAGCCCCGTTCCAGCACCAGTTCCACCAGTGAGTTGGACAGGGCGGCGCGGGTGCGCACCGTGCGCGGGTCTTCATAGCTCATGGTGCATTCATAGCAAACAAACTCCCCTCTGGACACTTCCTAGACAGTGTGTCTAAGATCATGACTGATCAATCGTTCTCTGGAGTAGGCATGAATCTTGGTACTTATCTGAATCGCTCGAAGCGCTACTGGCCCGACACCGAGGCCCTGGTCGCCGGGGACCGGCGCTGGACCTACCGCCAGCTCGACGATGACGCGAACCGCCTGGCCTCGGCCCTGGGCGGGCTGGGCGTGGAGGCCGGCACCAGCGTGGCCACCCTGGCCAGCAACCGCGGGGAACTGGTTGTCACCGAATTCGCCCTGGCCAAGTGCGGGGCGGTCCGAGTGCCGCTGAGCGTGCGCCTGGCCCCCACCGAAATCGCCCACGTGCTTTCCGACGCACAGGTGCGGGTCATCCTGGTGGATCCCGAGCAGCTGGCCACCGCCCGCGACGCGATCAGCGCCGCCGGGGCGGACTGCCAGGTCGTGGTCTTTGACCCGGTGCCCGAGGCAAGGTCCGGAATCCTGGCCTACGAGGACCTGCTGTCCTCCGGCTCCACCGAGACCGTGGAGGTGGACGTTCCGGTGGACCACCCCGCGGTCCTGAACTTCACCTCCGGGTCCACCGGCACCCTGAAGGCCGCGGTGCAGACCGTGGGCAACCGGCTGGCCAACCTGCGCAAGATGACCATGAACCCGCAGGGCTCCATGTCCGCCGGCAGCATCTACCTGGTCACCGGGCCGATCACCCACGCCTCCGGGATGGGCGTGCTGGCGTGCGTGTTCCGCGGGGTGAAGGTGGTGGTGCTGCCCAAGTTCAGCGCCGAGGAGTTCCTGGCCACCGTTGAGCGGGAACGGGTGCAGCTGACCTTCATGGTCCCGGTCATGCTCAACCGCATCCTCAGCTTCCCGGAACGCGAGAAGTACGACATCTCCAGCCTCAAGGGCATCACCCTGGGCGGTTCGGCGATCTCCCCGGCCCGCCTGCGCGAGGCCTACGAGGCCTTTGGTCCGATCGTGAACCAGGGCTACGGGCAGGGTGAAACCACCAGCGCCGTGCTGTTCCTGACCAATGACGACGTCAGGCGCGGGGTGGAGGAGGACCCGCAGATCCTGCAGTCCTGCGGCCGGGCCGTGTACGACACGGAGGTGCGGGTCATCGACGAGGACGGCCAGCAGCTGCCGCCCGGCGAGGTGGGCGAACTGGTCGCCCGCGGCGCGGACTGCGTCACCGAGTACTTCCGCAGCCCCGAATCCACCGAGCAGACCTTCCGCAACGGCTGGGTGCACACCGGGGACCTGGGCTACATGCGCGAGGACGGCTACTTCTTCATCGTGGACCGCAAGAAGGACATGATCATCTCCGGCGGCTTCAACGTGTACTGCACCGAGGTCGAAAGCGTGCTCTACGAACATCCCGACGTCTTCGAGGCCATTGTCATCGGCGCCCCGGACGAGCGCTGGGGCGAAACCGTCAAGGCGTTCGTGGCCCTGCGCCCGGGCGCCAGCCTGACCCAGGAGCAGCTGCAGGAATTCTGTGCCCGCTCCCTGGCCAAGTACAAGGTGCCGCGCCTGGTCCAGTTCGTTGACGAGCTGCCCAAGAACCGCAACGGCAAGCCCGACCGCCGTGCCCTGCGCGAAGGCGAATGGGCGGCCAGCGACCGGAAGGTGGGTTAGCGAAATGACCTTCTCACTGCGACCCAGCTACCGCGGGAACCCGGCCCTGGCCGAACTGGTGGCCAGCCTGCGTGACTACCTGAACGGGGAACTGGCCGACTACGAGGCCGAACTGGGCATCAACCACGAATCCGTGCTGCAGCGCAGCATGCTGCAGCCGGTCTGGCGGCGCAGCGGCGAACTGGGCTTCTACGGCATCCACCTGCCGGCCGAATACGGCGGACGCGGGCTGAGCTATGTGGAGCTGGCGGCCCTGAAGGAAGAGGTCGCCGCCTCCCGCCGGGTGCTGGCCACCAGCGTGCTCGGGGACATGGGCGGCCCGCTGCGGGTCGGGGCGATCTTCCAGATCGCCACCGAGCAGCAGCGCGAAAAGTACCTGCTGCCGGTGGTCGCCGGCCAGCGGGCCTGCTGCTTCTCCATGACCGAAACCGATGCCGGCAGCGACGTGAAGGCCATGAGCACCACGGCCACCGAGGTGGCCGGCGGCTACCGGATCAGCGGGCACAAGGTGTTCTCCACCGGCGGTCCGTTCGCGGACTTCAGTGTGCTGATCGCCCGGATGGCCGGCACCGAGAACGTCTACAGCGCCTTCCTGGTGGACCTGGACGCCCCCGGGGTGCGGGTGCTGCCGGGCCAGACCCCGCTCAGCGGCCAGCACATGGAGGCCGACATTGTGCTTCAGGACGCGTTCGTGCCGCAGGAGAACCTGCTGGGCGCGGAGGGTGAGGGCCTGAAGGTGGGACTGGGCCGCGTGGTGGTCAACCGGCTGCTGCACTGCCCCACCGCCCTGGGGGCGGCGCGCACCGCACTGGAAATGGCGCTGGACTTCGCCGCCACCCGGATGATCGACGGTGAGCCGCTGATCCGCAAGCAGGCCATCGGCCACGAGCTGGCGCGCATGGCCACCGACTTCCAGGCCGCCCGCGCCCTGACCTATCAAAGCCTTGAGGCGCTGGACCGCGGGGAGGTGCCGGCCATCGACTCGTTCATGTGCAAGTACCTGGTGGCGGAGAACTCGTTCAGGATCGCGGACGCCTCCCTGCAGATCCACGGCAAGGCCGGGATGGTCCAGGGTTCGCCCATTGACCAGATCTGGCGCAGCCTGCGGATGTTCCGGATGCTGACCGGTTCCTCGGAAATCCAGCTGAACGGGATCGCCCGCCAGCTGGCCAAGCAGGCCGGGCAGAAGAACCTGGAGGTGGCCAAATGAGCCCGCACACCGCCGTGGCGCACGATTCCCTGCGCGGCTTCATCGCCACCCGCAGCGATCCGCTGATCCGGGACGAGAACGGCGAGGTCGTGGTGGATCTGGCGGAATACGCGTTCCTGCAGCAGGACCCGGCGCCCAGCGCCGATGCGAAACTGTGGACGCATTCGCGGCACACCGCCGCCCACGGATTGTTTGAGATCTGCCCCGGCTTCTACCAGGTGCGCGGCTTCGACCTGGCGGCGATGACGCTGATTGAGACCACGCACGGGGTGCTGGTGCTGGATGTGCTTTCCTGCAACGCCACCGCCGCGGCCGCCCTGGAGCTCTACTTCCAGCACCGCGGACGCCGCCCGGTCACCGCGGTGGTCATCACCCACCCGCACGCCGACCACTTCGGCGGGTTCGGCGCGGTGCGCGAACACCTGGCCGAGGACGCGGCGATCATCGTGCCGCGCGGCTTCCGGGAACACGCGATCAGCGAGAACATCCAGCTGGGGCCGGCCATGAAGCGCCGGGCCGGGTACATGTACGGTTCGGCGCTTTCCGCCGGGCCCGAGGGGCACCTGGGCTGCGGCATCGGCCAGCGGGTCGCGGCCGGGCCGATGAGCCTGCCCGAACCCACCGTGCTGGCCGAGGCCACCGGCGAGCGCTTCACCGTGGACGGGCTGGAATTCGAGGTGCAGCTGACCCCGGGCACCGAGGCCCCGGCGGAAATGAACCTCTACTTCCCGGCCGGGAACGTGCTGTGCATGGCGGAGAACGCCCTGCACAGCATGCACAACATCCTGACCCTGCGCGGGGCGGAGGTGCGCGACGCGCAGGCCTGGAGCCGCTACCTGGATGAGGCGCTGCGCCGCTACGGGGCGAAGGCCCAGGTGCTGTTCGCCACCCACCACTGGCCCACCTGGGGCAACGAGCAGATCCGCGACTTCTTGAGTGTCCAGCGTGATCTGTACGGCTACCTGCACGACCAGACGGTGCGGCTGATCAACCTGGGGTGCACGCCGCGGGAAATCGCCGAGCAGCTGGTGCTGCCCCCGGCGCTGGAGGCCCGGGACTGCGCCCAGGGCTTCTACGGCTCGCTGAGCCACAACGTCAAGGGCATCTACCAGCGCTACCTGGGCTGGTACGACGCGAACCCGGCGAACCTGTGGCCGCTGCCGCCGCAGGATGAATCCCGGCGCTGGGTGCAGCTGCTGGGCGGCGCCGAGGCGGCCCTGGCCACCCTGCGCGGCCAGCTGGGCGCACTGGGTGAACCCGGCGCGCAGCCTACCGAACAGGTGGACACCGGGCAGCTGCGCTTCGCCGCGACCGTGCTGAACCACATTGTGTTCGCCGCACCCCAGCTGGGTGCGGCCCGCGAACTGCTGGCCCGGGTCTACCGGCAGCTGGGCTACAGCTGCCGCAACGCCACCTGGCGCAACATCTACCTCACCGGGGCCGGCGAACTGCTGCACGGCCCGGTGAGGGAAACCGGGGGTTCACGCATCGGCACCGGGGTGGATTTGTCCACCATGCTGGACGTGCTGGCCGTGCGCATCAACGCCCCGGAAGCCTGGGACCGGCCGCTGGGCATTGACCTGCACGCCACCGACACCGGAGCGCGGATCCACCTGCGCCTGTCCAACGGGGTGCTGCACCACCACGAGGTGGACAAAGCCGGAGACGCGGGCTGCTGCCCGCCGGCGCAGGCGGCCTTCACCGGCCCGGCCGCGGCCCTGCCCGGGGCGCTGCGCGGGAAGCTGGAGACCGTGCAGGCCAGCGGGGATGTGGCCGCCACGCTGCAGCGCCTGCAGCGCATCATCCAGGCCCCGGACCCCGGCTTCGCCATCGTCATCCCGTAGCCGGCTCCCGGCCCACGGCATTCAAACAACGTACAGAGCACCGCCAAGAAGGAGAAAACCATGAGCGTCTCAGCCGCAACCGATTCCCAGAAGGACACCAAGCCGGCGTCGAAGAAGACCGCCCAGCTGCCCGACCACGACATCTTTCTGCTCGACGAGCGCGATGACGAGCAGGTGCGCCAGGTGCGCGAAAAGATCCGCGCGTTCAACACCGAACACGTCGAGCCGATCATCAACGACTACTGGGAGCGCGCCGAGTTCCCGTTCGAGCTGATCAAGCCGCTGGCCGCGCTGAACATTGCCGGGGGCACCATCACCGGCAACGGCTGCCCGGGGCTCTCGGTGCGCGCCTCCGCGGCGGTGTCGGTGGAGCTGGCCCGCTGCGACGGGTCGATCAACACCTTCTTCGGCGTCCACTCCGGCCTGGCGATGGGCTCGATCAACATGCTGGGCAATGCGCAGCAGCGGGCCCGCTTCCTGCCGGCCATGGCTAGGCTGGAGAGGATCGGCGCCTTCGCCCTGACCGAGCCGGAGCACGGCTCGGACTCCGTGGCCCTGGAGACCAGCGCCCGGCGTGAGGGTGACAACTGGGTGCTCAACGGCGCCAAGCGCTGGATCGGCAACGCCTCCTACGCCAACATCGTCATCATCTACGCCCGCGACGAGGCCGACGGGCAGGTCAAGGCGTTCGTGCTGGAGCGCGAACCGGGCACCGAGTTCCCGGCCGGGTTCGCCCCGACCGTGATCACCGGCAAGGTCGGCAAGCGCGCCATCCTGCAGCCGGACATCGTCATCAAGGACCTGGTGATCCCCGAGGCCAACCGCCTGGAGCACTGCAACTCCTTCAAGGACGTGAACAAGGTGCTGAACGCGACCCGCGCCGGGGTGGCCTTCGAGTCCCTGGGACACGCGATCTCCGTGTACGAGGACGCGGTGAAGTACACCGCGAACCGGGTGCAGTTCGGCAAGCCGATCGCCAGCTTCCAGCTGGTGCAGAACAAGCTGGCGAACCTGCTGGCCGAAGTCAGCGCCATCAAGCTGTATGTGGACCGGATCCTGGAACTGCAGGAATCCGGGCAGATGACCGGCACCATGGCCTCACTGGCCAAGATGTACTGCTCGCGCACCGCGCTGCAGGTGGCCAGCACCGCCCGCGACCTGCTCGGCGGCAACGGCCTGCTGCTGGAAAACCATGTGGCCCGCCACCTGACCGACATGGAGGTGGTCTACACCTATGAGGGCACCGACCACATGCAGTCGCTGATTGTCGGCCGGGCCATCACCGGCATCTCCGCCTTCGCCTAACCACCACGAACCCCCAAGGACACCTCATGAACGACGCCGTCATTGTCAGTGCGGTGCGCTCCCCGATCGGGCGCGCCCACAAGGGCAGCCTGCGCGAAATGCGCTCCGATGAAATGGCCCACCAGATCACCAGCGAAGCCATCGCCCGGGTGCCGGGGCTGCAGCCCGAGCAGATCGATGACCTGATCCTGGGCTGCGGCATCCCGGAAGGGGAAAACGGGTCGAACCTGGCCCGGGTGGTGGCCGTGCGCAACGGCTGGGACACGGTGCCGGGCACCACGGTCACCCGCTTCTGCGCCTCCAGCGTGCAAAGCACCCGGATGGCCCTTCACGCCATCCGGGCCGGGGAAGGGGAAATCTTCGTCTCCGCCGGGGTGGAGTCCACCAGCTCGCTCGGACGCCACCGCCTGGACTCCGATGTGCGCAACCCCTACTTCCGCGACGCATGGCAGCGCACCGCGAAGCGGGCCCAGGGCGGCGCCCAGACCTGGAGCGACCCGCGCGGTCAGGGACTGGTCCCGGACATCTACATCGCCATGGGCCAGACCGCGGAGAACGTCGCCCAGCTGCGCTCGGTCAGCCGCGCCGACCAGGACGCCTGGGCGCTGCTCTCCCAGCAGCGGGCGCAGGCCGCGGCCGAACGCGGGTTCTGGGACAAGGACATTACCGCGCTGACCCTGCCCGACGGCAGCACCGTCAGCACCGATGACTCCCCCCGCCCGGGCACCACCGCCCAGGGGCTGGCAGAGCTTGAACCGGTGTTCCGCCCGGACGGGACGGTCACCGCCGGCAACGCCTGCCCGCTGAACGACGGGGCCGCGGCCCTGGTGATCATGAGCTCGGCCAAGGCCGCCGAACTCGGGGTGCAGCCGCTGGCGCGGATCGTGTCCACCGGTCTCAGCGCCCTGTCCCCGGAAATCATGGGCCTGGGACCGGTCACCGCCACCCGCCAGGCGCTGCAGCGCGCCGGCATGGGCATCAAGGACATTGACCTGGTGGAGCTGAACGAGGCGTTCGCCGCCCAGGTGCTGCCCAGCGCCGAGGACTTGGGCATTGACCACGACCGGCTGAACGTCAACGGCGGGGCCATTGCCCTGGGCCACCCCTGGGGGATGACCGGGGCGCGGATCACCACCACCCTGATCAACTCGCTGACCGAACGCGGCGCCGGCACCGGACTGGTGACCATGTGCGTGGGCGGCGGGCAGGGCATGGCCATGGTCATTGAACGCCTGGGCTAGCCCGCACCCTTCGCGCACCGAATCAACTTGCAACGAAAGAGAAGCCATTACATGAGCAACCAACGCACCGCCATCGTCACCGGGGCCGCCCGCGGCATCGGGGCGGCCATCGCCGCCCGCCTGGCCGCTGCCGGGATGAACATCGCCGCCGTGGACCTGCAGGAAGAGCACTGCCGGGACACCGTCGAGCAGATCAACCAGGCCGGCGGCACCGCGGCGGCCTTCGGCGCCGACGTCTCCGATGAGCAGTCCGTCGAGGAGCTGGTGCAGCGCATCGCCGAGCAGCTCGGCGCCCCCACCGTGCTGGTGAACAACGCCGGGGTGCTGCGCGACAACCTGCTGTTCAAGATGAGCGCCAGTGACTGGGACACGGTGATGAACGTGCACCTGCGCGGGCACTTCCTGATGTCCCGGGCCGTGCAGCGCCACATGACCGAGGCCGGCTGGGGGCGGATCATCAACCTGTCCTCCACCTCGGCGCTGGGCAATCGCGGGCAGGCGAACTACTCGGCCGCGAAGGCCGGGATCCAGGGCTTCACCAAGACCCTGGCCATTGAGCTGGGCCAGTTCGGCGTCACCGTCAACGCGATCGCCCCGGGGCTGATCGAGACCGCGATGACCCGGGCGACCGCCGAACGCATGAAGGTGCCCTACGAGGTGTTCACCGCCAAGGCCGCCGAACGCATCCCGGTGCGCCGCACCGGCAAGCCGCAGGACATTGCCGCCGCGGCCGCGTTCTTCGCCTCCGAGGACGCCTCCTTCATTTCCGGGCAGATCCTGTACGTGGCGGGAGGACCCCATGCCTGAGCAGAACCTGACCGACTCCCCCACCCTGTTTCCCAGCCTGCAGGCCTTCGCCCAGGCCGCCGGCCAGCACCTGGGCCACAGCCCGTGGGTGCGGGTAACCCAGGAGCAGGTGAACCTGTTCGCCGACGCCACCGATGACCACCAGTGGATCCACGTGGATCCCGAGCGTGCGGCCAACGGGCCGTTTGGGGCCACCATTGCCCACGGGTTCCTCTCCCTGTCCCTGCTGCCCTCCTTCCTGCGCCAGATCTACACCGTTCAGGGCCTGCGGATGGGGGTGAACTACGGACTGAACAAGGTGCGCTTCCCCGCCCCGGTGAAGGTCGGGGCGCAGCTGCGGGCCGGCGCCGAGCTGGTCTCGGCCGAACCCACCGAGCGCGGGCTGCTGTCCACCATCAAGGTGACAGTTGAGGCCAAGGACGTGCCCGCCCCAGTGTGCGTGGCCGAGTTCCTGACCCTGCAGGCCTAGCCGGAACCCAGCCGGGTGCGCCCCGGCACCGAATCACCGTCCACACCATGCATGAGAAGCGAAAGTAGCACCATGAAGTCCTATGCGGCATTTGAAGACCTGAGCATCCGCGAGGTCATCAGCGAAGAGAAGGACCTGGCACCGCACGAGGTGCGCCTGTCCATCACCCACTGCGGGGTCTGCCACTCCGACATCCACCTGCGCGAGGGCCACTACGACCTGGGCAGCCGCGGGAAGCTGGAGCTGGCCAAGACCGGCATCACCTACCCGATGGTGCTCGGCCACGAGATCGTGGGCACCGTGAGCGCGGTGGGCAGCGAAGTGACCGGCGTGCAGCCCGGGGACAGCCGGATGGTCTACCCGTGGCTGGGTTGCGGCAAGTGCGCCACCTGCTTGGCCGGGGATGAGAACCTGTGCGCCTACAACACCTCCATCGGCCTGGTGCGCCCCGGCGGCTACGCCGAGGCGATCACCGTTCCGCATGAGAAGTACCTGCTCGGGCACACCGGCATCGACCCGCGCTGGGCGGCCACGCTCAGCTGCTCGGGGTTGACCGCCTACTCGGCGGCGCGCAAGGTGCTGCCGCTGGACCCGCAGGCCCTGGTCGTGGTCATCGGCGTCGGCGGGGTGGGCGGCATGGCCGTGAACATCCTCTCCGCCCTGGGGCACCGCAACATCACCGCGGTGGACCTGAATCCGGAAAACCTGAAGCACGCGCAGGCGGCCGGGGCCAGCAACACCCTGCTGCTGCCGGGCAACGGCCAGCGGGCCGAGCAGCAGGGAGAACTGCGCGGCAAGGCCCGCGCGGTGATCGACTTCGTGAACAATGGGACCACCGCTGAGCTGGGCTTTGACCTGCTGGCCAAGGGCGGCACGCAGATCATGGTGGGCCTGTTCGGCGGAGAGCTGGTGGTGCCCACGGCCATCATGGCCACCAAGGCGCTGAACCTGCGCGGCAGCTATGTTGGCAGCCTGGGTGAGCTGAAGGAACTGGTGGAGCTGGCGGCCACCGGCAAGATCAAGCCGCTGCGCCTTAGCGCCGGGGAGCTCAGCGCCCCGGGCGTCAGCGCCGCCCTGCAGGACTTGTCCGATGGCAAGGTCACCGGGCGCCTGGTGCTCGAACCCGTAGGGGCCTAACCCCTCCCACGCCCCGGCCGGTCCCGGCATCCCCGCCCCTGCGGCGCGGATGTCGGGACCGGCCCGCTTTAACCCAGTTGTTTCATCGGTTGCCTGGAGACCGCTGGAACAACTGGGCTGCGACGCAGTACAGAACCTGCGCCTATCCTCGGGTTCCAAAGGAGTTAAGGGTGAAGGCCGCGCGCTACTACGACCGCAAGAATATTCAAGTTATGCACGGTCGTCCGGAACGAGGCTTCACACCGCCGGGGCGATCGCCGGAGGTCACACCACACTATGGTGCACTATTGACTCATGAGTTTCGGGCTTTAAATCGAGTCAGCTGGAAAACCACCAGAAAAAGAACAAGGGCTACTAATAGATGGACAGATGATTCATTGCTGGCTTTGAGCAACCAACCCTTTATGCCAGGCATGGTTCCATCTGCAACGCTCTGCAACGGGTCACGTCCAGGTCCACTTGAAAAGTTGATAATCAGCAAAACACCGGAAAATACAACAAAACTAGTACTCAGCGCTGATCTGACTGGCAGCGAGAAATTTCGAGGAGCATAAGCGACAATGTACGCGGTTAGTACTCCCATGCACATGATTGCAGTCATTTGGAGGGCCGGAATTTTCGGATCTTGAACCCCAACTACAATGTTGTTGAGATTAAGGACAGCGCCACTTCTGGTCGCTGTGGCCTGGACAGACAAGATGCCCACTACAGCCATATAGACGACCGATGTGAGGCACCCACCCACGGCAGCGATGAAAAGATTAGCCCACTTAATCTTTAACATTTAGTTCCTCAGAAATTTTCGCGCCCCTTAATGCACCCAACAATCTAGTTTAGCGTTTCCTCCTATATTCTAAAAAGACCAAGAACAGTTACTGCTAGCGTTTTTTGCCGCCTGGTGTCTTATATTATTAATCATTCCTGCGTTACCTGTAATGAAGGCTACAACCTGATATCCGGGATGCGGGTAATAAGTTCTGATGGTGTGGCTGCCGATGCCCAGGGCAACACTTGAAGAACCTCCAACGCCGTTAAGCCATCGCTGCGCCCGGCGCCAGCCGGATCAGAGACCCAGGCGCATCCACTTGTCGGTGCGGGCCCGCACCCCCAGGGTGATCATCCGGGCCAGCATGTATCCCCCGGCGAAGGACACCCAGATCCAGATCATGGAGCTGAGCTGGTCCTGGGCAAGGACATCCACTGCCCAGAGCATCGGCAGGTAGGCGGCCAGGTTCACCACGCCCACCAGTCCCAGGTAACGGGCGTCCCCCGCTCCCATCAGCACCCCGTCCAGCACGAACACCACGCCGCAGATCGGCTGCGAGATGGCCAGTAGCCACAGCCCCGGGGTGGCCAGTTCATGCACCGAGGAATCCGAGCTGAGCAGCACCGGCAGCACCCAGGACAGGGCGAAGATGAACAGGCCGGTGAAGATCCCGAAGTAGACGCCCCAACGGGTCATCACCCCGGTCAGCTTGGTGGCCTGCTCCTTGTCCCCGGCCCCCAGCTCCTTGCCGATCAGCGCCTGCGCGGCAATCGCCAGGGCGTCCAGGGCGAAGGCCAGGAAGGAGAAGAGGGTGAACACCAGCTGGTGGGCAGCCAGGGTCACCTCGCCGGCGTTCGTAGCCACCACCACCGTGGCCAACAAGGCAATGCGCATGGTGGCGTTGCGCAGCATCAGCCACGACCCCACGTGTCCGGTGGCCTTGAATCCCGCCCAGGTGGGAGCCAGCGGCAGCCCGGCCTGGCGGATTTGCGGAATGATCAGCCGGAAGTAGACCAGAGCCATGACCCACTGGGCGATCGAGGTGCCCAACGCCGCCCCGCTGACGGACATGTTGAACCCGTAGACCAGCGTGAAGTTCAGGACAATGTTCAACCCGAAACCGGCGGAGGCCACGATCAGCGGGGTCTTGGTGTCCTGCATGCCGCGCAGCACGCCGGTGGCGGCAAAGACCAGCAGCATGGCCGTCACCCCGGGCAGGGAGTACATGATGTAATCCACCGCGAACTGCTGCACGGCGCCCTCGGCCCCCATCAACCGCACCAATGGTTCGGCGCCAAAATACCCAATGACGGTCAGCACCAGGCCCAGGGCCAGGGCAAACCACATGCCGTCGCGCCCGGCAGCCATGGCCCGTCCAAACTGGCCGGCTCCGATGGCCCGGGCCACGGCGGGAGTGGTGGCGTAGGCCAAGAAGATCATCAGCCCCACCGCGGTCTGGATGACCGTGGTCCCCAGGCCCGCACCGGCCAGTTCGGAGACACCCAGGTGCCCGATGATCGCGGTGTCGGCCAGCAGGAATAGCGGCTCGGCGATCAGCGCGCCGAGCGCGGGAATCGCCAGCGCCAGGATCTGGCGGGCCATGGAGCGGTTGGATTCGGTGGGTGCGGTGCGAGGCTTCACGGAACTACTCTACGAAGCCGGTCCGGGCATCTCCATTTCGGCGCTGCGGGCCGCGTCATGCTCGCCCCGAATACGTCACCGTGTCTTCACAAGATATCCAGCTTCCCGTCAACTGGCGCCCCTACGATGGGCAGGATGAACACCGCTGCCTCTTCCCCGAAACCAGCTGCCCCTGCCCGGGGCCCCTGGGAAGTGTTTGCCGTGTTCCTGCGCCTGGGCCTGACCTCCTTCGGCGGCCCGGTCGCTCACCTGGGCTACTTCCACAACGAGTTTGTGGTGCGCCGCCGCTGGCTGAAGGAAAACACCTACGCCGATCTGGTGGCCCTGTGCCAGTTCCTGCCCGGGCCGGCTTCCAGCCAGGTGGGCATGGCCGTGGGGCTGCAGCGCGCCGGGCTGCCCGGGATGCTGCTGGCCTGGGTTGGCTTCACCCTGCCCTCGGCGCTGCTGCTCTTTGGGTTCGCCCTGGGAGCTCCATGGCTGTCGGACACCCTGGGCACCGGCTGGATCAGCGGCCTGAAGGCGGCGGCCGTTGCCGTGGTGGCGCACGCGGTAGTTTCGATGGCCAGGATGCTGACCCCCGATGCACGCCGCGCGACTCTTGCCGTAGCCACCATGGCCGTGGTCCTGTTGCTGCCCGGCCCGCTCACCCAGGTGTTGGCCATGCTCGGCGCTGCCCTGATCGGGCTGCTGTGGCTTCCGGTGCCGGAAGCGGCCGGCCAGCAGGAGGCGCAGCTGGAGCCGAAGGTGGCCCGGGCGATCTCGGTCACCTGTCTAGTCCTGTTTGTCCTGCTGCTGGCTTTGCTCCCGGTACTGCGCGCCCTGACCTCCACTGCCGTGGTGGCGCTGACGGATGTCTTCTACCGTACCGGCGCGCTGGTGTTTGGCGGCGGGCATGTTGTACTGCCTCTCCTGGAATCTGAAATGGTGGGCAACGGCCTGGTTGACCAGGAAGTATTCCTGGCCGGATATGGAGCAGCGCAGGCGGTTCCCGGCCCTTTGTTCACCTTCTCGTCATTCCTTGGGGCCAGTGCACAGCTGCATTTGGCGTCTTGGGCCGGGGCGTTGATTGCCCTGGTGGCGATCTTCCTGCCTTCTGCACTGCTGGTGATCGGCGTGCTGCCATTCTGGGAAGGGCTGCGGCACAATGCGATCGTGCGCCGCGCCCTGGGCGGGGTGAATGCCGCCGTGGTAGGTCTGCTCGCCGCCGCACTGTATTCGCCGGTGTTCACTCACGGTGTGCCCAATACCGCCACGTTCGTGGTCGCCGCGCTCGCCTTCGTTGCCTTGTCCGGATGGAAGGCCCCGGCCTGGGCGGTGGCAGTGGGTGCGGCGGTCCTTGGCGGCTTCCTGTTGTAGTCACCGCCGGAGCGCGCTCCGTCAGCGCGTGCGGTACAACACGGTGTAGGAGTATCCATTGCCGTTCTTGAAGCAGCAGCGATCGAGCCGAACAAAGGATCCAAAGCCGGGTTGTGCTTTGTTCAGCGCCGCCTGGCACTGTGATTGGGTGTGAAACCAGTACATGTCGGCGCCTGCCTGGTTCACAGGCGCCGACACACCCCGTGGCCAGTGGGCAGAAGGCACCCTCCGCCCTTGGGCTTTAGTACTGTGAACCAATCTTGACAGATGAGCCAGAGCGAGCTATTAATCTATATCAAACGGCACAGGTCCTTGTTAACGTTGTGATACAGAAGTTTCGCTACCGGAGGCAGGGAGGTGAGAAGAATGTCGAACACCCAGGAGCGTGTCGAGTCATGGCGGGCAGCGCCTGAAGTAGTCCCCTTCGCGGTTCTGACTGCGTCCACGCTCGACGAACATCGCGTGGCAGACTCACTCGAACGGGCCCTCACCCCAGCTGACCTTGTCTTTCTTCACCAACTGAGCCTTAAACTCGAGTACTTTGCCAAGCGCTCGGACCCCCCGGGCACTAGAGGAAGAACGAGCACCACGAATGCAGACCTACCGGATCAAGTTTTGCTGCCGAGGGCTTTGCGGGTATCTGGTACTTTAGGAGATTCGTACACTCGCGACATATTGCGCTTCAGAGCGCGCGCACCACCCCTGGCAGAAATCCACCTGGATGCAGTACAGAAAACAACGGGCAGGGGCTTCTAGAGCACCTGCCCATAAATCTGCCTCAGTAACCGCAACCCTGTGCGCCGGCTACCAAGGGTTGAAATGAATCGCGGGCATGGAATCGAGCCCAAATCATAGATGAACGCCCCCATTGCGAGTGGTCCTGCGCTTACTGCAGGGCAACCCCAAAAATTACACTTTGCCCTATCGATTCCCCTGCGACTGCTGCAGGTTCCGTGGGTCGCCATGGCATGGGGCAGTTAGCTACATGCTTCGTAGAAGTCAGTGAAACTGGGAATTTTTCCACCGTCGACCAGCGACGTTGCGAGCTGGGAACCGGAGGAGTTTACCGACTCAACAAGACATTGAATCGTGGACAGTTTGGAGCTCCAATAAGAGGAATTCCCTGCCCCTTCGAACTGATACGCGTCCTGCAACTGCTCCAGGACGTGTTCCCGGTAGAGGCACAACGCGTTCCGCAGTTCCTCCACTTGATCGTCATCAAAACGCAGGACTACCTGTGACTTACGCATTTCGGTTCTCCTTTGTCTCAGGGCTTGGGGTCAGCTCCGAAACTCGGAGCTGACCCCAAGCGGGACCAAACGGCAGAGCGCCTTTAACCGAAGATCGCTGGGGCAGGAATCATCACCACAGAGAGCTAACCGGCATCCACGGGGAAATGGCCTACTTCCTGCAAGGAATAGTCCAACAGGATCGTTTCTTCAACCCGGGATCTCTCTGGGAGCGCCCATACGATTCCGGCTTGTCGCCCACCTCAAGCCGAAGGATCGGCATTGCCTTCTAAGAGGTCAGCTCCTTTGAGCGATTACCCTTGGTGATGGCGATTCGCTTCGGCTTCGACTTCTCGGTGATCGGAATATCCAGGCGCAGCAGCCCGTCCTCGTAATGCGCGTGGATATTGTCCACATCGAGGTGATCACTGAGGATCAAGTCTCGACCGAACGCACCCCATGCCCTCTCCCGAACCAGCAACTGGTCATCAGTGGCTTGCTCTGGTCGAGTGGCGCGAATCTTCAGGACATTCCTTTCCACCGAGAGTTCAACAGCGTCCGGGTCAATCCCTGGAATCTCAAGCTCGGCATGGAAGCCTTGCTCATCCTTCCAGGCGTCCATCGGCATCAAATGTGCCCGGTCGAACCCCGGAGAACCATTGAACGCTTGTTTCACCATCCGATCAAACTCACGAAAGACGTCGTTGTCCAGCAGCATCACAGTTCTCCCTTCTCCTTTGGCTGTCTCCTTCCAGCTGCCCTAAAATCTATATCAGCTGGTACAGTTTTTATAACACCAACCACGAGTTCACGCAACCTAAAGGGAGGAAAAAATTTGGCACATAGACCACAAGCATCCGTAGTGCCAGAGAGGACATACTCGATCTCGGCGGCAGCGCAGTTGGCTGGCGCCGGTGTTCAGTCAGTGCGGCTATACGAAGCACGGGGGCTGGTGACACCCCGAAGAACTGCGGGCGGAACGCGGAAGTATTCGCCGGCGGATGTTGCCCGGATCGAAAGAATAGTCGTATTGCTCGATGCGGGACTGAATTTGGCCGGGATCGAGATGGTGTTACACCTCGAAGAAGAGAATCATAGGTTATGGTCAGCCCTCCATCCCATATCCCAAGAGCGAGGATGAACTAACGACGAACGCTGCCCAACCGGGCGACGAACCCCCAATTCCCCTTATCTTCAATACTCGCCGGCAAGCATCGCAGCAGAGTGCAGGCCGACCTTTAGTGCTGCTGCCTTTCCGGTCCGTGCCGGATGTGCCACACCTGCCTCTGGACTTCTCAGGGAATCATTTGTATCTTGTCGGCACAGACCAAAAAATCCGGGAGATCAGAGAGGTGCACCCCTAGCGAGGTTCCCAGAAGGCGTCGCCTGACTTCCGGCAATAATAGGTTCCAAACCTCAGCAGTCAGCCTCAGCACACGATGAGAGGGATGAGCGATATGACTTTCGAGCCCCTGCCTCCGGACACCGAAGTCTCCGAGGTGGATTTGGTCGACCAACGCCTAGAGGTGGATCCCGACATCGAAGATGAACAAATCCCTCCGCTGCACACAGCTAATGCACCTGTAAATGAGGCTGATTGGATTGACCAAAAGATCACCGTGCAGCTCGATGATCCCGGGGAAGAAGTTGTCTAGCCACCCCTCCCGTACCACGCTCGAAGCGGTTGGGGACCAGAAACTCAGGGCGAACGCATCATAACGGCGCCGTCGGCGAATACGGCACCCTCCATAGCTACGTGACGGCATCCAAATAAAACTTTGCAATCCCCGTAACGGCTTTGCAGTAATGGGTATCCAAACCGACGAACCAGCAACTGAAGTCGCTAGAGATCTGATGCACGGCGCCAATCTCTACAGCGGTGCTGGCTTTCCCACCGCTCCCTCCTACTAGGACCAAGCGAAGCGCCTTCTCGTCTTTTGCCACATCACCGAATTCAGAACAAACCGTACCGGGTTCTGTCGCGCAGGCAGTGTTCAAAGTAGCGTGGTGGCTAATCGACCAGGAGGACAGGGACCAACCATGAACCCAGCAGATGCACCATGGCAATGCGCAGGATGCGCAGTGGAGTTCGAACCCTCGCGCACCCTGCCCACCCATTGCCCCATTTGCGAAGACGAGCGCCAGTACATCCCCGGTGGCACTCAACGCTGGACCTGTTCCGAAACACTTGAGCGCGAGGGCCACCAGATCCAGGTGCGGGAGCTGGAGGAGGGTTTGACCGCCCTGCGGGCACCCGAGGTGGGAATCGGGCAAAGCGCACTGCTGATCCGTTCCGAAGACGGGAACCTGCTCTTTGACGTCCCCGGGATGATCAGTTCCCATGCAGTGGAGGTCATTCGGGAACTCGGTGGTATTGCGGCCATTGTGGCCAGCCACCCGCACATGTACGGCGTGCAGGTGCAGTACAGCCAAGCCTTTGATGATGCACCGATTTATGTGGCCGAGGCCGACAAGCAGTGGGTGCAGCGCAGCAGCGATGCCATCCGCTACTGGAGCGAGTCCTTTGAGGTGCTGCCGGGCATCCGGCTGCATCAAGTGGGCGGCCACTTCCCCGGAAGCACCGTGGCCGAGTGGGCCGCGGGAGCCCGGGGCGGTGGCGCGTTGCTGGCCGGGGACGCGGTCTTTCCCGTGGCCGATGGCAATGTCACCTTCCTGCGTAGCTATCCCAACCGGATCCCGCTCTCGGCGGCGGTGGTGCGGCGCATGGCCGCCCAACTGGACAGCCTGCGCTTTGACCGCCTCTACAATAATTTCGCCGCCTGCGTCCCGTCAGATGCCCACCGGGTCGTGCAGTTCTCCGCCGAACGCTACGCCAGGTGGGTTGGCGGAGACTACGACGAGCTGACCTAGCGGCATGGCGCGCTTATTTCCTGCGCGCCCTGACGATCTGCAGCACCTTTTCTTCGGCGTCTTCACCGGCCGGGATTCCGCCGGGAACCTTGACGAAGTACACGGCCCCAAGGACCCACCACAGCGCGAAGATCAGCCACGGCTCCCAGCTCAGTGAGGCGGGCATGCCGGGCATGTACAGGCTAAACAGCGCGGCGGTGAGCAGCACCGAGATCCAACCGATGACCTCGCCGAAGCGCCCCCGACCACCGATGCGCAAGGGCCGGCTCATGTTCGGCTCCCGGCGGCGCAGCAGCAGGAATGTCACGGAGACCAGGAAGTAGGCGATGATGATGCTCGGTGCCCCGGAATCCACGAGCCAGCCAAGCATTTCCGCACCGAAGAACGGGGCCAGAAGTGAAATGCCGCCAATGAATATCAACGCGTTGCTCGGAGTCTGATACTTGGGGTGGACCCTGGCAAACCATTGCGGCAGCATCCCGGAACGTGCCAGTGAGAAGACCAGCCGGGAGGCGCCCAGCAGCAGTGAGTTCCAGGAGGTCAGGATCCCCGCGATTCCGCCGGCGATCAGGATCTTCGCCATGATCTGGGAGTTAAACAGCGCGCCGAAGGCATCGGCAGTGGCGATGTCCGCGTTGGCCAGTTCGCTGGCGGGCATTGCCGATGACGTTGTCAGGACGACCATGATGTACCAAACGGTTGCCATGAGCACCGAAACCACCACCAGCTTGCCGATCTGCCGGGAGGGGATCTTCACTTCCTCCGCGGACTGCGGGATCACGTCAAAGCCGATGAAGAGGAACGGGACCGCCACCAGCACCGCGAAGAAGCCGGACATTCCGGGAGTGAACCAGGGTTCCATATTTGATGCTTCGCCGGAGGTCACCGAGCCGAAGATCATCATGGCGCCGACCGCCAGCAGGAAGAGCACTGTGAACGTCTGAACGACGCTGGCCTGCTTCACGCCGCGCACGTTGATCCAGGTGATGAAAAGCCCGGCCGCCACACCCACCAACGCCCAGGTCAGGTTCACTTCGAATCCGGCCACCGTCCATAGCGGAATCCGGCTCATGCCCGGGAAGATGTATTCCACGGTACGGGGGAAGGCAACCGCCTCGAACGCCACGATGGTCACGTATCCACCGGTGATGGCCCATGAACCGATGAAGGACGGGCGGGGGCCAAGTGCGCGGAGGATGAAGTTGTGTTCGCCCCCGGCCTTGGGCATCGATGCGGTTAGTTCCGCATAGGTCAGGCCCACCACGGCCATGATGCCGCCGCCGACCATGATGGCGACCATGGCACCCAGGGTTCCGGCGTTGGAAAGCCAGCCGCCGGTGAGGACGACCCACCCAAAACCGATCATGGCGCCAAAGCCCAGCGCCAGGGCATCCCAGTTCCCCAGGGTCTTGGCCAGGGTCGTATACCCGTGGGGTGATGTTGTATTCTGTGTCTTGCTCATCGACGCCTTCCTGCGTGATCTCCACCCTTCTCCGTTGAAGGGCCGCAGAAAATCCTGCCGGATGTGTCGGCGCCGGGACCGGCCAAGTGACGTGCATCAAACCACGAATCCGGCGAACGGCGTCAAACAAGCCGACGAACGGTTACCGCGTCATTCAGTACTACGTTCGATGACGGGCTGTGGCTGGCGCGGCGGCCTGAGGAACCAGGCTGCCGCCGCGGCCACCAGCTGCAGGCCCACCACGCACCCCACCAGGGCGGACCAGCCGAAGTGCATGAAGGGGATGCCCAGCAGCCACCCGAACAGCGAGGAGCCGATGTAGTAGCCCAGGTTGTAGAGGCTGGCAGCCTGCGCCCGGGTTTCCGGGGCCAACACCGGCACCCAGCCGCTGGCCACGGCGTGCGCGGCGAAGAACCCGGCGGTGAAGATCAGCATGCCAAGGATGATCACCCACAGAACCGCAGACAGGGTCAGCAGCAGCCCGGCCATCATCACCCCGGTGCCCAGCAGCAGTGAGGTGCGCCGGCCCACCCGGTTCACGATGCCGCCGCTGGCCATGGAGGACCAGGTCCCGGCAAGGTAGGCCAGGAACACCAGTGCGGCCAGCGCCGGGGGAATCATGAAGGGCGGGGCCTCCAGGCGGAACGCCAGATAATTGTAGGCGGCAACGAACCCGCCCATCAGCAGAAAGCCCTGAAGGTAGAGGATGGGGCGCCGCCCCTGCAGGCTGGCGCGAAAACGCCGCAGCACCGGGCGCAGGTGGACATCGGGCACGGGGGTGAAGCCCTGCGCCCGCGGTGCCTTGATAAAGAACACGATCATCGCCGCGGCCGCCAGCAGGCTGACCGCGGCAACGCCCCACCGCCAACCCAACGGCTGTGCGACCCAGGCGGCCAGCAGGCGGCCAACCAAGCCGCCGACCGTGGTGCCCGAAATGTAGATGCCGCTGGCGATGGCCACCGCCCGGGCGGAAAGCTCCTCGGCCAGATAGGCCAGGGTGGTGCCCGGAACCCCGGCGAGCGCCACGCCCTCCAGGAACCGGGCCGCCAACAACAGCTCCACGCTGGGGCTAACCGCCCCGGCCAGCCCCAGCACCACGGAGGAGACCAGCGCGATGCCGATAACCTGCCGACGACCCATCCGGTCCGAGGCAATCGCCCACGGGATCACCGCCAGGGCCAGGCCCAGGGTGGCGGCTGAAACGCTGAGCGCCGCCTGCGCCTCGCTGATGTTCAGGTTCCGGGACATCTCCGGCAGCAGGCCCTGCACCGAGTACAGCTGCGAGAAGGTGGCCAGGCCGCTGGCAAACAGCGCCAACAGCATCCCCCGGTAGCCGCGGCTGTGTGGTTCATGGCCGGTAAACGTGGCTTACACCCCCGCGGCGGGCAGCAGCGGGGCCAGCGTGTAGAGCACCAGCAGGGCCATCCCGTTGTTGGCCACGTGCAGCATGTAGGCGTAGGCCAGCGACTTGCCGGTGAGGATGTAGGCCAGGGACATCATCAGTCCCAGCATCAGGTACGGCAGGATTTCCACCACGGAGCCGATCCCCCCGCCATTGGCGAAGTGGATCGAGGCGAACAGGACCGTGGAGATCAGGGCACATACCCAGATGTTGACCTTGCGGGAGAGCTTGCCGATCAGCAGGTGCCGGAAAATGTACTCCTCCACAAACGGCCCGAACAGTGCCGTGGTCACGAACATCACCGGGAACGGCACCGACTGGGTCATATCCTGCAGGGCCTGCTGGTTCATGCTGGTCTGGGGACCGCCGAAGAACATGGTGATGAATGCGGAGATCATCACCGTCAGCAGCCAGCCGCCGGGCAGCATCAGCCATTTGAGCCACGGATAGTAGCGCATGGTGGCGAAGGATTCGAAGAACTGGGGCCCGCACTGGATCATGGCCAGGATGAAGAACACCGTGTACAGGATCATGTTCACCCCGAACAGCGCCGAGTCCTCATCCGGGAACGCGTGCATGTAGCCGGGGATCAGTGCGATCAGCATCGCCCCGCCGAGGATGAAGAACACAATGTACGCCGCGACGGTGAACAGGTCACCCTTCTTGACCGCCCCGGCCTCGAAGACGCGTTGCCGGCGCACCGGCGGCAACCCTGACTGGTGGTAATACGGCGGGGTGTGAGACATGCTCCTAGCCTATCGACCGGATCCGGTCGACGCCCGACCCCTTGCAGCGAATCGGCTGTGTCTCACATCCCAGCGTCTCCTCGGCCACTTTCGTGGGCCGTTTCCTGGGCGGCACGCCTTGGTCAACTTGCTGTTTCCAGTACCCGCCGCCGCGGATCGACAATCCACGAGCCAACCAGCCCCGCCGTGACGCCCAGCAGGTTTCCTCCGGCGCGTTCCCACAGCTGCTGGGAGCTGGTCCCGGGCGCGGCCAGATCCAGCATCAGCATGATCAGTGGGGTGAAGAAGCTCAGCGCCAGCCCGTAGTTGCGGGTCATGTACGCCTCGGTGGGGAACATCAGCAGGATTACCGCAATGCCCAGCGCCGGCTGGTTCAGGTGCAGTTCAAAGAGCACCAGCAGCACACCCAACCCGGCCACGGTTCCGGCGACGCGATGTGCCGCCCGGCGCACCCGGCCGCGCGCATTCCCGGCGGCCAGCGGCACCACGGCACCGGCCAGCACCCACTGCAGGTGTTCAAAGCCGAACAGGATCCCGGCCGCGCCCGCCAACAACACCACCAGCCCATAGCTTGAGGCGTGTCGTGCCGTGTACGTCCAGGTGGGAATCGGCACCGGAGCCTGCTGCCCGGAACACCGTCCCAGCTGACCCAGCAGCAGACTCACCAATACCGCCAGGGCGTACGCCGCCAGCCCGGCCAGGTCCGGTTGATCGTGTCCGGGCAATGTAGCCAGCGCGCCGAACGCGAACAGCGGGAAGAACGCCCCGTGCGGGCGCAGCGCGAACCGGTCGGCAATCACCAGGCTGGCCACCGCGCACCCCACGCTGACCAGCACCAGTGACCAGCTCCGCAATCCCAGGGGCGCGGCAAGAATTCCGCCGAACCCGGCACCCAAGAGCATTCCGCCAGCCAGCAGCTGGTCACGCAGCCGCTGGCCCCGGTGTGGGCTGCGACCGTACATCCCGGTCACCGAGCCAAAGACCGCGTAGATCATCAGGTCGGCCCGCCCCACCAACAGCAGGGTGGTGCCTGGAATGGCCAGTCCCATCCCCACGCGCAGCGCTGGTCGCAGATCTGGGGACCTCCGCCAGTTTCCTGGCCCAAGACGCCCGACACCGGCTGGCCCCCGGGATGAGGCGGGCAGCGTCATCGGCATAAAGCGCTTCTCACCGGTCTGCATGAGGCAAGCGTGCGGAAGTCGGTTCGCTGGACATCGAGATTCCCTCTCACGAAAAGGCTGGATGAAGGGCCGGGAAGGGCCCACTATCCAGAGTTCCGCAAGCTCTTGATTACGTCCAAGACTTATATTCAATGAATCAATAGGCAGCTCTTATAGACCTGTAGGAAACAGCAGAAAACGGCATCATGCGGGGAAGCGCCCGTGGAAGGCGCTATGAATACACTTCCCGTGCGGTGCGCAACAGGGCGCGGGACATCAGCGGCATCGGCTCACTGGCGGTCAGGACGAGGCTGATCTGCGGGGAGAGCTCCGGCTCGCTCAACGCTGTCATCCGGATTCCCGGCAACGGGCCCAGCGGGGCCAGCCATTGACGGGGCACGATGCTGGCCCACTGGCCGGTGGCCACATGGGAGAGCAGCGATACCACCGAATCGGTTTCGATGCGCGGTGAAGCGCTCATCCCGTGGCGTTCCAGCGCGGCATCCAATACCTGCCGTCCGCGCATCCTGGAATCGAGCAGGCACAGGGGCAGGTCCAGTGCCTGCCGCCACCCTGGGACCGCGGCTTCGGTGAGCATTCCCGGGCCGGTGATCAGCACGTGTTCCTCCGTGTACAGCGGGAGCACCACCAGATCCTGCGCATCCTCCGGTGCTGCGTAGATGATCCCGGCGTCCAGTTCGAAACCGCGCACCTGTTCAATGATGTGGGAGGAGTGCAGGCTGGTCTGCACCTGAATCGACACCCGCCGGTGGCTCGCGGCAAAGGGAGCGGTCAGTTCCACGACGGTGGAGCTGACCGCCGGCACGACGCCCAGGCGCAACCTTCCGCTCAGGGCCTCTTGCAGCCCCTCCACTTCCTGGCGCAATGCCTCATGGTCCAGCAGCATCCGCCGGGCCCACGGCAGCACCTTCTTCCCCTCCACAGTGAGCCCCTGGAAGGAGTGGCCGCGGCGCACCAGCGGTACGCCGAGTTCGGCCTCCAGTTTTCGGATTGCCTCGGACAACGCGGGCTGCGAGACGTAGCAGGCGGCGGCCGCGCGGGCGAAATGCTGTTCGCGGGCCAGCGCCACGAAGTATTCCAATTGCCGTAACATCACGCCCTTATTGCATCACGTGCCCGCCGCCAAAGGGCAGCTGGCGCTCGGGGACGGAAGCACTGGGGCGCCAGCCGCTGCTAGACCCCGGACGTGCGCGGGGTGCCTTCCACCGCGTCCACTGCCCGGATGAAGCCCAAATGGCTGAAGGCCTGCGGGAAGTTCCCGGCGAGCCGCCCGCCCGCCGAATCGTATTCCTCCGCAAAGAGCCCCAGGTCGGTGGCGAAGCCGGCCAGACGGTCCAGCAGCTGCCTGGCTTCGTCGCTGCGTCCGGAGCGGGCGTATTGTTCCACCAGCCAGAAGCTGCACATCAAGAACGAGTACTCGTTGCCCGGCAGCCCGTCCATGCCGGTTTGGGTGCGGTAGCGGCGCACCATGCCCGCCTCGTCAAGCAGGTCCGCCTCGATTTTCGCCACGGTGCCCAGCATCTTCGGGTCCTCGGGGTGCAGCAGCCCGGTATTGGGCAGCTGCAGCAGTGAGGCGTCGACTTCCTTGTTCGAATAGGTCTGGGTAAAGGAATTCAGCTCCGCGTCGTAGCCGCGTTCCATGATTTCTTCCCGCAGCCTCTCGCGCAGGTGCCGCCAGCGTTCCACCGGCCCGCTCAGCCCGTGCTCCTCCACCGCCCGCACCCCCTGGTCGAACGCGGCGAACATCATGGCCCTGCCGTGGGTGAAGAAGTCCGCGTTGCCGCGCATTTCCCAGATCCCGTGGCCCTTGCGTTCCATGTTGCGCTCCAGGAAGCTGAGCAGGTTGCGTTGCAGCGCCCAGGAGAACTCATCCTCCCCGTGCCCGGCATCACGCAGGGCCGCCAGGGCCAGCATCACCTCACCGACCACGTCGGACTGGTACTGCTCGAACGCGCCGTTGCCCACCCGCACCGGCCGGGACTGCTCATAGCCCTGCAGGTGGTCGAGCACTGATTCGGTCAGTTCGCGTTCCCCGGCGATCCCGTACATGATCTGGATATCGTCCGGGTCTCCGGCCACCGCACGCAGCAGCCAGTTGCGCCAGTGCAGCGCACCGTCGGTGAAATCGTGGGCCACCAGGGTGTCAATGGTCAGCGAGGCATCCCGCAGCCAGGTGTAGCGGTAGTCCCAGTTGCGTTGCCCACCGAACTCCTCGGGCAGCGAGGTGGTCGGGGCGGCCACGATCCCGCCGGTGGCCTGGTCGGTCAGGGCCCGCAGCACCATCAGCGAACGCAGCACCTGGTTGTCATAGCGGTCGGTGACCTGCACCCGGGCCGACCAGTCGCGCCAGTACCTGACGGTGGCCTGCAGCGCCTGTTCGGCATCCAGCGGCTTGGGCGGCTGCAGATGGGACTTGTGCCAGGTCAGTACCCAGTCCTGGGTCTGCCCGGCCTTCAGGGTGAACCGTCCGGTCAGCCGGTCCGGGACCGCGCCCTGGTAGTCGGTGGGCCGGCCCTGGCCACGGTCCGCGCTGTCCTGCCGCTCACGGCGTTCATGGCGCTGGTTCCAGGCATGGTCGGGCTCCAGCTGCGGACCGGTCAGCAGCAGCGCGTCCGGTCCGGCCACGGAGAGCAGGCCGGTGGCGCCCTCCTTGGTCAGCGTGACCTTCCGGGTCCAGGGTTTGGCGCGGTTGTAGTCGAAGCGGATGCGCAAGTCATGTTCGATCTCGGCCTCCCCTTCCAGGCAGGTGACCCTGCGGATGACGTCGGCCTGCTCGATGCTCGGCGGCATGAAGTCCAGCACTTCCAGCGTGCCGGTGGCAGTGCGCCAGATGGTTTCCAGGACAAAGGTGCGCGGCAGGTAGCGGCGGGAGACCACGCTTCCCTCCGGAGCCCAGAGCCGCCAGCGCCCGTCGGCGGCCGAACCGAGCAGGGCGGAGAACACGGCCGGCGAATCGAATCTGGGAAAACACAGCCAGTCAATGCTCCCGTCCCGGCTGAGCAGCAGCCCGGTGCGCAGGTCCGAAAGCAGCGCGTAGTCTTCCAGCGGCGTGGATCCAGTGTTCTCATTCTCGCTAGCCATGACCTCATTCAAACAAACTGGGCGATAGCGCGAAAGGGTACAGTTCCCTCTTCACAGGGAGTAGGGTGCGGGGCATGGACAGCATCAAGAATCTGGTAATTTTTGGCGCCACCGGCGATCTGGCATCCCGTCTGCTCCTCCCGGGCCTGGGCACCTTGCTGCGTGCCGACCCCGAGTGCCGGGTCACCGTCATCGGCGCCGACCGCAACGATGACGGCACCTGGAAGCAAACGGTGCAGCAGGCCTTTGACACTGTGGACAGCCACGGTCCCGCCGCCGAGCACACGCTGAACACCACCCGCTTCATCACCTGTGACGCCACCAGCGCGCAGGATCTGCAGTCCCTGCTTGATGGCCTGGAGGAACCGGCCTGCCTCTACTTTGCCCTGCCGCCCCAGGTGACCATGAAGTCCCTGGAGGTGCTGGACGGACTGCAGCTGCCCGAATCCCTGGTGCTGGCCCTGGAAAAGCCCATCGGCCACGACCTGGAGTCCGCCCGCAAGCTGAACCAGCTGGTGGCGCGGCTGGTTCCCGAGAAGCAGACGTTCCGGGTGGATCACTTCCTGAACCTGCCCGCGGTGCATTCCTTCGCCGGGCTGCGCTTCGCCAACCGGCTGCTGGAGCCGCTGCTGAGCCGGGAGCATGTGCAGTCCATCGAAATCACCTACGACGAGACGCTCGGGCTGGAGGGGCGCGCCGGGTTCTACGACTCCAGCGGTGCGTTCCGCGACATGATCCAGTCCCACCTGCTGCAGGTGATGTCCCTGGTGATGATGGAGCCACCGGCCCGCATTGACCATGTGGAGCTTCCGGCGCTGACCGCGCACGTGCTGCGCTCGGCCCGGTTGTGGGGCAAGGACCCGGCGTCCTCGGTGGTGCGCGGGCGGTACACGGCCGGCAGCGTGGGCGGCAAGGACCTTCCCGACTACGTGTCCGAACAGGGGGTGGACCCGGTAAAGAACACCGAAACCTTCGCCCAGGTGACCCTGGAAGTGGACAGCTGGCGCTGGAACGGTGTGCCGGTGACCCTGCGTTCGGGCAAGGCCATTGGCAAGCCGCGCAAGGAAATCACCATCAATTTCCGCCGCCCGCCCCACGAGTACCCACAGTTCCCCCACGACGGCCGGGTGCCGCCGAATGTGATGCGCCTGCGTCTGGACACCGGCCAACTGGAGTTCGAGATGAACGTGGGCGGCCCCTTCGCCGTGCAGGGCATGGAGCGGGTGACTTTCCAGACCGACACCTCGGCCCCCAGGCTTTCGGCGTACGGCAACGTGCTCAAGGGCATCCTGAGCGCCGATGCCACCTTCAGCGTGCGCGGGGACGCCTCCGAACAGGGCTGGAGGATTCTGGCGGACATCCAGAAGCTCTTCGATGACGGTTCGGTTCCGATGAGCGACTACGCCGCGGGCAGCCCAGGCCCCACGATCCCGCCGCTAAGCAGCAAATAAGACAGCACATGCATGACGGCGGATCCAGTTCGCCTCAGGATTTGGATCCGCCGTTATGAGTGCGAGTAGTCTGGCTACTGCACCACTTGGCTCAGCGCGGTATTGCTTGCAATCTGTGCACTCATGGACTTGGTCATGAGGCTCATCATGTCGAAGACCACGGTTGCTGCAGCCAAGGACGTAACATCTGCATGATCATACGCGGGAGCAACTTCGACAACGTCGGCCCCAACTATATTGATGCCGTCAAGTCCTCGCAGTAGACGAAGAAGTTCCCTCGAGTGCAGCCCACCCATCTCTGGAGTACCAGTGCCTGGGGCGAATGCAGGATCCAGCACATCAATGTCAACAGAAAGATATACCGGGGTGTCCCCCAAGCGTTGACGGACTCGTTCAATCGCCGATTCAACGCCGATACTGTCTATATCTGTGGCCCGGATGATTTGGAATCCGAATTCGTGATCCCTCAAAAAATCATCCTGATCATAAACCGGACCGCGAATGCCGATGTGCATCGACTTATCCTCCAGCAACAGCCCTTCTTCGAAGGCCCGACGGAACATGGTTCCGTGGGTGATCGGCTCTTCGAAGTAGGTATCCCAGGTATCCAAATGCGCGTCAAAATGCAGCAGCGCCACCGGCCCGTGTACTTCGGATACTGCCCGAAGCATTGGCAATGCGATCGTATGATCACCACCTATAGCAATTACGCGTTTGGCCGCATCGAGCAAAGGCCTCACCTGTGACTGGATCTGCGACACTGCCTTGCCGATATTGTAGGGCGTGCACGCTACGTCGCCCGCGTCTACGACCTGCATTTCCCTCACGGGTGTGACATCAAGTTCAACGTGGTACCCCGGACGAAGTAGACGTGATGCTTCACGCACGGCTGATGGGCCGAACCGCGCGCCTGGACGGAAGGACGTCCCTGTATCAAAAGGAACCCCCAGGATGGCGATGTCGTAATCCGGCACCTGACCGATTTGTGGGAGCCGGGCGAAAGTACCCAGACCGGCATACCGTGGAACTTCAGTTGCTTCTACAGGTCCCACCGGAACATGCGTGCTCATGTAGAGATCTCCTTGTCGTATCTGTTGGGCGTTTGTTGTTGGGGTTTCAAAGTTCTGCCGACTTAGCCGGCACGACTTGCTGGTTGGTTTCGGAATGAGAGCTCGTGTAGCCGGTCGTTTCACTCAATGAGCGGTTTGCCGTTTCAGGCGCCAAGAACAGAGTTCCTAGGAAGCCTACGAGCGAGACCAGTGCACCGATCAGCAGTGCCCCGGCAGCCCCGAAGGTGATAATTGCTAATGGCATTAGGTAAGTGCTCACAGCCGAGCCAATACGGCTTATGGCCGTCCCGAACCCGACTGCCGTGGCACGAATTTCCGTTGGAAATAGTTCGTTGGGGTATACCACCTCGAGAAAGCTGGAAGCGCCAGAGGCCAGAGCGAAAATGGCCAATGCTGTGAACAGTACGTTCGCAGTTACGCCGGGTATAAACACCGGGGCACCTAGAGCGAGCACAATGATGGCGAATGTCCACAACAGCAGCTTGCGTCTCCCGATCTTCTCCACGAGCCACAGACCTGGGATCCCACCGATAACGAATAAGAGCGAAATCAACAAGGATCCGCCATAGAGGTTCGCATCACCAGTCAGTCCGAATGAAGTTAAAAGTTCTGGCGCAAAGGTGTAAACGGCGAAAAGTGGGATCACCTGAGCCGTCCAGAAGATCGCTACGAACAGCGTGCGCTTGAAGAACTTCCTGTTGAAGATGTCCGTAAAACGAGCCGTGATTGAAGTTTCCGCGCTATTTTCGCCAAGCGATTCGATGTCATAAGCCGGCCCAAAAACCTTCTTGATGACGTCTCGTGCCTCGTTTACTTTTCCCCGAGACAGGAGCCAACGGGGAGACTCAGGCGTACCCAGCCGACATAGAAGCGTGATAATGGCGAAGATAGCCGGACTGGCCAACATGTACCGCCACGCTTCTGGGCCTACGTCTTTGAGAAGGAAACCAACCGCGAAGGCGGCAGCAGCTCCGACTGCCCATACGACAAAGGTCGCACCGAGCAGCCTGCCCCGAACCTTCCGAGGAAGAAACTCCGTCAGGAGAGAAGTGGCAATTGGGTAATCAGCACCGATTGCCACACCCAGCAAGAACCGCCAAAGCACCAATTGCCATATGTCCGTCGAAAATGCGCTGAGAATAGAAAAAGCGGCTAGCGCAATAAGGTCCAAAATGTACATCGTGTGACGGCCGACCTTGTCGGTCACCCAGCCGAAGATGCCGCCTCCAAAGAAGATGCCGATAAGGCTCGCTGCGCCGACCAAGCCAATCTCTGCAGGCTTGAGTCCTAACGCCGGTGTCATGGTGATAAAGGCAAGACCAATGATCGACAAAGCGTAGCCGTCAATGAATGGACCGCCCGAGGAGAACACCGTGAGTTTTACATGGAACTTGCTCAACGGTGCGTCATCGATGAGATTCGTACCTGTGCTCATCGCGATACCTGCCTTAATGAGGGAAACCAAGGGAAGTGATGAACTTGCACCTCCACTATGAGTGAGCTAGATCACGACACTCAATAGACATATGTGTACAATCGCATCGCCTAGATATACCGGTGTATGAAATGACCATTGCGACCAGGAGATCCACGAGGAACCAAAATGCCAATGACTGTTCGAGAGCTCTTAGATGAACCCCATTTGGGTCTGCGCTTAATTGCTGGCGAAGCAGGAGTAGAACAACCGATTACCTGGTCTCACACGTCTGATCTGCCGAATTTGTGGGAATGGGTATCCGAGGGAGTACTGCTGTTGACAAATGGGCTTTCGATTCCAGAATCAGCTGAAGGGCAAGTGACTCTAGCAGAGCGGCTGGTTTCATCGGGGGCCGTGGGATTGGCTGTCGGCGACGAAATGCACGCCCCGAAATTCACCGAGGCCTTCTTGAATGCATGCAGCGAACTTCCACTGCCCCTACTCGCCGTTCCTTACCCGCTTCCTTTTATTGCCATCTCTCGCTCAATCGCCGAAGCCTTGCTAATCGAAGAATCACGCCGAATTAAGCAAACGGCGCGGCTTTACGACATTCTGCGTCGCTCGAGTACACCCGGCAACGCGTGGGACATCTTGTTGCACGATCTTTCTACTGAACTGGGTTCCTACCTATTTGTCATCGACGACTATTGTTTGCATCCGTGGAACCATACGGACCCGATACCGGATGCGACAACCCAAATTGGCATCCTTCGCGCCCGTCAGGAAGCTGGTACAACATCGCGTCACTTTCATTGGACTAAGCACGACGGGCGCTCGATCCTCCTGATGGACATCCCTACACACGCCAACGCCTTGCTCGCAGTGGCTCCCCACTCCGAGCATCCCCATCCTGACGGAGTCGTACTGCTGCATGCAGCCACAATTATTGGGCTTGCCATGTCACAACAAGCTCTCTACATCACAGAAAATCAACGGACCGCTGAAACCTTGTTCTCACAAGTAGTCCTTGGTGGAAGTTCTGAAACAATTGGTTCCCGCTACGGTTTAGTGAGCGATGACATCCGGGTTGTCTGCTACCAACCTCCCGCTGAAGGCGCCCCCGGTGATTACGCTCAACGCCTGCGTCGCCACGGGGTTCCGACAATCGCTACCGTTCTTCACGGAACTGCGTATCTACTAGTTGCCGCCGATAGCTCTCTTGCAACCATCAGACATATTTTAGGCCCTGAAGCTGTAGGCGGAATCAGTTCAAGTATGGATAAATTTCAAATATCGCGTGCGGTACTTGAGGCACGCTGGGCATGCGGTAAAGCAAAGCAAGAATCAGCGGGACTTCTTCAATATTCCGAAGACGAATCATGGCTGGGTTTCGCCAGCCTTCAAGAAGGCGAACAATTGGTATCCCGGATGCTCGCGCCACTTCTTGAATACGACCAGCGCACAGGATCGGACCTGACCGGCACGTTGAGACTGTACCTACGCCTACAACGCTCGGCGCAAAGAGTTGCCACGACAACTTTTACCCACCGACAGACAGTGATTTCACGTCTAAAAAAGATTGGAAACCTCATCGATTCAGATCTATCTGAAACCCATGTTCTTGCGGTGCTATGGCTAGCTCTGCAGTTTCACGACGCGTTGTCCCCGGCGCAGGGGAATGCGCCGGGGCAATTCAGCGAATAGCTATTTCCCCGTGTATTCGAAGTGCCAGGCCTCGGCGTAGGGGTTCTTGGAACCATCCGACCGGTACTCCTCCAGGTTCTTGCGGTGGGTCCAGTTGTACTTGTGGGAGTTGGCTTTCAGCCACTTGTAGTACTTGCCGCGGAAGGAGTAGTCGTAGGTTTCGGGCACATCGATGGCAAGGCCCCAACCGTGGTTTGAGGTTCCGGGCTTCGCCGCAATGTAGGAACCCAGCTCGGCGTAGAGGTATTTCTGGGTATCCAGCGTCCGGTAGGCCAGGTCGATGTCCAGGTTCTTCCCGAACTGCTTCTTGAAGGCGGTGTTCAGCCGGGTCAGGTCCTTCACGGCCGGTGCGGCGATGAGGGTTTTCTCCTTGTCCCACGGCACTGCGGCCAGCATGGAGCTGGAAACCTTGCCGTTGGACTGTCTGAGCACCTGGGCGCGGGTGTATCCCTTCGAATTGGTGGTGCCCGCGTTGCTGCTGCGCTTCAGGTCGCTGGCCTTCATCCAGCCGTTCAGCCCCTGGGTGCGCACGAAGTACCAGCCGGCCACCTGCCCGCCTTCCTTCTCCCACTTCAGGTCCCGGTAGACGATGGAGTTCTTTGGAATATCCCCCACCCTCCGGGTCCCGCCGACGGCGGCATAGAGGTCGGTGCCGTTGGCCTTGGTGAAATACCGGTCGCTCAGCCCGGCCCGGTTGGTGGTGTAGTCGCCGGTATCGACCTGGCATCCCTTGGAGCAGGTCTTGACGTACTTGTTCGACACCCAGCCGGTCTTGTTCTTGTAGCTGATCTTGTACCAGCCGTTTGCGGCCCGTTCGGTCGCCTTGGCGACACTGTTCTTCGGCAGGGTACCCACTGAGGCGTGCCCGGTGCTGCTGCCCTTGCGGATATTCACGTTCGCGCTCGCCGTCACCCACAGTTTCACCGTGCTGGTGCCCTTGGGGGCCGGCTGCTTGGGCGCGGTGCTCGCTGCGACCGTGGTGTACTTGTTCGAGATCCAGCCCGTCTTGCCCGCATAGCTGACCTTGTACCAGCCGTTGGAGGCGGTCGCCGAAACGTTGACCGTCTTGCCCTTGGGAATGGTTCGGACCACCTTGTGCTTGGTGCTTGAACCGGCGCGCAGGTTCAGGTTGGCGGTGGTCGTGACCTTGGTGACGACCTTCTTGGCCGCGGCCGGGGCGGCAGCCAGGTGCGGTGTGGAGAGCGCCGGAACACCGGAGGCCGGGGCGGTGAAGCCGGCCGCCGCGGTGGCGGCGGTGGCGCCGCCGGCAAGGGCAACCGCCAGGGCGCCGGCGCTCAGGGCGCGCAGTACGCGCGTACGGGGAACAGGCATGGGGTGGGCCTTTCGTGGACACGAGGATGATAAAGCGACATGGTGCGCAGGCGAAGGCAGCACCCTCGGGGAACATGTTCTGTTTGAACAGTAGTGTCCCCTGTCCCAAAAGGTGAATTGCATCCAGTCATTTCAGAGTCTGCGCCCGTTTCCCGCACGCCCCCTGGCAGACTCCGGACAGTGCAAAGGGGCGCAAACACCCTGGTGGTGTCCGCGCCCCTTTATTCCGCCGCTAACCCGCGACTACTTCTTTTCCAGCAGCCGCTGGACGCGGGGCTTCACCTCGGTGGCCAGCAGCTCGATGGATTCGAGCAGCTGCTCCTGTGGGATGCCGCCGACGTCCATCTGCAGGAAGTGCCGCATGTGGCCCAGGTAACCGTGCAGGTGCACGATGCGTTCGGCCACTTCGTCCGGGTCACCGACGTAGTAGGCGCCCGGTGCCTCGGCCTGGATGTCGTAGGCCCGCTTGTCCGGAGCCGGCCAGCCGCGCAGGCGCCCCATTTCCAGGTTCAGGTTGTACCAGCCCGGGTAGAAGCGCTCCAACGCCTCCTTCTTGGTCGGGGCGATCAGGCCCATGGCCGCCACGGAGACCTTCAGGGTTTCCGGTGCGTGCCCGGAGGCGGCACCGGCCTTGCGGTACAGGTCCGCCAACGGGGCGAAGCGGTGCGGTGCCCCGCCGATGATGGCGTAGGACACCGGCAGGCCCAGCTGGCCGGCGCGGGCCGAGGAGCTCGCGTTGCCGCCGGTCGCCAGCCAGATCGGCAGCTTGCCTTGGGCCGGACGCGGCACCACGGCCAGGTCGTTCAGGGCCGGGCGCTTGTTCCCGGACCAGGTGACCTCCGGTGCCTGCGAATCATTGATGGTCATCAGCAGATCCAGCTTGTTGGCGTAGAGCTCGTCATACTCCTCCAGGTCATAGCCGAACAGCGGGAAGGTTTCCACCGAGGAGCCGCGGCCCGCGGTGATCTCCACACGGCCGCCGCCGGAGATGATGTCAGCGGTGGCGAACTGCTGGTAGATCCGCACCGGGTCATCGGTGCTGATGATGCTCGCCGCGCTGCCGAGCTTGATCTGCTCGGTGGCTGCGGCGGCCGCCGCGATGATGGCTCCGGGCGAGGAGGCCGGCATGCTGGTGGTGTGGTGCTCCCCCACCCCGAAGTAGTCCAGCCCGCTGCGGTCGGCCAACTTGATGGCCTCGAACAGGTTGGTGATGGCTTCCGAGGTGCTGCGCAGTGAATCGTCAGCGTTGCGCTGGGTGTCGCCGAAGCTGTAGGCGCCGAGTTCCATGTCGTAGGTTCCTTGTCTTGGTGGGTAGCGGTGATGTGGTTAGCGGGAGACGCGGGCAGCGTTGAGCTGCTCTTCCATTTCCGCCGCGGTGAAGCGTCCATTGAAGATCGGCGTTCCGGGTTCGAACAGCCGCCCGGAGCGCAGGTCCCCGGCGATCACCGGGGCGAAGCCGACGCTGCTGATGAACTCGGCGACCTCCTGGACGGCCCGGGGGTCATCCCCGGCCAGGGCCAGGGCGCGGGCCTCGCCGTCCCCGGCTCCCCCGGCTTCCGGCTCCATGTCGTGGTAGCCGATGTGGTTGAAGGACTTCACCAGGTTGGCTCCGGCCAGGTGCTGGGCGATGACCTCGCTGGAGGACTGGGTGGGGTCCTCGAATTCGGCGATCTCCCCGTCGGTGCCCGACCAGTAGTTCATGACGTCAATGACGGTCTTGTCCTGCAGCAGCGCCGGGTCCACGGTGCGGTACTTGTGCAGGGGCACGGCGACCACGATCATTTCCGCGTCGGCCAGGTCGCTGGCATTGACGGCCTCAGCGCCCGGGGTGACGATGTCCACGATCAGGCTGATCTCGCTGGCGGGCTTGGAGGTCGCGATCTTGACCCGGTAGCCGGCGTCCAGGGCCAGGCGGGCCACGGCGGTGCCGACCCGGCCGGCACCCAGAATCCCCACGGTCTTCTGGTCGCGCTGCTGAACTGAATCCATCTGACACACCCTTCAATTATGTTGTAGTACAGACTATATTGATTACAGAACATCTATGCAAGCGCATATATTCCGATAGAATGGATGACATGAACACCGCACCGGACACCGTCACCGCTCCAGCCGCCGCCAGCACCCCCAATCCCGGGGACCTGGCCTGGCATATGGGCATGATCCTGCGCGGGCACCAGTCACGGTTCGCCGAGGCGGTCGCCGGGATCCCCTGTGGGGTGCGCGGCTTCCAGCTGCTGTCCACGGTGGTGCACCATGACCCGGCCAACCAGCAGGCGCTCGGTGGGCACCTGGGAATTGACCGCACCGTGCTGACCTACCTCATTGACGACCTCGTGCAGGCAAACCTGGTCGAACGCATCCCCGCCCCCTCCGACCGGCGGGCGCGCAAGATTATCGCCACCGCGCAGGGGCTGGAAACCCTGAAGCGGCTCGAGGGCAAGGTCGCGCAGGCGGAGCAGGAACTGCTCGCCCAGCTCGATGAGAGTGAAAGCCGCCAGCTGCAGGAGCTGCTGGCCAAGCTCTCCCTGACGGTGCGCAACCTGCAGCCGGGCACCAACCCCTGCGATGCCGTGGAACAGCTGGGCTAGGAGCCAACACCCAAAAGACCCCGGGAACCGGCGGTCGGCCAGCAAGCCGATCACCCGTTCCCGGGGTCTTTGCGCGCCAGTGCCCCACCCCGTCAACGGCGGGGCACCCGGGGCAGGTGCGTGCTAGTACTGCACGGCGTCCCGCTCAATGGGGCAGGTCATGCAGTGCCCGCCGCCGCGTCCACGGCCCAGCTCGGCGCCGACAATCGGCAGCACCTCGATGCCGGCGGCACGCAGCGCATCATTGGTCTGGGTGTTGCGGTCATAGGTGTACACCACGCCGGGGCGCAGGGCCACGGCGTTGTTGCCGCTGTCCCACTGCTGGCGTTCGGAGTCATAGTTGTTCCCGGCGGTGGCCACCACCCGCAGCTTGGGCAGGTTCAACGCCTGGGCGACCACGTCGGTGAAGCTCTTGGTGCCATGGTCAATCACCCTGACCCCCGGGTCCTGATCGGAGGGACGCAGCGAGAAGGTGTGCACCTCGCCCATGATCTTGGGATACAGGGTCACCACGTCATGGTCCACGAAGGTGAACACGGTATCCAGGTGCATCGCCGCACGCAGTTTCGGCATCCCGGCCACGATCACGTGCTCGGCCACCCCCTGGCGGAACAGTGAGGAGGCCAGCTGGGTAATGCCGTGGCGGGAGGTGCGCTCGCTCATGCCAATCAGCACCACCCCGTTGCCCACCGGCATCACATCCCCGCCTTCCACGGTCACCTGGCCCCACTCCTGTTCGGGATCCCCCCACCAGATCGTCGAATCCCGGAATTCGGGATGGAACTTGTAGATCGCCTTCATCAGCAGGGTCTCATCCCGGCGAGCATCCCAGTACAGCGGGTTCAGGGTCACTCCCCCGTAGATCCAGCAGGTGGTGTCCCGGGTGTAGAGGGTGTTGGGCAGCGGCGGCATCAGGTACTCATAGATGCCGCGGGATTCGCGGGCCAGGTTCACGTAATCGGTGCGGTAGTCCTCGGGCAGGTCGCTGGTGGCCATGCCGCCCAGCAGCAGTTCGGACAGGCGGCCCTCGTCCAGCGAATCCAGGTAGGCCCGGGTACCCTCGACCAGCCCGCCGCCCACCACGTTGGGCACCACCTTACGTTCCAGCAGCCACTGCCGGGCTTCGGCCTGGGCCATGGTCTGGGTGAGCACCTCCTGCAGCTCCAGCACCTCCACCCCGTTGCCGCGCAGGTTGGAGACGAAGTCTGCGTGGTCGCGCTGGGCGCTTTCCACCCACATCACGTCGTCAAACAGCAGGTCGTCACAGTTCGACGGGGTCAGCCTGCGGTGGGCCAGCCCCGGCGCGCACACCAGCACCTTGCGCAGCTGCCCGACCTCCGAATGCACACCCTTGCCCGTGGTTTCGCTCATGGTCCGTGTTCCTTCCGTTCCTTGCGAATCGGACAGCCGCCCGACCCTGGTGGTTTCTCGTTGTGCAGTTCAGCGACTGTCGCCCTAGAAGTGGATCCACCCCGCGCCCAGGGCCACGACGCCCAGCAGGGCGCCGAGCAGGGAGAGGGCAAAGATCACCGGTTCGCGGCCTTCGAACGCCTTGCGTCCCTGCTCCCGGCGGGCCATGACGAACAGGATGGTGGCCGGGGCGTAGATGATGAAGGAGAGCAGCAAGAAGTGCCAGCCGGCGGCGAAGACCAGGAAGACGGTGTAGGCCACCGCCAGCACCGAGGTGAGAAGGTCCCGCCCGGAGGCCCGGCGCTCCCCCTGCCCGTGCCGGGCAGCGTAGGCCACCTTCACCGCCTACAGCGCGGCGAGCAGGAACGGGATCAGCGTCAGGGAGCTGGTCAAATCCAACGCCAGGTCCAGCGCGTCCTCGGCGAACAGCAGGATGACCAGCATGCCCTGTACCAGCACGGAGGTCAGCAGCACCGCGTTCACCGGCACGTCGGTGCGGTTCAGCTTGCCCAGGAAGCAGGGCATGTCCCGTTCGTTTGCGGCGACGCTGAGCACCTCGGCGGCCATCAGCGACCAGGCCAGGTAGGCGCCCAGCACCGAGATGATCAGCCCAATGCTCACAAACCAGCGGCCCCACGGGCCGACCGCGTATTCCAGGATCCCGGCCATGGAGGGCTGCTCCAGCTGGCTGATCTGCTCCATCGGCATCACCCCGTAGGAGACGATGGTGACCGAGGCAAAGATCGCGAACACGGACAGGAACCCCAGGATGGTGGCCCGTCCCACGTCCGTCCGGCGCCGGGCGTGGCGCGAATACACGCTCGCGCCCTCCACGCCCAAGAAGACAAAGACGGTGACCAGCATCGTGGAGCGGACCTGCTCAAAGAGTGATCCGGCGTAGTCCGCGCCGTACCAGTTCTGCCGCAACGCCTCCGGGTCCAGCACGAACAGGCAGATCAGGATGAAGATGATGATCGGCACCAGTTTGGCGATGGTGACAATCTGGTTGACCAGGGCCGCGCTTTGCACGCCCCGGCGGATCAGCAGGAAGAAGACCCACAACCCGATCGAGGACAGCCCCACCGCCAGCAGGGTGGCTCCGGAACCCAGCCCGGCCACCCCCAGCCCGGAGAGGGTGGACATGATGAACACCCAGTAGAAGGTGTTGCCCGCGCATGCGCTGGCCCAGTACCCGAAGGCGGCGAAGAATCCGAGGTATTCCCCGAATCCGGCCTTCGCATAGGCGTACACCCCGGCGTCCAGCTCGGGCTTGCGGTTGGCCAGCATCTGGAAGACAAAGGCGAGCATGAGCATGCCGGCCCCGGCGATGATCCAGGCGATGACCGCACCGAAGATCCCGGTTTCGCTGGCGAACCTGCCCGGCAGTGAGAAGACCCCGGCGCCCACCATGGAACCGACGACCACGCCGGTGAGGGTGAGCATGCTGAGTTTGGCTACGTGGCCCTGTGTCGCTTCCCCGGTCTCAGCTGCCATGCTTGGTTCATCTTTCCCTCGGCGTGCCACTGCGAACATGCATCCGGCCACTCATCGTGGTACCCGATGCCCGGGCCCCGGTTCGGGCCGCACGCTCCGGACGACGCAACGACGTTGGAAAACAGCCAAGTGGTCGGCGATCTGCTGTCAGTATCCAACTATCCAAAGCGGCCTGTCAACGCTCCCGGCGCGCTGCCAGGAAGCTGGATTTCCGCACGGACACCGGCATTCGCCCGTGCTGCCGAGCCCGTTCCACCCCCGGCATTACGGGGGTTGCCACCGCGGCATGGGCAACATCACTGCGCGGGGTTGGCGCCTTAAATGCGTCAGGGCCGCGATGGCGGGAAGGGGCGCTTCCCGCCGTCGCGGCCCTGCGGACAGGACTACCGTCCGGTCTCGGCCTGCTCCCCCGGGGTGGGGGAACCGGCGGCGGCCGGGGCGCCGGTCACCGGCACGGCGGCGGTGTCCGGGTTGGCGTCCACGTCCTCGGCCGGACCGGAGAACTGGGACTGGTACAGCCGGTAGTAGGCGCCCTCGGCGGCCAGCAGCTGCTCGTGGCTGCCCTGCTCCACGATCCGTCCGGCCTCCATCACCAGGATGGTGTCCGCGTCGCGGATCGTGGACAGGCGGTGGGCAATCACGAAGCTGGTGCGGTCGGTGCGCAGCGCCGCCATGGCCTGCTGCACCAGCAGCTCGGTGCGGGTGTCCACCGAGCTGGTCGCCTCATCCAGGATCAGCAGCGAGGGGTTGGCTACGAACGCGCGGGCGATGGTGATCAGCTGCTTCTCACCGGCCGAGACGTTGGTGCCCTCCTCGTCGATGACGGTTTCATAGCCCTCGGGCAGGGCGCGGACGAAGCGGTCCACGAAGGTGGCCTTCGCCGCCTCGATGACCTCGTCATCGGTGGCGTCCAGCCGGCCGTAGCGGATATTTTCCATGATGGTCCCACCGAACAGCCAGGCGTCCTGCAGCACCATGCCCACCTTGGAGCGCAGGTCCGCGCGGGACAGGTGGGTGATGTCCACGTTGTCCACCAGGATCCGCCCGGAGTTCAGCTCGTAGAAGCGCATCACCAGGTTCACCAGGGTGGTCTTGCCCGCCCCGGTCGGCCCCACGATCGCCACCGTGTGCCCGGGATCCGCGTCAAAGGACAGGTTTTCGATCAGCGGCTGGTCCGGGTTGTAGGAGAAGCTGACGTCCTGGAAGGAGACGTGCCCGTCGGTGCGGGCCGGCAGCTGGGTGCGCGCATCCTCGGCCTCCTGCTCCTCGGCGTCCAGCAGCTCGAAGGTGCGTTCGGCGGAGGCCACACCGGACTGCAGCATGTTGGCCAGCCCGGCCATCTGCCCCAGCGGCTGGGTGAACTCGCGCGAGTACTGGATGAACGCGGTCGCATCCCCCAGGCTCATCGACCCGGAGGCCACGCGCAGCCCGCCGACCACGGCGATGCCCACATAGGAGAGGTAGGAGACGAAGTTCATCACCGGCATGATCATGCCCGAGACGAACTGGGCCCCGAAGCTGGCCTTGTACAGTTCGTCGTTGCGCTGGGTGAAGCGCTCCACCATGTCGTCCTCGCGCCCGAAGACCTTCATCAGCTCGTGGCCGGAGAAGGATTCCTCGATCTGCCCGTTCAGCGCACCGGTGTTCTTCCACTGGGCGGTGAACAGCTTCTGCGCCCGGGTGCCGATGATGCCGGCGGCCACCGCGGACAGCGGCAGCGCCACCAGTGCGATCAGCGCAAGCTGCCAGGAGACCACGAACATCATGATCACAATGCCCAGCACGCTCAGCGCGGACTGCACCAGCTGGCTCAGCGCCTGCTGCAGCGCGTTTTGGATGTTGTCCACGTCGTTGGTCACCCGGGAGAGGATGTCCCCGCGCTGGCGGGTGTCGAAGTAGTTCAGCGGCAGTGCGTTGATCTTGTCCTCAACGTCCTTGCGCAGCCGGTACACCACCTTCATCACCAGGCGGTTCAGCAGCCAGCCCGAAAGCCACATGAAGATCGAGGCGATGAAGTACATCGACAGCACGATCAGGATGAAGCGGGAGAGCTGGGTGAAGTCGATGCCCTGCCCGGGCACGAAGTCCACCCGGGAGAGCATGTCGGCCTGGGTGTCATCGCCGCTGTCGCGCAGCTGCTGGATCAGCACGTCGGCCGGGGTCCCGGCCGGGATGTTCTTGCCGATCAGCCCGGCGAAGATCACGTCCATGGCCCGTCCCAGCACCCGTGGGGCGGTGACCGAGAGGACCACGTAGATGCCGATCATCGCGAAGACGATGCTCATCCCCAGCTTGTACGGGGCGAGCAGTCCGACCAGGCGTTTGGCCGAGGGCCAGAAGTGCTGGGCCTTGCGTACCGGGGCCTCGTCCCAGGTGTCGCTGCTGGCCGCGGCCGCGAATTCGTCGACCTCTTCCAGGCTCGCATCCACCTCGGGGGCCGAGGAGTTCTTCTTCTGATCCGCCATCTAGGCCACCTCCTCCGCACTGTGCTGGGACGAAACGATTTCCTGGTAGGTTTCCGAGCTTTCCAGCAGCTCCTCATGGGTGCCGCGAGCCACGATTTCCCCGTGGTCCAGCACCAGGATCTGGTCGGCCCGGGTGATCGTGGAGACGCGCTGGGCCACGATGATCACCGCGGCGTCCTTCGTCGGCTCGGCCAGGGCGGCGCGCAGCTTCGCGTCGGTGGCCACGTCCAGTGCCGAGAACGAGTCATCGAACAGGTAGGTGCGCGGCTTGGCGGCCAGGGCCCGGGCGATGCACAGGCGCTGGCGCTGCCCGCCGGAGACGTTGGTGCCGCCCTGGGAGATCTTTGAGTCCAGCTGCCCCTCGCGTTCGGCGACGAAGTCCGCCGCCTGGGCAATGTCCAGCGCCTGCCACAGCTCAGCATCGCTGGCCCTCTGCGCCCCGAAGCGCAGGTTGCTGGCGATGGTGCCGGAGAACAGGTAGGGGCGCTGCGGGACGGCGGAGATGTTGCGCGAGATCGCATCCCGGCCCAGTTCATCCACCGGCACCCCGCCGATCAGAATCTGCCCGCGGGTCACGTCGTAGAGCCGCGGGATCAGGTTCAGCAAGGTGGTCTTGCCCGAACCGGTGGACCCGATGATCGCGGTGACCTTGCCCGGCTGGGCGGTAAAGGAAATGTTGTTCAGCACCGGGGCCTCGGCACCCGGGTAGCCGAAGCTGACGTTGCGGAACTCCACGGTGCCCGGGGTGGGCAGGTGCACCTCACGGTCCTCGGCCTCGGTCATGCTCGGCTTGGTGTCCAGCACCTCGCCGATGCGGTCGGCGGAGACCATGGCGCGCGGGACCATCATGGCCATGAAGGTGCCCATCATGACCGCCATCAGGATCTGCAGCAGGTACTGCAGGAATGCGGTCAACGCCCCGACCTCCACCTGCCCGGCATCCACCCGGTGCCCGCCGAACCACAGCACGGCGGCGGTGGACAGGTGCAGGATCATCGAGATCGCCGGGAACATGAGCACGAACAGGTTGCCGACCTTGACACCCAGGTCGGTCAGCTTCTGGTTCGCGTCCGCGTAGCGCTCGGTCTCGTGCTGTTCGCGCACGAACGCGCGCACCACGCGGATGCCGGTGATCTGCTCGCGCAGCACCCCGTTGATCCCGTCAATGCGCACCTGCATCTGGCGGAAGAGCGGCATCAGCTTGATGACCAGGATGCCCACCACAATCAGCACCACCGGCACCGACACCCAGACCAGCCAGGACAGGCCCGGATCCTCGCGGATGGCCATGATGACCCCGCCAATGGACATGATCGGGGCGGTGATCATGAAGTTCAGCAGCATCAGGGTGAGCATCTGCACCTGCTGCACATCGTTGGTGCCGCGGGTGATCAAGGTGGCGGCCCCGAACTTGTTCACGTCCTGCGCGGAGAACGTGGAGACCTGCTCGAACACGGCCTGGCGGATATCCCGGCCCAGGCTCATGGCGGTCTTGGCGCCAAAGTAGACGGCGCCGATCGCGGTGATCACCTGCACGAAGGCAACGACCAGCATGATCCCGCCGGTGCGCCAGATGTAGTCAATATCGGTGTTGACGACACCCACGTCAATGATCTTGGCGTTCAGGCTGGGCAGGAACAGCGTGGCCATGGTGGTGGCCAGTTGCAGGATGAAGACCGCAACGATCCACCCGGCATAGGGTTTGGAGTGTTTTAGGATGAGCTTCAGAAGCATGTGGTTTGTCCTCGCTAGCGTCAGCCCCGAAACCGCTGGGCGCGAACCGGTTTTTCGGCGCAGGGATTTGAGGGCGAAAGCCAGTCTAGTAGTCCCCGTTGGGCTTTGGAGTCATCCTTTTGATTGAATTGTGCCAATCACTTATGGCGTTCGACACGTTCCCCACCGCGCAGGACTACCCGCCAGGGCTGAAGTTGGCAGGAATCCGCGAATCGACGCGCAACAACGGGCTCAGGGCAGCGCGTCCGCGACCGCCTTGGCGGCGCGATGGCCGGTGACGGCGGCGGCCAACAGCCAGCCGATCACCAGCAGGTAGCCCGCCCCGGCCACCGCGAAGCCAACAGGGGGCCGAAAGAGCGCCGCGCACAGCACGGAAGCCGCCAGCAACAGCCATCCACTGCGGGCTGCGCGGGCCATCTGCGGAACCGCGGCGGCGTGGCCCGTCAGCCAGGCCTCGTCCGAGGCCAGCGTGGCGCTGGTGCGAAGGCCCACCACGGCGTTGCGCCGCAGGCTGCCGCTGCGCATGGATCCAACCAGCAGCTGGCCGGTCAACGTGATGATTCCCAGTCCCGCCAGGAACGGGATCACCTCAACCCAGCCCATACCCCTGCTTCCCTTGCCGCCTCTGCCACGGTTTGCCGCGGCTGCCTCCACGGTACCGCAGATCCCCGGCGCACCCGCGCCCGGTCTTCCCTGTACGCACAAGCCGCAGGGGGTTCACTAGGGGTTTTGGCAAACGCCGCGTGACCGCCCGGCAACCAGCATGGACAAGAGGTGAACTCCGGCAGAACTTGTCCGAACAGGCCCGGTTTTTCATTGTCTGACGCCCGCCGGCGGGCCACCATGGTCATGGCCCGGCCAGTTCCGGGCGGATCATCCTTTTGAACTCTGACCATTGAGAACACCCGTGAAATCATCCTCGCGCATCCGCGCATCCGTGGCCGCTTCCGCGCTGGCGCTGGCCGTAATTGCTCGGTCGCCGCCGAACCGGCCTCGGCCCCGCAACCCCAGCTGGCCGCCAAGAAGTCCACCGCGGCCCATGAGGGGCTGCCCTCGGGCGTGCACAAGAAGAAGACCCTGGTGATTGGGCTGGATGGCGCCTCGATGGCGCAGATCAACAAGCGCAACACCCCGAACCTGGCCAAGCTGTGGGCCGAGGGCATGCTCGCCAACTCCAACCTCTACGCCAACCCCATGGCGCCCACCGTCTCCGGGGCCGGCTGGTCCACCATTGCCACCGGCGCATGGCCGGACAAGCACCAGGTGCCGGACAACTCCTTCTCCAACCCCAACTATGATCAATACCCCGATTACCTCACCCGCCTGGAGGCGGCCCGGGCCAAAAGCTCCACCCTGGTGGTGGGCACCTGGGGACCGATCCCGCAGCAGGTCTTCGCCCAGGGCGCGGACCTGTTGCTCGCCGGAGGCAATGACGCCGGCACCACCTCCACGGTGGTCGACTACCTGAAGAACGGGAACCCGGACAGCACCTTTGTGCACCTGGATGAGATCGACGGGGCCGGGCACAGCAACGGCAGCGACTCGATCTCCTACACCCGTGCCCACGCGAAGGCGGATCAGCAGATCGGGGACATGCTGCAGGCCATCGATGAGCGCAGCACCCGGCACAAGGAGGACTGGCTGGTCATTGTCACCTCGGACCACGGCCACACCCCCGGTGGCGGGCACGGCGGCAGCAGCATCCGCGAACGGGCCACCTTCGTGATTGCCAACGGCAAGAAGTACGCCCCGGGCAGCACGCGGCATGATGTGAAGCTCACCGACATCGCCCCCACCGTCCTAAGGCACCAGGGCGTACGCATCGAGGACGACTGGGCCCTGGACGGGCAGGTCATCCAATCCATCAAGCCCGATGACTTTGACTCCCTGCGTCCGCACCTGAAGAAGGCGAAGGACGAGTCGAAGCTCGGTGCGAAGACCAAGGGCTGGACCCACACCGCACCCAGCGGCTGGAGCATTGAGAACAAGGACATGCCCAAGGGCGGAGTGCGTGAATGGCGCGGCTGGTCCTTCACCACCGACGAGTTCTGGACCAATGCCGAGCTGAACCAGGGCCGGGAGACCAGCGTGCACAACCGCAACGTCTTCGCGGTGGCGGACTCCGATGAGTGGGATGACAAGTCCCACGCCGAGGGGCAGTTCGATTCGACCCTGGTCAGCCCCAGCTACAAGGTCAAGGGAGGCAAGCAGGCCACTTTGAGCTTTGCCTCGAACTACAAGGTGGACGGCCCGCAGAGCGCAGAAGTGTTCATCAGCTTCGACAATGGTGAGCCGGTACTGGTCAAGTCCTATGAAAAGGACTTCAACGGGGTGGAGAAGCTCTCCATCGACGTGCCCAAGAAAGCCAAGCGCGCCCAGGTTTCCTTCCGGTATACCGGAACGAACTCCGCGTTCTGGACCGTGGACCAGGTGTCGTTGAAGAAGTAAGCGGCCCGGCACCAAAGCCCCACGGCCGGTGGCTTAACCACCAAGGGTGGCGCACGAGAACCGTGCGCCACCCTCACCTGTCCCCGGCCTGACGGCGAGGGGGTATGGACTAGCGTCCGGAGATCTTCACCAGCTTGTGGTTGACGAACTCATCCATGCCGTACTTGCCCAACTCGCGGCCGATGCCCGAGCGCTTTACGCCACCGAAGGGCAGCTCGGCGGCGGTGCCGGAGGGCTCGTTGATGGCCACCATGCCGGTTTCCAGCTGGCGGGCAATGCGGTCGGCCCGCTCGGCGTCCTGGGTGTGGATGGAGGCACCCAGCCCGTAGTCGGTGTTGTTGGCCAGCTTCACGGCCTCCTCCTCACCGTCCACCTTGTACAGCACGGCGACCGGGCCGAACAATTCCTCGCTGAAGGCGCGCATGTCCTCGGTGACCCCGGCCAGCACGGTCGGCTCAAAGTAGGCGCCGTCCCCGTCCACCGGCTTGCCGCCGGCCAGCACGGTTGCGCCCTTGTCCACGGCGTCCTTCACCTGGGCGGCCAACCCGTCGCGGGCCGCGGCCGAGGACAGTGGGCCGACGAAGTTCTCCGCCTCGGTCGGATCGCCCATCTTGATGCCGGACACCTGGTCCACCAGCGCCTTGGAGAACTCGTCGTACACCGAGGAGTCCACGATGAAGCGCTTGGCGGCATTGCAGGCCTGGCCGGTGTTGCCGAAGCGGGCGCGCATGCCCAGCTTGGCGCTGCGGGCCACGTCCGCATCCTCCATGACCAGGAACGGATCCGAACCGCCCAGTTCCAGCACGACCTTCTTCAGGTTGCGCCCGGCGATCTCGGCCACCGCGGCACCGGCGCGCTCCGAACCGGTCAGCGAAACCCCCTGGATCCGGCGGTCGGCGATGATGTCGGCCACCTGGTCATTGGTGGCGAAGATGTTCACGTAGGCGCCTTCCGGGGCCCCGGCGTCCTTGAAGATCTGCTCCATGGCCAGCGCCGATTCCGGGCACTGCGGGGCGTGCTTAAGCAGGATGGTGTTGCCGTTCATCAGGTTCGGCGCCGCGAAGCGGGCCACCTGGTAGTAGGGGAAGTTCCACGGCATGATGCCCAACAGCACACCGACCGCTTCCTTGCGCACCAGCGCCTTGCCGCCGCTGGCGACCTCAAGCTCCTCGTCCTGCAGGAACTTCGGACCGTTCTTGGCGTAGTAGCGGTAGATGGAGGCGACAATGCTGATTTCGCCCTGGGCCTGGCGCACCGGCTTGCCCATCTCGCGGGTGATGATCGCGGCCAGTTCCTCCGCGCGTTCCTCGTAGATGTCGGCCACCCGCTCCAGCAGCGCGACGCGCTCGGAGATCTCGGAGGTGGACCAGGTGGTGAAGCCCTGGTGGGCCGCGCCAATGGCCTCCTGGATCTCGGCGTCGCTGGCGGTGGGGTAGGTTGCCTCTACGACTCCGGTAGCGGGGTTGGTCACTGCATACATGCTCATGGGATTCCTCCTCGAAAATGGCGTCTTGCCGGTAATGTGGGGTCTATGGAAACAGGATGCCCTGATCCACAATGACGTGTAGAAGGGCCGGGCGATGTTCTTTGAGCACCACATCCAGAGCACGCTGCACTGCTTCGGCGGCCTGAGCATCGCTGGTCACAGTTTCGCCGTGCCCCCCATAAGCGCGAGCCAACGCCGCAAAGTCCGGGTTTTGCAACTGGGTTCCCGAAACGCGGCCCGGGAAGTGGCCCTCTTGGTGCGCGCGAATAGTTCCGAACTGTCCGTTGTCCATTACTACGGTCAGCAACGCAGCACCGTGTTGGGTAGCACTGGCCAGTTCCTGCCCGTTCATTAAGAACTCGCCGTCACCGCAAATCGCCAGCACCAAGCGCTCCGGAGCCTCCAGGGAGGCAGCTACCGCAGCTGGAATAGAGTAACCCATGGATCCATTGCGGGTACCTAACTGGGACGGGAAAATATTGGTTGGCACGTACCTCATGGGCCACGCACAGTGGTTGCCTGCCCCCATGGTAGTCACTACATCTTCGGGAAGACGCTGAACCAGCTCAGCAATCACCGCGCTCATGTGAGCGGTACCCTCGCGGGTTGGCGACAGCTCCTCGCGCTGTGGCAGCTTCGTGTATGCTTCTCGCGCTTCGCGCCCGGCAGCCCGCCAAGGCTCCCATTGAGTTTCCCGCTCCAGGCGCAATTCTTCTAGCGCTTCGGCAAAGACACCGGGAGTGGCCAAAATGTGACGGGTTATCGCCCCAGAGCGCCCACGCAATGAGGTGTCAATGTTTACAAGATAGTTGACTGCCCGCCGGTTCTGACGCAGGGTGAATCCATCGGTGGGTACATCGGAGGGTACCGCCCCAATTGCGACCAACACATCAGCTTCTTCGAACATCTGGGCCGCCTTATCGGTGCGCCCGTACCCCAGCTCGCCCATGTTCACTGGGGAATTGAACGGCACCCGATCCGCAGCGTGCCAATCATGTACCACCGGAATGTTGTTTGCCTCCGCAAAAGCCGTCACCCCTGCGGCAGCCTTCGCGCTCCAGCGCTGGCCACCGACAAACAGCAACGGTTTCTGAGCGTTGGATAGGGCGCTTGCCAGCTCCTTGAGTTCCCCGGTTGAGACAGCGCCCTCGGCCACGGTAAGCGGCTGGTGCAATTCACCGGCGAACTCATGGGCGACCACGTCCTCGGGAAGACCCACGATCACCGGGCCCGGACGACCTGACGCTGCCGCGAAAAAGGCCTCGGCCACGATCTCGGAAGCCCGCTCGGCTTCATCAATAACGAAAACGCGCTTGGCCTGACTGCCGAACCAGGCATAGGGGTCAAATTCCTGGAACGACTCGCGCATCCGGTCGGCTACCGGAATCAAACCCACGAACAGCACCATGGGAGTCCCATCCTGCCAAGCGGAGTGAACGGCCACGTACGCGTTGGCCGCACCGGGTCCGCGGGTCACCATGGCGACCCCGGGCTGTCCGGTGAACTTGCCGTGAGCCTCGGCCATGTAAGCGGCGCCTCCTTCGTGGCGCACTACTATGTTGTCGATATTCGCGTCGTGCAGACCGTCCAGCACAGCCAGGTAAGACTCTCCTGGAACCGTGAAGACGCGTTTGACACCGTGACGCGCAAGGGATTCGACGATTGCCGCTCCGGCGTGTGTTGGGCGGACCACGTGCGAACTGCGCCGCGAGGTGTCTGCCGACGAGGCGAGTTGGGTCGGAATGATGCTAGAGGTTTCCATATACAAGTTCTCCTGCCACTACCGTGGCCTCGACTCGGGTATTAGCTATGTCTTCGGTGGGGATGTCGTAAATGTCCTGGGAAAGCACCACGAAGTCGGCCAGATGGCCGGGAACCAATTTGCCCTTGTAGCTCTCTTCGTGGACCGCGTGGGCGCTGCCCACGGTGTAAGCGTGCACCGCTTGAGCCACTGTGAGCTTCTCGCCATCGGTAAAGGGCGCGCCCGCCAACGTCGTGCGCTCTACCAGAGAGGCAATGTTCAAGAGTGGATCCGCACTGACCACGGGAGCATCGGTCGACCCGGGAATGACGAGGCCTGCGTCCAAGAAGGACTTCACCCGGTAGGCAAGCGGTTGTCGTTCGGCTCCCATAGCTACGGCAACCCCGTCACCTAGTTCGTGGATGAAGCGGCCCTGTGGGACCGGAATGAGTCCTAACTGAACCATGCGCTGAATTTGCGCATCTGAGGCCACGGACGCATGCTCGATCCGGTGGCGCGCATTAGGACGGGGGGCGAGTTCCTGCGCCTGGGCGATGATGTCCATGACTACATCCAAGGCGGCGTCGCCTATAGCGTGTACCGCTAACTGCCAGCCCGCTAAATGTGCTCCGATCAGCTTTTCTCGTAGTGTTTCCTGCGAAAACTGCAACAGGCCTCGGTTTCCCTCATCCGTGGCGTAGTCGCAGCACATGAAGGCGCTGCGGCCGATGAGCGAACCGTCGGAGAGGACTTTAGTCGGGCCGATGCGCAGCACTTCGTCGCCCATGCCGCTGCGCATGCCCAGGTCGAGACCGTAGCGCTGGTGACCCTTAAACGACTCCGTGTCCAGCGGGTGCAGGGTGGTCAGGTAGGGCATCAGTGTGGCGCGCACGCCAAGTTGACCGCGCTCGCGGGCCATTTGATAGCCGGCTAGGTCCACTGAGCTCTGCCCGATGTGATCCGGCGCACCGATTCCCGGTTCGGTGATTGAGGTGACGCCCAACTTGAGCATCTCACGCGAACCCGCCGCAACCAGATCAGCTACGTCCTGGATGGACTTAACCGGGATATGGTCCAGCACAATACTCCGCGCGGTTTCCTGCAATAGGCCCTCTGCGAGGCCACGCGCGTCGCAGGGCACCGCTCCGCCGTCCGGCACTGGTACGTTACGGCGCTCTGGATAGCCGGAGAGCTCAAAGGCGCGCGTGTTCGCTACAGCCATGTGCCGCGACACGTGCCAGAGAAAGACCGGATGTCCGTGGCTAACAGAGTCCAGGGCCCGTGCGGTGGGGTGTTCATCGCCGAGGAAGTTCTGGTCATAGCCTGTGCCGATGACCCACGCACCGGGCTTAGCCGTGCTGGCCGCAGCATCTACTGCAGCGAGCAACTCCTCCATGGTCTTTACACTCTCCGGGCGCAAGTCCACTTGAGTCAGCGCGTCCCCAATGAAGGTGAGGTGAAGGTGGGCATCGTTAAAGCCGGGGACCACCGCTGCCCCACCGAGATCCACGACTTTTGCGAAGTGCCTGGGCTCGAGTTCATGGTCGAGACTAATGACTCGCCCGTGGTGAATTCCTAGCGCTTGAGCAAGCGGACGTTGGGGATCTTGGGTGTGGATGATCCCGTTGGTGTAAAGCACGTCGAACATGCGGCCTCCTGAACTAGGAACTAAGTGATCTAGCTCAAGTATCCGAAAAGCCTAGTATGCTGTCTAATACATATAAGTTCTTTATTCCATAACTCTATGGCATGAGAGGTTACTCTCCTCGCATGTCCAAAGCGGGTGCTGTACCTGCATCCAGTTGACCGCGCTCAACCCAAGGCCGCATCCGTCGCGCAATATCGCGGATTCGTTCTTCGGCATAGTGCCCCCGATGCCAGGCGAGGTGCAGGTTGAGAGTAGGCCGAACTGAGGGCTGCACCTCCCTGCTTTCAATGATGGCCACCCGACGGTTACCAAACGAGGGCAGCTCGGTACCGACCCCCACTCCTCTGCCGGAGGCCACTAATGCACTAATGGCCAATCCGTCCTCGCATTCGATATATTGCGCCAAATGCACACCGTGTCGATTGAGCGCGTCATCGAGCACGTGGCGACTCACGCTATTGCGCGTGGGCAGAATCAGGTGCTCCGAGCACAGCTCCCGAAGATCCACTTCTGCACGCCCGTCGGACACCCATGGGTGACTTGGCGGGCAAGAGGCCTTGAGAGCCACAACCCCCAGCGACTCTGAAGCTAAATCTCCACTGGGAACTTGCGGAGTAACCACGAAATCCAGATCGTGCAGTAGGGCCTGTTCCAAGTCGAAGTGGCTGACTTCGCGCACCACGATCATCGGGTCTCGCGGGGAAAGCGAGGCGATGAAAGGTGCCAAGAAACCGCGAATCGAAGCCGAAGTGGAGCCACAAGCGAACTTGGCAACGTCCCCGGTACGCAGCACTGCTACCGCTTCTTGCAGATCCCTGGTTTGCAAGAGCAATTTTCGGGCCAAGGGGACGAAGGCGCGGCCACTGGAGGTGAGCACCAGCCGGTTGCCCCGCGATTCAAAGAGCTTCAACTGCAGTTCCTGCTCAAGGGTTTTGAGTTGGCGACTGAGTGCCGGCTGGGCGATGTGCAGTTCTTCGGCGGCTGCGGTAACTGTCCCATAGTCGACGGTGCTCAGGAAATACTGCAAGCGGCGATAGTTCACGGCCCTACCATAGCAAGCCCCCGGCAATAGCTCGGATTACAGCGTCAAATTGATACCTTCCCAGGGTCTGGCCTGCGCTGCTTTGGAGCAGACGGTTCGGCCCTCTCCACCAAAAGCACGACGCGTCGCAGTTCCTCTAACGGGTCCTCCTGCAACGAGATGTTCAAGAGTTGCAACATTTCTACTCGGGGCAGCTGCACTCAGTTCTGTCCCCTTCTTTTTGCTGTCCTCGCTTGGGACCGTAACGGCCCTTGGGCGGGAAACATCCAAGGGGCATCACGCACTTCGTGGACGACGCGCCCGACCCGCCCAAAGCCCCGGTGAACGTATCAACACACCTGGAACGTCACGAGCTTGATCGAGCTGACTTCTTCAGACTTTCCAAGGCAGATAAGCAGGACGCGTGCAACAGTGCCGGCATCGGTCTCCTCACGCTCCGTTCCGCCTGTTCCTGCTACCGCTTCCCAACCTTCGGTTTCGCCCTGATCACTTCAAGGGCAAGGATACAACTAGCCCCACAGGCACAGCGGATTTCGCACGCACCGTCGCTCTGTGGAGAACTGCTGAGCATAACAAAAAAGCATGTATTCGCGGCCTAAGAGGTCTTGGACGCGATGTAGTTTGCGACGGGATACTGAAAGTGACGTACGACTATGGTGCGGATCACGGATCTCGGACCGCACGCCTCATAAGGAAGACGCAGATGAAAACTCGCACCCTCACGCCGCAGCAGCGGCAAACCCGTGCCACAGCCGGCGCCTTCGTAGGCACCGCCATTGAATGGTATGACTTCTTCATTTTCGGAACGGCCGCGGCCCTAGTCTTTGGAAAAGTGTTCTACCCGGATATCGCAGCGGGAGCCGGCATCATGGCTTCTTTCGCCACTTTTTGGGTGGGTTTCCTGGCTCGCCCTCTAGGAGGCGTGCTCTTTGGGCATCTGGGAGACCGTTTCGGACGAAAGAACGTTCTAGTTGCCACACTGTTCCTGATGGGTGGTGCCACCACCCTGATTGGCCTGCTGCCAGGTTATGCCAGCATCGGCGTTGTAGCCCCAATTGCCCTGGTAATCCTGCGCGCAATGCAGGGACTTGCTGTGGGTGGCGAGTGGGCCGGAGCCACTTTGATGGCTACCGAATCTGCTTCTGAAAAAAAGCGCGGCATGGCAGGGGCCTGGGTTCAGCAAGGTTCACCCGCTGGCTCCATCATGGCTACGGTGATGTTTCTGCTGGTGGGCATGCTCGATGACGCGGCCTTCCTGTCCTGGGGGTGGCGTGTTCCGTTCCTCTTCTCCGCCCTGCTGGTCATCGTAGGGCTGATCATTCGTTCGAAAGTCGAAGAGTCTGCAGACTTCACGGCCTCGCGCGCCCAGCACGAGGTGGTCAAGGTACCAGTTATCGAGGTATTCAAGAAGGCTCCCGGATACGTGTGGCTGGGCGTGGCAGCTTCGGTGCTTGGTATCGCGATCGCATTTTTCAACAACACGTTCCTGCTGTCTTGGACGACAACAGCTGTCGATGCCGGGGGCATGGGCATGGATCGACAGGTAATTCTGAATATCTTGCTGATCATGTCGGTTCTGCAGTTCCTCTGGCAGCCCATAGCAGCGAAAATCGCCGAACGCATCGGCGGGGTGCCCGTCATGCTCTGGGGGCTCGTGTTGAACCTGCTAATCATCGTTCCGCTCTTCCTGGCCATAATGAGCGCTAACGCGCTGATCATCGGTTTCGTACTGGGGGTCTCGATTCTAGGCGGCACGGCATACTACGCGATGCTCTCGTCTTTCCTGTCTCAAGCCTTCCCTGTCAACGTTCGCTTTACCGGCGTTGCCCTAGCGAACGGCCTATGTGCCTCCCTGATCGGCGGGTCTACCCCGCTACTCGCGCAGGCAATACTTGGCTCCTTCGGTCCATGGGGAGTTGCGGCTTTCTACGGGATTATCGCCTTAGTAACAATGGCAGGAGTTTGGGGACTACATCGCAAAATGCGTGCACGTGATGTCTTTGCCGCCGATGCAGCCGCGGTCCTTCAGAAGTAGCGTTTCTGGCCCTAAGTGAGTAAGTCCTGAATCTCAGAGGAACCAAAAGGTCTCCTGAACAGATTAAAGCATCTGCTCAGGAGACCTTTTCTTGGGTAGCGAAGAGTGTACAAAACTGTGACGTGAAAACAACCGGAACACCCCTCGTGTTCCTTGACGGCCACGTCATTCCGGCCCTGCTGGTTAGAACGAGTGGAACTACCCTGGCTGCCCAGTCGCGCGCAGCAGCCATGTCTATACCTGGTCCAGTCCCGGCCGCATGCAAATTCCTGAGAAACGTGCTGGATCTGGCAACCCCGTACACATTTGAAGCCGATAATTTCGAGTATGTCGTCAATCTCGCCATGACCGGCCTAGCTCCACAGCCCAGGTTTCCTTCCGGTACACCGGAACGAACTCCGCGTTCTGGACTGCGGACCAGGTGTCGTTGAAGAAGTAAGCGGCCCGGCACCAAAGCCCCACTGCCAGTGGCTTAACCACCAAGGGTGGCGCACGAGAACCGTGCGCCACCCTCACCTGCCCCCGGCCTGCTACCGAGGGTGTGGACTAGCGTCCGGAAATCTTCACCAGCTTGTGGTTGACGAACTCATCCATGCCGTACTTGCCCAACTCGCGACCGATGCCCGAGCGCTTCACTCCACCGAAGGGCAGCTCGGCGGCGGTGCCGGAGGGCTCGTTGATGGCCACCATGCCGGTTTCCAGCTGGCGGGCAATGCGGTCGGCCCGCTCGGCGTCCTGGGTGTGGATGGAGGCACCCAGCCCGTAGTCGGTGTTGTTGGCCAGCTTCACGGCCTCCTCCTCACCGTCCACCTTGTACAGCACGGCGACCGGGCCGAACAATTCCTCGCTGAAGGCGCGCATGTCCTCGGTGACCCCGGCCAGCACGGTCGGCTCAAAGTAGGCGCCGTCCCCGTCCACCGGCTTGCCGCCGGCCAGCACGGTTGCGCCCTTGTCCACGGCGTCCTTCACCTGGGCGGCCAGCCCGTCGCGGGCCGCGGCCGAGGACAGTGGGCCGACGAAGTTCTCCGCCTCGGTCGGATCGCCCATCTTGATGCCGGACACCTGGTCCACCAGCGCCTTGGAGAACTCGTCGTACACCGAGGAGTCCACGATGAAGCGCTTGGCGGCGTTGCAGGCCTGGCCGGTGTTGCCGAAGCGGGCGCGCATGCCCAGCTTGGCGCTGCGGGCCACGTCCGCATCCTCCATGACCAGGAACGGATCCGAACCGCCCAGTTCCAGCACGACCTTCTTCAGGTTGCGCCCGGCGATCTCGGCCACCGCGGCACCGGCGCGCTCCGAACCGGTCAGCGAAACCCCCTGGATCCGGCGGTCGGCGATGATGTCGGCCACCTGGTCATTGGTGGCGAAGATGTTCACGTAGGCGCCTTCCGGGGCGCCGGCGTCCTTGAAGATCTGCTCCATGGCCAGCGCCGATTCCGGGCACTGCGGGGCGTGCTTGAGCAGGATGGTGTTGCCGTTCATCAGGTTCGGCGCCGCGAAGCGGGCCACCTGGTAGTAGGGGAAGTTCCACGGCATGATGCCCAACAGCACACCGACCGCTTCCTTGCGCACCAGCGCCTTGCCGCCGCTGGCGACCTCAAGCTCCTCGTCTTGCAGGAACTTCGGGCCGTTCTTGGCGTAGTAGCGGTAGATGGAGGCGACAATGCTGATTTCGCCCTGGGCCTGGCGCACCGGCTTGCCCATCTCGCGGGTGATGATCGCGGCCAGTTCCTCCGCGCGTTCCTCGTAGATGTCGGCTACCCGCTCCAGCAGCGCGACGCGCTCGGAGATCTTGGAGGTGGACCAGGTGGTGAAGCCCTGGTGGGCCGCGCCAATGGCCTCCTGGATCTCGGCGTCGCTGGCGGTGGGGTAGGTTGCCTCTACGACTCCGGTAGCGGGGTTGGTCACTGCATAGGTCGACATGCTGCTCCTTCAACGTTGGGGAATCCGCAAGGCCACCACGGGACGCGGATATATCCCCACCATTTCACGGATCGCGTCGGGAAAACAGCGGCAAAAGCCCAGAATGACGTGCCTTAGCGCAGGGCGAACGCCCTAGCCAAGGTCCGCCTGCGCGGCCAGCACCGCATGACTGATCTGCTGGGCCAGGGCCACATCCCGGGCGGTGATCTTCCCGCCCACGTCATGGGAGGTCAAGGCGATCAGCAGCTTGTCAAAACGCCAGTCCACGTCGGGATGGTGCTCGGCCTGCTGCGCCAGTTCGGCGATTTCGGCAAACAGGTCAATCGCCTGCTGCGCGCTGGCACAGGCAACCCGGGTCCGCAGCGTGCCCGCTTCATAGCTCCAGCCGGGCAGGCGCTGCAGGTTGCGCTCCAGCTCCTCGGTGTTCAGCACTTCGTCAGGGGACATGGCTCTCCTCGGCTTCACAGTGAATCAGGCCAGGACGGTGTTCGGGCGGTCAGATGCTTCCAGTGTGCCACCGGATGTGCCCGGTGCGGGGAATAGACCCGCACCTGGAAGAACGCGGGCAGCCGGGAAAGCGGACGCAACATCGTTAACTTGCCCTAGAAAATGGAGAGACGTATCACTAGAATGAAAATAATTTCCCGCTAGATGAAAGTAGGTTTTCCCATGGCTGCAGTCTCCACTCCCCTGCAGACCGGCGCGCAGGCTCCGGCGTTCACCCTGAAGAACAGCGAGGGTCAGGACGTCTCGCTCTCGGACTACGCCGGCAAGTCCGTCATTGTCTACTTCTACCCCAAGGCCGCGACCCCGGGCTGCACCACTGAGGCTTGCGACTTCCGGGACAACCTGAACTCGCTGCAGGGCGCCGGTTACAGCGTGCTGGGCATCTCCCCGGACAGCCCGCAGGACATTGCCAAGTTCGCCGCCGATGAGTCCCTGACCTTCCCGCTGCTCTCCGACCCGGACAACGAGGTCGCCAAGGCCTACGGCTCGTACGGTGAAAAGACCGTCAACGGCAACACCTTCGATGGCACCCTGCGCTCCACCGTCGTGGTCGATGCCCAGGGGAACATCAGCCACGCCGAATACGGCGTGGATGCCCAGGGCCACGTGGCCCGGCTGCGCGACACCCTCGGGGTGTAGCACGGCCGCGCTTCCAGTAAATTGAAGCGCCTGAGCAACGATGCCGCGGGTGGGCGAAGAATCCCTTCGCCCACCCGCGGCATTTGCGTTCCCTGCCCGGCAATCCCAGGGATGGTGCGCCCGAACCTAGCCCAGCTGGACCTGCTCCAGCTCCCGGTGTCCCTCTAGGAGGTACCCGTCCATTTCCTTCTCCGGCACCATCGCCCCACCGGTGGACCACACCAGGTGTGTGGCGTTGGCCCACTGGGTTTCGCTCAGCCCGCTGGTTCCACGGAAATCGGGATCGCCCGCCACCCGCCAGGGCAGCAGCAGACCGGCCGTGGCCGAGGGTTCCACCCGAATGTCCTCGCAGTCAGCCAGCAGCGCGGTCAGGGCGAGCATCTTCTGGTCGGTGACCGTCGCATAGCCATCCACCACATCGGCGAGCGCCCGGCCCACCAGCTCGGAGGGACGCGCCACCGCCAGGCCGTCGGCCGCGGTCTTGCCGTCCAATCCCAGGTCGAACGCGCTGATCCGTTCATGCAGACCGGTCCGAACCCCCAGCGTCACCGCCGGGGAATGGGTGGGTTCGGCGAAGAAGCAACGCACCGCATCCCCAAATAGGTGCTTCAGCCCGAAGCTCACTCCCCCGGGGCTGCCGCCGACCCCGCACGGCAGGTACACCATCAGGGGATGTTCCTGGTCGACCCGCACCTCCAGCGCCCTGAGCTGACCGGCCAGCCGGTGCGCGGCCGTGGAATACCCGGCGAACAGGGCCATCGAGTTCTCATCATCCACAAAGTGCACGCTCGGATCGGCCTCCGCTTCGGCCCGCCCGGCGTCCACCGCCTCGGTGAAGTCCCCGGGATGTTCCACCACGCTCACGCCCCGGGAACGCAGCAGCTCCTTCTTCCAGGAGCGCGCGTCGGCGGACATGTGCACGGTGGTGCGCAGCCCCAGCGCGGCGGCCGCCACCCCGATGGAAAGACCCAGGTTTCCGGTGGAGCCGACCATGATTCCGTGATCCCCGAGCACCTGGCGCACGTCCGCGTCGGCGAACCGTGCGTAGTTGTCCGTGGGTTTGAGCACCCCGGCGTCCACCACGATCCGTTCGGCCACCTGCAGCACCTCGTGGATCCCGCCGCGGGCCTTGATCGAACCGGCCACCGGCAGCATGTCGTCCCGCTTCATCCACAACTTTCCCGGCAGCTGGCTTCCCTGCCGGTCATCCAGCTCGGCCTGCAGGTGGTGCAGTCCGTGCACCGGGGATTCGATGATGCCGTAGCTGATCGAGGTTTCCGGGAATTGGCGCACGAACCAGGGGGCAAAGCGCTCAAACCGCTGTCGGGCGTCCTCGATGAGATCGGCGTTCAGCCCGCTGGAGTCAAGGGCCTGCGCGGTCGGGGTGTGGCTCTGACGGAACCACAGTGTCTCCTTGCCCTGCGACATGGCTTCGACCACCGGGTCTTCCAGCAGCTTGTCGATGTTGAGTGTCATCGGGTCCGTGGTCCTTTCCAGGGTTGGCACTAAGCGGTCCTGCTGCCAGTGTAACCACGGGCAGCAGGACCGTTCAGTGCCGTTTCCGGGCGTTCGGCGGACGCACATGTTGCTTTTTGGTCCCGCGAATAAATTAGGTCAGTCCCGGCCTTCGGGGCGCTCCGGCTGCTGTTCCCCGCTCAGCTCCTCGGCCTGCTCGGCAAGTTCGGCCGCTTCCTGCTTCTCCTGTTCGGCAGCGTTCGTTTCCTCTTCCTGCAGTTCCTCCACATGTTCAATGTCTTCACGGGCCTGGGGCACCGGATCGCTGGTTTCCCTGCCGGTCCACACCTTGACCACCCGCCATCCCGCCGCGGTCAACGGCACGGCCACCACCGCACCGACGATTCCGCCCAGCACGGTGCCGGCAGTCAAGGCCATCAACACCACCAGGGGATGCAGGCTCAGGGTGTGCGCCATGACCACCGGCTGCAGGAAGTGGCCCTCCAGCTGGTTCACCAGGATCACCGCGGCCAGCACGATCAGCGCGCTGACCGGACCGTTGGTCACCAGCGCCACCAGGGTTGCCAGCACCCCCACCACGGTCGCGCCGACCAGCGGGATGAAGGAGCCGAGGAAGACAACCACCCCCAGCGGCAGCGCCAGCGGTATCTGCAAAATCAGCAGGGTGAGGGTGATGCCTGCGGTGTCCACGGCGGCCACGATCGCGGTGCCGCGAATATAGCCGCCAAAGGTGTGCAGCGCCCGGTCCCCGGAGAGAATCCAGGTGTGCCGGAAGTGGGCGGGCGTCCAGGAGACAAAGAACGCCCAGATCTTGTCACCGTCCTTGAGGAAGAAGAACAGGATGACCAGCAGCAGGATCGTTCCGGTGACCAGGCTGCCGGCGGCGGTGAGGGTGTGCAGCGCCCCGGTCCCGAATTCGGAGCTCGTGATGAACGCGGTCACCCGTTGCACCGCATCATCCAGCTGCTGCCCGTCAATGCTGAACGGCAGTCCGCCCACCACGTTTTGGACGGTGGAGTTCAGCTGGTTGAACCCCTCCACGGCCTGCTCGACCAGGGTGGGCCACTGGTTGATGACCGAGAACACCAGCCCGGTGCCGATGCCTCCCAGGATCAGCAGCGCGCCAAGGAAGACGGTCCACGCGGCCAAGAGCGGGGACATGACCCGGCGCAGCCGAATCACCAACGGCCACAAGGCGCAGGAGAGGATCACGGCGATGAGGGTGGGGATCACGATCAGGGTCAGCCGCAGCATCCCCAGGACCACCAGCCCCGCAATCACGCCGATGATCAGCAGCTGCAGGCACCGGGTGCCGAGCCTGCCCAGCGGGTCGGTCCACAATCCCTGGAAGGTCACCGCGGGGCGCTCAACCGAGGCCCACGCCTGTTCATCCAGCGGGGAGGACTCCACCCGTGTTTTCCTGCTGCCTGATGTACGCCTGCGAAAGAAAGCCATGGTCGCTCCTACCATCGGCCAATAGTGGGTCGGGCAGCAGTCGCGCCCGGTAGGTCCTGCACTGCCGGTTCAGTCGAGCACCGTTCCCGTCGACATCACCATTTCATCTTCGTGCCACGCAGATGCAGCGACGCTGCACCACGCAACCGGCTATTCGCGGCCGGACTCGGCCTCGGTGCAAATGCACAGCCGGTTGCCCTGCTTGTCCGTGACAATCACCCAACTTGGCGCGTACTCGTAGTCGAACTCCGCGTCGGTGGTTTTCAAGGTTTCCAGCAGGTCGCCACTGTGGCTATGGGGCACCGTTACATCAACGTGGAAACGATTCTGGTTCGGCGTCTGGGTCTCCTGGAACCAGATGGCCGGGCCACGGCCATGCGGGTCGGTCAGCGCACCGTCCGCCGCCTGTTCATAGCCCAGGGCCGCCTGCCAGATCTTGGAGATCTGTTGCGGGTTTTCGGTATCGATAGCGATTTCCACCGTCCTGACCAGGCCCAGGTCCACTTGGGCACCAAAGGTTTCGGCCTGGTCGGAGATCTGGGTGGCCAGGGTGAAGTCCCGTGACGTCACGCCGCCGACATCGTGGGACACCAGGTTGACGAACACCGTGTCATAACGCCAGTCGACGTCCGGATGATGTCCGGCTTCCTCGGCCAGCGCGCCAATCGCCGACACGAGCTGAATCGCGGCGGCCGAGCTCGGGCACTTGAAAGCGGTCCGCAAGGACCCCAGCCCGTAGCGCCAGTGCGGCAATTGTGAGAGCCGTGCCTGGATTTCGTCTGTTGACAGCACATCTTTGCCTGACATTGTTCTTGCCTCTCTGCGGATGGAGCCAACGACCGTGACCATGATGGCCACGGTCGTTCTCAGCTTGCCGCGCCCCTGGAAAAGAAAGAAGGCCCTTTAGCCAATTGCCAGCGTTGCGCGTCCAACGCGCCGTCGCTTGTCGAAGCAAGCCTCCGCCCCCTGTCCCGGTCTACATACCCAGCAGGAGGATCTTCTCCATCGCTACCGAGATCGGCAGGCGGACCAGCAGGCCCGGCAGGTCCTGCCAGTGCTCGGGGTTGAGGTTCGCGCCGTTCGCGCCGAGGCTCCCGCTGGAAAGATTCAGTTCGGCCAACCGGCCCTCGAACCAATCCTCACGCCTTGCCCACTTCGCCTTGCCCCGGCAGCGCTCCACGACGCTTTCAAGCTTCGCGTGCAGTAGACAGTACAGTTCCGGGGTAAACCCGGCGCGCATCCACTTGTGGATGTACCGTTCCGTGTCATACCCGCGGTACAGTTCGCCATCCAGCAGCATTGTGGCCCGCTGGCTCTTGACGATGAGCCAATTTCCCTTCGGACGCGGGACGTACGGTGGAGCATACGGATCCTCCAACAGTGCGGCATCCCACCGCAGGTCCAGTTGTTCCCTTACCGTTGGTTCATTTCCCTTGACGCCTGCCGGCAGACCGTACTTGTCGACCGGAATCTCTAGCGGGCCTCCCCGAACCAGCTCGGCCCGGCCGTCGGCACGCAGCCTCATGGCCTGATAGATCTTCGCGGCCGATTCCGTGCCAACAACATCATCACCGTAAAGCTCCCGGCGCCAGGCCTCGAAGTCCTGCGCATGTTCCTTGTTGAAGTTCTCGTGCTGGCTGCGTCCGTTTTCAGACAATTGTTGTTCCCCTCGCATGGGAGGACCCGGCGACGGAGGATTTACCTCCGCCGCGGCATCCACCGACTTGCCCGGCGGCTGGTGCCGCGGACCGGTTCTTCCCCTGGGGCACCCCGCTCGGTTGAGGAGGGTTGCCGTGCAGCAAGCCAGGTACTTATCGCTGCAGCTCGTGAACCTGGGAATCATCCTATGCGTCCGGTCCGACGGTTTGGCGTCCGCGTAGGCCGCGATTGCTCACTGTGGATTGTTCATTATCGAAGGAACGGTCCACTTGTCACCTAATTCGTGTTTCTAGCGCTGCAGCCGAGGGTCTTCTGTCGGATCCGTGTACGGGGCGGGGCAGCCCTGGCTGACCGCTTCCGGGCGCAGCTCAAAGTGCCACGGCTCATTTTCGTACACCGTGCACAGTCCGTAGTAGCGACCGTGCTGGTCTAGCCACGCCCGCGCGTCATAGGATCCAATATCTATCGCGTTGCCGGAGACATGCGGTGAAGTCTGCGCAGTTGCAACCCACCGGGCGGCTTCACGCTTCGACCCGTACCGGTCTACCGCTTCGTCCAGCAGCTGCTGCTGAAATGCTTCCGAGCGCCAGCCGCTGTTGACGATGAACTTGATGTCATCCTTGGCGGCGTCGACTGCTGCCTCATTCATCGCCTCGCGCAGGTCCGGACTCAAGTAGTGCACGGCTGGTACCTGGGACTTCAGGGTGGTTCCTGAAGGCACATCCCCACCAGCCACCCCTAACGCACCTGCCCTTGGCTCTTGTCCTCCCTGGACCACCGAAGTCACGGTTGCCGCCATGGATGAGGGACTCCAGTCACTTCGGGTTCCGAGCGTTAGGGCCAAGGCAAGCACCCACAGGGTGGTAAGCAGCGCCAGAAGCACCAGGATGATTTTGGTCAGGAGGGATTTCTTGCGGTGCTTGGCCGGTCGCATTTTTCTCATGAAACCAGTCAAGGCGGCGTCCTGTTGCCGGGCCGTATCGAAATTTTGATATGCCCGCGATATGTTCCGGCTCGTACGATTGGGGCTATGCGTGTACTGATCGTCGAGGACGAACTCCTGATGGCGGAGGCTATCTGTGACGGATTGCGCTTGGAAGCCATCGCTGCAGATATTGCCGGGGACGGTGATACGGCCTTGGAACTTTTGGAGATCAATGCCTACGACATCGCCATCCTCGACCGTGACATTCCCGGCCCCTCCGGCGATGAAGTAGCCCGTTCCATCGTGGCCTCCGGTACCGGTTTGCCGATCCTGATGCTGACCGCCGCCGACCGGCTCGATGAGAAGGCCTCAGGTTTTGAATTGGGCGCGGATGACTACCTGACGAAGCCATTTGAGCTCCAGGAACTGGTGATGCGCCTACGGGCATTGAGTCGGCGCCGGGCTCATCACCGCCCTCCGATCCGCGAAATAGCTGGAGTAAGGTTGGATCCCTTTCGCCGCGAGGTTTACCGAGAAGGCCGCTATGTGGCTTTAACACGCAAGCAGTTCGCGGTACTGGAAGTCCTCATAGGGGCAGAAGGTGGGGTGGTCAGCGCGGAGGAGCTGCTGGAACGAGCATGGGATGAGAATGCCGATCCATTCACCAATGCGGTGCGCATTACGGTCTCAGCCTTGCGGAAACGTCTCGGCGAACGGTGGGTGATCGCAACAGTTCCAGGGGTCGGATATCGCATCGAAGCCCCGGACAGTGAAGTACCTATGGTGTTGGACAGTGAATAAGCCAAAAGGGCTGAGCGTGCGACTGAAGCTCACTTTAAGCTACGTCGGTTTTCTGATGTTGGCTGGCGCGCTGCTGCTCACCGCCGTCTGGGTTTTCCTGCTGCGTTATGTTCCCGAGGGGAACATCGACAGTGCTAGAGGTTTCGTCCCGAACCGCTCGGATCTACTTGATGCCTTTGGACCCGCGGCCACCGGCGTGCTGCTCTTCCTGCTGGGTTTTGGGCTCATTGGAGGCTGGTTCCTCGCCGGTCGAATGCTTGCCCCCTTGGATCGCATCACGCAAACCACCCGCCCCGTGGCCGAGGGCGACCTCGCACGTCGGATTCACCTCCCTGGTCGCAACGATGAATTCGGGGAGCTTGCTGAAGCCTTCGACACCATGCTGGAGGAAGTGGAAGCACACGTCGCGGAGCAGCAACGATTCGCCGCCAATGCGTCCCATGAATTACGTACCCCATTGGCCATCACCCAAACACTGTTGGATGTCGCCAGCAAAGAGACGGACATAGACACCGGTGAGCTCCTCCAACGGTTGGGAACAGTCAACAAGCGGGCCATCGAACTGACCGAGTCGTTGCTGTGGCTGACCCGAGCCGGACAGAAGTCCTTTACCCCAGAAATAGTCGACCTGTCGTTGCTGGTCGAAGAAGCCACCGAAACCCTGCTGCCCCTGGCAGAAAAACGCGTCGTTGGTTTGGAAGTCGCCAATGAGGTTGCGACCACCCACGGCTCTCCCCCGCTGCTGCAACAGCTGATCATCAACCTGATTCACAACGCAATTGTGCACAATCTGCCTGAGAACGGAACGGTGTGGATCAGCACTGGAAACGCGGCAGGAAACGGCATTTTGACGGTGGAGAATACGGGCGAACACCTGCCGCCCGAGCTGGTGAACACACTGACAGAGCCATTCCAGCGCAGCGCCAAGCGCGCACGGTCAGACGACGGAGCCGGTGCCGGCCTGGGACTGGCGATCGCCGCCAGCATTGTCAAAGCCCACCACGGTTCGCTCTCATTGACGGCGCGTACTTCTGGCGGTCTGCGGATTGTCGTTGAGCTACCGGAATAGCGTTGCAGAGCCTGTCATTTGAAAGACCGTTTAAATGCATAAGAGGCACGGAAGCAAGGATTTCTCTTGCTTCCGTGCCTCTCTAAAGGGCCGGCTTAGTTGCCCGGTAGGGACTAGGCCCGGGGGTTCACAATGATCTTCACGTGATGCTCATTGTTGTTGATGAGCTGGTCAAAGCCTTCGGAGACCAGTTCGTCCAGGCCAATGCGTCCGGTAATGAACGGAGCCAGATCGAGCTTGCCGCTGGAGACCAACTCGATGGTGTCCGGATGATCGTTGGCGTATCCGATGGTTCCGCGTAGATCGATTTCCTTCAGCACCAGGTTCGGCATATCGACCTCGGGCTTGCGACCCCAGATCGAGACGTTCACAATCACGCCCGCTGGCCGCACGGCGTCGATCAGCATGTCGAGCACCACCGGTACCGAGGAGCACTCGAAACCGACGTCAGCACCCTTACCGCCGGTCAGTTCACGGATCTTTTCCGCAACATCCACCTCGCGGGGATCAAAGATCTCATCGGCAACGCCGGTTTCCCGCGCCTTGGCCTTGCGGGCTTCGGAGAGCTCGGAAATGTATACGGTCAGGCCTTCGGCCTTCAGCACTGCGGCGGTCAGCAGACCGATCGGACCTGCACCGCCAACGATGGCGACCTGTCCCGCCTTTGCGCCGGAACGGACGAACGCGTGATGTCCCACAGAGAGCGGCTCGATCAAGGCTGCCTGATCCAGCGGAATGTCACCGACTGGGTGTACCCAGCGGCGTTCCACCACGATCTTCTCTGCCAGACCACCACCGCGGCCACCCAAGCCAATGAAATTCATGTTCTCGGACAGCTGGTAGGGCTGACCCTCACTGGTATCTACATCGTCACCGATGATGTAGGGCTCAACAACCACATTCTGTCCCACTTCGAGGTCCGTGACCCCTTCGCCCAAAGCGGTAATCGTTCCCGAGAACTCGTGGCCCAGGGTGACTGGAGCCGACTCGCCGGAAATCGGATGCGGATGTCCTGCGGGAGGAACGAAAATCGGTCCTTCGAGGTACTCATGCAGGTCGGTACCGCAGATGCCGCACCATGCAACATCAATGGCTACAGTCCCCGGCTGCAGCGTCGGTTCATCGATATCCTCGATGCGGATATCCTTGCGGTCGTAGTAGCGCGCGGCCTTCATTCTTAACTCCTTCGGAGCCGGAGGATGGGCGCAGATTTTGTACTGCGTCGCTGTCGTATTAGACACCGTACTCCGTTTTTCTACATTTAGAGAAGAAAGCGAGCAAGCCCACAGGGAAGACAAGCACAGCAGTTTCATTGGCTCCCTGAGGCTCGTAGATTTTCAGTTTGTCTGGGCCAGCGGTTTTCTTCGATTACGGGCGGCAGTGCCACTAGCCCGGAGGTTTCATCGTTCGGGACGTCATTAACGATCTTTAACGAGGGCAAGATGACCTGAACTGGTTCCAGCCCAACTCACCGGGCTGGCCCTGGTGCCCCAGGGCAGGGCTCGGGGTGCTGTCCAGCTTCCTGAACGCGTTGGATTTCCGCCGGCTCTGTGAGGATCGATTCTCAAAATTGGGCCCAGTCACGGACATTCATCATGCAGGCAAAATGACCTCTGACCTTTCACGTTCGCCGCTGGGGGGTGCCCCTATGTTCAAAGTCAAGCAATTTTCAGCTCTGGAACATCATAAAGTGACCCATCCCGGGGCTGCAGTGGTTTTACAAGCTGTGGTGGTGTGGAGCGCGGTATTAACCAAATAAAGAGACACGCCCTAATACCGTCGCATAGACTTGCATCGGATATCTCTCCGAGAAAACTTCAGCATAGCCATTCTTGGATTTTAGATAATCGCGAGGCCGGGTTCTTGCCGTATCCGGCCTGAGAAGTAGCAGCGCAATAGCGGCCTGGGCGACCTGTACGATGGACCGAATCTTGGACCGGGAAGCTTTCGTGTTCCGGTACTGCCAGCGGCGTCGCTCGTAGAACCAACCCTTGCTGAGGAGGAACTCTTCAAGTTCAATCTGGAACTTGTCGTTCGCGTAAAGTTGAATTGCCCCTACTTGAGCCTGATTGTTCGTGCCCCCGATGATGGATTCACGAATCTGCGGGTCCTGTTCAGCGATGACGCGTACAACGAGGCTCTCTTTCTTACGCTTTTTCGTCATCGAATCCGCTTTATGTGTTTCGTAAATGACATTACTCGTTTGAAGTCCATTTACAATCTGAGGATTCACTAGCGTCCACGTGTTGTCGGTTTGGGGACGGGCCTCGTCGGCCAAAATTGTTACGCCATTATTCATCCACCAGAAAGAGGTGGCGGAGTCCTTTTCTAGTGAGTTCTTGATCGCAGCATTCACCGTGGCCGTCGTCCCAGCAAAATCACGGATATTTGAGACAAAAAATTCATCCCGCAACACGCCTTTATCTCGGGAGAGAAACTTCAGGAAATCCCCGATAGTGACTAACCCCAGCCAAGCCTGACTCCTTCCGTGTGCAAGTCCATTCGGAGACAAGGCGAATTTGAGACTCCCTTTGAATTCCACCTGTTCATTGCGCATGCGTTCAATCTCGTTCACATCGCAGAGGTGAACGTCGACTTTGGTGCCCGACGGGAAGCTTGCCGCGATAGACCTTTCCAGCGCTTTAGCGGAACGTTTCTCCCTTTGACTAATCGCCATCGGGTTCACAGGCTGCATCACGTAGATCTTGACGGAGCGGACCGGATCGAGACTGATTAACTTCCGCTGGAATTTCCGAAACGCCATAACCTGTTTAGCAAGCTTCGGTCTCAGAGGGTGGTCCAGTAGGTCCTTTTCCGTCTTCGACGAGTCGAAAATGACCTCTAGCCCCTCGCGGATCCTTGCGAGGGCGAGACCATCCCAGCCGCCGGTGTCCATCTTGCTCTGGATGATGACAACATCAAAAGGTGTTCTCTCAGGAACTTTGGGCGGGGGGCTTTTGGTTGAAAGTCCTTTCGTTTCAGGTGTGATGGCCTCGGTCCTATTGAGCACCACGTGAAACCCGTCGATTCCGCCATCGTGTGGCCCGTCTGTAAAACCGGCTTCAAGATCGCTCTCAGACAAGGGATATTCGCGAAGCGCTATCGACGTCATGAAGCGGGCAAAAGCGACGCCCTTCTGGCCGGAAGGATAGTGAAGCTTACGAAACTCTTCAAAATGGTGGAACAAAATATCCTGCGAGGGAGTATAAGACATCCCGTGATAATAACAAGAATCTACGTTTTGTTCCATACTGTAACAGCAAGTTTGTTATCGAAAATTCTCGACTTCATTATAAGCAGCTTTGCCGGTGCCGTATATTTTGGGAAGCAATCCTATGTGGGCAGATCTCCAATTCGCCGAATAGCTACTGCTTCCTCATCCCGCCTTACGTCTTGCCCTTAGTATGGAACACTTTCAACAGCTCGTCATGCGAGAGCTCTCTATCACGAAGCCTCTCGGGAGGCGTCCATTTCTTTAAGGTCCCCACCTTCGCATTTTGGGTGTAACGGATTCATGTTGTTCTCCAGCGGTACACAGGCGGCAGATCGTACCCTGCTTCTGTCGGGACCTGGAGGTCGGCATATGGCTTGGGATCGTACCCAGGGAAATAATCTTCATCCGTCCCCACGATATTTTGGCCTTGAAGGGAAGCTGCTATGCGCTCTGATCATTACCCAGTCGTTCAGAGGCTAGCCAATCAATCAAAACAGCTGCCGGAGCAGTTGGTTTTTGAAGATTCAAGCCACATTGTTAAGATCCACAACCTCAAACTCAAGAAGCGCGTTGTCAGAAGCTACCGGCTTCTGCTTGGAGTGGTCGTGGCCGGCGCGGTTGTCTCGCCAGGTCTCGTAGTCCTCGCGAGTCGCCCACTGGGTGTAAACGAAGTAACGGTTTTCTCCGGCAACTGGACGCAGGAGCTTGAATCCTTCGAAACCCGGAGCGCTATCCACCGAATGCTTGCGTGCCGCGAAGCGGGCTTCGAGTTCCTCTCCGGCACCTTCCGGGACGTTCAAGGCGTTGATGACGACGACAGACATGTCTCTCCTTTCGGCCCCCTTTTGGGGCAACCAGTGGTAGTTTCAGCCTACTCTTCCTGGCTCTTCCTTGGCGGTGAGCCGCTTCACATGGTTCGGTAGGTGACCCAAACCGATTAGGATAGGCGCCTTTCCTCAATGAACGGGACAGCCATCGGCTTCCTGCCGCGCGTATGGAAGAATCCCGTTCGATACGGCCGCGATCGTGAGCCGATTATGCAATGGCGCGAAAGGGTCTTTGGTGGCTGAAACGAAAGAATCGCTGGGCTCCCAGCGATCCGATGTTGCCTGGGTGGTCATCGTCTTCAGTGGGGTGATGGCAGCGCTGCACATCTGGAAACTCCCCTCAGCAATCCCGGTGCTGCAAAACGAACTGGGCATCTCTCTACTCATGTCCGGCGTGCTGCTCGGCGTGGTTCAAGTGGCTGGCATGGTCAGCGGGTTGGCCATGTCTCTTGTCGCAGAACTGATCTCCCAAAGGCACACCATGGTTTTGGGGCTGCTCTTACTGTCCGTGGGATCGGCGGCCGGGTCCTTGTCACAGGACGCGACCCTGCTTTTGATTACCCGCATCATCGAGGGGGCGGGTGTCATCATGGCCAGCGTGGTGGGCCCGGGACTGGTGCGTGCCCATGCACCGCTGCACCGCATGAATGTCGCCGTGGGCTGGTGGGCCGCATTCATGGGCATTGCCACCTTTCTGGGCGTACTCGGAACCGCTATCGCACTGCAGTACATCACCTGGCAGACGTGGTGGCTGTTCATTGCCGCCGCGACGCTCATCCCGGTGGTGTTGATTCTCAAGGTCGTAGCACCCGACCATCCCGCTGGCAGCGCCGGAGCGAAGGCAGCCCTGACCCGGATCATCGCGACCGCATCCTCCGGTCGGGTGTGGCTCAGCGGCCTCATTTTCGGCTGCTACACCGTGCAGTGGATGGCCATCGTAGGATTCCTGCCCAGCATTTACCGCGAAGACGGACTTTCTCCGGTGATGGGCGGTCTCTTTGCTGCCGTGGTTGGCGGGTTGAACGGCATCGGAGCCATCTGCACCGGCAACCTGCTGCAGAAGGGATTCTCGGCCAAGAAGCTGCTCCTCGCCGCGTTCCTCATCATGGCGGCGACTTCCGTGCTGACCTTCGCCATCGACTACCCGCCAGAATTGATGCTGCTCCAAGTGCTCAGTGTCGGCTTGTTCTCCCTGTGCGGGGCCATGGTGCCAGCGACCATGACGCGCATCGCGGTGGACCTGGCGCCCGAGGGCGGTTCGGCACCCGCGGCCATGGGATTGATGCAGCAGATCTTCAACATCGGAAACTTCACTGGTCCGATGCTGGTGGCCTGGCTGGTCGTGGTGACCGGCAGCTGGTCCTCCTCCTGGTGGGTCAGCGCGTTCTTTGGGGCGCTGGGCATTGGGGCCACCTTGGTGCTGATGCGCAAGGGTTCCCCGTTGCACCAAATCCAGCACGCCCGCTAGTCCCTACTAAGTGCCACGACCTGAATAGTTGCTGACCCCCTCTTGCGTACCGGGTCCACGAGTGCCATCGTGGCCAGTGGATCCCAACGAAAGGAGCAAGACCATGGCCGATTTGTCAGGCAAGAAGGTTCTCGTGGTGGTATCCAACCGCGGAGTGGAGCAGGATGAGCTGAAGAGCCCGGTGCAGACGCTGAAGGATGCCGGCGCCGAGGTCACCATCGCATCCCAGAAGACCGGTGAGGTGCAGAGCCTCGTCAGCGACTGGGATCTGGGTGAGGCTTTCCAGGCGGACGCCGCACTGTCCGAGGTGAATGAAGCGGACTACGACCTGCTGCTGGTGCCCGGCGGCACGCTGAACGCGGACAACCTGCGACTGGATGAGGACGCCCAGCGCATCGCCAAGTCCTTCGCCTCCGGTGGCCGTCCAATCGCCTCAATCTGCCACGGCCCGTGGCTGCTGGTCGAGACCGGCTTGGTCAAGGGCAAGACCCTGACCTCCTACAAGTCCGTCAAGACCGACGTCATCAACGCCGGCGGCACCTGGAAGGACGTTGAGGTATTCCGTTGCCCAGCTGAGAACTGGGTGCTGATCACCTCCCGCAACCCAGGTGACCTTGACGCATTCAACGAGGCGATTATCAAGGAATTGAGCGCCTAGAACTCTTTTCTTTCCGGCTCTGTCGGAAAGAACTCCAAGTGGAGGAGCCACCGTCACGGTGGCTCCTCCACTTGTCCTTGCCGGTGTCCTTTCCGCTTCCGGAGCCCTTCGCGCCCTAACAAGGCACTTCGTCCCGTGGCCTATCCCCCAATCACGAAGTACCCGCCATTTAGGCCATCCACCATGATCCGGTAGTCCTGGTCGGCAATTCTTGCCTGCAGCATCCAGTTCGGCTTCCACACCGTACGCACACAGGACTGCTCCTTGACTCCCCCGCGCCAGGCAAGCTTCGCCTTGCGCATCGATGCGGTGCGCACCAGCGCCGCCGCCTTGTGTCGGGCGGTTTCAAAGTCGATGGTGTTCCACTTCGGGTCCTTGACCTTCGCCAGGTCCAGGCCCGCCGCGTCCTCCAGGCGCCACGGGTCACTCAAGAACGCCTTGCCGGAGTAGTAGTCCACCAGCACGTGGGCGGCGCGCTGCCGCCTGGCCGGCTGCGGGACCTGGAATTGGAACCCGGCGAAGGGGTGGTGCAGCAGGCGCGCGCTGCCGGCGTGCAGCTGCGGCGCCTTGGACTTCAGCGCCCGCCAGGCGTCCTGCTCATCCACCAGGGTCGTAAGGACCACTTCACTCATGGCGGGCCGCCACTTCCGCCTGGGCCGCCAGGTAGGCATCCTGGTTCATCAGCATGCGGGCCGGGATGGGGCCCACCTTGGCGGTCTCCTCCAGGGCACGGGCAATGTGCTCGGGCACCGGATGGTTGCGCTGGCTGGCCAGCGAGCCGACGATCATGGCAATGGTGGAGGCCAGGATGCCGGTGACCATCGGGTCGATGCCGGTTGAATCCGGCAGTCCGGACAGCTGCCAGCCCACCGATACCACGGTGCCGGCAATCATTGAGGAAATCGCGCCCACGGTGTTCGCCTTCTTCCACCACACGGCGCAGACATACGCCGGAACGAAGGCGCTGCCCAGCACCGTGGTGGAGAAGATGACCACCGCGGCGACCGCCGGCGGGTCGAAGGCGGCGATCACGTAGCCGATCACGGCCAGCAGCAGTACGGTGATGCGCGAAACCCACACCATCTGCCCGTCGGTCATCTTGCGGTTGATGAACCGGGCATAGATGTCCTGCCCGGCAATCGTGCCGGCCTGCAGCAGCAGGGCATCGGCGGTGGACATGATCGCCGCCATGATCGCGGCCATCACGATGCCCACCGCGAAGCTGGGCAGCACCGCGTCGGCGACCTCGAAGATCGCGATCTCCGGGTTGGCCAGGTTCGGCAGCAGCAGCAGCGCGAACATGCCCACCAGGTAGGGGCCGGGGATGAACAGCAGGTTGAAGATCATTGAGTATGCGCCGGCGGTGCGGGCCACCGAGGGTTTCTTCATGGCCATGTGGCTGACCACCACGTGCGGCCAGCCCATGTAGCCGATGGAGAAGACCAAGAGCGCGCCGAGGATGACGCCCCACTGTCCCTGGAAGCCGAGGTCCGCACCCCACATGGTCAGCAGGTTCGGATTGATCTGCCCCACGGCCTCGTTGCCGGCGGTGAAGCCGCCGATGGCGATCAAGGTGGCGATCAGGATCCAGACCATGCCGATGACCATGATGATGGCCTGCACGAAGTCGGTGTAGGCCACCGCCAGGTAGCCGCCGAGGAACGTGTAGAGCACGATCACGCCAATGGCGATGGCCAGGGCGAGCGGGAAGGACACCCCGGTCACCATCTCCAGGCCACGCCCGCCGGCAATGAACTGGGCCAGGACATAGAAGAACATGCAGAACAGCGCCACCGGTGCGGCGATCAGCCGGATCCACTTGGATGGGTAGCGGTGTTCCAGGTATTCAATGGAGGTGATCGAGCCCAGGATCTGCGAGAGCTTGCGCATCCTGCGGCCCAGCACGGACAGGTTCAGGATGCCGCCGCCCAAGTCACCCAGGGCGTACCACATGCCGAAGTAGCCCTGCGTATAGCCCAGCGAGCCGGCGCCCATGAACATGTAGCCGGACATGGAGGAGCTTTGCAGGCGCAGTGCGGTGACCCCGGGGCCCAGGCTGCGCCCGCCCAGCAGGTACCCCTCCGAGTCGGACTGCCCGCGCTTCATCGCCCAGAAGCCGATGCCGGCCATGGCGAGGAAGTAGACAACCAGGAAGGCCAGTTCCAGGCTCATTTCTCCCCTCCCAGGTCCTCGCGCTTCCAGTTGCGGCTGAGCCACATGAACGTGGCGGTGTAGATGACCCAGAACGCCGGAACGCCCAGGATCACCACGACGGTGAATGTCGGCAACCCAAACATCAGCAGTATCCTCCTCGGTACAGCACAACCTGTATGGTGTGAAGGGCATCACAAAATACACTGTGACCGCTAGCTTCGCACAGATGGGAAGGAACTGACAGTGACACACGGTGCGGAATTCGCTTCCAGCCGGACACTTTGTCCGGCCGATGGCATGCCGACCGTTGCCCAGGTGCTCCAGCTTCCACCCGTGCTGACCGGGGATCCCCAGGTGTTCGCGGACCAGCAGAATCTGGCCCGACCCATCCGATGGGCCCACGTTCTGGAGAACATGATGCCGCGCGACCACCTGCGCGGCGGCGAAATGGTGCTGACCACCGGCATTGGCTGGGGCCCGGCCCCGGATTTCACGCGCTATGTCAGGGACCTGGCCCTGCGCGACGTGCCGCTGCTGGTCTTGGAGCTTGGCACCCCGGTCAGCGAGGCACCGCAGGAACTGGTGCAGGCCTGCCGCGAGGCGGGGCTGGCGCTGGTGATCATGCACCGAAAGGTCGCGTTCGTGGAGATCACCGGCGCCCTGCACGAATGGTTGTTCTCCGAGCAGACCCGACGCATTGAAGCCGGCGGCACAGTGACCGTGCTGTTCACCGCCTTGATGCAGCGCGGCGCCCCGACCGATAGCATCCTGTCCACCTGCGCCCAGCTGCTGGGAACACCGGTGATCTTGGAGGATCAGGGGTACCATGTCCTGCGCTACGCCCCGAGTTCCACGGCGCCGCAGCAGATATTCGAGTCCTGGCAGGAGCATTCGGGCCGGGAACACCGTGCCGGAAACCCGGGACGGCATGCGGTGCCGGTGACCCTGCACGGCAAGCATTTCGGTTCCCTGATCTGCTCGCTTCAGGCCCAGCATCCCGCCGGAGTGCACCATGTGCTGACCATGGCGGCCGTGGCCATCGGCGTGGACCTGCTGCAGCGTCCCGGGTCCGCGCGCTGGGAACTGGGCACCGGACAGCAGCTGCTGGATGACCTGCTGGTGCACAAGAAGGTCTCCGCCACCGAACTTGTCCCCCGCTTTGAAGCCTCCGGCCTGCCAATTCGCGGCAGGATCCTGCATGGTTTCGCCGTAGCCCTCACTCCACAGGCGGATCCGGGGCTCGCGGCCGAAAGCCTGCGGGAGGCCTTCGCGCCGCATCAGGCCACGGTGGCCCATCAGGTGGTCAACGGGCGTTCACTGCTCTTCGGCTTGCTGTCGCTGCAGGAGCAGGCCGTGCCTTTCGCGCAGGAAGCCTTCGAACCTGGCGAACAGCTGCGGGGGCCGCTGTATCTGGGCCCCGGCTGCCATGAACTGCAGGCAGCGGCCGATTCTCTGCGCCAGGCGCGGGCCGGTTTCGAACTGCATCTGGGAGCGGACGGCGGCAACGTGGTGCACACGGCCGCCGAACCATTGGCCCTGCTCGCCCACGAGCTGCGCCATGAACCGTCCCTGCAGCGCCTGCCCCGGCAGGTGCTGGCTCCAGTCCTCGACCTGCCGCAGGCGCAGCGCGCGGAATTCCTGCGGATCCTTGAAGCCTGCGTGGCTCATCCGGCGAACCGGTCACTGGCCGCCAGGCACAGCCTGTTCTCCCGCTCGGTGTTCTACCAGCGCCTGTCACGGCTGGAGGAGCTGCTGGGCATCAGCCTTGATGACCCGAGGCTGCTGACGGTGCTCTCCCTGGCGTTGGCGGTGCACGGGCAGAGCCAGCGATCCGGTATGCCACCACACCCTTAAGCCGCACCTGTTTCCTTGGACACCTGGAGTTGCGGGTCCGGCTGGCGGCCGTTGTCCCGGGCCACCGCCAACATCACCCCGATCGCCGCGAGGGAGGTGGCCAGGGAGGACCCACCAAACGAAATGAAGGTGAGCGGCACCCCGGTGACCGGGACCAGCCCGGCCACCATGGCGATATTCAGCACCGCCTGGGCGATCAGCCATATCAAGGTGACCGTACAGAAGCAGCGGGCAAAGACGGAGGTTGAACGCTGCGCAATCCGGTGGATGGACACGGCCAGGAAGGCGAAGATCAGCAAGAAGAACAGCGAACCGATCAGCCCCATCTCCTCGCCGATGACGGCGAAAATGAAGTCGGTGTGGGCTTCTGGGATCCAGTGCCATTTCTGCCGGCTCTGTCCCATGCCCACGCCCCACAGCCCACCGGAGGCCAATGCGTACTGGCCCTGTAGGTTCTGGTGGCACAGATCCATCCCGTCATCGCAGGCCCGGTTCGCCCAACTCATCAGGCGCACCATGCGGTTCGGGCTGATCAGCGCCGCAATGATCACCACAACGCTGACCCCGCCGAGTACCACCAGCAGTTTGCGCAGCTCCACCCCGGCAATGAAGAGCGTGGCCAGGGTGATCAGCATCAGCACGGCGGCGGTGCCCAAGTCCTCCTCCAGCAACACCAGGGCGATAAACAGCCCATTGCCGAGCAGATAAGGGATGGCCAGGTGCTTCCAGTCGTGCAGCAGCCTCCGCTTGGCATCCACAATATGGGCGGACCACAGCACGCTGGTGAACTTGGCCAGCTCCGAGGGCTGGAAGGTCACCGGCCCCAAACCCAGCCAGCGCCGCGCCCCGTTGACCTCCACCCCCAGCGGTGTCAGCACCAGCACCAGAAGCACCAGGGTCAGCAGGAAGGCCGGCCAGCTCAGCTTGCGCAGCACCCGAACCGGGAAGCGCGACAACACGAGCATGGCCGCAACCCCCAAGCCCGCGGCCACCGCCTGTGTGGTCAGCAGGCGGTATGGCGAGGACCGGGTGCTCACCCCGGACGCGGATAGCACCATGACCAGGCCCATGACCGTGAGCAGCAAGGTCATCCCGATGATGATTTGGGCATCGTGGCGGCTGGCCCGTGAGATCCGGGCCGGGGAAGCGGCGGCCTGCCTACTCATTGGCGCACCTCTTCCCGGGCACGGTGCCAGCGGCTCGCTCTGCCGCTCAGAGGGATCTTCGGGACACTGCCAAACACTGCCGCAACCAGCCGCCAAGGTGAAGTACGCATAACCATTCATCCTACTGAGCCACGGGTTAAGCCACTAATAGCCCCGACGGTATGACGCATGCACTTCCCACATAGATCAGAAAATTATCCACGCGGACCAGGCGCTCAGGACCGGGCAGCGTTCGGCGCCTGCATGATACGGTGAGGCCTTGCTCGCCCCCACTGCCTTGTAGAGGTGCCATCCTTGACCCCCGACCATGAGCCGCTGCTGCTCCCGCCCGGACCGTTGACGGGCCCACGCCTGTCCTCCGGCATCACCATCGCCCAGCTGGATGCGATGATCGCGGTCGTGGATTACGGCTCATTCACCGCGGCGGCCGACATACTGGGCATCTCCCAGCCTTCGTTGTCCCGTCGAATCCGTGCGCTGGAGGATGTCCTGGGGATGGCGGTGTTCATTGCATCGGGCCGGAACATGGTGCTCACCGAACTGGGCCGGGACCTGGTGCCGGCCGGGCGGCGGATTCTTGCGGAGATCGCCTCGATTGACTCCACCATCCACGCCCACCGCAACCTTCTGGCCGGAACACTCAAGGTGGCCGGGCTGCCCTCGCTGATCTCCACGGTGTTGCCGCCCTACCTGGGCCGCTTCCACCATCAGTTCCCCGAGGTGCGGGTGGAAACCTTCACGGTTGAGGATTCGGAGGAGCTGGCCGAGGCCGTGCGGCTTGGCCGGGCCGATTTGGGGTTTGGGGTCAATGAAACCGTCCCGGAGCAGCTGGCTGCCCTGCCGCTGAAGGACCAGAATTTCGCCGCCGTGCTGCCCGAGGCGGCGACCAACGGTTCTGCCGACGTCCTTGACGTGGCGGACCTGCACGGACGCACCCTGGTGACCCTGCCAGAAGGCACCTCCATCCGCGCGGTGACCGAAGGCGTCTATGCCGACTACGGCGTACAACCGGAACAGGTCATCACCACCACTCAACGTGACGCGCTGGTTCAGCTGAGCATCGCGGCCGGCGGCATCACGATTGTGCCCGAGGTGTTGGCTCATTCCGCCTCCTTCCTGGGCGGCCGGGTGGCCCGGCTGCGGACCCCGGCCCGGCGGTCCATCAGCGTGGTCTACCGCGATGAGCGCCACCACGGCCCTGCGCTGACGAATTTCCTGCAGCTGCTGCGGGACTGACTGCTTGTTTCCGGCGTTGATCTGCTCCCCGCGACACTCTGGATGGGATGGGTTTTCCACTCATGCGCGCCACGCATGGAAGCTGCCCCTCCGGCTATTGGTGCCGCCCCGTCCACCCGTGATGCCATGGAAATTCTGACTTTGACCAGAGGTGTGTGGACGGAAGGACCCGGCGAGCGTGAACAACCCGCAAGGCATGAAGCGCGGAAGAGCAGCAGAAGGACGGAACCGGGTTCACGCTCCGCGCCGGCGGCGCGCGTTGATCAGCATCATTGTTGCGGTGCTGTTCTGCGGCCTGGTCGGCACCACCGCGATGGCGGTGCTGCACCTGCAGCGCAACATCACCACCGCTCCCCTGGGGTCCCGCTTCCCGGCCGAGGACCCTGTTCCGGACGGTGAGCGCAATATCCTGCTGCTCGGGTCCGATGCCCGCGACGAGTCCTCCACGGCCTACGGCTCTGATCACGGGTCGCGGCGCAGTGACGCCATGGTGCTGGTACATTTCGCGGCCGAGAACGAGCGCATCGATGCGGTGCAGCTGCCGCGCGACACGCTCATGCAGTTGCCGGCCTGTGAGGATCACGGGCACGGGGCCTATCCGGGCGGCTATGGGATGATCAACTCGGCGTTGAACTATGGCCCGGCCTGTTCGGTGACCGCGGTCGAAGAGCTCAGCGGGGTCAGGATCGATAACTTCATCGAGCTGGATTTCGAGGGATTCATTACCGTCGTTGACGCCTTGGATGGCCTGCCGGTGTGCCTGCCCGAGGCGCTGAAGGACCCGAAGGCGAAGCTGGATCTTCCCGCAGGCCAGCAGACCGTCAACGGCAAAGATGCGCTGGCCCTGGCCCGGACCCGCCACGCCGTCGGGGATGGCAGCGATATCGCCCGCATGGATCACCAGCAGATGGTCATGTCCGCCATCGTGCAGCATGTGACCAGCCGGGAGGTGCTCACGCGCCCCGACCGGCTGTACTCCTTCCTGGATGCCGCCACTTCCGCGATGACCGTAGATCCCGGCCTGGAATCACTGAGCAGTCTGGTTTCCCTGGCCCGGCAGCTGGCCGACGTTCCCACCTCGCAGATCTCGTTCTTGACCATGCCGTGGAGCCCGGCACCGCAGAACCCGAACCGGGTTGTCCCTTCCGCTGAAGCCCAGACGGTTTTTGCGTCGCTGCGCGCTGACCGTCCACTGTCCGGCGAGGAGAAGAACGCAAAGAAGCAGAAAACCAAGCCGGCGCGGTCGGCGCCGGTGAGGATCACGAACGGTGCCGGGCTCAGTGGGCTGGCCGCAGAGTATTCCGCCGAGGTCAGCGCCCTGGGCCACACCGTCAGTGGGATCGACACCGCACGGCAGCTGCAGGCGTCCACGGTCCTGCTGGTTGACGGCAGCGACGCGGCCTTGGTGACGGCGAAGACCCTGGCCAGTGACCTGCATCTGGACCTCACGCCCCAGGTGGGCGCGGCAGCAGGAGTGCAGCTGGTCCTGGGCCAGGACATTGACCAACTGGATCAAAAGACCGCCGCACCGCAGAGGACCCCCGAAGCAAAGGAAGGGCCCACCCCACGCTCGGCCGACGCCGGATTGTGTTCCGGTTAGCAGGTCAATGACCACCGGTGGTAGGCACCCCGAGAGGCAGGAATAGCAGGGTTTCGGGGTTTGCGGAAGGCTTCACGCAGTGAGAATAACCCGGTCCAGAATCGACCCGTAGACAAGATGCGGTGGGTACTGTGGGCAGTACAGGGATACCCGGGATCTGACGTTCCGGGAAGGTTGAAAGTCCCTGTTGCCCGAAGTAGGTGCCATGGTGAAGTTCATCCGCATTCGCCGCGATGTGCGGCGGCCATGCCGTCATGGGTCCCCGGCCGCAGTACGGCTGCTTGGCATGCGACAGGGCACCAGCAGCAGGCACGCTCGCGCCTCTGACCCTTGGGCCGTCTGGCAAGGGTTTCCCGACGCTGCCGCTTCCCCTTCCAGCACGCTGTGCCACCTCACCGTCCACCACCGGGCATCCCGCCATCCATCAGCATCAAGGGAGTAGTACATATGCAGTTCAGCAACCAAGTAGCCCTCGTCACCGCAGCCGGTGCAGGCATCGGCCGCGCCATCGCGCTGCGCCTGGCCAAGGACGGGGCCGCCGTCCTGGTTTCAGATGTCAATGACGCGGCCGGCGCAGAAACCGTGGAACTGATCGAGAACGCCGGGGGACGTGCCTCCTACCTGCACGCGGACGTCTCAGTTCCCGAGGAGGTCAATGCGCTGGTTCCCCGCGCCCTGGAGGTCTTTGGCCGTTTGGACATGGCGGTGAACAACGCCGGGGTGGGTGCCATGCCCAAACCCATTCAGGATGTCACCACCGCTGACTGGGAGCGTTCCATCAACATCACCCTGACCGGCACGTTCCTGGCCATGCAAAGCCAGATCCGGCACTTTACCGAACAGGGGCAGGGTTCCATTGTGAACATCGCTTCCCTGGCGGGAATTAGCGCTACCCCGCAGCTGACCCCATATGGTGCGGCGAAGCACGGGGTCGTTTCCCTGACCCGCAGTGCCGCGAAGGAAAACGCTGAAGCGGGCATCCGCGTCAATGCGGTGGCCCCCGGCGCCATTGAAACCGCGGCTCTGGCATCCCTGCCGGAGGAGGCGAAGGCCGGATATGCGGCAGAGATTCCCATGAAGCGGCTGGGTCAGCCAGAGGACATCGCCAGCGCCACCGCGTTCCTGCTTTCCCCGGAAGCCAACTTCATCACCGGTGTGGTGCTGCGCGTGGACGGCGGCACCGAAGCCTAAACCCGGCAGCAGCTGCCAAGCATGGCGCCTGGTGAAAGCAACGGCGGACGGCAGGAAGGATCTTCCCGTCGCCCGTCGTTGTCTTGGTTATGCCTGCTGGGCGGTCAAGCGTCCGCGTTGACCACGAGCCGCCCGGACTTCGCCATCCACCGCTCAAAAGGCAGGGTCAGGAACGGTAGGGTGGAGGCCGCCGTGCCAACAACCAGCACCCAGATCTTCCAGCGGAACGTCACCGCAGTCACCACCGCAGCAGCCAGATAGCACAGCCAGGTCACGCCGTGCGCCCATCCGAAGATCGTCACGCCAATGCCGTTGCCGTTGATCAGGTACTTAAAGGCCATGCCGGTCAGCATCCCCACCCATGTGAAGCACTCGACAATCGAAACCACCTGGAAGAACCGGCGGATCGCCGTTTGCCAGGCAGCCGTTCCCAACGGCCGCTTTTGTTCGGCGGCAACAGGGTGGGTCGACGACTCAATGACGGACACGGCGGCTCCTGCATTCAATGATTCAAAAATGGCAATCCCACCCACCCTATCCGTCACCCCAAACCAATACTTGACTTCGTAAGCAACACCACTGGAGCGTCTTAAAAAGCGGATCTGCGTGCAAGTGCGAAATGTTTACTGGTTCATCAACCCTTGCCCGGCATCACCGGAAACCTTTTTCTTCGTCCAGTTCCACTGCGCATTTGCTCAAAATCCCCGCCAACCACTCGATTCCGGGGAGCCCGAGTGATGGACTAGCGCCATGGCTACTTACAACATCGGGTACATCGTTGGTTCGCTCTCCAGCAAGTCCATCAACCGGATTCTTGCCAAGGCCCTGATCAAGCTGGCACCGGATTGCCTGGAATTCACCGAGATCCCCATCGGGGATCTGCCGTTGTACAACCGCGACCTGGACGAGAACTATCCGGAGGCCGCCACCAAGTTCAAGAAGCAGATCGAAGCTTCCGATGGCCTGCTGATCGTTTCCCCGGAATACAACCGCTCCATCCCAGGCGCGCTGAAGAACGCCTTGGATTGGGGGTCCCGCCCCTGGGGCACCAACTCCTTCGCACGCAAGCCCGCAGCCGTCATTGGAGCTTCCACCGGCGCCATTGGCACCGCCCTGATGCAGTCCTCAATGCGCACGGTCCTGGGGTTCCTGGACGCGCCACAGCTCAATGCCCCAGAGGCCTACATCAGCTTTAAGCCCGAGGCCTACGAGGAGGACGGAACCGTCACCGACGAGTCCACCCGCAAGTTCCTCCAGCACTACGTGGATGAGTACACCGCTTTCATCCAGCGCGTGCTGGATGCAAGCGCCGAAGGCCACATCGGAGATCCGGGGTCGCCGCAAAAGTAGCGTCCACCCGCTACCCGATTATCCACCTCACTTCACCAACCCAGGAGATGTCGTTGACCGAGCCGGAGCTGACCCAGTCTTCACTCAATGCCACACAAAATCCACTGCCGCGTCCCACCTGGCCGGAAACAGCCCAGATCGTGGCGGACATCTTTGCGCCGGTGTTGGCCAAGGGACCAATTCGCCGGCGGCCGAAGGTCATGGCGGTCGCCGGGCGCCTGGACATTGAGCGGCGTGGGGTGAAGCGGATGCAGGTCCTGGCCGACAAGTACGGCCCAGGTCCCCTGCAGCTGAAGCTGTTCGGCCGGGAGTTCTCGCTGATCCTGGATCCACAGGACGTGCACCGTGTCCTGGACCAGACACCTGAACCCTTCACTCCCGCCGAACTGCTCAAGCGCAAGGCCCTGGAACACTTCGAACCGCGTTCTTCACTGATCACCCGTGGACCGCAACGGGCCGGACGCAGGGAATTCAACGAAAAGGCGCTCGGCTCGGATCATCCGATACACAAGATGGCCAGTATGCTGCTGCCAGCGGTGCGAGAGGAAGCCAAGATCCTCTTGGACGAGGTTGGAGCCGAGAGTGGCACCCTGCGCTGGGATGACTTCAATCGCGCCTGGTTCCGCATGGTTCGCAGGGTCGTGCTCGGGGATTCGGCTAGAAATGACGATCGGCTGATCGAGCTGATCGAGTCGCTGCGGTCCAGGGGCAACCTCGCTTTTCTTCGGCCGCTGGACCGGGTCACCCGTGACGACTTCCACGCCACACTCAAGGAGATCCTCGACCGCGCGGAGCCCGGGAGCCTGGCGGCGTTCATGCAGAATATGGGGCCTTCCGAGACGGAACCCGCGGATCAGGTTCCACAATGGCTCTTTGCCTTTGATCCCGCCGGAACCGCCGCATGGGCCGCCATGGCACTGCTCTCCAGCGATGAGCCGAAGATGGACGAGGCCCGTGAGGAGGCGTTGGTTCAGGCTTCAGACCCGGCCCCGCTGTTGCCAAAGTTGCGCCACGCCGTGCTCGATACCCTGCGCCTGTGGCCCACCACGCCCTTCATCCTGCGCCAGGCCACCCGCGCGGTGGAATTCACGCCGGGCATCATGCCCAAGGGCACCTCGGCGCTGATTTTTGCGCCCTACTTCCACCGGGACGACAGGCACCTGGACTACGCCAACACGTTCAGCCCACACATCTGGGATGCTGAACGCACCAACACCGACTGGCCGCTGGTGCCCTTCAGTGACGGCTCAGGCATTTGTCCCGGACGACACCTGGTCCTGATGCTGACCAGTAATTTCATCGCCGAGCTCGTCCGCGCGCACGATGTGCGGCTGCTCCAGCCGAGCCTGGACCCCCGGAATGTACCCAGCACGTTCAATACCTATGGCGCCGAATTCCGGGTTACCTCTCGTTGAGCCAGCAGCGTGAGGGCCTGTCTCGCCTGATCCCGGCTAACGCGACAGCGTGAAGCTGTGCGTTGGTCGGGAGGATCCGGGCCCGGTGAAGTAAACGTTCAGCGACCCGAAACCGGGCAGCACCGTCACCATAATCCGGGGGCTCGACGTTGCGGATGCGGTACAAATGAAACGGTCCGGGCCCAGCCAGCTGTTGCTCTTGCGGCATCCGTCCCCGGCATCGGCCCAACCCCACAGCAGGCTGTGGGTGGCGAGCGTGACCTCGAAGGCCTGGCCAACTGGGATGTTTGAGGTCGTGAGCGCGAATTCGTAGGTCGAAGTCAGTCCGTGAGTCACACTATGCAGACTGACCTCTACCTGCGGTTCGGTAGTACCAGGTTCCGGATCGCTGGGCTCCGGGGCGGGGTCGCTGGCCAACTGCGGGGGCATCATCTTCGCTGTCACCGGTTAAGAGTGGGCGGGCGGTGAATCGTGACGCGGTTGTCGAAAGATTTCCTAAAAGTTTTTCGCGTCCGTTCCTACCGCAGGTTCAGGCGTTCCTTCCACCGGCGGTAGATGGTCCGCCGTCCACCATGGGCGGCGAAGGTCCGCCACGCCATGCGCACCACCCGCAGGTGGCTGCGCGGGCTGGACAGGCTGCGGCCCGCCACTCCCACGACCAGCCCAAAATCCAGCCGGACTTTTGCTTTTGACGGCAGCACACAGGAAAGATCCATGTCATCATGCAGTTCGGGGGCTTGGCGGTGCACCCGGGGTGAGGCGTACTGCCAAACACGCTGGCGCATCGCCATGTTCGAGCCCCACAGCGGCACCCTGGCCAGCGCGGCGCCGATGGCAGCATAGTAGGCCCCGAAATAGTACGCGGCTGCCACGGTCCGAGCCCACTGCGGCAGGTCATAGAAGACGCCCAGCCCGGTGACTGCGTCCAGGCCCGGGTTGCGGGAGAAGTTTTCAAGGATGCGCGACACCCACCGGGCGTCGGGCCGGCTGTCCGCGTCGCAGCGGGCAATGATGTCCCCTTCGGCGGCGTCGTAGCCGGCGGCCGCGGCGGCGGGAATCCCGCGGCGCGGCTCGCGGATGACCCGCACCCCGGCGGCCTGGGCGAGCTGCCGGCTGTTGTCCGTGGATCCGTTGTCCACGATGATGATTTCAAAGGGCTCATCCCGCTGCCTCTTGAGCAGGTCAAGCAGCACCGCCAGGTGCTGCTCATCGTTCAGGACCGGCACGACAACGCTAACCCGGTTCATTCTCACCCCGCCCTGCGCCGCGCAAAGCGCGATCGGTCCGGAAGACGCCTGAAGCTGCCAGCGCGGAGCCGGCGAGCCCGGCCAGCAGGTCCCCCATGGTGTCGTCGTAGCCCACCCCGATGCGTGGGTCCAGCAGCCGATAACCGGCCCACTCGCCGATTTCCCACAGCACCGCCAGCAGGGCACCGAGCGCCACGAGGATTACAAAGCGCCACCACGCTCCCCCGGGACTTGTCCCATTCATCAGGCCCGTTGTGCGCAGTGTGCCGTGGAGCAGGCCGACCACAACGCCCATCAGCAGCCCATGAACCGCAAGGTCGAGCCACTCGATGAGCGCGTAGGCGCCCAGGGCACTGAAAACGGTGGCGCCCAGCAGGACGAGCTGGCCCAGCGCATCGCGCCAGCGAGTCGACGCGAAGTAGCGAAGCGCCCATTGCCCGCCCCAGGACAACGCGGCCGCCAGGAAGGCGGCCGGCCCGGCCACGGCATAGGCCCAGGGCAACAGCAGCAGGCCGATCCCGCGCAGCAGGTCGGTGGCGTGGGGAACAAAGGAGTCCTCATAGGCGGCCCTGGGTTGACGTTCGATCGTGACCTCCTTTTCGCTAGAGGATACAGCGCCAAACCCGCATTCCACGGCCGCGGTCATTCTCCGCACAGGATCAAGCACGCCGACGCTCCCCCATGCCCGTCTCCGGTGGGCCGCCTAGGTCCGTCCGTCCTCAATTCCCGGCACCTGAGCGCTGGCTGAAGGGCCCGGATTTCGCCCCGGCGGCGTGCCATCATGGGCACAGACCTGAAGGACAAGCACGCCAGGTGGTTCGGCAGCGACGCTCCGGGCCGTGGCGCCGTCGAGAGGAGTCCCGCATGAAAACCGTCAGCAAGCTGATCGTCGAATCCCTGGCCGAGTACGGGGTCACCCACGCCTGGGGCGTGGTGGGAGACGCCCTGAACCCCATTACGGATGCGATCCGGCAGGAGCCGGGCATGGAATGGGTCGGGGTGCGCCACGAGGAGGTCGCCGCGTTCGCCGCCGGCGCCCAGGCGCAGCTGACGGGGAAGCTGGGATTGTGCATGGGAACGGTGGGCCCGGGCTCGATTCACCTGCTCAACGGGCTGTACGACGCGAAGAAGTCCCACGCCCCGGTGCTGGCCATCTGCGGCCAGGTGCCCTCCTCGGAGATCGGCAGCAGCTTCTTCCAGGAAGTCAACAACGATGTGCTGTTCAGCGACGTGGCCGTGTTCGCGCACACCGTCACCTCCGCCGACCAGATGCCGCAGCTGCTGGAGCAGGCGGTGAACGCGGCCGTCTCCCGCAAGGGGGTTGCGGTGCTGACCGTGCCCGGGGACGTGGGCGGCATGGAGCTGGAGAAGAACGTGCGCCGCGCCCAGTTCGTTCCCGAGGCCGCGCAGTCCGCCGCCCCGCGGGCGCAGATCGAGGCGGCGGCCAAGGTGCTGCAGGACGCCGCGAAGGTCACCCTGCTGGTGGGCGTGGGCGCCCGGGAAGCCCGTCCCGAGGTACTCGAGCTGGCCGAGCGGCTGCAGGCCCCGATGGTGCTGACCCTCAAGGCCAAGGAAGGCCTGGAAGAGCAGAACCCCTACCAGGTGGGGCAGACCGGGCTGATCGGCAACCCGGCGGCGGCCAAGGCGCTGGATGAGGCCGAGGTGCTGTTCCTGGTGGGCACCGACTTCCCCTACCGGGACTGGTACCCCACCGGCAAGACGGTGATCCAGCTGGACATGCGCGCCGAGCACATTGGCCGGCGCACCCAGGTGGCCCATTCCCTGGTTGGGCACGTGCAGCCCACCCTGGCCGAGCTGCTGCCGCTGCTGAACACCTCGCGCGAGGGCAAGCACCTGAGCGCCATGCGCAAGGACTACGAGCACTGGATGCAGCGTCAAATGAAGATCACCGACCCGCAGCGGGACCGAGGTCTGATCGGCAAGGTGCGCAGCCTGGTGGAAAACCCGGATGAGCTGATCCGCCCGGAGGCGGTGGCCGCCGCCCTGGACGCCCAGGCGGACCAGGACGCGATCTTCACCAGCGACACCGGCATGTCCACCGTCTGGCTTTCCCGGTTCATCACGATGAGCGGGACCCGGCGGCTGCTGGGCTCCTACAACCTGGGCTCCATGGCCAACGCCATGCCCCAGGCGCTGGGCGCCCAGGCCCTGGACCGCACCCGCCAGGTGATCGCCAACTGCGGGGACGGCGGGCTGATGATGCTGCTCGGGGATTTGCGCACCGCGGTGACCTACAACCTGCCGGTGAAGTTCGTGGTGTACAACAACGGGCGGCTGGGCATGGTGAAGCTGGAGCAGGAGCAGGGCGGACTGCAGGAATTCGGCACCGAGCTGGACAACCCCAACATTTCCGCGGTGGCCCAGGCCATGGGCCTGAAAGTGCAGCGGGTCACCGACCCCCAGCAGCTGGATGCCGCCGTCGCCGCCGCCCTGGCCAGCGAGGGCCCCTACCTGTTGGACATCCAGACCAACCCGCAGGAGATTTCGCTGCCGCCCAAGGCCACCGTCTCGGACGCGTGGGGCTTTGCGATCGCCAAGTCCAAGGAGGCCCTGGAAAGCGCCTAGCCGCAGAAGGCGCCCGGGCCGGGCGCCGCTACTGGTTGGGCAGATTGTAGTGGTCGGCCAGCAGCTCAACGGTGCGGGCCTGCGCCTGGCGTGAGTACCCCATGACGACCAGCATGATCTCATCCACGCCGGTTTGTTCCTGCAGGCGCTCCAGCTGGGATGCGACGTGCGCGGGGGTGCCGTTGATGAAGCGGCGGTCGTAGGAGTCCAGGATGGCCTGTTCGTTGGGGCTGGCCTGATAGGCCTGGACCTCATGCGGGGGCAGCAGGGCGTAGGTCTGGCGTTTGAGCATGCGCAGCATGGCCATGGCCGAGGACGCGGTCTCGCGGCGCGCCTGGTCCGGGTCCTGGTCGGCCACCACCCCGACGCTGATCAGGGTCTGCGGTGCGACCAGGAACCGGGAGGGGCGGAAGCTTCTTCGGTACAGGTCCAGGGCGGTGCCGGCGTCCGCGTCCCCGAACTGCAGGGCGAAGGCGTAGGGCAGTCCCAGCTCGCCGGCCATCCTGGCCGAGAAGGGCGAGGATCCCAGCATCCACAGCGCGGGAACGCCCGCGGAGCCGGGCACCCGGTTTTCGGCGGCCTGCCAGGGCCCGGGTACGGCGTGCACGTTCCGGTAGGGGTGCCCCTGCCCAAAGTCGTCGTGCAGGAATCCCAGCAGCTCCCCGAACTGCTGCCCAAAACCGTCGTTCGCATCGTGGTGGCGGCGCAGCGCCGCGGCGGTGGGCAGGTCGGTGCCCGGAGCCCGGCCCACGCCGAGGTCGATTCTTCCCGGCGCCAGCGCCTCCAGCATCCCGAACTGTTCGGCGATCACCAGGGGTGCGTGGTTGGGCAGCATGATCCCTCCGGCGCCCAGGCGGATGCGGCTGGTCTCTGCGGTCAGCCGGGCCGCCATCAGCTGGGGCGAGGAGGTGGCGGCGGCCGGCATCGCGTGATGCTCGGACATCCAGAAGCGGTGGTAGCCGCGGCGCTCGGCCAGTTGGGCGAGGTTGATGACCTCCTGCAGGGCGTCACTGGCGCTTTGGCCGACGGAGGTGTGGGCGTTGTCGAGCACGGACAGGGTGATGGGCGCCGTTCCCGACGGCAGCAGCTGGGACATGGGTCTCCTGAGTTATCACGGTAAAAGAATGGTTTTGTCGTGATAATGATCCTAACAGCAATCTCATGGATAGAATCAACCTGTACCATGAGAGATATGTCGAAGATTCCGCTTCCCCCCGCCCCCGGGGCCGCCGAGCACCTGGGCCTGGCCCTGGCAAACAGCCTGGTCACCCTGCCTGGCCAGGAGCTGGCCGACGAGCTGGGAACCCCGGAAGAGGCGACGGGCTGGCTGATCGAGAATGAGCTGGCCCCGCGGGACACGGCCCTGCTGCCCTACTGCCAGAACCAGCTGACCGCTCTGCGCGCCAATGTCCGCTCCCTGCTGGCGGCGCAGGTTGCCGGACGGCCCCCGGAACGAAGCGCACTGGAGGCGGTCAACCGGGCGCTGACCGGCATCGCCAGCGCCCCGTTGCTGCACTACTCCGAAGACCGCGGCCTCTTCCGGGCCGCGGAGCACCCGGTCACTCAGCTGGTGGAACACGCCATGGCGCAGATTGCCGAAGACACCGCCGCGCTGCTGACCAGCGACCACAGTGCCACCATGGCCCAATGCGAGGCCGCCCCCTGCGACCGCTTCCTGATCCGCTCCCACGCGCGCCGGCGCTGGTGCTCGACCCGCTGCGGGGACCGCATCCGGGCGGCCCGGGCCTACGCGCGGCGGCAGAAATAGGGAAGCGGGCAGAACGGTGACGCACCATGGCAAGAAACGGCACCAACGAAACGGGCCATCATGGGGTCCGGCGCTGACCGAGCTGCTGGTCGGGCTGGTCTGCCTGGGGATCGCGGGCCTGGCGCTGCTGTGGGTCAGCGGCGTGCTCCCGCCGCCCAAGGAGCTTCCCAGCGTGCGGCGGCCGTGGCATTTCACGTCCTTCTCCACCCTGGAGCAGTGGCTCTGGCTCGCATTTTGGACGGTGATGTCCTTCATGGTGCTCTTCGACGGGATCCGGCGCGCCCTCGCCACCGCCGGCAAGCGACGGGACCGCAGCCTCGAAGGCCAGGGGTCGGATGACCGGTCCGTCGGCGGACACCAGCCGGTGGCGGCTGACCGGCCGCTGCTGGGTTCGAAGCGGAAGCGCCGACGCTAGCTGGTTCGCACCGTCCTGCGCGTTTCTCCCCTTCACCGCCTGGGTCTACTGTTGTCTAGGCGAATTCAGCCGCCATCATTCACCTGCCACGAAGGGCAAACCATGACCCAACCTGCCGCCCAGGGCTTTCCATCACCCCAGGCACCCGCGCGAGCGCCCAAGCCCCCGCGACGCTTCAATGTGAACATCTTCCGGGCCACGCTGTGGCTGCTGGTCGCACTGATCGCGCTGTTCACGCTCTCCGGACTCTCCTCCGTGGGCGATCCGACCCAAGCCGCGTCGGCGATCTCGCTCGCGGAAAACACGAAGGTCGCCAATGACGCCGCCACGCAGGGCTCACCGCAGCAGCAGGTGGTCAATGGCTGGTTCGTCGCCGACACCATCCCGGTGCTCTCCGAACAGCTGGCCGGGGTGCACGCCGCCGGAATCTACACCTCGCGCCTGTACACCCTGGCCCTCATCGCCCTGCTGGGCGCCTGCCTGGATATTGCCGGGCGCAGCTGGGGCGCGCACCACAACCAGAAGCTGGACAAGGCCTCGCAGGCCCAGGCGGAATCACCGTCCATGTGACGGTTTTTCCCGCTGGAACGCTACCGGGAGGGCAAGGCGCTATCCCATCCGGGAGATTTCCTCCTTGCGCTTTTCCACCTGCACCTCGGCAAAGTCCCGGGCCTCCAGGTCGGTGTCAAAGGCCAGCCCGAAGCCCACCACATAGCGGCCGGTGGACGGGGTGAGCCGGAACAGCGAGAAGTCCAAGGTGCGCAGCAGATCCAGCAGGCTCTTCTTGAACCTCCCGTTCAGCTTGTCGAACACCTGCCCGTAACCGGATTCATCCTCGATGACCTCAACGTCGCACAGGAAGCGGGCCCGCTCGCGGGCAAAGAGGTTGCGGGAGGCCGATTCGTCGGCCAGCATCATGGCGTTGACACTCTTGCTCGCGCTCAGGTGCCAGTAGTGCTCGGCGATCTTGGAAATGTACACGTACATCTGCCCTTCGTGGATCACGAAGGGCGCGTAGGAGATGAACGGCTGGCCCGCGTCATCGATGGTGCTCAGCACCAGGGTCTGGCAGTTGTCGCGGAATTCCCGGTAGTCCTGGGCGCGGTCTTCCAGGGTCTTGGTTTCGGCCATGGCTTCTCCTTGGGGTCGTTCTTGAATAGGGTGTCGTTGATGTTGGGATGGGGCCGGGCTAGAGGCGCGCGACCGGATGGATGCGCCGGCCGGCGGGCCCGTCGCTGATCTCGGCGTGCACCTGGTAGACCGAGGCCAGCGTCTGGTGGGTCAGGATCTCGCGCGGGGTGCCGCTGCACGCCACCCGGCCGCGGTGCAGGACGACCAGGTCATCGCTGTAGCTGCTGGCGTGGTTCAGATCGTGCAGCACCATCACCACGCTCAGCCCCTGCTCCCGGTTGATCCGGGCCACCAGCTCGAGCACATCGAGCTGGTGGGCGATGTCCAGGTAGGTGGTCGGCTCGTCCAGCAACAGGATTTGCGGCCGCTGGGCCAGCGCCATGGCAATCCAGGCCTTCTGGGCCTCCCCGCCGGACAGGGTGGCCAGGTTGCGCTCCCGCAAGTCCTGCAGCCCGGTCTGCTCAATGGCCTCATCGATGATCCGGTGGTCCGCGGCGTTCAGCGCGCTGAACCAGCGGTGGTGGGGGTGGCGTCCGAAGCCCACCAGCTCCCTGACGCTCACATCCGCCGGCGCCTCGTGGCGCTGGCTGACCAGGCACAGGTTGCGGGCCACCTCCTTGCGCGAGAACGTGGACAGGGCCCGGCCGTTGAGCCGGATGCTGCCCGCGGCCGGCTGCAGCATCCCGGTCACGGCCTTGAGGATCGTGGACTTGCCCGACCCGTTCGGGCCCAGGATGGTGGTGACTTTCCCGTCCCCGGCCTCCAGGCTGACCGAGTCCAGCACGCGGCGGCCCGGGTAGTCCACGCACAGCGAGTCGATGCTGATCATCAGGAGCGCTCCCGCCGCAGCAGGTACAGGAAGTACGGCCCGCCGATCACGGCCATCACGATGCCGGCCGGGATTTCCAGCGGGGTGAACAGCGAGCGGCCCACGGTGTCGGCCAGCAGCAGCACCAGGGCGCCGAAAATCAGTGAGAGCGGGAACATGTATCGGGCGTTGGTGCCCACGAAGAGCCGGGCCATGTGCGGGACCACGAGTCCCACGAACCCGATCAGCCCGACCGTGGAGATGGAGATGGAGGCCAGGTACACGGCGGTGCCGCACAGCAGCAGCCGGGTCCGGGTCAGGTCCTGGCCCAGGTTGTGGGCGGTCTCCGCCCCCAGGCGCAGCACGTTCGCCGAACGGATGCAGTACACCAGCAGGACCCAACCGAGCACGGAGTACGGCATCAGGGTGGCCACGTCCCCCAGCCCCTTGCCGGCCAGCGAGCCGTTCAGCCAGGCCATCGCGCCGGGCAGCTTGTCGCTGTTCAGCAGCGACAGCAGGCCGGTGATGCCGCCGAACACGGAGTTCACCGCCACCCCGGCCAGGATGACCCGCATCGGGCTCATGCCCTTGGCTGGCTGCCAGGCGAAGAGGAACACCATGACGGTGGCGATTGACCCGCCGACCAGGGCGGCCAGCGGCACCACGGCGGTGAACTGCGGGGCCACCAGCAGGATGAACAGCACCGCGACCGACGCCCCGGAGGAGACCCCGGTCAGCCCGGGGTCGGCCAGCGGGTTGTGCATGGCGCTTTGCAGCAGCGCCCCGGAGGCGGCCAGGTTCGCCCCGATCAGCAGCGCCAGCCCGATGCGGGGCAGGCGCAGGTCCCAGATGATGGTGGAGCTGGTGTCCGCCGCCTGCCCGAACAACGCACCGAGCGTTTCGGACAGTCCGAAGCGCACCGACCCGACGCCGACGGCCAGCAGGGCCGCGAGCACCAGGACGCCGGCCGCGGCCACGATGATGCCCATCTTCCGGGCGTGGGCGGCATCGCGCTGCGGTGCGGGGGCGGCGGCCCGGGCAGCCATCGGCTCCCGGCGTACCGTGACGCTCATGATCCCAGGGCCGCGGCCATGGTCTTAAAGGCTTCCGGCGCGCTGGTGATCGAGGAGAGCCCGTAGAGTTCGAACGGCAGTGCGTGGATGGCGTCGTTCTTCGAGGCCGTGACCTTCTGCCAGGCCGCCTGGCCCGCCAGTTCCTCCTTCACGCCCTCAAGGACGGTGTCCGCTTCCCCGTGGGCCAGGATCAGCACCACGTCCGGGTCCTGCGCCACGACCTGCTCCATGCTCAGCGGCGTGTAGGCCTCCCCCTGGCCCAGCTCGGTGGCCACGTTCACGGCTCCCAGGCTCTTGGTGATTTCTCCGGCGAAGGTGTTCTCCCCCATGACCATCAGTTCGCCCGGGGAGCCGAAGAGCATCAGCACCTTCTTGGACTCACCGGCGGCGGTGTCCCGGGCCGCCGCCTCGGCCTGCTCCACCTGCCGGACCAGGTCCTGGGCCTGCTCGGTGGCGTCGAACAGCTCACCCAGTGCCAGCGTGGTCGCCTTCAGCTCGGCCACCGAATCGGTGGGCAAGTGGCTGGATTCCAGGTTCAGCGGCTTGAGCTTCTTGTCGATGGATTCCCCGATGGAGGCCGGGCTGAGCACCAGGTCCGGTTTGAGCTGGGCGATCTTTTCCAGGTTCGGTTCCACCGAGTTGCCGACCTTTTCCACGTCCTTCACGCCCTCGGGCAGCGGGTTCTGCGAGCTGGGAACCCCCACCAGCGGCACACCCAGGGCATCGGCGATCTCGGTCAGACCCACGGACATGCTCACCACCCGCTGCGGCGCCTGTTCGGGCAGCAGCTTTCGCACCTTGGCAATATCGGCCTCGGAGGTGGCCGGCTGCGCGGAGGCGCTGTGCGAGGCCGCGGCACTCGGGGAGGGCTCGGCAGGACTGGTGGCGCCGGCCTGGCAGCCGGTCAACAGCAGGGAGGCAGCCAGCAAAACGGCGCCGGGCATGGCAATACGCATGAAAACTCCAAAGCGGGAAACGTGTGAACTAAGGGTAGGCTATCCAAGTTCCGCACAATTAACCTAATCGAATCTTTGGTAAGTTTCTTGGGTAAGGCGAAGCTAATTTTTGTGGTAGGGGAGTTGGTGCGGGGCGGGAAAGATCTTCCGTCGCCCCCGACGGCGAAGATCAAATGGATGCGTCGGGAAGAGGCACCCACCGGTCGATCTGCTGCGGGAAAAGCAAAAGCGCCTCCCCTCACTCCGAAGTTATCTCGTGAGGGGAGGCGCTGGCTGCTGCGGCAGGCTTCCTACGCCTCGCCGCGGCGGATCAGCTTGCCCTTCGGCGTCTGGAAGTCCACGTCGACCCCGCCCACCATGGCCGAGCGGATGACCCCGGCCAGGGTCTTGCCCTCGTAGGGGCAGATCGGGTTCTTGTGGTGCAGCTTCTTCACGTCCACCACGAACGCCTCATCCGGGGCGAAGAGCGCGAAGTCGGCGTCGTTGCCCAGGGCGATGGCGCCCTTGTTCTTCAGCCCGGCCAGTTCGGCCGGCTTGGTGGACATCCACGAAATGACCTGTTCCAGGCCGATGCCGCGCTGCTTGGCCTCGGACCAGATCAGCGGCAGGCCCAGCTGCAGGGAGGCGACCCCGCCCCAGGCAACGCCGAAGTCCCCGTTTTCCACTTCCTTCAGGTCGATGGTGGAGGGCGAGTGGTCCGAGACGATGCAGTCGATGACCCCTTCCTCCAGGCCCTTCCACAGCAGTTCGCGGTTGGAGGCCTCACGGATCGGCGGGCAGCACTTGTAGGCGGTGGCGCCGTTGGGGATTTCCTCGGCCAGCAGGGTCAGGTAGTGCGGGCAGGTTTCCACGGTCAGCTTCACGCCGTCCGCCTTGGCGCTCTTGATCATGGCCAGCGCGTCAGAGCTGGACAGGTGCAGCACGTGGGCGCGGGCCCCGGTCCAGCGGGCGCGCTCGATCACCTGGGCGATGGCCACGTTCTCCGCGCCGCGTGGGCGGGACTTAAGGAACCGCTCGTACTGGTCGCCCTCGGCGTCCGGGGCGCGGTCGATGGCGTGGGAGTCCTCGGCGTGCACGATCATCAGCGAGTCGAAGGACTTCAGCTCCTCCATGTCCTCCTCCATCTCCTCAACGGTGAGGGAGGGGAACTCGTCCACGCCGGAGTGCAGCAGGAAGCACTTGAAGCCGAACACCCCGGCGTCGTGCAGTTCGCGCAGGTCCTTCTTGTTCCCCGGGATGGCCCCGCCCCAGAACCCGACGTTGACGTACGCCTTGGTGCTGGCGGCCTCGCGCTTGATTTCCAGCGCCTGAAGGTTCACGGTGGGCGGGATGGAGTTCAGCGGCATGTCCACGATGGTGGTCACCCCGCCGGCGGCGGCGGCCTTGGTGGCCGATTCGAAGCCTTCCCATTCGGTGCGGCCCGGCTCGTTGACGTGGACGTGGGTGTCCACCAGGCCCGGCAGCAGCACCTCATCGGCGCCGACCTCGATGACCCGTTCGCCGCGCAGGTTGTTGCCCAGCGGTTCGATGGCCACGATCTTCCCGTCCTTCACGCCCACTTCGCGGGCGGTGATTCCGGCCGTGGTCAGGATGCGTTCGCCGCGCAACACCAAGTCGAACTCGGTGGTCGTCTCGGTGCCGGTGGCGGCCTGGGTGGTTTCGGTGCTCACAGTTCGTGCTCCTGATTCCTGATGTGTGATTCCTTGGGTGCGAGTGCCGGTTGCCTACCGGCGGCCCGCGGTGGTGCTCGCGGCATGCTCTTGCGCGATGGTCTTGGCCAGCCTGGTGCCGGCCTCGGTGACCAGTTCGGCCGAGCGGGTCATGGCCTCGCCCGGATCCTTCACCAGGTCCACCAGCGCCACGGTGTGGCGGATGCCGGCGTTGGCCAGCTGTTCGGGGTCCAGCGTGGTGCGCCCGCACACGGCGTAGACCGGGATGCGGTGCGCGGCGGCGGCCTGGGCCACCCCGATGGGGGTCTTGCCCTCCAGGGACTGGCTGTCCAGGCTGCCTTCGCCGGTGATGACCGCGTCCGCGCCGGCCAGGGCCTGGTCCAGCCCGGTCAGCTCAAGCACCACGTCGATGCCGCGGCGGCGTTCGGCCCCCAGCAGCGCGATAGCCGCGTAGCCCATGCCCCCGGCCGCCCCGGCCCCGGGCTGCTGGCGGTATGCGGTGCCCAGCTCGGCCTCGAGCAGGTCGGCGAAGTGGGTCAGCGCCGCATCCAGTTCGGCCACCTGTTCGGCGCTGGCCCCCTTTTGCGGCCCGAAGACCGCCGCGGCCCCGTTGGCCCCGGTCAGCGGGTTCTCCACGTCGGCGGCGAGCACCACAGTGGTGTGCCGCAGGCGCTCATCCAGTCCGGTCAAATCCGCGGTGGCCAGCTGCGCCAGGGCGGCGCCGCCGCCGGGCAGTTCCCGGCCCTGCGCATCGCGCAGGGAGGCGCCCAGCGCCTGGAGCATCCCGGCCCCGGCGTCGGTGGTGGCCGAGCCGCCCACGCCCAGCACGATCCGGGTGGCCCCGGCCGCCAGCGCGTCGCTGATCAGTTCGCCGGTGCCGTAGCTGGTGGCGGTCAGCGGCTGCCGGGTGCCGCCGGGCAGCCGGTCCAGTCCGGAGGCGGCGGCCATTTCGATCACGGCGGTCCCCTCGTGCAGCGCGTAGCTGGCCTCCAGCCGCTGGCCGGTGGGCCCGGTGACCCGCGCGCGGCGTTCGGTGAACCCGGCGGCCAGGGCCGCGTCCACGGTCCCCTCACCGCCGTCGGCCACCGGCACGGTGACGCTTTCCAGCGGGTCGATCACCCGGGACAGGCCGGTGTGCAGGGCGGCGGCCACCTCGGCCCCGGTCAGGGTGCCCTTGAACTTGTCGGAGGCGATGACGATCTTCATCCCGCGGCCCGCCTTTCCCTCATGGTCCTGCTGACGTTGTTGTTCTTGGCCCATCCCCGGCGCCGGTGGGGTCCGGGGATGGGTGTGGCCCGCCGGGTGGCGGGCCGTGCCGCCAAGGCGCGCAAGGCGTGCGGCGGATCACAGTTTCCTGTATCCATTGTGCACGCTTTGCGCACCTCGGGGTGTTCCGGTTGGGTGAGTGTGACGACTGACCCTAGCCGAGTACTGCGGTCCGCTCGCTCAGCGGCACCAGGGCGGTCGGCGCGTCCCCGGCCTCAAGGGCCAGGTCCTCGAACTCGTTGACCGCGTCGAGCCCGGCGCCCATGGAGATGTTGGTGACCCGCTCCAGGATGACCTCCACGACCACCGGCACCTGGTGCTCGTCGGCCAGGCGGTTCGCCTCGGCGAAGCCAGCGGCCAGCTGGGAGGGGTCCTCCACGCGCACGGCCTTGCAGCCCAGGCCCTCGGCGACCTTCACGTGGTCCACGCCGTAGCCGTTCATCTCCGGGGAGTTGATGTTCTCAAAGGCCAGGGAGACGTGGTAGTCCATCTCGAAGCCGCGCTGGGACTGGCGGATCAGGCCCAGGTAGGAGTTGTTGACCACCACGTGCACGTAGGGCAGCTTGAACTGCGCGCCCACGGCCAGTTCCTCGATCATGAACTGGAAGTCGTAGTCCCCGGAGAGGGCCACGACCTTCTCGCCCGGCTTGCCGCGCACCACGCCCAGCGCCGCTGGCCCGGTCCAGCCCAGCGGGCCGGCCTGTCCGGCGTTGATCCACTTGCGCGGGCCGAACACGTGCAGCATCTGCGCGCCGGCGATCTGGCTCAGGCCGATGGTGGACACGTAGGTGGTGTCCTGGCCGAAGGCGGCGTTCATCTCCTGGTAGACGCGCTGCGGCTTGATCGGGATGTTCTCGAAGTTGGTCTTGCGGTGCCCGGTGCCCTTGCGCTCGGTGCACTCGGCCGACCACTGGGAGTAGTCCGGCACCCGGCCGGCGGCCTTGCGCTCGCGCACCACCTCAAGGATGGCCTCAAGCGCGGCCCCGGCGTCGGAGGTGATCCCCAGGTCCGGGCAGAACACGCGCCCGATCTGGGTCGGCTCGATGTCCACGTGCACGAACTTGCGCCCGGCGCGGTAGGTGGCCAGGTCCCCGGTGTGGCGGTTGGCCCAGCGGTTGCCGATGCCCAGCACGAAGTCGGAGGCCAGGAACGTGTCGTTGCCGTACTTGGTGTGGGTCTGGATCCCGACCATGCCCGACTGCAGGCGGTGGTCGTCCGGGATCGCGCCCCAGCCCATCAGGGTCGGGGAGACCGGGATGTCCAGTTCCTCGGCCAGCTGAACCAGCGCGGCGCTGGCGTTCGCGTTGATCACCCCGCCGCCGGCGATGATGATCGGGCGCTCATGGCCGGTGAGCAGGTCCACGACCTTCTCGGCCTGGGCGCGGGACATCTGCGGGTTCTGCACCGGCAGCGGCTCGTAGGAGTCGATGTCGAAGTCGATCTCGGCCATCTGCACGTTGATCGGCAGGTCGATCAGCGCCGGGCCGGGACGGTTCGAGCGCATGATCTGGAAGGCCTTGGCGAAGGTGCCCGGCACCAGGCCCGGCTCCAGCACGGTCACCGCGTACTTGGTGACCGGCTTGGCGATGGACTCGATGTCCACGGCCTGGAAGTCCTCCTTATGCAGCACGTTGGTCGGCGCCTGGCCGGTGATGCACAGCATCGGGATGGAGTCGGCGATCGCGGCGTACAGCCCGGTGATCATGTCGGTGCCGGCCGGGCCGGAGGTGCCCAGGCACAGCCCGATCTTGCCGGTGGCCCGCGAGTAGCCGTCCGCGGCGTGGCTGGCGCCCTCCACGTGGCGGTGCAGGGTGTGGCGGATCCCGCCATGGTCCTTCATGGCCGAGTACAGCGGGTTGATCGCGGCCCCGGGCAGGCCGAACGCCTCGGTGGCGCCTTCCTTCTCCAGGATCTGCACGATGGCATCTACGGTGCGCATCTTAGGCATGGGAATCACACTTCCTTGCTGGTCCGGCCGCTGGCCGGGGTCTTTCGAGAAAAGTTTGCATCCAGCCGGCGTTGGGTCCGGCTGGGGTGGATAGACCTGCGACGGGACCCGCGGCTGGCACCACACGGAGCAATCACGTGGTCCTTTGCGTGGGGTCCTCGGCTCATCACACCGGCCGTCCTGGCTTCCATGAGCACGTGGGGGCCCGGGCAGTCGAAGACTTCGAGCTTCGGGACGATCTGTCAGGGAATCACTGATGTCGCTTCGACCCGGGCGCCCCTGGAGCAGGACGGCTGCGGATCCCAGGACCGCTGCGTGCGGTCTGCGGATCCCGTCACAGGAATCTTTGGGCCGGGCCGGTGTTTCCGGCCCGGATGGCTACTCGGACTTGCCCGACAGGCGCTGTACGCCGCGGAAGAGTCCGGAGTGGTCCAGCGAGCCGTCGCCGCTGGCCACGGTGGAGCTGACCAGCTGGGCCACCAGGGCGCCCAGCGGCAGGATGACCCCGGCCTCGCGGGCGGCGGAGGTGACGATGCCCATGTCCTTGTTGTGCAGCGCCAGGCGGAAGCCCGGGCCGAATTCGCGGTCCAGGATCTTCTGGCCCTTCTGGTCCAGCACCTTCGAGCCGGCCAGCCCGCCGCCGAGCACCTGCAGCGCCGAGTCGGTGTCCACGCCGTAGGCCTCCAGGAAGACCACGGCCTCGGACAGCGCCTGGATGTTGGAGGCGACGATCAGCTGGTTCGCGGCCTTCACGGTCTGCCCGGAGCCCGAGGGGCCGACCAGCACGATGGTCTTGCCCACGGCCTCCAGCACGTCCTTGGCCTCGGAGAAGTCCGCCGGCTCGCCGCCGACCATGATGGACAGCACCCCGTCGATCGCGCCCTGCTCGCCGCCGGAGACCGGGGCGTCCAGCGGGCGCAGCCCGGCTTCGCGGGCGGCGTCGGACAGGCGCACGGCCACGTCCGGGCGGATCGAGGAGTTGTCGATCCACAGGGCGCCGGACTTCGCGTTGGCGAAGACGCCGTCCTCGCCGGTGACCACGGCTTCCACGTCCGGGGAGTCCGGAACCATGGTGATCACCACGTCGGCGTCCTTGACCGCCTCGGCGATGGTCTTGGCCGCGGTGCCGCCGGCGGCGGCCAGTTCCTCGGCCTTGGCGGCGCTGCGGTTGTAGCCGGTGACCTTGAAGCCGGCGTTGACCAGGTTCTTGGCCATGGGCAGGCCCATGATGCCCAGTCCGATGAAGGCGATGTTCTTGCTCATTTGTCCTGTTCTTTCAAAGCTGTCGAAGGCGGTGCCGGCGGGGCCGGCCTCATGCGGGAGGTGCGCTAGGCGGAGGTGCTGGCGGTTTCCAGCCAGTTGAACGCGGTCTCGCGCTCCTGCTTGTACTCCAGGGCGACCTTGCCGGTGTAGCCCAGTTCGCGGGAGCGGTCGATCCAGTCGAACAGCGGCAGGTTGCCGGTGCCCGGTGCGCCACGGCCCGGGTTGTCCGCGATCTGGATGTGGCCGAAGTCCTTGGCGTGCTGCTCGATCACCGCGGCGACGTCATCCCCGTTCACGGCCAGGTGGTAGAAGTCGGCCAGCAGGGCGATGTTCTGGTTGCCGGCGGCCTTGACCTTGTTGATGACCTCCAGCGCGTCGGCGGCGGTCTTCAGCGGGTAGGCCGCGGCGCCGGAGACCGGCTCGATCAGCACGGTGCCGCCGATGCGGGCCACGCCCTCGGTGGCGGCGAGAAGGTTCTTCAGACCCAGCTCGTCCTGCTCGGCCGGGGTGTATTCCTCCTGGCGGTTGCCGTAGAGCGCATTGAAGGCCTTGCAGCCGGTGGCCTCGCCGATCGCGGCGACCACTTCCACGTTCGCCTTGAACTCGGAGCAGCGGCCCTTCCAGGACACCAGCCCGCGGTCGCCGCCGGGCATGTCACCGGCGTAGAAGTTCAGTCCGTCCAGCTGCACGCCGGCGTCCTTGAGGGAAGCGACGAAGTTATCCACGTCCTTGTCGCCGGGCACGGCCTCGGCGAACGGCCACCAGAATTCCACGCTGTCGAAGCCCGCGGCCTTGGCGGCGGCTGCGCGTTCCAGGATCGGCAGTTCGGTCAGCAAGATCGAGCAGTTCAGTGTGTAGGACACGTCGTTCCCTCCTTGAAGTCTTTCCATAATTTCAACATGTGGAAACTATGTTTTGGTTTATGGAAACTTTATGGCGAGATCTGGGTCACTGTCAAGGGGGTTGCGTAACGCGGCGCACATCTGGGGGCGAGGCCGGGAAATTCCACGGTGAACCCGCCGGCGACCGGTCAAGGACAGGGCGAACGGCGGATTGCGTTGAGGCATCCGGCCCGTGACGCCCGCCGGATCATGCGGCAAGCGGGCGACCATCGCGCGCACCGCGGGCACCACGACGCCCCTTCACCCACCCTTTGGCGCCGCGGAGCACTTTTCCGCATCGCAGAAGGCAGGCACTCCGCCTGACGGAAAACCAGTGGTCAATAGTTATCGGCATCCGGAGAAATTCGCCCCGTGGGACGTTGCGGTACCCCGCTGCTGTCCAGGGTGGGGACCGCGGCGATATTCAGGCGATCCTGTCCGAACGCATGAAGCCATACCGGAACCGTGAACTACCACCGCAGCAAGGTTGAAGCCGGTCGCATGCGGCCCTAACCGCCCAGCCGCGCTCAGGCCAACCAGCGCTGGGCTTGGTCCGCCGCCGAAGGGCCGCCACCCTCGGGGCGCAGCACCGGCAGCACCCCGGGCGGCACCGGCTGGTGGCCGTGGGTGCGCTGCAGGGCTGCGGCCACCACGTCGTACACCGAATGCCGCTGTGCGTACGCCTGGCGCTGGAAATGGGCGCCGCTGCCGTGGCGCAGGATCCCCTGCACCACCTGGCGCACCTGATCCAGCTCACCGAGCTCCTCGAGCACCGGGCGCACCGCGCGCAGCAGCCCGGCCACCACCTCGGCGGCCGGGGCCGGGGTGCCGCTGGCCGGGTCGACCAGCGCACCGCCCACCCCTGCCCGGCTGGCCTGAAAGCTCCACAGCCGCAGTTCGGCGGCCGGCACCTGCACCGGCGGCCGCTGGGTGTCGCGGGCCGCGGTTTCCACCAGGGCGCGCACCAGGGTGGCGATCACCGCCGCGTGGGCCGGGTCAAGGCAGACGTCGGTGATGCGCACCTCCACGGTGGGCTGGTGCTCGCACACCCGCACGTCGAAGTACAGCATCCCGGCATCCAGCGGCACCCCGGTCCTCAGCAGCGCCCGCTGGTGGCGTTCATAGTCCTGCACGGAGCCGAACACCTCGCTGGGCCCGGAGGTGGGCCAGCGCGACCACACCTGGTAGCGGTAGGAGCCGTACCCCGAGTCCTGGCCCGCCCAGAACGGGGAGTTCGCGCTCAGCGCCAGCAGGGTGGGCAGCCAGATGCGGATCCGGTCCACCACCGCCACGGCCTCCTCGGGCGAATCGATCTCCACGTGCACATGGAAACCGTTGGTCAGCTGCTCATCGGCGGTGATGCCGAACAATTCCTCCATCTTGCGGAAGCGGGGCTCGGGCACCAGGTGGGAGACCAGGCGTTGCGGCGGCACCGGCAGCGCCACCACCTGCCCGCCCACATTCGCGGCGGCGCTGGCCGCCAGGGCGCGTCCGGTGCGGATCGCCTCCAGCTGCCCGGCCAGGCTCGTCTGCGGCGGACACACGATCTCCAGCTGTTCCTGCTTCAGCTCCACGGTCAACTGGTGTCCCGTTGCGGCCGTGCCGGGCGCCGAAGCCACGGCCTGATCGGCCGCCGCCAGCGGCTCCAGCGTGAGCCCGTCGACCAGCAGCAGTTCTTCCTCCACACCAAATGTGCGCATCAGCCGGCCCTCCCCTTCTTGCTTGACGATGCCGCCCGGCTTCCCGCGCCGCGCGGGCCCGAACCGTCCGGAAGGCCATGGCTTTGGCCTGCCGCGTCCCTGGCCGGCAACCGCCACGACCAGCAGGAGACCTGATGGCATCTTGGTGCAGTGAACACTATTAGCGGCCCCGCCATCCGTGGGGTTTTCCCCAAAAATCTCAGGTCATATCCAGCCGACTGGCCTTGCGCATCGCTCACCGGCTACCGCTGAAGGCGGCCTTCCCCGCTGCCGGAAGCACACGTGCAGAACGTCCTCCCACGGCTTTCCCCATCTGGTTGTGGTCGGGGTCATAGTGTCGGTGGGGGTTGGGATGATGGGGTATGGGCAGAAAAGAGATCGTCGATTCCGGGCATGGCGTCCACCGGTTACCGCTCCTGCCCAGCGCTTGGGACCACTGGGCGTCAGCATCAGCGTTGGCGTCAGCATCAGCGTTGGCGTCAGCAGTTGCATCAGCCTGAGCGTCCGCACCGGACTCAGCATCAGCGTTGGCGTCAGCAGTTGCATCAGCCTGAGCGTCCGCACCGGACTCAGCATCAGCCTGAGCATCAGCGTTGGCGTCAGCATCAGCATCAGCCTGAGCGTCCGCACCGGACTCAGCATCAGCCTGAGCATCAGCGTTGGCGTCAGCATCAGCATCAGCCTGAGCGTCCGCACCGGACTCAGCATCAGCCTGAGCATCAGCGTTGGCGTCAGCATCAGCATCAGCCTGAGCGTCCGCACCGGACTCAGCATCAGCCTGAGCATCAGCGTTGGCGTCAGCATCAGCATCAGCCTGAGCGTCCGCACCGGACTCAGCATCAGCCTGAGCATCAGCGTTGGCGTCAGCATCAGCATCAGCCTGAGCGTCCGCACCGGACTCAGCATCAGCCTGAGCATCAGAGTTGGCATCAGCAGTTACATCAGCATCGGCATTGGCGTCAATATCAGCCGCGGAATCGTCATCAACAGTGAAGGACACAGAGTCCTCACTGCTGCCATCCGTTGCGGTAACGGTGTGCGAACCAGCTGGTACATCTGGGAAAGAGGCAGCCCAAGTTCCGTTATCTTCAACCGTCACCTTTTGAGGAGCATTACCGTTGAGCGCAACGTCGAGTTCAATACCTGGTTGGCCGGTTCCGGTGACTTCAAGATCCCCCACAGGTACTGTTGAATCGGCGGTCGGCGTCAAGATTTCGACTGGAGCAATTTCGTCCGCCGCACGAACTTCCGAACGGCCCAGCGAAATCTTGTTCGCTTGAGTGCCCAGCGAGGGGAGCAAGGTCACGGACAGAGCCGTGACAAAGTCTGCATCTTCTGTGGAATCAGAACCCGAGTTCGGATCGTCGATTGTGGTCTTGCCCTGCTCGTTCAGCGTAACCTCGACGATTTCATTCAATACGCCCGCAAGCACGGGCTCAAGTGGCTTCGTTACCCCATCGACGACACCTGTAATAGTTCCAGCGAGTCCGTCAACCACCGGGTTGAGGACGGGACCGATGGCACCTCTAACAACACCAACTACGCCCTTTACGAGTGGTGTTACTAGCTCTCCGAGGTTCAGTCCAAGGAGTTTCAAATCCACGGTCGTGATCGGTTCGGTGTCAACAAGACCCAGGAAGCTAGCAACACTTCCTCGAATATTTGCAGTCCCCTTGACCAATGGCAAAGCAAGTCGCGCCTCCAAGCCAAGGTCTACAACGATATCAATTTCATCAAGTGCTGCTACGAGTGTGTCACGCAGGTCAGTCACAAGACTGGACAGAGCCACTGTAACTTCGTCTGTGATTTCCTGAACTGCACCAGCACTGAGAAGTTCGTAGTTGGCCGATTTTCCGTTGAGCCCGATCCCGCCGGTCGTTATCTTGGACAGATCAACCGAAATATCTCCCGTGCCCAGGTTAATTGATACCAAACCATTGCCTGAAGTTATGACACCTTGAAGTACATCGCTCTTCACCTGATCGAGCGCACCATCCACGCCGTCCAGAGCTACCTTCGAGTCAGTGATGCCAACCCGAGCCAACGGAAGCAGATCAATGTCAATAGCTTTAAGACCCGAAGTAATCGTTCCCAAGACTCCGTCTGATGACAGCGTCGTATTCAGCGTCGAACCTAGTCCATCAACCACTTCACCAAGCGAAGTGGTCAGCCCTTCCACTGCAGGGCTGCTGATCGTGGCTTCGGCGCCTGCGACCAAATACTCTGTTTTCAAGGACCCGCTAGTCTTTTCAGCAGTTGAGCCCAGAGCGCCGATCTCCAGTGAAGCTTCGTCGATCAGTTCGTCAGTCAGATTACTGACTTGAAGCTGATCAAGTAGCCGTGTCAAATCCATGTTTGCCATCATCGCGTCTGAGCCCTCGACGTCGAGCGCAATGCTGCCATTCGAGCTGACGGCGCCTGACCCGGCTTTGGCACTGTTAGCAGAAGAGGCTTCTGCGTAGGAGTTGACCAATCCTGCTTGGCCCAGTTGCAATAGCCCAGATCCCGCCTCGCCGATTAGCGGAAGCTGAAGACCTCCTCCCAGATCCAATTTCAAAGCATCCAATGCGCTCACGTTCAATGGTGCATGTTTTGCATCGGGTGAGCTGGGGTTTCCGGAATATGCGAAGCCTGCATCTGCGACCGGAATCGACAGCAAGTTCACGTCGATAGTACGCCCCAGCGCCTCCGATGAATCGTTCGGTGCTGCATAGGCAGCAGTCACGCATGGTGCGATGAACAGGCTTGCCACTACAGCGCCGGCCAGAACCCGACGCGCAGCGCGAGGCGCCACACCCTTCTTCGCAGGCGGCAATTGAGTCTCTTGCACCGCGGTCCTCTCAGTTTGTCAATGATCGTCAGGGCAATAGGCATGCCCCTTATTGACCCTAGGCGTGACGTCTAGAGTCATTCAGGTTTCTTTCAGCTATTTCTTGACCCTCTAAGGTCATACTTTCTATCTGGGTAGCTAATCATTCTCGCCATCGAGATAAACTGACGAGTAACTTAATTTTCCAATAGGGCATATTCGCGGCATTTGGACCAGTAGGCCGCGAATCAAAAGCAGCTTGCTGATCTAAGTTGGTGGCCGACTGAGTATTTAACAATTGCGGAAAAGTTATTTTCTCTAGCCGTTCAGTCATACAATGATTCTGGTTGCAGCACAGAAACACGCAGGGACGTGAGGGGCGAGTTGTTGCAGGCATGAGTTGACGCAAGCAAAGCCAAGGATTCCCAATGCGTGAAATTAGAGTCCATCTCGCCGACAGCGATCATTTTTCCCGTGCCGGGATTATAGGAGCAATAAACGCAGAACAAGATATCGTCATTGAGCAGACAGCGGGTTCAATGGCGGAGGCCCTGGAGAATGCGTCACAGAAAAAGCCCCACATTGTACTTCTGGAAACTTCGCTGTCCGGGGAAAGCCTTTTCAGGTCAATCCGAAAGCTAGTATCCGCAGCGCCGGAAAGCAAAGTAGTGGTTTTGGCTCCAAGGTACAGCCGTAACGAAGTGTCGCAAGCCTATGATGCAGGTAGCTCCGGAATCATTTCCAAAAGTTCTATTAGCACGGAGCTACCAAGCGCGCTCCGCATGGTAGCGGCCGGGTATCAGCTGTTCGCTCCCCCAAGTGATGGCTGGGATTTCCGACTCCGCTCAGAAAAAAACTTCGAAGACCAAGCAATAATTCAGAAATTAGGAGACAGAGACCGTCGTTTGGTCACCCTTGTTGCTGGAGGTCTAACGAACTCTCATATCGCACGCTCCATGCATCTAAGTGAAGGCTCCGTAAAACTCCACTTAGCCCGGATCATGGACGTGCTTTCTGTGTCGAACAGGGTACAACTGGCGGTCATCGCCGCCGAGACAGGACTAGTGACATCTGCTGATTTGAAAACCGCTTGACTGTCAGTAAACGGTTCTGAGCTGGCTGGCGGGAACCCACATCTGCTCCCCGTCCCGCTCAATCTTTCGCCATGCACCCTGGCGAGCGGTGACGACCACTGCGGTGTCCGCCTGCAGGATGCGCACCAGCGGGTAATGGTCTCCCGGTCCTCGGCGGCCGTTGAGGCTGATCGTTGTCAAGGCCCTCTGCTGGGGCACCGAAATCAGTCCATCACGCGGCGGCCGTTGCGGCAGGGTTTGCAGGTACATGCTCGGCACCCAGCCTTGGGAATCTCCCCATTGAATCTGCGCCCACAGTCCCTGCTGCAGCATCACCTTGACCTTGGCGCCCTGATCCACGACCTTGATGACGGGATAGCCGGTGCCGCTTCCCTTACGCAGGTTCAGGGTGGCAGTGGTTTGGTGCGTGGCCTCAATCAGGGCGTAGCGCGAGGGGACGGCCGCAGCCCTGGGCTCGGCTGGGGATTGCGACGGTGTACTGACCTGCACGTCGGGGATCTGCTCCAGGTAGGCCGCCGGCAGCCAGCCGTAGAGCCCACGCACATAGACATGCGCCCATGAGCCGCGGATCTCCACGAGGGCCAGCTCCTGGTGTTCCATCAACTGCGTCTGCACCAGGTAGTGCCGCCCGGCTCCCTTGCGCAGCTTCAGCGACGCGGTCGTGCGGTGCGTGAGCGCCACGGCCTGCGGACTGGCCTGCGCACGTGACGGTCTCACCCGATCCACAAACACCTCTGAAACTTAAAAACCTAGGGAAGCAACAATCATTGCTTCCCTAAGTTTATTTCATTAATCAATCGCCCGCGGCGAGTGAGGACTTTTTACTCCGCGGAATCGCGGGAGGCCAGTTCCGCCTCGATTCGCAGCAGGCCGCTGCCGTCATCGCCCACCAAGCGCACGCGGTCCAGGATTTCCCCGACGGTCGCCTCTTCCTCGACCTGCTCGTCGATGAACCAGTGCAGCAGCGGCAGGCAGTCCAGGTCCGCTTCATTCTGGGCCACGCGGTACAGTTCGCGGATGGCGGCCGAGACCTTCTGCTCGTGGGCCAGGGAAGCCGCGAAGGCGTCCTCGACGCTGCGCACGTTCAGGCTCGGGGCGGGCTGCTCACCGATCTTCGGGTGGGCGCCGCGGTCGGCCATGTGCATGATGAACTTCTCGGCGTGCACGATCTCTTCCTGCGACTGGGCGCGGAACCAGTTGGCGATGCCGGGGAAGCTGAGCACTTCCATTTCGGCGGCCAGCTGACGATAGACCGTGGCAGCGGTCAGTTCAAGGGTGATCTGCTGGTTGAAGGCTTCTGCCAGTTTTCCTGTAAGTTCCATGTTTTTACAATAGGCGCATTCGGCGCGCTTGTCACCGAAGTTTAGGCACACTAAGCCGCTGCCGAATTAGCTCACACCAGCGGTCTGACTTGCATTTAGTTGAGGCGTAGCAAAGTTTGGTTTGGCACCCCTACCCCACGGGTCCAGGTGGCCGGAGGGTAGGGGCGCCAGGGCCGTGAGGGGGTTATCCCAATCCGGCCTTGCGCAGCGCCTCGGCCATCGCGGTATTGGCCGGAGCCGATTCCTTGCGCGGCCCCGGCGCCCGGCGGGCGCCGCGTTGGCCCTGGTTGCGCTGGCCGTTTCGCTGCGGATTGCGCTGCCGGGAACCGGCCGGCTGGTCCGGGATGCTCTGCCCGGGCAGCGGGTCATCCAACCGCAGGGTCAAGGAGATGCGCTTGCGGGCGGCGTCGACGTCCAGGACCTTGACCTTCACGATCTGCCCTGAGGTGACGACTTCGCGGGGGTCGGAGATGAACTTGTTGCTCAGCGCCGAGACGTGGATCAGCCCGTCCTGGTGGACCCCGATGTCCACGAACGCGCCGAACGCGGCAACGTTGGAGATCGTGCCCTCCAGGATCATGCCCGGCTTCACGTCGTTGAGGGTTTCCACGCCCTCCTTCAGCGCCGCGGTGACGAACTCCCCGCGCGGGTCGCGTCCGGGACGCTGCAGTTCGGTGATGACGTCGCGGATGGTGGGTTCACCGAACTGTTCGGTGACGAACTCGGCGGGATCCAGTTCGGCCAGCCGGCGGCCGCGCTCCTGGGCACTGTGCTGCAGGGTGCGGGCCAGCGCGTAGGCCTCGGGGTGCACCGCGGAGGCGTCCAGCGGGTCGGTGCCGGACGTGATGCGCAGGAACCCGGCGCACTGTTCGAAGGCCTTGGCGCCCAGGCGCGGCACCTTGAGCAGGTCCTTGCGGGTGGCGAAGGGGCCGTTGGCGTTGCGGTGCTCGACAATGTTGCGGCTGAGCAGCGGCCCGACCCCGGCGACGCGGGAGAGCAGTGCCGGGGAGGCGGTGTTCACATCCACGCCCACCGCGTTCACGCAGTCCTCGACCACCGCGTCCAGGGCACGGTCCAGCTTCGCGGCGCTGACGTCGTGCTGGTACTGGCCCACGCCGATGGACTTGGGGTCGATCTTGACCAGTTCGGCCAGCGGGTCCTGCAGGCGCCGGGCGATCGAGACCGCCCCGCGCAGCGACACGTCCATGCCCGGCAGCTCCTGGCTGGCCAGTTCGGAGGCCGAGTACACCGACGCGCCGGCCTCGGAGACGATCACCTTGGCCGGCTTGGCGCCGGTCAGCTCCTTGATGACGGCGGCGGCCAGCCGGTCGGTTTCCCGCCCGGCGGTGCCGTTGCCCACCGCGATCAGCTCGGTGCCGTGCTTGCGGGCCAGGGCGGTCAGCACCTGCACCGACTGGTCCCACTTGTTGGCCGGGGCGTGCGGGTAGATGGTGGCGGTGTCCACGACCTGCCCGGTGCGGTCCACCACCGCCACCTTCACGCCGGTACGCAGCCCCGGGTCCAGGCCCAGCACGGCCTTGGAACCGGCCGGGGCGGCCAGCAGCACGTCACGCAGGTTCGCGGCAAAAATCTTCACCGATTCGTCCTCGGCGGCCTCGAACAACCGGGTGCGCAGGTCGGATTCGAAGCGGGTCAGCAGCCGGGCCTTCCAGGCCAGGCGGACGGTCTGGGCCAGCCACTTGCCCGCCGGGGCATCGGCGGGGGCGGTGATGCCCAGGCTGCGGGCCACCGCGGCCTCGTAGCCGGAACGGGCCTCGGCCACGGCGGTTACATCGCGCGGATCGGCCTCGGCCAGCTGCAGGTTCAGCACCCCGTCGCGTTCCCCGCGCAGCAGCGCCAGCACCCGGTGGGCCGGCAGCGAGTCCATGGGGGCGGCGTAGTCCAGGTAGTCCGCGTACTTGCCCTGCCCCTCGCTTGAGGCGGTGGGGCTGACGCTCGCGCCGATCTTGCCGGTGCTCCACAGCCGTTCGCGCAGCTGCCCGGTCAGCGCCACGTCCTGGGAGACCCGTTCGGTGACGATCGAGCGGGCCCCGGAAAGCACGTCGGTGGGGGTGGCGAAGCCGGCCTCGGCGTTCAGGTAGCGTTCGGCCAGGGCGTCGGGGTCCAGTTGGGGGTCGGCCAACAGCTGCTCGGCGACCGGCTCCAGCCCGGCTTCTCGGGCGATCTGCGCCTTGGTGCGCCGCTTGGACTTGAACGGCAGGTAGATGTCCTCCAGCTCGGCCTTCGTGGTGGCCGCGGCGATGGCGGCGGCCAGCTCGTCGGTGAGCTTGCCCATCTCCTCGATCGCCTGGTGCACCGCGACCCTGCGGTCCTCCATTTCGCGCAGGTAGCGCAACCGCTCCTCGAGCAGGCGCAGCTGGGCGTCGTCCAGCGTACCGGTCACTTCCTTGCGGTAGCGCGCGATGAAGGGCACCGTGGATCCGGAGTCCAGCAGTTCGATGGCCGCCTTGACCTGCCAGGTCTTCACCTGCGTGGTGGCGGAAAGCTCCTCGGCCAGGCGCTGGATAATTCGTTGTTCTGCACTGTTCACCGATCCATTGTGCACCACCGGGTTCACGGCTTGGATGATCGACTCGGCTCTCATTCAGCTGATCCCCAACGTTGCCTATTAAAGTGGTTTTCCATGGGGAAAGAGCACACACGCAAAGTACTGGGTACGGCCGCACTCGCACTGCTGGCCACCGTGGTCACCGGGTGCTCCATGGTCGAGCAGCAGGCCTCTGAGGCCGTGGGGCAACTCACCGATGCCGCGTCCAAGGAGTTCGTGCGCCAGGCCTGCGCGCCGGTACAGGATGGCCAGCTGGAAAACAGTGAGATCAGGGTCCTGACCTCGATGATTGGCGCGATCGACGGAGGCGGCCTGCCGGCCTCAATCATCGATCCGCTCAAGGAGCTGGCCGATCGGGGCGACAGGACGGCGCCCGAAAAAATTGCCAACAGCCTGAAGCAGGCCTGCACCGATGCCGGGGCCTACAGCGGCTAACCGCAAAGACGGCCCACGGGCGCTGGGGCCACCAAAACGGCGGGCCCGGCACCTGCGCGGGACACGGCCGGTGCACCGGCAGTGCCCTGGCTTTTTCCTGCCCTGGCACCGGTGCGGGGCAGGCATGGGGTGTGATCTTTGCCTCGGCACGGCGGCGGGACGAGGATGGAAGCTGCCGGGTGCCGCGCCGCAGACGCTATCCGGTTCCCGGATGCATCCTGGCCTAAACTCGTAGACATGGTCCAGATCCCCACTACTTCCAAAGCGCGGCTGGATGCCTGGCTGTGGGCCGTGCGCATCTACAAGACCCGTTCGGCGGCCACCACCGCGTGCCGGGCCGGGCACGTGAAGCTGAACGGCAGCCCGGTGAAGGCCTCCCAGCAGGTGGTGCCCGGGGACCGGCTGCGGGTGCGCAAGGACGGGTTCGACCGCGAGCTGGAGGTCACCGCCCTGATCACCAAGCGGGTCGGTGCCCCAGTGGCCACCAAGTGCTACATCGACCACACTGCCCCGCGCGAGAAGCTCGTCATCCCGATGGTTCCGGTCCGCGACCGCGGCACCGGCCGGCCCACCAAGAAGGATCGGCGCGAGATGGAGAAGCTGCGCAGCTCCTGGCAGCAGCCCGGCCAGTAGCCGCGCTGCGGCGCGGCCAGCGCAGTTGGGTCAGGACAATTCCAGCGGCGGCACGTCCGCCTCGAAGCCGAACACCTGGGCGTAGAACGCCAGGGAGGCTTCCAATGCGGCGATGATGTTCGCCTCCTGGCGGAACCCGTGCTGTTCCCCGGCAAAGAGCAGGTAGGCGTGCGGGATGCCGCGCCGGGCCAGCTCATCGACGACCACCTGTGACTGGGCCGGGGGCACCACCTTGTCCTCATCGCCCTGCAGCACCAGCACCGGACAGCTGATGTCCTGCAGGTGGTTGATCGGTGCCCGCTGGGCGTAGAGCTCGGCCTCCTGCGGGTAGGGACCGACCAGGGAGAACATGTACTGGGATTCGAAGTCATGGGTGTCGGCGACCAGTGCCACCAGGTCGGAGACGCCGTAGCGGCTGATCCCGGCGGTGAACCGGTCCGAGTTGGTCAGCGCCGAGAGCACGGTCCAGCCGCCGGCCGAGCCGCCCTCGATCCCGATCCGGTGCGGGTCGGCGATGCCGCGCTCGATCAGCGCGTCGATCACCGCCACGGTGTCCGCCACGTCCACCACGCCCCACTGCCCGCGCAGCCGGTTGCGGTAGGCGCGTCCGTAGCCGCTGGAGCCGCCGTAGTTCACATCCACCACTCCGATTCCCCGGGAGGTGTAGTAGGCGATGGTGGCCGAAAGGGTGGCGGCGGCCTGCGAGGTCGGCCCGCCGTGCACCATGGTGATGTACGGCGGCTTGTGCCCCTCCGGCCCCCGGTAGCCCTGGTTGCGCGGACGGTAGAGCAGCGCGTGCACCGCTTCCCCTTCGGCGTTGCGGGCCTCCAGCTCCTCCACCTGCGGCAGCTGGTCGGCCGGAGGCAGCTGATCGATGGCCCGGGCCAGCGGGCGCAGGCAGGTCGCACCCCGGGTGGCTGCCTCGTCCCCGGTGGGTGCCTCGTCCCGGGTGCCGCCCGGTGCGTCCCGGCCGTCCACCGCCGCCAGGTCGATCAGGCTGATCTGCTCGCCCTGGGTCATCGAGGAGGTCGCGGCCAGCAGTTGGCGGCCGCGCAGCTGCAGCGGACGGATCCGGGTCACCGGCAGCCGCAGCGGCTGCAGCTGCCCGTCAGCGATGCGCAGCCGGGACAGCCCGGTCAGCCCGGTGCCGTGGCTGACCAGCAGGGTGTTCTCCGATTCCACGGTGTACCAGGTGGTGCCGACCTGCCACAGCGGGCCGGCGAATTCCTCCTCGCGCTGCAGCAGCGGGCGGCTGGTGCCGGCGGCCACGTCGTACAGGTACGGGTTCCACCAGCCCGAGGCGTCGCTGATGAACGCCAGGCGCTGCCCGTCAACCCATTCGGGCTGCAGCACCGAGGTCTGCCCGGAGCCGGCGATCACCCGCTCATCGGCCAGCCCGGCGGTGCGCAGCGAGGTGCCGGTGAGGGCGGCCAGGTGCAGCTCGGTGCCGTCCCAGGGCATGTTCGGGTGCTCCCAGCTGATCCAGGCCAGCTGCCGCGCATCGGGGCTCAGCCGCGGGAAGGCGACGAAGCGGGCCGGTGGGGTCAGCACGTTCAGCGCTGCGCGGTCGGTGGCGGCGCTGGCATCCAGCGGGACCGCCACGATGTGGCGCACCGGTTCGCCACTGAGGTCCTCCATGATCGCCAGCACCGCGTCCCCCGCGGCGGTGGGCACCAGTTCGGCAAAGCGCAGGGTCGGGTTTCCCTGCTCAAGGTTCGGCGGGGTCAGCGCCACCGGTGCCGCGCCGGGTGCGGAAATGAGGTAGAGCCGCTGGTCGGTGAAGTTCGCGAAGACGATGCCCCACCCGTCCGGCTCCGCCCCGGGCAGCAGGACCCAGGAGGCGCCGCCGTATTCGTGCACCCGGGAGCGCACGTTGTACTCGCGCGGGATCAGCTCCTGCCGGCGCTCACCGCTGGCCGCATCGTGGCGCCACAGCGTGATCCGCCCGCCCTGCTCGGGCCGGGCCTGCTGGATGATGACCTCTTCTCCGGCGAAGGCCGCACCGCCCAGCGGCTTGGTGCCGGCCGCCACCTGTGCGGCGCTGATCGAGGACGGCCAGGAACCATGGGGAAGCTGCTTGCTCATGGTTCGATCCTAGGCCATCGTCGTCCCCCGGCTCCTGCCCCGCCCAAGCCCCGCACCGCCCGCTCGACACGCTGGCGATGGTGCGCTTGGATGAAGCCATGACACGCACACGCCAGGAGCAAGCGCGGCCGGATCCGGGCCCGGGAGAACGCGGCGAGCAGGTCCTGCTGCTGCGCGGGATTAACGTCGGCGGGATCAAGCTGCCCATGGCCGAGCTGGCCCGCATCCTGCAGGAGGCCGGGTTCGCCGCGGTGCGTACGGTGCTGGCCACCGGCAACGCGATCCTCACCAGCGAACTGGATCCGCCGGCCACCGGCAGGCGGGCGGAGCAGGCGATCGATGCGCAGTTCGGCCACCGGATCCGCTGTCTGGCCTACCCCGGCCCCGGGTTCGCCGCCTTGGCCACCGGCTTTCCGGTTCAGCCGCCACATGGGAACTACCATCGCTACCTGAGCTTCACCCCCTCCCCCGCCGCGGCCGGCGCGCTGGCCGCGGCGCTGGAGGAACAGCTGGCCTGCCGCGGGCTGCGGGCCGCCGAACCGTTCGCCGTGCACGGCCCGGCCCTTGGCTGGGTGGCCGAACGCGGCACCAGCACCAGTGACCCGCTGGCCCAGGCGCTGCAGCGCCTGGCCCCCACCCACCTGCACACCACCCGGAACCTGAACACGGTCCAGCGCATGGCCCGGATTCTGCGGGCGCCGGAACACGACGCATAATGGGTAGCGTTCGGGGCGCGCGAAGCCGCGCCCACCGTGTCGAAGGGGAGCCCACCAACCCATGATGCCCACCATGGTCCTGGCCGTTGAGCTGATCGGCACGTTCTTCTTCGCGATCGCCGGGTCACTGGTGGCGGTGCGCCGCGGCTTTGACATCATCGGCTCGGTGTTCCTGGCCGGGGTCGGAGGCCTGGGCGGGGGCATCGTGCGCGATCTGATCCTCAGCGACACCCCGGCCACGTTCAGCAACCCGGTCTACTTCATCCCGGTCGTGCTCAGTGCCGTGCTGGTGTACCTGTTCACCCCGGCGGTCAAGAAGCTGCACCGCCTGGTGCTGGTGTTCGACGCCGGCGGGCTGGGACTGTTCTGCATCACCGGCACGCTAAAGGCCCTGGACTACGGGATGAACCCGGTCTCCTCGGTGCTGTTGGGGGTGAGCACCGCGGTGGGCGGCGGGCTGATGCGCGATGTCATTGCCAACGTCACCCCGGAACTGTTCAACCCGCGCGACCTCTACGCGGTTCCGGCGATCGCCGGGGCGGGGCTGACCTCGCTGAGCTGGACGCTGGGCTGGTTCTCCACCACGCTGGGGATCATCACCGCGGTGCTGGTGATCGCCACCCGGCTGGCGGCGATCAAGTACGGCTGGCGGGTGCCGCTGGCGGCCGGGCACTGGCACCGCCAGCCGGCCGCGCCCCCTGGGGACGGGCCGCAGCGCAACTACTAGGCCGCCTGCCGCCGCTTGCGCCGGCCCGGGTCAGTCGATGCGCTCGAGCTTGCCCAGGTCCTCGGCCCCGGGGATGGTGTCCTCGATGGCTCGCGGCGGGTTGATCATGACCGCCCCGGCCAGCATCACCACGATGCACCCGCCGAGCATCGCAAAGGCCGCGCCCCAGGAATCGGTCGCCTTCTGCACCACACCGAAGAGCATCGGCACCACGGCCGCCCCGGCATACCCCAGCCCCTGGGCGAAGCCGGACAGCACGCCCGAACCGTAGGTGGTGCGCGAGCGCAGGTTCATCATCAGCAGTGCGATCGCAAACGTGCCCTGGCCCAGGCCGGCCAGCGCCACCCACACGGCGGTGTTGTTCGTCGGGGACAGGTAGATACCCAGGTGCCCGCCGATCCAGCAGGCGGTGAACACGCCCACCGCCACGATCGGGTGCTTCAGCCGCGGCACCCACAGCGGCACCAGCAGGCTGACCGGCAGGCCCAGGATCGCAAACAGCGCCAGCATCGAACCGGAGGTGCCCTCGCTCAGGCCCATCGCGGTCAGGTAGGGCGGCAGCCAGGTGAAGTAGACGTAGGTCTGGGCGGAGTTGCCGGCCAGGTAGATCGCCAGCCCCCAGGCCACCTTGGACTTCCAGGGGTTCAGCTTCAGCCCCGGCGCACTGCCGCCGGCCAGCGGCGCGGGCATGTCCGGGCGCGCAACCTTGCGGTCGGCGATCAGCTGCAGCAGCCAGGGCAGCAGCACCACGGCGGAGAGCAGCGCCCACGAGCCGATGGACAGCTGCCAGGTGGAGGCGTTGGCCAGCGGGACCGAGAACTGCGGGGCCACCCAGGTGCCCACGGCCAGCAGGGTCACATACCCGCTGGTGACCACGCCGATGTGGTCCGGGAAGTACTTCTTCACCAGCGGCGGCAGCACCACGTTGCCCATGCCGTAGCCGGCCAGCGCGACGATCGACAGCCCCAGGAAGAGGTACACGTCCGAAACCCAGGGGCGGATCACCTGTCCGACGATGGCCAGCAGCACCGAGACCACCAAGGTGCGCTCCAGGCCCCAGGCACGGATCAGCCGCGGGGTGAGCAGCCCGAAGACCGCGAAGGCGATGGGGGCCAGCATGGCCAGCAGCCCGGTGGTGAATTCGGTGAACGCGACGTTCTCGGAGATCCGCTGCAGCAGCGGCGGCACGGAGACCACCGCCGCACGCAGTGACAGGGCCATGAGCAGGATGCCCAGCAACGCCCCGATGCGGCCCTTGAGGGGCGTGGTGCCCTGTCGTTGATTCATGTGCTCCCTCAGCAGACCGTCATTGGTTGAAATCACCCAACTTTTTCAGTTTCGGCACCAACTCTAGTAACTGAGCCAGCCGTGCATCAAAATCCGAGTCGTGCCACCATGCCGGGCGTCCGGCGTGGGCGTAGATCCCCTCGCCGATGAGCATGATCGCCTGGGCCACGGTCGGGTCCCCGACCTCGCCCAGGATCAGTTCGTACCAGTCCTGGCTGATGCGCTGCAGGCTCTGGGCCGCGGCGTCCACCCCCGCCTGCGCCAGGCGTTCCACGGCCAGCAGGTAGCGGTCGAATTCGGTGCCCAGTTCCGCCGAGGTGCGCACGAAGTACACCGAGATGCCCTCCGGGGCCCGACTCATTAGTTCACAATCCTGCGCCGCCAGCTCCTCACAGGCGCCGATGACCGCCTGGGCCAGCGCCTCCTTGGAGGCGAAGTGGTAGAGCAGCCCGCCCTTGGAGACCTCGGCCCGGGCGGCGGTGGCGTCCATGGTCGCGGCCCGCTCCCCCTCGTCGCACAGCAGCGCGACGTAGGCGTCGAGGATCTTGGCTTTGGCCAGTGGTGGACGGGCCATGGATTTACCTCCCAATGGCGGTGATGAAGCAGACAACACCTCCGATTGTAACAATACCGTCCAGACGGTACAGTAATGGGGGTGGGCTACTCCCTACCCACTTTCCCTTCGTTCACAGATGGATTGACCATGACTTCACCAACTACCGGAACCCTGCCGCGCGTCTTGACCCCGCGCCGCCGCTGGGCGGCACTGGTGGTGCTGCTGTTCCCGGTACTGCTGGTCTCGGTGGATAACACCGTGCTGTCCTTCGCGGTACCGGCGATCTCCGCTGCACTGCAACCCACGGGCAACCAGCTGCTGTGGATCATCGACATCTATCCGCTGATCCTGGCCGGCCTGCTGGTCCCCATGGGCTCGCTGGGCGATCGCATCGGGCGGCGCAAGGTGCTGCTCACCGGCGCGGTCGGCTTCGCCCTGGTCTCCGGGCTGGCCGCCTTCGCCACCGACGCCGGGCAGTTGATTGCCGCGCGCACCCTGCTGGGCGTCTTCGGCGCCATGCTCATGCCCGCCACGCTCTCCCTGCTGCGCAACATCTTCAGCGACCCGATGGAACGGCGCACCGCGATCGCCATCTGGGCCGCCGCGTTCTCCGGCGGCGCCGTGCTCGGGCCGGTGATCGGTGGGATCCTGCTGGAGCACTTCTGGTGGGGTTCGGTGTTCTTCCTGGCCGTGCCGATGCTGCTGCCGCTGCTGGTTGGCGGGCTGATCCTGCTACCCGAATCCCGGGACCCGAACCCGGGCAAGGTCGACCCGATCTCCATCGTGCTGATCATCATGGCGCTGCTGCCCTTCGTCTACGGGATCAAGTCGATCAGCTCCGGGCCCTGGTACGTCCCGGTCGCCGCGATCACCATCGGGGTGGTCAGCGCCGTCGCGTTCGTGCGGCGTCAGCTGACGCGCAGCATCCCGATGCTGGACGTGCGCCTGTTCGGCAACCGGGTGTTCTCCGGGGCGCTGGCGGTGAACCTGATCGGCGTGTTCTCGCTGGTCGGCTTCATCTACTTCGTCTCCCAGCACCTGCAGCTGATCTCCGGGCTCACTCCCTTTGAGGCCGGGGTGTGGATGACCCCAGGCCTGGTGCTGACCATGGTGTTCGGGCTGCTGGCGGTGCGCTTCTCGGCCCGCTACGGGACCTCGAACGTCATGATCGCCGGACTGGTGCTCAGCGCACTGGCCTACGCCGTGGTGGTCCTCGCCGGGGCCTCGGGCAGTGACACCTGGCTGATGGTGGCCTTCTGCCTGCTCGGACTCGGGGTGGGGATGAGTGAAACCCTGTCCAACGACCTGGTGCTCTCCGAAGTGCCGGCCGCCAAGGCCGGGGCGGCCTCGGCGATCTCCGAAACCGCCTACGAGGTCGGCTCGGTGCTGGGCACCGCGGTACTGGGTACGATCCTGAACGGGATCTACGCCTCCAGCCTCATGGTCCCCTCCTCGCTCAGCGAGCAGCAGGCCGAGGCCGCCACCCAGACGCTCTCCGGGGCGCACACCGTGGCCGAGCAGCTGGACCCGGCCGCCTCGCAAACCCTGCTGCAGGCCGCGGCCGCCGCGTTCGACCACGGCGTGCTGGTCACCGCGTCCCTGGCGGCATTGCTGGCACTGGTGGCCGCGATCGTGGTTGGAAGGGTCGTCAAGCCCCTCGCAAGGTAACCATTGGTCGATTCTTTACCAAAATCTAGATTAATTCGGGCGAAGTTATTCAGTTAGGCCCGTAGACCACGTAGGCTAGGACATGTAGTTTCAAAGTAATTCGCGAAGTACCCTTTAGAAGCTTGCAGACGTCAACACGTTGAATGTCAGGCAACCTTTCTAGACGTGAAGTGAATGACCTGGCTGCTTCGCACAATCGGCCGGCGGAACTCCCAGCGGGAGAGCCTTCGACGGTTTGCGTGGAAACAACCATTTCCGCCACGAGGTGTGGCGGGATTACGTCTGAAAGGACCAAGGAATAAATGGCAACTGGAATCGTGAAATGGTTCAACGCTGAAAAGGGCTTCGGCTTCATCGCTCCGGACAGCGGCGATCCGGACGTCTTCGCACACTTCTCCGCCATCCAGACCCAGGGCTTCCGCACCCTGGACGAGGGCCAGAAGGTTGAGTTCGAGGTTGTCGAGGGCCCGAAGGGCCTGCAGGCAGCTGACATTCGCGCTCTCTAAAGGCGAAACGGCTACACGCCAAGCTTGAACGGTGCCGAACCGGGACTTTCCCGGTTCGGCACCGTTTTTTGTGAGCCTTTCCTCGCCCTCGGACTGTCTCACGACGGAATACCGTGGGTCCCATCGTGGTTGGCACCACTGTGAAGCTTTCCATTCTTGATCTTGCCCCGGTGGCACCGGACTCCACGGTTGCCGACTCCTTCAAATCCTCGGTACGCCTGGCCCAGATGGCCGAACGCGCGAACTACGAACGCATCTGGTACGCCGAACACCACAACATGGCGACCATCGCATCCTCGGCCACGGCGGTCCTCATCAGCCACATCGCCCACCACACCAACCGGATCCGGCTGGGGTCCGGCGGCATCATGCTTCCCAACCACTCCCCGCTGGTGATCGCCGAGCAGTTCGGGACGCTGGCCGAAATCTTCGGGGACCGCATCGACCTGGGTTTGGGCCGGGCCCCAGGCACCGACCCGGTCACTCTCCGTGCGCTGCGCCGTGAACCAAACGCGGCCGACACCTTCCCGCACGACGTGCTGGAGCTGCAGGCCTACCTGGCCGATGAATCGCGCATCCCCACCGTCCGGGCGATTCCCGGGGCCGGCACCCGGGTGCCGCTGTACATCCTGGGCTCCTCGCTGTTCGGCGCGAAGCTGGCCGCGCAGCTGGGCCTGCCCTATTCCTTCGCTTCCCACTTCGCCCCGGATGCCCTGCACCAGGCGGTGCAGCTGTACCGGGACGAGTTCACCCCTTCCGAGCAGCTGGACAAGCCCTACGTCATTGCCGGGGTCGGGGTCCTGGCCGCCGACAGCACCCAGCGCGCCCACGAGTTGATGGAACAGGCCAAGCGCCAGCGGGTGGCCTCCTTCCTGGGCCGCAATCGGGAGGAACCGTTCACCGAGGCTGAAATCAACATGCTCATGGGCACTGCCCCCGCCGCCCAGGTCCTGGACATGATGCGCTACACCGCGGTCGGCGCGCCCTCCGACGTCGCCGAATACCTGGAGCATTTCGCCAAGGCCAGCCAGGCCGACGAGCTGATCACCGTGCACTACCCGCTGCAGGAATCCGAACGCCTGGATTCGGTGTGGCTCACCGCGCAGGCCGTCGGCCTGGCCGCCAACGCCTAGCAACACCACGACCCCGCCCCCATGCCGGCGCCGGCACCTCCGCTCGGGCGTCGGCATGGCCGGCGGGTGGAATCAAAAAATGCCCCGCAACGGGGCATTTTGCGTTGTCTGGAGGTCCGCCGCGGCGGAATACCGCGCAAGGTGGCTCAGGCGCTTAGCCGCACCCAGCGCCGTACTGCCATGAACAGTGCCACGATCAAGGTCACGGTCAGCAGACCCTCCACGCCGATGTAGGCGTAGTGCCACAGCGACCCGCCCTCGAAGTTTCCGGCCAGCACCGCGTCGGTGCGGCGGGACAGGCCCGGTCGGATGGCCACGGTCTTGATCAGCAGCCACAGCCCGCTCAACCCCAGCACGGTCCACCAGGAGCGGTCCACGCCGCGCCGAACGCTGGCGGCCAGCCAGGCCAGGAACAGGACGATCTCCACCACGTTCATCGCCGCGAAAACCAGTCGGCCAATACCCAGCCCGAGCGGAATGGTGATGCCCGGGGCGGTGAACTTCAGCGGCGCCTCGATGAAGGAGATCCCGATGATCAGCCCCAGCCAGATGGCCGGGACCAGGAGCCGGGTGGCCACGGCCCATCGGGCGGCGGTGCTGGGTCGGGTGGCGCAATCGGTGTGGGACAAGGCGTTCATGCCTTCCACTCTACGCCGCGCCGGCAGCCCGGTGCCGCCGGGCGCCTGTGGGGCTAGCGGGTGGCACCGGTCCGCGCGGCGCGGGTGGAACGCACCGAGGCGATCCCCAGCCCCAGGGCCATCAGCACGCAGCCAATCAGGAACACCTGGATGCTGGCCTGCAGGCCAAAGTGCCCGGCCGCCCATCCCAGGCCGATGACCGGAATGGTGCTGCCCAGGTAGGTGACCACGTAGATCGCCGAGACCGTGCTGGCGTGCTCGGAGGGTGCCACCGCGTCCACGGCGGCGGAAAAGGCGGCACGGAACGCCAGCCCCTGCCCCAGCCCGATCACGATCATCGCCAGCACCACGACGGGCAGCAGCGCCGCCTCCAACCCGAGCAGCAGGGCCCCCATCCCGGCGGCCATCAGCAGCAGCGCCACCGTTTGCAGGTGCCGGCCGCGGATCTGGGTCAGCTGCACCAGGGCGGAGACGCCCAACGCCAGCCCGGCCAGCGCCCCGATCACCGGAAGCCAGGAAATGGCGAAGATCTCGGCCAGATAACCCGGGGCCAGGGAAAGAATGAAGCCGAAGATCGCAAAACTGAGGAAACCGGTCAGCGCGGCCAGCCAGAATTCACCGCGCGCCCCGGAGGGCACGCTGGCCACGCGTGGCGCCAGCGCCCGGCCCCGGGTGCCCGGTGCGGCCACGGCGATGGCCGGGCGGGCCCGCACCAGCAGCAGGGGCACGAGCAGCAGCACCAGCGCCACGGCCTGGACGGTGAAGGCGGTGCCCAGCCCGCCGGGCAACAGGGCCAACAGCCCACCGATGACCGGTCCGACCGCCACCCCGCCGGAAGAGGCCAGCAGGGTGAAGCGCGAGGCCCATTCGGGCTTGCTGGGCAGCAGTTCGCGCAGTGCCGCGGCGCTGGCCCCGGTGGCCAGGGCGACCGAGGCCCCCTGCAGCCCGCGTCCGGCGCACAACCCCAGCAGGTCATCGGCGGTCCCGAAGACCAGCGTGCCGGCCAGGCCAATCAGCACGGCCAACAGCAGCGCGGCGCGGCGGCCGATGTGGTCGGACCAGTGCCCGACCGTGACCAAAAAGACGATGAGTGCCATCACGTAGCTGGCGAAGGCGACCGAGGTGCCCATCGGCCCCAGGCCCAGCGACTGCTGCAGCCCCGGGTAGAGTGGGGTGGCCAGGTTGGCGCCGCACAGCAGCACAAAGATCACCAGCCCGGAGAGCACCAGGCGGGTGCGCGGCGTGGCGTCCCACCGGTCGTAGCTGGCTGCCGTGCCGGGACGCATCCTCAGCTCACTGATCACCGACATCGCCGACCCGCCTTTCTGGTGTCCGCCAGCCACCGGACGTGGCGGCGTGCTGGTCCCCTGCCGATCAACAGGGGTGGAAGAGATTGAGCATTCTGCTTCGAGATGGCTACGCGAATAGCCTGTTCCTTCACTAATATGGAATACTTCAAAGCATTGCATCGCCAATTGACGGTTCCATTGAGCAAAACATCCAAAAATTGGCGGATCGGGAGAGTACGGAGAGTAGTTTTGGTGCGTTTGGACGACGTGGACGTGAAGATCTTGCTGGCCATGATCGCGGATCCACGGATCCAGATTTCCGAGCTGGCCGATCAGGTGGGCATCGCCCGCAACACCGCCCAGTCCCGGATGCGCCGGCTGCTGCGGGCCGGGGTGCTGCGCGACGGCGGACGCGACATCGACCTGGCGGGCCTGGGCTACGACGTGCTGGCCTTCGTGACCCTGGAGGTGATGCACCGCGACATTGATGCGGTCATCTCCGCGCTGCGCGGGATCCCGAACATCCTGGAGGTCCATGAGATCTCCGGCAACGGCGATCTGTGGCTGCGCCTGGCCGCCATGGACACCCATCAGCTGCAGTCGGCGCTGCGCCAGATCCTGCGCATCCGCGGTGTGAACCGCTCGGAGACCACGTTCGCGCTGCACACCCACCTGTCCTACCGCTGCGCCCCGCTGCTGGAGCAGTACCGCCAGGACCACGGCTAGGCTTCCGCCGCCTGGGCCCAAATCACTGCCGCAGAAACACACCGATTTCAAGACTTCCTCTGGCTACCTCCACGCCCTAGGCTGGAGATACCAAGTAGCCACGAGGGGTGTTCCCCGGCTGAGGCAGGATACTCCTCGACAACCGAAGGAGTACGTCATGAGCCGCGACATGGAACCCGGGGACTTCGCCCCGCAGTACGGCAACGATCTGTACGAGCCCGACGACGGACGCGATTCGCAGGCCTATGAGGGCTCCAGCGACATGCCCGAAACCATGCGCAACATCGACCCGCTGGCCCAGCGCGGTTACCTGCTCGACGACGACCTCGAAGAGGACTCGGACCTGGATAACGAGTTCACGGACGAAGACGATGCGGAAGAGGACGACGACGAGGACGAGGAGGACGACGTCCCGGTCGAGGACCTGGAAGAGGCCTAACACCTCGCAGAAGCGTCCTTTCGCCCCTTCCGGGTTCCGCCCCGAGCGGGGGCGGCAAACCCGTGGTGCAACGCGCCCGGCTCCGCCCGGGATAGACGGCAGGGTAGGTTCCGGCCGCTTCCCGGCGCCCGCGTGTCCCGCACCAGCTGCGCCAGGAAGCGGATGGGCCTCCCGCTCCCCACGCCGTGGGGCACGGCCGTTGCCCGCTTCCCGCGCGGACCCCACGCGTCTCTTGTCTTGCACCGGCCCGGGGAACAACACCGCCTAGACTGGGATGCGTGATAAATCCGGTTCACCTGCGCACCCTGCTTGAAGTCATCGCCCATCGCTCCTTTGCCACGGCCGCTGCCCGGTTGGGCTACACCGCCAGCGCCGTGTCACAGCAGATGACCGCCCTGGAGCGCGCCGCAGGAACCACGCTGTTCCTGCGCGGGGCGCGTTCGATCACCCCCACCCCGGCCGCACTGCGCATGGTGCGCCACGCCAAGCGGGTGCTGACGGACATCGACGCGCTGATGGCCGACGTGGCCACCGCGGAGGCGGACACCAGCGAACGCGAGGAAATCCGGGTGGGAATCTTCCCCTCCCTGGCCGCCTACGCGCTGCCGCAGCTGCTGGCGGCCGAGGACTGGCCCGCGCTAGGCATCAACCTGCGGCTGTGGATCGGCGAACCCCAGCAGACCGTGGCGGGCCTGGGGGCCGGCGGGGACCTGGATTTGGCGCTGATCTTCCAGGTCGGGCCCGGCGGGCTGAGCTGGCCGGCGAACCTCTCGCGCACCTGGCTGGGCGATGACCAGTTCCGCGTGGTGATCCCCGCCTCCTGGCCGATGTCCGATGACTCCACCCTCAGCCTGGACCAGCTGGCCCAGTGGCCATGGATCATGCACCATCCCGGCGCATCCGATGCAACGCTGATTGCCCGGCTCTTCGCCTCCTACAACATCCACCCGCAGGTGGCCGCGTACTGCGACGACTTCGAGGCCTCGCTGAACCTGGTGGCCGCCGGCTTCGGCGCCGCCCTGGTCCCGGATTTGGCGATGGCCCGCGCCCCGGAGGGACTGCGCCTGGTCGATGCGCCCGAGATCCGCCTGGCCCGTTCCATCTTTGCGCTGATGCCCGACCAGGCCGCCAAGCCCAAGGCCAGCCTGGTGCTTGACCGGCTGGCGCAGGTGCTGGACCGCCACCCGACCGTGCGCTGATCCGCCCCGGCACGCCGGACGGCTGCCGGGGACCGGCCGCGGATCCGGCGCAAACCGGCAATCCTTGGCATACTCGGTGGTGGGCCCGCCCCGGCGGCACTGGCCCCGGACCAAACACAGCAACGATGACAAGGAGCACCGTGAGCGAACTGGTGGTTTCACGAACCCTCGGACCGATAGGACACCTGGAGCTGAACCGGCCGGAAAAGCTCAACGCACTGAACCTTGAGATGCTCAGCGAGCTGGATGTGGTGCTGCGCCGCTGGGCCGATGACCCGCAGATCCAGCTGGTGGTGCTCACCGGCCGCGGCGAGCGCGGGTTCTGCGCCGGCGGGGACATTGCCGCCTTCCACCAGGCCGTGACCAGCGGGGACCACAGCGCCTTCCTGCAGCTGCTGGAGCTGGAGTTCAGGATCGACCATTTCCTCTCGGTCTATCCCAAGCCGGTGCTGAGCATCGCCCACGGCATCACCATGGGCGGCGGGATTGGGCTGGCCAGCCACGCCCCGGTGCGGGTGGTGACCAGTGATGCGCGCATGGGCATGCCCGAGGCCCGCATCGGCTACACCCCGGACGTGGGCGGCAGCCACCTGCTGGCCATGGCTCCGGGACACTTCGGCGAGTACTTCGCGATGACCGCCTCCAGCTTCACCGGGGCCGACGCCCCGTTCCTGGGGTTCGCCGACGTGGTCATCGACCCGCAGACCGCTGCCGGGCTGCTCGATGAGCTCGATGACCTGGTGGGTCTGGAACCGGCGCAGCTGATCTCCGCGCTGGAGCTGCTGCACGGTTCGGTGCCGGCCAGCGCGCTGCAGGCCGAACAGGGCTGGATCGACCACGCCTTCTCCGCCGGCACCGCCGAGCAGGTGCTGCAGCGGCTGGATGAGATGGTGCACCCGAAGGCCGCCGAGGCGGCCACCGCGATCCGGGTGAACTCCCCCACCAGTGTCACCAGCGCATTCCTGGCGGTGCGCCGTGCCCGTGAGGAGGCGCTGCTGCGCGGGGCCCTGGACCGGGAGCTGCGCCTGGCCGACTACCTGATGTACCTGCCGGACCTGGCCGAGGGCATCCGCGCCCAGGTGATCGACAAGGACCGCAACCCGGCCTGGGAGCCGGACACGCTGGCTGCGGTGGACACCGCCAGGCTGGCCGAAGTGGTCCAGGGACCCTAGCTGCCCTGGTGCTGCATCTTGCCCGGCTTGCCTTCCGGCCGGGTGACATCCTGGTGCACCGGCTTGACCACCTGCCGGTCCTTCGGCTCGATGCGCGGGGCGGGCACGGTGTTCGGGTGCCCCGGCTGGCCGGCCGGCGGCATCAGGACCACCGCGTGCGGGGTGCCGAACCGAAGCGGCGCGTGCTCGCCAAAGTGATCCGAATCCGCCTCCTCCCAGTCCTCACGCCAGGTGGTGGGCGTGTCCTCCAGCAGCTCGCCGGGGCGCAGCCAGTGGAACAGCGAGGCGTAGGAGCGGGTGCTCTGCAGGTTCACCCGGCGCCGCAGCATCCGGGTGTTCAGCTGGTCCGGGCTGGTCAGCCCCATGGAGGCCATGATCTGGTTGGCCTCGGTCACCGTCAGCCGGTGGTAGTTGTACACCCGGTTGCCCTTGTCGTCCACCACCAGGGCGCGCATCCGGCGCTTGTCCTGCGTCGCCACCCCCACCGGGCAGGTGTTGGTGTGGCACTTCTGGGCCTGGATGCAGCCGGTGGCCATCATCATTGACCGGGCCGCGAAGCAGAAATCCGCGCCCTGGATCAGCCGCTTGACGATGTCATTGCCGTTGGCGATCTTCCCCGCGGCCGCCACCCGCACCTCCGAGCGCAGCCCGGTGCCCATCAACGCGTTGTGCACCAGCATCAGCCCCTCCGTCAGCGGGGTGCCCACGGTGTCCTCGTACTCCAGCGGCGCCGCCCCGGTGCCGCCCTCGGCCCCGTCCACGGTGATGAAATCGACCAGGGTGCCGGTCTCCAGCATCGCCTTGCAGATGGCCAGCACGTCGGTGCGCGAACCGACGCACAGCTTGATGCCCACCGGCTTGCCGCCGGAGAGTTCACGCAGCCGGGTGACGAAGGCCAGCATCTCGCGCGGGGTGGAGAATTCGGGGTGGCTGGCCGGGGAGATGCAGTCCTCCCCCTCGGGCACGCCGCGGGCCTCGGCGATTTCCGCGGACACCTTCGCGCCGGGAAGCACGCCGCCCAGCCCGGGCTTGGCGCCCTGGGAAAGCTTAATGGTGATGCCCTTGACCTTTTCATGGGCGGCCTTGCGGGCGAAGACCTCCGGGTTGAAGCGGCCCTCACTGGTGCGGCAGCCGAAGTAGCCCGAACCCAGTTCCCAGAACAGGTCCGCCCCGTATTCCAGGTGGTACTTGGTCAGCCCGCCCTCACCGGTTTCATGTACGAAGTCACCCATCGCGGCGCCCTTGTTCATGGCCAGCACCGCGTTCTTGGACAGGGCACCAAAGCTCATCGAGGAGATGTTCAGCAGCGAGATGTCGTACGGGGCGCTGCACTGGGAGGAACCCACACGCACCTTGTGCTGGTCCGAGACCGCGGCGGCCGGCGCGGTGGAGTGCAGCAGGTATTCGTAGCCGACCGCGTTCACCTCCCGTTCGGTGCCGAAGGCCTTGTGGCTGTCCGCGCCCTTGGCCCGGGCGTAAATCAGCGAACGGGTGTCCCGGTCAAAGGGCTTGCCGTCGGTATTCCGCTCAATGAAGTACTGCTGCAGTTCCGGGCGAATGAACTCGAAGAAGAACCGAAAGTGGCCCAGGATTGGGTAGTTGCGCAGGATCGCGTGGCGGGTCTGCAGCAGGTCGTGGATCCCCACCCCCAGCAGCACCGCACAGAAGGCGGCCAGCACCAGCCAGGCGGCGCTGCCCAGCGCGGAGGCGAAGATTGCGGCCACTGCGGCGGCCGTGGTGATCACTATCAGGAAGATCAGAATGAAAAACCGTGCCATGGCCCGAGCCTAGCCCCACTGGGTTGGTGCCCGAAAGTGGCTCTTCCCAGTGATCTGGCAGTTCCCAGCTTCGGGGTCTGCAGCGGCAGATCAGCGACGAAAGTGAGCGTAGCGAAGCTTTCCGCGCAGGTAAGGCATCATCCTGGGATGTCTGCCTCGACGACGGAAGCAGCTTCAAGCGCTTGCTGGAATTTCGCGGTGACGTCTCTACCGTTCTCAAATGCCTGCAACGTTCCTAGACGGAACCCGGTGGCATGCCTGGTCACCAGGCTTTCCACCTCGGCAACATCGAATTCTCGAGCCCACTGCAAGGCATTCGTTTTTCGATCAAAGCGCAGGCATACCGCGAGGTCGAAGTCCAGATCAGCAAAGGCAAAGATGCGTTGCGTATCGCGTGGAAGGGTACGTGTCTTGATCTGAATCCGTCGCTTCTGCCCATCGACAAGGTCGAAGGACTTGTTGCCCGGCGCCGTGAGGTGGCCTCCATAGACACGAAGTGCAAGGTACTCACCAAGTTCTCCGCCCAGATCGCTGTCCGTCTGGGTGATCCCGCGCCGTTTGAACTCGGCTCGCAGTGCTGCTTCCATCTTCAGCAGATCGTCAACGGTCCACCCGCTGAAGTCGATATTCCTCATAGGAGCAATTCTACGAACTCTCAGCGGGCCCGGGGTACGCCAGAGCAAGGGTAGGGACGGGGTTCAATTGGCCACCGGTTCGGGTCTGCTACACCCCGTCCTCGATGCTGGCCAGTTCGCGCCGACGCATCCTGGCGAAGAGCGAGTCGGGGCGGTCCAGCAGGGCGGCGGCGCTGCCCCGCTCGATGACTTCCCCGTCGGCGAGCACGATCACTTCGGCGAAATCCTGCAGCACACCGAGCTTGTGGCTGATCATCAGCAGCCCCATGCCCGCATCCACGCGGCGTGCCAGGGCCTGCATCACCAGGGTTTCGGTGTGCGTGTCCAGTGCGCTGGTGGCCTCGTCGAGGATCAGGAACTGCGGTTCGCGCAGCAGCGCCCGGGCCAGCACCAGACGCTGGCGCTGCCCGCCGGAGATCCGCGATCCGCGCTCCCCCAGCCGGGTGTCAAGCCCCTCACGCTGGGCGGCGAACCACTGGCCGAGCCCCAGCTCCTGCAGCACGCCGGCCAGCGTCGCATCGGTCATCCCGGTGCGTCCCAGGGTGAGGTTTTCGCGCAGGGTCCCGCGCACCAGCGAGTCGTCCTGCGCCACCAGCACCAGCGCGGTGCGCAGGTCACTCAGCGTCAGCTCGTCGATCGGCACCCCGTCCAGGAGCACGGTGCCGTGCGAATCGACGGCGCGCAGCAGCGCGGCGGCCAGCGTGGATTTGCCCGACCCGGATTCGCCCACCAACGCCACCCGTTCCCCGCGGCCCAGTTCCAGGTCCAGTGCGCGCAGCACGGTGCGGCCCTGACGCTGGACGCTCAGGTCCTGCACCTGCAGTCCGTCACCCGCGGCGCCCAGGGCGCGGGCGGCGCCCGGTTCGGCCACCGGCGGTTCGGCCAGGTGGTTTGCGTACAGGGTGCGGATGCTGTGCAGCGATTCCTGCAGCGAGCCGACGAACCCCTCCACACCGCGCACCGCCTCAAAGGAGGGGACGGTGAGCACCAGCAGCAGGATCAGTTCCCCACCCGGCACCCGGCCGAGCCCGGCGACCGCCACACCCAGCACGGCCAGCCACGGCACCACCGCGACCGCGCTGGCCCGCAGCCCGCGCACCCAGGAGGCCCGGCGCACCCCGCCGGGCAGCCGGCCGGCACGGCCCAGCCGGTCGGTCATCGCCGCCTGCGCGTGCAGGCTGAACACCGCTTCGGCCCCGGAAAGCGTGTCACCGATGGCGCGGGAGGTGCGGGCCCGGGCCGCGGCTTCGGCTCCCGCCGCGCGGCGCAGGCTGCCCAGCCCGAGCCACGGAACCAGCAGCCCCAGCACCAGGTAGCCGCCGAGCAGGATCAGACCGCTGGGCCCGTCCACCCCGAAGCCGACCAGCACGGCGACCAGCACGCTGGTCACCAGCGCGGCCACGGCCGGGGGCAGGGTGTGGGCGAAGAAGACCTCCACCCGGTCGATGTCGCGCACCGCCCGCTGCAGCATGCTGCCGCTGTGCGCGCCGGAGGCGAACGGGGCCTGGCGTTCATAGTCCGCGTAGACCTGGGTGCGCAGCCGGGCCAGCGCCAGGAACGCGACCTTGTGCCCCACGTACTGCTCCGCGTAGCGCAGCACCCCCTTGGCCAGGGCCAGGGCGATCAGCCAGCCGGCCAGCACCCCGTAGCCGGCCGCGGACCCGGGCAGCGCCAGCGCCAGCCCGCTGGCCCGGATGAGGCCGAGCCCGGCCACATAGTAGATGGCCAGGGCCACCAGCCGGGTCAGGCAGGCCAGCACGCTGGCCAGCAGCAGCGGGGCGACGATGTCCCGCGTGCTGGCCAGGATCCAGCGCACCGCGCCGGCCGTGGCGTGCGGGCGCTGCCCACGTGCGGGGGCCTGGTGGTGTTCGGTGCTCATCGTGCCCCTTTCGCTTCCCCGGCCCGCTGCCGGTACTGGCCCATCACCCGGTACAGGTAGCCGTCGGTGTCCTGCATCAAATCCTCACGCCGCCCGGCCTGCACCACCTGCCCGTCGTGCATCACCACCACCCGGTCATAGTCCGCCAGCAGGGAAAGCCGGTGGGTCACCGTGATCACGGTGCGCCCCTGCCCGGCGGTGCGCAGCAGCTGCAGCACCTGCTGTTCGGTGTGCACGTCCAGGGCGCTGGTCGGCTCATCGAGCAGCAGCACCGGACGCTCGGCCAGCAGGGCGCGGGCGATCGCCAGGCGCTGGCCCTGCCCGCCGGAGAGCCGCGCCCCGGCCTCCCCCAGCTGCAGGTCCAGCCCCTCGTCCAGCTCGTCAAACCAGGGCCCGAGCCCCACCTGGCGCAGCAGCCGCACCAGCTGTTCGTCCTCGGCGCGCGGGTCGGCCAGGAGCAGGTTCTCGCGCAGGCTCATCGCAAACAGCGCCGCCTGCTGCTCAACCACCGCGGTGTTCAGCCGCAGCGTGGCCGGGCCCAGCGCCTGGCGGGCATCATGCACGATGCCGGCGGTGGTCTCCAGCTGCCCGCTCAACACCCGCAGCAATGTGGACTTGCCGCTGCCCGACGCGCCGATCACCGCGGTGCGTGAACCGGGCGGGAAGCTGAGGTTCACGGCGCGGATCGCCTGCGGGTTCCGCTCATAGCCGGCGGCCAGGTCCTGCAGCTGCAGCCCGCTGGCGGACAGGTCCACCGGCACCGGGTGCAGCATCGCCGGGTGCGCCGGTTCGGCCAGCGCCTCGGCGATCTTCTCCTGCGCCGCCCGCCCGGTCATGCCGATGTAGAAGAAGCTGCCCACGTAGTTCACCGGGGCCAGCATCAGGAAGCTGAGCAGCACCAGCGCGGTGCCCTGTCCGGGGCTGAGCACCCCGGCGCCCACCCGCCACCAGGCCAGACCCGCCGCCGCGGCCAGCAGCAGCAGTGCGAAACTCGCGTCGATCACCAGCAGCAGCAGCTGGTTGCGCGCCAGCAGGCGCATCACCTGCACCCGCACCGCCTCCGCCGCGGCGGCGACCTTCGCCCCCATCCACAAGCTGGCGTTGTTCAGCTTCAGCATCCCCAGGTTGCGCAGCGCATCCATGAACACGGCCGCCAAAATCCCCTGCGAGCGCCGGTACTGGCCGGAGGAGGCCCGGAACAGCCGACCGAACCCGAACACCAGCAGCGGCACCAACAGCAACAGCACCCCCAGGACCGCGGCGCACAGCGGGTCCAGGGCGAGCGCCACAAAACCAAGCACCACGAACGGGGTGATCACCGCCGCCAGCGCCGGCCCGGTGAACCCGGCCCGGAAGCGCACCTTGCGGTCCACCGCGTCCATCGCCGTGTTCACCCGCTCCCCCTGCCCGCGCCGGCGCAGCCCCAGCGGCCCGATCGCCAGATAGTGCTCCAGCAGCTGGCGCCGGGTGCCCTCCAGCATCCGCTCGCTGGCCCGGTCGATGACCACCGGCACCAGCAGGGTTCCGGCCACCGCCAGCACCAGTGCGGTTCCGGCCATCATGAACCAGGACCCGGGCAGCGCCGGCGCCGCGGCCCCGCCGGCCGGGGCGTCCAACGCCGCGTCCACCGCCGCGCCCAGCAGCACGGCCAGCCAGGCCGTGGCCGCGCCGGAAAGCACCGAAAGCCCCACCACGATCCCGGTGGGTGAAGAAGTTCCCGCCAAATCCTTACGCACCCTCCCATCGTAGGCCGTCACGCCAGCGTCCCCGGGCCGGGCGCCGCGGCGGTCCAGCAGCCGGGCGCCGGGCGTCATCCAATTGCGCCCGCGCGCGGCGGTACACCACACTTGGAGCATGGAAACCACCGGCGAAGCACCCCGCCCCCACCAGATCACCCTGCGCTTCCTGGCCGCGCCCATGGATGTGGGCCTGTCCGGCACCGTCGAGGCCGGCACCGTGCTGGAGTGGGTGGACAAGGCCGCGTACGCCGCGGCCGTGGGCTGGGCCGCCAGCTACTGCGTCACCGCGTACGTGGGCAACATCCACTTCTCCGACCCGGTGGGCAGCGGGGATTTGGTGGAGGTCACCGCCAGCATCGTCTACACCGGCACCTCCTCCATGCACGTGCACACCGAGGTCTCCTTCCGCGACCCGCGCGGCGAGCGCACCGGCACCTCCACCACCTGCCTGGTGATCTTCGTGGCCGTGGACGAGCACGGCAAGCCGCGCCCGGTGCCCAGCTTCACCCCGCGCACCGAGCTGCAGACCCGGCGCCGGGACGACGCGCTGGCCCGGATCGGGATCCGCGACGCCATCGTGGAGGAAATGAAGGGCCAAAGCTACACGCAGGCCGGCACCGCCGAACGCATTACGCTGCGCTTCCTGGCCGAGCCGACGGACGTGAACTGGGGCGGGAAGGTGCACGGCGGGATCGTGATGAAGTGGATCGACACCGCCGCGGCGCTGTGCGCCTCGCGGTACTGCGGGCAGGACACCGTCGCGGTGTTCTCCGGCGGGATCCGCTTCTACCGGCCGCTGCGCATCGGGGACCTGGTGGAGGTCGAGGCCCGCCTGGTCTACACCGGGGTGAAGGGCATGCACATTGCGGTGCATGTGCGCTCCGGGGACCCCAAGGGCGGGCAGCTGAACCTGACCACCTACTGCCTGACGGTGATGGTGGCGCGCGACGCGACCGGAACCGCGGTGCCGGTGACCCCCTGGGTGCCGCGCTCCGCGGAGGACCGGGCGCTGTGGGAGCACGCCCGCACCCTGGTGCGCATCCGCGCCAACTCCCCCGGCGGCTACCGCCCGGGGCACCTGGAGCAGTCCGTGCCGGTGGGACGGCAGGCCTCCCGGTGAGCGCGCCCGACGAAACCCCGGCGGTGCCCGGCCCGTGGGTGAAGATCTGCGGGTTGTCCACCGCCGCCGATGTGGCGGTGGCAATCGAGCACGGGGCCGCGGCGCTGGGCTTTGTGCTCACCGATTCGCCGCGGCGCATCAGCCCGCAGCGGGCGGCCGAACTGGTGGCCGCGGTGCCCGAATCGGTGGCCAGCGTGGCGGTGGTGCGCCACGAGGACGTGGACACCGCGATCGACCGGGCGCGGGCGGCCGGGGTGGGGTGGATCCAGCTGCATGGGCAGCGCACCGCCGCCGAGGTGCGCCAGGTCCGCTCCGCCGGCTTCCAGGTGATCCGCGCGGTGCGGATGGATGACCCGCCGCAGATGTTCGAGGACTGGGGCGAGCAGCTGCTGCTGATCGACGCCGCCGTGCCCGGCAGCGGTGCGGCGTGGGACTACTCGCTGGTGCGCGAGGCCGCGGCCGGGCGGCGCTGGCTGGTGGCCGGGGGCCTGGATCCGCGCAACGTGGCCGCGGCGCTGGCCGCCTCGGGGGCGGCGGGGGCCGATGTCTCCTCCGGGGTGGAGTCCTCCCGCGGGGTCAAGGACCCGCAGCTGATCGCCCGCTTCCTGCACGCCGCCCACGGCCGGCACGAGGCCGGCGCCCCCGCCGCGGACTCACCGAACGGGGCCTGATCCGGCTCCGGCCCGCCGGGCGGCCAGATGATCCGCGCCGGCTTAGCCCACCCAGCTGTGCGGGGCCGGGCGGCGGGCCGAGGGCAGGGAGCTGTCCTCACGCCACTGGGTGATCCAGGCCGGGACCTGCCGGTCATCGGGCATGCTCACCCCGGCAGCGGCGAAGATCTGCTCATTGGGCACCGGACCGGACTTGGAGACCAGTCGGGTGGCGATGTAGCCGCGGGCATAGATCTCCCCGTCGACCACGATGCGCTGTTCAAAGTAGATGCACTTCTCATCGGCGCCCAGCACCTGGGTCTCCTGGGTGAACTTCACCCCGAGCTTCACCGACTTGCGGAAGGTGATCATCTCCGCCTGCACCACCGGGGTCCACTTGTTCCGGCGCAGCGCCGCCCACATCCCGGAGCGGAACATCAAATCAAAGCGGCCCAGGTCGAAGATCGAGAAGTACATGCCGTTGTTGATGTGCCCGGCGAAGTCGATGTCGGTCAGGGTGGCGCGCATCGGCACGCTGCCGGCATCCAGCATGCTCAGCTTCGGTCGGCGACGGCTGCTGAACAGCAGGATGAGGATACGGAAGATCATGTGCATACCGTCACATTACCGCCGGGTAACAATATCTTCCACCCCCGCCACCGCCGGGCACGACCTTTGGCGTAATCCTCCCGGCCCATCCGCCCCGCCCGGGCACCGGGTAAAGTGCGAAGCACCCCCGCCGGATGCTGCCCCAGGAGAAGGCCATGGCCCGACTCGCCGACCACGTGCACCGCCTGCTGCCCTCCCTGCCCCCGGCCGAATGGGAACGTCCGGCCCCCGCGCCGGCCTCCCTGCGCCGCGATGTGTGGGCCGGCTTGGGGTTCCTGGTGCTGGCGCTGTTCATGCAGGAACTGGTCCAGTCCCTCAGCGAACGCGAGGACGCGGTCAGCCGCGCCATCGCCTACCTGGTCATCGCCGGACTGGTGGCGCCCCTGCTGGTGCGCCGGCGCTGGCCGATCCTTGTCATGCTGAGTTCCTCGGCCGTGTTCATGCTCGCCGGGGTCGGGGACAGCGCGATTGTGGCCATGCAGCTGTGCGCCCAGCTGGCCTACTTCCTGGCGATCTACACGGCGGTCGCCTGGGCCCGCAACCGCCGCGCGCTGTGGACCGCGCTGGCCGTGGTGCTGCTGGCCATGGCGCTGTGGCTCGTGCTCTCCTTCTTCACCTCCGACCTGGCCACCGCCACCGGCCGGACCCTGGTCGAGGACCCCGCCGGGGCGTTCGACCCGCTGGGGGCACTGCCGCTGTACACCTTCCTGATCAACCTGCTCTACTTCGGCGGGGCCATCTTCCTGGGGCTGATCAGCTGGTCCAACGCCTACGCGAACCAGGTGGTCGGCGAACAGGCGGCCCGCATCGCCGCGCAGGCCGAGGAACTGGCCGCCCGGGCGGTCAGCGAGGAACGGCTGCGCATCGCCCGGGAACTGCACGACGTCATCGCCCACCACATCTCCTCGGTGGGAGTGCAGGCCTCCGCGGCCCGGCTGGTGCAGGACCGCGACCCGCAGCGCGCCACCGAGCTGCTGCGCGGCATCGAATCCTCCGCCCGCAGCGCCGTCAGCGAAACCCGCGCCCTGCTGGGGGTGCTGCGCGACCCCGCCCACCACACCCAGGCCCAGGCCCAGAGCCCGGAACTGGGCGATACCCGCCACCCCGAACCCTCCCTAGGGCAGCTGGGGAAGCTGATCACCCACAACGCCGGGCTGGGGCTGCAGGTGCAGCTGAGCGTCGCCGAACACCGCCCGGGCTTCCTTGCCACGCTGCCCCAGGGCCTGTCCCTGGCCCTGTACCGAATCAGCAGCGAGGCCCTGTCCAACGTGCGCCAGCACTCCACCGCCCGCACCGCCCGGCTCAGCCTGCGTTCGGGCCGCGACGCGCACGGGGACTGGGTGGAAACCGAAACCACCGATGCGGGCACCGCGCGCCCGGGCACCGCCGGATCCGGGTTTGGGCTGCGCGGCATCCGGGAACGGGCCGGCCTGCACCACGGGCAGGTGGAGATCGGGCCGCGCGCCGAACGCGGCTGGCGCACCCGCGCCCGGCTTCGGGTCCAGGCCCCCGCCGATTCGGCGACCGGCGCGGCCGCTGCCCCCGGTGCGGTCCCGGGCGGCGGGTCCGTCATGGATCCGGGCGCCGGCCCGGCGCGGCAGTAGGCTGAAGGCATGCCTGCTATCCGCGTGGTGATCGCCGATGACCAGCCCCTGATCGTCTCCAGCCTGCAGCTGATCCTGGAAACCGACCCGGGGATCAGCGTGGTGGGCACCGCCGGCACCGGGCGCCAGGCGATCGACACCGCCACCGCCCTGGAGCCGGACGTGGTGCTCATGGACATCCAGATGCCAGAACTCGACGGGATCGCCGCCACCGCCCAGCTGGCCGGCCAGACCGGCGCCAAGATCATCGTGCTGACCACCTTCAACCGCGACGACTACCTGTTCGACGCACTGCAGGCCGGCGCCAGCGGGTTCCTGCTGAAGAACGCCGAACCGGAAATGCTCATCCACGCGGTGCACCAGGTCGCGGCCGGGCACGGGCTGCTGGCCCCGGAGGTCACGCTGAAGCTGATCCGCCACCGGCTGCACCCCGCCGCCCACCCCGACCCGCTCCCGCCCACCGGCCCCGGCGCGCACCCCGCCGACGGCGGCGGCACCGCCGCGCCCCGCCCGGTTGCGGAGCAGGCGGTGCTGCAGCGGCTGACCGAACGCGAAACCCAGGTGCTGCGCGCCCTGGCCGGCGGGCAGAACAACCAGGAAATCGCCGCCCAGCTCGGGCTGAGCGAGGCCACGGTGAAAACCCACCTGTCCAACCTGCTGGCCAAGGCCGGGCTGCGCGACCGGGTCCAGGCGGTGCTCTTCGCCCACCGCGCCGGCCTCATCCAATAGTTTCATCCCTGCGCGTGAGCCGTGCCGGCCAAAGCCCACCTAGGCTGGAGGGCAGAACCCCCACCCCGCCCGCACGGCGCGGAACCCAGCCAAGGAGCCCACGTGCTTGAACTGCGAAACATCAGCCGGTCCTTCGCCGAGCACCAGGTGCTGCACGATGTCAGCTTCCAGGTGCCCGCCGGGTCCCTGACCGGCTTCGTCGGCGCGAACGGGGCCGGGAAGACCACCACGATGCGCATCATCATGGGGCTGCTGGCCGCCCACCACGGCACGGTCCGGCTCAACGGCGGCGATCTGGGCGCAGGCACCCGCCGCGGCTTTGGCTACATGCCCGAGGAGCGCGGCCTCTACCCGAAGCAGCCGGTCATCGACCAGCTGGTCTACCTCGGCTCCCTGCACGGCCTGGCCCGCTCCACCGCCCGGCAGCGGGCCATGGAACTGCTGGAACGCTTCGGCCTGGCCGAACGGGCCCGGGCCAAGCTCGAATCCCTGTCCCTGGGCAACCAGCAGCGCGTGCAGGTCACCGCCGCGCTGCTGCACGAACCGCAGGTGCTGGTGCTCGACGAACCGTTCAGCGGCCTGGACCCGCTGGCGGTGGACGCGATGAGCTCCATTCTGCGCGACTACGCCAACCGCGGGGTGCCGATCCTGTTCTCCAGCCACCAGCTGGACCTGCTGGAAAACCTCGTCGACCACCTGGTCATCATCCAGGACGGGCGCATCCTGGCCAACGACGCGGCCGGGGCCCTGCGCCGGCGCCACACCGACAAGCACCGGCTGGTGCTGGAGCACGACGCCGGCTGGCTGCGCGAGCACCCCGGGGTCACCGCCCTGGATGTTTCCGGGCCCGAGGCGCTGGTCAGCTTCGCCGACCCCCAGCTGGCCCAGCAGGTGCTCGCCGAGGCGATGCGCCGCGGCGCCGTCCACGAATTCGCCACCCACCGCCCCACCCTGGCCGACATCTACCGGGAGATCATCCGATGAGCACCACCCCCGCCTGGCTGACCGTGACCCTGCGCGAAGTCGAGACCAAGGTCCGCGACAAGGCGTTCATCATCTCCACCCTGATCACGGTCGGGCTGATCGTCGGCTCCATCGCGCTCTCCGGGTTCCTGGCCAACCGCACCAGCACCTACACGGTGGCCGGCGCCGACCAGCCCAGCCTGCAGGTGCTGGAGCACGCCCAGCAGACCCAGCCGCAGGACGTGGACCTCTCGGTGCAGAACCTGCCCGACGACCAGGCCCGCCAACAGGTGGAGGCCGGCACCCTGGACGCGGTGCTGCACTCCACCGGCCCCGGGAAGTTCACGCTCACCGGTGGCGAAGAGGTGCCCGCCAAGCTGCGCAGCCTGCTGGACACCTCCGTCGAGCAGGTGCTGACCGCCGAGCTGCTCAGCAGTGCCGGCATCGATCCGGGGCAGCTGCCGGCGGACACGGCGCTGAGCGTCACCCTGCTGCAGGGGGACGCCGAACGCAACTCGATGATCCAGGCCATGGCGTTCATCTTCTCCTTCCTGTTCTACATGGCCGCACTGATCTTCGGGATGCCGATCGCCAACTCCGTGATCGAGGAGAAGCAGAACCGGGTGGTGGAGATCCTGGCCAGCACGATCCGGCTGCGCGAACTGCTGGCCGGGAAGATCATCGGCAACGTCATCCTGGCCCTGGGCCAGCTGCTGTTGTTCCTCGGGGTGGGGCTGCTGGCCGCCTGGCTGGCCCCCATCGAGATCCCGTTCCTGGGCGTCGTCTTCCAGGTGGCGACCTGGTTCGTCGTGTTCTTCCTGGCCGGGTTCCTGGTGCTGGCCGGATGCTGGGCCGCGCTGGGTGCCCTGGCCACCCGCACCGAGGACCTGCAACAGTCCTCCGGGCCGGTGGTCACGGTGCTGATCGGCATCCTGTTCATCGGCCTCTACGCCAAGGGCACGGTGCTGGTGATCGCCTCCTACGTGCCGATCGTCTCCTCCGTGGCCATGCCCATCAGGCTGCTGACCGGGCAGGTGCCCTGGTTCGAGCCGGTGCTCTCACTGCTGGTGGCGCTCGCGTTCTGCTGGGTGGTGCTGGTGTTCGCGGAGAGGATCTACCGCCGCGCGGTGATGCACACCGGCGGGGCGCTGACCCTGCGCAAGGCGCTGAAGCTCGAGGAGTAGCCCGTCCCGGGCAGGGCCAAACCCAACGCCTGCACCCAACGCCTGCACCCAGCACCGGCACAGCCACGGGCGCTAGGCTGTTCGGTGGAGAATTTCCCGATCCCGCCCAGAACCCAAGGAGCCGACGGCCCGTGAGCCCTACCACCCGACGCGTGGACCTGCCCGCCAAGCACATCCTGATCTGGCTGGTGCTGCTGGCCGGGCTGATCGCCAACAGCATGCTCAGCCTGGTTCACCTCTCCTTCGGCGGCAGCGGCCTGCTGGTGGTGAGCCTGTGGGCGGTGCGCCTGGTCGTGCTCGGCACCTGCTGGCTGCTGCCGGCCCCACGCACCGCCAAGGCCTGGGGGCTCGGGTTGATCCTGGGGTTCCTGGTGCTCGACGCGCTGCTCAAGGCTCCGGTGCTTGGCCACATCGAATACGGGGACTGGTTCCTGGCCCGCGCCTTCGACCTGACCGGGCAGTACGCCGGCTACCTGGGCTTCTGCGGGTTCCTCTTCCCGCTGCTGCTGCTCACCGGCTGGTTCATCTTCCGCACCCGCCAACTGGCCGGCTGGCTGACCGGGTTCGCCGCCAGCCTGCTGCTGAGCTGGGCGATGCTGGCGGCCAGCAACTCCGAACAGGCCACCACCACGCTCTTCGTGCTGCTCGGGGTTGCCCGCTACGTGCTGCCGGCCTGGTTGGCGGCCGCCGCCGACGCGGTGGCCGCGCGCCGCGGGTTATCCACAAAACCCTAGCCCCCACCGGCGCCCGCTGGCCGGCGGGGCACACTGGGGACATGACCACCACGGAACTGGCCGCGAGCCTGAACGGGATGCAGCGGGTGCTGGCACAAGCCACCGGCAACGCCTCCCCGGTGGTGCCCGAAAACGACGGGACGCTGCTGCGTTCCCTGCTCACCCACGGCCGCCAGCTGCTCAGCTCCCTGCGGGAGGCGCTGGCCGCCACCACGGATCCCCGGCTGGCCCTGGAGCTGGCCACCGCGGCCCGGGAACTGCAAAATGAGGCCACGCGCATGTCCCTTACCGCCGCCGACCGGCTCGCGGCCACCAACGCCCACCTGCTGGATCCGGCCGAATACGAACAGCTGCGCACCACCCCCGCGGACACGACCCGCCCGGCCCGCCAGTGCAAGGGCCGGGCATCGTTCAAGAACACCGCCGAACTGCTGGCCGCCTGGCTGCGCATCCCCTACTCCCAGGCCAACAAGATGGTGCTGGACGCCGCCGACCTCATCGCCCGCCGCGACCCGTCGGGCAACCAGCTGCCCCCGCGCTTCAGCCACCTGGGCCAGCTGTTCAACGACCCCGGCCAGGACCCGCAGCAAGTGCGGGAAACCAGCGGCAAGCTCTCCCGCCACGAACCGAAGGACACCAGTTTCGAGGGTGCCAGCAGCGCCCCGACGCTGACCCACGAGGACGGGCGCAGCATCGAGGAACACGCCGCCGAGGTCCTGCGCCGGGGGCACACCCCACGGGAAACCGACCAGCTGGTGCGCACGCTGATCGGCCGCGCCGCCGCGAACCCGCAGAACAGCTCCCCCGCTGCCCTGCGCCGCGGCCTGTTCCGGCTGCCCACGAACAACCCGTTGGTGCGCGAATACCTGCTGCGCGTCTCCATCCTGGAGGCCGAACGGCTTGAATCGGCGATCGCCCAGGCCAACAACCCGCGCACCAATGCCGGGCAGGCGGCCCGCAGCACCGAGCGTCAGCTCGACGAACAGCAGGCGAACGCCGGGGCAGCTGACCGTCCGGACTTCCTGCCCGACGACGTGGATGACTCGGCCCGTTGGGAACCGGCGGCCCCGGGGCTGGAACCCACCCCACCGGAACGGGCGCTGAACGCGATCATGGACCTGCTCACCAGTTCCCCCACCGGCACCGGGCAACGCAAGACGATCCGCCCCGAAGCGGTCGTCTACCTGCAGCTGCAGGACCTGCGCGATCTGGCCTCGGCCCACGCGCAAACGGCCCACGGGCTGGACCTTCCGCCAGGAGAACTCAGGCGGCTGCTGTGCCAGGCCAACATCATTTCGGCCGTGCTGGGCGCCAAGAGCGAACTGCTGGACTACGGGCGAACCCAACGCCTGGTTCCGCTCTCGCTGCAGCGCGCGGTGTTGGCCCGGGACCGATGTTGCCTGGTGCCCGGGTGCACCGCGCCACCCTCCCAACTGCAGTTCCACCACATCAAACCGTGGTACCTCGGTGGGAAAACGGAGCTGGCCAATATCGGGCCGTTCTGCGACTCCGACCACCACGCGGTGGACAGCGGGCAGATCGAGGTGGTGGTGATCGACGGGCTGCCCTACGTGATCATGCCCAAGCACATCGATCCGGAACAAAAGCCGCAGCGCAACACCTACTGGAACCCGAACCCGTAGCCTCCCAGTGCCCGACGCGGCGGCGCTACGCCCTGGGTAGGCCAACGGCGCCGGGCCCAGTTTCCCTCAGGAAGCTGGGCCCGGCGCCGTGGCGGCTGACGCGGCCGGAGCCGGTCACACCGGATATTCAGTTAGCGCGCAAACCGCGGACTAGATGACACCGTCGCTTAGGGTGTTCGGGGTACCGAAACGGTGCGCGGTGATCGACACGGCCTGCTCGTGCAGGAACGGCAGCAGCTCAACGCGTCCGGCGGAGGTCACCGGCGAGGCGTAGATGGCCACATCCGGCTTGCCGTCGGTGGCCTCGGCGACCTCGGCCAGCGACCCGCCGATCAGGCGGATACGGGCGGCCGAGTCCGGGCCGGTCTTCCCGGCAAGGGCGGCGGCTCGCTGGGCGAAGGCCGCAGCGTCTTCGATGACCACGACCACGGAGTGCTCGGCCAGCAGTTCACGCACCCGGCGCGGCAGCTCCACCGCGCTGGAGAACGTCACGCGCGAGCCGGCGGTGACACCGGCGGCGACCACGCGCAGGGCCTCGGCGATGCCGTGGCCGCTGGTTTCGTTCTCATAGCGCACGGTCACATCCAGCGCACGGTAGCGCAGCAGGTTGCGTTCGGCCTGCAGGCCGGAGCGGTCCTTGGCCACGTTGAATTCGGTGGCCCACCAGTGCTGGTCGCTGCCCAGGGCGCCTTCCAGCCAGCTCGCGTCGGCGACTTCCAGGTCGGCGGCCTGCAGCAGGCGCTGCCCGAAGCTGGACAGCGGCGCCTTCTGGCTGACCGGGGCGTCGCTCCAGGTGCCCATCCCGATCAGGTAGTTCGGGCCGCCGGCCTTGGTGCCGGCACCAATCGCGGACTTCTTCCAGCCGCCGAAGGGCTGGCGCTGCACGATCGCACCGGTGATGCCGCGGTTGACGTACAGGTTGCCGGCCTGGATGTTTTCCAGCCAGTAGGCCAGTTCATCGGCGTCCAGCGAGTGCAGCCCGCTGGTCAGCCCGTAGTCGATCTCGTTGACCATGGCCACGGCTTCTTCCAGGGTTTCGGCGGTCATCACGCCGAGGATCGGGCCGAAGTACTCGGTCAGGTGGTATTCGCTGCCGCGCTTGACCCCGTAGCGCACGCCCGGGGAGTACAGCTTGCCCGAATCATCGAGCTCCTTGGGCTCCAAGGCCCAGCGCTCGCCCTCGCCCAGGGTGCTCAGCCCGCGCATCAGCTTCTCGCCGGGCTTGTCGATCACCGGGCCCATCTGGGATTCCGGGTTCCACGGGTAGCCGACGGTCAGCGACTTCACCGCGTCGACCAGCTGGCTGTTGAAGCGGCGGGATTCGGCGACCGAACCGACCAGGATCACCAGCGAGGAGGCCGAGCACTTCTGCCCGGCGTGCCCGAAGGCCGACTGCACGACGTCGCGCGCGGCCAGATCCAGGTCGGCGTGCGGGGTGACGATGATGGCGTTCTTCCCGGAGGTTTCGGCCAGCAGCGGCAGGTCCTTGCGGAAGGAGCGGAACAGTTCGGCGGTCTCGTAGCCGCCGGTGAGGATCAGGCGGTCCACGCGCGGGTCGCTGACCAGTTCACGGCCCAGGTCGCGCTCGGCCAGGAACACCAGCTGCAGCACGTCCTTGGGCACCCCGGCATCCCACAGCGCCTGCACCATGGTGGCGCCGATGCGGGCGGCCTGGCCGGCCGGCTTGATGATGACCGCCGAGCCGGAGGCCAGCGCGGAGAGGGTCGAGCCGGCGGGGATCGCCATCGGGAAGTTCCACGGCGGGGTCACCACGGTCAGCTTCGAGGGGGTGTAGCTCGCCCCGTCGACGTTCTCCAGCTCCAGGCCGCGCTGGGCGTAGTAGTGGGCGAAGTCGATCGCCTCGGAGACTTCCGGGTCGCCCTGGTCCAGGGTCTTGCCGCATTCGGAGCCCATGACCTCCAGCATCAGCCCGCGGCGCTCCTCGAAGAGCGCGCCGGCGCGGTGCAGGATCTCGGCGCGCTTGGCGGCGCCCATGGCCTGCCAGTCGGCGGCGGCGTCCACGCCCATGGCGATGGCCTCATCCAGTTCGGCGGAGGACTTCAGCGTGTTGGCCTTCACCGCGTCGGCGCCGACGGTGGAGTCCTTCATGCGTTCCAGGATGCCGCGCGCCCATTCGCGGTTCGCGGGCAAATCCGGGTCGGAGTCGGGGGTGTTGAAGAAGTCGCGGTCCCCGCTGATCAACCCGTCGACGGCGCTGGCCAGGGCCGGGTCGGCCTCCTGGCGGTTCTGCACCCGGTGCGGGCCCGGGACGGTGTCGCCCATGGCGTGCAGCGAGGCCAGGAAGCGCTGCTTCTCGCGCTCAAACAGTTCGCGGCTGGAATCCAGTTCGAAGACCGCGGACATGAAGTTTTCCTGGCTGGCGCCTTCCTCAAGGCGGCGGATCAGGTAGGCGATGGCCACGTCGAATTCCGCGGGGTGCACCACCGGCGTGTAGAGCAGCAGCTTGCCCACGTCGCGGCGCACCGCTTCGGCTTGGCCGGTGGCCATGCCCAGCAGCATCTCGAATTCGATGCCCTCGGTGACCCCGCGGGCCTTGGCCAGCAGCCAGGCCAGGGCGATGTCGAACAGGTTGTGTCCGGCGATGCCGATCTGCACATTGCCGATGTGGTCCGGGCGCAGCGCGTACTCCAGCACCTGCTTGTAGCTGGTGTCCGAGTCCTGCTTGCTGTGCCAGGTGGCCAGCGGCCAGCCGTGCAGGTCCGCCTCCATGGTTTCCATCGGCAGGTTCGCGCCCTTGACCACGCGCACCTTGATCGGGGCCCCGCCCTCGGCGACGCGGGCGGCGGCAAATTCCTGCAGCCCGATCATCGCGCCCAGCGCGTCGGGCAGGTAGGCCTGCAGCACGATGCCGGTGCGCAGGTCCTTGAAATCCTCGCGGGAGAGCAGCTTGGTGTAGACCGCAATGGTCAGCTCCAGGTCCTTGTACTCTTCCATGTCCAGGTTGATGAACTTCTTCGGCGAGGCGTTGTTGGCCTGGCGGTAGAGCGGCACCAGCTTCTCGACGATGTTCTCCACCGCTTCGTCGAAGGCCCAGTGGTTGTGCGGGGCGACGGTCGAGGAGACCTTGATCGAGACGTAGTCCACGTCATCGCGGGCCAGCAGCTTCTCGGTGCCGGAAATGCGGCGGGCGGCTTCGCCCTCACCCAGGATGTATTCGCCGAGCAGGTTGACGTTCAGGTCCACCCCTTCGCGGCGGATCTTGGAGATCGACTTGCCCAGCTTCGCATCGGAGGCGTCGATGATCAGGTGCCCGACCATTTCGCGCAGCACGCGCCGGGCGATCGGCACCACGATGCCGGGCATGACCGGGGCCATGGTCCCACCCAGGGCGACGGCCTTGCGCATGTACCAGGGCAGGAAGGAGGGCACCTTGGGGGCCAGCATCTTCAGGTTCGCGGCGGCCACCTTCAAGTCCTCGGGGCGGATGACCCCGTCAACGAATCCGACGGTGAAGTCCAGGCCGTTGGGGTCCTTCAGCACCCCGGCCAGGCGCGCGGCGGCGGCGTCGGCCGGGATTTCGGAGGCCTGCTGCAGCCAGCTCTTGACCAGTTCGATGGCCTCGTCGGCCAGTTCGGTTGGCTGGACGAGGGCACTGCCGTCGGCGGCCTGCGCCGGGGGAATGTTCTTGGGGATGTGGCTAGTGACTGACACGTTGCGCCTTTCCTAATGCTTCATCTGATTGGACCGGAGCACCAACGCATCTTTCGTTCTGGGACCGGCCGGGGACGGGTGGGTTCCGATGCGGCGTCTTGCTGCGAAAAAGCTGTGTGCACTAAGAGTATGGCCCTTAAATCAGTTCAGGAAAAGTGAACAAAACTTAACTATTCCATTCGGTTTTCCCAAGGTATCGTTGGGGGTGCCGAAACCCCGGTTTTTCCCGGGTTCTCTAGGGCGAAAGGTACGAGGAACATGCTGGAAATGCGCCGTCTGCGCCTGCTGCGCGAACTGAGCCTGCGCGGCACGATCGCGGAGGTCGCCTACGAGCTGAGCTACTCCCCCTCATCGGTCTCCCAGCAGCTGAGTCTGCTGGAGGCGGAGGCCGGGGTGAAGCTGCTGCAGCGCAACGGGCGCACCCTGAGCCTCACGCCCCAGGCACAGGTGCTGGTCGCGCACACCGAGCAGCTGCTGGACTCGATGGAGCGGGCCGAGGCGGACCTGTCCGCGACCCTGTCCACCGTCTCGGGCACGGTGCGCCTGGCCGTGTTCCAGACCGCGATGCTGGCGATCCTGCCCGGGGCGCTGGGCCAGCTGCGCCAGCAGCACCCGCACCTGCGCGTGGAGATGAGCCAGCAGGAGCCCGAACGCGCCCTGCATGAGACCGCGGCGCGCAACTTTGACCTGGTGGTCGCCGAACAGTATCCGGGGCACGCGGCCCGCCACTTTGAGAACCTGGACCGGCGCACGCTCACCCACGACGCGCTGCGCCTGGCGCTGCCGGCCACCGACCCCACCGAGGTCTCGGAGTTCGATCGGGTCATCCGCATCGAGGACGCCGCCCACCTGCCCTGGGTCATGGAGCCGGTGGGCGCCGCCAGCCGGCACTGGGCCGAACAGGCCTGCCGGACAGCCGGGTTCGAACCCGACGTGCGCTACGAGACCGCTGACCTGCAGGCGCATGTGCAGCTGGTGGAGTCGGGCAACGCGGTGGCGCTGCTGCCGGATCTGGTGTGGGCCCAGCGTCGGCGGGGGCTGCGCATCGCCGATTTGCCCGGGGCGCCGGTGCGTACCGTGTTCACCGCGATGCGTCATTCCTCCGAGCGCAACCCGGCGATCCTGGCGGTGCGCGAATGCCTGCACGACCAGGCGCAGTCGCTGCCCTCCCCGCACGCCGCGGAGCGGAACGCCGAGGTGGTGACCCCAGCCACAGACTAGGTCACGAAATGGTAACGACGCGGGCTTTCGTGAGCGACAAATCACTCAAAGGATGCCATAGTGGTTTTCCGCACCCGGTGACCGTGCGCCCCATTCGTTCATGGGGGAACCACCCCGCACGGGAGCACTAGCAATGAGGAAATCATGTCCGACCATACATTCCAGATGATCGCGATCGTCTTCTATATGTGCGTGATGCTCGGTATCGGCTACTTCGCCTACCGTCGCACCAGCAACATCGACGATTACATGCTCGCCGACCGCGGGCTCAAACCCTGGGTGGCCGCGCTGTCCGCGGGGGCCTCCGACATGTCCGGCTGGCTGCTGATGGGCCTGCCCGGCGCCATCTACGTCACCGGCCTGCACGAAGCATGGATCGCCATCGGCCTGACCATCGGCGCGTGGCTGAACTGGAAGTTCGTCGCCCCGCGACTGCGCTCCTACACGCAGATCGCGCAGAACGCCATCACCATCCCCAGCTTCTTCGAAAAGCGCCTGAAGGACCGCAAGCACCTGCTGCGCATCGCCTCGGCGCTGATCATCCTGGTGTTCTTCACCTTCTACGTCTCCTCGGGCATGGTCGCCGCCGGCAAGTTCTTCCAGGCCTCCTTCGGGTGGCCATACCTGAACGGCATGCTGTTCGTCGCGGCCATCACCCTGCTCTACACCCTGTTCGGCGGGTTCCTCGGCGCCTCACTGACCGACGTCGCCCAGGGCGTGCTGATGTTCGCCGCGCTCATCGCGGTGCCGATCGTGGCGGTCTTCCGCAGCGGGGACATCTCCACGCTGGGCAGCCGGATCACCGAGGCCAACCCGCAGGCGTTCAACCTGTTCTCCTCCTTCGATGAAACCAGCTGGATCCTGGCGCTGGTGGCCATCATCTCCACCGCCGCCTGGGGCCTGGGCTACTTCGGCCAGCCGCACATCATCGTGCGCTTCATGGCGCTGCGTACCCCGGGCGAGGCCAAGGTGGCCCGCCGCATCGGCATCGGCTGGATGTTCCTGACCGCGCTGGGCGCCATCTGCACCGCGCTGATCGGCGTGGCGTACTTCGCCGACGAGCCGCTAAGCACCGCCGACAGCGAAACCGTGTTCCTGCTGCTCTCGCAGATCTTCTTCCACCCGCTGATCGCCGGGCTGGTGCTGGCCGCGGTGCTGGCGGCCATCATGTCCACCATGTCCTCGCAGATGATCGTGTGCTCCTCGGCGCTGGTGGAGGACCTGTACAACCTGATGGGCCGCAAGGGCAGCCCCAAGTCGCTGGTGCTGCTGGGCCGGCTGGGCGTGCTCGCCGTGGCGGTCATCGCCGCACTGCTGGCGCTGAACCCGGATTCCTCGATCCTGGAACTGGTGGCGTTCGCCTGGGCCGGGTTCGGCGGCGCGTTCGGCCCGATCATCCTGCTCAGCCTCTACTGGCGCAAGCTGAACGCCGTCGGCGCCTTTGCCGGCATGGTCAGCGGCGCGGTCGTGGTCTTCGTGTGGGGCAACATCGCGGCCCTGAGCGGTGTGATGTACGAAATCGTGCCCGGCTTCCTGGTCAACCTGCTGGTGGCCTGGCTGGTGTCGCGTTCCACCTACCGTCCGAACGAGACCATCGAGTCCGAGTTCACCGCCATGGAGGACGAGGTCGGGGCCAAGGCCCGCGCCTAAGCCTCCCGCCCGCGGCCTGCCGTCTGCGCCCCGCTACGCCCCACCGGCGTGGCGGGGCGCAACCCGTTAAGCACCCAGCGCCCACGGCCCGGCCAGCGGCCACGCACCTGGACGCGAATGCTGTGCAGCGGCGCACGCCGTGCCTACGATGGAGACACGATCCCTGCCCGGTGCCCCGACCGGACGGGGCAGGACCGAACCCGAAGGACTGATGACCCTGGCCTCGCTGAAGCACACGCTGACCTCCTGGCAGCGCACCGAATCCCGTTTCCTCTCCGCCAACCCGGACGCGATCTTCGCCGTGGTGGGCAATCTGAAGCAGACCGGGCAGTGGATGAAGAGTTTCGACGGGTTCCTGGTGCACGACGACCAGCGCGGGGTGGGCAGCACCGTGGACCTGTTGCCCCCGGGCCGCCTGCTGGGCGCCCTGCACCGCGAGACCGCCCCTTCCGGGTCCATCACCCGGCGCAACCAGGCCCAGCGCCTGGTCGAATTCACCCAGCCGCAGCCCGGCGGCTCCCTGGCGCTGCGCTGGGCGGTGGAGGCGGTCCAGGGCGGGGCCCGGCTGCACTTCACCGTGGAGCTGACCGGCCCGGGCACCACCGCGTTCAAGCACACGGTCGCCAATCCCCTGTTCGACGATTTCGACATCAGCTGCGCGCGCCTCTACCGGCTGATCCCGCACCAGGGCCGGTATCGGGTGCGCCGCCACGTGGTGATCGCCGGCGGCCGCGGCTATCTGGGCCGGAGGCTGACCGCGGATCTGGTGTGCCGCGGCAACTCGGTGGTGGTGCTCACCCGCACCCAGGAACCGGATTTTCCGGCCGCCCAGTTCCTCTGGGACGGCAAGCACCAGGGTCCGTGGCGGGCGGCGTTCCTGCGCGAGAACTACCCGGTGAGCCTGGTCAACCTGGCCGGTGAGCTGGTGGACCAGCGCAACACCCCGGCTTCCCTTGACCGGTTGCGCAGTTCCCGCGTGGATTCCACCCGCGCCCTGGCCGATGCGGTGGCCCGCCTTGGTGTTCCGGTGCAGACCTGGGTGCAGTCCAGCACCACTGCGATCTTTGGCGACGCCGGCGAGGCCCGGCTCACCGAATCCAGTGCGCTGCCCACCGGCAGCGCCGCGCTGCCGGAGATGACCGGGGTCGCCCGCCCCTGGGAGGAGGCGTTCGCCCAGGCCCCGGTGCTGGCCGAGCACAATTACGTGCTGCGCACCTCACTGGTTTTCGGCGAGCAGGCGCCGCTGCTGCGCCGGCTGCTGTTGCTGGTGCGTTCCGGGCTCGGCGGCCTGGTGGGCACCGGGGCCCAGTGGGTCAGCTGGATCGCACTGGCGGACTGGCTGAAGCTGGTCCGCCAGCTGCTGGGCATCGAAGGCGAGCGCCCGGCGGAGGGCATCGTGCATGCCGCGGCCCCGCACCCGGTGCGCAACGAGGAGATGATGCGGGCGCTGCGCGCCAAGTACTCCATGCCCGGCATCGGGGCGCCGGCCCGCCTGGTGCAGGCCGGGGCGAACCTGCTGGGCAGCAATCCGCGCATGGCGCTGACCGGACGCCACGTCACCAGCAGCGTGCTGGAGGAGCTGGGTTTCCAGTTCGACGAGCCCACTTTCGACCAGATGCTGCAGCGGCTGCCGTAGCGCGCGTCCGCCCCACATTGGTGCTGGGGTACTGGCGGGCAAGGCGCCCACATGGCAAGGTAGTCTTCACGAGGCACAGATCACATTGGATGCCCGTGCTGGATCGGTCTTCGGACTGGTTCAGCACGGGCATTTTTCGTTCCGGCAGGGCCCGGGGCGGTGCCTGGAAAATTGCATAGCGCTGGAAGTTCATCATGATTTCACATCCAGGCACGCGTCCGATTACGTCGGCGGTGTCACATGGATGTGACATAAATTGATTTTCAACGCCTGTTGACACAAGCTCTTGTCTACACGAGATTTCGATCACACTAAGACTACGAGAACCTGAACAGTGGGGGACCTGATGATGGGCAAGGATGTAGCCGCACCTGAAATTCGCCGCAAGCAGCGGATGCCGAAACCGAGCGATATCGCCCGCTGGCGGGCCACCCCTCCCAGCGAGGACGTGCCCACGGCCAACGTGGGCACCGACGCCGCCTACACCACCGAGATTTCCGAGGACAGCGAAGCGCGGATCGTGAAGTTCACCCGGCCGCTGAAGAACATGAGCGAGGTGCGCCATTTCTTCCGGACCAACGAAACCCCGATCTACTTCGTGGGTGCCACCCCCTTCAATCTGCTCGGGCTGGACCGCTGGGTGCGCCGCTTCAGCTACATCTCCTACTACGACGGCTGGGACGGGGCCCATCCCCGGGTCTTCTCCCCCACCGAGAAGCCGTACATCGAATTCGAAAGCGGCGAGGCGATCAACAACTGGCTGCTGCAGAACCCGGAGGTGCGCGAGCACATCGATTCCCGGCGCCCGGCCAGCGGCGAGCGCCCGAAGATCGCCATGGTGTTCTTCGATGAGGAAACCGAGCAGATCTGCGAGGAGCTGGGCTACGACCTGATCCTGCCGCCGGCGGAACTGCGCACCCACCTGGACTCCAAGATCGTCACCACCGAGCTGGGCAACAAGGCCGGGGCCGCCTCGGTGCCCAACGTGCTGGGCTATGCGACGAACTATGCGGATCTGCTGGAACTGGCGCGCAGCAACCGGCTGGGCACCGACCTGGTGGTGCAGACCCCCTACGGGGACTCGGGCAAGACCACGTTCTTCATCGCCGAGGAAGCGGACTGGGACAAGAACGCGGCGAACATGATCGGCGAGCAGCTGAAGGTCATGAAGCGGATCAACAACGTGCCGGTGGCCGTGGAGGCGGTGCTCACCCGCTGCGGCACCGTCGTCGGCCCGTTCCTGACCGAACTGGCCGGCTACGACGAGCTGACCCCCTACAAGGGCGGCTGGTGCGGCAACGAGATGCACCCCGACGTGCTCACCGCCTCCCAGCGGGCGCGGGCCATCGAGCTGGTGCGCAAGGTGGGCAGCGGGCTGCAGGACAAGGGCTACCGCGGCTTCTTCGAGGTCGACGTGCTGGTGGACACGGACAGCGACGAGGTGTACCTGGGTGAGCTGAACCCCCGCATCTCCGGGGCCAGCGCCATCACGAACGTGACCGCCGGGGCCTACGCGGACGTACCGCTGTTCCTCTTCCACCTGCTGGAGTTCCTGGACGTCGACTTCGAGCTGGACGTCGACGAGATCAACGAGCGCTGGGAGGCGCTGAGCGGGGCCGATATCTGGAGCCACATGATCATCAAGGAAACCGATGACATTGTGGAGTACCTCACCCACGCCCCACGCACCGGGCAGTACGTGCTGGACTCCTCCGGCAAGCTGCAGTACGTGCGCGCCGCGCTGGACTGGCACCAGCTGCAGCACCACAAGGAGGCTTTCTTCCTGCGCATCTACGGGGCGGAGGACTACCGCTGGAAGGGCGCTGATCTGGGGGTACTGGTCACCAAGGCGAAACTGCAGTACGAGGGGCGCAAGGGCACCAGGCTGAGCATCGACGCCAAGCACTTCATCTCCTCGGTGCGTTCGCTCTACAAGGGCATCCCGGTGCCCCCGGCGGCCGCCGAGTAGCCGCGCTTGCCCGGCGTCCGGCGGCTGGCGGTGGTATCCTCCGATGGATTGCAACTGACCACCGGGGAAAGGACAATGGGCGCCCGATGACACCTGCCAAGCCGAACCGGACCGTGACGGTCGAGAATTGGCAGCACCCGGAAAACCTGGCGTGGAGCTTCCAGAACCTCTCCGAAGTCCTGCCCACCGCCAGGGTCAGCCGCGGCGGTGAGCCGATCGCCAAGCTGCACCTGGTGCCGATGGACCTGGGCCGCATCGAGCTGCTGAAAAACAACGAGAACGAGCCGTCGCTGACCGTGCGCAGCGTCATCCAGGCCACCAACACCGACGGCTGGCTGGTGATGCACCAGGGCAAGATGCTGGTTGAGGAATACTTCGGGTCGATGACCTCGGTGACCGACCACCTGCTGATGAGCGTGAGCAAGACCCTGGTGGGCACCGTGGCCGGGATCCTGTGCGGGCAGGGCAAGCTGCAGGTCGACCGGCCGGTCACCGACTATGTCCCGCAGCTGGAGGCCAGCGGCTATGCCGGGGCCACCGTGCGCCACCTGCTGGACATGCGCTCGGGCATCAAATTCTCCGAGGAGTACCTGGACCAGCAGGCCGAGGTGCGCCTGCTGGAGCAGGCGATCGGCTGGGCAGTGCGCGATGAGCAGAACCAGAACCCGGCCCACGGCATGTACGAATACCTGGCCACCCTGCAGGCCAAGGCGCCGCACGGCGGCCCGTTCGAGTACCGTTCCTGCGAAACCGATGTGCTGGGCTGGGTGTGTGAGGCCGCCGGCGGGCAGCCGATGCAGCAGCTGTTGTCCGACCTGGTGTGGTCGCGCATCGGCGCGCAGCAGGACCTGGTGATGGGCACCGACCAGCTGGGCACCGGGATGTTCGACGGCGGGTTCAACGCGACCCTGCGCGACCTGGCCCGCTTCGGGCAGATCTACGTCAACGGCGGGACCGCGCTGAACGGCAACAAGGTGCTGGACGAGGCCTGGATCCAGGACACGTTCACCGGGGCGGCGGACTCCCGGCAGGCCTTTGAGGACTCCCCGGGCGACAACCGGATGCCCGGTGGGATGTACCGCAACCAGATCTGGTTCCCGTACCCCGGCTCCGACGTCGCCCTGGCCCTGGGGATCCACGGGCAGATGATCTACATGAACCCGAACACCGCCACCGTGGGGGTCAAGCTCTCCAGCTGGCCCTACCCGCAGGATCCGGGCAAGCTCTTCCCCACGATCCGGGCGTTCGACGCGATCGCGAACCACCTGGCGGCCAACCCTCCGCTGTAGCAGGCCCTGGTCCCCGCCCGCCTTGGTCTTTCCCGCCCCGGGTCCCTTTCCGGGGTTAGCGCGCCGGCCCCGGCCTTTCACGGTCTTGCGTGCCCGCCCCGCTCCTTCGGGAGGTCTGCATCTGGCCGAAGCACGGGAAGCGGCGCACCGGTGCCCGTTCCCGGGCCGTCGGCGGCGCCTGGCATAGGGTGGGTGGTGCCGCTACCCGCCACCCGAAGGAAGGCCGATGACCCGATCCGCCCAGGCAGCCCTGTCCACCCTGGCCGCCACCGCGCTGCGCCTGGTGGTCGGCGCGGTGTTCATGATCCACGGCTGGCAGAAGTACCGTGAGGGCGTGCCGGCCACCGTGAAATGGCTGGAGACCATGGCCGTGCCCTATCCGACCCTGGCCGCCCCGGTGCTGATCGGCGTGGAACTCCTGGGCGGGGCGCTGCTGGTGCTCGGGCTGGCGACCCGGTTCGTGTCGCTGCTGCTGCTGGCGGAAATGGTGGCCGCGTTTTTCCTGGTGCACCGGGAAGCCGGGTTCTTTGCCGCCGACGGCGGGTATGAGCTGGTGCTGCTCCTGGCCGTGGTGCTGGCCGGTTTCGCTCTGACCGGGGCCGGGCGGGCCGGCGTGGACCGCTTCATCGGCCGACGCCGCGGGTTCTAAAACCGCCGGCCCGGTAACCAGGGGTGCCAAAACCACCGGCTCCGGCCACAGGTTCTGCACCCCACGCACGTCCGGTTCGATGCCGGCGCAGGTTCAGCGCACCTGGTGACCCAGCAGCTGCGGCGCACCTGCCAGGTAGGCCTGCAGCACCTGCAGCACCCCGTACTCGCTGTTCGGCGGGGCGGTGAACCGCGCCTCCTGCCGGATGGTGGGGTGTGCGTTGTGCATCGCGAAGGAATACGTCGCGGCCTGCAACATCTGCAGGTCGTTGAGGTAGTCCCCGAACACCGCCGTCTGCTGTGGCCCGATGCCCAGGGATTCCTGCAGCCGGCGCACCGCGATGCCCTTGTGCACGCCCAGGTTCATCACATCCACCCAGTCCGGCCCGGAAATCACCACCTGCAGCTCCTGGCTGAGCGGTTCCAACACCTTGGCCACGGCCGCGGAATTCGCGGGGCTGTGGATCGCCAGCTTGATGGTGTCGTCGCGGACCTGCAGGAGATCGGGCACCGACTCGGTGCGCGCGTAATAGGGGGCGACCGCCCGGGCCACCTGTTCGGTGGGCTGCTGCAGGTAGCCCACCCGTCGCCCGCAGCGCACCACCGCCGCGTCCAGTTCCGGCCCGGCGTCCCGCAGCCGCCGAATCACGTGTTCCACCCGCTGCGGGTCGATCACGTTTGAGTAGACCTCGGTCTCCCCACGCATCACCACGGTGCCGTTCTCGGCGATGATCGTCAGTTCCGGGCCCAGTGCGGCGAACTGCTCGGCCAGCCGGGCGTGCTGCCGGCCGCTGGCCGGGGCGAAGGTGATGCCGCGCCGGTGCAGCTGGTCGATCACCGCCCAGGCCGCCTGGGGGATGTTCCCCTCCGGATCCAGGAAGGTGCCGTCCATGTCCACCGCGACCAGTTTGATCTGCGCGGTGGGGTCAATCGCGTCGAAACGCAAGGTTCTCCTTTCCGCCCCGGCCGCCTAGCTCAGCAGCCGTTCGCCCAACGCCTCCAGACGCTGTGGTGCCAGCCCTCCGGCCAGCAGGTAGTCGGCGGCGCTGCCGTGGCGTTCCTCCACCCGGCGCAGCGCCCTGTCCAGGCCGGGGACACTGGTCCCCACCATCATCTCCACCATTTTCTCATCCACCCGCACCCCGGCCTGGGTGATCTGCTCGCGCATCGACTCCAGCCAGGCCCCGGACAGGGCGGCGGTGGAGGCGGCGTAGTCCTCGAATACGGCGTCGCGTTCGGCGCCAACCGCCAACAGCAGCAGCGCCACCGCCACCCCGGTGCGGTCCTTGCCGGCCGTGCAGTGCACCAGGGTGGAGTGCCGGTTGCCGGCGACCTCGTCGGCGATCCGCGCCCACACCGGGGCGTGTTCCAGCACCAGGGGCAGGTAGAGCTCCTCCAGCGAGGGCAGCTGACCGCCCGGGGCGAACGCCCCCTCCAGCAGCGGCAGCCTGGTGCGCACCGCGGCGCCGGAGGTTTCCGGGAAGCCGTTGACCCGCCGGGCCTCAAAGTCGCTGCGCAGATCGAAGATGCGGGTGATGCCGGCCTGGGCGACCCACCCTGAGATCGCCTCATCCACATGGTGTGGTGCGGCGCTGCGGAAGAGCACCCCGGGGCGCACGGTGGCCGAGCCGGCCGCGATGCCCCCGACCTGGCGCACATTGGCCAGGCTGGCCGGGAACCGGGTTTGCGACGTGTCCGGCCCGGTGGCGGTGGGCGTGGGCCGCGCTGTCTGGCCGGCCTGCTCAAAAGTGTCCATCTGCTACCTCCTGCTCGTGCCGCAGTTCCCACGCTACCAAGTCCGGCGTCGCTTCCGGGGCCGCTGCTGCTCCCCCACGACCCGTTCCCGGCGTCGCCGCCACGACGCCGCCACCTTGGGATGCTGCGCCACCTTGGCAGGCTGCGGCACCATGCCTTCCCGGCTGCTGGGTGCTGGCTCCTGGCTCCTTGTCCCCTGGCGCTTCTGTTTTGGCGGGAGGAGCCGTGCCGGTTAGCCCGGTGAGCCTCCCGGGGCGACGGCATACAGCTCGGGGCGGATCCGGGAAAGGTACGGATCCAGCTTGCGGATCGCCTGCTGGCGGATCGGGTCCACGTCGGCCATGATCAGCTGCGGGTCGTTGCCCGCCACCCGCAGGTTCTGCCCGTCCGCGCCGATGATGGTGCTGGTTCCGGCCATCGGGATCCCGCCCTGCACCGAGCAGTGGTTCGCCCAGGCCAGGTAGATGCCGTTCTCCATTGCCCGGGTGGGCAGCAGCTTCACCGCCAGGGACTCGGAGCCCTGCTCGGCGGCGGCCGGCACCAGCAGGATCCCGGCCCCGGCCAGGGCCGCGGCGCGGGCATGTTCGGGGAACTGCACGTCATAGCCGCTGGAGAGCGCGAACCCGGTGCCCTGGTAGTCGAAAACCTGCGGGGGCAGCTGGCCGGGGTCGAAGGTGTCGTGTTCCGCGGCGCTGCGCAGGTGGGCGCGGGCATAGCTGGCCAGCAGGTCCCCGGCGTCGTCCACGAAGTAGCTGGTGATCTGCGGCCGGCCGGCCGCCCCGTCCGGCGGGTAGGCGGGCAGCGAATAGGCCAGGGCGATGTTGTAGGAGCTGGCGATCCCCGCCACCGCCTGGTGCACATCGCGCAGCCCGGCCGGGGAGAGCACCCGGGTGACCAGGTGCGGGTCCGCGCCGGTGAGGAACAGCTCCGGGCTGAGCAGCACGTTGCCGTGGTGTTCGGCGGCCATCTGCGCCGCCTGCTCCAGGTGGTGCAGGTTGCTGGTCACATCCGAGGGATGCGCGTCGTGCTGCAGTACTGCCAGGCGCATGGCCTTCCGCCTTCCCACCCCGTGCCGGTTCATCCGGTGCGGGCCTTTTCCCGCTGCCACCAGCCTAGACCCGTGGGCCGGGCCCCGGCCAGCGCCTGCGAGCCAGCTCCCAGCAGCCGCGGCCGCCAGGTGGAGGCGACGGGCAGGGCCGGGCAAAGTGGTCGGGCCGGCAAGGCGCCCGGTCCGGGCAAGGTGACCTGGTCGGGCCGGCTACTCCTGCTGGCTGGCGTACTGTTCCTCGCTCAGCAATCCCAGCCGGGAGTGGCGTCGGCCGTATCCCAGGTAGATCCCGGCGCCGATCACCATCCAGATCCCGAAGACCGCCCAGGTGCGCCAGTCCAGGTTCAGCATCAGGAACAGGCAGGCGGCGATGCCCAGGATCGGGGTCAGCGGGTACAGCGGCACCCGGAAGGTGCGTTCGGCCTTGGGCTGGGTGCGGCGCAGGTAGATCACCGCGGCGCCCACCAGCGCGAACGCGAACAGGGTGCCGATGCTGGTCGCCTCGGCCAGTTGCCCCAGCGGGATCAGCGCGGCGGTGAGCGCCACGACGGATCCGACCACCAGGGTGCCGGCCAGCGGGGTGCCGGTGCGCGGGGACACCCGGGCGAACAGCTGCGGGACCAGCCCGTCGCGGCCCATGCTCATCAGGATGCGGGTCTGCCCGTAGAGCACGGTGAGCACCACGGAGAGGATCGCCACGACCGCGGCCAGCGCGAACAGCAGCACCACCCAGCGCTGTCCGGTCAGTTCGGCTACGATCTGCACCAGCGCCGCCTCGGTCCCGTCGAACCACTGCCAGGGGCGCACCCCGATCGCGGCGACCGCGACCAGCACGTATACGGCGGTGACGATGAACATGGCGATCAGGATCGCCCGGGGCAGGTCGCGCTGCGGGTTGACCGCTTCCTCCCCGGCGGTGGAGGCGGCGTCGAACCCGATGTAGGAGAAGAAGACCATGGAGGCGGCCGCGCTCATTCCGGCGGCGCCCATCGGCAGCAGCGGCTGGAAGTTCCCGGCGTTGAACGCGGTGAACGCCACGACGGCGAAGAACACCAGGATGCCGATCTTGATGAGCACCATCACCGTGTTGGCCAGCGCCGATTCGCGGGCCCCGCGGGCCAGCAGCACCATGGCCAGCACGACGGTGGCCAGCGCCGGCAGGTTGACGGCCCCGCCCTCGGCCGGGCCGGCGGCCAGGGCATCGGGCAGCGCCAGGCCGAACACCGCCAGGGTCTGGTTCACGTACTGCCCGGAGCCAACCGCGACGGCCGCGACCGAGACCGCGTACTCCAGCACCAGACACCAGCCGCACACCCAGGCGATGCCCTCGCCCAGGGTGGCGTAGGAGTAGGAGTAGCTGGACCCGGAGACCGGGACCATGCCGGCCATTTCCGCGTAGCTGACCGCCGAGAGCAGGGCGGTGACACCGGCCAGCACGAAGGAGAGCCAGATGGCCGGGCCGGCGATCGGCACGGCGTCGCCCAGGATCACCAGGATGCCGGTGCCCAGGGTGGCGCCCACGGAGATCATCGTCAGCTGCAGGACCCCGAAGCTGCGCCGCAGCTTGCCGTGCCCGGCGTTGTCGGCGGCCTCGCTGACCATGTGGTTGATGGATTTGCGGCGGCGCAGCTGTGCCGCCAGGGCGGTGCGGGCCGTTGGGGAGGGGTGGTGGGGCAGCTGGGGTGCGCTGCCGGTGCCGGTTGGCTGTTTGCCAGAGGGCGTGCTCACTTCTCTGTCGTTCCTTCGCCGTTGTCCTTCGTCAAGCCCGCACGACGGCAGCGCTGCGCTGTGCCGTGTGCTTCCGGTTGCGAAAGCTCGGGCGGGGCCGGCAGGTCCCGCCCAAGGGCGTCAGCCATGCTACCAACGTCCACTGTGAGCCACCGCCCGTCCGGCCCGCCGCCGCGGGTCCTCCGGCGGCGGGCCACGGCACGCGGTGGAACGCTGCGCAACGCCCCTGGGCCGGTGCGCACGGTTCCCGTGCGGCCTCGTCCGGGGCAACGGGCCCGCGGTTTCCAGCCTTCGCGCCGTTTTGGCGAAAATTAGTTTGACTTGGATGGATTCCGTTCGATCGGGCGGCGTGCCCGGCCCGCGAAGCGCGGGGTCCAGGGGGTTGTTCCGCCCCGGTCCGGCGCCCGCGGTTCGGCGCCGGCAGCGGATCGGGCCCGGGCAAAGGCGCCTGCGCCGGCTGCACATGGCATGCCCGGCTTCACCGACGGCTGTGGCGCAGAGCACGGGCAACGCGCCCCTGTTCGGGCGCTAGAGGGTGTGGCCGCGCCCGGCCGGCTGCGTCTAGAGTCAAGACATGAGCGATGCGATCTTCCCCCTGGCCACCGGACGGCTGGAACTGCGATTCCACTCGGCCGAGGACGCCGCGGACCTGCTGCGCGTCTACGCGCAGGAACCGGTGGCCCGCTACCTGCTGGAGGAGCGCTGGGATGAGGAGTACACCCAGGAGCAGCTGGCCAAGCGCGTGGTGCGCACCAGCCTGGACGAACCGCCGCACGCCCTGGCCCTGGTGATCGCCGACGGCTCGGGGCGCTACGTCGGGGACCTGGCCCTGTGGCTGACCGACATCCCGCACCGGCAGGCGGAGATCGGCTGGGTGCTCGATCCCCAATGCGCCGGGCTGGGCTACGCGACCGAGGCGGCCGCCGCCCTGCTGCAGGTGGCCTTCACCCGGCTGGGCGTGCACCGGATCGCCGCCGAAATGGATGCCCGCAACACCGCCAGCGCGGCGCTGGCCCGGCGCCTGGGCTTCCGGCTGGAGGGGCACCTGCAGGAGCACCTGTACAGCAAGGGCGAATACACCGACACCCTGATCTTCGGCATGCTCGTCGGGGACCTGCCGGGGCAGGGCCCCGCAGCGGCGGACGCTGAGACACCGACGGACGCTGAGACACCGGCCGCGGATCCCGCCTGCAGCCCGGCCGCCGCGACGGCGCAAGGCACGGGCCGCCCATGACCGGCGAGGGGAACGCCCCGGAGGACGGCGGAATGGGCGTGAACGCCCTGCCGGATGGGGCCGGGCACGGTGCGGCGGCCGTCGCCGCCATCGGCACCGGTGCGGTGCGCGGGCGGCTGCTCACCGCGAAGGTCATGCGCCTGGGCCAGCATGCGATCACCGGGGTCCTGCTGGTGATCGCGGTGGTGCGCGGCATGGCCGAAAGCACGGGACCGGGCTGGCTGGTGCCGATCGTCGGGATCGGCTTCGCGCTGTGGTACTTGGGCGGGCTGCCGCGGCTGGCCCGGCGGGAATCGGCGGCCGGGCTGGACGCCTCGGGCAGGACCATGCTCTGGCTGGGAGTGCTGCTGGCGATCTGGGCGGCCGGGCTGGCGGCCAGCAGCGAATTCATGTGGCTGGCGTTCAGCCTGTGGCTGCTGATCGGGCACCTGCTGCCGCTGGCCAGCTCCGTGCTGGTCTCGCTGCTGGTGTACGCGCTGGCGATCGTCGCGCCCTTCCTGCACCACGGGCAGACCAGTTACGCCAGCATCATCGGCCCGCTGGTGGGCGGGTGCTTCGCATGGGGCATCTCCCGCGGCTACCTGCAGCTGCTGCGCGACGCACAGGAACGCAACGCGCTGGTCAGCTCGCTGCTGCAGGCGCACCGCGAGATGGCCGGGCTGCACGAGGAGCTGGCCCGGTCCCAGCACCAGGCCGGGGTGCTGGCCGAGCGGGCCCGGCTGGCCCGCGACATCCACGACACCGTCGCCCAGCAGCTGGCCTCCATCTCGCTGCACGCCCGGGCCGCCACCGGCGCGGGTGACGCCGCCGGGGCGGTCAACGCCCTGGAGCGGGTGCAGCAGCTGGCCGGCCAGGCGCTGGCGGACCTGCGCCGGATCATCGCCGCGCTGGCGCCGGCCGAACTGGAGGACCAGGCGCTGGCGGGGGCGCTGGGGCGGATGCTGGAAAGGCTGGGCGAGGAAACCGGGATCCGCACCGAACTGCGGGCCGACCCAGACGTGCCGGCGCTGGACACCACGGTGCAGGTGGCGCTGCTGCGCGTCGCCCAATCGGCGCTGGCCAACATCCGCCGCCACGCGCACGCCAACCAGGTGGTGCTCTCGCTGCAGCTGGCCGGTGGTATGGTGCGTCTGGACATTTTCGACGACGGAATCGGGTTCGACGCCGACAGCTGGCAGCAGGCGCCCACCCACCTGGGCGACGGCGGGTTCGGGCTGCGCTCGATGCGCGAACGGCTGCGGGAGCTGGGCGGCGGGCTGGATGTGGAAAGCACCCCGGGCACCGGCACCGGGCTGTCCGCCTACCTGCCGTTGCGGCCCTGACCGAGGAACTCTGACCAAGGAACTCTGACCAAGGAAAGGAAAGGGGAGGAGCGCGCCGATGATCCGCATCATGCTGGTCGATGACCACCCGATCGTGCGCACCGGACTGAAGGCCGTGTTCGACAACTACCCGGACATCACCGTCGCCTGCCAGGCCGGCAGCGGCGAGCAGGCCGTCGAACTGGCCCGGCAGTGCCCCATCGACGTGGTGCTGTGCGACCTGCGCCTGGGCGAGGGGATGAACGGGGTGCAAACCACCGCGGCGCTGCGCGCCCTGCCCGATCCCCCACAGGTGCTGATCCTGACCACGTTCGACAAGGACGCCGAAATCCTGGCCTGCGTGGAGGCCGGCGCGGCCGGGTACCTGCTCAAGGACGTCGCCTCGGACACCATCGTCGATTCGGTGCGCCAGGCCGCGGCCGGCCGGATGGTGCTGGCCCCGGAGATGGCCCAGCGCGTGCTGGCCGGGCTGCGCACCGCCCGCCCGGTGCTCACCGCCCGGGAACGCGAGGTGCTGCAGCTGCTGGCGACCGGGGCCAGCAACCGGCAGATCGCCGGCTTCCTGTTCGTCACCGAGGCGACGGTGAAGACCCACCTGGTGCACATCTTCGACAAGCTGCAGGCCACCAGCCGCACCCAGGCCGTAGCCACGGCGCGTGAACAGGGCTTGATCTAACCCTCCCCTCCGCCCCCGCACCCCGGCCCGCGCGGCGCAATAACGCACCCGACGCCGGTGCGCATCAACCAAACGGTTGAGCCGGCTTTCGACCGCTTCCCCGATTTGGATCCCGCCAAAAATCGGTTGACTGGAAGCATGTTGACTTCCCTCTCTTCCTCGCTGACCTCCCGGCGCGGCGCGACCGGCTGGCTGCTGGGCTTCCTGGCCGTCATCGCCGTGCTGTTCTCCGTGCTCTCCTCCGCCGACGCGGCCACCCGCGCCCCGGACAGCGGCGTGCCGGGCTCCGAATCCGCCCGGGTGCAGCAGCTGCTGGACGGCTTCGAATCCTCCGGCCGCAGCACCGCCGTGCTGGTGGCCACCCGGCCCGACGCCGCAACGCTGACCGACGCGGACCGGACCGCGCTGGATCAGCTTCAGGGGCGCCTGGACCTGGCCGGGGTGCAGCTGGGCAAGCCGCTGCTCAGTGATGACGCCCAGGCCGGGATGCTCACCGCCAGCTGGGACGAGCGCGGCAGCCTGGCCGACCGGCAGGTGGTCGCCGAACTGCGTGAGCAGCTGGCCGCCGCCCCCGCCGCCGCCCTGCAGGTGCAGGTGACCGGCGGGCCGGCGTTCGCGCTGGACGTGGCCCACTCCTTCGACGGGGCCAATTTCACGCTGCTGGCGGTGACCGTCGCCATCGTGGCGGTCCTGCTGATCCTCACCTACCGCTCCCCCATCCTGTGGCTGCTGCCGCTGGCCGTGGTCGGCCTGGCCGACCGGGCCGCCAGCCTGGTCACCGCCGCGCTGGCCGGGGTGTGGGACCTGCACTTTGACACCGGGGTGCTCTCGGTGCTGGTGTTCGGCGCCGGCACCAACTATGCGCTGCTGCTGATCTCCCGCTACCGCGATGAGCTGCGGGTGCACGCCGGGCACCGCACGGCGCTGGCCGCCGCCTGGCGCTCGAGCTTCGAGGCCATCGCCACCTCCAACCTCACCGTCGTACTGGCGCTGGCCAGCCTGGTGCTGGCGGTCATGGAGGACACCCGCGGCCTGGGGATCGCCTGCGCGGTGGGGCTGCTGATCGCCGCGCTGTTCGTGCTCGGGCTGCTGCCCCCGGTGCTGGCCCTGGCCGGACGTAAGGTGTTCTGGCCGCTGGTGCCGGCCCCGCACCAGCCGGCCCCACGCCGCAGCCGGTGGGCGCAGATCGCCACCGCGGTCACCGCCCGCCCGGTGCTCTCCCTGGTCTCGGTCGGTGCCGTGCTGGCGGTGTTGGCCGCCGTGCTCACCGGCACCGGCCTGGGCCTGAAGCCCGCCGAGCAGTTCCGCAGCCCGACGGAATCGGCGAGCGCCTCAACGGTGCTCACCGAGCACTTCCCGGCCGGGGAAACCCAGCCGGCCACCCTCCTCACCCATCCTGACCAGGCCCCACAGGTGGCCCGGGCCGCCGAACAGGTGCCCGGCGTGCAGCGGGTGAGCGAAATGGGCCGCAGCGCCGACGGCTCCTGGCAGCGGCTGCTGCTGGTGGGCCAGGCGGACCCCGGATCGAGCGAAGACCAGCAGATGCTGCGTGAGGTGCGCACCGCCATCCATGCGGTGGACGGGGCCGATGCCCTGCTGGGCGGGGCGGGGGCCGAACAGCTCGATGCCCACAACGGGCACCTGCGGGACTTTGCCGTGGTCGCCCCACTGGTCTTGGGCATCTGCTTCGTGATGCTGCTGGTGCTCACCCGTTCCTGGCTGACCGCCGCCCTGCTGGCGCTGGTGAACCTGCTCAGCGCCGCGGCCGCACTGGGGCTGGGCGGGCTGATCGGCTCACTGGTGCTGGGCACCAGCGCATTCGATGTGCAGGTCCCGCTGCTGGCCTTCCTGTTCCTGGTCGCGCTCGGGGTGGACTACACGATCTTCCTCACCCAGCGGATCAAGCAGGAGGCGGCCCGCCAGCCGATCCGGGAGGCGGTGATCGACGCCGTCGGGCACACCGGTGCGGTGATCACTTCCGCCGGCGTGGTGCTGGCCGGGGTGTTCGCGGCGCTGGCCACCCTGCCGCTGATGGTGCTGGGCCAGCTGGGCCTGGTCGTCGGGCTCGGGGTGCTGCTCGATACCTTCCTGGTGCGCACCGTGCTGGTTCCGGCGCTGTTCACGCTGCTGGGGCGGCGCAACATCCCGGCCTGGGCGCCGACCCGGCAGCCGGAAACCGCTGCGGCGCCCCGCACCGAGATGGCGCAGACGCCGCGCAGCTAGCGCGCCACCATACCGGCTCGGGGTCGTGAGCGGCGATCCGCGGGCGGCAGACATTTTCCAATCAACCGGGCAGCCGTGGAGCACCACGGAGCACTGCCCAGCAACCACCGGTGCCCTCACTCCCGGGGCATCACCAAACCACAAGGAGAAAACAGATGCGCAGGATCCTGAACTGGGCCTTTGGCTACATGCTGGTCGGGGTGGCCTCCGGCCTGTTCTACCGCGAGTTCACCAAGGCCAACGACTTCCCGGCCGGCGAATTCACACAGCTGGGCCTGGCCCACACCCACCTGCTCACCCTGGGCTTCATCGTCCTGCTGATCGTGCTGCTGCTGGAGAAGGCGTTCGCGCTCTCCACGCACCGCAAGCTGTTCGGCTGGTTCTTCGCCACCTACAACGCCGGGGTCATCCTCACCTCGGCGATGCTCATCGTGCACGGCATGCTCACCGTGCGCGGGGTGGAGTCCTCCGCGATGATTGCCGGGTTCGCCGGGTTGGGGCACATGTTCCTGACCGCCGGGATGATCCTGCTGTTCGTGCTGCTGCGCCGCCAGGTGCGTCCTGCCATGGCGGGCGGCACCACGGCCGCTGCGGGTCAAGCCGGGCTGCAGCGCTAGCGCTCGGCGGTGAGGGCTGCGGGGTACTCGGACCAGACCGGGACCCAGCCCAGCAGCACCAACCCGGGTGTGGCCTTCTGGCCGCACCCGGGTGCGTCCCTGCCCGCCTGAAGTCTGTTGCCGGCACCTGGGCGGGCTGGGACCCTGCGCGCGGGGTTAGTAGGTGACCAGGGTGCGCACCGCCCGACCGGCGGCGAGCTCCTCCAGCCCGTCGTTGATCTCATCCAGGGTGCAGGTGCCCGAAACCAGTTCCTCCACCGGCAGCCGCCCTTCGCGCCACAGCCGCTCATAGAACGGGATGTCCGTCGCCGGCACTGCCGACCCCAAGTAGGAACCAATAATGGTTCGGGCCCCGGCGGTCAACGCCAGCGGTTCGATCTGGCTCATCGCCCCGGGCGCCGGCAAGCCGACGGTTACCAGGGTGCCGCCCACCGCGGTGGCACTGAACGCGGTCTCAAAGGCACGCGGGTGGCCGGCCGCCTCGATCACCACCGCGGCGCTCAGCCCCTGCTGGGCCAGCTGCTGCGGGGTGAGTGCCACATCGGCTCCCAACCGTTGGGCGGTGCGCAGCTTCTGCGGGTTCATGTCCACCGCAATCACCTTGCCGTGCGGCGTGTGCGCGCCGGCACCGGTCCTGGTGCTGCCGGGGTCCTTTCCAACCGATGGGCCGGGATCGCGCACGGTTGCCAGGGCCACCAGCAGGGCCGCCATCCCCACCCCGCCCAGGCCCACTACCAGGATGCTGTCCCCCGCGGTGGCGCGTGCCGCGTTGCGGATCGCTCCGCCGCCGGTGAGTACCGCGCACCCCAGCACCGCCGCCACCTGCGCAGGCACGTCGTCGCCGACCGGCACCAGGCTGCGGGCGTCCATCACCGCATGCGTGGCAAAGCCGGAAACCCCCAAATGGTGGTTGAGGGCCCTCCCGCCGCGCATCAACCGCCGCTGCCCGCCCAGCAGCGTACCGGCGGTGTTGGCGGCACTGCCGGGGGTGCAGGGCAGCTTGCCGTTGGTGGCGCATGCCGGGCAGGTCCCGCAACGCGGCAGGAAGCTGGAGACCACCCGCTGCCCCACCCGCAAACCCTGAACCCGATCGCCGAGCTGTTCGACGATGCCGGCGCTTTCATGACCGAGCACCATGGGCAGCGGTCGGGGCCGGTTTCCGTCGACCACCGACAGGTCCGAATGGCACAGTCCGGCCGCCTCGATGCGCACCAGCACCTCTGCGGGGCCCGGATCGTTCAGCTGCACCTGCTGCACGCGCAGTGGTTGGGAGGCGCCGTAGGGGCGCGCTGCGCCCGATTCCTCCAGCACTGCCGCACGAATGCTTCGCATCAGGCGCCTTGGCGGGCGGGCCGGCTGGGCTGCGCGGATCCTTGGCCCGACTGCTCGCCAGCGTCCGGACCGGAAATCGGGTTGTAGCCCCGAACGTTGCCGTCGGGTACCAGGTTTTTCACGATCAGCGAGCAGTCCTTGTCGGCCAGCCCCTGGCTGATCAATTCGTCGAAGTGTTCCTGAGCCAGGGTGGCGGCCGGCAGCCTCACCCCGGTCTGTTGCCCCGCCGCCAGGGCCAGGGCGACGTCCTTGCGGGCCAGATCGGTGCGGAAGGTGGCGTCGAAATTGTTGTTCGCCGCTGCGGTGTCGATGATTCCGGGGACCGGGTACCAGGTCTGCTGCGCCCAGGACCGTCCGGAGGAGACCGAGACGATCTGCCAGAACACTTCGGGATCCAGTCCCAGCTTCTCGGCCAGCTGGGAGCCCTCCGCGCTGGCCATCAGGTCGATGAACAGCATCATGTTGTTGCAGATCTTCGCCGCGATCCCCATGGTCGGCCCACCGGCGACGATGGTTCGCCCGGACATCGGTGCGATCAGCTCGGTGGCCCGCTGCATCAGGTGTTCCTGGCCCCCAAGCATGAACGCCAAGGTCGCGGCCGCAGCCCCGGAGATCCCTCCGGAAACCGGCGCATCCACGAATTCCAGGCCCCGTTCGGCCGATCCCTGATGGATGTAGCGGGAAGTTTCCACGTCGACGGTGGAAGAATCCAGCAACAGCATCTGCGCGGTGGCGTTCGCCCAGATCCCCTCCGGCGCTTCATAGACCGAACGCACATGCTCCCCCTTGGGCAGCATCGTGAACACCGCGTCGGCCCCGTCCATGGCCTCTGCAATATTGGGGGCAATGCGCACCCCGCCGGCGGCCGCGGCTGCGCAGGCCTGCTCGTTCAGGTCGTAGCCGCGCACCTCATTTCCGGCCTTCACCAGGTTTGCGGTCATCGGACCGCCCATGTTGCCCAACCCGATCCATGCGTACACGCTCATGTCCTCACCCTTTCCGTCGGCGCCCTCACCCCTGGCCTACCTGTGGCTGAGGGTGCTGTCAGTGGCGCACCGTCTCACTGTCTGCCCCCAGCGTAGGTGCGCCACATCACCTTCTCAATGCACACTGTGAGGGGAAAATTGCAAGGCTGTCGTGCATTGACGCACACTATTCCCATGGAGCGCCCCATCGACTACCGTCATCTTGAATCCCTGATCGCTTTTTTGACCGTGGCCCGGCTCGGGCGCTACACGGCGGCTGCGAACGTGCTCGGAGTGAATCACTCTACGATCTCCCGACGGATTGCCGCGCTGCAGAAGGCCATGGGCGGCCGGTTGCTGACCCGCACACCGAACGGGTGGGAACTGACCGACCTGGGACGGCGTGCCATGGTTTCAGCCGAAACGATCGAACAGGCGGTGGCGGCCATTGGCGCGGACGGGGACTCCGAGCAGCTCAGCGGGCACGTGCGGATCGCCGCTCCCGACGCATTCAGCGCCCACCTGGCCGCCCCGGCGTTGGCCAGACTGCACCGGACCCACCCGCAGCTGGTCTTCGAGCTGGTCTCCGAAACAACCCGCACCCGCCAAACCCGCACCGGCATGGACCTGGAGATCGCCATCGGCCAGCCTTACGTGCGCCGCGCGGTATCCACGAAACTGCTGGATTACGAGCTGCGGCTCTACGCGACGGAAGAGTATCTGCACGCGCACGGGCATCCCACGCGCCTGGAGGACCTGTCGGAGCACTATCTGAACTACTACATCGACACCGCCCTGACCGTGGACAAGCTCGATGACGCGAGCGCGGCACTGCCGCCCATGCGCCGCGCGGTGTCCTCCACCAGCATCGCGGTGCAGTTCTCGGCGACGATGTGTCACGCGGGAATTGGGCTACTGCCCGAATTCCTCTCCCGGCAGTACCCCAACCTTGTGCCGGTGCTGCACGAGCAGTTCAGCCACCATGCCGAGTACTGGCTGGTCGGCCGGGAGGAGGCGCTGCGCAGCCGGGCGGTGCAGGCGACCGTCCAGGCCTTTACCCAGGCCGCAAAGGACCAGGACTGGTTCATCGCCCCGTTCACGCCATCTGCTCCAACCCCGCCGGAACGTTAAAATTCCATAGTCAGAGCGCACGCGCCTAACTGTTTCACCTGTTGCCTGAAGGCCGCTGCCCGTTATTTGTTTGACAGTCCCTTAATCCGCGATGACGGGACTGTCGGCCAACCAGCCTTGGCATGGTGCCTTCCCCCGCCTGCTAATGATCCGGAGGGTATTGTCAGCAAGACTAATAGGCAGCGAAGTGATTGCTGATTAGGGGCGCGGCGCTAGATACCTGGGCGCCTGTCACAACCTGGATGCGAGGCATCACTGTGAACGGTTGGCCGATAATCGGGCGGCCCGGCACGGCGAAGGCCCCGACGGATCTTCGTGTCGGGGCCTTCGCGCTGCAGCACCGCTGCCAACCAACCACGGTGCCGTGCGGCGGGTTAGTTCTGCCGGGCCCGGCCATCCTCGCCCAGGCGGGGATCGGACTGGGCTTCAAGACCCGGCGTTGGTTCCGCGTCCGCCACCGGCGCCCGCAGCCCGTTGTCGCGACGGTCCTGCTCATCGATGCTGCCCAGGTCCAACCCCTTGGTTTCCCGCAGGAAGAACACGGCGACGAGGGTCACCAGGGCCGCGAACACCACATACCCGGCGACCGGAATCCAGCTGCCGGTCACCCGCAGCAGGGCCGCGGCAATGATCGGCGCCATGGAGCCGGCGACGATCGAGGTCACCTGGTAACCCAAGGACACCCCGGAATAGCGCATCCGGGTGGGGAACATTTCGGCCATGATGGCCGGCTGCCCGGCGTACATCAGTCCGTGAACGAACAGCCCGGCGACGATCGTCATCAGGATCACGAAGTCGTTCTCCGTGTTGAACAGCGGGAAAGCGACCACACCCCACACTGCCATGAGGATCACGCCCGCCGCGTAGACCGGACGTCGCCCCATGGTGTCGGTGAAGCGCCCGATCACCGGGACGATGATCGCGTGGAACACGTGAGCCAGCAGCATCAGCTCCAGGATGACCGAGGTCTGCATGTGCAATTGCACGCTCATGTAGGTGATCGAGAAGGTCACCACCATGTAGTACAGGATGTTCTCCCCGAAGCGCAGTCCCATGGCCGTAAAGACCCCACGCGGGTAGCGCTTGAACACCTCGGCAACCCCGTACCCGGCGGCTGCGTTTTGTTCCAGTTCGGCCTTGGCCTCCTGGAAGATCGGGGCGTCGGTGACCCGGGTGCGGATGTAGTACCCGACCAGTACGATGACCACCGACAGCCAGAAGCCCACACGCCAGCCCCAGGCCAGGAAGGCCTCGGGACTCAGCGTCCACGAGAGCACCAGCAGCACCACGGTGGCCAGCAGGTTGCCTATCGGCACTGCCGCCTGCGGCCAGGAAGACCAGAAACCACGCTCCCGGTTGGGCGCATGCTCGGCCACCAGCAGCACCGCACCGCCCCATTCGCCGCCCACGGCGAAGCCCTGCAGGAAACGCAGGACGATCAACAGGATCGGGGCAGCGTAGCCGATGGAGTCGAATGTGGGCAGGCAGCCCATCAGGAACGTGGTGACCCCGACCAGAATGATCGCCACCTGCAGCAGATGCTTGCGCCCGTACTTGTCGCCGAAGTGGCCAAAGACGATGCCGCCGATCGGACGGGCCACAAAGCCGACCGCGTAGGTCAGGAACGCCTTGATGATGTTGTCCAGGTCGTTGCCCGTATCCGGGAAGAAGATCTTATTGAAGACCAGGGTCGCCGCGGTAGCGTACAGGAAGAATTCGTACCATTCGACCACGGTTCCGGCCATGGAGGCCGCGACGACCCGGCGCAGCCCCTTGCGCTCGGATCTGCTTGAGGTTTCAGATGCCACTGTTTTTCCTTCCAGCCCCGGGGATCCCAGGTTGGACCCCGCCCCTCAGCACCAGAGTATGGCCCAGATCACACTCCCAAGGGAAGGTGCGCGGCAGTGAATTCAGGAGCGGATTACGCACATCAAGCGTGCAGCAATGCACAGTAGCCGGCTTCCCGGATGCGGCAGAATGGTACGGGAAACTTGCGGCGCCCTCAGTCCGGGCGCGAACTTCCGCCAGTTGCCCGCAGACAGGAGAGACGCGTGAACGACGCACCCCGCCGGCCGCAGGTCCACGGCGTGAATCCGGACCCGCAGACCCGCTGCGCGCACTACCACCGGGACGTCGACGTCATCGCGATCAAGCACTACTGCTGCGCCAGGTACTACCCCTGCCACCTGTGCCACGCCGAGCTGGCCGATCACCCGGCCCAGGTGTGGCCGTTACGCCACTTCGACCAGCCGGCAGTGCTGTGCGGAGTGTGCGGCACCCAAATGAGCGTCGCCCAATACCTGGGCACCGACCACTGCCCGCACTGTGCGGCGCAGTTCAACCCCGGGTGCAAGCTGCACCGCGAACTGTAATTCGCCGGCGCGGAAACATGCCGCGGCAGCGACACGGACCAGCCCCTGCCGGGCCTCGAATCCCGGCCCGGCAACTAGCGCCCCTGCCCGTCCGGGGAGCGGCTGCCCCCGCGTGGAGTTCGTTCCCGTGCGGAATTCGATCCCCCGTGGGGTTCGAACCCGCGGTGGGATGCCGGCGTTAGCCCCGGCGCGGGGCGGCGGCTATCCTTCCCAGGGAAGCCGGCCGGATTCGTTGGCGACCTGCGGCACCACCAGGACCGGGCGGCCCTGCCGGTGCGACAGGCTCACGGCGATCGACCCGTCAATGAACTGCTCCATGCGGTTGCGCCAGCCCTTGCGGCGCGTGCCGACCACGATCATGTTGGCATCCAGCTCCTCGGCCAGTTGCGCCAGCGCCTTGGCCGGGTCCCCTTCCACCTCGCGCGCCTCCCAGCTGACCTGCAGCGGATCGAACACCTCAGCCAGGTGATCGCGCAGCCCCTGCGGGAACGGCACCTCCTGCTCATCGGGGTGCGCCGAGCCGCTGATCGCCGGGCTGGCCTCGGCCAGGTTCTCGGGCAGGCGCTGGGTGATGAACCGTCCGGTGTGCACGTGCACGCACACCACGCGGGCCTGCAGCTGCGCGGCCAGCGGGGCGACCGCGTTGAGCACCGTCGGGGACTGGTCCGGCTCGACGCCGACCAGCAGGGTGGCGGTAGAAGGGGACGGGTTCTGGGTCATCGGTACTCCCGTGCTCGTGCAGCACCTGCGCCACTCAAAGTGCAGGTGGCGGCGAGGATCTTCGCCGCTCAACCCCAGTATGGCATGGCCGCCGAACGCTTTGGCACCGCCGGACACCCCGCCCCGGCGGTACTGCGCGGATACAGCGCGGATGCTGTCGGGCAGGGCCGGTAGGGTGGGGTGCATGCTGCAGATCCTGGCGATCAGCGGGTACCGTTCGGTGCGCGACCTGGTCATCGAACTGGCCCCGCTGACCGTGATCACCGGAGCCAATGCGGTGGGCAAATCCAACGTCTACCGCGCGCTGAAGCTGATCAGCGAACTCGGCCACGACGGGGCGATCGCCTCCCTGGCCCGCGAGGGCGGGCTGGGTTCGGCCGCATGGGCCGGACCGGAGGCCGGAAGCCGTCCGCGCGGCAGGCGGGACTCGGGACCGGCGCAGGGCACGGTGCGCGGCGGGACTCGGGACCGGCGCAGGGCACGGTGCGCCGCGAACCGGTCTCCTTGAAGCTGGGGTTCGCCTCCGAAGAGTACGGGTACGCGGTGGACCTGGGGCTGCCGGTGCCGGACACGGACATGCGCGACCCGAGCATGTTCGGCCAGGACCCGGTGCTCAAGAGCGAGGCGGTCTGGTTCGGCCCGGTGCTGCGCCCGTCGACCACCAGCGTGCTGCGCCAGGGGGCGCTGGTGCAGATTCGCGGGCAGGCGCGCCTGGAGGACAGCGGGCTGCGGCTGCCCGAGTGGGAGTCGGTGCTCTCCACCATCGACGCCTCCAGGGCCCCGGAAGTGAGCCAGCTGCGGGTGATGCTGCAGGGCTGGCGGTTCTACGATGCGCTGCGCACCGATGCCGGCGCACCGGCCCGGGCCGAGCGGATCGGCACCCGCACCCCGGTGCTGGCCTCCGACGGGGCGGATCTGCCTGCGGCGGTGCGCACCATCCACGAGATGTCCAGTCCCGCGGCGTTCAACCAGGCGATCGCCGACGCGTTTGACGGATCCCGCCTGGAGGTGCGATCGGAGCACGGGCGCTTCAGCCTGCACCTGCACCAGCCCGGCCTGTTGCGCCCCCTGCAGGCCAGTGAGCTTTCCGACGGGACACTGCGCTACATCCTGCTGGCCACCGCCCTGCTCTCCCCGCGCCCGGCCCCGCTGCTGGTGCTGAACGAACCGGAAAACAGCCTGCACCCGCAGCTGCTGCCGGCGCTGGCGGCCCTGATCGCCCACGCCTCCCGGGACTCGCAGATCGTGGTGGTCTCCCACTCCCCGCAGCTGGTGGCGGCGCTGGAGCGTGAGGGGGCGCTGCGCCACGAACTGCTCAAGGAGGCCGGGGAGACGATCCTGCAGGACCAGGGAGTGTTCGACCGGCCGGCCTGAGCCTGGCCGCGGCGCTAGCTGCCGCACTGCGCACCGGCGCTGCCGAGTTGACCGCCCGCGTCGCTGCTCAACGCCGGGATGGGGCAGCTAGAGCGGGGCGTCCTGGCCCTGCGGGACGTCCAGTCCCAGCAACGCGTTCTCGGTGACCTCCATCAGCGCCGGGTGGATCCAGTACTGGCCGCGGGCCGCGGTGTAGGCGTCGATGCCCAGGTTCATGGCCATCACCACCGGCTGGATCAGGTTTGAGGCCTGGTAGCCCATCACGTGCGCGCCCAGGATCGAACCGTCACGCCGATCGGCGACGACCTTGAACAGCCCGGTCTGATCCTCCAGCGCCCAGCCGTAGGCGGTGTCCCCCACCATCTGGGTTTTGGTGCTCACGTTCTGCCGGCCGATGCACTGCACCGCCTCCTGCTCGGTCAGCCCGATCTGCGCCAGCTCCGGGTGGGTGAACACCGCCGCGGGCACCGCCCGGTCGGAATTCGCCCGCAGCGCGTGCGGGTGCTGCAGGTTGTGGGCGACCACCCGGGCCTCGTAGTTGGCCACGTGCTTGAGCTGCTCGGTGCTGCAGATGTCCCCCAGCGCGTAGAGCCCGGGCACCGGCTGGCCGCCGCGCAGCACCCGCTGGTACTCATCGACCACCAGCCGGCCGTCCTGGTGCAGGTCCAGCCCGGCCTGCTGCGCGCCGATCAAATCCGTGTTGGGCTTGCGCCCGGTAGCCACCAGCACGATGTCCGCGGTGTGGGTGCCCGCGCTGGTGTGCACTTCCAGGGTCCCGTCCGCGTTCTTGGTGATCCGCTGGGTTTCGGTGTTGCGCTCAACGTTCCAGTACTTCGGGGCCTCGGCGTTGAACGCATCGCGGATCTCCGTGTCCATGTGCCGCATCAGGTGTTGGCGGCGGATCAGCTGGGTGGTGCGGGAGCCCAGCCCGGAGAAGATCGCGGCGAACTCGCAGGCGATGAACCCGCCGCCGACGATCACGATCCGCTCCGGCAGGCGCTCCAGGCGCATCACCGTGTCCGAGGTGTGCACCCCGGGCAGGTCGCAGCCCTCGATGTCCGGGATCACCGCGCGGGATCCGGCCGCGATCACCAGCTGCTCGGCGCTGATGCTGGTGCCCTGGGCGGTGCGAAAGCCGTGGGTGCCATCCAGGGTCACCTCTTCGGCGATGACCTGCACGTTGGGCGACTGGTCCCGGTATTCGTAGCCGTTCTGCGCGATCGGGTCGATGCGGGAGAAGATCCGGTCGCGGATCGCCGGCCAGTCGGCGCTGCCCTCCGGCAGGGACACGTTCAGCCGCTGCGCCTCGACGGGGGTGCGGGCCAGTTCGGCCGGGCGCACGAACATCTTGGTGGGGATGCAGCCCACGTTCAGGCAGGTGCCGCCGAACGGCCCCTTTTCCGCGATGGCGACCTGCTTGTCGTCCCAGTAGTCGGTGAGCAGCGTGTTGCCCGAGCCGGCGCCGATGATTGCCAAATCCACCTGATGCTGTGTCATGAGCTCATCGTAGGCACCTTCCCTGCCCGGCGCACAGTGTCGCACGTCGCATTGCGGCGTCGGGCCGCTCTCACCGGTGGTCCGCGGCGCGGCCTCCCATCATCCGGGGCCGGCTCCCATCATCCGGGGGCGGCTCCCATCACCCGGGCCCGGCTCCTACTGCCCGGCGGCCAGCTGCCCCAGCTCGATGGAGGTGTCCTGCAGCCGTTCCGGGTCGATGCGCTGACCCACCAGGGAACGCAGCGTGTCGTTCACATCCCAGATGTTCACGTTCATCGCCGCGGTGATCCGCCCCTCACGCAGCCAGAACATGATGAACTCGCCCTCGTCCATGTCCCCGCGGACCACATCGGCGTCCCCGTCCTGGCGGTCCCCGACGTACTCCATTCCCAGCTCGAACTGGTCGGTGAAGAAGTAGGGCAGCCAGTCATACTGCTCGTCGGCGCCGGTGAGCGTGGCCGCGGCCAGCTTGCCCTGGCGGATCGCGTTGTCCCAGTGCTCCACCCGCAGCTGGCGGCGCAGCGTCGTGTTGAACGCCTGGGCGATGTCCCCGACGGCCAGCACATCCGGGTCCGAGGAGCGCAGGGACGCGTCGACCACCACCCCGTGATCGGTTTCGATCCCGCTGGCGGCGGCGACCTCCAGGTGCGGGCTGGCGCCGATCGCCAGGAGCACCAGGTCCGCGCCGGTCTGCCAGCTGCCGGCGTGCACCACCAGCTGATCGGCGCCGCGTTCGATCCGGCCCACGTGGGTGGCCAGCTCAAACTGCACCCCGGCCTCCTGATGCATCCGGGTCAGGTGGTTGCCGAAGGGTTCGCCCAGCACATTGCCCAGCGGGATGCGCGACGGGGAGATGACGGTGACCTCCGCGCCCTGCTGGCGGGCGGAGGCCGCGGCCTCCATGCCGATCCACCCCGAGCCGACGATCACCAGACGGGTGCCCTCATTCAGGTCCTCGCGCAGCGCCCGGGCGTCGTCAATGGTGCGCAGCACCCGCACCCCGGGCAGGTCCGCCCCCTCAATGCCGCCGCTGGGGTTGGCCCGCGACCCGGTGGCCAGCACCAGCTGGGCGTAGTCCAAGGTGCCGCCGCCGTCCAGGGTCACCCGTTTGGCGGTGCGGTCGATCGCCTCCACCCGGGTGCCCAGCAGCAGATCGATGTCGTGCTTGGCGTACCACTGCGCGTCGTGCACGGTGAAGTCCGGCAGCTCGCTGCTGCCCTGCAGGAAGTCCTTGGACAGCGGCGGACGCTCATAGGGCAGGTGCTCCTCGCCGGCGATCAGGGTCACCGCCCCGCCGTAGCCGCGTTCACGCAGCTCGCTGGCCGCGGTGGCGCCGGCCAAGCCGCCGCCGATGATGATCACTGGTGCCTCTGACATGATCCTGCCCCTTCTGGGCGCCGGGACCGACCCCGGGCCCCGGTGTTGCCTTGAGCCTGTCCTCTGCTTCGATCCTCACACCGTTGCCCGGGGCGTGGCAAGAGCTGGAGCGTGGTGAGGCAGGTTCCCGGGAGCTGGAGGCTGACCGAGACGCATCTCACAGGCAGCGGGATTTGCGCGATAATTGGCGGCACCCGCGCCGGGGGTTGCCGGGCGTTAACCTGCGGTTCAGGCGCCGGTTGCCGGTGCGACAGCTGGCTTGGGCAGCATCGGCCCTGGTGCCGCCGCATCGATCACGGCGGCCAGGAAAACTTCAGTTGAAGGGTAGATCATGTTTTCTCGTACCAAGAGGTTGGTTCCGGCGGCGGCCGCGCTGGTGTTGGGCGTCGGCGCCCTGTCCGGGTGCTCGGTGGGTGCCGGGGCGGTGGAGTCCAGCCAGGATCCGGCCCCGCTGCTGGATCGTGCCGCCACCGGTGGGCTCTCCGAGCACGGCGGGGCGCGGCGCATGGACGGTGACACCACCGATGCGGTGCGCGAGGCGGTGAAGGACGCCGGGGCGAAGAACGTCATCCTGCTCATCGGCGACGGCATGGGCGATTCGGAAATCACGGCCGCACGCAACGTCGCCGAGGGTGCCGGCGGCTTCTTCAAGGGGCTGGACGCGCTGCCGCTGACCGGGCAGTACACCCACTACGCGCTGGACAAGGAAGGCAAGCCGGACTACGTGACCGACTCGGCCGCCAGCGGGACCGCCTGGGCCACCGGCACCAAGTCCTACAACGGTGCGATCTCGGTGGACATCCACGGCAAGAGCCAGCAGAGCCTGCTGGAACTGGCGAAGGAAGGCAACCTCGCCACCGGCGTGGTCACCACCAGCGAAATCCAGGACGCCACCCCGGCCGTGCAGTATTCGCATGTGGCCGAGCGCAAGTGCTATGGCCCGGAGGCCACCAGTGAGAAGTGCGCGCAGAACGCCCTGGAAAACGGCGGCGCCGGCTCGATCACCGAGCAGATGCTGGCCACCCGTCCGGACCTGGTGTTCGGCGGCGGGGCGGAGACCTTCGCGGAGAAGGCCAAGGCCGGGGACTACAAGGACAAGACCCTGCGCCAGCAGGCCAACGAGCGCGGCTACACGATCGTGGAGGACACCGCCGGGATGCAGCAGGCCCAGGCGGCGAACCAGGACACCCCGCTGCTGGGGCTGTTCGCCGAGGGCAACATGGAGGTGCGCTGGACCGGGGACCTGGCGTCCAAGGACGGCATCTCCAAGCCGGCCCAGCAGTGCAAGGACAACCCGGCGCGGGACTTCGAAAAGGCCCCGGACCTGAAGAGCATGACCTCCAAGGCGATCGACCTGCTCAAGGACGATGAGGACGGGTTCTTCCTGCAGGTCGAGGGCGCCTCGATCGACAAGCAGGACCACGCGGCGAACCCGTGCGGGCAGATCGGCGAGACCGTGGACCTGGACGAGGCGGTGCAGGAGGCGCTGGCCTTTGCCAAGGAAGACGGTGAGACCCTGGTGGTGGTCACCGCCGACCACGCGCACACCAGCCAGATCGTGGCCCCGGACACCGAGTCCCCGGCGCTGACCTCCAAGCTGGTCACCGCGGACGGCAGTGAGATGGCGATCCTCTACGGCACCGGTGAGGAGGCCGCCTCCCAGGGCCACACCGGCGCGCAGCTGCGCATCGCCGGCTACGGTCCGGGGGCCGCGAACGTGGTGGGCCTGAGCGATCAGACGGACCTGTTCTTCACGGTGCGTGACGCGCTGGGGCTGGGCAAGTAGCAGCACCGCAACCCCAACAGCATCAGGGGCCGATCCAGTGGGTCGGCCCCTGATGTGCTGCGTGGAAAGTGGGTGCGGTTCAGCCTCTGGCACCGCGGCGGCAGCCGGTGCGGGGGTCGCACCCGGTGCGGCGGCCGCACCCGGCGGCGGGTTAGCGCAGCACCACGGTGCGGTTGCCCCAGAGGAATACCCGCCCCTCGCAGTGCCAGCGCACCGCGTTGGACAGGGCCTTGCATTCGCTGTCGCGCCCGGCGGCGACCAGGTCCTCGGGCATGTAGGTGTGGTCCACCTCCACCACCTGCTGGGCGATGATCGGCCCCTCGTCGAGCTCCGAGTTCACGTAGTGGGCGGTGGCGCCCACCGTCTTCACCCCGCGCTCCCACGCCTGGTGGTAGGGCTTGGCCCCCTTGAAGGAGGGCAGGAAGGAGTGGTGGATGTTGATGGTCTTGCCGGTCAGCTCGGTGGCCAGTTCATCGGAGAGCACCTGCATGTAGCGGGCCAGAACCACCAGTTCGGTGCCGGTCTGCTCGATCAGCTGCAGCAGTTCGGCTTCCGCGGCCGGCTTGGTCTGCTTGGTGACCGGGATGTGGTGGAAGTCGATGTCGTGCCATTCCACCAGTGAGCGGTGGTCCGGGTGGTTGGAGACCACCGCGACCACATCGATGGGCAGCTCCCCGGTGTGGGCACGGAATAGCAGGTCGTTCAGGCAGTGGTCGAACTTCGAGACCATGATCAGGGTGCGGGTCTTCTGCCCGCGTTCGCGCAGGTTCCAGTCCATCCCCCATTCCTCGGCGACCGGGGTGAAGTCCTCGCGCAGCCGCTGCAGCAGGTCCGCACCGTCCTGCCCGGCGAAGTCCACGCGCATGAACAGGCGCTCGGCGCTCATGTCATCGAACTGCTTCAGCTCCACGATGGTGCGCCCGTGCTTGACCAGGAAGCCGGTGACGGCGTGCACGATGCCGGCCGCCTCCGGGCATTGCAGGGTCAGAACGTGCCGGACCTGCTCGCTCATCCTCGTTTGTCCTTTCACTTCTTCACCAGGCGCCCGCCCGGTGCCCGCGAGTGTTCGCGGCCGGGTCGCGCCTGGTGTGTTTGCTTCCAGCTTAGGGCCTTGGGGCCGGTGGGTTTGGGCCGGTCCAGTTTGCTGGACTGGATTGACGGAGCCGGGCTCAGCACTGGGCCAGGGTCAGCGCCAGCCCGCCGCGCGAGGTTTCCTTGTACTTGCTTTTCATGTCCGCCCCGGTAGCGCGCATGGTCTCGATCGCCGCGTCCAGGCTCACCGTGTGCTGCCCGTCCCCGTGCAGGGCCAGGCGGGCGGCGTTGATGGCCTTCACCGAGGCGATCGCGTTGCGTTCAATGCATGGAATCTGCACCAGCCCACCGACCGGATCGCAGGTCAACCCCAGGTTGTGCTCCAGCGCCACCTCCGCGGCGTTCTCCACCTGTTCAGGGGTGCCGCCAAGCACGGCGCACAGTCCTGCGGCTGCCATCGCGCACGCCGAGCCGACTTCGCCCTGACATCCAACTTCTGCCCCGGAGATCGAGGCATTGGTTTTGATGATGATCCCGATCGCGGCGGCGGTAAGCAGGAACTGGATGACCTTCTCATCGCTGGCGCCGGTGACGAAGCGGGTGTAGTAATGCAGCACCGCAGGAATGATTCCGGCCGCCCCGTTGGTCGGGGCGGTGACGATCCGCCCGCCTGAGGCGTTTTCCTCATTGACGGCCAACGCGTAGAGGTTCACCCATTCCATCGCCCACAGCGGATCCATCGACTCCGACGCTTTGGCCTCAGCTTCCTGCCGACGCAGGCGTTCGCGCAGGGCTGGGGCACGACGGGTGACGTTCAGGCCGCCGGGCAAGGTTTTCTCGGTACGCCGACAGCCGTTCTCGACGCACTGCTGCATGACCTTCCAAATCTCCAGCAGTGCGTCGCGGACCTCGGTTTCGCTGCGCCAGGAGAGCTCGTTCGCCCACATCACCTCGGCAATGGATTTGCCGGTGGCGGCACAGGTCTCTAGGAGCTCGGCGCCCGAGGTAAATCGATAGACGGCGTCGTTTTCGGTGTTCAACGGAGCCTGGAGCTCTTGGTCGTTCACTACGAACCCGCCGCCAATTGAGTACAGTGTTTGGCTGGCCAGCTCGGTGCCGTCGGAGTTAAAGGCGGCAAATCTCATGGCATTCGGATGTCCGGGCAGGGACTTGCGAGAATGCAACACCACATCGGCGTCGATCGAAAACTCGATCGGGGCCCGCCCGGCCAGCCGCAGGACCGCCGAGTCCCGGATCTGCTGAATCAAGTCCGGCACTTCATCGGTATTCACAGTGGCCGGGTCATGTCCCGCCAACCCGAGGATGACCGCAATATCCGAATGATGGCCGATGCCGGTGGCTCCCAGGGAACCGAACAGCTCGGCGCGCACCCGTGCCACCTGCCCAAGTACCCGCCCATTCAGGGCGGCCGCGAAGCTCGCGGCCGCCCGCATCGGCCCCACCGTGTGTGATGATGAGGGACCAATGCCAATGGAAAACATGTCCAGCGCGGACAGTGCCATCTAGTCCACCTCTGGCGAGCCGAACTCGGTCATGGCGTCGACCAGCCACCGTACCGTGTGCTCGGTGAAGGAGGCACGCGGAAGAATCCGCCAGGTCTGCTCGCTGACCCTCCACAGCAGCACCGGGACGTTCGCCACCGTGGTGGTGATCGCCTGATTCACGGCAAACGCGCTGGGGTGCAGATCCGCCGGGCAGCTCTTGCGCAGCACCAGCGGCGCAGACGGGCCTTCCAGCTCCAGCACGCTGCGGTTGGCCGACAAGTCCACGACCTGGCCGGCCTGGTCTCCCAGCGCCTGGGTGAGTTGCTCGCTCAGCTGAACGTTCTCGGGTGCAAACACCAGGAATTCATCAGGTCCGAGCCACAGCACGGCAGTGCCGGTGACATCTCCGGCGACCTCACCCACCTGTGCGGGCAGGCCGACCCCCGTGGCGTCAGCCAGCTGCTGGTGGCCGGCGGTGCCGGGTGCTGCGCGCAAACCCACCTGGGTGGCGAAAGCGACCTCGCGTAGGGCCACCGCACGCTCGCCGGTCACGGTCGCCGCCGCCATCTCCCCGGCAAGGTGCTCGGCCGGGGAGCGGCGCAGGACGGTGGTTTCGATCAGAGTGTTGTTAGCCATCTCGGCGGCTTCCTTCCGGGTCAAAGAGTACGGTTTCGGAGACCACGACGTCGACCAGGCGGTCGCCAATCGGTGTCTTCAGCGTTTCGCCGATACGATTACGCCCATTCTTGATCAGCGCCAGTCCGAAGGTCCGGCCCAGGGCGGCCGAGTTGTAGGAGCTGGTCACCCACCCGTCCATCGGGGTGATGCCGTTCTCGGTGCCCGCGTCGGCAGCGACCAGGGCGGCGCCTTCCGGCAGACGCAGGGTTTCGTCGACCGGCAGCACCGATACCAGTTGCTTGCGGTCATCCCGCAGGTTGTCATCCCGCGAGAAGGAGCGCTTGCCCACGAAGTCCTTGATCTTGGAAACAACCCACTCCATGCCCGCATCCTGCGGGGTCACCGTGCCGTCCGTATCCTGCCCCACGATGATGAAGCCCTTTTCCGCGCGCAACACGTGCATGGTCTCGGTGCCGTACGGGGTGATGTTGAATTCCTGACCGGCTGCGTAGACATCTTCCCAGATCTTCAGTCCATGCCAGCTGGGGACCGCGATTTCGAAGGCCAACTCGCCGGAGAACGAAATACGCGAGATCCGGGCCTCGATGCCGCTGTCCAGGGTGACGTCCTGGAAGGCCATGAACTTGAATGCGTCGTTGGAGACATCCAGGTTGGACGCCAATTTCCCGATGACATCACGGGAACGTGGACCGACCACTGCCACGGTCGCGAACTGCTCGGTCACCGAGGTGCACGTTACATCCAGTTCAGGCCACTCGGTCTGCAGCCACTCCTCCAGCCAGTCAAGCACGTCGGCGGCCCCGCCGGTGGTGGTGTGCATGAGGAAGCGGTCTTCAGCCAAGCGCAGGGTCACCCCGTCGTCGAAGATCATTCCATCGGCCTTGCACATGACGCCGTAGCGCCCCATGCCCACCTTCAACTTGCTGTAGCCGTTGGTGTACATGCGGTTGAGGAACTCGGCAGCGTCCTTGCCCCGGATTTCGATCTTGCCCAGGGTTGTGGCGTCGAGCATGCCGACGGAATCGCGCACCGCGGCGCACTCGCGCAGCACGGCCGCGTCCATGTCCTCCTCGCCCTGCGGGAAGTACCAGGCGCGCTTCCACTGTCCCACGTCCTCAAACTTTGCCCCGTGTTCCAGGTGCCAGGAGTGCATCGGGGTGATGCGCGCGGGGTCCAGCAATTGTCCGCGGGTACGACCAGCCAGAGCCGCGAACGCTACCGGAGTGTAGGGGGCGCGGAAGGTGGTGGTTCCGATTTCCGAGGGGTCCTCGATGCCCAGCACGGCGGCGATCACGCCGATGGCTGCCACCCCGGAGGTCTTGCCCTGGTCGTTCGCCGTGGAAATGGAGGTGTACCGCTTGATGTGCTCCACGGACCTCATTCCGGCCCCGGTGGCGCGCAGCACGTCAGCCACGGTCTGGTCACGCTGCAGGTCCACGAAGTGGCGCGTGTAGTTCGCCGCGTCGTCGCCATTTAGCGAAGGAACCAGCCACACCGGGCGAGTCTCCCCGAGGGCGGTTTCGGGCGCCTGCGGGACGGTGGCCACATGCTGGTAACCGGCAGCCGAGGCGGCTGCCGCCCCGGTGGCGGCACCGGTTGACAGGGCACCGGCGGTGTCCAGCCGTCCGGTCACTGCCCCGGCCAGGTGTTGGTTGGCCACGGCGTCGGCGGGCACGAAGGCGTGGATGGTGGTGTCCCACACCAGCTTGCCCTGCCGCTGGGAGTGCAGGTGCACGACGGGGTTGAACCCGCCGGCCACGGCCAGCACGTCAACTTCGAAGCGTTCGTGGTCACCGAGCTCGCTGTTCTCGTCCAGTGGAGCGACCAGGATGGCTGATAGTTCCCCGGACTCATCCGCTTCGGTGTCGACAACTACCGAACCGGTCAGCACGGTCACCCCGTCGGCGACGGCTTCGGCCGCCGCCGCGGAGGCGGTCGACCGGGCGTCGATGACGGCGACCACCCCGCCGCTGGCCGCCAGTTCGGAAACTAGCGGGTAGACCGAATCATTGGTCGTAGCCACCGCGATGCGCTGTCCCACGCGGACACCGTAGCGGTTCAGGTAGCTTCGAACCGCTCCGGCCAGCATGATGCCGGGCCGGTCGTTGTTTTCGAATACCATCGGCCGCTCGTGGGCCCCGGTGGCCAGCACAACTTGCTTGGCACGCACATGCCAGACGCGTTCGCGCGAAACTCCCTTGCCGGCCGGACCGTTGAGGTGCACCGTGCGCCGCTGTACGGCAACGATGTAGTTCGCATCGTAGGAGCCGAGCACAGTGGTGTTCTGCAGGTGGGTGGTCTCCTCGGCCTGCGCCAGCTCCGCGGTGACCTCCTCGATCCAGTTGGAGGCGTCCTTGCCGTCGATCTGCTCCCCGGATGTGTCGCGCAGGGTGCCGCCAGCCTCGGTGCGCTCATCCATCAGCAGCACACGGGCACCAGAACGGCTGGCCTCACGCGCCGCGGCCAGGCCGGCCGGCCCTGCCCCCACGACCAGCACATCGGTGTGTACGTGGACATGGTCGTAGTAGGCCGGATCCGTGGTTGGGTCCAGTACGCCCAGGCCCCGCAGCAAAGTGGCGTGCATCCGGTCGGTGACCGTAACGGTCGTGGCGGGAAGCATCGATTCGTCGATGTCCTCGTGGTGGCGGGCCGCCACGGTGATGAGCGCGTTGGGTTCCTCAACTCCGGCAGAGAAGATGCCCCGGGGGCGGTTCAAATACATCGAGTTGCCACAGGAGCGCATCCCATTGGCGAGCATGGCGCTAGCGACGGTGTCCCCCGACAGAGCGGAGAGCTGCTGGCCGTCAACGGTGAGCAGCAAAGCCTCCTCACGCTGAACACGCGCGGACGGTGCCATGGCGGCGTCCAGCCGGTAGGGCTTGTTCTGGCTCATCGGGTACCTCCCTGGGTGTTCTGCAGTTCCGGGCGTGCTTCCCCGGCGCGGTAAACGGCCTTGAATTCGTAGGTGACGGTGTCGCGAAGGGCGTTGAACCACTTGCGGCACCCTCCGGAGTGGACCCAGCGTTCGGCGAAGATCCCCTTCGGGTTCTGGCGGTAGAACAGGAAGTGGGCCCATTCCTTGTCGCTCAGCGCGTGGGGGTCGGCGGGGTAGGCGACGTGCGCCTGCCCGCCGTACTTGAATTCGGTTTCATTGCGTGGCCCGCAGTTCGGGCACTCAATCAGCATCATGGTGGCGGCTCCTAGTGGGCCACGGCGGCGGCGCCGTGTTCGTCGATGAGGTGTCCGGTTTCGAAGCGATCCAGGCTGAACGGGGCGTTCAGGGCGTGCGGTTCATCGTTGGCGATGGTGTGGGCCAGGGTGAACCCGGCCCCGGGGGTGCCCTTGAACCCGCCGGTCCCCCAGCCGCAGTTCACGTACAGGTTCTGGATCGGGGTCTTGGAGATGATCGGGGAGGCGTCCATGGTGGTGTCCACGATTCCACCCCAGGTGCGCAGCACGTGGGCCCGGGCGAAGATCGGGAACAGCTCCACCGCGGCGGCCATCTGCTCCTCGATCACGTGGAAGGCGCCGCGCTGGCCGTAGCCGTTGTAGGTGTCGATGCCCGCGCCCATCACCAGTTCGCCCTTGTGCGCCTGGGAGACGTAGACGTGGATGTGGTTGGACATCACCACGGTCGGGTGCACCGGCTCGAACAGCTCGGAGACCAGCGCCTGCAGCGGGTGGGACTGGATCGGCAGCTCAAAGCCGGCCATTTCGGCCAGCACCGAGGAGTGACCCGCCCCGGCCAGGGCGACCTTGCCGGCGTGGATGGTGCCACGGGTGGTCTTCACCCCGGTGACCTTCTCCCCGTCCTTCAGGAAACCGATGACCTCGCAGTTCTGGATGATGTCCACGCCCATCTCATTCGCCTTGCGGGCAAACGCCCAGGCGACGTGGTCGTGCTTGGCGATGCCGGCGCGCGGCTGGTAGGTGGCCCCCATGACCGGGTAGCGGATGTCATCCCCGGTGTTGATGATCGGGCAGACCTCCTTGACCTGTTCGGGGCTCAGCCATTCGGCATCCACGCCGTTGAGCTTGTTCGCCTCGACTCGGCGCACCGATTCGCGCACGTCGCCCAGCGTGTGGGCCAGGTTCAGCACGCCGCGCTGGGAGAAGAGGAAATCGTAGTCCAGTTCCTCGGGCAGCTGCTCCCACAGCTTCAGCGACTTCTCGTAGATTCCCGAGGACTCGTCCCACAGGTAGTTGGAGCGGATGATGGTGGTGTTGCGGGCCATGTTCCCGCCGGCCAGCCAGCCCTTTTCCAGCACGGCGATGTTCGTCATGCCGTGGTTCTTGGCCAGGTAGTAGGCCGTGGCCAGGCCGTGTCCGCCGCCGCCGACAATCACGGCGTCATAGGAGGACTTCGGTTCGGGGTTCGCCCAGAGGAATTCCGGGTGCTCAGGCAGCAAGTCAGCCATGATTATTCTCCAATCTTCTTCAGGTTTGGGTAGAGCGGGTGGGCCGCAGCCAAATCCAGCACCCGCTGCTTCAACTCCCCAAGCTTGCCCGTACTACCGTCGCCAACGCCGGGGTACCGATCCGCAACCCCGAAGTCACCATCGGCGGACGCGGATCAAACGGCACCGCATTACGGTTCACCGTGATCTCCACCTGCGCCAACAAATCCTCGGCCTGCTGGCCATCGAGCTCGCTGTTACGCAGATCCACCAACACCAAATGCACATCAGTGCCGCCGGTCAGCACGCTGATCCCCTTGGCCTCGACATCGGCCTGGGACAAACGCTCAGCCAGGATCCGCGCACCAGCCAACGTCCGCTCCTGGCGTTCCTTGAACTCTTCCGACGCGGCGATCTTGAACGCCACCGCCTTGCCCGCGATCACATGCTCCAACGGCCCACCCTGCTGACCCGGGAACACCGCCGAATTCAGCTTCTTGGCAATCTCCGCGTCATTCGACAAAATAATCCCGCCACGCGGACCAGCCAAAGTCTTATGCGTGGTCGAGGTGACCACATGCGCATGCGGCACCGGCGACGGATGCAACCCCGCAGCCACCAAACCAGCAAAGTGCGCCATGTCCACGAACAGGTACGCACCGACCTTGTCCGCGATCTCACGGAAGCGGGCGAAGTCCAACTGGCGCGGATACGCCGACCAGCCGGCCACGATCATCTTCGGGGAATGCTCAACCGCCAGACGCTCGACCTCGTCCATGTCCACCAGGTTCGTCGCCTCATCCACCCCATAGGGCACGATATTGAACAACCGTCCGGAGAAGTTCAGCTTCATCCCCTGGGTCAAATGCCCGCCGGGGGCCAGATTCAACCCCAGCACGGTATCCCCCGGACCCACCAGCGCGTGATACACCGACGCGTTGGCCTCCGCCCCCGAATGCGGCTGGACGTTGGCGAACTTCGCCCCGAACAACGCCTCCACGCGCTCAATGGCCAGAGTCTCGATCACGTCGACCTCTTCACAGCCACCGTAATAGCGGCGGCCCGGGTACCCCCCGCCATACTTGCTCGTAAACACCGACCCCTGCGCCTGCATCACCGCCTGCGCCGTATGATTCTCCGAAGCAATCATCTCCAGGCCACGCTGCTGACGCGCCAACTCAGCATCAATCCGCGCCGCCACCTCAGGATCAAGCTCACCCAACGACTGGGTCAGCGATTCTGCGACGGGTGACTGGGTTTCCAGCATCTATCCCTCCAAAGTGTACGAATTGCCGACAACTGATATATCAATGTCTGCGTCTTAGCGTATGATCTAACTCACAGCCCGTCAATGGGTTGGGGAATTATTTTTTACCAGCCCTTTCCAAGGCAGAATCAGCGAGTCCATGGCGGAGCGGTCCTACCGGATTCTGCGCGACCGCCTGATCATGATGGACATCGCCCCCGGCGACCCGATCAACGAGGCGCTGCTCGCTACCGACCTCGGCATGGGGCGCACCCCCATCCGCGAGGCGCTGAAGCGCCTGGAAGTGGACCACCTGGTGATCTCCTACCCGCGCCGCGGGACCTTCGCCACCGGGGTGGACATCACCGAGCTGGCCGCCATCTCCGAAATGCGTCAGGTTCTGGAGCCGTTGGCCGCGCAGCGGGCGGCCGAGAATCGCGGCGGCGCCTTGCGCGAGGAGCTGACCCGCACGATGCAGGCGATCCGCCAGCTCGATCCATTGCGGGACCGGCGCCAGCTGATGGAATACGACCTGGAAGTGCACCGGCTCATTTATCGTGCCGCCCAGAACCACCACCTGGAGGAAACGCTGGTGCGCCTGGACAACCTCGCGACCCGGATCTGGTGCATGGTCCTGGACCGGTTACCGGACATTCACGCTCACATTTCCGAACACGCCACGCTGATCGAGCTGATCCTGGACGGGGCCAGATGAACGGTCAGGATCCTGCCGGTCTCCCGTGGGTCCCCACCGATCAGCGCGAAGATCTTGGTCAGGCGCTTATGCATGGTTTGCCGCTCCAGGTATCGACTGTCATCATTCCCACCGGCGCCACCGAGCAGCACGGGCCACACCTGCCGCTGGGCGTGGATGCGATGCTTTCCCGGGCCATCGCCGCCGAAGTGGCCCGGCAGGTGGGCGCGCTGGTGGCGCCGGAGTTCTCCTACGGCTATAAGTCGCAGCCCCGTTCCGGGGGCGGGAACCACCGGCTTGGGACCACCAGCCTGGGAGCAGCCGCGCTGACCGGCATGATCGACGATGTGGTCTCGTCCTTCATCGACCAAGGGGCGTGTAACGTCATCGTGCTGAACGGGCACTTTGAGAACTACCAGTTCCTCTATGAGGGTCTGGACAACGCGGTCGCCCGGGCGGGCCGCCAGGGCTCGGGTTCCCGCGGGGTGCTGATGTCCTACTGGGATTTCGTGGACGAGCACACCCTGGCCCAGGTTTTCCCTGACGGTTTCCTGGGATGGGACATCGAGCACGGCGGTGTGCTGGAAACATCGCTCATGCTGTTGCTGCATCCGGAACTGGTTGACATGGATCGGGTAGTCGATCATCCACCCGCCGTCCTGACGCCCTACGACATTTTTCCCGAAGGACCCGGGGCGCACCCCCGCCAGCGGGCATCATTCCACCGCTGGATCGCCTGCTGATCCGCACCATTCCCCCGCTGCTCATCGGCGCGGTCATCCTGTGGGTGTTGCTGAACCCCACCGGCGCCTCAACGGTGATCTCCGACCTGCGAACCTTGGTGACCGGGAAGTTCACTTGGCTGTTCATCCTGTATTCGGCATTCGCGGTCATTGTCTGCATCTGGCTTTCCTTCAGCAGGGTGGGGCGCATCCGTCTGGGCGGGCCCAAGGCGAAACCCCAGCACAGCAAGTTTGCCTGGTATTCCATGCTGTTCGCCTGCGGCCAGGGCATCGGGCTGATCTTCTGGTCGGTTGCCGAACCGATCATGCTGCGCGATGAGAACCCGGTCATTCCCGCCGGCGCAACGGGCGCCGCGGAGGGTGGGATCGTGTGGACCTATTTCCATTGGGGCCTGACGGCGTGGGCCATGTACTGCGTGGTGGCGGTCTGCCTGGCCTATTCGCACCACAACCTGGGCAAGACGTTGACCTTCAGGGAGGCCACCGTCGACATCCTGCCCAAGTGGTCGCAGCGCGGCGCCGGCGTAGTAGTTGAGCTGCTGGCCATCATTGCCACGGTGCTGGGGCTGGCCACCTCCTTCGGGTTCGCGGCCCTGCAGTTCAGTTCCGGGATCACCTCCTTCACCGGAATCACCTCCAGCCCGATGATGTGGCTAATGGTCATCGCGGTGTTCGCCGGGATCACGGCGATTTCCGCGATCGTGGGCATCAACAAGGGGATGGCGCGCATATCGAGCCTGAACTCGATCCTCAGCATTATCCTGGTGGGCGCGGTATTCATCTTTGGACCCACGCTCTACATCGTGTCCAACCTGTCCCAGACCTTCGGCAGCTTCATGTCGAACTTCATTCACATGAGCCTGTGGACCGATGCGGGAAGCACCGCCAATCCCCTCAGCACCTGGCAGGACAGCTGGAACGGCTGGTGGACGGTGTTCATCTGGTGCTGGGTCATTGCCTTCTCGCCATTCGTCGCCGGGTTCATCGCCCGCATCTCCCGGGGCCGCACCATCCGCGAATTTGTCCTGGGGGTGACGGTGATCCCCACGCTGATCGTGATGATCTGGGTGGGCGTGATCGGTTCGGCCGCCATCTACTATGACGACCGCGCGGAGCGCGGCATCAGTGCCGCCGTAGCCGCCGACACCTCTGCGGGACTGTTCGCGATGCTGGACCATGTGCCGCTGATCGGCACGATCCTGCTGGTGGTGTCCACGATCCTGGTGGCCACCTATTACGTCACCTCCCTGGATTCGGGGATCTATGCGCTCAGCGAGTTTGTTTCGGCGCCCAACAAGTCCGGGCCCATCTTCCGGGTGGTGTTGGTGCTGTCCATCGCCACCGTGGCCACGGTGCTGCTGACCCTGGGCGGCACGGCGGTCGTCGATACGGTGCAGACCGGCACGATCATTGGGGCATTCCCGTTCTCCTTCGTAATCCTCTTGATGATCGTCAATCTGATTCGACGTCTGCTCAAGCGCGACAAGGCGATCAAGCAGCTGGAAAAGGACATCAACAATCCCGACCCGTCGCTGATCTTCACCGCTGACCCCAGCGGTTCGGGCGCAATAGGAGTCGACCATGACCACGACCTCAAACAGCCCCACCAATGTCTCCGAGCTGGAGCGCCTGAAGACCCTGCACAACGGCTCGAAGCAGCAGCTGACCTTCTCCGACGCGGAGTTCGAGCGCCGCCTGGCGGGCCTGCGCCAGATCATGGCGGCCAAGTCGCTGGATGCAGTGATCCTCACCAGCTACCACGGCATCAAGTACTACTCGGACTTCCTGTACACCACGTTCGGACGCAACTACGCGCTGGTGGTCACCGCGAACAACTCCACCACCGTGACCGCGAACATCGATGCCGGCATGCCGTGGCGCACCAGCTATGGCGAGAACATCGTGTACACCGACTGGAAGCGTGACAACTTCTTCTACGGACTGCAGGAGGCGCTCAAGCGTGACGGGGTAAAGGCGACCCGCATCGGCGTGGAAGATGACTTCCTGCCGGGCCTGACCCGCCAGCGCATCCAGGATGCGTTCCCCGGCGCCCAGCTGCTGGATGTCTCGCAGGATGCCATGCGTCAGCGCATGATCAAGTCCGCCGAGGAAATCGAGGTCATCAAGCACGGCGCCCGCATCGGCGACCTGGGCGGTGAGGCCATCAAGGCCGCGATCCGCGAGGGGATCACCGAGTACGAGGTGGCACTGATCGGCACCGAGGCGATGGTGCACGAGATCGCCAGGACCTTCCCTCACCGCGAAGTGCGCGACACCTGGGTGTGGTTCCAGTCCGGCATCAACACCGACGGCGCCCACAACTGGGCCACCACCCGCAAGCTGCAGCGCGGGGACATCCTGTCGCTGAACTGCTTCCCGATGACCTCGGGCTACTACACCGCACTGGAGCGCACCTTGTTCCTGGGTCAGCCCGACGAGCGCAGCCTGCAGCTGTGGAATGTGAACGTCGAGGTCCACAAGCGCGGCCTGGAGCTAATCAAGCCCGGCGCGGTCTGCAAGGACATCGCCGCCGAGCTGAACGAGATCTACATTTCCCACGGCCTGCTGCCCAACCGCACCTTCGGCTACGGCCACTCCTTCGGAGTGCTTTCGCACTACTACGGCCGTGAAGCCGGCCTGGAGCTGCGCGAGGACATCGACACCGTCCTGGAGCCGGGCATGGTGGTGTCGATGGAGCCGATGATCACCGTGATGGATGGCGAGCCGGGGGCCGGCGGCTACCGCGAGCACGACATCCTGGTCGTGGGCGAAGATGGCGCGGAGAACATCACGAAGTTCGGCTTCGGCCCGGAGAACAACATCATCGACGCCTAGGCCGCTCCACCCCGATCTGGGCCCGACACTCAGCGGACAACAGCGCCCAGACCCCGGTGGCGTGGGCAGGGCCACCCGGCGCAAGGTCGTTGCCGCGAGCTTCATCGGCAACTTCGTCGAGTGGTTCGACTACGCGGCCTACGGCTACCTGGCGGTGACCATCTCGGTGGTCTTCTTCCCCGAATCCGCACCGCAGACCGCGCTGCTGATGACCTTCGCCCTGTTCGCGATTTCCTTCCTAGTCCGTCCACTGGGCGGTTTCGTCTGGGGTCACATTGGCGACCGCATTGGCCGGCGCGAGGCGCTGAGCTGGTCAATCCTGCTGATGTCCGGGGCCACCTTCTGCATCGCCCTGCTGCCGGGCTACGCCAGCATCGGCATCGGCGCCCCGCTCCTGCTGCTGGCCTTGCGCCTGGTCCAGGGGTTCTCCGCCTCCGGTGAGTATGCCGGCGCGGCGGCCTTCCTGGTCGAATACGCCCCGGCGAACCGGCGCGGACTGTACGCCGCGGTGGTTCCGGCCAGCACCGCCACCGGCCTGCTGCTCGGCTCGCTGATGGCAGCCCTGCTCACCGGCCTGCTCCAGGCGGATCAGATGGAGTCCTGGGGCTGGCGCCTGCCCTTCCTCCTGGCCGCACCGATGGGCCTGATCGGACGCTACATCCGTACGAAGCTGGAGGACTCGCCGGCCTTCAAGGAGCTGGCTCAGGAGGACGAGGTCATCAAGGCGCCGGTCAAGTCCCTGTTCCGCGACCACTGGCGCCGCCTGGTGCTGGCCGCCGGCGCGGTGCTTTTGAACGCGGTCGGCTTCTACGTCATCCTGTCCTACATGCCCACCTACCTGTCCCAGGAGCTGGGACTCGATGAGACGGCGTCCTACGTCGCCACCACGGTGGCGCTGGTGACCTACATCGGCTTCATCTTCATCACCGGCATGCTTTCGGACAAGTTCGGGCGCAAGCGGGTCCTGATGAGCGCCTCGGTGCTGTTCGTCCTGTTCACCGTGCCGGCGTTCATGCTGCTGGACACCGGCAACTTCCTGTTGATCATCCTGGTCCAGATCGCCCTGGGAGCCATGCTGACCCTGAATGACGGCACCCTGCCCAGCTATCTGGCCGAAATGTTCCCCACCCGCGTGCGCTACTCCGGTTTCGCGGTCTCCTTCAACCTGTCCAACGCATTGTTCGGCGGCACCGCACCCTTTATGGCAACCCTGCTGATCGCCGCCTCCGGCCACCCGCCGGCCCCGGCCTGGTCCCTAGCTTCATCGGAAACTTCGTGGAGTGGTTCGACTATGCCGCCTACGGCTACCTGGCAGTGACCATCGCGGCGGTCTTCTTCCCCAGCGACGACAGGCAACTGGCCCTGCTGATGACCTTTGGTGTTTTCGCCATCTCCTTCCTGGTCCGTCCACTGGGCGGATTCGTGTGGGGACACCTCGGCGACCGAATTGGTCGCAAGGAGGCACTGAGCTGGTCAATCCTGCTGATGTCCGGGGCCACCTTCTGCATCGCCCTGCTGCCGGGCTACGCCAGCATCGGCATCGGCGCCCCGCTCCTGCTGCTGGCCCTGCGCCTAGTGCAGGGCTTTTCCGCCTCGGGCGAGTATGCCGGTGCCTCGGCGTTCCTGGTCGAGTACGCCCCGGCGAACCGGCGCGGACTGTATGCCGCGGTGGTTCCGGCCAGCACCGCCACCGGCCTGCTGCTCGGCTCACTGTTGGCCGCCCTGCTGACCGGGCCTGCTCCAGGCAGATCAGATGGAGCCCTGGGGCTGGCGCATTCCCTTCGTGCTGGCGGCCCCGATGGGCCTGATCGGACGCTACATCCGTACGAAGCTGGAGGACTCGCCGGCCTTCCCTCTCCGGTCAGCGCGCTGTTCCGCGAGCACTGGCGGCGCCTGCTGCTGGCCGCCGGTGCGGTGCTGCTGAACGCGGTCGGCTTCTACGTCATCCTCTCCTACATGCCCACCTACCTCTCCGAAGAGCTGCACCTGGACGCCACTCGTTCCTACCTGGCCACGACGGTGGCGCTGGTGACCTACATCGGCTTCATCTTCATCACCGGCATGCTTTCGGACAAGTTTGGGCGCAAGCGGGTCCTGATGAGCGCCTCGATCCTCTTTGTCCTGTTCACGGTGCCGGCGTTCATGCTGCTGGACACCGGCAACTTCCTGCTGATCATCCTCGTGCAGATCCTGCTCGGCGCCATGCTCACCCTGAACGACGGCACCCTGCCCAGCTACCTGGCCGAAATGTTCCCCACCCGGGTGCGCTACTCCGGGTTCGCGGTCTCCTTCAACCTGTCCAACGCATTGTTCGGCGGCACCGCACCGTTCATGGCGACCCTGCTGATCGCCGCCTCCGGCAACCTGCTGGCCCCGGGCTGGTACCTGATGGCCGCGGCCGTGGTTTCCCTGATCGCCGTCGCCTGCTCCGTGGAGACCAGCCGCAAGCCACTGACCTGAAACACCCCGCGCGCGCCGCCCCGGGCGGCGATTCGCGCGGCGCCTCGGTGATCGTGAACGTGGTGGATGTGCTGCGCTGCTTTACCACCGAGCGGCCGGAGGTCGGGGTCACCGACATTGCCGCGGAGGTGGGACTGCACAAGTCCAGTGTCTCGCGGATCCTGGCCACCCTGGAGCAGGAACGGATCGTGGAACGCGACCAGGAAACCCGCAAGTTCCGCCTGGGGTTGGGCCTGATCGCCATCACCGGGCCGTTGCTGGCGAACCTGAACGTGCGGCGGGTGGCCTACCCGGTGCTCAACGAGCTGCAGCGGGGAAACCGCGGTGCTCAACATCTGGGACGGCGGCGAATCGGTGTCCGTGGAGCAGATCCCCTCCAAGCGCAACGTGAAGCACACTTCCGTGATGGGCAGCCGCTACGCCACCGGGCTCAGCGCCACCGTGCAGATGTTCCTGGCCCACCAACCCGCGGAGACCCATCAACTACGGGGAAACGTCACAGGATGAGGTGGGCGTCGCGGCACCGGTTTTCGACCACCGCGGCCAACTGGTGGCAAGGGGTCATGATCGCCGCTCCCCTACTATCGGGTGCGTGGACCGAGACGTCCAGCGCACTGGTCGGCTCGTCCGCGATCAGCAGCTGCGGGCTGAGCGTCAGCGCCCGGGCGATGCAGATGCGCTGGCGCTGTCCGCCGGAGAGCTGGCGCGGGCAGCGCTGTACCGAGACGTCCAGCGCACTGGTCGGCTCGTCCGCGATCAGCAGCTGCGGGCTGAGCGTCAGCGCCCGGGCGATGCAGATGCGCTGGCGCTGTCCGCCGGAGAGCTCGTGCGGGTAGGCTGGCCGACGCGTTGGGCGCGGCGGTGGGTGCCTCGCGTGCCGCCACCGATGCCGGCTGGATCGACCACGACTACGCAGGTGGGGCAGACCGGCACCACTGTCTCCCCGCAGCTGTACATTTCGGTGGGCATCTCCGGGGCCATCCAGCAGAAGGCCGGGATGCAGACCAGCAAGTACATTGTGGCGGTGAACAAGGACGAAGACGCGCCAATCTTTGAGATCGCCGACTTCGGCTGGGACGTGTTCCCCAACGCCCTGTCCTCCGCCCTGCAGTACGCCTCCTTCGACTGGCCCCTGGAGAACAGCTGGACGAACTACAACGCCCTGCAGATGATCACCTACTTCCTGGTGGTGTTCGTCGCCGCGCCGCTGGCTCCCGCGCCGCGTACATGTGGTTCAGGTTGCGCAGCGCCCCGGTGGAGAAGACCAGCACCACGTGAACGATGATGAACATGACGAAGAACAGCATGGTGGGCAGGTGGATCGCCCGGGCCAGCTCGATCGGGTACGCGCCAGCTGTTCTCCAGGGGCCAGTCGAAGGAGGCGTACTGCAGGGCGGAGGACAGGGCGTTGGGGAACACGTCCCAGTGGGTTGGCACGATGCGCATCCACTGGCCGGTTTCCGCGTCCAGAAGGTGCGCGGGCGCCCGGTGCTGCGCACCTGCCAGCCCGCGCGGCTGATCAGCACCATCAGGAACATGCTTGCGGGTCTGCATCCCGGCCTTCTGCTGGATGGCCCCGGAGATGCCCACCGAAATGTACAGCTGCGGGGAGACAGTGGTGCCGGTCTGCCCCACCTGCGCCGCGTTCGGGCAGCGAGTTGATCGGGGTGGTGGTGATCCGCGCCCCGGTCATCCCCCAGGGGTGGCCCAGGGCAATGGCCCCGCCGTTGACGTTCAGCCGGTCGTGGTCAATGCCCAAGTCCTCGGCGCTGGGCAGCACCTGGGCGGCGAACGCCTCGTTCAGCTCCACCAGGTCAATGTCCTTGATGACCGGTCCCAGGCCCATGATTTCCGGGGACAGGGCGCTGAGACCGGTGGACACGATCCGCGCCAGCGGCTGCACCCCGAGTTCGGCGGCCTTGGCCGAGCTCATGATCACCAGGGCCGCGGCCCCGTCGTTCAGCGGGCAGGCGTTGCCGGCGGTGACCGTCCCGTCCGGGCGGAACACCGGGGCGGGTCAGCGCGGTAATGTCCTTGTCCCAGAACCCGCGTTCGGCCGCGGCCTGCGCCCGCTGCTGGGAGAGCAGCGCCCAGGCGTCCTGGTCGGCGCGGCTGACCGAGCGCAGCTGGGCGACGTTCTCCGCGGTCTGGCCCATGGCGATGTAGATGTCCGGGACCAGTCCCTGACCGCGCGGGTCGCTCCAGCGCTCCACCCCGGCGGAGATGAAGATTTCCCCTTCCCCGGCCCGGATGGCGTGAAGGGCCATCCGGGTGCTTTGCACGCTGGAGGCGCAGAAGCGGGTGACCGTGGTGCCCGGCACCGTGTCCCGATATCGTGGACATGACTCGGGGCCCCCGCGCCCGGATCGGTACCGTGTGGGTGCATGACGTGCAAGGCATCATCGGAGAAGAACCCTCCTGGTGGTGGAATCCCCTCTCCTTCGTGACCGATATGGAAACAGCGGAGAAACTCACGGAGGCCCACGGCTGGGTCCAGGGCATGCCCATCATCATGGCCAAGCCGCATGAGCCGCTGGACGACGTGATGGGTCTGGTTGCCATCCACAATGCACGCCGATGAAGGCGAACGCCATGCCGATCGGAAGGAAGGCGAAGATCAAGGCCAGATAGATGGCCACGCGCAAGACAATCACGGTGATTTCGCGGCTGCGGTTTTTCACTCGCTTGGCCACGAACAGGTACTTGATGGACTGAAAATGCAGGTTCAGCCCTTCCAGGGTCAGCAGCGGAAAGAACAAATACCCCTGGCGTTCGGTGATCCACTTCAGCAGACCCTTTTGCCGCTGTGCGTCGGCCGGCTGGAAGGAGATGGTGTCCCATTCAATGTCCGGGTCCTTGCCCACTGTATTTGGCGTGGCGTGGTGCTTGTTGTGCTTGTTCATCCACCACTGGTAGCTGATGCCGACCACGCCGTTGGCCAGCAGGCGTCCGAGTTTGTCATTGGTCTTGGCGGAGGAGAGGATCTGGCGGTGTGCGGCCTCGTGGGCCAGGAACGCGAACTGGGTAAGCAGGATTCCCAGCGCCCCGGCCATCAGCAGCTGCAACCAGCTGTCACCGAGCAGGATGAACCCGGTGATGGCGGTCCTGGCGAACGAGGGAGGTGAGTAAAGCGATTCCTAGTGCTGCTTCGGGGCTGTTACTCATGAAGTGTTCCCGTCGTTGACGATGAATTTGGATGATACTTCGGTACTCGCGGCGTAAAGTTAGCAGCCTACAGCCCTCTTGCGACTGCGGCACCCGCTGCCAGCCATGCGCGCTGCGTGCTCGGGCGTAGCGCGTCGTAGCGCAGGATCCCATCTACCATTGCTGGATCAAATGGGATCGTTGCCACATCACGGGCCAGGGTCTGGTAACCGTCTGCGACGCGCTTCACGTCGGCGGCGGTGGCCTTGGAATCAGCTTGGGTTACCACGGCTACGGCGTTCTGTGCCAGGGCGTGGGCTTTGTCGTTCTGCTGAGCGAGCGCTTCGAGCAGTAGTGCGCCGGCTTCGGCGTGGTCATCTCGGGTCGTGGTGGCCACAACGAGCTGATCGGTGTGGTCGATCATGCGCCGCCACATCGGATCTGACTCGTCATTGCCCGAGTCAATGAAGATCAGCCGGTAATACTTTGAAGCCACCCGGTGGATCGCGTCCACATCGGCCGCGTCTACGCGCTGCGCGCTGGCCAGCTCCATCGGCTTGGAGCGCAGCACGTCGAACCGATCGCGGGTCTGGTGGTGCACGAAATGCGCGAGGTCTGCTGATTGCGCCCCAGTGCCTAAGAGTTTTTCGGATTCGGGCAGCAGCTCCAACAAGGTCGTTTCGTGCGGGCCTTGTTCGGTACGCCAGCCCAAAGTTCCTCTGGTTTGATTGTTATCCCAGGCCAGTACCCCGGCTCCGCCGTAGCGGGCGAAGATCGCACTGAGCAACACGGTGGTGGGGGTTTTACCTGCTCCACCTTTGCCGTTCACGATGGCGATAGTGCGTGGCCCTGGCCAGTGCTGGCTCACGGCTTGCACATCGGCACGTTCGGCGCGTTCGGCCTCGCTGGGTGTCATACGGATACCGAGGCGGGTCACGGTGCCGCGCCAGCCTTGGGTGGCCGGTTCTTCAACTTGTTCCTGGGTGAGGAAGCTTTGGCGGGCTTCGCGCCGGGTTGCCGGTGCCCCGTCCGGTGCGGGAACGGTGTGGGATTGGGATTTCTGGGCGAACGGGTTCGGCTGCTGGGCTTTGGATGCTACAGCATCAGGGCCCGCGGGGGCCGGTGTTACGCTCTGAGGCTTGTCGGCAGCTTGGGCGAGTTCCATCGCTGGTTCCTCCGATTCGGGTGTAGATTCTGCGGTAGCTAGCGACTCAGACGCGGCGGCGGTGAATCGAACAATATGTCGAAGATTGCGGTATAAGACAGGAAATGTTTGACGTTACGCCGCGACGGGCCATAGTGTCGTAGACAGAATCAAGAGCGTCAGCTGACAAGCCCTGGCTAGCTGGCCGGCAACCCTCTAAACGGTAGTGGGGTGCTCCAGGTGAGGATTCGGTTCCGCGCGCCACCGCGTGGAACAAGTACCGCACACCGAGTGCGCAAACTCGGTGGGCCTGATGCGAAGGATACGAATCATGTCATTGAATCAGGATCTCGACCCGTTGACCCTGCGCAAGGTCTTCGCCCAGCACCCCTCGGGCGTCGCGGCGTTGTGCGCCGAAATCAATGGCGTCAAGACCGGAATTGTTGCCTCCTCGTTTACCGTTGGGGTCTCCCTGGATCCGGCGCTGGTGATGTTCGCCGTGCAGAAGACCTCCAACACCTGGCCGAAGCTGCGGCGGGCACAGCGCATCGGAGTCTCGGTGCTCAGCAGCCGCAACGAGGGGGTCTGCGCCCAGATCGCCTCGAAGAAGGGTGACCGCTTCGCCGGGCTGCACACCCACATCACCGAGCAACAGGCGCTGTTCATCGAGGAATCCACCCTCTGGCTCGATACCTCCATCTACAACGAGGTCGAAGCCGGGGACCACTGGGTCGTCCTGCTGCAGGTGCACGGCCACCAGGCCTCGGCACACACCCCGCCGATCTTCCATGATTCAAAACTTAATTTTTATCCACACGTGTGAAAACCTGAAACACCAAGTCAATCAGGTATTAGTTGCGTTTAAGTGGGGTAATCCACAGTTCCCGGTGGGTAGAAGGGGATTTGAATGTCTATTGCCAGCGCTGAGCAGGCTTACGAGAACCGCGACTCCGAGGCGGGGCGTACGCCGCCGCAGGACATCGCCGCGGAAATGTCGGTTCTGGGCGGCATGATGCTCTCCAAGGACGCGATCGCCGATGTCATTGAGGTGGTCCGCGGCAACGACTTCTACCGTCCGGCCCATGAATCGATCTATGAGGCCATCATTGATCTCTACGGACGGGGCGAACCGGCTGACGCCGTCACCGTTTCGGACCTGCTGACCAAGCGGGGCGAAATCGTCCGGGTAGGCGGTGCCGCATACCTGCACAACCTCATCCAGTCCGTGCCCACCGCCGCGAACGCCGGTTACTACGCCGAGATCGTGCGCGAACGCGCCGTGCTGCGCCGCCTGGTCGACGCCGGGACCCGGATCGTGCAGATGGGCTACTCCCCGGACGGGGACGTGGACGCCATCGTCAACGAGGCGCAGGCCGAGGTCTACAAGGTTGCGGAGAATCGCTCGAGCGAAGACTATGTCCGGCTCAGCGAGATCATCGAGGGCACCGTCGATGAGATCGAAAATGCGGCCAACGCCGGTGACGGCATTACCGGTGTCCCCACCGGCTTTTACGAGTTTGATGAGTTGACCCAGGGCCTGCAGGGCGGGCAGATGATCATCATCGCCGCGCGTCCGGCCGTGGGCAAGTCGACCTTCGCCCTGGACTTTGCGCGTTCGGCGGCAATCAAGAACAACATGGCCACCGTGTTCTTCTCCCTGGAAATGGGGCGCAATGAAATCGCGATGCGTCTGCTCTCCGCGGAGGCCTCGATCCAGTTGCAGGACCTGCGCAAGGGGTCGGTGGAGGATGCCCAGTGGACCAAGATCGCCACCACCATGGGACGGTTGAATGAGGCTCCGCTATTCATTGACGACTCCCCGAACATGTCGATGATGGAGATCCGCGCCAAGTGCCGCCGCCTGAAGCAGCGCAACGAGCTGAAGATGATCGTGCTGGACTACCTGCAGCTGATGAGCTCGGGCAAGCGCGTTGAATCACGCCAGCAGGAAGTCTCGGAGTTCTCCCGTAACCTGAAGCTGCTGGCCAAGGAGCTCGATGTCCCGCTCATCGCGCTCTCGCAGCTGAACCGTGGTTCGGAACAGCGTACGGACAAGAAGCCGATGGTCTCGGACCTGCGTGAATCCGGCTCGATTGAGCAGGATGCGGACATGGTGATCCTGCTGCACCGCGAGGACGTGTACGACAAGGAAAATCGTCCCGGAGAGGCCGACGTGATTGTGGCCAAGCACCGCAACGGTCCCACCAAGACCATTACCGTCGCCTTCCAGGGCCACTACTCCCGGTTCAGCAACATGCAACGCGAAGGGTAGCCTATAGTGGGTGCCATGATCCAGAGCCTTCAAGCCCTGCTGTGGGGCACCGTGGCCGGTTCGGCCCTGCTGTTGGGGGCCGGGGCGGCCTGGTGGCTGCGCATTCCGCGGATCTGGGTTTGTGCGATCATGGCCTTCGGCTCAGGGGTGCTGATCAGTGCGCTGAGCTTTGAGCTGGTGTTGGAGGCCTACCAGCAGGGCGGCCTGGCGGCCAGCGTCGCCGGGGTGCTCGCCGGCGCGGGGCTCTACTTCGGCGCCAATCGGCTGCTGGCCTGGCTGACGGCGCGACGCCACGCCAGCACCCCGCGGACCCAGGACTCCTCCGGCACCGCAATCGCCGTCGGGGCGCTGATTGACGGGATTCCCGAATCGGTGGCCCTGGGCCTGGGAGTCGTGGCCGGAGCGGGAATCAACCCCACCATGCTCGCTGCCATCTTCATCTCCAACATCCCCGAGGGGCTGGCCAGCACCGCGGACATGAACTGTGGGGCGCAATCGCGGTGGCCAGCGGACTGGCCGCCTTCATCGGTGCCATCGCGCTGGCACAGATGCCCGCCGAGGTGCTGGCGTTCGCGACCGCGGTCGCGGCCGGCGGCATCCTGACCATGATCGCGGACACCATGATCCCCGAGGCGTACGCGGTGGACCACGACTACACCGGGCTGCTGGTCACCCTCGGGTTCCTCAGCGCCTTCACCCTGCACGCGCTCGGCGGGTAGGCCGCCGTCCCACGGGTGGCGCGGCCAGGCCCTGGCCGCTGTACTCTTCATCGACCACGGTGTGGAAGAAGATCCGCTCCACCCCGTTCTCACCCTGGTAGTCGCGGTAGTGGGCGGCGCCGATGTGCTTGCCCGCATCGTCAAGGACGTAGCGGTCGCGTTCGGGCAGGAACGGCCCGAAGCGGTCCTCGGAGGCGTCCCCGGGCTCGGCGCCGATCTCCGCCTGGTACTGCTGACGGAAGGCGACCACCTCCTCATGGGTGCGGCCCACGAAGTTCCACCACATCAAGACCTGCTCGTTCAGCGGCGCCCCGCCGATTGCCCAGGAACACCGACAGGCTCCAGCCCGGGCCGGTCAGCGGTTCGGGGCGGTAGCTTTCGAAGGTCGGTTCCATGTTGCGGGCATGCTCCGGCAACGCCACCCACAGCTGGGCGCCGTGCAGGACGGTGGTGTCCTTCGTGGAGAATTCCGAATGGGTGATCCCGTACCCGGCGGTCATCAGGTTCAGCTCCCCGGGACGCACCGTGGCCTTGAAACCTGCCGAGTCCATGTGGTCGATCGCCCCGGTGAACAACCAGGACACCGTTTGCAGGCCGGTATGCGGGTGACGTGGGACGGCCATCCCCAGGCTCTTGGAGACATCGTCCGGACCGTAGTGGTCCAGGAAGCACCAGGCCCCGATCAGGCTGCGCTGCTTCTGCGGCAGTGTGCGGTAGACCGTCATGGCGCGCGGCCCGCCCAGCGGCACCGGGCGCGGTTCCAGGATCTCCGGTCATCTCCTCCTACCGTCCGGTGCTTGAACCCCTGGGGCTCACCCATCCGCAATACCTGGTGATGCTGGCCCTGTGGGAACAGGGCCCGATCGGGGCGCGGGAGCTGAGCGCCCAGCTGCACCTGGACCCCGGGAACGCGGTAATCTTCAAGGCATGGATGAGATGACCGAACTGGTACTGACCCGCCATTTTGCCGCGCCGCGCACCGCCGTGTGGGCCGCGTTCTGCGAACCGGAAATCATCGCCCAATGGTGGGGTCCGGCCGGATGGGGCATCAAGGAATCCTCCGTGGTCCTGGAACCCAAGGTCGGCGGACGCCACGAACTGGTCATGTACCAGCACCAGAACCCCACCCAGGAGGTGCCGTTGAAGGCCACGATCACCGAATTCGATGAGTACACCTGCCTGGTCAGCGCCGACGGACCGCATGAAATGACGCTGGATCTGGTAATTCACACCCGGATCGACTTGAAGGAATTCGCCGGGCAAACCATCGTTACCCTCACCCAGGGCCCGCTGCCCCGCGAGGTCTTGCCGATGTCGATCTGTGAGGCCGTGATGCCCCAGGGGCGCCCGTCCAATTCCATGGAGCGCGTCAACCCCGTGATCGCGTGCTTGGTGACCGCGTAGGCCACCGACTGGGGGCGGGGAACCTGGGCGGCGATGGACCCGTTGTTGATGATGCGTCCGCCACCGTGGTCCTTCATGTGATTAAAGGCCTGCCGGGCGCAGTTGATGGCACCGGTGAGGTTGACCGCGCAGACTTCGTCCCGGGCAAACGGTGGCCACACCCCTTCCCCGTGAAGGAGCGTGTGGCCACCGTTTCCCATTTGCCCGGCCATGGACTACTACCCTTGAAGAGCCCACAGAAGGAAAAATAAGGAGAGGCGTGTTCCTCGACGTACTCTATGGCGTATTGCCGCTGTTCTTCGTGATGCTCGTCGGTTATGGCGCGAGCTACTCACCGAAGTTTCCCGCCAGCGTCGAGCCAGCCCTGAACGTCTTTGTCTTCTACGTTGCCTTGCCCGCGCTGCTCTATCGTGTGGTGGCCCACGCGAATGTCAGCGAGGGCGTTCCGGGAGCCTTTTTGGGCATCAGTGCCGGCGCTGCCCTGGGATTCGCGCTCCTGTGTTGGGTGACCTACCGATACCTCGTGCGTTGTTCAGCGCCCCGCGCCATGGCCGGGATGCTGACCACCAGCTTCGGTAACGTCTCCTACCTGGGGATACCGGTGATCCTTGGGGTGCTTGGCCCGTCGGCGGGATTTGCCGCCGGAATGGGCCAGCTGGTGCACAACGTCATCTTCATGGTGGGGTTCCCCGTGCTCGCGCAGCTCATGCTGCCAGCTGGTACGGCCCACCCGCACAAGCCCAGCGGCGGGCGGATCCTGCGCACCATCCGCCAGGCGCTGGTTTACAACCCGGTGACGTGGGCCATGTTGCTTGGCGGTGCCGTTGCCATCTGGCAGTTGCCCGTTCCGGGGCCATTGGATGAGACCGTCGACCTGCTGGCCGCCGCGGCCGCTCCCGGCGCATTGTTCACCATTGGGTTGTCGCTGCGTCGCACCGTGCAGCGGTTGCGGCAACGCGGGGTACCGACCGGCGCCGGCGAACCAGGATCACGGGCGATGATGCCCTTGATGGTTTTGGGCAAGCTGGTGGCGCTTCCACTGCTGACGGTCGCACTGCTCCTGCTGCTGGCCCCGGAGCTGGATCCCTTGTGGTTCAATACCGCCATCTTAATGGCGGCGATGCCGACCTCGGCCACCGCGTACATCATGGCCCAAGCCGATACCGGGGACGGGGAACCCACGGCCCTGGCCATTGTGATTACGTGCGTGCTCTCCGTCGTTGTTCTACCCGTGCTCTCGCAGCTCTTCCTGAAATAGGTCGATACCATTCAACGGCAGCCATGAAGAAAACTGGGATCCGGTACCGCCGATTTGTAGTATCGAGCTGGATTTAGCTTCGGTCCGTGGCAGGTCGGCGGAATGTGCGCAATGACCCGTTAAAGACGTAAAGACCATGCCCGACGCCTCAGGGACATGATCTCTACGTGGTCTTGATGCCTCGCGGCCCGCACTCCTACCGGCGCAACAGCCGATCCCAGAATCCGGGGGTCACCTCGGTGATCTTCAGCCGAGGGGAGAGGTCCGGGTCCACGCACGGAACAGGCTGGAACAAGCCGGTGCGCAGTGCCTCGGTGGCCGCGAGGACCATTGGCTCTTCCTTGGAACAATTCGTATTTGCCGATGAAATAGCGGTCATGCGACCCTCCTTGGGGTGTTCGTAAATTCCAAGATGTGGAACTTAAGTTTTATTGTGTGAAAACAGTATGCCGGGCTTCCAAGGGCATTACAAGGGGTAAACCCAAAATTGTTAGTTAACGCGGGCAGAAACCCGATTAAGTCATACTTGTTAAACTTCGTGACCTGAACCACTTGACGGAACACCTGTGAGGTGGCTTACAGTAGTGGAACAAAGATTCCACGATCCAGAAACATCGAGTCGAAGCCGGCACTGCCAGCCGGTGGTAAGGGTGTCAGCGACCGGAACGTGGAGGTTCGACTTTTTCTGAAAGTAGCTGATCACCCATGGAACTTGCAGTGTTCAATTCGCTGGATAACTCTGAGGCCGCCGACGTCCTGCGCCCCTGCATTGACATCGACCGCTGGGTTAACGAGCTGATTGCTGCACGTCCCTTCACTGACGTCAGCGACCTCACGCAGGCCGCAGAACGCAGTGCCAATCCCTTTACCGCCCAGGAGATCGAAGCAGCCCTGGCCCACCACCCCCGTATCGGGGAGCGTGCGGCCGGCGAAAGCGCCGAAGCCAAGCTCTCGCGCAACGAACAGGCCGCCCTGAACCTGGACGAAGACGTCAACGCCCGCCTCATCGAGGCGAACCGGGCCTACGAGGAACGCTTTTCCCGCGTTTTCCTGATCCGCGCCGCCGGACGCACCACCGAGGAGATCCTCGCGGAGTGCCAACGCCGCCTGGGTAACGATGACGACACCGAACTTCGGGAAGTCGCCGAGCAGCTGCGGGCCATCGCAGTGCTGCGTCTTTCCAACGCGGTCCAGAACTAGACCGCCACCGACCTCACCAGAAGACGCCTTAACCAAGGAGTTAGTTATCAATGGCAGATGTTTCGACTGAACGCAGTCACATCACCACCCATGTACTCGACACCGGGACCGGGAGGCCTGCCTCCGGTGTCAAGGCCACGCTGGAAGCCAAGACGGCATCCGGCTGGCAAGAAATCGGATCCGGTTCAACCGATGCGGATGGCCGCATCAAGAACCTGGGACCGATACAGGTTGAAGCCGGGCACTACCGGGTCTCCTTCGAGACCGGCGCCTACTTCGGGAAGCAGGGAACGGAAAGCTTCTTCCCCGCGGTAAGCATCGACTTCTACGTAAACAACGTCGATGAGCATTACCACGTACCTCTTCTTATCAGCCCGTTTGCATATTCCACGTACCGAGGGAGTTAGAACAATGACTACCGAAGCAACCGCACCGGCAGCCACCGACACCAAGATTGTCCTGGGCCAGAACCAGTACGGCAAGGCCGAAGTCCGTTTGGTGAAGATCACCCGCGACACCGACCGTCACCAGATCCAGGATCTGAACGTCACCAGCCAGCTGCACGGCGATTTCACCGCCGCGCACATCGATGGCGACAACGGCCGCGTTGTCCCCACCGACACCCAGAAGAACACCGTTTACGGCCTGGCGCGCAATGGCGTGCGCTCCGTAGAGGAATTCCTGATCAACCTCGGTGAGCACTTCACCGGTGAGTTCGAGTGGATCACCGGCGGCCGCTGGGCAGCTGAAGAGTACTTCTGGGATCGCATCAACGATCACGACCACGCCTTCTCGCGCAACAAGTCCGAGTTCCGCACCGCCGTGCTGGAAATCAGCGAAAACGGTGAGAAGAACATCGTCGCCGGCATCGAGGACCTGACCGTCCTGAAGTCGACCGGCAGCGAGTTCCACGGCTTCCCGGTGGACAAGTACACCACCTTGAAGGAAACCAGCGATCGCATCCTGGCCACCGACGTCAGCGCCCGCTGGCGCTACGATGGCGAGGCCATCAAGGCCGGCATCGACTACGACGCGGTGTACAACTCGGTCCGCAAGCTTCTGCTGACCGCGTTCGCCGACACCCACTCCTACGCACTGCAGCAGACCATGTTCGAAATGGGCAAGGCCGTGCTGGAAGCGCACCCGGAGATCGCAGAGGTCAAGATGTCCCTGCCGAACAAGCACCACTTCCTGGTTGACCTGGAGCCGTTTGGCCAGGACAACCCGAACGAAGTGTTCTTCGCCGCTGACCGCCCGTACGGTCTGATCGAAGCTACCGTCACCCGTGAAGGTGTGCCGGCCAACCACGCCATCTGGGCCAACGTCCCGGCGTTTATCTAACCCAACTCCGTGCTTGGGATGTGCCCGTGGTGCAACACGGGCACATCCCGGCAGCGACTGACTACAAGGAGGTCAGCCATGAGCGCTGCGCACTCAGAATCTATCAAAAGGCAGCGTCCCGAGGACGAGAAATTACCTCTGGGCAAGACTTTTGCCTACGGTCTGCAGCATGTGCTGACCATGTACGGCGGCATCATCGCCCCACCCTTGATCATCGGCGGCGCCGCTGGCCTGAGCAGCACCGAAATCGGTGTGCTGGTTGCCAGCTGTCTGTTCGTTGGCGGCCTGGCCACCATCCTGCAGACCGTGGGCATCCCGTTCTTCGGGGCCCAGTTGCCGCTGGTGCAGGGCACCTCCTTCGCCTCGGTGGCCACCATGGTCGCCATCGTCAATGGTGGTGGTGGTATCCAGGCCGTGTTTGGCGCAGTGCTGGTCGCATCGCTCATCGGCTTCCTAATCGCCCCATTCTTTGCCCGCATCATCAGGTTCTTCCCTCCAGTGGTCACCGGCGTGGTGATCACGATGATCGGTGTCTCACTGACCCCGGTCGCCGCGAACTGGGCCATGGGCGGAGATGCCAAGTCTGAGGACTACGGCTCCCTGGCCAACATTGGCCTGGCCGCCGGCACCCTGCTGATCGTGCTGCTGCTTTCCAAGGTTGGCAGCGCGGCACTGTCCCGCCTCTCGATCCTGCTGGCCATCGTCATCGGCACCGTTGCCGCGGCGATGCTGGGCATGGCTGACTTCTCCAATGTCGGCGAGGGCGCATTCTTCGCCTTCCCGCAGCCGCTGGCCTTCGGCTGGCCGGTCTTTGAAATCGGCGGCATCATCTCCATGACCATCGTGGTCCTGGTGATCCTGACCGAAACCACCGCCGACATCCTGGCCGTGGGCGAGATCGCCAAGACCAAGGTCGACTCCAAGCGCATCGCCGACGGCCTGCGCGCCGACATGGCCTCCTCCGTGGTGGCCCCGATCTTCAACACGTTCACCCAGTCCGCCTTCGCGCAGAACGTCGGCCTGGTGGCCATCACCGGCATCACCAGCCGCTTCGTGGTGGCCGCCGGCGGCGGCATCCTGGTGGTCCTTGGCCTGCTGCCCATCCTGGGCCGCGTGGTCGCCGCCATTCCGATGCCGGTCCTGGGTGGCGCAGGCATCGTCCTGTTCGGCACCGTGGCCGCCTCGGGCATCCGCACCCTGTCGAAGGTCAAGTACGACAGCGCGAACCTGGTCATCGTGGCCGCCTCGATCGCCTTCGGCTGCCTGCCGATCGTGAAGGGCGACTTCTACGAGAACTTCCCGACCTGGTTCGAAACCATCTTCCACTCGGGCATCTCCTCGGCCGCCATCATGGCCGTCCTGCTGAACCTGCTATTCAACGAGTTCAAGCGCGGCTCGATGGGCAAGGACGGCTCGGTCTTTGCCGCCGCTCCGCCCCGCATGGTCAAGCAGGAGGAAATCTGCGGACTGCTGGAAGGCGACAGCTTCGAGGACGGCAAGCTGATCGACAAGGACGGGCAGGAGATCCCGGTCGTCACCAGCGAAGAGTTCGAGCAAGTGATGACGGGACAGATTGAGCTGCAACAGCTAAGCCAATCCAAAAGTTCAGGCCACTGACGCGACGGACGCTGAAACACCGGTCGAGGAGGACTCATCCTCCGAAGCCGGTGACGCGGACAGTGGCCCCCATCCAAGGCACTAGCCCGATACCCGGGCCTTGACCGAAGCCCCGACCACAGCAATGTGGCCGGGGCTTCGGTCCGTTAACGAGTATGCTCGAAGCCGATTGTGGGGCGTTCGGGAAGTGTTCGGCCCGCAAAGGCGTTATGCCATCGACAGGCCCGCGTCGGCGGGCCAAGAATTTCCTGGGGACATCCCGCCATGAGCAGACGGAGAGTCCCGGCAAGACCCTGAGCTGGAGCGCAACAGATAATGAGCATGGAAAACGCTGCCTGGCATTCGCTGTGGCGAATGTCAGGGGACAAGGGCAAGGCCTACGCGCCCACCACCCCACGGCGGGTCCTGGCCTTCGCGGCCCGCTACAAGAGCCGGCTGCTGGTATTCGTGCTCTTCTCGGTGCTCTCGGCGGTGCTGGCGGTCATTACCCCTGTCCTGGCCGGACGCATTGTCGATGAGATCGTCGCCCAGAGCAGCATCAGGACAATTCTGACCATTGCCCTGATCATCGCGGTGGTGGCGGTCCTCGACGCCGTGGTCTCCGTGGTGGTGCGCTGGTTCTCCTCCCGGCTGGGTGAGGGAATCATCTATGACCTGCGCACCGCGGTCTTCGACCACGTGCAAAAGATGCCGGTCGCGTTCTTCGCCCGGACCCGAACCGGCGCGCTGGTCAGCCGCCTGAACAATGACGTCATCGGCGCGCAGGCTGCCTTCGCCGGGACCTTGTCCGGTCTGGTGTCCAATAGCGTGGCGCTGGTGCTCACCGCCGGCGTGATGCTCTCCACCTCCTGGCAGGTCACCCTGGTGGCCCTGGTGCTGCTGCCGGTCTTCCTGCTGCCGGCCCGCCGCTATGGAAAATCCGTGGCCGTGTTGCGCAAGGAATCCGCCGAACTGAACGCCGCCATGGGCAACCAGATGACCGAACGTTTCTCCGCGCCGGGTGCCACGCTGATCAAGCTGTTCGGTCGCCCGGCCGATGAATCAGCACACTTTGCCCTGCGCGCCGGCCGGGTGCGGGACATCGGGGTGAAGACCGCGATGCGACAGTTCTTCTTCGTTGCGATGCTGACCCTGGTGGCTGCGCTCGCGCTGGCCCTGGTATATGGCTTGGGGGGCATGTACGCGGTGCGTGGGGCGTTGGCCCCTGGTGACGTGGTGGTTTTGGGAATGTTGCTGACCCGCCTCTACACTCCCCTCACCGCCCTGGCCAACGCGCGGGTGGAAATCACCAGTGCCCTGGTCAGCTTCGACAGAGTCTTTGAGGTGCTGGACCTCAAGCCGCTGATCACCGACGCCCCCGACGCGCGGGTCCTGGACCCCGGTCCGGTTCCGGTGAAGTTCTCCCACGTCTCCTTCGCCTACCCCAGCGCCGAGAAGGTCTCATTGGCGTCACTGGAGGACGTCGCGGTGCTGGATACGCGCGGTGGGCAGACGGTGCTGCATGACATCGACTTTGAAATTCCTGCCGGTTCCACGGTGGCGCTGGTTGGCTCCTCCGGCGCCGGGAAATCCACCATCGCCTCCCTGCTGGCGAGGCTCTACGACGTGGATAGCGGCAGTGTCGAACTTGCCGGAGTGGACGTGCGGAAGGTGACGCTTGAATCGCTGCGTGCCACTGTGTCGATGGTGACCCAGGATGGACACCTGTTCCACGAGACCATCGGCGCCAACCTGCGTTTGGCCAAGCCCGACGCCACGGAGGAGGAGATCTGGGAGGCGCTGGAGCGGGCCCGCCTGAAGCCCACGATCCAGGCATTGCCGGATGGGCTGGAAACCGTGGTCGGCGAACGCGGCTACCGGCTTTCGGGAGGGGAGCGCCAGCGGATGACCATTGCGCGCCTGCTGTTGGCGGCCCCGCAGGTGGTCATTCTCGACGAGGCGACCGCCGCACTGGACTCCGCTAACGAGGCCGCCGTGCAGGCGGCGCTCGGTGAGGCGCTGGAGAACCGCACCGCCCTGGTCATTGCCCACCGGCTCTCCACCATCCGCTCCGCCGATCAGATCCTGGTCGTGGAAGGTGGCCGCATCGTTGAGCGCGGAACGCATGGCGAGCTCCTGCGGCGCGCCGGCCGCTATGCCGAGCTGTACCGGACCCAGTTCTCCCAGGAGGACCCGATCCCTGGCGAGGGTGGGGAAGCGTCCGGTGTGCCAAGTCCTTCGCCGGTCTCCCGCGAGGGGTAGAACCGCTGTGGCGGACAGCAGGCATCCGGGGCGTCTGGGGCAACTTGTTTACTAGCTAGTAACTTATGGCTACCATGGTGATCATGGACACACAAGCAGTCATTCGTGAGCATGTGCGGATACCCGTAACCGTTCGTGACGGGGTGGCCGCGACCATTTACAAGCCCAGCCAGCAACCCGTGGGCGTGATGCTCGTTCACTCGGCGACCGCGACGCCGCAGGGCTTCTACCGGGCCTTTGCCGAATATGCGGCCGCAGCGGGCCTGCTGACCATCACCTATGACTTCCGCGGGACCGGGTTATCGGGTGAGGCCAAGGCCCACCCGCAAATCCGCATGCGGGATTGGATCCAGCAGGACGTGGCGGCCGTCGCGGACTGGGCGGCCGGCCGCTATCCCAACCTGCCGCACTACGCCATCGGGCACAGCGTGGGGGGACACGCGCTGGTACTGGACTACGGCACCGAGAAACTCAGCGCAGCGGTCGTGGTCTCCAGCCATATTGCCGCCATACGCACCATCAGCCCATGGCAGGAGCGTTTGCGGGTGCGCCTGGTCCTGACCGTCTTTGGGCCGCTGCTGACCAGGCTGCTGGGATACATGCCGGGCAAGAAACTGACGCTGGGTGAGGATATTCCGGCCGCCGCGCTGTTTGAGTGGTCCAGGTGGACGCAGAAGCGCGAATACTTCTTTGACGACCCGAGCATGGAAGCCGAAGCCCGCTCCGATCGGGTCAGGATTCCGGTGCTGGCGGTGGGGGCCAGCGATGATTTGTGGGCCTCGCCCAAACAGATGGACCGGCTCACTGCTCACCTGGGCAATGCGCAGGTTGAGCGCCGCACGGTAAAGCCCAGCGAGCTGGGGCTAAAGAAGATTGGCCACCACGGGCTGATGCGCCGCGGAGTGGGGGAGCAGGTGTGGGCCCAGGTTCTCAACTGGTTGCAGGAGCAAGAGCGCGCCACCGAGCTGGAGTCCCCGGCGGCCGCCTCGGCCTAAATCCGGATCGCGTCGGGCACCTGGCAGCGTGCTGCCAGGGGCCAGCGCCGCAGTGTCAGCCGTTGAGCCCGCAAGAGCATTCCCGCATCCCCGGTCTCCTGGGACATGTGCCAGAGGGCGTTGGCCAGATTGACGGCCCCGGCCTGCTTGGCCGCGGTGTCGTCGGCGGCCAATTCCACCAGCAGCAAGGTCGCCTGCTTGAGACGGTGTCCGGCGGAGAAGAAGCGCGGCAGGCACAGGGCGTTCAGCTCGGCGATGCGCACCACCCAACCGTGGCGGTGACGCAGGTGGGCGTATTCATGGGCCAGCACCGCCTGCAGCTGCGGGGCGCTGAGCAGGTCCTCAAGCCCGGTGGACACCAGGATCTGGGGCAGCCGCCCGGGCACGGCGCACGCGACCGGTTCGGCGACCTCGAAGCGCACGAAGGTGAACTCATCCCGCTTCTCGCGGGACACCGCAGTGGGCGCCATCTTTCGCAGGGTGGCACGCTGGGAGGCGTTCAACGGTTCGGTGAACGCGAAGACCAGGGCAATGATCGCACCGGCTACGGCCAAGGCGAGCCAGGAGAATACCGCGGTCGCCACGGCCTTGGTCAGGCTGGTCGAGGCGGTTGTGGTGACGGCGGCGACCACGAGGCTGACCACCATGGCGCCGGCGCACAGCGCGCCGATGAAGAATGAGCCGAACCAGCCGGCCAACGCCAATTTGGGCCGGCGTACCTGCCATTGGCCGGTGGTCAGGGCGACCGGGGCCAACAGCAGCAGGGCGATGGCCGTGACGCCGAAGCAGAGTGCAACCAACATGGTGGTTACCGGGTTTTCTGCTTCGCGCTCTTGGGGCCGATGGCCTGGCGCAGCAGGTCAAGGTGCTCATCGGAAAGGTTGCCGGCGAAGCGCAGCAGGGCCGCCTCACTGTCCGACGAGGCATTGAGTGCGGCGGTCATGGCCAGGCTGGTGTGCTCCCCGCCGGAATGGGTGGGCCGGAAGCGGATCTTGCGCGGGCCTTCCTCGATGCGGATGACCTGGCCCTTCTTTTCCAGCCGGTCCAGGGAAGTCATCAACGTGGTGTAGGCCGGGATATGCCCGGTGAAGACATCCTGAATTTCGCGGATCCCCAACGGTTCAGTGCTGTCCCACAGGATCTGCATCAGTTCGCGCTCGAGTTCGCCGCGCACGCGAGTAGGTCGACGAGTCATGAACACCTCCAGCCTTAATTCTACTAGGGCTGTCCAGTCCGCCCACTGTGAAGTTCGCCCGCCAACGGGCCCTCTTCACCGGCAACCGCCGCGCGCTGGGGGTGGAAGGCTAGATCTGCCGCGCGTTCTCCAGCACCGGCAACGCCGTCCGGGCCTGGTCGATGAGCGCCGGGTCCACCTCCACCAGGAGCAGTTCGATGGCCTCTGCGGCCTCGGCCAGCACCCGGCCCAGGGGGTCAACGGCCACCGAGCGTCCCACCCCGCGCGGCGCGGCGCCGCTGACCGCGATTCCGGCGCTCTGCGGATCCGCCTGGTCCACGGCGAGGATGAAGGTCGTGGTGTCCAGGGCGCGGGCGCGGGCCAGCGTGGACCATTGTTCGGCCTTCCCCGGTCCTGCACCCCAGGACGCCGAGACCAGGGTGGCCACGGCTCCCTGCTGGGCGTGGTGGGTGAACAGCCGGGGGAAACGCAGGTCATAGCAGGTGGCGACGCCGAAGGTCAGGCCGTCCAGCTCGAACTGCACTGGCTGCTCCCCGGGGGTCACCGAATCCGACTCCAGGAAGCCGAACGCGTCAAAGAGGTGCAGCTTGTCGTAGGCGGTGTCGACCCCCGCACCGGTGATCAGCAACGTGTTGCGCACCCGGTTCCCGACGCCCGGGGTGAACATGCCCGCCAGAATGAGCACCCCCAGCTCCTCGGCGATCTGCCGCACACCGTTGGCCCAGGGGCCATCCAGCGGTTCGGCCGCTTCGAGCAGGTCATTGCCCATGGCGATGTGCATGGCCTCGGGGAACACCACGATGCGCGCCCCTTCCTGGGCGGCGCGGGAAGCGGTCTCCCGGATGATCTGCAGGTTCTGCTGTGGGTTGGCGGTGCTTAGCACCTGCGCCATGGCGATCTTCATGCGTAGGCCCTCCTGGGTGCGGTGTTGGCGGCTGTGCGCCCCTTGCTTTGACTCTACGCCAGTGGCCCCGGGGAAATCCCCTCCCCGGCAGGCGACGCCGGGATGCCCCGCGGTCTGTCCTTCGGCCGCGGGCTGGCGGGCCCGGGCATGGCAGAGGCGTGGGAGGGACCGGTATCGGTTCCCTCCCACGCCTGGAGCCCGCCTGCGAGAACCGCGCGGCTATTCGGTGACGGCCACCAGCTGGCGCCCGAGTTCGGCCGCTGCGGCCTGCAGCTCCGGGACCGCCTTTTTGGCGAAGTCCGCGTCCACCCGCGAGACCGGCCCGGACACGGAGATCGCCATCGGGGTCGGGGCCCCGGGGACCGGCACCGCAAAACAGCGCACGCCCAATTCCTGCTCTTCCTCGTCCACCGCGTAGCCGCGTTCGCGCACGGCCTCGATTTCGGTGAACAGCTTGCCCAGGGTGGTGATGGTCTTCGGCGTCTTGGCCGGCATGCCGGCCTGGGCGACCAGTCGCTGGATGCGTTCATCATCCAGCACCGAGAGGATCGCCTTGCCCACCCCCGAGTGGTGCAGCATCGCGCGGCGGCCCACTTCGGTGATCATGCGCATCGAGTGCGTGGACTGCACCTGGGCGATGTAGGTGACCATGTCACCGTCGAGCACCGCGATGTTCGCGCTCTCACCCAGGTGATCGACCAGTTCCTTCAGCCGCGGGGTGGCCAGGGCGCCGAGCTGGCGGTTGGCGACCTCGCCCAGTCGGATCAGCCGTGGGCCCAGGGAGTATCGGCGGTTGGGCAGCTGGCGGACGTAGCCCACGCCGACCAGGGTGCGCAGCAGTCGGTGGATGGTGGGCAGCGGCAACGGGGTATCGGCGGCCAGTTCGCTCAGCGCTGCCTCCCCGCCTGCCCGGGCGATGACTTCCAGCAGCTCAAAGGCACGCTCGACCGATTGCACTCCGCCGGTGGCCCGGGCCTTGACCTCGGTCATAATTCGCTCCTTGCCTGACTGCTCTACGCAGTCTCGCCACAGCGTCCAAAGGGTGAGGACTCCCTGGGGAGGCTGTTTTTCATGGGTTGTTAACTAAGAGAATACCGGACATTGGGCCGAAAATTCCACGATCCGAAAAGTCATCTGCTTGAAACTTGTGTCGCAGTCCACAAAAATGGGTTGTGTTTTCATTTTACAGATACTAATATCCACTATACGGAAACTTTTTCATCACGAGGAGTGATCATGGCAGCACCAAGCCCGGGGTATTCCCTCACCCTGCGGGTCCAGACCCCCGCATCAATCACCGCCACCAGCGAACTGGCTGCGGCGGTAGGACGGGCTGGCGGAGACATCACAGCGTTGGACGTCACCGAATCGCATCACGCGTACATGGTGGTGGACGTCAGCTGCAACACCGCCGACGTCGAACACGGCCAGCGCGTGCGTGACGCCCTGGACGAACTGGACGGGGTCAACGTCCGCAACGTCTCGGACCGCACCTTCCTGATGCACCTGGGCGGCAAGCTCGAAGTGGTGCCGAAGGTGGCCCTGCGCAACCGCGATGACCTCTCCCGTGCCTACACCCCGGGGGTGGCCCGCGTCTGCAAGGCCATCGCCGAAAATCCGGCCGACGCCCGCAACCTGACGGTCAAGCGCAACACCATCGCCGTGGTCACCGATGGTTCGGCCGTCCTGGGCCTGGGCAACATCGGCCCGGCCGCCGCGCTGCCGGTCATGGAGGGCAAGGCCGCCCTGTTCAAACAGTTCGCCGACGTGGACGCCTGGCCGGTCTGCCTGGATACGCAGGACAGCGACGAGATCGTCAAGATCGTCAAGGCCCTGGCCCCGGTCTACGGAGGTGTGAACCTGGAGGACATCGCCGCGCCGCGCTGCTTCGAGATCGAGGCGCGCCTGCGCGAAGAGCTGGACATCCCGGTGTTCCATGACGACCAGCACGGCACCGCCATCGTGACCCTCGCGGCCCTGCAAAATGCCCTGCTGGTGGTCGGCAAGTCCCTCTCCGAGGTGCGCATCGTGGTCTCCGGGGTGGGGGCCGCGGGCAACGCGATCATCCAGCTGCTGGCCGCACGCGGCGCCACCAACATCATCGCCTGCGGGCGCAACGGTGCGATCAGCCGCAACGAGGACTACACGGACGAGCACCGCAGCTGGTTGGCGGCGAACACCAACCCAGAGAATTTCACCGGCTCCCTGAAGGAAGCCGTCGCCGGATCCGATGTGTTCATCGGCGTCTCGGCCCCGAACGTCCTGGACGAGGACGACATTGCGGCCATGAACAAGGACGCAATCGTCTTCGCCATGGCAAACCCGGATCCCGAGGTGGATCCGCTGGTTGCCGGGAAGCATGCCGCCGTGGTTGCCACCGGTCGCAGCGACTTCCCCAACCAGATCAACAACGTCTTGGCCTTCCCGGGCTTCTTCCGCGGGCTGCTGGACGCAGGCGTCTCGGACATCACCGACGCCATGCTGCTGGCCGCCGCAGACGCGATTGCGGCACGGGTGGGCGAAGCGGAACTCAATCCGGGGTTCATCATCCCGTCGGTGTTCGACCCGCAGGTGGCCTCCGAGGTGGCCGCCGCCGTGGCTCGGGCAGCGAACTGACATTGAGAGCAATCACAAAGAACACAGAGGTATGAGGAGCACCATGACCATCTCCATTTCACGCATCCCGAACGTGCCCGCGGCCCAGGACATTCTGTCCGATGAGGCGCTGGCCTTCATCGAGAAGCTGCACGAGCGTTTCGCCGGCACCCGCGACGAGCTGGTCGCCGCCCGCGACGAGCGCCGCGCCGAGTACTCGGCCGCCAAGCGCATCGACTTCGACCCGGAAACCGAGCACGTGCGCAACGGCGACTGGAAGGTCGCCGAGGCGCCCGAGGCGCTGCGCGACCGCCGCGTGGAAATCACCGGCCCGGCCTCTCCGGCGAAGATGGCCATCAACGCGCTGAACTCCGGCGCCAAGGTGTGGCTGGCCGACCTGGAGGACGCCTCCACCCCCAGCTGGGACAATGTCATCGACGCGATCGCGAACCTGAGCGCCGCCGCCCGCGGTGAGCTCAGCTTCTCCCAGCCGGACGGCAAGACCTACTCGCTGCGCACCGACGCGCCGCTGGCCGTCGTGGTGGTCCGCCCCCGCGGCTGGCACCTGAATGAGAACAACGTGCAGGTCAACGGCAAGCCGGCCGTGGGCGCGCTGGTCGACTTCGGGCTGCACTTCTTCCACAACGCCAAGGTGCTGGCCGAATCCGGGCAGGGTCCGTTCTACTACCTGCCGAAGATGGAGCACTACCTGGAGGTGCGCCTGTGGAATGAGATCTTCACCTTCGCGCAGCAGGAGCTGGGCATCGAGCACGGCACCGTGCGCGCGACCATGCTGATCGAGACCATCCCGGCCGCCTTCCAGATGGACGAGTTCCTCTATGAGCTGCGCGACCATGTCTCGGGCCTGAACGCCGGACGCTGGGACTACCTGTTCTCCATCATCAAGACCTTCCGCGAGGCCGGCGCCGACTTCATCATGCCCGACCGCGCGGACGTGGCGATGACCGCCCCGATGATGCGCGCCTACACCGAGCTGCTGGTCAAGACCTGCCACAAGCGCGGGGCCTTCGCCATGGGCGGCATGGCCGCCTTCATCCCGAACCGCCGCGAACCGGAGGTCACCGAGGCCGCCTTCGCCAAGGTGCGCGACGACAAGACCCGTGAGGCCACCGACGGCTTCGACGGCTCCTGGGTGGCCCACCCGGACCTGGTGCCGATTTGCCGCGAGGTGTTCGACTCGGTGCTGGGCGAGAAGCCGAACCAGATCGACAAACAGCGTCCGGAGGTGGAAGTCACCGCCGAGCAGCTGCTGGACGTGGCCAGCGCCCCGGGCAAGGTCACCGAGGCGGGCGTGCGCGCCAACCTGTACGTGGCCGTGGCCTACACCGCCGTGTGGCTCTCGGGCAACGGCGCGGTGGCGATCCACAACCTGATGGAGGACGCGGCCACCGCGGAGATCTCCCGTTCGCAGATCTGGCAGCAGATCCGCAACGAGGTGGTCGCCGAGGACACCGGCAACACCATTACCGCCGAGATGGTCTCCACCCTGCTGGCCGAGGAAGTTGAGCGGCTGCGTGGTGAAGTGAACGACGAAGAGCGTTTCGCCGCCTACTACCAGCCGGCAGCGGAGCTGATCGGCAAGCTGGTCAGCGGCCGGGACGAGGACTTCGTTGACTTCCTGACCCTGCCGGCCTACGAACTACTGGAAAAGGAATACGTGAGCAAGTAATGAACACAGTCTTCGATCAGGCGACCCTCGCCGCCGTGGAGGGCCAGCTGGCCGCCACCGACCAGCTGCTGGCCACCAGCTATGCCGGGGACACCGGCGCCCGCCAGCCGGTGCACACCGTGTACGTCCCGGCCGACCGCTACACCGCCGAACTGCCGGCCCGCTGGGGCGCGAACGCCCTGGCCGCCGTCGGCGGCGCCGAGGGCCTGGCCGAGCTGGCCGGGAACCTGGGGCTGCGCGAAGGGCAGAAGCTCGGTGCCCTGGTGGCCGCGAAGCTGCGCGGGGAGCCGATCGAAGACCTGCGTCTGGATTTTGAGGACGGCTTCGGCCATCGCACCGACGCCGAGGAGGACGCGGCCGCAGCGGCCGCCGCCGACGCGGTGGCCGGTGCGGTGGCCGCCGGCACCGCACCGGCGTTCATCGGGATCCGCTTCAAGTGCTTTGAGGCCGAAACCCGGGCCCGGGCGGTGCGCACCCTGGATGTGTTCATCTCCCAGCTGGCCAGCCACGGCCCGCTGCCGCAGGGGCTGCGCCTGACCCTGCCGAAGGTCACCACCGTGGCCCAGGTCGAGGCCATGGTGTTCCTGGCCGAGAAGCTGGAGGCCGCCCACCGCCTGGAGGCCGGTTCGCTGCGCTTCGAGGTGCAGGTGGAGACCCCGCAGGTGATCATCGCCGCGGACGGCACCCACCCGGTGGCCCAGCTGATCCACGCCGGCAAGGGGCGGGTCTCCTCGCTGCACTACGGCACCTATGACTACTCGGCCTCGCTCGGGGTCGCCGCCGCCTACCAGTCCATGGAGCACCCGGTGGCGGACTTCGCCAAGGACGTGCTGCAGGTTGTGGTGGCCGGCACCGGGGTGGAGCTCTCCGACGGCTCGACCAACATCCTGCCCGCCGGGGACCCGGAGAACGTGGCCGCCGCCTGGGCGCTGCACGCCCGCCTGGTGCGCCGCCACCTGGAACGCGGCATCTACCAGGGCTGGGACCTGCACGAGAACCAGCTGGTCACCCGCTACCTGGCAACCTTCTCCTTCTTCCGGGAGAACCTTGAAGCGGCAGCCACCCGGCTGCGCAACTACGTCCACAAGATCGAATCGGCGATCATGGATGAGCCGGCGACCGCCCGTGCGCTGGCCCGCTACATCCACCGCGGCCTGGCCTGCGGTGCGGTGGAGGAAGAGGAAGTGGCCGCACTGGCCCAGATTTCCGTTGCCGAACTTGAAGCCCTAGCCCTGAACCGTTCCCATGCCTGAGGAGAAGACCATGACAGCCCAAGCCGGCGCGAAGACCCCCTACTACACCACCTACGGCGGCCACCCGCCGCAGACCGATCTGCTCACTGACCGCGCCGTGGTCACCGAGGCGTACACCGTGATCCCGCGCGGGGTACTGCGCGACATCGTCACCAGCGTCTTCCCCGAGTGGACCAACACCCGCGCCTGGGTGCTGAACCGTCCGGTGGCCGGCGGGCCGACCACCTTCGCCCAGTCGATCGTTGAGGTCGGTCCGGGTGGCGGCGCCGAGAAGCCCGAGCCGCAGGCCGAGGTTTCCGGGTTTGTGTTCGTGGTGGCCGGGGAACTGAGCCTGAGCATCGAGGGCGAGAACCACGTGCTGGCCGAGGGCGGCTTCGCCTACCTGCCGGCCGGTGCTCAGTGGTCGGCGAAGAACAACGCCGCCGAGGTCGCCACCTTCCACTGGATCCGCAAGCGCTACGAGCCGCTGGCCGGGGTGGCCGCCCCGGGTCCGGTGGTCGGCAACGAGCAGGACATCGAGGCCGGCGCCATGCCCGACACCGACGGCAAGTGGCGCACCACCCGGATGCTGGACCCGAACGACGTGGCCTTCGACTTCGGGGTGAACATCGTGACCTTCGAACCGGGCGCCTCGATCCCGTTCGCCGAAACCCACGTGATGGAACACGGCCTGTACGTCCTGGAGGGCAAGGCCGTCTACCGCCTGAACGACGACTGGGTGGAGGTCGAGGCCGGGGACTACATGGCACTGCGCGCCTTCTGCCCGCAGGCCTGCTACGCCGGCGGACCGTCGAACTTCCGCTACCTGCTCTACAAGGACCAGAACCGCCAGATCATGCTGTAGGCGCTGCCTGCAGTACTCCTAGACCGGGCCGGAGCCGCGCCCTGGTTCACGTCGTACCTCCCAGCTTGTCCAACCTCTTTGTTCCAGTGATGTTTCGCAGGGACAGGCCGGGCGGGAACGTCGTGACCGGGTGTGGTTCCGGTTCTCCTTTTAACGCGACGCGTGTTTGACCTGCTGCGAGGTTCAACACCTGCAGGCGGTTCGCTCACGCGGCTGAAAATGGACAGGAAAAAGCCGCTGAGTCAAGGTGTGAAAGGTCATGCGCCCTCGTGCGGCGCAACGCCGTCTGGGTGGTCCGCCGGGTGCTACAGTCATAACGTCTGGTCGTCCAAGGCGACCGGATAAGGGTCTCGTGCATTCACCCCCCGGTAGGTGTGCGGTGATCCGGTGGAGTGGTAACACCGTCCAGATGGATCTGGGGTTATCATTCCCACTAAGTTCCTTCCTACCGGGAAACCCTGCACTTCTGGCCGCGGAGCCGTACGATCGCCCCGCGGTTTTTTGCTGCCGTTCTTCAATTTTTCTCGGCTGGCCCGACCGGCAGCGCACCAATCAACTTCTCACCGCTGCCGCGGCAGACCCGCTTTGTGTGGTCCGCCGCGGCAGCGTTTTCGGTGGTGCTGGGGATCGCGCACAATGCGTCAGGGCTTGAGTGAGCTTTCCCCCTCGTCGGCGGGGATGGCCTGTGTTGCTGCGGCATCAAAGACCGGAACCAGGTGCGCCACCGCGCTGTGCGGGGTGTAGCGGCTGCGGAAGGTGATGCTTTCGCTTCTGGCCGCGGCCTCGAAGAGCTTGCAGACATCGGTTTCCGGGCGGCACGGAGGCACGTCCTTCAACGCGGCGGAGGGGGTTGAGACGTAGAGGAAGCGAAGCTCCTCGGTGCTGGGATCCACAGTGGCAACCAGTGCAGGGCCCTGCTGGATGGCAACCAGACCCATCACGTCGTCCAGCGGCTCATGCGGCTTGGCCATGATGATGGGCATGCCCTGGACCCAGCCGTGGGACTCCAAGTATGCGCGGGTTTCGCGCGCTCCGATAAATTCAGCCACGCGTTCTGCAATGTGCGATTTCACGAATCGCTCCGCCATGCTTCAACCTCCAAAAGGGCACGACAAATACCGGCATTGATTTCCCCGGTAGTCGCGCTGCGGTTGGCCGTGTCTGGTTGGGCGGACCCAGATGCGAGTGATGCGACGCAAATCAGGCAAGCCCAGTGGCAACAGCAATGCTTGCATCGGACTCTAGCTTTCACACGCATGCAAACGCGAGGACTCTCAGGTAATTCCCAGTAAGGGGAAGTGCGGGCGCAGAGCGCTCAATCGCAGCAGGGGCAGGCAATGGTGGCACGGCTTTCCGGGTCCAAGGGTGGGTAGGAAGTAGCCTGAATACAAGACAATTTCGAAGCGGAAGCAGGGGAAGCGCGCGGTGGCACAGAAAAAGAAGAAGAAAGTCCGCAAGCAGGGCCACCCGGCACGCCAGGAACACCGGGGCAAGCCGGCGAATAGCGCCATTATGGAGCGTCAGGTTGATAGCCTTGCCGCCGATTACGTCGCCTGGTTTGAAAGCGCCTACGACGATCCGGAGATGGGTGAACTGGCGTTGCCGAGCTTCGAACTCGTCAGATACTCCCTGGGCGTCTACGCCGAGGTGACCGGGGCACTGTCGGCCACCGAGCTGCGGGTTGAGCAGCTGATCGAGGTGCTGGCGGCGATCGTCGCCTTCGCCGAGGACCAGGTCCAGGGCGATCTTACGATGCAGCAGGGGCAGATGCTGTTGCGTTCCTGGCAGGACTACGCGCTCTTCCTGGACGAGACCGGGCGCTGGGCCGGTACCGAACAGCAGCTGCAGCGGCTGCTCGAGTTCGCTGAAGGTGAGGACGATTCACGCTTCGCGGACATGGAGGACGAGGGCCTGTTCGAGCACATGCGCTCGGTCATCACCGGCGAATTGCGTCAGGCGCCCCTGCTGGCCATTGGCCGTCGCCTCTCCAGCTGGCTGGGGACTGGTCAGCCGGTTCAGGAGAACGGGGAGCTGACCGCCGAGGCGTTCGCGGAGGCGCAGCGGCAGATGGCGGACCTGATGCCCGATTCCCGGGCTTTTGACGTCCCGGCCCAGCTTCTGCGGATCTACCGCTCACTTCTGGTTTCGGGCGTGTGCGACCTGCGCCGGCATGATGTGCTTGCCGGGGAAGCCGCCGAGGATTTCGCGCAGGAGATTGACTCGGAAGCCGGCTTCGCCGCGGTGTTCAACTTTGTCCAGGCCTACGTGGAAGATCTGCTGGAACTGGCACCCGCGGCGAATTCGGAGATGACCAGCGCGTGGGAACTGTGCACGGGGTGGATCTTTGAGGGACTGGACGGTGCAGCACTGCCGGTTGGGCAAGACACGGACCCGACGGTCCGCCAGGAGCAACGGGACCTGGCCGTGGGGATGCTGGAGGAACTGGCCTGGCTGGGTCTGATCACCAAGGACAAGGGCTACCACAGCACGGTGAGCCTGTCGCTGATGGTTGAAAGCTTCATTGACTCCAGCGTGGAGGAGGATCCCTTTGACGACTCGCCCGAGGCCAGCCCGGTGCCCGCAGGCCGACAGGACGGTGGAGAGCAGGAGAACGTCACCGAACTGGAGGTCATACCTGGCACGGGCGCGGAAACGGCCGGGAACGAGACACCCGGCACCGAGCTGGCCGAGGTCATTGCCCTGCCCGGGGCCCGCAAGCCCGGCACAGATCAGCCGCAGCAGCCTGCCGACGGCACCGTGCTGCAGCTGAAAGTCACCCTGCGCTCTGCCAAGCCGCCGATCTGGCGCCGTGTTCTGGTGCGGCCCGAAACCCGGTTGGACGAGCTGCATGCGATCATCCAGCGCAGTTTCGCATGGGATGACAGCCACCTGCACAGCTTCTCCCACGGGGGCCGCAATGGTGCGTCCTATGCGCCCAAACCCGGGGGCATGGACGAGGACATCGACGAGACCACGGTGACGGTCGGCGGACTGCTGAGCGAGCCGAAGGACAAGCTGGACTACATCTACGATTTCGGGGACAACTGGGAACACGTCATCGAACTGGAAAAGGTTCTGGCTGATGACCGCGGCACCGTGCCGCGCTGCACCGGTGGGCGGCGGATGGCCCCGGCCGAGGACTCCGGCGGGGTATGGGGTTGGGAGAACATCCAGGCGGCCGTCGAGGACCGGAAGCATCCGGAGCATGACGAGTACCGCCAGTGGCTGGGCCTGGGCGAGGGCGAGGTGCTGGATGTCGCGCACTTCGACAAGGACGAGGTCAACCAGCGCCTCTCCCGGCTGCGTTAGGCACCAGCCGGTTTCCTAGGCCGGCAAGGAGGGCATGGCGGCTAGCTCCGGCGGGCCACCACCAGCACGTCATCAATGGTGGCGTGCTGCCCTTCGGGTCCCGTGACCTCGCGCTGCACCAGCTCCGCGCGCAGCACCTCCCAGCCAGCGGTTGGCATGCCCAGCGCGCGCAGCTCGTCATCGACCGTGGGCATGGCCGGATGGTGGGCATGCCCCTGGCCCTTGGCCCCAGGTCCGGCCCAGGAGGGGTGGCTGCCGTGGGAGAGCACCACGATGCGTCCGCCAACGGCGACGCGTTCGGTGGCCCTGCGCTGGATTTCAGCGCGCTGGAAGTCAAAGGGTGCCTGGAAGAAACTGAGGGTTACCAGGTCAAACTCCCGTTGATCATCCCATTCGGCCAGATCCACGGCGATGAATTCGGTGGATTCGGACATCCCGTGTTCGGCGGCTGCCTCACGCGCGCGGGCGACGGCGGTTTCGGAGATATCAACTCCGGTGACCTGCCAGCCCCGCGCTGCCAGCCAGAGCGCGTCCCCGCCCTCACCGCAGCCCAGGTCCAACGCGCTGCCCGGTGCCAGGTCCTTCAGCGCGGCGGCCAGGGTGGAGTTCACGTTGCCGGACCAGATCCGCTCGGATCGTCCATAGTGGCTTTCCCAAAAGTCCTTGCCAACGAGTTCTTCCCCGGAATGCTGCGTCATCTTGTCCTCCACTGAACCTGCTTGCCAGAGCCGGGCTGTTGCCCGGTTGCCCCTCAACATTAGGCAATTCTGCTGCCGACCGTGACCGGTTTTGCGGCAGCGGCAAAAAGCGCGCCTGCAGCTACCACTCAGCGTGGCAACAGCCCGGGACACTAGTCGGCCACCGCTTGGTTGGTCTCCGGCTCATTCTGCTTCTGGGCGGCAAAGATCTTGGACAGCTTCCGGTACTGGCCGCTGCCCAAGGCCAGCAAGGCGACGAGCACCATCAGCAAACCGGCCACCAGGAACACCAGGGCGATGCCGCGGGCCTGCCCCGCCCCCAGCAGCCAGCCCAGGGCCGTTTCACCCTGCTCCGATTTCATGAACGGGATGATCAGGTATTCGGCCAGCGGGGCAATCAGGAAAGCCGTGATGGGGGCCGCTGCCGCCTCGAGCATCTGGGCGAAGCCGAACACCCGGCCCTGCCGGCGGAATGGAACCACTTTCTGGATTACCGTTTGCTCGGAGGCTTCCGCGGCCGGGATCAGCATCATGTACAGCCAGATCCCCAGCACGTAGAGCCAGGTCCATTCCCGGATCGTGAACACGGCGCCCAGCAGCCCCATCATTGCCACGGCCAGCAGCAGCGTGCGAATCGGGTTTCGGCCCAGCCCGAACTTCGCCACCAGCAGCCCGCCTATGATGAAGCCGGTGGAGGCCAGTCCGAACACGATGCCCCACATTTCAACGGACATGATGGTCAGCCCGTAGGGGTCCATCAACGCCATGTAGACTCCGCCGACGAAGTTGTTGAACATCGAGAAGATGATCAGCGACAACAGTCCGGGGATCGCCAGCACGGTGGTGAACCCCATCCTCAGGTCAATCGCCCGGTTCCGTCCCGGCTCCCGCTCGGGGGCCTGTTCCGGGATGGGGATCAGCACCAGGTGCACCATGCTCACCGCCACCAGCGCAATCGACAGCGAGAGCGTCCAGCCCATCCCCAGCAGCCCGATGGACAGCCCGGAAAAGACGCTGGTGATGATGAATGCGATGCCCTGCACGGTACCGACCAGACCGTTGGCGTTCGCGTGGCGTTCGACCGGGACCAGCAGCGTAACCGTGGTGGACAATGCGATGGAGCGCATCTGCTCGACAATGGAACCGAGCAGGATCACCCCGCAAAAGAGCCAGAACTCCCATCCGCCGATGTACAGGATCCGCTCGGTGGGAAGCCACAGGTAGAGCAGGCCGGCCAGGCAGAACGCCACCGCCGTGAAGACGGCGGAGAAGACGAACACCGTCTTCTTGCGGTGGTTGTCAACGATCGTGCCAAAGACCATGGAGAACACGGCAATCAGCAGCATGAATGCGCCGCCAATGAACCCGGTGGCCATGACGTTGCGGGTTTCCAGGTAGACCCAGAACACCAGCGCAAACCACAGGTAGCTGGTCGTCAGGTTCGCCACCGCCGTGTTCACCAGGATGTGCCCAAAGGAACGCATCGCGCGTTCCGGTTCCCGGAGCACCTGGGGATCCGGTGGTGGGGTACTGGTGGGTGGGGATGGCTCGGACATTTCCGACCTTCGGCTACTGGGGCGCGCGAAAAAGCGTACTGAAAACAATACGGACTCAACCCCCGGTTGTCACCGTTTTTGGCGGTGGGGATTTGCCAAATTTTTCCCCTGGTCGCACTACCGATGATCCGTTTGCTGGCCCCCGCGCGCCGTGCTGGTGGATCGGGCCTCCCAGAAGAACGTGGCCACCGGCAAGCATGTGGAGCACCGGCCGGGCGGTAATGGGAATGCAGTACTACCGCCGCGCTCGCCGTCCCCGGGACGCGGGGACTGTTGCTGCCCGAAAGCACCTTGCATTCGCGCTGGCGTTCGGTGCCGGCCGCGTTCGTGGGCAGCCTCGCGGCGAGCTACCCGGTCCTGGGACTGCTAAGGATACTGTCGGTGATCCGGTTCTCGCGCTCCAAGAGTGCGAACGCCGGTCAGGGGGCCGGAATACCAATCCCGAGGCGCCGGTCCAGATCCTGCAGCATCGCCCCGATCTCCTCGCCCGGCCGCCCGGGGCTGAAGTGGAACCCCTGGGCATAGTCGAACCCCAGTCGCTCCACCAGCTGCAGCTGCCCGATGGTTTCCACGCCCTCGGCCAGCGTCTTGGCCCCGATCGAATTGGCAGCCTGCAACAGCGAATCAACCAGCGTTCGGATCCGCGGGTCCTGCTCATAGCCGGTGATCATGGTGCGGTCCAGCTTCACGATGTCCGGGTGCAGCTGCACAATCCGCTCCCGGGTGGCGTGGGCGACTCCAGCGTCATCAATGAGCAGCAGGCAGCCCATGGCGTCGGCCAGCTGCCGGGCCCGGGCGCATACTGCCGGATCGCTTTGCTCATTGAGTTCCAGACCCCACACCAGCCGGGGGTCGAGCCGTAGACTGGAGCCGGCGAAGGATTCGATCGTTGACCCCGAGGCGTTCAGGGTCACCAGCACGCCGGTGGGCAGCAGGGCGCTGGCCTCCAGGATGCCCTGGATGGCGCGCAGCTCCAACTCGACCAGCCGACCCTCATCCCGGGCGGCCTGGAAGTGCTGTGCGGGGCCAAGCCCGTCGGCGAAGCGGGTCAGGGCTTCGAAACCCAGCAGGGAAGAGGATCCTACGTCGATGAGCGGTTGGAAAACGAATTTCAAGGGATACCTTTGAGCGCGGAATGACGATAGGCGAAGGGTTGGTCGGCGGGAAGTGATGACGGCGTCTGCAGGGCGCGGGGCCGGGGCCCGAAGCAGATTTTACAGTGCCCCAGAAGGCGAAACCACGACGTGGGTCGCTCTGCGGCGTTTTCCCAGTTTCTGCCCCCGGGGCGGGGCGCATGCCGGCTGACCGGCGGGAGCACGCTCCCATTGCGTGGTGGCAGAACGTTGTGCCCGCGCCGTTTCGCACCTTGACCCAGATGCACGTCATGGTCACCGCGCTGGTGGCCCTGTTCATGCTGGTCTTTTATCTCATTGCGCTTTTTCTTCCGGTGCGCAGCCCGGTGCTGCAGGGTTTCAACATCCTGTATTGTCTGGGCTGCGCCGCCATCCTGGGCGCGATCTACCGCGCCGGGGACAAGCTGGCGTCCTGGATCATGTACGTGGGTGCGCTGGCCGAGGTCGCCGCGTTCATCTACTTTGTGGCGTTCACCCGAAACCACGAACAGGTGGTCTTCCGCCTGCAGCAGTTCCCGCTGCTGGCGCTCTACCTTTCGTGGATTTTCCCGCCCTGGCTGGCGCGGTGCACGATCTACCCGGCGCTGCTGTTCACCATTCCCTACGGTGTGCTCATCGGCCCGGCTGCTGGCACCGAACACAGCCAGGGGATCTTGAACATCGCTGCCCTGATGTTCTTCACCGTTCTGAGCACCGGCGTGGGCTCGTTTGTGCGGGACCGGTTCCGCGAGCAGACCGAGGTTGATGAGCTCACCGGGGCACTGAATCGGCGGGCACTGACCGTTTACGGGGAGCAGGCGATGCTGCGTTCGCGCAAGCGCGGAGGGCCCTTGAGCGTGGCGGTGGTCGACCTGGATGGATTCAAGACCATCAATGACACCCAGGGCCACGGGGCGGGGGACAGGATCCTGCAGGAGCTGGTCCGGCACTGGCAGGATGCGGCGCGCAGAACGAATCTGATCTTCCGGCTTGGCGGCGATGAATTCGTGCTGCTCTTCCCGGACACCACCGCACCACAGGCGCAGGGGCTGATGCGTCGGATGCAGGAGACCTCCCGGGCGGCATGGTCCTTCGGGGTGGCGCAGGCCGGGCCGGAGGACAACCTGGGAACCCTCGTGCTGTGGGCGGACCGGTCCATGTACGAGGCCAAGCGTCCCGGCTGATGCCCGATCCGGCGGGGAATCTCGGTTAGTTGGCTTGAACCGGGTGTGCGGCTATTGTAAGGATTGTGACCCGCGACACGTCCGGGATAATCCGAATCCCGGTGCTCTCGGCGCGGAACCCAGTCATCACGCCACCTGAGAAGCATGGAGAAAACATGAACCAGCAGGCACGGGCGCGCACGCCGCAAACAGCGAATTCCGCCGCCATGGTGCAGGAGCTTCGAGTCGGGGGAGTCGGGGCATGAAATCCTATGCGAAGGGCGAGACCGAGCCAGCGCTGCTGCAGGACACCATCGGCGGATCACTGCAGGACACGGTGGCCCGCTACTCCCAGCGCGAGGCGCTGGTGGAGGTGGCTTCGGGCCGGCGCTGGACCTGGTCGGAACTGGACCGGGATGTGAACCTGCTGGCCCGCGGACTGCTGGCCGCCGGCATCAACAAGGGGGACCGCCTGGGCATTTGGGCGCCGAATTGCGCCGAATGGACACTGGTGCAGTACGCCACCGCCAAGCTCGGGGTCATCCTGGTCAACGTGAATCCCGCTTACCGCACCCACGAGTACGCCTACGCGGTGAACCACAGCGGGATGCGCATGCTCGTGGCGGTCTCCGAGTTCAAGAGCAGCAACTACCGGGAGATGATCGAGCGGTCCATGGTGGACACGCCCGACCTGGAGCGGGTGATCTACCTGGATACCGATGACTGGGCGCAACTGCTGGAGGCGGGCGGACAGATACCGCAGGCCGAGGTGGACCGCCATCTGGCCGGCACCACCCCAGAGGAGCCGATCAACATCCAGTACACCTCGGGCACCACCGGCTACCCCAAGGGCGCGACCCTCAGCCACCTCAACATCCTGAACAACGGGTACTTCGTCACCGAGATGATCCGCCTCGGCCCCGAGGACCGGCTGTGCATCCCGGTTCCCTTCTACCACTGCTTCGGAATGGTGATGGGCAACCTGGGGTGCACCACGCATGGCACCACCATGGTCATCCCCGCCCCCAGCTTCGAACCCGAAGCCACCCTGCGCGCCATCGCGCAGGAGCGGTGCACCGGAGTCTACGGGGTGCCCACCATGTTCATCGCCATGCAGAACCACCCCAGCTTTGGCGACTACGACCTGGGCACCCTGCGCACCGGGATCATGGCCGGTTCGGTCTGCCCGGTGGAGGTCATGCGCCGCAGCATCCAGGACATGCACATGGAGGGAATCTCCATCGCCTATGGGATGACCGAAACCAGCCCGGTCTCCTGCCAAACGCGCGACGATGACGATGTGGAGCGGCGCACCGCCACCATCGGCCGCGTGCACCCGCACCTGGAAATCAAGATCATCGACCCGGCCACCGGGCAGACCGTGCAGCGCGGTGAGCCCGGGGAGTACTGCACCCGCGGCTACTCGGTCATGCTCGGGTACTGGAACGATGAGGAAAAGACCCACGAGGCCATCGACGAGGACGGCTGGATGCACACCGGGGACCTGGCGGTGATGCGTGAGGACGGCTACTGCACCATCGTTGGGCGTATCAAGGACATGATCATTCGCGGCGGGGAGAACATCTACCCCCGGGAAATCGAGGACTTCTACTTCCGCCACCCGGACATCGAGGACGTCTCGGTGATTGGGGTCCCCGATGAAAAATACGGGGAGGTGGTGTGCGCCTGCGTGCGGATGAAGGCCGGCCGCGCCCCGCTGGACCTGGGTGCCGTACGCGAGTTCGCCCGCGGCAAGCTCGCCCACTACAAGGTGCCCGAGCACCTGATGGTGCTGGAGGAGTTCCCCACCACCGTTACCGGCAAGATCCGCAAGAACCAGCTGCGCCAGGACGCGGCCGACACCTTGGACCTGTAGGCTCGCCGTGCGCGGCTGCGGGCCGGGGTCCTAGTCCCGCAGCTTGCCGCGCAGCCGCTCGCGCATGGCACGGCTGGCCTCGTTGAGGCCGTGCACCTGAACCTGCTTTCCGTAGCTTTCATACTTGTCCGTCACCGAGTCCAGGGCCGCGATGGTCGAGGCGTCCCACAGGTGGGATCCTGACATGTCGATGATGATGCGTCCGGGATCCTGGGCGTAGTTGAACTGGGTGTACAGGTCATTGGAGGAGGCGAAGAACAGCTCGCCGTCCACCGTGTAGATCGCCACCTGTCCCTCGGTGTCCCCGGTGACGCTGCGCTTGACGGTGACGAAGTGGGCGACCCGGTTGGCGAAAAGCACCATCGCGGTGAGCACTCCCAGCCCCACGCCAATGGCCAGGTTGTTGGTCGCCACCGTGAACGCCACGGTCACCAGCATCACCGCGGTCTCGCTCTTGGGCATGGCCTTGAGCGTGGCCGGACGGATGCTGTGCCAGTTGAACGTGGTCAGGGACACGAAGATCATCACCGCCACCAGTGCCGCCATCGGGATCTGGGCCACCACGTCCCCGAACAGGACGGTGAGCAGCAGCATGAACACCCCGGCGAACATGGTCGAGATCCGGGTGCGGCCCCCGGAGGCCTTCACCCCGATCATGGTCTGCCCGATCATCGCGCAGCCGCAGATCCCGCCGAAGAACCCGGTCACGATGTTCGCGGTGCCCTGTCCCCAGGATTCGCGGGTCTTGTTCGAGGGGGTGTCGGTGATGTCATCCACCAGCTTTGCGGTCAGCAGGGATTCAAGCAGCCCCACAAATGCCACCGCCAGGGCGTAGGGGAAGATGATCTTGAGCGTCTGCAGGTTCAGCGGCACGTCGGGGATGAGGAAGAACGGCAGCGACTCGGGCAGCTCGCCCTTGTCGCCCACCGTGGGCACGGTGATCCTGGCGAGGACGGTGATCGCGGTCAGCAGCACGATTGCCACCAGCGGGGCCGGGATGGCGGAGGTGAGCTTGGGCAAGAAGTAGACCACCGCCAGTCCCAAGGCCACCAGCGGGTAGACGGCCCACGGCACGGCCTTCAGTTCCGGCATCTGGGAGAGGAAGATCAGGATGGCCAGCGCGTTGACGAAGCCGACCATCACCTGACGGGGAATGAAGCGCATCAGTTTCGCCACCCCTGCCACGGCCAACAGCACCTGGATCACCCCGGCCAGGATCACCGTGGCAAACAGGTACTCCACCCCATGGCTGCGCACCAGCGGTGCGACCACCAGGGCGACGGCTCCGGCGGCCGCCGAAATCATGGCCGGGCGTCCACCGGTGAACGCAATGACCACGGACATGGTGAAGGAGGCAAAGATGCCGATGCGCGGATCCACCCCGGCAATGATCGAGAAGGCGATTACCTCCGGAATCAGCGCCAGGGAGACCACCAGCCCGGCCAGCAGCTCGGTCTTCAGCAGGCGTGGGGAGCGCAGGGTTCGCCACACCGATTGGCGTTGCAGCGGGGTGAGCTCGGCCAGCGTTGACATGGGGTCTCCGATCGGGTCCGAAGGCGGGAAAGGCGTGGCGACGCCAAGGGAATCCTAGCGGCAGACGGTCCGCCCTGTGAAAAAGATGTCATTATCCACAGCTCCTGTGGAAAATGGGTATAACTCTGTGCACAACGCCGGGAGGAGATGTGCAGAACTTTGGTGCGCTTGGCGCAAAAGCGCGAGATCCCGCGGAAATCAGCGAACCAGACGCGCCCGGGAAGCCCGGGATCACGGGCATCGATCGCCGTGGGTTTAACAACGCCCGGAGTCAAAAAAGCCCACATTGTCCACAGTTGTGTGGATAACTTGTCGGCGAGGGGACGCCCCGTGATCCCGGCTACAGCCCGGCCTTGCGCGCCCGTTCCAAGGCCGTGGCGGCGTCGGTGGCCCCCAGCTTTTTGTACAGGCCGCGCAACTGGGACTTGATGGTGTTGGGGGAACGGAACGTCGCCTCGGCCATCTGCCGCCGGGACAACCCCGTGCGCAGCAGCTGCAGCAGCTCCAGTTCGCGTTCGGTCAGCACCGGTCGGGGCTGGAGCGCGGGCAGGGTGCGGCCAATGAGCTCCAGCCGGCGTGCTTGGGGCTCATCCAGGGACAACAGCCGGGGGATTGCGCCCCACCCCGGGGCGGTGGCCAGCAGCGCCAACGGCAGCAGCGCAGCACCCTCGGCGCTCAGCTGCCTGACCCGTTCCAGGTCCTCGGCACCCGGTTCTTCCGGGTTGCGGGCCGCCAGTTCCAGCAGGCCGGCCAGCTGAGGCCACTGCTGGGACGGAGGCTTGTCCGCCGCCAGCTCCAAAAGTGCCAGCGCCTCATCGGGCCGGTTGGCACGCAGGCAGCCCAGCGCCCGGAACTCGGCGGCCGCCTTCGCGCGGGGCGAACCGGCGCCGCAGCCGGAGGAGCGGGCCAGGGCAACCAGCTGGGACGCCACCGCCAACAGTTCCCGGCTCAGCAGGGCGCGGGCGTGGACCCGTTCGGCGTTCAACCGCTCCAGCAGGCTTGCTGCGCCGCCAGTTTGCTGGGTGAAGACCAGGTGGAAACTTAGCAGCAGCGCGTGCACCGCCCAAAACTCGTCGCTGTCCGGCTCATCGGGCAGCTGGCGCAACTGGGACCGAAGCTCCGGAAGATCCACTTCCAGCATGGCCTGCCAGGCCCGAGCCAGGATGACACCGCGGGCCACCATCGGCTTGCCCCAACCCACCTGCTGCAGCTGCTCCGCGTGCAAGGACGCCCAGTGCCCGGCGGCCGCGAAATCGCCCTGCATCGCACACAGCAGGGCCAGCCGTCCGCTGGCGTCACAGATGTGGAAGGCCTTGCCGGATTCCAGGCCGGCGTTCAACGCGGCCTGGTAGGCCCACTTGGCCTCCACGTCCAGGCCCTGGAGCTGCAGGGAAATGCCGGCATGCAGTTCGCTGATGGAAATGAGTTTGCGGCTGGTGCGCCGGGCGTTGAAGGCGGCCCGGATCGCGCTGCGCAGCCGCAGTGCCGCCTCGGCCGAATGCTGGTACATGCCGGCCAGACGCAGGTAGGTGATCTGCAGGGTGCCAACGGACAACGCCCTGGCGGTGGGCCGCTGGTAGAGTCGGGCGGTTTGCATCTGCAGGCGCTGGGCGCTCTGGTCGCGTTCGGGGTCCGGAGCCACGGTGGGGAAGGGCAGCACCATCCGATCGGTGCCCACCGCCGCCACGATCCGCGCCCCCACCCACAGGTAGTGGGCCTGGTCGATGAGCACCCCGGGCATCTTGGACAGCATGGAGCGCAGCGCTGCGGGGTTGCTGACGAACAAATCCACCCAGCGGTCCATCAACAGGGCGGACAGGGCGCCCCAGCGCCGGTTGCGCAGGGCGGTTTCGGCGGCCTTCTGCACGGACTGGGCCACCGCCACCGCCTCCAGCCCAGCGCGCTCCAGGCTCGTTGCCGCGGCGGGGGACATCAGCCGCTGCTGCTCCATCAGGGCCCGGCGAATCAGGGAGGGCATCATCCAGCCGCCCTGGCCCTCGCCCTGCACCAGCCCGCTGTCCACCAGGTCCTCCAGCCCGACTTCACCCTGGGCAATATTGGTGAAAAAGACCTCCAGCACCGATTCCTCGATTTCGGGAAGGAACGCGGACTGACGCAGACCGACCGCGTACGGGTGGTGGCGCAGCCAGCGCAGCAGGGCGGCGTTGATCAGCTGGTAGGCCGCCGCCCGGGATTCCGGCTGGCCCGCGAGCGCCCGGCAGGCACCCAGCCAGCCGCCGGTTTGGTCGCGGATCGCCTCGGCCAGATGCGCCTCGCAATCCAGCGCCTGGGCCAGCTCGGCCGCGCTGAGCAGCAGGTCCCGGTGCCGGGCCACGCTGCAGTGGTAGCGGGCGGCCAGCAGCCAGGTGGAGCGCCCCACCGGCAGGAGCACCGCCAGACGCAGCTGGGGGTCGGCGTCCAGCCGTTCGGTCAGCTGCTGCAGTTGGTCAAAGATCCCGGAACTGGTTTCCGGGCTTCCGTCGGACAGGTCGTGGATCTCTCCGGGTGCACCATCCAGCCAGGACCTGGCGAACAGCCTGCGCCCGGTGCCCGGCGCCGCGGTGATGAACAGCAGCCGGGGGCCTGAGCCGTGGATCTGCTGGAAACGGTGGAACGCCGGATGGACTTCGGTGCGCACGGCCGCGCTTGTCGTACCACTGCTGTGCCGTTCTTCGCCCAAACGCCCGCCTCCTGCCCACACCGTTGTAGCCCGGGGCCGGAAAACCGGCGCCGGGTAGTTATCCGGGATCCGAATTTATTTATCATCCTACTGCGCTTTCTTGCGGATCGGACGTGGCGTTCGGCACGCTGACTGGGGGTTTCGCCCAGCCGCGGGAACCGGGGTTCGTGCGGACGCGACGCGGCGCCGGTTCCGGCCAGGGGTTGGCCGAAACCGGCGCCGTCGTGGGCCGGGGTTTAGGTGTCGCGCCGGGCGATGTTGTAGAAGCGCACGGATTGGTACTCCTCCAGCCCCTCGGCCCCGCCCTCGCGGCCCAGGCCCGAATGCTTCACCCCGCCGAAGGGGGCCGCGGCGTTGGAGGGCACCCCCTGGTTGATGCCCACGATCCCGGTCTGCAGCCGGTCCGCGACATTCAGCGCCCGGTCCAGATCCTGGCTGAACACGTACCCGGCCAGTCCGTACTCGGTGTCATTGGCCAGGGTGAGGGCCTGCTGTTCGGTCTCAAAACGCTGGATCGCGGCAATCGGGCCGAAGATCTCCTGACGAGCCACCGCGCTGTCCCGGTCCACGGCGTCCAGCACGGTGGGCGCGAAGAAGGAGCCGGGCCCCGCATAGCCGTGGCCGCCGGTGCGCAGCTGCGCCCCGCGCTGCACCGCGTCGCGGGTGAACTCATGCATCTGCCGCACCGCGCGCTCATCGATCATGGCCCCCAGCTGCACTGCGGCGCCCAGTCCCGCACCGACGGTGACCTCATCAAAGCGGCGGGTGAGTTCGGCGGTGAACTCCTCGGCGATCCCGGACTGCACGTAGATGCGGTTGGCCCCAATGCAGGACTGCCCGCTGTTGCGCAGCTTCGCGGCCAGCGTCCCCTCGATCGCCCGCTCCAGGTCCGCGTCGTCAAAGACCAGCAGCGGCGCGTTGCCGCCCAGCTCCATGGAGCTGCGCAGCACGTTGCGTGCCGCGAGCTCCAGCAGGGTGCGTCCCACCGGGGTGGAGCCGGTGAAGGAGACCTTGCGCACCCGCGGATCGGCGAGCACCGCCTGGCTGAAGGCGGCGGAGTCGGCGGTGGTGATCACCTCGATCAGCCCCTCGGGCACCCCGGCGCGCCGCGCCAGCTGCACCGCATAGTAGGTGGTCAGCGGCGTCGCGGTAGCGGGTTTGACGACCACCGGGCAGCCTGCGGCCAGCGCCGGGGCGATCTTGCGGGTGGCCATCGCCAGCGGGAAGTTCCACGGGGTGATCAGCACCGCCAGGCCCACCGGCGCCCTGCGGGTGAGCAGGTCCGCCCCGCCATCGGGGGTCGGGCGGTAGCCGCCGGCCGGGCGGACCGCCTCCTCGGCATACCAGCGCACGAAGTCGGCCCCGTACTTCACCTCCCCGCGGGCCTCGGTGAGGGTCTTGCCCATCTCCCGGCTGATCAGGTGCGCGATCTGCTCGGTGTTCTCCACCAGCAGCGCATGCCAGGCGTGCAGCACCTCGGCGCGCTGGCGGGCGCTGCGCGCCGCCCATTCGGCGCCGGCGGCATCGGCGCGGGCCACCGCCTCCAGCGCCTCATCCACGCTGCGGTCGGGGACCGCGGCGATCGGCTCGGCGGTGGCCGGGTCGTGCACCGTGATGCCCGCGGCACCCAGTTCCAGGGATTCGATGACCGCATCGGCCAGGGCCACCCGCCCGGCGTCGGCCGGGACCAGGGCCTGGGCGCTGCGTTCGGTGCCGGTGGCGGCCAGTTCCGTGGTTTCGCTCATTTGCCGCTCCGTCCGGTGACGGCCTGGCCGATGGCGTCGATCAGTGAGTGCAGTTCGGCATCGGTGATGATGAACGGCGGGCTGATCTGGATCGTGTTTCCGCGCAGCGGGCGGCCGATGAAGCCCAGCTCCACCAGGTCATCACAAACCTGTTCGGCGCTGAGCGAGGCGTCCAGGGTGACCCCGCCAAGCAGTCCGGCGCTGCGCACTTCGGTGACCGCTTCCACGCGGGCGGCCAGGTCCTCCAGCGCCTGGCGCAGCACTGACTCCAGCTCGGCCACGCGCGGCACCAGCTGTTCGCGCTCCAGGATCTCCAGGTGCTTCAGCGCGACCGCGCAGGCGGTGGCGTGCCCGGCGTAGGTGGCGCCGTGGCGGAAGATCGGGGTGTCAGGGGCGTCAACGTAGAACGGCTCCCATAATCGGGGGGCCACCATGACCCCGCCCAGCGGGGCGTAGCCGCTGGTCACGCCCTTGGCGAAGGTGATCATGTCCGGCTCCAGGCCGTAGTATTCGGCGGCGAACATGGTGCCCATGCGTCCGAAGCCGGTGATGACCTCATCAAGGATCAGCAGGATGTCGTTCTCCCGGCAGAGCCGGGCAATGGTTTCCAGGTAGCCGGGGGTCGGGGGATTGACCCCGCCGGTGCCCTGTACCGCCTCGGTCACCAGGGCGGCGATGTTCTCCGCCCCGATGCGCTGGATGACTTCCTCAACCTGGGCCGGGTCGTTGAAGGAGATCCGCGCGGTTTCCGGGACCAGCGATTCACTGCCGTAGCCCTCGCGGTTGAACTCCAGTCCGGCAATCGAGGTGCCATAGGCGTGCAGGCCGTGATAGGCGAACTCGCGGGAGAGGATCACCTTCTTGGAGGTGCGTCCCTCGCGCTGCCAGTGGCGGCGGGCCAGCTTGCAGGCCACATCGATGGCGTCGGAACCGCCGGAGTTCAGGATGACCTTGGCTCGTTCGATCGGGCTGATCGCGGCCAGCTTTTCACCCAGCTGCAGCGCCTTGTCATTCGAGTAGCGCGCGAAGATGTGGTAGGTCTCCAGCTGCAGCATCTGCTCGTAGGCGGCCTGAGCCAGTTCCGGGTGGCCGTGACCGACGTTCGCATGCCACAGCCCGGCGGTGCCGTCAAAAAGCTTCCGGCCGTCGGTGGTGTAGAGCCAGCAGCCCTCGCCGCGTTCAACGACCAGCTGTCGGCCCAGCACGCTGGGCGTATGCGCTTGCGCCGGCCACAGGGCCGGGCCGTCGATGAGGGAGGGGGTGGCAGGCGCCGAATGAGCCACGTCGTTGATGGTCATGCCGGATCGCTCCTTTCGAGAAGAACTGGGATGCGCGCCCGAGTCCGCAGTGCAGCGCGGGGGCCGTGCTTCCAATCTAGGAACAGCGATGCGTAAAGAAAAGCGAATAAAAACAACAGATTCCTGTTAGCCCTGCTTACACATCATGTGTTGGGCGGGAATGCCGGCGGGGTGGCGGCCGGCCGCCGCACTGATGGCGGTGCACAATAATCGAAGAACGCCGGCAGGGCGGAAACGCGAAGGGGACTCGGATGCACAGCAGGGCAGTGAATCACAGCGGTGGGCACAAGGGTGCTCCAGCGGTCTCGGTGAACGGGCCGGAACAGTGAAGACCGGGCGTCTGGAGGCGTTTAGCGACGGGGTGCTGGCGATCATCATCACCGTCATGCTGCTGGCGCTGCCCGTGCCCAAGGGCACGGGGTTCACCGAACTGTGGAATGCCGTGGGCACCGCTCTGCTCACCTATGCCCTGAGCTTCACGTACGTGGGCATCTACTGGAACAACCACCATCACGTGTTCCAGCTGACCAACCGGGTGACCGGTGGGGTGTTGTGGGCCAACCTGCACCTGCTGTTTTGGCTCTCCCTGCTGCCGCTGGCCACCGCATGGATGGACTACACCGGCTTTGCGCGGGCACCGGTGATGTCCTACGGTGCCGTCCTGCTGCTCGCGGCCCTGGCCTTCGTGCTGCTGCAGCGCACCATCGCCCGCTCCGAAGGCCCGGACTCCCGCATGCAGCGCGCGTTGGGCAGGGACAAGAAGGGCAAGGCCTCACTGGTGCTCTACCTGGCCGGGATCGCCAGCGCGGCCTTCATCAAGCCCGAGGCCCCGGTCTTCATCTACCTCGCGCTGGCCTGTTTCGTGGCCGTTGCGGTGGTGTGGGTCATCCCTGACCGGCGCATTGAAAGCACCCTGGAGCAGCACGGCGGCGATGAGTAACGGCTGAGGGGCCTGGCGCCGCTTCGGGTCGGACAGGCGACCTCATTCCTGGTGCTGGCAGAAGACCCGGGCCTGGCCGACCTCCATGAACTCCTCGAGCTGCATCCGCTCCAGGCACCAGCGCAGGTGCCAGTGCGGTTCCCGGCCGGCATTCGCGAACCCCCCGGCGAGCAGGAAGTCCGCGGCGCTTCCGGCAGCGAGGAAGATACGGGATTGTTCGGGGGTCTCGATCAGGAATTGGGTATCGCTCACGGTCGGCTCCTGGGATGGTGCTCGCAGCTGGTCTCAGGGCGAGTCTAATGGGAGGTCGTCATCCGGTCAGGATCCTGATCCTGGCCTGTTGATGGTGGTCGACAGCGTCGTGAGCCTCCTGGGGCTTGGTTTTCAAGGCAACGAGGAAGGGCCCCGACCTTCAAGGCCTGGCCATTTTCGGCCTGGTCGTGGTCCACAAGTGCATCGCCATGCTGGTCTACCTGGTGCATCACAAGCCCCAGCCAAGAAGCGTGGTGCAGGTGTCTGCGCGGAGCAGGCAGTACCTAGGAAGCGCTGGGGTGCGTGGTGTTCCGCCCGTCCGGCTGGCGGAACACCCGGGCCACCGCCTCGCGCACCGCGCCGAGGGCCGGATTGGATTCCGCGCCCTTGCGGGTGACGAACAGGATGGTGCGCCGCTGGTCGGCCGGCAGCCAACTGCTGGGCGTCAGGGCGCTGGAGGCCTCCTGCATCACCATGTCCGGCAGGAAGGCCGCGGCCAGTCCGTGCTCCACCAGGCGCAGGTGGAAGAGCACATCGGAGGACAGGTGGGCGATCCGCGGTTCGAAGCCGCGTTCGCGGCACACCCGAAGCGCCCATTGTGAGGCGGCGGATCCGGCCGGTTCCATGACCCAGGGCACCTGGCGCACGGCCTGCGCATCATCCAACTGCACCCCCACCGGAAGGTAGCCGCGCACCGGGTCCTGGGCCAGGATCGTGGTGTGCAGGCTGGTGGAGCCGTCGGGGGCCGCGCCCGGGAACGAATCGGTGAGCACCGCGTCAACCTGGCGGGAGGCCAGCTTCAGCATGGCTTCCTCCGGTTCGTAGCGGTGGATGTTCACCTGCAGTGCCGGGTGCTCGCGGGCCAGGTCGGCCAGTGCGGTGGGCAGCACGGTCCGGCTGATGCTGGCGAAGGCCGCGACCGTGATGCTGCCCCGGGCCCGTTCGTGGGACGTGGCCAAGTCCGCTTCGGCCTTTTCCAGCGCGGCGAGGATCGCCTCGGTGTTGTGCACCAGTTCCAGGCCGGCGGCGGTCAGGCGCACGTTGCGCCCCACCCGTTCCAGCAGCTGCACCCCGGTTTCACGCTCCAGCAGCGCCAGCTGCTGGGAGATGGCCGAATGGCTGTAGGACATGCTGCGCGCTGCTGCGCTCATGCTGCCGTGCAGTCGGACCTCGCGCAGCAGGCGCAGGCGATGGATGTCAAGCATCGTTCTCCTCTCAGGAAGCGACTTCGCGCAGGATCTGCAAAAAGCTCTTGGTGGCCGGGCGCAGGTGGCTGCCGCGCCGGCCCACCGCGTAGATGTCCCGGAACATGGCCTCGCGCTGCCTGTCCTCCTCCGGTTCCCAGCGCACCACCGACCCGGTGGCGGTGTCCAGCCCGTGAAACACCATACGCGGCAGGAAGGCGGCCGCCACCCCGGCGGCGACCAGTTCGTAGTGCAGGCGCGGATCCGGGGAATCGAAGAGCACCTTCGGTTCAAAGCCCAGGTCACGGCAGAAGCGGTGGGACCAGGCATAGGCGTCGGTGCCGCGAGGCTCAAAGGCCCAGGGCAGTTCGGCCAGTTCGGCCACGGAGGCGACGGGGTGGGGCAGGTGGATCTCCATCCGGTCCCGGGTGATGGCGGTGCGCACAAACCCGGCGTCGGCGCGCCGGGGAATGTGGGTGAACTCGTCCACCATGGCCACGTCGGCCCTTCGGCTGGCGACCGCGTCCAACGCCTCGTGCGGTTCGAGCTGGGTGAATTCAATGACCACATCCGGGTGCACCCGGCTCATCCGCCGCAGCGTCTCGGGCAGGAAGGTCCGGGCGAAGGTGCTGAAGGCGGCAAAGCGGATGACGCCCTGGACCCGGCTGCGCCGGGCCTCAAGTTCGGCGGTCGCCCCCTCCAGTACGGTGACCGCCTCATCGACCCGGGAGACCAGCTGGCGTCCGGCCGGGGTGAGGCGGGTGTTGCGCCCCACCTGCTCCAGCAGCGGCAGCCCGGCCTCCGCCTCCAGCTTGGCCAGCTGTTGGGAGACGGCCGAGGCGCTGATGCCCAGCACCCGGGCGGTGGCCGCGATGCTGCCGCGCAATTGCAGTTCGCGCAGCAGCGTCAGCCGCTTGAAATCAAGCATTTGGACCTCCTGGCATCGGTCGTCGGCGGATGTTCCCACCCATAAGTTCTGCTTAACGGAACAAACAAGATGCACCCACTTTATCTGATGGGAGCGCGGAACTATGGTGTAGATCACAAAGTTCGTGAATTCGTGGAAGTGATAGGACAAAGACAACGACAATGGTGTTCACCCCGGAAGGTCACCGTGACCTGGAATGCAGCGAGTACGCAGCTCGCCAACAGCGCGTCCGCCGGCGCATGGCCCAGCAGGGACTGGACGTCCTGCTGGTCACCGATCCCGCCAACCTGTACTACCTGACCGGCTACAACGCCTGGTCCTTCTACACCGCGCAGATCCTGGTGCTGCCCTGCGAAGGCGAGCCGCTGATGTACATGCGCCACATGGACGCCCACGGGGCGCACCGCACCGCGATCGGCATCCGCGCCGAGCGGGTCATCGGCTACCCGGAGCAGATTGTGCACCGCCCGGCGATCCACCCCGGCGACTGGGTGGCCAGGCACCTGCGGGATGCCGGCTACGGCCGGGCGCTACGCGTGGGCTACGAGGGCGATTCGCATTTCTTCTCCATCCGGATGTTCATGGCCCTGTCCGCGACCCTGCCCGAATGGCAGCTGCAGGAGTCCCGGGAGCTGGTCAACTGGGTCCGCCTGGTCAAGTCCCCCTTTGAAGTCGAACTGATGCGCGCCGCCGGCCGGGTCTGCTCCCAGGCGATGCGCACCGCACTGCAGGCCCTGGCCCCGCACCGCCCGCAGAACGAAGTTGCCGCCGAGGTCATGGCGGCCCAGGCCCGCGGAGTGCCCGGCACCCCCGGGGACTACCCCTCGATCGTGCCGATGCTGCCCACCGGCAAGGGGGCGGACACCCCGCATTTGACCTGGACCGAAGCGCCGCTGCCGGTGGATTCGCCGATCTCCATTGAACTGGCCGGGGTGCACCGGCGCTACCACGCGCCGATGGCGCGCACCGCGGTGCTCGGCCGGCCCGCCGCGGCGCTGCAGCGGGTCGCCTCCGCCACCATTGCCGGCATCGAGGCCGCCTTTGACCAGGTGAAGCCCGGGGCTACCCCCGAGGAGGTCACCGCCGCCTTCACCAGGGTGATCCGGGCGGCCGGGTATGAGAAGGAATCCCGGCTGGGCTACTCCATCGGCATCGGCTACCCGCCGGACTGGGGTGAGCGCACCGTCAGCTTCCGGGTGGGGGACACCACCGAGCTGCAGGAGAACATGACCTTCCACCTGATCGCCGGCATGTGGCTGGACGGGTCGGGCTTCGAAGTTTCCGAGCCGGTGCGGGTGAGCGCCACCGGCATTGAATTCCTCGCGGACGTACCGCGCGAACTGACAACCATCAACGTTAGGAACACCACTCATGGCCACCGAATCGCTGCTGACCGCCGTACCTACGCGACTGGCCTCGCGGGCCAGCCAACTCAAGGGATCGGTCATTGACTCCTCCACCTCCCTGCTGGCCAGCCAGACCCACGACATCGTGCGTTTCGCCATGGGGGCGCCGAATGCCGAGCTGATCCCGGAGGCCGAGCTGGCCGGGCTGTACACCAGGCCGGCCGAGGGACGCTACGACTATGCGGCCACGGAGGGAAACCCGCAGCTGATCGAACAGATTGTGGCCTACCACCAGCGCCTGGGGCAGCCGGTGGACCCGGCCCGGGTGCTGGTGACCACCGGGGGCATGCAGGGCCTGGACATCGCGTTCAAGCTGCTGGTGGATCCGGGGGACCTGGTGATCGTCGAATCGCCGACCTACACCAACGGGATCTCCACCGTGCTCAGCTACCAGGGCCAGGTCCTGGAGGCCCCGGTGGATGACCAGGGGCTGGTGGTGGAGCGGCTGCCCGAGCTGGTGGCCGCCACCGGCAAGACTCCCAAGGCGATCTACGTGATCCCGAACTTCCAGAACCCCTCCGGGCGCACCCTGAGCGAGGCCCGCCGGCTGCGCCTGCTGGAGCTGGCCGCGCAGTGGGATGCGTTCATCATCGACGATGACCCGTACGGGGCGCTGCGCTTCGAGGGCCAGCAGGTCCCCGGCTTCGCCCAGCTGAGCCCGGACAACCCCCGGCTGATCTCGGTGCGCACCTTCTCCAAGGTGCTGGCCCCGGGGCTGCGGGTGGGGTGGATGGAGCTGGATCCGGCGTTGCGCGCCCTGGCGATCAGCGCCAAGCAGTCCATGGACACCTGCACCAACGCGCCCATGCAGCAGCTGGTGGCGGACTACCTGGCCGACGGCCGGCTGGATGCGCACCTGGACACCCTGCGCAGCGTGTACCGGGAGCGCAAGCAGGCGATGCGCACCGCCCTGGCCGACGCCTTCGGCGAGCAGGTCATCGCCACCGACCCGCAGGGCGGGTTCTTCCTGTGGCTGACCCTGCGCGGACGCTACGCGGGCATCGACACGGAGGCATTGTTCGAGGTCGCGCTGCGCCACGGGGTGGCGTATATTCCCGGCCCGGCATTCTCCGATGCGGGGGCGTTCAGCGACGCGCTGCGGCTGTGCTTTGCCACCTCCACCCCCGAACGCATCGGCCAGGGCGTGGCCCGGCTGCACGCGGCCCTGGAGGAGATGGCCGGCGGGGAGCAGCCGTGAGCCTACAGGCCTTTGACGTGCAGCGCCACGAACGGGCGGCCCTGCAGCGGATCGAGCGGCAGCGGATCGTCGAATTGGCCGGTGAGCTGATCGCCGCCGGGGGAGAGAACCCCGGCGGCACCGAGCAGGGCACCGTGGCGGTGCTGGCAGCGGCCCTGCAACGGCTGGGCGCCCGCGTGAGCCTTGACGCGGTGGCCCCGCAACGCCCGAACCTCGTCGCCCACCTGGGCGGGGACGCCACCGGCGGGGGCCTGCTCTTTTTGGGCCACAGTGACGTGGTCCCGGCGGGAGCGGGATGGCACGGGGACCCATTCACCCCACGGGTGGACGGGGACCGGCTCACCGGCCGGGGCGCGAGCGACATGAAGGGCGGGCTGGCGGCAGTAGTCGTCGCCATGGCCGCCGTGAATGCGGTCGCCCCGCAGATCCCGCTGACCCTGGTGTGCACGGTGGACGAGGAGGCCGACGCGCTGGGGGTCGGGCACTATGTGGCCACCGCACCGGCCGGCGGCTACACCGGCTGCGTGGTCGCCGAACCCACCGACCTGGTGGGGATCATCGGCTGCCGGGGAGCGGCCAACCTGCGGCTGCGGATCACCGGGGCCAGCGCCCACGCCGGCCGGCCCAGCGACGGGGCCAGCGCCATCCAGGCCGCGGCCGAGGTAATCAGCTGGCTGCGCGCCGACGCGGCCCGCCTGGCCGACACCGGCCACCCGGTGCTGGGGGCGGCGACCTGGAATGTGGGAACCCTGCACGCCGGGCACGGCACCTCGATCGTGCCGGACACCGCCGAACTGGGCGTGGACCGCCGGCTGCTGCCCGGGGAGGACCCGCAGCAAATCCTGGAGCAGCTGCTGCGCCGGCTGCGCCTGCTCATCGCCGACAGCGCGATCCCCCACCGGGAGTTGATCCAGATCACCGGGGAAGTCCAGATGCAGATGCCCGGGTTCCTCACCGAGCCCGGGCACCCCTTCACCCGCCGGGTCTGCCAGGCGCTGGCGGATGCCGGGGCCAGCGCAGAGACCGGGATCTGGACCGCCTCCTGCGAGGGCGGGTTCCTGGCCGAACACCACCAGGTGCCCACCCTCGTGCTGGGGCCCGGGGAAATCAACACCCAGGCCCACCAGCCCAACGAAAGCGTTTCCATCCAGGACTTGTGCACCGCGGCGCGGGCCTACGCACTCATCGCGCTGCGCCATCATCACCATCAGTGGGACTAAGGAGAAGACAATGTCCAGCCCAGCACAGCTGCCGGCGATCCGCAGGGAAGCGGATTTCACGGCCGAAGAGAAGAAACTGGCCCGCAAGTCGGTGGCCGGGTCGGCGATCGGCAACGCGATCGAATGGTTCGACTACGGCATCTACGGATACCTGATCGTCTACATCTCCGAGCTGTTCTTCACCTTCGGCGAGGACGCCGGGGCGCTGCCGCGCATCCTGGCCTTCTCCACCTTCGCGATCTCCTTCATCGTGCGCCCGCTGGGCGGCACCGTGCTGGGGCCGCTGGGCGACCGGATCGGGCGGCGCAAGATCCTGATCTTCACCATCGTGATGATCAGCGTGTCCACCGCCTGCATCGCCGCGCTGCCCACCTTTGACCAGGTCGGCTTCCTGGCCCCGCTGATGCTGGTGCTGCTGCGCATGATCCAGGGCTTCTCCGCCGGCGGCGAGTACGCCGGGGCGGCGGTGTTCATGAGCGAACACGCCCCGGACGACAAGCGCGGCAAGTACGGTTCCTTCCTGGAGTTCGGCACCCTGGCCGGCTTCAGCGGCGCCGCGATCCTGTGCACCGTGCTGACTTTGATCGTGGGCACCGACGGGATGATGGCCGGCTGGTGGCGCCTGCCCTTCGCACTGACCCTGCTGCTGGGCGGCATCGCGCTGTGGATGCGCCGCCACCTGGAGGAACCGGAGACCTTCACCCAGGACACCGCCAAGCATGAGGAAGTCGAATCGGCGACCAAGGTGCTGGGAATGCTGCTCAAGCACTACCCGGCCCAGCTGTTCAAGCTCTTCGGGTTCATCGTGCTGGTGAACGTGGCTTTCTACCTGGTGCTCACCTACATGCCCAGCTACCTCACGGCCACGCTGGGCCACGGGGCCACCGAGTCCAACCTGACCCTGGTGTTCATCCAGCTGTTGATGATCGCGCTGATCGTGCCGCTGGGGGCGCTCAGCGACCGGATCGGACGCAAGCCGCTGCTGATCACCGCCAGCGCCGGGTTCGTGCTGCTGCCGGTCCCGGCGGTGCAGCTGATGCAGACCGGGGGACTGGTGGGGCAGATCATCGGCATCGGCGTGCTGGGCCTGCTGCTGGTGGTGCTGCTGTCCACGATCTCCTCCACCCTGCCGGCCCTGTTCCCCACCGCGGTGCGCTACTCCGGTTTCGCGATCGGCTACAACCTTTCCACCGCCATCTTTGGCGGCACCGCCGCGGTGGCCAACGAGGCGCTGATCGAACTCACCGGCAGCTCCCTGGTCCCGGGCTGGTACCTGGTGGGGGCCGGCGTGATCGGCCTGGTCTCGGTGCTCACCTTCCGCGAGACGGCCGGGCGGTCGCTGCGCGGCAACGTGATCCCGGGCAGCGATGACAAGGAACGCATCGAACAGGGTGAAACCCTGGTCGGGGCCGGGCGCCGCTAGGCGCCCGGGGCGCAGCCCACCGACAATACCCAGAACGAAGAACACGGCAACAAGAAGGAGTTGGATTTCGTGAGCGAAGCGCAGCGCGTGGCACTGGTGACCGGGGCGACCTCCGGCATCGGGGTGGAAATCGCCCGGCGGCTGGTGGCCGACGGGATGCGGGTGGCGATCTCGGGACGCTCCGCGGAACGCGGGCAGAAGGTGGCCGCCGAACTGGGCGAGGCGGTCTTCTTCATCCAGGCCGAACTGACCGCACCGGGGGCGCCGCAGCGACTGATCGATGAGGTGGTCTCCCGGGCCGGGCGGCTGGACGTGCTGGTGAACAACGCCGCCATCGACCACATCAACCGGATGCTGGACACCCCGGAGAATGAGATCCGTGAGGCCTTCGAAATCAACACGTTCGCCGCGATCTTCTGCCTACAGGCCGCCGGCCGGGTGATGCGGGAGGCCGGGGGAGGGGCGATCATCAACATCACCTCCCGGCTGGCCAGCATCGGGGTGCCCACCATGGGGCTGTACAGCGCCAGCAAGGGGGCCATGCTCGCCCTGACCCGCGCCGCGGCCGTGGAACTGGCCGAACACAACATCCGGGTCAACGCCGTCGCCCCGGGCATGACCCGCACCCAGATGTTTGAGGACTGGCTGGCCGGGCAGGAGGACGCGGCCGCCACCGAACGCGAGGTCTCCGCGGCGATCCCGCTGGGCCGGGTGGCCCTGCCCGAGGACGTGGCCGGGGCGGTGGCCTACTTCGCCAATGCGCAGAACACCTACGTCACCGGCGTCTCCCTGCCCGTGGACGGCGGGTACCTGGCCAAGTAGCCTCCCGCCCCGGCGCCGCTGTTTTGGTACCCTCCCCAGTGGAAGGGGCGGCGGGCCGAGCGGCCTGCCGGACGGTGAGGGAAGAGGGATGGTCATGGGTGCTCCACGTACGGTTGCTGCGCCAAAAACCGGGGGCTGGTCATTGCCTCCGGTGCTGCGGGAAGGCACGGCGTCGGACCTGGCCGAGCGCGGACTGCAGGAGCGGGTGCGGTTCTGCGGCCTGGACCTGAGTGGACTGGACCTGTCGGGCAGCACGTTCGAGGAGTGCGAACTGCAGCGGCTGGGCATCTCCGAGGCCAACCTGCAGGCGGCCCACTGGCTGCGGACCGAGGCCGGGAACCTGCAGATCCCCGCCCTGAACGCCCACCGGATTGGGATGCGGCAGGTGCGCCTGGACGCCTGCCGGTTCGGGGGCGCCGACCTGGCCGAGGCGCAGCTGGACAACGTGGTGATCAGCGGGTCAAAGTTCACCTGGCTCAGTCTGCAGCGGGCCCGGCTGCGCGACGTGCTGTTGCGGGACTGCGTGATCGAGGAGCTGGATTTGAGCCAGTGCAGGATCGAGCGCCTGGCCTTTGAGAACGTCAAGGTCGGCACCATGCACTGTGCCGGGGCAAAAATGCGCCACGTGGATCTGCGCGGAGCCCAGCTGCAGAGCCTGAGCGGGCTGGAGAGCCTGCGCGGCACGGTGGTGAACCCGGCCCAGCTGCAGTCGCTGGCCGAACTGTTCGCCGTGCACTTTGGGATCACCGTCCGGGACTAGGCGCTCCCCCCGCAGCCGGCGCACGAACCTGCGGGCACTGAAAAGGTCCCGCCATCCGGTTGGACGGCGGGACCTGATCAGATCATCACTCGCACCCTCAATGAGGTTGTCTACAACAATAATCCGCCTTTCTGTGGCGGGGCTGGGTGGGAACCGGGGGTTTGCCATTGCCGGACCGTGCCGGTTAAACCGAATGGTCCCGCCGTCCAGATGGACAGCGGGACCAATTCAGATCATCACTCGCACCCTCAATGAGGTTGTTGACAACACTAATCGGGGTTTCTGTGCCCGGGCTGGGCGGGAACCCGGTGTTTACCGGTGACCCCGCCCTGTCAGTTAGTCAGTGATGCGCATGGTGCGCGCCGAGCTGATGCCGTTGATGACCCGCGCCGAGAAGCCCTGGGCGGTGGTCAGCTGTGCGGACACGTCACCCAGCGGCACCACGTGGGCGTCCTGGAAGAGCCCCTCCTGCAGGTCCTGGTAGATCGCGCAGCGCTTGTCCTCATCGGTTTCGGCCATCGCCTGGCCGACCTGGGCCAGGAACTTCTCATGCTTCGCCCCGGTGATGTTCCGTCCACCGTCCTCGGTGGTCGGCCCGGTGAAGCGGGAGAGCCCGGCGTAGAGGGTGGAGGAGATGTTCACCAGGTTCACCACGGTCATGTCCCAGGAGTCCGGCTTGGTGCTCAGCTCGGTGAACAGCGAGGCGGTGTCCACGCTGCGCAGCTTCACGTCGGCGCCGGCCTCATTCAGGGCCTGGGCGATGTAGGTGTTGCCCGCGCCCTTGCCCACCGCCGGGGTGCCGACCAGGGTGGCGGCCTGTCCCTTGATGTCCGCCAGGTCCGCGTCCTTCGGGCTGAGCAGCGCGGCGTCGGTGTTGGCGCACTGCACGGACTCGGAGACGAAGCTGGTGGCCGGGGCGCCCAGCCCGTTCGTGGCCGCCTGCACGAACGCCTTCTGGTCCACGGCCTTGGCGACCGCGCGCCGGGCCTCGGGATCCGCGAACGGCTTGCCCTTGCGTTCGTTGAACACCATGAACAGGTTCGCGGTGGAGAAGCGTTCGGTGCCGAACTTCTCATCGTCCTTGAAGCGTTCCATCGGTTCACCCAGCACGGTGGCGATGTCGATCTGGTTGGTCAGCAGGCCGTTGGCGATGCTGTTGTAGTCCGAGCTGACGCTGTACTTGATGGTCTTGGCCACCCGGCCCTCGAAGGGCTGGGCGTATTCGGGCCAGGTGTAGCCCTCGTCGCGCAGCGCGAACTCCACGTTCACCCCCGGCTGGTAGTCGGCCAGGGTGTAGGGGCCGGAGAACGCGCCCTCGACCTTGCCGGCCGTGGTGCCCTCCGGGTCCTTCAGCCCGGCCGGACAGATGATCCCGGATTCGGGCATGCTCAGGCCCTGGCCCATGTCCGCCCATGCGGTGTCCAGCTCAATGGTGACCTTGCCGGCGGCGTCGTCCGCGCTGATTTTCGGTTCGGAGGGGCCGAAGACCAGATCCTTGTTGTTGGACTTCTGGGCGAACGCGTCCAGCGACGCCTTGACTACGCTGGCGGTGATCTGGGTGCCGTCCGCGCAGGTGGCGCCCTCGCGCAGCGTGAACTCGCCCCGGGTGGGGCTCAGCTCCCATTCGCTGGCCAGGTCCCCGGCAAAGGTGTGGTTGTCATCCTGCACCAGCAGGGTGGCGTAGAGCAGGGAGTTGGCCATGGTGGCCGGCACCCCGGAGGAGGTCAGCGGGTTGAAGCTGTTCGGGTTGGCGATCATGGTGGAGCGGATGGTGTCGGTCTTGCCCTCGGCCCCGCCGTCGGCGCTGTTCCCGGTGGTGCACCCGGTGACCGCCAGCGCCAGGCCGGTGGCCCCGGCCAGCAGGGCGGCGCCGCGGCGGCGCAGGCGGGACGGGGTCCCACCGGATGAGGTGGATGCGGTCGGTGTTGGCATGATGGCTCCTGAAGGTTGTGATGGTTGGGGTTTTGCGGGGGTCTGTGGGGGCGGCTAGCCGGCGGGCGTGGCGGTAAGCTGCCGGCCGATGTGGGCGAACACCTGCTCGAAGTCGGGCACCGGCACATCCGCCCGCACCGGCTGGGCGCCAAAGTGGACGATGACCAGTTCGCGGCGCGGGTCCACGTAGAGCCGCTGGCCGGAACGGCCGCGCGCCACGAAGCTGCCCGGCTCGCCCAGCGGCAGCCACCAGAAGTCGTGATAGGCCAGCACCGGGCCGTTGGCGCGCGTGTCCCCGGTGCCCAGCACGTCCGCGGCCGGCCCGTCGGGGATGCGGGTGATGTCCGCGACCAGCGCCTCATCGAGCACCTGGACGCCCTGCCGGCTGCCGCCGCAGCGCAGCAGTTCGCCCAGCAGCGCCAGGTCCCGGGCGGTGGCGGAGAACCGGCCGCTGGCCAGCTCCCGCCCCGTGGAGTCCAGCCCGAAGTGGGCGTCCTCCCCGGCGCCCAGATGCACCCACAGCAGCTCGGAGACCAGCTGCGCCAGGCTTTGCCCGGTGACCCGGCGGATCGCCTCGCCCAGCGCTTCGGTGTTGCCGTTTTCGTAGCGGAAGATCTGCCCGGGCGGCTGCTGGGCACCCGCGGTGGCCAGGCGCTCGAGCAGCGTGCGCGGCCCGGTGTAGTCCGCGGCCCGCTCGAACATGCCCACCGCCTCAAAGAACCTGCGGGCCTCCTGCTCCTTGTTGAAGGCCCGCCCGCCATAGCTCACGGCGGTGCCCATGTGCAGCAGCTGATCCAGGTTCGCCTCGCCAAAGGCGGTGCCGGCCAGTTCCGGCACGTAGTGCCCCAGCCGCTGCTCGCGCTGCAGCAGCCCGTCGCGCAGCAGCACCCCGGCCACCAGGGAGACCACGGACTTGGAGATCGAGGCGCTCAGGTGGGTGTCGTGTGCCGCCATCGAGTGCAGGTACTGTTCGTGCACGAGCGCCCCGCGGTGCAGCACCAGCAGGGCGTTGCTCTCGGCCCGGGACAGGAAGTGCTCCAGCGGCTGCAGCACGCCGGGCCGGGGGCCGGGCACCTGCATGCCCGCCAGGGCCCCCGCGGTGTGCGGCGGCAGCGCCGGCGGCGTGGTGCCGCGCCAGATGCGGCGGGTGGGCATGGTCTGCCGGTCGTTGATGAAGTGCTGGCGCAGGACCTGCGGGTCCGCCAGACGCTGCAGGGTTTGGGTGTTCATGGTTTTCCTCCGGTGCGGGCCTAGGCCAGGGTGAAGCCCGGTGCCCCGGGCACCGAGTCCAGCAGGGTGCGGGTGTAGTTTTCGCGCGGGTTGCCAAAGACCTCATCGATCGGCCCGGATTCCACCACCCGCCCGTGCAGCATCACCACCACCTCGTCGCAGACCTGCTGGGCCACGGCCAGGTTGTGGGTGATGAACAGCATCGACTGCTCCCGGTGCTGGGCACGCAGCCGGGCCAGCAGCCCGATCACCTCGGCCTGCACGGACACGTCCAGCGCGGAGGTGATCTCATCGGCCACGATCAGCTGCGGCTGCACCGCCAGCGCCCGGGCGATCGCCACCCGCTGGCGCTGCCCGCCGGAGAGCTCATGCGGGTAGCGCCGGGCAATCTGCTCCTCCAGCTGCATGGTGTCCAGGGCCTGGCTGATCGCCTGGCGGTGGGCGGCCGGGTTGGCGCGCACCGGGTCGATCGCCTCGGCCAGGGTCTGGCCGATGGTGCGCCGCGGGTTCAGGGAGGCGTACGGGTCCTGCGGGATGTACTGCACCTGGCGGAACAGCCGGCGCTGCTGGGAGCGGGTGGGCCGGGAAATGTCCTGCCCGGCCACCTGCAGCCGGCCCGAACTGATCCGGTGCATGCCCACGATCGCCTTGGCCAGGGTGGACTTGCCGGACCCGGATTCACCCACCAGGGCCACGGTGCGTCCCTTCGGGACGTCGATGCTCACCTCGTGCAGCACCTGTACGGCGCCGAAGCCCAGGCTGAGGTCCTTGGTGGCCACGATCGGGGCCGGGATGGCGGGGGCGCTCATGTGCGGATTCCTTCCTCTTCATTCAGCACCAGGCCGCTGCCGGTGCGCAGCACCGGGACCGCGTCCAGCAGCTGGCGGGTGTACGGGTGGCTGACCTGGCGGCTGGAGATCTGCTGCGGGCTCAGCTCCTCCACGATGCTGCCCTTGCGCATCACCAGCACCCGGTCGCACAGCTCCTGCACCACCCCGATGTCGTGGGAGATGAACAGGATCGCGGTGCCGTACTCCTCACGCAGCCGGCGGAACTGGCGCAGCACCTCGATCTGCACGGTCACATCCAGCGCGGTGGTCGGCTCATCGGCGATCAGCAGCGCCGGGCCGGTGGCCAGGGTGGAGGCGATCATCGCCCGCTGGCGCATGCCCCCGGAGAGCTCGTGCGGGTACTGGCGCAGCCGGGCGGCCGGGCGGGTGATCCCCACCTTGCCCAGCGCCTGGATGATCGCCTCACGTGCCTGGGCACGCGAGGCCCCCTGGTGGGTGCGCAGCACCTCGGTCAGCTGCGGGCCCATGGTGCGCGAGGGGGTGAACGTGGAGCCCGGGTCCTGGTAGACGATCCCGATCTGCTGGGCCAGCCGGGCCGCCGGCGGGCTGCCGAGCATGTCCAGGTGCGCCACCGTCAGCGCCCGGGCCTGCACGGATAGGTCATCGGCCGCCAGCCCGGCGATCGACATCGCGGTCAGCGACTTGCCCGAACCGGACTCGCCCACGATCCCCAGGATCTCCCCGGGCTGGATGTGCAGGTCGATGCCGTGCACCAGCTCGGTCGGCTGGCCCTGGCTGAGGTAGTTCACCCGCAGATCCTCCACCCGCACCAGCGCGGTATCGGTCTGCGCGTTGGCCGGGGCGCTCTTGGCCCCGCGGCGGCTGCGCCGCCAGGCGCGTCCGGTGCGCGGGTTGGCGTGCGCGGCCAGCGCATCGCCGATCAGCATCGCGCCGACCGCCGCCAGGATGATCATCACCGCCGGGCCCAGCGCCTCAATCGGCTGGGTGTACAACGCATCGAGGCTGTCGTTGAGCAGCGAACCCAGGTCGTACTGCGGGGGCTGCACGCCCAGGCCCACGAAGGACAGCGCCGAGATCTCCATCAGGGTGGAGGAGAACAGCGTGGTGGACAGGATCAGCAGCGGTTCGGCCATCCCCGGGATCATGTGCCGGGTGGCCAGGCGCAGCGGGCCGACCCCCAGGAACTTTGCGGTGGTGAAGTATTCGCTGTTGGTCACCTGCTGGGCCAGGTTTGCCGTCACCCGGGCGAACCCGGGCATCCCGGCCACCCCCAGGGCAATCACCGCGGTGCCCGCGCCGGGCAGCAGGATCGCCGCGATCACCAGTGCGGTGATCAGCGTCGGGTAGGCCACCGCGGTCTCCAGCAGGCGCAGGCACCACTGGCGCACCTTGGTCGGGGCCAGCCAGATCGCCACCCCGGCCACCAGCCCGCCGGCCACCGAGAGCAGCGTGGCCAGCACCGTCATGACCAGGGTCAGCCGGGTCGCCACCAGCACCCGGGCCAGGTTGTCCTGCCCGAAGTCATTGGTGCCCAGCAGGTGCTCGGAGCTGGGGGCCAAAGCCCGGTTTTCGCTCAGCTCATTGGCCGCATCGGTCAAGAACAGCGGGGCGATGATCGCGGTGAGCACCAGCAGCGCCATCAGCACCACGCCGATGACCATCCCCGGGCGCCAGATGCTGCGGGTGGAATGTTGGGTCTTGGACATTACTCGGCCCCCGCCTTCAGGTTGCGCGGATCAATCAGCGCCAGGATGATGTCCACCACCAGCACCAGCACGGTGGCCAGCATCCCCAGCAGCAGGATGGTGGCCCGGATCATCGGGTAGTCCCGGGAAATGATCGCATCCACGATCCCCTTGCCCACCCCGGGCCAGCCGAACACGGTTTCCACCACGACGGTGCCCCCGAGCATCCCGGCCAGCAGCAGCCCGGCCAGGGTCAGCGTGGTGGTCAGCAGGTTCGGCAGCACGTAGCGGCTGTTCACATGCCAGGTGCTCAACCGCCAGCCGCGGGCGGTGCGCACATAGTCCTGTTCCAGGATCCCGGCCGCCTCGCGCCGCACGATCCGCGCGATCACGCAGGTTGGACCGATCATCACCGCCGCGGTGGGCAACACCAGCGAACCCAGGGTCGCGGCCCCACTGGCCGGGAACCAGCCCAGGCGGATCGCGAAGACGAAGATCAGCAGTGTGGCCAGCACGTAGTTGGGTACCGCGAAGATGAAGCTGGTGATCCCGTTGAACAGGTGATCGGCCCAGGCTCGGCGTCCGCCGCGGGTGAGCAGCGCGGTGCCCATGCCCAGCGGCACGCCGATCACCAGCATGCAGCTGATGGCCAGCATCGCGATTTCCGCAGTGAACGGCAGCCGGGCCAGGATCGCTGCGGTCACCGTGGTGCCCGAGGCGAAGGAGTCGCCCATGTCCAGGGTGAACACCCCGACTACGTACTGCCAGAACTGGGCCAGGAACGGCTGGTCCAGACCCAGTGCGGTGCGGGTGCTTTCAATCTGCTCCACGGTCGCTCCGTCCCCGGCGGCCACCACGGCCGGGTCACCGGGCAGCAGCGGAACGATCAGGAAGGTGACAATGACCAGGATGACGAAGGAGAGCACCAGCCCACCCAGGCGGCGCAGCAGGAAGGCGGACCACGGGTGGCTGGTGCGCTGGCGCAGCGAGGCCCGGGTCCGGCGTGGCTCCAGTTGCGGGTCGGTGACGCCGACGGTGGTCATGACGCCACATCCGGCAGGGAGGTGGCTGGTGTGCCGCCAAGATCCGCGGCACTGCGGCGCGGGGCCGAAATGGGGGATCTGGGTGGGAAGCGGTACATGGCGGTGGTCTTTCCTTTGGTTGCGAAGTGTGTGGCACGAAGCGTTGGATGTCCCTGTTCCGTGCCGTGGTGGGGCGCCGGGTGCGGACAGGGCCGGAGGATTGCCCGCTGCTGCGGGCAGCTAGCGCTGTCCGGAGGGTCCCCAGGCGGCGGTCCAGGCCCGAATTTGGGAGCAGCCTCGGTGAAGCGATGCATGTGCGGACATGTCGGTACCCCTCCCATTGCGAGTTCATGGACAGAGTGTCCAATAAAGTTGTTAGAACTAAGGTATGCCAGTGATGCACATCACGCAACCTTTTGTGGTCTTGCGGTGCATGTGACGGCATTGGGCCACGTGGTCCTTCGAAGGTAATCAAGAGGACGGGCAGGCGGTGATGCCGCGGAGGTTTCGCGGACAAGGCCGGGGTCCCTCGGCTTGGAAGATGGCGAGGAGGTGTGCCTGTTGGGCTGTGTATTGCCGGGTCTTTGAATGGAATGCGAAGTGCGCTCCATGGGGTAACGCGGACGTTGCACGATTTTCGCCCCTCAGTACTTGAGGCCCAATCTTCTAGACGGGTCGTCTAGTAATTGACCAGAGGAGGCTGTTCGCAGGCGGCAACGCACGAGCCGGTGCGCAGGGGTAGCCGAAGATGGTCGTGGACTTGGAGCCGATCGGCCGCCGAAGCGATGCAGGGAATCGCCAGTTAACGAAAGAGCTCCCGTTGGATATCAACGGGAGCTCTTTCGATCATCACTCGCACCTTCAAGGAGGTATTTAAAACAATGAGACCGCTTTCTGTGTCCGCGCTGAGCTTCGGCTTCCAGTCTGCCGACCGTGGCGTCGCGAAGCCGCGGAGCGTCACTGTGAGGCGTGCTGATTCGTGAAGGAAGCCTGAAGATTGGCAGGGATTTCGGTGCGCCGACCTGCGGGTCGCAGGGATCTGTCGTACGTTGCAGGTGAGAATCCATGGCCGAGAGTGTCAGAAGCGGCGGGAGGAGAAATAGATGTCGCCATCGAAAAGAACGCGGTTGTTCCTCCGTGCTGCGGGTGCAGCGCTGCTTGGATCCAGCCTGCTCGCCGGATGTGCGGCGCAGATCCCGGTGGACCCCAAGGGCACGCTGCAGGATGTTCGCCACGACACGCTGCGGGTGGGGATCTCGCCCAACCGCGAATTCGTGGATGTGCGCGACGGCCAGTACACCGGGGACGAAGTGGAGCTGGTCAAGGACTTCGCCAAGGGCCTGGACGCCGAGGTGCAGTGGACGCTCGGCGGGGAGGAGCACCTGGTCAAGCAGCTGAAGGAAGGCAAGCTTGACATGGTGGCCGGTGGGATCACCGCCAAGACCCCATGGAGCAAGGAAGTTGGGATCACCCGGCCCTACCGCACCGTGACGGAGGAGGACGGCAAGCAGGCCCAACTGGTTCTGCTGGTGCCGCCCGGGGAGAACGCCTTCCTGGGGGAGCTTGAGTACTTTCTGGACCAAACCCAGGAGATGCCATGAACCTGAAAGCCGGAACCGGCCTGCCCAAACAGCAGCGCGACATGCTGCGTCGGGCAGCGAAACTTGAATGGATCAGCGTCGGCTATGCCGCCTGCACCATTACCCTGGTGGCCTTGGTGGTGGGCAATTCCCAGGCCATGCGCACGGCATGGGTGGAGGACATGCTCTCCGTGCTGCCGCAGCTGGCCTTCCTGGTGGCCCTGTTCTACACCCGCAGAACCCGGCGCCCCACCCACCCCTATGGTTACCACCGGGCCATGAGCGCCGGACATCTGGTGGCCGGGGTGGCGCTGCTGGTCGTGGGCGGCATGCTGGCCTACGAATCGGTCTCCGCGCTGATTGCCCAGGAATATCCGACCATCGGCACTATGAACGTCTTCGGGCACACGATCTGGCAGGGGTGGATCATGATCGCGGTGATGACCGTGATCGCCGCCCCGGCCGTGATTCTGGGGCGCCTGAAGGTGAAGGTCGCCAAGCCGTTGAACAACAAGCTGCTCTACGCCGACTCCTACATGGCCAAGGCGGATTGGCAGACCAATGCCGCCTCCATCGTGGGTGTCGCAGGCATCGCCATCGGCCTGTGGTGGCTGGACAGCGTGGCCGCCGCGGTGATCTCCGCCGGCATCCTCAAGGATGGCTGGACCAGCACGAAGGCCGCGGTGGTTGACCTGCTGGACCGCCGGGCCACCAGCGTGGAGGGCGAGGACCCGCACCCGCTGATCCCGGAGTTTGAGAGCCGCCTAAAGTCCATGGGATGGGTGGAGCAGGTCGGGGTTCGCGTACGCGAACTGGGCGCGGTCCTGCATGCGGAGGCCTTCGTGGTGCCGCATTCGCCAATGGTGGGAGTGGAGGAGATGGACGCCGCCCGCAAGGCGCTGGAGGAGCTGGACTGGAAGGCATATGACATCGTCATCATTCCGGTGCCGGAACTGCCGGACTGCTTCGTGGAGCCCACCACGGCATAACGCGGATCTGGGGCCGGTGGAACCGGCATCGCTTAACCAGAAAGCTCCCGCGGGCCGTAACCCTGCGGGAGCTTTCCAGATCATCACTCGCACCTTCAATGAGGTGTTTTCAACATTAGTGGCCGTTTTTGTGTCGCAGCTGAGCGCAGGCTTCGGGCTCACCGGGGATCACCGAGCCGCCACGCTCGCTAAACCGGCCTGGTCGGCCTCATCCCGCCAGCGCTCGCCGACTCCTCCCGTGGTCTGAGAAGGGGATGCGGTTTTTCCCTCTCGCGCCCGAGGTGCCCGCCGGGCTGGGCTTCATAGGCTAAAAGCATGATGAAAAAGAAGTACCTCGCCCTCACCGCCCTCGCCATTCCCGCATCCCTGCTGCTCGCTGGGTGCAGCGTCGGGGATTTGGGCGGCGAAACCTATGACAAGGCTGAATCGAAGAGCGCGGCCACCTCCGAGGATGGCGTGAAGTCCGGGCTGCTGGCCGATTGGGTCCCGGCCGGTGGCAGGGACGTGAAGCTGGAGCAGCGCACCACCGGGGCCGAGCGCATCTTCGTCATGGACTATGACGGTCCGCTGCCCAGGCAGGGGTGCCTGGGCCTTTCCACCGTGGGGGAACCAAACGAGTCGGAGCTGGCCAAGGCCTATGCCACCGACCGGCGCACCAGGGATCTGCAGGTCTCCGAGGTTGCCACCGTGCGCACCCTGGACGCGGACTGGTGGCCCAAGGATGCCGAAAAGCAGACCACGGACTTGTGCGGCCGCTGGTGGGTGCACGAATCCCGGCGCAAGCTCTATGGGTTCGCCCCCGACCAGCAGCAGATCGCCGAGAGCGTGCTGCGCGAACGCAGCACGAACGACCGGGATTCATAGACCGTCACGGCCCCTCCAGCCGTCTAGCTGGCTGCCCGGGCATCTTTTCTAGAGGTCCAGCAGTGCGGTGCGCACCGCCTGCTCGAACTGTCCCACGTGCAGTCCGGCCAGGCGGGCCGCTTCGGCTTCATCCCCGTCAATGATGGCCTGCAGCAGCGCCAGGTGCTCCTTCACATGGGTGCTCACCCGTGGCAGCCTGTCGATGACCGTGCACCAGATCCGGGTGGCCAGGTTGCTGTGGCGGATCAGCACGTCCTCCAGGTAGGGGTTGCCGGAGGCACGGTAGATGTTGCGGTGCACGGCCGCGTCGAAGGTCAGCAGATCGGTGGTCGAGGCGTTGGCGGCGTCGAAGCGCTCGATTTGCCGGGAGGTCTCCAGCAGGCCGGCGCGGGTGGATTCGGAGGCGGTGCGGGCTGCGCGGGCCGCGGCCATCGGCTCGAGCTGCTGGCGGATCTCCGAAACATAGGCCAGGTCGCTGATCTCCACCCGGGTGGCGAAGGTGCCGCGCTTGGGGAAGGTGATGACCAGCTTGTCCACCTCCAGGCGCTTGAGCGCCTCGCGCACCGGGGTGCGCCCGATGCTCAGTTCACGCATCAGCTCCTCATCGTGGATCGGGTCCCCGGGCTGGATCTGCAGGGTCACCAGCATCTGCAGGATCCGCTCATAGGCCTCCTCGGCTTTGGAGGCACCTCGTGGGTGCAGTTGTGCGGTGACTGCCTGCGCCATTTTCCCTCTTTCGCGTTCGTTGCCAATTAACCCTTGACCCCTGAACTTTGTGTGATCTAGGCTACAGGACATCCTAGTATATAAGTTGGATACAAATCCCGTATTTCATCGGAGCGAAACGATGTCCCTGATCGATTTGCCTGCTTCCCACCCCGCCGCCCATGCCGCCAGGACGGAAGAAACCTCCCACGACTTCGTGTTCACAGCCAGCTGCCGAGACCGGGTGGGAATCATCCACGCGGTCAGCCAGTTCCTTGCCGGGCGGGGGCTGAACATCCGCGAGCACCAGCAGTTTGACGACACCGTCAACGCCAAGGTGCACCTGCGCACCGCGTTCCACAGCGACACCCCGTTGCGCGCCGCACAGCTGCGCGAGCAGTTCCGGCCCGTTGCCGAGCGCTTCAACATGGGCTTTCAGATCCGCGACTCCAAACCCACCCGCACCCTGCTGATGGTCTCCAAGTCCGGGCACTGCCTGAACGACCTGATCTTCCGCTGGCGCACCGGCACCCTGAACGCCCAGATCCCGCTGGTGGTTTCCAACCATGAGGACCTGCGCCCCATGGCCGAGGCCGCCGGGATCCCCTACCTGCACCTGCCGGTGAACGCCGGCAACCGCGCCGCGGCCGAGGCCCGGCTGCTGGAGCTGATCCAGGAGCACCGCATCGAGCTGGTGGTGCTGGCCCGGTACATGCAGATCTTCTCCGATGAGCTCGCCGCCGGGCTGAAGGGCCGGGTGATCAACATCCACCATTCGTTCCTGCCCGGGTTCAAGGGGGCCCGGCCCTACCATCAGGCCCACGCCCGCGGCGTGAAGCTGATCGGCGCCACCGCCCACTACGTCACCGCCGACCTGGATGAGGGTCCAATCATCGAGCAGGAGGTGATCCGGGTGGATCACTCCCATGACCCCCGCGCGCTGGCCCAGGCCGGGCAGGGCGCCGAATGCCAGGCGCTTTCGCGCGCCGTGCAGTGGCACTGCGAACACCGGGTGCTGCTGGAGGGCTCGGGCACCATCGTCTTCCGCTAGCCCGCATCCCCCGCACATCCCAGACTTGAGCCCAGCAGTAGGAGAAAGACCATGTCACCCACCTCACGCGTCATCATCATCGGCGCCGGCATCGTCGGCGCGAACCTGGCCGACGAACTCATCCAGCGCGGCTGGAAGGACATCACCGTCATCGAACAGGGGCCACTGGAACTGCCCGGCGGTTCCACCTCCCACGCCCCGGGGCTGGTGTTCCAGACCAACCCGTCCAAGACCATGACCGAATTCGCCAGCTACACGGTGCAGAAGCTGACCGATTTGGGGGCCTTCAACCCGGTGGGCGGCCTGGAGGTCGCCACCACCGAAACCCGCTGGCGGGACCTGCACCGCAAGCACGGCTGGGCCACCTCCTGGGGCGTGGAGGCCCAGCTGCTGGATGCCGGGCAATGCAAGCGGCGCTACCCGCTGCTGGATGAACAGGTCGTCTACGGCGGGCTCTACGTCCCCTCCGACGGGCTGGCCCTGGCCGGGGTGGCGGTGGAGAAGCTGATCGAACGCACCCGCGCTGCCGGGGTTCTCTACCGGGACCGCACCGAGGTCACCGGTGTGGGGCAGCAGGAGAACCGGGTCACCGGGGTGTGGGTGGGCGAGGAGTTCCTGGCCGCGGACATCGTGGTGTGCTGCGCGGGCTTCTGGGGCGCGAAGGTCGGGGCCATGGTGGGGATGCGGGTGCCGTTGCTGCCGCTGGCCCACCAGTACGTGAAGACCACCAGCGTCAAGGGCCTGCGGGGGCGCAACAGCGAACCGAACGGCGCCAGCCTGCCCATCCTGCGCTACCAGGATCAGGACCTGTATTTCCGCGAGCACGGGGACCGCTACGGGATCGGCTCCTACGCGCACCGCCCGATGCCCGCGCTGATCGAGGACCTGCCCCGGATGGACCCGCAGGACCACACCCCGGAGAACATGCCCTCCAGCCTGCAGTTCACCGTCGAGGACTTCCTGCCGGCCTGGCAGGCCTCCAAGACGCTGCTGCCGGAGCTGGCCGAGGCGGAGATCGCCAGCGGCTTCAACGGGATCTTCTCCTTCACCCCCGACGGCGGCTCACTGGTCGGCCAGTGCCCGCAGGTGGAGGGCTTCTACCTGGCCGAGGCCGTGTGGGTCACCCATTCGGCCGGGATCGCCAAGGCGGTGGCCGAGCTGTTGAGCACCGGGCGCAGCGGCACCGACCTGTCCGACTGCGACGTCAACCGCTTCGAGGAGGTTGAACTGGCGCCCAGCTTCGTTCGGCAGACCGCCCAGCAGAACTTCGTGGAAATCTACGATGTGCGCCACCCCCTGGAGCCCCGGCTGGGCGCCCGCAACCTGCGGGTCAGCCCGTTCCATGCCCGGCAGCGGGAACTGGGCGCCCACTTCATGGAAGGCGGCGGGTGGGAGCGCCCCTACTGGTACGAGTCCAACGCCCGCCACCTCGATGAGCTGCCCTGGGACTGGCGCCCGCCGATCCGGGATACCTGGTCCGCGCTGCACCATTCCCCGCTGGCCGCGGTGGAGGCGTACAAGACCCGCACCGCGGTGGCCATGTACGACATGACCCCACTCAAGCGCCTGGAGGTTTCCGGGCCCGGGGCACTGGCCCTGCTGCAGCGGCTGAGCACCGGGAACATGGCCAAGAGCGTCGGGGCGGTGACCTACACACTGCTGCTGGATGAGGCCGGCGGGATCCGCAGCGACATCACCGTCGCCCGGTTGGGACAGCACACCTTCCAGGTGGGGATCAACGGGAACATTGACACCGCCTACTTTCAGGTGGAGGCCCGCCGGCAGAACGAGGCCCTGGTGCCCGGCGGCTGGGTGCAGGTGCGGGACATCACCGGCGGCACCTGCTGCATCGGGTTGTGGGGTCCGCTGGCCCGGGAGGTCATCGAGCTGGTCAGCGACGATGACTTCTCCAATGAGGGGCTGCGCTACTTCCGGGCCCGCGCCGCCCACCTGGGCGGGGTGCCGGTCACCGCGCTGCGCCTGTCCTATGTGGGGGAGCTGGGCTGGGAGATCTACACCAGCGCGGAGAACGGCCAGCGCCTGTGGGACGTGCTGTGGCAGGCCGGGCAGCGGCACGGCATCATCGCCGCCGGGCGGGCCGCGTTCGCCTCCCTGCGCCTGGAAAAGGGCTACCGCTCCTGGGGTGTGGACATGAGCACCGAGCACAACCCGTTTGAGGCCGGGCTCGGATTCGCGGTCAGCGCCAAGAAGGAGCAGGACTTCGTGGGCAAGGCCGCGGTGCAGCGGCTGCGCGAGGCACCGCCCACCCGCAGCCTGCGCTGCCTGCTGATCGACAACGCCGGGGATGTGGTGCTGGGCAAGGAGCCGGTGTTCCATGAGGGGCGCGCGGTCGGCTATGTCACCAGTGCCGGGTTCGCGCACACCGTGGGACGGCCCATCGCGCTGGCCTGGCTGCCGGCCGAGCTCACGTTCGGGCAGCAGGTGCAGGTGGAGTACTTCGGCCGGCGGATCAACGCCACGATCACCCAGGACCCCGTCTACGACCCGCAGATGAAGCGGCTGCGCGGCCTGGAGCCGCAGGCTTCCCCCGCCGGCGCCCCGGTCGGCGCCGGGTAGCGCACCGGCGGGGGCGGGCGCTACAGCCGTTTCAGGTCACGGGTGGCCGGACCCTCCAGCCGCCGGCCCTGGGCGCTGAACCGCGACCCGTGCAGCGGGCAGTCCCAGGTGTTCTGCGCGGCATTCCACTGCAGGATCCCGCCCAGGTGGGTGCAGACCCCGGAAAGCCGGCAGGCATCCGGGTCCTGCGGGTTCTCGGCCACCACCTGGCGCCCCTGGCGGTGCACGCCGGGGCGGTCCCGGGTCTGCTGCGGGTTGGTGGGGGCCGCAAGCATGCGCGCCCAGTCGGTGAGCAGCAGCCGGGCCACGGTGGCGTTCATGCTGGCCGCATCCAGCCACGCGCCGGGGGACCGGTTGCCGGAGCTCAGCTGCCGGGCCCAGGGCAGGTTCCCGCCCAGGATGTCGGAGGACAGGCGCAGGGCGGCGGCCACCGCATTGGTCATGCCCCACTTGTTGAACCCGGTGGCCACATGGATCTGCCCGCCGCTGCCGGGCATGGTGCCCACGATCGGCAGCGCCCCGGCCGCCCGGTAGTCCTGCGCGGACCAGCTGTCGGTGCGTTCGGTGACCGGTAGCTGGTCGCGCGCCCACCGGTCCAGCTCGCGTTCCGCTGCGGCCGGGTCCCCGCGGCCCACCCGGTGGCCGTGGCCACCGACCAGCAGCAGCGGGCCGGTCATGTCCCGGGCGGTGCGGATGGAGTACCCGGCCGAGTCGATGGCCAGGAACATGCCCTCGGGGGCCTGTGCCCCGTCCCGCACCCGGTAGGCCAGGGCGTAGGAGCGGTTCGGCTCCAGCCGGGCGAAGTGCCCGCCGCGGTCCAGCACCGGGGTGCCGGTGGCCAGCACCAACTGATCCGCGTACAGGTTGCCGGTGGGGGTCTGCACCCGGATCGGCGCCCCCTGCCCGGCCTTGAGCATCCGGGTGTGCTCAAAGATCTTCCCGCCGCGGCTGCGCAGTTCCTCGGCCAGCAGGCCCAGCACCCGCATCGGATCCAGCTGCGCCTGTTCGGGCAGGCGCAGCGCCCCGGCCACCTCGAACGGCAGCGGCACCTGGCCACCGGGCAGTTCCTCCACCATCACCCCGGCCTCACCGCTGGCCGCCGCCTCGGCCCGCAGCCGGGGCAGCGATGCGCGGCGCAGTGCGAAGGTGTACGCGTCCTGGTGCTCCACCTGCACCGAGTTCTCCTCCAGATAGCGCAGCAGCCAGGACTGCCCCTCCCGGTTCGCCTCCACATAGGCCCGCAGCGCCGGAATCGACTGGCGGCGGCGGATCTGCTGCAGCGTGCCGCCCTGCAGCAGGCTCAGCTTGGCGGTGCTGTGCCCGGTGGTTCCGGCGCCCACCGTCTGCGCCTCGATCACCGCCACCTGCAGCCGCGCCCGGCTGAGCAGCACCGCCGTGGTCAGCCCGGTCAGCCCGGCCCCCACGACCACCACGTCGTAGCGTCCATCGGATTCGAAGTCATCGGTGTTGATCTGCGCGCTGGTGCGCTGCCATGTCGAGGTCATGATCCCTCCTGAAGGATTGGGTTGCTTGGGCCCGCCACATGTCGATGCCCTGACCGTAGCCACGCACGCACCAGCACCCAACCCCTCCAAGGGACTTTGAAGCTGGGGATGGCGGACCGTGGGGGCGGGAGGAAAACCCCGAACGGTAGCAGTGCTCCGGTCTGCGCGGCAAGCCCCGGGAAACAGCCGGTTCACAACCCGTCTTTTGTTCGTCATCCGCGCCGCCAGGCACGTCATGTTCGGGCCGGCGGACGTCCAGTGCGACGCGCCATGACGTTGTGAGTCCGGCGGTGACGGCACCACTGGCCGGGCCCCGGCGACCGGTGGTGCAATCGAAGCTCACCATCCAGAGCGGCCGAGAGACCTGGCTCAACGACGCCGCAGCAAGTTCACGACCGTGAATAGTGCTTCCGCCAGGTTCGATGGAACCGCAGCGCCACATTCCGCGCTCGGCATCCTTCGGAGCAACGTCTCTACGGGAGGAAAACAATGACCACCACCGCCACCACCAGCCGGCTGCCCCGCACCCCGTTTGCCGGGCAGGCCGACACCGCCGAACTCTCCCACTGGTCGGCCGTGGCACGCCAGGTGGCCGACACGTTGGCCAGGGACGCACTGGCCCGCGACCGCGCCAACCAGCAGCCGGTCCAGGAAGTCCAGCTGCTGCGCAGCGCAGGGCTGCTGAACCTGCTGGTGCCCGCCCAGTACGGGGGCTCCGGAGCCCACTTTGAAACGGCCTTCGCGGTGGTGCGCATCCTGGCCACCGCCGACGGCTCGATCGCCCAGCTGTTGGCCTACCACTACTTCAACCAGACCGGGATCGCGTTCTACGCCCCGCCCGAGAAGCAGGCCGACTGGTGGCGGCGCACCGTGGAGGGCGGCTGGCTGTGGGGCGACTCGGTGAACCCGGTGGACCCCTCATTGACCCTGCGCGCCGACGGGCAGGGCGGCTACCTGCTGAACGGAACCAAACGGTTCTCCACCGGCTCCGGGGTCGGGGAGGTCATCATCGTCAACGCGGTGGTCGAGGACGGCCCGCTGGCCTCAAAGGCGCTGGCCTTCGTGCTGGAAACCACCCGGCAGGGCCTGGAACTCGTCGACGACTGGGACCATCTGGGCCAGCGGCTGAGCGCCTCGAACACCGTGCACTACAAGAATGTGCGTGTCACCGCGCAGGACATCCTCGGTGAGGTGACCGAGGAACCGGTCGCCACCCTGCTCATCCCCGGCCTGCAGCTGGCCTTCGCGCACTTCTACGTGGGCATTGCCCAGGGGGCACTGGCCCAGGGGCGGCGCATCCTGCTGGAGCGGCAGAACGCCTGGTTCCTCTCCGGGGTGCAGACCTACTCACGGGACGTGGTGTTCCAGCGCATCATCGGCGAACTGAAGGCCCGCACCGCGGCGGCCGAGGCGCTCACCGAGAAGCTCGCACGCCGCTATGACGCCCTGATTGCGCTCGCCGGGGAGGTCAGTGCCGATGAGCGGGCCGAACTTGCCGTGGCGATCGCCGAGGTGAAGGTGGTGTCCACCGAGGTGGGCCTGGAAACCGCCCACCGCATCTACGAGGTGACCGGTTCCTCCTCCACGAAGAAGGATGTGGGCCTGGATCTGTACTGGCGCAATGTGCGCACCCACACGCTGCACGACCCGGTGGACTACAAGAAGATCGAGGTCGGCCAGTACTTCCTGCACGGTGAACCGCAGCCGATTTCGCTGTACACCTAGGCGGCGTGGCCGCCAGCGCCCGCCCCGCCTACCTTGCACAGCAGCTTCCCCCCGACAGACCCAAAGGAAAACACCATGACCACAATGGCAACCACCCACAGCACCGCTTCAGTTGACGCTCCGGGTGCCGCGCGCCAAAATGCCAACCGCCTGCAGCGCCTGCGCGCCCGCTTCGCGCCAATCTTCGAGTCCATTGCCGCCGGGGCGGTCGAACGCGACCGCACCGGCCAGCTGCCCTTCGCCGAGATCAGGCAACTGGCCGACGCCGGGTTCGGGGCGGTGCGCGTGCCCGAGAGCCACGGCGGCGCCGGAGCGGACCTGGGCGAGCTGTTCGAACTGCTCACCGACCTGGCGGCCGCCGATTCCAACATCGCCCAGGCGCTGCGCGCCCACTTCGCGTTCGTCGAGGACCGGCTGGTGGCCGCCCCCGGGCCGGGGCGTGACCAATGGCTGCGCCGCTTTGCCGGGGGTGAGCTGGTGGGCAACTGCTGGACGGAGGTTGGCGCAGTGACGGTCGGGGACGTGATCACCAAGGTCACCCCGGACGGCCACGGGGGTTTTCGCATCAACGGCACCAAGTACTATTCGACCGGTTCGATCTTCGCGGACTGGCTGGACACCTACGCCGAGCGCACCGACACGGGCCAACGGGTCATCGCCGCGGTGCGGGCGGACCAGGCGGAGATCACCCTGGCCGATGACTGGGACGGCTTTGGCCAGCGCACCACCGGCACCGGGACCTCCACCTTCACCGACGCGGTGGTCCACGAGGAGGACCTGATCGACTTCGACACCAGGTTCCGCTACCAGACGGCCTTCTACCAGCAGGTGCTGCTGGTGGTGCTGGCCGGCAGCGCCCGCGCGGCCGAACGCGACTTTGCCGCCGAACTGAAGCAGCGCAAACGCACCTTCAGTCATGCGGCCGCGAACCTTGCCAGCCAGGATCCGCAGCTGCTGCAGGTGATCGGTGAGGTTTCCTCCGCCGCCTATGTGGCCACCGCCGCGGTGCAGCGGGTCTCCCGGGCCCTGCAGGAGGCCCATGACACGGCGGTGGGGCTGCACGCCGGCACGGTTACCCAGGCCGAGGACCTGGCGGCCAATGACGCCGCCGAGCTGGCCTCCGCGCAGGCGCAGGTGACCCTCACGCCCCTGACGCTGAACGCGATCACCCACGCCTTTGACGCGCTGGCGGCCTCGGCGACCAGTGTTTCGAAGAACCTTGACCGGCACTGGCGCAATGCGCGGACCGCCGGGAACCACAATCCGTGGGTGTTCAAGGCCCGGCTGATTGGAGACTTGGCGGTCAACGGAACGCAGCTGCCGCGGGTCTGGGCGATTGGCGCCTCGAAGTAGACCGCGCAGGCTTTGGCCAGGGGGTTCCCGCCCGGTCAGCCCGCACCTGTTCTCTTGCGGTGTGATGCGGCGTACAGTGAATTGACAGGGCTCAAGCGATTCGAGTGATCGAGGAGATGATCAGTCATGAGCGCCTACGCTATGCCTGTCAGATACAGGATGCCGTTCAATTTCGCCCAGGTCATCATCGCCGCGTTTGGTGCGGCAGTGTTGTGCGGGTTCGTGTTTTTCGTCAGCGAGGCCGCTGGCGCGTCCATGAGGTTCTCGGGCGGGCTGTTCCAGAACCTGGACTTCATCCATATCCTGCGGTTCACCGCCCCGCCGATCCTGATCCTGGGGCTGTTGACCTTCGTCATCGGCCGGGCCGCACCCCGCTTCTGCCGCATTGCGCAGTGGCTGGGCGTGGCGGTCGCGGTGGTGTCCATCATCGTCCCGATCCTCTTTGCCGAAGATGTGCTCAGCGGGATCGCGTTGGCGCTGATGCACCTGATCGTGGGTGCCTCCTGGTACCTGGCGGTGAACAACTCCAACAAGAAGTACAACGACAAGGAGGCCGCCCAGGCCCTGGTGCCGGCCACGGCCAGCCACTACGGGGCCACCCGGCGCTAACCCTAGAATACGGTCCAGGCCATGGTGCTGCGGATTGCAGCGCCATGGCCTGGGGGGGGTGCGGACCGGGCCCGAAGCCGGCGGCTACTCGGGCCGGGTGTGCGAGTGCGCGGCGGTGCCCGGCAGCGCCTCGACCTCGGTGTCGGCCAGGTCCTGCGGCTGCGCGCCCAGGTTGCCGCGGGTCAGCTTGTTCATGATCATCGCGATCGCGCCGTCACCGGTGACGTTGGTGGCGGTGCCAAAGCTGTCCAGGGCGATGTAGGCGGCGAACATCAGGCCGACCTCGACCTCGCCGAAGCCGAGCATCTGGGCCAGCAGGCCGGCGGCCGCGGCGATCGCCCCGCCCGGGACGCCCGGGGCGGCGATCATCATGACGCCGAGCATCAGGATGAAGGGCAGGTAGGCGCCGAAGGAGACGTTCCCGCCGGTCAGCAGCAGCACCGCGATGGAGAAGCAGGTGATCTTGATCATCGAACCGGACAGGTGGATGGTGGCGCACAGCGGCACCACGAACCCGGCCACGGAATCGTTCACGCCGTTCTTCTTCGTCGAATCCAGGGTCACCGGAATGGTGGCGGCCGAGGAGGAGGTGCCCAGGGCGGTGAAGTAGGCGTCGCGCATGTTCCACAGCGCCTTGAACGGGTTGCGTCCGGCGACCGAGCCGGCGATGGTGTACTGCAGGATCAGGATGACCAGGGTCAGCCCGAAGGAGACCAGGGCGACCAGCAGGAACTTGGTGATCACGGTGACCGCCGACCCGCTGGCCGACAGGTCCATGAAGATGCCGAAGATGAACAGCGGCAGCGCCGGGACGATGATGCGCCGGATGACGGACTCAATGATGGTGCGGAACTCGACCGCCCCACGGAAGAGCACCTTGGAGTGGAAGGCGGTCAGGCCCACGCCGATGACGAACGCGAGCACCAGCGCGCTCATCACGTCGATGACCGGGGGCAGGACGATCTCGGTGGCCGAGTCACCGGCGCTGGCGACCACGGTGATGAAGGGGGTGAACCCGGAACCGGACTCCTCCCCGAACTCCTCCAGCCCGCCGCCGGAAAGCGTCGGGGTGAACAGCCAGCGGCTGACGAAGTAGGCCAGCAGCCCGGCAATGACAGTCGAACCGTAGGCGATCACCGCGGTGATGCCCAGCCACATGCCGGCACCCTTGCCCAGCTCGGCGATGGCCGGCATGACCAGGCCCAGGATGATCAGCGGAACAATGAAGCCCAGGAACCCGGAGAAGATCGAGTTGTAGGTCAGAAACAGCCCACCCAGCCATTCGGGCATGATCGGTCCGGTCACCACGCCAAGGATGATGGCGATGATGATCCAGCCCAGCAGGGGGATCGATTTCAGTATCTTCATGGGGATCCTTCGGTCGTGATGATCGCGGCGCGCAGCGTTGGACTGCAGGTTGTGGTGCAGCCCACGCCCCAGTCATGTTATAGCGTCAGGGCCCCTGCTTGAAAGCCGGCAGCCCGCGCGGTGGCGGCGCCTAACACGGGCAAGGGGGGCCCGCGCGGTTGCGCGGGCCCCCCTTGCCTTGCGGTGTGGTGGTGCCGGTTACTGGCTCAGCTTCTTGCGGATGAAGCCCGAGGCCTGGTCGACCACGATGATCAGCACCAGCACGATGATGATGTGGGTGAGCATCGCATCGAACTGGAAGGACTTGATGGACTGGTTGATCAGCAGCCCGATGCCCCCGGCCCCCACCAGGCCCAAGACCAGCGAGGAGCGCACGTTCACGTCGAAGCGGTAGAGCAGCAGTCCCACGAACTGCGGGATCACCAGCGGCAGCGCGCCGTGGCTGATCTGCTGCAGCCGCGAGGCGCCGGTGGTGGACAGCGCCTGCTGCGGGCCCTGGTCGGTCTCCTCCATGGACTCGGCCCACAGCTTGCCCATCACCCCGGTGTTGTGGCAGATCAGCGCCAGCACGCCGGCGAACGGGCCCAGGCCCACGGCGGTGACGAAGATCAGGGCGAACACGATGTCGGGCACGGCGCGGAAGAAGGACAGGATGGCGCGGGAGCACTGGTAGGCCAGCGGGTGCGGGGTGGTGGTGCGGGCGGCCAGCACCGCCAGCAGCAGGGCGCTGGGGATGGACAGCGTGGTCCCGAGCAGGCCGATCCACAGCGTGACCAGCGTGGCCTTCAGGCCCGGGGCGATGACCTTCTCCCAGTCCAGGGAGGGCGGGAACGCGTCGGAGACGAAGCGGGCCATGCCCTCCCAGCCCTCCACCAGCAGCACCGGCTTGAAGCCGGTGCCGGCCAGGGCCAGCCCGTGCAGGGCCAGGATGATCAGCGCCGCCAGGGCCCACATGGCGCGCTTGCGGTGCCGGAACGGGTCCTGGGGCACTGGGCGGCTGCGCGGGGACGGGGCGTCCCCGGTGGCGGTCTTCAGGTCCACCTCGGTCATGGGTGGGCGGGTTTGCAGGCTCATGCAGCGGTCCTTTCGGGGGAGTAGAGCTGTTCCTGGACGCTGCTGGTGACCAGGTGGGTGGGTCCGTCGAAGACGATCCGCCCGCCCAGCAGGCCGATCGCCCGGTCGGCGTGGCGCACCGCCAGGTCCGGCTGGTGCAGCACCGCGGCCACCGCCAGGTTCTGCTCGTGGGCCAGTTCGGCCAGCAGCGCCATGATGTGTTCGGCGGCGTTTGGGTCCAGGGCGGAGACCGGCTCATCGGCCAGCAGCACGCTGGCGCGCTGGCACAGCGCCCGGGCCACGGCGACCCGCTGCTGCTGCCCGCCAGAAAGCCGGCCCACCTTCTCCAGGGCGCGCTCGGCCATCCCCACCCGCTCCAGGCAGTCCATCGCCTCCTGGCGCACTGCGCGGGAGAAGAACAGCGGGGAGAGGGAGGCGGCCCCGCCCAGGCGGGCCAGCGCCCCGGCGCAGACGTTGTCCAGGGCGGTGCGCCGCGGGACCAGGTGGATCTTCTGGAACACCATGGCCGCCTGGCTGCGCGCGGTGGCCAGCGCCTTGCCGTGCAGCCCGGCCAGGGACACCCCGTTCAGTTCGATCTGCCCGGCATCCGGTTCGGCCAGCCCGGCCACGCACTTCAGGGTGGTGGACTTGCCCGAACCGTTCGCGCCCAGGAACGCGACCAGTTCCCCGCGGTGCACGCTGAAGTCCACCCCGTCCAGCACGGTGCGCCCGTTGTAGGACTTGGCCAGTGCGTTCACGTTCAGTGCGGCGGTTTCGTGCCGGTCATCCCGGGCCGGTGCCGGTGTGCTGTGCTTGAGCATTACGCGTCTTCCTCGGTCAGGCCCATCTTCTGAGCCAGGTCGAACAGGGGTTGGTAGGTTTCCTTGCTGACTTCCAGCAGCGGGCCGGGCGGGGTGACGTTCAGGAACTTGCCGACCTCGGCGATGTCATCGGCCGGCAGGTTCACCAGCGCCTGCTTCACCGCGCTCTTCAGCTGCGGGTCCGCGTCCGGGCGGATGGTGATCGGGTCGTTCGGGATCGGGTCCGACTTCCACACCTGGCGGTAGTCCTGCGGGTTGAAGGTGCCCTCCTCGATGGCGGTGGCCATGGCCTGCGAATTGATCTGCGCGGCGTCCACGGTGCCGTTGGTCAGCGCCAGCAGCGCCTCCGGGTGCCCGCCGGCGTAGTTCAGGTTCAGCTCGGACTCGGGGACCCCGGCGGTCTTCAGCGCGTAGCGCGGCAGCACGTCCCCGGAGGTGGAGCCCACCCCGCCCAGGGCCAGGTCCTTGCCGCGCAGGTCCTGCACGGTCTTGATCTGCGAATCCTTGGGCACCCAGATCCCGGCGGTGTAGGAGCTCAGCTTGCCGTCCGCGGTGCCGAAGGAGACCAGCGGCTCGGCGCCGGCCTGCTGGCTGGCGAACACGAAGCCGACCGGGCCGAACTGGCCCAGGTCCAGCTTCCCGTTGCGCATGGCCAGCACCTCGGCGGAGTAGTCCTCCACCACCTGGACCTCAACCTCGCAGCCCAGTTCGCGTTCCAGCGCATCGGCCAGCACTCCGTAGGCCGGCTCCAGCTTGGCCGGATCCTCGAAGGGTTCGATGCCGAACTTGATCGGTCCGTCGGCGCAGAAGGCCGGGGCGTCGGGGTTGGCCCCGGTGTCGGCGGTGGCCGAACCGCAGGCGGTCAGGGCGAGCAGGGCGCCGGCGGTGGCCAGCAGGGTCAGTGGGCGAGTGTGCTTCATGAGCGGTGTGTCCTTTGCGGTGGGCTCCGGTTGGAGCGGGGAGGAACAGTGGATGATGGGTGGGAACGGCGCCGCAGGCGGCGGCAGCGGGGTTAGCGGGTGGCGAGCTCCCGCACGGGAAGGTGGGCGGTGTTGCGTTCGGCCAGCCCGAAGCACACGGTCATGCCCACCCCGGCGGTCACCGAGACCACCTGCACGCCCTCGCGGATCGGGGCGACCAGCAGCGGGCCGAGCTCGCTGGAGGCGTAGACGCCCTGCCAGCGTTCGACCACCTGCAGCGCCTCGGTGCCCAGCACCTGGCCGCCGGCCTCCAGCAGGGTCTGGGAGGTGGTTTCGGCCAGGAACGGGTCCTGGGTGGCGGCGTAGCTGTGCGAGTCGCCCATCAGCACGCTCCCGTCCGGGCGCTGGGTGAACATCAGGTTCGCGTCGATCTCCAGCAGCTGCGGGTGGCTGGCGCCCAGTTCCTCGCGCAGCCGCGCGGCCGAGGGGACCTCGGTGAACGCGTGGTAGCGCAGCATCGAGCTGGCGGTGAGCACCGCCGGGGTCAGCTCCAGCTGGCCCGGCGCCTTGACCCGGGCCATCTGCAGCGCGCAGCGCTGGATCCGGTGGGTTTCGGCCAGCCGGGGGAAGAGGTAGTCCACGTCGTGGCCCACGCAGATGAACACCTCATCGGCCTCGTAGGTGCCGCGGGAGGTGCGCACGGCGGCGCGGCGGGTGGTGCCGGCCTGGACCTGCAGGGCGCTGGTGTTCCAGTGCACCCGCCCGGCCGGCTGCTCGTCCACCCAGGCGGCCAGCCGGGCGACGGTGGTGCGCGGGTCCACGCGCAGGTCATCGCGCAGCCACGCCCCGCCGACCAGGCCCGAGGCGTCCCGCCGGCCGAGCTGCTGGGCCAGCTGGTCCGGGGTCAGCAGCACGATCTGACCAGGCTCGCGCACCGCGGCCAGTTCGGTGAGCACATCCAGTTCGGTCTGGGTGCGGGCCACGACCACGGCGCCGGTTTCCGCGGCCCAGAAGCCGGCCTGCTCGGCGTAGTGCAGCCACAGCTCGCGCCCGCCCTGGGCCAGGTCGTAGAGTTCACCGGACTGGGCGGTGATGCAGCAGTGGCCGAAGTTGCGCACCGAGGCCCCCACCGCACGGTGGTCGCGGTCGATGACGGTGACCGTCAGGCCCCGGTCCAGCGCCCGGGCCGCGTGGGCCAGGCCGATGATGCCGGCGCCGACGACCAGGACGTCGCTGTGGGTTCCAGTGGTGTTTTCCGCTTCAAATTCGTTGTTCACGGCATCGATCATTGCCCGTCGTCCGACCGTGGTTCAAGCCAAAATGGCACTTGTGTGGACAAGTTTCCCCACTGTTCAACTCGGTGGTTTTCACTTCACCTGATGTTCACTTCAAAGGCCCCGGAACGTTGATTTTCCGGGAAATCCCACTTGTATGATCAAGTTGTGAACCAGAAGAACAACCAACCCAAGCATGAGTGGCTGGCCGGGGAACTGCGGGAGCGGATCACCTCGGGCCAATGGAGCCAGGGCGACCGCCTGCCCAGTGAGGCGCAGCTGTGCGAACAGGCCGGAGCCTCGCGTGGCACGGTGCGTCACGCGCTGGCCGCGCTGCGCGCCGAGGGGCTGATCACCGGGGGGCAGGGCAAGCCGCCGGTCGTCGCCGGCGCCGTGGCCTCCCAGCCGTTCACCACGTTCATGTCGTTCACCGAATGGGCACGCTCCACCGGTCGCGTCCCGGGCCAGCAGACCCTGGAGCTGGCCAAGCGTCCGGCGGACGCCGAGGTCGCCGGGCAGCTGGATCTGGAGGAGGGGGCGCCGGTCATCCAGGTGCTGCGCCTGCGCCTGCTGGACCGGGTGCCGGCCATGGTCGAACGCACCAGCTTCACCCTGCCGGTCGGACGCCTGCTCTTTGACTTCGACACCGACTCCGGCTCGATCTTCGGCTACCTGCGCGAGCAGGGGATCGCCCTGGACCGCGGGCGGCACACCATCGACGCGGTGGCCGCCGATGAGCGTGATGCCCAACTGCTGCAGGTGCCGCTGGGTGCCCCGCTGCTGCGCGAGCGCCGGCTGACCACCTCCCACGCCGGCCAGCTGCTGGAGTACTCCGATGACCGCTACCTGCCGCAGCTGGCGAACTTCAGCATCGAGAACACCAGCGCGCACCGCGCCGCCCTGGTCCGCGTGCCGATCTCGGCCGCCTAGCCCCGCGCCGCCCCACACTACGAACCACAACCTAGACTCAAGAACCACGACAGATAAGAGGGATGGACATGATTGAACTGATCGTCTGCGATATGGCCGGAACCACCGTTGATGAGCACGGGGATGTCTACCGTGCCCTGGAGAACGCGGTGCGCGAAACCGGGGTGGAGGTTGCCGCCGACGACCTGCAGACCTGGATGGGCGCGGAAAAGCGTGAGGCGATCACCGAGCTGATCCGCCTGGGCGGCGGGGAACCGGAGTCCCGGGAGGTGGACAAGGCCTTTGAGCGCTTCCGTGAACTGCTGCTGGGCTACTACACCCAGAACCCGCCCACCGCGCTGCCCGGCGTGGAGCAGGCGCTGCGCGAGCTCTCCGCCCGCGGCGTGAAGGTGGCCCTGAGCACCGGGTTTTCCCGCGACGTGATGGAGGTGCTGCTGGGCGTGCTGGGCTGGAACGTCGGGGAGGGCGAACTGCTGGACGCGGCGGTGCCCGCCGACGAGGTGGCCGCCGGCCGCCCGGCGCCGTACATGATCCACCGCGCCATGGAGCAGACCGGGGTCCAGAACGTGGCCCGCGTGCTGGCTGCCGGGGACACCGTCAACGACTTGCTGGCCGCCCGCAACGCCGGGGTGCATGCGGTGGGTGTGCTGACCGGCAAGCTGCAGCGCGCCGAGCTGGAAGAGCAGCCCCATGATGCCGTGCTGGAGGGGGTCAAGGACCTGCCCAAGTACCTCGCCTCGCTGGATGCGGTCAGCGTCTAGGGAACACTTCCGACGCCGCGCCCGAGCCGGTGGGTGACCTTCACGGGAACCCGCCGGCTTTCTCGTGCCGCGTGCGGGCGGGCCGTGGTGCCGGGGGGGCGTCCCGTCCCGCCGGCCGCGCCAAAGGGACGAATCCTCGGGCGCATCCGTGCAGAAAGCACCGCGTTGTGTGGCTGAAGGCGCAAAAATGTCGCTTATTTCACGTGCTTCCCGTATTTCCTGTGGGCTTCTACTGGACGTAGAATCAGTTGTCAATCTTCAACTATCCGAGGAGGAATTCAGCCGATGGGCGCTGAAATCCAGTACAAAAGCCCCTTCAACTTCGTCCAGGTCCTGATCTTGGCCCTGGGTGCCGCCTACCTGAACGTCATCGTCTTCTTCGTCAGTGAATCCGCCGGCGGTTCCATGGCGTTCAACGGCGGCCTGGTGGACCACGTGCAGTTCGCGCAGGTTCTGGGCTTCACCCTCGCACCGATCATGATCCTGGGGCTGCTTACCTTCGCCATCGGCAGCGCCAAGCCGGGCTTCTGCCGCATCGCCCAGTGGCTTGGCGCGATCGTGGCCGTCGTCTCCATCATCAACCCGATCCTGCACGCCACCGACCCGGCCACCGGCATTGCCCTGGCCCTGATGCACCTGGTGGTGGCGGCAGCCTGGTTCGTGGCGGTCCGCCGCACGAACAACAACCAGCCGGTCCCGGCCTACGCGCTGCGGTAACCAGCTGGCCATAAACAGCGGACAGCCCCGCGGCTTCAGTTAACGTAGACCCCAGAACGCGCACAGCGAGGGGGAGACAATGAAGTTCGCGGGACTGTCCGCTTTTCCATTGGTGCCGATGGCGGGGGAACGGGTCGACATTGACGCCGTGGCCCGCCTGGTGGCCCGCGCGGCCGGCGCCGGGGTGGACTGCCTGGGCGTGCTGGGATCCACCGGCAACTACGCCTACCTTGATCCGGGGGAGCGCCGGGAGGTCCTGGCCGCCAGCATCTCCGCCGCCCAGGGGACACCGGTGCTGGCCGGGGTGGGGGCGCTGCGGACCCGGGATGTGCTGGGCCATGTGGCTGACGCGCAGGCCGCCGGCGTCCAGGGCCTGTTGCTGGCCCCGGTGTCCTACCAGAAGCTGACCGACCAGGAGGTCTTCGACCTCTACCGCACTGTCAGCCGGGCCAGTGATCTGCCCCTCATCGTCTACGACAACCCGGGCACCACCGGATTCAGCTTCAGCGATGAGCTGCACGGGCGCATCGCCGGGCTGGAACGGGTGAGCGGGGTGAAGATCCCGCCGCCGGCCGCGGATGGCGCCCGCCGACGCATCGCCGAGCTGCGCCGCGTGGTCCCGGGCGGCTACGGGGTTGGCATCAGCGGCGACTGGATGGCCGCCGAGGGACTGGGCGCCGGGTGCGACACCTGGTACTCGGTGATCGCCGGCGTACTGCCCGGCACCGCACTGCGAATCACCCGGGCCGCGCAGGCCGGAGGGCACGCCGAGGCGCTGGACCTCTCGCGCCGCCTGGAGCCGCTGTGGGATCTTTTCCGGAGCCTGGGCAGCCTGCGTGTGGTCAGCGCGCTGGCCGAGGAGCTCGGTCTGGTCTGCGCGCCGAGCCTGCCGCTGCCCCTGCAGGGCATTCCCGGCCCAGCCCGCCAGCGGCTGCGGGAGTTCCTGTCCGCTGCCCGGCTCGAGGACGATGTATAGCCACAGCGGCATATGGTGCTGGCTTGGGTAAATAGGTGGCCGGGCGAAGTTTGGGTGCCCTGATGCCGGGCACCCGTGTACTTGCGGCACCCGGTTCACTACGCTCATAGGCAAGAGACCTTCCGTGTCGCTGCCGCGGCGGGAGGGGCCGCTGGAGCCAGAGGAAGGCGCTGGAGATGAGCCGAGCACCATACCGCGCACAGGCTGCATCTGCCCTGCCCCCACGCTTCACCGGCCCCCGGGCACCATGGCCAACCATTTTCCATGACGGCAGGGCAGCGTGATGAGCGAGATCCTTCAGCTGCGCCCCGGGGACTGGCGCACCATCCCGAACCTGGTGACGCTGCTGCGCCTGCTGCTGATTCTTCCCATCTGCGGGTTCATCATCAGTGGCGGGCAACCGGTCCTCACCCTGGTGCTGGCGGCCATTTTTGGCACCACCGACTGGGTCGACGGCTTCTTGGCCCGGCGCCTGAACCAGACCAGCCGCTTCGGCCAGATCCTGGACCCCATCGCGGACCGCATCGGGGTGGTCCTGATCCTGGTGGCCCTGACCATTGCCGCTCTGCTGCCCTGGTGGATTGCGGTCCTGACATTGCTGATGGACCTTGCAGTGACGGTCAGCCTGTTTTTCGCCAAGGACCCCGGCAGCCTCTCGGTGAGCATCATCGGCAAGGTGCGCACCGCGGTGCTGATGGTGGGACTGGTCCTGGTGCTCATCGCCCGGGTGCCGCAGTGGCAGGCGCTGGCCGAACCGGCGGTGCTGTTGACCGGGCTCGGGGCCGTGCTGCATGCGCTGGCGGGGCTGGGCTACATCCACCGGCTGCTGGCCCGGGCCCCGCGAGGGGAAGCCGGCTGAGCCGCGGCGGGAACTGGCCGGTCTTCGTGGGCTGCTACGGGTCGCTTGGCGCCCGGTGTCCGTTCCGGCCGGTCCGCGGTCCCGCGTTCAACCAGCACCGCCACCACGGTGACCGCCACCGCCTGCACCGCGAGCAGGTTGATCAGCACGATCAGCTGCACCAGCCCGGCGTCCAGGGGGCTGGCTCCGCCCAGCACCAGGCCGACGAAGGCCCCGGGCAGTGTCACCGTGCCCACGGTGCGGGTCTGATCCAGCCCGGGAAACAGCGCCTCGGCAGCCACGGGACGGCCAACCAGGCTGCGGGCCTGAGCCGGAGGCAGACCCAGGGCGAGCGCCGCCTCCACTTCGCCGTGCCGCTGCTTGAGCTCCTGCCGGATGCGGCGTCCGGCCAGCGAGGTGGCGCTCATGGCCCCGCCGATCAGTTGCCCGACGACCGCCACCAGGGCCAGGGAGGAGAACGGCAGCACCCAAAGCCCAGCATGACGCCCACCACCGGCAGCACGCCCGCGGCAATGGCAATGCCCGGAGCCCACCAGGCCAAGGCGCCGATCCGCCGGGTACTGGTCAATGCGGCCACTACGAACATCAGCAGCAGGAACAGGACGGTCAGCCACCAGGACCGGGAGAGCTGGGAGATCGCCAGCGCCACCACCAGCATCTGCGCCAGGGCGCGCAGCACCGCGGTGAGGATCTGGCAGGCCGGCAGCAGCAGGAAGCGCTGGGCGAAGAGTGCGGCGATCCCCGTCACCAGCACCAGCATCACCCACATCGGCCAGCCGGTGTGCAGCAGGGTTGAGTCCTGGCTCATCGGCCGGCCTTTCGGGGTCCAAGGGGCCGCTGCGGCCCCATGCGGGGATTTAGTAGTAGACCGCCAGCGGGCCCTCCGGGCCCTCGATGACGCGTACCGGGGTGTCGAACACGGCGGAGAGCACCTCATCGCGCATGATCGCCTCGGGGGAGCCGAACTCCACGACCTGACCCTTCTTCATGGCGCAGATGTAGTCCGAGTAGTGCCCGGCGAAGTTGATGTCGTGCAAGACGATCACGATCGTGCGCCCCAGCTCCTGGGCGGCCTTGCGCAGGTGCTTCATCATCTGCACCGAGTGCTTCATGTCCAGGTTGTTCAGCGGCTCATCCAGCAGCACGTAGTCGGTGTCCTGGGCCAGCACCATGGCCACGTAGGCGCGCTGACGCTGACCGCCGGAGAGCTGGTCCAGGTAGCGGTCCTCCAGGTCGTTCAGGTTCAGGAAGTCGATCGCCTGGGAGATGATCTCCTCATCCTTGCGGGTCAGCCGCCCCTTGGAGTGTGGGAAGCGGCCAAAGCCGACCAGCTGGCGCACGGTCAGGCGGGTGACGAAGTGGTTCTCCTGGCGCAGGATCGAGACGATCTTGGCCAGGTCCTTCGAGGCGGTGGAGGCGACGTCGTAGCCGGCCACCTCGATGGTGCCCTCATCCAGGCCGAGCAGGCGCCCGACCATGGTCAGCATGGTGGACTTGCCCGCGCCGTTCGGACCCACCAGCGCGGTGATGCCCCCGGCCGGGATCTGCAGCGTCACCGGCCCGATGGCCACTTCGCTGCTGTACTGCTTGCGGACGTCTTTGAGGGTAATCACAGCCGGCCCTTTCTGAGGACGAAGATGAGGAATGCGGTGCCGCCAACCAGTTCAATGATGATGCCCACCACGCCCTGGGCGTAGAAGACGTTCTTCATGATGAAGTAGGCCCCGGCCAGGATCACGAACCCGGTCAACGCGGCCATCGGGAAGATGTAGCGGTGGTCGTAGGTGTCGGCCAGCTGGTAGGAGAGCATCGCGGCCAAGAAGCCGAAGAAGGTCAGCGGGCCCACCAGCGCGGTGGACACGGCCATCAGGATCGAGACGAAGAACAGGGTGCGCATCACCTCGCCGCGGTGGTTGATGCCCAGGTTCATGGTGGTGTCCCGGCCCAGGGCGACCACGTTCAGCCGCTTGGAGGACAGGATCAGGAACAGCGCGGAGACCGCCATCAGCGGGACCGCCACCGGGAAGTAGCTCACGTCCGCGTTGGAGATCGAGCCGAAGAGCCGGGCGGTGAGGATGTCGAACTCGCTGGGGGTGAGCATGCGCTGCATGAACGTGGACACCGAGCCCAGGCCCGCGCCGATGATGATGCCGATCAGCAGCATGATCTGGATGTTGCCGAACTTGCCCGAGAGCAGCCAGCCGTACAGCGCCACCGACAGGGCGACCATGATCGCCACCTGCAGCACGAACTGGGTCACCCCCTGCAGCGCCACGATCCCGGCCGCACCCATGAAGAACACTGAGGAGGTCTGCACCGCCACGAACAGGGATTCAAAGCCCATGATCGAGGGGGTGATGATCCGGTTGTTGGTGACCGTCTGGAAGCTGACGGTGGCCACCGCCTGGCAGATCGACACGATCACCATGGTGGTCAGCGACGTGGCGCGCAGTTCGGCGATCCGCCAGAAGCCCTCACTGCCCACCGGCATCGGGTTGTCCAGGGCCAAAAAGCCGTAGCTGAAGCCCAGGGCCGCCAGGATCAGCAGCGAGAGGATCACCCAGTAGCGGGTGCGCACCTTCTTGGAGGGCAGCGCGCCGGACTGGCGCAGCGGGGCGAAGTTTGGGGGCATGGATTGGGACATCGTCGGGTTCTCACTCATCAGACTAGCCATTTCGACGCTGCCTCAACAACAGGGCGATGAAGACCACCGCACCGACCACACCCAGGATCAGCGAGACCGGGATCTCGAAGGGCATGATGATGGTGCGCCCGATCAGGTCGCAGACGGTCACGATCGCGATGCCCAGCAGGCACACCCACGGCAGGTTGCTGCGCAAGTCATCGCCGCGGAACATGGAGACGATGTTCGGCACGATCAGCCCCAGGAACGGCAGGTTGCCCACCACCACGGTCACCACACCGGTGGCGATTGCGATCAGCCCGGTGCCGATGAGCATCACCTGGCGGTAGTTCAGCCCCACATTGGTGGCGATCTCCTCACCCAGCCCGGCCACGGTGAAGCGATCCGCGACCAGGAAGATCGCCACCGCCACCAGGGCCACGATCCACAGCACCTCGTACTGTCCGCGCAGCACGGAGGTGAAGGACCCGGCGAACCAGATCCCCAGGGACTGGAGCATGTCGGTGGTCAGCGCCAGGAACGTGGAGACCGCCCCGACCACGGCGCCGAGCATGATGCCCACGATCGGCACGGTCAGCGAGGCCTTGAGTGAAACCCGCTGCAGGAACAGGAAGAAGAGCATGGTGCCGATGAACGCGAATAATACTGCCACGCTCATCTTGGTCAGGATCCCGGCGTTCGGGGCAAGGATCATCACCGTGAGCAGGCCCAGGCCCGCCCATTCGGTGGTGCCGGTGGTGGTGGGCTCCACGAACCGGTTCTGGGTCAGCAGCTGCATCACCAGCCCGCTCATGGCCATGGCCGCGCCAGCCAGAACCAGGGCGATGGTGCGCGGGATGCGGGTGATGGCGAACATGTCCCCACCATCCTCGGCGCCGAAAATGTCGTAGACGCCGGTAAAAAGCGAAAAGCCCAGCAGGATCAGGACTCCAAGGATCCCAAGCAGCAGCTTGGGTTCGAAGAGCCTGCCCCGGGGCGGCTGTGTGGTGATGGTGCTGGTCATGGTCCTGCCGTTACTGCGAAGGTGTGGTGAGACGCCACAGTGGTGGACGCCGCCGGTTGGCTGCGTCCACCACTGGGTCAGTGCGCGTTGGGGCTACTTGCCTTCGAGCGCATCAGCGAAGTCATTGATGAATTCGGTGTAGGTCTGGATGCCCTCGTTGGTGTAGGTGTCAGCCGGCATCACCAGGACGTTGCCTTCCTTGGCGGCGGTGACGTTCTTCAGCGCATCCGAGTTCTTCAGCAGGTCGGCGGCCGGCTTGTAGTCCGGCTCATCGGCGGCCACTGCGGCATCGCGGTCCATGACCAGGATCCAGTCCGGGTTGGACTTGGCGATGGCCTCAACGGAGATGTCATCACCCTGGTGGTCGGTGGAGGACTCATCAACCTCAAGGGCCGGGGTCAGATCCAGCAGGTCGAACAGCGGGCCAAGGGTGCGGCCGGTGGACGGTGCCGAGTAGTTGATGTTGCCGCCGGAGGTGATGACGCCCATCACCTTCTGGTCCTTGTTGTAGGCGGCCTTGGCGCGCTCGACGGCCTTGTCGAACTCGTCGGTCAGCTTCTTGGCTTCATCTTCCTTCTGGAAGATCTGGCCCAGCACGGTGGTCTGGCGCTTGAGTTCCTCGCCGAACGGCTTGTCCTCGCGCGGGTCCAGGGAGACGATGGTGGCCTCGGGGGCCAGCTTCTTGAAGTCCTTCTCGTACTGGGTGAAGCGCTGGCCGTTGATGATCAGGTCCGGCTCCACGGCGACGACCGATTCCAGGTCAGGCTCGCGGTGGCTACCCAGGTCGATCAGGTCCTTGTCCTTGGTGTAGCCGATGGTGTCCGGCATCAGCGAAACCGCTGCGGCCGAGAGCTCCACGCCCCAGGAGTCCAGGGTCTCGAAGGTGCGGTTGTCGGTGGCAACCACGGACTTTGCCGGGACATCGATGGTGTGCTCGCCGTTGTTGTCCTCGAACGTGACGGTCGAGGCGCCCTCGGAGGACGAAGCGCTCGACTCTGGGGTCGAAGCGTTCGAACCGCAGGCGGTCAGGGACAGAGCGGCGATGCCAAGCAGCGCAGCGGCGCGCAGTTTCACAGAGGCCATGATTTCCTATCGTTCCGGGGCCACCGAGCGGCGGCCAGCGAGGTTGATCTGAAATTAGCTTAGCCTAAGCTCCATGCGCTCTGCACTCCGCAGATAAGGTTATTCAAATCACACCTAATGTGATCCAGGCTCCGAAAGTACGGGTTTTCAAGGATTTTTCCGCGAACAACAAGGCGCGCCTGCCTGAATAACGAACCAAATTGTTTCCGGAATCCAAGAAAAAGAGAATTCCGGGAAATTTTCGTTGGCGAAGGTCCCTCGCGGCTGGTATTGTGCCCGCCTTCGACTCCCGACCTTCACTTGGACGATGTGGGGCAGACTGCCTTCCCCCGAGGTTTATGCCCATCTCCTTGGGGACTCAGTTCTTGGGGAGCCCGGACGGCACTTTCGCGCGCTGCTTCCACCTTGAAGCGGTTGCGCGGGAATGCCCGGCAGTTTAGCTGGCAGCGGGTGGCAGTGGCGAGGGTCGTTGCCCCGTCGGTTCAACGGGTGCGCTTCGACTTTGTCGGAAAGGCGCCGGTGATGGCGATGGGTGACGCTGATATTGAAATCATTGTGGAAGGGCGGCGCAGTTTCCGGCTTCCGAACGCCCGACAGGCGTGCCGGCTGCCACGTGCTGAACCAGGAGTTGGCTGCTCAAGAATTCCCTGCCGCCCTCACTCAATCGGCGGCCACTTTGGTCACCGCTGAGCCTACGGCGGAAAGGACATTGAGCTGGGCTCGGTGATTTAGGCGGCATGCTTCCGCCATGTCCTGGATCGGCTTAGGGAGGGCTTGGGGTGCACTAATGATGTACTGGCGGGTGCCGAATCACGAGAGCCAGCAGGGCGCCCCGTTAGAGATTGCGCAAAGGGCTGGACGCGGGGCTGGGAGTTTCAAACTGCAAGCGCTAGCCTTGAGAGCCTTGGGCCCACCACCTACAGTGCTGAAGGAGGTTGCTTATGGAAGTGAGGACGCTGCTCCTTGAACTAAGCGATGACCAGTTAGCCGATCTGAACGACGCTTTGGAAGACTACAGAGACTATTTCAAGACGCAAGCTCAAGAAGCCTCCATGGGTTTCGGGCTCGATGCCGAGTATTGGGAATCCCGGGCGAATGAGATTCAAGGCTTAAGGGAGATGCTCCTGAAGGCCCGCGGCAAAGAAGTCACCTGAAGGCACTCACTGCGGGGCGGTCCAGCACTTTGGACCGCCCCGCAGTGAGTTTCTATCAGGACGCGGCGTTGACTTCCGTCAACCTGGTCAGGGGCCAGCCAATAACGCGCTTCGGCCGCGGCGGGGCATAGGTGCGCACCTTTGAGGTAGACAGGCCCATTCGGACCATTGACTCAGCGATGGTGACCGCAGCGCGCACGCCGTCAACGATCGGAACGCCGGTGGCTTCGCGGACCTGGTGCTCGAGCTCGGCCATGCCGCCGCAGCCCAGGCAGATCACCTCGGCCTTGTCCTCCTGCACCGCATGCCGGGACTGATCGACGATGGCTTCGATGGCGCGCTGCGGATCCGACTCTAGCTCCAGGACCCCCAGTCCGCTGGCCCGCACGGAGGCGAGCCGGTCGGTCAGCCCGGCCAACTTCAGCCGGTCCTCGATCAGCGGAACCGTCCGGTCCAGCGTGGTCACCACTGAGTACTTGTGCCCGAGGAACTGGGCCGTGGACGCCGCCGCCTCGGTGATGTCCACGACCGGCACCTCCAGCAGTTCCTGCAGGCCTTCGCGGCCGTGCTCCCCGTAGCCAGCCTGAATCACCGCATCGAACGGCTCGGGATAATTGACCACTTTGTCGATGACGGCGATCGCCGCCAAGTAGCTTTCGAAGTTTCCCTCGCAGCTGTCGGCCCCGAAATCGGGGGTGAGCTCAATGATCTGCGTCCCGGGGGAGGCCACTTCCCGCGCGGAGTCTCCGATGGCGGTGGTCATTGAGGCAGTGGTGTTCACGTTCAGGACGAGAATTCGCATGGTCTTTTCCCTTCCCTCTAGTGCTTTGCCACTACGGCGATGGCTTCGCCATCGATATCCGCCAGGTCATGCTGTCGCTTGGCGAGCAGCAGGTATACCAGTGCGCCGCTGCCCGAGCCCAGGAACCAGGCGAAAGGACCGACAACATGCAGGGCAGGAAGGAAGGCGAGCAGCAGGGCCACTATGGAGCTGATGGCCAGCGCTGCCACGGCACGGTAGTTCACGCCACGGGTGAAGTAGTAGGTGCCGTTGGGGGAGGTGCGGTAGAGGTCCACGACGTTGATGCGTGCCCGGCGCACCAGCCAGTAGTCGGCCATGATGATCCCGAACAGCGGGCCGAGCAGCGCGCCCAGGCCGCCCAGGAAGTAGTTGATGATTTCCGGTGAGTTGTACAGATTCCACGGCAGGATGACCAACCCGATTACCCCGGAGATCAGCGCGGCCCGGCGGAAGTTCAGGTGCTTGGGGAACAGGTTGTTCAGGGCGTACGTGGGTGCGACGAAGTTCGCCATCAGGTTCACCGCGATGGTCAGCACCAACAGGGCGCCGGATGCCAGCAACAGCAACGCCGTGTTCGGAATGGCCTGAACGACATCTGACGGAGAGTCAATGATGATTCCGTTGATGGAGAACTGGGTGCCGGTCAGCACCACCACAATCGCACCGAAGAACAGCATGTTCAGCGGGATTCCGAAGAAGTTGCCGCGCACGATTGCCTGCTTGGAGATCGCGCCGCGGGTGAAATCGCAGAAGTTCAACACGAAGGTGCCGTAGATGGAGACCCACAGCGCTGCCGCGCCGAACACGCCGATCCACATGTCCAGCCCACTGCGGGGAGTGCCGGTATCCAGGGCGATGTTGAACCCGGATTCGAACAACATCCACACGGCCAGGGCAAGGAACGTGACAAGGATGACCGGACCGGCGAAGGCCTCATACTTGCGGATCATCTCCATTCCATAGCTGACGATGACCAACTGCAGGATCCACAGGGAAACAAAGCATATCCAGCCCAACACGTCGAGGCCGAGGAAGCTGGTTTCCCGCAGGGAAACGGCCCCCGGGGCCAAGGCGATCACCATCACGCTGAGGACCTGGGAGGCCAGGAAGGTTTGGATGCCGAACCAGGCGATAGCGACCGCGCCGCGAAGGAGCGCCGGAAGCTGCGCGCCGGTGATGCCAAAAGCAATGCGGCTCATGACCGGGAAGGGAACGCCGGTCTTCTCTCCCATGAATCCGGAGAGGGTCAACAGGGCAAAGAGCAATATGGCTCCGATTCCCAACGCGCCTAGAATCTGCCATCCGCTCATGCCCAGGGCAAAGAGGCCGATGGCAAATGCGTAGTTGCCCAGTGAGTGCACATCGTTTGCCCAGAGGGTGAAGATGCTGTAGGCGTTCCACGTTCTGCCCTTTTGGGCGGTCGGTGCCAGGTCTTCGTTGTAGAGCGAAGCGGACAGCTGGTGCGGGTTGGAGGGGTCGATGCCCAATGGGACATCAGTGGTTGGGGTGCTTTGAGGCGCCGTTACGGCGTTGGGGATAGACATTGGTCAGGATCCTCTGAGATTTATGGCAGGCCAAGGCAGCGGCTGCGGGCAGCGCAAAGCGGACTGCAAAAGTTAGGGAGAACCGAGGGCAAATGAGCTGGTTCGGTATGGAGGGTTGCGGCGAAGTGGTCAGAGCGACAGGGACCGCAGGCAAAGGGTGCCTCTCCGGAAACGCCAGCGCCAAAATCATGGGCGGGGCGTGCGGAGGAAAAAGGAAATCTCAGACGCGCAGGAAGGTATCTTTGTAGCCGGCATAGTGGCCGGCCAGCGCCGCGTTGCGTTTCGCGGCATAGTGCGAACGGCGAATCCACTGCCGGCCCACGTGGGCGCTGCAGAGAATCAGATCGAGACTGATCATGGCTGCTCCTGAGAAAGAACTCCGAGATGTGTGCCACATCACTAATGGTGCTCTTACTGTAGTGGTGCCGCGTTGATTCCGCAAGAAAATAATTCACTTCCAGCATACGGAAGGGATTCCTCTTGCCCTGCGGAATGAATTCATTCTGTCCGGCGGAATAGGGGCTGGAAACAAGCTTGCGTGGTGGAACTTGAGCCAAGGGAATCAGGGTCGCGGTCTGAACAAAAATCGCTGGAGCCTGTGGCCGTCCCTGGGGTGGGGCGGCCACAGGCCGAAGACGCATCACGAACCGATGGGATTAGCCAGGTCCCAGCTCATCCCCGGCATGCCAGGACAAGGTGGCATCCGGTGGGCCGGTGCCATCCGGTGGGTCGGGGTCATCGCCTGGTGGCCCGTGTGGTGCCCGGTTCCCGGCGCCCGGTGGCGGGTCCCCGGGGATTTGCGAGCTCAGATCCGGGTCGCTGGGATCATGCCAATACCCCGGGGTGCCCGGCGGGACCTCATGCAACGCCAACACCTCACGCAGCTTCTCATCCACATACACCGCCTCCCGCGAAGGAGCGCTCATCGTGTAGTTCGACCGACCATTCACGGTGGTCAGACTGCCCGGATCAGAAAAGTGCACCAACCCGTTCGGGGATTCCCACCGCACCGACCCATCCGGCAGGAACTGGCTCTGCCACCGCAACGCGTGTTTGAACATCTGATGCCGGGTACACAACAATTTCGTGTTATCCCGGGTGGTCGCCCCGCCCTTGGCCCAGTCCTTGACATGATCGATCTCGCACCGCTCCGCCGGGCGCCGGCATCCAGGGAACTGGCAATGCTCATCACGCAACTGCACCAGCTCCTGCAACGCCGCCGGAGGCCGGTACCGGGTGCGGCCCACATCGATCGGGGCCCCGTCCCACGGATCGGTAAGCACCCGGGCAAAGGACGGGGCGTGCCGGACAGACCCCATACCGGCATCGGCGGCAAATCACCCATCGACCGCGTACACAACGTCCATGGGAAGAACAGCTAGGGGGCGGACACATCCAGGGTGGAAACCAGCCCCAGGTGGTCAGAATCCCCGGCCTCCACGCGTTCCAGGCCGGCCGGCTCCACCCCGCGCACCAGCACGTGGTCGATGCCCAGCACCGGGAAGGGCTGGCGCGGCCAGGTCAGCGCCAGCCCCCAGCGGCTGTAGCGCACCAGTTCCAGCTGCCCGCTGACCGGCGCGAAGTGCCGGTCGGTGCTGGTTGCGTTGAAGTCCCCGGCGGCCACAATGCGCGGGGAGGGATCCTGCCGCACATACGCGGCCAGGTTGCGCAGCATCATGTCCCGGTCACCGTGCCCGGTGGGCCGGGCGGAGGCGGCATGCACCGTGTACAGGCGCACCGGCCCGGCCGCGGTTTCCACATCCAGGCGCAGCGCCCGATCCCAGTCCAGGCCCAAATCCAGCGGCTCGGCCCGGCTGACCGGGTACTTGGACCAGACCCCCACGGTGCTGACCGAGAAATGGTACGGGTGGCTGGAGGCCAGGGTGCGGCTCACCTCGGCGTCCTGCCCGGCACCCAGCTCCTGCAGGGCGATGACCTCCGCCCCGGCCTGCGCCAGGGAACGGGCCGCCGAATCCACCTGCCGTTCATGCACGTTCTGGGTGGCCACCTTCAGCCCCTGCACCGGTTCGCGGGCGGGAGCCGGCACCACCATCGGGCCGAAGATCAGCGCCCAGGCCACCGCCGGAACCAGCAGCATCAGGAAGGTGCCGCGCCCGCGCGCGCCCAGGGCAAGGAGCAGCAGCACCGGTACCCCCAGCCCCAGCCAGGGGGCCAGGTTGTCGATGACCAGGCCGAGCCCGGCCACGTCGGGAACCTGCTGGTGGAAAACCAGCAGCACGGTCAAGGCGAGGCAGCCGGCAATGATCAGCAGGCGCGCAAATATTCTGGATGCCGACAGGCGGCGTGATGCAACGTGGGACATTGGACTTCAACAGTGCCACAGAAACCTGCAAAAACAATCGATTTGCCCTGCGAAATGCTGTGGACGGTTCAGGCCTCTTCCAGGGGGCCGCCGGAGAGGCGATCTGCCGAGTACGGCTGGTGATCCAAGACCCGGCGTTCCGGATTCTGCTGTTTTGCGGAGCGATACCCGGGCACCTCATCCTGCAGCGACTCATCTTCCAGCTCATGCCAGTCAATGCTGTCCACCGGGTTGTTCCAGCACGCGTTCTCGCGGCGGATGCGCCGGGTCTTCTCCCGGTCTACCCACGCCACCTTCAGGTGCGAGAAGTGATTGGCGTCAAGGACCTGCGCCGGGTAGCGGATCATGACCCGCGGCCCATAACTGGCGATTTCCTGGGCATGGATCAGCGACCCGTCCAGCTGCACCTCCAGATACGGGCATTGGTCGGCCTCGTGATGCTGGATCTGCGCCGGGTCCTCGGCGGCGGGCAAGCGTCCGCGCGATGCCCCCGTCGACTCGCCCTCCATCCAGCGCAGGACGGCGCAGCCATTGAGCAGGCCACCGGTATGAAAAGGATCCCCCATGATTACAACTCCAACTCGTGCCGGGCCAACTGCAGCAGTTCACTAAGCGAACCCTGCGCGAAGGCCTGGCGCTGGCGGCGTGCCCCATTGCCGCGACGTACTGTTTCCTCCAATTCCTGACGGACGTACTCATAGTCCCTGCTGTCCCGCAGGGCCGGCTCGATGTGGGTGAGCAGGGTCTGCAGGAAAGCCTCGGTGCTGGTGGTGCTGGAGGTCCAGGGGTTCAGCAGCGGGCCGTCCAACCCGTGCTTGGCCGCCTGCCAGAACGCGATGTCCAAGAATTCCGGGTCAAATTCCCGGTTGCGGCTCGGATATTTCACCGCCTGGTCCACCAGCCCGCGCACCAGCAGCGCCAGCAGCACCGAATCGGCGGCCCGCATCTGGGAGTCGGCCACCCGGACCTCCACGGTCGGCTGGTTTTCCGACAGGCGCATTGCCCAGCCCACGTGTCCACTGTCCAGGACCACGTCACTGGCCAGCACCCGGCCCAGGCGCCGGTCGTAGTCCCGGCTGTCCTTGAAGGCCGGCGGAATGCCCTGCACCGACCACCGGCGGTACTGGATGGTGCGCCAGGAGGCGAAACCGGTGTCCGCGGCCCGCCAGTAAGGGGAGTTCGCGCTGATCGCCAGCAGCAGCGGAAGCCAGGGGCGCAGCGCGTTCATGGCCACGATCCCCTCCTCACGGTTCTCGATGCCCACATGGATGTGCTGACCGCTGAGGTAGTGCTCCGCGGCGATGCCGGGCATGTGCTGGGCAATGCGCTGGTAGCGTTCGGTGTCGGTGACCGTCGCGGTTTCGGTGCTGATCGCGGGAACCGCGCCCAGCCCCACCGCCATTAGTCCCTCGGCCTGCGCCGCGGAAGCCAGCTTGCGCCGAAAGGTGCGCAGCTGATCCAGCCCGTCCTGGGGGCTCTGGCAGACCCCGGTGGCGAACTCGATCTGGCATGCCAGCCATTCCTTCTGGATCTCCCCTTCAAGCCGATGCGTTCCCAGCCCGAGCAGTTCACCGCGCGGAACGGCGGGCAGACCGGTTTCCCCATCGAGCAGGAAGAACTCCTCCTCCACACCAAAGGTGTTCAACGTGTCCTTCCTTCCTTTCTCCCACGCACGCCGCTTGCGTCGACGGCGGGTGGGGGCCAGTGCCTGTCGGTAATCCTGGTGCGACACTAGGCCAGTGACGCCGCCGCTGAAAGGGGACCGGGTGAATTCACATGCTGCGTTCAAGAAGCCATAGCGGAGCCTGATGGTAAACGGCAGGAAATTTGCTGAACCGTTCCGATGAATCCATTGACATTTGTTTGATGCCCTGCCTGCGACTCGTAGCGTGAGGGGCAGGAATCAGGCACGAATCCCCGTGCCGGCGCCGACCGGTGCTGACCGGGCACCCGCTGGCCGCTGCGGGGGTTTGTCGCCGAACACCGACTTCATCTGCCTCGAACAACTCACGTAGGAGCGCACGCATGAACAAGCCAGCCAATCAACCCAATCAATCCGCCAACGCGAAGCACACCGGTCCGCCGGAGGATGCCAAAACCGGTTACGGCCAGCGTTCCGAGCACATGACCACCAGCCAGGGCGCCCCGGTGCGCGATACCGACCATTCGCTGAAGGCCGGTCCGCGCGGCCCGGTGCTGCTGCAGGATCACCACCTGCGCGAGAAGATCACCCACTTTGACCACGAACGCATTCCCGAGCGCGTGGTCCACGCCCGCGGCGCCGGGGCCTTCGGGCAGTTCACCAGCTACGGCACCGCCGAATCGATCTGCGCCGCCGGGTTCCTGGAACCCGGACGCGTCACCCGGGTATTCTCCCGCTTCTCCACCGTGGTCGGTTCGCGCGGCTCCTCGGACACCGTGCGCGACACCCGCGGCTTCGCCACGAAGTTCTACACCGAGGAGGGCGTCTTTGACCTGGTGGGGAACAACATCCCAGTGTTCTTCATCCAGGACGGCATCAAGTTCCCGGACATCGTGCACGCCGCCAAACCGCACCCGGACCTTGAGATCCCGCAGGCCCAGTCGGCGCACGACACGTTCTGGGATTTCGTCTCCCTGCACACCCCCGCCCAGGCGCACGCCATCTGGCAGATGAGTGACCGCGGCATCCCGCGGTCATTCCGGATGATGGAGGGCTTTGGCATCCACACCTTCCGGCTGATCAATGCCCAAGGCAACAGCTGTCTGGCCAAGTTCCATTGGAAGCCCAAGCTCGGGGTGCACTCGTTGACCTGGGAGGAAGCCCAGCTGACCTCCGGGGCGGATCCGGACTTCCACCGCCGGGACCTGGCTGATGCGATCAGCTCCGGGCACTACCCGCAGTGGGAGCTGGGGGTCCAGGTGTTCCCCGATGACGGTTCGGAAAGCTTTGAGGGCATCGACCTGCTGGACCCGACGAAGATCGTGCCCGAGGAACTGGCCCCCGTCCAGCCGCTGGGGCTGCTGGAACTGAACGAGAACCCGTCGAACTACTTCGCCGAAACCGAGCAGGTGGCCTTCCACCCCGGACACCTGGTGCCCGGCATCGACGTCACCAACGACCCGCTGCTGCAGGTGCGCCTGTTCTCCTACATCGACACCCAGCTCAGCCGGCTGGGCGGGCCGAACTTCTCCCAGCTGCCGATCAACCGTCCGCACGCGCCGATCAATGACACGTTCCGCGACGGGATGCACCAGCAGTACATCCACGAAGGGATCGCGCCCTACAAGCCGAACTCGCTGGACGGCGGGTGCCCGTTCATGGCCGAGCCGGGCAGCGAAGCCCAGGCGCGGATGGTGGACTTCCCCGAGGCGGTCACCGAGGCGGTGAAGGAACGCGCCGAGCCGGTGGGCTTCAGCGATCACTTCAGCCAGGCCCGCCTGTTCTACCGCAGCCTCACCGCCCCCGAACAGCTGCACGTGCAGCAGGGGTACTCCTTCGAACTGGGCAAGTGCAGCAGCGAGGAAGTGCGCAAGCGCCAGCTGCAGTGCCTGGCCAACATCGATGAGGAGCTGTGCGCCTCGGTCGCCCTCGCCCTGGGCCTGCCGGCCCCGCAGCCGGATGAGGAGGTCAAGGACATGGCACCGAGTCCCGCGCTGTCCCAGGTCGGCCAGCAGTGGCCGGTCGATGGCCGCGTGCTGGGACTGGTTGTCAGCCCGGAAACCGACCTGGAGCTGGTGCGCCGGCTCAAGGACGAGGCGATGGGCCTGAACCTGCGGGTGCTGCTGGTGGCCGCCGACGGCGGCAAGCTGGCCGAGGGCCTGCCGGTGGACCGCAGCTACCTCACCGCCCGCTCGGTGGAGTTCGACAGCATCCTGGTGGTCGGCCGGCACCGTGCCGCGCCCACCGCCAAGGTTCCGCTGGACACCAAGGCCGGGGCGGCCGGGGACCACGCCGGACCCGAGATGCTGGACCCGCGGGTGGGCCTGCTGCTGCAGGAAACCTTCCGCCAGTCCAAGGCCGTGGCCTACACCAGCCCGGAGCTGGAGCAGGACCTGGCGAAGCTGGCCATCCCGGCGGGCACGCCCGGGTTCGAACACCAAGATGCCGGGCAGGCCGTGACCTGGCTGGCCGGGCAGATGGCCCTGCACCGGGTGTGGCAGCGCTTCGGCGGCTAGGACGCCAAACAACGCAAGACGACCTGGGGCCGTGGATCCGTGTGGGGGTCCACGGCCCCAGGTTCATTTGCCGTACCGGCCCCGCGTGGGCAGCGAGCGCCGCCAAACGGGGTGTGAGTCAAATAAAAAGAGGCACCAACGCCGTGGCGTTGGTGCCTCTTTTTATTGGCGGGCTGTGCCGCCGTCAGGCCGTTGCGGCCAGCTGCCGGCTACGGCTGGTTCTGTCCGCCGTTGACGTGGATCGTGGACCCGACCACGTAGGAGGCGTCGTCGGAGGCCAGGAACACATAGGCCGGAGCCACCTCCACCGGCTGACCGGCACGGCCGAGCCAGGTATTGTGACCGAACTTCGGCAGCTTCTCGATGGGCTGGCCATCCGAGGGCTGCAGCGGCGTCCAGATCGGTCCGGGAGCCACCGCGTTCACGCGCACGCCGCGTTCGGCGGCCTGCTGCGCCAGACCCTTGGTGAAGTTCGAGATCGCGCCCTTAGTGGCCGCATAGTCCAGCAGGTGCGCGGAGGGTTCGAACGCCTGGATGGAGGTGGTGTTGATGATCGACCCACCCTCGCCCAGGTGCTTCAGGGCGGCCCGGCTGAGGGTGAACATCGTCAGGATGTTCACGTCAAAGGTCGCCTCCACCTGCTCATCGCTCAGCTGGTCGATGGACTCGATGCTGATCTGCTTGCCGGCGTTGTTCACCAGGATGTCCAGCCCGCCCAGGGCCTTGACCGCCTCGTCCACCAGCGAATCACGGTAGCTGCGGTCCCGCAGGTCACCGGGCAGGTGGTGCACCTCCACACCGGCTTCCTCCAGCACCTGCGCGATGCTCAGCGCGTCGCTTTCCTCCTGCGGCAGGTAGGCCAGCGCCACGTCGGCGCCCTCGCGGGCAAACGCGATGGCCACGGCCGCGCCGATGCCCGAATCACCGCCGGTGATCAGCGCGCGCTTGCCGGTGAGCCGGTCCCGGCCCTGGTAGGTGCGCTCGCCGTGATCGGCCAGCGGGATCATCTCGCTGTCCAGGCCCGGTTCGGGCTGACGCTGTTCGGGTGGGGAGATCTTCTCCTTGCCGGCGCGCTGGGCGCGGTCCCCGTCCCCGCCGCCGGAGGAGGTTTCCACGCCACCGGTGCCCACCGGCTCGTGCGGGGCGCCGGGCCCCGCCTGCTTGCGGCCGCTGTGACCGTCCCCGGTGCCGACCGGTTCGTTGTGCTGCGGCACGCCGGAGGTCGATTCCTCGTCGTCGTCGCGGTCGGTGTGGGCGGTGCCTACCGGCTCGTTGTGTTCGGCGCTGGACGTGGTGTCCTTGCTGCTGGTGTCGTTGGGAGTACCCACCGGTTCGGTGTGCTTCTGTGGATGTCCAGGGTTCTGGGACTGATCATGGGACATGATTGTTTCCTCCTGCTTTCGACATTCGACGGTAGGAGACCGCGCCGCCCCGGGCGACGTAGCCCCTGCTTCAATCCACAGTCTTACAGGCTTGCCCGGCGTCGACAGGCAGGGCAGGGTTTTCACGGAGAAAGCTCAGACGATACTCGGATTCGATTAAGGCATGCGGGATTTTGTTCTCACCGCGGGACAATACGACCGGCGACGGCGGCCTTCTCGGTGTTAGCTGGGATTTCCCGCAAAGCCGCACACACGCCCTGTTACCAGCCTGTGAGGTGGTCTAGCGTGATGCGAATAAGGGGCCCGCACCTTGCACGGACGAACGTCCGGGACGGTGAACCAGGGTCCACGGCGCAGGAGTGAACCGAGTAGGGGAGGATCCATGCCAGAGAACAAGGACAACAGCCGCATCAAGGACGAGGAGCTCTACGAGGAGCTTCGCAAGGAGGGCAACTCCAAGCAGAAGTCCGCCCGCATCGCCAACGCCGCCGCCCGCGACGGGCGCTCGAAGGTGGGTGAACGTGGCGGGGAGTCCGGCAGCTACGAGGACTGGACCGTTCAGCAGCTGCGGGAGCGGGCGGCCGAAATCGGCGTTGATGGCCGTTCCAAGATGAAGAAGGACGAACTGGTCGAGGCCCTGCGCAATTCGTAGGGCTGCATCCAAGGAAAGGACTGGACCAATGAGTGATCGCAAATCTTCCGACGACTACCCACAGACCGACGAGCAGGATGCACGCCTGGCCGAACCGGTTGATCAGGAAACCACCGACCAGCAGGCCAGCACCGAGCGCGGCAAGCGCGGCGATGAGCAGACCGGGCCGGCCGGCAAGGGAGCCGACGAAGACGAACAGCGCTTCGACGCGGGATAGGCCGGCAACGGCCCCGCCACACACAACTTTGCACAAGGGAGAACCAATGTCAGATAGCCGTGGAGTATCTCGTCCGCAGAAGAAACGCCCCGGCGTGGGGCTCATGATCTCCGGTGCCATCATCGCGGTGGCCTTCGCCGCGTTCCTGATCTTCGCACCAGGAGCCGGCACCACCAACCCCAGCCCGCTGTGGATCGCCGTGATCTGGGGTGCGCTGATGTTCATCTACGGCGCGTTCCGGGCGATCCGCGGGCGTCACGCATTGGACCACCCGCGCGGCGGCACCAGCGTCGACGGCAAGTAGCCGCACACGCCCGGTGACTGCCACCACCGCAGCACGGCGGTGAACCACACCGGACCGTGAAGAAACCAGCCAGGGGCTGCAGATCCCGTTCAAGGGAACTGCAGCCCCTGGTCTGTGGTCCGCCCGCTATCGGGGACCGGCGGGTGCCGCGCCCTCCAGAATGTGGCGCTGGGCGATGAAGAAGACGATGATCATGGGAATGGTGGCAATGACGCTGGCGGTGACGATCAGCTCCCAATGCCAGTTGCCAGCAAAACCAAACTGATCCACCAGGGCCTTCAGCCCGCGGGGGATCGTGAACGTGGTTTTATCGCGCAGGTAGATCAGCGGCCGCATCAGGTCCGTCCAGGCCGCCTGCGTCTCAAAGACCAAGGTCACCACGATCGCCGGCTTGCACAGCGGCAAGGCGAAGTTCCAGTACAGCCGCCAGTCGCTGGCCCCGTCCACGCGGGCCGCCTCGAAGACCTGCCGGGGCAGGCCCAGGAAGAACTGCCGGATCAGGAAAATGTAGAACGCCGAACCGAACAGGTTCTGCGCCCACAGCGGCGTCAACGTCCCCACCTGGCCCAGGGCATCCCAGATCAGGTACGTGGGAATCAGGGTGACCACCCCGGGCAGCATCATGGTGGCCAGAATCAGGAAGAACAGCGCGTCCCGGCCGGGGAAGCGGTAGTACGCGAACCCCCAGGCCACCAGGGAACTGCTGAACGTTACGGCCAGAGACGCCAGCACGGTCACCAGGATCGTGTTGCCCATCCACAGGGCCATCGGCGCCGACTGCCAAATGTCCAGATAGTTCTGCAGTGTTGGGGTCGCGGGGATCAACCGGTTGTCGAAGACCTCTGACTGCGGTTTGAAGGAGGCCGAAAGCAGCCAGATCAGCGGGTAGATGAACAGGCCCGTGGCGATCAGCAGGACCACCCAGGACAACAGCTTGCGCACCTTGCGCAGGGCCGTGCGCTGCCCGGCCATCTCGCGCGGGGGGCCGGCGATGCTGCTGGTGCTGCGGATGCTAGCCACCGTCTTCTCCTTCGTAGTAGACCAGTTTCCGTCCGGCGAAGTACTGGATCATCGAAATCACCATGATCACCAGGAACAGCACCCAGGCCAGCGCCGAAGCGTAGCCCATGTGCAGGTATTCGAAGGCCTGGCGGAACAGGTAGATGACGTAGAACAGGGCCGCGTCATTGCTGTAGGTCTGGTTGCCCGCCCCGAAGTACGCGGTATAGGCCTCGGTAAAGGTCTGCAGCCCGGCAATCGTGTTGACGATGACCAGGAAGAACAGGGTTCCGGAAATCATCGGCAGGGTGATGCGGGTCAGCCGCCGCCAGGCCCCGGCCCCGTCCAGCTTGGCCGCGTCGTACAGGTCCTGCGGCACCTGGTTCAGCGATGCCAGCAGGATCACCACCGATCCGCCCAGCGTCCACAGGCTCATCAGCACCAGGCCCGGGACCACCCAGCGTCCATCGGTGGTCCACTGCGGGCCGGGGATTCCCACGGCCTCCAGCAGGACGTTGACCGCTCCGGTGTGCCCGTTGAACAGCAACAGCAGCAGCACGCCCACCGCCACCGGCGGGGTCATGTTCGGCAGGTAAAACACGGTGCGGAAGAAGCCGCGGCCCCGGATCACCTGCTGCAGCAACAGCGCCAACGCCAGGGCCACCCCTATGTGCAGCGGCACCGAGAGCAGCGTGAAGTACATGGTGTTGCGCAGCGAGAGCAGCACCTTGGGGTCCTCGAAGAGCTCCCGGTAGTTGTCCATCCCCACAAACGACGGGTCGGTCAGCACGTCATAGTCGGTCAGGGACAGGTAGGCGGTGTAGATGATCGGCCAGGCCGTGAAGATCAAAAACCCCAGGATCCATGGGCTGATGAACACCAGCGCGGTCAGCGTGGTGCGCCGCCGCCGGGCCCGCCGGGTGGTTGCGGTTGCCATCGGGCAGCCCTACTGTTCCGAGCTGCTGGCCTGGGAATTGGCCTCCCACTCACTCCACGCCTGGTCCAGGGCCCGCTGGGCCTCATCCTGCGCGGTTTCCAGCGAATCGGTGACCGACGCGTTGCCGCTGAGCACCCGGTTCACCGCGTCCAGCCACGCCTGCTTGAACTGTGCGTCGGCCGGCAGGGCCGGGATGGCGAAGGAGTGGTTGTTCGCTTCGTAGGACGCCTCCACGGCCTCGGCCCACGGGGAGGCCAGGTAGTCGTTGGTGTCCACGAACTGCTCCTTGATCTGCTCATCCGCCGTCCGGTTCGCCGTGAACAGGCCCGTGAACGGCTTCTGATCCTTCACTCGGTCATCCGAGCGGGCCTTGGACGCCGCCAACCAGGTGTCAGTGGTGGTCATGGTCTTCAAAAAGCGGCACGCGGCCTGCGGGTTGTCGCCCCCGCTGGGGATCGCCCAGGCCGAACCGGTGCCAAAGCTCATCGGCTCACCGGCGGAGGTCTTCATCGTGGTGAACGCCATTGGGGTATCGGGGGAAACGTCGTTGAGGATATTGACGTACCACTGCTCCATGGGCATCGCGCCCAGGGCGTTGGTGGCGAACTGGTTGCCCTTGCCGAAGAAGTCGGCGGAGTCACGCAGCGACTTGACGGTGCCAAAACCGTCCTGCTTTTCGTAGAGGTCGATGCCGAACTCCAGGGCGCTGACCACCTTCGGGTCGTTCAACAGCGCGGTCCGCCCGTCCTCCGACACCAGGGCGGCACCCTCGCCCATGGCCCACAGCGGAAGGAATTCTGGAAGCTTGGGGTCGTAGCCGATGGCCGAGAGCTTGCCGTTCTTGTGCTGCATCATTTTCTCGGCGGCATCGGTGATCAGCTGCGGGTTGGACCCGTCGATGTCCTGCACGGACAGCCCGGCGGAGTTCAGCATTTCGGCGTTGGCCATGATGATCTGCACCTGGTTGAACTCCGGCACCCCGTAGACGTTCCCGTCGAAGGTGACCTGGGCCAGGGCCGACTCGCGGAAGTCATCGGTGTTGATGCCCTCACCCTCGATGCAGGTGTCCAGCGGCATGACCGCCTTGCGGGCGGCCATCGAACCCAACTCGTCCCGGTTGATGTAGATCAAATCCGGGGCCTTGCCTGCGGCAATGGCCGACAGCAGCTGCTGGGTGTCCAGTTCCCCGGCCGGGGCGCTGAGCGTGGCCGGCTTGATGGCCTCCTCGGCCAGGTCGGTGCGGGTGCTGGCCACCTCGTCGGCGTCCCGGTTGAAGCCCATCACATCCAGCTTGCCCTGAAGCTCGGCGTCGGAGGAGAACTCGATGCCCGGATCGTTGTTCTTGTCATTGGTGCTGCCCCGGGCGCAGCCGGTTACGGCGATGGCCGCGACACACGCCAGGGCCAGGGTGCGGACAGCCGGGTGCGCGGGCGGGCGAAGACCGGACGCCGGGGACGGGGAAGAAGAGCGTGACATCGTGACTCCCAGGTGCGCGTGAAGGAACCGGTGCTCAGCGACCGCGCCGGCAGATCCCGGCGCGGGAGCTGAACGTGGTCTCACGATAGAAGCGGTGCCCAGAGTAAGCCATGTCACACGATTTTTAACAGCAAGTACTCAGGTTTAGTGCCCGTTTCCTGGCGGGTGGCGCGCGGAGCGCGGCTATTCGCCGGACTCTTCGTCCTCTTCCTCCAGCTGCAGGTTGCGCCGCTCGTACTCGCGGTGGCTGAACGTCGCCTGGCGCACCGCCTGCTCATCATCGAAGCTCGAGCCGATGGCCCCGCCCATGGTGCCCAGGGATGCGGCCAGCCACGCCAGGTTCAGGTATTCGTCGAGGCTCGCCTCATGGCCCAGCTGTTCGGAGAGGAATTCAATGTCAATGACGGCCAGCGCACCGAGCAGCAGCACCCCGTAGAGCACCAGGTACATGGCGGCGGCCGCCAGCCCCACGGTGACCAGGGTGGCCACGTTGTACAGCACCCAGCGTTCGCGCCTGCGCACCCCGCGCGGGGACTCCCACAGGCGGTTGTGCATGATCAGCCAGGTGGTCAGCACCGCCAGCGAGGTCAGCGTGATCAGGGTCAGCCGGGCGGCGGAGAGATAGTCGGCCATCTGCCAGATGCTGGTGTAGAACACGCCGAACGCGCCGGTGGCGGCGGCACCGGCCATGGCGGAGGACAGCCGCGGCACCAGGCGCCAGGGACGGTTGCTGCGCACCATCCCGAACACCAGCAGCAGCCGGCCCGAGAGCCCCTCCACCGTGGAGAAGCGGTCCTCCGGCTCCTGCTCGTGCACCACGCTGCCGGTCATTGACAGCAGCCGGTCGGGCATCTTCACCGAGGGCTCGGGGGTCTCGTTGTCCTCGTGCAGTTCCTTGATGGCCCGCAGGACCCAGTCGATCAGGGTGCGGCGGCGGGCCAGGCCCATCATCGGCACCACGATGGTCGCCACCCGGTGGGCGCTGCTGACGATCATGCGCACCGGCCGGCCCTCGACGTACTGCGGGATGTCGGTCAGGTAGACCACGTAGTCCCAGCCCAGGCGCTTGCCCAGCGATTCGGCGTGGTCGTTGATCATCACCCGCCCGGCGGCCGAGACCGGCAGCGACTGCCGGTCGCTGTCGATCTCCCACAGCTTGCCGCCCTCATCGCGGGTGTTCAGCGTGTGGCGCACCGGCTGCAGGACCCGGCCGGCCAGTGTCTGGGCGATTCCGGGATCGGCAAGCAGCCCCACCGTGTAGTCCGGTTCCCGCTGCGGGCTTTCCTCGCCCTCGGACTTGTCCTCTGCGGCCATCTGTTCCTGCCTGTCGATCCCGCCGGTGCTCATGCGTCCCACTTTCCAAGGCGCCATCCGGCGGTGCTGGATATGGCACTGTGGTGGCCGGCCAGGGGCCGGGCCACCACAGTGCCTCGTAGTTGTTCAGTATGGGTCAAGCGGCTGTGTGTCTCCTAGTCCTGCGGTTGGGAAACACCGGAGACCATGTCACCGGTGCGCTCCTCGTCGTAGTAGCGGGCAACGTCGGCCTGGGCGAGCATGCCCACCAGCTTGTGCCCGTCAATGACCGGCAGGCGGCGCACCTGGTGCTGCTGCATGGTCTTGATGGCCTCCTCCACGGAGTCATCGGCGCCGATGGTCACCGGCTTGCCCTGGGCGTAGTCGGCGACCTTCACCCGTGAGGTCTCCACCCCGTCGGCCACACAGTTGATGACGATGTCGCGGTCGGTGATGGTTCCGGCCAGCCGCTCATCGCTGCCGCAGATCGGCAGCATGCCCACATCCAGCTGCCGCATGCGCTGCGCGGCGAACTGGATGGAATCCTGCTCGTTGACGCACTCGGCCGGAGAGGTCATGAGTTCTCGTGCGGTCACTGTTGCCATGGTCCTACTTCCTTCCTTTTCAGGGGAACGGAAGCCGGTCGGCTCCCTGAGTTGTCGCTGCCCGCCGCCGCTGCCGATGCGCTGAAGCAAAATCCGCTGCGGCGGCATCCAGGCACACCCCCAGCGTGGCCGCTGCCCGGGCGCAGCGGCAATGATTGCCAGCAACCTTTATGCCGTTACCGCCGGCGGGCCAAGCTGGGGGCCGGGCATTCTGTAAGAAACCGATTAAGCGTGTTCCCGCGCCACGGTGCGTGGTACTTGGTAGGGGGTCAGCTGTTGCGTGCGCGGCCGCTGGCACCCCACGTTCCCGAATCGAGGAAAGGCGGAACACCACATGGGTTTCATCGACAAGGCCAAGGATGCGGTGAAGGAAACCATCGACAAGATCAAGGACCCGGACCAGAACCTGGTGGAGAAGGCCTGGCCGGTTTCCGAGGGGAACCCGGACGTGGATGACCGTCCGGAGCCCGGGGAAGAGGATGACCCCACCGTGGGCATCGACCCGGACCTGGACCCCTCCGAGGGCGACCAGTACGACGACGAGCGCTAGGACCACCGCCGGCGGCAGCCACCGCCCGGCGAACCCCCGGCACCAGCCCATCCCAACCGAAAGGCAGGCATGAAGGCACTGACATGGCAAGGCAAGCGCAAGATCGAGTACACCCAGGTCCCCGACCCGCAACTGCAGCAGCCCACCGACGCGATCGTGCGGATCACCTCCACCGCGATCTGCGGTTCGGATCTGCACCTGTACGAACTGCTCGGCCCGTTCATGCAGGAGGGGGACATCATCGGCCATGAGCCCATGGGCGTGGTCGTTGAGGTGGGCAGCGAGGTGCACAACCTCAAGGTCGGGGACCGGGTGGTGATCCCCTTCAACATCGCCTGCGGCCACTGCTGGATGTGCGAGCAAGGGCTGCAGTCCCAGTGTGAAACCACCCAGGTCAAGGAGCAGGGCAAGGGGGCCGCTCTCTTCGGGTACTCGAAGATGTACGGGCAGGTGCCCGGCGGGCAGGCCGAACTGCTGCGGGTGCCGCACGCCGACTACGGCCCGATCGTGGTGGGCAACGAGCTGCCCGACCACCGCTACCTGTTCCTCTCGGACATCCTGCCCACCGCCTGGCAGGCCGTGCAGTACGCGCAGGTGCCCGACGGCGGGAGCGTGGCGGTCTTCGGGCTGGGGCCGGTCGGCCAGATGGCCTCCCGCATCGCCACCCACCTGGGCTTCCGGGTTATCGGGGTGGACCCGGTGGCCGAACGCCGCGACATGGCCGCACGCCACGGCGTGGAAACCCTGAACTTCAAGTCCTCCAGCGCCAAGGAACTGGCGGAAATGACCGGTCGCGGACCGGATTCGGTCATTGACGCGGTGGGCATGGAGGCGCACGGTTCACCGGCAGCCTGGGTGGCGCAGCAGGCGACCGGCCTGCTGCCGGGTCCGGTGGCGGAACTGGCGATGAAGCATGCGGCGGTGGACCGCACCGCGGTGCTGCATTCGGCGGTGTCCTCGGTGCGCCGCGGCGGAACGATTTCCCTCAGTGGGGTTTACGGTGGGGCCGTGACCCCGATGCCGCTGCTGGAGATGTTCGACAAGCAGATCACCGTGAAGCAGGGCCAGTGCAATGTGCGGCGCTGGATCGATGACCTGCTGCCGCTGACCGAGGATTCAGCTGACCCGCTGGGCCTGGACGACCTGGTCACCCACACCGCCCCGCTCTCCCGCGGGCCGGAGCTCTATGAGACCTTCCAGAAGAAGAAGGACGGCTGCATCAAGGTGGTGCTAACGCCCTAGGGAACCACCGGGCCGAACGGTCCCGGAAGAGTGTTCAGGCGCTCTTCCGGGGTCGTTTGGTCTCTGTGGACTTCTTCGCGCTGGAGGTGGTGCCCTTTTTGGCCGCCGGTTTCTTGGCCGCCGTCTTTTTAGCGGCCGGCTTCTTCTCTGCCGACTTTTTGGTCTCCGTCTTCTTCTGCGCGGTTTTCTTCGCGGTGGATTTTCTGGTGCTGGTCTTCTCGTCCGAGGAGTTCTTGGCCGCTGTCTTCGTGGCCGTGGATTTCTTGGTGCCCTTGGTGGCTGTTTCCTTCTTGGCCGCCGTCTTCTTGCCGCCGGAGCCCGAATCAGCGTCCTCATCCTCGGCCTCGGCGTCCTTGGCCGGCTTCGAGCGGGTGGCCGCCTTGGCCTTGCCACCGCGCTTGGAATCGATGCTGCGCTTCAGCGCCTCCATCAGGTCAATGACCTCCCCGGAGGATTCGGTCTCGGCCGGGGCCTCACCGAACGTGGCGTCGGTGTCCAGCGCGTCCCCCTGCTTCAGTTTTTCGTCAATGAGGGTGCGCAGCTCGTTCTGGTAGTCGTCCTCGAACTGGCTCGAATCGAAATCCCCGGTGAACTGCTCCACCAACGCCGCCGACATCTTCAGCTCCTGCGGGGAAATCTTCGCCGCACCATGGGCGGCAGGGAAATCGGCTTCCCGCAATTCATCGCCCCACATCATGGACTGCAGCACCATGACATCGTCACGCACCCGCAGGACGCCCAGCCGGGTCTTCTGGCGCAGCGCGAACTTCACCACCGCCATCAGCTCGGTCTGCTCCAACGTGCGGCGCAGCAGCGCGTAGGCCTTGGGGGACTTGGAATCCGGTTCCAGGTAGTAGCTGCGCTCCAGGGTCAGCGGGTCAATCTGCTCTGCCGGAACGAACTGCACCACATCGATTTCGCGGCTCTTCTCCGAGGGCAGCGCATCCATTTCCTCGTCGGTGAGCACCACGGTCTGCTCACCGGTGTCGTAGGCCTTGTCGATGTGCTGATAGGTGATCTTCTTCCCGCACACCTCACAGCGCCGCTCGTAGCGGATCCGGCCGCCGTCCTTGTCGTGAACCTGATGCAGGTCAATGTCGTGGTCGCTGGCCGCACTGTAGGCCTTGACCGGCACGTTGACCAGCCCGAACGCAATAGAACCTGTCCAGATAGCACGCATAGGCACAGTCAAGCAGGAAGGCAGCGGCGCTGACTAGGGGGCGCAGCAAACTTCATGGTTCTTCCACCATCACCCGGCCCCGCTGTCCGCCGGCGGGGCGGACAACCGCAAAGCTTGCCATGAGCGGTTGGGCACCGTCACCCGGCAGGGCACAGTGGGAAACAGCGGCACGGGCCTTGAGCAAGGAGCCGGGCCAACGCACGATGGCAGTAGCCGGCACGTGGGAAGCGTGCGGCAGATAAGGGAGGGACGCATGGCTCGGCGGGGCGGCGAACAGAGCGTGAGCATTGACGGACACACCCTGCGGGTCAGCAACCTGGACAAGGTGCTGTATCCGCAGACCGGGACCACCAAGGGTGAGGTGATCGACTACTACGCCCGGGTGGCGCCCACCCTGATCAGCTACGCGGCCTGGCGCCCGGCCACCCGCAAACGCTGGGTCGAAGGGGTCGGTACGGAGGGCAAGCCGCTGCAGCCGTTCTTCCGCAAGGACCTGGAGGACTCGGCCCCCAGCTGGATTCCCACCGGGAAGATCCAGCATTCGGATCACGTGAACACCTACCCGCTGGTCAACGAACCAGCGGTCCTGGCCTGGCTCGGGCAGGTGGCCGCCCTGGAAATCCATGTCCCGCAGTGGCGCTTTGATCCCACCCTGAACCCGCAGAACCCGGACCGCATGGTTCTGGACTTGGATCCCGGGCCCGGGGCCGGACTGGCCGAATGCGTTCAGGTGGCCAAGTGGTGCCGGGAAATCCTGGAGGGGATGGGCATGCAGGCGCTGCCGGTGACCAGCGGGTCCAAGGGCATCCACCTGTATGCGCCGCTGGATGGCACCCATACTTCCGAGCAGATCTCCGCGGTCGCCCGTGAGATGGCCCGTTCCCTGGAGCAGGACCAGCCGGAGCTGGTGGTCTCGAACATGAAACGCTCGCTGCGTGAGGGGAAGGTGCTTGTGGACTGGAGCCAGAACAACGCGGCCAAGACCACCATCTGCCCGTATTCGCTGCGCGGACGCGCCCACCCGACCGTGGCCGTTCCCCGGCACTGGGAGGAACTGGAGGATCCGGACCTGCGCCACCTGGAGTACCCGGAGGTGCTGCAGCGCCTGGAGGAGGGCAACGACCCGCTCACCCCGCTGGCCGATACGGCCAGCACGGATCGGCTGGCCACCTACCGCTCCATGCGCGATGCGGCCAAGACCCCGGAGCCGGTGCCCGAACCACGCACCAAGACCACGCTGCGCACGGTCGGGCAGCAGGCCACGTTCGTCATCCAGGAACACCAGGCCCGCCGCCTGCATTGGGATTTCCGGCTGGAACACGACGGGGTGCTGGTGTCCTGGGCGGTGCCCAAGGGACCGCCGCTGCGCCAGGGCGTGCACCGGCTGGCCGTCATGACCGAAGACCATCCGCTGGAATACGCCAGCTTCCACGGCAGCATCCCCAAGGGGGAGTACGGGGCGGGCACCGTGGAAATCTGGGACACCGGCACCTGCCGGATCGAGGAGTGGGAGGACGACAAGAAGGTCATCGCCGTGCTGGAGGGACGCCCCGACGGTGGGCTGGAGGGCGTACCGCGCCGCTTCGTGCTCATCCACGCGAAGAACATGGGTGGGGAGCGCAACTGGCTGCTGCAGCTGACCAAGGACCAGCCCTCCGAACACGAGCGGTCCGAACCGGAACCAAGCGAGGAACCAGGCGCACCGGCTTCCCACCCCAAGGCCCGGGCCACCCGCAGAACTAACGGCAACGGGCCGAGACCCGCTCAGCTGCCCGAACTGCGTCCGATGCTGGCCACCGCCGGAAGCCTGGGGGACATCGACCCGGACGAATGCTGGTCCTTTGAAATGAAATGGGACGGCTACCGCGCCCTGGTGGGCACCACCGGGGGAAAGCTGAGCATCACCAGCCGCAACGGCAAGGACCTGACCGAGCTGTTCCCCGAACTGGCTGAAATCACCGGGCTGGCCCCGCAGGGCAGCATCCTGGACGGGGAAATCGTGGCGTTGGATTCCACGGGGCGCCCCGACTTCGGGTTGCTGCAGCAGCGGCTGTCCAGCACCGCCAAGTCCTCGCGGTCCACCGCCAAGGCCCGCTCCGGTCCCGGGAAATCGGATGTGCACCTGATGCTCTTTGACGTGTTGGCATTGCCCGGTGAGGGTGGAGCGATGCAGGACCTGACCGATCAGGTCTACCAGGTGCGCCGCGAACGGCTGCAGCAGGCGGTGCGCGAAGGCCGTTTCATCCACATTCCACCGGCCCACCACGGGGCGGCGCCGGACGCGGTGGCCACCAGTGAAGAGCTGGGGCTGGAAGGCATCGTCGCCAAGGAATGCGACAGCAGCTATGAACCGGGCCGGCGCAGCCGCGAATGGATCAAGATCAAGCACCAGGCCCACCAGGAAGTGGTGGTGATCGGCTGGCGGCAGGGCCAGGGGGCGCGCAGCTCCAGCTTTGGCTCCCTGCTGCTGGCCATCCCCGACCAGCAGGGCACCTTGCACTACGCCGGGCGGGTGGGCACCGGGTTCCGCGAGGAACAGCTGACCCAGATCCGCGCCCGCCTTCAGAAGCTCACCCGCAAGACCCCGCCGGCCAAGGACGTGCCGGCCGCCGATCAGCGCGACGCCCACTGGGTCAGCCCGAAGCTGGTCGGCGAGGTGCAATACAGCGAGACCACCCGGGACGGGCGCCTGCGCCATCCGGTGTGGCGCGGCTGGCGCCCGGACAAGGACCCGGAGCAGGTCCGCCGCGAATAACCGCCCACTTATCGCTGGCTGGGATCTTGCTGGACGTCCTTGGGACTGAACCCGGCCAGATGACAGGGTGGTGGCAACCGGTGCGAAACGAACCGGACTCGATCACGGAAAGGAGAAGGACCATGCAAACTTGTGCCAATTGCGGAAACACGGCCCAGGACATGTTCAGTATCACCCGCGACGAGATGACCCGGCACTTTGACAGTTTTGAATGCGCGATCCACATGATGGCCCCGCGCTGCGCGCACTGTCAGTGTGCCATTCTCGGCCACCCGGTGCGCAAGGAGGGCGGAGCGTTCTGCTGCTCCCACTGCGCCGAGGGAAGCGAATCGTCGCAGGTGCCCACGCAGTAATCGCGAAGCACGGCGGCTGGCCGAAGCACCGAGGGCTTCTTCGCACCCAGCCACTATCCGCAACCACCAATTTCCAATTCACCAACCATCAGCAACAGCCCGCCACCGGCGGGAAGTAAGGGGATAGAAATGAAAATCCTGATCCGTCTGCTGAGTCTGGGAGTGTCGATGCTGGCCGGACTGGTCGGCACCAAGCTCATCAGCGCCGTCTGGCGCAAGGGCACCGGCGAAGAGCCGCCGAGCCCGGCCAACCCAAAGGAACAGCAGCAGGCCACCGTGCCCAAGCTGCTGGTCTTCGCCGCGATCTCCGGAGCGAGCGCCGCGGTCATCCAGGCCATCACCAAGCGCTGGACCGGCCAGCTGGAAGCCAAGGTCGGCTAGCCGGCCCGCGGGCCAGAGCCAACAGGAGGCAGCATGACACAGCTCAGTGGGGACTTCCGGCATCCGGCCTTGCTGCTCATCGACCTGCAGAACGCGTTCTTTGAGACCGAGGAGCTGGCCGCCAAGCGCGATCAGGTGGTGGCCAACTGCAATCGCCTGATCGCCGCCGCCCGCGAGGCCGGGGCACCGGTGATCAACGCCCGCACCGTGCACAAGCGCGACGGCTCCACCTGGACCCTGAAGATGCTGGAGGACGAACAGGGTTACCTGTTCGAGGGCACCGAGCAGGCCGAGAACCTGAGTGAACTGGACCTGGACGGGGCCATCAGCATCATCAAGCGGCGCGACAGCGTCTTTTGGAACACCGAACTGCTCACCCAGCTGCTGCAGCACCGGGTCACCTCGCTGATCATGGCCGGGGTGTCCTCGCACACCTGCGTGGCGGCCACCGCCTCGGACGCGTTCGCCGCGAACCTGGCCGTGGTCGTGGCCACCGACGCGGTGGCCTCCGAGGACCCGGATTTTGAGGATGTCACCCTGAAGCTGCTGCGCGAGCAGCACCGCCAGCGCCTGGCCGAAACCTCCTCCATTGTGCGCCTGCTCCACGTCTCGCACACCCACCACAACGAATCGACCGACCCCAACCCGTTGGAGAATGCACCCACGAACACCGGGCGCGAACGAAAGGACTGAGGACATGACCCTGAACAACTCCGAATTTGACGACGTGCGCCGCGACGAGGACATCGACGAGCCGATCGACGGACGCGACAGCCAGCCGGTCAGCGAAGGCTCCTCCGACGCCCCGCAGACCCTGGAATCCGAGGATCCGCTGCGCGGCCAGGACGCCATCCTGGACGAGGACGACGAACATGCCTTCGGCACCGGGCCGCTGGAGGGCGACGACGAGGAGCGGATCGTGGGCGACCCGCAGCTCGAACAGGACATCGACCCAGGGGTGGACGAAGCCCGGCCCGCCAACCAGGGCGACCACCGCGACGACCCGGACCTGGACTGACCCCAGGGCCTTCCCACCCGCCCCGGCTGCCGGCAGGCAGCCGGGGCGCGGCGCGAGAGCACACACAGGAGGCAGCAATGACTGAGCGACTAGTGGCCGATACCCTCGTGGACCGGCTTGCCGAGTGGGGCGTCACCCGCATCTACGGCTACAGCGGGGACGGGATCAACACGTTCCTCGGCGCGCTGCGGCGCAAATCCATGCCGTTCATCCAGGCCCGGCATGAGGAGGGCGCCGGGTTCATGGCGGTGGCGCACAGCAAGTACGCGCTCGGCCAGCTTGGCCAGCAGGCCGACACCGACACCGGGGTGGACATCGGGGTGATGACCTCCACCCAGGGCCCCGGGGCGGTGCACCTGCTCAACGCCCTGTACGACGCAAAACTGGACAGCATTCCGGTGGTGGCCATCGTCGGGCAGCAGAACCGGCCCTCCCTGGGCAGCGAATACCAGCAGGAAATCGACCTGGAGGGCATGTTCCAGGATGTGGCCGCCTACCGGGAGGAAGTGACAACCGCCGAACAGGTGATCCCGGTGCTTGACCGGGCGCTGCGCACCGCGCTGGCCACCTCCGCGCCCGCCGTGGTGATCGTGCCGCACGACGTGCAGCAGCAGGCCGAAAAGATCCCCGGCGGCTCCCACGGCCAGATTCCCACCGCCGCCAGCTGGCAGCGCTCCAACGCGATGCCCGGCGAAGCCGAACTGCAGCAGGCCGCGGCGCTGCTCGATGACAGCGAACGCATCACCCTGCTGGTCGGCCAGGGCGCCCGTCAGGCCGGGGAACAGGTGCGCCAACTGGCCCACGAGCTGGACGCTGCGGTGGTCACCAGCCTGCTGGGCAAACCGTACGTGGATGAAACCCTGCCCACCAGCGCCGGGGTCATGGGGCACCTGGGCACCTCGGCCAGCGCCGCGGTGATGGCGGAATGCGACGCCCTGCTGATCATTGGCTCCAATGACCCATGGACCGAGTTCTACCCCAAACCCGGCAGCGCCCGCGGCGTGCAGATCGACATCTCCGCCCAGCGCCCGGGCAACCGCTACCCGGTGGAGGTCGCCCTGGTCGGCGACGCGGCGCTGAGCCTGGAACGGCTCCAACAGCTGATCACCCGCCGCGCCGGGCAGCGCGGCGCCTGGCGCGAACGGGTCGAGGAACACGTGCGCAACTGGCATGAGGTGCGCCGCCAGCGGGCTGCGGTGCCCGCCCGGCCGATCAACCCCGAACTGGTGGTGCGCGAACTGGGCGAACACCTGCCGCACGACGCCCAGCTGGCCCTGGACGTGGGAAGCTGCGTGTACTGGTATGCCCGACAGCTGATCCTGCCGCCGAATGTGCCCGCCCACCTGTGCAGCACCCTGGCCAGCATGGGCGGGGGAGTGCCCTACGGGATCGCGGCCAAGCTGCTGCACCCGGACCGTCCGGTGGTGGTGCTGGCCGGCGACGGCGGCATGCAGATGAGCGGCAACGCGGAACTGATCACCCTGGCCGCCCAGTGGAAGAACTGGTCGAATCCCGGGTTCGTGGTCTGCGTGCTGAACAACTCCGATCTGGCCGAGGTCACCTGGGAGCAGCGTGAAACGGAAGGGGACCCGCGCTACGAGCAGAGCCAGCAGCTGCCCGGCTTCCCGTTCGCCGAATACGCTCGGCTGCTGGGTCTGGGCGGCATCAAGGTCACCGACCCGCAGCAGCTCGGCGCCGCCTGGCACCAGGCGCTGAACGAGGAGCGCCCGGTGGTCCTGGAGGTGCACACCGATCCGGACACCCCGATGCTGCCCCCGGTGCCGCACCTGATGCAGAAGCTGCCGGACCTGCGCAACGGCCTGGAGCAGGAAGACGATTCCGGCGCCCACGGCCTGGAGTTGCTGGAACGCTACGTGAAAATCGAAACCGACCTGTTCGGTTCGCAGGAGGGATAGCCCATGGAGGTCACCACCGTCGCCGACGGCATCTACCTGGTGTCCGCGGCCAACGTGAACTGCTATGTGGTGGAGGACGAGCAGGGCTGCACCCTCATCGATGCCGGCCTGCCCGCGATGCGCCACGCCCTGGCCGGGCTGCTGGCCGGACTGGAACGCCACGGCAAGCCGCTGCGGGCCATCGTGCTCACCCATGGACACTTCGACCACGTGGGCACCGCCCGCTGGGCCCAGCAGCGCTACCGGGTGCCGGTCTACGTGCACGCCCTGGACCGGCGGCTGGCAGCCCACCCCTACCGCTACCGGTCCCAGGGCAGCCGTCTGCTCTATCCGCTGGCCCACCCGCAGGCCCTGCCCGGGCTCGGGCAGATGATGCTGCATGGCGCCCTGTGGGTGCGTGGGGTGCAGGAAACCGACACCTGGCAGGAGCAGCAGCCGCTGCCGGTGCCCGGCAACCCGGTCCCGATCCACACCCCGGGGCACACCGACGGGCACTGCGCCCTGCACCTGCCCGAGCGTGACGTGGTGTTTTCCGGCGATGCGGTGGTGACCCTGGACCCGTACAACACCCGCACCGGTCCACGGATCGTGGCCAGCGCCGCCACCGCGGACCTTGACCAGGCGCTGCGCTCCCTGGAGCCCATCGCCCAGACCGAGGCCCGCACGCTGCTCAGCGGCCACGGCCAGCCCTGGCTTTCCGGGGCCCGAAGTGCAGTGGAGGAGGCCCGGAAGGCGAAAGCCGACTAGGTCACCGGCCCACTAGGGCCTTCCGAGCGTATTCGATCGAAGCCGCGTCCCCGCCCCGTCCAACTTCGGACGGGGCGGGGACGCGGCCGTGTCAGACCGAATCGGCGGAGTCCGCGGAGGCCTCCTGGGTGAAGAAGGAAACCTTCCCGCTGGCCTCCATGATCGCCAGGCGGATCTCACTGTATTTTTCGATGCCCGACTGGCGGGCCAGCATGCTCAGCTCGTCAATGCCGATGCGTTCACGGTGCAGCGCCTTGCGGTCAATCTGCCCGTCCCGCACCAGCACGATGGGCCGGCCCTGGGTGATCTTTCCGAACTTGGGCCAGCGCATGTTCGCATAGCCCAGGATCGCGGCGAGCAGGACCACGGTGGCCACTGCCAGCAGGCTGCCGGTCAGGCTGCGGTCGTTCATGGTGATTCCCTGCTGGACCAGGTCACCCAGGACCACGAAGACCACCAGTTCAAAGGAGCTCAGCTCCCCGAGGGTGGCCCGCCCCGCGGCGCGGGTGACCAGCCAGATAATGAAGAAGGCGATGGCTGCACGGATGACTATTTCCATTACGGAATCCTCCAGGTCTTGAAGTCAAGCGCAGCCGTCTCGGGTTTGCCGGTGTCCACGGTGAGGGTACCGGCGGTGGCCGGCTCCCACTCCTCGGACGCTTCGCCGGTCAGTTTCAGGTGAAACTCCTTGGCACCGGGTTCGGTGGCCAGGGTGAGCTGGATGTTCCCATCCCCATCGGCGGTCTGCGATTCGGGATCAGGGTAGATGTCCAGACCCTCGAAGAAGGAGAGGTACTCTTCGGTGAGCCCCACCGTGATCGTCTCCGGAAGGCCCTCGGAGTCATTGATGTCCAGTTCAAGCTCGATCTCATTGCCGGCCCGGGCCACCGACGGATAAGACAACTCCACGTTGCCGTTCTGCAGGTTTTGCGAGACCGTGGCCTCCCGATCAAAGGAGTGGGCCAGGGCCGCGAGGATGAACAGCGCCGTCGTCATCAGAATTAGAAGGCTGGCCAGTCTCCGCCTGCGGTTCTCATCCTCATCGATCACGTCATCCAGCGTTGAATCATTGACCTTCGCCTGGTAGATGTTCCGCATCGTCTCCTCCTGTCGATTTCTCCCCGACAGGCTGAGCATTGAGCAGGGACAAAAACTGCATTATTCATACTCTCTATCACTGATGCTAGTTCTATTTCCCTTGTCAGAGTCTGGTTTCAGGATTCTCTCAGACAGCACCGAGTTACGGAAGAGGGGTGAGCGAAACAGTTTCGACAACTGGGCTCCCAGCCCTAAAGGACACTGGTAATCCTTGTTCTGCTCGGGGAGCAGCAACGAGAATCGTAGGCAACTGGAGTCTAGGAGACCTTCGGTTCATCAGCCTTATCGCAAGGACACATTCTCGAGACTTTGGGAAGGTGGTTATGGAACGCAGGAGCTTGAACCGGCCAGTGTTGGAAAAGTATTTGCGGGAGCACGCGCTAGCCTCACAGATGTGCCTCCGGTATCTGGGAGCTGTTTGTCATCAGTGGCGCAACACCGACCTCGGCCCGGAGCTGGCGAAGATGTATGAGCAGGTGCGTGATGACCATAATGACCTGCGCGCAATCATGGGCCGTCTGGGGTTTGAGGAGATTAGTGGTTGCCGGGTACGCATCGGCAACAAGTGTCTGTCCGACCGTTTTTCCACAATCAAGATGGGCATTCCACCGACAATGGCCGGTACTCAGATGCAGCTGGACGCGGTATGCGGTCTGCTGAGTTCGAAACTGGCCATGTGGAACACGCTGCTCTCGCTGGTGACCAGCGAGGAACGGCTGAACCCAGTCGAACTGATCAGCCTGGCCGAGCGCGGCCAGTGGCAGATTGACCGGGTGCACAGCCTCAGCAGCCAGATGCGGCCAGAGCAGTTCACCTACACGCGCCGGTGACCAGCACAGTGAGGCTGGGATACCAGAGTTGGCCAATACCTTTTTCGGGTAGGACCAGAAAACTCTGTGGGGTACCGCAGCACGGTACCCCACAGAGCGGTAAAGAAATGGATTGATATGGGAAGGGGGTTGAGTCCTTGTCTAGGCGATTGCCAATGGTGAGGGCGCACGCCAGTAGGTGGAGATCTGGGTAGTCAGCAGCTCGGGCACACGCAGGGCCACGGCGCTGTAGCGCCAGAACCGGACCCGGAATGTCTCCCACAGTTTCGGGACGACCTTTTCATAGAGGCAGCCGATGGTTTCGTCCTTGCCCCAAACGTTCACGACTTCAAGCGCAGAGGTGCCCAAGGTGACGCGCAGCAGGCATAGCCGTTCCGGCTCCTGCTCCAGCATCGCGACGTAAACTGGGGTTTCATGTAGCGACACGAGCGCCATTACATCTTCCAGCGGTTCGTCGCTTCGGGTCATAATGATCGGAGTGCCAGGCACCCAGCCATGAGATTCCAAATGCTTTCTGCCGTACCGTGAGCCTAAGACCTCGGCAACGAGTTCGGCAGTCCGTGAACGCACCATGCGGTTCGTCATTTTCTACCTCCTTCAATTGAAAGTGTTCCGGGTGGAACCACCCGGAAAGCCCCGCGAGTATCGGCGCTGCCCCGACTCCAACCCCGGCTTGCGGATCAGCCAAAGGTAGGAAGTAGCGACGACCAAGGGCGTAGCCCTGACCCTAGCTGTGAAGTCAATCCCAAACTAGAGGCGGTGACCGGGGCCACTTTTTACTGTGGCAAAAAGGTTCCTCCATACGGCGCCGGCCTTTGGCGAAGCGGTCGGATGGGATTGTGAATTAATCCTCCAAGTCCCTTCTGACAAACGTGCAATATTAGGAACTGGTGTTGTTACTCCTCTTGAGTGGGAGGCGATATGTCCGGGAAGGCGACCGATGATTCCACGCTCGAAGCTGGGAACAAGCTGAGTGCGGCGCCTTTAGTTCTCCGGAGTGACTTGCAGGTTCGGTGCGGACAGCGCTATCCACTACGATCGAACCCGGGCGCCAACGAAGCCGTACCGTTAATCAACGCGGCACAAAGAAAAAGAGGGATTGATGAAACATCCACAGCCCAGCCAGATCCTGGAGGGGCGGGCGCTGCTGTTCGCGGTGCTGGCGCTGTCTATGGGTGGCTTTGGCATCGGAGTCACCGAATTCGCCATCATGGGTCTACTTCAGGAAGGCGGAGCGGATCTGGGCGTGAACAACGCCCAGATGGGGCTGATGATTAGCGCCTACGCCATCGGCGTCGTTGTGGGAGCGCCCATACTTACGGCGCTCGCGGCGAAGATCCCCCGCAAGCGCGCGGTGCAGTACCTGATGATCTTCTTCACGCTGGCCAACTTTTCCTCGGCCCTGGCACCCGACTATGGAACGATGCTGTTCACCCGCTTCCTCTCCGGGTTGCCGCACGGCGCCTACTTCGGCCTGGCTGGCGTGCTGGCCGGTTCCCTGGTGCCCGCCTCGATGCGCGGCCGGGCCATCGCCTGGGTCATGCTGGGCCTCTCGGTCGCCAACGTCGCCGGGGTGCCGCTGGTGACCAAGCTGGGCCAGGAGGCCGGGTGGCGTTCCATGTTCCTCGTCGTGGCAATCGTTGGCCTGCTCACGCTGCTGATGCTCAGCATTTTCGTCCCATGGCGCAAGGCCGAGGCCGGAGCAAGTATCCGCCGGGAACTCTCGGCGCTTAAGAGCCTGCAGGTGTGGCTTGCCATGGCCACCGGCGTGGTTGGCTTCGGAGGGTTCTTCGCCGTCTATTCCTACATCAGCCCCACGCTGACCGACGTGACCGGTATGGACATCGGCCTGGTTCCGATCGCGCTGGCGCTCTACGGGGTGGGCATGGTGGTCGGCTCCCTGATCGGCGGCCGGCTCGCGGATTGGTCCGTATTCGGTGCCATCAAGCTGACCTCGGTGATCATGGTGGTGGTCATGATCATCTTCGGGCTGGTCACCAGTTGGCTGATCCCCGCCTTCATCATGGTCTTCATCATGGGCGCCACCGGATCGCTGCTGATCCCGAGCCTGCAGACGCTGCTCATGGATTCGGCGCCCCATGCCCAGTCGCTCGCCGCATCCCTGAACCACTCGGCACTGAACGTTGCCAACGCGATGGGCGCGGCGTTGGGCGCAGCGGTGATCAGCGCTGGCTTCGGCTACCGAGCCCCGGCATTTGTCGGCGCCACTTTGGCGGCCCTTGGGTTGGTCCTGGCCGTGATCACCGAATATCGCTCGCGCAAGCTCGGGCTGAAAATCGGCCGGGAAGCACTGGCTGAGACGGAATCTTCCGCTCGGTAAATCCTGACGGGTATGGAGGCGGCGCGACGCCCACGGTCCCGTAGATGAGGAAGGGGGGTTCTCCGGTTAAGGCCGAAGAACCACCCTTCCTTGATTCAGTGCAAGCCTACTGGCTGGCGTCCGCTCCAATATTGAACATCCAGGTGACCCCGTAGCGGTCGGTCAGCTGGCCAAAGTAGTCACCCCAGGGTGCCTGCTCCAGCGGGATGTCGATATGTGAGTCCTTGCTGAGCTTGGACCACCATTCCTTGAGCGTATCGATCTCGGATGGCCCATCCTCACCGCTGCCGCTGATGGCGATTGTTCCATTGGGACCGACGTTCATGTCTGGGTGAGTGTCCGAGGCCATCAGATGCAGCCCGCGATCCACATAGAGCGAGGAGTGCATGATCTGATCCGCTACCTGTGGGTTGGTTTCCCCGGCACCTTCGGCGAAGGTCATGAAACTCAGTTCACCCCCAAACACCGAATGGTAGAGTTCCATCGCCTCACGGGCGACTCCGCCGTAGCGCAGGTAGGGAGTCATTGCAACGGTCATTGGTTTCCCTCTCGTCTCATGGGAGCGAACTGTCCCGCGCTCATTCTTCCAGCTTGGGGTGGAACGCGGAAGGGTGCAGTGTGAGCAGCGTCTCGTGAGCTCGATTGGCGTTCTGGGCGGAGCTTCGGGTAGAGTTTTATCTCGGTTCGAAGGGAAGAAATTCCCCGGCAACCACACCTTCATCTGGGGGTATGGCGCAGTTGGTAGCGCGTCTGCATGGCATGCAGAAGGTCAGGGGTTCGAATCCCCTTACCTCCACCAGTAAAAAGTCCCGAGGCATCGCAAAATGCCTCGGGACTTTTTTATTTGCCTGATCTTTTCCGTCGGACTGGCGTTCGGTGGTCCGGCGGGAAAGGCTTGCCCGGCTTCGGCGCGGTAGCCGATAGCGTGCTGCCGTCAGCGTTTGCCGCTACGAAATGCCTGTCGGGAGTTTATGTGCTGGTAGATGCATGGAGCCTGGAACAGTACGGCCGCAGATGCTGCCGCCAACGCGATGCCGAATGCCACCATGGTCGTTTTTCCGTGCCTGCAGGGCGGCCCATGAATGAGCCTTCCTCGAGACAGCTCGCCCAGGTTGGGGCTATGACGAATACGGTGAGTATCAGCCCGGAGACGTGCACCGAGGCCCGCAGGCTGAGCAGGGTATGGAGTTGTCTATTTTCGTTGCGCCCTGCACCTCCAGAATGTCGAGCGGATCGTGCCCGGCGCGCGGGTGCGCTCCCTTGAATCTGCAGTAGTTAAGGGAAGCCGTTTACTGCTTGACTCGACTCCAGAGCGGAGTACACTCATAAATGAGTTCACTCATTATTTGATTGAGGATCGTGAGGACATGGCGCAGTTGTCGCGGCGGGACCGCAATGCACGAGAAAAACAAGAGCGGATCTTCCGCGCCGCTTCGGAACTTTTCGCCGAGCGCGGCTACGGGGCCGTGACCACTCAGGAAATCGCCAAACGTGCCGACGTCGCCGATGGCACCTTGTTCCGGTACGCGGCCTCCAAAAGTGAACTGCTGCTAATGGTGTACAACGAGGAATTTCGTGCCGCCCTGGAAGCCGGTGAAGCTCATGCTCAGCAGTCAGATCGGCCCGTCGAAGCCATCATGTCGCTGCTGGAGCCAGCGCTGGCCCGTGCCCGCCAGCAAGCCGAAAACAGCGCCGTCTACCAGCGCGAGCTGCTCTTTGGGGTCGCGGCAGAGCGTTATCGCTCCGAAGGCCTGGCCCTGGTGTCCCGCATCGAGAAATCAATCGCCGCGGTTATTCAGGCCGCAGCGGATGATCGTGGACTGGTCCAAGACCCGCAGGCAATCCGTGTCGCCAGCGCCGCGATCTTCGCGGCCATGCACCTGACCATTGCCCGGTCAACGACCGGTGCACACGGCGGAGCGGACGTCTTTGCCGACCTCAACGACCAGGTGTCCCAGATCGTGGCCGGGGTTCTGGCCACCCTGCCATCTGGAACCTGACCCCGGTGCCCGTACCTCCGGGTGACAGAACCACGACAAACTTGCCGGTTCCGCAGACAAGGCAACCGGTCATCAAGAAAAGGAGTAAGGCTATGAGCAGCATCAACAAGGTGACCGTGCTCGGCACGGGAGTTCTGGGATCGCAGATCGCATTCCAGAGCGCCTACAACGGCTTCGAAGTCACTGCGTACGACATCTCCGATACGGCGCTGATCGGTGCGAAGGAACGCTTCGCCAAGCTTGTGGAAACCTACAAGGCCGAGGCCGTGGCAGGAGCCAACGAGGGGAAGGCCGACCAGGCGCTGACCCGCTTGAGCTATTCCTCGGATCTAGCTGACGCGGTGCGCGATGCCGACCTGGTGATCGAAGCGGTGCCCGAGGCCCTGGCCATTAAGCAGCAGACCTATGAGAAGCTCGCAGCGGTGGCGCCGGAAAGCGCGATCTTTGCCACCAACTCCTCCACCTTGCTGCCAAGCGCGATGAAGGACTTCACCGGGCGGCCCGAGAAGTTCCTGGCACTGCACTTCGCGAACAAGATCTGGCAGTTCAATACCGCCGAGGTCATGGGCACTGCGGACACCGATCCGACAGTGTTCGAACAGATCGTGCAGTTTGCCAGCGAAATCGGGATGGTGCCTATCCCGGTGTACAAGGAGAAGTCCGGCTACGTGCTGAACTCACTGCTAGTTCCGTTCCTCAACGCCGCGGCGGAGCTGGCCGCCGGCGGCTACGCCGAACCGCAGGACGTGGACAAGGTCTGGCGGACCGCCACCGGCGCCCCCATGGGGCCGTTCCAGATCTACGACGTCATTGGGCTGACCACCCCGTACAACATCCTCGCCCACGGCGATGAGAAGGACCAGAAGCTGGCGGCCTGGCTGAAGGAAAACTACATCGACCAAGGCAAGCTCGGCATCGCCAGCGGCTCCGGGTTCTACACCTACTAGCAACACCAGGGCGCGCACCCAACACGTCACGCCACACACCGCTCGTGTGCATGACCCGGGTGACGCCGCCAGCGAAAGCCGCGCTCTGCCGTCCAGATCAACGCCTGGAGAGGCTTTCCCGGGCGTTCGAACCCCCTAGACAGCGGGCTGGTGATGCAGAAGCATGGACAGGAGTGCATGGTGGAATGAGGAGGCTGGAATGCAGCGCGGGGGAGCACCGGGCCCTGGTGGGCCCACTGCGGCGGCGGGCCGGGCAAGGATCAGCATTCCGGGCGTCCGGGTAGGGCACTGGAGCGATGCCCGAGCGATGACCGGATGCACGCTCATCGAGCTGCCCGAGGGCAGCGTGGGCTCCTATGAGGTGCGCGGTGGTGCCCCGGCCACGCGGGAACTAGATGTGCTGCACCCGCAAAAGACCGTGGCCCGCGTGGATGGAGTGCTGCTCACCGGCGGTTCGGCGTTTGGCCTGGCAGCCGCCGACGGGGTGGTGCGCTGGATGGAGGAGCAGGGGCGCGGGGTGCCCACCCCGGCCGGCAATGTGCCGATCGTTCCGGCCCTGGGGCTCTTTGACCTCGCGCTGGGTGAGAGCAGCATCCGCCCGGACGCCCAGGCCGGCTACCGGGCGGCCAGCAGCGCTGCCGCCGAATTTGAGGTGGGACCGGTTGGGGCGGGTACCGGGGCGCGCTCGAGTCAATGGCGCGGTCCAGGGCAGGCACACCGCGCCGGCCTGGGCTTTGCCGAACACCGGCTGGGGCAGCTGCGAGTCGCGGCGATCTGCGCCGTCAATGCCTTCGGCGACATCCGGCAGGAGCCCGACCCGCCCTCCTTCGCCGCGGCCGAAGCCTTCGCCGCCCTGGCCTCCGGACCGCTGCCGCGCACCCACACGACCATCGGGGTGGTCATCACCAACGCGCAACTGGACAAGGTCGGCTGCAAGGTGGTGGCCGAGGGTGGGCACGACGGGTTGGCGCGGGCGGTCTTCCCGCCGCACACCCGGATGGACGGAGATGCCCTGATCGCCGTGGCCACCGGGCAGGTGTCCGCCCCAGTCGACACCGTGCGGATGCTGGCGAACGCCGCCGTCGCCGACGCGATCCGCTCGCGCGGCTAAACCCGCCCACCGCGGCTTCGGCAGGCGGGACACCGGTCCCGGGGTTACTGAACGTCCGAGTCCGGGGGAGCGATCCGCATGGTGCGCTGCGGGCTGACCGACTCCACCTTCTCCACCTGGCGCAGCGCGTCAACGTGCTCCGCCGTGGTGGTGCCGGTGACCTGGCCCAGGGTCTTGAGCACGTTGTCCACCATCAGCCCCGCGGCGCGCAGCTTCTCGGCGACGTCATCAATCTGGGCCAGGTCCTCGGAGCGGATCGTGACAATCACCGTCTCGGTCACCTGGGATTCCTGCTTCTTTTCGTCCATCGCACCCTACTTCGTGTTGACCGCCCCGGGTTGTTCGCGCCGGCACCGCGGCTCCGGCGCCCCTGGCGGTGCGGCGTCTGGATGTGCCTCGGCTCCTAGGCCTGGGCCGGGGGCGGAGCCTGGGTCATCCCGGCCCCCACGTCCACGGAGAACTGCTCCAGGCGTTCGCCTTCCTGCACCAGCTCCGCCCACAGTTCCCGGGCCCGGAAGCCGGTGGCCTCGCACAGCAGGGCTGCGACCCCGGCAACGTGCGGGGTGGCCATCGAGGTGCCGCTGATGGTGTTGTAGCGTTGCTCGCCGGGCCACGAGGAGTAGATGCGCACCCCGGGTCCGGAGATGTCCACCTGCCCGCCGCGGCCGGGCAGCGTGCGGGCGGAGAAGTCGGCCACCTTCAGCCCCTCGTCCAGGGCCGCCACCGCCATGACGAACGGGCTGTTCGCCGGGGCGCCGACGAACCCGTAGTTCCCCTGGGGGCGGCGGGCGTTGTTGCCGGCCGCGGCCACGATCAGCGACCCCAGCTCCAGGGCCCGGCGTCCGGCGGCCACATAGGGCGGGTGCACCTCCCGCACGTCCGCGCCCAGCGACATGGAGATCACCTGGCACTCGTTCTCCAATGCCCAGTCGATCCCGCCCAGGATCTGGGCGTCGGTGCCCGAACCCGAGTTGCCCAGCACCTTGCCGGCGAAGATGCTCGCCCCGGAAGCCACCCCGTAGCCGCGCTGGCCGGGCACGCCGCGCGGGCCGCAGGCGGTGCCGATGCAGTGGGTTCCGTGCCCGTGCCCGTCTAGGGCGTCCTCACCCTCCACGAAGGACTTGGTGGTGACCTGCCGGCCGGCGAAGTCCGGGTGGTTCTCGTCGAACCCGGTGTCCAGCACGGCCACCTTCACCCCGGCCCCGGTGTACCCCGATTCCACGGCCTTCACCGCCTGCAGTCCCCAGGTCAGCTCGTCGGTGTCCGCGTATGCCGGCCGCTCGGCCGCGGCCACGTCCCCGGTGTTGACCTGGATGCGGTAGATCCGTTCGGGCACCACCTTCATCGGTAGGCGCCGGGAGGCGCAGCGTTCGCGCAGCTGTTCGACCTGCCCGGACTCGCTGTCCACCACGGCCATGCCCAGCCGGGGAAAGTAGTGCTTGAGCGAGTAGCCCTCGTCGGAAAGCACCTCGGGCGCCTGCTCCTGCAGCACCCCCAGGCTGGTCATCGGGGTGCCCACCGGCTCGGCGCCGTCGAAGATGACGACGTAGCGTCCGGGGATCGCCTCGGAGGTGATGCTCACGGACAGCGGCTCATCGGGATCGAACATGACCAGCTCCTTTTCACGGCGCGCCGCCGGGATGAACCCCTGGCAGCCACGGGTATCGGCCTACTCAGGCGAGTACCCAGCACTCTACTCGTCCCGCCCGCCGCTGGGTAGGTCTGCCCGCCCCCGGCAGCTGGTGCCTCCGATGGCCTAGCGCCGCAGGGCACGCAGCGCCTCAAAGCCCAGGATCAGCAGCGCCAGGGCCAGCAGGCCGTAGACGGCCAGATCCGTGGGCGCCAACCGCTCGCCCAGCAGCAGCGCGACGGCCACCAGGATCAGCGGCTCCAGGTAGGAGAGCAGGCCAAACAGCGGCAGCGGCAGCAGCCGGGACGCCGCCAGGTAGGCCACCATCGCCACCGCCCCGCATACGGCGATCACCGCGACGCCCGCCTGCTGTCCGGGCTGATGCGACGGACCGGGCAGGACGGCCAGCAGCACCAGGGCCGGCGGGGTCAGCACCGCGGCCTCCACCGCAAAACCGGCCCGGTGATCCAGCCCGGTGTGGTGCCGCAGCATGAAGTACACCGGATAGACCAGGGCGATGAACCAGGTCACCCAGGAGAACGCCGGAGCCACCGCGATCTTCAGCGCCAGCGCCAGCGCGGCCACCACGACGCTGAGCCACTGCACCACGGACACCGGGGACTTGAACACCAAGCGCCCGCCGAGCACCAGGGTGATGGGCAGCAGCAGGAAACCCAGCGAGGCGTCCAGCGCCTTGCCGTGGGCCGGGGCCCAGACGAACAGCCACAGCTGCACGCCCACCATCACGCTCAGCGGCAGCAGCAGCCACAGGTGGGTGCGGCGGGCGGTGAGCAGCGTGAAGTATTCCCCCAGGGCGCGTCGACCCGAGGACAGCAGCAAAGCCGGAAGATAGCAGCCCAGGATCGCCAGCACCCGCCAGGCAAAGACATATTCGGCCGAGGCCTGCACCCTGCCCGAAACCAGGAAGATGACGCCAAAGAGCAGGGAGGCTCCCACCGAGGCGATCACGCCGCGGCCCGTTGTGCCCGAGCCAGAACGCACAGAACCTCCCTGGGTGTGGTGAGCCGGTGGCCGGCCGCGCTCCGGCGGCGGGCGCGAACCTCAATTCCCCAGCATTGCCCAGCGGTTGCGGGAGCACAACTTCATGTCAGCGCCCATGGGCACCGCCTCCTGCGCCACGACACGAGGGCCAATAAATCGTACTTATTGTTCTAGTTGATCCTATATATCTGCTATAACTGAGAGCGGACGCGCCCTCCGGCAGCCACCGGGGTCGGCCGTCACTGAGTGCGACGTCGAGGTCGACCGGGGTTCCCGTGGTTGTCGGCGTCGTGAGCAACAACCCCCACGCCTGCTGCGGCAGGCACAGAGAAGGAATCCGCATGAGCCAGCTCTTTGACCTCACCGGACGCCTGGCACTGGTGACCGGCTCCTCCCGCGGCATCGGCCGCGAACTGGCCGCGGCGCTCGCCGAGGCCGGTGCAACGGTGATCCTGCACGGACGCGACCCCCAGCGGCTGGCGCAGACCGTCGCGCAGTTCACCGACCGCTTCGGCGCCGAACGCATTCACCACACCTGCTTCGACGTCACCGACGCCACCGCGGTGGCCGAAGCCATCACCCGCATCGAAACCGAGATCGGCCCGCTGCGCATCCTGGTCAACAACGCCGGCATCCAGCACCGGGTCCCGCTGCTGGAACTGGCGGCCGAGGATTGGCAACGGGTCATTGACACGAACCTGACCAGCGCGTTCCTGGTTGGCAGGGAGGCCGCGCGCGGCATGGTGAAGCGCGGCGCGGGCAAGATCATCAACATCTGCTCGGTGCAGACCGACCTGGCCCGGCCCACCATCTCCGCCTACACCGCCGCCAAGGGCGGGCTGCGCAACCTCACCCGCGCGATGACGTCGGAATGGGCCGGCCACGGAATCCAGGTCAACGGCATCGCCCCGGGCTACATCCACACCGAAATGACCCAAAACCTCGTCGACGACGAGCAGTTCAACTCCTGGATCCTGGGCCGCACCCCGGCCAACCGCTGGGGCACCGTCGCGGATCTGGCCGGACCGGCCATCTGGCTGGCCTCGGACGGCTCCAACTACGTCAACGGGCAGACCATCTTCATCGACGGAGGCATGAGCGTTGTCGTCTAATCCCACTGCCACGCAAACCACCGCGGTCATCGCCCATGCGGCCGGGGACCTGCGCGTCGCCGAGATCCAGCTGCCGGCTCCCCGGCCCGACGAGGCCCGCGTGGCCATCGCCTACGGCGGGATTTGCGGATCCGACCTGCACTACTGGCAGCACGGGGCTGCCGGCGAATCGATCCTGAAAGCCCCGATGGTGCTCGGGCACGAGATCGTGGGCACCGTGCTGGAAGCTGCCGCCGACGGCAGCGGCCCGGCCGCCGGAACGCGCGTCGCCGTGCACCCGGCCACCCCGGGCGAGACCGGCGAACCGTACCCGAGCCACCGACCCAACCTGTCTCCGGGCTGCACCTACCTGGGCTCGGCGGCACGCTTCCCGCACACCGAGGGCGCCTTCGCCACCCGGGTGAACCTCCCGGCCCGGATGCTGCGGGCCCTGCCCGAGGGGTTGACGCTGCGCGCCGCCGCGCTGGCCGAACCGGCCGCCGTGGCCTGGCATGCGGTATCCCGGGCCGGTGAGGTGGCCGGCCGCCGGGTGCTGGTCATCGGCGCCGGACCCATCGGTGCGCTGAGCGTCGCGGTGCTCAAACGGGCCGGGGCCCGGGAGATCATTGCGGTGGACATGCACGACAAGCCGCTGCAGATCGCCACCGAACTGGGCGCGCACCGCACGCTGCGTGCCGATCAGGCCGAAGAGATCGCCCAGGTCCATGCGGACGTGGTCATCGAGGCCACCGGCAACCACCGCGGGCTGGCCTCGGCCGTGCGCGGTGCGGTGCGCGGCGGGCGGGTGGTCATGGTGGGGCTGCTGCCCTCCGGGGAACAGCCGGCCCTGATCTCACTGGCGATCACCCGTGAGCTGGAGCTGGTCGGCTCCTTCCGCTTCAACGACGAGATCGACCAGGTGCTCACCGCCCTGGCCGACGGCTCGCTGAACATCGACGCCGCCATCACCCACGAATACCCGCTGGCCGACGCGCTGCAGGCGTTCGAGACTGCGCGCAACTCAGCCGCATCGGGCAAGGTGCTGCTGCGCTTCGAGGCCTAAGCGGCCCGCACCGGATCCGAGTGATTCGGCGCCTGACCATCCCGGCCGTGCACGCGTCCAACCCCCAATGCCACGCGTGCACGGCCGACCCTCAGCCTGCGCACGCCTGGCCCGCCGCGGATGATAGCTTGAGCCCATGCCCACACCGTCCCCCGCCCGAGCCCGACCCGCCCGCCAAGCCCACGGTGGCGAAACGCGCGTCCGGCCGGTGGCCGGGCAACCGGAACGGCGCCCGGGGGTGGGCCGTTGCTGAACTTCACGGTGGCGTTGGCCCCGATCGTGCTGGTCATTGCCCTGCTGGTGCTTCGCGTCTCGCCGACCCGGGCGGCGCTGGCGGCCCTGGCCACCGCCGTCATCGGCACCTGGCTCGCCTTTCCGCTCTCCTCCCCGGCCGCGCCCGAGGTCGGCACGGCCATGGGGCCAACCACCCTGACGGTGATCTTCATTCTGCTCGGTGGGGTGGGACTGACCGAGGTTTCCGCCCGCAGCGGCGGACAGGCGGTAATTTCCCGATGGCTGCGGGCCACCGAAACCTCCGGGGACCGGCTGACCACCCTGCTGCTCATCGCCCTGGGGGTCACCCCCTTCACGGAATCGGTGACCGGCTTTGGGCTGGGCGTGGTGATCACCGCCCCGCTGCTGGTCGGCTTCGGGCTGAGCCCGGCGCGCGCGGTGGTTACCGGAATGCTGGGATTGGTGTTGGTGCCCTGGGGATCGCTGGGGCCCGGTACCCTGGTGGCCGCCGAACTGGGTCAGGTTGACTTCACCGGCCTGGGCGTGTGGAGCGCGGTGCTCAGCCTGCCGGTGCTGGTCATCAACGCGGCCCTGATCATCGGGCTCAACCAGCGCCGCATCGGCTGGGGGCAGGCGGGCTTCGTCGTGGTGCTGCTGCTGGGTGAATGGCTGGTGCTGATCGCGGCGAACTACTTCTTTGGCCCACCGCTGGCCGGGGTGCTGGCCAGCGGCTGGGTCATCGCGGTGACGCTGTGGCGGCTGCGCCGTGGTGGGCCGCTGCCCTCGATCTGGCGGCTGGGCCGGGCGCTGCTGCCCTACGCCATCCTGGTGGGCGGGCTGGTGTTCTCAAACCTGGCGGTGGCCCTGGCCGGTGGGAGCGGGAAGATCGCGACCAACCCGGCGCTCTGGCTGAACCTCACGGTCCTGATCACCGTGCTGCTGCTGCGCTGGCCGCGCAGGATGCTGCACGAGGTGTGGCCGGTCATCTGGGGGCGCTGGCAGAGCGTCGCCCTGGTGACCTTGCTGTACGTGCTGCTCGGATCGCTGATGTCCGCCAACGGCATGGCCGAACAGCTGGCCAGCACCGCCGCGTCCCTGGGCGGTGGCTTCACCCTGCTGGTGCCGCTGATCGGCGCGCTGGGCGGCTATTTGACCGGCTCCAACACCGGGGCGGCGGCCATGTTTTCCACCGCCACGGTCACTGCGGCGAACCAGCTGGGCAGCAGCCCGCTGATTCTGCTGGCCGGGCAAAACGTGGCCGGCTCGGTGGCGATCATCGCCTCCCCGCCGCGGGTGGCCTTCGCGGTATCGGTCACCTATCCTCCCGGGCAGACGCTGCCCGCCTCCGGGCAACGCCAGCTTCTGGGCGCGGTGGGGCTGCTGGTTGTGGTGCTGGCCGCGCTCCTGCCGTGGGTGGCCGCCCTGGCCCCCGGCGTCGGAGAATAGCGGCTAGGGCCGCCGGGCATGCCAGGCGGCCCTAGCCGCTAGAATTCCCAATCGGCGTCGTGGGTGTCCTCGGCGCGTCCAATGATGTAGGAGGAGCCCGAACCGGAGAAGAAGTCATGGTTCTCCTCCGATCCCGGTGACAGCGCCGCCAGGATGGTGGGGTTCACCGCGGTTTCCGCGGCGCTGAACGGTGCCGGGTACCCCAGGTTCATCATCGCCTTGTTGGCGTTGTAGCGCACGAAGACCGCCACGTCATCCATGAGCCCCAGCGGCTCGTAGAGCTGGGCGGAATAGCGCAGCTCCAGCTCGTAGAGGTCGTGAAGCAGCTGTTGTGTGAACTGGTGCATCTCGCGTTGGCGCCCCGCGTCCTGCTCGGCGAGGCTGCGCTGGTACTTGTACCCGGAATAGTAGCCGTGAATCGCCTTGTCCCGCAGGATCAGCCGGATCATGTCCGCGGTGTTGGTCAGCGTGGCATGCACGGAGTAGTGCAACGGCAGGTAGAACCCCGCGTAGAGCAGCAGCGAGGAAAGCAGCGTGGAGGCCACCTTTCGCTTAAGCGCGTCCTGCCCGTAATAGTGCGCCATCACGGACTTACAGCGCTGCTGCAGCAGGTCGTTGTCCACCGCCCACCGGTAGGCCGCATCGATTCGCGGGGTGTCCGAGAGCGTGGAGAAGACGCTGGAGTAGGAGCGGGCATGCACCGACTGCATGAACGCAATGTTCGTGTACACCGCCTGCTCGTGTTCGGTGCGCCCGTCCTGAATCTGGCAGATCTCCCCGACGGTGGCCTGCAGGGTGTCGAGCATCGTCAAACCGGTGAACACCCGCATGGTCTGGGTGCGCTGCAGCTCGCTGAGGGATTTCCAGGCCGGCAGGTCGTTGGACAACGGCACCTTTTCCGGCAGCCAGAAGTTGGCGGTCAACCGCAGCCAGACCTCCAGGTCCTTCTCGTCCTGCACGCGGTTCCAGTTGATGGGCCGGAGCCGGGCCGCAGGATTCCTGCGGTATTCCGGCGGGGTGACCGATACGGTGCTCAGCTCCGGTTCGAGCAGTCGTTCTTGCATGGGTGGTTGGCCTTTCTCGGTGGGGCGGTGGACCGGCGTGATGGGTTCCGGTCCGTTGTCGACAACGTTGCTGACGCCCGCGGTTCAGTCCTCGGGGTCAGTGGGCTGGGTGCTCCAGAACAGGGCGAGTCCCTCGCGGACCCGCGCCACATCGTGGGGCGTGCCCAGCAGCTCAAAGCGGTAGAGCTCCGGAATGCCGCACTTTTCGGCCACGACGGTGCCCGCCAGGCAGTAGTCCTGGCCAAAGTTCGTGTTGCCGGCGGTGATGACACCGCGCAGCAGTGACCTGTTGCGGGGGACATTCAGGAACTGGGCCACCTGTCGGGGCAGCGCCCGGGACCGCGAGCCACCCCCGTAGGTGGGCACGATGAGTACGAAGGGCCGGTTGACGTGCAACATGCCCTCCAGCCGCGGCCGCAGGGGGATACGGGCCGCCGGCATTCCCAGTCTTTCGACGAAACGCCGCGTGTTCCCCGAGACGCTGGAAAAGTAGATGAGGTTGGGGGAGTCTTCCGGAGCCAGATCGGGCGGGGAAACGCGGCGGTCGGGGGTCGCTCTGAGCGTCATTGAAACCTCCGTGGTTGCAGAACATCGGGACCCAGGACGGGCGGTGCGCATCTCACCGCGACGCACCTCAAACATTCTTGCTTAAAGTTTTGATTAAGCCAACTTAAAAGTTTGACCCATCAAACTCATGCGCGAAGGCCCGGTGTGGAAGGGGGAGGGCATCAAAGAGCGACGGGAGGATTCGGTGGTCTTGGGCCGTTCGGGAAGGGCGAAACCAGGCGCGGACGGGTTGCCCGGCAAGAGGCCACACGCAGTGGTGCGTATGGCACGGATGAACGCGGCGCCCCACGGGAAGGGGAAGCGGCTGACAGAGGGTGCAGCCCCGGATGTGGGTCTAGGACCCAAAGACGGAGATCGACGACCAAGCCCGCGGGGTCCGCCCAGCTGATGGGGCGTCCCACCTGCGATGGCGTGCTGGCTGGGAAGCGAGGCGCACCATTGGAAAACCGGGCCAAGGTGCCCTGCCGCGGTGCGCAAGGCGCGGGCGGCCCGGGTAATGCGGTGTTTGGCCTAGGTTGCCCGCGGGGGCCGGTTGCGCAGCGCGCCGTCCTTCCGGTGGGAGCCGAAGGAGGAAAGGTCAAAGCTGGCCGGTGGACCCCACACCACGAGCACCCGCAGGTCGCCCTGCCCGATGTTCTTCAGGTCGTGCGGCACCCCCGAAGGGGCCAAGACGCTGTCGCCGGGATTGAGCAGATGCAGCTGATCGCCCACCCGCATTTTGGCGCTGCCCTCGATGACCTGATAGAACTCCTCCAGGGGCAGGTCTTGGTCGTGTGCGTGGAACCCCTCATGGCCGCCGGGCGGGATGATCCAGGTCTGGATGGCCACTGCCATGCCGGTGTTGCCGCCAAAATGGTGCTGCAGGCGCATACTGCTGCCGCCGTGCAGCTGGTAGTCGAATTCGTTCTCACCCCGGGCTTCGAACATGGTTCCTCCACATCGTTGGCGGTGCGTCTCAGGTTCCGGGCAGGTGTCCCAGACGCACGCTGACTTCGGCTGCTGCCCGCATGGTTTGGCGTGTCAGGTCCTGCAGAACCTCGGTGCTCACCCGATAGTAGGGAGCGGCGATCATGACACATGCCACCAGTTGGCCGCGGTGGTCGAAAACCGGTGCCGCGACGCCCACCTCATCCTGTGACGTTTCCCCGTAGTTGATGGCGAATCCCGCTTCGCGGGCCGACTGCAGGCGTTTGAGGTATTCCTCGGTGTCGGTTTGCGCGGGAAGGCTGATAGCTCCGGAGTCGATCAGCTCCAGGGCCTGGTCCCGGGTTTCGTGGGCCAGGAACATCTGCACGGTGGCGCTGAGCCCGGTGGCGTAGCGGCTGCCCATCACGGAAGTGTGCTTCACGTTGCGCTTGGAGGGGATCTGCTCCACGGACACCGATTCGCCGCCGTCCCAGATGTTGAGCACCGCGGTTTCCCCGCTGCGCTCACACAGCTCGTTGAGCACCGGGTAGGCCACCCGCCGCACGTTCAGGTTCGCCAGCAACGGCCCGGTGATGGCGATCAGGCCCAACCCCAGGCGGAACTTGCGGGTTTCCTGGTCGCGTTCCACGATCCGTTCCTGCTCCAGGGTGGCCAGGATCCGCGAGACACTGGACTTGTGCAGTCCCACCTCCGCGGCAATGTCGGTGACCCCGACCTCCGGCCGCTCGGTGGTAAAGCAGCGCAGCACATCCACCACGTTCACGATCACCGAGGCGCCGCGCGAATCGCTTCCCGGGGTGCGTGCTCTGCTGCTCGACTCCTTGTTTACCGCGGTCATCACTTCTCCTGGCTAGCTGAGGGTTCCTGACTCAATATCCTAGGCGGTGCAGTGGCAGGTTCCCCGGCGATGATCCTCAGGTCAGTGGCTTGCGGCTGGTCTCCACGGAGCAGGCGACGGCGATCAGGGAAACCACGGCCGCGGCCATCAGGTACCAGCCCGGGGCCAGCAGGTTGCCGGAGGCGGCGATCAGCAGGGTCGCCATGAACGGTGCGGTGCCGCCGAACAATGCGTTGGACAGGTTGAAGGAGACCGCGAAACCGGAGTAGCGCACGCGGGTGGGGAACATTTCGGCCAGATAGCTGGGCAGGGTGCCGTCATTCAGGGTCAGCATGGCTCCCAGGGCGATCTGGACCAGGATGATCAACAGGAAGTTGCCGGTGTCCAGCAGCATGAACGCCGGCACGGTGAACAGGACGAACAGCACCGAGGCGCTCATCAGGACCCGCTTGCGCCCGAACTTGTCCGAAAGCATGCCGGTGATGAAGATGAAGCCGATGTAGGTCACCAGCGCCACCGTCGTGGCCAGGTAGGAACGAGTGGCGTCCAGGTGCAGCTCTTCGGAGAGGTAGGTGGGCATGTAGGAGAGGATGACGTAGAAGCCGACCGCGTTCAGCAGCACCGCACCGGCGGCCAGCAGCAGGCGCCGCCAGTGCTCGCGGAACAGCGAGCTGACCGGAGAGGTCGGGGCGTCGTTTTCTTCCTCGGCCATTGCCCGGAAAGCAGGGGAGTCCTCCAACTTGGTGCGGATGTAGCGTCCAATCAGGCCCATCGGTGCGGCCAGGAGGAAGGGCAGCCGCCAGCCCCAGGACTCCATCTGATCCGCCTGGAGCAGGCCCGTGAGCAGGGCTGCCATCAGCGATCCGAGCAACAGGCCCGTGGCGGTGCTGGCCGGAACCACCGCGGCGTACAATCCGCGCCGGTTCGCCGGGGCGTATTCGACCAGGAAGGCCGCCGCGCCGGCATACTCACCGGAGGCGGAGAACCCCTGGACCAGGCGCAAGGCCAGCAGCAGGAGCGGGGCGCCGATGCCGATGCTGGCGTAGCCCGGCAGCAGGGCGATGCAGAAGGTGGCCCCGGACATCAGCAGGATTGACCAGCTCAGTGCCTCCTTGCGACCAATTCGGTCGCCGAGGTGTCCCCACACGAATCCGCCCAGTGGACGGACCAGGAAGGAGATGGCGAAAACACCAAAGGTCATCAGCAGGGCCAGTTGCCTGTCGTCGCTGGGGAAGAAGACCGCCGCGATGGTCACTGCCAGGTAGCCGTAGGCGGCATAGTCGAACCACTCCACGAAGTTGCCGATGAAGCTTGCGGCGACTACTTTGCGCCGGGTGGCCCCGTCAATGGCTCCGTTTCCCGCGGCATCGGCCACGGAAGCTGAAGAGGAGGCCGGGTTGCGGACGGCCGAGGCCGTCGGGTTTGGTGTTTTGAGTTGGTCGTTCTGGGTCACTGTCCACCGCCATCGGTAGGTTTATCAGTTGCGCCTATCGCAACACTGTTGCTTAACGCTATGTGTGCCGTGCCTCACAGTCAAGAAGTTTCCCGTGGTTTTCCATTCGGTGGACACCGCGGCAGAGCGTGAAGTGCGCCGCACCTGGGTCCGCTCCCCGGGGAATGCGGCCGGGCGTTCTTGGCCGCTGAAAAGGCGAACTGCGCACCGCCGGCTGGCGGTGCGCAGTTCGGATGCGAATTGAAATGGGCGTGCTTAGGTCAGTGGCTTGCGGCTGGTCTCCGCGGAGCAGGCGACGGCGATCAGGGAAACCACGGCTGCGGCCATCAGGTACCAGCCCGGGGCCAGCAGGTTGCCGGAGGCGGCGATCAGCAGGGTTGCCATAAAGGGTGCGGTGCCGCCGAACAATGCGTTGGACAGGTTGAAGGAAACCGCGAACCCGGAGTAGCGCACCCGGGTGGGGAACATTTCGGCCAGGTAGCTGGGCAGGGTGCCGTCGTTCAGGGTGAGCATGGCGCCGAGCAGGATCTGCACGAGGATGATCAGCAGGAAGTTGCCGGTGTCCAGCAGCATGAACGCCGGCACCGTGAACAGGACAAAGAGGATCGAGGCGCTCATCAGGACCCGCTTGCGCCCAAACTTGTCCGAAAGCATCCCGGTGATGAAGATGAAGCCGATGTAGGTCACCAGCGCCACCGTGGTGGCGACGTAGGACGCCGTCTCATCGAGTCCCAGCTCCTGGGACAGGTAGGTGGGCATGTAGGACAGGATGACGTAGAAGCCGACCGCGTTCAAAAGCACCGCGCCGGCGGCCAGCACCAGGCGGCGCCAGTGGTCGCGGAACAGGGACTTGACCGGCGCCTTGATGACCTCGTCCTCCTGAGCCAGCTCCTTGAAGGCCGGCGAGTCCTCCAGCTTCGTACGGATGTAGCGTCCGATCAGGCCCATCGGGGCCGCCAGCACGAAGGGAATGCGCCAGCCCCAGGACTGCATCTGTTCTGCATCCAGCAGGCCGGTCAGCAGGGCGGCCAACAGTGAGCCGAGCAGCAGGCCGGTGGCGGTGCTGGCCGGAACCACCGCGGCATACAGTCCGCGCCGGTTCGCCGGGGCGTACTCGACCAGGAACGCCGAGGCACCGGCATACTCGCCCGAGGCGGAAAAGCCCTGCACTAGGCGCAGGAGCAGCAGGATCAGCGGGGCCGCGATGCCGATGCTGGCGTAGCCCGGCAGCAGGGCAATGCAGAAGGTCGCCCCGGACATCAGCAGGATTGACCAGCTCAGCGCCTCGCGCCGGCCAATGCGGTCGCCAATGTGACCCCAGACGAAACCGCCCAGTGGACGGACTAGGAAGGAAATCGCGAACAGGGCGAAGGTCATCAGCAGCGCGGTCTGCGGTGCGGATTCGGGGAAGAAGACCACCGAGATGGTCACCGCCAGGTAGCCGTAGGCCGCGTAGTCGAACCACTCGACGAAGTTGCCGATGAAGCTCGCGGCAACGACCTTGCGCCGGGTGGCGCTGCCCACGCCACCGGGGTCTGGGCGCTGTTGTCCGCTGAGTGTCGGGCCCAGGTCGGCCTTCGCCCCGGGCACGCTGGATTGCGAATTTTGATGATTCATTGTGGAAACCGCCAAGAGAACTGGAGTGAAAGTTGCAGTGAACGCAACACGGTTGCATTAATAGTAGATGTGGTACACATCACTGTCAACGGATTCCGGGGCGCACTTCAATGACATTTCTGAATGGCCGCTTTCCTGCTTCGCTGAGGCGGGGAGACGGCTGGTTGCGCGGGGAAAAACACTGGCGTTAAGCACGGGTAGCGGCCTGGGTTCCCGTGGGAACCCAGGCCGCTGCCCGTGTGGTGGGTGGTGCCGACTAGGCGTCGATGATGTTGTTCTCCGGGCCGAAGCCGAACTTCGTGATGTTCTCCGCGCCATCTTCGCCCACGACCAGGATGTCGTGCTCGCGGTAGCCGCCGGCCCCCGGCTCGCCATCCATCACGGTGATCATCGGCTCCATCGACACCACCATGCCCGGCTCCAGGACGGTGTCGATGTCCTCGCGCAGCTCCAGGCCGGCTTCACGGCCGTAGTAGTGCGAAAGCACTCCGAAGGAGTGGCCGTAGCCGAAGGTGCGGTTGGGCAGCAGGCCGTGGGAAATGTAGATCTCGTTCAGCTCGGCGGCGATGTCCTTGCAGACCGCGCCGGGCTTGATTAGCTCCAGGCCGCGCTTGTGGACCTCGACGTTCACATTCCACAGCTGCAGGCTGCGCTCGTCGGGCTGACCCAGGAACAAGGTGCGCTCCAGTGCGGTGTAGTAGCCCGAGGTCATCGGGAAGCAGTTCAGCGACAGGATGTCCCCGCGCTGCAGCTTGCGGGTGGTGGCCCAGTTGTGGGCGCCGTCGGTGTTGATGCCGGACTGGAACCACACCCAGGTGTCGCGCACTTCGCGGTGAGGGAAGGTCCTGGCGATCTCGTGCACCATCGCCTCGGTGCCGATCAGTGCCACCTCGTACTCGGTGATCCCCTCGCGGATCGCGGCCTTGATGGCCTCACCGCCCAGGTCGCCGATGCGGGCGCCGTGCTTGATGACCTCGATTTCCTCGGCGGACTTGATCATGCGCTGACGCATGGCATCCTGCGAGACATCCAGCAGCTGGGCGCCGGGGAACGCATCCTGGATGCGCTGGCGGGTCAGGCCCGGCAGGAAGTCATCTTCCACGCCGATGCGGGTCGCCTTTACCCCGTCACGCTTGAGCGCCTCCTGCAGTCCGTAGAAGAAGTTGTCACGCTTCCAGTCGGTGTACACGATGTTCTCGCCATAGCTGGTGCGCCACGGCATGCCGGCATCGATGTTCGCGGTCACGGTGGTGGAGTTGTTCGCGGTGACCACCAGCGCGTAGTTGCGTCCGAACGTGGTGTACAGGAAGTCCGAGTAGTACTTGATGCCGTGGTAGCTGGTGAGGATCACTGCATCCAGCGACTTGGCCGCCATGATCTGGCGCAGGCCCGCCAGGCGGCGCTCGAACTCCGCGTCGGAGAAGGTCAGCTGCTGCTTCGAGCCGTTGTGCAGGGTCTTCAGGCGCTCCAGCTCGGAGACATTGGTGGGGCTGTTTGAGGTCGTGGTCATGGTCGACTCCTATGTCTATGAAGGTACTGCAGGAAAACTGGGTCAGCGTTGCCGGGAAGAAGCGCAAGAGAGAAGTTGCATTATCTGCAACGCTGTTGCATTCAGGTTATTTGTGGTCCGAGTCACTGTCAAGCAGTGTTCTTGTAGATTTTGTAGATCTCATTCATCGCCGGCCTGACAAGGGCGTTCCGAAGTAATGTGACGCCGGTTCCGCGCCCCGGGGCGATGCCCGGCGGGTGCGGTTCGGTTGCATCGAGGCTCGGGCCTTCGCCCGGGTGCCGGGGAAGTGCCCAACGGACGAGGACCTTAGTCCGGGTCGCCGGACGCCGAGTCGGGGCCATTTGGGTCCCGCCGGAGGGGCCGCTTCTGGGTTCGCGAGCGCAGCAGCGCGCCCGAACCGCTGGGGTCAGCGGTGAAGATCAGCGACGGGTCGGGATTGTTGATGTCCTTTTCCAGCTGCTTGATCGCCTTGTCGCGCTTGAGCAGACGTCGAATCAGATTGACGATCATCAAGAGGATTACGAAGGAGAACGGGAATGCCCCAATGATCGTGCCGGTCTGCACCGTATCGACGACCGCCGTGCCGCCCAGGGTCAGCAGCACCGTGGCCACGGTGGCGATGGACAGCACCAACACCACCCGGAAGATGGGCCCGGACTTGTTGGGCGCCGAAACAAACTCGCTGAGCGCATAGATCCCCGAATCCAGGGAGGTGACGTAATAGGTGGCCACCAGGATCGTGGACACCACCAGCAGGATCGTGCCGATCAGCGGCACATGGTCCAGCATCGCGAACAGTCCCGCAGAGGTGTCGGCGGCTACGGCGGCACTGATGCCGCGCTCCGCGCGGTCGTCATAGTAGATGGCGGCCGAACCGATCACGCCCACCCAGATCATCACGATCAGCGTGGGGATCACCGTCACCCCCAGGACAAATTCGCGGATGGTGCGGCCCCGGGAGATGCGGGCGATGAACCCGGCGACGAATGGCGAGAAGGCAATGACCCAGCACCAGATGAACACCGTCCACCAGCCGTTCCAGCTGTCCTGCCAGGTGCTGAGGGGATTGGCGGTGCTTCCCGCATCGGTCCACAGGCTCATGTGAATGAAGTTCGACATGAAGCTGCCGAAGGTCTGGGACAGGTTGGACACGATGTAGAGCGTGGGTCCAAAGATGAATACCGCGCCCACCAGGATAATGCTGAGGATCGAGTTCAGGCTCGATATGCGCGCCATCCCCTTGTTGATGCCCACGATCGCGGAAATCGCCGTGATCCCGGCGAACACCGCGATGACCATTAGCCACATCATCGGGCTGGAGGTGATTCCGGTGAAGGAGGTGATCCCGGAACTGAACTGCAGGGCCGCGAACCCGAAGGAGGTGGCCAGCCCCAGCACCGTGGCAATGATGGCCAGCAGCTCAACTACTACGCCGGCGCCGCGCTGCGACCACTTGGGCAGGATGTCGACGGTGGCCTCCCTGAAGGTCAACGTCTTGCCCAGGTTGTGGTGCGAATAGGCCAGGCAGACCGCCACCACGCAGTACATGGCCCACGCCGTCAGGCCCCAATGGAAATAGGTCCACACGATCCCACCCTCCGCGGCGCCCGTTGCGCCGGCGGGAATGACCGGGTTCTCATCGCGCAGCATGATCGGTTCGGCAACCGACCAGAAGATCAGCCCGATGCCCTGGCCGCAGGCGAACAGCATGGAATACCAGGCAAACTTGCTGTGCTGGGGTTTCGCCTTGGGCCCGCCCAGACGGATGCGCCCCACCCTGCTGAAGGAAAGCCAGATGCAGACAATGACCGCGAATGCCGAATACAGGATGAACAGCCAAGTGAACTTCCCGGTCACCAAGGTTCGCAGGTCGGAGATCACCGTTGAGGCGCCGGTGGGGTTCAGCAACACCCACAGGATGACCGCGCCGATGAGCAGCGGGGGAATGGTGCGGATCAGCAGGCGATCCAGCGGTGGAATGATGCGCCCGACAAATCGCGGCACCTCAACTTCCCTGTGCGCCGACGAGCTGCCCATCTCCTGGGGGTCCTCGGTTTCCAGGCGTCGTTGCTTCCGGTCGGCTTCGTTGATGGACATGCTATTTCACTCCGATGGGAAAGGTCGGTTGCAGCTCGATGTGCAGGGAGGTGGTAATGGCTCCGCTGATGGCCTCCAGCAGGAGCCGCCCGCGCGCGGCCGTCGCGCCCTTGGCGCTGGACAGGCATCCGCTGGCGGGGGTGCGCCCCGGGTCTTCGGGAAAAATGTCGTAGGGCGTCAGGACGGCGGGTGGATGATCGACTACCCGATCCATGTCAACCAGTTCCGGATGCAGCAACAGCATGAGCGATGTTTCCAGCACACCGCCGTGCTCGATGTCCCATCCCAGGAAACCGTCAGGGAAAACCTGGGCCAGGGTGTGCTCGTCCACGAAATCCCAGTAGGACATCAGCACCCCGCGGGAACCCGAGCCCTGGCGGCCCGCCCGGGCGACCGCGTTGTCCAGACCCTCATAGAGGAACTGGTAGTTCTCAAAGTGCCCGTTCAGCACGATGACGTTACACGCCCCTTGGTCGATGAAGGACGAGACCACATCGTCGATCATGCCGGTCAGCGCGGCTGCTCCCAGGCTGGTGGTCCCAAGCCGGTGGTTCCCGCCCCCGGAACGGGGCTGCGACTTATAGCCGTAGGAGAACTCCGGCGCCACCAGCGCGCCCACCTGCCGGGCCACTTCGGCGGCGATGGCCCGGGAAAGCATCGCATCCACGCCCAGCGGCAGGTGTGGCCCGTGCTGCTCGGTGGCGCCGGTGGGAATGATGACAGTCGACCCCTCGCGGGATAGGAACTGGGCGTAGCTTTCTGAGTCCAGGTTCTCTAGGAATACAGCGGACATCTATGGCTCCTAACTGCTTCGCGGACACAAGATTGGGCGGGATCCAAGGGACGGGAAGAGGATGGGCCAGGGCTTGCGTCGATGTGTTGCCCTCAAGCCTAGGGAGAGTAATGTGAGCCGCGATACACTCACACTGTTGCCGTTTCGAGACTTCGGGGTGACAGACCGACACTTGCGGCCGAGGCCAGGCACTGTGGATCTTCCTGCCGCGGAACGAGGAAACATGTTTGTCGCACTAACGGAAATCCTGCGGGACCAGTTGTTCCAGAGCGCCCAGCCCCTGGCCCTGGCCGGCGCCGAGCAGGTCGCCACCACCAGGGTGCGCTGGGTGCATCCCAGCGAAGTGGTGCAAGTCGGCGGCCTGCTGCACGGTGATGAACTGTTGCTGACCACCGGCGCGGCCCTGCTGGGGTTGCGGATCGAAGCCCAGCACGCATACTTGCAGTCACTAGTGCAGCGCGGGGTAGCCGCCCTGGTCATCGAGCCACCCGCAGATGGACCGACCATCTCCGCGAAGTTCATTCAGCGGGCCGAGGAGCTGGGGTTGCCGTTGTTCCGGCTACGGGCCACCGTGCCCTTTGTTGAGTTGGCCGAGAAAATCAACCGGCAGATCGTCTCGGAACACGCCGCAACCCTGCAACAGGCCGACGAAGTCTCCCAACGCCTCGCAAGGCATATTGCCTCGGCGGGGCCGAACCTAACACCCCTGCTGGAGATGATCGCCTCCGCGCTGCGGGTCCGGGCGACGATGGAGGATCTTTCCGGACAGGTCATCGCGGAATCCGGGCCTGAGGGCCAGGAAGATGAGCAAGGGGCCGGCGCTGTTGCCACGGACTTGTTCGTCGGGGCCGACGTGGCGGCGCGACTGGTGCTCTACAGCAAAATCGGAACCGCGCCGGAGCAACTGGAATTGGTGGCCCAGCGGCTGGGAAGCATTGTCAGCCTGGCCTTTGCCCAGCACTACCGTCCTGGACGCCTGCAGATAGCCGACACCTCGCTGTTGCGGGCCATTGTCAGCGGGGCCGGCACACATTTCATTGTCGAGCGGGCCCGACAAGCGCAGGTGCCGGAAAACCATCCGAGCTGTCTCATGGTCTTTCAGAGCTTTGACATGTCCCGCGTGCGCTCGGTGCTGGAAAACACCCTGCATTCGAGGTTCCCCTCCATTCGCACCTATCTGGAGGCCCATCGTCTCTATGCCATGGTCCAGTTGGACCCGCACGATCCGCGCGGAGCGCGGACCCAGCTGGTGCAGCTGCTGCGCGAGGCGTTGAGCGGCATGTCCGTCGAGTGCTGTGTCGGTCCGCTGGCTTCGAAAATTGCCCATGCCCGCTGGTCGCTGGCCGAAGCGCTGACGGTCGAGTCCCTGGCAAGCCCCTTCCCTAACGAGGGGCAGGTCCGCGACGCTTCGGATTATGCGTTGGAGCGGGTGCTTAAGCGTTTTACCGATTCGCAGGCGCTCAACGAGTTTATTGACGAGCAGCTGGGGCTGCTGATCGCGGCGGACAAGGCCAGGGGCAGCAGCCTGCTCAAGACGCTGGAAGTGTGGCTGGGGTCGGGCTGCAATTCCACGTCGGCGGCCAATCGGCTGTACCTGGAGCGGCAAACCATGCATAAGCGACTGACCAAGATCTTCTCGCTGATCGGTGGGGACCCACGGGAGACCGGCAGGATCCTGACCGTTCATCTGGCCTGCCAACTTGCTCTGCGCTTCTAGCCGGGCGGCCGCGGGGCAGCCTGCGAGCCCGGGCCGCAGGGTGGCGGTTAGAGAACGGCGCGTACCGTCTGTTCGAAGCTGACCACGTGTTCGGCGGCCAGTTGGGCTGCCTGCTCTTCGCATCCGTCCAGGATCAGCTCGATCAGCGTGGCGTGTTCGGAAATGTGAGCGTGAATGTCCGGTAACCGGTCCAGGACCATGCACCAGATCCGGGTCGCGAGGTTGTCCAGGCGCACCAGCGTTTCCTCCAGGTGGTGGTTCTGGGCGGCACGATAAATGAGCCGGTGCACTTCCAGGTCGTATTCCATCAGCTGGCGCCGGTCCCGCAATGGATCGAGCTGGCGGATCGCCTGCATCGTGCGGGTCAGCTCCTCGCGCAAGGCGCCGCCGCGATTCTCGGCCGCCCGCTGCGCGGCCAACGGCTCCAGAACCTGACGCATTTCGGAGATGGCGGCCAGCTCGGTGATGTCCACCCCGGTGGCGAAGGTCCCGCGGCGCGGGTAGGAGATCACCAGGTGGTCCACTTCCAGGCGCTTCAGCGCCTCGCGGATGGGGGTGCGCCCCATGCCGAGGTCGGTAGCGAGCAGCGCCTCGTTGATCGGGTCGCCGGGGGCGATGTCCATCATGATCAGGCGGTCGCGCAGAATCCGGTAGGACCGCTCCGCCATGGACTCACTGGCCACGGGTACCTCGGTTGTACTTGTCATCTTGGCGGCTCCCTTCACCTTCATTCTGCCTTGGAATCGTGCGGCTAAAAAATAATTCCCCAACCCATTGACGGGCTGTGAGTTAGATCATACGCTAAGACGCAGACATTGATATATCAGTTGTCGGCAATTCGTACACTTTGGAGGGATAGATGCTGGAAACCCAGTCACCCGTCGCAGAATCGCTGACCCAGTCGTTGGGTGAGCTTGATCCTGAGGTGGCGGCGCGGATTGATGCTGAGTTGGCGCGTCAGCAGCGTGGCCTGGAGATGATTGCTTCGGAGAATCATACGGCGCAGGCGGTGATGCAGGCGCAGGGTTCGGTGTTGACGAACAAGTATGCCGAGGGGTACCCGGGCCGCCGCTATTACGGTGGCTGTGAAGAGGTCGACGTGATCGAGACTCTGGCCATTGAGCGCGTGAAGGAGTTGTTCGGCGCGAAGTTCGCCAACGTCCAGCCGCATTCGGGGGCGCAGGCCAACGCGTCGGTGTATCACGCGCTGGTGCGTCCGGGGGATACCGTGCTGGGGTTGAATCTGGCCCACGGCGGGCATTTGACCCATGGGATGAAGCTGAACTTCTCCGGACGGTTGTTCAATATCGTGCCCTATGGGGTGGATGAGGCGACGAACCTGGTGGACATGGACGAGGTCGAGCGTCTGGCGGTTGAGCATTCCCCGAAGATGATCGTGGCCGGCTGGTCGGCGTATCCGCGCCAGTTGGACTTCGCCCGCTTCCGTGAGATCGCGGACAAGGTCGGTGCGTACCTGTTCGTGGGGAATCCAACCATTCCTGGGTCTCTTCCGGATCCCGGTCGGATAACTGATACGTCAGACCACTACGGATACCGGTGATCTGCTCGTCCGTGGCCCGGGCGCCCTCGGTGGCAGCCGGAGTGCCGGAGTGGCGGTTTGCACCCGTGGTCGGCGCGTCTTCAATGATGGTCATGGATACAGTCCTTCATGGGTCGAAGCGTGTTGGCTTAGGGTAAAACAACACGCTTAAACTTCCGCTTTATGGAAACTCTCTATCGCATACTAAGATTAAGTGAGTGCCCTCACAAGTCTTGGGATGAAACATGTGTCATTCATTCCGCCGGGTCCTACGGTTAAAGCCGAAGCCAACACACGTATTGCCAACACCCCAGGGAGCCATAGGTGACAACGAATCCGGTATCCGTTTCGGAAGAATCCCGCCGCACCATCATCATCACCGGAGCGGGCTCCGGCATCGGCCGGGCCAGCGCCCGCCTGCTGTTGAGCCAGGGGTGGAACGTGGTGCTGGCCGGACGCACCGAGGAAAAGCTGCACCAGGCGGCCGACGGAAATCCCCGCGCCCTCGCCGTGGCCGCCGATGTTGCCCAGAGCGCGGACGTCGCAGAACTTTTCGAGAAGGCCAGTGCACGCTTTGGTCGCATCCACGCCCTGTTCAACAATGCCGGGACCTTCGGGCCCGCCGTCCACGTCGGGGATTTGAGCGAAGAGGACTGGGACGAAGTCTGCGCGGTCAACCTCACCGGTGCCATCAACTGCGCCCGGCAGGCCTTTAATCACATGAAGGACCACGGTGGCGGACGCATCATCAACAACGGGTCCATCGCCGCCCAGGTTCCCCGCCCCCAGTCGGTGGCCTACGCGGTCACCAAGCACGCGATCACGGGGTTGACGCGCTCCATGGAATTGGACGGGCGCCCCTGGGGCATCACGGCCTCACAGATCGACATCGGCAACGCGGCCAGCGAGATCATGGATCAGCTGGGCACCTCCACCGGCGCCCTGCAGGCGGACGGCACGCGCAAGGTTGAGCCCACCTTCGCGCTGGAGGAAGCGGCCCGCGCCGTCGCATTTATCGCCAATGCGCCGGCGAGCGCGGCCGTTAACCAGCTGACCATTACCGCAGCGGGAATGCCCTACATCGGGCGGGGTTAAGCAAACCCGTCACAGGCCACTGCCGGGCGGGCGGGGAGCGGGCGTAGAGTGGGAACCTGGCTGCGGCCAGAAGCACTGACGCACAGCACGGCAAGGAGCACTTTTTTGACGTCCGACAACGCGGCTGCCACGCCCCTGGAAATCATTGAACCGGAGAACTGCGGCAATGCCCCGCGCGCCCAGGTCATTCGCGACCTGGTGGTCGCCGTGCAAAGCAAGGATGCCGAACACCTGGCGCAGTGGCTGGCCGATGACGTGCAGTGGGAAATTGTGGGCTTCCAGCGCCTGTCCGGTTTGACCGAGGTGCTCAAGTGGGTGACCAACGCCCGGGACAACACGCAGCTGCGGATCAACAGCATCCTTACCCATGGCCGGGAGGGGAGCGTGGACGGGCGGGTGACCAATGTACAGAACATTTCCGTCGCCTTTTGCTACATGATCCGTTTCACCAGCACCGCGAAAACGGCAAAGATCGCACAGGTGCGCAGCTACCTGGTCTCCCGGCCCATCTAGGCCGGCAGCTGCCGGAGGGACCCTTGGCTTAGAAGAACTGGCCCAGCAGGCCGGTCAGCTTGTCGAACGCCGATTCCCAGGCGGCGGTACTGCTGGCCAGCACCTCACGGGGCAGCGGGCCCTGGGTGAGGGTAACGATGGTTTGCCCGGCGAATTCCTTCAAGTCGATCCGGGTGTGAATTACCAGATCCAGCGTCATTTCATGCGGTCCGTCGGCGCTGACCAGGCAGGTGTACTCATCGAATTCGGTGATCGTGGCCTTCAACGGCACTTCCTGGGTGGGGTCCTGGTGCTGGTACATGACCAGTTCGTGGCGTCCGCCGACCTTGGGTTCCAGGACCACGGAGGATTCCTTGATCCCCCATCCGGCCGGACCCCACCATTGGGCGATAATTTCCGGTTCGCAGAACGCGGCCCACACGGCGGTGCGCGGCGCGGCAAAATGGCGGGTCAGTACCAGTTCGGTCATCTCATCCATGCCTTGAAGATTACCGCGTACTTCACCGCCACAGCGAGGTATCCGGTGTGCCGTTGGCCTCAGCGTCCGGAAGGACCCGGGGACTTAGCGCGGCTGCATGCGCGCCGCGGTCTGCACCGTCTGCGCATCCGCCTGGGTTCCGCGTGCTTCGTGGGCCCGCAGCACCTTGACCGCACGCTCCCATTTCACCCGTTCCCGCGGACTGGAGTGCACCGAGCGTTCCGCGGGGCCGAAAATCGTCAGGCCAGCGTACTTCAGGCGCCACAGGAAGCGGTATCCCAGGCTTAGTCCGGTGGTATCGGTGATGACGGGCAGTGATGACTCGTCCATGATTTCCCCTTTAGCTCTGCGCCCGATGCGGGCCTTACATCTATTGTAGGCAAATAATTGGGGCACCAACTAATTAGTCGGCGTTATCATCAGCACTTTGTGCCGCGCTGATCAACCGGGTCATCAGCCGCTGGATGTCATGCACATCCTGCTCATCCATCTGCAGCCGGCGCATCATCTGCACCGGGACCTGCAGGGCCTGTTCACGCAGCTGCGCCCCCTTTTCGGTCACCTCGATCAGGATGGCCCGCTCATCCTCCGGATTGCGTCGCCGGGTGACCAGCCCGTGGGCCTCCATGCGCTTGATCAGCGGGCTGAGGGTCCCGGGGTCCAGATGCAGCTGGGCGCTCAGCTCCCGCGCCCCGATCGGGCCCTGTTCCCACAGGGCCAGCATCACCAGGTATTGCGGATGGGTGAGCCCCAGGGGTTCAAGCACCGGACGGTAGGAGGAGATGACCGATCGGGAGGCCACTGCCACCGCGAAACACACCTGGTGCTCCAGCTTCAGCAGATCGTCCTGATTCAACTCCGCCTGTCCCACGTTCGGGCCTACTTCCTTTTTGATGATGCCGCGTGCCGAACCCGGCACCGGGGCTATTGCTCGAGCCGCGCCACCGTTTCAATGGTTTCCCCATCGGGCAGCGTGCCCCGGGCATAGTGCGCATCACGCACCTTGCGGGCCCGTTCCCATTTCATCCGCTCGCGGGGACTGGACCCGACCGAACGCTCGGCCGGACCGAACACGTACAGTGCGCAGTAGCGGATCCACCACCTGAGCCGGTATCCCAGGCTCAGCCCGGTGGTGTCGTGGACAATCGGCAGTGGTCTGTCATCCATGTGGGGCCATCCAGGGTCCTGTGCGGGCCGGGGCGGCCCTATATCCAGTGTAGGCTCACCGCGCGGTTGTGTGGGTGCAGTAACTTGGAAGATGCACCACTCGACCGCGGGCCGCCCCGCCACTTCACCTCAAGGAGATCCGTGAACGTCACGCCCAGCACCATCCCCGGCGCCGTCACTCACTGGATCGCCCACCAGTCCCCGGCCACCTTCTCCTCGGTGATGGCCACCGGGATCATTGGCTACGGGCTGGGTTTGGCCGGGCACCGCACCGTGGGCCAGCTGTTCTCCTGGACCGCGGTGGGCCTGCTGCTGATCCTGCTGGCCGCCCTGGTGGTGCGGCTGATCACCCACGGCCGGGCGATGCTCGCGGATCTGCTCAACCCCTCGGCCGCGTTCGGGTTCTTCACCATCGTGGCCGCCTGCACCGTGGTCTCCCTGGACCTTGGCGCCCTGGGCCTGACCCGCATCTCGCTGGGGATCGCCACCGCCGGCGGGATCCTGTGGGTGGGGCTGTGCTATGTGATCCCGGCGCTGCTGGTGCTCATTGAGCGTCCCGAACCGGGCATCGCGCACGCCAACGGCTCCTGGTTCCTGTGGGTGGTGGCCACCCAGGCGGTGGCCGGCACCTTCGCCTTCCACCCCTACATCTTCCGGCTGGGCAATATTGCGGCGCTGGCGATCTGGCTGCTGGGTTGCATGCTGTACCTGATGATCGCCACCCTGGTGACCATCCGGATGCTGCGCTACCCCAACCATCCCGAGACGCTCTCCCCCACCTACTGGATCTTCATGGGCGCCACCGCGATCACGGTGATGACCGGCTCCCAGCTGCTGTCCCTGGCCAATGCGGGGGTGCTGGAGCCGTGGCTGCACCCGATGATCGCGTTCACCTGCTTTGCGCTGCTCTCGGTGGGGGTCTGGTTCATCCCACTGCTGGTGCTCTTCGGATACTGGCGCCACGTGGTGCGCCGCCACCCGCTGCGCTATGAGACCAGCCTGTGGGCGATCGTCTTCCCGCTGGGCATGCTGGCCAGCTGCTGCCAGTTCCTGGGACGCGAAACCGATTTCCCGGCGCTGCAGCACTTTGGCCAGGGGTTCATCTGGGTGGCGGTGGCCGCCTGGGTGGGCACCACCGCGTTATGGCTAGGCATGCTGGTGCGGAGATCCTAAGCTGGGTGCATGAGCAACCTTGAGCAGGCCCCTGCGGAGATCGGCTGCACGAATGCCGAGCCGACCGAACAGGTCCAGATCCTGGAACCGCGCCCGGTGCCGCTGGGCGGGCCGCGCGCCATGACGGTCTACCGCACACTGCCGCAGAAGCAGCGCAGCCTGATCGGGGCCTGGTGCTTCCTGGACCACTACGGTCCGGACGATGTCTCCAAGAGCCTGGGGATGGCCGTCCCACGTCACCCGCATACCGGCCTGCAAACGGTGTCCTGGTTGTTCACCGGGGCGATCGACCACATGGACTCGGCAGGTTTCAAGGCCACGGTGCGTCCCGGGGAGCTGAACCTGATGACCGCCGGGTACGGGATCACCCATTCGGAATTCTCCACGAAGGACACCACCGTCCTGCACGGCGCCCAGCTGTGGGTGGCGTTGCCGGAGCATGCCCGCAACATGGAACCGACCTTCGAAAGCTACCGCCCCGAACCGCTGACCGGCCCGGGCTGGAGCCTGTCGGTGTTCCTGGGCACGCTGCGCGCCGAGGGGCAGGAATCCACCTCCCCGGTGAGCGTGTACACGCCGCTGACCGGCGCGGAGCTGACCCTTCAGGCGGGGGCCTCACTGTGCATTGAGGTGCCCGAGGGGCACGAGCACGGGGTCATGGTGGACACCGGCGCCCCCACCGTGAACGGCCAGGAACTGGGCCACCGCGACCTGGGCTATCTGGGGCGGGGCACCGGCGAACTGCGCATCCAGGCCGGGCAGGACCCGGTGCGGGTCATCATCATCGGCGGGGAGCCGCTGAACGAGCAGATCCTGATGTGGTGGAACTTCGTGGGCCGCACCCATGAGGAGGTGGTCGCCTTCCGTCAGCAGTACCAGGCGGAGATCGGCGCCGAGCCCGGGGACGCCTCCGAGGACCGCTTCGGCCCCTTCCCCAAGGACACCCCGGCCGCGCTGCCGGCCCCCACCCTGCCCACCGTGCGGCTGCGTCCGCGCGAAAACCCGCCGGTGTAGCGCCACCGGCCAACCGATTTTCCATCATCCGACAACCCAGCGACACAAGGAGCACCATGAGCCAGATCGTCCCGCAGGCTCTGCCCGAACGCGACCGCTACGTCCTTGACGATGCGGGCAAGCACATCGGCGCCGCCCACTACCGCGACTACCAGGGTGAGAACGGGGTGGAGCGGATCTTCTTCCACACCGTGGTCGATGAAGAGTACAGCGGCCAGGGCCTGGCCTCGAAGCTAGCGGCCTTCGCCCTGGATGACACGGTCTCGGCCGGGATGAAGATCGTCCCGGTCTGCCCGTACATCAAGAAGTATGTGGGCAAGCACCAGGAGTTCGAGCCGGACGTGGTCCCGCCGCGCCCGCACCACCTGCAGATCCTGCCCAAGGCCTAACCGGGACGGCGGCCTACCCGCCGAGCGCGTGCAGGGTGAAGGCGCTGAGGAACCCGAGGGTGACCAGCAGCCCGGTGTAGTCGTGGTCCACCGCGTACGCCTCGGGGATCATGGTGTCCGCGATCATGGTCAGGATGCCGCCGGCCGCGACCGCGGTCGCGAACGCCAGCACCTCGGCGGGCATCTGTGCCAGCGCGATGGCACCGATGAAGGCGGCCAGTCCGCTGGCCACCGCGATTGCGCCCCACAGCGCCAGCACGGCGCGGCCCGGGCGGCGGGCCTGTTTCATGTCCGCGGTGCTGGCCAGTCCCTCGGGGATGTTGGAGATGAAGATGGCAGCGAGCATGGTGGGGTTGATTCCCGCTCCGGCCACGACTCCCAGGCCCAGGGCCACCGATTCGGGAATCCCGTCAATCAGCGCCCCGACGGCGATTGCGGTGCCGGAGGAGTCCTGGGTCCGCGGGGTGCTGGCGTGGCGTCGCGCCGTCAGCCAGGCCAGCAGCCGATTGGCGCCGAAGTAGAGCCCCGCGCCGGCGAGCACCCCGGCGACGCTGGCCGCCAGGCCGCCCTGCTGGTAGGCCTCCAACACCAGCTCAAAGCTCAGCGCACTGATCAGCACCCCTGAGCCGAAGGCCATGATCGCACAAACCCAGATCCGCGGAATGCGCAGCCACCAGGCCGCCCCGGCCCCCAACAGCAGGGCCGAACCGGCCACGGTGCCCCACAGCAGGGCTTGAAGGCTCTGGATCATGGCACCCACTATAGCGGTGCCTGGATGCCCGGGCTGAGCGGGATCAGCCCAAAAACACAGCCCTACATTCAAGGCCCTGACATCACCCCGATCGGGTCTGCCGCATCGTGCTGCCCGTGGATGCAGAAATCGGACTCGCTCCTGCCCAGGTGCCAGTGAGGACCAAGACTCTGGACAATCTCTGCTTCGCCGACTCGCCGCCCCGATAACGGCGTGTAGTAGCTCGATTTAAAGACAACCGTGGTGCTTTTGGCGTTGATCTCTGCCGTTACCTGCGTCTTCACCTGCGGGCTGCCGGCCCTCTGGCTGGAGTCGGATGCGCCTTCGGGATTTGTCCTACCGTGGCTCGGGTCAAGCCAGGGGTTGCCCCTACCCTTCGCTTTGCATGTTGCTGAACCGGGAGTAGTGGCCCTGGAAGGCGACGGTAATGGTCTTGGTGGGACCGTTGCGGTGCTTGGCCACAATCACGTCGGCCTCTCCGGGACGATTTTCCTTGTCGTACACGTCCTCGCGGTGCAGCAGGATCACCATGTCCGCATCCTGCTCAATCGAGCCGGATTCACGCAGGTCCGAGACCATCGGCTTCTTGTCCGTACGCTGTTCCGAACCACGGTTCAGCTGCGAGAGCGCGATGAGCGGGACATCGAGCTCCTTGGCCAGCAGCTTCAGGTTACGGGAGAACTCCGAGACTTCCTGCTGGCGTGATTCAACGCGCTTGCCCGAGCTCATCAGCTGCAGGTAGTCCAGCACGATCATCTTCAGCTCGTTGCGCTGCTTCAGGCGGCGGCACTTGGCGCGGATCTCCATCATCGACATGTTCGGGGAGTCGTCAATGAATAGCGGAGCCTCATTCAACCGTCCCATGGTGGTGGCGATCTTGGTCCACTGGGCATCCTCCACCGACCCCTTGCGCAGGTCCTGCAACTGGATCGAGGCCTCCGCGGAGAGCAGACGCATCGCGATTTCATTGCGCCCCATTTCCAGGGAGAAGAACACGGTGGCCATGTTGTTCTTGATTGCCGCCGAACGCGCAAAGTCCAGGGCGAAGGTCGACTTGCCCACGGCCGGACGCGCGGCGATGATGATCATCTGCCCGCCCTGCAGGCCCTGGGTCAACTCATCAAACTCGTAAAAGCCGGTGGGGACACCGGTAATGCCGTCACCGGCGTTGGCCGCATTTTCGATCTCATCGACGGTGCCCTCGATGATCTCGCTGAGCCGGACATAGTCTTCGCTCGAGCGATTCTCCGCAACCTTGTAGACCTCGGCCTGCGCCTCGTTGACGATGGCGTCCACGTCCCCGTCCGGGGAGTAGCCCATCTGCACGATCCGGGTCCCGGCGTCGACCAGGCGGCGCAGCACGGCGCGTTCGCGCACGATCTCGGCGTAGTAACCGGCGTTCGCGGCGGTGGGCACGGACTGGATGAGGTTGTGCAGGTATGCGGCACCGCCTACCCGGACGATTTCGCCCCGCTTGGTCAGCAGGTCCGAAACGGTGACGGCGTCAGCCGGTTCGCCCCGTCCGTAGAGATCAATGATGGCCTCATAGATCGATTCATGGGCCGGACGGTAGAAGTCGTTGCCGCGGACCACCTCAATGACATCGGCGATCGCGTCCTTGGAGAGCATCATGCCGCCCAGAACCGACATTTCCGCGGCGATGTCCTGCGGCGGCGTACGCCCCGCCTCGGAGTCGCGGTTCTCGTAAGCCTGCTCAGCGCTGGCAATAGACATTCAAATCCCCTTCTACCCACCGGGAACTCGGCGACCGGTTCACCGTCCACCTCGTATCGTTCCATCGGACCCCGACAGTTAGGGGGCGCTGGGGAAACTTGTGGATATTTCAGTTCCAGAGCCAACAGTAGGCCTCTTATGTAAGGGCGTAAACTCGCTTATCCACAGGATCTGTGGACAAGCGGCAGCTATCTGTGGAAGGGGTTGTGCAGGAACTGGGGAGAACGCTGTGGATTTCCCCACTTAAACGCAACTAATACCTGATTGACTTGGTGTTTCAGGTTTTCACACGTGTGGATAAAAATTAAGTTTTCCTCCGCGGCATTGTGGGTTTTGGATCTTTTCCACAGCCGGAAAGCCCACAATTCGGGGGCGTGGAGGCGTCAACCACGGTTATCCACCCCCAATCCACAACGCTGTGGAAAGCTTTGTGGATTACTTCAGATCTAAAAACTCGCTACTCATCGCAGGACCACCCATCACGGTCCCTCGGATGCGGGGCTTCGTCCACAGATCCCCGGCCTGCCTCATCTCGGGACTGTGCACTGCGCCTGACACGCAACCCGGTTTGAAGCGGTTAACGCAATGAATCCCACCGCGGCGTACGACGCAGTGGGATTCATCGATGCCGCCCTGCCCTTAGACCAGGGCCGGCACCTTGAGGGTGTGGAAGGCGGAATCATGGAAGATCGACGGGGTGTGTGCCGAGGCCTGGTGGCCGTGCACCTGCAGCAGGACGACCCAGTGGTCCCCGGCTTCGACCTCGTTGTAGATGGAGGTATCGAGCCAGAGGGTGGATTCCTCGATGAACAGCGCCTGTTGCTCGGTGATGTGGGTGTGCAGCCCGGCGAAGCGGTCACCCTTCTTCGAGGCGATCTGGGCGCAGACCCCCTCGTTGCGGCTGCTGAGCACCGAGACTCCGATGCGCTGTGCCCGCCGCAGCTTCGGCCAGGTGTTGGAGGTCTTCTGCACGGCGAACATCACCAGCGCCGGATCCAGGGAGACCCCAACGGTAAACGAGGAGGCAACAATTCCGGTCTTGACGCCATTGATTTCGGCGCACAACGCCGCGACGCCCGAGGGGTGCTGGGCGAAGACCTTGCGCAGGGTCAACGGGTCGAGATCCTGATTCAATGACATGATTCGTATCCTTAGCATCAGGCCCACCGTGGTCGGCGACGGTCGAATGCCCATAGCGCCGCAGGGCCAAGCTGCTGCACTGTGGATTCGAAGGTTTTACGCCTCGGTGTGCGGTACTTGTTCCACGCGGTGGCGCGCGGAACCGAATCCTCACCTGGAGCACCCCACTACCGTTTAGAGGGTTGCCGGCCAGCTAGCCAGGGCTTGTCAGCTGACGCTCTTGATTCTGTCTACGACACTATGGCCCGTCGCGGCGTAACGTCAAACATTTCCTGTCTTATACCGCAATCTTCGACATATTGTTTCGCCCGCCCCCTCCTTCCGCTAGGCTCGCCGCCGATAATTTCGCCCGGCGCAGCTCAGCAACGGACACCGCCTCCTACGCTGGTCGCCCCGCGGGCGCCGTTGAGCGCAATGGCACGCAGTTTCTTTGTCTGGGGTTCAGTTTCATGCCACGATGTCTTGCGAGGTGCCCTGCGTCACAGTGCGGGGCCGGATAGTTACCGACCCCGAGGAGCCCCCATGGCATCGTTGCTGGCCAACCACTCAGAATTGACTCCCCTGCGCTTCCTGGAACGCTCCGTGGAGGTCTACCCGGAGAAAACCGCGGTGATTCACGGTTCGCGCAGCTACACCTGGGCCCAGTTCGAGGAGCGCGTCCAGCGGCTGGCCCAGGTGCTGGCCCAACGCATTTCCCCGGGCGACCGGGTCGCGGTGCTGGCCCCGAACACCCCGGAAATGCTGGCCGCCCACTACGCGGTCCCGCTGGCCGGCGGCATCCTCGTTGCCCTGAACACCCGCCTGGCCGCCCACGAGCTGCAGTACATCTTGTCGCACGCCGAGGCCCGGCTGCTGTTGGCGGACACCGAGCTGCTGGGCAACACCGCACGGCTGCGCCAGGAGGTGGCGAGCCTGGAGGCGCTGATCGAGGTCACCGACGACCAGTACACCGGCCCGCGCCCCCAGGTGCCGGTCGACGCGGTGTTGGAGGACCTGCTGCGCCACGCCCCCGCCGACCGCCTGCCCTATGCGGTCGGCGACGAGCGGGCCCCGATCTGCCTGAACTACACCTCCGGGACCACCGGCAAGCCCAAGGGGGTGCTGTATTCACACCGCGGCACCTATCTGAACGCGCTGGGTGAGGCGTTCCACCAGCAAATGGACGCGCACACCCGCTACCTGTGGACGCTGCCGATGTTCCACTGCAACGGCTGGTGCACGCCCTGGGCGGTAACCGCCGCCGGCGGCACCCACCTGTGCCTGCGGGCGGTGCGCGAGGACGCCGTCTGGGATGCCATCGACCAGCTGGGCACCACCCACCTGTGCGGGGCACCAACCGTGTGCTCGATCATCGCCGACGCGCCCCGGGCTCACCGTGTGGGCCAGCCGCTGCGCATCACCACCGCCGGCGCTCCCCCGTCACCGGCCATCATTGGCAAGCTGCACCGGCTGGGCATCGAGGTGGTGCACGTCTACGGGTTGACCGAGGTCTACGGCCCGTACACGATCTGCGAGTACCAGCAGCACTGGGATGAGCTGGACGCCGAGCAGCGGGCCGCCAAGCTCTCCCGGCAGGGGGTGGGCATGGTGACCGCGGAGTCCGCCCGCGTAGTGGACCTGGACATGAACGACGTGCCGGCCGACGGACAGAGCATGGGCGAAATCGTGCTGCGCGGCAACAACGTAATGATCGGCTACTACAAGGACGAGCCGGCCACCGAACAGGCCTTCGCCGGGGGCTGGTTCCACACCGGGGACCTGGGCGTGATGCACCCGGACGGCTACATCCAGCTGCGCGACCGGGCCAAGGACATCATCATCTCCGGCGGGGAGAACATTTCCACCGTGGAGGTCGAGCAGGTGCTGGCCAGCCACCCGCAGGTGCTGGATGTGGCGGTGGTGGGCATCGCGGATGAGAAGTGGGGCGAACGCCCCATCGCCTACGTCATCCGGGCCAGCGGCTCACAGGTGGATGAGGCGGCCCTGATCGCCCACGCCCGCGAACAGCTGGCCGGGTTCAAGGTGCCGCGCACCATCGTTTTCCCGCAGGATTTGCCGCGCACCTCCACGGGCAAGGTGCAAAAGAACGTGCTGCGCACCCTGCCGCTGCCCTCCGCGGCCACCACGCGCTAAACCCGGCGCGCGGTGGGCTGACGTGCCGGCGCCTGGCTTGCTACGCTGTTGCTCCCCGGGGTTGAGGAGGGCAGCATGCGAGGCCGACACTGCTGGTACCCGCTGGCCGCCCTTTGCCTGCTGCTGGTCGCCTGCAGCGGGCCGGTGCCAATCCCGCCGGCCGCCCCGCAGAGCGACGCCAGCCCCACCGCCAGCGGGCCCACCGGGCCCTCCCCCGCGCACCGCGCGGAGGTCTCGGTCATCACCCGGAACCTGCAGGCCCCGTGGTCGATCTGCCGGGCCATGGACACGACGCTGGTCAGTGAACGGGACACCGCCCGGATCCTGGAGGTCGACACCACCGGGCGCCAGCGCACAGTGGGTACCGTGCCGGGGGTGCGCTTGGGCGGTGAGGGCGGGCTGCTGGGGCTCGCGTTCGCCGAACCGGACCAGCTCTACGCCTATTCGACCGGGGCCACCGGCAACCGGATCCAGCGTTTTACGCTGCACGGTAAGCCCGGCTCGCTGCGCCTGGGGCAGCAGCGGACGGTCATCGATGAGCTGCCCTCCGCCGGGATCCACAATGGCGGGCGGATCGCCTTCGGGCCGGATGGCAAGCTCTACGCCGGGGTCGGGGACGCCGCGCAGCCGGACGCCGCGCAGGACCCCGAGAGCCTGGGCGGCAAGATCCTGCGCCTGGAACCCGATGGCGGCATCCCTGCGGACAACCCGTTCCCCGGTTCGGCCGTCTACAGCCTGGGCCACCGCAACGTGCAGGGCCTTGCCTGGGACGGGCGGGGCCGGATGTACGCCAGCGAGTTCGGGCAGAACACCTTCGATGAGCTGAACGAGATCCGTGCGGGGGGCAACTACGGCTGGCCGCAGGTGGAGGGCCAGGCCGAACGGCGCGACCGGCGGTTCACCGACCCGATCGCGCAGTGGCCCACCGGGCAGGCCAGCCCCAGCGGGATCGCGATCGCCGACGGATGGGTGTACCTGGCCAACCTGCGCGGGCAGCGGTTGCGCCGCGTGGAGCTGGCTAACCCGCAGCACCAGCAGGAGCTGCTCACCGGCCAGGGGCGATTGCGCGCGGTGCTGGAGGTCGGGCCGGGACAGCTGTGGATGCTGACGAACAACACCGACGGGCGCGGCACCCCACAGCCCGGGGATGACCGGATCATCCAGCTGCGCCTTCAGGCGCCGCCGGGCAGCTAGTGCCGCGGCCCGTCCAGCATCCGGGCGAGCCTGGCGCGCCAGCGGGCTGGCCGGGCCGGGGCCGGACGCATCAGGTAGAGGGCCCACAGGCACAACCCGCCGGCCACCGGGGCGTGCAGCTGCATCCACTCATACCAGCTGGCGGTGCCCGCCAGCACCCACAAATCCACCCAGCCAAGATCCGCCCCGAAGGCGCCCAGCCAGATCGGCAGCACATAGAGGATCCCGCAGCCCACGAACGCGCCCACGTACCGCCATCCGGACGGCAGCCGGGGATCCAGGTGCGCCAGCGCCGCGGCCCACGCCACGGCCAGCAGTGCGCCCACCAGGCGCAGGGGGTTGAGCATCAGCTCCCCCAACCCGGTGCCGGCGGAGAATACGGCTTCACCGGTGGCCGACTGTAGCAGCTGGATCAGGTAGCCGGGCAGCGGGGGAAGCACCAGCAACACCGGCGGCAGGCCGGCCAGGATCAACCCGTTTTTTCGGCTCATTCTCCCAGTATGCCCGGCGTGCTAGCGTGCGTCGGCCAGCAGCCCCGAACGCACCGGCTGCATGTCCCCGGTCTCGATGTAGCGCTGGTGCCAGGACAGCGCCTCATCGAGCAGGTGCGGGGTGTGCTTGCCATAGCTGTTCTTCCGGGCCCGGTCGAAGTAGTCCTGCAGCATCGGGCGGTAGTCCGGGTGCGCGCAGTTATCGATGATCACCTGGGCCCGCTGCTTGGGTGAGAGACCGCGCAGGTCCGCCAGGCCCTGTTCGGTAATCAGGATCATGGTGTCGTGCTCGGTGTGGTCCACGTGGCTGGCCATCGGCACGATCCCGGAGATCTTCCCGCCCTTGGCGATGGAGGGGGACATGAACACCGACAGGTAGCCGTTGCGGGCGAAGTCCCCCGAACCGCCGATGCCGTTCATGACGTGGGAGCCGACCACGTTGGTGGAGTTCACGTTGCCGTAGATGTCCGCCTCGATCATCCCGTTCAGTGCGATGCAGCCCAGCCGGCGGATCACCTCGGGGTGGTTGCTCATCTCCTGCGGGCGCAGCAGGATCCGTTCCCGGTAGTAGTCCACGTTCTGGTTGAACTCGGCGATCCCGGCCTCGGAGAGCGAGAAGCTGGTGGCGGAGGCGAATTCCAGGGTGCCGTCCTTGATCAGGCTGAGCATCCCGTCCTGGATCACCTCGGTGTAGGACTGCAGTCCCTTGTAGCCGCCGCGGGACAGGCCGGCCAGCACCGCGTTGGCGATGTTCCCGACGCCGGACTGGATGGGCAGCAGCTTCTCGGTCAGCCGCCCGGCACGGATCTCATGGTCCAGGAAGTCCAGCAGGTGGTCCGCGATCTTCTCGCTGGTTGCATCCACCGGGGCGAAGGGTGAGAGCCGGTCGGGTGCCTTGGTCTCCACCACGGCGATGACCTTGGAGACGTCCACGTCCAGGTAGGGCTGGCCGATGCGGTCCTTGACCGTGGTGATCGGCACGGGCTGGCGGTGCGGGGGCAGGGCGGTGCCGTAGTAGATGTCGTGCATCCCGTCCATGGCTGCGGACTGTTCCTCGTTGACCTCGATGATCACCTTGTCGGCCATCTCCAGCCAGGTCTTGTTGTTGCCGACCGAGGAGGAGGGGATCAGCTGGCCCTCGGCGGTCACCCCCACGACTTCGACGATCGCCAAGTCGATCTTGCCGTAGAAGCCGAACCAGGCGTGCTGGGCGACGTGGGAGAGGTGGATGTCCATGTATTCCATCTCACCGTCATTGATGCGTCGGCGCAGCTCCGGATCCGACATGTAGGGCAGGCGCAGGTTCATGCCGTCGGCCTTGGCCAGCACCCCGTCCAGTTCCGGGGCGGTGGATGCGCCGGTCAGCACGTTGATCTTGAAGGCCTGGCCCGCATCATGGGCCTGCTGCATGTGTTCGGCCAGCGCGCCGGGCACAGCCTTGGGGTATCCGGCACCGGTGAAGCCGCTCATGGCTACGGTCATGCCCGGCTGGACCAGCCGTGCCGCGTCAGCGGCACTCATCAGGCGGTCGGTGAATGCACGGTGGTGAATTCTGTGGTGCACGGGTGGTCCTCTCTGCGATCGATACGTACGACGGTGTGGCGTATCCCAGCGAAACACTCTATCGCCGTCGGCGGGGATGATTCCTCTTTTCGTGCGCCATGGAAGGTGAGGGGGCGAACTGCTCGCTGGAAAGTAGTGAATCTGCGGTAAGAGGACAGTGAATGTGCCGCTCGTTACGCGCCATGTTGCCAGGACATGACCCCGGACACGCGCGCACTTGAAGTGGCCCACAGCCGATGCGGACTCCCCTGTGTTGCAAAAATGCCGTGGTGCGCCGTGCCAGCGCATAGGCTAGCTTCCAACAAGGGGCCGGCTGTTCAGGGCCGGCCAAAGAATGTGAGCCACCACCATTAGGAGCCTTAGATGGATGACACCGCCTCGGACCCACTGCTTTCGCAGATGCGCCGGAACAGCCGATTCACCGAAGCCACCGGCCTGATCATTGACGAGGTCAGCAGTACCTCAGTCACCGGGCACGCGCAACTGGGCGAGGAGCACCATACCCCGTGGGGCGTGGTGCACGGGGGCGTGTACGCCTCAATGGTGGAAACCGCCGGCAGCGTCGGGGCCAGCTACGCGGTGGCCGACCGGCAGCAGTTCGCCGTAGGGGTGCACAATGCCACGGACTTCCTGCGGCCCACCAGTGCCGCCCAGGTGCGGGTCACGGCCCGGGCCCTCTTCCAGGGCCGGACCCAGCAGTTGTGGGAAGTAATCATCACCGACGTCGACAGCGGCAAGGACCTGGCCCGCGGGCAACTGCGCACCCAGAACATTCCGGCGCCACAGGATTCCGGGCAGTAGTCCTTCCACGAGAATCCCTTGTCACAGGTGAATTAAGATTCCCGCCCTGCCGCTTGGCGGGAGGCGGTCAAAACCCGCTCCAGTGCCGCAACCCGCCTAATCTAGGCCGCGCCCAGCCCACCAGGACGATCAGCGCCACCGCAGGCTGCGCAGTGACGCAAAAGTGATTACGGCTGCGTGGATGGACAGACCAGGTTGAGCGCTTCGACGGTAATCCGCCCAGCCAGCAGGAATACGACCTCGGGAAGGACCACCGTCGGGGCATCGAGCAACAGCGCTGGGTGACATGCAGGTCGGTTACCCGTCCGCTACGGCGCATCCACAGCAGTGCGACCCAGGGCACAAGGAGCACAAAAAAACCGCGACCAGCGTGGTTGGCCAGCTAGCATTGGGGTGCCGCACGGGGAGGCTGCGCAGAAGCAACAAAACCACTACCGGCAGCGCAAAGCGTTCCTAGTCAAGCAAGTAAATTTGTGCACTACCCTAGCGAAAAAGAAGTGCCAAACCCGTTGATAATGTACCTATGTATAGATTAAACTTAAGTCGTGAGCGAGAGTAGGCTAGTACTCCAGGTGAAACGGGCACTGTTGCCCTACCTGGTTTTGCGGCAACTGCAGGAGGAACCGGCGCATGGTTACCTTATCCTTGCACGGCTGGAGCAGTTGGGGGTTCACGGAGTCAAAAGCGGGACCCTCTATCCGCTTTTGCGCTCCATGGAGGAAAACGGAGAAGTCACGTCCCACTGGCAGACCGCTGACAGTGGACCGGCCCGCAAGGTCTTCCAGCTTTCCGATCAGGGAATTGCCGCGATCGAACTGCTAACCGAATGGTTTTCGGATTTGGATTTTACTGAACAGGACGAGGAGCGGGCATGACATCGCTGGATTCATACATCGAGGAACTGCGCACGAGCCTGGCGCTTCGTGATCTGCCGCCGCAGACCATCAGAGAAATCTTGCGAGAGGTGATCTCCGAATGCTCCACATATGACCAAGCCCAGTCCCAGTTCGGCGCTCCCGATCAATACGCCGCGCAATACCCGCCCGGCACCCCGCGTAAGTACCAGACAATTTTCACGATCATCGGATTGGGCGCCGCCCTGGCCTGGCAACTGGGGATGCATTTGGTGCGCGATCTGCTCTTCGAACCAGGAAGCTTCACGTCCGTACTGCTTACGAACCTTCCGCCCCTGGCCTTTATCGCCGCCGGCTTGCTGACCGACTTCTTGCGCTTCACCCGCCGCGCACGGTTGAGCCGTTAAACGTCAGCGGGTGGCCTGCCTTCCCGAAGGAAAGCAGGCCACCCGCTGTACAGAAGTGGTCGAGAAGACTTACTTCTTGGCCGCAGCGACGACCTGCAGGCGCAGGTTGGCGCTGACGTCGTCGTGCAGACGAACGGTGGCGGTGTAGTTGCCGGTCGACTTGATCGACTCGGTCAGCTGGATGCTGCGCTTGTCCAGCTTGCCCAGGCCAGCAGCCTCAACGGCGTTGGCGACGTCGGCGGTGCGCACGGTGCCGAACAGGCGACCGGTGGCACCAGCCTTGACGGTCACCTTGACCGGCTGGGACTTCAGCTTGGCAGCCAGTTCCTGCGCGTCCTCGAGGTTCGCGATGGCGCGAGCGGCACGTGCAGCCTTGATCGACTCCACCTGCTTCTCGCCGCCCTTGGTCCACACGATTGCGTGGCCGCGGGGCAGCAGGTAGTTGCGTGCGTAGCCGTTCTTGACCTCGACGATGTCGCCAGCGGTACCAAGACCGGATACTTCATTAGTCAGAATGATCTTTGCCATGGTGGTATCCCTCTTCCTTAACCGCGGCCAGCGCCGGAGTAAGGCAGCAGGGCCACTTCGCGGGCATTCTTGATAGCCTGAGCGATCTTGCGCTGTTCCTGCACGGACACGCCGGTCACACGACGAGCGCGGATCTTGCCGCGGTCGGAGATGAACTTGCGCAGCAGTGCGGTGTCCTTGTAGTCGATGACGGTGATGTCAGCGGCCTTCAAGGGGTTGGACTTTGGTTTGGGCTTACGGATTTCAGCCTTAGCCATCGTGGAGCTCCTTTAGTTTGGGAGCCCGCAGATTCCTCTGCGGGATGGTGAATAAATAGTGGTTAGAAAGGCGGTTCGTCGCTGCCGGGATTGCCCCAGCCGCCATGGTTGCCGCCGCTTGAGCCGCCGGTGCTCCACGGGTCGTTGGATGGTGCATTCCATCCGCCACCCTGCTGCTGTTGCTGCTGCTGTGGGGCACTTTGCTGCGGGGCGTTGGAGAAGCCTCCACCGCCGCCAAAGCCGCCGCCTCCGCCGCCGGAGCGCTGGGTGCGGGTGACCTTGGCCGAAGCGAAGCGCAGCGAGGGGCCGATCTCGTCGACCTCCAGCTCCATGACGGTGCGGCGTTCGCCTTCCTTGGTGTCGTAAGAACGTGAGCGCAGCCGGCCCTGGGCGATGACGCGCATGCCCTTGGTCAGCGACTCGGCAACGTTCTCTGCGGCTTCACGCCACACCGATGCACGAAGGAACAGGGCTTCGCCGTCCTTCCACTCATTGGTCTGGCGGTCGAAGGTGCGCGGAGTCGAAGCGATCGTGAAGTTCGCGACGGCGGATCCGGAGGGCGTGAAACGCAGTTCCGGGTCGGCGGTCAGGTTTCCGATCACGGTAATTACAGTCTCGCCTGCCATGCTCTCTCCTCAGGTTGTTCGAACGTTGTTCTTACGAAGTGGAAATGCTGCTCGCGTAATTAGACGCGGGCTTCTTCCGGACGAGTGACCTTGTGGCGCAGGATCTGCTCGTTAAGCTTCAGCTGACGCTCGAGTTCCGAGGAAGCGGCCGGCTCCGACTTGTAGTTCACTACAATGTAGATGGCTTCGGACTTCTTCTGAATCTCGTAAGCCATCTTGCGACGGCCCCAGATGTCAACGTTGTCGATCGAGCCGCCAGCGGAGCGGATGACCTCGAGGTACTTCTCGATGGTCGGTTCCACGGTACGGTCGTCGACCTCGGGGTCGATGAGGACCATGAGTTCATAAGCACGCATGTGAACCCACCTCCTTTGGGCTAAACGGTCACGGTATTTCCGCAACAGGAGGTTCTTTGCGTTATCCAATGCCTCCCGTGCCCGCTTTTTGGGCACGATGCAGCACAGACTTTCCAATCCTACCCGATTCCCGGCGGCCGGGGATGCGCGGGTGGCCCAGATCATGTTCGATGATCCGCATGCCGCCCTGGTTCCCGTCTAGCGGCCGTCCAGGGCAGCTTCCAGGCGCTGGCCGAACACCGGTGCCAGGGTGCGCATGTAGGTGTCGGAAATATGGTGCTTGTCCCGGTAGACCAGCACGTTGCCGATCACGACCGGGCACCGTTGTGCAATGCAGAACTGGTCACTGAAGTCCAGGACCTGCACGCGCGGTTCCCTGGCCGCCGCTTCGCGTGTCACGTCCCCCCGTTCGAAGGCCTTGGAGCGCGCAACGGAGCAGCGCGACAGATCCTGCTGATGCTGCTGCACGCAGTCCCGGGCATACTGCTTTGTTCCCGGGCGCGGGGTGTCCACCACGGCAAAGACATCCAGCCCGGCATCCTCCAGCTCGCCCCAGAGTTGCGCGTACCCCTGCGCCGGGTCACCGACGAACTCGGCCCCCGCCCAGTTCGCGGTGACGACGGCGTCAATGTCCGTGCGGGAGGTGAGCAGTTTCGTGGTCTGCCCGGTGGCCTGTCGGCAGCTGATGCTCCCCTGCCGTTCGGCCGTTCGCTCGCCCGCACTGTAGGGGCAGGAGTTCTTCAAGTAGGTGATTACTCTCCAGCCCCGCTGGACGGCATGAGCGTGCAAGGCCTCATACCAGTGGGCGGCGTGTGAATCACCGACCAGGGCCACGGTGAAGGTGGCCTGCGGGCTGCCGAATTCACATTCGGTGATCGAGGTTGACTGTGGTTCCTGCACGCAGGACCCCAGTTGTGGCTGGTCCTGCTCGGCCGTGGCCGGGATGGGGACGATCTGGTTTTGGCGGGGCAGCAGCGCCGGGGCGCCGGCGGTGACCGAGGCGGCCCCAAAGCCCTGGGGCGGCGCGCTGAGCAGGGCCGTGACTTCGCGCCGTTCGCGGTCGATGGACTGCTGCTGCAGCAGCACCGGGGTCAGCGCCAACAATGCCACCAGCCCCATGGCTACCGCCCCCGCCCCCAATGCGCGGTGCGGCGAACCTGCCAGTGGACGGTAATTCCGAGCCGGGTTTTCCACCAGATACAGGCTGGCGGCCGCCAGCGCCAGACTGATCCCCAGCAGCACCAGAGACTCCACCGGCGAGCGGTTGGCCCCGGTGAACTGTTCGGCGAAGACGATCAGCGGCCAATGCCACAGGTACAGCGAATAGGAAGCCAACCCCACCCACTGCACCCACCGCCAATGGACCACAGGCCGCAGCGATCCGAGGCCGCTGGTGTCCCCGGCCGCAATGATCGCTGCGCAGGCAAGCACCGGCAGCGCCGCGGCAATCCCGGGAAAGACCGTGGCCGCATCATAGTTCCCGGCCGCCCAGAGGATCAGGGCCAGCCCCAGCAGCACGGCGGCGTTGCGCACGGACCAGGCGCACACCCAGCGTGGAAGGCGCAGCCTGCCGGCGGCGCGGGCGTGCACGGCCAGCGCGAGAAGCCCGCCGGCGGCCAGCTCCCAGATGCGGGTGGTGGTGACGAAGTAGCCAGCCGCGTTGCCGCGGTACCCAGTAAGGACCGAATAGCTCAGGGAAAGCCCGGCCGCGACGCTGAACCCCACCCACAGCACGCGTTCCAGGCGCGCCGGCGTGCCGGCCCCGCGCCCGGTGCGGGCGCTCAGCCAGCACGCGCCGAGCACCAGCAGCGGCCAGAACAGGTAGAACTGTTCCTCAACGCCCAGCGACCAAAAATGCTGCAGCGGCCCCGGCGCCTGGTCGGCGGCCAGGTAGTCGACCGAGTCGGCCGCCAGCACCCAGTTCTGCACCGAGAATGTGGAGGCGAGTGCTTGGATCCCCAGCTCCTGCCATTGGGTGCGCGGCAGCAGCAGGAGGGATCCACCGACCACCGCCGCGATGACCACCAGGGCCGCGGGCAGGATCCGGCGGGCGCGGGCGGCAAAGAACGCGGGCAGGTTCACCGTGGCGGTGCGCTGCGCCTCGCGCAGCAGGTGCCCGGTAATCAAGAAGCCGGAGATCACAAAGAAGATGTCCACTCCGATGTACCCGCCGGGCAGCAGCCCCGGTTCCAGGTGGTAGGCGACCACCAGCAGCACCGCCAGGGCGCGCAGGGCCTGGATTTCGGGCCGGAAATTCTTTGCGGGCACGGAATTCGAGCTCATGGTCTTCGATCTGAGCATGTCCGGGTTAACTCCCGGTGACCAGATGATGACCAGTTGCGCGCCGCCCTGGCGGCGGGAATTATGCCGCGAAGAATTCCTTGGAGACCCTGCTCAGGTACCAGGGATCATCCACGCCGCACATTTCGCGGGCCGAATGCATCGACAGCAGGGGGATGCCCACGTCGATGGTGCGGATGCCGATCCGGGTGGCGGTCAGCGGCCCGATGGTGGAACCGCACGGCACCTGGTTGTTCGAGACGAACTCCTGGTACGGGACCTGCGCGGCCTGGCACCAGCCGGCGAAGGCCGCGGCGCCCACCGCGTCGGTGGCATAGCGCTGGTTGGCGTTGATCTTCAGCAGCGGCCCGGCGTTCAGCTGCGGACGGTTGGCCGGGTCATGGCGTTCGGGATAGTTCGGGTGCACGGCGTGTCCGGCATCGGCAGAGAGGCATACCGAGTTGGCCAGAGCCCGGGCGGTGTGTTCGGCCCCGGCCTGGAAGGAGGCCTGGATCCGGGAGATCAGTTCCTCCAGGAACGGTCCGGCGGCCCCGGAGCGGGAGGCCGAACCCAGCTCCTCGTGGTCGAACGCCGCCAGCATCGCAATGTGGTTGCCGCTGGGCTTGCGGAAGTGCTCAATCAGGGCGATCAGTCCGGCATGCACGCTGGAGAGGTTGTCCAGCCGCCCGGAGGCGAAGAAGTCCTTGCCGTGCCCGAACACTTCCCCGCGCTGGGCGGCGGCGGTGAGCACGTCATAGCCGGCGATCTGCTCGGCCTGCACCCCTGCCGCGGCGGCCAGTTCACCCAGGATGTCGGCCTCGGCCAGGTCTCCGGCCCCGAACACCGGGTTGGTGTGGGTCTGCTTGTCCAGCTTCAGGCCCTCATTGACCTGGCGGTCCAGGTGGATGGCCAGTTGCGGGATGCGCAGCAGTGGTTCGGTATGGGCCAGGTGCACCGAGCCGTCGCGCAGCACCAGCCGTCCGGCCAGCACCAGCTCGCGGTCCAGCCAGGAGTTCAGCAGTGGCCCGCCGTAGACTTCCACCCCGGCCTGCCACCAGCCGTTGGAACCGGTGGTCGGCTTCGGCTTGAGCTTGAATCCGGGGGAGTCGGTGTGCGCCCCGAGGATGTGGAAACCAGTGGTGGCCGTGGCGGCCTCGGGCTGCACCCAGGCGATGACCGCCCCGTCGCGCACCACGTAGTAGCCGCCGGCGCCCAGTTCCCAACCCTGGGTTTCATCCAGTGCGGTAAACCCGGCCGCGTCCAGGCGCCGGGCGGCGGTGGCGGCGGCGTGGTAGCTGGAGGGCGAGGTGGCGACATACTCGGCGAGGTCGGCAATATGGGCCATAGCAGCGGCGTGTGCCATTACTGGATGCTCACTTCCTTCATGGGGTTGCTCGGCCCGTCGGCGTTGGCGGGGCCTTCTCTAGCTTAGCCCTCCGCCGCCTGGCTCACAGCTGCCCTCCGGGGGCATGGCAGGGCCGGGGCGCTTCAGCGCCCCGGCCCCCTTGTCCGGCTACTGGCCCTCGTCCTGCTGCTGGGCGTCGCCGCGGGCGTTTTGCTCGGCGACCGGTTCGACAGCGTCCTGGACCTCCTGGGGATCGGTGTCATCCGGGAAGGGTTCGGTTTGCCGGTGGGCTTCGACGTGGTCCGGCTGCTTGCCCTTGACCATCCCCTCGGTCTCCTGCTTCATCTGGTCATCGAGATTTGATCCGTGTTTGGTGTTGCCGCGTTCGGCCATGACGTTCTCCTCCCTACGTGGCTGCGCCACGCTCGTGCCGGTTGGGTGCCTCACGCTAGCACCGCACCGGAGGTGACAGAAGGCATTGCGGGTGATCCCCAAGAAACGTTCAGGCTGCCGGGCCACGCCGGTGGCGCGGCACGCGTTCGTTGGCGCTGACTGGGAATCCGCACTGTACTCCCCCGCCGCAGCGGCAGCCGGGAGATGATGTGCCCATGTGGATTGGATGGATCGAGTTTGATCTGCTGCTCGGCGACGTGCACTCGCTGAAGCAGAAGCGTTCGGTGGTGCGCCCGGTCATTGCCGAGATCAAGCGAAAGTTCGAGGTTTCCGTGGTGGAAAGCTCTCACCAGCAGCTGCACCGCCGCGCCGGGGTCGGGGTGGCGGTGGCCGCCGCCGACGCCGCCCGCATGGTGGAGGTGCTGGACGCGGTGGAGCGGCTGGTCGCTTCCCGGCCCGAGGTGGATTTGCTCAGCGCCCGACGCGGGACGCATTCCTCCACGGACGACTAGATTCCACGGACCGTCGGGGGTTCGCTTAGTAGTCCAGGCCCTGGGAGGGGATCACCAGCCCGGTCTCATAGGCGTAGACCACCGCCTGCACGCGGTCACGCAGGTGCAGTTTTGTCAGGATGCGGCGCACATGGGTTTTCACGGTCGCCTCGGAGAGGAAGAACCGGTGGGCGATCTCCGCATTGGACAGCCCCTCGGCGAGCGCGCGCAGCACCTCCTGCTCGCGCGGGGTCAGGTCATCGAGCAACGGGTCGCGTTCCGGGGTCCCGGCCGGGCGGGCCGGGGAACCCCCCGCGGCGGTGCGCACATAGGTTTCCAGCAGCCGGGCTGTCACCCGCGGGGCGACGACCGCGTCCCCGCTGGCGACCAGGCGGACCGCGGAAACCAGTTCCTCGGGGGCCACGTCCTTGAGCAGGAAGGCGCTGGCCCCGGCCTGCAGCCCGGAGAACGCGTACTCGTCGAGGTCGAAGGTGGTCAGGATGATGATCTTGGTTTCCGGGTGGGCCTTGGCCAGCCGCTCGGTGGCCTCGATGCCGTCCATCCGGGGCATGCGCACGTCCATGAGCACCACGTCGGGGGCCAGGGTTTCGGCCTGGGTCAGCGCCTCGAGCCCGTCGGCGGCCTCCCCCACGATCCGCATGTCCTGCTCCCCCTCCAGGATGAGCCGGAAGCCCATGCGCAGCAGCGGCTGGTCATCGACCAGCATCACCTTGATCATCTGTTCCATTGGGACTCCTCCTTGGGTGTGGTGCGCTGGGGCGCGTCGGTGTCGGGCAGCTGCAGGCAGGCCTTGACGATCCACCCGCCGTGGGCGCCGGGTCCGGCGTTGACGCCCCCGCCGAACAGTGCGGCCCGTTCGCGCATGCCACGCAGCCCCTGCCCGGAGCCGGCGCTGGGCCCGCCGCTTCCCTGTCCGTTGTCCACCACCTCGATGCGCAGTGCCTGCCGGTCCCGGTCCAGGCGCACCGAGACGGCGGTGACGTTTCGAGCGTAGCGCAGCGCGTTGGTCAGCGACTCCTGCACAATGCGGTGCACGGTGAGCTGGAAGGCGGCGTCCTCCGGCAGCGGCTCACCGGTGTAGGTGTAGGTCAATGGCAGGCCGGCGACCCGGAAGCCCTCCAGCATCTGGGCCATGGACCCCTCGGTGGGCTGCGGGGCCAGCTCCCCGCCCTCGGTGTTGCGCAGCACCCCCAGCATCCGGCGCATGTCGGCCAGGGCGGCCCGCCCGGTGCCGGAGAGTTCGCTGAGCACCGATTCGGCGCGGGCCGCGTCCTTGCGCCCCACCACCCGGGCTCCGTCGGACAGGGCGATCATCACCGACAGCGAGTGGGCGACGACATCATGCATCTCCCGGGCGATGCGGTTGCGTTCCTGCACCTGGGCCAGGCGGGAGACCTGGGAGGCCCAGTGGTTCAGCTCGGCCTCGTGGATCCTCGAGTTGCGCACGTTCAGCCCGATGATGGCGGCGGTGAGGTACACGGTGGCCAGCAGACCGCCGGCCACCCCCAGGAACAGTGCCTGTCCGCCGTAGTCGTCCACGGTGGTGCCGTCCTCGAAGACCAGTCCGCTGGTGCCGGGGTAGCCAATAACCAGCAGCAACAGCAGCTGGAACGCGGCGGCCAGCACCGCCAGCGGGATGGAGCGCTTGCCCGAATAGTTCGTTCCCACGCTGTACAGGGCGATGATCATCCCCACCCCGGAGTAGCTGGCGTCGTTGCCTGCCAGTACCATTCCGGCGCAGTCCAGCACGAATACGATCACCAGCACGCTCATCGGCGCCCGATTGCGCCACAGCAGGGCCACGCCGACCGCGAGCATCAGCAGCAGCACCCCGACCGGGTTGAAGTCGCTGATGTAGGCGGCCGGTACGAAGGAGAGCAGGCTCAGGAACAGGTACACCGCCGAGGTGCCCACGGCGACGAACACCGGGTGCTGGCGCAGGTAGCGGCGGATCCAGCCCACCCGCTTGGCGGTGATCGCGTCGAAGGAGACCACCGGGTCGGCGGTATCGGACTGGCTCATGATCCCCAATATAGTCCCTGGCCAGTGCGTCCGCTCCGGGTGCCGCGGGCGGTCACCTAGATGTCCCGGGCCTTGAGCAGGATCCCGGCCAGCACCAGCGGGATCAGCATCCAGCCGCCCACCACCAGCAGCTGCTGCCAGGTTTCCCAGTCCGAGGGGTAGCTCAACGGCAGGGCCAGGGACATGCCAGCCTGGTCGGGCAGGAACGGGGCGACCTTCTGGAACCAGTCCACCAGCGAGGCGATGATGCTGGTGGCGATCGGCACCACGAAGAACAGGGCCACCAGCACCGTGATGCCCCCGGCCGAGTTGCGCAGCATGGTGCCCAGCGCCAGCCCGATCATCGTCACCATAACCAGGTACAGGGTGCCGAACCACATGGCGCGCTGGAACGGTTCGGAGGTGAAGTTCAGCGGCATCGAATACATCTGGGCCAGCGGCTTGCACACCAGGTAGGATAGGGCGAAGGAGGCCAGGCCCACCACGACGGTCACCCCGGTCATCAGCAGCGCCTTGGCCGTGAGCACCCGCAAGCGCTGCGGGCTGGCCAGGAAGGTGCTCACCGCGGAACCGGTGGTGAACTCCCCGCTCATCAACAGCACGGCCAACGCGCCGATGATCAGCTGGGCGAAGGAGAGCCCGGAACCGATCATTTCGGCCACGAACCCCTCCGAGGCCATGTCCGGCATGCCCGGGGTGCCGGCGGCCGGCGTGCCGGCGACCATCCCCACGCTCCACAGCACCAGGGCCGCGAAGCCGACCATCACCAGGATGGAGACGGCCACCAGGATCCGGGTGGAGGTCAGGGCGAAGAACTTGATCGCCTCCCCGCGCAACACGCCCCAGAGGCTGACGTTGCCGCCCAGAACGGGCACTGCGTGCTTGCTCATCGGTGGTCCCTTCGTGCTGCCAGTTCCTGCTCGGACTGGGTCTGGTATTCGATTGCGTCGCGGGTCAGCTCCATGTAGGCGTCCTCCAGGGTGCGCTGCAGCGGACGCAGTTCGCTGAGCACCACCCCGGTTTCCAGGGCGCGGCGCCCAATGTCCTGGGAGCTGGGCCCGTAGACCTTCAGCGTGGTGGCGTCCTCGCGCACCAGCTGGACCCCCTCGGCCGCCAGCGCGTTCATCAGCACCTCCAGCTGCTCGGACTTCACCAGGGTCTGGCGCACCTCGGCCTCCAGGAACTGGCTGATCGGGGCGTCGGCCATGATCCGTCCGCGCCCAATCACGATCAGGTGGTCGGCGGTCTGCGCCATCTCGCTCATCAGGTGGGAGGAGATGAACACGGTCTTACCCTCGGAGGCCTGGTGGCGGGCCAGGGTGCGCACCCAGGCCACCCCTTCCGGGTCCAGGCCGTTGACCGGCTCATCCAGGATCAGCACCCGCGGGTCCCCCAGCAGGGCGGTGGCGATCCCCAGCCGCTGGCCCATGCCCAGGGAGAAGCCGCCGACCTTCTTGCGCGCCACCTGGCGCAGCCCGGTCAGCTCCAGCACCTCATCCACCCGGGAAAAGCTGATCCCGTGGGTGGCGGCCATGGCGCGCAGGTGGGAGCGCGGGGTCAGTGACTTGTGCACGCTCTTGGCCTCCAGCAGCGTGCCCACCTCGGTCAGCGGGTGGCGGGATTCGCCCAGGCGGCGGCCGTTGACGGTCACCTGCCCGGCACTGGGGCGGGCCAGTCCCACCGCCATGCGCATGGTGGTGGACTTGCCGGCGCCGTTGGGGCCGAGGAACCCGGTGACCATCCCGGGCTGGACCGTAAAGGAGACGTTGTCCACCGCGGTCTTCGCGCCATATCTCTTGGTTAGCTGCTGGGCCTGAATCATGCTTCCAGCCTAGGCTCTGCCCGTCGGGCGGTCACCGCCCGCAATGTTGATTTTGCTGATCCCCCATAAGGATGAGTTCACCCCGCCCCGGGCGGGGACCGGGTCTAGCTCAGCGACTGGTTCAGCGAAAAGACCAGCCCGAAGATCAGCACCGCGGCAAAGGGCAGGGCCAGCACCACGAAGGTCTTCCACTGGTCGCGGGCGATGGCGATGAATTCGCGCAAAAATGCGCTGGGCCGGTAGTAGGCGGCGGTCTTGCCGCCGAAGGAGGCGGCGTCGTAGCCCAGCTGGCGGGAGGCCAGGGCGGCGCGCAGGCTGTGGTAGTCGCTGGTGACGATCCACAGGCACTCCTCCCGGCCCTGCTCCCGGAGCAGCTGATGGGAGTACTTCAGGTTCTCCACCGTGTCCCGGGCCCGGTCCTCCACCAGGATCCGCTGCCGGTCAATCCCCTGCTCCTGCAGGTAGCGGGCCATGCTCACGCCCTCCGGCTCCGCTTCGTCACCCCCCTTGCCGCCGCTGGGCACAATCCAGGAGCTTTCCGGCGGCAGGCGGCGGAAGAGCTCAATCCCCTTGTCCAGCCGTCCGCGCAGCAGCGCCGGCACCTTGCCGTCGATTGTTCGCGAGCCGAGCACCACAATCCCCGAGGGGTCCTGGTAGACCGGGAACTTGGCGTACACCCAGGCGTAGAGCAGCACCATGGCGAACATCATGGCGGTGAACACCGAGCCCATGAACAGCACGAACGCGCTGACCAGCCCCAGCCAGTGGTGGGAGAGCACCAGCAGCACCGCCAGCGCCGGAAGCCCCAGCACCAGCAGCCCGGCGATCAGCGAGAGCAGGTTGCCCAGCCGGGCCCCCTCCCGGCGCCACATCAGCACCCCGTTGTAGATCAGCACCCCGGCGAAGATCAGGACCATCAGCGGCAGCGAGAACAGCAGCAGCGCCAGCACGAATCCGGCCCCGGGCACCGTGCTGGACAGCGCCTCGGTGATGCTGCTCAGCGTCAGCAGCACCGCTGGCAGCAGGACGGCGGCGTTGATCAGTCGGCGCGGTTCGGAGCGGTACATCCAGATGAAGACGATCCACAAGGTGGCAAGGGTGATCAGTGTGGCCATGCCTCGATCCTATTTCATCACCGGTTTCCGCGGCCGGACATGGCGCTGCCGGGGCTCAGCGGATCCCGAACTCATGTGACAGCATGGCCTTGGCCCCCAGGTAACCGCCCATGCCGTGCACCGACGGGCCCGGCGGGGTGGCCGAGGAGACCAGGTACAGTCCCTTGGACTGCAGCCACCACGGATTGGTGCTGACCCGGGGGCGCCGGACACTGCCCAGCAGATCCATGGTGCCCCCGGACAGGTCGCCGCCCACCAGGGCAGGGTTTTGCCGCTGCAGTCCGCGCGCGGTGCGCACATGCTGTTCGAGCACCACGTCCCGGAAGCCGGGGGCGGCAGCTTCAAGCTGGGCTGTGATGCGCGGTGCCATGTTGGCATCGGAGCCCAGCGGGACATGGCAGTAGGCCCATAGCACCTGCTGCCCGCCCGGGGCCCGGGTGTGGTCAAACTGTGAGGGCTGGGAGACCAGCACGAACGGATGATCGGCGGGACGGCGGCGACTTTCCCGTTCGGTGCGCAGCACCTGCCGGGCGGTACCGGCCAGGTGGATGGTGCCGGCCTGGGCCAGCAGCGGATCCCTCCAGGGCACCGGTTCACGCAGCACATAGTGCACTACGCAACTGCCTGGGGAACGCCGGGGATTCGCCAGCCGCTGTGCCAGGGCATGCGGAATCCGACCTCGCCCGAGCCGGGCGGCGGTTTCCGGGGAGGTGTCCAGCAAGATGGTCTGCGCGTCCAGTTCCCCGAGTTCTTCGATGCGGCGCCCGATTTCAATCCGTCCTCCGTGGGCCCTCAACTCGGTGGCCAGCGCCTGGCTGATCGCCTGGGAGCCGCCCCGGGGTATCGGCCACCCGCCCGCGTGGGCAGCAGCCGCCAGAAACAATCCGGCTCCGGCACCGGCCGGTCCGCGCGAACCACCGGCCACATGGGCGGCGCAGCCGGCCAGCAGCGCGGCCGCCTTCGGGTAGCGCCGGCTCAATGTCTGTTGCAGACCCATCCCGCCCAGGGTCGCGGCCCCAAACGCGGCCAGCGTTCCAGGATGGGCAGGTAGTCGCAGCAACGGATTCAGCAGGGTGCCCCCCAGCTGGTTAATCCGCTGCACGAGCGGGCCCAGGAGTCCGGCGAAGACCGCGCCCTGACCAGGGGCCAGGTTCGAGCCCGAGGCCAGGTGCTCTACGGTCCGGTCCAGATCCTGCCAGGCGTAGGCGGTGCGCTGGTCGAGCACGTGGGCGTAGGACATCTGGGGCACAAGGAAGTCCACTCGTTCGCGGACCTTCAGGTCGGCGAACGCCGGGGAGAGCAAAGCCATGGGGTGCACCGCGCTACCCACATCGAAGACCGCCTCGGACCCGTCCAGGGGGATGGTGCGCGCGGCGCCGCCGATGGTGGTGTTGGCCTCGTAAACCGTGACATCCAGGCCTGCCCGTGCCGCCACACACCCCGCCGCCAGCCCATTGGGTCCGGCCCCGACCACGGCGACCCGGCTCATTCAGCGCTCCTGCCGCCGGCGGAGGTGGTGGCTTCGGAAGCGGTGCTCCCACGCCGACTCCGCATAATGCTCCAACTGATCCGATCATCCGCCCCGGCGAACTCGCCCGCTTGCGGATCCTCCTGACCCACCGCTCTGACTGGGTCATATTCCGGCTTTAGAATACTTTGAATGACACGGAACATAAGGTATCCGAGCATGAACATATGGGCCAGGACCAACACGACGTAACCCGACTCGGGGAACGCGTGATTGGCCTCCACCTCCGAGGAGTAGCTGTGGATGTAGAACCACAACCCATAAAAGTGCAGCACCTCCACCGCCATCCACACAGTGAATTCCTTCCACCGCGGCAACGCCAGGGCAAAGAGCGGAATAAGCCACACGATGAACTGCGGCGAATACACCTTGTTCACCAGCACGAACGATCCCACAATCAGGAACACCAGGCTCGCCACTCGCGGACGCTGCCGGGCGAAGAAGGTCAACAACGCCACCGCCACGCAGGCCAGGAAGAACAGAACCAGCCCCAACCGGGAGATGGCATGGGCCTCCAAATGCGCCATCCCCGGCACCTTGGCGGCGACAATGTTCCACACGTGCCAGAAACTGGATAGTCCGGCACCGCGTTCGGAAGTGAACTTGAAGAAGTGGGCGAAGGACTCCGGGAAGGCCACGGCGTAGGGGATGTTGACCGCCAGCCACGCCGCCAATGCCGACCCGCCGGTCACGGCAAAAACCCGAAGCTTGCCGGTGCGCAGCGCAAGGACAAGCACGGCGCCCAGGAACAGGACCGGGTACAGTTTTGTGGCGGTCCCCAAACCAATGAGCACCCCCGCCAACACCAGGTGCCGACGTGCAAAGCTGAGCATCCCCAGCGCAAGCAGGGCCACTGCCCACATGTCCCAGTTGATGCTTGCCGTCAAGATCATCCCGGGGGCAATGGCGACCATGGCCGCATCCCACGGACGACGCCCGGCCATGCGGGCAGTGCACAGTACGGTCACCAGCCAGAGCACCGAAACCAGGACCAGGTTGAAGTCAAAGTACAACAAGGCGCGGTTCACTGCCGTCTCCGGAACCAGGGCCGCCACCCCGGAAGCGGCCGCGCTCATCAGCACCGGGTACTCGAATTCGGCTCCCGCGCTGAAAGGGGCCCACGGATTTTCGGCAAAGCCCCGCGCCCCGAAGAGCGGAACCCAGTCGGTGTAGCAGGCCATGAGGTAGGGATTCTGCCCCGTCCAGCCGTTGACGCGGCAGGGGTTCTTGGCCAGTAGCATCAAAAGCGAACCGATGACGGTGAGGATGATCAGCACCCGTTCGACCGTAAAAATCCCCGGGCTCACCCGCCCGGGATCGCTGCGCCGTCCCAATGGACCACCAATAACGCGAGTGAACTGACGCAGGAAGGCGTCACTGCGCGAGGGCACGGTGATCCGCCACGGCTGGCGGGTCTGCTGTCGCTTTCTTGGCTCACCCATGATCCCCACCCTAGTTGTTGGAAATGGCGAAGACCCGCATCAGGCCCGCTTGTCCTGCATGTGTTAACCCATGACCCCCGCGTCCCACCGCTTCCTGGGCGTCGCTGCCTTTCCCCCCCCGTACGAGTTAATGGAGCTGCCCAAGACGTTAGGTGTGACCAGACGACCTCCGGCTTTGACTTACCTTAATCTTCATCTTGGAGAACAGTTAAAAGCAGTCAAACAAGTTTCGCCGCTATGGCAGATTACTTGTTAGAGACGGAAAAGAGCCGGTTTCTGCTTCTAAAGGAGCTTCTCCGTCACTCAACGATGAGGTGCAGTCATTTGACCCGGGTCTTCGAGTCGAACCGCGCGGTGATTTATGAGTGGACTCGGTTACAGTGCTTCGTCCAGACCGAGACCTGATACCCGACGGCTGCGCTGCTCTACGGTGCACGACTTTTATTGGTCTCCAAAACCACTTCAAGCGCCCGTATCAAGTTAATCGACACTCATTTCTCAGGACCTAGTGAGATTGGGGGGGAACCAAGCGGACAAGGGTGTCACATGCGTCCATGGCCTGTTCATCATGAGTAGCAAGTACGACAGTTGCCCCAGCGCGTGCTCTTTCTTCCAGCAGGCGAATCACCATCGAGCGATTTTTTTCATCAAGAGACGCCGTCGGTTCGTCCGCAAAGACACAAGTGGCTTCCTTCGCTATGGCCCGAGCTAACCCAACTCGCTGCTTCTCACCACCGCTCAGGCGTGAAATCGTTTCCGACTCGCGACCATCCAGTCCTACTGCTTCGAGGGCTGACTGGATCCGCTCTAGGTGTGATGTCCAGGGACGTTGTTGAGTCGGTCGAAGGGTACGCCGCCAATCGCAGAGTGGTGTCGGTGGTGGTTGTAGAAGTGGAGCCAGCCGGGCAGCGCCAGGCGTCGTTCGGCCTCTGAACCGTAAAACCTGGCATAGGCCCAGCCGTCCCCGAGCGTGCGGTGGAATCGCTCGATCTTCCCGTTCGTCTGCGGCCGGTAGGGGCGTGTCCGCTTGTGTCGGATGCCGAGCCGAGCGCAGAAGTCCCTCCATGCGTGGGATCTGTATGCCGACCCGTTGTCGGATAGGACTCGCTCGACGGTCACGCCTCGTTCGGCGAACCAGGCCACGGCGCGTTCGAGAACTCCCACCGCTGTGCTCGCCTGCTCATCCGACCAGATTTCTGCGTATGCGACGCGGGAGTGGTCGTCGATGACTGTGTGAACGAACGCCGTCCCGGTGCGCGGCTTGTGATCTTTTCCTCGTGGTAATCCCGGAGTCGCGAGCTTGTTCCGTGCGCCTTGCTGCCGACCTACGTAACGATGTCCACCGCCGTCGGGGATGTTGCCGAACTTCGTGACATCGACATGAATCAACGATCCCGGATGAGGATGCTCATATCGCCGCAATGGCTCGCCAGTGACACGATCGATATGCGAGAGGCGGTTCACGCGGCAACGGACGAGGACCGCGTGAACAGTCGACGTCGAGAGACCAAGTCGCGCAGCGATCTGGGCTGGCCCCAGTCGAAGCCGCCAGCGCAGGTTGATGATCTTCTTCTTGACATGCTCGGGCGTCCTGCCTGGGATCCGGTGCGGCTTGCTGGAGCGATCCTGCATCCCAAACTCACCCTCTTCCCGGTAGCGGCCTGCCCATTTCCGGGCAGTGATCGGGGAGACCATGAACATCTTTGCGGCGATCGTGGCCGGATAGCCGTCTTCGACAATCAGCCGAGCTAACCGGAGACGGGCACGAGGAGTGAGAAGAGCGTTCGGATGGGTCATCAATTGGCCTCCGCCGCGGTCTTCGTAAGCGCGCGTCTGGTGAGAAGCATGATGACGAGAGCGATCGCTGTCAGCACCGAAGCGACCCAAACCGGCGCGAGCAGCCCCAGCCCGGTCGCGAGCCCGAGCGCACCAAGCACGGGCCCCGCTGCAGCTCCGATATTCAATGCTGCGGTTGCGTACGAACCGCCCATCGTTGGCGCACCCGATGCTGCATACAGCACACGCGTGATCAGAGTACTGCCGACGCCGAACGACAGGAATCCCTGAACGAGGACGAGGACGATAAGCGCAACGGGATGAGATGCGACCACTGCCAACACGATCCAGCCTGTCAGCAATAGCGGTCCGCCGACTGCGAGCACGAGGCCAGGTCGTTGATCTGATAGTCGTCCTGCGATCGTGACGCCAAGGAACGATCCGATGCCGAACATCACCAGCGCGACGGACACCCACGCTTCGGCCAAGCCCGCGGTCTCGGTCACGATGGGTGCCAGGAAGGTGAATGCCGCAAAGGTCCCTCCGTTGATCAGCGCTCCGAGTGCCATGGCCAGGATGAGCCGCGGCGTCGCCAACTGGCTGAGCTCGACACGGAGCCTTGGTGAGGTCGCGCTAGTCTCGCTCCGACCAACATTGTTCGTGACGCCACGAATGACTCCAACGGCCGCGGGAATACAGAGGATGGCGATCGCCCAGAACGTCGTTCGCCAGCCCAGCGCTGTGCCGAGCAGTGCCCCGGCGGGGACGCCCACGACGGTTGCGATCGTCGTGCCGGAGAGCAGGATCGACAGTGCACGCCCCTTCTGGTTCGCTGGCACGAGGGTAGTGGCCGTGCTCAGTGCTACGGCGAGGAATCCTGCGTTTGCGAGAGCGCTGAGCACCCGGGTGATGAGCAGGAGAGAGAACACTGGTGTCATCGCTCCGATGACGTGGCTTCCCGCGAACACGAGAAGGCAAACGATCAATGTGAGCCGCGGTGGCCAACGGCGAGCGAATGCCGCCATCACTGGCGCGCCGACGACCATACCGACTGCGAATGCGGAGGTCAGCAGGCCCGCAGTGCCGACCGAGACGTCAAGTTCGGTCGCGATCGCGGGGAGCAATCCCGCGAGCATGAATTCTGAAGTGCCCATGACGAAGACCGCCAGGGCAAGCATGTAGAGGGCAAAAGGCATCGAGTACTCCGAGGTGTGAGATCAAGAAATGGTTCTTCTTGTCACCACGGCCAGCGCCCCGGGTACGCCAGACATACGCCCACACAGATCGTGGGCGTCGTAACTAGTGGTTCAAGGGGCTGGCGGTGTGACCGACAACCCCTGACCTGTCTGATTCGGGACTCGACATGCCCCAAACTCTAACATGCCTTCAATGGCAAGCGGTCTGGACAGATACTTCTTGAATCGGCACGGTGTCATTACGGGCGGGGGCCAGAACAACGTCCCTGGACATCACATCTAGGTGCATCTTTCGGCGACGTGACCCCAGTCCGATTCCTACGTTGTACAACACCGTTTCTTCATCCACCAGCCCGTAGTCTTGAAAGATGAATGCAGCGTGGTCTCGCCAAAAGTGTCTGCGTCGCTTATCTGTCCATTTTGTGGCGTCCTCCTCGTTCACTTGGATCATGCCCTCGTCCGGGACAACCAGCAGACCCAGGCAATGCAATGCCGTCGTCTTCCCTGCGCCACTGACACCGACGAGCCCCGTCACTTCTCCGGGTCGACAAGTCACATTGATGTTAGACAAAACCACTTTGTGCGCAGCTTTGACACTGACTTGAGATAGTTGTAATTCCACAGTTCTCCACAAAAGATAGGCAAAAGGCGACGGTCGATACGAGTAGGTTACAAGTAGTCTCAGGGACCTCTACTGATCAAACTCGTGAACCGTCTGCGTAGCGCTCGGACGTGCAATTGCATGCTCAGCGGCAAATAGAGCATTGGCAAGAGCAATACCCACCAAGGTGAAAGACCTAATTGAACGAGGAATAGCACGCCGAAAACAGATATGAATGCCGCGGAAACGCATTCCCACAGCAGTCGGCGGCGCGCGATCCAGGCCCAACTATAGCCAGTTGTCCGGAGCACAAAGATCCGTCGAGAAAGCCTCCCAGCCCAGACCTCCGCGCCGACAGCGGTACTCAGCGCCAATGCAGCTAGGACAAGCCCCAGAGACAGCCACCTTAACCACATCGTTTGATTCAGTAGCTGTGCTCTGAGCATGCCAGCGTCGGCCGCGCGATCAACCGACAGAATTACGTCGCCAGCTCCATGACGATCAAACGCCTGCCGCACAGCATCGGTATTCCCAAAAATGACATTGCCGGTGGAAATGGAAGACAACAACAAATTTCCCGTAAGAGCTTCACCTGCATTCTCCACGACTAGCACCACTGGGTCCCGATAGAATTCGAGTTCTCCCGTAGCTCCATCAATCGCTGCCAGTGGCTTTGATCCTTGCCAACGCACGAAGTGCACATCAGGGGCATCTAGTCCCGCAGAATCCGCCAACCACAAAGGTAGCGAGTCTCTCATAATCTCTGCGGCTTCTGCGGAAAGCTCCGTCTCTCGCGCAGGTATCCAATCAGGTCCTCCGACCGGACCGATACCCATGAGTTCTAAAAACGCTTGATCGGTAACAATCAGCGAAAGCGTAGGTTCTCCCGCACCAGGCTCGTTAGGTCCCGAATACACATTCAGGGCTTTGGAAAAAGCGAGTTGCTCCTTGCTGGAGAGGTCTATGGCAGCTTCCCGAGTTGGTTCCTCCAACTCTTCAGCTGCTGACAGGGAACGGATTGAGACCCACCCATCCAAGTGCGACCATTCTTGGGCCTGATCTGCTGCGTGTTGAGTTCCAATCAGACCTGCAACGAGGAAGGGTAGCGCCAGCGCCGTAATGGCTACCGACAACAGGCGTAGTGCTTCGCTGGGAAGACCGAAACCCGCTCCAGGCAATTCCCGACGTGCGATAGCTTGTCTAGTAGGCCAAGACAGCGCGACGGCAAACGCCCATGTTAACAAGGCAAGAAAAATCAACAGCATCTGCCCGATCAACAGAGGAACCATAAACCTGCTGGCGTACTGCAGACCACTCACCACGAACACGGCAAATATAGAGATGACCGAGAGAAGAGCTATAGGGACCACGACCCACCGTACGAGAACGCTGGCATCTTCCTTAAGGATTTCGGTGGTGGATTCCCCAGCCAGGAACTGGAGATCATGTCGTCGAGCCCGCGATAACACCCACATCAGGACACTTGTGACCAATAAGACTCCAGATGTCAGAAGCGCTAAGGCAGCCCCACTTTCCACCAAAGACTGCAAGAGCATGTGCCGCCAATCAAAGGCTGTCCACCAGGCCTGACCTCCCAGACTCTCGACGACATCGGTAAACGACTGCCGCTCGGCCATATTCGCGCCCACCGGCACGTAAGACGCTGCCAAATTGTGATCGCCCAATTCCGATGCGGACAGAAATTCGGTGTGTTGCCAGGGTAGAAAAGGCTTCTGTCCAGTGACGCCGTCAGAGGAATCCGGGCCGATTGTGTAAAAGGTGCGTGCATTAGGATCCTCGTCGGCCGGGGCTTGCAAGAAAAGCGAGACTTCGGTTCTTGCACTCCACTCCGTGAGCTCCTGTAAAACTTGTGTACGAGGTGCGGGGGAATCCTCAAGAGATATCAGCACTGTTGCGTCGCTACCCAACGGGAAATAGCGATCAGCGGTATTGACGAAAATTGCGGCTAGAAGCGCGAGAAGCGATGCTGCAATGAGGGAGGCTGCCGTCACTAATTTCGTCACTAAGTCTTAATCCTCAATCTAAATTTAAGCAGGAAAAGTAAGCCGTACTCGACTATAAAGAGTCCGCTAGTGCTTCACGAAAACCAGGATGCAACTTACCGCGTGCTGCAATTGGCGGTGAACCGCCGACCGGCGGAAGGTAAACCGGACGCCGACTCAAGCACTGCCAGCAACCCACCCGCCAATCCCCGGGCTTCCAGCTTGTCTTGGGCCGCAAGGACTGTGGGTGGCTTTCTGAACCAAATGGACGGGGCATTTCCAGCCCGCGTTGAATTCCCTCCCCGGCGAAACCTGTCACCAGCGAAGAACCAGGCGCTCGAGCAGCACTTGCGCCGCCCGTCAGGGAGGTTTCTGAAGATACAGGACATGCAATCTACTGTCGGCACGTTGGCCAACTTCCGACCCGCCTATAGTGAGGACATGGAAACGGGGCAGCAGCGGGCCATGGACGCGGCCATTGAACTGGTGGGGACCCAGGGGCTGCGTGCCCTGACCCATCGTCGGGTGGATGAACATGCCGGTCTGCCCGCGGGTTCCACCTCCAACTACGCCCGCACCCGGGCGGCCCTGGTACATGCGGTCATGGATCGGATCATCGAGCTGGAAGCCCGGGCCACCGAGGCGGCCACGATGCCGGCAACGGCCGCACAGCTGCTGGAGTCCATGGCCCGGCTGATCGATGCGACCACCGGCGAGCGCCGGGTGCTGAGCACCGCGCGGCTGATCCTGTTCATGGAGGCCAGCCACGATGAGCGGTTGCGGGAACGGGTCATGGCCGGCCGGGTGATCCTCGAGCGTTTTGTCACCGCCGCCCTGCAACGCCTGGGCGCCGGGGATCCCCGGTCCGGGGCCAGCGCGCTGATGGCGTGCGCGGAGGGCATCATCCTGCACCGCATCGTTCGCCAGGACCGCTCGGATGCCCGGCCCGCGCTGCGCCTGGTGCTTTCCGGCATCCTTCCTATCGACCCGGTCGGTGCGTAGGCGGGTAATTACACCTGCACTTCACCCCGCGTTTACCCAAAGGGGGCGCAACGGTTAACTCCGGCTCCTAGCGTCAAGGACGTGAGCAATACCAACCAGCCCAGCGTCTTGGCGATCATCCCGGCCCGTGGAGGATCCAAGGCGGTACGGCTCAAGAACCTGCGCAAGGTCGGCGGCCAGAGCCTGCTGGGCCGTGCGATCCAATCGGCCCAGGCCGCGGCCTCAGTCAGCGAAGTCGTGGTCAGCACCGATCATGAACAGATCCGGCAGGAGGCCCTGGCCTACGGCGCCAGCGTTGTCGACCGCCCGGCCGAAATCGCCGGGGACACGGCCAGCAGCGAATCGGTGCTCCTGCACGTGCTCGCCCAGCGCGCGGAGCACCCGCAGATCACCCTGTTCATCCAATGCACCTCCCCCTTCATCGACCCGGCGGACCTGGATGCCGCAGTGCAGCAGGTGGCCTCCGGCAAGACCGATGTCAGCTTCGCCGCGGTCCCCGATCACGGCTTCCACTGGGGCCTGTCCCCGGAGGGCGCCGCGGTGGCCGTTGGCCACGACGCCGCCCACCGCCCACGCCGCCAGGACCGGGAACCCAGGTTTCGGGAAACCGGCGCCTTTTACGCCATGAACACCCCAGGCCTGCTGGCCAGCGGGCACCGCTTCTTCGGGACCCTGGCGATCCAGCAGGTACCGGTGGAGCACGGCATCGACATTGATTCGGAAGCCGACCTGCACTGGGCGGACCAACAGGCGACCGGCGCCGCCGGACACATCGAGGTGGATGCGGTGGTCACCGACTTCGACGGGGTGCACACCCCGGACACCGCCTATCTGGATGAGCAGGGCACCGAATCGGTGCGGGTTTCGCGTTCAGACGGGATGGGGGTCGAACGGCTGCGGGCGGCCGGGGTGAAGTTCTTGATCCTGTCCAAGGAACGCAACCGGATCGTTTCCGCCCGCGCCGCGAAGCTGCAGGTGGAGGTCGCCCAGGGCATTGAGTCCAAGGCCGAATACCTCTCACGCTGGATGGCCGATGAGTCCATCAACCCCGCCCGGGTGGCCTATCTGGGCAATGACATCAATGACGTGCCCGCCATGGAACTGGTGGGTTGGCCGGTCACCGTGGCCGATGCCCGTCCCGAGGCCCACCGTGTGGCCCGACACCGACTTACCCGTGCCGGAGGGTCCGGCGCGGTGCGTGAACTGGCCGAACTCGTGTTGGCCGCGCGCAGCAGGTAAAGACCGTCCGGGGCTGGTCCGCAGCCCCACGACCACAGACTTTCCACCACTACGAAAGGCAGTATCCATGACCACCGTGAACACCGAAATCAAGCCCGTTGCCATCGGCGAGCACCTGCTCGGTGCCGGCCAGCAAGTGTACGTGATCGGCGAAATCGGAATCAACCACAACGGTGACATCGAGATCGCCAAGCAGCTGATCGACGTGTCGGCGGCCGCCGGCGCGAACGCCGTGAAGTTCCAGAAGCGCACCCCGGAGATCTCCACCCCGATGGACATGCGCGACAAGATCCGCTCCACCCCGTGGGGCGAGATGACCTACCTGGACTACCGCTACCGGGTCGAGTTCGACCAGGCCCAGTACAAGGAGCTGATCTCCTACGCCGCCTCCAAGGGCATGCACGCCTTCGCCTCCCCCTGGGACGTTCCCTCGGTGGAGTTCATGGAGGCCCAGGGAGCGGTGACCCACAAGGTCGCCTCCGCCTCGGTCACCGACCTGGAGCTGCTGCGGGCGCTGGCCGAGACCGGCAAGCCGATCATCCTGTCCACCGGGATGTCCACCATCGAGCAGATCGACAAGGCCGTGGAAACCCTGGGCACCGACAAGCTGGTGCTGATGCACGCCACCTCCACCTACCCGCTGCCCCCGGAGGAGGCGAACCTGCGCACCATCGAGACCCTGCGCGATCGCTACCAGGTGCCGGTGGGCTACTCCGGGCACGAACGCGGCCTGCAGATCTCCCTGGCCGCCGTCGCCCTGGGCGCGGTCACCGTGGAACGCCACATCACGCTGGACCGCACCATGTGGGGCTCGGACCAGGCCTCCTCGCTGGAGCCCAAGGGCTTCGAGGCGCTGATCCGCGACATCCGCATCCTGGAGCAGGCCATGGGCGACGGGGTGAAGAAGGTCTTCCCCGGTGAGCTGGCCCCGCTCTCGCGCCTGCGCCGCGTCGACGGCTAACCCGGTCCCGCCCGGGAACCACCCCTGATTCCGGGGCCCGCCACGGGCCCCGGAATTCGCGCTTTGCCCGGCCTGGCCCGCCGCAGCCCCTCGCCCCGCCACCTGCCCCCGCATGAAAGATCCGCAGTGACCGCAACGCACACCCCCACCGGAACCGCACGGGTTCCGGGATTGATCAGCGTCATCATCCCGGCCTACAACCAGGAGCCCTACATCAACGACGCCCTGGACTCGCTGGCCGCCCAGCGCCTGGGCCGCCACCGCCTGCAGGTCATCGTGGTCGATGACCACTCCAGCGACCTGACGCCCACCCTGGTGCAGGACTACCGGGACCGCTTCGAGGACCTGCGGCTGATCACCCACCCGGAAAACCGCGGGGTGTCCGCGGCCCGCAACACCGGGTTGGCGGCGGCCACCGGCAGCTACGTCACGTTCCTGGACCCGGATGACTGGTTTTCCCGCGACCACCTGGCCTCCCTGGCCGACGGGCTGGAACGGCTCGAGGTGGACTTCGTGCGCTGCGACCAGGTGCGGGTGCGCGGCACCAGCCGCAGCATCCACCGTGCCCCGCAGGCGCTGCACAATGTGGTCCTGGACCCGCGGGAGGACATCCTGCCGGTGGATGCGGCCAGCATGATCGACTACCCGTATGTGTTCACCGGCATGTACCGCCACGACGTGCTGGGCGACACCCAGTGGTTCGACCCGGCGCTGGCCACCTGCGAGGACCGGCCCTGGCTGTGGCGGCTGTACCTGTCCAGCACCAGCTACGCGGTGGTGGGTGAGGCCAGCCAGTTCTACCGGCGCAACCTGCCCGGCTCCCTGACCCAGGTGTTCGACGAACGCCAGCTGCACTTCATCCCGGCCTTCGGCCAGATCGTGCAGCTGGTCAGCCAGGACCGGGAGGCCGACCGCTTCCTGCCCAAGGCGCTGCGCCAGTTCTTCGCGATCGCCTGCCACCACCTGGACCGCATCGGGCAGTTCCCCGCCGCGCTGGCCGCCGAGCTGCGCCGCCAGCTGGGGGCCGCCCTGGCCCAGCTGCCGCCCGGGCCGATGGCCCAGGCGCTGGAACAGCTGGACCCGCGCCGACGCAAGCTGCTGCGCACCGTGTACACCCCGGCGCCGGTGGGGGTGGGAGCATGATCCAGCTGCTTGCCGCCTCCACCAGCTTCCAGGTCATGTGCCTGGCGGCGATGCTTGACGCCGGACTGCTGCCCCCGGCCGAGCGCCGCATCCTGGTGCTGGCCAACGGCTCAATGGCCCCGGAGCTGACGGTGCCGCTCGATGAGGTGCCCGGCTTCCCGGCCCTGGCCGAGCGTTTCGATGCGGTCGTGGACTTCGGGGCGCTGATCGCCCCGCGCCGGGTCGGGGCCTTCAACCCGCGCACCGAGGAACTGGTGACCTTCGAACGCCTGCTGCGCACCGCCTGGGGCCTGGGCCGCGAACCGGTGCACCTGGTGCTCGAGTCGATCCAGGTCAATCCGGCCCAGGCGCTGGCCCGGATCTTCCACGACGCACCCATCACCGTGCATTCCGATGGCCTGATGTCCTACGGGCCCACCCGCAGCAGGCTGCCGCGCCCGATCGCCCAGCGGATCGCCGGCACCTGCCATGTGGATCTGGTGCCGGGGCTGCGCCCGCTGCTGCTGCACGAGCTGTGTCCACGGCGTACCGTGGTGCCGCTGCCGGCGCTGCGCCGGGTCTTCGACGAGGTGGCCCGCGACCCGCAGGTCACCGGGCTGCTGCCGCGGGTGCCGGCCGACCATGCCCTGGTGCTCGGCCAGTACCTGGGGGCGCTGGGACTGCTGGATGATGAGCAGGAACTGGAACTGCACCGTCAGATGCTGCAGGAGGCCGCTGACTGCGGAGCCGGGCACGTGGTGTTCAAGCCGCACCCCAGTTCCTCCCCCGCCTCGGCACGCAGGCTCGCCGTCCTCGCCGCACAGCAGGGCCTGGGGTTCACGCTGCTGCGCACCCCGCTGCTGGCCGAGACCGTGATCGGGGCGCTGCGCCCGCAGCGCGTCATTTCCTGCTTTTCCACCGCACTGGTCACCGCCCACTACATGCTCGACATACCGGTCAGCGCGGTGGGCACCGACGCGCTGCTGCAGCACCTGGCCCCGTACCAGAACTCGAACCGGATCCCGCTGACCCTGATCCACGCGCTGTTCCGCCAACAGCTGCCGGCCCCCTCCCGGGTGCGGTCGGGTTCGGTGGATGAGCTCAGCGCCCTGGTGCGCGCCGTGTCGTACTGCATGCAATCCGGGCAGCTCGAATCCCTGCGCGCCCAGACCGAAGAGTACCTGGAAGCCAACTATGCGGCCCACCCGGAGTACTTCAAGCGCCGCCGGCTGGCCAAGCTGGACCTGCCCCCGCGCTGGGCCCACCCCAACTCGCAGCGCAGCCCCGTGCTCCGGTTGCGTCGCGCCGCCGGCCGCTCGGTGCGCGGCATGCAGCGCCGCGGGGCGCGGGCCTTTAGCAGCATGGCCCGTCGCCTGGAGTCGGGAGCGCGTGGGTGAAAAACATCGTGCACCGTCCGCAGGCGGAGGTCAGCCGGCCGCGCTTCGGCCACTGCCGAGTCTGGGTCGAATCCCCACTGCAGCTGCTCTCCGCGGTGGAAACCCATGCAGCGGGTCTGCTGGGCAGCAACACCCGAATCGTGCCACGGCAGAACATGCCGCTGGAGGCCACCACCAAAGCACTGCTGCAGGCCGCCCCCCGCGGGCTGGCGATTGCCGAGCCCTCCCGCAACCCACCGGCACCGCTGTCCACCGATGAACGCTGGGTCACCGGGGACGCCTACTCGGGAAGGGTGCAGCGTGCCCTGCTGGGGCCGGTGCAATCCCGTGAAGTGGTCATCATCGACGACGGGCTCGCCACCTTGGCGCTGATCCGCCAGCTGACCAGCCAAGATCCGGTACCACTGGTGCGGGAGCGGGTGGAGAACTCCGCGGGCCGCAGGGCACTGGGACTGGCGCTGTGGTACCGGCTGCGTTTCATGGCGCGCGATCAGCGCCTGCTGATCGTCTCCGCCCTGGACGTGGATGAGCCCACGCGGGAACGCATGGAGCAACTGGGCATCAAGTTTGCCCAGCACCGCTTCGAATGGCTCACCGCCCAACCCGTGGCCGAGAGCTTCGCCGAACCCACCTTGGTCATCGGCTCGGCGATGAGCACCGACGGGCTGATCCATCCCGAGCCGTATCTGGAATGGCTGCGTGATGTGGCCCAGGACGGGCCGCTGGCGTATTTTCCGCACCGCCGCGAAACCCCGCACCTGCTCGAGCTGATTGGCCGGATCCCCAATGTCCGGCTCAAGGAGCACACCATTCCCATTGAAATGCGCCTGCGCCGGTTGCGTTCCGGGCAGCTAATCCGCTCCTTGCCCTCCACAGTGGTGCCTTCGCTGCGCCTGCTGCTGGGTACGCAACGTCACCAGGTCATTCCCCAAGCGGTGCCCGAACACTGGTGGACCGCCGCGACATCCCGGCAGCTGCGCGAGCACCTGTCCAATTCCCTGAAGGTGTGATGCCCGGTGACTCCCTCCATCTTGGCCGTGGCCGACTCCGACTCGTACCTGAAGCTGGCCGCCCATCTGCTGCACCAGCTCGGCGACGGATGGCGGCGGCGGGTCGTGGTTGTCCGCACCCCCACAAGCCCCACCGACGAGCAGATCCGGGCGGCGTTCAGCGGCACGGATTTGGACCCGCAGCACGTCCAAATTCTGCCGCTAAGTCACCTCACCGCCGGTACCGTCACCGAAGATGTGCTGTTCGCTTCGGCCACCGGGCCGATTGTCTCGGAAATTTATGCCAGGATCCTGCGCAGCGAAACGGTCGATGCACGCCGCACGGCGCTGGTTTCGGCGCTGCCGGGAGTAGCTTTCCCCGCGACGGCGAAAGGCTGGAACTATCGTCGGGCAGGGGATGCCTTCATCTGCCATTCGCACGCCGAGGTGCGGGATTTCTCCTTCCTGGCCGACTCCGAACCCGGCCACCAGCCCACCCTGTTGCTGGGCAAGTTGCCGTTTTTGACCAGTCCTGGCTTCCCCGCCACTTGTAGCCAGCCGATTAACCGAGTCGTGTTTGCCGCCCAGGCCAAGGTTCCGAGCGCACGTGATGAGCGTGAACAGATCCTGCTGGCTCTGGAAGGCACGGCCCGGATGAACCCGGGTACCGAGGTCATCATCAAGTTGCGCGCCCGGGCCGGAGAACCGCAAACACATCTGGAGCAATACCCTTATGACGCGCTGTTGGAGCAGATGGTCCAGGACGGACGGCTCTCCCGGACCAGCCACATCCGTTTTGCCACGGGGGCGTTGCACGAATTTCTGGTTCCGGGAACGGCGTTGGCCACGGTTTCTTCAACCGCGGCACTCGAGGCCCTGGACCACGGGTTGCCGACCCTGGTCATCAACGACTTTGGCGTTGACGTTTCACTGATTAATACGGTGTTCGTCGGCTCCGGGATTCAAGGCAGCCTGCAGCAACTGCAGATGCTCGGACTCAGTAATCCGAACCGCGCATGGCTGAGGGAAAATTACTTTCATCGCAATGCCCGCGATCTGCATGACGCACTGCAACTCCTAGCGTCTAGAGCGCAGACTGGAACGCTGCAGACAGACGAGCAAATGCTGTCACGTCTGAAGAACTTTCCTCTGCGGCAGCGCGTACGCACCGTAATGCCCCGCCCAATGCTGGAAATTGCCCGAAAGTTGCGGCGGATTCTTGGACAGGCGTGAAATGAGAGCTACCAGACACCTCATGAGCATCTGAAATTTTGCTAATGACATAATATTTCATGATTTTTCAAGCCAAATAACGTGCTCTACGCTCACCGAGCGCGGTCGTTCATGCCCAATAGAATTTTTGGTACTGACTTTGTTTTCAGTCATTACCGACCGAACTCAGGGGACTTTCCGTCCGCATGAGGTCGGGTGGTAACAGTAACGAGCCTCGCTTCCCAATCTCTTCGCCGAAGCGGGAATGAAAGTGCATAGTAAGGGACTTAAGATCTATGGGGGAGCCTGTTTGCGGATAACTCTTATCTCTTGGATCCGCTCCCCAAAGCTTTCATCGTTTTCCAAAGGAGTTCATGTGTCGGCGAACCCGATCAGAGTTGCCATCGTCGGTGTGGGTAACTGTGCCACGTCACTTATCCAAGGCGTCGAGTACTACCGCGATGCGGCAGCTGATTCCACCATTCCGGGTCTGATGCACGTTCAGTTCGGCGACTACCACGTCAGCGACGTGCAGTTCGTCGCCGCTTACGACGTCGATGCCAAGAAGGTTGGACTGGATCTTGCTGACGCAATCCTGGCCAGCGAGAACAACACCATTAAGATCGCGGATGTGCCGCAGACCGGAATCACCGTCCAGCGGGGACATACCCTGGATGGCCTGGGCAAGTACTACCGCGAAACCATCGAGGAGTCCTCGGCCGAACCGGTGGACATGGTTCAGTCCCTCAAGGACGCCCAGGTCGATGTACTGGTCTGCTACCTTCCGGTGGGTTCGGAAGAAGCGGCCAAGTTCTACGCACAGGCTGCGATTGACGCTGGCGTTGCCTTCGTCAACGCACTGCCGGTCTTCATTGCCGGCACCCCGGAATGGGCGCAGAAGTTCACAGATGCTGGTGTTCCGATCGTCGGCGACGACATCAAGAGCCAAATCGGCGCCACCATCACCCACCGCGTCATGGCAAAGCTCTTCGAAGACCGTGGGGTTGTCCTGGACCGCACCTACCAGCTAAATGTGGGCGGCAACATGGACTTCAAGAACATGCTCGAGCGCGAGCGTCTGGAATCCAAGAAGATCTCCAAGACCCAGGCGGTCACTTCCAACACCTCAGCCGCCCTGGGTGCCGATGACGTACACATCGGCCCGAGCGACTTCGTGTCATGGCTGGACGACCGCAAATGGGCTTTCGTGCGCCTCGAGGGACGCAACTTCGGTGATGCGCCGGTCAATCTCGAATACAAGCTGGAGGTTTGGGATTCCCCGAACTCCGCGGGCGTCATCATCGACGCGGTGCGCGCCGCGAAGATCGCCCAGGACCGCGGCATTGGTGGTCCCATCCTCTCCGCTTCCAGCTACTTCATGAAGTCACCGCCGGAGCAGTACGACGACGAAACCGCGCGTCAGAAGGTAGAGGCCTTTATTCGCGGCGAGATCGAGCGTTAACGGTCCACTCCGCTCGGAGTCTTCAGGTGCCCACCGTGTCCACAAGGCGGTGGGCACCTGCATTTAAGACCTCTCGTGGTCGGACTGTGAAACTCCTGCATTGTTCCCAAGGCCTTCGTCATCTGGGTGCGGCAAGGCCCGCCGGGCCACAGGCCGGCGGGCCTCGTCTGGATATTCGGTTGCGGTTCCATCATGTATCCCCCTTGGTCTGGCACTGACGGTAATGGCGTCAGCCGGCCCCTAGCGGATACGGAAGTACATTTCCGGTGGAACGTGATTCTTCATTTCACGTTCGCGACGTGCCTGATGGAATCGCGTTTCCTTGAAGCGATCAGTCTGATCGCCGCGGTAGCGCTTTTTCACTAGCCTCCCCTCCTTTCCGTTTGCGTCGAAAGGACGGGGACAACTTGAGGGTTCGAAAGCGAACTACGCGCTTTCAGGCTCTCCGGTCCGGCGAAGATCAATTCCGCGGCGCGGATAGCACGGGTTGGAGTAGTGCAAAGAGGGGCAGACATGAGAAAAGTTCCTAGAGGTTTCGGTCGAATACTGACTATTCAGCCTCAGGAACTTTTTGATGAGTTAGTGTGAGAGAACTAGATCGTCATCTGTCCGGAGGCTGGGGAAACTCGCCGCACGCGGGCGTAAAAGCCGGCAAATCCGCCGCCATTAGTCCAAGAAATCTGGATCATATTCATGTTTCCCACCTCCTTAGGTCTGCTCGAGTCGATCGCACCTCAGGTGCGAGACTGCAACGTTTATTGTCTCTTCGATCTCGTTAGTCTCATTGAGACTTCCCAATCACGATACCCAGCATAACTGAACTCTGCGCGGAATATCCAGCCTCAAGGGAAAATACTTTAAAGATTCTTCGGCTTCACGGGCCACGTGGTGCCGCCGGACGTGTGAAGGCTGCTGTCCCCGAAGCAGAAGGCGGCTGCAGCTACCAATACATAGCCACGGCAGTTACGTAGCCACGGCAGTCACCCGGGAAGCCTTCGGGCAAGTGCTACCGTCACGGAAAGCACAAACAGCCGCCGTCCTGCAATCACCACACGGCAGCGCGCAGGAGGGCGGCAAACCCGCAATGTGCGCGGCTTAGTCCCGCGACTCGGGCTGCTCGGCCCACCACTGCAGGAGGCGTTCTCTGGCCTTGTCCTCCCCCAAGGGGCCTTCGTCAAGGCGCATGTTCAACAGGAACTTATACGCACGTCCCACTACGGGCCCCGGAGAGATCCCCAGCAGCTTCATGATCTGCTCGCCGTCAAGGTCGGGCCGAATGGAATTCAGCTCCTCCTGCTCAGCAATCTGCTGGATCCGGGTTTCCAGGTCGTCGTAGGCGAACGATAGGCGATCGGCCTTGCGGCGGTTGCGCGTCGTAACGTCCGAGCGGGTCAGGCGGTGCAGACGCTCGAGCTGGGGACCTGCATCTGTCACGTACCTACGTACCGCGGAATCTGTCCAGCCGGCTTCCCCGTAACCGTAGAAACGCATATGCAGTTCAACCAGACGGGCAACGGCCTTGATCGTTTCCTTGTCGAAACGCAGGGCACGCATCCGCTGCTTGACCAACTTGGAGCCCACCACGTCATGGTGACGGAAACTGACCGAGCCGTTGCTCTCGAATTTCCGTGTCGCCGGCTTGCCGATGTCGTGCATCAGGGCAGCGAAGCGCAGCACAAAATCGGGTTTCGGAACCGCTCCGTCGGCATCGGTCTCGTGATCAATCGCCTGCTCCAGCACGGTCAGTGAATGCTGGTAGACATCCTTGTGCCGGTGGTGCTCGTCGATCTCCAGACGTAACGCCGGAACCTCGGGCAGCATGATGTCGGCCAGCCCGGTTTGCACCAGCAAATCGATACCCGATCGCGGGTCCGCGCCATTGATGAGTTTGACCAGCTCATCGCGGATTCGCTCAGCCGAAATGATCTCGAGCCGGTCAGCCATGTGCCGCATGGCCTTGCGAACCTCCGGTGCAACGTTCATTCGCAGCTGCGAGGTGAAGCGCGCAGCCCGCATCATCCGCAGTGGATCATCCGAAAAAGAGACTTCCGGAGATCCCGGCGTACGAATCAGCCCCTCATTCAGGGAGGCGACTCCGTCAAAGGGATCGATGAGTTCCAGCTGCGGCAAACGCAGTGCCATGGCATTCATGGTGAAATCGCGCCGGAACAGATCGTCTCGCAGATTATCGCCAAAGGCCACGACGGGCTTGCGAGAATCCTTGTCATAGGCATCCGCGCGGTAAGTCGTGACTTCAATGGTGTCCCTGCCCTTACGCAGCGCGATGGTTCCGAAGTCACGGCCCACATCCCACGTTGCGTCCGCCCAACCCTCAATGACGCTCAGGGTCTGATCCGGCAGCGCGTTGGTCGTGAAATCCAGGTCAGGTGAGACGCGTCCAAGGTAGAGATCACGGACCGGTCCACCGACCAGCGACAGCTCGAATCCAGCTGCGACGAAGCGGTCAGCCAACTCGAAAATGACCGCGGGAAGAATCTGGCGCAGCACTGCGTGGGAAGGAAGTTCGTACATAGTCCTTTAAGGGTGCCAGATTTCCCGGCCCCGTGTGCACGTACTCGGTGGTATTCACTGCGACAAAACTCTCCGCGTCACGTTGTTAACGGAATGTTAGGCGTTTTGTCGATACAGTGGTTTCATGAACCGTCCGATCCCGTCCGCACCTAAGCGCACGCCATTGACAGCGTCAATGGCGCATGCGCACGCGGCTGGAGGGCACCAACAGCTGCCCACCGTCGAGGAGGTTTCCTCCGGCGGTATCGTGATCGATTTCGATGATTCCTCCTTCCCCGTAGCAATCATCGCCCGGTACAACCGAGGCGGGCGGCTCGAGTGGTGTCTTCCCAAGGGCCACCCGGAGGGCGAAGAGACCAATGAGGAAGCCGCGATCCGGGAGATCGAGGAAGAGACCGGAATTGCCGGTCGGATTCTCGCGCCCCTGGGATCCGTGGACTACTGGTTTACCGTCACCAACTACCGGGTCCACAAAACGGTGCACCACTTCCTGCTCGAGGCCACAGGTGGCGAGTTGACCATCGAAAACGATCCGGACCATGAAGCCGTGGACGTCGATTGGGTTCCCCTGAACGCATTGGGCAAGAGGCTGTCTTTTCCCAACGAGCGGCGCATTGCCGACCTCGCGCGCGAGGTGCTGACCCGCTATGTCACCGGTGGTTAGCCAACAGGGTTCACAGGTGAATCGCCCCGGAGAACGCCGGCACGGAATCTACAGAAAAACAGCGTCTTCGACGGCCACGTGACTCTAGCCAAATCACCCACATATCCCGTCGTATCGCAGGTAACATGAGGGATGGCGGGGAATCCGCCTGAATGCTCAACCAACCCTTGGAGATGCACGTGTCGCAGTCCATCGATGTCGGGTCCGTCCTCGGCGGTCGCTACCAGGTCACCGAATTTGTCTTGACCTCCGCCGAAGGAGACCTTGTCCTCGAAGGCATTGACCAGGTGCTGAACAGATCCGTCAGTATTCTGGTTGCGTCGACGGACAATTCCTCACAGTTGGCCAGCAGCGCGCGCGAAATCGCGATGGACGAGCGTTCCGCTGCGGTCCAGGTCCTCGATCTTGGCGTTACGGACGCCAATCAAACTTATCTCGTAGCCAACCTGGCCAATTCGGCGGACTTGCTCGACTTGGTGGTTGAGCGCGACGCTCCTTATGTCGAGCCGTTTTTCACAGATACTCTGGGCACCGAAATCTTCGGTGAAACTCGTCAGGCAGTACCGCAGACCTACGAGGACGACGACGCCTACTACGAGCACCTCCGCTATGAGGAGGAGCCGGAAGAGCAGGGCCGTATCGGAAACGCTCTCAGCAGTGGATTCAGCGGTCTGAAGAACAGGTTCGGACGCAAGAATGCGTCCGCTGAAGGTGATGAGCAATCACTGCCTTCTGCAGAGGGCGATGATGTCGACCCGAAGACGGCTCCGCAGGAGACGTCTTCTCCAAGCACCACACCGGTTGCGCCGATTAAGGGCTCGGAAGGGGGCGCTAAGCCTGCCGACAGGGCAAAAGTCACCCGTCTTGAGGACGACGAGCCGAATGTCACCGCCACGGCGGCGTTGTCTTCGGCCGAGCTTTCCAAGGGCAAGGAACCAAAGTCTTCCAAGGACAAAAAGAAGCCTGCTGCCGCAGGGGCGACGTCAGCGGCAGCTGCAGCATCCGAGTCTCCTAAGAAAGAACCCCGCGGGGATAAGCCAACTGGCTCTCAAAAGGCCAGTGGGGCTGCGGGGGCCGCCGATGCCGGCGGGGTTGCTGCTGCCGCAGCAGCCGCATCCGGCAACGGCTCGAAGGCCAAAACCTTCCCCGCCGCAGCCAAGAACGTTCCTGCCTCCAACGCAGATTACGAAAATCCGGAAGAGAACAACGAAAACAGCAGTAAGGGAGCTCGCCTGTTGGTGGGCGCCGTGCTGATCGCTGTACTCGTCATTGGGGTAGTTTTCGCGTTTAACTTCCTCGGCCGTGGTGGAGGCGATGAGCCCGTAGCTCAGACGCCGCCGAACGAAACTCAGGAGCAGCCCGCCGAGCCGAATGAGGAGTCCCCTTCGGACACCGAGTCCCCGTTGCCTGCCCCGGAAATTGCTGATGTTTCCCGGCTGGTGCCAGGGAACCAGAAGCTGAACGCTGAAACCGATGACACTCTGTCCAAGATGATCGACGGTAATCCTGCCAGTGTTTACAACACCTACTCGTATACCACCGCGAACTTCGGCGGTTTTGCCTCCAACATGGTGTTTATCCTCGAGCTGGAAGATGAGTCGAAGATCAGCGAAGTTCAGCTTGACGGCCTCAACGCCTCTGGAGGCAGCTACCAGATTCTGATTGGTGACAGCGAAGACCTGGGCGAAGCAAACTCCGTGGCCAACGGCTCATTCACGGGCCCGTCGCTGACTGTTCCAGTGAATGAAGAGCAAGCCACGGGCCAATACGTCTTCTTGAACGTTACTGAACTGCCGCGTCGCGCTTCTGGCGCGAATGCATCTCGTCCCTTTGGGCTGCAGATTGGTGAGTTCTCGGCCAAGTAACACTGACGGAATTTTTCACCGTTATCAAACGTTGAGGTGCATAGTGAGGTCTAACCGCACTATGCACTTCGCATTTACATGAAATGAAAGGGTCCCTCCCCCGTGGCTTCAACACAGAATGATGAAATCCGCGATGTCATCATCGTCGGTTCCGGTCCAGCGGGCTACACGTCAGCAATTTACACTGCGCGCGCGAACCTGAATCCACTGGTCATTGCCGGTTCCGTAACCGCTGGTGGAGAACTGATGAACACCACCGACGTGGAAAACTTTCCTGGTTTCCCACAGGGCATCATGGGACCCGACCTTATGGACAATCTGCAGCAGCAAGCCGAGCGCTTTGGCGCTGAAGTACTCTTCGATGACGTGACGCATCTGGATCTCACCGGAGACATCAAGAAGGTCACCGTCAACGACGGCACCGTCTTCACCGCGCACTCCGTTATTGTTTCGACCGGGTCAGCGTACCGCGAGCTTGGCCTGGAAGATGAGAAGCGTCTGTCCGGCAAGGGTGTCTCCTGGTGTGCAACCTGTGATGGGTTCTTCTTCCGTGATCAGCAAATTGCAGTTGTTGGCGGCGGAGATTCGGCCATGGAAGAAGCACTCTTCCTGACCAAGTTTGCCTCGAAGGTGTACGTGGTGCACCGGAGAAACGAACTACGGGCCTCGAAAATTATGGCAGACCGCGCCATGGCCCACGAGAAGATCGAGTTCGTTTGGGACTCTGAGGTTGTCGGGATCGAGGGTGCTGAAAAGGTCGCCGGACTACGCGTAAAGAACCGTAGCACCGGTGAAGAGAAGACTCTGCCCGTCACGGGCGTTTTCGTCGCTATCGGCAACGATCCACGCACCGAGCTGGTAAAGAATCAGCTCGAGCTGACTGCAGAGGGCACTATCGCTGTTGACGGACGCACTTCTCAAACCTCGTTGAAGGGCGTATTTGCCGCCGGCGATGTCATCGACGCTCGGTACCGGCAAGCGATCACCGCCGCAGGTTCTGGATGCGCAGCCGCAATCGACGTTGAACACTTCCTGGCGGATCTAAAAACCCCCGTACAGGCGACGAATTAAGCTCTACAGAAAGGTGGTTGTCTCTCATGAGCAACGCAAAGGATGTCACCGAAGCAAGCTTCCAGGCGGACGTGCTGGAAGCAAGTAAGCCGGTAATCGTTGATTTCTGGGCAGAATGGTGTGGCCCCTGCCGACAGCTGAGCCCCATTCTTGATCAGATTGCCGTCGAGCACGCCGACAAGGTAGACGTCGTCAAGATCAACGTCGACGAAAACCAGGGCATCGCAGCAAAGTACGGAATCACCAGTATTCCTGCTGTCTACGTTTTCAAGGACGGTGAACACGTCGCTACGTCGATTGGCGCCAAGCCGAAGCCTGTTCTCGAGAAGGAATTCGCTGCCTACCTCTAGGTAGTGAAGAACGAAGTATCGACCACTAAGGGTGGCGGATCAGTGATCCGCCACCCTTAGTGGTCCTTTTCTACCGGAGAATAACCCCTGTCATCGGACGATTAGCGGATCAAAGGCTCTGGAAGAATCGAAGCTTGAAATCAAGTATATTATTTTGTTTTTTCTGTTACCAGTCCTCGACTGATAATCCCGAAGGATCATGCCCGACATGCAGGCCGCTTTCGGCTGATGGCACTGTGAAGAATGATTGCTGTCTTTCCTTCGCTTTCTGCGCGCCGCGTGCTTCTTCCCAAATCTAGCAATGACGTCTCCCGCCACCGTACAATACGAGTGACGTCCATGGGCCATGATGGAAATAGCTATCAGAGCTGGTGCATCACTTGATGGCTACTGGGTACTCCTACTCAATGACCACTATGCTGTCGCCAGAATTTAGCGTTTCGTGCAATTTTGCTGTTCCACCGCACACGGTGCGATTTCAATGAGTCTGCGTAGTGGGGTCAAGAGGGATGATCCCGCGATCATCAAGCTTCCGGAAAGCAGCCTTCTAAACGTAGCCCCGGGCTAGAGCGCTTCCCGTTCCCCCATCATCCTCATCGCAATCGCGGCCGGAGTTCTTGGACACTCGTACTGTAATAGACGGCATTAATCCGCGAGGTGCGTTCAACCGTTGTTGTGGCCAGCTGCAACACGGGTACACCTACCCACAAGCTATAGTCGCAGCGGGCTCAATGCTCCGTTCGTTTGCTAACGGACATGTGGTACCGGCCATCTGGAGCCAATAGAACCGCGGGGAAACACGTAATGCGTAATACGCAGGATCATCAGGTAGGACAATGGTGGTTCCGGTGACAAAAAAGGTGCGGGGCCAAAGACTGGAAAGTCGTTTCCAGTGACACGGGCTCGCCTTACTGCGGCTACACTCTTTCGGCCTTTTGGTTGCTCTATCTCAAGAGAAGACACTCAGAGTCGCAGCCACTTCTGCGATTGCGTGCAATGTTGTGAGAGCATCCTGCGCGCGTGTTCGAAAAGTTCGATTATTCAGGTTTTACATTCTCTGAACCTTGCCATGCGCCGGTCTTCCGTGGAGTTCCACCGGTCCTGAAAACCCAGGTATGTCACAAAATTAGCGTGTTTTCGATAGCGGACCCAACGTCGCTAATGTTTTCTCTGTTCCAAGTGGAGGAGCAAAATCACCGACCGGGAAAGTTGCCGGTCTTCATGACCCAGCTGTCCCCGAAGACAAGGTCTATCCCTGAATTTCGAATACCTTCGATACCGATCTGCGACTAGTCTCATCCCGGTTTTTCAATGTTTCTACCCACAAGCATCCCGCAGTAGTGTCGCGAATTGGGCAATGACTACTTCAACGCCCACCGGTCCCTACTCCCCTACTTTAGGAAATGCCTGCACTTTCTGTGTTGCCAGTGCTTCGTCCGCAACACGCACAGCTGCCCGGACGCTTTACTCGCTGAACCCGGCAAAGCGAACAACACGAGAAAGTTAGAGTCACCCCTGGCGTTGGTGTCTCTCGAAGGGAATTGCCTAAGGTGTATTCAGGCGTCCAGCTCTGAGACAGCTCAAAGCTCATAGCAGTTAGGCGATATTAGCTATGCCGCCAGAATGGATCGCCAACCGTTTCACGTGAAACTTTGCGATTTACTGTTTGTGCAAGGTTTGAACTTAGAGCTGTAGTACCAAAACCTCGTGTGCCCTCTTCGCTGCACCCCCTCTATTTTCCACACGAACGGCTTCTCTAGGTACAGGCCAGGTTTGCGAGCCCAAAACTTGACGTTGAATCGAACTTCCGGCGTTGGAGTCAGTGGCCTTAGACGCTCTGTAGGGGGCTTAGAGTGCCCCTACATCAGTAACCCATGATCCGGTTCCCGTCGGCCTTCAAGAGGAGACAACGGCGTCGCGAAACTCATTGTCCTTAGACGTACTCCGGCGCGTCACTATCCACTACAAGCCCCTTGCGACATCATTGCCTCGCGGGCAGCCAGAGGACGCAGCAAATGCTTCTAGTGCAACCACAACCTAGGATCCGGCCCCTCACCTTCGAATAATTAGAAACATAACCCCTCGCGACTTGCCGAGTTGCCAATGAGCCCTTCCGTAGGTGCTCCTTGGCCTGCTCCGAAGATTGAGCTCAGCATTGGGCTGCAACACCCTGCGATCAGCGGCTACAGGAGCCTTGCTGAGGGCCGTATAGCTCTCCTCAGGGGGTGAGGGTGTGCCCGAGTAGATCTGAAGTCTCAGAAACGAACAGAGGACTTCGAGGATCCGACGGCTGAAGCTCCTCCATCGTATCTACACTTCGTTTACGGAGACGCTGCACGTGGAACAATGGTCAGGGATGTATCTTATGCGCCTGGAAAGACGGCCGGTCGGTGGGCCCGGAAGATGCCCGAGCCGGTCGACAGCGGAACCGCAATAAGTAGGGCGTTTGCTGCCGAGGCAAGCATCCTTGCAGAAGTAGCCCGAATAACTGCAGGATCGCCGCAGGACGCAGATTTGACTGCATGAATATAGGCCGCAGGTTCTATCCGACTCCGCTTATTCTCCTATCTACCGCAAGCTGGGAGTTCCACTCTCCGTTTCACGTGAAACAGTCGAAAATTACAATCTTCCGCTGGAGCGCGGAGCCGTCCACTCCTCGGTTGTGTAGGCGATCTTCGTCAGCAAACAAATCGAATTTCGGCTACGAGCCTTATTGGGAAACTGAAGTCCATAAGGAGCAAACTTCCCACCGTTGCCTACGCTATTCGCGGTGGGCAGTCACTGTAGGATCTTCCGGAAGCCAGAGGACTCGAGAGTAGCGCGAACCGTACACCTGTAGGGGCTTCAGAACATGGAGAGAGGTGGCCCGCCATCGATATCAGCGTCGTTATCAAAGGTTCACTCCCTCGCGCGTACAGGCCTCGTCGGCACTGGCAGCGTAGACAGCAAGAAGTGCTACGGTCGCGCGTTCAAGTGGCTAGTGGGTATCTCCCACGTATCCATAAGTTCTTGCTACCGATAGCGCCGGCTCGTACTCGGGGAACAGCCAGAGAAAATATGCAGCGGCACAGCGGGTTGTCCAAGATTGGAAACTGGCTAGGCTGAGTTCTCCTGCGTTATAGTGCACCGGTTGATGGAAATTCCCCATGCTTGTAGATTAACCGCTGAGAAGTACGCTTCGCACTCGGGCAACGGAAGATGTACTAGCGATGTTTGCTGAGGTCTCAATTCCTGGTGCCCAACTAGGCGCCGGACTGCTAAGGGTACACATCACTAAACGAAACACGTAGTAACGTCAGTTCCCTGGCTTATCTACTCCTGCATTACCGGGAACCCGCCAAACGCCAGCGATTCCAAGAGTCGAAGAACGCGGATATCGGAAGGACTCTATAATCGTGAAGTTGAAAGGATGAAGATGCTTCATCCACAACCCACCTCCATGACTTGACACTGTTCACTGCTTTTGGGATAGGTAGAACCGGCTTTGGATGTCGGGTAGCAATGGGCAAAGTTTCACGTGAAACAGAAATCAACGCACCGTTAAACCAGTTCGTGAGTACGATAGTTGTTCCGGAGCGACCTACCTTCTCTCTAGTCAGCAGTAGAGCGGCGATCAGCGCTATTCTTTGAAATTCTTCACGCTCATTCTGTCATGCTGCTACCTCTCAGTTTGAGAACTTGTGGATCAACACGTTTACGCTCCTCGTTTCGTGGAGCGAGATGCTCACTATATTTAGGCTCTCAAGGACAGGAACACTCCGCGTTCATCTCCGGCGCATTAGAAGCTTATGGCGAATACGACGTCGGTGCGTATTGGTCGGGTAAGCCAGAAAGGTGCCCCGCCTATACAGCCTTACTCCCCTGCAGACGACAAAGGGCGGGTGGTTTCACGTGAAACCACCCGTCCTTTGTTTGTCCTATTAGTCCTTGATCTCCGGTGCAAGTACTGTCATGATGCGATTCAAGTCTTCCACGGAGGCGAATTCGATACTGACCTTTCCCTTTCGGGCGCCTAAGGCAATCTTTACGTTAGTATCAAGGCGGTCCGCCAGTGATGAAGCTATGAAATCAAGTCTTTCATTCCTGGCGGTTTCACGGGGCTTGGAAGGCCGCTTGGAGGTCGGCTTGTCATCGCTAAGCGCCACGGCTTCTTCGGTGGCGCGTACGGAAAGACCTTCATTAATCACCCGTTGTGCCAGCTGCTCAATTGCCTCACTATTGGACAGTCCCAGAAGAGCGCGAGCATGCCCCGCTGACAGTACTCCGGCTGCTACACGACGCTGGACGAGTGGAGGCAACTTCATAAGGCGGATCGTATTCGAGATTTGTGAGCGAGAACGACCGATGCGTGACGAAAGAACCTCTTGAGTGCAATCGAATTCCTGGAGAAGCTGTTGGTAGGCAGCTGCTTCTTCCAAGGGATTCAGCTCAGACCGGTGGAGATTTTCAAGCAGAGCATCCCGAAGTAAGTCCGTATCCTGAGTATCTCGAATGATCGCCGGGATCTTGTTCAGTCCCGCCGCTTGGGTAGCGCGCCAACGGCGTTCACCCATGACAAGCTCGTAGGGTTCACGTCCATCTTCGCGTGAAGGCCTAATGACAATTGGCTGAAGGAGACCAATCTCGCGAATGGAATGTATCAGCTCATCCATCTGCTCTTCGTCAAAATTAGATCGCGGTTGCTTGCGGTTCGGATGGATGTCCTTAACGTCAACTTCCGCAAACCGTGCGCCCGGAACTTCTACCAGTTGCTCTGAATCCGCCTCAATAGTAGGCTCACTAAGCTGAGGCTCTGGCTTCGACGGCTTCGACGCATCCTCCGAAGACGACCTCGGCTTCACGCTTGAGGTTAGATCCGGCATCGTTGCACGACCACGTTTGATCGGCTTTTTAGTACCTGGTACTCCGGCGTCGCCCGTGTTGGTCTTTCGCCCGGGCTCAAAGAACATATCTACGGGACGTCCGGATTTAGACTTAGTATTGCCGGCAACAATAGTTTCGTGCGTGGTTGTTTCACGTGAAACAGAGTCGTTTTCCTCAGCCGCAACGGCCGGGGAACTGGAGATCAACGCACCAAGACCCCGTCCCAATCCCCGTTTTTTCTCAGCCATTGATGGCCCGCCCTTTCATCAAGACACTCAACCCATACCTAGTCTAATGCTGAATGTGCATCAAAACGCTTAGAAACTTCCTACAACCTACCTCTGCCGGTGAGCTAGCGGTCATGCCTTAGAACCTGCAGGTCGCCCTACGATGGGCATTCCAGAATCAACTGATAGAGGTTGTTCTTATGATGCACATCGGCGGCGGAGCCCCTTTATTTAGGTTCGCCCCGTTCCGCAATTTCCACCGCTGCTTCCAGATACGACAGAGCGCCTGTGGAATTTGGATCGTAAGTAATGACGGTCTGCTGGTAGCTTGGAGCCTCAGAGATTCGCACGCTTCTTGGAATAACAGCCTTCAGAACTTGCTCCGGGAAGTGCTCCCGGACCTCGGTGGCCACTTGGGCGGCGAGGTTGGTTCGTCCGTCGTACATGGTCAGCAGGATTGTCGACACCGAAAGCTTCGAATTGAGATGCGTCTGAATCATCTCGATGTTCTTCAATAGCTGGCTTAGACCTTCCAAAGCGTAGTACTCACACTGGATCGGGATTAGGACCTCTCGCGCGGCTACAAAAGCATTGACTGTCAGCAGGCCCAAGCTGGGCGGACAGTCGATAAACACATAGTCCAGTCGAGGAAGGCCCTCGCGTTGGCGCCATCGTGCGTAGGCGTCCAAGGCCTTCTGTAGTCGCTGCTCTCTGGCGACAACCGAGACAAGTTCTATTTCTGCGCCGGCCAAGTGAATTGTTGCAGGAGCAACTTGAAGCGACGGCAGATCCGGGCAGGTCGCCACGACTTCATTCAACGGAAGATCGTTGATCAGAACGTCGTAAATGCTGTCGACTTCGGAATGATGCTCGATCCCTAGAGCCGTCGATGCGTTGCCCTGTGGATCAATATCGATCACCAGCACATTAAGCCCGCTCTTGGCCAGGGCAGCGGCGAGATTGACCGTAGTGGTCGTCTTGCCTACGCCGCCCTTCTGATTGGAAATCGTGAAGTATCGAGTCTTCTCGGGCATAGGTACCACCTTCTCCGATAGCGCTTCGCGTCGACGATGTTCGCTGGCCAATTGACTCGCTAGTGGGGAAGACGCATCGTTGATGTCGAAGACGTTACTCGACGAATTCTTTCCCTTGGTCAAGGGCGGCACTCCTTACCGTGAATCAGCGCAGTTGTTGCCACTCCGCTGCATGTGTTTCACGTGAAACAAATTAAACAAATTAAGAAAGTTGTTTTAGCTCGATCGTTTCGGTGATACGAGCAAAACCCTCGCCTACACATCTAGGTTAGCCCGTATGGGCTAGCCAACCTTGATTCGAACCACCGTAGTCGGGTCCTCCAGTAGGCGCTCACCGACGGTGAGGACCTCGGTGTGAGTTCCACCCAGCTTGCGAATGACCTTCGCGGCCTTTGCGACCTCTTCGGCAGCAGACCGTCCCTTAATGGCTAGCAGCTCCCCCTTGCCGTGCAACAGAGGAATCGTTAGTCCTGCCAAGTTACTCAGGGCGGATACAGCCCGCGCAGTAACATAGTCCGCATCTACGGCATCCAACATCTGTTCCGCGCGCCCGCGCATCACAACTACGTTCTCAAGGCCCAGATCGTCAATAACCTCAGTCAGCCAGATGCAACGACGCTCTAGGGGTTCAATAAGGGTTAGCTGGAGATCTGAACGTGCAATAGCCAGACAAAGGCCGGGAAGGCCGGCACCGCTGCCTACGTCAGCCACCTGCGCGTCAGAGAGCATCAGGGACTCAATAACGGCACAATTCAACACGTGTCGAGACCAAAGACGTGGCACCTCACGCGGACCTAAAAGGCCTCGCTCGATGCCTGAAGTGGCCAGGTGTTCCACGTAGCGCCGAGCCAGTTCCAGTCGGTCGCCGAAGATCGCTTCCGCGGCTGCATTCTCTTCCGCCGTCATGCTGAGGTCTTGGGTCATTTCGGTATTCTCCCTGAGACAAAAGAGCCCACCCGAAGGTGGGCTCTCATTTACTAGAGTGTGGTGACAACGATGTGTCGACGCGAGGCTTCACCTTCGGACTCTGAATGTAGCCCAGCATCCGCGATGATGTCGTGCACGAGTTTACGCTCATACGCGCTCATCGGTTCCAGATGGAACGGCTCATCCGATTCCTGTACCCGCTCGATCGCTTCCTCGGCGATCTGACGCAGTTTCTCAGTACGCGCCGCGCGGTGGCCGGCAATATCCAATACCAGCCGAGAACGCTCCCCTGTGACGTTCAGGACCGCAAGCCGGGTTAGCTCTTGTAACGCGTCGAGCACCTCGCCGTCCTTGCCGATCAGCCCGGCCAGATCAGAACTCTGTTCGTCAGCGACCACGGAAATGTAGGTACGGCCGCCACGAACTTCAATGTCAATATCGCCGTCAAGGTCTGCAATATCCAACAGTTCCTCGAGGTAATCGGCTGCGACATCGCCTTCATCGGCAACATCTACAACATGCTCTTCTACGGCTTCTTCGCCCTGTGACACTTCAGGATTCTCGGTTGCAGTCATGCCTACTTCTTCTTCCTACGATTCTTGCGCTGGGGCTGCACGCGCTGGCCCTTGGGCTCCACCACGGGCTCTGCCTCTTCGGTCTTCTTCTGCCCCACTGGAGGCAGCCCCTTGGCAGCGCGACGGGCGTTCAGCTCACGTTCTGCTTCCGAACCCGGGGTGGGGTTATTGCGGATGACCCAGAATTGCTGGCCCAGGGTCCAAAGGTTGGAGGCGGTCCAGTAGATCAGTACGCCGATGGGGAAGTTGATGCCACCAATGCCGAAGACCAGCGGAAGAATGTACAGCATCATCTTCTGCTGCTGCATGAAGGGGCCCTCGAGGGCTTCCTTCGTCATGTTCTTAGTCATCAGCTGACGCTGGGTAATGAACTGGGAAGCGGTCATGGCCAGGATCATGATGATCGCGACCACGATAACAGCGGGGTTCACCGCACCGGAGTTGATGGTCCCGAGGAACGTTTCCGACAACGGAGCACCGAAGATGGTGGACTGGTCGAAGCTGCGGATATGGTCGGCGTTTAGCGCGCCCACCGAACGTCCTTCGCTGCTGGCCCGTGAAGCGGTATTGAGCACGCGGAACAGGGCGAAGAAGAACGGCATCTGCACCAGTAGCGGCAGACAAGATGAAAGTGGGTTGGTCTTGTGCTTCTTGAACAGCGCCTGCTGTTCCTGAACCATAGCCTGACGCGACATCTGGTCCGTCTTGCCCTTGTACTTCGCCTGAAGCTTGCGCAGGTCCGGCTGCAGGGCTTGCATGGCGCGTTGCGCCTTGATCTGCTTGACGAAAACAGGAATTAGCGCGCTACGAATCAACAGCACCAGGAACATGATCGACAGTGTCCAGGTGACACCGGAGTCTGGATTCATGCCTATGCGCGTAAAGAGCTCGTGGAAAGCCCACAGAATCCACGAGACCACGTATGTGAACGGAGTCAGTATCGTGTCTAAGAAGTTCATTACCGGTCAGGCTCCTTGTGTCCGCGCGGTGCGGCATCATCTTCATCGTCGGGAATCACCGGGTGATTCAAAACTATGATCTTCGGCAGTTTACCGTCGGGCCAAATTCTTCGGCTCTCAGGTACATGGTCGACTCCGCCATGGCTAAAAGGATTGCATCGCAATATGCGCCAGGCCGTTAGCCCTGTCCCTTTGACTGCCCCATGTTTGGTCACGGCTTCCAAGCCGTAGGCAGAGCAGCTGGGGAAATATCGGCACACATCCCCATATAGCGGAGAAATCAGCTTTCGATAGGCGATCAGCAACCCGATCAAGATATTTCGAGGAATATCGATGATGAACCAAACAGGACCGGTGCGGGCCTTGCTTTCCTTGCGCATCATCGGTCCACGAGTTTGTGCTCGATCGCGGACCAACCGCTCGCTACCTGCCGGCGCAATTCATCCCACGACAGCTCCGCGGCGCCTGGAAGGGCCCGTACGACGATGTCAAGGTTTCCCTCGTCGCTACGCAGCTCACGGGCTATCGCTCGTAAACGGCGTTTAGCCAGGTTCCTCTTCACGGCGACGCCAACAGCCTTTGAAACGATAAATCCAATGCGATCCCCACTTACAGGGTCCGCTTGGCGGCGTGCATATAGCACGACGTTCCGGCGCCCGCTTCGGACACCGGAACGTACTGTGGCTGTAAGGTCCTGCGATAGTCGCAGTCGCTGATTCTTTGGCAACATGGCTAGCTACACGGAACGTATGATTTTCCGTGCCCGCCCTGTGTCCAAAAGCTGTGCCGCAAATTTATGCGGACAGCGAGCTGCGGCCCTTGGAACGGCGTGCCGACAGGATGGCACGACCCGCGCGGGTACGCATACGAAGACGGAAACCGTGCTTCTTGGCACGACGACGGTTGTTGGGCTGGTAAGTCCGCTTGCTCACGGTATTTCTCCAAGACGATCTAGGGATGCGACTTGCCCGTTACTACCGGTTAGCAAACAACAGGCTGACGCTCGTACTTATTGCATGCGAGGTTCAGTGGGCTCTTCTAATGATCTGAGCAGGGCACAAAACACACGCATAGGACTGAATAACGATAGAAAAATCTGCACGGCACGTCAAATTGCCGCGATTCCACCTTCTGGGGGTCCGCCCCGAGCTGAAGGCCTGTGAATAATCTATCCCATATCTGTGGATTACGAGCCCGGAGAGAAAGACATTTCACACATTTTCCGATCCATGCACGTCATTCAGACGTTGGAAACGCCTTGACATCCCGCGAAAAGCGGGTTTCCACACTTCTGAGGGCAAGTTTTTCCCCAGATCTGTGCATAACGTTGTGGATGGGGGCTAGAATCAGAGTCGATGTCCCGCGATTGCCAAGCGTTTTCGGCCCCAAGGGCGACTGAAATGTGATGAGAATTGCACAAACCGAAGGAAGTGGAGCACCTAC